>CAWHXI010000002.1:4800000-6633477 GCA_963833345.1 uncultured Acidobacteriota bacterium | reverse complement strand
TAGCAATACGTCTTCTTCTTGCCGACCCCTTGGTTGTAGTCTACTGGTTCAGTTCGTGTCTTGCTCCTCGACGGCGCTGCGGATCACCTGGTCAACGAAGCCGTAGTCCTTGGCCTCCTCGGCGGTGAACCAGCGGTCACGGTCGGCGTCCTTCTCAATTTGCTCGACCGGCTGGCCGGTGTGGTAGGCGGTACGCTCGAACAGCGTGCGCTTGACGTAGAGCATCTGCTCGGCCTGGATCCTGATATCGGACGCGGTACCGCCGATCCCGCCGGACGGCTGGTGCATCAGGATCTGCGCGTGCGGCAGCGCGTACCGCTTGCCGTGGGTGCCCGCCGTGAGCAGGAACTGCCCCATCGACGCGGCCATGCCCATGGCGTAGGTCGCGATGTCGTTGGGGACGTACTGCATGATGTCGTAAATGGCCATCCCCGCGTAGACCGAGCCGCCCGGGGAGTTGATGTAGATGCTGATGTCGCGCCTGGCGTCCTCGGAGGAGAGCAGCACGATCTCGCCGCAGATGCGGTTGGCGATGTCGTCGTCCACCTGCTGGCCGAGGAAGATAATGCGGTGCCGCAGCAGCCGCTGGAACAACGGGTCCCCGAACGGCTGGACCGGCGCTTCTGCCGCGGCCACGATCGATGGCGGCGTGGGGGTCCACAGGGGCTGAGTCACACTATTCACCTGCTCCAGTCACATCTGGTGTCGTTGTCAGGACCATAACGCCGGCGCGGAACCCGATCGTCCCGCGCGGGCGTGCTGTTCGCTACCGGCGCACGGGCCGTGATCGCGAAGGCTTTTCTACCTCCTAGCGTAGTCAACCCTTCACGATCATGATGCGCCCGGTTACGGCGCTGGGATACGCGCGGCGGGGGGCTTTAGCCTCCTCGGCGTCCTCGTCGCCGGTGCTGCCGGCGTCCTTGTCGCCGGTGCTGCCGGCGTCCTCGTCGCCGGTGCTTCCGGCGTCCTCGTCGCCGGTGCTTCCGGCGTCCTCGTCGTCGGTGCTTCCGGCGTCCTGGACCGGGGCGTTGAGGGCGGCCTTGACGTCGACCTCGTGGCCCGCGGTGTCGGTGACCTTGACCCGCTCGGCGATCAGGTTCATCGCCTTGCCGCGCAGCACCTCGGCGGCCGCGAAGGACAGTCGGCCGTCGTCGGCGAGCTGCTTGGCTAGGCGCTCCGGCGCGACGCCCATCTGCTCCGCCTGCCGCGTGACGTAGGCGGACAGCTCGGCCTGGTCCACGCTGAGCTCCTCCTCGCGGGCCAGCTGGTCGAGTATCAGGCTGACCTTGACCGCGCGGCGGGCCCGCTGCTCCAGGTCGGCGTCGAACTGCTCCTCGGTCTGGTTCGACATCTCCAGGTAGCCCTCAAGGGTGGCACCGGCCCGCTCGAGCTGCTGCACGAGGGCATCCCGGTTCTGCGTGACCTCCTCGGCGACCACGCTCTCGGGCAGCGGGAGGTCGACCTTGTCGATCAGCGACTCGAGGGCGCGGTCGCGCGCCTGGGTGACCTGCTGGGTGGACTTCATCCGCTCCAGCTGGGCCCGGGTATCGGCACGCAGCTCGCCGAGCGTGTCGAACTCGCTGGCCAGCTGGGCGAAGTCGTCGTCCAGGCCCGGAACTTCCTTGACCTTGACGCTGTGCACGGTCACCGTTACGTCGGCCTCACGCCCGGCGAAGTCGCCGCCGGCCAGCTCGGTCAGAAACGTCTTGGACTCCCCGGCCGACATGCCGACCAGGGCGTCGTCCAGCCCGTCCAGCAGCGACTGGCTGCCGACCTGGTAGGACAGACCGCTGGCCTGCGCGTCCTCGACCGGCTCGCCGTCCACCGAGGCGGACAGGTCGATCGAGACATAGTCGTCGGTCTCCACCGGCCGCTGCACGGCCTTCAGCGAGGCGAACCGCTCCTGCAGCGAGCCGAGGTACTCAGCCACCTCGTCGGGGGTGACCCGGGTGTCGTCGACCGTGACGGCCAGGCTGGCCAGGTCGGGCAGCTCGAACTTGGGCCGGATGTCGACCTCGACGGTAAAGCTCAGCGCCTTGCCGTCGTCAAGGCTGGTGATCTCCACGTCGGGCTGGCCGAGGGCATAGATGTCCCCCTCGGCGACCGCCTTGGCGTACAGGTCGGGCATCGCGTCGTTCACGGCCTGGCTGAGCACGACTTCCCGGCCGACCCGGCGGTCGATCACCGGCGGCGGAACGCGCCCCGGGCGGAAGCCCGGGATGCGGACCTGACGGCCGACCTCGCGGTAGGCCTTGTCGAGGCTGGGCTTCAGCTCATCGAACGGCACCTCGACGCTGAGCCGGACACGAGTCGGGCTCAGCTCTTCGACGTCAGTCTTCACGTCCGCGTCACTCCGGGATTGGGGATGGTAACTCAGCGCTGGAATGCTGAGAAGTCTAAGCCGCCAGTCTAGGGGCTAGCGAACACGAACCACGCGCACTGGCGGCGGCTCGTTCTTCCGCCGGCGGTCATCGCCGATCAGCAGGTTCAGCAGCCAGCTCACCAGGCCGACGACGATGGCGCCCCAGAAGGCCGGCCAGAACCCGGTCACGTGGAACGGCAGGGTCAGGTCGCCGGCGATGACACTGGTCAGCCACAGCAGCAGGCCGTTGACGACGAGCGCGGCCAGGCCGAGGGTGAGCACGTAGAACGCGCAGCCGATGACCTTGATCAGCGGCTTGAGCGTGGCGTTGATGAGGCCGAAGATCAGGGCAGGCTTCATGTTTACTGTCGCCTATTGAACCTTTGGCCAGTTGGCGTTGGCGGATTGCAGAGAACCACGAATGGTCTCAAGACTAATGCCGTAGCTGTTGAGCTGGTAGGGATTGGCTTCAATGCGAACGGCGGGGCTCGCGCTTCCCCAAACGAAGACCTGGCCGACGCCTTCGACCTGGGCGAGCTTTTGCGCCAGGATGGAATCGGCCGCGTCATAGATCTGCGCCGGCGGAAAATTGTCCGAGGTTAAGGCCAGAATCATGATGGGAGCGTCCGCGGGATTGACCTTGCGGTACGTGGGCTGGCCGGGAAGATCGGCCGGAAGCTGATTGCGCGCGGCGTTGATGGCGGCTTGCACGTCGCGAGCGGCCGCGTTGATATCGCGGTTGAGGTCAAACTGAAGCGTGATGCCAGTGGACCCGAGGCCGCTGGAGGAGGTCATTTGCGTGACGCCAGCGATGCGGCCGAACTGGCGTTCGAGCGGTGTGGCAACGGCTGAGGCCATCGTTTCCGGGCTGGCGCCGGGCAGGCTGGCACCAACAGAAATAGTCGGGAAATCGACTTGGGGTAGAGGCGCTACAGCCAGAAATCGAAAAGCCACCGCGCCGGAGAGAAAGATCGCAATGGTAATGAGAGCAGTGGCGACCGGCCGGCGAATAAAAGGTGCGGAGAAATTGGTCGAGGAAGTCATCTTCTAGTCGCCGTGGGCCGGCTCCTCGATGGAATTGCCAATCTGAAAAGCGAAGCGGTGGGCCAGCCAATCGAAAGCAAGGTAGACCACCGGCGTGGTGTAAAGCGTGAGCAGTTGGCTAAGGATCAGTCCGCCCACAATGGTGATGCCGAGAGGACGTCGCAATTCGGAGCCGACGCCGGTGCCGAGAGCCAGAGGCAGGGCACCGAGGAGAGCCGCCATGGTAGTCATCATGATGGGACGGAAACGCAGCAGGCAGGCTTCGTAGATGGCTTCGAGCGGCGTCTTCCCTTCCTTGCGCTCGGCCTCAAGCGCGAAGTCAATCATCATGATGGCGTTTTTTTGGACAATGCCAATGAGAAGAATGATGCCGATGAGCGAAATGACGCTGAACTCCATGTGAAAAAGGAGGAGAGCAAGGATAGCGCCGACACCTGCGGAAGGAAGCGTGGAGAGAATGGTGATGGGGTGAATATAGCTTTCATAGAGGACGCCGAGAACAATGTAGACGGTGATGAGAGCGGCAAGAATGAGTATGGGCTCGTTGGCGAGAGATTCAAGAAAGGCCGCCGCTGTGCCCTGAAAGGTGGCCTGGACACTGATAGGCATATTCAATTCGGACTTGGCCTTGTTGATGGCGTCGACCGCATCGCCGAGAGCGGCGCCGGGAGCGAGGTTGAATGAGACGGTGACGACCGGAAACTGCCCCTGATGGTTGATAGCCAGGGCGGTGGCTCCAGGCTCGAAACGCGTAAACGCGCTCAGCGGAACTTGCGGGCTCGGAGCGGAGGTAATGTTTGCCTGTCCATTCGTTGAAATATTGGCCGTCGACCCGGAGGAAGTTTGTGGAGCTCCAGAAGATCTCACGTAAATATTTTTTAGAGAGTCGGGATTCTGGTGGAACGAGGGATCAACTTCCATGACGACACGATACTGATTGAGCTGAGTATAAATGGTGGAGACCTGGCGCTGGCCAAAGGCGTCGTAGAGCGTGTTGTCGATATCAGCGGGGAGGACACCGAGGCGGGAAGCCGTGTCGCGGTCGATGATGAGCGTAGCGAGGAGGCCGTGGTTCAGTTCGTCGCTGGCGACGTCGCGTACGGATGGGATGGACTTCAGTTTGTCGATGAAGCGTGGCGTCCAATAGGCGAGCTCTTTAGGGTCAACATCTTCCAGGCTGTACTGGAATTCCGTACGACTGACGCGATCTTCGACGGTGAGGTCTTGCACCGGTTGCATGTAGAGCGAGATACCATCGACGCTCGCAAGCTGAGGCTGGAGGCGGCGAATCACGTCGGAGGCGCTGATTTTCCGCTCATCGAGAGGCTTGAGATTGATCTGAATTCGGCCGGTGTTCAGGGTGGTGTTGGTTCCGTCAATGCCGATGAAAGAGGAGAGGCTTTCGACTGCCGGGTCTTTCAGAATTACGTCGGCGAGAGCTTGCTGGTGCTGCGACATCGCGGTGAAGGAAATGTTTTGCGCGGCTTCGGAGACGCCCAAAATGAGGCCGGTGTCCTGAACGGGAAAGAAACCTTTGGGAATATAGATGTAGAGCAAGATGGTGCCAACAAGTGTGCCGACCGTGACGAGGAGCGTGATGGTGCGGAACTGAAGCACAAATTTCAGAGTGCGTCCGTAGAAGGCAATGATGGAATTAAAGGCGAGTTCGGACTTGTGATAGAACCAGGTTTGATCTTCCTCCTTCGTATAGCGAAGGAGTTTGGCGCACATCATCGGAGTGAGGGTGAGAGAGACGAAGGCCGAGATAAGAATCGTGATCGCTAGGGTGATGGCAAACTCGCGGAAGAGGCGGCCGATAATGTCGCCCATGAAAAGCAGAGGGATGAGCACGGCGATAAGAGAAACGGTGAGCGAAATAATGGTAAAGCCGATTTGTTCGGAGCCCTTTAGCGCGGCGTTGAGTGGCGTATCGCCCTGTTCGATGTAACGGCTGATGTTCTCAATCATGACGATGGCGTCGTCGACGACGAAACCGGTGGAGATAGTAAGTGCCATAAGCGAGAGATTGTTGAGCGTGTAGCCGCAGAGATACATCACGCCAAAAGTGCCGACGATGGAAAGCGGCACGGCCAGCGCGGGAATGACAGTGGCGCGCAGGCTGCGCAAAAAAAGAAAGATGACCATGACCACCAGGGCGATGGTGAGCATCAGCGTAAATTGCACGTCTTCGACGGAGGCGCGGATGGTGCTGGTACGGTCGGTGAGAATTTCGATCTTCACAGAGGCGGGGAGCGCGGCCGAGAGCTGCGGGAGGAGTTTCTTGACGCGATCGACCACGGCGATGATGTTGGCGCCGGGCTGACGCTGAATGTTTAGAATGACGGCAGGATTTTTGCCGGCCCAGGCAGCTTGGTTCACATTTTCCGTGCCGTCGAAAACGGTGGCGACGTCGGACAGCCGCACCGGAGCGCCGTTGCGATAAGCCACGATGAGGGGCCGATAACTGTCGCTGGAGATGAGCTGGTCGTTTGCGCCGATAGTGTAGGCCTGATGAGGTCCATCAAAGGTGCCCTTGGCTTGATCGACGTTGGCAGCGCCCAGTACAGTACGCAAATCTTCCAAACTCAGGCCGTAAGAAGCGAGCGCCGTGGGATTCGCTTGGACGCGCACGGCTGGACGCTGGCCGCCACTGATACTGACGAGTCCGACTCCCGTGAGCTGGGAGATTTTCTGCGCGAGCGTGGTGTCCGTAAGGTCTTCGACTTTGGAAAGCGGCATCGAGCTTGAACTAAGGGCAAGGGTGAGGATGGGCGCGTCGGCGGGATTGATTTTGTTGTAGATCGGGGGATTCGGAAGCCCTTGAGGGAGAAGATTGGAGGCTCCGTTAATGGCGGCCTGGACCTCTTGTTCAGCGACGTCAATGTTGAGATCGAGATTGAATTGCAGCGTGATGATGGAGCTACCGAAGGAACTGGTGGAAGTCATTTGGCTCAGGCCGGGGATTTGGCCGAACTGGCGCTCGAGCGGGGCGGTGACGGAAGAAACCATGACGTCGGGGCTGGCGCCAGGGTAGAAGGTCTGGACTTGAATCGTCGGATAGTCGACCTGGGGAAGCGCGGAGACAGGAAGCTGGCGGTAGGCGACGAAACCGACCAGCAGCACTCCGATCATCAGGAGGGTGGTTGCGACAGGCCGCAAAATGAACGGCCGGGACGGACTCATCGAGTCTTACCTGCAGGCTGACCAGGGACGGATTTTTCGGACTGCTGTCCACTCTGCGCAGCGGGCTGGGCAGATGTTCCTCCCGCGGCGCCTCCGGTTGGAGCGGCGTTCGCAATGACCTTGCTGTCGTTCTGAAGCTTGTCTTGGCCGTCAATCACGACCACATCACCCGCGTTAAGACCGGAGCTGACACCGATGTTGTTGCCCGTGGTCTGGGCTACTGTGACCATCCGGATTTTCACGGTGTCGCCTCCCGAGACAACGTAGACGTACGTGCCTTGCGGGCCCCGCTGAATCGCGGCACCGGGAACAATAACTACATTTCGTTTGGTGTCGACGAGCATATGGACGTTGACGAACTGATTCGGGAAGAGAACGTTGTTGTCGTTGGAGAAAATGGCTTTGAGCTTGTATGTGCCCGTCGTCGGATCAATTTGATTGTCGATGGTGGCGAGTTTACCGTCGGCAATCTTGGTAGTGTCATCGCGATCGTAGGCCTGGACGGGGAGCACGCCTCCGCCACGGATTTTGACTAAGACCTGCTGAAGCTGGTCCTGCGGCAGGGTGAAGATGACGGAAATCGGCTGGAGTTGGGTGATGACGAGAAGTCCCGTTGTATCAGTGGCGTGCACGATGTTTCCGATATCCACGAGACGCAAACCCACGCGGCCGCTGATAGGTGCCGTGATGCGGGAATAGACGAGCTGCAATTTTGCGTTGTCAATGGTGGCTTGATCTGCTTTGAGCGCGCCTTGAAATTGGCCGACCTGGGCTTGCTGGGTATCGACCTGCTGCTTGGGGACGACACCCTCGTTGTAGAGGGTCGTGTAACGCTCGAAATCGACTTGCACGTCGTGGAGTTGCGCTTGATCTTTAGCGAGCTGGCCTTCGGCCTGTTCCAGCATGACCTGGTAGGGGCGAGGGTCGATTTCAATGAGCGCATCGCCTTCGTGGACGAACTGGCCCTCGGTAAAGTTTACTTTGACGATTTGGCCATCGACGCGGCTGCGGACGGTCACGGTATTGAAGGCTGCGACAGAGCCGAGGCCGATGAGATAGACCGGAAGATCGCCCTTTTGCGCCGTGGCGACAACGACCGGCACAGGCCCGAACATGCCAAAGTCGCCGGGGCCCCCTTTTCCATAGGAGCCCGGAGCGCCTTTAGCGCCGGCTTCGCTTGTCGAATGGGCTGCGCGATAGTACCAGATGCCGACGGCGAGGAAGCCCAGAACGACAATCCAGAGCCACCAGCGGCTCTTGGCGGGCTCTGTCGCGGAAGAATCACGCGGGCCCCGATTGGGAAGCTCTAGGGAATCAAGATGGCCCATCCGTTCTCTCCTGTCAGTAAAAGCCAATAAAAACGATGTCTCGAGTGAGTCTGCCGGGCAAGACTGGGGGTACATACTTAGGGGTCCCCCGCCGAACACTTTGAGCCTATCGGAAACGCAGACCTACGCCTAGATTGGACGGATTTCCGGAGCAAATGGTTACGAAGCCCCCCTCCTTGGGACGGCAAATCCCCGGGGTTGGTGAGTATGAAGATGGGGGGAGGCACGGAGGAGGGCGCCTCCTATACCTACGGATAATTCTAGTGGGCATTGGGGTGGTCAAAAGTTTACACTATCGGACCGCGCGGCCAGGTGGCTGGGCAAGGTGGCAGCGGGGACTCTGAAGAGAGCGGGAGAACAGACACATGGTAAAGGGCTTAATTCTAGGCATTCTGTTGGCGATATTGCTCATCGCGGGAGGCGGCTACTTCTACTTTGCTAGCGGGCGCGCACCCGTGGCGGTGACGGATCCGCCCATGCCCTTTGAAAAGAAATTTGCCCACATGGCCCTGAATGCACATATTGAGAAAGAGAAGATTCCTGCATCGCCAGTGGTCGCCGAAGAAAAGAGCTACCTGAGCGGCGCGGAGGTCTACAAAGAGAACTGCGCGGTGTGCCATGGGCTGCCGGATCAGCCGAAGACGAAGATTGCAGAGGGCATGTACCCGCCGCCACCCCAGCTTTTCCACGGAACGGGCGTCTCGGATGATCCGGCGTCGGAAACTTATTGGAAAGCGGAGAATGGCATCCGGTTGACGGGAATGCCAGGCTTCAAGGGGCGATTGACGGAAACGCAGATTTGGCAAGTTAGTGTGTTGCTGGCGAATTCCGACAAAATACCAGCTTCGGTGAAAGCGGCTTTGACCAGCGCGCCCACGACCCAGGCTTCCGCCCCAGCAAGCGTGGCAGCGCCAACAAAGATAAATCCTTAGGTCGCCTGCCCATGCCGAAAAGCTGGGCTGGGGCACTTCTCAGTTGTGCCATTTGGCAGGGGTTAGGCCGGACGGCTCGGCAAAGAGTGGATTTGTTCGACTTTCCTTAGCTCAGGAAAGCGCCACGCCCAGATAGCTGTCACCACGAGTGTTCCAATGCCCCCGAGCACGACGGCGGGCACCGTTCCGAACCATTGCGCCGTCAGTCCTGACTCGAACTCCCCGAATTCATTTGAGGCGCCGATAAATACCATGTCGACCGCGTTGACGCGCCCACGCATTTCGTCGGGGGTGGCGACCTGGATGAGTACCGCGCGAACAATCACGCTGACCATATCCGTCGCTCCCACGAAGAACAGTGCGATTAAGGAAAGTACGAGGCTGTGAGAGAGGCCGAAGAGAATGTTGAACAAGCCAAAGGCCGCAACGCACCATAACATGATGAGGCCGACTTTGCGCCGCATTGGACGATGCGCTAGAAAAAGGGCCATCGCCGCTGCGCCAACTCCGGGAGCTGCGCGGAGAAGACCGAGGCCCCACGGGCCTGTCAGCAGAATTTCGCTGGCGTAGACGGGCAAGAGGGCAACGGCTCCGCCGAGGAAGACCGCGAAGAGATCCAAAGAGATGGAGCCGAGTACCACTTTTTCGCGCCAGATGTAACGAAGCCCGGCGGAGACAGTCGTGAGGTTGATGGGCTCGCGCGGGCGGGGCTTCGCTTCGGTATTGAGTTGCAGCGTGCAAACGACAGCCGCGATAGCCATAAGCACGGCCAACACGTAAACGGCCGAGGGGCCGCGAAAGAAAGCGTAAACAAGTCCGCCTAACGCAGGCCCAAGGATGGCAGCGCCTTGGAAAATGGTCGAGGCCCAGGCCACGGCGCTTGGGAAATGCTCTTCGGGAATCAATTGCGGGAGAAGCGCACGGCTGACAGGGCCGGTGAAGGAGCGGACGATGCCAAGAAGGATGAGAACAGCAAAGATGTAGTAGACCGACCGAACGTTGCGCACCGCTGTGACAAGCAGCAAAGCGCAGCATACGGCGAAGCCGACGTAGCAAATGACAATGAGGCGTCGCCGATCGTAGCGATCGGCGACATGGCCAGAAACGAGGAAGAGAAGAATTCCGGGCAGGAACTGCGCCAAACCCACGAGCCCGAGATCGAGCGGACGCTTGGTGATCTCGTAGACTTGCCAGCCGACCGCAACCGATTGCATTTCAGTTGCGAGGACGATGCAAAAGCGGGCCGTTTGAAAAAGTACAAAGCTGGGATATTGGAACGCGACGCGGCCGGCGGCGTTGGAGTTTTCGGGTGCGGCCATCGCGCATTACTTTGCCATAAAAACAAAGTGGGGACGAGTTCAGGGGAATGCGGACCGATTGTTGCGTAACTACTCTCTTACGGATGTGGAGCCGAGTTCACTCTCGGCAGGATTTGCGCTTGCCGTCAGCTCCTTGCGACGAATCATCCAATACACCAGCGAGATGAGCAGTAGGAATGGTGCGAAAGCCGGGACGGTGTAGCGCAATCCATCCACGTAGAAGGTGCTCGCGGCAATTCCCAAGAGCGCGGCGATGCCCAGTGCTGTCGAATAGGGAAAAAAGTAGAGACGCATGGGGAGCTGGGCGACGCGCTCAGGGCCGACGGCTCGCCGAAAAGCGATATGCGTTATAAGAATTATGATCCAAACAAAAAACATGCCTGCCACTGCTACGCCATAAAGCATCAGGAATGCGCGGCTGGGAGCGTAAATCGCGAGCAGGATTGCGGCGATCATGCCTGCGGTGGAAACGGCGAGGGCGCGCCGCGGGACGCCGTTGCCGCTGAGGAGTCCGAGCCAACGCGGGGCGTAGCGGCCCCGGGAGAGAGAAAAAAGCATACGAGTTGTGAGATAGAGATTTGTGTTGGCGCTGGAAAGGGCGGCGGTGATGACGACCAGATTCATGATGCCTGCGGCGAAAGGAATACGCGCGATGGAAAGTGCGCGTACAAAAGGACTGCCGGTCAGGTCGCTGCCGGTTTGATTCCACGGAGTCATCGCCAACATGATGCCGATGGCGAGAACGTAAAAGATCACCAGGCGGAAGACAATCGTGCGCATGGCGTGCGGGATGGATTTTGAGGGATTTTGCGCTTCACCAGCCGTGACGGCGATGACCTCGACGCCCATGTAGCTTGTAATCGCGAGCGTGAGCGCAAGCCAGACTCCCTTCCAGCCGAACGGAAGAAAGCCGCCGTGCGCGGTGAGATTGGAGAGGCCAATCGCGGGCGCAGGTCCCAAACCGATGAGCAATGCCAGACCTAAGGCAATGAAAACGATGATAGCCACGACTTTGATCAAAGCGAACCAATACTCGAACTCGCCGAACCGCCCTACCTGGAGCGTGTTGACGGCGACGAGGCACATCGAGACGGCGACCACCCACACCCACTGCGGAACGGCGGGAAACCAAAACGCAAAATAGATCGCTACTGCCGTGACTTCCGCGCCGATGGCAATGATTTGCACCAGCACATACGTGGCCCGTACGGAAAAACCGGCCCACGGACTGAGATAAGTTTGCGCGTAGACGCCGAAGGAACCTGCGACGGGTTGAACGACCGCCATTTCCGCCAGTGAGTACGCGATGATCATGGCGATGAGCGCGCCGATCAGGTAGGTGACGATGACGCCGGGGCCGGCGAGGCGGATGGTTACGCTGCTGCCGAGAAACAGGCCGACGCCGATGGCTCCGCCAATGGCTAGCATGGTGAGCTGGCGTTGAGTTAGCCTGCGCCTTAGCTCGTGGGGATTTGGCGATGTTGCGGACAGCGAGCCTTCTTTGGCGAATGGCGGGGTTTGCGTATGAAGAGAATCGGAAGGTTCAGCCATGCTTGGTCAGATCGAGCAGGGCGTTACCGAAGCTATGAATCTCATAGATTGTGTTGTAGTGGACCAAGGAAGCGCGAACGACGCCACTTTCCAGACGCACGCCCAATCGTTTCATCAGGCGCGGGGCGTACATGTGGCCATCACGAATGCCGATTCCGGCGCGAGCCATGGCCTCGGTGACTTTTGCCGGCGCGACTTTTGGCAGGTTGAAGCACAAGGTTGGCACGCGGTCATGCACCTGGTTTTTTCGCGCTAAACCATAAATTGTCGCGCCGCAATTGTTGAGGACCTGCAACATTTCGAGCGAGAGCGATTCTTCGTAAGCACGGATACTTTGCATCGCGCGAGCAAGATTCGCGCGTTTCGACTCTTTGATTGCGCCATCGCCAGCGGGTTGGGGGCGCTTGCCGAGGGATTCGAGATAGGAAATGGCAGCATCCATACCCGCGACGTTTTCATAGATGAAAGTGCCAGCTTCGATTTTTCCCGGAGGCTCGTCGGGAATGAACTCTTCTCGAAAGGTGGGAAGTTTTTGCAGTAGCTCGCGGCGTCCCCAGAGAAAACCCATGTGCGGCCCGAAGATTTTGTAGCCGGAGCAGACGAGGTAGCCGCAGTCGAAGGCTTGCACGTCCATCTGGCCATGCGGGCCGTAGTGGACGCAATCAAGAAAGATTTCCGCGCCAGCTTCGTGCGCGATTTTGGCGGCCCCGGCGACGTCCACGATTGAGCCAAGCGAATTCGCAGCGACGGCGCACGCGACCAGGCGAGTTTTGGAGGAGACGAGAGGTTTTAGATCCTCGACGTGCAGGTTGCCGTCCTCGCCCATCTTCCACCAAAGAATTTTTGCGCCGTCTTTTTCAAGTGCCATCCAGGTGGCGACATTGGCTTCGTGATCCATATCGCTGACAATAATTTCGTTTCGCTCGCTGAGCGTTTGTCCAATCGCGAGGCTGATCAGGCGAATGAACGAAGTAGCGTTCATGCCAAACGCAATTTCGCTGGGATCGCGTGCGTTCAGGAAATCGGCCACGCTCTGGCGCGCACGGGCAATCGTGGCGTCAACTTCTTGGCTTTTCGCATAGCGCCCGCCGCGCTGAACGTTGCATTCGAGCAGGTGGCGATGGATGGCGTCGAAGACGATTTGCGGAATCTGGGCGCCGGCAGCGTTGTCGAAGAAAGTGAATGCTGGAGGCCGATGCAACGCCGGGAAGAAAGAGCGAATAGTCTCGACGGAAAAATTTAGATTAGTCTGAGAATGAAATTCCGCCTGGAGAATGTCTTGCGATTTGGCCTGCAAACTTTTTCTCCTGAATGAAACCGGAAAAACGTTAAAGGAAGGCTCGTGAAATGAACAAAGCGAAAGCTATACCCCGGCCGCGGCGCATGTCAAGCATGGAGCGTATTTCCCGATTGTTTTTCGCTTCCACGAGCTAGAATATGCCGCGTTTGATTTCGAGAGTGAAGAGAATAGTCAGCATGAGCAAAGCCATCGTCGAGGTTCACTCCGCGCTACGCCGGCAATTCCACGGTGATTTGTTGCGCCCCGGCGATGGCGAATATGATGTTGCCCGGAACATTTGGAACGGCATGGTGGCTCGTAAGCCGGGCTTGATTGCACGCTGCACGGACGTGGCGGATGTGCAATCGGCAGTGAGAGCCGCGGCAGCGGTGGGCGTACTAACAGCGATTCGTTGCGGCGGACATAGCCTGGCAGGATTCGGTACGTGTGACGATGGACTAGTGATTGATCTTTCGCGGATGCGGGCCGTGAGCGTCAACGCACAAACTCAGCGAGCGCGCTTTGAAGGCGGGTGCCTTCTCGGCGACATCGACTCTGCCACACAAAAAGTCGGCCTCGCTTTCCCGGCTGGAGTTGTCTCACACACAGGCGCTGCAGGCCTCGTTTTGGGCGGCGGCACTGGCTGGCTGAACCGTTTACACGGGCTTTCTTGCGACAACGTTGTGGGTTTCACGGTCGTTGTCGCGGATGGTTCGATAGTGCGCGCAAACGCCAAGGATAATCCGGAGCTATTTTGGGCGCTGCGCGGAGGAGGAGGCAACTTTGGCGTGGTGACCGAGTTCGAAGTAAATCTTCATCCGGTAACCTTCGTGCTCTTCGGCGCAGGCATGTGCTCCGGCGATGATATTCCCGCCATCGTGAAGCAATGGCGGGAATTCATGACTCACGCCCCGGACAATTTGCGATGGGGAATCTTCCTGACGATTGCTCCGCATACGGAAAACATTCCTGCGCACTTGCGCGGGCGTCCAGTAGCGAGTCAGGGTTTGCTTTGGGTTGGTGATCTTGAAGAAGGGCGCCGTTATGTGGATCGCGGGCTTTCTCTCTGCAACACGGTAGCGATAACTAAGAGCGAACTTTCGTTCCTCACTTTGCAGACTATGGCGGACCACGAATTCCCGCATGGGCGGCGGTATTATACGAAGTCCGGTTACTTTAAATCTTTGGCGGATCAGGAGATTCAGCGCATGGTGGAAGCGCTGGGGACAATTCCCTCCCCCGCGAGCCAGATCGAACTGTCTTATCTGGGCGGCGCGGCAGGACGCGTGGCCGCGAGCGAGACTGCATTCGGGGATCGGAGTTCTCCGTTCATTGTAAACCTGTTGGGAACCTGGTCAGAGCCTGCGGAGGATGCCGCAAACATCGCGTGGGTGCGCGCGCTGTTCGCCGAGTTGCGGTCTGCTATGACGCCAGGTGTGTACGTCAACTTCATGAGTGGCGACGAACAGGATCGAGTCCCAGAGGCGTATCGCGAGCGGTGGGATCGGTTGGTCGACGTAAAGACGCAGTACGACCCGGATAATTTCTTCCGTTTGAATCAAAATATTCCAGTGCGGAAAAGCTAGCAGGCCTGGTGCTGAGAATCGGGGTTCGCTCCGCAATACCAACCGTGCGCGGAAGAGGTTCGGCCGGAGAGTAAAGAATTCGGGAGTTAGCTCGCCGACTTTGCGGCTGCGGTTTCCATGAAACCGAGCATAGCCTGCTTCAATTGCGAGTCTACTTCATCAGCGATGGTCATCACGTCGAGGAGCACCGTACTGAAATCCACGCGGCCTAGATTGTTTTGCAGAGTATTGAAGATGCTGACCTGCAGAATTCGCGACTCTTCCACGACCATAGGGACGGTATAGCCCTGCTTGCGACGGAGAATTCCATGATCGCGTGCGGCGCGGGAAATGGGAGATTTGGTATCGGGAGCAAGACGAAGGCGGCACACGAGGTCGTTCAACAGAAGAGGGAGATGGCCAGTACGCTCTTGGTAGGTCAATGAGATCGCGGTAAGTTCGTCGGTGCGATCAACGCGGGACATCCACATCTGGATGGTTGCGTCCAGATCGCGCTCCAGGATTGCGGCGACGCGTTCTTTGTTCATTGCAATATGGGCCGGGGAAGAACCCTAAGAACGGCGCACGCCCTTTCACGGGGGAGGAGCTTGGTGCCATCAGGCAGGCTGCGGCGTACAAGAATTCACGAAAGCAATCGATAGATGATACGTCCACGTTCTTGCTCCTGCGCTGGTCTGGTTTGCGCGTTTCCGATGCTGTGCAACTACAGTGGAAGCACGTTCACTTCGGTCGAGGGAGCAACGGTGAGATTGAGATATTGACGCAAAAGCGAAGCAAGGTCGCGATCATTCCTCTATCCACTGAATTGCGCGAGAATCTTGAATCTATACGTAGCGAACGCAAACCCTCAATTGAAGACCGCGTACTGTGGAATCCCGAAACGGTTGCGCCGTATACCGACCGCGCTATTCTGAGCCGCCGCGCCATAGCGTTGTGCGAACGAGCAAGCATCAAGGGTTCGGCGCACTGCTTCCGCGACACGTTCGCTTGCGACATGCTGACTCGTGGAATCGGCGTCTTTGAGGTTGCGAAGATGTTGGCCGACACAGTTGAAACCGTCGAGGAGTACTACGCGCAGTTCGTTCCGGCTGCCCGTGATGCCGTGCAAAGCAAGATGGACTCCGGTATGGGTATCGAGGAGCAAGCCAAGATAGCGGCACAGCGGGGCAAGAAAGTAATCGGGATACGCGGATAAACTTTGCTCAGGGTATCGCGGGTTGCGTAAATTCTTGTGTTTTTGAAACGTGAAACTCGTTGCCAAGCAATTTGTAGCTCCCCTCGATCTTCGCCCATTTCGGCAGAGCCTTCGGATTTAAATCTGGTAGTCCATAACCAAACATCAGTACTTGCCCATGTTTGTAGTCCATTGGAAATTTAACATTTGCAACGGCGAAGACCATCCGTATGGGCAGCCTTCGCGGAAATTTCTCACAACGCACTCTTCTGGGCGACGAGTCGATGTTGTTCGGAAGCATCACAACACTGTTCGGAGGAAGCGGCCCCTTTTGTTGTGGCGGTAACTGCGTTCCTGGTCCTCCGTTTGGACTGAAAACAGAAACCCCCGGAACCGCTGTGCCTTGAGTTACAGCAAAAATAACTTGGTCTACGTCCACGGAGACATCAAATGCGTCATAGTCTTCAGAACTGGTGTTCACAAATATCACATCGACCTCGGAATAATAGCTCTTCCAAATGATGGGATTGATGCTTCCGATTTGGCTTCCCTCGACATAATTTCCCATCCCGGCAAACGCATTGATCTTCAGTGAATCGTCGAGTCTGGGTCTTGGTTTTAACTCTGGCAGTCGTTTCTTGTTGCCTGAAGTGAGAGCATTTGTTGGCGGCGGTTCCTTTTCCGCAGTCTCGTCTGTTGGCGGCGAATTATTTCCTTTCGGTAGTTCGGGCTGCGTTGATGGCGACTTTTCCGGGGTCTTGGTCTCTGGCTGACGCGGTTCTCCACTGGTGTGTTCTTCAGTGGGTCCGGGCCGCTCCGCAGGACGTTCAGCAGCCTTCTGGCGGTTGTAAGCGTCCAGCGCCCAGTGACCAAAACTGTTTCCTACCACGCCCAATGCAGCACCTATGATTCCGACAAAAAACAAACGAAATGTGACGTTCAACGCTCGTACAGGTTTCGCTCTAGCAATCCATAGCCCGGCAACTGCCCAAGCAAAGAGAATGGAAAAGAAAACAATCGCCTTGATGACGCCTGTGAGGACCAACACACCTAATAGCAGGGCAGCAATAAGAGCGAACGCTGGATGGACGACCACCCCAAAAACCACTTCCAAGGCGCGGTCAAATGTCGGTATCGCTTGGGGAATCGCCCGCATGATCGCGGCGTGGAGTGCAGCATCCACTTTCTTGACGATGGCCCATACGGATTTGAGCAAGCCAGATTTTTTAGGTACGGCAGTATTTTGCTGCGCGACGATGCCGGTAACAACCGAGGATTTCTTGTCTGCAGCCTTAGGTAAAGTGGACGTGGCTCCATCGGATACAGACACTTCAACTCCATCGTCCAGTGCAGACTTGGCAAGTTGTCCAGCTTCGGGTCCGCTGTTGTGGTAGAGAGCGAACGCTAATAGCCGTTCAAGAGTGTCCCTGCATGCAGGCCCCGACAATGAATCTGAAAAATAGGAATTGTTGTCTCCAAACTTTTCTGCATGTAGGTCCCGCAAGATGTCGGCCCACTGAAATCTCCGGAGTCGTATCAAATCGAGGGCTTTTCTTTCGATTCCGAATTCAAACAGGGCATTAGTCCAGTCTTCGGGTGTTATTTGCTCAAGAACCATTCGAAGCAGGCCGACCGTCTTCCGGGAAAGCTGTGCAGACATGTCTCTATCTTATACTCTTCGGTACCGGAAGAAGTTGGTTAGGCGATTGGTTAGGCAGCCGTTAGGTCAGTAAAAAACAATTAAGAACATTGAGAAAATAGCGGATGAGCCTGTAAGCCGGATTCTGTGCGGCGCGCAATCCCCTGAGGGACAGCACGCAGCGGCGATCATTCCTCTAGTCCCGGTGTCGCCACCGGGATCCAGCAGCCTACCCGAGGGTTGCTCTCCACGATGGATTGCTCCATGGTGGAGGGAGCGCGTCTTTGCATCGGCGACCGCAAAGCGGTCGACTTCGCAAGCGTTCTCAGCGAGCCGGGCCGGCTCTCCCCTCCTATTTGGCCTTGCACCACGCGGGGTTTTCCGTGCCTCCGATGTTGCCACCGGAGCGGTGGGCTCTTACCCCACCTTTTCACCCTTGCCAAACTGAGCGAGCTTTTCGCGGACGTCTCGCAGGTTTTCCTGCGCGATGCCACCGTGCTTCTCTCAGCCGGCGGTATATTTTCTGTGGCACTTTCCGTGAACAGTAGCACAGGCTTTAGCCTGTGTTCTTTCTTCGCCGCACGAACTATATCTTATCTATCGCGCAAGCGAAGATGCACAGACTGAAGTCTGTGCTACGGTCCCCCTGGCGTTACCAGGCGCGTTGCCCTATTTCGTCACCGGCTCTTGCGAGCCTACGACAACGGTGTCCGGACTTTCCTCCCGCCCAGCCATCTTGCGATGACCAAGCCAGCGATCACCCGGCTCACCCGCCGCTATCATTGTATCGCGGTATGGGGCGGGTAATCTAGAAGTTGCCGATCACAATTGACCTATCCCTGCGACGTAACCCTATCTTTGGTCGAAGATTACGAATGGATCGAACTCTCTGGAGAGGACAACACTTTATTCCTTTACAGCAACTTCAAAGGAACAAAACGCTTGCCCGGCCGCGCGGCACCAGCTACCTTCGAGAAAAGCCTCGTTCTATCAAGATTAGACGGAGGGACGTGATGCCCGGCACAGACCCCTTTGACCTGCGAAAAGGCTTCCCCGCATGGCTTGGCGCAATCGTGGGCGTCATCTCCGGGGCAGTCTACGGGCTCGCGGGTTTCTTCCTATTAAGGCTCTCGCTGGGTCCGCGCATGGGCCAGGTTCTCTTCATTATGTTGCCCTTAATGATCGGCGCAACGATTGCCATGGTTACGCCGCGCGGATTTTCCAGTGTGGCTATTCTGTCTGCAACGGGCTCGCTCTTGATTTGCCTTTCTTGTTTGATTGCGATGCGCTCAGAGGGAATTCTTTGTGCTGTCCTGGCCTTCCCGCTGATTTTTGTCCCGCTTTCCATCGGCGTGGCCCTCGGCACATTGCTGCGCAAAATGATTCGTCCTTTCGAGAGTGCCAAAACGAATTGCATCGTTCTGCTGGCTGCGCCCTTATTGCTTTTTGGCGGGCATCGTCTGGAAGTCAAGACATTCACGGAGGCGCGCACGCAGAGCGTCTCGACGACTGTGCACCTGGCAGCAACGCCAGAGGAGGTTTGGGCGAATATCCAGTCGTTGGACAAACTGGCCGGCAGAAAACCCCTGCTGATGCATATCGGGTTGCCTATACCGCAAAAATGCGTGCTGCAGGGCACGTCCGTCGGGAGCAAGCGAATCTGCTATTTCGATCATGGATCGATTGAAGAGTCAGTGCTCGAATGGGATCCGCCGCGAAGAATGCGGCTGGCCATTGATCGTACAAATATGCCGGGGCGTCATTGGCTGGAATTTGATGGTGCGGAATACAATTTAAAAGGCGACGCCACCGGCACCACGCTTACTCGAGTGACGACGATTCGTTCAAATCTGCGGCCGGCTTGGTATTGGGCGCGCTTTGAAAGCTGGGGTGTGCAAAGCGAACACGAGTATTTGTTCAGCGATCTGGTGAACCGCTTTCCGAGCTCCCAACCGCGCTAGCCGACTCGCACCGGCTTGCTTCGTGCCTGGACTAATCGTAAAGAGTTGGCCCTAGCTTACTTTTGTCCAAGCAACTTCTCGAATTCCGATTCGGTGAGGATGGGGACGCCTAGTTCTTTGGCTTTGTCGTGTTTGGAGCCGGGGTCGGTGCCGACTACCACGTAGTCGGTTTTCTTGCTGACCGAGCCGGAGACTTTGCCGCCGTGCTGCTGCACCAATTCCGCCGGCTTCCTCGCGGCTGCGATTGGCAAGACCGCCGGTGAAGACGAAAGATTTGCCTGCAAGCTTCTGGCTTTTGACTTCGCGCTTTTCGGCTGTGGGATGGACGCCGACTTTGTGCAGTTTTTTGATGAGCTGGCGGTTCGCGGGCTCGGAGAAAAATTCGGCGATGCTTGGCTGCCACTTTTGGGCCAACTTCATTAACGGCGACGAGTTGCTCTTCGTCCGCCGCGGCCAATTCCTCGAGCGAAGCAAAATGCTCGGCCAGAAGTTGCCCCGTGCGTTCGCCCGACAAAGCGCATGCCCAGCGCATAAATCAGGCGCGCCAAACTGTTTTTCTTGCTGCCTCAATTTCATCGAGCAGATTCTGCGCCGATTTTTCCGCCATTCGATCGAGCGCCGCCACCTGGTCCAGTTTCAATTCGAATAGAGATCGGCCACATCTTTCACCAATCCCTTGTCCACAAGTTGATCGACGATTTTTTCGCCCAGGCCGTCGATGTTCATCGCGTGGCGGCCCGCGATAGTGGAGCAGCGACTCTTTCCGTTTCGCCGGGCAGCCGGCGTTGACGCAGCGATACGCGACCTCTTCTTCGGATCCTTGTGAATCCGGCTGCCACATTCGGGACAATGCTTCGGCATGCGAAAAGGTTTGCGGTTCTTCCCTTCCTTGACCACCTTCAGGACGTGCGGAATCACTTCGCCCGCGCGCTCGATGAGCACAGTGTCGCCAATTTGCAGGCCGAGGCGCGCAATTTCATCCATATTGTGCAGTGTCGAACGGCTGACAGTGACGCCTCCCACTTGCACCGGCTCCAGCACCGCGACCGGCGTCAGCGTGCCTGTGCGGCCGACTTGAAAGATGATGTCGTTGACGACAGTGGTTTCCTGCCGCGCGGGATATTTGTACGCAACCGCCCAGCGCGGAGCTTTGGCGGTGATAGCCCAATTCGTTCTGAATGGCCGATGTCATTCACCTTAATCACCATGCCGTCGATCTCGTATGGCAACTTTTCGCGCTTGACGTCCCAGTCTTCGACGAATTTTCTGACGGCGTCAATCCCATGCACAACTGCCAATCGGGCGAAGCGCGGAACCGCAATTGCTTGAGCGCCAGCAGGCTCTCCGAATGTTTCGGGAAGGAACTTTGCCATCCACGAAGAGGTAGTATGCAAAAAAATCCAGCCGCCGCGCCGCGGTGATTGAAGGATCAAGCACGCGCACGGCGCCCGGCGGCGGAGTTGCGCGCGTTGACAAAGATGCTTCCCGCCCGCCAGCTCTTGCTGCCGTTCAGCTCTTCAAACGCTTTGCGCGGCATGAGCACTTCTCCGCGCACCTCGAAATCGGGCGGCAGCTGAGCTTCTTCAATTCCGCGGCATCCACTCGCAGCGGAATCGAACGGATCGTTTGCACGTTGGCGGTGACATCTTCGCCGGTCGTGCCATCGCCGCGCGTCACGCCGCGCACCAGCTTGCCGCCCGCGTACAGCAACGAAATGCTCAGGCCATCAAATTTATGTTCAGCTATGTATTCGATCTTTTCTTTGCCGCTGCCTTCGCGCACGCGCCGGTCAAAATCTCGCAGCGCATCGTAGGAAAAAGTATTGTCGAGGCTCAGCATTGCCGGCGCGTGGCGCACCGTCTCGAATCCCTCGCGGGGAGTGCCGCCTACGCGAACTCGTCGGCGAATCGGCCGTAACCAGCTCAGGATGGGCCGCCTCGAGCGCTTTCAGCCGCTCCATCAGCTTGTCGTAAGCGGCGTCGGATATTTCCGGGTCATCGAGGACGTAATAGCGATACTCGTGGTGCCTAAGCTTCTCGCGAAGCCCTTCGATCTCTTTCTTGATGGAAGCAGGCGCAGCCTTGGCCATGAAACCCTCTGCAGAAGGGATAGCTCAATTTCGCCCGACATTATATAGAATGAAGTCGGCAAGATACGAGCAGCTTCAATGACTCGGGCACAAGACGCGAACAAAGTATGGCCACAGAAATCCAAAACGCGCTGCTGATTCACAACCCTAACGCCGGTAACGGCGGGCATGGCCGCCGCGCCATGCTGGACGAAGCGCGCCGCATTTTTGCCGCTGGCGGCATCCAGACGGACCTATCCGAAACTACCAAGGCCGGGGATGCCACAGAGTTTGCGCAGCGCGCCAATGACGAAGGGCGCCAGCTCGTCATCGCCTGCGGAGGCGACGGCACGCTGAATGAAGTCGTGAACGGCCTCGCAGGCCAGAAAAATGGCCACCGCGTTCCACTCGCGCTTCTTCCAGGTGGTACCGCCAATGTTCTCGCCAAGGAACTAAATTTGCCCTGGGACATTCCCAGTGCTGCGGAAATGCTCGTTCATGGCGTAGTCCGGGATATTCCCCTGGGGCTCGCTACTCCGCTCAACGAACCGGCGAAGACAAAATATTTTCTAAGCGTTGCCGGGGCGGGGCCCGATGGAATGATCGTGTATTCCATCGATCTCGATCTGAAAGCGCGCGTTGGCATCCTGGCGTACTGGTGGCAGGGCGCGCGCGAGGCCTTCCGCTATAAATTCCAGCACTTTCGCGTGATTGCCGCAGGCAAGGAAATCGACTCCTCACTCGTCGTAGTCGGCCGCACCAAAAACTATGGCGGGCCGTTCAAGATCACAACGGACGCCGATCTCTATGAAGATCAGTTCGAGTTGATGACCCTGACTACGCAGAGCGGTTTGCGTTATCTGAGTTACTTGCCGACGCTCTGGCTGGGGAAACTCCGCGGCACAGAAGGCGTCCACTTCTGGAAAGCGGACAGAATCATCTGCGAACCAATTGGGAACGACCCCATTTATGCGCAGGTGGACGGCGAGCCGCTCGCGCGCCTCCCTGTCGAGTTCAAAATTATGCCGCGCGCTCTAAAGCTGCTCGTACCAAGCAACGGCCTTATCTCGGCAACGAAAGCATCCGCGAAGTCTTAATTGTGGACATTGTCACTCATGGACTAGCATCGCTCGCCGTCGCGCGAGGGTTTTTCCCACGGGCCGGAAAGGTGGCCGTATTTTCAGCGCTTCTCGCTGGGACGGTTGCAGATCTGGATTGGCTGAGCGTCTACGGCGGGCCCGCGACGTTTCTGGCAGGGCACCGAACCTCATTTCACTCCATCGTCGCGGCGTTTTTCCTCACTATCGTGATCGTAATCGTTTCGGGCCACCTGGCCAACCGCTGGTACGCGACGCGCATTCCACTAGGCAACCTGGGGAAGGACGAGACCATTCCAGAGGAGCCAGCCGCCAGACGGATTTTCTTGTTCCGCCGCTTTTTTGCCTACCTCTTGGGGGCACCGATATGTGCCGCTCTCTTGCATCTGGCGATGGACATTTGCCAATCCGACGGAGTGATGCTTTTATGGCCAATTAGTTCCCGCCGTTTCGCGCCAGACTGGCTCCCCGGGATCGATCCGTGGATTCTCACGATCCTCATTGCGTGCATTGCGCTGCCCGAATTATTGCATCTCGTCAGCTCTGAGATCGGCGCCAAATCAAAAAAGCCGCGCGGACAAACCGGCGCCATCGTCGGCCTCGTTCTGGTCCTGGCCTATGTAGGTGCGCGCGCCACTCTACACTCGAATGTGGTGGCTCTGATGGAATCACGAACGTTTCATGGAGAAACTCCGCGCCGCGTGAGCGCTTTCCCGGAGTCCCTCTCGATCCTCACCTGGCATGGAATCGTGGAGACCGAGAACGCGCTGAACGAAATTGACGTCGATGCCGCTTCCGCCGACATCTTCGACGCCGACTCCAGCGTGAGGCAATTCAAACCGGATCCATCTCCCGCCCTCGATGCGGCACGAAACACAGTCGTAGCCAGACGATTTCTTGCGACCGCGCAGATTCCAAAAGCCAGCCTGGAAAAAACCGAGGCCGGCTATGTGGTCGTATTGCGTGACTTGCGTTATCCCGCTGCGGGCGAGACAGCACATGAGATTGCCGCTGTCATCGAACTCGATCCAAACAACAAAGTCACATCACAGAAGTTGGTTTGGGCTCGAGACCTGCGCCATTAAGCCACCTGCCGGCTTATTCTTGCGGCTCATGATGCGGCCTATGCCGCAGTATCCAGCGCGAAAGCCCATAGCTAACCACGACAAGCGCAATTACGAGCGCTGCCACTTGCAACTTGTGAGCCGCAAGGTAGGGCATCGCATCCGCGCCATAGCGAATAGCGAGATAGCCCACGCCAAAATAGCGAAATAGACGGGCCAGCGTGATCGCGGAAGCAAATCCAAAGAGCGGTGCCTCAAAGACTCCCGCAGCAAACACAAATATTTTAAACGGCGTTGGCGGCGGCAGAAGCGCGGCGATCAACATCCCACCGAAACCGTTGCGCTCAACCCAATGGCGAATCGCAAAAGCACGCGCGCCTGCTTTGCGGTGAAAATAAGCTTCCCCGCCCATGCGCGCCAGAAAGTAAAGCGTCACGCAGCCCAGCACGGACCCCGTCGCGGCCATCAGAGCATAGAGCGGCATTCGTTCCGGGCGCTGCATGGAGAGCTGAATGAGAAGCAGATCGTTGATGATGGGAAACGAGAGCACTGACGAATCCAAGAAAGAAATGAGGAACAGGCCGGGCGCTCCCAGCCCGCTAGCGAAGGCAATAATCTTCTGCTTCCAGCCGTTGAGACTTACTGACAATCGCAACTCCCGCCGCCAACCTCTTCCCTCTTACAGACCCGTCATCTTTTCCCGCCACGTATGCAAGGGAATCCTACCCTAGTGATTTGGTCGATCAGTCTAGCAGACGGATCAATTGTTCTAGAGCAAAGGCAGGGCCGTCGCGCGCAGCTATTGCGAAAACGCGGCGCGATCGAAGTGGTTCATGAAGATTTGCATCAACGCGGTTCGGTGAAGATTGGGGAGCCGCGGTATTTCACCGATGACCCTGACGTGTCCGAACTTCTCGATGGTCTCGCGATTTTCCCGGTTCTGGTCGCCAATCAAGACCACGCCGTGCACAGGCAATTCGGCCGCGTGCAAGGCCGCCAGCGTCAGCAATGTGTGATTGATGGTCCCGGCGCCGCTGCGCGCCGCAAGAATAACAGGCAGCTTGAACTTGACCATCATATCCAGCATGAACTGCTTCGGATTGATGGGCACCAACACGCCGCCCAGGCCCTCGACGACCAGCCAATCGTTCAGCAAGCTGGTAGGCATGTTGATACGCCCCAGATCGATTTCCACGCCTGCCCAGCGCGCAGCCAGGTCCGGCGAAACCGGCGGCACAAACTTGTACACCTCGTCCAGCGTGCGGTCTGTCCCAATTCCCGCAAGCCTCATCACGGTTACTCGGTCAGAGCCCTCGAGCGTTCCTGTCTGGATCGGCTTCCAATAAACCGCATCCAGCGCCGCGCAAAGCAACGCGGAGAGCGTCGTCTTCCCGACGCCGGCATCCGTGCCGGTAATAAAGAAATGATGTCTCACGCGAGTCCCGCGGATGGATCGCCGTGGTTCTGCGCTAGAGCGTTTAACAACGCGGACGGCCTGTGGCGGGCCGAATCGGCTTCAACGCGCTTTCCATTGGGGCGATCTGCATCGTGGCGAACTGCTTCGATGGCACCCGCGCGGCTTGCTGCTTGCGAAAAATCTCTATTCATGGGCCCCCGTCTACGCCGGGTCATTTCCTGCACTAGCAATGCAGGCATGTTACCATCGCTTTGCAATTGTTTTTCGCTCGCATATTCGGCGCGGTACCGTCCTATAAACCTCCCAAACCGACCCTCTTTGCGCCGCTCTTCCTAGCAGCTTCGCGCCCCGCATAGCCCCGCACCGATTGACCCGCCCCTCCGCTAAATGTTATAAATCAACGTTTTGTGTGCGCCCGCGCTCCGGCCCAACAGGGGCGGTCCGCTATGAAGTACGGCGGCAGATAGGTTGGGTGCGCGTGCAGGCAACTCCGGTCCGGCCGGGGAGCACAAAAGCCAAAAGCGTTGTTCCTGTCCCGTCTTGAGGTGGGAACCTTTTGATATCCGGCAAGGCCATCCCCCGGCGCTAAACAAGCAGCTGTCGGATGATGTGGTGTGCCGGAAACGAGTGTGCAGGGCGGCGGTCGACCCTGAATCCGATTTTTCTTCATGGAGGATTTTTAATGCGCACCTGGCTTGCGAGTGCCTGGTCCCTGGGATGTAGATACGCCAAAGGTAGTGCCGCAGTCGCTTTTCTGACGCTTTTCACGGCCGCTGCCGCCTCGGCTGAAGAAGCGGGCGGTGAAGCCGCCCTGAAGGTACCCGATCTTTCGCAAGTAAACTTTCTCGGGATCGACGGCCACAAGCTGCTTCTCTTCGGCATCGTCTTTTGCGTCTTCGGACTCATCTTTGGGCTGGCCATCTACAGCCGCCTCAAAGGCATGGCCGTCCACAAGTCCATGCGCGACATCTCCGAACTGATCTACGAGACCTGCAAGACGTACCTCTTCACCCAAGGCAAGTTTCTCGTTTTCCTGTGGCTATTCATCGCGGTAGTCATCGTTCTTTATTTCGGCGTGCTCGCTCCCGTGCATCCGACGGCGGTGACTCTGCCGATCATTCTCATCTTCAGCGTGGTCGGTATGGCGGGAAGCTACGGCGTCGCCTGGTTCGGCATTCGCGTGAACACGTTCGCCAACTCGCGGACAGCTTTTGCCGCTCTGCGAGGCAAGCCTTACCCCATCTATCACACACCGCTCGAAGCAGGCATGAGCATTGGCATGATGCTTATCAGCGTCGAACTGCTGATGATGCTTTTCATCCTGCTGTTTATCCCTGGCGATTACGCTGGTCCTTGCTTCATCGGCTTCGCCATCGGTGAATCCCTCGGGGCGGCTGTGTTGCGCATCGCGGGCGGCATCTTTACGAAAATCGCCGATATCGGCTCCGACTTGATGAAGATCGTCTTTAAGATCAAGGAAGACGATGCACGCAATCCCGGTGTTATCGCGGATTGCACTGGCGACAACGCGGGCGACTCCGTCGGCCCGAGCGCCGACGGTTTTGAGACCTACGGAGTGACAGGCGTCGCACTGATCACTTTTATTCTTCTCGCCGTGAAAGATCCTAAAGTCCAGGTGCAATTGCTCGTCTGGATCTTCGTGATGCGCATCATGATGCTCGTCTCCAGCGCTGGGGCCTACTTTATCAACGGATTCATCGCCAAAGCCAAATACGGCAACGTAAACGAAATGAATTATGAAGCGCCTTTGACTTCTCTTGTCTGGATCACTTCCATCGTTTCCATTGCGCTCACCTACGTGATCTCTTATCTGATTATTCCCACGTTAGGCACCGATGCGTCTCAATGGTGGAAGTTGGCAACGATCATCTCCTGCGGCACGCTGGCAGGCGCCGTTATTCCGGAGTTGGTGAAAGTATTCACGTCCACGGAGTCGCGTCACGTCAGAGAAGTCGTCTCCTCGGCGGAAGAAGGCGGCGCATCGCTGGGCATTCTCTCCGGCTTTGTCGCCGGCAATTTTTCTGCGTACTACATCGGTTTGGCGATGGTCGTCCTTATGTCCATGGGCTATCTCATCAGCACTCTTGACCTGGGCCTCCTGATGCTCGCGCCGGCCGTGTTTGCGTTCGGGCTAGTGGCTTTCGGCTTCCTCGGCATGGGGCCGGTGACCATCGCTGTCGATTCTTACGGCCCGGTCACCGATAACGCACAATCCGTCTACGAGCTTTCGCTGATTGAGCAAGTTCCTAACATAAAGCAGGAACTCAAGAAGGATTACAACATCGACGTTAATTTCGAGCGCGCCAAGGAAATGCTCGAAGCCAACGACGGCGCAGGCAACACGTTTAAGGCTACCGCTAAGCCCGTGCTCATCGGCACGGCCGTGGTCGGCGCCACAACAATGATCTTCTCGATCATCATGGCGCTTACCCACGGCCTCACGGAAAACGTCAACAACCTTTCGCTGCTTCACGCGCCTTTCGTTCTCGGCCTCATCACCGGCGGCGCGATGATCTACTGGTTCACCGGAGCCAGCACCCAAGCCGTTACCACTGGCGCTTACAGAGCCGTCGAATTCATTAAAGCCAATATCAAGTTGGACGGTGCAGCGGCAGCCAGTGTCGAAGACAGCAAAAAGGTCGTGGAAATCTGCACCAAGTATGCGCAGAAGGGCATGCTCAACATTTTCATCGCCGTTTTCTTTGCCACGCTGGCCTTCGCCTTCGTCGAACCCTTCTTCTTCATCGGCTACCTTTTCTCCATCGCCATCTTCGGCCTCTATCAAGCCATCTTCATGGCCAACGCCGGCGGCGCCTGGGACAACGCCAAGAAAATCGTCGAGGTCGAACTGAAGCAAAAAGGCACGCCGCTCCACGACGCCACAGTCATCGGCGACACAGTCGGCGACCCTTTCAAGGACACTTCTTCGGTAGCCCTAAATCCGGTGATCAAGTTCACTACTCTCTTCGGGCTGCTAGCCGTCGAGCTAGCCGTGCAACTCACCGCCAGCCAAGGTAGCAACTTGACCCACATACTCGCAGCCGCATTCTTCGTAGTCTCCTTCGTCTTCGTCTACCGTTCCTTCTACAGCATGCGCATCCGCGGCTCCGCCGCGTAATCGCATAAACAGTCAAGGCGACCTGGGGCGGTCACTAGCCGCCCCGTTTTGCTTAGTCTATTAACCTCGGGAGCGATTCGGCGTATAGTCCGGGTATGGACAAGTTTTCTTATCCTAGTCTGCGGACCTTGCGGGATTTGCGGCGGCCGGGATCGTCGCGCTCATACCCAAACGTTGTGCCTTTTGGCCCCGTTGGCGCTGGTCAGTGGACTGGGGATTCTATCGGATTGTTTATTGTCCTTGGTTTTGTCCTGATAGCGCTCGTCGGTGTCCCGGAGTCGCGGTATTTTTTCATCTTATCGATCATCCTTAGTGCGATTCTCGGATGCATCCTTCGGCTCTGGCATCGGTCAAAAAGCTCCTTCTAATTTAGGCCCCGCCTTCCCACAACAACTCTGTATTCGTGAACAAATCAGAGCTAGAATCCTCGCGCATCGGAGCCGAGGTCCGAACCATGAAAACAAGCCATGTCTCGTTGTTGGTCGGTGTGATGTTTGCCGCAACCCCGAGCCTCTTAGTGGCTCAAGTCGATCCCAAGTGGGAAATCCACGACCGCAACCGCCCGAATCCGCCGGTAGTCACACCCGGCACCGCCAGCACGCAGGAAGCGCCGGGCAAGCCGCCTTCCGACGCCATCGTGCTCTTCGACGGCAAGGATTTGTCGCAGTGGGTGCAAAAAAAAGACGGCAGCCCCGCCAAGTGGAAGGTCGAGAACGGCTACTTCGAGGTCGCTCCCAAAACAGGCGACCTGCGTACCAAGGAATCTTTCGGCGACTGCCAGCTTCACGTCGAATTCCGCGAACCCGATCCTCCGAAGGGCGAAGACCAGGATCGTGGAAACAGCGGCGTTTTCTTGATGGGGCTCTACGAAATCCAGGTGCTCGATTCTTACAACAGCAAGACATACGCGGACGGGCAGGCGTCCGCCGTATATGGCCAGTATCCGCCGCTGGTGAATGCTTCGCGCGCACCCGGCCAATGGCAGACCTACGACATCATCTGGCACGGCCCGCGCTTCGACGCATCCGGAAAACTGACTCGGCCCGCGCACGTCACTGTTTTTCACAACGGCGTTCTCACGCAGGACAACGTCGAGCCCACTGGACCAACCGGCCACCATGTCCGTCCGCCATACGAAGCCGGCCCGGACAAGCTGCCGCTCGCTCTACAGGATCACAATCACCCGGTCCGCTACCGCAACATTTGGATTCGCGAATTGAACTAGGTTTAGTTCTGGAGGGTAGAGGCGCAGCATGCTGCGCCCCCATTGAAGAAGCTAAGTGCGGATCAATCCCGCGAATTTTCGCGGATTGTTGTCGAAGCCGGGGAACACCGGCGCGAGATCCTTCACGCCGATGTGCCGCGTTAAGATCTCCCCAATCACGCTGCGGAAGTCGGTCGTAAGAGCCAAGTCGCGCCCTTCATTCAGCTGGTGGTCATCCAGCCCCGGCCACTTACCATAAACCCGCCCACCCTTCACGTCGCCGCCCATCACAAACATGCAATTGGCGTGGCCGTGGTCGGTGCCGCGGTTGCCATTCTCTTTCGCGGTGCGGCCGAATTCGCTCATCGTCACAAAAACGATATCCTGCATGCGGTCTCCCATGTCTTGATGGAACGCAGCCAGCCCCTGCCCCAAATCCTTCAGCAAATTCGAGAGCTGCCCCTGCACGCCGCCTTCGTTCACATGGTTGTCCCAGCCGCCGCAATCAACGAACAGGACTTCCACACCGATGTTTGCCTTGAGCAATTGCCCGATTTGCTGCAAGCTCTGGCCCAGCTTGTTCGTCGGATATTGCGCGCCATTCTCCGGCTGGTATTTCGCCGGATCGGCTTTGCGCAAGAGATCTATGGCCTCGAAAGTCTCCGCGCCTGTGCCATGCAGCGCGTGGTCGACCGTCTGCGAGTACATCGCCTCAAATCCGCCTTCCACCATTTGCCCCGACCCGGGCGATTGCGCCATCACCTTGAATTGCTTCAAATCCGGCAAAGCGATTGCTGGAGAGCTACCACGAAGCATTCGCGGAAGGTTTGGCCCCATCGCCACGGCGCGGAACGGCGAAGCATTTTCTTCCGGCACGATTTCCAGCGCCCGGTTCAGCCAGCCGTCATCGGTCGCCTTCAAACCTGGCGTTCCCGATTCCATAAAATCCTGCGCGTCGAAATGCGAGCGCGTCGGATCCGGCGATCCCGCGGCGTGCACGATGGCAAGCTGATTCTGGTGGAACAAAGGCTCGAGCGGTGCGAGGCTGGGATGTAGCCCGAAGAATCCGTCCAGATCGACCGCCGCATCGGTTCCGCCACGCTTAGGCTGCGGAATCGCAATGCTCGGCCGCAACCGGTAATAATTTGGCTCACCAAACGGAACCACGATATTCAAACCGTCCGCCGCGCCGCGTTGAAACAGCACGACAAGCTGCTTCTTGCCCGTCATCGGCGTCGCCGCCACCGCGCGCTGCAAGAAGGCGGGCATCGCGCTCAAGCCAACCATGGCCACGCCGCCCTGCTTCAAGAAATATCGCCGCGAAAATCTCAATCCTCTTACGCCTTCGCAACATTCATGACTCATGTGAGCCTCTCGACCGTTCGCGTTTCTTCCCTCTCGTTCTCTTCTCTGTGTCCTCTGTGAACTCTGTGTTAAAAGCCACCTTCTACTTCAACCCCAATCTTTACCTCGGGAAAGGACCGATCTATCGTCTCTGAAACTCCGGTGCTCCCAAAACCAATCCCGCCACAACTCCCAAATCCACTTGCTTAACGGGATCGTCCAATTTTGCCTGCACCACTTGCGGGCTATCCAGTTGCTTCTCCAGAGTCTCCACAGTCGTCGGCCCGACTTGTCCACCCAGGAAAACCTGCACAGCCCGTTCCAAAGCCGCCTTCGCATCGCCAGACGTTTCCACTCCAAGCAGCGCAGCAACATCCGTACGTGACCCGCGCATCTTGTTTCCCGCCAACGCCAGCGAAAAATTCAGCCGGTTAAGCAGCGCGCCTGTATTTACCCAGGTATCCGCCTTGTCTGCATAGCCTGTCGGCGGCTGGCACTGATAAATCGGTTCGCCGATGCGCCCCACCCAGCCAACCAGCGGCTGCGGCATGTCCACATCCGTTCCCAGCGCGCGCGTCGCGGAAACCACCAGCTCGAACGGCGTCTTGATTTTTGCGCGATACGTTTCGCGCGACCAAAACTCCGGCGAGTAAATCATCGTGTGCATCACTGTCTTAATGTCGCCGTCGCTTTCCGCGAACGACTTCGCCATGCGGTCCACCAGCGCCGGCGGCGGATTATCCGAAACAAATCGGCGCGCCAGCTTCGTAGAAATAAAGCGCGCGGTGCTCGGGTCGTGCACCAAGAGGTCGATCACTTCCTCGCCATCCTTCATTCCGCCGGCATGAATCTTTTTACCCAGCACGTACTTCGGATCGGGATCGTGCAAACGATCGTCAAACTTGAACTCCGGATTCTGGCGGGGTTTCTCGATAGTCCAACCGGTGAAGCACCGAGCCACTTCAGTCACATCTTTCTGCGTATAGCCGCCGTCGACACCGAGCGTGTGCAGCTCCATCAATTCGCGGCCGTAATTTTCATTCAGCCCGCGCTCGTTATTCTTCTTCTGCGCGGACGGCGGCACCGGCGGGGTACCCCATCCGCGATACCGAGCCATCTGACGCGCATATCGCTCCTGCGCCTCGCGCTGCGCCGCGCGCGGATCCGCGCTCAAAAAGTTGTCCAGATAAAAGAGCATCGCGGGGCTCTTCGCCGAAGCCGTCAAAAGGTCCTTAAATTTTCCCAGGGTGCGGGGCTGAATGACGTCGCGCTCATACGAGGTCAAGTAGTAGCGGTCCTCGCCCTTCCCCGCAAAAACGTTCAAGTGATTGAACCAGAAATCATCCATCACTTGCTGAAGCTGCCGCTCGCTGTAGATCGCCCGCGTTACTTTCGCCATGGCCAATTCCGCAACCACGCGTTGCGGACGCTTGCTGTCTTCGCCGATGGCCCGCGGCACATTATTCGGGTCACTACCGAGCACGTCTCGTTTTCCTTTACCCTGAGCTCCCAGATTCTCCTGCGCCGGGTTGTCCTTCATTGACGCGGAAGCATTTGCGTCGCCGTCCTTGGATTGGACCGCCACGGGAGTCTGATTTATATCCGTTGCCGCCGTTTCCGTCGGAGCCGGGGTCACCTGCATGTCTTTCGATACGATCGCCGCAGCCACATCTGACCGTCTCTGCTGTTGCTGCTCCAATTGCGCCTGAGCCCGCTTCGCAGCTTCCTTCTCCGCCTGCTTTGGCTGCGGATACTCCTCAATCAGCTTCGCGGAGGACATCTTGAGCGTCGGATAATCCTCTAGACGCGCCTCCAACGCCTTGTCATCAATCGAATTAGGATTGAGTTGCTGGTCGATCCATTTCGCCAGCCCCATCTGCCGCACGCGTTCCACGTCGCCAGGCCGCGGGCCGTAGGCCAGGCGGTTCAGAGCGTGGAGAATTGCTTCATCCGCGCTCAGCTCAGTAATCGGTAGATTTTTTAAGGCAGGATCTTGCTTCGGTTTCTTATCTTTCGCCGCAGCGGGCAACGCCGCAAACAAAGGCACATCGATGCCTATGGAGAATACGCATGCCACAGAAAGGATGGCCGCTAGAAAAGACCTGGGTGTCGTCAAAATCGATGTCGTCTGCGAGGCGAGGCCTGGCCGCACGCTCATGACACGCTCCTGCCAACGGAATGGTCCGCAAACACGTGGCACTCCTAAGAATAACCCTCCCCGCGCCAATAAGTTGCAAGCAGGAAGAGCCAGTGTCGAATCCTTACTTTGGCCATCCGTACAGGTCTGTCTCTAACCGCTTCATCTGCTTGGACCTATGGCCCGCCCAGACCGCCGCCAGCGGTATTGACGCCCTTGCACGCTGCCCTTATTCTCGGTCTGCTTCTTCCCTGGAGGGTTCGTGCTGATCCGCAATTTCATCTTCTGGCTTTCCACAAAACGCGGCGTGACGGATCGCATCGCGCGCCACGGCATGAAAAATGGCTTCGCACGCCGTTTCGTCGCCGGCGAATCCCTCGCGGAAGCTCTCACAGCCAGCCAGGAACTCTGTTCCCAGGGCCGCAATGTCAGTCTGAACCATCTCGGAGAAAACGTCACCAGCGAAGCCGCCGCACGCGAAGTCCGCGCCAGTTACATCCAAATGGTCGAAGAACTCCACGCGAAGAATCTCACCGGCAACATCTCCATTAAGCTCACCCAGCTCGGCCTCGACATCGACAAAGATCTCTGCTGCTCCATGGCCCGTGAAATCGCTGCCCGCGCCGCCACCCTGGGCCGCACAATCGAGATGGACATGGAAGGCAGCGCCTACACGGACGTCACGCTGGATGTCTTCGAAAGCGTGCAACGCGAACTCGGCAATTGCGGCCTGGCAGTGCAAGCCTACCTATACCGCACAGAAAAAGATCTGCAGCGGCTGGCGCCAATCAAGCCGAAGATCCGTCTCGTCAAAGGCGCTTATCGCGAATCCGCAAAAATCGCTTTCCAGAAAAAGAGCGAAGTCGATGCCAACTACCAGAAACTGACGACTTTGCTCATCGAGGGCGCAGCTCAAGGCACTTTCCTGCCCGCCATCGCTTCTCACGACTGGAACATGGTCGCACACGCTCAAGCCGAGGCCGCGCGCCTCAAGCTGGACAAATCCCGTTACGAGTTTCAAATGATTTACGGAATTCGCCGCGACCTGCAAGCGCAAGTGCGTTCCGCGGGCGACACGCTGCAGGTGTACGTCCCCTTTGGCACCGACTGGTGCCCCTACTTTATGCGGCGTCTCTCGGAGCGCCCAGCCAATTGCTGGTTTGTACTTCGCAGCCTATTCGCAGAGTCCGGGAACTCCTCTCGCCAGCCTGCGGCCTAGTCGATCGGCCAACGGGCAGACAACTGCGGCGAGATGCGCGCTATTGCGTCACGTCGAAATCGATAGTGCGGTTCTTGGCATGGTTTCCCACCCCATCGACCGCCATCATCACCAGCTGGTAACTGCCCGGAGCCATTTCGCCCAGCTTGATATTCAGCCCCACGGGCACCATCGGACTTCCCTTCTGAACGAAGTCGTCCATGCGAACCGCACCAGATTTAAAGACGACTTTCCCAGAAGGACGCTCCACGATTGCATAACCTGCCACAACCTGCGGAGGATTCGCAGAGGTGAGCAGCGGCTCGTAGATTTGCGTGTACAAAGCCACGCTATCTGTCTTCTTAAACCGATTGCTGGCCGAGGGATTGAACTGCATCCCCTTCACGACCAGCGGCGTGCGGTCCTCGAGCAGCACTGAATCGAGGCTCGTCGGAATATCCGACAGCCGCTGCAACGAGTTCGTGAGCACCACTCCGCCCAGACTGAATTGTTTGCCATCATAAGGATCAATCTGCAGTTGCGATTCGTATTTCCCGAAAGCATCCCCACCTGAACTCACAACTACTGTCAGCTTATAATTGCCCGCTCCGGCATCGAACTGGTTCTGGTAGAAATACGGCTGCTTGGTGAAGTCCTTCACCTCATCTTTTTCCAAGTCGAGATTCACCGTGTCGCTGAACTTCGCTCCAATGCTGCCGTCCGGCTTGTACGCTATGCCCAGCACATTCAAGCTGGCATGGTACTTCCCCTTGTCTTTGTTGAACTGCAAGGTGTTTGAGGGAATTTCCATCGCCAGGTTTACGCGCGCCACATTTGGCGCCGTGTAAAAGTAGGGCACCTGGAACATCCCCTGCATCGTTCCGGCTTGCGTGCCTGTCGCCCGCGCCTCGAGTTGCTTCTCCACCGGCGTACCTTCCAGGATGTTTGTAGACTTCGTGTTGCAATATCCGCTGCGCGACCTTACGTTCAGTCCGCCGCGGTTCATCTTCACTTTCAGCGTGTGGCAACTTCCCTCCGCCGACTGCTGCGGCACATAACCCAAAATGTAAAACTCGTTCTGCTCTCGTCCGATCTTCTCGAGCCCTCCCAGCAGATCGTTGGTGTTGAAAATGGTGAAGCCGCCGGTTCCCTCAGCGAGGGCAGCAAGAATCTGCTGATTTGTCGATGCCGATGGAGGAAATTGCGGAACGATCGTTCGCGGCTGCGTAAACACATTGTTGGGGTTGTTCGAATTAGGATTCGCAACGCCTCCGCCTGTAGTCCCTCCGGTGCCTCCTTTGCCGCCCGTTCCTCCGGTTCCGCCTGTTCCTCCCGTGCCGCCTGTTCCTCCCTTGCCTCCTGTTCCTCCAGTTCCACCGGTCCCCCCGGTACCGCCTGTTCCTCCAGTGCCGCCAGTTCCACCGCCTCCGCCTGGCCGTCCACCTCCACCGCCGCCTGCGCCGCCTCCACCAGTGCCACCGCCTCCGCCGCCAGGACGCTGCGGGTCTAGCATTCCAGCGGAGTACGAGGCCAACACCAGTCGCGCTCCGCCGTAAACGCTTTTCGACACGGGCCGCACGGCGACCGCGCGGCCTTCTTCTTCTCGAGGACGCAACTGCGAAATGCCACCGGGCGCCGGCGCCATGAGGCCGCGCACGTCGAGCGAATAGATCGCGACATTCGCCTTGTTGCAGGCGTCAATCGTGGCGGTCAGTTCAGACTGGCTCTCGCTCGTCAACGGGAAACCCGAGGAAAACAGCACAACCATCTTTCGCCCAGGAACTCCGCGCAGATTCTTTGCCAGGCTGCGTACGGACAACAACATGCTCCGCGCTCCGAAATCCGCTTCCGCGTTGCTCATCCCAGAAAATGGCGAGGACGTTCCTGATGTTCCGCCGAATGGGCTGGACGATGGCGAGAGGCCTGCTGAGGCCACTTCAACGGGGACCTGAGCATTGGGATCCACCGCGGAGCCCTTCGCTCCAGAAACCGCGGCCCGCAGCCGGTCCGCGTTGGCCGTAAAGTTTTGCACGATCTGCAAGGTCCCGCCGAACTCCACCACCGCCATTAACCGATCAGGACCTGCATTGGCGTCAATGAATTTCTTCGCGGCATCTCTAGCCTGAATCTGGTCAGGCATAGCCATCGTCGAATTGTCAAAGAATAAAATCAGATACCGTTTCTGTCCCTGCGCCTGAATGGCCGTGTCCGCCCCAAACGAAAAACTTGCCACGCTCTGTTCCTTATTGTCTTCGTACACCTTGAAATCGTTTTGCGTCAGGTCGTGGACGTAGTTCCCCTTCTTGTCCGTCACCACGGCATCCACTAATACGAGGCGTGACTCTGCTTTAATCGTCGGTCCGCCCTGCTGGCTCGCCTCCGCAGCTGGCGCGGCCGGCGCCTGTCCTTGCGGCGTTTGCCCGGCAAGCTGCATGAAAAATACACACGATGCCGCCGCCGTCAATCCAGCAAGCCAACCCCAAGTAATCCGCCCGCGGTTCTTTTCTGTGTTCATTTGCTCCTCCATCAATTCGGTATGACTACGGCGCCGTTGCGCGCCGCTAATTGCGATCCCTCCGAGTCACGCACAACCTGTCTTACCAGATAGGTGCCCGGTTTAACGTCGAAACTCGATTTCAAATTGAGGCCCGACTGCATCATCCGGTCGTACGTGGGGTCCAAAAGCTTCATCTGAACGATCTTTTCTCCGCCTGTCACGTAATTCCCGTTCTCATCGAAAATCGCCGTTGCGACTGTGAGATCGTCCCGCGTGCGCCCGTCGGCCTTTCGGAAGTGCACCCCCTTGATATCGACATGGGTAAGCACCGCCAGCTTCGCCTGGTAGTTGTCCGTCTTGAAAAACTGCGTGTGCAAGTCCACCGGCAAATCACGAATTTCGTCCTGCGAAAAAAGCGCTTCTTGAATCTCTTGCTTTGCAGCCTCGACTGGGTCGGTCACGTGCCGCGGCGCGAAGTACCCGTGCCGCGCTTGGATTTTGTAGTTGGTCTTGTGGACGAACGAAACCTTTATCGTGTGCAGGCTCCCGTCGAGCTTCATGTTTTGCGGCGAAAACCCGAGCAGGTACGTCATTGCAGGAGCAGCTCCTGCCTCGCGCAAGCCCTCATCTACGTCGTTGCGATTATGGAAAAACGTTCCGCCGGTTCCATCGGCAAACTCCGCCAGCACTTCGTCTTGTGCTGATTGCGCTGCCACACGGTACGAAGCCTTGTACCCAGCAATCTTAGGCGGATCGATGTTGGGGTTTGTAATGTCTCCCAAATCCGGCGTGTACAATCCCCGCGCATCGATGGTGTTAATCACGATATTCGACTTGGTCGCTCGGTCCACCACGTCGCTGAACTCCAGCTGCAGCGTCGAGGGAATAAATCCCGGGGAAACGAACACCATGATCCGCTGGCCTGGCATTGCTCCCAGTCGCCGCAGCACATCCTCCATGTGCCGCAAGGCGTATTCCGTGGAGGAATCCTCTCGAGTGAGCACTAACCCGGCGGTCGACTGCGCCATGGACTGCGCTGCGGCCTTCTGAGTTTCGTCGCCTTGGAACGCGCATTCCACCGCGTCTTCCGTTGCGACAGCTATGGCCTGCGTGTCGTTCTTGTTCTGGATTAGGTCCGCCTGGTAGTAGCTGATATCCGGACAATCATGAGTTCCTGCGGTGGGCGAATGCGGGATGATCTTCAAAAGCGACTTGCGCAACAACTCGTGGTCGTCGGTAAATTCCTGCGTGAATTGCCCGGAAGTCGAGTAAATGCCCACTCGATCGGAAGCGGCCAGAGAGTCAAAAAACTTGCTGGCCGCGTTCCGCACGAACATCGCATCCTGCATTGTGAGGTGCTGGTCGTCGAATACCACCGAGACAAAGCGCTGCGGCAACGCAGCCGCTACTGCTTTGGCCACGGCTGGATCGGCGGAAGCGTCTGCGTCAGCGCCTGTCGTCGTGGCAATGACGTGCGATTCCGGAGTCTCCACGCTGAACGTCGAGATCGTTTGCGGCTTGCGATTGTCAGTTAGTTGAAAATCTTCTTTCTTCAGGTTCGGCACCACGTGGCCCTGCTGATCTCTCACAACCACTCGCACCAAGACGAGGTTTACGCGGACCTTGAACGTCGGAGCCGTATCGCGGCTCGATAATTCCGCATTGTCATTGGATACCGGCGCTTGCGGCTTCGCTGGCTCTGCAGGCGTCTGCACGGACGGACTAGCGGCTGGAGCGGCGGGCGGCGGGGCCGGCGTTTGTGCGCGAACGGAAGCGCTCACACCTGTCAACACCCACAGCAACGAAGCACACTTCCAATGCCGCGCGAACCGGAACTGCGGTAGGTAGGACATGCCTCTTCCTTCTCTGATCCGCGTCCGCAGGCACCGCCGGCTCTCTGGGGAACCGGCACCACGGGGGGAACCTTGGGACCACACTCGCGAATTGACTATACGCTCTGGTTAATTTTTGTGTCAACGCGTTTGCCAGCCGCACGGAACGCCGTCAGACTCCAGACATCCTGCGCGTCATCGCGCCGCAAAACATAGCGGTCCCCGCTCTCTGTCAGCACGCGGAAGTAGGTCGCTCCCGGCGAATACCAACGGTCTTCCACGTCCCTGATCTCCAGTGTGTGCCCCTCAAACAAGATACGCATGGGGCGCTCTTCTGCCTTATGCCCTGAATAGAATTCCACCCGAACGAATTGCTCAGCCATGTTCCCCGCCGTATTCCTCAACCGTCACGCTTAACTAATGTCGTACGCTCCACGCCGGTTTTCTGCCAATTCTGCGTTCCACGCCGCACCCAGAAATATGATCACCGCGGAAAGCTGCATCCACACCATCAGTCCGATGACCGCCGCAAGCCCTCCGTACACAACGCTGTACGGTACCCGGCGCACATAAAACCCAAACAGCACGTTCGCCAGCCACCACAAGGATGTTGCCACCATCGCGCCCGGCAAGACGTGCCGCATTCGTTCCTCCCCCGGCCGAGCTACCCGATAGATGACTGTCAGCGCCAGCATCGCGAGCACAATCGCCGCCGCTGGAAAGAAAATAGTCCACCACCCTTGGAGGATGTGGCGCGGGCCCAGCTCCGCGGCAAGCCAATGGCGAATGGGACGTCCAAGGACACCCAGTATTGCCGCTGCCAGCAGCGGTGCAATCGTCACCAACAGCAACGCCAATCCCCGGAGTTGCCGATGCAGGAACCCCGGTTGCTCCTTATCCCCGTAAATTCTATGAATGCCTTCCATCAGCAACCGCATCACCTGCGATCCCGCCAGCAGCGTCCCTGCCCATCCAACCAGCGCCAATTTCCACGCTTCCGGCCCGCGCTTCACCAGAAACTCGGAAACAATGCCCTGGCTCCCCGGCGGCAGAAATGCCGTGAGATCCGTGATCAAATCGAGCAGGCTCGTCCGTCCACCGATGCGGCTCGTTGCGAAGCCCACCATGATGAGCAGTGCTGGAAAAAACGCTAGAAACAAATTGAAAGCGATCGCTTGCGAGATCATGCCGCAGCGCGGAAATACCCGCGCGATCATCCGAATCGTCCGCCTGAAGAGGGAAGGGCTCGAAGCCATAGCGCGCCATTATACGCATGGCAGGCCTTCCGCCGAAGCAAAGCCTCCTCTCGGAGTGGGTCAGTTTCCGTTTACCCGGGCTTGGGAGCGGCCACGGAGAAGTCAGGCTCACGTATGGAAATCAATGACGCAGGTAGGTTCCTTCAATTTTGGCTTTCAGATTGGCTAAAGTGGTTTGCATCCATTGAACGTCCTTATCGTTGTCGCCCATCCGAATTAGCCACGATTCATCCGCATGACACTCGGTGCTCAAGCGCATTTTGACGCTAATTGCTTGGTCTCCCGGCAACAGAATGAACGTGAGCACGCGTCTGCAATTCGAAACTGGCTTGTTGGTCCAGTGCTCAGTGTTAAAGCTGCTTGTCTCTTCGCTGCTCCATTGCCGCGAGATTCTTAGTACTGAGGCCTTGTCCGAGTCGATTCTGTAGGCCGATGCAAACACTACCGGTGCAGTCTTGTCCGAGTCGATTGTGTAGCCGTCTGGCACAAGCATTGAGACGGCGGCCTTCTTGATGTTTTCCGGCGTAGCGCGAATTACTTCCTGAACGACAGGTGGCTTCTCGTTAGCTGCGCCGATGACGCCAGAAAACAACACCGCTGCCATTGCTATGAGTGATCTGCGCATGTGTCACACCCCCTACCCGCATTCTACGCCTGGCTTCCATGCTGTCGATAGTGCCCTTGTTCCGGTGTCCGATCGGAAAGAAACCCACTACCCTCCTCCCTCAGGAGAACAGCTAAGCCTCGCTCCGCTGCTACTCGTTACAGATGGCGGTACATCACCAGCGCATCCACCGCGCCCAGCGCCGGGTGCACGAACGCTCCTGGAAGCCGGCCCACAATTTCAAATCCCATGCCTTGCCATAACCGTACCGCGCGCCCGTTGCTGCTCACCACAAAATTAAATTGCATCGCGAGAAAGCCTCGCGTTTTAGCACACTCCAGCGAATGTTGGCACATGGCCCGCGCAACGCCGCGTCCGCTCGCCCACGGAGCAGTCATATAGCCGCAATTCGCAACGTGCGCTCCCCCGCCCTTCTGATTCGCGCGCAAGTAATACGTCCCGAAAATTTCGCCGTTTTCTTCCGCCACGAAAACTTCGTGGCCGGGCGAATTCCAGTACGCAAGCGCCTCCTCGCGCCCCATATCCGCCGGCAAAGTGTACGTATCTCCGCCACGAATCACGGGTTCGAGGATTTTCCAAATTGCATCGCTGTCGTTTGCGATTGTTTTCCGAATCACCATCGCCCTCAACCTGGTCCCCGCGTTCCGAACTCCTGCCTGTGCGCTCGGGCCGTTCGCTCTACATCGTCAGTACCACTCGATATTGTGCGTGGCCGCTCATCGCTCTCGCGAACGCCTCGTTCACTTTTTCCAGCTGGTACTTTTCAATCATTGCCTTCACGCCCGTTTGCGACGAAAATCGCAGCGTATCTTCCGAATCCATAGCCGTGCCGCCAGGCCATCCCTGGATATCCCGCCGGGCCACAATCAGCGAAACCACCGACACTTCCATCGGCTCAAATGGTGCGCCCACAACTAGCAATTTTCCGCCCACGCCGAGCCCGCCGATCAGCGCCGCAATCGACTTCGCATTCGGCGCGGTCGCCAGGATAACTTTCGCACCTCCCAGCTTCTGCAGTTCCTCCGCCGGGTTTGTCGCATTTGTATCAATGTAGGCAGACGCTCCCAGTTTCTTGGCCAACACCGCATTCTCTGGCCCGCGCCCGATGGCTGCGACCCGATACCCAGCTTTCGCAGCGAACTGAATTCCCAAATGTCCCAACCCGCCGATTCCCTGCACACCCACCAAGTCGCCGATTGTCGCTCCGCTATGCCGCAGCGAATTGAACGTCGTAACACCGGCACAGAAAAGAGGTCCCGCCTCTGCAGCATCCAGATCGTCCGGAATCCGAGCTACCGCTTCATGCCTCGCCAGCATGTATTGCTGATAACCACCATCGCGTGTGATACCTGTGATTGCTCCGTTCTTACAGGCTCCAAAGTCTCCTCGGCGGCACGATTCGCATACAAAATCGTGCCCTCCGTGCCAGCCCGTCCCCACGCGATCGCCTTTCTTCCATTCCGTCACTCCGTCGCCCACCTCGTCCACCACGCCTGCCACTTCGTGCCCCGGCACGCGCGGGTACACGATTCCAGGCCACAAACCGTCTTTCACCAGGTGATCGCTGAAACAAATCCCACAAGCTTGTACCTTGATCCGCACCTCGCCAACCCCGGGCTTAGGTATCTCCCGCTCCTGAATCTCAAAATCCGCGCCTGGTTTCGTAACCACCGCTACTTTCATCTTGGCCATCACAGGTCTCCTCACGCATTCCCAAAACTCTTCTGAAACTCCCCGCCTTTGATGCGCCAGGATTGCAGAGAGTTAGGTGCGAGTTGCGTTGGTTATCGGCAAGACAAGTTTTATGGCAGAAGAGCGGCTAGACCGTCGGACACGCAGCAGCAATGCGTCAGTCTAATTGGCTGGAACTTCCAAGGGTCGCACGTCACGCACTACTTTGACGGCGATTTCATCTTCAGCAACCTCCAGATCGTAGCGCGTCTGGAGGTTCATCCAAAAAACTGCGTCATTCTGGAAGTAGCGCGCGAAGCGAAGCGCCGTGTCCGCGGTAATGCCACGCCGTTCGTGAACGATGTCGGCGATCCGTGTCACGGGAACGCGCAGGTCCATCGCCATCCGGTTCATGCTCAACTTTAGTGGGACCATGAACTCTTCGCGCAGAATCTCGCCCGGATGCACTGGCTTGATTTTCTTAGCCATCGAATTCTCCTAGTGGTAGTCCACGATCTCGACGTTATAGGCGCGCCCCTGCAGCCAAACAAAGCAGATGCGCCACTGCTCGTTGATACGAATGCTGAACTGCCCTTTCCGATCGCCCTTTAACGATTCCAATCTATTCCCGCAAGGCTTGCCGCTCGATGGCCTTGAATCGGCGCACCGTTTCCCTTCGGAAAAGGTGCTCGGAATCCGCACAGTGAAAGGAACGGATCACAACTTCAGAGTATACTGTTATCCGGTAAACGTCAACCAGTAAGCCGCCACGGGGCGGCGCCGTGCTTGCCGCACGTTTCCCCACGTCGTACACTCGAACATCGCCAAACTTACGCCGAGGAAGCGCCCATGACCACGCCCGCAAAGCCCGTGCAATCAACAATGTCCCGCAGCGAAGACGCCGTCGCCAAGCACAAAAAATACATCTGGCCGTCGGTGACCAACTACTACCAAAAGCCGCTCGTCGCCGACCATGCGGAAATGCAGCACGTCTGGGACGTCGAAGGGCGCAAGTACCTCGATTTCTTCGGAGGCATCCTCACTGTCTCCGTGGGCCACTGCAACCCAAGGATCACCAGCAAGATCAACGCCCAGGTCAACAAGCTCCAGCACATGTCAACGCTCTACCCGACCGAGCAAATCGTCGCGCTGGCCGAAAAAGTCGCTCAGATCACTCCTGGAAATCTCCAGTCGAGTTTCTTTACCAGTTCCGGCAGCGAAGCGGACGAAGCCGCCATCCTCATCGCGCGCATGGCCACCGGCAGCTATGACATCGTCGCTCTGCGCCACGCTTACTCCGGCGGCTCTTCGCTCATGAAATCCGTTACCGCCCACGCACCTTATCGCAAAGCCGCGGTGATCAGCGTAGGCATCGCGCACGCCATCAATCCTTACTGCTACCGCTGCCCGCTGCACCTTAAATATCCCGAATGCGAAGTCGCTTGCGCCGGCGATGTCGAAAATCTCATTCAAACCGGCACCAGCGGCAGCATCGCCGCCTTCATCGCCGAACCCATCCAGGGCGTCGGCGGCTTCATCACCCCTCCCAAGGAATATTTCAAAATAGTTTTCAACATCGTGAAAAAGTACGGCGGCCTCTTCATCTCCGACGAAGTGCAGACCGGCTGGGGCCGCACCGGCAAAAAATGGTTCGGCATCGAGCAATGGGAAGTCACGCCGGACATTCTCACCAGCGCAAAAGGCATGGCCAACGGCGTTCCAGTAGGTCTCACGGTCACGACACCCGAAATCGCGGCTGGCTTTCAGGGTCTGAACATCGCGACCTTCGGTGGCAACCCCGTAACAAGCGTCGCCGCGCGCGCCACGATTGAACTCATCGAAGAAGACAACCTCCTCGAAAACGCTCACACCGTCGGAGCCTACTTCCGCGAAAAACTCGAAGAGCTCCAAGAAAAGTACCCGCTCATCGGCGACGTCCGCGGCATGGGCCTAATGCAAGCACTCGAGCTAGTGAAAGACCGCAAAACAAAAGAGCCCGCCCCAGCGCAAACCACGCAAGTCATGGAGCGCGCTCGCGACAACGGCCTGCTCATCGGCAAAGGCGGCCTCATGGGCAACGTTCTCCGTCTCGCCCCCATGCTCAACACCACCAAACCGGACGTCGACGAAGCCATCCGCCTCCTCGACAAATCCTTCAGCGAAGTCACAAATTGATTTCAGGGATGCAAACAGCCATTGTTTCCGTGCTGATTCTTTTCTCCGCGCTTCCGCAGGTGGTCTCTCCCGATAAGAAAGCCATTTGGAAGCCGGTGCAATTCGCCATCGTGCGTTTCAATGACCAAGCGCCGCAAACCTGGAATATCTACCACTCGGAAAAGCGCGACGCGCTGCTTGTGAAACTGTGGAAGCGCTATCTCTATCTGGACCTAAAGGAAGGCGAAGTTTACGAGGTCGATCCGCAGACCGTGAAGCCGCAGGGCGACAACGTCGAATGGTCGCTCTCCGACCTCCCGAGCGACCCCATCGAAATTTCTGATTGGAAAATGCGCGACGTCGGCCTGATGGTCCGTCGCGTGCGCTTCCGCTTCGGTAAGAACGGCCACTACCTGGACATTAATTTGCCCCTCAAGCCCGACGGCAAACCCGCGTATTAAGTCCGTGTAGGCGCAGGGCTTCAGCCCTGCAGCTTTTCTTGGCGAGGGCACATACAATCCTCGGCGGCAAACTTGCCTATCGATTCCGAGCGCGCCTCACCGCCGGTACACCCCGTAATACCACGGAATCCCCAGCGCCCCCGGCTCAACAGCCACGGTAACTTTGTCCCCGCTCTGGAAACGGTCGAAATCATCCGGATCCACAGCCAATCCTTCGACCTTCTGCCCAGCGCGCCAGGAACGCACGTGCAACCGCCGGCTTCCTCGCACGATCCCCTTCATATTGAATTTGCTCTCGACGGTAGTCGGATAGTAGGCCAGGTTTTTCTGCGAATCGACCCGACCATTCACAAAAAGGGTCGCCGCCAGAATCCACGGCAAGGGAATAAATCCCGCGTAGATGCGTTTCAGGACTTCGATCTCCTTATGCTGGCGCGCGCGCCCTTCCAGAATCACAGCAATCGTCAGCGCCACAAAAAACAGCAGCCCAAAAAACACCAGCATCAGATCCAAATCGAGCGGAGGATAAATCTGGCTCACGTAAGGAAAAGCAAGCGACCCCAACAGAAAAATCGCAGTTCGGCCCACCAGCCGCCGCCGAAACAAAAGCTCGGCCGCCACTGACGTCAAACCGCAAGAGGGACATTGGTCCGCGGTTCGCGGGGAACCGCAATCAAGGCATCTGGTCAAACTCATGCGACCTCAAACGCCATTCGAAACGAAGGGGGCGAAAACGCCTGCACGCATAGCAAGCCGCGCGAACCCACCCGCGCCGCCGCAAGCATAGTATAAGACGGGCTTAAGAACCTGTGTTGGAGAGTGAAGCCAGAAGATCTTGGTAGCGCTGCTCGTGCTGCCCCTCGGACAGCGTCACGGATACGCCCATGCCACGCCCGGGCTCGATGCGCTTCACGGAACAATCCACTTTTACGGGCCGGTCCAGCACCAAATGCGCCGTAAAACCCGCCCCAATCCACAAAGGATCGACGGATTCGATGAACATGCCATTCGAGCTGATGTCGCGCGTGCTGGCGCGCAAGACCGCAGAACCCCACTCGATCTCGAGGTTGGCGCGAAACGAGTAGCGCGGCGCCCAGCGCCGATCCGATCGCCGGGCCGATTGATCCCCACTGCCCATGAACTTGGTGAACCCCCCTGCCAAGGATCCCAAGGTGCGGCGCCAGGGCGATCTCGCCGCTCGTTCGTATCAAGCATACCCCTGCTAAGAGCACACCCATACGACGCCGGAGACCGATGTTTTGTTCCCAGCAATGCACCTAACTTTTTCGGACACACTCCCACGACAGTAACTTCCAGCCTCTAGGTGAAAGGATGCCGCTTAGTCTTGATTAGACGCAGCCGTAGGTCCGCGGGTGTCTTCCTTGCGCGAGGATTTTTCTCCCGTGCGAATCCGCCGCTGCACTTCCGCCTGCAAATACTTGCGGAGGCTCTCTGAAACGATCCCTGGCGAGGCCAGTTCGCGCAGATCGGAGACGGTGAGTTCGGGCAGGTACGCAAGAATCGTGGCCAGTGGCGACAAAGGATGCCGGACCAGCGCGAGCCGAACGTTATAGCTGATCGACCACTTGCGGTGCAACGAGATGGTGCGCACTACCACCGGCGGCAGTTTCTCGCGCGAAAGCACTCGCAACACTTGTGCCTCCGTCAAATACGCGTTGTCCAAGACGATCGAAACGATTTGCGCGTGACCCTCCGCGAGAAGCGCTCCAGCCAGCCGCGCCGGCCCCCGCCGCGCCAAAGTGATTTTTTGTCCCAACGGCAATTGCGGCAGCCGCGAAACCAGCTGGTCCTCCGCATTCCGTTTCAACTCCGTAGGAATGCCCGCCAGCAGCGTAAGCTGCACAAGGTCCATCAAGTAAAGATCGCGCAGTAAACGCAGGGTGACGAGTCGCGGCGTCCGCGGATGAAACGCCAGCGCCTTCTTCACCCGGTAATTCTTCAGAAGCGGCTTCCGCCGCGCTACCTCTTCGAGAATTTCCGCCGGGAGATTCTTTCGTTCCAACAGCATGCAAAGCTGCGTTTCCTCTAGCGAGGGATTGTCGAGCAGGCCAAGCAGGACCTCCGCGTCGGCATGATGCAGTAAAGCCGCCAGCTCCTCGCCGGATGCCACGAGCGCGCGATCCCGACTTTTGTCCGCTCTCGTCATCTCAATGCCCCGCATTGTCTCCGCCGGATAGCATTTGCAGCGCCCGCTGCGCCGCGGCCTCCGCGGGAGATACGCGCAGGCCTCCAATCTCCGCCTGCGGGAATGCATCCCTCAAACGCTCATCGATCTGACCCTCCAAATATTTCGACCGCCCAATCATTCCGCCCGTTTTTGCAACGACAAACCTCGTTCCCCGCAGATGCAAGCGTTCGGCTACATTCTCCGCAAGCGAGCTCAGATCAAACGCTGCCCCACGCAGGATTCCTTGGGCCGAATTCCTGGCCGCCGTTTCATCTGAAGTCTCAGAGGGAGTTTCGAGCCAATCCGCAACCATCGCGACGACGGAAAACAATCGTGGAAAAACTTCGTCGGAAGCAGCCTGCGCCCGCGCCTTGACATCGGACCAGTTAGCGCAACCAAGCTCGCGCAGCAAACGCTCCCCCAACAGCGAATCCGCGCCTGTGCGGTCATTCTCGTGCATCGCCGTCAAAACCGCATGCCGCCCGATATCGTAAGCGCTGCCTTCATCTCCAATTTGCGAGCCGTATCCGCCCGCCCGCGACGTTTCGCCCGCCATGTTCCGCCCGACTGCAAACGAACCCGTCCCCGCTAGCAACACAATCGCTGGTCCGTCGCCCGTCGCTGCTAACGCGAGATCGAGATCGGTGCAAACCTGAACTTTCGATTCCGGAAATTCCGCAGCAAGAAGCGCGTGAATCTTTTCTGCGGACTCGGGAGGCCCCGCGCCGGCAAGACCAGCGCAAACCGCAGTGGCCGCCGAATTGGCGGGCAATGCGGCTTGTGCGATGGCCTGCCGCGCTGCGTCACGAATGGAATTGATCGCCGCGCCAAATCCAACGCGCAGCGGATTCGAAGGCCCAGCCTGCGAGCGCGCCAAAACCGCCCCGGACTCGTCCATCAAGACGCAATCCGTCTTCGTACCCCCACCATCGAATCCCAAGACAAAGCGCATCCAAAAAGCATAAGCGAGAAACGCGCTCAATGCATTCGCCTAAGAAAATAACGTGCGCAAACATGCGCCATGCCCATTGAACTGGATATCGGCGGCCCAGAGTTGGCCGCACCTCGGCCTTCCACAGGGATTTCTTGACCTGCGTAAGCCCTCCCACTATTCTCGGTTCACTTTTTGCGCGACAGGAACACGGAGCAAATGACCAACAGGCGAAGTAATCTCGCATGAGCGCCACATCCCTCTAATGCGCATCCACCCACTCGACCTAGCTATTGTCATCGCCTACCTGCTGGCCGTGACCGCTCTCGGCATGCGCTTCCGCCGCAGCAAAAAAGATATTGCCGATAGCAGCCGTGATTCCGTCAGCCTCGACTATTTTCTCGGCGGTCGCACCGCTCCCTGGTGGGCGCTCGCTCTCTCCATCGTCGCCACGGAAACATCCACTCTCACCATCATAGGAACGCCTGCCATCGCTTATGCAGGTAACCTGACCTTCATCCAACTCGTCATCGGCTACCTGATCGGCCGAGTCCTTATCTCACTCCTGCTTCTCCCCGGGTATTTTCGCGGCCAGTTTCTAACCGCCTACGCGCTCATCGAAAAACGTTTTGGCGAAAAAATGCGCGCCGTCGCCGCCAGCACTTTCCTCATCACCCGCGCCATCGCCGAAGGTGTCCGCGTCTCCGCGATCGCTCTTGTCGTCAGCGTGGTCCTCGGTACCTCCGAGCACCTGGCCGTCGTCATCGTCATCGCGCTAACCATTCTCTATACCTTCGAAGGCGGCATGAAAGCCGTCATCTGGACAGACGTCGCGCAACTCCTCCTCTACCTCACCGGCAGCGCGGTCACCTTCTGGCTCCTACTCCACCGCATCCCCGGCGGATGGACCGAAGTCACTCAAGTCGCTGCAGCCGCCGGCCACAAATTGCAAGTCTTCGATTTTTCCTTCGACCTCGGTACCAAATATACTTTCTGGTCCGGCCTGATCGGCGGCGCTTTCCTAACCATGGCCAGCCACGGCACCGACCAAACTATCGTCCAAAGACTCCTCGCCGCCCGCAACGAAAAAGACAGCCGCCGCGCCCTCCTCACCAGCGGCGTCATCGTTTTAGTTCAATTCTCTATTTTTCTTCTAATCGGCGTCTTGCTCTACGTCTTTGCCCAGCACGCGCCCCTGCTCGCCGCAGGCGAACGCCCCGACCGCATCCTCCCACTCTTTCTGGTCCGCGAAATGCCAACGGGTCTTGCCGGCCTTCTCCTCGCCTCCATCGTCGCGGTTGCCATGTCCAATGCCAGCGGCTCCCTCAACTCCCTGGCCGCGAGTAGCGTCCTGGATTTTTCAAAATTGTGGGGCCATTCCACTGACTCAGTCCAATTCCTCCGCCTCTCCCGCCGCATGACGCTAGTCTGGGGCGCCATCCTAATGTGCTTCGGTTTCGTAAGTTGGGGCCCGCTTCTGGAAACAGGACTCACGGTCGCCTCTCTCCCCTTCGGCAGCCTCCTGGGCCTCTTCCTCCTAGGCACACTCGACCGCAAAGCCGACGCCACCGGCGCATTCATCGGAATGTTTGTCGGCCTCGCCACCGTACTTTGCATTTGGAAATTCACCCCCATTGCGTATACATGGTACGTGCTCATCGGCAGCTTCGTAACCTTCGCCGTCGGCGGCGCCGTCAGTAGATTTCGTCCGTAGGGGCACGGCACGCCGTGCCCGTTCTGCTGGCACGTGGCCGTTTGGAAAAAATTTAATCGGGTGACCATGACCGAAAAACGTCTCGACCTAATCCGCGGCCTCGGCGCCTGGGCCTCCGGTGCCATCGTCGTCGGCACCATGATCGGCACCGGCATTTTCCTAAAGCCCGCCGAAATGGCCCGCGAAGGCCGCACCGTCTCGGTCGTCTTCGCCGCCTGGATCGTTGGCGCGGTCCTGTCCCTTTTCGGCGCCTTGTCGTTCGCCGAGCTGGGCGCCGCTATCCCCGAAGCCGGCGGCGAGTACGCTTACCTCCGCCGCGCCTTCGGCCCCGCCTGGGGTTTTCTCTTCGGCTGGATGCATTCCATCGTAGGCCGCCCCAGCTCACTCTCCTCCATCGCCGCAGGCTTGATGCGCTTTCTAAGTTTTCTGATACCAGTCGTTGCCGCCCCAGTCTTTACTCTGCATATCGCCATCCCCGGCCTCACCGCCTGGATCAAGCCTTACGATTTCGTCTTCACCTGGGCGCAACCGCTAGCCGTTCTCTGGATCGTCAGCATGACCGCCATCAATTACCTGGGCGTCCGCCTTGGCGGCGCCGTCCAAGTTTTTCTAACCGCTATCAAAATCACGTCTGTTGCCATCGTGATTGGGGTCGCGTTTTTTTCGCATACCGCTCCGCACAGCACTCCCGATCCGATGTGGCCGAGCGCGCTAAGCGGCGGCGTCCTTAGCGCATTTCTGGCCGCGCTAGCCGCGGCGCTCTGGGCCTACGATGGCTGGGAAGATTTAAATCTAGTAGGTTCCGAAGTAGAAGATCCGCAGCGCAATTTCCCGCGCGCACTAGTCGGCGGCGTGGCGCTAGTCGCCCTAATCTATTTCCTCTTCAGCGCTGCTTGCCTAAAGGTGCTTCCGTTCAGTGCAGTAGCCGCTTCTCCGCACATCGCCTCGGACGTAGTCCAACACGTGGCCGGCCCCATCGCCGCCGCGTGGATCACAGTTGCGATGGTCATCAGCGCCCTCGGCTCGATGAACTCCTCGGTCCTCAGCGGCGCTCGCCCCGCCTACGCCATGGCCCGCGACGGCATCTTCTTCAGAGTCGCTGACGGCGTTCACCCCAAATACCGCACGCCAGCCCGCGCCCTGATCTTTCAATGCGTGCTTGCAAGCCTAATGGCCCTGACCGGCACCTTCGAAGAACTCACCAATCTTTTCATCTTCGCCGGCTGGATTTTCTACGGTCTCGCGGTCGTCGCCCTCTTCCGTCTACGCTACACCGAACCCGACATGCTCCGCCCCTACCGCTGCTGGGGCTACCCTGTAGTCCCCGGCCTCTTCGTAGCCGGCGCTCTCGCCCTTACCTTCAACATCTGGCTCGACCGCCCCGGCCGCTCCTCCATCGGCCTGCTCCTCATCTTCGCCGGCCTCCCGTTCTACCGCCACTGGACGAAAGGAGCGCGCGCGAATGTCGCTGTCAATCCTCAACCCTAGCACCGCGACAGCACAAGAATCGCGAGGCGCCAGCCGGTTAATCCGCGGCTTCATCTACGCTGGACTGGCCATGGCGCTACTGTTCGGTTTTTTGTCGCGAGATTCTTTCTTTGGGCCCAATGTTTTGAACTGCGCGCTTTTATTTCGCGTAGCGCTTCGATGTGTCCCGCCGTTTGTTCCGACGAAAGAGTCCTCGCTGGAATGGACGCCTTCCACAGACGCGACCCGCAGCGCGGAGAGGTCATCCTGTTCGAGCGCGACGAAGACCCGACGAAGTTCATCAAGCGGGTCATCGGCGTCGCGGGGGACACCGTGGCACGCGGACCGTCTAACACGATCCTCGTAAACAACAAGCCACCCACGCTACCGCCGGTCTGCGGCGAGCATAACAAATACCTCGGCTTGGCTGCCTGGGGCCCGGCTTTTGAGACCATCAAAGTACCCGAGGGCTCCCTCTTTGTGATTGGAGACAATCTGGACAACAGCTACGACAGCCGCCACTTCGGAGTAGTCCCATTGGACAAAGTGAGAGGAAAAGCTCTGCTCATCTATTTCTCGCCCAACGCTTCCCGCATCGGCTGCAGAATCAACTAGCGTCGCCCACCCGCGAAGCCCTTGTAATGGCGCAACATGTTGCGCGCTTTTTGCGCAGGATTGTTACGCGGAAGCCGCGCGTCGTGATTTCAGAATCTGCACCGGAAGCCCACCCGCGAGCAAAGCCACTCCCGGCAACACCACCCACGCGACCAAACCCATCAGCAAGGCGCTACGCATGGTGTTATGTCCGACGTAATCGTCCAGGAGTAGCGACACGGGAATCCAAATCACGAAAAAAATTGAGTACGGCAAAATAGGAAACAAAATAGAAAGAAGCGTAGTGCGTGGTGACGCCCCAGCGCGGCCCGCCAAATACGCTCCTATCGCGCCGATCAGAAGCATCGACACCAGCCAAGGCACGTAGATAACCGCCACAGGAGCCGTCATTCGCCAGCCGGAGGCGCTCACGAAGAGGGGCTGCGGCCCAAAGAACTCAATCGCCATGAGCATCATCATCGAAAGGAACAACGTCAAAAGCCCCGGTAGCCACACTTGCTTGACCCGGTCGGTCATAACGTCCTCCTTCCTTCGTGCAGTCTGAATTCTCCGCCGAAGGTCTTGCCAATCCTTTACCTGCGAAAGCGCCCGCTCCCTGGCGGCCTCTTCCGGTACGCCTTGCCTGCGTAACTGCTCGAAAGTCTCTTCGAGGTGGGCCGCAAGTTCAGCGACCACTTCGCGCCTCTCCCCCGCTTCGAGAGAAAGTCCAGCGAGTTGCTGCCGAACTAGCGCTTCCCAATCAGGCATCGTTCTCTCCTCTAACTGATCGCCGGGTGCCGCGACGAAGACCGTGCGCTTAACAAAAGGTGAGCGAGTAAACCACCCAGCAAAAGAACGGTCCCTGGAGCCAGGATCCAGCCAATCCCATCCCTCAGAAGCACGGTCGCGACAATACTAAAATCGCCCTGGCTTCCGGTGATCGCTTGGATGGCCAAGCCAATCGGAAACATGAGGAGAAACGCGCCAGTAAGCGCGAGCGCAGGAAAAACGCTGACAAAAAGCACGGTTGCACGCGAACCGCCGGCCCGAGACGAGACGTAGGCCGCCAGGGCCCCGATGAATGGAAGCGCCGCCAGCCACGGCGTGTAAAGGATAGGAGAGCTGGAACCACTCCACACAATGCGGGGTTGCAATCCCAACCTCTGGAGTGCCGCCTGGAAAAGCAGGCAAAGTATCAGCGAAAGAAATCCAGGAATCCAAAGCTGTCGCACACGTTTCTGCATGACTTGCTCCTTCCTCTTTGCCGCAAGAATTTTGTACCGCAAAACCCGCCAATCGCCGGCTTGCCCCAGAGCCCGTCCCACCGCCTCATCTTCCGTCATTCCCTGTCTGAGCATCTCCTCGCAAGTGTCTTCCAGATGCGCCGCTACTTCTGCGATCACTTCGGTCGTTTCTCCCGGCTCCAGCGCCAGGCCTGCAAGCCGCTGTTTGACAAGCGCCTCCCAATCACGCATGCGACACCTTCGCCAGCCGTTTCAGCGCACGAAACAATTCGCTCCATTCCGCGCGAATCGGCGCAAGTTTCTTCTTCCCTGCAGGAGTAAGCCGATAGCATCGCCGCCGGCGGCCTGTGCCGCTGGTCTCCCAGACGCCGCGCACCCATCCGCGTTTTTCGAGCCGGTAAAGCAGCGGATAAAGCGAAGCCAGCGTAAATCGCAGTGAGCCGTGCGTCTGCTCTTCGATGCGCCGCGCCATCTCGTACCCATGAAGTGGGCCGTCTTCCAGCACGCTCAGCACCGCCAACTCCGCCGTACCGCGCTTGATTCCCGGTGCAATCATTCTTATGCTCCCTATATATAGGCATCTTACATATAAACATCGGAATGTCAACTGTACCGAAGAACAGGTTGAGGAGAACTAGTATAGAGCGCGCCAGCCCTGCTGCCGCTTTTCTCAAAGACGCCCACTACTCTAATGTTGCGAAGCTTCAGTTTGCTGAAGCAGCTCGCACGGAAGGTATACGCGCGAGGAAAGGCGACCCACTGATGGGCACCGCCACACTCTCCGCTTCCGGACTGACGGAAACTTCCGGATGCAGAATTCTTGCCAGCGTCTCAATACCCGTGATCAGTCGCGGCCCCGGCCGCGAAAAATACCCGCTCGCGTCCAGCGCATAAACGCGAGAGTTGCGCACCGCAGGCATCGCGCTCCATTCTTCCGGAAAAGGCATCGCGCGGTATTCATCGCGAGCTTGCTGTGCGCTGTAGCCGCACTGTGCGATCAAAAGAATTTCCGGCGCGGCATCCATCACATCCTCAGCAGAAACCCGGAACGAAGGCGTCCGCTTCCGCCCCAGCACATCTTTCCCGCCAGCAATCTCGATCATCTCCGGTACCCAATGCCCGGCCACATAGAACGGTTCGAGCCACTCGAGGATAGCGACACGCGGGCGATGCTCAATGCCTTCGAGCTGGCATTCCAATTCACCAAGCCGCGTACCGATTTTCTTCAGCAAATCCTCCGCTTCATGTCCGCGGCAAGTCGCTTCCCCAACCCACAAAATATCGCGCCACACATCGCCAAGATCCTGCGGATTCAGACACAGAACTTCGGGAGGTTCGGGGAAACGTGCGAGCGTCGTCGCCAGATCATCCGGGGAAGCCGCGCACACCTGGCACAAATCCTGCGTAATGATTAGATCCGGCGCCAATTCTGCCAGCGCCGCGGCATCCACAGAATAAAGACTCTCGCCGCGCGAGACATATTCGCGCACGAGCCGATCGATCTCCGCAGGGGGAGCGTCATGTGGCAGCCGCGAATGAATCACCACGCGCTTTGTACGCGCCTGCTCAGGAAAATCGCACTCGTGGCTAACGCCAACCACTTCTTTGTCGAAGCCTAGAGCAAACAGGATTTCCGTGGCCGATGGCAGCAAGGACACGATTCGCATGGGCCGACTCTACCATAAGTACTCGATGGTTAGGCATGAGCAAAGCATCGGAATTTGTGACATTAGGGTCATCTCTCTGCGGTTTTCAGTTAAACTAGTTGTACCTGAATCCGGATATGTCCGCCCTGAATGCCGAGGGCTCATCCCAATGACCATTCAGCTCAAACTCAACTCCGAGACAGAAGCCCGCCTCATCGCCGAGGCTCGCGCTAAAGGCGTGCCTTTGGAAAAAGTGGCCGAACAACTCCTCGAAGAAGCACTCGCAGGACGTCCTTCCCCTCGAGGCAAGATGAGTGTTGAAGAATTCCACGAAATGCTTCACGCCATGGCCGAAGGGTCCGAGAGACTGCCGGATTTGCCCACTGAGAGTTTTTCCCGCGAAAGCTTTTATGAGGATCGGCTAGATGGCGGAGACTCCTTACCTCGTCGATAGCAATGTCCTGCTTCGCTGGGTAAAGCCCGATCACAGCGATTATCCCGCCATCGTCTCGGCCATCGATATTCTCCTTCGGCATGACTATATTCTCTGCTATACCTCACAGAATGTTGCAGAGTTTTGGAATGCCTGTACCCGCCCTGTTGATCGCAATGGCTATGGCCTTTCCCCTCAAGACGCAGACCACACCGCCAGATTTTCTAAGAGAGGCTTCGACTCCTCCCCGACGGCCTCGCTCTTCACGAAGAGTGGCGTCGGATGTTGGTAACACATGGCGTTTCGGGCGTGCAGGTTCAACGACGCGCGATTGGTTGCCGCAATGCATGTGTACGGGGTCAAACACATCCTGACGTTCAACGGAAAAGATTTTGCGCGTTACACCGATATCGAAGCCGTTCACCCTCGCAGAGTTTCTCTTGTCTAATTTCCGACCCCTTTAAACTCGACGGTCGCTACTTGTAGAGAAAATACTTGCGGCGCGTTTGATCGAAGTTCGCGAGATCCGTGGACCAGCTGGCGACAATCTGCTCTGGAGCAACTCCGGTTTGAAGTTGTCGGATGGTTTCTGAGTTGCCGACGAGGAAGAGCAACTTGGCCGGATCGAAGTTCTTGGGATATAGCTTTTGCAAAATCACCGCGATCTCCAACCCCGTGCGCACCGAGCGAACGCCAGCTCGGTCCGTGATGCGAATGCCAACGCCTCCGCACCGCTGTCCAGCGTAAAGACCGGACACCGGGATGAAAGGTTGATCGGCGAAGCGCAATCCGGGCAGATGGAGTGCGTTCAACTTGTCCGCGACGGCCATTCCATCCATCCACGGCGCGCCAAACTCTTCGAATGGCGTCTCGGTGCCGCGTCCAACAGAGACGCCAGCGTTTTGCAAGATTTCGATGCCCGGATAAACAATCGATCCTTTCACCGTCCGCAGATTGGGTGATGGCGGCACCCAGCGAATCCCGGTGCTCTCGAAGAAATAATTGCGATGCCAGTTTTTCATGGTAATGACATGCAAATCGCACCCGATATGATTTTCGGCGTTGAAGAATTGTGCGAGCTCGCCAATGGTCAGGCCGTATCGAATGGGCAAAGGATAGTAGCCGACGATACTCGTTTTGTCGGAATCAAGTATCGGGCCTTCGATGACATCGCCGCCAAGAAGATTCGGGCGATCCAGCACGTAGAAAGCGATATTGTGCTTGGCGGCCTCTTCCATGCAATACGCCATCGTCGCTGTGTAGGTGTAGAAGCGCACGCCGGCATCTTGAATGTCGAAAACGAGCGTGTCGATGCCCGCAAGCATCTCGTCCGTGGGTCGCAGCGATTCGCCGTACAGGCTGTACGTGGTGAGGCCGGTCGTCGGATCCTTTGAAGATGCGTATTTTTCGTCCGCACGGCCAGAGATGCCATGTTCCGGACTGAACAGTGCGACAAGCTGCACACCGGGCGCGTGGAAAAACAGTTCGATCGACGAGCGGCCCTGCGCGTCGAGGCCAGTGTGATTAGTGATCAATCCTATGTGCTTGCCGCGGAGCGGCGCGAATTTTTCCGCTTCGAGTACGTCGAGCCCCGTTTGGACCCGGCCGGGGCGGCCTGATTTTTTTACCGCGGCATGCGCGGGAATACAGAGGGTGAGCAGAAAAACTAGACCGAGTAACGTAGTGATCTTTTTCTTGAGACCGCCGCGAATTTGGAGCAAAGCATTCCCTCCGGTTGTGCGCCACCAATGATATTCTGGAACGCTTCGTTCGGGGCTGCGTTGTGAGCATGAAGTGCGTGTGTTATATACAGGCGCAGGATCCGGGCGTCCACCGGGAGACCTACAACTGATGAAAGGACGCGGTACAGGCGTTCTGCTTCTCGTTCCTTTTTGTTTGTTCCTTTTTCTTATGGCCCACACGACACGCAGTCAGAACAAGGCTTCTTCCGCCCCCTCCGTCTCTTCGACGCCTTCTTCTTCCACAAAAGATGCATCTGGAGCGAAGAAAAGTGCAGCGTCGGCGAAGCCCGCGCAAAAATTGTCGCCAGCTGCCGCCCAATGGGTCGAGACCACGCTTGGCAAAATGACCCTCGACGAAAAAGTCGGCCAACTTATTTTCGCCACATACCATGGAAGTTTCACCGCGACCGACGCACCCGCGTATGCGGAGATCATGCGCGACGTCGAGAAGCTGCACGTCGGCGGTTTCATCAACATCACGCAAAGCTCGCCGCTCGGCATCGTAAAAAGCCAGGCGTATCCCACGGCCGTGCTCTCGAACCAACTGCAGGCAAAATCAAAACTCCCGCTGCTGATCGGCGCCGATTTCGAGCGCGGTACAGCCATGCGTTTGGATGAAGGCACATCATTTCCTACGGCGATGGCCCTCGCCGCCGCAGGCAATCCCAAAGATGCCTACACGATGGGGAAGATCACCGCGCTCGAAGCGCGCGCCGTGGGCATTCACTGGATTTACGCGCCCGACTCCGACGTAAACAACAATCCAGATAATCCCATCGTCAACACGCGCTCGTTCGGCGAGAATCCGCAAAAGGTGGCCGAGTACGTGACAGCCTTCGTGCACGGCGTGCAAGAAAACGGTGGCCTCGCGACCGCAAAACACTTTCCGGGCCATGGCGATACCGCCGCGGATTCGCACATCGATCTCCCAGTGATTCGCGCGGATCGCGCACGCCTTGAAAGTCTAGAGCTAGTTCCCTTTCGCGCGGCTATTGCCGCGGGAGCGGACAGCATCATGACCGGCCACCTCTCGATTCCCGCGCTCGAGCCTGACGCAAACACGCCGGCCACACTTTCCTCAAATATTTTGACTGAACTTTTGCGCAAAGAACTCGGCTACCAAGGACTTGTTGTCACCGACGCGATGGACATGGGCGGCATCACGGTGCGTTACGCGCCGGGCGAAGCCGCGGTGCGCGCGTTTGTGGCGGGTGCGGATGCGCTGCTCATGCCGCCTGTGCCTGACGCGGCGATTGATGCGCTGAAGGACAGTGTGAGGTCCGGGCGCATTTCGCGCGAACGTCTGGATGCATCGGTACGGCGTATCTTGCAGGCGAAGGCGCGGCTTGGACTCTACAAAGAGCGCTTGGTGGATGTGAATGCGCTGAACAAGAACTTCGGCAAAGTGGAATGGCAGCGCGAAGCGCAAGAGATCTCTGACCGAGGCGTGACGCTTCTGCGCGACACCCAGCATCGCTTGCCGCTCGATGCCTCGAAGCCGACGCGGGCGCTGCTGGTTGCACTCTACGCCGATCCTGAGCTGTATCCGGGCGAGGATCTGGAACGCGAGCTGCGGTCGCGAGTGGATTCGGTGACAACGCTGCGAGCGGATACTCGATTCGTGAAAGCTGACAATTTGAAACTGCCATCGCCGGACACCTACGACGTGGCGATTCTTGCGTTTTTTGTTCGCGTGAGCGACCGCAAGGGAAACGTGGATATTCCCGCGGAGCAGGCGGCGCTGGCGGAAAAAGTTTACAAGAACGGAAAGCCCGTGGTGACGATTGGGCTTGGCAGTCCATATCTGGTTGAAAAATTTCCGCAAGCGGAGACTTGGCTCACAGCGCTTGGCATCAGCGATGTGGCGCAGATTTCCATAGCGCGAGCGCTTTTCGGACAGATTCCCTTGCGCGGACACTTGCCGGTGACTGTCCCAGGCGTGGACATGAAGGCTGGATTTGGAATCGAACTGCCGGCGAATCCGATGACCGTTCAGCCGATGGACGCCCACGCTGAGGCGCAACTGCAGCCGGCGTTTGAAGTGATCGAACGCGCGATTGCGGATAAAGCGTTTCCTGGTGCGACACTAGCGGTCGGCTATCGTGACCGTGTGTCGCTGCATGCGTTCGGCAAGTTGAGCTACGACGCGAAATCGCCGCAAGTGAGTGTGCGCACGATGTACGACGTTGCGTCGCTCACAAAAGTGATTGTTACCACGACGCTGGTAGAAAAGCTCGTCGAAGGCGATTTTCATTCTCCGCTGCAACTGGATGCGCCGATCGAACGCTACTTGCCAGAGTGGGCCACTGGCCCCCAACCAGAATGGCGGCACAAAGTGACGGTGCGGCACTTGATGACGCACACATCGGGTCTCCCGCCCTTCAAAGAGTACTGGCGCACGTCAAAAGGCAAGCCAGATACTTTGAAAATGATTTTTGCCGAGCCTCTGGAATCGGAGCCGGGAACGAAGATGGTGTACTCCGACCTCGGAATCATCTTGATGGCGGAGATCATCGAGCGATCGACGGGGCGAACGCTCGACGACCTAGCGAAAGAATATATTTTCACGCCGCTGGCGATGAACGATTCGATGTACAAGCCGCCGAAAAAACTCTGGCCTCAAATTGCGCCCACGGAATTTGACGCGAATTTCCGCAAGCGTCTGATCCAGGGCGAAGTCCACGACGAAAACGCCTTCGCCATCGGCGGGGTTTCCGGCCACGCCGGACTCTTCAGCACCGCACCCGATTTGTCTGCGTTTTGCCAGATGCTGCTTAATGGCGGCGTCTACGCACACCAGAGAATCTTGCGCCGCGCGACGATCACGCAATTCACTTTGCCACAGCAACTTTCCGGCAGCACGCGCACTCTGGGCTGGGTCGTGCCCACCGAAGGCAGCTCCAGCGGCCACTATTTTTCGCCGCACAGCTTCGGCCACACAGGTTTCACGGGGACTTCGATCTGGATCGATCCAGACCGACAGCTTTTTGTTGTGCTGCTAACGAATCGCGTCAACCCCACGCGCGAGAATCACAAAATCGCCGAGGTGCGACCAGCCTTCCACGATGCGGTGATGCAAGCGCTGGGTTTAGGTTCGGTGGCGACCCCGACAAGGTAAGAAGTTAGGTGGCCCGTGATCCGTGTCCCGTGATATTGCGTAGGAATTGGGTTATGCATCTCTAGTTTGACTTTCGACGTAGGCAGATGAGTCGCTTTATTCTCGCCATCTTTTTCGTCTTTGGCCAAGTTTCAACGCCCTCCAGCGGGCCCCAGGTGCTGGAGCGGCTGCGCGCCAAGGTTTCCATCAAATCCGTGGCGGACGCGAGCATTGAACGGCTCGCTGGGCATTACGCAAACACGTCGAAAGAACTCGGAGAGCGCGTTGGCGGATTTCTTTCTGGTGATGACCTCTATTTATTTCCAGATGGGACCTATATCTTTTGCGAATGGAGCGACGTTTCCCTGGTTACGATATCCGATAAGGGCACTTGGACACTCGCGAAGAATTCGGTCGAACTGAAGTCCGGCCCCGAAATCACCTGGGACCCGGGCGCGCTTACCGGCAGTACGACAGAACATACGTGATAATTCGCCGTAACTCACAACCCAAAGAGGTTCTCCTGGTCGGCGTGGAATATAAGTTGTCAAACTTTGAGGAACTTGCCGGTGACGACTGCTTGTGGTCGCCATGAAGCGCGAGTTCCGGATTGACGGGAAGCACGCTACGGCTCTCAAAGCAAAGCTGATGAAGAGCTCATGGCGGCCAGAGTACTATCAAAAGCCGTCGCGGTGAAATAGGCGCTCGGCTCGGCCGCGGCGGTGCCAGCCTCGAAGTAACCTGCGCGAGCGGTAGGCCGGCGTTCGCGCAGAGCGAGCTTGCTCCATTCCTTACCGGTCCACAGGGTACAAGAAAGATAGCAGGTTCTTCGCGGAGACGAGCGGCTGGTCACCCTCCTGAGATGACCGAGCCCACCGAAAAGGATCGCAGTGAGCGGCACAAGAGTCATCGAGTCGCTCCTTCTAGGAATTCTTAGCTGATTGATCGAAGAGCTGAACTTGCTGAAGGTCGAGGGCGGCTTTGGCCAGGTCGGCGGGTTTGCCTAGGTCGCGCCAGTAGGAAAGGTCGTGGCGGAAGGCTAGGACTTTTTGGCCTTGCCCAGCTAGGCGGAGATACGAATCGATGATGGAGAAGGGGCCCGTTTCGGTGAGTTGGGGGAGTAGGCGGGGGGAGATGATATGGATGCCGGAGAAGGCTAAGGAATGCAACGGAATTGAAGAGAGGTTTCTCGCTTCGCTCGAAATGACGGTATTTTCGTTGTGGATGCGGCGGCCCGAGAGTTGGAGCTGATCGTTGAACAACAGTTGGCGGCCGGATTCGCGGGATCGGACGGCTAGCGTGGCTAGAGCCCGATTTTCCATGTGGAATTGGAGCATGGCGGCGAGGTCGATGGTGCTGATTACATCGACGTTGTGCAGAAGGAAAGGTTCGTCGAGGCGATCGGGTTCTTCTTGGAAAAACCAGGCGGCTTTTTTTAGGCCGCCGCCGGTGTCCAGGAGTTGATCGTCTTCGCGGGAGATTTCGATGCGCATTCCGAAATTGTTTTTGGATTTGAGATATTCCACGACCGTGTCGGCGAAGTGGTGGACGTTGATGATGGCTTCGGTGATGCCGAAGGTGCGCAGGCGGGTGAGGGTGATTTCGAGGAGGGTCCGGTTGTTGATTTCGACCAGGGCTTTGGGGCGTGTGTCGGTAAGGGGGCGGAGGCGGGTGCCTAGGCCGGCGGCTAGGATCATGCCTTTCATGGGCGGAGCCAGTGAGTAGTGAGTAGTGGGTAGTGAGCAGTCAGAAAAAGACGCGGGAAAACATTTACACAGAGGCCGCGGAGAACGCAGAGTGCACAGAGAAGAGAGGTGGTCATTTGCGGAGGTTCTCGAGGCCCAGGTGGCGGAGGACGACTTCTACGCCGGGTTTGGTGCGGAGGCGTTTGGCTAGTTGTTCGGCTAGGTAGACGGAGCGATGCTGGCCGCCGGTGCAGCCGAAGGAAACCATTAAGCTTTTGAAGCCGCGGGATTGATAGCTGGTGATGCTGGCGTCGACCAGCGAGAGAACGCTGGCGAAATATTGATGAACGGTTTCTTGTTGGTTGAGATAGTCGATGACCGGGGCGTCTTTGCCGGTTAGGGATTTGAAGCGGTCTTCGCGGCCGGGGTTGGGGAGGCTACGGCCGTCGAAGACGAAGCCGCCGCCGTTGCCGGTTTCGTCGGTCGGCAAGCCTTGATGGAAAGAAAAACTGAACACTCGGACGACGAGATTGTCGGCTTCGCTCGCCAGGCCTTGCAGTTTTTCGGAGGCCAGCATCCCTTTGAAAGCGCCCATCAGCGCTGGGAGCGCTATTGGTAGCTCGACATGATGGAGCAGCCAGCGCAGATTCTTTAGGGCGTAGGGGACGCTTTGCAGGAAGTGGGCTTTGCGTTCATAGAAGCCTCGGAAACCGTAAGCGCCAAGCGCTTGCATGATGCGGACGTAGACGTAGGCGTAGTAATGGCGGATGAAAGCTTCGCGATCAACCGAGATGAAACCGGCGAGCGTGTCGAGATAGTGATCGAGGAGCTGCTGGCGCAGCTCGGGAGGAAGATCGGCTTTGGCATCGTACAAAAGAGAGGCGATGTCGTATTGCAGTGCCCCTTTGCGGCCGCCTTGGTAGTCGACGAAATAGGGCTGGCCGTCCCGGAGCATGATGTTGCGCGACTGAAAATCGCGATAGAGGAAATAATCGCGAGGGGCACTTAGGAGGAATTCGGTCAGGCGGCCGAAATCGTCTTCGAGAGCGAGTTCCCCGAAGGGGATGCCGGCAAGGCGAAGAAAATAATATTTGAAATAGTTAAGATCCCAGGCGATGGATTGGCGGTCGAAACTGGCGATCGGATAACAGACGCTATAATCGAGGTCGCGGCCGGCCTCGACTTGAAAGTGCGGAAGGACGGCAACCACTTTGCGATAAGTTGCGACGACTTGCGGCGCGATGGCGCCGCCGGAGCGGTTTTTGGAGAGAAATTCGAAGAGCGTGGTGTCGCCCAGGTCTTCCTCGAGATAGGCGCCCTGGCTGAGATCTTGGGCATAGATTTGCGGGACGGGGAGACCGTGCCAGCTAAAATGTTTGGAGAATTCGAGGAACGCGACGTTCTCTTCGCGAACGCCATAGAGAATGCCAATGGCGCTGTGCGGGCCTGCGGCGAGCCGGATGATTTTGCGGCCGGAGGCGCCTAGTTCGCCTTGCAGAGGCTGGACGCGCTCGACCGGCAGGTGAAAATGTTGCTCGAAGAGAGTTTTGAGAACGTCGATGGACATGGTCTCCAACCGAGCCGTTTTACGAATCAGTAGAGCGAACTGTTTTCTAGCATAGCCGATTCCTTGCGAAGTGATTTGGATGGAAGTGGGCAGGTGTGCCTATAAGTGTCGAGGATGATTGGAGGGCCACGGTGGCACAGGCTTCAGCCTGTGCTGCTGGCGCTGGGGATTGGGGTAACGAACACGCGGCAATGCGAATGCTGGATTAGCGGCTGGGCGGCGGGCGCACGGCTGGCGCGGCTATAATTGCTGGGTGCGTTCGCGGGTGCATTCACAGATGAGTTCACGAAGAAAAGATCAGAGAAGGACGGAGCAGCGGCTGGCCGCGTCGAAGAATCTCGACCGCATGACGGCGCTGGAGATAGTGCGTTTGATGAACTGCGAGGACCGCAAGGTGGCCGCCGCGGTGAGGCGGGAGTTGGGGGTGATTGCGCAAGCGGTGGAGGCGATTGTGCGCGCGATACAGCGCGGCGGACGCTTGATTTATGTGGGGGCGGGATCGAGCGGAAGGATGGCGGTGTTGGACGCGGCGGAATGTCCGCCGACGTTTGGGATTTCGCGGAAGCACATGGTGGCGTTGATTGCCGGGGGACGGCGCGCGGTGACGGGAGCTGTCGAGGGCGCGGAAGATTCGGCGGCGAATGGAGCGAGGGATTTGCGGCGGTTGAAATTGGGGCGGAAAGACGTGGTCGTGGGAATCGCGGCGAGTGGGACGACGCCGTACGTTTTGGGTGCGATGAAATTTGCGCGAGGCCGTGGAGCGATGACTATCGCGGTGATGGCTAACCGCGACATGCCACTGGCGCGATTGGCGAAGATTGCGATTGGGGTGGAAGTCGGGGCAGAAGTCTTGACGGGGTCGACGCGATTGAAAGCGGGGACTTCGCAAAAGATGGTCTTGAACATGCTGAGTACAGCGGTGATGGCGAAGTTGGGGCATGTGTATGAGAACTTGATGATTGATGCGGTTTTGACGAATAAGAAGCTTCAGGGGCGCGCGGTGCGGATTTTGATGGAGGCTAGTGGCGCGAGTGTGTCCACGGCAGAGGACGCTTTGCGGGCAGCGGGACACGATATGCGGGTGGGGTTAGCAATGCTGAAGCTTGGCGTGGACGCGAAAGAGGCTCGGAGAAGACTGGCGGCGGTCCGAGGAGACTTGCGAGCGGCATTGGGGGAATAAGAAAAGAATTTACACAGAGTTCGCAGAGAGCACAGAGGACACAGAGAAGAGCTGATGGATAAATTTTTAATTAAAGGCGGAAAGGCACTGCGGGGGACAGTGGCCATCAGCGGGGCGAAGAACTCCGCGCTGCCGGTGATGGCGGCGGCTTTGTTGACGGCGGAGAAAGTGGCGGTGCACAACATTCCGAAGGTGCGCGACCTGGTGACCATGAGTAAGTTGCTGACGTTCATGGACGCGAAGGTTTCGGTGAGGGAGATGCCGGCGAGCGACTACGTGATTGAGGCGCCGACGTTGAGTCACGCGGAAGCACCGTACGAGTTGGTGAAGACGATGCGGGCGTCGATTCTGACACTGGGGCCGTTGATGGCGCGGCTTGGTGTGGCGCGGGTATCGTTGCCGGGAGGTTGCGCGATTGGGGCGCGGCCGGTGGATTTGCATTTGTCGGCTTTGGAGAAGATGGGCGCGGAAATCACCATGTCGCACGGGTACATCGAGGCGAAAGTGCCCGGGAATGGATCGAAAGGGCGGCGGCTGAAGGGCGCGCACATTGCGTTCGAGAAAATTACCGTGACGGGGACAGAAAATATTTTGATGGCGGCGACACTGGCAGACGGCGAGACCGTCCTGGAAAATTGTGCGCGTGAGCCAGAAGTTACCGATCTTGTCGTGATGCTGCGCAAGATGGGGGCGCAGATCGAGGGCGAGGGAACGGCGACGCTGCGGATCCGTGGCGTGGCGGAATTACATGGGGCAGAACATAGCGTGATTCCCGACCGCATCGAGACGGGGACTTTTTTGGTGGCGGGTGCGATTACCGGCGGAGATTTAACGATTACGAATTGCGAACCGGAACATCAGGGAGCGGTGATCGCGAAACTGCGAGAGGCGGGCGCGTGCATCGAAATTGTGGATAAGACGACTTTGCGGGTACACGGCGGGAAAAAGCTGGTGGCGGCGGACATGACTACCGAGGAGTATCCGGGATTTGCGACGGACATGCAGGCGCAGTACATGGCGCTGGCGACGCAGGCGGAGGGTACGTCGGCGATTACCGAAACTATTTTTGAGAATAGATTTTTGCACGCTAGCGAAATGATTCGAATGGGAGCGAATATCTCCATCGAGGGACGGCGAGCCGTGGTTCACGGGCCGGCCGCATTGTCGGGAACAACGGTGCAGGCTTCGGATTTGCGGGCTAGCGCGGGATTGGTGCTGGCGGGGTTGGTAGCGAACGGAGAAACGGTGATCGAGCGCGTGTATCACATCGATCGCGGGTATGAGGGGATTGTGGAGAAGTTGCGGGCGGTGGGGGCGGATATCGAACGGGTGCATGGATCTGGCTCAGGCATACACACTTCTGTACCTGCCCCGGCAACCTGAGGATGGGTGACGCGCCTCTCGACCCTTATTTCTTGAGAAGTGAGCGGGACACGATGAACCATCCCGTATTATTTGCTCGTGCGCGAGACGCAGACATCTGAGAAACGGCGATGAAAATGTTGTGGTGCTGGCGGTGCAGGGCGGAGATGCCGATGCTGGACGAGGAAGAATTCCGCCGTGTCTCGTCTCTTGTGGGCAGGCTCGGCAAGTTCTTGCCAGAGCACAAGTTTGGCGCATCCATTGAAGAGTTTGAGCGCATTACCGGCCTGCCGGTGGCGGGCAACGGAACCGCCATTTTTCATCACCGACTCTCGATGTATGGGCCGCCTTGCTCAAAATGCGGAAAGCCGCTTCGAACACCCAGGACGAAATTATGCGGCTCGTGCATGGCGCCTGTAAATTCCAGGGCTTGAAGAAAGAAAGGATAACGCAGAGACGCAGGAGGTGTGAAAAAAGGGGCGATGTGCGGGAATGTTGGTGGACAGGGCAGGAGGAATGAGTAAGCTGGGCGCATGAGCGAAAAAACAGAGGACTCTCAACCTTTGTTGCAGTTCATTAATCGGAAGCAGATGTGCTGGCGTGGGCCTGCTTCACCTATAACGTGCAGCAGTGGATGCGGCTGAGGCGAGCACCAACGATGGCCGTGGCGAGCTGAGCGGATAGGAAATCCAGGGCGGCCTTGAAAGTGCGGAGCATCGAGAGCACGCCTCACGGCTGTGGCTCCCAAACTGGGATCGCTCGGCCATGTTTTTTCACAGCTTCGCAGAGGGCGCAGAGAAAGAAAAAAAGACCCCGAAATCATCGGGGCCTTTTTTGATTGTGGAATGAAACGAACTTTATTCGCTGGAGCCAGAGTCGCCGCCGGAGTTGCCTTCACCGGACGAACCACCTTGATGGCCGCCGCCGCTGGCGGCTGCTTTTTGTTGCTTCTCGCGAGCTTCCTTGATTAGGGCCTTGCGCGAGAGCCGAACTTTGTTGCCCTCGATCGAGAGAACCTTTACGAGGACTTGGTCGCCTAGCTTCAGCTCGTCGCGAACGTCGCGGATGCGGTGTTCGGAGATTTCGCTGATGTGCAAGAGGCCGTCGGTGCCGGGGAAGAGCTCGACGAAAGCGCCGAATTCCGCGAGGCGAACGACTTTGCCAAGATAGGTTTTGCCGATTTCGGCGGAAGCGGTGACGTCGCGAACCATTTGCAGGGCCGCATCGCCGCCGGCGCCGCTGGTCGAGAAAATGTGCACTGTGCCGTCTTCGAGTACATCGATCTTGACGCCGGTGGCTTCGATGATGGACTTGATCTTTTTGCCGCCTGGACCGATGAGGTCGCGGATTTTATCCTGAGGAATCTTCAGCTTGAAGAGCCGCGGAGCGTAAGCGGAAATTTGCGTGCGCGCTTCGCCGAGGGTCTTTTCCATGGTGTCGAGGATTTGCAGGCGAGCTTTCTTCGCCTGGGCCAGGGCTTCGCGCATCATGCCGATGCTGATGCCAAGGACCTTGATGTCCATTTGAAGCGCGGTGATGCCAGCGCGCGTGCCGGCAACTTTGAAGTCCATGTCGCCGTAGTGATCTTCTGCGCCGGCGATATCCGTGAGAATCGAATACTTCTTGTCGTCGCCAACGACGAGGCCCATGGCGATACCAGCGCAAGGAGCCTTCAGGGGTACACCAGCATCCATAAGCGCCAGCGAGCCGCCGCAAACGGTGGCCATTGAAGAAGAGCCGTTGGATTCGAGAATGTCGGAAACGAGGCGCATGGCGTACGGGAAGTCCGCTTCGGGAGGAAGCAGGTTGACGAGGGCGCGCTGCGCGAGAGCGCCGTGGCCGATTTCTCGTCGACCCGGTCCACGAAGAAACTTCACTTCGCCGACGCTGAACGGCGGGAAGTTGTAGTGCAGCATGAAGCGATTGAACTGATCTTGCTCGAAGAGCAAGTCGAGGCGCTGCATGTCTTCCTTGGTGCCGAGTGTCAGAGTGGCGAGCGCTTGGGTTTCGCCGCGGGTGAAGAGAGCGGAACCGTGTACGCGGGGCAGCAAGCCGACTTCGCATGAAATGTGGCGAATTTGGTCGAACGCGCGGCCGTCAGGACGGCGGCGGGCGTTGAGAACGTCATCGCGGAAGATATTTTCGCGGAGGCGTTCGATGGCGCGCTTGGTGAGGGTGCGCTTTTCGTCCATCTCCTTCTTGGGCTCTTCGGGGATGGCTTTGATGATTTCTTCTTTCAGCGCATCAACGAGGTGATAGCTCTCTTTCTTGGGATGCTTTTCGGTGTTGAGAGCATCGTGGAACTTGGCGCCGTACTTTTTCTCGAGGTCTTTGTAGATCGATTCGTCGAATGTGACGGGCTTGACGACGACTTTGACCGGCTTGAGTTGCGCGTGCAGCTCCTTGATGGCAGCGACGATTTTCTTTACTTGCGCGTGGCCGAATTCGAGAGCGTCGACGACGGTCTCTTCCGAAACTTCGAGCGCGCCCGACTCAACCATGACGATGGCTTCTTCGGTGCCGGCGATTACTATGTTCAGCAAGCTCTTCTTCTGTTCGGCAACAGTCGGGTTGGCGACAAGTTGTCCATCGAGCAAGCCGACGCGAACGCAAGCAATGGGCTTCTCAAACGGCAGATCAGAACAATAAGAGGCAGCGGAAGCAGCGGTAACGGCGATGACGTCGGGGTCATTGTCGCTGTCCGCGGAGAGCACCATCGCGACGATTTGTGTTTCATTGCGCCAGGATTCCGGGAACAACGGGCGCATGGGGCGATCAATCAATCGTGAGGTGAGAATTTCTTTTTCCGAAGGACGTCCTTCGCGCTTGAAAAAACCACCAGGGATTTTTCCGGCGGAGTACGTGTTTTCGCGATAGTCGACAGTCAACGGAAGAAAATCGCGGTCGTTGGCCGCGGTCGACATGCAAGCCGTTGTGAGCACAACGGTGTCACCGTAGCGCGCAGTGATGGCGCCATTCGCTTGCTTGGCAATCTTTCCAGTTTCGAGAATGAGGGCGCGTCCCCCGACTTCAACCGAAACCTGATGTGGTGCTGGTGTGTTCGTGTTTTCAGACATAAGCGGTCATTTCCTTTGGCCCCGCTTCATACGGAGCATGTTCAAAATGTCCACAGGAGTGACGACCATGCAGGAGCACTCAGCCGCTTCGTGCGGCCCAAAACAAATCCCTGCTTCGAGTCGGTCGGCGTTAGCCTGGCCTGGACAACCCAGAGAAGAAAAGAGGCGAGAACTACGATAGGAGACAGTAAATCGATCCGGATTACACCACGAGAAACACCGGCGGAACTGCAGCCGGGGGCCTGTTGAATTCACTGCCAGCCCAACCGAACATTGCGCCGACAGACACACTTCTTGTGGAAGATGTCATTGCGTGAAAACGCAGAGGCTTCTGCCCGATGAGACTTTTAGATGTAGGGCAGTTACTTGCGCAGGCTAAGACGTTCAACAATCTCGCGGTACCGATCCGGGTCGCGACGGTTCAAATAGTCCAGCAGGCGTCGGCGCTTATTGACCATCATGATCAAGCCGCGCCGGGATGCATGGTCTTTTACGTGGGACTTGAGGTGCGTGGTTAGGTAGCTGATCCGCTCGCTCAAAAGTGCTATCTGGACTTCCGGTGAGCCAGTATCTTTTACTTCTCGCCGGAATTGCTCGATCAACACCGCTTTTGCTGTGCTCAAGTGCCCCTCTCCGTCGTCCCCTGAATTTTTCCTCTTCTCTTCGACTCATTCAGGCTAACACAAATATGTTTTGAGTGTAAAGGAATGTAAACATTCTCCGCCGAGCTCTTTTTTTGCGAACGCAGGCATTGGGAGTTGCGTTGCGCGCGCAAATTGGGTTGAATGCTTGCTGCGAGGGTAGAAATACTTTGGGAGGGAATGGGAAATGCAAAAGCAAATCGCGACAGTTGCTGGACTTTGTCTTAGCTTAGGCTTTTTGGCCACGCAGGCTTCCAGTCAATCGGACAAGAGCAAGCGCCCCAGCCCGCCGGCACAGGCGCAATGTGACTTGGGCGGAGGCAAAACGCTTACGGTGGACTACTCAAGCCCGAAAGCAAAGGGCCGCAAGATTTTCGGAGGCCTAGTTCCTTACGGGCAACCATGGCGCGCGGGAGCAAACGAGGCGACAACGTTTGTGACGACTGGAGATTTAAAAGTTGGCGGAAAAGACGTTCCAGCTGGCGACTATACGATTTTCACGATTCCTGAAGAGAACAAATGGACGCTTATCGTCAGCAAGAAAACGGGAGAATGGGGGATTCCCTACCCCGGCGCTGGCTCAGATCTGCTGCGCGTTGAGATGAAAGTCGCGAAGCTACCCAGTACCATCGAAGATTTCAAGATTTCGTTCGACAAGGCCGGCAACGGCTGCACGATGAATATCGCCTGGGAAAACACCCAAGCATCCATAGAAATCGCCAAGAAGTAGGACAGGCACTCTCGCCTGTCCGCTTTTTTCTTGCCTAAAGTGCCCGCAGCAAGAAAGAGACAGGCAGAAATGTCTGCCTTGCAAGTCAGGAGTTTTTCGTCCGGACCAGCGAAAGAAACTCATCCCGCGTCTGCTTGTTGTGACGGAAACCACCGAGCATAGCGCTCGTCACAGCCTGACCATGCTGCTTTTCCACGCCGCGCATCTGCATGCAAAGATGCCGCGCCTCGATAATCACGCCGACACCCTCAGGGCTAATTTTGTCCTGAATGGCCGCAGCAATCTGGCTGGTAAGCCGCTCTTGAATCTGCAATCGCCGCGCGAACATGTTAACGAGCCGAGCAACTTTGCTCAACCCGATCACACGCTTGTTTGGAAGATAAGCCACGTGGCACTTTCCAAAAAACGGCAGCAAATGATGCTCGCAGAGGCTGAAGAACTCAATATCCTTCACCACCACCATTTCGTCATAAGAGACGCTAAACGTCGCGCCATTAAGAATGTTTTCCGCGTTCTGCAGGTAACCGCTCGTCAAAAATTTCAGCGCCTTTTCGTACCTTTCCGGCGTCTTGCGCAGCCCTTCGCGATTAGGGTCTTCTCCGATTAATTTGATGATTTCGCGAACGTGGCAGGCAATCCTGCGCGCATCTAGCGGTTTCTCTTCATTCAAGATGATTTCTTCTGTCGGTTTAGCCATCAATCTTACCTCTCGAAGCCTTCTGGATTGTCTCCGGCGTACTCAAAACTATTGTTCGACGTCTCCTGCACGCGCACGCGCTCAAGTTTCGCTTTGGGAAACGGTTTCAGCCGCCGGAAAATCTCGACACATAAATTTTCCGTCGTGGGCACTGCGCCGCGAAACGCGGCCACGTCTTCATTGAGCGACTTGTGGTCGAACGGCTCAAGAACTTCGCGTTCGACAAAGCCATCAAGGTCCGCGAGATTCGCAATCATTCCGGTGGCGGGATCGACTTTCCCGGACACAAGGACTTCCAAAATGTAGTTGTGCCCGTGTCCGTACGGATTATTACACTTCCCATAGAAGTGCCAATTCTCTTCCTCGCTGAGAGCCGGATTGTGCAGCCGGTGTGACGCCGCGAAGCGATACCGCCGACCCAGTTCGATCTTGATCGCGCTCTTCTGTGCGCCAGAACCCATCACGCTTTGACCCCTTCCGATCCGTTGCGATAACAATCCGCGAATAGATCCGGAGTTTCGTACAACCTCACACGATGCAACTTTCCTTGCTTGATCTTGGGATCGAGCAATTGCCAAATCACGCGGGCGATGTTCTCGCACGTCGGAATTTGGCCCGCGAGTTCGGAGACTTCGTAATTCAAAAAACGATGGTCCATGCGCTGCATCACTTCACGCTCGAGAATTTCTTTCAATTCTTTCAAGTCCAAAACCATTCCGGTAATGGGGTCGGGTTCTCCTGCGACGGTCACTTCGAGAGTGTAGTTGTGCCCGTGTCCATTCGGGTTGTTGCATTTTCCAAAGATGCGGCGATTCTCTTCCGGCGAAAAATCCGGATTGTTGTAGAGGTGTGAGGCGGCGAACTCGATTTTGCGCGTGAGCAGGACCATGGCGGTTGGTTTGTCGCTTCTTTTATCGGGGCGCTCCGGGAAGAGTTACCGGGACTTCCCGCCCTTTCCATTCGACCTTCCCCTTCACGTAGCCTCGATAAGAGGCCCAAAGCACACCCGCATACAAGACGACGGCAGGGACATAGTAAATGATGAATTTAAAGGGGTATTGGTTACGAGATATCTCCAAACCGTAAGTCATTTGGCGCATCAGCAGGAAACAAACGCCCAAGAGGGGGGCAACCGGGATTTTTATTCCGAGAAGAATGAGAGCCATCGGAATCCACGGGATAGTGGATTCCATTTCGCGATAGACGCTTCCCGGTGTGCCGCCGACAAGCAGGTAAAGGTTTTTCTTCCACCCTTGCCACATCGCGCTAAAAGAGCGGTACATGCGCACGCGGACGATTCCCTGCCCCGAACCAAACTGGATGCGAAATCCGGCGGCCTTTGCGCGTTTTGCGAGAGCGACATCTTCCAGCACATCCGACGCGACGCTGGCGTGACCGCCGATGGAATTGTAAGCGTCGCGCTGCATCAGCAGGAACTGTCCGTTGGCAGCCGCCGCCGGCAAAGCCGGATTGTTCACGGCATCGTAGGAAAAATGTTTTGCCAGGCGGCTGTAGACAAACGGAATGAGAGCTTTCTCGTACCACGACTGCGTGATTTGCTCCGGCGAAAAGGAGATCAGTGCGGCGCTTGTTTCCTGCGCGATTTGCAGAGCTCGCGCGGCCGCGCCGGGTTGCAACTCGGCATCAGCGTCGGTAAAAAGCAACCAGTGGCTCTTGGCTTCTTTCGCGCCAAGGAAAACCGCATTGTTCTTGCCAACCCAGCCGGCAGGAACTTCGTGCGTTTCCAATAAACGAAGTCGTGGAATTCTGGCCATCAAGCCGCGAACGATTTCTGCCGTTTTGTCCGTGGACTGATCGTTTACGACGAGGATTTCCGCGATTTCGGGTTGCAGCGCCAGCGATTCGATGCAAGCCGCGATGACGGCCTCTTCATTTCGCGCCGGCACGATCGCGCTGATCGAAGCCGACCGAAAGGCGGGCTGTGCGCTCGAATTTGGCGATTCGTTGGTCACGGCAAAGTCAGGGGACAAGGACCAGTTTTCGATCCCAAGCGGATAGGCTAGTATAGCATTCGATGAGAATCGGGCCGAAGATACTGGCTTGGGGAGGCCTAGCAGCCTTTCTAGGCATAATTGTCGTTTTTGCGCTGCCGAGTTACCGCCATGGCGAAGCGTCCATCGCCGGTAAGCGCGCGGAAGACTTCCCCATGCAGCTCAATGGCAAGCCCGCTCATCTGTCCGACTTTCACGGCAAAGTGGTCGTGCTGAATTTTTGGGGCACCTGGTGCCCGCCGTGCATCGAGGAAACTCCCGCGCTGAACAGGCTGCAGAAATACATCGCTTCGCGCAACGGCGTTGTTCTCGGTGTGGCCGCCGATGAAGACCCCGCTCTGTACGAACAGTTTCTCCGCGACCACGGGGTAATTTTCCAGACCTACCGTGATCCAGCCACAAAAGACAATCACTCGCCCATCGCCGAATCGTATGGCACAGTCAGGGTTCCAGAAACCTACATCATCGACCGCAATGGCAAAATTGCGCGCAAGATCATCGGTTTCCAGGAATGGGATTCCCCGGAAATGCTGGCGTACTTCGATTCCATCCTCGGCCAAAGCTGAAGTTTTTCCAGAAAAATTGGTCCTTTCCTACTTTAAGGCTGTTGGCGCGTCGAGATTGTCGGCTCGCATGCAGATACTGAAAGAACTTCGCGTTACTCCCTCACGATGTTTGACGGGATTCGCAGGACGCCCTATGATTCAGCGCACTGGTCACTCCCGATGGTTGGCAAGACATTCGCCCACTATGTCGTGCTCGAAAAGGTTGGTGCCGGCGGCATGGGCGTGGTCTTTCGTGCCCGTGATGAAACGCTCCGCCGCGATGTGGCCCTCAAGCTCCCACCGACGGATTCTGTCACGGACGCTGAGTCTCGCGAACTCGTCCTTCGCGAGGCCCGTGCCGCCTCTGCGCTGAATCATCCTCACATCTGCACGATATATGAAGTGGGCGAGGTCGATGGCCAGCCTTACATCGCCATGGAATACATTGCCGGCGAAACGCTCAATCGCCGCATTCCTCCAAATGGTCTGCCTACGGAGTCCGTACTGGATCTTGCTGCGCAAGTGGCTGACGCCCTGGATCACGCCCATACGCAGGGAATTCTCCATCGAGACCTGAAGTCGGCAAACGTACGAATGACTTCCTCCGGCCAGCTAAAGGTGCTGGATTTTGGCCTGGCAATCAGCATTAAGGAAGCCTCGCTCGATGGCGATACGCATTCCGACATTCTCGATTCGGGAAACGCCGCCGGAACCCTGGCCTACATGGCGCCGGAGTTGCTCCTGGGAAAAGCACCAGATGTGCGGACGGATATCTGGTCCATGGGCGTGCTTTTTTACGAACTGGCGGCGGGCGCGCTTCCCTTTCAAGGGCGCACGGCCTTCGAATTGAGGAGTGCCATCCTGCGGGGCTCACCGGCCGCATTGCCGACGCACGTTACACCCGGACTTCGTGCGGTGATCATGCGCTGTCTCTCCAAAGAGTCCGAGACCCGGTATCAGCGGGCGAGTGAGGTTCGTGCGGCTCTAGAGGCGTTGCTGTCGGACACCGGGGTTGCGCCGCGGGAGGCCCCGCAGCCCGCACCAAAGTCAAAGACTTGGTATGTGCTCGGGGGGGCGAGTCTCATAGTCGCGATGGCAGTCGTCCTGTTCTTGTACGGGCGCATCAGCAAACCCACAACTAGCCCACAAACAAGCGGTAAGTTGCGGCTCTTCCTTTCCTCGGAGAACTTCCTCAGTGGCCCAGCGCTATCACCGGACGGAAAGATGGTCGCGTACATTCAGGGGGAAAACGATGGGAGGGAAGAGCTGTACGTCAGCCGGCTTGCCGGCGGCGAGCATGTGAAGTTGACGAATGACGATTCCAAAAAGGAAGATCCGCAATTCTCTCCGGATGGCGAGAAGATTGCCTTTATTCGCCGTGCTGCGAATTCCACGCAGGCCGAACTTTGCGTCATACCGGCTCTGGGCGGCGGTATCGTGCCATTGATTTCCGGAGCCGGACTCCCCGCGTGGTCTCCCGATGGCAGCAGACTTGCATTTATCCTGGGGAAGCAGGGGGAGCCGGAAGGAGTCGCGACCTCCGCTGCCGATGGCTCGGACACGCGCGTCATTCTGAAAGGCGATGATGTCTACCCATTCTTCGGGCGTGTTTCGTGGTCGAGTGATGGCAATGTTCTGGCCGTTTCCCGAAGCCGGGGAGGTCAGAATCGGGATATTTGGATCTTACCTGCGCATGGGGGAACGGCGAGGCCCTTCACGAAAGACGCCGTGGGAGTGTTCAGCGATTCGCCAGTCTTTACGCCGGACGGCCTCGGCGTCATCTATCGTTCCAATCGCGGTGGCGCTTCGAACCTCTGGTGGCAGCCGCTGGACGCCAACCCGCCAGTCCAATTAACGACAGGCCCCGGCCCTGATGCTTTCCCAAGTGTGTCGCACGATGGCACTATTGCGTTTCTGAATTTCCGGTCGCGAAACTCACTCCTACTCCATTCACTTTCAGATGGCGGCAGCACGACGCTGGGGAACGACGTTTCACGCTTGTGGGCTCCGGCGTTTTCACCCGACGGGAAGGACATCGCCTATTCGCGCGGAGAACCCGATGGATCGTGGCATGTATGGACTACTCCTGCGAGTGGAGGAGAGGCGCGGCAGGTTTCTTCTGGAAATGTACCGGAGATCTACCCCCGCTTCACACCCGACGGTAGCTCGATCTACTTTTGTACCTTTGGAAAAGAGCCCTTGAGCATCTGGCGCGTGACAACCAAGGGTGGTCCAGCAACGCAAGTGACGCCTCCAAATGCGGGAAGTGAGTCCTACGGCGACGTTTCACCCGATGGGCGATCGCTGGTTTTCGCGCGGACAGAGAACAATGTCTCGCATATCTACACTGCGCGCGCGGACGGGAGCGGCGTAGCGCGACGTGTTCTTGATGCCCCAGGAACCGTTCCGCGCTGGTCTCCCGACGGAAAATGGATAAGTTTCAGCCCCAACCGAGGATTCTCCAGCGGCGTTTTCATTGTGCATCCTGATGGAACCGGCTTGCGGCGCCTCACAGAAAATGGCGGCTGGGCAGTATGGTGGCCTGATGGGGAACAGATCGGCTTTCAGATAACAGGCGCGGATGGGAACACACGGATTCAGGTGTTCAGCATGAAGACCAGAGAAACGCGCACTTTGTCGGACCTGCAGTTCGCTGGTATTAATTATGCATTCGACGTATCGCGGGATGGAAAGTGGCTCGTCACTACAAAATACCAGCACGTTTCGGACGAGATCTGGCTGCTGGAACCTGTCCACAAGAATTGACGAGTTCGGGTCCAAGAATCAAAGAGCAACCTTGCGAAGGCGCAAAGCGTTGGAGATGACGGAGACGGAGCTGAAGCTCATGGCAGCACTGGCCAGCATAGGGCTGAGAAGCCAGCCAAAAATCGGATAGAAAGCACCAGCCGCAATGGGGATGCCGAGTGCGTTGTAAAGAAAAGCAAAAGCCAGATTTTGTTTGATGTTGCGGATGGCGGCGCGGCTAAGTTTGCGAGCGCGCACGATGCCGCGCAAGTCGCCCTTCACTAGAGTAATTCCGGCGTTTTCGATCGCTACATCCGTGCCCGTGCCCATTGCGATGCCTACATCCGCTGTGGCGAGTGCGGGAGCGTCGTTCACGCCATCGCCGGCCATCGCCACGATGCGACCTTGATCGCGGAGGCGTTTTACAATTTCCCCTTTTTGCTGCGGTTGGACTTCCGCTTCGAACTCTTCGATCCCGAGTTCGCTGGCAACCTTTGCGGCCGCGTCGCGACGGTCACCCGTCAGCATCACAATGCGAATGCCGTCCTCGCGCAAAGCGCGAAGCGCCTCCGGCGTTGATGACTTGATTTGGTCACTCAACAAAAAGACTCCGGCCACTTTTCCATCGATCGCCAAGTAAACAGCTGTAACCGCCGCGGAGCTTGGCTCGATGGCAGTGGAATTTTCTTTCGCGGGCACTTCAATTCCGTGCCCTTTCAAAAATGTGGCCGTGCCTGCGAGGACTTTCCTGTTCTGGACACGGGCTTCTACTCCTCCGCCAGCGGTGGCGAGAAAATCGCTCGCTGGTTCCGACGGCAATTTTCTTTCTTCGGCGGCGCGAACAATGGCGCGGGCCAATGGATGCTCACTGGAGCGCTCGATGCTTGCAGCCAGCGAGAGTAACTCGTCCTTCGTGAAGCCGGATGCCTCGAAAACTTCCACGCGCGTGATTTGCGGTTTGCCCTCGGTGAGGGTGCCGGTTTTGTCGACAACGAGCGTGTCGACTTTTGCGAGCGTTTCGAGAGCTGCGGCGTTTCGAACGAGGACGCCCACGTGCGCCCCGCGACCAACCGCGACCATGATGGACATGGGCGTTGCAATTCCCAATGCGCATGGGCACGCGATGATCAACACAGCGACCGCGGCGATGAGCGCGTGCGCGAAGCGCGGCTCAGGACCGAAAAGCGCCCATGCCGCGAACGCCAGCACTGCTGCGACCATGACAGCGGGCACAAAATATGCGGCCACTCTGTCCGCGAGACGCTGCATCGGCGCACGGCTCCGCTGCGCTTCGCTGACGAGTTTGACGATTTGCGCGAGAAACGTTTCGCTGCCAACGCGTTCGGCCCGCATAACAAAAGTCCCGTTTGTGTTGAGCGTGCCGCCTGTAACTTTATCGCCAGCGGATTTTTCGACGGGCATCGGCTCGCCCGTCACCATCGACTCATCGACAGCGCTGGCGCCTTCGAGGATGAAGCCGTCTACCGGAACACTCTCTCCCGGGCGCACGCGCAAGCGGTCACCTTGTCTGACGACATCGAGCGCTACTTCTTTTTCGGTGCCGTCAGGCGCGCGCAAGTGCGCTTGCTTGGGAACCAGATTGAGCAGAGAGCGAATCGCGCTGCCGGTTTGCTGCCGAGCGCGCAATTCAAGCACTTGTCCCAGCAGCACTAGAGTCGTGATGACTGCGGCAGCTTCGAAGTAAGTGGAGACGGCACCATGCATATCGCGGAACGACGCGGGGAAAATTTGTGGAAAGAGAGTTGCCACAACACTCTCAAGATACGCAGCGCCAGTGCCCAAGCCGATCAGAGTGAACATGTTAGGGCTGCGATGGGTAACGGAAGCCCAGAAACGCCGAAAAAATGGCCAGCCGCCCCATAAGACGACCGGCGTCGCGAGCACGAATTGGATCCAGTTTCGAGCGCCAGGCGATAGGGGCAGCTTGAGCGCGTCGCCAAACATGGCGATCAGCAAAACAGGAAGAGACAGTGCGGCGCTCACCCAGAATCGGGGCAACATCGAATCATATTCCGGATCGGCTTCTACGTTGGCGAAAGCGTCCATCGGCTCGAGCGCCATGCCGCAAATCGGGCAGCTTCCCGGTCCAAGCTGAACGATTTGCGGATGCATAGGACAGGTGTAACGAACCTTTTTCTCGTCAATCGCGGCGCGCGAGGTAGAACCTCTGGACTGTTGCTTCGCTTCGCGCCCGGGGTGCGCGGGAGCGTGGTCCATTGCGGCGGCCTCGGGAGCAACGAGAAACTTCTCCGGCGCACGGGAAAACCGCTCGGCGCAGCCCTTCGAACAAAAATAGTAAGTGTTTCCTTCGTGCTCGACTTTAGCGGCCGCTTTTTCCGGAACAACCACCATCCCGCAGACGGGATCCTTGTGTTTGCTCGACCCCTGCAAAATCGGGAGTGACGTCCCACCTGCATTCTGCGAATTCATTGGGAATCTCCTTGTTTTCGGCGGGCTATCGCAGATGCGCGTAGATCAGTTCGAGCAGTTCGTCGTACATGGCTTCGGTCTCTTCTTTTTTTCCACTCTGCAACGCCTTGGCCGCGCAATGGTGGAGATGGTTTTTCATCAGATTACGCGCGACGCCGCGTAACGCTTCCTGCACGGAAGCAACTTGCGTGATAATGTCCGCGCAATAGCGGTCTTCTTCCACCATCTTTTGCAAGCCCCGAACCTGCCCTTCGATGCGGCGCAAGCGCTTCCGGTTCGCGGCTTTTAGCTCGGGGTCCACTCCTGCGGCTTTGCGTCCGCCAACCGCCGACGCGCAAGCACAATCGGCCAAAGAAAGTGCGCCGCGTCCTCTTGAGCCGCCGTGAAGCTGCTTCAGTCCGTTTGCTGGCATGATACCCTCCACCCCTATTTATACCCCTACCCCCTATTTATTGTCAAGCGAGTGCTATAATGCCGGCATGACACTCGTGGAAATTACTTACGAATTGCAATCCCCTCTGACGCAGGATCAACTGCGCCGACTCGGCGAGTTTTCCAACACCTACGGCCTACGGCGCTTTCATTTCGATCAGAGCAAGAATCACTTGTCGTTTGAGTACGACGCTTCGCGCCTGCAGGACGCACAGGTTGCGCATGTGCTCGGGCGGGCGACCATCGCAGTAGCGCGCAGAGTCAGCGAGACAGGTGCCAGCCCAGAGATTCGTCCTCTAGAAGCGTGAGCGGCGCAGCAGCGGGTTCACTTCTTTGCGGTTGGGACAGTCTTGGGCCATGTGAGACTGTCGCAAAAGTCTATCTGACTTGGAGTTGATGTTCCGGAAAAAATGAGGCCCCCGCTTGGGATCGGGGGCCTCGGAGAGTGCGTTTCGTTGTCAGTGTCGTTTTCACACCGACGCGTGGGGTCATCCATCCTAGCTTCCCTCTCAGAGGCAGGTGGGAACGAATTGCGAAAAGTGGCGAGCAAGCCCCTTCCCCCTCGCTCGCCTCTCTTCTCAACTCGTCATGTGAAACGCACTCATGCCCCCTCTATTGCACGGCCCGCGCCAATGTCAGCCGCGTTCGGAGTTTCCGGCAAGTCTCTCATTAACAAATACTTGGCTGAGTTTCTGAATCTCGCGCACCGCCCCATATCCGTCCGGCAACTCCACTTTGGAACTCGCTAAAACTGATTCGGGAATGCGCCCTTCTCCCGCTCTCCGCTTCGCCGTTCCCACTTAGTTCCAGGACCCCGGTAACAAAATTTTCAGACTCCCCGCGCTATCGGTTTTCTGGCGCATTGCTTGCAGAATCCCCTCATGCGCATCCTCCCCGGCAACGAGCCCTCCCGGCGGACTCTTGGGCTCGCTTCAGCGTCTCTGCTCATAAGTTTTCTTGCGGGTTCATTGATTCTGTCTGCGGACACTCCTGGAGAGTTGCGAACCGCCAAGGTCGGTACCTGTTATTGCCGATGCGCGGAGTCTAGCGCGAACCGCGCCTGTGTGAAGATGTGTGAATCGCCGAAATATGCCGCGCGGCGTTGGTCGACGACGTGCGTCAAGCCGCGAATGAAACTGCCGGTCGAAAACCGAGATGCCGGGCCGCGCTTTGAACATCCGGGCCGGAACGAAAGAGCGCAAAACGCAAATCTCGCAGCTGCCAGTTAGGCAGAGACTGGCGAGTGAACGGATGGGGCGGCAGACTGAGCGGTGGTCTCCACTGACTCGCCCAAAAGTCTTGCTAACATCTTTGGAATCTCAAAGATGGCGCGATTATTGAGGGCCGCGACATTCCTCCGAAACTCCGCGAGCCTCTCGGGATCTAGAATCTGTTGCACGCCTTCAACAATGTCGTCAAAGCTTTTCAACACGATGCCGACGCGCTTTTCCGTTACCCACTCCGCGTTATAGCGTTCCTGCGGCAGCGTCCATGCGTTGCATTCGATCAGCACGGGGAGCCTGCGAACCATGGCTTCGGCTATGCTTCCGGGGCCCGGCTTCCCGATCAGGAAATCGGCGGCGCGCATGAGTTTATGAATTTCCTTTGTAAAACCAACAACATGCAGGGGCATATTCCATTTTATCGCGCGGAATTTGGCCGCGAGGTTTTCGTTGCGCCCGCAAATCAGGATTAGCTGCAGCGGGACGTCGGCCGTATTCAACCGTTCGGTTATTGAGAACATCACTTTGGAGCCGTGGCCGCCGAAGAGCACGATGGCTGTCGGCAGATCGGGTTGCAGGCCCATCGCTTTGCGAAGGGCTACTGGATCGGAATCGTCTTCCACGTAGAAATCGGGGCGCAAGATCATTCCAGATGCCTGAAAAATATGGGCTTCGTCGTGGCCAAAGGCCCTTGCCTGTTCGACGGCGCGCTCGGTTCCGGCGATGACGTATTGCTCCTTGATTGGCTCAATCCAGAACCGTGGCGGGTAGTCGGCCAAGTCTGTAATGAGCGTAACAAACGGCCGGCCGGGGTAAACCGCATTCCAGCTTTCGCAGATTTCGCGATTAAAGTGGGGGATGACAGAGACGAGGAGATCGGCGGGGTGCTCGCGCCAGAAGTCTTCGAGCAGGCGCACCATGGGCCCGTGGAAGAGCCGTATCGTAAGCTGTAGCACGCGCAGGAGATATTTGCTGCCGAGCGTCCAGCCGTTCTGCAGCATGATGTTGTATTGCTGCTGGATACGCATGCCGGTCAGTTTGCGAAGGACGTCCAGCCGATCGGTCAAATCCTGAAATTGCACAAGTTCCACTTGCCAGTCTCGCCCTTGCCGGGCCGCAACCGTCTGGAGGGCGATGGCAGCATTGCGATGTCCGCCTCCGCCATCGTGGAAGACAACGTGGATTTTTCTCATAGTTGAGATTCTGCCATGTAAATTTCGCTCGCGGACAAGAGCATGCACCATGCCATGTGGATAACTTTGGAAGTCCAATGTGTTCAAGGAGTTCCATGGACACATTTACCTACAATTCGCGACCTCTTCATGGCCTGTTCATATCGTCGGTTAACAATAGTTTCATGCGCTGCGACCTCCACATTCACTCCATCGCATCAGGCATGTGCGACACTCCTGTTTTTAGCCGTATCTGCCGCGAGTCCTACAACCAGCCCGAGGAGGTTTACTCCCGGGTGAAACTACTGGGCATGTCCATGGTGACCCTAACCGACCACGACTCGATTGATTCCGGGGAAGTTCTCCGGAAGTACCCGGATTTCTTCCTGAGCGAGGAAGCGACCGTGCAAATGCCGGGTGGAACCCAGATGCACCTGGGAGTCTACGGAATCACGGAGCGCGACCACGTTGAGATCCAACGCCGGCGTAAAGACTTTATTTCGTTGATGATGTACCTGACTGAGAAAAAGCTGTTCTTCAGCGCCAATCATGTTTTCTCGGGGCTGACCGGACGACGCCTCGACGAAGACTTCTGCTGGTTTGCCTCCTATGTGCCTGCGTTTGAATCGCGAAACGGCGAGATGTGGCCCAAAGCCAATGAGAGCGCCACAAGGCTCGCATCGCGGCTAGGCAAGATCGCCATTGGAGGGAGCGATTCGCACACGATGGCGGGCGTCGGCCGCACCTACACCGAGGTTCCTGGTGCTCGCACGGCCGAGGAATTCTTCGCTGGACTGCGAGCAGGCCAGGGGCAAGTGCATGGTGACCACGGCAGCTACATCAAGTTGACAGGGGACATCTTCCGCATCGTGTGGTCATTGTGGATGGAAAGGCCGTGGACTCTGGCACTTATGCCGCTCGCGCCGTTGGTTCCGGTCTTTACGGCGAGCCACTGGATCAACGAGATTCGCTTCTGCCAGAAATGGTCGGCTGCGCTGGAGCGCGGCGAAAAGCGCCAAAGGATGTTCTGGGATATGGATTCTAGCTTCGAGGCGAACTGGGGCTAGATGGGCTAACAACCATGGCTGTCGCACGCACTGTGTGGGGATTCATCGAACGGCGGGATTACCGCGTGATGCGGCGGATGAACCGCTGGCGAGCCCCGCGGTGGGTGCGCCTGTGGATGATCCTGGCCACGCGGATGGGAGACGGTTGGCTGTGGTATGGGTTGGGGATTATGTTGTTGATCGACGGTGGCCCTCAGAAGTTTTTCGCAATTGGAGCGGCGGGGAGTTCCGCAGCCTTGGGTATTCTGGTCTTCAAAGCGTTGAAAAGACTGAGCCAAAGGCCTCGGCCTTGCCAACTGGAGCCGCATTGCTGGTCGAAAGTTTTGCCTCCGGATCGGTTCTCATTTCCGTCGGGTCACACCATGACGGCATTCTCGATCGCTCTGGTGGTTAGCTACTTCTATCCTTCGCTGGAAGGGGCGCTCTTTTTTCTGGCGATCAGCATCGCGCTTTCTCGCATTGTGCTGGGAATGCATTTCCTAAGCGACGTGCTGGCTGGGATGGTTTTGGGTGTGGCGCTCGGTTGCGCCTCGATTACGACGTTCGCATCGCTCGGTTGGGTTTAGACTTCCACGGGCTCACACGATCTCAAGAGGATTTGTCAAAGCCACCTATTGAGCCTCGGCCAGTACAGAGTCGTGCGAGTGGCTGAGAAAAGCGGCTGCAGGGCTGCGGCACTCCAAATCCCTGCATTGCCTTCTCGTGCGGGACTCATTTCATTACACACATGAGAAACGCGGTCTAACTGCTTCTACAAGGGTTTCGGGTGAGCTGCGAGGGCTTCGCGGAATGCCGCGAGATTGCTCTTGTCTACGGTGGCTGTGCCGGTGTCGACCCAAGCTGGCATTGGAGCAGCTGGTGCGGTGCGCCAGTCTTTGAATTCGTGGACGGCGTTGTGGTGGAGATCGTCGGCAAACTTCAAGCCGTAGTAGGCCATGATGTAGGGCTTCTGCACGATGGTGGCGCTAATCCAACCCTTTTCAATGGCGTCGAGCGTCTCCGGATCTTTATCAAAGGCGACAACGGCAATCTTGCCAGTCAGATCGAGGCGGTGAAGGGCCTCGGCAACTCCCGATCCGCCGGAAGCTTCGAGACAAATGACGCCGTCAATCTTTTCTTTCTTTGCTAGAAGAGCAGAGACGCCATCATTGGCGTTGCGGGGATCTCCCTTGTCGTCAATGGTCTGGGAAATTTTGATGCCGGGGTATTTCTTGAGAGCTTCGGTGACGCCGCGGACGCGCTCGTCAAGGTTGGATTGACCCGGGATGGTGATGATAACGACCTGACCCTGGCCCTTGAGAATATCCGCCATGCGCTTTCCGCTTTCCTGTCCGGCGCGTAAGTTATCGGTTCCGACGAAAAGAATGCGGTGTGAATCGGGGGCATCGGCGTCGATGCAAATGACGGGGATGCCTTGGAGTACGGCGCTATCAATCGCGGGCTTGAGAAGCTGCTGGTTCATCACGGAAATAAGAATCCCCGCAGGATGCAGGGCAACTGCTTTTTGAAAGGCGTCCAGCTCTTCTTGAGGAGAGAGAGTGGCCGGGCCATCCATTTCCGCTTTGACGCCCATTCCTGTGGCGGCGTCGCGCAAACCTGCCTCGGCTTCTTGCCAGTAGGGCAAACCGATGTTTGCGGAGATCAAATAGTATTGCTCTTCTTTTTGATGATACGGCTCCTGGCAGGCAACTAACGCCGCGCTAAGAACTAGAGCCGAGAATGCGAGGGTTCTGGGATGGAGTTTCATTGAAGGTCTCCTTTGCACGAAGTAGCGGCTCGGGATCGACAGAAAACTAGAGACCCGAAGTTCCTGGCGCAAGAGGGTACCATAAGAGTTGCAGAGTACAACTGGTGAGGCTGTAGGATGGAGGGTGAGTTTGCGGTGAGGGCTGCGGGCTCTCGAGGCGTGCCCCGTTTTGGCCGCCTAGAGAATGAGTTCTGTCGCCTATTTGGACCGCTTCACTGCCTCAACTAGGCCAGGATAGGGGTTTACGGCCTTTCCCCTCGACCACTGCTTTTCGGGCCCCAACTCGAAGATTGCAAAATGCAAGTGTGGCGCGTTTTCAGCCGCGTTTCCCGTTGACCCCACAAAACCGATGACGTCCCCAGGCTGGACCGACATTCCCTCGTGCAACCCGTCAGCGTACCGGTCCAAGTGTGCGTAGTAATAGCAATACTCTGCCTTTTCATCGAACTCGTATATGGTGATGCCGCCCGGCTTGCTCAGGAACAATTTGCGAATCGTGCCTGGAACCACCGCACGCACGGGTGTTCCTCTCGGCTCGATAATGTCCATCGCCTCATGCCGATGTCCGTTATGAATTTCTTCAAACGAATCTCGCAGATTCGCGATGGTAAGCCCGCTGATGGGCGGAGTCATTTCGAGAACCGAAGAGGTCCCACCAACAGCAAGAACCGCCAGAAAAAGTACGGGAATACATGCCAATAGCCTCAAGCCTGATCCTCCATGCCTATTCGTCCAGGGGATGACGACTGTGGGGCGCTCGCTCATTCCTCGAACACGACTCGCGTGCCCTTTGTGACCAGGCCGGCGAGTTTGCTGGCATCCCAGTTTGTGAGCCGGACGCACCCGTCAGACTGGGAATAGCCGATCTCCCCTGGATCAGGCGTGCCGTGGATACCGTAATGGGGATCGCTGATTCCAATCCATACCACGCCCACTGGATTGTTCGGGCCGGCTGCAATGGTCGCCTTGGCACTGGTGGGATTGGGATCCCAAAACAACTCGGGATTGTAGTCGTAGGTTGGATTTCGCCGCACCTCAGTGACCTTCCAATTTCCGAAGGGGAGCGGAGCGTGCACGCTGCCGCTGGTCACGGGGGCGAAGAAAATAAGCCGCCCTTTCCCGTCATACACTTTCAGGACGGATGCCCTCTTCGAGACGATCACCTTGACCACACCTGTGCGGAGCTTTTCGGCGTCCAAAGCCCCTCGTTCGGTATGCGCCACGTTGGGCACCCTGATTTGCTCGCCTGCAACGAAACGGGCGCCGGGGTTTAGGCGATTGAGCAGGGCGGGTGCCGAGTGGAATTTCGCGCTTAGCTCTTGCAGCACAGATGTGTAGTAAAGGCCAGGAAGTTTCGACATCTCGAGCATGTCCTTCGGAATCTTGTCGCTGAACGGGCCTGCCGCGTCTTGCGTAGTGATCGTATAGGAGACAATGGGCTCAACAACGACACCGGCGGCGAGTGCCTTAAGCAACGCCTCGCGATTCCGCAAGCCTGGAGCAATCCGACGCGCGGCCTCGAACGCCGCCACTGCCTTGCTGCTGTTCTTACCGCCGCTTCCGTCGATCTCACCCGGCGAGAAGCCGGCCCGATCGAGAAGTACTTGCATTTCGAGCTCCGAGGTCCCGGCTGTTGGAATTGACGATGCCGGACGTTTCGTTGCGATCAACGCGGGTGCACCCAGCAGAATCGCCACGCTTGCGGCGAGACATGACAGCGTACTGAGAGTAAATTTCGAGGCGCACTGCGGCGCGACGATGCGACTTCTTCTACCCAAGAGATTCAACCTCACGCAACGCAAACTTATCAGGCCCTGTTCTGACGCGTCTGTTCAAGACCGCACAGATTAGGTGGACGATGAAGAGAGTTACGATTCCCATGCTTCGTGGGCGAACCGCGGCTCTTGGCGATCACGCCCTACATCGCACAGGACGACATCAGCCGTCGCTGCGCCGGCGATGATGGCAGAACGACGCGCGCAGGGTCTCAGCACGCTTGTCAGACCATTCGCATCGTAGGACTTTCGGCTGTCCAGTCAGGCCACGGGACACGTGGATGTGCAGTCGGCTGCTCGGAAAGCGTGACAACGCCGCGCAGTTCCTCTCAGGAAAGTGGCGGTCACTTGGATGTGTAGTCTGGGAATAGGAAACTGATTCCGGTCGCAGGAGACGCTCAGGCACGAGTCAGGGGCTATCAGCGCACCCACGCGCTCGTATCCGATTGGTAGCTTCGAACGGAAGCCGGGCTGTGAGGAATTTGTTTTCTGTAGTCTTCTGATAGGGGTTCCACCAAATAGTTTCCCGGCCGCGATCATTATTGAAGATGAGGAGAAGCGACTCTGGAACCGAGCCTGCCAGCTTTGAGTGTGAACCGTAGGGACTTGGCGGAGAAGACTGCCCGTCGGTCCGAAATGGTTTTCCTTTTGCAGGTCTCGCGGCCGGGGCTTTGGAGCACGACGGCGTTGTTTTATCTGATGCCGCTGGGCCATGCGGATTTTTTGCATTCGCGAACATTGTGGCTGGGGCTGTTCTACGTGTTGTTTCCGCTGGGATTTCTTTTGTATGGCGTGAATGACATTGTGGACGCTGAGGCAGACCGGCTGAACCCGCGCAAGGGGACTTTTCTGTTCGGATCGCTGGGCGCGGCGGAACAGCTCGCTGCTTTGCGATGGAAGATCGCGGCCGTTCAGATTCCTTTTCTGATTGTTTTCCTTGTTCTTATAGGACCGCGCATTTTCGTTTGGTTTGCTGCTCTGTTGCTGGCGGTCGTGCTCTATAATGCGCCGCGTTTTGGCTGGAAAAGCCATCCTCCGTTCGACGTGCTGATTCAAGCGAGCTATTTGCTGGTGTTTGTGCTGAGCAGCTGGCTGAACGGTGCCTCGCAGCTCCCGTGGCAGACTTTTCTGTTCGGGGCGATGTTCGCGATGCACTCGCATATTTTTGGCGAAGTGATGGATATCGAGCCGGACCGCCTGAGCGGGCGGCGAACGACGGCGACGTTGATCGGCGCGGGGCGATCGAAGTTGCTCATCGCGGGGTTCTTGTGCGTGGAGACGGCGCTGGTTTACGTATTTTTCGGGGACTTGGTCATTGCCGGATTTCTTGGGTTTGGTGCGGTATGGTTTCTGTTGGATGCCCTGTTGATTTGGAGGAATCGCCCGTATAGCCCGACGGCGATGCGTTTGTTCATGTGGGGCTGGAACGCGGCCGCCTTGCTCGGTATGTATTGGAATTGGGCCCACGGTAGCCTGACGTACGCGCGGCATGTCGCAGGACTCTGAGCATGCAAAGCCGCTTCCTTCTTGAAATCAGTGTGGAAAGCGTCGAAGCGGCCATGGCAGCCGAACGCGGCGGGGCGGACCGCATCGAGTTTTGCAGTAATGCTCGGGAGGGTGGGACAACTCCGAGCGAAGAGTTGTTGAGAGCCGTGCGTGAGCGCGTGAGTCTGCCTATTTTCTCGATGGTTCGGCCGCGCGCGGGTAATTTTGTTTATACAGATAAGGAATTCGAGGCAACGCGGCGTGAGATTGAAGCGGCCAAAGAATTCCGAATGGACGGGGTTGTCCTCGGTCTGTTGAATGCGCGTGGATATGTCGATATCGAGCGCACGAAAGAGCTCGTCGATAGGGCGAGGCCGCTTCCGGTCACTTTTCATCGGGCGTTCGACGAATGCGAGGAATTGCGCAGGGCTCTTGAGGATGTCATCAAAACGGGCGCTATGCGGCTACTCACCTCGGGGGGAAAGCAGACGGCGCCAGAAGCGCTGGACGTGCTAGAGGATCTCGTTCGAATCGCGGGCGAGCGGCTGATCGTAATGCCGGGCAGCGGGTTACATTTGGGAAATATTCGAGAGGCTGTGGCGAAGACCGGGGCGCGCGAGTATCACGGTGGGTTGAGTTCCGTGGTGGCGGATCCTGCGAACAACCTTCGAGCATTTGAAAAAGAAGTTAGAAAGTTTGCAGTTGCGCTCGCGAATTGTGATTGAGGTCGCCGAAAAGCACTCGATTCGTTTCTCCTCGAAAGCCGCAAAAAAAGAGGGCACGGCATGCCGTGCCCCTACTTCGGAAGGCGGATCGCGGCTAGCGGGAGTTTACTGCGAGTGCTCTCCCGAAACGCTGCGCATTCCCACTAACTCATTCCATGCGTAGGATTTAATCGGGTTTCTCCTTCTTGGAATGTGTATTACCCTACATTGTTTGACTGTACTGCGATTATTTCCGCATTTTATGCTTGACAAACAATAGCGTTGCGTTTATGTATTACCCTTAATGGCTAGCCTCGTCAAAAAGAAAAAAGGCAACCGCCTCTACTACTACCTCGTCGAAAGCGCCCGCGTCGACGGCCAACCTCGTATCGTTCATCAGGCCTATCTGGGCACCGCCGAAAAACTCGCTGAACTCGTTCAGCAAAAGACGGCCCCTGTCCCGCTCTCCGCCACCTTGCGAGATTTCGGTCTCCCCGGCGCCTTGTGGCTGGCTGCCAAACAGTCCGGCGTATGGCCACTACTGGAATCCCTGTGGCCTTCTCCGCGTTCCGGACCCGGTCCTGCCCACTATCTCCTGCTCGCGGCCATTCACCGCATCTGTGATCCCGGTCCGAAGACCGAAGTCAGCCATTGGTACGACCGAACCATCCTCGCTTCCCAGTGGGGTTTTCCTGCCGAACGCTTTACTTCGCAAGCCTTCTGGGACGCCTTCGAACAGATGCTGCCAGAGACCAGCGAGCCCTGCGCTCCCGCGGAAGATCCTCTCGATCGTGCACAGTTGCGTTTACTCGGTCTGTGGAAGGAGAAGCAACTGGTCGGTCGTCGACTGCTGGCCTACGATACCACCAACTTTTACACCTACATTGCCAGCACCAACACGCGGAACCAGCTGGCCCAGCGCGGCCACAACAAACAGGGCCGCCACAATCTGCGCCAAGTGGGTCTGAGCTATGTTCTGGACGGAGAGAATGGGTTGAGCCTATGCCACCACGTCTATCCGGGTAACGTGGCCGATGTCGAAGAGTTCCCCGTGGCGTTAACACGCATCGTGCGCTTGCTGGATCAAAACCAAATTGCTCGCGACACCGTTACGCTGGTCTTCGACAAGGGCACAGCCGCACTGGACAACACCGTGCAACTGGAACAGGCCAGGGTGGGATGGATTTCCGCTCTGCCGTGGAATCAAGCGCCGGCGGAGTTGCGCGAGCGCTCCACGGAACAGCTGCCGCTCTGCAGCGCGGAACAACCGGGTGTGCGGGCCGTGGCCGAGAAGCTGTTGGTGCATGGCCAGGAATACCTCGCGGTGCTGAAGTATTCGGCGCCTTTTGCCGCCGAGCAACTGCACAGCTTGACCACCAGCATCAGCCGCGCGCTGCAGTCCCTGCGACGCTTCTCCAAGGAATTGAATAAACCTCGAGCGCGTTGGACCGAGGAAGGTATCACGCGCAAGATTCAGAAGTGGTTGTCCGGGCAGTTCCTCTCCGAGGTAATTCGCTGTCAGCTGGAATCTCGCGACGGGCAATGGCGACTACAGTTTGATTTCGATCAGGCCGCGTTCGAGCGCCTTCTTGGGCGTCGTTTAGGCCGAACGGTGCTGCTCACCAACCGTATGGACTGGACGGCGGAACAAGTGGTGGCCGGTTATGCCGGCCAGCAACAGGTCGAGCGCGTCTTCCGCGGCCTGAAAGACGGAGAGTGGCTCGCTTGGGGACCGATGCATCACTGGACCGACCGCAAGATTCGCATCCATGCGTTTTACTGCATGCTGGGCATTTCTCTGCTGCAGTATGTGCATCGCCAGGCCAAAGCCGCCTGGAGCGATCTTTCCATGGAACAACTCATCGAAGAGTTGCAGCAGATTCAGCAGTTCATCCTGCTCTATCCACAGCAAGGCGAGAAAGGCCCTGATCGCGCGGCCTATGTGCTCTCGAAGCAAACTCTTGCGCAGCAGGCTTTGACCAAGGCGCTGAAACTGGATGAACTGCAGATTACCCACCGTGGGTAATACCAACTGGACGATATAAACTTCACAAAAAGAAGCTCTTAGAAATCTGCCGACCGAGTCCGCAGTAAACTCCCGCTAGGCCTTTTGGGCTTGGCGGCGGAGGAATGTCGGGACGTCCAGGTCGTCCGCGGGGACTTCGTGGCTTACTTCGCGGACGTTTTGTTGGACTTGGTGGACTACGTTTGGCAGCGTTTGCTGCTGCGGGACGGGAGTTTCCACTTCTCGGCCGGCTTTCCAGGTTTTGGGGAGGAACGACGGCTTTTGCGGGATGTTTTTCTTGTTGGCTTCCTTGAAGCCTGCGGCGATGACCGTGATTTTCACGGCGTCCTTCATTGAGTCGTCCATGACGGCGCCAAAGATGATGTTGGCGTTTTCGTGGGCGGCTTTTTGGATGACGGACGAGGCCTCGTGAACTTCGTGGAGGGTTAGGCTGGAGCTGCCGGAAATGTTGATGAGGATGCCTTGCGCACCTTGGATGGAGTTGTCTTCGAGGAGCGGGCTGGAGATGGCGCGGTTGGCAGCGTCGATGGCGCGATTGGTGCCGGTGGCGATGGCGGTGCCCATGACGGCGTAGCCCTGGCCGTGCATGATGGCTTTTACGTCGGCGAAGTCGCGGTTGATGATGCCGGGGACGGTGATGATGTCGGAGATGCCTTGAACCGCTTGGCGAAGGATGTCGTCCGCGATGCGGAAGGCGTCGAAGAAACTGGTGCCGCGCTCAACCGTGTCCATAAGGCGCTCGTTGGGAATTACGATGACCGTGTCCACGCAGCCGATCAGTTCTTGAAGGGCTTGTTCGGCTTGGAGCATGCGGCGCTTGCCTTCGAAAGCGAAGGGCTTGGTGACGACGGCGACGCTTAGCGCGCCGAGTTCGCTGGCTAGCGAAGCTACCACCGGCGCGGCGCCGCTGCCGGTGCCTCCGCCGAGGCCGGAGGTGATGAAAATCATGTCCGAGCCTTCGAGGGCTTCGATGATTTTGTCGGTATCTTCGAGGGCGGCTTTGCGGCCGATCTCGGGATTGGCGCCGGCGCCGAGGCCTTTGGTAAGCTTCGCGCCGAGTTGGAGCTTCACCGGGGCTTGCGAGAGCTTGAGCGCTTGCAAGTCAGTGTTCGCGGTGATGAACTCGACGCCCTCGACTTTCGCGCGGATCATGCGGTTGATGGCGTTGCAGCCGCCGCCGCCCACGCCGATGACTTTAATCTTCGCGGGCTGCAGCTCTTCGCTGAAGCTCATGCGAATTCCTGTGTCTTTTGCGGTCATACGTCCCTCAGCCTTCTCCACGTTCGCTGCGCTGCGCTCGGCTAGGGTCACGAGGCGCCTGCGAACATGGACTTCAATTTGGATACGAAATTTCCGGAGCGCTGCGACGCGTTGCGCCGCGTCTTCGCGCCGTACATCACCAAACCAACGACCGTTGCATATTCCGGCTGCGCTACCTGTTCCGGTAGATCAGCCAAACCTTTGGGCTCCGCGATGCGGACGGGCAAGTGGAAGGATTGCTCGGCTAGATCGATCAGGCCGTTGAGTCTAGCCCCGCCTCCGGCGAGGATGAAGCCGGCGGGGATTTGTCCGTCGAGTCCGGCGCGCTGGAGGTCGTCGCGGATTAGGGCAAGGAGTTCCATGGCGCGCGGCTCGATGATGTCTGTGAGCATGCGGGCGAAGATCGTTCGCGGCGGGCGATCGCCTACGCTCGCGATTTCGATGGAAGTATCTTCGTGAAGAAGCGAGGAGGCAGCGCAGCCGTGGCGGCGCTTGATTTTTTCGGCTTCGGGGATGGGCGTGCGCAGGCCGACGGCGAGGTCGTTGGTGAAATGATCGCCGCCCACGGGAACCGCGCCCGTGTGGCGCACAACGCCCCCGCCGTAGACGATCAGTTCGGTCGTGCCGCCGCCGATATCTAGGAGGCAGCAGCCGAGATCGCGCTCGTCTTGTGTGAGGCAGGATTCGGCGGAAGCGAGCGGCTCAAGGACTGTGTCGTTGACCAAAATTCCGGCGCGATTTGCGGCGGTGACCAAATTTTGCGTGGCGGCAATGGAGGAGGTGACGAGATGAACGTTGGCTTCGAGGCGCTGGCCGACCATGCCGATGGCGTCGCGGATGCCGTCTTGGGCGTCGACCGTGAATTCGTGCGGAAGGACGTGGAGGACTTCGCGGTCTTCGGGAAGCGTGATGTTGCGAGCAGCGTCGACGGCGCGGCGGACATCGTCACGTTCAATGTCGCGGGCGCGATTGCCAAGCGTGACGCCACCGCGGCTGTTTACGCCGCGGACATGGCCACCTGCTACGCCGATCACGGCGGATTCGACGGGCACGTTAGCTACGCCTTCGGCTTCCTCGACCGCGCGGCGAATCGAGCTTACGGTGGAATCGAGATTGACGATGAGACCTTTGCGCAAGCCCTTCGATTCGGCGGCGCCCAACGCAAGAAATTTCACTTGTTCTTCGTCGATTTCCGCGATCAGCGCGCACGTTTTCGTGCTGCCCACGTCCAGCCCGATGATGTAACGTTCTTTTTTTGACAAGCCGCCGCCCCCGCTTTGGTTCTCTTAATTTTTCAGCTTCGCAGAATTTGTGTTGCTGTCTGCGTTCACAACTACCTGCCGTGAATACTGTAAATCGATGGACTGCACGTGGCCGGCATTGGCCTGCCACTGTGCGAAATTCTCGACGAGCATTCGATATTTCCCGGTGAAATCGCTGTTGCCGAAGTGAATGGTGACTGCTTGCGAATCGGTTGCCGAGGCCAAGCCGGTCATGACAACGCGCAGGTCTTTGGCGTTCGAAAGATCGACTTCGCTGACGCGGTCTGAGGATTCGGAACGCACTAAATCGGCATCTCTTAGAAATTCTTGATAGGTTTGCATGCGTTTCTCGCGCTCTTCGCGCGGCATGCTCTCGGGAAGGCCGGCGACGATGGGGAAATGCAGGTCTTCGCCTTCGGGGCGGTCCAGGATTACGCCGTGGGCATCGATCAGAGCTAGTTCGCTTCCGTTACGTAGAAACGCGATCGGAGTGCGTTCTATTAGTTCAACGCGGATCCGATTGGGCAGAATGCGTTGCACGCTGGCGGATTCGACCCACGGCAATTCTTCTAGCTGGCTGCGGCGCGCGTCGAGGGGGACGCGCAGAACGCTGCGGTTACGGTCGCGCGCAAAGGGTTGAAGAACGGCTTCGCGGCTGACGATATGGTTTCCCGTGAGCTCGATCTGATCGGATTTCAGAAGAAGAACTTGCGGCGAATACAGCAAGAAGCGCACGGCCGTTATGGAGGTGGTCACGCCTGCTGCGCCTACAATGGTCCACACCAAAACGCGCCGATAAAAAGCCCAAGTTCGGCCGCCAAATTTCTTGCGGCGAATTTCGAGAGGCTTTTGGCGACGCAGATAGCGCGGCTCTTCATCGGCGAGCAGTTCTGGGCGGTACGGCTCGGCGGCGGCCGCGGCGTTGCCGCGTTGCATGGCTTTTACGCGTTCCAAACGACCACCTCGTGCTCGAGAATAACGCCAAAAGATTTTTCGACGCGCTCGCGGACGTCTGCGATCAGGGCGAGCATGTCCTTCGCGGAAGCTTTGCCTGCGTTCACAAAAAAATTGGCGTGGCGGTCACTGACGCGGGCGTCGCCCACATTCAGCCCTTTGAGGCCGAGCTCATCGATCATGCGGCCGGCGGAAGCGCCCGGAGGGTTTTTGAAGATGCAACCGGCGCTCTTCTGCCCAAGCGGCTGGCTGGCGCGGCGCTTTTCATTGCAGATACGAATTCCTTTTAAAATTTCAGGGTACGGTTTGGAGGGTAATTCCAGCTTCACTGCGAGCATCATATCATCAGGTGCAAAAGATGTGTGGCGGTATTCGAAAGAAATTTGATCGCCTTCGAGAGTTTCGAGCTTGCGGGCGGCGGCGCGATAGAGCTTGACCTGGCGGACGTAGCTGCCGATTTGCATGCCGTAGGCGCCGGCGTTCATCCGGAGGGCGCCACCGATGGTTCCGGGGACGCCGATGAGGCCTTCCATGCCACCGAGGTCGTGCTTCGCGCAGAAAGTTACGGTGCGGCCCAGGTCGGCCGCGGCGTCAACTTGGGCAAAATTGCCTTCGAGGACGATGTCCGGCTCAGGAGAGACGAGTTGGAACACGACCCAGGGGAGTTCGCCGTCGCCGACAAGCAGGTTCGAGCCGCCGCCGAGAAATTTGTGGGGAACGCCGTGGGAATCAAGCAGATTCAAAAGGTCAGGAATCGCGTCGTGCTTCTCGATGCGCAGCAAGTCGGTCGTGCCACCGATGCCGAGCGAGGTGAGCTCACCCAGGGATGTGCCCGGCTTCAGCTGGACGCCTAGCTCCGACAACACTGCGACGATTTTGGGGTCTTCAATGCGCATGGTGTGTGGGATTTTCCGTTCCCAGGAGGACCATCAGTTCGTTGCTCGCACGGCTGATGTTGCCGGCGCCGATGGTCATGATGGCGTCGCCGGCGCGGGCTTCTCGGAGGAGGAATTCGATTCCATCCTGCATGGAGCGGAAGTAGTGAACGTTCTTGTGACCGGCTTCGCGAATGGCATTGGCGAGTGCCTCGCTGGTAATGCCGGCGACGGGCGCTTCGCTCGCGGCGTAGATGTCCGTTAAGACTAATATGTCGGCTTGATTGAAGGCACGGCTGAACTCTTCCCAGAGATGCTGGGTTCGCGAAAACCGGTGGGGCTGGAAAAGCACCAGAGTGCGGTTGAACTTGCACACCCGCGCGGCCTCGAGCGTGGCGCGAATTTCGACCGGGTGATGGCCGTAGTCGTCGATTACGGCGATGTCGTTCACGATGCCTTTGATGTCGAAGCGGCGCCCCACGCCTGTAAATTTGGCGAGACCCTCGCGAATCAGGTCGCTTGGGACATTTAGATATAGGGCGACAGCGGCTGCAGCGGCAGCATTGCGGACGTTGTGTATGCCGGGCGGGTGCATCAGGTGGAAGACGCCGAGGTCCTCCCCTTTGAAGGTGAGTCGGAAATCGCTGCCGAGTCCTTCGAGCTTCACGTCGCTGATGACCAGATCTGCCTGGCTGGAAGTGCCGTAGGTGATTATGGGGCGCTTTACGTCTGGAAGAATGGCTTGGACGTTTGGCTCGTCGAGACAAAGGATCGCGGCGCCGTAGAAGGGGACGCGGTTCACGAACTGAATGAAGGCGCCTTGAATGTCCGCGAGCGAGGTGTATTGGTCGAGGTGCTCTCGATCGATGGTGGTGACGACGGCTACCACCGGCGCGAGCATCAGGAAGCTGCGGTCGCTTTCGTCGGCCTCTACTACGAAATACTCACCTTTGCCGAGGCGCGCGGTGGTGCCCGCCTGATTCACCCTGCCCCCAATTACAAAGGTCGGATCTAAATGCGCGGCCGCCAAAACGGAGGCTACCATCGAAGTTGTGGTTGTCTTGCCGTGGGCACCGGCTACGGCGATGCCATATTTCAGGCGCATTAGCTCCGCAAGCATCTCCGCCCGCGGAATCACGGGGATTTTCTTTTTGTGCGCTTCGATGACCTCGGGATTGTCTTGCTTGATCGCCGAAGAGGTCACTACCACGTGCGCGCCTTCGACGTTGATTGCTTTGTGCCCTTCGTGAATCGTGGCGCCGAGATTTTGCAGGCGCTCAGTAATGTTTGATGGTTTGGTGTCCGATCCTGAAACGGAATAGCCCAGCGTCAGGAGCACTTCGGCGATGCCGCTCATGCCGATTCCGCCGATACCCACCATGTGAATGCGCTGAAAATTGCGGAACGAGACCATCATGGATTTGCCCTCTCGCGTTTTCCCTGCACGTTCGCTGCCTCTTCTATTAGGTTGACGATGTCAAGCGTGGCGTGGGGCCGGGCAAGCGACCGGGCAGCGTTGGATTGCTTTTCAACCTGTTCTGGGTGGTCGACGAGCGAGAAGACTTCGTTCGCGAGGCGTTCGGCTGTGAGTTCGTTTTCGATGATGAGCCGGCCTGCGCCCGCGCGTTGCATCTCCTGTGCGTTCCGCAACTGGTGGCTATCCGTGGCAGCTCCGAAGGGAATGAAGATGGCAGCCCGGCCCGCGGCGGCGATTTCCGCCGCGGTGATGGCTCCTGCTCGGCAAACGATCACATCTGCCCAGGCAAAGCGCTCCGCCATGTTCGTGAGAAAGGGAACAACCTCCGCGTTGATTTCGCGCCGCGCGTAGGCGGTGCGAACCGCATTATAATCGCGTTCGCCGGTCTGATGCACGATGGAGAGCTCATTTTTTCGGACAGCGAAGCGGTCCATGGCATCGACAAAGGTGCGGTTGATGGGCAGCGCTCCTTGGCTTCCGCCGGTTACTAGCAGGCGAAAAGGCTTTTCGAGTCTTCGAGGCGGTATGGAGAAGAATTCCGGGCGCACGGGACAGCCCGTCACGATGGCTTTTTTTCCCCAGGTGTGGGCAGAAATTTCATAGCCGGTGGCGATGCGTTTGGAAAGTTTCGCGAGCAGCTTGTTGGTCAGGCCAGGTTCCGCGTTTGGTTCGAAGATTATGTTGGGCACGCCGCTGAACCAGGTCGCCAGAAGCATTGGCCCGGCAGCGTAGCCTCCAACGCCGAATGCCGCGACTGGTTTGTGCTTTCGTAGCACGCGGCGGGCGTCCAGCATTGCGGGCGCGAGCATGGAGAGATTTCGCAGAAGCATGGCGCCGCCCTTTCCTTTTAGGCCTGCGACGCGCAACGTCTCGAGCGGCAGTCCAGCTTGCGGGACTAACTTCATTTCGATTCCCCGTTCTGTTCCTACTAGCACGACTTCTCTTTCTTCGCCGCGCGATAGCCATTCCTGGGCGATGGCTATGGCTGGGATTACGTGTCCGCCTGTGCCGCCGCCGGCGATCAGAAGTTTCATGGCTGAGTCTCAGTTGGCGGCTTGAGCAGGCGGGCACGGCGTGCCGTGCCCCTACGAGAACACCTTCGCGACTTGATCGGATCGCTCATGTTTCGGTGGCTTGCTGGCTGATGTTTAGGAGCACTCCTGTGGCTAGCAGCATCACCAGCAGACTTGAGCCGCCGTAGCTTACGAACGGTAGAGGGATGCCCTTTGTTGGCACCATGCCCAACACAACCGCAAAATTGATAAGGGCCTGACTAAGCACCAGGGCTGTGATTCCTAGCGCGAGCAGGCGGCCGAAGCCGTCAGGAGCGGCGAACGCAGCGCGCAGGCCTCGCCATCCGTAGGCCAGGAAAAGCGCAATGACTATCATTGCGCCGATGTAGCCGAGCTCTTCGCAAATTACGGCGTAAATAAAATCTGTGTGCGCTTCCGGCAAATAAAAGAGTTTTTGTTTGCTCTCCATCAGGCCGACGCCGGTGAATCCGCCGGAGCCAACCGCGATGAGCGATTGCATTAACTGAAAGCCGGCGCCTTGCGGATCAGAATCGGGATGGAGGAAAGAACTCAGCCGCGCGTTGCGGTAGGCGACGAGGGTGATCAGCAGATAGAGGACGGGCAAAGAAGTCGCGAATCCCGCGGCAATCCATTTCCAGGAGAGTCCGGCGGCAAAAAGAATCGTTGTGGCGACCAACACAATATCCATGGCTGTGCCCAAATCGGGCTGGGCCAAGATTAAACATACGCAGATCAGCACGGGGCCGGCGGCGGGGAGAATCGTCTGAAGAAAATCTTGTTTGCAGAACTCCATAGCGGTTTTGTTGCGCCGCTTTTGATCGAGAAACCACGCTAGGTAGAGGATGACGGCAAGCTTCGCCAATTCGGATGGCTGAATTCCAATGGGGCCATAGCGAATCCATCGATGTGTGGCGTGCGACTTGTCCAGAAAAAAAGTGCCGACCAGAAGGAGCAGCACTGCGCAGACGGTCGTATAAACTACGGCAGGCTCGCGCAAGCGCCGGTAATCCGTACGCATTAGAGCGAACATTCCCAAGAGCCCGAGGATCAGCCAGGCGGCTTGGCGGATCAGAAAATAGTAAGAGTGCGAGTACTCTTTTTCAGCGGTGACTGCGGAGGCGCTGAAGATCATCACGGCGCCGAGCAGGCAGAGCACTACAGTCACACCAAATAGCCAGCGGTCCATTTCCAGACGTCTCGGCACGTTCGTTCACCTTTTTCCGGAAGTCGCTCCGGCGGCTTGCTTTTCGAGTTGCCTCACCAAATCCTTGAAGACGCGTCCACGGTGTTCGTAATTTTGAAATTGGTCGAAGCTGGCGCAGGCCGGGGCGAGGAGCACGACGTCGCCGCGCTGGGCTGCATGTGAAGCGGTTTCCACGGCGCGTTCGAGCGTTTCCGCGCGCTCCAGCGCTACGCTTCCTGCAATTTGCTCTTCGATTTTTTCCGCTGCCGTGCCGATCAGCAGCGCCAGAATCGCTTTTTCCCTGAGCGGCCTTTGCAGCGCGGTATAGTCGCTTCCTTTGTCTTTGCCGCCAAGAATAATCAGGATGCGGCCGGGAAAGGCGTCGAGGGCTTTGAGCGTGGCATCCACGTTGGTCGCCTTGGAGTCGTTGTAGTAGCGCACGCCCGCGATTTCGGCCACGAATTCCAGGCGGTGCTCCACTCCAGCGAAAGAGCGCACGCCTTTTGCGATCGCCGCGGAGGGTGCACCTGCAAGCCGAGCAGCAGCGGCCGCGGCTAAAACATTTTCGACGTTGTGCGCTCCGCCGAGGGGAATGTCCTCGAGCTTGAGAAGAGTTTCTTCCGCACCGTCTTGCCGAAAAACGATTTCCTCGCCGCGCACGTACGCGCCTTGCGCGACTCGTTGTTTCCTGCTGAACCAGTACACGCGCGGGAGCGACGGAGCGTAAGGCGTGGTTGCCACATCATCTGCATTCAGAATGGCGGCATCTTCACCGGTCTGGTTCTCGAACAAGCGTGCTTTCGCGGCCCCATACGCTTCCAGGGTGTGATGGCGGTCGAGATGGTCCGGAGTCAGATTCAGAAACACACCGATGTTTGGACGAAACGTGTCGATGAGCTCGAGCTGGAAGCTGCTGAGTTCGACTACTGTGCACGTATCGTCTTGCATTGTGTCCACGCGTCCGATGAGCGGCGTTCCAATATTTCCTGCGAGAATGGTCTGCATTCCAGCGGTCTTCAAAATGTGTTCGACGAGCGAGGTCGTCGTGGTTTTGCCGTTCGAACCGGTGATTCCGATCAACCGGCCTTTCATGAAGCGGTAGGCCAGTTCAATTTCACTCCAGATCGAGATACCTTTCGCGCGCGCCGTTTGCAAATGCGCTTCGTCGGCGGGTACGCCTGGGCTCGGAATAATCAAGTCTTGATCGAGAAAGGTCTTCTCGCGGTGACAGCCAAGTTCGAGGGTCACCCCGGCGTCTTTCAGTTTGGCGATCGCTTCGCCGATCTCGTCCTCCGTACGGGAATCCGTCGCGGTCACGCGCGCGCCTCGCGCTGCGCAAAAGAGCGCCGTCGCCACCCCGGTGCGCGCTAGCCCCACGGCCAGCACGCGCTTCCCTCGCAACTCGATTCCACCTGGCATTGTCCTCTTCCAAATCCGCATGGCTTCAAATGCGCCCTACCTCAACTTCAACGTCGTCAGCGCAAACAGCGCAAACACAAGGGCTGCGATCCAAAATCGCACGATGACTTTCGATTCGCTCCAACCCAGCAGCTCAAAATGATGGTGGATGGGCGCCATGCGGAAGATGCGCTTGCCGCGCAGCTTGAAAGAGCCGACCTGCAAGATCACCGAGAGTGCTTCGATGACGAAGATGCCGCCCACGAAAAACAAAAGAATCTCCTGTTTGATGATGACCGCTATTGTGCCCAGAGTTCCACCAAGCGAGAGCGAGCCGACATCGCCCATAAAAATTTCCGCGGGATGCGCGTTGTACCAGAGGAAACCGAGCGAAGCGCCCACCAGGGCGCCGCAAAATACCGTGAGTTCGCCAACACGCGGGATGTATTGAATCTCGAGATAGGTGGCCCAACGCGAGTTGCTGCTTACGTAGGTAAGCACAGTGAGCGCGCCCGCGGCGATAACCGTGCAGCCAATGGCTAAGCCGTCGAGACCATCCGTGAGGTTCACGGCATTTGAAGAACCGACGATGACCACGCAAACGAAAGCCAGAAAAGGAAGAAACGCCAAGGGCCACAGGTGCGGCGAATTCATCAAGGAATGGAAGACCAGGTCTGGATGCAGACGCTTGAGAAACGGAATCATCAGCTGCGTCGAGTACGCGTAGTGCGTAACGAGAACGAGCAATGAAATGCCCACAATAAGGCTGACGAACACCTGAAAATAGATTTTCTTTTTTGCGGTGAGGCCAAGGTTTCTTTGCTTGGAGACCTTCGCGTAGTCATCGATGAAGCCGACGATTGCAAAACCGATGAGGGCGAACAGCGAAAGCAGAATAAAAGGATTGGTCAAATCGGCCCAAAGCAATGTGGGAACGGCCGTCGACAATACGATGAGGACGCCGCCCATCGTCGGCGTGCCTGCTTTTTTCTGATGCTCCTGCGGGCCTTCCTCGCGGATGTACTGCCCGATTTGCAGCTCGCGCAAACGACGGATGAGCCACGGACCAAATACCAGTCCGAGAAACATCGCCGTCAAGCTGGCGTAAACCGTTCGAACGGTGATGTATCGAAAGACGTTTAGCGGGCTAAAGTAGCGCTGCAGAACATGGTAGAGGAGGTAGTAGAGCATCTAGTGTCGTACCTCCTGTCGCGGAATCTCGCCTGGAGCGGCGTAACGCGTCAGCAATGCTTCGACGATACATTCCATCTTTACTCCGCGCGATCCTTTCACCAGCAGCACATCGCCTGGATTGATGAAGTCACCAAGAAATCTTGCCGCGTCTTGCGACGACGAGAAAAATCTCGTTTGCGTACGCGGTGTGCCGGCGGAAACGGCGCCTTCGACGATTTGTTCTGCGTCGCCTTCGACTCCAATCACCCAATCGATCTTGCCTGTTTTCGCGGTGAAGATTCCTGCTTCGCGATGGAGCATCGGAGAAACCGGGCCAAGCTCGCGCATCTCGCCGGCGGCAAGAATCCGACGCTGAAAATTTGGAGTCGCGGCCAAGACGGAGACCATGGCGTGCAGCGCGGCTGGGCTCGAATTGTAGCTGTCGTTGATCAGCGCCGCTCCATTCGAAAAACGCAGGAGTTCGCCACGCATGGCGGGCACACGCAACGTTCGAAAAACGCTTTGTGCTTCCGCTGCACCGATGTTCCAGACACTTGCGGCCGCGAGCGCGGCAAGTGCGTTGTAAATCGCATGGCGGCCGGGCACAGGAAGTTCCAACCGCACACGGCCTTCAGGACTTACATAGTCGAACGCCGAGCCTAGCGCGCCGCGATCTTCGATCGCCGTAGCAGAAAAAAACGCTGGTGCATCGATTCCGTAAGTCAGCACGCGTCCGGGCGCAAACGCGCCGAAAGCTGCAACGCGAGGATCATCCGCGTTTAGAACCGCAGTGGATTCGTGTCCATTCAGTCCTTCGATCAGCTCGCGCTTTGCCAATGCAATTTCATCGACAGATGCGAAAAATTCAAGATGTGCGGGCGCAACGCGCGTGACAACGCCGATGTCAGGGCGAGCGATCGCGGCGAGCCGAGCCAGCTCGCCGCGCCGCGACATGCCCATCTCCAGCACAGCCGCTTGATGCGTTTCTTCCAAACGAAAGAGCGTCAGCGGCAGGCCGTACTCGTTATTAAAATTTCCTTCTGATTTCAGGACCCGCAGCTTCGCGCCCAGCAATGCCGCCAGGATCTCTTTCGTAGTGGTCTTGCCCACGGAGCCTGTGACGCCGGCAATTTTGCCGCCCCAGGCTTCGCGCACCGCACGTGCGAGTTGTTTGAGCGCTTCGAAAGTGTCGCCCACGACGATGCAGCGATTTCGGATGGCGTCGCCATAGAGGTGGGCTTGTGGCTCCGCCACCACCGCCGCGATGGCTCCGCGACCCAACGCACTCGCCACGTGATCGTGTCCATCGTGACGCGGTCCGTGGATGGCAACAAACAGTTCTCCGGCACGTAACGTGCGAGAATCAATCGAGACGCCGGCCACCCGGGCCACGGAGTCGAGTCCCGCCCCCGCCCTAACACCCAGAGTGCCAGCCACCTGTGCAATCGTCCACCGCATAAATGCCTCAAGGGGTTTGCTTTACGCAGATACCCCGCGTATCGGTTTGTTTTCACCGTATTTTGAGGGCTCCTCCTTTCGCGAGTTAACTCCTGGCTCGCGCGCCCTCGCCACACTTTCCGGCCAAGCTAGACAAGCGCGCTACGTGCCAAACTTTGAGCCGTTTTTTGGCTCCCCGTTGCCAATTCCCGTCTGTGCTTCTGTATAACCTCGTTCCCGCAAGGCTCGCCGCGCTACTTGACGGTCGTCAAATTCCAGCGTGCGGTCCGCGAGAATTTGATAATTCTCGTGGCCTTTGCCTGCGAGCAGGATGATGTCTCCGGCGCGCGCTTCGTCCATCGCTACGCCGATTGCTTTTTCGCGATCTGGTTCAATCAAATATTTTCCGGATGTTTTTTGAAGGCCTACGATGATGTCGCTGATGATTTTCAGCGGGTCTTCAGTTCGCGGATTGTCGCTCGACAGAATCGTCAGGTCGCTCAGCCGGCCGGTCACTTCTCCCATCACTGGCCGCTTGGTGCGGTCTTTTCCGCCGCCGCATCCGAAGAGCGTGATGATGCGGCCTTTAGGATTCAGCTCGCGGGCCGTTCGAATCAGATTCTCCAGCGCGTCGTCTGTGTGGGCGTAATCCACCACCACAAAATACGGTTGACCCAGATCAATGCGTTGGAAGCGACCAGAAACGCTTTCGAGACTGCGAATCCCGGCTTCAATGATCTCAGTGGAGAATCCCAGAGCTTGCGCCGCTCCGATGGCCGCGAGGATGTTGTAAACATTGATGCGTCCCACGAGTTGCGATGCGACCTGCACTTTGCCACTGGGCGTTTGTGCTGCGAAGGTTAGGCCGTTGAAGGTCAGTTGAAATTTTTTGGTCGTGATGTCCGCGCCGTTTTCGAGGCCGTACGTAACGGTTTTTTTAGCCAGACCGGTCAGCCGCTTGCCGTATTCGTCGTCTGTGTTGATAACCGCGACTTCCGGCGCGCCCGCTCCAGTGCCTTCGAATAGTCTTTTTTTCGCGGCGAAATACTCTTCAAACGTTTTGTGATAATCCATGTGCTCGCGGGTCAGGTTTGTAAAGACGGCAGCGGCAATATGGCAGCCCCACAAACGGTCCATGGCCAGCGAGTGCGAACTTGCTTCAAGCACACCAAAGCGCCCGCCCGCGTCGCGAATCTCGGCAAGAAAACCTTGCAGGTCGACAGATTCCGGTGTGGTGTTGGGGGCGGGATATTCGCCTAGCGGTGTGTGATACGCAATTGTTCCGAAAAGACCGGTCTTCACACCTGAGGATTTTACGATCGCATCGATAAGCGAAGTCGTGGTGGTTTTTCCGTTCGTACCTGTAACTGCCACAAGCTGCAACGCTGCCGCAGGATGCCCGAAGAAGTTCGCCGCCGTGACCGCAAGCGCCTTGCGGGACTCGCGCACCTGAATCCACGCCACGCTCGACGGAATAGCAGCCGGAGCGGGCTCTTCGCTGGCGATGGCTGCCGCGCCCCGCGAGACCGCATCACGAATGAATTCGTTTCCGTCAGCCTTCGCGCCATGCAAAGCAAAAAACAGGGCACGCGGTTGCACTTTGCGGGAGTCGCACGCAACCTGGCGAATTTCCAGATCCTCTGCTGACGGAGGAATACTCGCTTCGGTCCCCTGCAACAAATCGCGCAGCTTCATGCTTTGAGGAGAGATGCGTGTCGGCGATGAATCTTCCCGGCGTTCATCGGTGTGCTTCGTTTTGGAGTTGCTGGTGTCTTCTAGTTGGCTCAATCCAGTTCTCATCCTAATTCCTGATTCCCGGGCGCGGCTTCGATTTCTTCTCGAGGGGTGTCCCGAACTGCACGGTGATTTTTGCGCCGTGTCTGACCTTTGCTCCCGCTGCTGGCGATTGCTCCGTTGCAAGATTGCTGCCAACCAGCACCGGCTCCAGTCCCAGCCTTAAAGCGATATCCGCTACGTCGCGCATAGTCTTTCCGCTGAAGTCCGGCACTTCAATGTCACCGCCTTGATCGACCGCGATGGTCAAAACCGGCTTTGTGGAAGCGGCCTGCTCCCGCGCATCGGCCTTGGCTAGTTGGGATGCCGCCGGAGGTGGGTCGGGCTGGCCGGAAAAATCCACGCTCGACGATTCCCCGAGCTCGCTCTGGTCCTCGGCGGCTCGCTTCATGTAAGCCGTCTCGATGAGCTTCGGATTCAGCGGCACATCGCGCGAAACATCGAGATACGCCAAAACCTGTTCGGCGACGCGTTTGAACACCGGCGCAGCCACCTGCCCGCCTTCATGCAGCCCGACGGGCGAATCCAGCGACACCAGGATCGTCACCGCCGGGTTATTGATAGGAGCAAACCCAGTGAACGACGCAAAGAACTGAATCGGCGAGTAGTGCCCGGTCGACGGATCAATCTTTTGCGCGGAACCCGTTTTCCCCGCCGAAGTCCATCCATCGAGATGAGCCGCCGGCCCCGTGCCGTGTAGCACAACTCCCTCCATCAACTGGCGCAGCGTCGCGGCAGTTTCCGCGCGAATAACGCGCTTGGGGTCAGGAAGCGCCAGAAGCTCATCGGGAGGCAACGCTTTTTCACCACGGCGCAATTCGGCAACAATTTGCGGCTTGTAAAGCAAGCCACCGTTAGCAATCGCGGATACCGCTGTGATGAGCTGCAACGGTGTGACGCCGATTTCCTGGCCCATCGAGATCGCCGCGGTCGACACTGGCTTCCAGTCGAGCGGCTCCACTCGGCCCCGGCTTTCGTACGGTAATTCAACTCCGGTCAGCGAACCGAATCCAAACGCGCGCACGTAGTCGTAGAATCTAGGAGCGCCAAGGCGCAGCGCGATCTTGATCGCGCCCACGTCGCTGGACTTCGCGAGAATGTCCGAGACCGTCAGCATCCCAAATGGCAGGTGATCGCGAATGCGATGTCCCGATATGTAGACAGCGCCATTCTCGCAATCAAACACTTCGTCAGGCCTCGTAATCCCTTGATCGAGCGCCGCGGCCAGCGTGATCAATTTGAACGTCGATCCCGGCTCATAAATTGCACTGACGGCGCGATTCATCCAGTTTTCAGACGGCGCATCGCCGGCTTTGTTGGGATTGAACTTCGGCCAGTTGGCGAGCGCCAGAATTTCCCCCGTATTGGGATTCATCACGATCACGCTGCCCGCAAGCGAGTGCGTCTTGGCCATAGCCGCGGCGAGTTCCCGTTCGGCAATGTACTGAATCTTTTCGTCCAGCGTCAGAACGACGCTCGCGCCGCGTTCGCGCTTCGCTTCTCCGCCGTCAAACCAGCGCTGCTTCGCGTCGGCCATCACCACGATGCGTTCGCTCTTGCCGCGAATCTGGTTGTCCAACTCTCGCTCGATGCCGCTCAACCCTTTTTCATCGACGTCCACAAAACCCAGCACGTGCGCCGCGAGATCGCGTTTCGGATAAAACCGTTGGTTTTCTTTTTGGAGGTAAATGCCCTTCAGATTCAACTTACTAATCGCGTCGGCTTTTTCGGGAGGAAGCTTTCGCGCAATCCAGGCAAACGACCGGGAGGATTCGAGCCGAGCTTCAATCTCTTCCTGGGGCTTATTGATCACTCCCGAGAGCAGCCGCGCCGCGAGATTCTCGTCCGCAATCTCCGAAGGCACGGCAAACGCCGAATCCACAGGAATGCTCATCGCCAGCGGCCGTCCGTTGCGATCGTAAATCGCGCCGCGTTCGGGAGTTATTTCGAAGGTGCGTTGCTGCTGGCGCAGAGCGCGCGAAAGATATTCGCTATGGCGGAAAAGTTGCAGGTAAGTCAGCCGCCCGAAAACCGCGCCCATCCACAAGGACGCCACGCCGGCGATGATGAGCAAACGGACGTGGACGCGGTCTTGTCGCATGGCGAATTCAGGTCGGCAAACACTCCTGTTTGAAGTTCAAGCGAACGGGAAATTTTTCGTATTGGAAAGCAATGCCGATCGCGGGAATCACGGCGCCCGGTTCGGTCTCACGTACCGCGCGGCGGCGACTTCCGCGCCGTCGGGCGCTTCGTACTCTTGCACATTCGTCGGCAAAGGTTCGGTCAGGCCAAGCCGGCGGCGCGCAATCACATCAATGCGCATGGGATTGCGCAAACCGGCAATTTCCAGTTTCAGTTCCGAATTCAAAGCCGCGGCTTTCATCTGCTGCCCTCGCAGATCTTCGAGTTGGAAGCTCAAGTCAATGCAGCGAAAATGCTGGAAGATGTAGAGCATGAAAAACGCTGCTACTACGCCTCCCAGAGCGACAGTCCGACACAAATTCCGCATCTTCGCGGGCTCGACGTTGCGCACCAGCCGCGAATTGTCAATATGCTTGACGGTGTGAAACTCCGCCGTTACCGCTTTCTTTCTCTTGCGCACCATAACTACACTCTTTCTGCACACCGCAGTTTCGCGCTTCGCGAACGCGGGTTTCTCGCCTTCTCTTCTTCGGTCGGCTGGATAACGTGCCGGGTGAGCACCTGGAGCGTCTTCTGACGCTCTTCCTCTTGAAACGCGTGCTTCACGATGCGGTCTTCGCGCGAGTGGTAGCTAAGCACCACCAGGCGGCCGCCGGAATTTAATGCAGCAGGGGTCCGTGAAAGAAACTGCCCGAGTTCCTCCATCTCTCGATTCACCGCGATCCGCAGCGCCAGAAACGTTTTTGTTGCGGGATGCAGTCTCTGCCTTCCCCATTGCTTACGGGCCCCTGCTACAGTCGTTGCCAAGTGCGCGGTATCGCGTACGGGCCGTGCCCGCACGATCGCCTTGGCGATCCTTCTGGAATCGTTCTCATCCGCTTCGCGGTAGAGCAGGTCGGCTATTTCTTTTTCCGACCATTGATTCACAATTTCGTCTGCCGTCAACTCATCGGCGCTATTCATACGCATATCAAGGGCGGCCGCTTCGCGGAACGAAAATCCCCGCGCTCCTTGATCAAGCTGCATGCTCGAAACTCCCAAGTCGGCCAAGACCCCGTCCACCTTCTGAATCCCCAACTCTTGTGCGACCTCCACAATCTTCGAGAAGGGCGACTGCACGACCGTCACTTTCGCTCCAAAGCTCTTCAGCCGCTCCCGCGCCAACTCTAACGCCTGTGCGTCCCGGTCCAGGCTGATCAATTTCCCTGAGGTTAGCCGCGCGGCGATCGCTTCCGAATGCCCGCCGGCTCCCAGCGTGGCGTCTACGTACGTTCCTTCCGGCCTGATGCCCAGCCATTCCAGCACCTCTTGCAACATCACCGGCGTATGCGCCGCACTCAATCTGTTTAGCCCTTCGCCCTGCAGCCCCACCGAAATTCTTCACTTCATTATTTCTCTATTTCTTTACTTCTTAAATCCCCAGCGCCGTATCATCGGCAGCTGTGTATGGCTCATTCTTCAACTTATCCAGCACCCTGGTGTGGTTCATCACTTCCAGATAATTCAGTGCCCCAAAAACGTCTACTTCGCCCATCGTTTGCGCGGCGTCGCGTAGCACCGACGGCAAAAGCACTCTTCCCTGCCCATCCAATTCCGCCTGTTGGCCGAAATAGCTCGTACGCAAAAGGAACTTTTGCTTCGCCACATGCGTGCTCGGCAGCTGCGCCAGCCTGTCCTCGATTTCTGACCAAACCTTCATGGGATAAATTCTTGCCGTTTCGCCCGTCGTACTTGTGATATAAAATTGGTTGCCGTATTCCTTGAGCTCGTCCAGAAACACCGAGGGTATTTTGAGACGCCCCTTCTCGTCGACTTTCGCCGGACAGTTTCCCCGCAGCTTCATAGTTCCTATTCAATGGCTGGTTTTGGACGCCCAATACGCCTACGTTCACGATTGCCCTCGAGAACGTCTGGATGGCCCCGGGAGAAACTCTACTTTGTCCTACTACTGACCACTCTCTCCCACTTCTGGCCACATAATAGGCTGGTTTCTGGCGTTGTCAAGAAAAAACGTGCGTTCTTTTGAAGAATTTGTGTTTTCTTACGATCGCGGAAATTTGAAATTTTCCCTACTACAGGTTGTGGTTTTTTATGTGGGACATCTCTACCCTTCGTAGGTCTACTCGCACGGCCGGAACGCAGCTTATTTGACTTATTTGACAGGCGTTTCGGAACATTGATGGCTGGCACACCGCGATTGCCCTGATTCAGATGGGTTCTTAGCCGACGCTTGACCTTTCTCGGCAGCCACTCTATTTTCGCATTCGTAAGAGTAGTTTGCATTTGTACTGTTCTTGTGTAAATATATATACAAGATGAAGATTGCTCCCAAAGGTTCCCTCGCCTCTCGTTTGCGTCAGCGCAAGTTCGAACTCCTCCGGCAGTTCCCGATCCCTGATGACCTCCTCCCTGGTTCCCTGGTCCTCGACTACACCCGCTGCGGGAAGCCCTCTTGCCACTGTGCGAAAGGCAAGGGCCATGCGGCGTGGTCGCTGGTCTTCATGGCCAGCGGAAAGAGACACGCTCAGCGCATCCCCAAAGAGTGGGTCGCGGAAGTCCAAAAACAAGTCGATGCGGGCCGTAAATTTCAGGATGCTGTGCGCGAGGTACTCGCCGCTAACGCGCAACTGTTGGTCCTGACCCGTAAACAACGCCACCGGTGAAAGGCCCCACCCCACGCCGCCTGTGGACCTACGTCACGCGGTGCTTGGATTTGCGATCTTATTTCCGCTCTCCCGGGGACGGTCGGCCTCAACCACAAATTCCCGCCCGAGCCTTGCTCTGGTCTCTGTTGATCGGCCAACTGCTGCGGGTTTGTAATTTCCTGGCCGTGGAAAGGTTGGTACGCTCCTCCGCACGCCGTGCACTGGCGGTGGGCCAGTCGTTCAGCGATGACGCTCTGGCCTATTTCACTGAACGTTTAGATCCCACCTGCACCCGGGCCGCTTTGGCGCGGGTGCTGCGCCAAGCCAAGCGCAACAAGGCTTTTGAAACCAGCGGTGGCATCGGCCTGGCCGTGGATGGAACCACCGTCGGACGGTGCACCAGCCAGGGTTGTCCACTGTGTCGTCCTTATCGCAATGCGGACCATGAGATCGTAGGCTATCGACACCACTTGGTGCTGACCAGTGTGGTGGGGACGGGACTGTTTCTGCCTTGTGATGTCGAACCCTACGGACCGGGCGATAGTGAATACGCCGCCGGACAACGCTTGTTGCGGCGGGCCGTCGAACGGCTGGGTGTCCGCTTTGCTGCGTATGTGGTCGTGGATGGAGAATTTGCCACCGCTCCTTTTCTCCATGCCGCTGGTGATTTGGGCCTGCCGGTGGTGGCGCGCCTGAAAGCGAACTTGCCTGAGCTGTTGGCCGCGGCGCAGAAGCGCTTCGCTGGGCAACCTCCAAAACTGACCTTTCGTAATGGCGCGGATCGGGTGCAACTTTGGGATGCCGAAGATTTCGACCCCTGGGAGAGTCTGCGTTGGCAAACCGTGCGCGTGTTGTGCTATCGGCAGCAGAAACCAAACGGTGAGGTGATCGAAGCCTTGTGGCTCACGGATTCTCCTAGAGAAGAAGTCAGCAGTCGGGTGCTCTATCATCGCGCGAAAAGCCGTTGGGAAATCGAAAACCAAGGATTTAATGATGCCAAGAACCGCCATGATCTAGGGCACATGTGTCACCATCACCCCAACAGCTTGCTGATCGTCTGGTTACTCACCAGCTTAGCGTTGACCATTGAGCGGCTCTATCGCTTGCGTTATCTGCGCCGCGGCACGCATCCGGTCCGCACCGCCATAGAGTTTGTTCATCTGCTTTGGCTCAGCCTATCCCGACCTACACGTGCGGATAGCAGTTGACGCACAACTCCACCGCCCCGTCACCTCCGCTGTCGTTACTTACACAGTTGCGCTCGCGCCGCAGGGCACCACGCCCTCGGGACTTCGTCACTCGAAAATAGGCGCCTGTACCTTGCGACTCCAGAGGGTGCCCTAAGGCCACTAGATTCAGCTTGCTTCACGGCCGCACTGCTAATCTTCCGAGATAGCTGCTTATTTGACCGGGTTCTTCCCTGCAGCTCAGGTTTGTGCTAGACTTTAAGACGGTTCGAATTTTGAATTTCGTGTCGTACTAGGAGCCTCTGACCATGGAATGGACAACCCCTCAGCACGAAGAGATCGACCTGAACTGCGAAATCAGTTCGTACGCCAACGCCGAGCTGTAGAACTTTGACCGCGCCTTGCGGTCATCTGTCGGCGTGCCAGAATGCGCGTTAAAGTCCTCGGCTCCGCAGCCGGGGGCGGTTTCCCCCAATGGAATTGCGCATGTGCTCAGTGTATTGGTGTGCGCTCAGGCACTTTGAAAGCCCGTGCCAGAACACAGACTCAGGCCGCCATTTCCACGGACGGTTCCCGCTGGTTTCTCCTGAATGCTTCCCCCGACCTTCGGCAACAAATCATCTCCTCTGCTGATTTTGTCCCTCCCGCGGGATCCCGAAACACGCCAATCAATGCAGTGGTGCTGACCAGCGCCGACGTTGACGCGGTGATGGGCCTGCTCCATTTGCGAGAATTTCAGCCGCTTCAGATTTTCTCGACGATGGCTGTCCGGCGCATACTGACAGAAGAAAACGGCCTTTTCCGTGTGCTAGCGCGCTCAAGTCCTCCCGTTAAATGGGAAACGCTCCCGCTCGATCGCCTAATGCCTCTGATTCCGGCTTCGCCTACAGACAAGAAAAGTGGTCTCTTCTGCAAAGCCATACCGCTCAATGGGAGCTTCCCGGATTACGTGAGCGAATCTCTTCGCAATAGCCTCGCTCCGGAAGAGGCCGTAATCGGCCTGACCTTTGTCTCCAAGGAAAAGAAGCTGTTCTACGCTCCTAACTTGCCTGGAATTGGAGATCAGTGGTTGCGGTGTGTGGAAGAGAGCGATTTGGCGATCCTCGACGGAACTTTCTGGAAAGACGACGAATTAAACGCCATCCAGAAAGGAAGCAAATCCGCACGGCAAATGGGACATTTGCCACTATGGGGCGACCGCGGGCTTCTTCGGCAGCCGTTTCGCGCGAGCAAAACCCGGCGCGTCCTCATTCATCTCAACAACACGAATCCCGTCTTGAATGACGACAGTCCGGAATCCCGCATAGTCCGTGATGCCGGATGGGAAATCGCCTATGATGGAATGGAACTCGCGATATGAGCCAAGTCGCTGACATGACGCTGCTTTCGGAAGCCAGCTTTATCGCTGGCTTTCACGCTATTGGGGAAGAGCGCTATCACCACAAGCATCCATTTCATGCGTTGATGCACGAGGGAAAGCTCACGCGCGGCCAGCTGCAAGCCTGGGCTTTGAATCGCTACTACTACCAGAGCCGGATTCCCATCAAAGATGCTGCTATTCTCGCGCGAAGTGAGGATCCTGCCTTCCGCCTCGCATGGCGAAAGCGCATCCTCGATCACGATGGCGACGGCGTGAAACCAGGCGGCATCGAGAAGTGGCTGCGACTCGTCGAAGCCACTGGGCTTTCCCGCGAGCAGGCGCTTCGCGGCGATGGTATTCTTCCCGCGACGCGCTATGCCGTGCAAGCTTACGTTGATTTCGTCTCTACGCGCTCGCACCTCGAGGCCGTCGCTTCCTCGCTTACTGAGCTTTTCTCCAAGAAACTCATCACATTGCGCATGGATCGTCTGCGCCAGCACTATCCCTGGCTCTCGAGTGGGCTCGACTATTTCACCGGTCGCCTTACGCAAGCTCCCGAAGATGCCGACTTCGCTCTGGCCTGGGTCGTCAAGCACGCCACAACGCGCGAACAACAAGACAAAGCCCACGCCGCGCTGCGCGCCAAGTGCGACATCCTCTGGGCGCAACTCGACGCGCTCTACTTTTCCTATGTGAATCCTGGCTGGCCTCCTCTCGGCGCCTTTCGACCAGCATCAGAAGCAGGCTCCGTATGAGCGTTGATCTCGATAGCCACCCACGCCTCGCTCCAGGCTGTCGCATGAACGAAAAGACTCTGCAGCCACGGACATTGCTCATGCCCGAGCGCGCCTTGCGCCTGAACGGCCCAAGCCTGGAAATTGTCGAGCGCTGCGACGGCAAACACACCGTTCGGCAAATCATCACGGAATTGCAGCAGCTCTACTCAAAAGCGGAACCCGCCAAAGTAGAACAAGACATTCTTGGCTATCTAGCACTGCTGCAAAAAGAGCGCGCCCTAGATTTCGAGCAATAGCCCGTGGAGTGCGGGAGCCCTGCTCCTGCTTTCCGGAACTTGCCACACACACGTGACATTTACTATCGCCAATCCGCTAGCCCTGATCGCCGAACTGACTCACCGCTGTCCACTGCACTGCGTATACTGCTCAAATCCTCTTGAGCTCCAAGTCCGGACCAGGGAACTTTCCACAGAAGATTGGTCCCGCGTGTTCCAAGAAGCGGCTGCTCTTGGCGTCCTTCAAGCAGATTTCACTGGCGGCGAACCGCTCACCCGCCCAGACATACTCGAACTGATCCGCGCCGCGCGCGCTGCCGGCCTATATGTGAATCTCATCACTTCCGGGTTGCCCCTCGACGAATCCCGACTAGATGCGCTCGTGCAAGCCGGCCTCGATCACTTTCAACTGAGCTTGCAAGGCGCCCGCGAAGAAATCGCGCAAGAAATCTCCGGCACGAAAGCTCATTCCCAGAAACTCCGCGTCCTCGAATGGCTCAAGCGCCATCGCGTGGCGGTCACTCTGAACTTCGTCATTCACCGCCGCAACATCGATCAACTCCCGGAAATGCTCGCTCTCGCCGAATCTTCCAGCGCCAGCCGTGTGGAGTTCGCAAACGTTCAATACTACGGCTGGGCCTTCGCTAATCGCGATTCCCTTCTGCCGACGCGCGAGCAGCTCACATATTCCATCGATTTCTTGAAAAAAGCGCAGGAACGCCTGGAAGGAAAAATTAAGGTGGAATATGTGGTTCCGGATTACTACGCGAAATATCCGAAGCCCTGCATGGGCGGCTGGGGCCGCAAACTCATGCTCATCACGCCAAACGGCGACGCGCTTCCCTGCCATGCCGCGCGTGTCATTCCCGGCCTCACTTTTGAAAACGTGAAAAACCACAGTTTGCGAGAAATTTGGGAAGTTTCAGGTGCGTTTCAAAAATTCCGCGGCGAAGCCTGGATGCAAGAACCTTGCAAAACCTGCGACCGCCGCGCACTGGATTTCGGCGGCTGCCGCTGCCAAGCTTTTCTTCTAGCTGGGGACGCCGCGGCAACAGATCCGGTTTGCTCGCTAACCCCGCAGCGCTCCAAAGTCGACGCGATTCTGAACGAAATTAACTTTGCAGGAGCAGGGATGGCCGCGCCCTCTGCGGCCCCGATCTCCGCTCAACATCTCACCAAACCCGCGTGGCTTTATCGCCCTAATCCCACCTAGGCGGTTGCCGGCGCCTCCGGCTGCCGCTGCAAGGGCATGACTACGCGAAAAATAAAGATCATGCTGCCCAAGAAACACAACGTCCCAAAGACCGCCAACGTATAGGGCGCTCCAATATGTTTCGCGACTCCCCCCGCGATGAGCGACCCAATGGGCTGCACACCCATGAACATTGTCGCGTACACCGCCATGATTCGCCCACGCAGTTGATCGGGCACACGATTCTGCAAAGTCGTATTCGTCGCCGCCATCTGCACCGTGGCGCAGAATCCCACCACCAGCAGCACGGCCATCGAAAGCCAGAAGTACCGCGATTGCGAGAAAATGACCAATCCCACCGCGCAAGTCGTCGACGTTGCCGCAACCCACCGCGCCAACCCTTTGTAACTGGTTCTCGCGGCAAAATGCAGTGCGCCGAGAACCGCTCCGACTCCCGCCGCGCTCATCAACAAACCAAATCCCCTCGCGCCGCGATGCAAAACTTCACTCGCAAAAATTGGCAGAAAAACCGAGTACTGCAATCCCAACAGACTCAGCATGCTCAAAAGCAGCAGCGTCGACCGGATCGGCAAATCGCTCATCGCGAAGCGAAATCCCTGGATAAAACTCTGGAAGGGCGAACCTGCCTCCTTCTTCGATTCCCTCTTCACAATGCGCATCGCCAGGAGTGCGCCGATCACCGCCAGGAAGCTGATTCCGTTTAGAAAAAAACACCACGCCGGCCCTTTCCAAGCCAGCGCAAATCCCGCGATCGCCGGGCCAACCACGCGTGCTCCGTTAAAAATCGATGAATTCAACGCGATGGCATTCGGCAAATCTTCTTTGACCACCATCTCCACTAGAAACGCCTGCCGGATCGGCACGTCAAACGCGTTTACTACACCAACGAGAAATGCGATGAAGATCAGCTCCCATACCTGGATGATGTTCGCGAACGTCAACGCCGCAAGGACAAACGCCAGCACCATCGAAACCGCCTGCGTCCAAATCACGCCAAAATGACGGTTGTAGCGGTCGCCGATGTAACCTCCAAGCGCGGCTAGAAATAAGATGGGAACTTGATTCGCAAAACCGAAAACTCCAAGAAGCGCGGCGGAATTCGTCAGCTTATAGACCAGCCACAGTTGCGCCGTCGTCTGCATCCACGTGCCGATGAGCGAAGTAAGCTGGCCTGCAATAAATAGCTGAAAATTGCGGTGCTGCAGTGCGCGAAAGCGCGGCGGCAAAACGGGAATGGCACCCTCCCCTCGTTTGATGCGCACGACGTGACCTAGTCACGATGCCGCGCCGCTCATGCCATTGTCAATGCCGGGACGGAATTAACCGCGGCCAATTTGTCTGATGGAAAATCTCAAGGAAAACAAATTACCTAACTCGAACCATGCGTGAGGAACACGAGACAGAAAACGGATGACTGCGTCACTCGCCCGGCGGGTCAGGCGGCCCGCCTACATGCAAGTGGCTCAAATCCCGCAGCGTGGCCTTGTCCTCTTCACTCATTCCCCTAGTAAAATTAGGGTCATTCAACCGCTGATTTTTCGCCGACTCGGGCATGTTTTGCAGCACGCGCAGTCTCTGCCGAATCGCCTGCCGCCGCTCCACGGGCATCTGCTTCCACTTGGGCAGCACTTCATTGCGAATATGATTCTGCTGCTGAGGAGTCAACCTATTCCATTGTTCGGCGCGATCTCTCAATTCCTGTCTTTGTGCCGGAGGAAGATTCCTGTACTTGTTGTTGTTGTCGATGATCCTCTGCCGGTCCTGTGGCGGCAGGTCGCTGAATTTTCTCTGCGGCTGCGGCGGCGTGTACGAGGACGGCGGACGGTTCGGATTGTTGTTCGGATTAGGGCTAGGACGCGGCACGGAGTTCGGCCGGTTTCCGCCATTACCCTGAGGATTTCCCGCGCCGCCGTTCGGATGTCCTCCGTTTTGCGGCGGTCTTGCCGCATTCTTCGGCGGCGGCGCCTGGTGCTGCGGCGGTCGGTTCTGAGACTTCGGAGGCGTATGCTGCTGCGGCGCCCAATGTGCTACGTGGCCGCGCTGCGCCATCGAAGGGCCGGCCAACGCTGCGCCGATCCCCATCGCCAGCAAACATCCCGCGAGTTGGAGTCGAAATCTCATCGATTACATCGTCTGATTCTGGCCGTCGTTCTTCTGCTGGTTCTGGTTTTGATCCGGGTTGCTGTCGCCTGCATCATCCGGCTGTACCGGCTGAGGCAAGTCCGTCAGTGCTCCGAAATCCGAAAGCACGTCAAAGTTTTCAAGCACCGGCAAGTCTTGATTGATCTGCGCCTCGTCCGCCGCCGTAAGCGTACGATCCGTTGGCCGCGAACCAATCCACACCGTCGCCAACAACAGCAGCGACGCTGCAAACGCCACGCGGGGCGATGGCGTAAACCACGCCCACCAGCCCTGCTTCACCGGCTCTGCAGCCACTCGCGCGCGCACTCGCACGTCAAACGCCGCCGACGGCTCAATCTGCGGCACTTCATCCAGCAACGACGCCACCGCGCGAAACTCGTTCACGCGCAACTGGCACGCGCCGCACACCGCGACATGCTTCTCCATCTCCAGCCGTTCGCTTTCTTTCAAGCGCCCGTCCACGTACGCCAAAATCTTGTTTTCCATTCGCGTACAGTTCATAACAACCTTCCTTCTCTACCCAGGGTCTACTTCTACTTCCCTTCGAGTTCGGGTTCTAGTTCCTCTACTTCCCGCCTCTCGCCACGAGCGGGGCTAGTTCCACTCGAAGCGTTTCGTATGCGCGAAAGAGCAGCGATTTTAAAGCGCTCTCCGAACATTCGAGAATCTTTGCAATGTCTCCATAATCCAGCTCCTGATATTTATGCAGGAGCACCGCCGCGCGCTGCTTTTCCGGGAGCTTGTCGATCGCGTGGCGAATCATTTTCTTGCGCGCTTCCTCCACCATGTACTGCTCGATGTTCGGATGCTTCTCGGCAATGTCCAGCGGCTTCTCATCGCCATCTTCCGCATCGAGGGTCACCGGCGCATCCAGTGAGACTTCCATTCGCTGGTGACGATTGTCTCGAACCGAGTTCAACGCCAAATTTGTCGCGATCCGGAAAAGCCATGTCGTGAATTTGGCGCTCGGCACATAATCTTTTCGCGCGCGATACACTCTCAAAAACACTTCTTGCGCCAAGTCTTCCGCCTCTTCCCGCGCGCGAACCATGCGGTAGAGAAAGTTGACAAGAGGTGTCCTGTAGCGCTGAAGGAGAAGCTCGAACGACTGCTCGTCGCCCGCCTTCACGTCCAGCATCAGTTGGACGTCCGACCTGGCCATAGCCGCCACATTCTATCGAACCCTAGCGGGCTCTTAAAGTTGCAAATGTTTATCTGGCGTTTAGGCGAAGGCAGGGCGAAGCGAGTGCGAATCTAGACGTGGAATAAATGCTGCATTATCAATACGGTGGCCACACCCACAAACACCAACATGGCCATCCTCCAATTCGGCTCCCGGTTCACTTCGGGCAGCAAATCCGTCGCCGCGACGTAAACTGTCACTCCGCCAGAGATCGGCAGCGCGTACTTCAATTGACCCTGTAAAACGCTGGTAAGCAAAACTCCGAGCAGCGTCGCTGCACCTAACAACCCCGACGCGAGGATTGCGTTGCGCCGCCCCTGCCCGCTGGCGAGCACCACCGACGCTACGGTGAATCCCTCCGGCAGCTTGTGCAGAAACACCGCCACAAAAATCATCGCTCCCAGCCACACCGAAACGAGAAAGCCCGCCGCAATGGCGACTCCATCGAAAAAAGTATGAATGGTCAGTCCCAGCAAAATGGATGTTCTTGCGTGATGATGGCTCATCTCCTCGTGATGCGTCTCTTCGCCAAAATGAAAGTGAGGCGCCAGCGTGTGCTCGAAAAGATGCACCAGGAAGTAGCCGAGCAGCACAAACACCAATGCCTGGTCGCCCGCCAAATGAATGGATTCTGGGATCACATCGACAAACGCCACAGCCAGCATGTAGCCGGCCCCGAGCGCCAAAAAATACTGCAGATACCGCTGCGGCCAATCCCGCCGCACCACAAAATACCCGCCAATCAGATTCCCCGCCGCCGCGACCAACCCCAGCCCCGCCGCCAGCGCCGTCCGAAATGCCAAATCGTGTTCCATATGGAGTGCGGCAGCCCAGCTGCCACTTTCGCAGTCAACCCAGCGGCCCCGAGACTCAATTTCTCCGTGCTCTCTGTGTAAATTCTTTTTCTTAGTCGTTATTTCTTTACTTCATTGCTTCTTCTCGTCATCCGCTGTGCCGGAACAAAATCACATCGCCCTCTTGCACGATGTACTCTTTCCCTTCGAGTCTCACCTGCGCCTTCTCGCGAGCCGCCGCAATACTCCCCGCTGCGATCAAGTCGCTCCACTTCACCACTTCCGCCCGAATAAAGCCCTTCTCGATATCGCTGTGAATTGCACCAGCTGCCTTTTGGGCCGTCGACCCCTTGCGAATCGTCCAAGCCCGCACTTCCGGCTCCCCCGCCGTAAAAAATTGAATCAACCCCATCAAGTCATAGGTCGCCCGGATCAACCGGTTCAACCCCGGCTCTTTCAATCCATACGACGCGAGCAATTCCGCCGCCTCTTTCTCATCCATCTCTGCGAGTTCTGCCTCAAGCCGCCCGCAAATCGCCACCACCGCCGAATTCGGTTTGCCCTGCAGCGCGCCCAATTTGTGCCGCTCCACCGCCGTATCCAACTTATCCGCTTCATGGTCGCCCAAATTCAGCACGTAAAGCACCGGCCGCGCCGACAAAAACAAAAATCCGCCGATCGGCTTGCGCTCCTCGGCCGTCAACTCCAACTCCCGCAAAGGCTTCTCCGACTCCAAATGCGCTTTACACTTTTCTAAAACCGCTTTCTCTGCCAGCAAAACCGGCTCGCTCTTCTTCTTCAAATCCTTCTCCAGCCGCTCCAACCGCCGCAAAATCTGGTCGTGGTCCGAAAGTATTAATTCCAACTCCAGGTTCGTCGCATCCCGCAAAGGATCTATGCTCCCCTCCGAATGAGGCACCGAAGGATCGTCAAACACGCGAATCACATGCGCAATCGTATCCACCTCGCGCAAAGGAGCCAGCGCATCGCGGTTCTTTTCCTTCTGCATGCCGCCGAGGTCCACGTACTGCACCGTCGCATACGTAATCTTCTTCGGGTTATAAAGCTTGGCCAGCTCCAGCAACCGCGGCTCCGGCACCTTCGCCACGCCAACATGCGTAGCCGACCCTCCGCCCTTCCCCTCGACGTTCGCCTTCGTCAAGATTCGGAACAGCGTCGTCTTCCCAACCTGTGGTAGTCCAATAATTCCTGTTTGCATAAACTAGCAATCCTAGCACACCCGCTCGCCTCGCTCGATTTGAACACCGGCTCGAGCGCTCGCTCAGCTCTGGCCCCGTCAAAAAATCAGATGAAACGCGCGGCCGCCTGCAACAGTCTCACCTTCCATGCGTCTAACTGGCGATTCCAGGAACGAGAACATCACTTTCATCAGATAATGGACAACTTGCGCGAAGGCAACAGCCTCCCATTCTCACGATGAACATCACCGTCCTCGATTTCTCCGCCTATCTCGGCCTTACCGCCGTTGGCGCGATCACCATTAACATGCTCCTCGGCGTCATGATGGCCTTCCGCTACAGCCCCGTCCGTAACTGGCCTCATCACCGCTTCAACTATTTCCGCCTCCACAACTGGACCGGCTACATCGCCCTGGTCGTCACAATTCTCCATCCGCTCGTCTTGCTCCTCAACAAATCACCAAAATTTCGGATCCAGGACCTAATCTATCCGGTCTACTCCCCGCAACAACCGCTCGAAAACACCATCGGCGCCATCGCCCTCTACATCGTCGCGATCATGGTCATCACTTCTTATTTCCGTATCCAATTAGGCCGCCGCACCTGGAAAGCCTTCCACTTCTCCATCTATCTCGGCGCCCTCGCCCTCTTCTACCACTCGCTCTTCACCGACCCCGACCTAAAAGGCGCCCCCATCGACTGGCTCGACGGCGGCAAACTCTTCGTCGAGGCCTGCGCCCTAATTATCCTTGTAACGGCCATCCTCCGCGCCCGCCACGCTCGGAAAAAATCTCGTCGCCAGCACGGCACGCCGACGCGTGAACCTGGGAACCTAAGCGAGAGAGAACGTGTCTAATGAATCAGAAATGTACTCGCACCCAGCGTCGCTCCTCTTTTTCTAAATGCTCTTGAAAAGAGGTCGCGCAAATCTTCGCTTGCTCACGCGCAAACAACTTCGGCCATTTCAAGAAGCTCTCCTCTCCTGGAATGTCGCTTTCGTCGTGGTCTGCGCGAACTTCCTCCGCCACGCCACGCCGCTCGCCCACGGATCAGTTACCGACGAAGGCTACAATTTCCTTTATGCCTTCTTCCGAGGCGCGGTACGGATAAACGATCTTCTTCATATTCGGTCCTCATACCCTTCCTTCGGCCCACTGCCGAACCCCGGCAGCCAAGTCGGCTCAGAGCTCATGTTCGCGCTCTCCGTTCTTTGTCTCGCAATACCGCTTTTTGCAACTTTGCAGCTGGTTTCACGCATGCGTGTATCGCAACTGATTCTCGGCCCATTTGCCGGCATACTGGCGCTCTTCGCTGTCCCATTCTTCTACCTCTACGGAAATAGTTCCGGCTTCCATCTGGCGCTCATCCCTTTCTACGACCTCTACTCACCCTGGCTGCTTTTCTTGACCTATCCACTGTCTCTTCTTCTGTCGCTGCTCTTCTGGAAAGCCCTACCTGACCCGCAACCGACTCAGATTGATACTTGGCCCAGCAGGTCGCTTTTTGCTTCTTCAGGCGCTTCTCTGCTACTCCTAGCGGCGCTGTGGCTTCCTGGCAGAGGTTACAGCCTCGTTCGCGCGAATCATCCTGAGTTGCTCACGATCAAAATGAGCCGCGAGCACTGCCGGGGATCATGCCCCGTCTACTCAGTCACCCTTCACGGCGACGGAAACGTGGAATATGTTGGCGAGGAGTACGTTCGGGACCGTGGTCCCCGCACAGAAACCCTAAGCAAAGAACAACTCCAAGCTCTTCTTCAGAAATTCGACGCTGCGAGTTTCTTCTCCCTAGAAGATCGTGCTTTTGCTTGGGGCTATCACACTCCCCGCGTTCGGGTTTCCATCTCCGTAGATGGAAGAACGAAGGAAGTCTCGAGCGACGCTTCTTACGTTGGAGCGATATCCGGCCCTCAAGACCTTTTCGTGCAAGCCGCGGCAGAATTGGACAAAGTAACCAATTCGGACCGCTGGGTAAAATGTGACGGCCGCTGCAGGCCTTAACATTTCACTTTGCTTTTTTCTTCTCCCCAACCCTAAGCTATTTCCCGCCATGATGCTTCCGATCACTTCGCTTTCCTTCGACCTCGCCGCAGCGATGCAACATCTCGCCGCAAGAGACGAGCGCCTCGCCGAGCTAATCCAATCCACGCAGCAGTTCCAGCTCGACGAAGTCCTCGCCGAAAGCCCCTACGAAGCTCTCCTAGAAGCCATCGCCTACCAATCCATTTCCGGCAAAGCCGCCGCCACCATCTTCGGCCGCATCAAAGCGCTCAGCTCCACTGGCCGCGCCCCCAGCCCGCAAGAAATGCTAAAGCTCCGCAAACAAGCCCTCCGCAAAGCCGGCCTCTCCGGCGCAAAAGTCCTGGCCATGAAAGACCTCGCCAAGAAAACAATCGAAGGCGTCGTCCCCACTCTCGAAGACGCACAAAAACTCACCGACGAAGAACTTGTCAAGCGCCTAACTTCCGTCCGCGGCATCGGAGCCTGGACGGTCGAAATGTTTTTGATCTTCCGCCTCGGCCGCCCCGACGTTCTCCCCATCCACGACCTCGGCGTACAAAAAGGCTGGTCCATCACCTACGGCAAAAAACACAAACCCAAGCCCAAAGAACTCCTGGCCTTCGGCGAACGCTGGCGCCCCTATCGCACCGTCGCCAGCTGGTACATGTGGCGCGCCTGCCATCGCGCCGGCAACGCCGCCATGCGCAAAATCCGCCCCGCCAAAGTCCGCCGCAAACCTCGCAAGAAGGTTAAATCCAAAGGACGTAAAATGTAGGTGCCGGGCTTTAACCCGGCACGACTTTTCTTTTCTCCTCGCGGAAACACGCGTGCCTCAACTAAGTGGCCCTCGGCGGCGCGCGATTCGCCACATCCCCCCGGCAACCAGCAGAATCGACGCCAGCAGGCACTCGTTAGCCCCGCTGATTGACTCCGGTTCCGCCCCGCAACGCGAAAACGGCCCGGCCCTATGCCCCTGGGAAATTGGTCCATACAGGCTGCCCGTGACCGCTGAAAACGGGGGACGTACAGCAAGGCTAAGTCCTTTATCAGCAACATTTACAAAAAACTGGGGGGTGATCAGGCAATCGATACCAGACAACTTCATCGGCCAGCCGTCAGCTCGAGCACCATCAGATACATAGCGGCAATCCCGGCCAGCAGAACGCCGCTCTCCAGCGAAACCGAAATAGTGTGCAGCCGGCTGAACTCCGCCATCAAAGGGCTATCCGCCCCCGTCGCCTGAATCGAACCCATCTGCACCCGCAGCACAGCCATCCTCGCGCTCACCGTGTACTGCGAGATTGCCGTCAGCGCGATCATCAGCACCACGCATAGCGCCGCCGGAGTAACAAGGCTTGCCAAGGATCGTGTCCAGACCAACCGCACCAACAGAAACACTATGCCGAGCAGAATGCCGCCGAGGTGCATGCGTGTAAGTGAAAAACCCACGATGGCCCCAGCTTGGTCGCGGTTTGGCGCCAGAACGCGAAAAGCTCCCGGTGCCACCACAAAGCTCAGAAACACATCGCTACCGAGCCAAATACTCAGGGCCAGAAATTCAATTGTGCGAAGAATGGAGGTCATCACCAGATCCGTGGCGACCTACTCTCGTCTTTTTTACCGAGTGATGCAACCACCGATTGAGCACACGCATGGCTAGTTTTTGATTCGCTACAGAGTTTAGTGCCAGAATGAGAGGGTTATGGTGGGCGACAAAGGACTTGAACCTTTGACCTCTCCCGTGTGAGGGGAGCGCTCTAACCAACTGAGCTAGTCGCCCGGCCGGTACAGCCGCGACGCTCGAAAGCGTCATCTACCTATTTGTAGCAGGAAGGACCCAGGTTTTCAACAGATGCCGACGGCTACCGCTCAGATCGTCTCGCAACTTCAACGCTCGATCTCCCGTGCGATTTACGGCAAGGAAGAGGCCATTCAGCTCGCGCTGATCACTCTTCTCGCTCGCGGCCATCTGCTTATTGAAGATGTCCCTGGAGTTGGCAAGACGACGCTAGCCCAAGCTCTCGCGAAATCGTTTCATTGCACGTTCCAGCGCATCCAGTTCACCTCGGACCTTCTCCCGAGTGATGTCCTCGGCGTAAGTGTCTACAATCCCGAGTCGCGAGAGTTCGAGTTTCGCTCCGGGCCGATTTTCGCCAACGTCGTTCTCGCTGACGAAATCAATCGCACTACGCCGCGCACGCAGTCGGCTCTTCTCGAAGCGATGAACGAAGCACAAGTCACGGTCGACGGTAAGACGCTGCAATTGCCGCACCCTTTTCTCGTCATCGCCACGCAAAATCCTGTCGAGCATCATGGCACATACCCTTTGCCGGAATCGCAGCTCGACCGCTTCTTGATGCGCATCAAGATGGGATATCCCTCGCACGAGACGGAACGCGAAATCCTGCGCAAGCACATCCATGACGATTCGCTCGCGACGCTTGAACCGGTCGCCGGCATCGCCGACGTCCTCGAAATGCAGGAATCCGTCGCCCGCGTGAAGGTGGACGCTAGCCTGCATGACTATGCCCTGGAGATCGTCAACCGCACGCGCAAAACCGAGCAGCTCGCGCTGGGCGTCAGCCCGCGCGGCACCCTCATGCTGCAGCGCGCCGCGCAAGCCCGCGCTTTTCTCGATGGCCGCGATTATTGTTTGCCGGACGACTTCAAACAGCTCGCTGTCGCCGTTTTTTCGCACCGCGTGGTCGCCAGCTCGCGTCATGCTTCGCTTCAGAGAAAATCGGAGACGACCGAATCCGTGCTCCGGGAGATCGTCGACTCTGTTCGCGTACCTCTGTGAGTCTAGCCTCAACAGCCGCGCAACTTTGGGCCAAAGCCGATCGCTCCGCTGTGCGCGCCTTTTTTCTCTCCATCACCGCGCTGGCCTTTGCTCTGCTCCTTGCGATTTATTCAGGGACGGCCGCGGAGCTGGGCCATCTGGCGCTCGCCATCGCCTCCGCGCTTGCCGCTCTGCTCGTCGCGGCGTGGGTGGCCGTCACGCTCGTTCCGGTCCTCGCGAAACGCACGCCCCTTCGCTGGATCGGCTACAAAATGGAGTACCGAGTTACCCGCGAAGGCTGGATTTACATTCTGGGAATCTTTTTAGTGGCTGTCGCCGCGCTGAACACCGGCAACAATCTGCTCTTCCTCATTCTCGCAAGTCTGATTGCCATTATCTTGATGTCCGGAGTGCTTTCGTCGATCACTCTTTCTGGCGTCGAGATGCGCTTGGAGTTGCCCGAACACATCTTCGCCGGTCAGCCCGTCCGCTCTCTTGTCGAGGTGCACAACGAGAAGCTGACGCTGCCCTCGTTTTCGCTTCGCGTGGAAGCCGTCCGCGGAAAAAATGCCGCGAACGCCGCCATGCTCGAGACGCCGGTCTACTTTCCATACATTCCGAAGCATGACCGCGTGCAACAACACGTCCCGATGACTTTTCCGCGGCGTGGTATTTATTCGCAGGAAGCCTTCCGAATCGTCACCAGATTTCCGTTTGGCTTTTTACAGAAAGCGCGCCGCGTCGATTTGAAATCCGAGGCCCTCGTCTACCCTTCAGTCGAGCCCACGCGGGACTTCTTTGAAGTTCTTCCAGGTATGCAAGGTGCCCTCGAAAGCCTGGCCAAAGGCCGCGGCCAGGATTTATACGCGCTGCGCGATTACCAACCCCGCGACAGTTCCCGCCACGTGCACTGGAAAGCCTCCGCGCGTCTGGGTTCACTGATGGTGCGCGAGTTCACCCGCGAGGACGATTGCCGCGTCATTCTTGTGCTTGATCCGCACGTATCGGCAGGCCTCGCCGCAAAAGAAGCGGACGCTCGCTTCGAGTCCGCCGTTACAATGTGCGCCGCACTGGCCTGGCACTTTTACGAACGCAATGCCGTCTTGCAATTTCGCACGGCGGGTTTTGAAACTCCGCTCGTCGAAGCCGATGAAATTATCTTCGATATCCTGAAGCATCTCGCGACCGCAAAGCCGTATCCGCTGGACCCAAAGCGCGCGCTCCTGTCCGAGCTGGCCAGCGCGCCAGAGATTTTTCGCGTGATAGTCACCAGCGAATCGCGCGGCTCCATCCCTTCCAGCATCTGGAACCAGTCCTGGGTCATTTTTCTCGAAGATCTGGTCCCTTAAACAGGCTTTCACTGCCCTCAAGAAAGCCCACGCGTTAAGTGTGCGAGAATACGGCGTGTTCATGCTCACCGGCCACGCGCTCGCTTCTTTTCGCAAACAGTTGCTCGCCTGGTTTCGCCAATATCAACGGGATTTGCCGTGGCGCCGCTCGAAGGATCCGTACCGCATCTGGATCTCGGAAATCATGTTGCAGCAAACGCGTGTCGCCGCTGTAATTCCTTACTACGAGCGATTCCTGGCACGGTTCCCCGATGTGCGCGCGCTCGCGGAAGCGCCGCAGGAAGAGGTACTAGGGCTCTGGTCCGGCCTTGGGTATTACAGCCGCGCGCGAAACCTGCAGAAGGCCGCGCAACAGATCGTTGCGCTGCACGGCAGAGAATTTCCGAAGGAAGAAAAAGCCGCCATGGCGCTCTCCGGCATAGGCCCCTACACGGGCGCGGCGATTCTGAGTATTGCGTTCGACGCCAATCATGCCGTCCTCGATGGCAACGTCGCGCGCGTGCTCGCGCGCCTCGGCGCAATTCGGGGCGATCTCCGTGAATCGCGACGCTGGCAATCGCTGCAAAGCACCGCGCAAGAGTTGCTCGATCCGAAAGCACCTGGCGATTGGAATCAAGCAATAATGGAACTCGGCGCGATGGTCTGCACCCCGCGCGCGCCGCAATGCCTGCTGTGCCCCGTGGCAAAATTCTGCCGCGGGCGCCAATCGGGCGACCCTGAATCTTTTCCTGAAAAACGAAAGAAACGGGAAGCCGTGCAAATCGTCCTCGCCTCTGCGGTGTTTTGCACTCCACGCGGCCAAACGCTTTTGCTGCCTCCGCCTCGAAAAAAAACCGAAAACAAGCCCGCTGCCGACGATGTCGCCACGCTCGTCTCGCGGATGTGGCATTTTCCCACGGTCGCGGTTCGCAAAGACGCGTTGACGGAGCTCCGGAATTTTCTCGCTGACTTTCTGACCGCTTCAAATGGCGCGCTTCGCTTCGAGCCGCTCGATCGAGTCCGCCATGCGGTGACCTATCGCAACGTCACGGTTCTTCCCTTCCGCATCGCCATCGCAACAATTCCGCGCATCCTCGGGGCAAAAATCATTCCACTTAAGAATTTCTCATCGCTGCCGATCTCGAATCTCACCAGAAAAATCGCACGCGCCGCACTTTTGGAATCATCGGCGGCCGATGCGAAACCCTACACGTTGAAACTGTAAACGTTATCGTTTCGCGTAGTCTCCAACGCGGCACGCAGAGGTAGTGCTAGGATTGAAAGGTCCCCAATGGCCGCCTCCGCATCAATCACGAGTGTCCCCGCGCTCCCCGCCGAGCGATTCTTTCGCACTTCTCTTTTCCTGCTCATGGCGACGGCCGTCGCTACTCTCGTGAGCACAGGAAAACTCGATCTAATCACGATGATTGTCGCGCCTTCCGGCGTCCTCTATAAAGGAGTTCGTTGGTGGCGGCGCTGCCCCGCGGAAATTCCGCAGCGCGTCGCGACCCGGCTGGTCGTCGCCTACTTGCTCGTTTTTCCGCTGGACGTTGTTTTTCTTTCGCGCTCCTTTGTATCGGCCTCATCCAACCCCGCGCTTTACGCCGCGCTTCTAGGTGCTATCCATTTTCTGCTGTTTGTGATGCTCGTCCGGCTGTACAGCGCCAACACGGACCGCGACGCTCTTTTTCTAACGATGCTCTCTTTCGCGGCCATTCTGGCTTCGGCTGTTCTCACCATCGACACGACTTTCCTCGGTCTTTTCTTCCTGTTTTTGCTGTTTGGCGTGGCCACTTTCGTCGGTCTGGAAATGCGCCGCGGATCTAAGGGCGCGATCGCGCCGGAAGTTGATGCCCAGCCTCAACAAGAACGCCGCCTCGATCGTGCACTAGTCCTCGCGGCGCTCAGCGTAGCTCTTGGCGCCATGATTATCGGTGGCGCTCTGTTTTTCTTTTTTCCTCGTTTCAGCGCAGGCTATCTGGGCCGCACTAGTTTGCAACCCACGCTGATGTCCGGCTTCAGCGACGATGTGGAGCTGGGCCAGATCGGCGAGATCAAGAAGAATTCCACGGTGGTGATGCGCGTGCGCACCGGCAAACCGGTGGGGTATCCCTCGCTGCGCTGGCGCGGCATCGCGCTCTCCGCGTTTGACGGAAAACGATGGTCCTCTCCCGACCACGACTCGGTCACGATTCCCGCAGGAATGAATGGCTGGATAAACCTCGTGGAGCGTCAGCCCGAGCCAGACCCGACCGCGACCATCTTGCGCTATACCATTCTTCTCCAGCCGGTTGCGACGGACACGATGTTCGCGCCCGCAAACGCAATCTCTATACGCGGAAATCTTTCCGGCGAGGGCTCCAACCAGGAGTCGGGTGCGCGCCGCAGCTATGTCATTCGCGACGCAACCGGCTCTCTCCTTAATCCTTTCCATAATTTCTCTACGCTGCGGTACGAAGGATTTTCTTTGCTGCCGGCGAGGAATGTACCCCGGTTGCGCGCGGCCTCGACGGACTATCCCGAAGACATTCGCGGTACTTACCTGCAACTCCCGAAGCTCGATCCGCGAATTCCGGAATTGGCGAGGCAGATCACGGCGCGTGCGCAGACAGCCTTCGACAAGACCATCACGCTGGAAAATTATTTGCGTTCCCACTACGCTTACAATTTGAACCTGACGGGAAAACCTGGCGACGATCCGCTCGCCCATTTTCTCTTTGAGACACGCTCTGGTCATTGCGAGTATTTTGCTTCCGCGATGGCCATCATGCTTCGCACGCTGGGAATTCCTACGCGTGAAGTAAACGGCTTTTTGCCGGGCGAATACAACGACCTCGGCGAGGACTACGTTGTCCGCGCCAGTGACGCACACAGCTGGGTCGAAGTTTATTTTCCCGGTTCGGGCTGGATGACCTTCGATCCCACACCGCCTGGAGCCGAAGATGCCGGCGGTTTCTTTTCGCGCCTCGGCCAATACATGGACTGGTTCGTGCTTTCCTGGAATGAATGGGTCATCAATTACGATTTCATCCATCAAATTCTGCTTGCGCAGACCATGCAGCGCACTACGCGCTCGTGGACGGAGATTGTGCGTGCCTGGTTTGTACACGAACAGGCGAAGGGACGAAGGTGGATGAGGTCCTGGAACAACGGGCTTCGCGTGCTGATTCCGCTTGCCGTCGCGCTGTTCCTGTTGGCACTGCGCTTTGATTTGGTTGTCGCACTGGCGCGGCGCTTGTGGCTTTCGTGGCAGCTTCGTTCCCCGGAGCTGGCACGCTCCAATCCGCAGCTTGCTTCTCGGCTGTACGGAGAACTTTTGTACTTGCTTGCACGGCGCGGCTTCGCGCGCCAGCCTACGCAGACCCCGTTTGAGTTTGCGGCGGCCGTTTCGCAGCCTCGTCTGGCGCCTGCGGTGTACGAATTTACGCAGTGCTACACGCAAGCCCGCTTTGGCGGCGCACCCTGCGATACGATTCGGTTGCGCGCACTCTTGGAGCAAATCCGTTCGTCCTTCGCTTCGCGCTGAGCCCTAGGCTTGGCGGCTGATTTCTTGCTGTTTAGTGCCTCCTGCCGAGTTGCAGCTCTTTAGTTTCCGCCCTGTCCCGCGTGTTACAATTAAAAATTGCGCAAAGGCGCTAATTTACTGCCTATGACTAAGGTCGGATTTGTCAGCCTGGGATGCCCCAAGAACCTCGTCGACAGCGAGGTGATGATGGGCATTCTTACGCGCGAGGGCTATGAGCTCACGCCGCGTGCGGATGAAGCGGAAATACTCGTCGTCAATACGTGCAGCTTTATTGAGTCTGCGCAAAAAGAGTCGGTCGACGCGATTCTGGAAATGGCCGAACACAAGAAATTTGGCGCGGCGCGCAAGCTCATCGTGGCCGGATGCCTTGTCGAGCGCTTTCGCGACCAGATTCTCGAGCAAGTCCCCGAAGTCGATGCCGTCGTGGGAACCGGGGAGGTGGAACGCATCCTCGAAGCCGTCGATGGCGATCTGCGTGTCTTGCCGGCGGCGCCGCCGGCGTTTCTCTATCACGACCTCACGCCGCGTGTTATCACCACACCTCGCCACGCTGCATACATCAAAATCGCTGAAGGTTGCGATCATCCCTGCACGTTCTGCATCATTCCACAGCTGCGAGGCGCGTTCCGCAGCCGGCGTTTTGAATCCGTGGTACGCGAGGCGGAGAATCTCGCGGCCTCGGGTGCGCGAGAAATTACGCTTATCGGCCAGGACACGACTTCTTACGGCGAGGATCTGGGCCTTCGTGATGGATTGGCGCAACTCCTCGAGCGTCTAGCGCAGGTCGAAGATTTGCTGTGGATTCGCTTCCTTTACGCGTATCCGAATCGCGTGACGCAGAAATTGCTGGATACGTTGGCAGCGCATCCGCGCCTCGCGAAATACATGGACATGCCGCTGCAGCACGCCAGCCGCAATGTTCTAGCGCGCATGAAGCGTGGGTCGCACGGCGACGCTTTCCTGAAGCTCCTCGAGCGCATCCGCACGACAATTCCCGGCGTTTCGCTGCGCACTTCTTTTATTGCGGGCTTTCCGGGCGAAACGGAAAAGGATTTCGAAGAGCTGTGCGATTTTGTGCGCGCCGCGAACCTGGATTGGATGGGCATCTTCGAGTATTCGGATGTGGACAACGCGAAGAGTTACTCGCTCGACGAAAAAGTCGATCCGGAAACGATTACCAATCGCCGCAACCGGTTGATGGCTATTCAAAAGAAGATCTCGCGCGAGAGACTGCGCGCATGGAAGGGCCGCACGGCCACGGCGCTTGTCGAAGGCCCGTCGAAAGATAATCCGCTGGTGTGGGAAGCGCGCCTGGAAGGCATGGCGCCGGATATCGACGGTAAGCTGTATCTGACTGACATCGAATTGCTTACGGGCGAAACGGCCGAGACCGGCGACGTGGCGCGCGTGGAAATTATTAAGGCCGATACTTATGACCTGATTGGGCGCGTCGTCGAGATACTGCCCCGTGCCGTTGGGCTGAGGAACGCCGATATGACAACCGTTCCTGTTCCGGGCGTTCCGCCAGTTGAAAAGCTGACCCGTATCTCCACGGGCGCTCCGCTTCGCGTCCTCGGCTGAGCTATACTCACTCCTCGGGAATTCTGCTCTGTATCCTCTGTGTAAAATACTCTTTATACAGAGATCGAGAGAACACAGAGTTCACAGAGAAGAAATAAATACCGGCCTGGTGATTTGGCGAGAGGCGAGTCACTAGCCGTCGGGAGTCATTTCCGATGAAACATCGCTGCCCAATTTGCAAAACGCCGACTGATTCCGAACTCAGCGCGGATTTTCCCTTTTGCAGCGAACGCTGCCGCGACCGCGATCTGGGCAACTGGGCCACCGAAAAGTACGTCGTGTCCGAACCGGTGTTTGATATGAGCGAGCTCGAAGCAGGTAGTGATCCTGGCGCCGAAAAAGCGGTGGAAGAAGACGAGGATTTCAAGGGGTTCCACAAGCCCGATGACACCATCCACTGAAATTCCAGGCGGCCAGACTGCTCCGCAAAAGAAGCCGCGGCTGGCTTTGGCGATCGCAACGGCGCTCGGAGTCGGTTACCTACCGAAGGCTCCGGGCACGTTTGGCTCGCTAGTGGGAGTCGCGACGGCCGTGCTCTCAGCTGTGTTTTTTCTGCGGCCAACATCCATTCGCGGGTTGTTCTCTTTGCACCCTCTTACCGATGCGGTTTTTTCCGACACGCATTTTCTGGTTCCCGGCAGCGACTTACACAATTCCGCGCTTGGTTTGCCGCTGCTGTGCGCGCTTGGTCTTCTGGTGATCCTGGGAGCGATTGGCGTGTGGAGTTCCTTCCGGGCCGCAGAATTCTCGGGCATCAAAGACCCACAGTTTGTGGTGATCGACGAAGTCGCGGGGCAGCACCTCACGCTATTGCTCCCGCTGATTCCGATCGCGCTGCCGCATCTTACGGAGCACATGGACTTCTCCGCTTATGCCATCTTCTTTACGCTGAGCCTCGTAAACTGGAAATACCTGCTTCTCGGATTCGTGCTGTTCCGCATGTTCGACATCTGGAAACCCTTTCCGGTGCGCCAACTCGAAAAACTTCCCCACGGTTGGGGCATCATGGCGGATGACTGGATGGCGGGCATCTACGCTGCTATCCTGTTGCGAGTGGCGTTACACTTTGGGTTGCTTGGCTGGGTATGAAATTCGGCTTTGGGTCATCGGCAGAAAAAAACGGCATCCCCCGCATTGATAGAGTCACGCCTGCCGCTGCCATTCCCGGCGGCGAGATCGTCATTCACGGCAGCGGATTCGCTTCGCGTGCTCACCCGCGGCCGGTGGTGCGTTTTGGCGAGGTGGACGCGGGTCTGGCGCTCGCCAGTGAAAACCGGCTGATTGCGCACGTGCCGGAAGGCGCGACTGGCGGCGTGGTTCGTGTCATCAGCGCAGCGAACGAAAGCCAGCCGCATCCCGTTTCCATCGGCGTGCAAATTGCAGATAACTTGCACCCGATCGCCAATCCCGCGGTCGATGCGTACGGGAATACTTATGTTACGTTTTCGGGGAATCGCGGGCAGCGCGTTCCCGTTTCTCTCTACAAAATTACAGCGAACTACAGCGTAAAACCGTTCGTCACCTCGCTGGTGAATCCCAGCGGACTGGCCGTGGACCGCGCGGGGAATCTTTTCGTCTCCTGCCGCAACGACGGCACGATTCACCGGATTACGCCGGAAGGCCGCGCCGAGCAGTGGATCGAAGGGATGGGTGTCGCCACGGGCATCGCCTTTGACCGCGCCGAAAATCTCTACGTCGGGGACCGCAGCGGAACAATTTTCAAAATCAGTCCAAGCCGCGAAATTTTTGTTTTTGCGACCATTGAGCCGTCGCTCGCGGCGTATCATCTGGCGTTTCACCCGAGCGGCGATTTGTATGTCACCGGGCCGACAACATCCAGCTACGACCGCGTCTACCGCATCACGCAGGGCGGCGATGTCACAACATTTTTCCGCGGCCTCGGGCGCCCGCAGGGCCTGGCGTTTGACCGCGACAGCAATCTCTACGTCGCCGCATCTTATGGCGGGCGGCGCGGCATCATTCGCATTACGCCGCAGGCGCACGCGGATGTCGTGCTCAGCGGCTCCGGCCTTGTTGGCATGGCCTTGCAGGCGTCGGGCCGCGCGATTCTCGCCACCACTGGCGCGCTCTTCACGCTCGACTGGGATGTCCGTGGCTTGCCGCTGCTTGGATAATTGACCCGATGAAAGCTGAAATCATAGCAGTGGGTTCGGAGCTGCTCACGCCGGACCGGCTTGATACCAATTCGCTCTTTCTTACGGAAGAGCTGAATAGGATTGGCATCGAGGTGGTGCGGAAAACGGTAGTGGGCGACAACCGGGATCTGCTGAGCGAGGCATTCCGCGACGCATTGAATCGCGTCGAGCTTGTCATTGCATCTGGCGGACTTGGCCCTACCGAGGACGATCTTACGCGCGAGACTGTCGCGGAACTGCTCCATCGTAAGCTGCGGCGCAACGATGAAATTCTTCGCTACATCGAGGGGCGATTTCGCGCTCTGAACCGCGAAATGCCCGAGGTCAATGTGCGCCAGGCGATGGTTCCCCAGGGCGCGGAAATCCTGGAGAATCCGCGCGGCACTGCACCGGGATTGTGGCTGGAAGATGGCGGGCACTTCATTGTGCTGCTCCCAGGCCCGCCGCGCGAGTTGAAGCCGCTGTTTCGCGAACAGGTTTTGCCGCGGCTGGAACGCCGGGCTTCCGGCGTGCGGATGTTTCACCGCGAGATTCGCGTGACTGGATTGGGAGAATCGCACGTCGAGCAGCGTATTGCTGGCATTTACAAACGCTTCCCCGAGGTGGCCACCACCATCCTCGCAGCGCCCGGCGAGACTCAAGTCCATTTGCGTATCTGGACCGACGATGCGGGGCACGCCAAAAAAATCCTCGACGAAATCGTAAGCGGCTTCGAGATTGCGCTTACCGACCGCATCTTCAGTCAGGATGGTTCGCCTCTCGAGGAAGTGATCGCGGCGGAGTTGACGATGCATAATGCCACGATTTCGGCGGCGGAAAGCTGCACGGGAGGTTTGCTGGCGCAGCGGTTGACGAGCATCGCGGGCAGCTCTTCGTATTTTCTCGGCGGTGTGGTCTGCTACAGCAACGAACTCAAAACTGCGTGGGCGGGTGTGCCTGCGGAACTCATTCAGGCCAGAGGCGCAGTCAGCGCAGAAGTCGCCGTGGCGCTCGCGGACGGAATTCGTCGCCGTGTGGGAAGCACGTTTGGCGTGGGTATCACGGGTGTCGCCGGGCCCGGCGGTGGAACCGAAGAAAAGCCCGTCGGAACGGTGCACATCGCGCTATCGCATGCCGGCGGCGTCAAGGAGCGCGGCGTGCGCTTCCCCGGCGACCGCGAATCCATCCGTTGGCAGGCGAGCCAAGCCGCGCTGGACATGGTCCGCATGCATTTTCTCTATAATGGCAAACAGCCCCTGAAGCGAGCCTGAACGTGCGCCTCTTCGTCGCGCTGGAGATTCCCGTCGCCGTGCGCGACAATCTGGCAGCACAAATCGAGGTACTGCGCGAGTTGTCCACAAAAGTGGTGGACAAGCGGCCGCGCTGGGTGCGCCCGGAGAATCTTCACATGACGCTCAAATTCATCGGTGAGGTATCGCCGGCAAAACTCGATGGCATCCGCGGCGCGCTCTCGGCGATTCGCTCGAATGCGCCTGTCGATCTCAAATTCCGCGGACTCGGATTTTTTCCCAATAAAAATCACCCGCGCGTCTTGTGGGCAGGATTAGTCGCTTCGGCGAACTTGCCGTCGCTCGCGGGAGATATCGATGGCGCTCTCGAAACGCAAGGCGTTGCGCGCGAACGCCGCGCTTTCACTCCGCACTTAACGCTCGCGAGGATCGAGCCGCCCGGCCTGCACGAGAAATTGCGCGCCGCGATCCAGAAAAGCGGTGAGCGCGAGTTCGGTTCGTTTCAAACGCGCGAATTTCACCTCATCGAAAGCAAGCTGAAGCCTTCTGGGGCCGAGTACACTACCCTCGCATCTTTTCCCTTTTCGTTGGAGGCCTAGCCCGGATGGCCGAGCTGAACGCGACACTCATCTCGATTCCCGCAGCTGCGTATCTTCTCGGATCGATTCCGTTCGGCTTGTTGGTAGGCAAGCTCTTTGGCGCGGCGGATGTGCGCAAAACGGGCAGCGGCAATATCGGCGCGACAAACGTGGCGCGCGTCGCCGGGTCGCTCGCGGGAATCCTCACGCTGCTTCTGGACGCCGCGAAAGGCTCGCTAGCTGTTCTTCTTGCCGCTAGGCTAACGAACGACAGCGCCCTGTGGATGATGATCGCCGGCCTGTGCGCTCTCGTGGGGCATTGCTTCCCGATCTGGCTGGGATTTCATGGAGGCAAAGGAGTGGCATCAGCTGCGGGCGTTTTTCTGGTGCTATGTCCGCCCGCGTTTCTAGGGGCTGTAATTCTATTCTGTCTTGTTGTTCTGTACTGGCGGTTTGTATCGCTCGGATCTATGTCGGCGGCCGCGGCCATGCCCCTGCTGATTTATTTTTTCTGGGCGCCGCATCATGCGCCGCCCTACGCTGTCACGTTTGGCTCGCTGGCCGCCGCGCTGCTGATTGTCTATAAGCACGACGCCAACATTCAGCGCCTAGTTCAGGGTGACGAGCCGAAATTTTCATTCCGCAAGAAGACAAGCAAAGAGGATGCGCCGTGAAACGCATCACCATACTTGGCGGCGGAAGCTGGGGCACGGCGTTAGCCATCGTGCTCTCTCGCACGCACAAAGTGCACGAGATTTCCTTGTGGGTGCGCGACGCTGCACTCGCAGAATCCATCCGGAGTGACCGTCAGAACAAGATCTACCTCCCCGGCCACAATTTGCCGGATTCCGTGCAAGTCACTCATGACGTCGCTGCGTCCTTGCAAAACGCGAACGTGGCCATCGGCGCAATCCCGGCGGCCCACGCTCGGAGCGTTTATCAACACGTCCTTCCGCACCTCGTGCGGGGCACTCCTATTATCAGCGCCACGAAAGGGCTCGAGCCCGCCACCCACGCGCGAATGAGTGAAGTCATCTCCCAAGTCATCTCGCCGGAATTTCCTGCTCGCATCGCGGTTCTTTCTGGGCCATCTTTCGCCGCGGAAGTTGCCGGCGGCCAGCCCACTGCGGTCGTCCTTGCTTCTAGTGACATCGCTCTCGCCAACGAGCTCCAGGAGCAATTGGCCGCGCCAAATTTCCGCTTATACACCAATGACGATGTGCTCGGCGTCGAACTCGCCGGTGCCATGAAAAATGTGATGGCCATCGCGGCGGGTGTCTGCCAGGGGTTAGGTCTCGGCCACAATCCGTTGGCGGCGCTGATCACGCGCGGGCTCTCGGAGATGACGCGGCTCGCCGTAGCCCTGGGCGCGCGCCCGGAGACGCTCAGCGGCCTCGCCGGTCTCGGCGATCTTGTTCTAACCTGCACAGGCTCTCTCAGTCGCAACCGTCACGTCGGCATCGAACTGGGCAAAGGCCGCTCGCTGCCTGAGATTTTGGAAGGCATGAAAATGGTCGCCGAAGGAATAGGTACCGCCGGAGCCCTTTTGGCGCTTACGCGCGAAGCCGGCGTAGAACTCCCAATTACAGAACAAGTTAGCGCCATCCTGCACCAAGGAAGGTCGCCCCGCGAGGCTATCCGGAGCATCATGGAGCGCCCATTGAAGCGCGAATAAAGCGGTCCGAATCAAGGCCTGTTAGGGTCGTCCGACGGCAAGTTGGTCCAGAGACCGACCACTAGTACCAAGGTTCCAGTTGCAGATGCGCGACGCGGGGGCATACGGGCCCCCCGCTGCGTCCCCTATTCCCCTAAAATTGAGAGTTGAGATGCCAGAACCCGGCTCATCCACGTGGCAACGTCTGCGCAAAGGACGCGTGCGCATTTTGTGGCTCGTCCTGGGCGCGCTTTTGCTCGTCAGCGCACTGCCGATCGGGCTCTACCATCGCCAAGTTTTGCAGCTCAGCCAGGACAAGCTGGTCGACACCGAGCGAGTTCAGCAGTCGGACTTGACGCGCTCCCTGGCGCAGGAAATCCAACTTTTCGAGTTCAACCAGACGCAACAACTCTATAGCGAGCGGCAAATTCTGACTCTGACGGGACTCATCGACAATGTCGAAGACCCCGCCGCCGAACCCAAAGTTACGCGCCTCCTCGAGGATTTTGTCGACAGCAACCGCGACACGTTTCTCTACTTGACCGCCGTCGACAAGTCCGGCAAAGGCACCAAAGCCTCCCAGGGTAACTTCCAGGCGGATCAGGATCCCTTCGTGGCCAAAGCTCTGCTGCGCGCATTTCAGAACTGCATGCAGTCCGAAGAGTTACACATCGTCAAGTTTCGCAGCGAACCCCTTGCGCTCGCGCCCAATAACCAGTCGGCGTTTGTGCTCGCTGTGCCGCTCAAAGACTTGTCCGGGAATTTTACCGGCATGCTCGCCGCTGTCGTCTCCCTCGAACCGATTTCGCATCGCTTGAGAGACGCTAGCGTGCGCGGCCGCACCGTATTCGTTGTGGACCATTCCGGGCACATCGTCGCGCATCCCGACACGAAGAATTTCGTGCCCGGGGCCGAAGCTAGCGGAAAGCTCGTCGACCAGATTCGGGCTCTGCCCCAGGAACTTCGCAATACGGAGACGATTCGCTTTACGGAACCTGGAAAAAAACACGCGGTCGAGATGATTGGGACCTACAGCACATTCCCCGAGGTCAATTGGGCAGTCGTCGCCGAACGCAGCCTGGATCAGGCTCGTGCCGACGCTGGTGTAACGGAATTAAACCGCCAGGCTCTTGCGTTCGTTACGGTAGTCGTTCTTGTGGCTATCCTCTTCGGTTACTTTTTTGCCGTGGGCATCAGCGGACCGATTCGCGGACTGGCGGCTTCCACGCGCGCCATCAGCCGCGGCGAATTCCACCAGCGCTCGCCGGTGCGCGGAGCCTCGGAAATCAGTGAACTGGCCGAAAATTTCAACAAAATGGCCAGCGACATCGAAGAGTACATCGAAAAGCTGAAGGAAGCCGCGGAAGAAAACCGCGAGCTTTTTATCGGCTCGATTCGGATGCTCGCCGCGGCGATCGACGAAAAGGATCCGTACACGCGCGGTCACTCCGGCCGCGTGGCGAAGTATTCGGGGCTCATCGGGCGGGAACTCGGGCTATCGGCCGAAGAACTGGACAAGTTGCGCGTTGCTGCCCTGCTTCACGATGTCGGCAAAATCGGTGTCGAAGACCGCGTCCTGAAAAAGCCAGGCGCGCTGACTCCGGAAGAATTCGATTTGATGAAGCAGCATACTGTGAAAGGCGCGAATATCATGCGCCCGGTTTCGCAGCTGAAAGAAATGCTCCCCGGCATCGAATTGCACCACGAACATATCGATGGCCGCGGCTACCCCTACGGATTGCAGGGACAGCAAATTCCGTTGATGGCGCGCATCATCGGCGTGGCCGACACCCTTGACGCCATGACCACCAACCGCCCGTATCAGTCGGCAATGGACATAGAGTTCGCGCTGAACCGCATCAAGTCTCTCACTGGCTCGAAGTTCGACGCCGTTGTCGTCAACGCCCTCGAATCCGCCATCAACGCCGGGAAGCTCCGCCTGAGCGCCGTCGAAGTAACCGTCTAAATCTGTTTGATCTCCTTCCACCTGCACTGTTTGACCTCCTTAGGTGCGCGTGGGGCTCACGTCGAACGCTTCTGTTACAATTTTAGATTGCGCTGGCTGCAAAGCGCTTAATCTCATGATTTCGCTCTTCGGAAAACCCGAAAAAGTCGAGCCGTCGCTGCTCGAACGGCTGAGAGCCTCGGTCAGTAGGACTAAGGCGGCACTGTCTGAGTCGGTCGAAAACATTTTTCTTGGCGAGCGCAAAATTGACCCCGCGCTGCTGAAAAAGCTCGAAACTGCGCTGCTGTCTGCCGACCTGGGCGTGAAACCGACGCGCGAAATCCTGGATGCCGTGCGAGAAAAGCTGGATCGCAACGCGCTTTCCGACGCGAGTCAGCTGAAGCGCGAGATCAAGTCTCATATCGTTCGCATCCTGACCATGAGTGACGGCGCAGCCGTGCGCAGTGCGACGGCAAACGCGGTAGCAACACCCGCACAAAACATTGCGAGTTCACCCAACGGCTCCGGCCCACGGGTGATCTTTATCGTTGGCGTGAACGGCGCCGGAAAAACCACGAGCATCGGCAAGCTCGCGAACCGCCTGCGCCAGGAAGGCCTCAGCGTAGTGCTCTGCGCTGCCGATACGTTCCGCGCCGCCGCCGTCGAGCAACTCGAAATCTGGGCGCAGCGCAACGGCATTGACGTGATCAAACAAAAATCCGGCGCCGATCCGGCCGCTGTCGTTTTCGATGCGGTCACTGCGGCCAAAGCGCGGGGCGCGGACGCGGTGATTGTGGACACTGCCGGCCGCCTGCATACCAAATCCAATCTTATGGCCGAGCTGGATAAAATGAAGCGCACGGCGGCGAAAGTCATTCCCGGCGCGCCGCACGATGTTCTGCTAGTCCTGGATGCGACCACAGGCCAAAACGGTCTCGCTCAGGCCCGCGAATTTACTTCGACCGTGACTGTCACTGGCATCATTCTGACCAAGCTAGATGGCACGGCCAAGGGCGGCATTGTCGTTGCCATCGCGCGCGAACTCGGTTTGCCCATCCGTTTTGTTGGTACCGGCGAGCAGATCAACGACTTGGTGCCCTTCGACGCGGAAACTTACGCGAACTCTCTTTTCGATTAAACCTTTAACTAATTCATGGACGCTCACGCCACTCGCTTCATGGAACATGCTCTGGAGTTGGCCCGCAAAGGCACTGGCCTCGCGAGTCCCAATCCCATGGTCGGCTGTATCCTTGTCCGCGAAGGCCAAATTGTTGGCGAAGGATTTCACCAGTATGAAAAGCGGGACCACGCGGAAATCGTCGCGCTAAAATCCGCTGGCGAAAAGGCACGCGGCGCCACGATGTACGTCACGCTGGAACCTTGCAATCACACTGGCCGGACCGGACCTTGCACGGAAGCCATCATCGCGGCTGGCGTCCAGCGAGTTGTCGCGGCCATGGAAGACCCCAACCCCGTCAACTCCGGCCGAGGGTTCGATCGGCTGCGCGCTGCGGGCGTCGAGGTTTTCACCGGCGTGGGCGAAGAAGAGGCTCGCAGCCTGAACGAAGCGTTCGCCTGCTGGATTCGTACGAAAAAACCATTCGTTACGCTTAAATCCGCTCTGACGCTCGACGGCCAGCTCGCTCTTCCCCTTGAGCGAAGCAAACTGGGCAAGAGACGCAGCAAACAGAAACGGACGAATTGGATTAGCTCAGAAGAGTCTCGCGCCGAAGTTCACCGCATGCGTCACGCCGCCGACGCTGTACTCAGCGGTATTGGCACTGTCAAGATCGATGACCCGCTTCTCACAGACCGCAGCGGCCTTCCCCGGCGCAGGCCTTTCTTGCGCGTCATCCTCGACTGGGGGCTGACGATCTCGCCGCATTCGCGCATCGTGCAGTCCGCGCGGAACGATGTTCTGGTTTTTACCCAACAGCATCCACATACGCGGAGAGCTCGCGCATTGGAGCGCGCCGGTGTCGAAGTCGTCCGCGCCGTTTCACGCAACGGTCAGATTAATCTCGAAGCCGTTCTCGCCGAACTTGGCCGCCGCGAAATCCTGAGCGTCCTTCTCGAAGCCGGCCCAACCCTGAACGGCGCCGCCCTCAACGCGGGAGTCGTCAACAAGCTTTTTCTGTTCTATGCACCCAAGATCTCCGGCGAAACCCGCGTGCCTTTCGCCGTCTCGCCCAATCTTAAACTTCCTCCCCTGCAAAAAATTCGTACGCAAGCATTCGGCCCCGACATTGCCCTTGAAGGGTACTTGGAGAACATATACCGCTAAGTTTGGAGTGCGGCAGCCCAGCTGCCGCTTTTGCGGCATCACCTCAGAGTGCCCCCGAAGGCGGGAGCCGGGCTCCCGCACTCCACAGCGCTATGTCACTCGCTGACACGCAGCACGGCCGCGCCTTCAATAGCATCATTCTTCAACGCATTCAACGCGCGGTTGGCTTCACTGAGCGGAAAAATTTGAGCATGCATCTGAACAGGAATCTCCGCCGCGACGCGAAGAAAATCCTCGCCATCCTTCCGCGTGTTATTCGCCACGCTGCAAATCACGCGTTCCTGATACAGCAAGTCGTAACTAAACGACGGAATCGGGCTCATGTGAATTCCGCCCAGCACGAGCACTCCGCCTTTGCGCAGCGCCCCCAGCGCAGCGGGAACAATTTCGCCCGCGGGCGCAAACACTATCGCGGCATCCAGCTTTTCTGGCGGTGCATCGAGCGTGCCGCCGGCCCACGCCGCGCCCAGCTCTAGCGCCAGTTTCTGGTGACGCGCGTCGCGCGTCGATGCGTACACCGTCACATTCCAATGCCGCGCCACCTGAATCGCCACATGCGCCGCCGCACCAAAACCATAGAATCCCAGCCGCCCGCCTGGCTTGATACCAGAAAGCCGCAAGCAGCGGAATCCAATGATCCCCGCGCAAAGCAACGGCGCGGCCTGCTCATCAGAGAATCCTTGGGGAATCGCGTAAACGAAATCCTCGGGCGCGACGATGTATTCGGCGTAGCCGCCATCGACGCTGTATCCGGTGAACGTCGGGTTGTCGCAAAGATTCTCATTGCCCATACGGCAGTATTCGCATACGCCATCCGTATGGTGCAGCCAGGCAACTCCGACGCGCACTCCGATCGCGTAACGGTGTGAGCCTTCGCCCTGTTTCTCGACCACACCGACGACCTGGTGCCCGGGAATGACCGGTGATTTTCGCGGAGACAATTCGCCTTCGATCACGTGCAAATCCGTGCGGCACACGCCGCAGGCGTGCACGCGCACCAGCACCTCGCCCTTGTCTGGATTCGGAGCCGGTGCGTCCGTGAACTCGAGCGGATTCGTTTCGATCCTTGCCGGAGCCCGCAATAAACATGCTTTCATTCGCGCCTCACATCTCACAGCTTGCACTTCTGCTTTGGGCCGATCGGCCCTCTCTGGCCCTCACCCTCAAACTTCAACTTTGAACTCTCACCGCAACTCGAATCAACTGCATTCCTATGCGGCACGTCGTCACCGGCCATTGCGTTGCAATCCATAACTGTATTAACTTCCTCGACCGTCGGTTCCGTGGCCGACGCGATATCTTCGTGACGGATTTTCCTGACCTTCGATACACTGGACTGCTTGCTCGGAGGATAGCGATGCGCATTCTAGTGGCTCTCCTCTGTTCCGCCATCTTTTTTGCCCAGGCGTCTAGGTGCCAGGACGAGCATCAACACGAATTGAGCGCGGAAGAGGTTGGGTCGGTTCACTTTTCGACATCGTGCTCGAAAACCGTCGGCGAAACTTTCAACCGGGCGGTTGCGCTGCTGCATTCCTTCCAGTACGAGAAGGCTCGCCAGACTTTCTTGCAGGTTTCCGTGCAGGATCCCAATTGCGCGATGGCGCAGTGGGGCATAGCGATGTCTCACTATCACGGACTGTGGGGAAACGGAGACACGGCTGCCGGTCGTGCCGCTCTCGAAAAGGCCAAGCACGCGGCCACCGCCAATCCCACGACTACCCCACGCGAAAATGTATATATCCAGGCACTGGCGGAAATTTACATCGAGGACGGCAAAAGTCCGGCCGCGCACGCCCAAGCATTTGAACAAAGGATGGGCGCTCTCCAGGCCGCATACCCTGAAGATGATGAAGCCGCGATCTTCCACGCCCTGGCGCTCGACATTACTGCTCCCAGCGCGGACAAGACATTCGCCAATCAGCGCAAATGCGGAGAGATTCTCGAGCCACTTTTCAAATTGCACCCTCATCATCCCGGCATCGCGCACTACATCATCCACTGCTACGACAATCCAGTCCTCGCGGAAAAAGGCCTTGCCGCCGCGCGCATGTATGCGGAAATTGCTCCGGCCTCGGCGCATGCCCAACACATGCCTTCGCATCTCTTCACGCGCGTTGGCCTGTGGGACGAAGCAATCCACTCCAATGTGAAATCCGCGCAAATGGCCGCCGAGGCGGAAGCCAGCTCGAAAGACGGCGAAGCTCGGGAGCAACGGCTCCACGCAATGGATTATCTGGTCTACGCCTATCTGCAAAGTGGACGGGTGAAGCAAGCCGAAGCTGTGCTGGCCGAGATGAACTCGTTTGCCCCAATCGCCGGAAATTCATTCATTGGCAATTACGCGACCGCCGCGATACCAGCGCGTTGCGCCATTGAGCTGCATGATTGGAAGCGGGCTGCTAGCCTCCAAGTCCAGACTACCGGTGCTCCTTTTGTGCGGGCCATCACGTGGGCCGCGATCGGCGTTGGCAGCGCTCGAGATGGTAGTCTCGTGCGCGCGGCCCAAGCGGAGCACGCTCTTGAGTCGCTAGCTGAATCGGCATCGATTCAGAATGACACCTACGCATCGAATCAAGTGGAAGTGCAACGCCGGGAGTTGGCCGCTTGGATCTCAGCAAAGAGCAGCAAGAGTGGCGAAGCAATCGCCACGATGCGATCGGCTGCCGAACTGGAAGAGAGCATGGACAAGAGTGGCGTAACGCCTGGAGTCGTCACGCCCGCACGAGAGATGCTCGCTGAGTTACTTACATTGGAGAACCAAGCTGCTGCGGCACTTGTGGAATACGAAGCAGTACTTGCGGCTGCGCCCAATCGATTCAACGCGTTGTACGGCGCTGCAAGCGCTGCGGACGCCGCTGGAGACTCCGCCAGCGCGAATTTCTACTACAACAAATTGAGCGAAATCGCCGTCGGAGACGAGCGGCCAGAATTGGCGACTGCTCGGAAGAGAATCAGCGGCTCGGCGGAAAAGAATTCCGCCACCCGTCCTTGAGGTTTTGCAGAGTGCGGATTTTCGGAACTTACCGGCGCGCAGTCACGATTTTCTAAAGGGCTGCATATCCGGAGAAAGCTCCGCCGGTTCTTGTTAAACTTGAAACGCGATTAGGTGAACTTGCAAGATCACTCGAAAAATGTTTACTGGGATCATCGAACATATCGGCACCATTGAAGCTCTGGATCTGAAGTCTGACGGCGGACGAATTACGATCCATGCGCCCAGCCTTGCACCCTCGCTCGCCATCTCCAAAAGCATCGCCGTGAACGGTTGCTGCCTCACGGTCATCGCTCTTGGCAAGAAACAGTTCTCCGCCGACCTATCCGGCGAAACCATTCAAAAAACTTCGTTCGGTGCAAAAAACGGAGGATTGAAAAAAGGTTCGCGCGTTAATCTGGAACAACCGTTGACAGCCGGCAAAGAATTTGGCGGCCACTTTGTTCAGGGACACGTTGACGGCACGGGCCGGGTGACGCGCCTCGATCCGGAAGGTCCGGGAAGCAACAATTGGTGGTTGGGCGTGGAAGTCCCCGAAGATTTCGCGCGGTACATCGTTCCTAAGGGCTCTATCACAATCGACGGGATCAGCTTAACGGTCGCCCGCTGGCATAATTTCGTAACGCCGCTCAAACAAGTGCTAACGGTGGAAGTCGCCGTAATCCCCTACACCTACGAGCACACCAATCTTCGCGAGAGTAAGCCCGGCGACGCAGTCAACCTAGAAGGAGATGTTCTTGGAAAATACGTGGAACGATATCTCGATGCGCGCAACGAAGCACACGCAGCGCCCGTTTCGAAACTCAGCCTCGAAAAACTAATCGCCGAAGGATTTTAGGCAAAACACCAACTTGCGCGCGATTGACTCGTTCTTGCATTTTTTTCCGCGCCATCTAACTTACCGCTTCCCTTGCCTTGGCTCGCGCCCCACGCCAGTACAGGAGCAGCCCTATCGCAACGGTTGCGACCGTCCCGCCAACCAACTTCATTTCAAACCCAAACTTGTTCGCAGAATCGCCTGGTGGAACAAGCGAAACGAAAATGCCGATCAGCACAATGAGAAAACCAGTGCCGGAAACGGCCCACACGCCTGCCTTGCCGCCTGGGATAAGAATTGCCTCCGAATTTTCCTTGCGATCCATCCGCGAAAAGAGCCGGATCGCCGCCGCAAACATATAAAGAAACGGAATGAAATAAAGAATGTTCGTCGCGCTCACAAGGAAGTCGTATGCGCCCCGCGTCGATTCGTTGATCTGGCTGACCAAAAGAATTGCACAAGAAAGCACAGCCTGCACGAGAATCGCAACGTATGGCGTCTTCCATCGCGGATGAATTTTCCCTAACGCCTGCGGCAGGTAGCGATCGATCCCCACCACGAACGGCACGCGCGCAATCCCCGCCACCGTGCTTCCAACGCCGCCCGCATTTCCTAATGTCACGACGATCGCCGCCACAATCCCCAGAAATCCAATTCGTAAGGCGATCGATCCCACGGTGATCGCGTGGAACACGCCGCTGGTGTTTGAAACCTCTGCCGCGGGCACGAGCACCAGCACGGCCACCGTCGCCAGGATGTACATGGCAGCAATCAGCCCAGCCGCGGCATAGAGTGCGCGGGGCAGCGTGCGTCGCGGGTTGCGCACTTCTTGGCTCATCGTGGAAACGAGCTCAAGCCCGCTAAACGCAAACGCAATCTGTGACCAGAAATTCACCGTGTCCCAGTTCCACGTGGGCAAAATGTTGTGCCACGTAAAATGTGTGACCGCTCCATGCTTCATCGCGATGATCGCGGCGACGCCCACCACCGCCATTAGCGGCAAGTATGTCGAGACTCCGCCGACGTTTTGTAGCCATTTGCCGATGTTTAGACCGATGATATTCAGCCCAACTGCCACAATCAGGTATCCCACAGAAAGCAGAAGCAAAAATGTGCGGTCGCTTTCGAGCTTAGCGCCCCGATCGCCCATGATGTACGCGCTCATTGCCGCGCTTGCAAGCAGCAAGCCGGGAAAATAGAAGACGGTATAGGCCCAGTAATTCCATCCAGCGACGAAACCGTGAAAATCGCCGAAGGCTTCTTTCGTCCAGACGTACAAACCGCCCTCTTCCGGAAAACGGGACGAAAGCTCGTTGATCACCATCGCGGACGGAACGAAGAAAAAGACCGCTGCGATCACCCACAAACTGATGGAGGATGTTCCGTTATGCGCGGCTGCAGCGACCCACCGCGGCCCCAAGACCGTGGCAATATTGAAAAGCAGGACGTCCCAAAAACCCATCGTCTTGGGCAATTGTTTGATGGGATCGGCTGTGCCGCCGCCCGCGGCCTGACTCACAGAATCACGTCCAGCGCGGGAATCAATGCATCCTGCATGCGGAAGTTGTGAAGAAACGGATCCTTCGAGTTTTCAAAATCGTCCCACGGCCCGAAAAAACCGACGCGGCCCTCCTGCAAGAACACCACCGTGTCGGCGAGTTTCTTAGCGAGATGCGTGTCGTGCGTCACCACGATGGATGTGCGGTGAAAGGTATCCTTGAGTCGCAGGATGAGGTCGCCCATGTGCCCCGCCATGATGGGGTCGACCATGGTGGTCGGCTCGTCAAATAATATGGCGTCGGGATTTTGCGCGAACGCACGCGCCATGGCTACGGCACGCTTCATTCCTGTCGATAATTCGCTCGGCAGTTTATCGAGGACCTCTTCGACTTCCAACATCTTCGCCAATTTAACCACGTAGGCGTCGACGTCTTCGTATTCCAGGCCGGGCTGTTTCTCCAGCGGAAAAGCGATGTTTTCCGCTACCGTCAGCGAATCGAACAGCGCGCCCGACTGAAACACCATCGTCACCTTGCGCCGCACTTCTTCAAATTGCTGTTCGGTGAAATCCGTGACGTCCTGCCCGTCCACAAAGATGCGCCCGGAATCCGCCTTCATGAATCCCATAATGTGTTTGAGTGAAACAGACTTCCCGACGCCGCTGCGCCCCATGATCACGCAGGTCTCGGCACGCTTCACGCTGAAGCTGACATCTTTCAGTACGGCGTTATCGTCGAAGGACTTGCAGACATCGCGGAACTCAAAAAAATTTTCCGCCAACGGTCCAGCAGTGCTGTTGGCAACACTGGTCTTTGCCGAGCCAGACGGACCGCGCGCCCCGCCCGTCTCCATCGCCGCCACAGCGCGATTGATATCGTTTGCGTCGGTCAAATTTGCCCCGCTTCAACAATTCGGCGCGCATCCTCATAATCCGCCGCCGTATTCATGTTCCAGAAAAGCCGCCCTGCGCTATCAAATCGTTTCCAGTCTCGCACGTCAAGAACTTCCGCCCGTAGTAGTGCAATACCCTCTGTCACTTTGCGCACGCCGCGCTCTAGAGCTGACTCCAGCTCAGCGACTGCATCCGTTCGCCAGCAGGCACATAGTGGCTCAAGACCATAGTCAGACCTTGGCACTACAACTTGAGCGGAACTTTCGATTGCGCGTCCAACCAAGTACGTTAGCCACTCCCTCGTCAGAAATGGCATGTCACAGCTCACGATCAGATTCCAATCGCGGCCGCCATCCGTTTCACGTGTCGCAAGCAATGCCGTAATGATTCCACCCAAGGGGCCTTGCCCAGGCCACAAATCCTCGGTAATCCACACGTCAAAATTCAAATAGCGGTGAGGAGGCGCAACGACGCTCACGGATCCAACGGTGTCGCTAACCAAGCCGCACATTCTCGTGAGCATGGGTTTCCCGCCGAGTTCCGCCTTCGCTTTATCTTGCCCGAAACGTGTACTTCCGCCTCCCGCCACTACATATCCCGCAAGACTTGAAGTCGCGGAAATGGCGGCTCCCGTTGTTCGGCGATTCATTCTTCCTCCATGGGCTCGCGCCCTGGCCGCCGAATCCCCAATTCGCGCAACTTCTCCTGCAAACTCTGCCGGTGCAGACCGATCGTCGCCGCCGTCCGCGAAACATTCCACCGATGATCCGCCAACTGCTTCGTAAGATACGCCACTTCAAATTTTCGCTTGGCTTCGCGAAAATCTTTCTCGCCAAACCCGTTTTCGTTCGCCCCATCGGAATTCCTGCGCGGTGCAGCCTCCCCGCTTACAACTTCCGGCGGCAAGTCCCCCAGCCCGATCTCCTCCCCGCGGCACAAAACGAGGCTGCGTTCCAGCGCATTTTTCAACTCGCGAACATTCCCCGGCCAGTTATACCGCTCGATCGCCGCCATCACTTCCCGCGTGAGCCGCGCCGCACGTCCGAGGCGCGTTCCGTGCATCTGCAAAAACGCCTCCGCCAAGACCGGAATATCCGCCTTATGCGCCCGCAGGGGCGGCAATTCAATCGTGACAACACGCAACCTATAAAACAGGTCCTCCCGAAACTTCCCTGCCCGAATTTCCGTAGCCAGATTCCGATGCGTAGCACTAATCACCCGCACGTCGACGGCAATAGGCTGCGTGCCGCCCAACCGCTCGATCGTACGATTTTCCAATGCCCGTAGCACTTTCGCCTGCGTCACAGGATTCATGTCCCCAATCTCGTCCAAAAACAAGGTCCCGCCTGACGCCAACTCAAACTTCCCCTTCTTCTGCTGCGCCGCGCCGGTAAACGCCCCGCGCTCGTATCCAAACAACTCCGACTCGATCAAAGTCTCAGGCAACGCCGCGCAATTCACCGCCACATAAGCCTTCCCCGCGCGCGATGACCTCGCGTGAATCTCTTGGGCCATCAAATCTTTTCCCGTTCCGCTCTCGCCAAGAATCAGCACCGTCGAATCCGCCGCCGCGACGCGATCCGCCATCTCAAACGCCCGCCGCATTTCCGCCGTGCGCCCAATCATCTGCCCAAACTGTCCCTCTGTCGCCATCCGTCGGCGCAGCGAATCATTCTCCTTTTCAAGCGTTGCCAGCTTCAAAAGATTCGTCACGCGCTGCCGCAGTTCTTCGAGCTCGAATCCCTTGACCAAATAATCCGCCGCGCCAAGCTGCAACGCTTCCACAGCCGTTTTCGCGGTATCTAGCGCCGAAACCATCAACACCGGCAACTCGCTTCCCTGCTCGCGCATCCACCGTAAGAATTCAAGCCCGCTTTGCCCTGGCAGCACCACATCGAGCAGCACCAGGTCTGGCTTCTCGGTGTTCAACGCTGCCTGCGCCGCTTCGGCCGAATCCGCCTCTGCAACCCGATATTTAGCCTCGAGCGCTCGCCGGAGTCCATACCGCGCCGCTGGTTCGTCATCCACAATCAATATCGTCTTCATGCCAACTCTCCGTGGACTCTGTGCCTCCGTGTTAAAAAAAACTCGGGCCGTCGCGCAAACTGTTTCTCGTAGACTATTGTTTCGCTCCGCTACCCGCTTCGCTCCCTCATGGGCATATTCACTTGGAACCGCGTCCCACGGCCATCCTTCACGGGGCTTTCCCAATCCAAACTCCCGCCAAACTCCGCAACTCGCCTAGCCACAATCGCCAAGCCGAGTCCCGTCCCCTGCGTCTTGGTAGTAAAAAATGGCTGCAGGATCTTTTCGCGCACACTTTCCGGTACGCCAGGCCCGTCGTCTTCCACCGCAAACAAAAACCCATCCCCGTTCGCACGGCCACTCACTCGTACGCGCCCGCCGCGCGTACTGGCCTCCAACGCATTCACCACAAGATTCGATAAAATCTCGCTCACAGCCTCGGAGCTCGCCGTCAATTTGGTTGCCCCCTCAACCACTTCCACCTCAAATGCCACGCCGCGCCGCTCGGCCTCATGCCGCAAGACTCCGCTAACTTCCTCCGCCACCGCTTGCGCATCACAACTCGCCGCGACAACACCACCGCGCACTGCCGGCCGGCTAAACTGCAGCAATTGGTTCAGCTTCGACGACAACCGCCCAATCTCCTCCAAAACCATCTTCGTTTCGCCGCGAATCGACTCCGGCAATTCCGAATTTTCCATCTGAACCTGCAAAATCGTCTTGATCGACCCCAGCGGGTTTTTCAGATTGTGCGAGATGCTAGCCGCCATCTGCCCCAATACCGCCAACCGCTCCCGCTCCGCCAATTCCCTCTCCAATTGCAGCTTCTCCTCAATTAAGCGGCACAAATCCAGCGCCCCCGGCAACTGCTCGCACAAAAACTCCAGCGCCGCCCGCGTTTCACCCGATAGCCCCGCACCATGCGGCTTAACTCGCAGGACTCCGAAAGATCTGTCTCCCTGCTCAACTGGGAATATCGTCTTGCCATCTTCGTCGGAGTGGGCGCCTAGATCTTGCACCGCCGGGGCATTCGCCAACACCAGCCGGGCTTCGGACAGCTCGAATTCCTCTTGTATCCGCCTACCTGCCCGCTCCGCAAGTTTGGCAAGATGTCCTTGCCGAGCTTCGGCTTGAATCTCTGCCGCCACTCGTTGTACGCGGTCCATTTCCTTGTGCACAGTCTCTCGAAGATTCTTGCCGAGCACTCGCTGCAAAGGTTCGATGAAAATCACAAGGAAGAACAGAAGAATGGACGCGGAAGCCTCTGGCGGGAGCGCGGGCTCAAGCCAGACGCTCACTCGACGAACTAAACTCAGATACAACAATGCCAAAAATGTTGCTGATACCGCATACACAAGGTTGGTCTGACGCCCAATCTGCAGGAAGTTGTAACGAAAGACTAAGTAAATGAGAAGAGCGGACGGAAAGAGGGCGCACAGCGCAAGCGCAACGGTAATACCCGCTGCCAGGGACTCGGAAACCGTTCCGCCAAATCCATGAAGATAGAGCACCAGCGCAGCGCCCACGACCAGGATCGCCGTGGTATACCCGTGAAACATTCTCTGAGGCCGATCCGGAGCGCGGTTGGCGAAGCGCAACTCCCACCAACTGCTTGTCAGCATTGAGACCGCCAAGAATAAGCCGTATGGCTTTCCCAGGTTTCCTCCTGGAACCAGAAAATTGAACGCAGCAGACTGGGTCAGCAATGGATAGAGGTGCAGACCAAAATAAAGAACTGGCGCGTACATCGTGACGAGAAAGAGTCGTTTGGCAGTGGGACTCCCTAGCATGCCCCTCGTTTCGGCAAACTCGATATGCAGATGGACTAGGAGGGGTGGCACAAAACTTAGGCCAGTTAGCAATAAAATCGCCGCAAACGACTGGACCGCCGGGGGTTCAACTTGATAATAAATCTGCGCATTCAGCGCCAATAGCGATCCACTGTAGAAGAAAAACAGAGCAAGGCACAAAAAGAAAAATACGCGCTCAAAGTTTCTTTGGCGGCGGTAGCCGAGAATCACAACCATCCAGAAAAGCTGCAGCAGCGTACCTGCAGTGAAACCAATCAGCCGGATATAGACGAGAGCTCCCATCCAAACCTCGAGAAAACGATTCTACGTCGCCCCTAGGAGCACTACAATCGCCAAGTGTCGTATTTTTCTTGCACCACCTAACCTAATATAAATAAACGGCTTATTTGTCTGAGAAATCCACAGCCGCCCCACCCATCTGTCCGCTAAATCCTTGACATGCAATCCCTTTCTGGCTATATTAGCAGTCGACTGCGAGGAGTGCTAATTCCCTTCCGTGCTCCCAGTCTCTGTTCAAACCGCAATATCAACTATGGAGGTTCTTCCAAGATGGCAGTGAATCTGACCCCGCTACACGACCGCGTAATCGTGAAGCGCATTGAAGAAAAAGAGTCCGTCAGGGGCGGCATCATCATCCCTGACTCCGCAAAAGAAAAGCCCATGGAGGGCGAAATCATCGCCGTTGGCGCTGGCAAGCGCGAAAAAGGCGAACTGATCCCGCTCGACGTGAAACCAGGCGACCGCGTTCTGTTCGGCAAGTACAGCGGCACCGAAATCAAAATCGAGGACGAAGAGTACCTCATTCTTCGCGAAGAAGAGATCCTTGCCAAACTTAGCGGCGCAGCCAAAGCCGCAAAGAAGTAGTTTCGTTCCCAATCCGTAGGGGCACGGCACGCCGTGCCCGTCGATGAAGCAAGCATAGAATTCAATATTTCGCAGAACGAAATCAGGAGGAAATACCAGTATGGCGAAGCAGATTGTAACAGGTGAGAATTCCCGCCAAGCGATTCTACGCGGCGTGAACGCTCTCGCCGACGCAGTAAAGATCACCCTCGGCCCCAAGGGCCGCAATGCGGTGATCGAAAAGAAGTTCGGCGCGCCGATCATCACCAAGGACGGCGTCACCGTAGCCAAGGAAATCGAACTGCAGGATCCCCTCGAGAACATGGGCGCGCAGATGGTTCGTGAAGTCGCTTCGAAGACGTCCGACGTCGCCGGCGACGGCACGACCACCGCAACCGTGCTCGCACAGGCGATCTTCCGCGAAGGCGTCAAGACTGTCGCCGCAGGCGCCAGCCCGACCGCTCTCAAGCGCGGCATCGAAAAGGCCGTCGAAGTGGCGGTCGAAGAAATCCGGAAGCTCCACAAGGACGTCAAAGGCGAGATGATCGCTCAGGTTGGCACCATTTCCGCCAACAACGACAAGCAAATCGGCGGCATCATCGCCGAAGCCATGAAGAAGGTCGGCAAGGATGGCGTCATCACCGTCGAAGAATCCAAGACGATGGAGACGACCCTCGAAGTAGTCGAAGGCATGCAGTTTGACCGCGGCTACCTCTCGCCCTACTTCATCACCGACCCGGAGCGCATGGAATGCGTCCTCGAGGACGTTCGCATCCTCATCCACGAAAAGAAAATCTCCTCGATGAAGGATTTGCTCCCGTTGCTCGAGCAGACCGCCAAGATGGGCAAGCCCCTCTTGATCATCGCTGAGGACATCGAAGGCGAAGCGCTGGCGACTTTGGTCGTCAACAAGCTCCGCGGCACGCTGCAGTGCGCTGCCGTCAAGGCCCCAGGCTTTGGCGACCGCCGCAAAGCGATGCTCGAAGACATCGCCACCCTCACCGGCGGCAAGGCCATCACCGAAGACCTCGGCATCAAGCTCGAGAACGTGAAGCTTGAGGACCTCGGCCGCGCCAAGAAAGTCACCATCGACAAGGACAACTCCACGATCATCGAAGGCGCCGGCAAGTCCGCGGACATTGAAGGCCGTGTGAAGCAGATTCGTTCTCAGGTCGAAAACACCACCAGCGACTATGACAAGGAAAAGCTACAGGAACGCCTTGCCAAGCTCGTCGGCGGCGTCGCCGTCATTAAAGTCGGCGCAGCGACCGAGACCGAACTGAAGGAAAAGAAGGCGCGTGTCGAAGACGCAATGCACGCCACTCGCGCGGCTGTCGAAGAAGGCATCGTCGCAGGCGGCGGTTCCGCTCTGCTTCGCTGCATCTCCGCAGTCGAGAAGCTCAAGCTGCACGATGACGAAGCCGTTGGCGCAGGCATCGTGAAGCGCGCTCTCGAGGAGCCCTCACGCCAGATCGCACTCAACGCCGGTTTCGAAGGCGCTGTGGTGATCGGCAAGGTTCGCGACTCGAAGGACGAAAACTTCGGCTTCAACGCCGAGACCGGCGAGTACGGCGACATGGTCAAGATGGGCGTCATCGATCCAGCAAAAGTCACCCGCCTGGCGCTGCAAAACGCAGCCTCTATCGCGGGCCTGATGCTCACGACCGAAGCCCTCATCGCTGAAATCAAGGAAGAAAAGGCTGCAGCAGCTGGTGGCGGCGGCGCCCCCGGCGCAGGCGGCATGGGCGGCATGTACTAAATCCAGGTAGCACAGGCACTCCTGCCTGTGCTCCGGGCGGCTTTTCCAGCACGCCCAAAACCTCAATCCAAAGGGCGTCCCAGGTGCAAACCAGGACGCCCTTTTTGTTTCTGCATTCCGCAATTAGCGGCCCTCAATTAATTTAGTGTCATGTACGATTTCAGAATCAAAACAATCTCGGAAGCAGTCGCAAAGATCGCAAATCCCGCATGAAATCGCTCATACTTGATTTTGATTGCGGCGGCACTCAACAAAATATACAGGCCTGTTCGTACATAGTAGAAAGGCCCTATCGCGTGCCAAAACGCGCTCCCCTTGATGAATGTGTCCAAGATGTCTGCCAAAAACAGAATAGTCATCAAGCTGAATATCCATTGTCGTCGGGAATAAAAGTAAGCTTTGAAGCTGTCGTAGTCCGCCATCTGTTCGGGAAAAAACAACACGCACAACAGGAACATCACAACCGCATACATGGCTATGAAGAAATAAAGCGGAAATGTCCACTGCTGGATAGCTTGGAGCCGGTATTCCCACCACCAAAAATGGATCAAGTACAGAAATAGGAAAAGCGCCCACAGGAGATGTACGCAATACACTTTGTACGCCTTGGGATGCTGGACGATCTGTGCCACTCCGCTCAGAAGGCGGGAAACACCCAGGCCGAGGAGAATTGTAAATAGCACACGGACATGCAGATACATTTCCGTGGGCGGCCACCTGCCGGGCAAAAGGATTCGACAGCAGAAGATTGTTGCACGAACAGGCCACGGAATAGTCACCTCGACCTCTGCCCTGGCCCGGACGACCCGCCTATTTCCCTATCCCTTCCCTCTCGCTTGCCTACCCTCAACTCCCTCTGCTATCGTCCCTTTGCCTTGCCACAGGCTCTTCAGAGGAGAGTCACCACATGCCAGGACTTTTGCAGCGGCTCATGCCGCGCGAAGAGGGTTTTTTCGACCTTTTCGCCCAGCAAGCCGAGAATATCCACAACGGGGCGGAAGCCCTCCTCAAAATGCTCTCGCACTACACGGGCGTTCCCGAGCAAGTGCAGATCGTCAAGGCCATCGAGCACGAAGGCGATGAAATCGCCCACCATCTCCTTATCAAACTGAACCAGACCTTCATCACGCCCTTTGACCGCGAAGATATCCACACGCTCTGCAACCAGCTCGACGACGTTATTGACTTGATCGACGCTGCCGCCAGCCGCTTCGTCCTCTATCGCGTCGACTCCATCCGCGAAGGCACCGTGGACCTCGTCAGAGTCCTGGTCTCGGCCACCGTCGAAGTCACCGCTGCCGTCAAAGCCCTGGGCACACCCGAGAAAGCCCTCAAGCATTGCATCGAGATCAACCGCTACGAGAATGAGAGCGACCGCATCTGCCGCACGCTCATCGCCCAACTATTCGACGAGGAAAAAGACTCCGTCCAGATCATCAAATGGAAGGAAATCTTCGAAGTCATTGAAACTGCCGTCGATAAATGCGAAGACGTCGCCAACGTAATCGAAGGCGTCATCATCAAGAGCGACTGATTCGGCGATGACCAGCTTTTCACTCCTGCTCGTCGTCATTTTTCTTACTCTGGCCTTCGAGTTTTCCAACGGCTGGCACGACGCCGCCAATTCCATCGCTACCGTCGTCTCCACTCGCGTCCTCACACCGCTTCGAGCCGTCGCCTGGGCGGCTTTCTGGAACTTCATCGCCGCTTTCGTCTTCGGCACTGCCGTCGCTGCCACTATAGGCAAAGGTATGATTCACATCGAGCTGATCAATCAACAAGTCTTGCTCGCTGGCCTGCTCGGCGCCATTTCCTGGAACTTGATTACCCTCGTTCTCGGTCTTCCCACCAGTTCTTCCCACGCTCTCATCGGCGGCTATGGCGGCGCAGCCGTTGCCTACGCTGGCTTCAAAGCGCTGATTCTCCACGGTTGGGTTAAGCCAGTCGCTTTCCTTTTTCTTTCGCCGGTGATTGGAATGATCCTCGCTATCATTCTGACCATCCTCACCAGTTGGATCGTCCGCAGGCAACGTCCGCAGAAAGTGGATCGGTGGTTCCGCCGCCTGCAGTTGCTATCTGCGGCGCTCTTCAGCCTCGGCCACGGTACGAATGACTCACAGAAAGGAATGGGCATCATCACCACCGCGCTCGTCGCCGGCGGCCTGCTGAAATCTTTCTCTGTTCCCTACTGGGTCATCATCTGCTGCCACTTAGCCATGGCCGGCGGCACCATGGCCGGCGGCTGGCGCATCATCAAGACCATGGGCCAGCGGATCACCAAGCTCACCCCGTTCGGCGGCTTTGCGGCGGAAACCGCCGGCGGTCTGACGCTCGTCATGAACGCGGTCTTCGGCATCCCCGTCAGCACCACCCACACCATAACCGGCGCCATCGTTGGCGTCGGAGCCACTCGCCGTCTTTCCGCCGTCCGTTGGGGCGTCACCCGCCGCATCGTCTGGGCCTGGGTACTCACTATCCCTGGCGCGGCCTTAATCGGCGCCGGTGTCTTCCATCTTCTCTCCCCCATACTCCGCTGACTCCCACCGTCCCTTGCCCGACTCTTGAAAGTTCGCCTACTTCCTTGCCTGCTAGGGCTGTCCCAATGCCCGAATTTTCTTGGCTTTTCGATGATTCTTTTGATACACCATCTCCATCCAAGCAACGGAGGTATCTATGAGCACATTTAGCCGGTTGACGGGTGGCGCACGCGAACTGAATCTCGAGCTCCTGATCATGCGCGTCGCTTGTGCGCTGCCCTTTATTTTCCACGGCTGCGCCATCCTGTTTGGAATGTTCGGCGGCCCAGGCCCCCAAGGCTTCGCGGCCTTTATGCACATGCCTGTCGCCGTCGGCTATTTAGTTGGATTAGCTCAGTTCGCCGGAGGCATCGCCATCCTGATCGGCGCGTTGCTCCGCGTTGGAGCCGTCAGCGTCATCATCGTCATGCTTGGCGCCATATTTATCGTGCATCTTCCGCACGGCTACGACATCGGCCACGGCGGCCTCGAATACGCGCTAACGGAAATGCTTCTCGCCTTGGGCCTATTGCTCGCCGGTCCTGGCAAGTATTCTCTCGCCAGCGTGTTGCCCGCCCCGCTGCGGAAGTTGTAGCAAGCGACAAATTCGTGTTTGAACTGCATCGTGGGCGTATAATGCCCTTAGGATAACCTCTGGTAAGCAAGTCGCGCGTGGGAGAAACATAGAGTCCCACCCGGGGAATTGCATTCGCTGACGAGGTGCCCAATGCGCTCGATGAGATTTGTGGTTCTTGCCGCCGCGTTCCTTATAGCCGCTCTGCTCTTCACGGCGCTGTCCAAGGCCCAAAGCGCGGAGGACGACTCGTCTGGACCTCGAGGTAGCGTTCCCCGGTCCTCCGCGGAGCGCTACCATTCGCATGCCCAACGCGACGGCACGAGCGTCGGAGCGAATATTCTTACTGCCAAGCAAGTGCGGAAAGCTTTTGTCTCCGACTTAAATCGTTGCTGCATCGTTGTGGAGTTCGCCTTCTATCCAAGCAAGGAAAAGGGTCCGCACGATTTGTCGCTGGATGATTTCGCCCTATACATTTCCGGGAGCGACGTCGCCACAAAGCCGGAGAGCGCCACTGTAGTCGCTGCTTCGTTGCAAAAAAAAGCCGGTTCCGGGGCCCCCGTTTCGGTGCAGGGCGGTGCAACCGTTGGCTACGAGTCCGGCACTTACACTGATCCGAACACGGGGCAGCCCACAAGAGTTCATGGCGTCTATACAGCGACAGAAGTGGGTGTTGGCGTGGGCCATCCAAACCCCGTCCCGGGCTCAGCCGGGAGGGATCGCCAGATCATGGAAACGGAACTGAGCCAAAAGGGACTGCCGGAAGGGAAAACCGCCGCTCCCGTTGCAGGGTATCTGTACTTTTCCATCCGCGACCGCAAGAAAGATGCAAAATATCAGTTGGAATACAATTTCAACGGCGAAAAGCTAGTTCTCACGCTGCCTTGACCTCCACATTGCAATAATTATTTTGCTTTCATTAAGTTACGCACACTCTGCCAAAACGCAGGCGGTAGGCGTACGCCCCATAAATCCCCGGTCGGCCGCTTTAACTTTTGGACTCTTAAAGTTCACTCCGCTTCAAGTGACTTTAATGGCTTTAGTTTCATCAAATTCGCTAAAATAACTTGTAGGTGGGATACCCATGACCAGCAATCAAACCAATTTCTCCACCGTCGAAGAAGCCGTCGAAGAGATTCGCCAGGGACGTATGATCGTCCTGGTCGACGACGAAGACCGAGAAAACGAAGGCGACCTAACCATGGCCGCCGAGAAAATCACGCCCGAAGCCATTAATTTCATGGCAAAATTTGGCCGCGGCCTTATCTGCCTCGCGCTTACCGAGCAGCGCTGCGACGAGCTTCATCTTCCGCTCATGTCCCTGATCAACACCTCCGTCCACGGCACTGCCTTCACGGAAGCTATTGACGCCAAAGTCGGCGTCACGACCGGCATCAGTGCCTCGGACCGCGCCATAACGGTCCTTACCGCGATCGATCCCAAGACCCGCCCTCAGGATCTCGCCCGGCCGGGCCACATGTTCCCTCTGCGCGCTCGCAATGGCGGCGTCCTCGTGCGCGCCGGCCAGACCGAAGCCAGCGTCGACCTCTCCCGCATCGCTGGCCTCAACGCCTCCGGGGTCATCTGCGAAATCATGAACGAGGACGGCACCATGTCCCGTGTGCCGCAGCTTCAAGAATTCTGCAAGCAGCACAATTTGAAAATGCTCACGGTCGCAGACCTCATCCGCTACCGCATGCAGCACGAGCGCTACGTCCGCCGCGTGGCGGAAGCCGTTCTCCCCACGCGCTACGGTGATTTCCGCATGATTGCCTACGCCAGCGACGTCGATCACGATCAGCACATCGCACTCGTTCGCGGCAACCTCGAAGGCGAAACGCCCGCTCTAGTCCGTGTCCATTCGCACTGCCTCACCGGCGACGTCTTCGGCTCAACCGCATGCGATTGCAGCGAGCTTGTCTCCCGCTCGCTGGCCACCATCGCCAAGGAAGACCGCGGCGTTTTCCTCTATCTCCATCACACCGGCCGCGGCTTCAGCGTGGAAACCGCCGAGGAGCCCGGCGCGCTCCCGCAAATCCATTTTCACAAACGCGGCCAACTTGACCGCGAACCCGCCCGCCAGCGAATGGTTCAGCACGAAAGCGGCATCGGCGCGCAAATCTTGATCGACCTCGGCCTAAAAGACATCCGCGTCCTGACCAATCACCCAAAAAAGGTAGTCGCCCTGGAAGGTTACGGCATCCGCATCGCCGACCAAGTCCCGCTGCGCATCAACGAAGCCAAGCCGGACGACCAACGCCGCACCCATCAAGTTCTCTGATGAGCGGTTCAGTGCAGCAAATTAAAAATGTCATTCCGAGCGTAGCGAGGAATCTGCTTTTTCCTTCCGGCGTCGAGTGTGTCCCAAATTACAGCGACGGATCAGGCGGTTCCGCGGGAACAGTAGAAGGCTTTGGCGGAACTGTAGGCTTAGATGGAGTTACGGGTTTAGAGGCTGACGCAGGTTTGCTCTGCGAAGCGGCCTTTCCAACCGTCAGGTATTTGCGCATTTTCTCGAGGCGTTTCGGCCCAATACCGCGGACCGCGCGCAAATCGTCCACACTCTTGAACGCGCCATACGACTTGCGCATCTGCAAAATCTTGTCGGCGGTGACCGGCCCAATTCCCGGCACCTGCTGCAACTCTTCCGATGTCGCCGTATTCAAATTGACCGGCGCCGGAGGTGGCTTCTTATTAGCCGGCAGAGTCGTAGCGATGGAAAGAATTGCCATCACCAGAAGGCCAATGCGAAATACAGGCCGCCACGCCATGGTGACGAGAATAATGCATGAACAATAGTAATAAATCAATAATGAAGGTCAATGCTGCCAAATGGGCGGCTTGCTGACTTGAAGGTGATTCCATGAAGAGGACTTCTGCCCAGCCCTGCTCTTTCTGCTGCCCGTCTTCATCCTAGCGACGGCTGCGCTCTTCTCGCAGACGACGAAGGCCAACAAGGGATTTGTGATCGACGAGAACAAGCCGTTTGTGTACGTCCGCTTTGATCACATTGGCGCGGGCACTCAAAGGGACGAGGACGAGCCAGCTACACGAATCTGGCTACGCCTGGTAAACAATTGCCGTGTTCCAATCGTGGTAACCGCCAATGGCGTACCGAATGAGAGCCCCAAGGAAGAGGTCGGACTGCGTTACTGGATAGTCGCAAACCTCCGATGTACGGATTGACGAGCTACCGCGACGCTTCTGGAGATCACAAAGCCGACGATTCGCCAAATTCAGATGAGCAGACTGCTGCGATGCCGCGAAATGACTCGATGGATGTGGTGGCTTCATCGGTCACCATTCGTCCAGGAGAACAGATTCTTTTCAGCCTGCCGGCCAACCACGTTGGCAAACACTGGCATGTCGAGATTCCGTTTGAGTTCGACTTGCCGAGAGGCAAGTGCTGCCGAGATGAGAAGACCGGTGGCATGCCGCTTATGCGGGTCGACTACGGCCTTTACGATCTGCCACCGCAGGCGCAAGCGCAAATTCCAACTAAGTGAAACCAGAACGATGACCGTGCGGCAATCACAACCGTTCCTGGTCGAGACGCTTGCCTTGGGCGTCGAAGACTTCAAGCTCGCCGAAGAGCGCAGCTTGCGATTCGATTTGCGCACGATCTCCAACAACAACAATCTGCATGTTCGCGGAATCGAGATATTTGCGCGCCGTTTCTAGCAGGTCGACCGGCGTCAGCGCCCGCACCTTCGCTCGATACGTCTCGAGATAATCTTCAGGCAATTCGTTCAGCGCCACCACGGCGATCTGCGACAACAATCCGTTTTGCGTCGCGAGTCCCATGGAAAAGATGCCGCTCAAATAATTCTGCGCGTCGGCTAGCTCAGCTTCCGGAACCAGAACGGACCGCAGCTTGTCCATTTCGTAGAAAATCTCCGTAAGCGACGCCGCAACAACGTCGTTGCGCACAGCGGCCGAAACCGAAAAGTATCCGTGCTCTCGCAGCGGGTTGACGCTGCTTCGAGGACTGTACGTATACCCCTTGTCCTCGCGAATATTCATGACCAAGCGCGAATTAAATGCTCCGCCGTACAAACTATTCGTGAGGCCGAGCTTCACCCAGTCCGGATGCTTTCGCGTGATCGCATGGCATCCCGTGAGAATTTGTGTCTGCACCGCGCCAGGCAGATGCACCAGATAAACGCGTCGTCCGCGTGGATTTGCGGGAGATGCAAAGGGTTTTGTTTCCGGTTTCTTCCCTTGCCACGCGCCAAAAATTTTCTCGGCGCTTTTCAGCATCGCGACCGGCTGGAAATCGCCGACGAGCAGCAACAATCCGTTCTCGGGTGTGTAAAAGTCGTGGTATACCGCGATCAAATCGTCCCGCTTGTACGCGGCAACCTGCTCTCCGCTCGGCGAAACCTGCGCGTAAGGATGAGCGCCGAACAAGACTTTACGCAGCCGTTCCCCGGCTAAAAATCCCGGCTGCGTGCGTTCCAGCTTGACCTCTTCGAGCTTTTGCCGCCGTTCGCGCTCAAACTCGGCTTCTGGAAATGCCGCCTCTCGCGCCAACTCATCGACCATGCCTAGAAGCGGCTCGGCGAACTCGGAAAGTCCCGCAAACGAAATTGCGCTCGTGTCCGAACCCGCGCTCGTCGCGAGATCCGCGCCCATCCGCCGCAGATCCTCTTCAATCTGCCTGCTGGCGCGCTTGATTGTGCCCGTTCGCGCAACGGTGGCCGTCATTTCCCCAAGCCCCGGGCCGCGCTCGATGGCCGCCACGTTGCCGGAACGGAAAAACAGTTCGCCGTGAAATTTCGGAATCGTATGCGATTCCACGAGAATCACTTCCAGCCCATTCGAGAGCCGCGCCCGCTTCCGGTTCGGCCAGGTCACCTGCCGTTCGGCAGACAGCGCCGGCACCGCATCGTTTACTTCCACCGCGCGCGTCGCCATTATGCTGCCTCTTTCTTGTCCGCATCCGCGGGCGCGCCGGCTAGGGCAGGAATCCGAAACACGATCGCGCGCTTTTCCCGTCGCAAATATTTCTTTGCGGCCGCCTGGATGTCTTCGCGCTTCACGGAAAGAAAACCGTCGAGGACGGTATTCACCAATTGCGGCTCACCGTCAAACAACGTGAAGCATGCAAGCAGATGCATCAAGCCATAACGCGGCATGCCGCCGTGTCCACTCTCGAGAAGCGAGAAATAGTCCGATTGCCATTTCACTTTCAGTTGCACAAGTTCGTCATCGGTGATGCCCTTCTCTTGTATCTCACGAATCACTTCGTCAAAAGCGGCGAGCGCCTGCTCACTCGAATATTCAGGCTTGTGCAGAATACGCGTCACCATCTGCGTGGGCCCGTTATAGCCGAAAATATCTTCGATTCCTCCGTCGAGTTCCACGGCCACCTGCTTTTCGAGCACGAGTTCGCGATAGAGTTTTCCCGCGCGCCCGCCATGCAGCGCTTGATCGAGTAGCGCCATGGCACACCAATCGGTGGTTCGCCGCTTAGGCACAACGTAACCGAGAGCCATTGCGGGCAGCGTGCCGAATTTTTCCTCAACGTGACCACGGCGTTCTTCGCTCTGCTCCGGCTCCGTCGGATCGGCAAAGGGTGGCGGCGCCCCCGCAGGAATGTCAGCATACAATTTTTTTGCCAGGGCAAACCCTTCTTCCGGTTTCACATCACCGAGCATCAACAGCACCGCATTGTTCGGGACATAGTACGTCTTGAAAAAAGCCTGTACGTCGGCGAGGTCCGCGGCATCAAGATCGTTAAAGTCTCCGTAAAAATTATGCGAGTTGGCCCAGTTGCGAAATGCCACGGGCGGCAAGTCCAGCCACGGAAATCCTCCGTAAGGCTGGTTCAGGACATTCACGCGCACTTCCTCTTTCACAACGTCGCGCTGATTCCGCAAATTCTCGTCGTCGACTTTCAGCGCGCGCATGCGGTCGGCTTCGAGCCAAAGCACGCGTTCGAGCGCGTTTGACGGCACGGCCTCGTAATAATTCGTCACGTCGTAATGCGTCGATCCATTGAGCACGCCACCGCTCGAATTGATGAGCTTAATATGCTGCATCTTCGGCGCGTTCGCCGAGCCTTGAAACATCATGTGTTCGAAGAGATGCGCGAAACCGCTGCGTCCGCGCGGCTCCAGCCGGAATCCAATCTTGTAATACACGCCGACCGTCACCACCGGCGTAGTCGTGTCCGGCGCGATGACCACCTTCAAACCGTTAGCCAGCGTCGTGCTCTCAATCGCAATCTGCAGTCGCTTCACGCTTGTCCCCCTGTTGCTTTCACTTTCGTTTTCTCGTTCACAGCCACTTTTTCCAGCTCCGCCTGCATCTCTGCGGAATCCTGGGCCAAAACCACCGCAGCCAAACGGTTCACTGCCTCATAAGCCTGCCTGAACTCCGCCGGCAAATCATTCATCGCCTCGGTGTGCGCTGCCACCACACCATAGTCTCCTCGCGAAAGCGGACCAGTCCAGGCCGCGCGCGGGCCCAGCCGTTCAAAGTTTTCCAACACTTGCCGCGTTAGCGGCAGAAGCGCGCGCACAGCTTCGCGACGCTTCATTCCGGCCGCAGTCATCAGCTGCGTCGCTGCTTCCATCAAAGCTAGAACATTCCCCGCAGCCAGCGCTCCTGCCGCGTGATACAGGGGCTTCATCGAACCCTCAATGTGCACGGGAACGGCGCCCAGTGCGCGCGCAATCATTCTGGCGGTGCGCACCGCGTGAGCGTCGCCCTCGATCGCAAACACTTTTCCCTCGAGCGAAGGCAAGCCCACTCCGCTGAATGTCTGCAAGGGGTGCATCGATCCGACCGCGGCCCCGCACTTCTTCGCCGGATCGAGGACGCGCGAACTCAAGGCTCCGCTCGTGTGCAGCACGATTTTGCCGCGCAATTCTTCCGCGCCGATGCGCGCCAGCTCTTCCGCAATCGCGGCGACGCTGTGGTCCTGCGTGGTAATCAAGATGACCTGTGCAGCGAGCACTTGCCGCGTCAGGAACGCATGGGCGCGCCCAGCGCCGATCGAACGCACCGCTTTGCGCGCGCCGGCTTCGCTGCTGGCCACCACCGCGCCGATCTTCCATCCCAACTCTGCGCAAGCGCCGCCCCAGCGCGCGGCCTACCCGCCCTGCACCGATGATTGAAAGCGTCCCCGTCATTACATGCTAGGATAACCTGAGCTTGTCACTCGACACCAATTTTGATGCACACTTTTGGACTTGTTTTTTCCTCGCTGGTTGCCGCTTTCTGGGTGTTCCACGGCCTCCGCGCCGCGTATGGCGCAACGAAACTCCCTTGGATGAAGGATTTCGCCCCTGCTTCAGACGCGGCATGTCCAAGCGTTTCACTCATTTTCGCCGCCAGGGATGAAGAGGAAAAGCTTCCCGTAGCGCTCGCGACATTAGCCGCGCTCGACTATCCACATCTGGAAATCATTGCCGTCGACGACCGCTCGCAGGATGCTACGCCCCGCATTCTTGATGAGTTCGCCGCGGCACATCCGCGTTTCCGCCCAGTGCATGTTTCGGAGATTCCGAGCGGTTGGCTCGGAAAAACGCACGCTCTTCAAAATGGATTTGAAGCCAGCAGCGGCGAGTGGCTTTTGTTCACGGACGCCGACGTACGTTTCAAACCGGATGTCATCCGCCGCGCAATCACGCTGGCGGAACACCAGCATCTTGATCACCTCACTCTAGTCTGTAACGTGGAAATGCACGGCTTCTGGGAAAAAACGTTGATCACTTTCTTTGGCCTCGCATTTCACCTCGCGACCGACGCCTATCGCGTGAGCAATCCTAATTCGCGCGCGTACGTGGGAGTGGGCGCATTCCAGTTGGTGCGCCGGAGTGCTTATGAAACGATTGGGACCCACCGGCGTCTGGCGATGGAGGTGGTGGACGACATGAAGCTTGGAAAACTTGTGAAGCGAGCCGGTTTCCGCTCTTGCGTGGCGATCGCGCAAGAGTTCGTAACGGTGCGCTGGCATGCGGGAGCCGGAAACGTGATTCGCGGGGTAACGAAGAATTTTTTCGCAGCCTTCGGTTACAATCTTGCGTTTGCGGCGGTTGCCCTCGTGGGAATGATCCTGCTCAACGTAATTCCCTTCTTTGCGGTTTTCTTGGGGCACGGGTGGATTCGCATCTTTTCGGCGATTTCAGTGGCTATTGCGCTTGGCATGCATTGCAGCGTGGATGTGGTGAATAGGGTTTCGCCGCTGTACGCGCTGACGCATCCGCTTGGCGCTTTATTGTTTTGCTACATGATCGTGCGCTCCGTCGCCGTGACCCTATGGCAGGGCGGAGTGACGTGGCGCGGCACGTTTTATCCGTTGAAAGAATTGAAGCGAGGCGTTGTTTAGCGGAGTTGTCTAGCGCCGTTACCTAGCTGGCCGATTCTGCTGTGCGTGCTGGTTCGACTGAAAATAATCCCGTCATGTCCCGCTGTTTCAGCGAGCGGATGCGGTCACGCAGTTGCGCGGCGCGTTCAAATTCAAACTTTTTCGCGGCTTCGCGCATTTGTGTTTCGAGCTGTTGCAGCATTTCAGCGAGTTGCTGTTCATTCTTGATCTTGGACGTGGCAGCGTCGAGCTCGGTGTCGTCCGCCGGAATCGTCACGTAATCGGCTTCGACGATGCGCGCGAGATCCATGTCCACCGACTTGATAATGGACATCGGCGTGATGTTGTTTTCCTGGTTGTACTCGAGCTGTTTTGTGCGGCGACGGTTTGTTTCGTCAATCGCTTGATTCATCGAGCTGGTGCGGCGATCGGCGTACAAGATCGCGCGGCCTTCGACGTGGCGCGCGCAGCGGCCCATGGTTTGAATCAGCGACGTGGCGCTTCGCAGATAGCCTTCCTTGTCGGCATCCAGGATGGCCACCATGGACACTTCCGGCAAATCCAACCCTTCGCGCAACAAGTTGATCCCGATCAAAACGTCGAATTCCCCGCGCCGCAGATCACGCAGGATTTTGATGCGGTCGAGCGTCTCCACTTCGGAATGGAGATAACGACAGCGCACGCCGACTTCTGTGAAATACTCCGACAAATCTTCCGCCATTCGTTTGGTCAGCGTGGTGACCAGGACGCGCTCGTTCTTCCCCGCGCGCATGCGAATTTCTTCCAGCAGATCGTCCACTTGGCCCTTGACTGGACGAATCTCCACTTGCGGATCGACCAATCCTGTGGGGCGAATCACCTGTTCGACGACGACTCCGCCAGATTTCGTCAGTTCGTACGGGCCAGGCGTCGCAGAGACATAAATGACTTGATTCAAGCGGTGCTCGAACTCTTCAAATGTAAGCGGCCGGTTATCCAGCGCGGAAGGCATACGAAATCCGTAATCAACGAGGGTTTGTTTACGCGCGCGATCTCCGTTAAACATACCGCGCACCTGCCCCACGGACTGGTGCGATTCATCAATGAACATCAGAAAATCCTGTGGCACATAGTCGAGCAGTGTCGGAGGAGCTTCGCCTGGCAGACGCCCGCTGAGGTGCCGCGAATAGTTTTCGACGCCATGGCAGTAGCCGATAGTGCGCATCATTTCGATGTCGAACATGGTCCGCTGCACAACGCGCTGTGCCTCGACAAACTTTCCCTGTTTCTCTAATTCTTTTTTCCACCACCACAGCTCCTCCTGAATGGTGATGATGGCGCGGTCTCTTTGTTCCTGTGGCATCACATAGTGCGTCTTTGGAAAAATCGTCACGCGCGGAAGATCTTCCTGGCCGGTCTTAACCTCGCCAGTAAGCGTGTCGATCTGCCGGATCGTGTCGATCTGTTCGCCCCACATCTCGAATCGGAAGCCGTCGTCCTGATACGGGGGATAAATCTCGATAATGTCTCCGCGAACGCGAAAGGTGCCGCGGCGCAAATCCTCGGAGCGTTCGTACTGAATGTCCACCAGCCTGCGGAGAAGAGCCTCACGCGAAGTGTGCTGGCCTTTCTCGACAGTAATCAGCATGCCGTAATACGCTTCCGGCGAACCGATACCGTAGATACAAGAAACGGAGGCGACGATAATCACGTCGCGGCGTTCGAAGAGCGAACGCGTGGCGCTCATGCGCAGCTTGTCCAGCTCGTCATTGATGGTGGCTTCCTTGTCGATGTAAATGTCGGCCGATGGAACGTAGGCTTCAGGCTGATAAAAATCGTAGTAGCTGACGAAATATTCGACGGCGTTCTCGGGGAAAAATGATTTGAACTCGTGATAGAGCTGCGCGGCGAGTGTTTTGTTGTGCGCGAGCACCAGAGCGGGCCGGTTGAAAGCTTCGATCAGCTTGGCAACCGTGAATGTCTTGCCGGAACCGGTTACACCGAGGAGCACCTGGTGCTTCTCCCCGCCTTCAATGCCGCGAGAAAGCTGTTCGATGGCTGCGGGCTGGTCACCGCGTGGCTGATAGTTGCTGCGCAGCTTGAAGTTCATGGAAGGAGTCTCCCGGCACGAATTTCGGCCACTGTCGAAACCTTCATTATACTCCTCGATGCAAATCGGAGTAGCCGAGGACAGAAATTCGAGGCTGTAGACGTTTGCGGGCGGCGGTTACCAGCTGTCTCCGCCGCCGCTTGGCGGCCAGGCTCCCAGTGCGCGCCGCACTAGAGCAATTTGCCCGGCATGGTAGCTATTGTGGGCCAGAGTTTGCCAGAGAATGGCAAGCACCGTGGAAGTGCGCGTTTCTTGGTTTGAGTGCATCGCGGGAATATCGCGGCTCAACTCGTTCGGATCGCGTTCCGCCATAGCGGCAAGAACACCGATCAATTCCGCGAATCGAGCGGCTTCTTTTCTCCACTCGACTTCGCTAGGAGGAGCGCCAGGCGGCCAGCTTTCCACCGCATGGGCCGGATAGCGCGGCTTTTCGCCACGAATTCTACGAAGCTCGTAATCCGTCCAGAAATTCACGTGCCACACAATTTGCCAGACCGAGTGTGGAAGATTCTCTGCATGCCGGCCCGCAAGTTCCGCGGAGAGGTCTTCGACGCAGGCGACCGGATTCGCGTGCGCGCCTTTTCCATAGAGGAGTTCGATTAAAGTGCGTTCCGGCATGGCGATTTTCTCTGAAAGAAATATTTGATCGCGTGTCAGGGATGATTGGCGGGAGTATCCGCAAGCAGCATTACTTGCGCATGGCTCTCCGCGTCGATCATATAATGAACTCGATTCGAACCGTCCGTCTTCGCGACGATGACGTTCATCGATTGATTCGCGTCTTCCGTCGCACGTACAAGCAGCCCGGTTTTCAGCGAGATGTAAGTAATAGTTTCGTTCTTGCCTTTGGCGATGCCCATGGTACGCAGATCGTGCAGCTTGTAATCCTCCGGTGTAGCGTCCTTTTGAGAAGATTTTTGCTTGAGGATTGCGGTCGTCAGAATCACCGCGCAGGTTTCCTGGGCTTGCTCTCCAGCAGCGAGATCGCCCTGAGGCGTAAGATTCATGGCGCCGCAAGGTGCGTCGTTCACGTACTCCGATTCTTTTTCCCAGGAGAGGCCGGCCAGCAGCGCATTGGTAATCGGCTCTTCTGCTTTCCATTTCTCCCCCGGCTTTATGCCTTTCTCCGGGAACGCGGCGCCGCCTCCAAATCGCGCCACCCATTCCTGCCACGCGGATTGCTCGTCAGCAGAAAGTCTATCCAGCCCCTCGACATCGGTGACCTGGCCGTCCGCGTGAAGAACAAATTCCAGAGTCTTTTCGCGCTTCCCGGATTTTGCTGCCTCGTCCTGGTTTTGTGTGCTCTTTGTCGCCGCCTTGCCGTCCGAAGCTGGGGCCGCCGGTACGCTGGCATCTGCCTCGACAATTCGCGTCCGCAGGCGCGCTAGTATCCTGCCAGCATCGACGCGCAAATCTTCCACCTCCACAAGCAGAAGGAGATTCTCATTGGTTTGGCCGCCTGTTGGTGCCATTGGCACGGCGACGGTACTTTCGGTATTCATGTTGGTTTTCGCGCTGTAACCAATCTGATAGCGGAATGTCTGGCCGACACTTAGTTTGGGAAATAGCACGACGCGGTCCGCGTTGTCTCGCGCTGCGCACGGAACCGCCGCTGAGAGCAGACAGCAGCCAAACAATCTTAGAATGCTATTCATGGCAGGCGCCCCTGCCGGCCGTCATTTCTCCGGCGTCTTAAAATGCTTGTCAAAGAATTCGATCGTAGCGTGATACGCGGCCAACCATGTTCGATGCAGCAGGAAGTCATGAATCTCATCTGGAAAAACCAATAACTCGAACTCCACGCCTTGCTTCCGCAATGCCTCAGCAAGATCAACAGTTTCTGCGAAAGGAACGTTGCGGTCGTCATCGCCCTGGATCAAGAGCACGGGAGAACGCCAGGTGCTGATGGAAGAAAGCGGAGATGATTCCCACGCGAGCCTTGCCGCATCGGGCCGATCGGCGGACTTGTAAGAAGAGGCGAACGTAGGAATCTCAGTGTTCCAATCGTGGACGCCGTGCATATCGACGCCGGCGGCGAACAGATCGGAGGCGCGAGCGAGGCCGAGAGCGGTCAAGTAACCACCGTAACTGCCACCCCACAAACCAATCCGGCCTGGATCCACGTCCGAGCGGGAGCGCAGATACAGTCCGGCACCTTCGACGTCGTTGAACTCACTGGCGCCAGCCGCACCGTAGTTGAGCGCCTCGCGAAAATTCAGACCGTAGCCAATGCCGCTGCGATAGTTCACGGCGAGGACTATGTAACCGCGGCTCGCGAGATACTGATTCATCGCGTAGGCGTTGCTGTAATAAAACATGTAATGAAAGCCGAGCAACATCTGGCGCCGCGATCCACCGTGAAAAAAGCAGAGAGCGGGATGACGCGCGCCATCGCCGGCGTTGCGCGGGAGAAAAAGTTGCGCGTGAATCTGCATTCCGTCGACCGATGAGAGAATTACTTGTTGCGGTGTGACCAGAGCGCTCGCAGGAAAATCTGCCGGGAGGGCTTCCGGAGCCAAATCGTGGATTTCGCCTTTGCTCGCGATAAGGGCTGGACGCATCGTGGTGTGCGCATCGGATCGCAGAACCAATATCGTTTTATTGTCGCTCGCGATGACGGGCGCGGTTTCAATTCCCGTGCCTGACGTCACGGCTTTAGGATGATCGCCGGTGGGCGAAACCTTCCAAACATGGCGCCGGTCAATGTCGTCCTGATTCGAAGAATAGACAATGGCCTGCCCGTTCGCGCTAGCCGAGGCATATTCCACTTCGAAATTTCCAGGCGTGAGCAGCTTTGCAGCTCCGCCGCTAACGGGAGCGGACCATAGGTGAATCCATCCGCCACGCTCCCACGGAAAAACGATCCGGTCGCCGGCGGCCCAGATCAACTGATTCTCCGCGACAACCGCATGAAAAACGCTGCCGCTGCCCGCATCCGCGTGCCAAATCTCCTGTCCCTTGCCAGTTGTGGCATCGGCGATTCGAATGGACCACGGTTGCCCTTCGCGATCCGGGCTAAATGGAAGCCTGCCCTTCGCTACGGCGATGCGAAGGAAAGCAATTCTGCGGCTGTCCGGCGACCACGCCGCCTGGCTGTCCGTGTCCACACCGGGTTCGAGATAAATCAGCGATTTCGCGGCGATGTCGTACACGCCGATGAATCCGTGGTCTCCGCGTCGGCTCGCAAAAGCCAGTTTCGAGCCATCCGGCGACCAGCGCAGCTCGCTTGCTCCGCCGTTCGAATGGATCAACTGCTCCGCTTTTTCGCTGCCATCCAGCTTCGCGATCCACACCTGCGTCTTGAAGATGAAGGCAACGCTGCCTCCCTTGGGAGAAACGGCCGGCGAGTGGCCCTCGCCGAGTTTCTTTGGTGCCCCGCCGTTCAGCGAAACGACCCAAATATCCTGCTCGACACCTTGCGGCGAATTTTGCGGATTGGGATATCCCGCGTTGGCGAATTCAAGATCGCCGCCACGCGTGTAGACAATCGTCTCAGCATCCGGCGCCCAACTGAGCATGCCAAGATCCTGGCCGTCATCATCTTTGTATGATGTGATTTGGCGCGACTTGTAGCTTCCGTCCGGCGCGGGTTCCGCAATCCATAGATTGCGCGCGCCGTTCGCATTGAAGACCCACGCGACGCGGCCCTTGGCGGGCGCGGCGGTCAGCTCTGTCGGAAACGGCGCACTGAGAAATTGTTCGAGCGTCGGCGCTTTCTGCGCTTTCGCCACGGGACAAATCGTCAGCGCTGCAAGGATCACTATCGCTACAATGCGTTTCATCAACAACCTCCGCAGGTCTTTGATTTTGGCCAAAAAACTCGTCTTTTAAGGATCACTCTCGAATCTCAATCCGCCGGCTGGTGCGCGGCCACTTTTTGCACCGAAACGCGCGGCCCATCTAGCGGCCCGGATATTTTCAGGGCGCGCCCAGCTTCATTGATTCCAATCGTCCTGCCGCGCCGTTTTCCCGCGCTCAACGTTTCGATCGTCAGGTCCGCGTCACGCGCGAAACTCACCGTGCCTTGCAGCGAAGTTTTCTCCGTTCCGGATTCCAACGTCAAATTTTCGACGGTCACTCCACGGCTGCGCATCGTAAACGTCCCTTCGCCGCTTGTCCACCGCGAAGTGCCGATGTGTGGCGCGCCGTCGGCCACGCTTGCGATCACGTCCCAGCCGCGAAATTCTACTTTCTTGAACTGAACTTCGCCGCCGCCCGCCAATTTCTGCAGGAGTTCGTCACGCCCGACGCCTTCCGTCTCGACGTGCACCGTGCCCGAAGCCAAACCCGCAAGCCGCTCCGCGAATCGCCCGGGCGCGGGAATTTCCTCAAGATTTACGTGATCGAGTCTCGCAGTGACATCATATTTCGGCAGGGGCGCGAACTTCGCATGAACCTGCGCATGCACCGCGCCGCCGGCCCACTGCGCGTCCGCTTCGCGCACTTCGAGCTGTAAATCGCGCAATGCACCTTCCGCGTGCACATTCGCAAGCTTTAGCTTTTCGACCGTCAATTCGCCGATGTTTATTTCTCCGTCGGCATTCATTTGACGAACCAACTCGCTCGCGGCTGGGCTTTGCGACGATCCGCCCAGGACGGAGGACAACACTCTCTGCAGCCAGTTTGGCCGCGCGCGGGGCCCGACCCAACGGTCAAGCTCGGCAGCACTCATGCGATCTGTGGTCAGACTAAAATTCCATTTTGGCCGATTTTCACCGTCGGCGATATTCTTTTCCGTGATGACGCCTGACCAAGTGCCGCCGAATCCGTCGACTCTGGTTACGTCCACAAAACGCACTCCGTCTTTCCAATTCAATGTGCTCTCTTGCACGGCGAGAGGCTGGTTCAGCCCGGCAACCGTTAGTGTCGCTTTATTGAAAAGAATTCTGCCGTTCCAGCGGCCGCTGAAAGATTTCTGCCATTCCCATCGCGTCACCGCAAGCACATCTCCGGTCAATTCCCAACCATGATTCACCGGCCGTCCGAATGCCGACGCCGTCTTGAGCGCGTCTTCGACTTTCTGCACGTGGCCTTCGATGCTGATGCTGCCTGTTTGCGTGTTTAGATCCTGGCTGAACGTAATGTCCGCGGCATTGTCCATCAGCGTCGCCATACGCCGTTTTTTGGGCGCAAAAACGTCGCGAGCCGCGCCACCGAAAGCTATGCGTACCGGCTCTGACAGCAGCAGGTTTCGTTCGCGTCCAATCCGCACGGGACCAATCCGCACAGGGACTTTCAGGCCAGGCACTTTCACAACGCCGCCATTGCTCGAGAACGCGGCGCCTTCGAGTTCCAAGGGCCAACCGCGGAGCGTCATCGCTCCAGTGAAGAACTGCTCGGCCGAGATTCCATCGTCTACACCTGGATGAAACGCTCTGTACCACGCCAGCAAATCCGTTGCCTGAATCCCCGAGGAATCGAGCTGCACCTCGAAGCCGGGCGCGGGGCCGGTCACATAATTTGCCGCTCCTCGCAAGTTCGAACGCGGGCCTTCGATGGTCACCGCTTCCGCGCGCACGCATCCCGCCGCCACGTTCCAATGGCCTTTGACGCCAAGCCTCAGCCGGGGATTATCGCTTCGCTCAATCAAATCCCAGCGATGGATTTGCGCCGCGCGGGCTTCCGCGGAAAAAATCCATTCTCCTGGGGCGGTTTCAGTACTCGAGGCCTTGTCAGACGCGCCGCTTTTCAGTGTTCCGTCCAGACTAAACACGCCGCGCATACCGTAATCGCGCCCGCGCAGCAGCCGGAACAAATCCGCCAGCGAAACTTCCTCCCAGTGAACCGAGATTTGCGCTGGCTGCAACCGCGCCGAGGTTCCCGCGAGGTCTCCCTGCACCCGCACCGTTCCCGCGGATTGCAGAACAACGCCGCTGCGCCACGGTTGCGCTTCGAGCCGAAGTTGCCAGCGCCCCGGCGCCACCTGGTCCACGCTTCCCGACACACTCGTCAGCGCAAAAGGAAGCTTATCGTCCGTATTCTTGAAATTAACGCGGCCTTCGTCGAAATCGATTTTAAGCAGGCGGTTGACGGGCGCGATCGCCGACGGCGGTCCATAAACACGCGCGCTTGCTTCCGCGGAGGCTTTCGCGGGAGGCAGCCACCTTTCCAGGTTCCATCTTCCCTGGTTGTTGCGCACCAGGATCAAACTCGGCCGGCTCAGCGAAAGCGTGCCGAATTCGAAATGGCCACGAAGCAACCCGGTCCAGCGGAGTCCAGCAGACAAGTTGTCCGCGCGCAAAAAATATTCATTGCCGAACGCAGGGTCTTCGCCAACCGACACTTTTTCCGCATCCAGCCGGGGAGCGGGCAGCAACTGCACCGCAAAGTGTCCGACCTCGACCGGTCGTCCAAAAGCTCGCTCCAGTTGGGCGGTCAAGTACGCGTGCATGCGGTGCGTGCGAACAAGCAGCGACACGCCAATCTGCGCGGCCACGAGCAGCGCCATCATTGTAAGCGCCAGCTTCCACCACTTGCGCGGGATCTTCATCTTGTCCGGAAGTTTCGCAGACTGGCCTGCAAATGAAAAGCTACTGTAAGGCTAACTTCACGCGACTTTTTTCGTGTCAAAAGCCGCGTTTCCTGGAGCATCTTCAAATGAATACCGTCAGAGATAACTGCAAAGCTTAGTGCACCGTGTGCAGCATCCGGCTCCAGCGTGTCCGAGATGGAAGGTGCGCGATCGTGTCGAAAACCCCTGCTAGCCGCTGGAAAAAAGTGGTTTGCGTGTAATCGTTGCTCGTCGCGTCCACCGACCAATAAATCAGGAAGGGCCGCCCCATAATCGCGCTGCGATCCACAAATCCCCAGTAGCGGCTGTCGGAACTGTGGTCTCGGTTGTCGCCCATGGCAAATAATTTTCCGGCTGGGACGACGATTTCGTCGCCTTGCACGTAGCTGCGCAGCGTTTCCCTCCAGCCCGATTCCGCAACAACCTGCTGCGATATCATCTGATCCCGGCGGGGTGGAAACGAAGTGTTGAAAGGATCGTAATTCGCCAGCTGGTCGTGAACGACGTACGGCTCGTTCAGCGGCTTTCCATTGACGAACATTTGCTGGTCCACCATCTTCAAACGGTCGCCCGGCAAACCAATTACTCGTTTCACAAAATGCTGATGGTCCGCATAGGGGTATTTGAAGACGATAATGTCGCCGCGCTCCAGCGGCCGGTACGGAAGCAATTTCTCGTACCACGCTCCGCTGCCCCCGAAGATGAATTTGTTGACGAGCAGATGATCCCCAATCAGCAGCGTCCCTTCCATGGACGCCGACGGAATCTTGAACGCTTGAACGACAAAGCTGGTCCCGAACAGCGCCAGAAGCACCGTCACCAGCAACGATTCCAAATATTCGGAAATCGTCGTGGGATCCTCGTGAGGCTCTTCTTTTTTCGGCTCTGCCGGCGTAACCGGATTCACCGGCTCTTCGACCTTTAGCGCAGTCTCTTCCGCCATTCGCTCTCAGCCTTTCCGTTCCACTGGCATCTCACTTTCGTTCCAGCACTTCCATCGCGCTCTGCGCCGCCCGCTGCTCGGCTTCTTTTTTTGTGCTGCCCTCGCCGCTGGCCATGCGTTCGCCGTTAATCCACACTTCCACCTGGAAAATCTTCTGATGGTCCGGCCCGCTTTCGCCCGACAGCCGGTATTCGGCAGTCGGCTTTCCGTGTCCTTGCAAGAATTCCTGGAGCGCGGACTTGCGGTCCGAGTCTGAGATTCGCACGCCTCGCTCCTCAAGCGCTTGTTCGAAGAGCAGCCGCTTAAGCATCTCCCGCGTGGGCCCGAGCCCCGCGTCCATATAAACCGCGGCGACTACCGCTTCGAAAGCATCTGCTAGAAGCGCCGGCTTTTCTCGCCCGCCGGTCTTTTCTTCGCCGCGCCCTAGCCGCAAATGCTCGCCAAGCTTCACCCGGCTTGCCGCATCGTGTAGAGAGTGCGCGTTCACCAGCCGCGCCCGGCTCTTGGAGAGCTGGCCCTCGCTCCACTCGGGAAACGACTCGAGCAGATATTCCCTTGCCAACAACTCCAGAACGGCATCTCCCAGAAACTCCAGCCTCTCATTATCCTGGATGGCAGCCGCTGCCGCAGATTCTTCCGCCCGCTCCGCGCGCAACTCCGGAACCGCGGAGCTATGCGTCAAGGCGCGCTCAAGAAGGTCCGGTTTTTTGAATCGATAACCGAGACGCTCTTCGAGTTGCCCTGCGTCACTTTGTGTCATGTCCTTGAAAAGCGCGCCAAGCGCTGGCGGCTCTTATTTTGGTGCACTCAGCTGCGTGGCGCCCAGTTTCTTTGCCTCGTCGGCGCCGCTCTTGCACGTCGGCTGCAAGCTGCCCGGAACGGCGGCGCACTTGTTGAACGCCGTCACCGCCGCATCAAAATGCGAAGTCTTCTCGTCCGAAATCGCCAGGACATAGAACGTTACGGGATCGGCCTCCGGATTCGGATCCACCTTTGTCGACGCTTCAAATTCCGGAATGGCATCCTCATACTTTCCCCGGCGAAAATAAACGAGTCCCAACCCGCTATGAGCCATAGCCAGCGTCTGGTTTTTGGCGAGATCGAATTGTGCGTCGGTCATCCCCTCGGGCTTTGGAATGGTAGGAATGAGCTCAATCGCCGACTTGGAGAACTTTTCCGCCTTGTCCAACTGCTGGGCCGCATTTGGCATGTTCGCGTTCCATGCCCTCGGAAGCGTCTGGCCGAGGATTGCGAGAGTCTGGACATCGTTCGGAGCCAGAGCGACATCCTTCTCGCCGGCGTCTTGCATCTTCTGGAGCTCGTTTTCCGACAGATAAAGTTTCACGAGGCCCGAATACACCGGTGCAAGGTAGCGGCTCTGCGGGTATTTCAACACAAACGCTTCGCCAGCCTGAATTTTCTTGGTTCCGTCCGTCAGAGGCATGGCTGCGAACGCCTTGTATGCTGCATCTTCCTCCGCGTTCACCGGTGGCGCCGGCGTGTCCAGCGTCAGAGTATTCGCTTTGTCTTTATCGGTTTGTTGCTGGGCAGGCGGCGCGCTCTGGCCACTTTGACCACTCTGTCCGCTCTGGCCGCTGCCGCTTTGTGCAGCCGCCCCAACGCATCCCGCTAACAGCAATCCTGCAACAGCCCCTGCTTCCATCCACTTCTGCCACGTCCCCTTCATTTCCTGCCTCCTGTTTGCTTCTTCAAGTCGTCACTCGAGTCCGCAGGCTCGAGATTCACCGTCTCATTCTCCCCAAGTTCTCACATTTGCCATTCTTAACTCTAAGGCCGCTCGGCTGGTTTCTCAAGGTTCACAGCTTCGAGTCCCTTTTGGGCTGCTTGCTTTGCTTGCTCCGGGGCTCCCGGCACGTCGAGCGCCGCTTGAAACTCGCTCTTGGCGAGTCCCTGTTGTCCTTCGTCATCATAAATCCGTGCGAGATAGACATGCGACCAGGTCATCACCATGGGGTCCTGCGTGGCGGCGTGGGCTCCCGTAGTGAGCCTGCCAAAAACCTCTTTCGCGCGCGGACCATCATGTTCCAACAGCGCCACCAATCCCAGCCCGTACCACGCGCGGATTTGGTCCGGATATTTCGCCAGCACTTTTTGAAAAGACTCTTCCGCCGCTCGGGGATTTTTCTCCGCGATTCGCCGCTCGCCATCCGTGAGCTCCGCGATCGCATCCGCATCGTTTGGCACCGTAGTTGGCTGAGCCACTCTGTGTCGAGTCACTACTTCGCTGGCAGGGTCGTCAGCGCTCTGCCCTCGGTCCGCGAATGCAAACTTGATGCCGTCAATCCGCTTGGCTTCCGCCGGCAAATTGATGCCTCGTACCAAGTCCGGAAAATACAGTGCCATGGACGGCTCAGAAGCTTCATATTTTGTTAGCCCGGTAAAGAGCGGCCTTACCAGCGCAAAGCCGTCCGCGTCATCGCGGTCCATCGCCGCGTCCCGTTCCCCAGGCGATAGCTTCTTCAGTTTTAATTCCACCGCCCGTACCAGACACTCCGCGAAGTAAGACTCGTAATCATCTTTTAAGTCCGCGGCCAGACGGGGTGCCACAGCTGCCTTCTCATAGATCTGTCGCTTCGCCGCAATCACATGCGGATATTGCTGCGGAAGCGGATCGAGCAGGAAATGCAGGAAGGCGTGCCTCACGATATCCGTCGGTATGTCATCCGAACCGCTTAAAACGATCGAGTAATGCTCGCCGGAGTTACGTACGTTCGTGATGCGCCCGACAAGCGGCTCTAGAATGATCGTAAACGTCCGCCCAGTCGTGGAATCCTGAAGCTGCCGCAGATATCCCGTCGTCACAAAAACGATTTGCGCCACGGTGTCATGCACCTTCTCGATCTCGCCGTTGTAGATGGGCTGCAATCCCCTCCAGAGCTGCCCAATCTTTTGCTCTTTGTAATAGTTCGAGAGGATTTCGCCGAAGCCCTCCAGTGCCAGCACTTCCGTCGGCTGGTCGTCTCGCCGCAGTGTCATCTCAAAATTTGGCGCGGGCCCGGAAAGCAACCCAAACCAAATGTAGCGCGAGAGCGTCGCCCCCGAATCGCGCAGCACATGTTCCTTGTAGAACTGCCTCACTGCGTCTACCGCCGGCCCCTGCTGATGCTGCATCTGCTCGCGAAGCCGCGCGCGCAGCGGATGCCAGTTCTCCGCGCTCACGTTCGATTCGAATCCGGCTGCTAGCAGCGCGCACATCGTCGTAAACATGGCCTCGCTGCCATCCACCGTAACGTTAGTGGCAGGCGCCGGTCGTTGAGGCCGCGGGGGCAGGGGCATCTGTCCGCTCGCCACCATCGGCCCTAGCAGAAACACTGCCGCTGCGCACAATCCCGCCGTCACACTTCGCTGAAGTTGCTTTGTCATGAACTTTGCCGCAGTTCTCGCTCGAGTTGGATACTCTCTCAACTACTTGTTCAACCTCTGAAGCGGGACAGACGCTGGTTCTGTCTCCCAACTTCTCCGCCAAAATCTGGGGCGCGCACTGTCCTGTGGCAACCCTGCAGCATCTTGTCAATTTACAAGCGCACTTCTGATCCGTCAAGGAATCAGCGGCTTGCCCAACCCGCTGGCCATCCAACTCTTGCTACACCGGCGGGCATCTGTTAACAGAGAGGATGCGTTCATACCCACCGAGGGATGGCTCGACCCGATGAGTTCCCTTGTCACAAAAACAGTTGGTATTTTCTTAGCTGCTTGTACTCTCCCCGGGATCTCGCCGTTCCTTCTCGGCGCCCGGTTCGTGCGTGAGTCTGCCGCGCGGCGAGCTCAGTATTCTGCGGCTGCGGCCTCCGCGCAGGACTCAGCTGCCTCGTCCAGACCATCCGGTAGGCTTCGCGTCTCGCAAGAAGTTCAACTCACCGGCGATTCCTCCTGGGTTGACACCGGCATCGACGTGCAACCAGGTGAACACGTCGTCGCCTCAGCGACCGGAACCCTTCGCTACGCCGACCAGCAGACCGATACTGCTCCGGCTGGAATCGTTCGCGGCTTTAAAGATCTTCTCCGCAATCTGCCTTTCAACGAAGCCGGCCGCGGCGCTGTCATTGGTCGCATCGGCGACGAAGACACCTCGCAACCGTTTCTCATCGGCGCCAAGCGCGACCTCGTCTCGCCTATCTCCGGCCGCCTTTCGCTCGGCATCAATCAACTCAGCAGTGACACCGGCGACGGCATATATTCGGTTCGTATCGAGATTTACCCAGCCGATGCCAACGCCGTCCTGTACACCGCCAAAGCCGTTCCCTCTATCCGCGGTGTCGACAATGATCTCTTCTCCAAAATCCCGCGCCGTATCACCGATAAAGCCAGCGATCCCGGCGACATGGTCAACTTCCTGATCATCGGCTCCCAAGGTGCCATGGAAAAAGTCTTCACCATGGCTGGCTGGGTCAAGGTCGACGCCAACGTCAAAGAAACCGTCCTCAACGGCTTCCTTACAAGCATGTCCAAGGAGTCCTATCTCACCATGCCAATGAGCCCGCTCTACCTCTTCGGTCGCCAGCAAGATTATGGCTGGGCCCACGCCGAACCCATCGCCGTCGTCGCTTCCCGCAATCACCTGCGCATTTGGAAGGCGCCTTTCGAGATCAACGGCCTAACGCTCTGGGTCGGCGCCGCCACCCATGATGTCGGCTTCGAAAAAGATCAGCGCAACAACGGCCTCACCCACAAAATTGATCCCAACATCGACCTGGAGCGTGACTACGTTGAAAAAACCCTCACATCAACGGGTCTGGTCGCAGAAGTCACTCACGTCCTGCCGAAGGATCCGATGCAGGAAGCCAAAACCGCCACTGGCGGCAGCTTCCACTCCAACGGCCAAGTCCTTGTTCTGAAACTCGGCGAATCTGCTCAGAAGCAGTGAGGGAAGTCGGTAGCGCCTGGACCGGTGCCGGTCAGCTCCAAGAATCCCGCGGTCTGCTAACGATGCGACCCTCGGCATCCACATAATCTATTGAAAATAAAATAGTTAGTCAGGATTCTTGTACGTATTCGAACGCGTTCAGAATAATCCTTGACAATCGCCTGATTTTGTCCCATTATTTGAACATGTTCAATACTTCGGCACCATCCTCCAAAGCCCAGCTCACCCGCTCCCACATCCTCTCCACGGCTCTCCGCGTCTTCCGCGAACGGGGACTCGAAGCCGTAACCATGCGCGAACTCGCCGCCGCCGCCGGTGCCTCCCTCGGCTCGGCCTATTACTATTTCCCTAGCAAAGAAGCCATCATCCAAGCCTATTACGATGATGTTCAGGCTGAGCACGCTCGCCGAGTTGCAGCGGCCCTCACCGAAAACCGCCTAGACCTCAAAGATCGCCTCCTCCAGGCCATCCATTCCAAACTCGACATCCTCCAGGGCGATCGCAAACTCCTCAGCGCCCTATTCCGCTTTACAGGCGAGCCGCACCACCCGCTTTCTGCCCTCGGCCACGGCACCCGCAAGAATCGCCAGCAGAGCATGTCAGTTTTTCTTGCGGCACTCGGCGAGGAGCGCCTTCCGGACGACATTCGCGCAATTCTCCCACCTGCTCTTTGGGCGTTGCACATGGGCATCCTTCTTTTCTTCATCTACGATGATTCTCCCGAGCAGCAACGCACACGCCGGTTGGTCGACGGTGTCCTCATCTTGATCGTGCGCATTCTCGCCCTCGCAAAACTTTCCGTCTTGAAGCCCGTCCGCAGCAGCATCCTCGCACTCCTTCGCGACGCCGGTCTTTTGCCGGAACCCGATTCCCCGCAGGTTCCCGCATTTCAGGAGTCATCACCATGACCACTAACTCACCCAATCAACCGAACCATACGCCTCAGCAGAATGGCTACAATCCAATCACACTGGATGATGTGGCAAAACCTCCGCAATCTCCCTGGCAGGACTTTGGCGAGTTGCGCGACCCAATAGCTCGTTGTGTCGCCGCTCCTCTCTTGTTCTTTATCTTTGTGTTCAGCGGCAGAGATCCTCTCGTCGCTCCCTTGACGCTTCTGGTTCTCCTCGGCTGTCTTTTCGTTCGGCTGGACAATCACCCTCGCCAGATCGCCGCTGTTCCACTAACTCTTGCCGCTATCAAGCTTGGTTTTCAAATGGCTGAGTATTTGAATTCTTCCACACCGGGTTCTTTATCCATACGCGGGTTCTCGGGACCGGGATTCATCTGGCTCCCGATGTTCTTCTCCATCTGCCTCGTCTTCATTCCGCGGCAAGATTCTGTCACCTTTAAAATTATTCTTGCTGGCTCTTGTCTGCTCCTCGCGTCGGGACTCCTTCCGGGGCAGGGATTCGTCGCCATCTTTTATTTACTAAACGGCACGCTCTTCCTCGCGATGGTCGTTGGTATATTCATCGATTTGAAGACTTACATGCCTGCTCAGGCCCACAGCGGTGTGCGGCCAGCACATTAGTCCTCTCAGTAGCAAAAAGAATCGTCGATGAGGACGAAGGGCGGCGCCAGGTTTCTCAGGCGCCGCCCTTCTATCCGTCCATCAAGCCGATTGAATGGCAGCCAAGAATAGCGAGTCGCGGCCAAGACTCATCCGCACCTTCCCTGCGAGTCTCCGTGCCCTCAGCGTTTCTGCGTTATCCTCTCTGAAGAGGCCTCCCCCTTGCCTCCCGCCAGCCGTTTCGGAAGATTGACAGGGGCTAGCCCAGTCCACCCCCGCGTGGCCGCTCTATTGTCCCTCTTCGCGACCCTTCCGCAGTAGACTCCTATTTTCGCATTCGCTGACATGGCTTGATTTTTACTTTTTCTTATTGTATGTATACATTAAGATGATCCATAGGGGCAATGGACCGCTCGCTTCTCGACTGCGTCAGCGCAAGTTTCAGCTGCTGCGGCGTTTCTCTATTCCCGCCGATGCCCTCCCTGGTTCGCTCTCCCTTTCGCATCTCCATTGCGGCAAGCCCACCTGTCATTGTGCCGAGGACCGTGGCCATCCGGTCTGGTCGTTGACCTTTATGGTGCAGGGAAAAAAACGTGTCCAGCACATTCCCAAGGACTGGGTCGAGGAAGTGCGGCGCCGGGTCAAAGCGGGACGGGAGTTTCAAGACGCCGTCCGCGAAGTGTTGGCGGCCAACGCCCAGCTGCTCGTGCTGGAGCGCAAGAAACCTAAGAAAAAGAAAAAATGAACCGTTCGACGCCACGTCATCTGCTCCACTATGTGACACGGCGTCTTCGCCTCCGACGGTATCTCCGGGATCCTGGAGACGGTCGGCCACAACCGCAGATTCCGGCGCAGGCTCTGCTCTGGGCCCTGCTGATCGGCCAAATCCTCCGCGAATCGAGTTTTCATGCCGTCGAGGCACTGGTACGATCTTCGGCACGACGCACTCTCTCCATCGCCACTCCGTTCTGTGACGATACCTTGGGTTATTTCACCGAGCGGCTCGATCCCGGTCCAACACGGCAAGCCCTGCTCTCCCTCATCCGCGGCGCCAAGCGCAACAAGGCCTTTGATGATTGCCGCTGGATCGGCCTGGCCCTCGACGGCACCGGCGCGGGTTGGCGAACCCAGCAGGGTTGCACCCTCTGTCGGCCGAAGCAGAACGCTGCGAAACAGATCTTGGGCTATCAACATTCTTTTGTGATGGTCAGCGTGGTGGGAACCGGCCTGTCTCTGCCCTGCGATGGGGAACCCTACGGACCGGGCGACAGCGAGTACGCCGCCGGGCAGCGCTTATTGCGACGGGTGATCGGGAGCGTGGGAAAGCGCTTGGCGCAATATGTGGTCGTCGATGGAGAATTCGCCACCGCACCGTTCCTGCATACGGCAGGTGAACTCGGTCTCCGAGTGGTGGCACGGCTGAAAGACAATTTGCCGGAGTTACTGGCCGCCGCCCAGCAACGTTTTCCCTGCGGGCCTCCCGCAACGGTTTTCCAGCACGGAGCAGATCGCGTGGAGCTCTGGGACGCGGAGGACTTCGATCCCTGGGACACGCTCGATTGGGAAACCGTGCGCGTGTTCTTCTATCGTCAGCACAAGCCGGACGGCCAGGTAGTGCAAGCCTACTGGCTGACGAATTTCCCTTCCTCCACCGTGGGTTCGCAATCGCTATTCCGCATGGCCAAAAGCCGCTGGGAGATCGAAAACCAAGGCTTCAACGACGCCAAGAGTCGTCACGGCCTCGAGCATATCTGTCATCATCATGCCAACAGTCTGCTGATCGGCTGGCTCCTCACCATGCTGGCCTTGACCATCGAACGACTCTACCGCCTCCGCTATCTCCACCGCGGCAAACATCGGGTGCACAGCAGTGCTCAACTGCTGCTCCACCTGTGGCTCAGTCTTTCCCGCCCTTATGCAGCCGACAGTAGCTGACGCCCAGCAGAAAACAACTGAATATTCTCTTTCTTCGCATCTGACCACTCGCCATCACCAAGCTATTCCCGAGGGCTACGACCTCCAAGAAAAAAACTGTCTGAAAATAGGCCCGTTTCGCTCCGCTCCGTAAGTGAGCAGAAAATGCTACCGCCAGGACCCGTTCGTTCCTGGTCCCCTCCAAAGTTCCGAGATCGTTGCACTCCCGCTTGCACATGTGACGCCATGGGAACGTTTAGAGTATGATGGCGCCCGCCGGCAGTCCCTGAGCCGGGACGCGGAAGTTCCCCGGAGCTCAACATGCCCGTGACCAAGCCTCTCAACGAAACTGGCCGCATTGCGGCTCTCGAGCGCTACGCGATCCTCGATACCGATCCGGAAGACTCCTTCGACGATCTCACACGATTAGCCTCCTTCATCTGCAAGACTCCCGTCGCCTTGATTTCCCTGATCGACAATGACCGTCAATGGTTTAAGTCGCGCGTGGGCGTTGCCGCATCCGAAACGTCTCGCGAAGTTGCCTTTTGTTCCACCGCCATTCTTCAAACCGAAATCTTCGTCGTTCCAGACGCGCTCGAGGATGCGCGGTTTCGCGATAATCCCCTCGTTGTTGCCGACCCCCACATCCGCTTTTATGCTGGCGCTCCTCTCATCAACGAGGACGGTTATGCGCTGGGCACGATTTGTGTGGTTGATCAAATCCCCCGCGAATTGACGTCTGACCAAAGGGAGGCCCTCAAGGCCCTGAGCCGCCTCGTGCTCGCTCAAATGGAATTCCGCCGCAACCTGATCCTCTTAAAAGAAGCCCTGAGCGACCGCACAAAGGAAGAACACGAACGCCAAGCGGAACTCCTCAAGCTGCAAGCCACACTGATGCGCGTCCTCGGCCTGCGCCACTCCGTTTCGGCCAGGTAATCACGCTAAGCCAATAACAATTTGTTTTTATTTGTTTTCGGCGGGATTTGTCGCTGCTCGATGATCGAATCGACGTTCAATTGCTACCAGAATGGCGATGAGTGCGCACCAGACGAATACCGCCCAGACTACATGCGTTAGTGACGCCGAAATCTGCTCCTGTCCTTTGCTTACAAGATAAGATCGGTCAGCGATGATTTTTTCATATTCCTGACGGTTGCAACCTCTGTAGCTCACGCTGACAAAACCCAGCAGAGCGGGAAGTACTATGCCCGCCGGGAAGAGCCGCAACAGGAGTTCTCGTAACGCTTTCCACGGCAGAGCGGCAGCAACTTCGTGCAGAGGGGCTCTTAACCAAAAGTAGGCCGCAAACCCGACCATCACGGCGGTCGTTGCCACGCAGAAATACGATACGACTAGGTACTGTTCATTTGTCATCTTGGGGTTTCAATGTGGCCACCAGAATCGTCATCAATACGAGGTAAATCGCGAGTGTGAGGAAGATGAATTGCAATGAATCTGCCAGCCCTCCGGCAACAGCCCAAACGTACTCCATGAAGTGTTCACCGGCCTTCACGTCCGGGTTCCCTGTAACCGCTTGTCCGACAACTCCGAAGATGAGCAACAGCAAAAAGGCACGCCTAAAAAAAGTCACGCCTCCGGGAATGGACACCGTCCGAGACAACAATTCGCCCAGGCCGCGCCGCGCGAGGAGATTGACGAGAATCGCAAGCGCAACCGCGAAGATGAGCACAACGAGGTGCACAACGAGCACTGGCGACAAGGGCCCTCCTATGGACTTACCGATGTTGCCGTCACAAGTTGCGCAAAGAATTCAAACCGGTTTGTTGCCCACTATTGCCCCGCGATTCTGTTCTCAGCACGCCGCCTTGTCAATCCGATCTAGCATCCACTGCCCGTCGCTCGCTCCCGCTTCTCCGTGAATCTCGGCGCCGCGTACGTCTCTAGCGATCTTTTCTCTTTTCGCGGAGCCCTCTTAGTAGCTAAGCAACGCCAACCGCCCGCCGCAAAGCGTCTCGCGAAATATTCGCCCCACTCACGATAAGCGCAACGTTGTCGCCAAAATCCGCCGCCCCCGCGAGCAGCGCCGCCGTGCTCGCCGCCCCCGCTGGCTCTGCCAAAACATGTTCCTCTACAAGCAAAATCTCTATAGCCCGTAACATCTGCTCCTCGCTAACAAGCACCACGTCATCCACGAGCTTCTTTACGTCGCGCACATTTGCCTCCTCCGGCGTCCGCGTCGCCAACCCATCCGCAATTGTGTCGCACGTCTCGGTGCCCACAACTCTGTCTTCCTTCCATGACCGAAAATACGCCGGCGCTCGTTCCGCCTGCACGCCAATCATCCTCACGCGCGGCGCAATCTGTTTCACCGCCGCCGCCACTCCGCGAATCAAAGCCGTATCGCCCATGGGCACAACAATCGACCCTACGTCCGGAAGCTGCTCCAAAATCTCGCAACCGATCGTCCCAGGTCCCGCCGGCAAATTCGCATCGGTAGCGTCATTCAAAAAATATACCCCAGGCCGCTTCGCGTACTCGTTCGCAAGTTCAAACGCCGCCGCCAAATCCGCCCCGCCACACTCCACAATCTCCGCCCCCAACGAAGCAATCTTGCTCCGCTTGACCGGATTGCACCCCGCCGGCAAGAAAATCCGCGCCTTAATTCCCAGCAGTTTTGCCGCATAAGCCACCGCCGCCCCATGATTCCCCGTGCTCGACGCCACAACCTCGTTAATCGCCCCGCTCTCAGACGCGCGGGCCTCGCTCGTCTCCGTCCCTGTAGGGGCACGATACATCGTGCCTTCTTGTCCTTGCGCCCTCATCCGTATAGCCAAAGCCCACAAAGCCCCGCGCACCTTGAACGACCCTGTCTGCAGCTCCGCTTCCAATTTCAAGTAAACGCGCCTTCCCACCCTCTCACTCAAAAACGGCGCCGCAATCAATCGCGTCGTCGCAAAATACTTCGCAAGAAACGCTTGTGCCTGTCGTATGGATGCTAGTTCTGGTTGAATTTGCAAGTGCACCTCACCGCCCAACGTATCGAACTTCTCGGGCTTGACAGAATCAAGAGCCGCCAGGCACTCAGGCACATGCGGCAGCACATCGATCATTTGATTTGTCTTCGCTCGAACAACCAGGATAGCGATTTTCAGATTTGCGAGGTTTTGTTGGAACAGTAGACCTTTATCGAGCGTGATAAAGGCGTCGAATCGGCTCTCCGCCAACCGCAAGAGTTCTCCGCTGGTCTTGCCGGCAAAACCAGCTTCGGGAACTGTTAGGCAACTATGTCCGCGAGATAGGAAACTACCCTTGAGTGGCCTCGGAACACACTCATCCAACAAAAGGTTCATTTGAGCTGCGCGAGGACAAGTGCCTTGGCCTCTTCGAGCGCGGCAATAGCCGCCTCGCGGCTTACGATCGGAAAGTGGTCGAGGAATTCATTAAGCGTCTGTCCGCCTTCGATATAGTCCAGCAGCGCTTGAAACGGCACTCGCGTCCCCGCAAACACGGGCACTCCGCCGAGAATCTCCGGATTCTTTACGATTACACTGGAGGCCATGGATTTACTCTCTGCTGTGAGTCTATCAAGAAATGAAAAACTGGCAAGCCCATTACCGGAGTGCCCGCTGTACATACCGTCGCGCTCTCAGGTCAGCGATCTTGCTTGTTCTCCAGCAGCGCGTTTAGAAGGCTCGCGAGTTGCGATTCCTGACGTAACACTTCCACTTGATGCTCCGCAGCGCCGTCGCTGCTTGTGAGCTGCGCGAGGTTTGCGGCAAAGTTCTTCACCGCAGCATCATGGGGGATATAAATTCTATTCGTTGGCCGGACGGCCTCCCACCCAGATACAGTTCGCCGGAGTTCCCAGCGAACCATTTCTTGCCTGCGTTTCGCCTGAACCGTTCCGCCGTTAATCAAGACCTTTGAATCAACAACTACGCGCGCCCAGCCGTGATCGCGCTTGACCTCGACCTGCTCCACAGAGAACTGCTCGACGATGATCACAGGCACAGGCACTTTCAAAACGCCGTCTGTCTCCAAAGAACTGCCCAGGGGATCGCTCAATGCTGAAATGCCTTCCGCCACTTCCTCGCGTGTCGGAGGCTTTTTTCCTGTGGCCACAATCACGCTCGGCGGGATCGCCAACGCTTCCGTGCTCTTAGCGACAGGCGACGCATGTGGCGCCGGCGGTCCATAAATCGCCGTGCTCCTCTCGGAAGCGGCCGCCGGCGGCCGGTTTGAAGAGACATTTTTCGTAGCCGCCCGTTCTTCGACAGTCGTCTCAAGGGTACGCGTGGGGCCACCTGCAACTTTGGGCGCGCCCGTCGTATTCACCGCTGTGACCACTCCTCCGTTTTCCACTCTGTACCGGTAGAATCGCGGCCTGCCTCTCGATTTCCAGTATTGCGATTCGTAGTCCTGCGTCTCCAATCCCGTTCTCACCAGGCTGTAAAAACTATGCTGCAGCGGATCCACCACGATTCCCACGTGCCCGGGCCACGCGATCACATCTCCAGCATGCGCGGTTTTCACGCGCACAAAATTCTCATTGCCTGCATATATATCGAGAGAGCTTGCGTATGGATACTCAAATCCCGCATCCGTATATATCTGATGAACGACGTGCGAGCAGTCCCGCATTCCATCCGCGGGCAGTTCGGCTTGCCAAGCCATGTGCACAATCGAGCGCCCTTCTTCGCGGCTCAATAACCGCACATTTGTTTCGGAATCGTGAACCGGCCTCGCATCTTGAGGCGCTGCGGCGGCAGGCGCAATCCCACAAACGCAAACGAGGCTCATCGTCTCAAGAACGACAAGTATGTTGCGGAATGCACGCCAATGGAATATCGTCCGCGTATGGCCCATCCAACGGAATCTCCAATAGGTCTAGGGAAAGAGTCCCCTTCTATCTAAAGAGCATTCAGGACTGGGGCGGGCAATGGGACTTGCTCTGGGCGTAATTGGCCACTCGGCCAGGTTCCAACGACGAGCAAAAAATCGCTGGCCTTAGGTTGGATTCGAATAGTGGACGAAATGTTTCTGTCGAGCGAAGCTCTGAACACTGTGCAGCCGGGCCGCATTCTGCCAGTTTCGCTTCGTTCCCGAGCAGCAGGACTCCCGAAGTTTCTTCGAACTGCATTCGCGATTAGTGGCTTGCCGTAGTGGAAGCCGTTTCTTTCGTTCGCGATGCCCTCCACAATTGAATGTACGGCTCCAATTCCTTCATCATCTTTTGGAATTGCGGGATGTCCAGCGATTGCGCGCCATCACTAATAGCCTTTTCGGGAGCGGGGTGCACTTCCACGATCAAGCCGTCGGCGCCGATGGCCACGCCAGCGCGCGAAACGGCAGGAACCAAGCTACGCTTCCCCGTCGCGTGGCTCGGATCGAGGATGACGGGAAGATGTGTCAATTCGTTCAGGGCGGGAATCGCCGCGATGTCACATGTATTGCGCGTTTCTGTTTCAAATGTGCGAATCCCCCTTTCACACAAAATCACATCAGAGTTCCCATGCGCCACAATATATTCCGCGGACATCAACAGTTCCTTAATCGTTCCGCTCATCCCGCGCTTCAAGAGCACCGGCCGCCCGCATTTTCCAAGCGCTTTGAGCAGCACGAAGTTCTGCATATTGCGCGCGCCTACTTGCATGATGTCCGCATACTGCGCGATCAAATCCACGTCGCGGTCGCTCATCACTTCCGTGATAATCGCTAGTCCCGTGGCCTTTTTCGCCTTCTGTAATAACTTCAGTCCTTCCTCTTCCATGCCCTGAAAATCGTACGGCGAAGTTCGCGGCTTGAATGCACCGCCGCGCAGAATTTTTGCGCCGGCCGCAGCAACGCCTTCCGCCGCGCGCATGATTTGCGCTTCGGATTCCACCGAACACGGTCCCGCCATAACCACGAATTCGTCACCGCCAATCTCCGTTCCATTCACGCGCACGCGCGTCTTCCCCGCGCGAAACTGTTTGCTCACAAATTTGTATGGCGCGGAGATACGCACCACCTTCTCCACCTGCGGCATGGACTCGACGGACTCCATGCACGCCGTCACGTCTCCGACCCCTACAACGCCGATCACCACGCGCTCTTCTCCTTCGATCGAGTGCACCTTGTAGCCAAAATGTGCCACCTGGTTGCGCACTTCATCGATCTCCTGACGCGTCGCGTGCAGCTTCATCGAAATAATCATGGCTTGTTCCTCTCACATCCATTTTTTCAACCCAAGTTTTTCTTCCTACGACTCTTCGAGAAATCTTCAGCCCAAAACAAAAAACCCACTCGCTGCGAGTGGGTCGAAACTTTCTTGCGCTGTTTCTAATTACAGAATCGCCCCTCGCCTCCTAAATGGGTGGGTACCAAAATCGAAACCAATACGAATAGGCGCTGCGATTCATGGACGTATTCTATTTCGTCCCTCTCGCAGAAACAACCAATATTTTACTCTGCCCCTTTGCTTGCAGATCCCTTTGAGCTTATGCGCGAAACGCCGCTGATTCCGCACTCCGCGAGGTTTCTCGCCCCAAATCTCAATAAAGCATCACGGCGATCCGGTATCTCGTGAAACCACCAGCATCTCCTCCCTGGCATGCACCCACGGCCCCCTTCCGATACTTCCGGCTCTTGATCTTCTGCAAAAGTTCGTCGGGAAGCTTGCTGAGGTCTGTCACTTCAAATCGAACTATGTACAGCACCGAAGTACCCGCATAGCCGCGGTCCATCCTGCACGTTTTGCGCGCATCCTCAGTCGCATCCACGGCTGGCAGACCAGATCCAAGCAGCAGCGAAGCCACACTCTCTTCCTGCTGCGCCAAACTCAAATTCGCGACCTGCCGGGAAAAGTCCTGCACGGCGAAGAGACCGCCACTTCCCCGCGTCGTCGCGATGCCCACGGCAGTCGCGTCCGCATTAAGGATGTTCTTTCGATGACCGGGCGAGTGCATCCATCCGTCATGAATTTCCTCTGGATTGGGACCGATGGCGACGTTTTCCGCGACCATGGCGTATTTTGCACCAGCCTGGGCGACGCGTTGTTCCAGCGAAGGTTCACCTGGGAGTTGATGCGAAAGTACGTTCTCGCGCGCCAGGAGGCGGGCGTGCTCGCGTGCGGCTGCGGCCAGAGCGTCATCCCACTTGAGGGATTGCAGTCCGGCCGCAGTTCGCTCACGGTTAGCTGCATCGAGAAGCTGTCTCTCGTCTGCTGAGGGATGCGACGAGAGCGATGCAGTCGCATGCGGTGGACGATTCTCCGAGTGGTCTTGAGAACGAGCAGATGAAAGAAAAAAAGGAAAACAGAACGCGGCGCCCGCAACTGCGGCTCTGAAGGAGCGGCAAGTTTTCATGGAAAGTTAGCCGCGAACGTGTACGGCGCTGAAGTTGAGAATGACATGCCCGCCGGAGGTCGGCCGGCCAAAACTCAGCATCGGGCGGAAACGCGAGAAAAGTAGAATCTCGTCGAGCTGATGGCGCAAGGTCGGGCTAGCAGGACCTGAAAGAATTTCGTAGTCCACCATCTGGCCACGAGCATCGACAGTGACATATACCTGGAGGCCCTGCGGAAGCGAAAGCTCGAGCTCATGCTGCTCAGATCCCCAAGCCTGCGGATAATCCGAAATGGAAACCAGCTCGGCGGGACGAAGGATATCGAGCGGCACATCATTGGGTACAGCCTGCAAGGTGGCGCCCGGCGCCATCAATTGCAGCACGAAGACGAAGACCACAATGGCGGAAAAAACGCCGCCGGTGGCGGGAACGGTGAGCGGGCGCAAAACGTGGTCGAGAAGAATTTCGGCGCGGTCGCGCATTTTGCGCAGCCGGCTCGACCAATGCTGAGATTGCTGCGACTGCGCCGCAGCCACTTTGATGCGAACGGCCAAATCGGCAGGCGGAACATTTTTCGGCATGCGCGAAAGCAGGACGGAGAGCTTACGAAAGGTTTCCAACTCGGCGCGGCAGACCGTACAGCCGTTCAGGTGCTCGCCAATTTGTACGCGCTCGGCGGCCGATGTGGTGCCCGTGAGGGCATCGTCGAGGTAGCCCGCCAGTTTTGTTCGTACCGTATTGCACTTCATGGAAGCCCCTCCCCCGCGGCACTTGCACGCAGGGAATTACTTTGCTCTTGCGAAGAATCACCGATGCGGCGCGCCGCGGTATACGCGTCGCTGAACGGCGACGGCTGCGGCTCGACCACCGAACTGGCACCGGCCTTCTGCGCGCTAACCTGAACCACGCTGTGCGAAGAAATATGCGATTCCTGCTCGCCAAGAAACGGCTCGAGAACTTGCCGGAGAGCGCGCCGGCCGCGAAGGATTCGTGACTTCACGGTGCCAACGCTGCATTCGAGCACTTCGGCGACTTCGTCGTAACTCAACCCCTCGAGGTCGCGCAGGATAACGGCGGTGCGAAAAACTTCCGGAACTTCCTGCAAAGCATGATGCACGGCGATCTGAATTTCGCGCGAAGCCAACTGCTCAAAAGGCGTTGCGCCGAGATCTTCAATTTCGATGGCAGCGTGGCCTTCTTCCGGTTCGGCGTCAATCGAAACATTCTTTTGCAGATGGCGCTTGAACCAGCGCTTGTGATTCAGCGCTTCACGAATGGCAATGCGGTAGAGCCAGGTTTTCAAAGAGCTGCCTTGCCGGAACTTACGAATCCCGCGAAAAGCCTTCAAGAAAACCTCCTGGGAGCCGTCGGCCGCGTCGGAGGTATCGCCGAGCATGCTTAAAATTAAGTTATAGACCGGGGCGTGGTAGTGGGTGACCAGCCAGTCGAATGCCGTTTCCGAGCCGGCTTGCAGCTCAGAGACGAGTTCGGCTTCATCGCGGCCCCAAGAAAGGGCGCTGACCCATTCGGACACTGCCGGCCTTTCCGGCCCGGTTGCTGGCTTGCCCGGACCACCCTGCTGTTAGGTCCACGTTAGAACACCATATAGAACGTTGGACCCAGGCCTTCTTGCGAGTGCGATCCCGTTCCTGCGTTCTGGGGTCGACTTGCTACCGGGACGGCGTTCTGGCTTTGACGCTCCCGATGTCCGCTCTCGATACATTAGACACCGCCGGGAGCGGATATGTTTCCTGGCCGCGGTGCTGCCCTGCACAACTGGCCTGATTCTGGCACTTTGCGGTTTGCAGCGCAACGGTACCCGCAGTGGTGCCGGGAACTGAATCGAACACTTGCTCCAGTCCCGAGAATTGACGCAGATTCATTGTGCACGTAGAATGGTGCTGCACGTAGAACTGTGCCCAGGCTCGTAAAACATGAAAACGAACGTAACGTTAAAGCTGGACGCAGAGCTTTTGAAGCAAGCGCGGGTTCTGGCCGCAGAGCAAGGGAGTTCGATAAGCCGCATGCTTGCCGACAAGCTTGAAGAGCTGGTCCGGGAACGCGCGGGATATGATCGCGCGCGAAAGCGCGCGTTGTCGCGGCTTCGCGTAGGGATGGATCTCGGCTGGACGCGGCCCAATTCACGGGACGAACTACATGAGCGATAAGTGCTTTGTGGACACCAACATTCTGGTCTACGCCCATGACCTGAAGCAGGGAGCGAAATACGAACGTGCGCGAGCCTTGGTGCAAAAATTATGGGAGACCGAAAACGGAGTGTTAAGCACACAAGTGCTTCAGGAACTCTGCGTCAGTCTGCAGCGGAAGGTGGCTCGTCCACTGTCGGCCGAGGGCACGCGCAAGGTGATCGAGGACTACGCGACCTGGGAAATCGTGGTGAACACGGCCGAATCCGTCCTGTTGGCCCTGGGCATCGAAGGACGTTACAACATTTCATTCTGGGATGCGCTCATCGTGCAAGCGGCAGAGAGCTGCGGAGCCGAAGTGCTCTATTCCGAAGACTTGGCAGACGGCCAAAGCTATGGTGATGTGCGCGTGGTTAATCCGTTGAAGTAAGGGGAGCCACGACCGGAAAGCCACAAGGGTTGCAGAAGCTGAGCGAAGCTTGCCCCGCTTCTCTTTGTGCATTGCTTTTCTGACGCTTTCGCTTGCCGCTTTGCCGTATCTCGCCATGTCCCCTCCTGGAAGCTTGCTATTCCGAGTTTACAGCGAAAGGGATCGTCGTTCGATCCACGGATTACCGTATCCTGCGCCGTAATGGAATGTAGGAATCACGGTGTAAGAAGATTCTTCATCGAATGCGCGTTGATTGATGAAGCGCAACTCTGAGAGGCCTCCTCATGAAACGAGGCCGCAGGACGACAACGGGCTGCTGTTGACTGGCTGCATGATTGACGCTGTAAACGATTGTTGGATGGAAGCGTGGGGAAGCGGAAAGTCTCGACAGCGGATTGCTTTCGAAGATAAAAATAGAGTCAGCGTTCATTACGACCAATTCAGAAGACCTTCGCACGCGGACCGGGAGTTGCTGCCACCATGTCCACACTGACAGAGCTCGAATTCCTCCTGGTTTCTAACGACTACGCTACGCTGACCGCGGTTTCCGGAGGCGTGAAGAAATATGGCGCCAAGTTAGCATTGGTGCCTACGGCGGAGGCGGCGCGGGATTATTTGGAGCGGAAAAAGATTGACGGCGTATTTGTGGATATGCAGGTTTCAAAGACGGTGGGATTGATTGAGGCGATTCGAAGAGGGTCCTCGAACAGCAAGGTGGCGATTTTCGCTTGCGTGCAGAGCGCGGGGGAGACTACAGCAACGCTCAGTGCTGGAGCAAACTTTGTGATGCGCACGCCTTTGACCGTGGAGGGCGTCGCGTTACACATCACTATTGCGAAAGATATTATGCTGCGGGAGAGGCGGCGCTATTTTCGTCATGGGGTCAACCTGCCGGTGACTCTGAAAGATGGAGAGGGGGAGCAGCGCGGGCGGATCATCAATCTGAGCGAAGGAGGGATGGCGGTTCGGGCTGTGAGAGGGCTATCGCAGTGGACGGTAATAGAGTTTGCGCTGGAGATTGCTCTTGGCGTGGATTTAAGCGGAAAGGGGCAAGTAGCTTGGACCAGTTCGGAAGGCATGGCGGGGATATTGTTTCAAACAATGCATGGCATGGGGCGCGGGTATCTGGAGACGTGGCTGGCAGGGCGAGAGCAGCTTTCGCGTAAACCGGAGGAAAATGAGAATCCGCGGTAAGGTTTTGGTTTGGAGAGCTATCGAGAGGCCAGACAAGAGACGGAATTGAGGGATTGATTAAGTTGAAAACGTGGGTTAGTTAGGTCCCCGTAAGCGTGAAACCTTTAGTAAAATAGGGGATTACGGTAGTAGAGTGTGACGCTTTTGGCCGGGGGACCGGCCCAAAAACGGGACGCTAGCAGTGTATTCACGGGGTTGATTCCCTCCCCCGGCTGGATGCGGGCGAGGCGGAGAGTATGAAATGACGCGGTCGGATGCGATGAAAAATGTGGCGACGGTGGCGGGTTTGGCCGTCGTGTATTTCGTCGCGGGGAAACTGGGGCTGCAACTGGCGTATGTGCATGCAAGCGCGACAGCGGTGTGGCCATGCACCGGGATCGCGGTGGCGGCGTTGTTGGTGTTTGGGTACAGGGTTTGGCCGGGGATTCTGATTGGGGCGTTTCTGGTTAATCTGACGACGGCGGGTTCGGTGGCGACGTCGATCGTGATTGCGGCGGGCAACACGCTGGAGGGATTGGCGGGATGCTACCTCGTCACTCGGTTCGCGCGCGGCAAGGAAGCGTTTGCCCGGGCGCAGGACATATTCAAATTTGCGCTTCTGGCGGGAATGGTTGCGACCAGCGTAAGCGCGACGATTGGGGTTGCGACGCTCGCAATTGGTGGGTTCGCGGATTGGGCGGCGTTTGGGTCGATCTGGTGTACGTGGTGGCTGGGAGACGCAGTCGGTGCGGTCACGGTGACGCCGTTGTTGTTGCTATGGTGGGAGAATCCGCAGCTCAGATGGACTCGCGAGCAAGTTACGGAGCTGGCTTTCTTGTTCTTGGGGCTTTTTGCCACAGGCTGGGTCGTGTTCGGAAAACCGTTCCATTCCGAATTGAAGAATTATCCTTTGGAGTATCTGTGCATCCCGTTCCTCATCTGGGCGGCCTTTCGATTCGGGCGCCGGAAGGCTGCGACGGCGCTCTGCGCGCTTTCGATGATTGCCGTGTCGGGCACTTTGCACGGCTACGGACCTTTTGCTCGGGAGTCGCAGAATGCTTCCCTGCTTTTGATGCAGGCATTCATGGGAATCATGGCCATCACTACGCTGGCTCTGGCTTCGGAAGTTTCCGAACACAAGCGGGCCGAGGAACGGGTGAGGCATCTGGCGGTGAGCGATCCGTTGACGGGGCTGGCGAACCACCGGCAGATGGTGGAAGCGTTGGAGACGGAGATCAAGCGGTTTGGAAGAAACGAGCGGCCATTTGTGGTTTTGCTGCTGGATTTGGATGGGCTGAAGAAAATCAATGATGCGCTAGGACATATTGTGGGCAGCCGGGCGCTGTGCCGGCTGGCGGATATGTTGCGCCTGTATTCGCGGGAAATGGATACGGCGGCGCGGTATGGCGGCGACGAGTTTGTGCTGATTTTGCCGGAGACGGATGCCAACGCGGCGCGGATGGTGGCACAAAGGATTTCCAAGCGGTTGGCGGAAGATGGCGAAGAACCGAAGATCTCCGTTAGTATCGGCATGGCGGTTTATCCCAGCGACGGTGAAACCGTAAACGAGATTTTGGGCGCGGCAGATCGCGATCTGTACCGTGAGAAGGGTGTTCCGAAGAAAAGGTTCTTGCTGCCTAGCTGACACTAGCTCCGCCTATCTCGGAGTAGCGTGCCTCTGAGTTCCATTCACAGTAGATTCGAGTTCGTTCCAACCTCACTTCAAATTAGTGTCGAAAAACTTTGAGGCCGTGGTGGCTGTCTGCACGTGGATTTCGTCGCGCAGGATACCCGCTTGGTCAATGCAGATCCGCGGCTGGGTGCGGTCTCCGAGTTCGGCGCAGGTGCCGAGGAACGTGTAATGGCCTACCGCTTGAAGAATGGAAAGTTGCGCGCCTGGAATTTTGGCAGCGAAAAACTTGGCGCTGGTTTCGATGGGGACGACGGTATCAACAGAGCCAGCGACGATTTGTGTCGGGATAGAAATTTTTGCAAGTGAGTCTGGCGAGAACGCCGGGCCGAGCGCGGGTGCCATGGCAAAGATGGCGCGGATGCGCGGATCGCGATGGGATTTTGAGTTTTCGGCAAACGCGGCCTGGATGGCGGGATCGGTTTTGGCCAGAGCCGTGACCTTGGCCAGAAGACCCGGGTACTCGATCGTGTCGGTACACATGCCATCTGCTTTGGGCGACTTGCAAAAGTCCTCTTCTCTTTCTTTCTTTCTTTTTTTTTTTTTTTTTTTTTTCTTTTCTTTTTTTCCCTCTGTCCTTCATCGCCTCTTTGTTGGCGTTGTCGCTCGGTGCGTTGGGTGTATCGATTGTAGGTGTGCTGATAATCGACTCTGTTCCTCTTTCGGGGACGGGCGAGGACTTGCGCGTCACTGATCTCGGCGGTTGTCGGCTGTTTGGATTTTTTTTTCTGTAGTCCTTCTTCTTTCTTTCTGCCTTTCCAGTTTCCACAGGGAGATATTTGTGGGGACCTCTTTACTCTAGGCGCAGCGCGCATCGCCTTGTGGCTATTGCGCAGGGGTTCGTACACCTCTCCACTCACCCACAACCGATGCAGTAGTACCGCCAACTTCTGGCCACCGCACACCGTCCGCGTTTTCCTCCTCGCTCGGCAGTCGCAGTCCCCATCGCCGCAGATCACTATCTTCCCAAAGGTCCCAGGATGTAGTGCGCCCCCTGCACCAGCATTGTTCTCATGCGGTCTCCCTCTTTGCTGATGTGCATCTGCGCTGGCTCTCTCCGGAGTTCCTGCACCCAGGTTTTAACCCAGAAAACAGCCGACCTCGCGACTCTTTGCGAACGCTGCGGATCGTCTAGCGTCAAGACATACGTCAGCGCGATCTGTGTCCTACCCCCTTCACCTGTTTGAGCAATGCGACTTGCGGGTAGCTCTCCTTGGCGATTTTCTCCATCCGCGCGTTGTATTCCTTGATGCCCTCGTTCAACGATTCGATTCTTCAGCAACGCTCCGACTCACGCAACTCCGCGCTCAATTCCGCGGCCAGCTCCCGGCTCACCTGTTCCGTGCCACACTTCGGCAGCCGTTCACCATGAGACTTCGCCAATCCTCGCGCCGCATTCACCGCGACGTGCACTCACCAATCGCACTCCATCACTTCAATATTTGATAACGAGAGAACTCTGCGATTCCTCCAGCGAGTTCGATGACGGTGAGACCGCCCAGGGAAAAGCCGGCTGCGCCGACACGCTTGGGATCAATGCGAGGCCCGAAGGTTGGGTCGGCGAGCAGGAGATCGAGAAGAGCGCTCAGGTCGTGGGCGCGCTGGCCCCAGAAGACGGCGCCGGGAATGGTGTAGTCCTCGAGAGCGTTATTGCCTGGATGATTTACGGCGGCGGCAATGAAACCATGCGAGGCTAAGGCGGAGCCGAGCCAAGCCATCATGGAAGACGAGCCGCCGATGCCGTGAGAAAGCAGAATCAGCGGCAATTTTTCGGGTGCGGCGAGCAGTTTGGCATCGCGCGCGGCTTTTCCGGCCTTGGCGAATGGGTTATCGGGGTTGCCAATCCATTGCATCTGCTCGACGGCGGCGGGGTCGGCGGGATACCAGATGTCGGTAATAAGGGCGTGCGTTTTTGCGCCGCGCCAGTCGTAAGGCTCGGGGGGCGTGAACTGACGGTTTATCACACCGACTTTGTAGACGACTGTCTTGGCGGGGTGGGCTGGGGCAGACGAAGCAGATAGGGCCGACGAAGAAAAGCAGAGAGCGATAAGAAGAGCGCGAGTACGGTTCATGTGGTTTCCGAGGCCATGAAATTTCAGGAATACTTTAGACGATTTGCGGCGGAATGTGTGAGCTGTTAGGAGCTAATGGCCCTTCGTCAAAATTCCGAGGCGATGCACGGACCTGGCACGTTGACTCACCGGAGTCCTCATATGCAACTTGCCGACGCTTGCAGCGAGACTTCGGAGAGGCGAAAAGAATTCATGAACTCTCCGACGAACTCCTGCCAGTGCTTCTGCGTCATGGACGCCCCAGAAATCTACCATGTGGCCGATCCTGTGGTTGTAAGCGAATTTTTGACCGCAATCCAAGCAAGTGATGTAGCTTCCCCGCCCACAGACAGGCCGGCATCCGGAAAGGTTGGATGGGACTGACTCGCGCAGTGTTACCGGAGGACCTTTATGCCGATGAAGACAGACAAAAACAAGACGAAGCAGTGTCCGCAGAAAGAGCGGGACCCCGAAGACCACATTCCACCACGGCTCCGCACGTAGGAGCGACCCTTGGGCTTTGAACTGACTTCTCGCCGCGGAACGATACAGGACGATAGACCCTTCGATTCTGACTGCTCGGGCCGCTTTTTTCTGCGGTTGAGGTTGCATGTGAACACCTCAACAGAATGCTAGACGCAACGAAGATTCCTGTCTGTTCCGTTGTGGACACTGATGTACCAGATTGGTCTGCTTGTCGCGATATCGCCTTGCGGCTCAGACTGGCTCCGAAAGAAAAAGCTATTAGCCGTGCATTTTTGCAGTGCTAAGCCCCTCCCCGCTGTGTTTTGCATAAGCGTTCATTCTAAAGATGGTTGAAGTCATTTGTTTTGACACACTTTTGCAAGTGTTGATTCTAAATGACCTGCTTGCACAGAGCTGCACCAAGATTGTCCCGAGGGCGGATGTGTTTCGTAAATGTTGCGAATAAAGGAGTTAGTGCTAAAAGCAGTCTCCAAAAAGCAAAAACGCCAGCAAGGTGCTGGCGCTCGGAGTGCAGATCCAATAGTATCTAAGGACTACTATATACCAGAAGTAAAAATTTGTCAAGAAAAAAACGCGGCTTAGAAGTCCAAGGAGGTTGGCGATGCCGTTCTCAACGTGGTTTGCGGTGAGCTCTAAACCGGCATTCGGTCCGCAGTTAGCCGGTATGAGTCCGCCACCAGCCAATTCGTGTCGTGTGTTCATCGAGTTACTCGACATCCGTTTTTCAATGAAATAGGCTTGAACTGTGGACCAAGAACATCGTGGGTTAAGGTTTGCGTTCAGCGCCAGTGCGGAGATAGCTCCTGAAGGTTCGCCCACTGCTTTTGCTGCCGCACGTGTGACGGAGCTAAGCTTGCGCGGGTGTTTTCTGGAGACTGACGCTTCGTTTGAGCTTCAGCACCCTGTTTTGCTAAAGATCCATCACTCGGAAGAATATTTCGAGGCCGATGCATCAGTCCTCTATGTCAAACCCTCGGGCGTGGGCCTGGTATTTCTCGAAATTAAGCCTCACTTTCGAGCCGTTTTGCAGAAGTGGATTCTCACCGCGCTGGATAAGGAATCTGGTGCGCGGTAAACTCCGCGATAGTTGAGTTGCTGAAGACCTGTCCAACAGTCAATTTCTCGCGGTAAGTGATGACGATGGTTCAAAGAAACCAACCCTTGCAACCAGCGAAACGGCGTTCTGTTCGGCGGTGCCCGTTCGTCGCTTCTGCGGAGGTCACAGAGTTGAGTTCCGGAACGCTGCTTTCAGGGCGTACCTCGGAAGTGGGCCTTGGCGGTTGCTACGTTGACTCGCTCAATCCGTTTCCCGAGGGGACACAGGTCGCGTTGAGGATTTTGAGGGATAAGGGCGTCTTTGAGACTAAAGCAAAGGTAGTCTACTGCGACCCGACGTTCGGGATGGGCCTGGCCTTTACAGACATGACGCCCGACCAGCGGTCGCTACTAGAAACATGGTTGACCGAGATCGTTAGCCAACTTAGGCCGGTTTTGTAGGATTCGTCGTGGTCCCAGTTCCACGGCCACTTTCATTCTGCTCGAAAGTGCGATCCTGGCGGCTCGATGCATTCTGACTGCGTGAGCATTCCGATGAGACGCTCCTCGAAGGCGTCGATGTCGCCGCCCATCTCGCGCGTCGGGCCGGTATGAACAAGCCGGCCTTTGGCGATCACACTGATCTCACTGCACAGGCTGCGGATTTCTTGTGCGTCATGGCTGCTGAGAAACGTTGTGACGCTTTCCGTGGCTGCGAGGCGACGCAACAAGCTCCACATGTCGCGTTTGGCCGGCAAGTCCAATCCCCGTGTCGGTTCGTCAAGAAAGAGAACTTTCGGCCGGCCCATGAGGGCTCTCGCAATCTCCACTCTTCGTTTCATACCCGTGCTATAGGTGCGGATCAACTTGCCTCGAAATTTGGCGTCCAGGCCGACGTCGTTGAGAATGCGCTCGACTTCATCGTTGGGATTCGGCGTGTGGCGGATGCGAGCAAAGTAGGAAAGGTATTCGCCCGCCGTCCAGGTCGATTGACTCTCGCTCGTCTCGTCGCTCACCAGCCCAACGAGCTTGCGGACTGCAAGAGGTTCTTTGACCACGTCGTGTCCCCAAAGCTTGGCCGTGCCCGCGCTGGGCGGGAGCAGCGTGGTGAGCATCCGAATGGTCGTGGTCTTTCCCGCGCCGTTCAGGCCGAGGAATCCGTAGAGCTGGCCCTTCGGGATTTTTAACGTGACGCGGTCGACCGCTGTGAAGTCGCCGAAACGGCGTGTGAGGCCGTCCATCTCGATAGCGTATTCCGTTTCCGTCGTTACTGTGGCGGCGCTCACCGCGTTCGCCTCCAACGTTTGAACGCCGCACCAAAACAGACCAGCGGCAGAATCAGCGACGCAACGCCCATTTCGTATATGGCCTTCGACACTTGCGCGTCAATGGCCGCTCGCGCGCTGAACGTCCGCATCTGACTCTCTCCTGCGACTTGATATGTGCCCGTCACCTTCAGCGGATAGCGCACGCCGCCGATATCCCAGGGATTGGTCGGAGTCAGCGTCACCGGGACGCGGGCCACCCAGCCGTTTACGACATGGTGGCCGTCAGCCGCTGCCGGGCCTGTGTCGGCCGGATAGGTGTGCGTCTCGAGAGATTCGGGCTTCGGGGAAAGCGCTTCTGGAGAAGCGGTCGCTTCGAGTCCGTTTTCTCCGATCACCTGAAGATGCACGTCCGTAATGCGTTGCGTGGTGTCCACCGGCAACAAGACAAGCAGATCGCGCCGAGTTGCCTCGTCTGTACCAAATGGCGGCCACTCATCTCGATTGAGGATCGTGCTGCAACACCGCGCCGGCGGTTGGCCGCCCGGCCATGCCAATGCGAGGCTGCTGCCGGCACGAGAGAAGAGCCTTTGGATCGACGGAGCGTTGGTTGCGTGGGGAGCCGGCTTGTCATAATTGGTGTCCGCCAGCGCCACGGGCAGCACGATGATGGCGACGATCCCGAGGGCGATGATCAAACGCTGGCTGCGGCTGGCTTCCCACGTCTCCACGCCCTGGGTCCGCAGAAACGCCCACACCGCGAGCGCGAACGCAATGATTACAATGGCAACAAGACTGATCCATGTCCGCGCGGTGGTGGCGGGAATACTTCCTACGGCCAGCGTGAAGCCGAAGGCATTTTTGAGAAGTACGGCGGGACTCGCCAGAGTGAGGTGGCCGGTGCGCGTCGCGCCGTTGCCCTGCGCCACCAGGAGTTCCTGCAAAGGCACGAAACCGGCGTAGGCGAGCAGGACGCCCATGCCCGTCGCAGCGGGGGCCGCTATGCTCTCGCCGATAAACATCACGCCGATCAGCGTGCCAATGGCGATGCTCACGATAAGCAGGCACGGAGCCCAGATCAGCAACTTCTGCAAGAGCTGCGGCACGCCGACGTGATGCGTATAAACCAGCACCATGGGGACGAGTGCCACGTAATAGGCGGCGGCCATCGTGACCAGCACCAAGATTTTTACGGTCAACCAGTCGCGGCGTTCGACTGGGGCAGTGAAGACGCTCTCGACGAAGCGATTCGCGCGCGGGCTGGCGAGGAACGCCGCGGAGAGAGGGACAAAGGCCAACGGGACAAGGAAATACGCGATGATCCCGTACCCGTCGAGCCAGGTATCCTGAGTTCCCACAGTTGCCACGGAGCCGACAGCCAGCAGGATGACGCCGGCACCGATTAACGCGAAACGGCCGCGCATCGTGGCTCTGAGTTCTTCGACGTACAGACTTCTAATCGTCATATCTCTTCTCTGCTTAGCCTTAATCACCGCACACGGAGGTATCGCGCGAGCGGCTCTCCGAGCGGCCACTCGGATCCGCTACGGAAAATACAGACTCCCTCCTAAACAGACGATTAACATTCATGCCGACTCAGGGAGGCCGCGGGCGGGACTGTGAAGGGAGCTTTGTGTGCAAGTCCCCTAGGGAATCGGCTGAGCCTGTTTGCTCTCCCTTTGGGCGACACTTCAGCCGATGAAGGCAAAAAGCAGCAGAACCACCGCCGTCAGCCAGGCGCCGAGGCTGAAGACAGAGGACATGTACAGGCCGATGGTTAGACCTGCTCCAATCAGCAATGCCGCGAGAACGCCAAATTGCGGCATGCCGTACGAGAAGATGAACGGCAAATAGTGCGTGCCGAGCGCGATCATGAAGGCGGGGTAGAACCAGTTCAGACGGTAAAGGGTGGCAGCAGCTACGAGCGGTAGATTCAGCGGAAGCGTAAAGGCAACTTGCATGCCGAGAGCATTCATCGGATGCCCCTTGGGTAAGGATCCAGGACGGCCCATCAGTCACAAGAGCAATTGCGTCAGAGGAAAGATGAAGAAGCCGCCCACGAACAGCGCGATTATTGCTGACTTGGGCGACTGCCAAGTGGCCAAGACGGCCGACAGAAGCCAGACAAGACTCGACACCAACCGACCCGGAAAGCCACCCAAGGAAATGCTTCGTACATCCCGCTGCGCATCACAGATATTCATTGCGGTTCCTTTCCGAAATCAAAACTCGCATTGGGCGCTCGTGTGTATAAGGGAGTACGAAGCTGTCGGCGAATCCTATCACTAGTCCGCGGAGAATTCGGTCGAGGGGCCAGCCTGCGGTTGGAAAAGGGGAAGGGTCTTCGCTGGACTCTTAGGTTCGTCGCTCCAAAGAGGGAATGTCTGTAGCAGCGTGGCGCGATTCTAGAGCTGGCAATCTCATCCATCCCTCCTGTCCTACCGGTCAGTTTTCTACCAAGCACGACTGGCCGTGATGACCATCGCAGGACCGCGAATCGCATGGCAATATCGGAGCAACATCACCGGGTCCAGCAACCACCATCATTAGCAAAAATGGCCCCAGATTGTGGTTTTGTGCGCTTGCAGAGCGGACGGAAGATGACTGACCAAATTGGAAAAGGAAAACGAGGAAGTTTCTCATTCATTGAGATACTGAGCGTTGCTGCGATCCTTCTGGTCTTAGTGATGATCGCCATTCCGACTCCCTATACGGGTTGGAACCACGGGTTCCCGGCTTCGCACACGACTTTGGGCCGAGGATCCGCTGCTGCCGATGCTAGTAGCAGCGAGACGTTGAAAAGCACCGGCGGAGGAAAGACGGCTTCGGTTGGTTACGCGCCCCAGGGATCACCTTTCGAAGTAAGAACCGTGGGGCAGCGCGACTTCTGTGCCGATATGCCAGGCTTGGTTCGTTTCAGCACCACCAATGCGCCTTGCAAAAACGGGACACTTGCCACGAATGCCCCAGCGCACCGCGAGCAACCAAGACCCTGACACCGGTCTGCGGTTAGCCAGTATCAGGACTTGTGGACGCAATTTGTACCGGCTTCCCCCTGTATGCATTTGTGAAGCGAACTCGGACTAGCCAGAAAATCAGCAAGATCAGTGGAAGTATGGTGAGAATTAAATACAAGGTCGTGCTGAATAATGCCGGGGATAGATGCTGACCAAGGCCCACTTTCGAAAGCAACCTCAGCGGGCGGTTTGAGGGTCCCAGGAAAAAAGATCCTGCTGCGATGAACAGGCCAAAGCACATGCGCCAGAGATGCCGCGCGATGCGCTTCGCTCCAAAAAGACCGCCGCGCACCAACATGCGAACGTCCCCCGCGGCTGCCAGCAACATCACTGAACCCATGAAAAAGCTCATTCCGACCGGGACTCCGTCTTGTGAGGTCGCTCCGCTGCGCACGACTTGCATGGCATTTATCCAGGTGAGGACGCCCAGGGCCAAAGGGATCAGGAACAGAACCCAATCGAAACGGCTGGTTTCTCCGTCTCTCCGTCTGGCGGTCAGCCATGCCGTTCCGATCAGATAGAAGGTTAGAATGCCGCCGCCGACGTTGTTTGGTTGATGTCGCGTGATGGCAAGGTACACCGCCCCGACGGCCATGGTGAGCATGGATGCGACAAAGACCTTTCCCGCCAGCGCATGGCGGGGGGAACCTTTGCGGAAAGTCATCGCAGCGGTTCCGGATAGCAGGCCTAAGGTTCCAGCGCAGATATGAACAAGAAGTATGGGCGAATAGGACATTGCCTTCTTACGGATATAGACGCGGGGCCGGACCCAAGTATTTCAGCAGGTGGGGTGTCGTGATGTCTAAAGTGGCACACGCAAGGCTGGCGAGTGGGGCACGACGCCTGGTCTCACCAGGCAATCGAAAGAGGGCCATAACTTCTTGGTTGCCTGGCAACCCTGGCTCCTGCTCGCGGCTTACTGGCTAAAAATCAGCAACGTGAAAGTCTTGGAAATTACCTTTGGCCAGGGATGAGGATTCTGGGGCGTGGCAGGCGGTGGCGGTTCGAATTCGGCCGTCACAGTATAGACATTGTGGTTTTTTGTGTCGAGCGCCATGGTTCGCGCCCCGCGCTGCGTTGAGATGGTCTGGACCACGGTGTATTTGTCGGGCGAGTCTTCGTGGGCTACCGTGATCGACCCATCACCGCAGGAGGCAAACGCCAGTCCCGTTGCCGGATCGAAGCGATTCGCATCCACACCCTTGCCGATTGGGACGGTCGCAACAACTTTTCCATTGGTGTAATCGACCATAGCCATCAACTGATTGCGGCAACCAACGAAGAGCCGCTTGTGCGCGACATCGATCGCCATTCCGGCCGGGTCCTTGCAGGGAGCTGTGGGCCAGGTGTGCAGCACTTTTAGAGTTTTCGAATCGAAGGCAACGATCTGATCTTTGTCCTCTACGTTTGCATAGATGTGCCCGTCGCCATCTGCCTGTGCCGTCTCTGGCTTGCCACCGAGAGGAATGCTGCCCACAACCTCGCCTGTGGTGGCATCGATTGCCGTTGCGTCTTTGGTGCCGCCACCATTGAAAGTGAAAACTCGTTTGACGGAGGCATCGTAGAGGATGGCGTCTGGATCCTTGCCCTTTAGATCGAAGGCGGGAAGGACCTGCATCTTTTCCATGTCGAGAACGGCTACCGAAGCCTCCGCGCTGAGGAATGCGCGCTTGAGTTCGGGAGCGAAGACGATGGCGTGAGTGCCATGCACGCCGCCGATGTCCGCAACCTGCTTTCCGCTGGAGTCCAGGACCATGATGCGCTCGCCACGCGGGATGAAGACGTGCCCGGTGGCTGGATCAACGTCAAAATAATCCCAGCCGCCTTCTCCGCCGAGGGTGAGCTTCTGCACTAACTTGTAGTCGGCGGTGTTGGAGGCGGCCTTCAACGAGTGGAGGCTTGTCACGAGCGAAGCTACAAGGAATATCGCAAACAGCCCTGTTGCTTTTCTTTTCATATCTCCCCCGAATTCATTGAGTTGAGGCCGACAGGATATGTGATCCACGGATCCAGGACAACAGGCAGGGGAGACTTGCAGGGAGATCTAAACTCGCACACGCAGAGCCGGCGTGCGCGGTGCCCAGCCGGGCGCCCCACGTGCTGCTGTCGTGAGTTCTAGTCGCGACAAGGTGAGGCTAATCGGGCCGCGAGGATCTCCGGCTACATATCTCTCACAACATCATTCTGTAATGTCAAAATCGATGACGCGATTCGTGGCATGGTGGCCTGCCCCGTCTACCGCCATCATCACAAGACGGTAACTCCCGGGGGCCAAGTCCTTCACTCTAACGCTCATCGCCACGGGGACCTTCGGGTTGCCCTTCTGAATGAAACCGTCGAGAGACGCGGCGCCAGTGGTGTAAATCGCAGTCCCGCTGAAACGCTCAATGATTGTGTAACCGGCGGCAAGCTGAGGAGCGTCGGCGGACGCGAGGAGCGGTTCGTAGACTTCCGTGTACAGCGCGACGCTGTCGGTCTTCTTGAACCGGTTCGAGGCCGAGGGGTTAATCTGCTTTCCCTTCACCACCAGCGCCGTGCGGTCTTCGGCCATGACGGAATCTACGTCAGTCGGAATATCCGCGAGGCGTTGCGTGGAATTGCTGAGCACGACGCCTCCGAGAGCGAGCTGATTGCCATCGTAGGGATCGATTTGTAGAGGCGATTCGTATTTCCCGAAGGCGTCATTGCCGGAACTGACCACGACAGTCAGTTTGTAGCTGCCCGCTTCGGAGTCGAACTGGTTCTGATAGACATACGGCTGCTTCGTGAATTCCGCCAGCTCGTCTTTTTCGAGAGCAAGATTGACCGTATCGCTGAAGCGCGCTCCGACGCTGCCGTCCGGCTTCGAGGCGATTCCAAGCACATTCAGGGTGGCGCGGTACTTTCCGTTTTCGCTCTTGAACTGAATGGTGTTCGAGGGAACTTCCATTGTCAGGTTTACCCGGGCCATGTTGGGTGCGGTATAGAAGTACGGCACCTGGAAGGAACCGCGCATCGTTCCCGCCTGCGTACCCGTGGCTCGCGCTTCGAGCAACTTCTCCGCCGGCGTAGCGTTCAAGATGGTTGCCGGCTTCGTGTTGCAATAGCCGCTCCGGGACCTGACGTTCAGTCCGCCGCGGCTCGTCACTACTTTCAGAGTGTGGCAACTTCCCTCGGGCGTCTGGTGCGGTACGTAGCCAAGGATATAAAACTCGTCCCGCTCGCGCTGGACCTTTTCGAGGCCTCCCAACAAATCGTTGGTGTTGAAAATTGTGAAGCCGCCAGTTCCGCCCGCGAGCATCGCCAGGACCTGCTGATTTATCGACACGGAGGGAGGAAAAGATGGAATGATGGTCGGCGGCGGCGTACGGGCCGCAAGAGCGGCGGCTTGGATGGCGTTCCAATCGGGTCCGCTGCCTGTGCCTCCGCCCGTGCCGCCCCCTGTGCCACCGCCACCAGGACGTTGCGGCGCAAGCATCCCAGCCCCGAAGGACGCCAACACCAATCGGGCTCCCCCATAAACGTTTATACTTTCGGACCGCCGAGCGACCGCGCGCCTGTCTTCTTCTCGAGGCTGCAACAGGGAGGTTCCGCCCGGAGGAGCGGCCAGTAACGCGCGCGCATCTAACACGTAGACCGCCACATTCGCTTTGTTACAATCAGAAATAGTCTCTCCCACGTCAAACACGGTTTCGGGACTCAGCGGGAAGCCCGCAGAAAACAGCACAACCATTTTTCGTCCTGGGAAGCCGCTTAGATTTTTGGCCAACGTGCGCAAAGCGAGCAGCATGTTCCTCTCGCCAAACCGGCCCTGCGCCTCCAACTTCCCAGAAAGTGGAGAAGAAGCTGCCGTTGAACCCGACCCCGGCGAGAGTCCAGTCGAGGCTGCCTGGGCGTTGGGCTCAGCCGAGGAACTGTTCACTCCGGCAGCCGCAGCGCGCAGGAGGTCCGCGTTCGCAGTAAAACTCTGGAGAACGCGCAAATTCACGCTGAAATCTGCCACGGCCATCAGCCGATCGGGCCCCGCGTTGGCATCGATGAACTTCCTCGCGGCGGCTCTCGCCTGCATGTTGTCCACGACAGACATCGTCGAATTGTCAAAGAAAAGGATTAAATACCTCTTCTGCCCCGAGGCCTGGATTGTCGTATCCGAGCCGAAGGAGAAACTTGCCACCTTCTGTTCCTTGTTGTCCTCGTACAATTTGAAATCGTTCTGAGTCAGGTCATGAACGTAATTCCCCTTCTTGTCGGTCACAACCGCATCGACCAAAGCGAGGCGCGACTCCACTTTGACCGACGGTCCAGGTTGCTGGCCCGCGTCTGTTGCGGGCACTTGCGCGAACGGAATCTGTCCCGCAAGTTGCAACAGAAATAAGCACGATGGGACCGCCGTGAGTCCGGCAAGCCGGCCCCAAGTTATCCTCCCGTGGATTTTTCTTGTGTTCATTTGCTCCCGTCAATCCAGGATCAGTACGATACCCTTGGACGCCGCAAGCTCTGCTCCGTCGGAGTCACATACAAGCTGAGTGCGTGCTCGTCAGAAAAAACCGCGCGCAAATTCGTCTGCCTTTAGTGCTATGACGAGTGAATTCCACTTCCGGTTACAGCCAGGATGGAATCTGTAACTCAATGAGAGGCGAGATTGGGTCACGCAATCGGTTTGGGCGTGGGCGAGGGCTTGATCGTGAAGTCGGCGGTGCGGGTTACGGTTTGGTTGGTGAGGAGATCGAGGACGTAAATTTCCAGGGTGTAGTGGCCTGGCTCAAGGGAGGAGAGGGGGAGGTTGCGCTCGAGGGTGATTTGTTCGCGCGCTTGATTGAGCTGCTCGGAGGATTCGTCCTGTTTCCAGACTTGCTGGTGGTCTTTCAGGATGCGATAGGCGACGGAGACGTTTGTTTTGTGGGATTGCGGGTCGAGCTTGAGGTTGTAGAGCTGGAGGAAGATGCCCATTTTGTCGGCGGGGGCGAATTCGGGGTTGATGCGGAGGCGGACTTTGTAAGAGTCGAGGATGAAGGAGCCTTGGCCGACTTGTGTCGTGGGGACGGGGCGGATTTGGTCGGCTAGGATTAGCGAGCTGGCATCTAACGATTCTTCTTCGTAGAGCGGGACGCGGAGGGCCGCGTCGATGGTGCCCACGTTGCCGCTTTGCGCGTCTTTGAGGACGACGTCGAGGCGATAGAGGCCCGAGCGCAGGGGGACAGACCTTTGATAGATGGAAGACAGGTTGACGGAGGACTGAAAAAGAGAATCTGGCAGATCGGTGGAGATTACTTGCTCAAAGGTGTCGACGACGCGGCCGCTGAGCGTGGTGATGCGACCGTAGAGATTGAGGACGGCGGATTGGACGCCGTCTTTGCCTTTGAAGCTGAGGTCGCGATTGGCGACTTGAAGAGTGATGGGGACGAGGACGGAATCGTGTGTGACGCGAAGAAAATTAATGCGGTAGTCCATGTGAATTTGGTTGCGGAGGATTTGGACGCTGACCATGGCGGCGAGGTCTTTGAAATGCTCGGGCGGGCGCTGGACCTTGAAATAGCGGTCGAGATTTTCGAACTCATCCATACCGGCGGAGAGGCCTCCCATGGGCACGGGGAGCGTGGTGCCGTTGGTGTTGGTGAATCGCTGGGCTTTGGAGCAAAGGCCGAGTTGTTCGCAGGTGCTGAGGCCGGCGCCGGAGACTTTTGCTAGCGCGTCCTTTTCGCCGGGGTCCATGGTGATGTGATATTCGCCGGAGCCGCTGGGGTCGACGAATTCGATTTCGATGTTTTCGCCGATGTCTTCGAGGTGGCGGTAGCGCCAGAGTTCCCAGGGATAGGTTGTGGTCGTTCCTCCGCCTTGCTCGGGCGGACGGTCATAGGTGCCGCCGGCGGGGTGCGAATCGATTTCGTCGGGCGCTCCCCAGAGGATGTAGATGTGGCCGCGATCGGTTTTCCAGCCCGGGATACCCGATGAAAAATGCTCGTTGGCATAGGCGATGCGGCGGTAGTGTTCTTCGCGGTAGGAGTTTTCGGGAGAATCGGGATCGGGATTGCGGCGGCGCCAGAATTCCTCGATGTACTGCTCGCGCTCTTCGTTGTTGGTGAGGCGGAGGAAGGCGTCGGCTTCTTCCTTGGTGATGATGTAGACGACTTCTTCGGTGAGCCAGGTGTTGTAGGGAGCGCTTTCCTTGGCTAGCTTGCGCGCTCGCTGTCTGCGGTCTTTCGCGCTTTGCGGTTTGGGCGGCGGGTTCTGGGTCGGCGTTTGATCCTGCGCAACGGCAGGTTTGGAAGTTAGGAATCCGAAGAAGAAAAGAACAGGAAGAATCGTCCAGCACACGCGACGCATAAGGACACCTCGCACGCAAAGCGTTCTAGGGGTGGCGACGCACCAGTCGCGCAATTCCCTGGCCCGAAGCTCGCTTGCGACAGACTCCAAGGGACAGCCGTTATGGCACTCAGAATCGCGGAATTGCCGAGGGGTTGCCTGAGTCTGTGGCTATTCACGTCGCGCGTGGATGCGAGACGACTGTTGCTCCCCACGACTCGGGGTCTACGTCGCGAGCGTGCTGCGAAAACAGCCACCGATGACCTTCGAGGTCCGCGACGCCGTATTGCTTTTCTCCGTAGACGGTTTCTTGAAGCTCTTCCCAAATCGTAGCGCCGTGGCGTTTGGTGCTGGCGTAGTGCGCGTGGACATCGGGAACGATGATCGTGAGCATTTGCGTTCCGTATCCGAGCTTCGCTGGGGTTTCGGTGCTGCCCTGGCGAGGACCGGTCAACATGATATGTGCGTCGCCGAGGTACAGCTGGATGCCGCTAAGCGGCTGACCATAGCGGTAATACTCGGTAAAGCCGAAGACGCGCGTGAGCCAGTCACAGGCAGCAGCTACGTCGCTGTATATAAGATGCGCGAGAATCGTAGAAGTCGGAACGGAGCGGTTATACATGGGGATAGTATCCTGCGAGTTTGCAGGCAGATTCAAGGCGATGAGGGATTGACAGCGTGGCGTATCCAGAATACCGTTCGCGGCCAATGAGTGAGTTAGATTGAGGACGATGAAGAACAAACTTTTGTGGGCGCTGATTGTTGCTGCGACGGTGGCGATTGCCGCGTCGCTGTTGGAGAGCTGGAACGTGGTGTCGCTGCCTGCGCTCGTGCCGGTGATCTTGCGGTGGGTGGCGATTGCATTGCTTGCTGGGTATGCGGGTGTGAGGCGGTCGCTGACGGCATGGATATTGGTGGGGCTGGCGGCGGGGGCGGAGTTGGGGCACGACTGGCCGTCGGCGGCGGAGAAAGTGCAGTTTCTGGGGACGATTTTTCTGCGGTTGATCAAGGTGATTATTGCGCCGCTTTTATTTGGCACGCTGGTGGTGGGGATTGCGGGGCACGCGGATTTGAAGAAGGTGGGGCGGCTGGGTATCAAGTCGCTCATTTATTTTGAGATTGTTTCGGTGATTACGCTGGTGATTGGATTTGCGGCCATCAATATCAGCCGTGCGGGCGAGGGTGTACATCTGCCGCCGGTGGCGGGGGCCGCCCAGTTGAACGCTGTGCCGCACACGGCAGCGCAACTCATTACGGATATTTTCCCGGAGAACATTGCGAAATCGGTGGCTGAGGGCCAGGTTTTGCAAGTCGTGGTCTTCAGCATTTTGTTCGCGATGGCGCTGGCTTTGGTGCCGGAGGCGAAGCGGCGGCCGATGCTGGCGTTTGCGGAGAGCCTTTCGGAGACGATGTTCAAGTTTACGAATCTGGTGATGTACGCGGCGCCGATAGGGGTGTTTGGGGCGATTGCTTACACCGTGGGACATTTGGGGCTGGGAGTGCTTTTGCCGCTTTTGAAGTTGCTGGCGACGATGTATGTAGCGCTGATTGTTTTCATTGTGGGCGTTTTGTTGCCGATTGCTTTGCTGGTGAAGACGCCGCTGAAGGAATTTTTGCGAGCGGTTACCGAACCGGTGACGATTGCGTTTGCGACGGCAAGTTCCGAAGCGGCTTTGCCGCGCGCGATGGAAGAGATGGAAGCATTCGGAGTGCCGCGCGAGACGGTGGCGTTCGTGCTGCCTACCGGCTACAGCTTCAATTTGGGAGGATCGAGTCTCTATCAGGCATTGGCGCTCATCTTTGTGGCGCAGGCGGCGGGGATTCATCTGACGATTGGACAACAGACCGTGATGATGCTGACTTTGCTGATCAGCAGCAAGGGGACCGCTGGCGTGGCGAGGGCGTCGCTGGTGATCGTTCTGGCTACGGCGACTTCGTTTCACTTGCCGACGGAGCCTTTGTTTTTGCTGTTTGGGATCGACCAGTTGATGGATATGGGGCGGACCGCGGTGAATGTGCTAGGGAATTGTTTGGCGTGCGTGGTGGTGGCGCGGTGGGAAAGCGAGTTTCGAAAGGAAGAGGCGCAATTGAGCGTTTGAACGAAGACCCGCATCGATTCGAAACACCGGCAGACAACTACATTTCGCGGTAATTCAAAAGAAGAAGACCGATAAGAACGAGGCAAGTGGGCCAGAGCCACGCCATTCTGTCTCGCACTCTGTTTTCTGCAGGCAGACGAAGCTCAAGCCAGCGCGACCAGCCAGCCACGACTCCCAAGACCGCGAGAGGAGCGTGACTCAACTCGGCGAGAACTTCTTCTTTTATGTTGCCGAGACTGTGCGAGTGAGTGAGCAGCAACGCGCTGGCAACGGCAACGAGCGCCGGGAAAATTAGGCGAGCGCCTTCCGTGGCGACGCGGCCAGTTTGCACGCGCCATTCGAAGATCGCGAGGGCGATGACGAGCAGTGCAAAGATGCGGTGAAGAAGGACTTCTGGATCCTGGAGAGTGACCCAAAAACCATTGGGGCCGAGAGGCCACGTCTCGGGATCGCTTCTTAAGAAAAGAAACAGGGAGAGCCCAAGAAAGAGGAGCGGCCAATTTCGGGCCCACGGGAAGAGCTTTGTCTGTGCGAGAAAAGCGAGGAGGCCGATGGCCAGAACGATCAAGCCCGCCCAATGATGGTTGTACTCCGACCAGGATTTTTCCGCGGGCGTGTTTGGGCGCGTTCCGGCTTGGCCGGGCACGAACGAGGCGGACGAGAGCGTACCTGCGTCGAAGGCTTTCACTTCGGCGGCGTAGATGTCTTCGGGGAGGTCCTGGATGGCCGGGCTAGCGAGGCGCGGGATTTGCGGCGACAAACGAGCTGCAATTTCCTGGGTGGAGACGCGGTCTGTTTTTAGATCCGTTGCTGGCGGAAGTGATGTTAGCGAGGCGGCGGTGAGAATCACGGTGATGCCGATGCCGAGTTCGGCTTCGCCGAAGCGTTTTAGGCTGGCGATTACGGCGCCGCCGGAGGGCGAGCGGGCGATTTGAAAGTTCAGTGCACCGAGAAGCAAGAGGGTGCAGAAGAGGACGACCTTTGTGGCAACCATGATGCCGTAGGAAGTGCCGTAGATGGCGGGGATGGAGCCTACGTAGGCGAGGCTCAGCGTGAATCCCGCGGCGGCCAGGACGGCCACGCTTATCAATGCGAGTTTTGAAAAACGAGCGATGAGTTGGCGCGCGAACTGGTTATCCGGAGAGCGCGGAATGGCGATCAAGAGATAGAAGAGGCCGCCTAGCCAAGTGGCTGTGGCGCCTTGATGGAGCGCTGTGATGACGGCGAGTGGAAAACGGTAATCGAGGCGGGCCATGGCATGGCTGGTCATCACAGATGAGACGAGGATGAGGGTGGCTGGAAGAAGGAGGAAGGCGTAATTTTTTCTAGGCTGAGCGCCGGAGAGAACGGCGATGGTCAATGCCGAGGCAATGGCGAGAATGCCGGCGAGGACGAAATTCGCGCCGCTGACGTCGCTGATGGTCATGTCCGCGGACTGCATAAGGATCAAAGTGCTCGCAAGAATGTACGCCATTTGCATGACGGCCAACGCTACTGCTGCGCGGCGAATCCAGCGGAGGCAGGCTTGGTTGACGGCTTCGGATTGCGAGTTTGCGGCGCGCGCCACGAAGTTCAGAAAGACGATGCCGCCGATGGTGAGCGATTCAAAGCTCAGCGTACCGCCGCGGAAGAGGACAGAAAGAAAGCCGAAGATTTGTAGGAGCCGGGCCATGAATGAGTTTTAGGGCCGCGAGACTTGAAAGGGGATTTCGCCCCGGGTGATGTGGCCGTCGGAAGCCAAGACTTGCCAGCGGATGCGGTATTCGCCTGGCCACAAACCTTCGGCTTGCGATGCCAGGGTGTCCGCGGGGGCGTCTTTGGTGATCGCCAGAGATTGCGTGGAGGCGTCGGGCCTGACGAGCGTCAGGCGGGAACGAGTCGCGTCGATGCGAACATTGAAACGCAGCTTGACGGGGATGGCGGGGCCGACGACGGTGGTATTGATCGATGGACTCGATTCCAAAAGGATGGCATGCGCGACGGCCGAGCGAACCATCAGGAACATGGCAGCACCGGCAAACAAATACAGGGCAAGACGAACTCTGTGACCTGGGCGCATCGCTCTCCACTTCGCACGAAAGAAATGGCTCGTGACGAGCCTTCGTTGAACGACAACGAGAAAAAACCTATCTGGACCTGAGGACTATGTTATTGCAATCCGCGGATGCTGCCAAGCCGCAGGACAGCTTTGTGGAGCGTGAGTAACTGCAAGCCGAAGATCGCGATAACGAGAAGAGATTGCGGCCCGTCGAGACTCGCTGGTCAACTTCCACTCTTTACAAAAGGAAAAATGACCATAGGAATGGGCTGCGCGAATTTTTTCTTGAGATACCAGCACGGAAGATCGCCGTTGTGCGGAAACAAGGAGTGGACGCACACGCCGGTTTGCTGGGGCTGCACTGGATCGACGTCATATTCTGTCTTGCCGCCCTTTTCGCCGATGGCGAGGATGCGAAGCGACGTGATTGTTTCGAATGGGTCGCCGGGTTTCGCATGCATCATGCGCACGCGAACGTATGCGAAGTCGCAGGCGTAAACAATCGCAACGACCAAGACGAGACCGATTAGGATGCGCTTCGCGATTGTGCGGGCTGGGAGCAAACGGACGGGCCCTCCCGGTAAGTAGACAACACCTGCGGGGCTTTCGTCACCCCATTTTCAGGAACCCATTTGCAGGAAAGCGCTACGGCTTTTCCTTGGGGACCTCGGTGGCCGGGCCGATCTTGATCGTGGATCCGAAGCGTTTGTAATTCTCGTAACGGACGGTCATCCGAATGCGGACACCGCCGCTGCTGAATTGCAGTGTGTCCTCGGAGTGCGTATAGGTCGGAAACCAGTAATTGCCCTCGATGTTTTCGCGGAAAGTCTCGAAGCGCGGGAAGACGTTCTCCTGGCCATGCTTCTTGATGTCGGGCACGGCTTTGCCGTCGGTTTTGACGATGCCAAAGTCTTTTTCGTCGACCCAGATGCGGCCCTGGAAGTAGCGTTGATTTTTTTCCATTTTTTTCGGCGCAACGTCGAAGACGTAGGCATTGATTTCGTCAAGCTGCTGCTGACCGGCGTATTTGACATCGTATTTCTGAACTTCGTCGCTGGTAAGGACGAACGGTTGCACATGCTCGAGGTCGTCGAAATCCTGTTGTGACATCTGGATACGCTGGAGCGACGGGGCGGGGGCGTCGGTGACATGCTCAGTGCGCTTGCCGGCAGGAGTGAAAACGATGTCGCTGGTCATGCGATACTCACCGTCGGGGCGTCCCGAATATTCGTCAATGGTTTGAATCACAAAAGTTTGTGTGTAGGTGTAATTATCGCGCTCTTTTTTGAACTCGAGCTCGCGCTCGGCGAACTTTTGAATAATCTGATCGGTGGGAATCTTGGGAGGATCGGTTGTAAGAGGGGACTCGGTGGTCGTCTGATGAGGCGCGGTTGCTGGGTTCGAGCGCGGTTGCGGCAAGGGCGTCGGGGTCGGCGCGGAGTAGCTCGGGGGCGGCGGCAATGGGCCGGTCTGCTGGGCGGCAAGCGGAAGCGACAGGAACAGCGCGGCTGAAATAATCGCGAGCGCAATCATGGCCCGCGTCAAGGATGTCTTGTTTGGTTTCCGGATGATTTGCTGCATTTCTTCCCAATTCCTTTCCATCTGTGCAGTAGCCTGAGACTTAGGAGCTTCAGAATAACGCCGGGGTTGCTTCTCGTCCAGAAGGATGCGGCATCCGACTTCTGAATATTGTGATGCACAAGAGGCGGTTAGGTTCCCGGCGGGGTGTGATAAACTTTTGAAGTATTCCCCGGTGGGGCCGTGGCGCAGTTGGGAGCGCGCCTCGATGGCATCGAGGAGGTCGTGGGTTCGAATCCCATCGGCTCCACCAAAAAACCTTCGTCTGACTCGTTCGCTGGCCGTTTTCCTTGTAAGCTTATAATTGCACATGCAAACAGCTGAAATTCAAATGGCTACAAATCCAGATTCTCGCCCGCGAGGACCGCTGATGCCCATGCTCCGAAAATTGTTGTCCATCTTCTGTTTCGCTGTGCTTGCAGCATTGTGCGTAACAGATGCGCACGCACAGAGCGCGGGAGGCCGGAAATTTGCGGCCGAGGTACCGTTGCTGGATTGCGATGGCATGCCGTGCGTTGAAGCGCGGATAGGGAACGGTCCTAACTTGAAGATGGGAATTGATACCGGAAACGTAGACTCTGTTCTGGATACGCCTTATGCGGAAGCGGCCGGGTTGAAACCGACAGCGCCGTTGCCAGCGGGAGCGCCCCCGGGGATGTACCAGACGGTGATTCCCTCTATCAGCGTTGGGAACGTAAAGCTTGCGAATGTGGGAACTTTGGCGATGGTTCTCTCGGACATGATCTCGCAGAACCAGGTGCCGCACGTCGACGGGACGCTGGCGTACACCGCTTTTAAGGATCGCATCCTGCAAATCGATTTCGTGGGACGCAAAGTGCGAATTTCGGAGGTGCTGACGGCGCCCGCCGATTGCACGGGAGCGTGTGGCAAAATCTCGCTGGTCAAATTCGGAAAAGAAGGACCGCCTATCGTGGTGGCCGATGGATTTGAAATCAATGGAAAGAAAGTGTCGGCGCAGATTGACACGATGTACAGCGGGACCCTGCTTGTCTATACGGCCTCGATAGAAAAGTTGCAGCTTGCGGAGGCGGCAAAGACGACGAAATCACGAGATTTTCCTTTCACGGACGGCGGAGTGAAAATGAAAGAGGCTCCCGCGGAAAAGGAAACCTTTAGCGGCTTGACTTTGAGCGGCCCCGCGCCATTAGTCTACTTCCCTACCCAGGACGTGCATGAGCCGGATGGATTGTTCGACGCTACCGTAGGGCTGGAATTGTTTTATAAAGCGGCGTTGACGCTGAACTTTCACGACATGACGATTTCCGTGGAAAAACGCTAGCCGGGCACAAAGCCTATAAAACATAAATGCCGCGCGCCAGGTCCCCTTCAAAAATTGATCTGTCATTTCTGGAAGAGCACTGACCGGAGGAACGGTTGAGGTGTGCATCAGGAAGGGCGCGGAGCTAGCGAAGCGCGCAGGTGAGAGAGAAACGCGTGATGCGCGCGGGACAAAGAACGGCCGCGGAGGACGACGGCGCCGATCGTGCGTGTGGCAACGGGATCGTCAATGCGCACGAAGCGGCACCGCGACTTTTTGTCGATGGCCATTTCCGGAACGATGGAGACGCCCATACCCGCTCCCACCATGCTGAGAAGGCTGCTGAACTGGCCGCTCTCAAAAATAATTTGCGGGTGCAAGCGGGCTCGGTCGCACGCTGCGACGGCCGTATCGCGGAAGCAGTGGCCATCGCGCAGCAGCAAAAAGGGCTGGGAGCGCAGGTCTTTCAAAGAGAGGGCGCGGCGCGTGGCTAACTTGTGCCCCCGGGGCAATGCGGCAAAAAGGCGCTCCGTTAGCAGAGGAAATGTTTCGAATTCGTGGCCGCGGATGGGCAGAGCAAGGATCGCGAGATCGGCCTTGCTGGCGCGCAAGAGGTCGAGGAGGGCTGGAGTGATTTCTTCGACCACCGTGAGCCGGACTTGCGGATATTTCCGCGAGAATCGCGTGAGGCGCTGCGGAAGAAAGTAAGGCGCCACCGTTGGGATTACGCCGATCGTAACAGAGCCGCCAATGGAATCCTTTTGTTCGACGACATCGCCGCGTGCTGCTTCGAGTTCGCGGAGGACGGCACGCGCTCGGGGAAGAAAGGTCTGCCCTGTTTCCGTGAGGCGCACGGAACGGCCGAGGCGATCGAAGAGGCGCGCGCCGAGTTCATCCTCGAGTTTCATGATCTGCTGCGAAAGCGACGGCTGCGAAACGTGGGACTGCTCGGCGGCGCGGCTGAAAGAGCCGGCTTCGGCGACGGCGCAGAAGTAGCGTAGTTGATGAAGCTCCATAGGCTATGCCTATCCATCGTATCCGAACTATATATTGGAAGTATAGCGGCAAGACGCATAGTTTGTATGTGTCCTGCAGAATTCCGCCTCACGAGGCCGGGCGCTGCAGGCGAACTGAGGAGGAATCATGGCGGAAGAAAAAAAGATAATGACGACCGACGCAGGCCGGCCGGTGGGGGACAATCAGAATTCGCTCACGGTGGGACCGCGCGGACCGGTCGTTTTTGAAGATTTCCTGTTGTTCGAAAAAATGGCGCACTTCAACCGGGAGCGCATTCCGGAGCGCGTTGTGCACGCGAAAGGTTCGGGCGCGCACGGACATTTTGTCTGCACGAGTTCGGAGATCACCAAGTACACGACAGCAAAGCTATTCAATACTGTGGGCAAAAAGACGCCGACGTTTATCCGCTTCTCCACTGTGGGCGGAGAAAAAGGTTCGGCGGACACGGCGCGCGACCCGCGCGGCTTCGCATTGAAGTTTTATACCGAAGAAGGCAATTGGGACATGACGGGTAACAACACGCCGGTCTTTTTCATCCGAGATCCGCTGAAATTCGGTGATTTTATTCACACGCAGAAACGCGATCCGGAGACGAACCTGAAATCGCCTACAATGATGTGGGATTTCTGGTCGCTGTCGCCGGAATCGCTGCACCAGGTAACGATTCTCTTTTCCGACCGCGGCACTCCCGACGGCTACCGTCACATGGACGGATTCAGCAGCCACACGTTCAGCTTGATCAATGCGAAGAACGAGCTTTTCTACGTGAAATGGCACTTCAAGACGAAGCAGGGGATCAAGAATTTCTTCCGTGAGCAAGCCGGCGCGCTAGAAGGCGCGGATCCGGACTATTCGCAGCGCGATCTCTTCCACGCCATCAAGAATGGAAATTCTCCGAAATGGCGCGTGAGCGTGCAGATCATGCCGGAAAAAGACGCGGAGACGTATCACCTCAATCCGTTCGATCTCACAAAGGTTTGGCCGCACAAAGACTACCCGCTGCATGAAGTTGGCGAACTCGAGCTCAATCGAAATCCGGAGAATTATTTTGCGGAAGTCGAGCAAGCGGCGTTCGAACCGAGAAACGTCGTTCCCGGCATGGGCTTTTCGCCCGACAAAATGTTGCAAGCCCGATTGATTTCCTATCCGGACGCACACCGCTATCGCCTTGGCGTGAATTACGATTCCCTGCCGGTGAACAAGCCGCAATGCCCGTTCCACACCTATAACAAGGATGGCGCGATGCGTTTCGATGGCAATGGCGGCTCGGCACCAAATTACGAACCGAACAGTTTCGGCGGGCCGACTCAAGACCAGAGATACACAGAGCGGCCGAAGATGGTGAGCGGCACGGTGGCGAGGCACGATCACCGTAGCGACGCTGACTACTACTCTCAACCGGGAAATCTGTTCCGCCTGATGCCAGCGGATGCCAAGCAGCGGCTGATTGACAACATCGTCTCAAGCCTCGGCAATGGCGTGCCGCAGCGGATTCAGGAGCTGCAGATTCAGCACTTCTACAAAGCGGATCCCGCTTACGGTGGCGGCGTCGCGAAGGGACTGGGGCTAAACATCGACACGATCATTGCCAAGAAACAAGCCAGCGCGGCGGATTGAACGTCTGCCACTCGTCAGTTTCCCTTTCGCAAGCTTCCGCTTCTGCGGAAAGTGAATACGAGTAATACGGGGCGAGCCAATTCGGTTCGCCCCTGTTGTTTGTGGTGCTCCGGCAAATCCACGAGTTTTGTTTTAGGACGGGGGTTTGGGGTAAGGTGGAGCGCGGCATTCACGACACACAACGGCGAGGCCCATGGCAAAGCTCACTTTTCTTGGCGCGGCAGGAACGGTTACCGGCTCGAAATATCTCGTCGAGGCGGCGGGCAAGAAGCTGCTCGTCGATTGTGGAATTTTTCAGGGTTCACAGGAACTCAGCGACCGGAACTTCAAGCCACTCCCGCTTGATCCTAAGACGATCGACTACCTGGTGCTGACGCACGCGCACCTGGATCACACCGGTTGGCTGCCGGTGCTCGTAAAGGATGGCTACCGGGGTCCCATATTCGCCAATCCCGCGACTATTGATCTCACCGGGCTACTGCTCAAGGATTCGGCGCATCTTCAGGAAGAAGACGCACTGCACGCAAAGGCTGAGAAGCACAACAATCACGAAGTTCGCGAGCCGCTTTACGTGACGGATGAAGTGGATCCTGTGCTGAAGCTGCTGAAACCCGTGCCGCGCACCGGGGCTTTCGATATCAGCCCGGAGTTTCATGTCACTGCGTTTGATGCCGGGCACATCCTGGGCTCGACCAGTCTGGAACTAATCATCACTGAAAACGGGAAGAAGATTGTGGTGGTGTTTTCGGGGGACATCGGCCGATATGACCAGCCGATTTTGAATGATCCCGTGACGCCGTCATCGACGGCGGACGTGTTGCTTTGCGAATCGACTTACGGCGACCGCGAGCATGCGACGGGCGATGCAGCAGAACTATTAGCGGGGATAGTTAATCGCGTTGCGAAGCGCGGTGGATCGATTGTGATTCCCGCTTTTGCTATTGGGCGGACGCAAACGTTCATGTACTACTTGCGCCAGCTCGAGGATCAACAACGCATCCCGCGCCTACCTGTGTACGTGGACAGCCCCATGGCGCTGAGCGCCACGGATCTGTACTTGAAATATAAGGAAGACCACGACCTGGACTATTCGCGCATCGATGCCGGCGGGAAAGGTGACCCGCTGGACGTCCACCAATTTCATCTGACGCGCTCGGTGGAGGAATCGAAGGCCATCAATAACGTCCAGACACCATGCATTATCGTCTCCGCGAGCGGGATGGCCTCGGGAGGCCGCGTCCTTCACCATCTGGCGCGCCGGCTACCCGATGCACGCAATGCCGTGATCCTCGCAGGCTTCCAGGCCCAGGGGACGCGCGGGCGCGCGCTGCAAGAAGGCGCAAAAATGTTGAACATCTTCGGCCAACAGGTGGCTGTCAGCGCCGAAATCGTGGAGCTGGGACAATTCTCGGCTCACGCCGGGAAAAGCGAACTTTTGCGATGGTTGAGCGGTCTGCCTGCCCCTCCGAAGCAGACTTATTTGACGCACGGCGAGCCGCAAGCTGCTCAAGCCCTCCAGGCCGCCATTCAGGAGAAGTTTAAGTGGAAGGCTGCAGTCGCCAGGTACCTGGATACCGTTGATTTGTAAGGCTGATGGATTCTAGAAATATTTTTGGAGATTCAGGAAACTAAAATCGCGCTGCCCTCGTCTATATAGACAAGACCACTCGCGGGGTAGGGGGCTAACCACCACAGGGCAACCGACCGTCAGTCTCCTACCCCTTAAATAACTTGAGAACCTGAAGGTATCACCGATTTAGATAGAGTTTAGAGCTCTCCAGACATTCGACGACCCATCTTAGGAATCCGCCAGAAAATTCCCAGGTGCCGGACAGGTCTTCGCCCTCCAGCAGCAGCAATCCGCGGTAGTCTTTGAGAACTACCCTATTTCTTACTTTTGCTCTGACGGCTTGAACGATCTGGGATATCGCGAATTTTTCAGGGATTCGGTGCTGGGGGTTGAGGCAGTTCTGGGATACTGCCAATTAGAGCCGGCGAAAGTGCTTTGAGTTTGAGTTGTTCGGTGAGAAAGGCGATTCGATCGCGACGCGCTTCGGCGTTGAGGGCGTGCGGCGCATCGTAGAGCTTGAACTTCTTCGGCTCGCTTACGATAGCCTCATATTCGTGAGCACGCGCAGGCGTCAGGAAGTCTTCCTTCGTGGCATATTGAAGAAAGACAGTGGCCGGTGCCGCGCGCGAAACGAACTTGCCGGGATCTAGCCACGCATACTTGGCCGCAAAGGCGTCAAATTTTTCGGGTCCTATTTTCTGCCGATATTGCTTGTATTCCTCCGACTTTGAGTCGCCGTCGTCCGATAGTCCGCCAGCCATGAGAACAAAGGCCTTGAAACGCTTGTCAACACCGCTCAAAAAGGCGCCTGCCGTGGCATTGTAGCTGTGGCCCACATAGGCGAGCCGTTGTGGATCCACATCCTTGCGTGCGAGCAGGAGATCGGCGCCGCGCCTCAAGTCCACGATGGCCTGGATGAGGTCTGTGACCTGTTGCTCATTCAAGGGCGTTCGGTCCTGCACGTGTCCTGGGCGAGCTCCGGGACCCGTAGTCAGAAGTGAAACAACGCCCGCTTGTGCTAGTACAACCGCTTCATCGAGAAATTCCTTTCGGTTGAAGAATTCTGAGTTAGGCCAATACCAATGCCCCCAAAGGACGGCCGCGAACGGCCCCTTCCCCGGCGGAACAACTAGATATGCGGGAACACGTCCACCCTTAGGGCTAGCATAGGAGATATCGTGGGCGGAAATGTCTCCGCGGTGTTCGACTAGGACTTCCTGAATATCGAGCGGCGCATTTTGGTCGTAGTCAAACGCGTGGGAAGGCTGGATTTCCTGAGCTGATAGCGTGCTGGCAAGTAAAATGAACGCAAGCGGAGTGAGGGTGCGCATAAGATTCCTTGATACTTTGAAGGATCGAGTTTCGATTCCGGAGCATGGCTGTTGAAAGTCTTTATCGATTTCCGATGGGATCTCCTCGCCAACTTTCTAGAGAAGTAGCCCCTACGCACGCAACTTGGACAGCCGTTCCTCGGCTGCTGCGAGCGTACTTTCCTTCTTGCAAAAAGTGAATCTAACCTGCGACGCGCCATCGCTGGCGTCATTATAAAAACTGGACCCAGGCACTACGGCGACGCCGATTTTCTCTACTAGGAATTTGGCGAACGAGACGTCTCGCGAGCCCGCCGGATATTGGTCCGACGGGAAATCAAAGTGCGCGATGTCCGTCATGATGTAATACGCGCCGAGCGGCTTGTAAACCGTAAACCCGGCGGCGCTGAGAATTTTGAGCAATCGCTCGCGCCGCACGGTGTAGTCCATCGCTAGTTTGTCGTAGTAAGTCTGCGGCGACTTCAGTGCGATGGCGCCGGCCTGCTGCAAAGGCGCCGCGGCGCCGACGGTAAGAAAGTCGTGGACCTTACGAATTGCGGCAGTCGGTTCGGGCGGAGCGATGACCCAGCCCACACGCCAGCCGGTGACGCTGTAAGTCTTGGACATTCCGTTGATCACGATGGTGCGGTCGCGCATGCCGTCGATGCGCGCCATCGAGATATGTTCGGTGCCGTCGTAGAGAATATGTTCGTAGATTTCGTCGGTGATGCAGAAGGCGTTCCAACGGACGCAGAGGTCGCGAATAAATTCAAGTTCGGCGCGCGTGAAAACCTTTCCGGTGGGATTGTTCGGCGTGTTCAGGATGATGGCCTTGGTGTGCGGGCCAAACGCTGCAGCCAACTCCTTCTCATCAAAAGTCCAGACAGACTTCTCGTTTTCTGGAGGACGCATCTTTACGAAGCGAGGCTTGGCTCCGCTCAAAATCGCGTCAGGGCCGTAATTTTCGTAGAACGGCTCGAATACGACGATTTCGTCGCCAGGATTAATGATGGCCAGCATCGTGGACATCATCGCTTCGGTCGAGCCACAGCAAATGGTGATCTCGCGCTCGGGATCGACGCGCACGCCCTGCGTCCGCTCAAATTTCTCGACGATGGCGTCGCGCAGCGGTTTGGCGCCCCAGGTTATCGCGTATTGGTTGATGTCGTCGGCGATAGCTTGCCGTGCCGCTTCCTTGATTTCCGCGGGGGCCGCAAAATCGGGGAAGCCCTGCGAGAGATTGACGGCGCCGTGCTTCATCGCCAGCCGCGTCATCTCGCGAATCACGGATTCGGTGAATTGTTCCGCTTTCGTGGAAAGCATGCGGCGTGCTGCCTGCGCCATACTGGACTCGGAGGGATTCATTTAACCTGCCAAATGATCTGGATTGTCAGTGCAATCGAGCCGCGCGTGAATTGCCCCTCGAAAGCTTATCAGCCTGCCCGGCCGCCGATGAAGATGGCGCGCCCGACTGACCATAAATCATCCGGTAGACTTCGGAATTGCGCAAGACGATTTGCACGTAATCGCGGGTTTCGGTGAAAGGAATGGATTCCACTAGTTCGGGGATCTCATCGTAATTGCGTTCCGCTTTCCACGCGGCGATGCGGTCTTCACCGGCATCAAACGCAGCCAGCGCGTACTCAGGTGCGCCTGTCAAACGAACTAAATTCGAGATGTAGAGCATGCCAAGCCGGATGTTGTAGTCGGGTTCAAAAAGTTTTTTGGTCGAGAAGCTTACACGAAGCTGTTTGGCAAGAAGTTTCCCCGTCTTAGGCTCCACTTGCATAAGACCGATCGCGTTCGTAGGCGAAAGCGCATCGGCCTGGAACGTCGATTCCTGGCGCATCAGCCCTGCTGCGAGGAGAGGGTCGAAATTGTTCTTGGCGGCTTCGCGCCGGATCACCGCTTCGTACGGCAGCGGATACAAGACTTTCCACACGTTGATCGGCAAATCGTCGATTTTGCGCGCATCGAAATTGGGAACGATGATGCGCCCGTAAGCCATGCCCGCGGCAAAATGCCCCTGGTCGAAGGCAGCCTGCGAGGCTTCATACAAAAATCGCGGCGAGGAAGTGGCGAAATACGCGTTCTTCAGCTCAAGCTCGGCGCTCGCATCGAACGCGATCGTACGCAGCGCCTGCGCACGAGCCCAGCGGTCCGCGGCAGCGGCGGGAATCGGTTCATCGAAGGACCGCAGCGCCGGCGGGGGCGGAATTTTGTCCAGAATCTCCGGCGGATCTCCATCGGCGGGTTCCAGCTTGCTCAAGCGCGCCGCGGCGGCATGCCCAAAGTAGGTTTGCGGGAAGCGATCAACGTCCTTAAGGTAGTAGCTGCGCGCCTCTGCGACTTTTGCGTTGCGCTCGGCAATGCGGCCGAGCCAATAGACCGCATCGGACGTGTCGGCCGAGGCCGGATATTTCACCAGGAAACTCTTGAGCTTGTCTTCCGCGTCGGGGTGCCGGTTGAGATAAGCGACCCACGCGGCGCGCCACTCCGCGTTGAACGCATTTCTTCCGCTCGGGAAAGTCTCCACCACGCGCTGGTAATAGCCAGCGGCCTTGGTGCGGTCGAGACCCACCCAATAATAATTCCCCGCCGCCATGAAGCCCTCTTCGTTCCACTTGCTCAGGGGGTATTTTTGCGTGAGTTCACCGAGGGCCGCAAACATTTCGTCGAACTTCTTCTCGGTGCGATAGAACTGTGAGAGCGCATAAAGACGTTCCGCATCGACTTCGAAATCCGGCGTCTTTAACGATGCAACAAGTTTCGCGGAGCCCTTCTGTTGCACCTTCGCTTGCGCGACGCGAAGTTCGGCCAGTTGGCGATTGGGATTCAGCGGATCGTTGAGCATTCCCAAAAGCTTTTCGAATTCCGCCCTAGCTTCTTTCCATTTATGAGCGTCGTAGAAAGCCTGCGCCCGCTGCTGCTGCATTTCCACGCCGGGATACGGATACTCTTTGCCCATCTCGTGCAGGATTTTCTTCAGTGCGCCATCGGCTACTTTCGCTTCATCGCTCTGGGAATGCTTGTAGAAAATCGCCTGGTAATCCTTGGCGGCGCGGTCCAGCTGATGCAACGACTGGTAAGCCTGGGCCCTCTCGAGTAGCAGCGTGGGCCGGCTGCCCGTGGCCGGATAAGAATTCAAGGCATCGATAGCGCCCTGCGCCCGGCCCTGCTCGACCGCCAGCGGTGTAAGACTCTCGAGCAATTGCTCCTTCATCGCCGTGTTCGGATATTCGTGCTGTACCGTCTCCAAATCGGCAAGCGCCTCTTTCGAGCGGCCCAGCCCTTGCTTCGCTTGCGCCGTCCAGTAAAGGACATACTCCCGCAAGAGCGTGTCGGCACTCGCCTTCGTAAACCACGCCAGGGCTTGTTGGTCGTGCTTCTGCGAGTGATCTTCGAAGCCGAGCGCCAGCGACGCGCGCGCCCCCCAAACGTTCGCCGCATTTTTCGCCGCAAACGCCGAAAGACTGTTGTAGGCCCCCGGCGTAGCGTTATGAACTTCGCGCGCCAGTCCCGAGAGTTCTTTTCGAAGCGCTTGATCTTCCGGAGTGTCGCCAGCCACAAGCCCCTGAGCAGCTGTATCGGGTTTGCAACCCACGCGGCAAGGCACCGCTGGCGGCTTTTTTACTTTTTTCTTTTTCTTCTGCGTAGAATACGCAAAAGTTTCCGAAGCACCGCCAGCAACTAGCGCCAAAATAAGCGCGACTCCGCAAACGCTTCGCGCCGCCGCGGCCCATGAACGTGCCGTAGTCGCATTCCAGGCCGCCGTCTTAGCGATGCCGCGCGGGCGTGGCGTACGGGTAGTCGCCGAGAGCGTGTGGATCGCCCTCCGCGAGGATTTCCACCATCCAGCGATAAAAGTAATCCACTGGGTGGTCCATGATGGGTTTGAAACGCCGGTCGTATTCTCGATGAGCTTTTTCAATGTCGTCTTTCAATCGAATGCAAAGATCCTTTTTTTCGCGCCCGAGCCGCACTTGCTCCGGTCTAAGCATCTTAATATCTTGCATCGAAACTTTCGCCACCCGATTTGCCCGCCTGTGCAATTCTTGTTCTTCCGGCGTTAACTGGTTGACGTCAAAATCGCTCTCGAATTCAGCTTCCGTAGAAACTGGCGGCGCCTGGGGTTCGATTAACTCGATCGCTTCTGCCTCGGTTTCCAGCTCGATCAAGGGTTCCGGTTCGATATGTGGGGCGGCGGGCGCAGCAACAGGCGGTGCCACCCGCGGCGGCGCTTTCACGGTTGCTTGTGCCGGAGCCTGTGCCATCGGCGTTGGCACTGCCGGGTGCGGACGCAGCGGCTCCGCTGCAGGCTCGGCCGCAGCCGTACTGATTAGATGCGTGATTTGCGCTTCCAGCCCAGATCGCTGCTGCCCCGGCTGAACAGCCATCGTCACGAACCGCGACAATACTTCCAGCGCCGCTGACAACGACGCAGCCGAAGTCTGCGCCCGCAACATTGACGGCAGCGCATTCGTCGGCTTGGTACTCGCGCAAGCAGCCACGATATCGCCCACGGCCTGGTGCAGCTCGTCGGCGTTTCGCTGAATCCGTTCGAGGTTCTCACGCAAGGCGCGCGATACGGCTTGTTCCACGGCAGTTGGCTCTTGTGGCATTCCTGGTTTCTGGGGTGTCCGCCCTATAACAAATGCTCTTGACCGGTCGTTTCGCCTATTCAAGACAGGCGCAATACCCCGTTTTGTGATTTTGGAAGGCTACCTGCCGGGAGTCAACCGCCCAGCAGTACCTATGTGCCCAATCGTTGCTTAGGCCCAACCCAGAGCCAGGCCTGTGCCTGCTTTGCTGCCCAGCCGAGCGCCCACCCCCTTCTGTCATCATCGCCCGAGCGCTGCCAATGCCCAAGCCTTCTGGGTGCTATAATAAGGGCAGGGGCGACACGGTTTCGACGGAAGCTGTCGCGGCCCGAAGGCATGCCGGGACCACCTGCCCGTAACTTGGTGGAAACTAGAAACGCCAAAAACAACTTTGTCATTGCTTGGGACTTTCTTCGCCCCTAAATCCGCCGCCTGCTACGGACCGGGCCTTCGATCCTACAACCGATGTCTACGCCGCTTGTCGATCTCGCTGATCCTCCCGTTCGCGGCTTCATGCATGTGCCTTCACAGCCGAGTCGCGGAGCAATTGTGCTCACACATGGCGCGGGCGCAAACTGCCAATCCAAATTGCTGATCGAGATGTCGGACGCTTTTGCCGCGGCTGGTTTCACCGCGCTGCGTTTTGACTTGCCGTTCCGCTCCGAGCGCCCGACCGGGCCACCTCAGCCCGGCAGCGCCGCCAGGGACCGCGAGGGTTTGCGGCGAGCCGTTGCGCTCATGAAAGAGAGAGCACGCGGACCTATGTTTCTGGGCGGCCATTCGTACGGCGGACGGCAATCTACTATCCTCGTCTCGGAGGATTCTCAGTTAGTCGACGGCTTGCTGCTTCTCTCGTATCCGCTGCATCCTCCGCGAAAGCCCGCGCAACTCCGCACCAGTCATTTCCCGAAGCTAGAAACGCCCTCGTTCTTCGTTCACGGTACGCGCGATCCCTTCGGCACGATTCTGGAAATGAAATCCGCTATCGAGATTATCCCGGCTGGGCACGTCCTCCTTGAAGTCGAAGGCGCGGGCCACGACCTGCTCACCAAGAAGACTCTCGGCGAATTACCTGCGCGAGTTGTAAGTGAATTTCAGACCTTTGTTAAAAAATAGGCTGAGCGAATTTCCTAGCAATGCTGCCTGACGTCGTCTCCGACCGACTGGGTGCGACCCGACAACCTCAATCGTCAAATCTCTCTGCCGCTCGGGCTTTGGCTTTTGCCGCGACTTCCTCGCGATTCTTCGGCGGAGCAGTTGTTTCAAGCGAGCGAATCAAACGACCTGACACGCCGGCGATTTCATCCACCGCCGCCAAAAACGCGGCTTCGTTTGCCTGCGACGGCTTGTTAAAACCGGTGATCTTTCTTACGAACTGTAGCGAAGCAGCTTGCACCTCTTCTTTCGTAACCGGAGGATCAAAGTTGAAAAGGGGTTTGATGTTCCTGCACATTGCTTCCGACACCTTTCATTGTTTTGCTAAGGCCGTCTGGTAGCGGCTGATGGCGTTCAAGCGCAGTCCGCTCACGATCTGCCGACCGACTTCCCTATCTTGGAGGATGCGAGGCGCTGACGCGCGTAACCGCACCAGGGGCTCGCGGGATCCAGCTTGATGTAGGTTTCCCAATGTCGTTGCGCTTCGTTGTGCGCGCCCAGCTTTTCGCAGACAAACGCCAGGTTATAGTGCGCGTCCGGATAGCTTGGATCGAGCCGAACCGCGTGGCGCAGGTGCAGCCGTGCTGCTTCTAGCCTTCCCACTTCTTCCAATACGCTTCCTAGATTGAAGTGCGCCAAAGCGTTCTCGGGATCCGCTTGCAGGGCGCGCTCAAAGTAATCCCCTGCTCTCTTGAGGTTTCCTTCTTCATAGAAGAGTGTGCCACAGTTGAGTAAGGCGTCGAGCTTCTGAGGATCAATGCACAAAGCATGATCGTACGCATCGATCGCTTCGGCCCTGGTCTCGTCTGCCGAGTCATACTCGAGGGCGGAGGCAAGCCACTCGTCGGCACTCGGCCCCGGCTTGGCGATCACGCGCACTCGTTCGCGCAGTTCGCTGGTCTCAAAGTTCAATGCAAACTGCCCCGAGAGCGGCTCTAGGCGGGCGCCGCCATGCTCTACAAGGATATCTTTTCCATCCGAGATAATCCGAAGCTCCGCGAGCGGCGCCTGCGCGTGAGAGAGCTTTTCGCGAAGCGCCGCCAAAGCGTGTCGCAATCGGCTGGCAGGCACTCCTTCTTCGACCAATTGCTTGACCGTGCGCAGGCCAATCAGATCGCGGAAATCGTAAAAGCGGCTTCCTTCTTCTTTTCGGGGAGAAACGAGGCGCAAGTGGTCCCAGTAATCCAACTGCTTCCCGGTCAGACCCACGATCCGCTGCACGTCTTCCGGGCTGAATCTGTCCATTGCACCCATTGGGAATTAGCCGGCGGCCTTTTTTCCCGCCTTCTTCTGAACCACTGCAACTGGCTGCAAAGCGCGAGTCGGCGGCTTTTTCCCCACCGGCGCCGCCGAAGTAGCAGCAGGAGCCTGTTTTTCCGCCAAGCTCTTTTTGAGAGCCTCCATCAAGTCGATCACCGGAGCCATGTGCGGCTGCGCCGCCTGGGTCACTTCCTGTCCCTTGAGCTTGGCGTCGATCATGCCCCGGACGTTTTCCATATACTCATCGCGATACTTCTGCGGTTCGAAAGGAGCCGCGAGGCTCTGAATGAGTTGCTCCGCGAGCTTCTTTTCCTGATCTTTCAGCTCGACCTTATCTGTCGAAACGGACTCCGCCGCGCGAATCTCGTTCGAATAGAACATCGTGTGCAGCGTCATCCCCTTCTTGCCAGGCCGAATGATCACGATGTGTTCACGCTGATGCATGGTGAGCTTTGCGATGGCCGCGTAGCCGGACTCTTCCATGGCCTTCATCAGCAGTTGATAGGCCTTTACACCGGCATCTTCCGGAGCGACGTAATACGAGGAATCGAAGTACAGTGGATCAAGCTCATCGAGCTTCACGAATTCCAGAATCTCCATGACGTGCGCGGAAGGAGGCTCGATCTTGTCCAACTCTTCTTCGCTAAACAAAACGTATTGATCCTTCTCGTGCTCGTAGCCTTTTACGATCTCGGACCGCTCCACATTCCGGTTGCAAACCGGGCAAAACAGCGGCTGCTTGAGCCGTGAATGACACTCCTTATGGAGCTGGTTGAAACTGATTCGTTCCCCGCGCGCCGCGGCAGATATCCGCACCGGGATCGAAATCAAACCAAAGGTGAGGTGGCCCTTCCATACGCTCGTGGCCATTTTAAGCACTCCTTGAGCAACGGCTAAGCATGTGCGTGCAACTCCAGATTAGCCGCGCTCCGCAGCCAGAGGCAAGACGAATTCTTCGGTTTCTGCGTATCAGTCAGCGGTTTAGGAATCCTCGGGAAACTGCCGAGCACCTCTCTGGGATAGAATGCGCTCCATGGCCAAACTGGAAGAATATAGGAAGAAGCGCCGCTTCGACCGGACGCCCGAGCCATTCGGCGAGCCGGAACGCCCCGACCAGACACCGAAATCGGAGGCAGAAGGAAAGCGCAAGCGCCTGCCAAATCCGAAGTTGTCTCTGCTGGAAATCCCCGCAGAGGCCAGGCACGGAGACACGTTTGTGGTGCAGAAGCACCGAGCAACACGGCTGCACTATGACTTTCGGCTGGCGATCAATGGCGCATTGGTCTCTTGGGCTGTGCCGAAAGGCCCGTCGTTGAATTCCGCGGACAAGCGGCTTGCCGTACAGACCGAAGATCACCCACTCGAGTACGGCGGCTTCGAAGGCAAAATTCCCGAAGGCAGTTACGGCGCGGGAACCGTCATGGTATGGGACCGCGGAACGTTTGCTGTCGAAAACCTGCCGGGACGCAATTTGGACGCAGCACAACAACTCAAGAAGGGTGAAATCAAGTTCAGCTTAAACGGAGAAAAGCTGCGCGGAAGTTTTGTGCTGGTGAAGCTGAAGAAAAGCGAAAAGGGCAATGAATGGCTGATGATCAAGCACAAAGACGCCGCCGAGGATCCCGCTTGGAACGTTGATGAACATGACGGCTCCGTCTTAACCGGCAGGACCATCGAAGAAATCAAGGAAGAGCTGCCACCTAAGCGCAGTCCAAGCCCTCTTCGCCCAGACGAGTTGCAAGATGCGCGGAAAGCCCCCATGCCGTCTCGCCTCGAACCCATGCTCGCAACCATTGGCGACCATCCATTCTCCGATCCTAACTGGCTCTTTGAAATCAAGTGGGACGGTGTCCGCGCGCTCGCCTGGATCGACGACGGCGCCCTGACGTTGCGCGCCCGCAGCGGCGCCGACATCACAGCACGATATCCCGAACTCGCCTCGCTCTCAGCCGCTATCAGCGCTCGCCAAGTCATCCTCGACGGAGAAATCGCCGCTATCGATGCCCACGGTCGCAGCGACTTCGGGCTCCTGCAGGAACGTATGCACGTCCGAGCCCCAGCCGAAAACTTAATCTCGCGAGTCCCGGTCGTTTTCTTCGCTTTCGATCTGCTCTATTGCGATGGATACGATCTCCGCCGGTCGCCGCTCATCGAGCGCAAGCAACTGCTTCAACGTCTGCTGCACACTTCGGAGAAGTTTCGTTTTTCCGATCATCAACTGGAGCGCGGAAAAGAGATCTTCGAAGTCGCCCGAGACAACGGCCTCGAAGGCATCGTCGCCAAGCGGATTGATAGTCCGTACGTCTCCGAGCGCAGCACGAGTTGGCTCAAACTCAAAGTCACCAAGACTCTTGACACCGTCGTCGGCGGTTGGACCGCGGCGCGCACCTCCGCTATCCCTCTCGGCGCGCTCCTTTTGGGCCTTTATCAAGGCAAAAAACTTCGCTTTATCGGCCATGTCGGTACTGGGTTTGACGGCAAAAAGTTGGAGGAACTAAGCGACAAGCTAAAAAAACTGGCGTCCCCTTCTTGCCCGTTTGATGTCGTGCCAGAAACAAACGAAAATCCGTCCTGGGTTTCTCCGGATCTCGTCGCGCGCGTCAAGTTCAGCGGATGGACACAGGAAAATGCCTTGCGGCACCCCGTTTTCGTCGCCCTTCGCGAGGATGTCCGTCCCATCGATTGCCAATGGGAAACCGAAGTTACCGCCGCCACTCCAGATCCAGCTCTCACCGCGCCGCCTCCCGCAGTAGTCCGCGCTCCCGCGGTCGTAGGCCGCGTGATCAGCAAGAAGGCCCAAATCGAGGAAGAGTTGTTTGAAGGCCGCGCGGAAACCATCACCATAGAGCTTGACGGCAAACGCCTCCGGTTCAGCAACTTGAATAAAGTTTATTTCCCGGAATCCGGCTACACAAAACGCAACCTGCTCGCCTACTACTACCAAGTAGCTGACTCCATCCTGCCGTTTCTCCGCGGACGCGCCCTGGTCTTGCGCCGCTATCCCGATGGAATCAAAGGCCAGGCCTTTTTCCAGAAAGATGTCCGCGAAGGCTTGCCCGAATGGTTCAAGACCGTACCCATCGACTCCGAAGGCCGAGGCAAAGAAATTCACTACGCGACTGCCGACGACCGCGCCTCGCTTCTGTTCCTAACGGGTCTTGGATGCATCGACCACAATCCGTGGTCCAACCGCACGGACGACTTTGATCATCCCGATTATTTCTTCTTCGATCTCGATCCATCTGACGGCACGGAATTTTCCGTCGTTGTTACCGTTGCCCAAGCGCTCCACAAAGCGCTCGAAGAATTGCAAGTCGCTCATTTCCTGAAAACATCCGGCGCCACCGGCTTTCACATCTACGTCCCCGTCGAACCCATCTACACCTACGAGCAGCTACGAACTTTCGCCGAGATCATCGCCCGCAACGTAACCGCGGAGCACCCCAATCTTGTAACCAGCGAGCGCATCGTCGCCAAGCGCCCCGCAGGTCGCGTCCTGATCGACGTGCAGCAGAACGCTCACGGCCGACCACTGGCCGCCGCCTATTCTGTCCGTGCCTTCCCCAAAGCCCCCGTTTCTGCGCCGGTCCTGCCGCGAGAGCTGAAGACAAGCCTCCGGCCCGAAACCCTAAACATGAAGACCATGCCTGTCCGACTCAAAGAAAAAGGCGATCTCTGGGCCGATTTTTGGAAGAAACGTCAGCGTCTGGAAGGCGCCATCGAACTGCTCAGCCAGCGTATGTCGGCGACTACAAAGAAAACGCCGTGATAGCCAAGCCGTAGTTGGGCAGATATGTCTTCTGTGCGTCCACGCGGCGTAATCTCCTGCCTTGATCGGGGGTGCTACGGTGGTCTCGAGTGACGTAATTGATCTTCAAGCCTTGAGAATTTGGGCGTCGAAATCTGGATCGATGGCGGCTGGTGCGTTGATGCCCTCCTTCGTGAGCAGAGTAGATCTCATCAGGACTTGGACATTGCCATTGAGGAGAGGGACGTACCGAAATTGAAAGAAATGCTGCTCGAGAGAGGATACAAAGAGATAAAGATGGAAGAAGCCCGGGATTGGAATTTCGTTTTAGGCGATGAAGACGGTAGAGAAATCGATGTGCACGTGATTGTCTTCGATAGTCAGGGAAATGGAATATACGGACCGAAAGAAAATGGGGAGATGTACCCTGCGGCTTCCTTGATGGGGACTGGGCTGATAGAAGGTCGAACGGTGAGGTGCATTTCACTTGAATGGATGGTGAAATTTCACTCCGGCTACGAGTTGAGAGACAAGGACTTTCGCGACGTGTCGGCCTTGTGCGCGAGATTTGGCATTGACTTGCCATCTGAATACCAGCGGTTCAAAAGATAGGCTCAACCCTTTCCGGACCGCGGTCGGTATGATTAAATCGCAAAGACCGGAGGTGCACCATTCCTGGCGCGGGCAAGCTACTCGTTGGAACTTCGGGATACTCCTATAAAGAGTGGAAGGGAAATTTTTATCCTGAAAAGCTCCCGGACAAGGAGATGCTCAGCTTCTATGCCAAGCAATTCTCTACCGTCGAAATCAATCACAGTTTCTATCGAATGCCCACAGAGTCCGCCCTTTCGAACTGGGCGAAAAGCGTCCCCGAGGGTTTTCGTTTCGCGTTGAAAGCCAACCAGCAAATCACTCACATAAAGCGTCTGCGCGACTGTGAGAGCACACTAAAACGTTTCCTAGAAGTCGCCAGCATCCTAAATGACGGCGACCACCTGGGCCCGATCCTCATTCAACTCCCGCCCACCTTCAAATTCGACCGCCCCCTGCTCGAAGATTTTCTCGCCCTTCGGCCGCCCGCGTTCCTTTTCGCCTTTGAAGTGCGTCATCCGTCCTGGTACACCGACGAAACCTACGCCACCCTTCGCCAACACCAAACCGCCCTCTGCCTCTCCGAAACCGAAAAGCAAACTCCCCCCGACGTAATCACCGCCCCATTCACCTATGCCCGCCTGCGCCTCGAAGACTACACCCCGAAGCAGCTGAAAGCCTGGAGGCAGCGCGTCGACGCCTGGCTCGACCAGGGCATCGATGTCTACGTCTATCTCAAACACGAAGACGCCGGCAAAGCGCCAGCCTACGCCCGCCAGCTCCTCGGAATAACAACCTAAAACAAAACCGACCCTGCGTCCTGCTCCCTGGGTCTTTATCCTTCTTGGTTACTCTCATTCGTTTCGAAGTTTTAGCTTTTCCACACCTTTCCACAGTCCCACCAAACCCTCGCAATCCCGGCAACCCCCTCAAACGCTCGACTTCCGCCCGTCTCATTCGAATGATACTGCTTCAATAATAGTTCTTGACAGTAATCAGAAACCATGCTACCCTATCTTATGCTTTTGTCGCAATCCGACCATTCCCCCTCCCCTTCGCCCGGCATCTCCTTCCTCCGCGACTCTTTTTTCCGCCCTTGTAGGTGTGGGGCTTTAGCCCCGCGGGTTTTTGCCCGCTTTGTTTTTTCCTCTAAACTCTTTAGAATCCGCATTTCCAAAAAACATGCCTCTAACTACCGTAGAATCCGCACTTTCAAAACGCAGGACTTAAAACCCTTTAAAATGTGGGGATTCCTGGGGATGGTGATCAACGATTCCTAACGATCGTGATCGCGATTCCGGGATGATCGTGATCAGTGTTCCGACGGAAGGTGATCAGTGATTCCGGGATGATCGTGATCACTCAATCGTGATCCTGGGAACGGTGATCACGATGGCTCGGAATGTTTTCCACAGGGCGAGGTGACGCTGGACATCACAGAAGGCAAGCTGTTCTCCGAAGACAACTTAGAGGAGCAACAGCGTGCCAACCAGGAGAATGTCCATGCGTAAGATCAAGGAAGTCCTCCGCCTCCGTTTTGAGCTGAGGCTGGGGCAACGGGAGATCGCCCGAGCTTGTTCGATCAGTCAGGGAGCCGTCCATAACTACCTGAAGAGGGCAGCAGCGGCCGGGATAGCCTGGCCGACTCCGGAAGGCTGGGACGAGCAGCGCGTCGAGCAGGCCTTGTTCGGAGAGCAGCAGGTGGTAAAACGACTCCCCGAACAAGTCCTCCCGGATTTTCCCAACTTGCACTCGCAGTTGCAGCAGCATCGCCATCTGACGTTGCAGTTGGCTTGGGAAGAATACCGGCAGGTGCACCCGGAAGGGTACGGCTACAGTCGCTTCTGCGGGCTCTACCAACGTTGGCGCCGAAAGCAGGATGTAGTTCTTCGCCAGGTACATAAGCCTGGCGAGAAGGGTTTCGTGGACTGGGCCGGTGCCACGATTCCGGTGCACGATCCGATTACCGGCGAAATCTGGCCAGCGTCGTTGTTCGTGATGGTGTTGGGCATGAGTTCCTACACTTATGCCGAAGCCACCCGAGACCAGCAGCTGGCTGCCTGGATCAGCACTCACATTCATGCTTTTGAATACTTTTCTGGAGTGCCCAGACTGCTAGCGGGAGTTTACTGCGAGTGCTCTCCCGAAACGCTGCGCATTCCCACTAACTCATTCCATGCGTAGGATTTAATCGGGTTTCTCCTTCTTGGAATGTGTATTACCCTACATTGTTTGACTGTACTGCGATTATTTCCGCATTTTATGCTTGACAAACAATAGCGTTGCGTTTATGTATTACCCTTAATGGCTAGCCTCGTCAAAAAGAAAAAAGGCAACCGCCTCTACTACTACCTCGTCGAAAGCGCCCGCGTCGACGGCCAACCTCGTATCGTTCATCAGGCCTATCTGGGCACCGCCGAAAAACTCGCTGAACTCGTTCAGCAAAAGACGGCCCCTGTCCCGCTCTCCGCCACCTTGCGAGATTTCGGTCTCCCCGGCGCCTTGTGGCTGGCTGCCAAACAGTCCGGCGTATGGCCACTACTGGAATCCCTGTGGCCTTCTCCGCGTTCCGGACCCGGTCCTGCCCACTATCTCCTGCTCGCGGCCATTCACCGCATCTGTGATCCCGGTCCGAAGACCGAAGTCAGCCATTGGTACGACCGAACCATCCTCGCTTCCCAGTGGGGTTTTCCTGCCGAACGCTTTACTTCGCAAGCCTTCTGGGACGCCTTCGAACAGATGCTGCCAGAGACCAGCGAGCCCTGCGCTCCCGCGGAAGATCCTCTCGATCGTGCACAGTTGCGTTTACTCGGTCTGTGGAAGGAGAAGCAACTGGTCGGTCGTCGACTGCTGGCCTACGATACCACCAACTTTTACACCTACATTGCCAGCACCAACACGCGGAACCAGCTGGCCCAGCGCGGCCACAACAAACAGGGCCGCCACAATCTGCGCCAAGTGGGTCTGAGCTATGTTCTGGACGGAGAGAATGGGTTGAGCCTATGCCACCACGTCTATCCGGGTAACGTGGCCGATGTCGAAGAGTTCCCCGTGGCGTTAACACGCATCGTGCGCTTGCTGGATCAAAACCAAATTGCTCGCGACACCGTTACGCTGGTCTTCGACAAGGGCACAGCCGCACTGGACAACACCGTGCAACTGGAACAGGCCAGGGTGGGATGGATTTCCGCTCTGCCGTGGAATCAAGCGCCGGCGGAGTTGCGCGAGCGCTCCACGGAACAGCTGCCGCTCTGCAGCGCGGAACAACCGGGTGTGCGGGCCGTGGCCGAGAAGCTGTTGGTGCATGGCCAGGAATACCTCGCGGTGCTGAAGTATTCGGCGCCTTTTGCCGCCGAGCAACTGCACAGCTTGACCACCAGCATCAGCCGCGCGCTGCAGTCCCTGCGACGCTTCTCCAAGGAATTGAATAAACCTCGAGCGCGTTGGACCGAGGAAGGTATCACGCGCAAGATTCAGAAGTGGTTGGCTGGGCAGTTCCTCTCCGAGGTAATTCGCTATCAGCTGGAATCTCGCGATGGGCAATGGCGACTACAGTTTGATTTCGATCAGGCCGCGTTCGAGCGCCTTCTTGGGCGTCGTTTAGGCCGAACGGTGCTGCTCACCAACCGTATGGACTGGACGGCGGAACAAGTGGTGGCCGGTTATGCCGGCCAGCAACAGGTCGAGCGCGTCTTCCGCGGCCTGAAAGACGGAGAGTGGCTCGCTTGGGGACCGATGCATCACTGGACCGACCGCAAGATTCGCATCCATGCGTTTTACTGCATGCTGGGCATTTCTCTGCTGCAGTATGTGCATCGCCAGGCCAAAGCCGCCTGGAGCGATCTTTCCATGGAACAACTCATCGAAGAGTTGCAGCAGATTCAGCAGTTCATCCTGCTCTATCCACAGCAAGGCGAGAAAGGCCCTGGTCGCGCGGCCTATGTGCTCTCGAAGCAAACTCTTGCGCAGCAGGCTTTGACCAAGGCGCTGAAACTGGATGAACTGCAGATTACCCACCGTGGGTAATACCAACTGGACGATATAAACTTCACAAAAAGAAGCTCTTAGAAATCTGCCGACCGAGTCCGCAGTAAACTCCCGCTAGTCCCGGATAACCTGCGAACGGGAGTGAGCCGTGCCTGCCGCTACGATCCGGATCTCAACCCCACCTACCAAGAGTTTGCGATGCACTACGGCGTGGGAGTCGTGCCGGCGCGCCCTCGCCATCCGAAAGACAAGGCCAAGGTCGAAGTCGGCGTGCAAGTTGTCGAACGCTGGATCCTTGCCGCCCTACGCCACCAGAAGTTTTTTCGGTTGGCGGATCTAAATGATGCGATCCGCGAACTGCTCGAGCGGCTGAACCACCGACCGTTCCGGAAGCGCGAAGGATCGCGTGCCAGTGTGTTCGCAGCGGTCGAACGCAACGCTTTGCGAGCGCTGCCCGCCGAGCCCTTCGACATGAGCCAGTGGTCCTACGCCCGAGTCAACATCGACTACCACATCGCCTTCGACGCCAACCTCTATAGCGTGCCCTACACGCTGGTGCAAGAACGCGTGGAAGTTCGAGCGACACCGACCACCATCGAGATCTTTCACAAGGGACAGCGGGTAGCCTCGCACGTCCGTAGTCATAGACGAGAACAGGCCATCACGCAGACAGAACACCGGCCGAAGAGTCATCAAGCACATCTCGAGTGGACACCCTCACGCATGGTGCACTGGGCCGAACAGATCGGACCGCACACGGCCAAGTTGTTTGAACGGATCCTCGCCGAGAAACCGCATCCGGAGATGGGCTATCGATCCTGCCTCGGGATCATCCGACTGGCCGAGCAGTACTCCTCGACCAGGATGGAAGCAGCTGCCGATCGAGCCATACGGACTGGTGCTTGCCGCTACCAGAGCGTGAAATCGATCCTGAAGAACTCGCTCGATCAACAACCACTCCCAGAACCGCCACCGCTACCTCTTCCGCCATCGCATGACAACATTCGTGGCGCTGAGTACTTCGAGTAGAAAAGGAGAGATGCTCATGTTGCAACAACCAATGAAAGAACAACTCTATGCTCTCAAGCTTCAGGGAATGGTCGAAGCACTGGAGCATCAGGAACAAGATGAAACCGCTCGGGAGTTGAGCTTCCTCGACCGTCTGGCACTACTCGTCGATCAGCAGTGGAACTGGCGTCAGAACCAGGCCCTCACTCGGCGGGTCCTTGCCGCTCGCTTGCGAGGATCTGCCTGCGTCGAGAACATCGATTATCGTGCCGAGCGAGGACTGAACCGGAGCGTGATCCGTGCGTTGGCCCAAGAGTCTAGCTGGGTGGCCAACCACGAACACATCTTCGTGCTGGGTCCCACCGGAGTGGGCAAAAGTTATGTGGCTTCGGCACTGGCGCAGAAAGCTTGCCGGGATGGCTATCGGGTCTACTACACGCGGGCGGCGGCGCTGTTCCGGGATCTGAGCCTGGCGCGGGCCGATGGCAGTCTGCGGCAACTGCTGAGGCGGCTGAATCGCATCGATGTGCTGGTCGTCGATGACTGGGTCATGGCCCCGATGTCGGAACCGGAGAGAAGAGACTTCTGGGAAATCGCCGAGGATCGCTACCAGACGCGCTCGATGGTCCTGACTTCGCAGTTGCCGGTAGCCCGCTGGCACGAACAGATCGGAGATCCCACCCTGGCCGATGGCATCCTCGACCGGCTGGTGCACAACGCGCATCGCATCGAGATGCGTGGGGATTCGATACGGAAACAGAAAGGAGTGAAGGAGGAAAAGTGAATGAATCGGCGGGCCAAAAGCTGTGGAAAAGACGGGCAAAAAGCGCCCTTGGAAATCGCAGGAGCGATTTCCACTTTCCCACAGCTTCAACAACAACAAGCTTGACGATCGTAATCACTTTCTACAAAATGCACAAACCAGCGTCGCTTCGCTCCGACGACTGATCACACCAACCCGGAACGCTGATCACGATCAGCGGGAACACTGATTACCTTCATCGGAATCCGCAAAATGTGCACTTCCAAAAAAAACGGGAGGGGGGAGGGGGTCTTATTGTTAACCAGCTATCCGATAAGGATAGCTGTCCCGAGGAGCAACGCGACGAGGGACCTCTCTACACCCGACGACCGAAGGTTCCGACCTTGTCGGAAGGCATCTCTCCGATCGTTACGTCGTCATCTTTGCGTCATTACCTCAGTCGTTCGCTCACCCAAAGGAGGCCCGACCCAACCCAATCCCTCCAAAAATGCTAAAATAGACTCGTACTTAGGGGGCGACTCGGTTTCGACGGAAGCTGTCGCGGCCCGAAGGCATGCCGGGACCCACCTGCCCGTAACTTGGTGGAAACTAGAAATGCCAACAACAACTTGGCACTTGCTGCTTAATTAATTAAGCGCACGCTTCCCCGGGCTTCGCTCATGGGCCCGGTCAGAGGCGTCACACAGTGAGCTGGCCTTAGCCTTTCGGTCCGTAAGACTCGGGCGAGAACCATCGGACTAGCTGGTTGCGCATCTTGCTCATTCCAAGCGCCGCCGGCGAACGCGCGGCCATCCCGCAAGGGCTGGGTCGCACACTGAATTGAGATAAGCATGTAGGCTTCGTGTCGTAGCGCTTTTCGGACGGGGGTTCGACTCCCCCCGCCTCCACCATAAAATCGTCAGACAGACGTGCGTTTTGTGACGATTGAAATTAGCTGTACGTGATTTTGTACGTCTCAGAAAGTCTTGCGGACGGCGGCTTCCAGCTGCTGCTGACGGGCTTTGACCCACGGCGAGTAGTGTTTTTCCGTAACCTTAATAGTCTGGTGGCCAAGTAAGATGCTCACCTGCTCGATCGGAACGCCGGACAGAAGTAACTCGACCGCGAACGTGTCGCGCCAACGGTGGGCGTGCCCGTTCTCAACTTCCGCCAATTCATACAACTTCTTAAACGCTCGCTGATAATCTCCGACACAGCTCTTCGCAGTTCCGTTCCCTGACCAAAAATAATAAGTGTCTGCTTTGACCGCGGAAAGTGCGTCGAGCGCGATCTGCGGCAGGGGTATCCTGACTTCTGTGCCTGTCTTCGCCGTCCTCAACTTCAATACATCGCCCTCGATCTTGTGTTTCGTAAGTGTTACCGCGTCTGTGATTCTCAGACCTGAATACCGCAACAACAAGGTCAGCGCCTTTAATCGGATTTTATTTCGCTGGTCGGGATATTTGTCGCAAGCGGCTAGAACGCGCTTAACCTCATCTTTGGAATACGGCATCGTGGGAAGATCTTCGACCTTTGGTGGTTTGATGACTTTGGCGGGGTTGGTAGGCAACCAGCCTGACTCATGCACGAACTTGAAGAATGTCCGCAGAGCCTCCAGTTTCTTCCTCGCACTGTAGTTCTTGTTCTTCCACGATTCACGGAAGAGTCGGAGGACTTCGATCTCGCATTCCGTGATATAGACGAGCCCTTTGTCTTGGCTGAATTCATCCAGCTGTTTGAATAGCAAACGATATTTATAGATGCTTGGCGGCCGTAGCTGCCTAGCCTCAGCGTCTTTTATGAATGCCTCGGTCGCTTGCTTGATTGTGACGCGGTTATCCTTCTTCCCTGCTTCCCTGTCCCTGACGATCTCCGTCGCTCTTTGCCAGTTTCGAGTCTTCAAGGACTCCCGGTAATACTTCCCTTCTATCGTGCCCTCAGCCCAACACGGACAATCGCAACGCCTGTAACTCCGCGATTGCTGCGGACAGTCTGCGCTGTGCCTTTTGTAGATTGCGAGCATTTATCTTGAGTTCGAACGGGTCTTCTTAACCCGTTCCATGACACTACGGGGAATCCTGAGAGTGATTCGCCTCCGTTTGCCGCGAGGATTCTTGTTGCCGAGCGCGATCACGCCGGGCTCATCCTGGAATAAGCGTTGTACCGTATCCGTGGATAGCTGCCACATCTGGGCAATCTGCTTGACCGTTAAATCTGTCTGCTCGCCAACGTCTACGAATGTTTCCTTCTTTTTTCTAGGCCCCCACGTCAAAGTCTTTAAGCGAACCATATCGGCTTCGTAAAAATAGTACGTCACTTCCCTGGTCGTGACTGAGGTGCCGCACTTTGCGGGATTGAGCTCGCCGACCTGGATTCGGGCGAGAATCTGACGGGGCTCGACGCCGGCCAAATCAGCAGCTTGTTTGAGGGTTAAAAACATACCGTTAGAATACCTTGCAGTTCTGCGTTCCGCTTCTTTCCTCCCCTTTAGAATTTCCTGAATAGGGCTGAGACGGTGGCCTGCCTGGGTCATTCGCTAAGCATCGAGGTCAATCTCTCCTCGCTCACTATGCTTTTAGCTACCGCATCCATGAATGCAAAAGGAACGACCATCGGATCGTGGAATCTGAATCGGTAGGCCCTAGGTTGCCCGTCGCGCTCTAGCACGGGCCCTCTTTTGTCCTGACAGAATTCGCTGAGATGAGCATTGAAAGTTGCGATCTCAACCGGTCGGCTTAGGATTTTTGAAAGAGGCTCAACTACAGAAGCCGGGTTGAAGTATCCGAGCGCATCATTTGACTGGGCGGCAGCCACAGCACAGGCCAAGAGCACTTGTCGATACAAGGCGTCTTTGTGGGAGCTATGCGTCGCTTTCGTATGTCTTTCTCTGGCTGTTTGTTCGGCTCGCTTGGTAGCCTCTTCTAATGCTTTAAATACGTTCTCTCGTTCAATTAGACGGGAATAATCCTCAGTTGCAGCGACTCGTACCGCGTGTAGACCGATTAAGTGGGTGTAATGCGGCAGGCCTTGTGAAATATGAACGATCAGATTTGCTGCCTCGTCCGAGAATTTTATCGTCAACACTTTTTCGGCGTTGGTCAGTATTACTGCTAGCTCCTCCGGGGTCATGCGCCGCAAGAATATCTGCGAAATAGCTCGCACGATGGAGGCGTGGTCGGCGATCAACTGATCTATAGTGTCGGAGACTCCCACCAATACGACTGTCGAATCAACTCCAAAATCTGAAAGCGTCTTAATCAGGTCCGTAAAGACTTTCGACACTTCCTTCGGAGTACGGTCGAATTCATCAACAATGAAAACAGAACCTGGGATAGTCGAGAGCACACGCCGTACATCATCGACACCAAGGGGATTGCCTAGACCATATGCCTCAAGCAGTGGGACTCTGCCTTTGGACGTTGACACCAATCCAACAGTCGGTCGATTGTCGATCAAAGTGATGTCACGAAACAGTTTCTGCCAAATCGACGAGAACGTATCGCCGGTAGTTGCAACAGTCTTGATGACTAGGCGTTGAGGAACTTGTTGATCTTCTTTCCCGAAATTGTCGAGTGCCCAAATCGTAGGCGCTATTACGTTCGCAAGAGAGGTCTTTCCGACGCCGCGCTCCCCATAGATGACGACATGTAGCCCGGCCTGGTTCACAGAATCTGCCACGGCAGTGAGCTCGTTCCAGCGGCCAGCAAAAAGCTCTTTTGTAGTGATCGGAGTTCTAGGCTGCAGAACCTTGGCCGCCGTGGCGGCCAGCGCCTCGGACTCCTCGACGGTAAGCATCAGGCGGGTCATTGTCTAAGTATATAGCACAAATGTCCCAGTGCAAGGCCAAGGTATATAAGTAACGCTATCCCGCTAGGGTGCAGCCCGGTGACTTTCTCAGTTATTACGCTACACAATTCAACGTCGCAGAACTGGACAACACGTTCTACCGAAGCTCTTCGTGAATTTGTGGAGCAAGAAATAGTTCATGCCGCGCCCGCTGGCTTTGGAAAGATAGCAAGGATCGATTCCGCAGGCGGAGGAGATTATCAACAGAATGAGTATATAGTAATTTACTACCCTACGTCCATGGGAGCGTCTACCGTGCCTTCCAAGCGAAAGCAGAAAGCCCGTGAAGATAAGCTGTTTCAAGACGGGTGGTTCGAGTTGTCGGACGACATGTGGCTTGAGCCGGGAGAAAAGCCAAAGAAGGTGAGGCTGGTTGCAGACGCGAATTTTCCCTACCAGCTTGTCGAAGTGCTTCGTGAACAAAAAATTGAGGTCAAAACTGCGCAGGAATTGGGGCTCCACAGACTCGCCGACAAGGAGCTTTTGCGGAGAGTTTTGGAGCTGGGATATGCCCTAATCACTATGGATGGGGATTGGGGATTCCGGACGATGCCGATCAGTGTTCCGGGGATGCCGATCAGCGGTTCCGGGATGATGGCGATCATGATTCCGGGATGATGCCGATCACTCGTTCCGGGATGATCCCGATCAGTTAATCATGATCGTCGGAACGGTGATCGCGATGCCCCGGAATGTTTTCCACAGGGCGAGGTGACGCTGGACATCACAGTAGGCAAGCTATTTCTCCTATTTGAGTTAGGGAGAGAAAGCTTGCCAACCAGGAGATTGTCCATGCGTAAGATCAGAGAAGTCTTCCGCCTTCGCTTCGAGCTAGGGCTGGAGCAGCGGGCCATTGCCCGTGCTTGTTCGATTAGCCAGAGCACCGTTCATGACTACCTCAAGCGGGCCGCCGCAGCTGGTTTGGTGTGGCCGCTCGGAGAGGAGTGGGACGAGCAGCGCGTCGAGCAGGCAGTATTCGGAGAGCGGCAGGTTGTAAAACGACTCCCCGAGCAAGTCCTCCCGGATTTTCCCACCTTGCATTCTCAGTTGCAGCAGCATCCTCATCTGACGTTGCAGTTGGCTTGGGAAGAGTACCGGCAGGTGCGTCCGGAAGGATACGGCTACAGTCGCTTCTGCGAGCTCTACCAACGGTGGCGCGGAAAGCAGGATGTGGTTCTGCGCCAGGTCCACCAGCCCGGCGAGAAGGGTTTCGTGGACTGGGCCGGTGCAACGATTCCGGTACACGATCCGGTTACCGGCGAAGTCTGGCCAGCGTCGCTGTTCGTGATGGTGCTGGGCGCCAGCTCCTACACTTATGCCGAAGCCACCCGGGACCAGCAGTTGACGGCCTGGATCAGCGCTCACATGCATGCCTTTGAATATTTTTCTGGAGTGCCCAGACTCCTGGTCCCCGATAACCTGCGAACGGGAGTGAGCCGCGCGTGCCGCTACGATCCGGATCTCAACCCCACCTACCAAGAGATGGCCATGCACTACGCCATGGGAGTCGTGCCGGCGCGTCCCTATCGAGCGCGGGACAAGGCCAAGGTTGAAGTTGGCGTGCAAGTTGCCGAACGCTGGATCATTGCCGCCCTACGCCACCAGAAGTTTTTTCGGCTGGCGGATCTGAACCATGCGATTCGCGAACTGCTGGAGCGGCTGAACCAGCGACCGTTCCGGAAGCGCGAAGGATCGCGTGCCAGTGTGTTCGCAGCGGTCGAACGCAGCGCTCTGCGACCGTTGCCCGCCGAACCGTTCGACATGAGCCAGTGGTCCTACGCCCGAGTCAACATCGACTACCACATCGCCTGCGACGCCAACTTCTACAGCGTGCCCTACACGCTGGTGCAAGAACGCGTGGAAGTCCGAGCGACACCGACCACCGTCGAAATCTTTCACAAGGGACAGCGAGTGGCCTCGCACGTCCGTAGTCATGGACGAGAAAAGGCCATCACGCAGACAGAGCACCGGCCGAAGAGCCACCAAGCACATCTCGAGTGGACCCCCTCACGCATGGTGAACTGGGCCGCACAGATCGGACCAAACACGGCAAAGTTGTTTGAACAGATCCTCGCCGAGAAACCGCATCCAGAGATGGGCTATCGCTCCTGCCTCGGGATCATCCGACTGGCCGAGGAGTACTCCTCAGCCAGGATGGAAGCAGCTGCTGATCGAGCCATACGGACGGGTGCTTGCCGCTACCAGAGCGTGAAATCGATCCTAAAGAACTCACTTGACCAACAACCACTCCCAGAACCGCCACCGCTACTTCTTCCGCCATCGCATGACAACATTCGTGGCGCTGAGTACTTCGAGTAAAAAGGAGAGACGATCATGTTGCAACAACCAATGAAAGAACAACTCTATGCTCTCAAGCTTCAGGGAATGGTCGAAGCACTGGAGCATCAGGAACAAGATGAAACCGCTCGGGAGTTGAGCTTCCTCGACCGTCTGGCACTACTCGTCGATCAGCAGTGGAACTGGCGTCAGAACCAGGCCCTCACTCGGCGGGTCCTTGCCGCTCGCTTGCGAGGATCTGCCTGCGTCGAGAACATCGATTATCGTGCCGAGCGAGGACTGAACCGGAGCGTGATCCGTGCGTTGGCCCAAGAGTCTAGCTGGGTGGCCAACCACGAACACATCTTCGTGCTGGGTCCGACCGGTGTGGGCAAGAGTTATGTGGCTTCGGCACTGGCACAGAAAGCTTGCCGGGATGGCTATCGGGTCTACTACACGCGGGCGGCGGCGCTGTTCCGGGATCTGAACCTGGCGCGGGCCGATGGCAGTCTGCGGCAACTGCTGAGGCGGCTGAATCGGATCGATGTGCTGGTCGTCGATGACTGGGTCATGGCCCCGATGTCGGAACCGGAGAGAAGAGACTTCTGGGAAATCGCCGAGGATCGCTACCAGACGCGCTCGATGGTCCTGACTTCGCAGTTGCCGGTAGCCCGCTGGCACGAACAGATCGGAGATCCCACGCTGGCCGATGGCATCCTCGACCGGCTGGTGCACAACGCGCATCGCATCGAGATGCGCGGGGATTCGATACGTAAACAGAAAGGAGTGAAAGAGGAAAAGTGAATGAATCGGCGGGCCAAAAGCTGTGGAAAAGACGGGCAACAAGCGCCCTTGGAAATCGCAGGAGCGATTTCCACTTTCCCACAGCTCCAACAACAAGCTTGACGATCGCGATCACTTTCAACAAAATGCGAAAACCAGCGTCGCTTCGCTCCGAGGACTGATCGGATCATCCCGGAACATCGATCGGCATCACAGCGGAATGCTGATCGACTTCATCGGAATCCCCAGGGATTTTTGGTCGGATGCAAAATTCCCGCTAACGGGCCCAGGGGGCATAATTTTTGTTGAAGGAAGCGATCAAAGAATAGGGGAGACAGAAGGTTTTGGTCTATTGGTGCTATTCCTTCTTGCTTTTGGGGGCGGATGGAGGAAAGGGAAATTTAAGGCGTCTTCAACGGGGATGGTTATGAAAATCAACGGGCATGAAAGCAAAAAAGTGATCTACGAATTCAGAGGATTTCGTCCGTTAGTATACGCCCGCGAAGTCAACAACCCTGTGTGGTAAGTGTGGTGCGACGCATGCCCACGCCAAGGGAGCTCGACTCCGCTGGCGGATTCTATCTCAGAACAACGAAACCTGCCTGTAGCCATTCTCTTCTAATGTACAGCGAGACGTTCCCGTAAATGGCTACGGCCGTAGACCTGAGACAGAGACACTTGGGCAGCCAATTCGGGAGCCGAATGCCCGCTACTTTCGGTGAGACGCGCCATGCAGACCCGGAGCGTTGCTAGTGCTGCACTGCTAGCTTGGCTGTTGTTTGGCTCCGCAGCCTCTAGTGGATTCTCACAGACGGAGGAGCGCAGGCATCTCCTCAATTTCTCGAATAAGTATTCTGAATGGGGCCGACTAGACTGGACGAGCGACCGAGTGACTTACACAGGGGATATGCCAGTTGGCGGGGCGGCGTATGCCTTCTTCAACTTGTTCTATGCGGGCTTTTCCTGTGTTGACGGCTCAATCGTCCACAGCGGACTGACTAGCCCTCGACACAAAAAGAGCAAAGAGCGCCTTCGCCAACTCGTCTTTTACAGCGTGGATGGCCTTGAGATGGTGGTCGTGGAGTTGGAAGACAAGGAAGTCGAGTACCGCGGTGATTTTCCGGTGGACGCTCAGGCCAAAACGTTTTTTGCCGTGGTGGGGCAGCTGTATCACCGGTGCTTCGTGAAGACCAAATCAAACAAGTAAACGGTAATCGCCGACGCTGCAACAGCTGCCGGTGATGACGCCACAGCAGGAACTACTTCACTTGCGATAAGGGAATGATCAGGCTGCCAATCTCAGTGGTGGCCGGATCTTCGACCAATACCCGCAACGTCGTGAGGCCTGCCTTGGGCTGTACATCCTGACTGAAGGGCATGCCCGATTTTAGAAGAGCCGCGTACTGTTTCCTAGAGAGTTGGAGGTCGTAAGTCTTGGTCCATTGGCTAAGTACCTTGCCGACGCCGTCCTGTTGAATGACGTAAACGCTGACGGCTCCTTTATGCAGATCTCCGGTCTGCACGAGTCGAAGATTGTGGATGTCGATCGAACACAAAAGCTTCAAAGAGTTCGGTAGCGGTTGGTCTACTCGATCCACCTTTGCCTGCAACGGAATTACGGATGATTCGATGGGGCTTTGCACCGCCGTTACCACCCTCTTCCAATTCTGGTCCTTCGTGGGAGGGGCATCTTCGAACGCGAAATATCCCTTCGGATAGCGCAGCGTCAGGCCCGTCCGTTTCACTTGCACTTTCAGCTCATGAAACTTTCCATCGACCGATCCCGGATCCATGTAGAAGCCGACCGTGTACGCAACGGCGGAATCCTCGACGGCTTTGCGAATGGCGCTGGTAATGTCATTGGTGTTGACGAAGGCACGGCCCCCCGTGTCTTCAGCTATCTTCTCCATCGTATCAACGCCAATGGGCTGGTCGGTCTGGGCCGGGTTGTGATCGAGCCCGAGTACGCTACTAAGTTCGGAGCCGCTAGCCACAACGTCGTTGGCCGAATCCGGCACCGCCCGGGGGAGAAGGCCGCGCGCGTCCACGGGATAGGCAGCGATTTGTGCAGGAACCAATATGCGCGCGAGTGCGGCGCCGGAAAAGGGAAGATTGGAGGTTAGCCAAACGAGGTTTTTGCGGCCGGGAATGTTGGCAACGTGAGAGGCGATGGACTGGAGCGCTGCCGTGGTTTGAATAGCACGGCGCTCATTTGTGGCGGCGGCGAATTCCAGCGCTTGCGCGTCCATGTTGTCGTTGAACTCCTTGCCGGGCACAGGAGTGTGGTAAGCGCCGGGCTCGACGGCTTCGCGGTTGGTCTTTGGTGTAGTGTCGTAATTTTTCAAGACCGTGAGAAGGCGGTCGCGGTCGTTCGTGAAGTCGCATAACACATGCAGACTTTCGCTCAGACCGTAAATGGCCACGCGATCTTTCGGGTCGAGATTCTTTACGAATTCGATGAGATGCGCCTTCGCATTGGCCAATGCCAGATCCTCCATCCACATGGGACCGCTCTCGAGCGTTTCATGGCCGTTACCCGAAAGGGTGTTTAGGTTGTCGAGTAGGACGATTGTGACGCTCCTCGGAGTGCTTGCGCCGTATTGCGGAAGGTCTGAGAACGTGTTTTGTGGAAGCGGCTGTGCAGGTTGCGACGCGGACTCGCTGGATTCGACAGAGAAAACGCTAATTTTCTGCGGTTTCCCTCGGTCAAGTACAACGAAATCGTCCTTCGTTAAATCTGCGACCGAGCCGTTCTTGTCACGGACGATGACACCTACCTGAACCAGCCGAGTGGATACGCTAATCGCAGGCCCTTGCGGCACGTTTCGAGCCGAAACGTCAATCACCGCCACCCCTAACGCGAGTAACGCAAGCGCAGTTGAGATGCGGGCCATGAAGAGCACGATACTCCGTGCGAGGTACGCTGTCATCCATAATGAAGTAGGGAGAAGCACACGCTCCGATTTTGAACCCGAGTGCCAACTCCTGAATCCGCCCCTTCGGCAAATCGTACTCGTTGCTTCATGGTCGCGTCCATGCCCAGAAGACAAGGGCGAGAGTACCAACAAAGACTATGAAATATCCGGCCCAAGCTATTATCTTCTCAAGTCTTGCTCTTTGAAGTTCATCCATAAAGCATAGCGCCATGCACGACAGAATGTCTTCAATTCGCATCCTCAGAGCGAAGACACAGAACTTGTATCGTTTTTGATACTCTTTCCAGATGTTCCAGCCCAGATCTTGCGAGTGTGGGCATTCCAAAACGACCCATTTCCCCGTCGTGAGAGAGGGAAAGAAAACTTATCCATGTGCCCGGCTCAATTGCGACTGCCCGGCATACAATGAGGTTGCGGTTTCAAAGCCCAAACACGGGTATCGGCCTCGCCCGTGATACCCTTCCGGCGTACATTCCTCGCATGACGGACATCCTAGTTGGCACTTCCGCTTTTACCGCCAAGAAATAGCCAACCGCAACCGAGAATGCATTGACTGCACACCTTGTTGTTTTCAAATCCTGTAGCCAGACACGACGGACACTCGGTCCAGTCCTTCTTCCCAATGGCGACCTGAATAATTCCTTTGCACCGTATTGTTCCTATCCTGCGGTCGCACTTCACGTCGACCAAAACGAAGTAATACCCCGGCATAGAGCAGTCCGTGCAGGCCGTGAGGGGTTTGCGCTGTTTTTCCATGTCCAGGAACGCTCTTCTCGCCGCGTATAGTCTAAATTATGAGACCTGCTCAGCGTCGCTGAAGCATCCAACCGGAACCGCGATCACAGCTGTGCATCCTTGCCTTGAGACGTATGACTCTTAGCCATTCCGCCCTGCGAGCTCCTTGCCTCCCACATTGATGAATGAAGAAGTCCAGCCATATCGTCCTCTTCGAACCGCAAGAAGTATCCCCTCCTTGCGAGAGCAGCCTTATATTGGGGTAGTCGCGTAACCCTGAGCTCAGTGGTGAACTGGAAAGCCGCATAAAGCCCACGTATTACGCCTCGCGTCCATAGGCGACCGATTAACCCATTTGCTTCACGGAAGTCAGAAATGATCCACGTCGCTTGTGGCATCCCCCAGCTCGCGATTCGGCCTACGACATCTTCAAGTTCTTGATTTGAGAAGCAATCGAGAAAATAGTGTGTAATGACCAAATCATAGTAATCTGCGGGCGCGGTGAACCTCCGTACATCGCCGGCGTGGAATCTGACCCGTTTCCGAAAAGCTCGCCCCATGCCTGTGATCCGTCGCTCCGCAAGCTCGACCATCGTAGAGCTGAGGTCAACAAAATCCACTTCTACCCCTGTGTTGACTCGAAGTAGCCGGGCAAGAAAGCGGCCGTCCCCTCCACCGCACACGAGGGCTTTTCGAGAGTCTCTAATCTCCCCCAAGAATGCGAATCGCCGATGCTCAAGGAGCCTTCCAAACAAGAAATGCTCAAGAATCTCGTAGTAAGGAGCGATCCGATCGCAATTCATCATACTCATCTGAACCTGTTTTAACTCTTCCTAAGATTCTTCCTCATTCTAGGTTAGTAGGGCGAGCCCTCCGGCCAAGACCAACGTCGCGTCGGCAAGAACTCGAAGTGCTCTACCTGAGAGTCGCTTTCTGTGACGGTTTAGGAGAAGAATTAGAAGCGCGGCTAATGAAATGGCCGGCAATCCAGAGCCGACCGGACCGTGTCGGCTTAGCAGAAGAGTTAGAGCGACGGCGGACGCGGCCAGAGCTGCCGCGAGCAGGTTGATCCGCCGCTCTGCCCACACGATTACCGGACTATATCTCTGAAGCCATTCGGGACGACGGGGTTCGTTCTCCCAACACTCAATGACCAGGCAATTCAAGGAGCACAGAATCGCGAATAACCCAAACGGTACATACACATCCCAGGAGAATTCTGAGAGGCGTGACCACACGGGCAGAGTTGTCCCAGCCGCAAAAAGAACGCCAACCGTTATTTCTTTCGGTACAAACCGTGCCATCGATCCATGACCAGCATGGATACTGGCCATGTACACTCCAACTATTGCCGCGAGTTTTATTCCCGCGCTCACCTCGATATGCGTCAAAGAGTCGACTGTGACCCAGAACACTGTGGCTGCTGTGAGCACCACTAGCCAGGTCAGAGCCATTCGATACTTTGCGCAGAACCGATGTCGCTCGTGCAAAACCTTCGGATTCGCCGGTCCCCAGCCGTCAAACAACCGATCGCTGACATAGATGCACCACACACTTAGGCCCAAGATGAGTTCATCTGCGGTCGCCAATCGCATATGACTTGCGCGTGCAAGAAGCGACGCCCACACCACTGCGACTGTCGGTGCATCCAGGCTGAGGATATTCCACCACAACCACCGAGGTGCCATGTAGGAAGTTGCTCGCGCTTCGGGAACCTCGTCCCTAAGGATGCCGTTAAGGAAATTGCCTTCCGTAACCGTTGTCTGCGAAGCCTGCATGGATGCAGCGCCCTCAATGATTGAGGCAGAATTAGTCCTACTCATATAGATGACTTTCCCGTTGGCTTCCGAATCCTGTCTCGTGACGCAGGTTTGCTCCACTTTCCACCTCGTCGCCAGTCGTAACATCCCCGAGTCACCCTTGCAAAGGAAGCCTCCAGTCGCGGTCAGCTTCAAAGCAGTGTTGGTTTGCGTTTATATCGTAATACGATACAATAAAAACATGGGAAGGTGAATTCGCGATTCCGAATATGGAGCACTGGCGGAACTGCGCTGTCGCATCCGTCAGTTGTTCGGATAGCGACGATTCTGCGGAAGCTGCCGGCGTTGAGCCCAACAGTAGCAAAGGCGGGTTACGATTTTATCCCCAATCATCTTCCGCAAATTGAAATGCGGCGACGGTCAGACTGTGGGCCAAACACAGGATCCTTCACGCCGAGTGAGGAGGGATTCGCCAGCAGCGGCGCTGCGACGCCATCCGGTATAGTTCCCTTCCATTGAAGATCTGTGCTGAGAATGCTTGGATGGTCTGGCGGAACGAGTGTAAGCGAGTCGTTTTGACTTCCGACTGTATGGCTGCGTCGGCCAATGCTGCGAACGTATCCAAAAGTTGAACGGAATTAACTTGTTGCCGACACTGCATTTCAACGCTCCAATTTTCTGGTCAACGCGAGACAGCACATTTGCATGCCGGAATTGGGTGGAAGTTCGATTCAGTAATCGCCGCGAAAAAAGAAGTCAACGCGACTCCTGACCTGCTGACCGGTAGCCTGTCGACCATCCACAAAGGCTTGCCGGTGTTGTCCCGTAATTCGAGAAAACTCTCACCCTTCTTGAGCTCTTTAGCGATTATGAGGACGGGCAAGTGTTCGGCAAACTTGGAACCTGTGACTTCGATCTGATCGTCCTTCGCGAGAGAAAAATGATGCTGATTAAGAAACACAGGGGGGCCGAGATGAACATCCATGATTCCGTATTCGGTTCTTAAAATGGCATGAGTTCCGACCCAGGTACCTGAGTGAATGACCTTCGATCCCTGCCCCCTCCATCCCAGCGAGCACTGGTGTTGCTCGACAGCCTGTACGGTTCCGGAAACGGTCACTACCCTCGCGGAATCGTAGATGGGCACCGTGAGTTGATTCGCAGAAATCCCGCAAGCCAGGAATATGAGTCCGACGAAGCTAAGGGCCAATATAGCCAGTCCCCACGACCTCAGGAATGCTGTTAATCGCGTCTGTTTATATCTCCCTTCGAGAGATAATGCGACTCGTTGGAGCCCCGAAAGCAAAAGCGGCAAATAGAAGAGTTCTGTACACCGGGTAACCGTACACCCATTCCGGATATCATTCGCAGACATCTTAAATCTGAGAACCTGCCAAAGATGGCGTCCCATAGATATATCGTGATACGATATATAGAAGAACACAAGAACAAAAGGCTGCGGCCCAAAGAAATATAAATCCGTTTACACTCGTCCGTAGCGCGAACGAATGCCGTGGTAGGCGCAACTGGATTCCAAAGCCCACTGTTAGATAAACCACTTCTCTGCGACGTATCCCACCACCCACGCTACTGCGCAAGCCACAAGCAGCGCACGCAGCGCGACGTGTGAGAGGGAGAAATTCCATCCAATGATTGAGAATGCCAGCCAAAGGATAGCTACGATGCAAGCGGCCATCGTCGCCATCAAGAGGCCAAATCGGATGGGTTGCTTTTTCACCCGCCAAGACTCTCACGGCGGTGGAACATTTCCATCAACCGCCATCTATTCAGTCGCTTTTAGTTCCGGTGCTTAAGCGCCCAATTCAAATTCTCCGCCTCGCGGTTCAAGTGCGCGATCACATGTACCACAGCGCGGCAGAGGTCAAGCTGCACATCCTTGTCTACGGATGGGTCAACGGCGAAGCCAGCAGAACTACGTTTGGACACGGACGTGGAAGCTCCATCAGTTCAGTTTCTATTTTCTCGTGTTCCTTAATTCTTGCCTGAATTGCCTGTGCATAGTCGGGGTAAAATAACGTAGCTTTGTCTACGTCGTTGGTCCACTCAATGGTCTCCCGGAGTTCAGCGGCAAACTCTTCGACAAGCCTTCCGCCTGGAATATCCATCAAGCGCAAATATTTGTTAGGCATTTGACGGCTGGCGAGGTTATCAACCAATTCGGTGTTCATTTCAAGAGTCTACGCGCTTAGAAACACCTTGGAATAGGGTGAAAACATCATTTCAAGCGCGATTGCGGCATGACCAGTTGCTTGGCTTGGCTAGGATCTTATTGGTTGTGTGTTTGAAGGATGTTGAGAAGATCTTTGGGGTTGCGAGAAACGTCCCAGGCCCAGTTGCCGAAGCCCGTATGCTGGTTGACCGCTCTCACCCACTCGGCTAAGAATTCCCGCTTGGTTTTCTGCTGCTGATCGTCCTGGCCTTTGACTTCAAGAACGAGCATCTTGCCGCTCGTGAGGCGGATGAGGTAATCGGGGCGGTATTTGAGCACGACACCTTTGAAAACATATAGGATTTCAAAACCCAGATGGTCGTTTTTGACCCACGCGGCGACATTGGAATTGCGATCAAGCTCGAATGCTTCGCTAGCTTCCCAGCGAGAATCGAAGACACAGAGATTGATGTGAGAACGGACGGCGGGCTCGCAAGGGCGCCGAGTGAACCAGGGCTGCATGTCTCCAGTGGAGCGGATCGGGCGCTCTCGGTCGAACACCGGAACAACCGCGAGCGTATTTTCAAAACGAATGGCTTCCCATAAGTGCTGAACGATCTTGGTCATGTTCAACGTATATAGGATGCGGCGGCGGACCTCGTCCTGGCTGAACAGTTCCGGCGAGATCACAATTTTGCCGCTGGTAAGGTAACTTTCCGTGAGTCGAATGATTTGGGCAAGGAGGAATTCGCGATTGGCTTTCCAATTCGGCTTCATCAAGTCGTAGATTTCGGCTGCCGACTGGAAGACGACGCGCTGCATACGCTGTTCTCTGCCAAGCTTCTCAACATCGATGCTGGTGAGCTTTGTTACGTCGGGCTTGCCGTCGATGACTGGAGCGAGGTCGGCGATGGTGGGTGTTTCATATGCGTCGAGAGTCAGAGGTTTGGTCTTTGAAAGATCCAGTGTCAGTTCCGGACGGTATTCGTGGTCAATGCGGATGATGTTAGGCCATGATATTTCGAGATCTTTGCGCTCGGGAAGCGGCTGAATTCTTGCGGTGGGCTGAGGTGGCGGAGGGGGAAGAGCGTCTTCGTCTCCTTCGTGGGGCATGAAAGTAAACGGTACGCCGAAAATGTTGACGTATTCGGCAGTGAAGAGACCTGTTTTTTCATCCACATCATAGGAAGTACGCCGAAGGCCGCGGCCTACGACCTGCTCGCACAGAAGCTGTGAAGTGAAAGCGCGAAGACCCAGGATATGGGTGACCGTCTTAGCGTCCCAGCCTTCCGAGAGCATGCCTACAGAAATGACGGCGTGGATTTTTTCTCCGGGCTGGCCTACCTGGCCGACCGTATCCACGACTCGCCGAAGCGATTCAGCGCGCTCCTGTTTCGTGAGTTTTTTGATGGGTGTTTCCGCATCGTCCTCAGAATTATCTTCCGCGGTAGCGTTCGTTTCGATTTCCGGAGCCTCTTCCTGGGCTTCGGCTTCGCCGAGGACTTTGGAATCGATGTGAAGAATGCCTTCCGGGTCGCCGAGTTTTTCAATAGGAATCTTATTGTGGGACAGCGAATAGCCAACGCGCGCCGCTGTGTGGGTCAGGTTGGCAACGGTAATCATGACAGGAGGTGTGGGAGCACCCTCCTCTTCCCAGCGCTTGCGGGTTTCGTTCCAGTCATTTCCCAGGATGGTATAGGCGGTGTTCACGAGATCAGGGAGCGGAACGTGAGGTACAACAACAAGAATTGCAACGCGTTCGTGCGCTGGCAGATTCAGTAGGTAATCCTCAGGAAATGTTGGTTTGCGTCCTTCGTCGCCTAGACCCAAGTTATTTTCGGCGAGACGATCGCTTATCAATCTCCGAGTTGCTGAAACCAGATATGCAGGATAAAGCAAAAATGCTGCACCGCGTAGTCGGCGCCTCGGATCTTCACGATATTTTGAAGCAGCGCATCTGCGGAGCCGCGGAGTTTTATCTCCGCAACACCTGTGCTGTTGGCCCAGAAGAAATGCAGGAATTCAAACGCGGTTGTGCCTTCGATCCTCAAAAGTTCAATTTGTTCGAAGGCTTGGAGGGAGACTGAAATGTACTCAAGAAAAAATTACATCGACGCCTTGTTCGCAAGCGCCGAATACAAAAAGTATCAGAGCGAAGCGGCTAACAAATCCATCGTGGACTTTCTGCAAGAGATGCAATGGATCCCTTCGAACCTCACGATTAAAAGAGCAATCGCCCGCCTCGATCCGCCTCGTACAGATGGTGGATCCGATCGCAAGGATGCCAACGAGCGCCAGCGTGCTGCCCGAGCGCAGCTTGCGGGCGCCATTGCCAACGCTGAAGCCCTTGAACTGACGAAGGACGAACTGGACGAATTCGTATCGCTCTCCCCCGATGAAGTGCAGCGCCGTTATTATGCGGAGGACGGTGATTTTTTCCGCGCACGTTACGGGAAAGCCTCTCGACTTTTCGGCTTCCGGATCCCTGAAGCTCCCGCGAAAGAAGAAGCGACAGATGAGGTGGATCCACTTCCCCTCGACGCCAAAACCTATCACTCAATACCGGCGCAAACTGTTTGTCGCCGCCTGATGTCCGAACCAAAATTTAAGAGGGCCGTGGATCGATTGATCGAGGCAGGAGCCATCGCTCTAATATTTAGTTTGTCGGTTGGTGCCCAATGGCACTAAGCCGAGACACAAAAGTGTTCGTGGTGGTTTTCGACAACAACGGCAATCCCCATTGGCTCGTTCGACCTGATACTAAACGGGATGATCGCGGTCGCATCATCCTGTGGCCTGTTTGGGGCAAACCCCAGGAAGCTCAATCCTTGATTCTTGAGTACGCCGACGTGTTTCGGCGTCGATACCTTGAGGAGCACTCAAGGCCAACCCACTTCGCGTTGCTGGCTGGCTCGCATGAATTTGTCGAAGAGCCGAACAGTTCGAACGCACAAAACGAAGACACACGCCAGTCTATGCAATATCGCGGCCTACTGGTCCATCCTGGCTTCGACACAAAGACCGGCACTCGTTGCTGGTACGTGAAGACGTATGAAGGCAACATGCAACTTGAAAGCGTCCGCGGCGCCACGCCAGAAGAAGCCGTGGATCGAGCATTCGAACGCAACCTGCAACACAAGGCGGAAAAAGCGCCCCCACCTCCCCAGGTCGAAGCGCCACAACCTGTAGCACCAGCCGGCCCAAGACTAAGGCCCGGATCAATACGTTAAGGAGAAAAGCAATGTCAAACGAGCAAAGTGAAATCGAGCATTACGAGTTTGGCTCCGCGTTGTGGGCAGGCCAGAACGACCCCGTGCTGGTAAAAGGCACGAACGACGAAGTATTTTGGAATTCTTTCCTCGGAGCCCGAGGCGGAAAAGGATTTTCTCGGATCGATTGTGACGAGAATCGCACAATCCTTTTACAGAAATACGAGGCACGTTGCGTGGGCCAGCCGATCGTGCGATCGCAGTTGTCCCAGCTTTGGTACATGTTGATGATTTCCCATTGCCCAGATTTTGTTGACCCACAAGGCGAAGAGCCCGCGGAACGAGTTGTCAGTCCCGAGCAGGAGTACCGGGAGTGGATGGAAGGAAAATCGGAACTTCAAATCCGAGAGCGCCGAGCTAGCGACCGAGCGTTTGCCGCATTCTATACAGCGTCCAATCGCGCCCAGGTGCTGACAGATGATCCGATGGCCAACCAGAACTACCACAACAACATTCGCACTGAGAAAGCGAACGTGAGCCAGGGTTTGCGGGATTTCGCTGCCGAGTACCAACGGACACCAGTCGCCGAGGTCAAACGAAGACTATCGCCGGCTACCAACCCTGCCGGGCACCTAGAATTTAGCCGCAACTTCGAAGCCGCGTTGTCTGCGGGCCTTCTATAAAAGGAGAATGTCATGGGAAGTTTTAGAGGAATTTTGGGTAGAACGACTGCCAATCAAGTGGCGGAATTTGAACAGGAGGATTTTGCTCATGGGCAGAGCAACAAAGAGATGGGCCAATCCGCCGTAGACGGAATGCAGCTTGTGGACCGCAAATATAACGAACTGCTCTCAGTGTTCGATCTGGACAAGCTACGAGAAACCCTCGTTGCTTTCCAGCAGACCGAGAACGCAGGCGCAGACGTTCTTCAACACGCAATGGAAGACAAGCGCCCGGATCGCGATCTTCGAACAATGATGGCTTTCGTCTACGTCTGGGAGAAAAGCTTCCTAGAACTCTACGAGCGAGGCGCCTTGGATCGCTGTTTTGCCGAAGACATTGACGCTGACAATCTTCCCGACGCAGTTCACGACCAACTGAATCGGATGGTCGCTTCCGTTGCTGAATACAGTCAGACGCAGACTCAGGCAGCCCGAGTCAAAGCAACTCCTACTCTTTCGCAGAGCGATTTGGTCGCGACGAGAGCATACGCGAAAAACACCTCGATGGTTTCGATCCGGAAGCGCATTGAATCCGATCCAGCCTTCGCAGTTTTCGCAGCCAAAGAGTTGGGGCTTAACGCACCCTTGCTCGGCTTTGTCGAAAAATACGAACACACCCCAAGCGCACGCCTCCGACCTGTGGATGGCAAAATTGTTCTTGGGGATAAATCGACCGGAATCGCAACGATGAGTAAATCCGACCTGGACTCGTTTTTGGAGTCCGCAGTAAAGGCCAGGTTGCTCTAATGCGAAAAGCACAAAACAAGAGAGTCCGACTCCGCAGACGCCGAGCAAAGCAACGCGCCTTCGCCCAACCCACGCCGCCGGCTTCGGTTGCTGTTGGCCTTCTTGCCAAACTACCCGAGCCCTTAATCCCCAAGAAACCTTGGATCGGGCTCTTGGCTCAACAAAAATCCTAACAAGTTCAGCTCGCCGTGCGATCAAACGCGCGCGATCTGTAGGGGCCAGTGTCGTTACTCGTCTTTCGGCACTGGCCTAAATTTTGTACGAGTTCGATGCGGCCGACGACCCGTATCGATTGAGCCGCGAGTGGCAGGTTATTCCTTTCCCTGCCCCGCGGCATTTTTCTGCCCAAGCGGCCCAGGAGATTTCGAATGGAAGGCACCATAAAGACTTTGAAGACGGGTTTCGGTTTTATCGAAGAAAGCACCACGAATCGCCTTTGGTATTTCAGTTTTCACGACCTCACAAAACTTCAAATGATCCGAGAAGGATCTAAGGTTCGTTTCGAACCGAAAGAATCTGCGAATGAAGTATTCAAAGAGAAACTGAACAGTGGTCTTTTCAAAGACGCAAACCTTAATTCTAGAAACCCAAAACCACAGCACTCCATAGCGCCAGCAGCGCACAAGGTCGAGATTCTCGCAGAGCAGGAATTAATTCAGGACGAAAATCCAGTCGTGGATTGCGGCACTTTCTAAACCCGCAATCACTTTAAATCGATGCGGGATGCAAAACATGAAGTGCCTACGGGCAAAGGAGTATTTCGATGAGGGCCTATGGAACGTCAGAAACAGTAGAAGTGAAAGAGTCGTTAGAAGAACGTCTTACCCGAGTAGAGAGTTTACAGGCAGCAGCCGAGAAGGATTTGTCCGCGCGTTTCTTGCAGGCAGAAATTCGGCAGCGGAACACGGGAAAGCAGGACATTCAAGCTGCGTTTCGTGGCCAATTAGCAGAACTGGTTAGCCGCGTCGAAAGCGGCGTCGAGGAATTAATCAAGAAAGAAGTAATCGAGCAATTCCGTCCGTACTTAGAAATTCACGAACGTTCTCAGCAACAGGTCAAGGACCTTGTCGCTGCGAACTATAAAAAATTGGAAGCAGACCACGCCGATTTTATCAAGAGCTTCGAGGATACGGTGACTGCGACGGTCTTGAAAGTGTTGCAGGATTATTGGGTCTTGGATTCTGAGATGCATGTTTTGGAAGCACTCACTCAGCGCCAGGTCACCTGCCGATTCTGTAAGACGATTGTGCCAGCCCGCGGAGAAGACAATGAACATCACGCAAAAACGAATCGTTGAAAACAACAAACCCAAAGTTGACACGCGGCCCAGGAGCACTTTTCTGTGTCTTAGCTGGTCAGCGGAGAATCAAAGCGGTGAGATCGCTGACTCGACTGGCTTCCGCTTCGGTGTAACCGTTGACGACCTAGCTCCTGAATGCGAAGGGCATTTAGATCCAGCGGAAAGGGTTTCGGGAATCATCGATGGCCCCTACGTTTCTGCCATCCTAATCGAAACAGGCCCACGCGCAGTCGGCAGCATTCCAGCCGAGCGCGCCGAATTCGAGAGTGTTGGTCCTGCGCCAGAGGTGCGCGGTTGGGCTCCGGGCGGTACGCCAGACACAGGCTTACGAGGCGGCTCACCTGATACGGGGCGGTTTTCTCATCCTGGAAAGAGATAAGAGCTGTGCGGCCGGTCGCCAGTTTAGGGCCGGGTGAGTTAAGAGGAAGAATTGATTTGAGTCTCGTTTGTTTCATTTGATCCGTTCATAGTTCCTCTGCAACGAATTATGGGCGTTTACCCAGGAAGCCGTGACCGGGCAGACCCACTGCAACGCTTCAATGATTCGGTTGTAATCACTTCGCAGAGGTCGATGAATTATGCGTTCGTGATGGGCAACGCGATTCCTGAGGTCTCTGATGTAGTCAAACCGATCAAACACGGAAATTCTATTCGGTTTGGACAAGCCCGGAAACGACTTATGGATATGAGGGACCCAGATTGTCTTCTCATATTTTCTGGCAACCAATCGGACCCAGAATCCAAATGTCAGTTGAGCTACGACTCTGCCAGGAGTAGTCGGATTCTTGCTCTTGGCGATGTTTGCCTTTGCGTCAGTGACCGAGGACTGTTCTGAAGCTTGCAATAGACTAGGGATGTCGTACCAGTCGGTGCGGCCTGTGTCCATCGCCATCACGTTATGAATGGAATTTCTCATGCTGACTTCAAGAGCTTGCAGAATTCCGTAGAACCCTTCAGATAGCAGGGTATTTCGTTCATACAGAGCAATCGCTCTATGTCTATCTCCACCCACAGCGGCGAGATAACTGGCAAGCCGATCTGTTGAAATAGCAGACTCTAGGCTGTTAAGTGCGTCCAGCGAGTAAGTAAAAGGCATTGACCCAAGATCGCTTTCCCGCTATCATACCTGTGTACGCCTCAGGACAACCGATACCACGAGTAAAATCGTGGCAAGTACCTGGGGTAGCGGCATTCGAAAAGGCCACCGCTTTGGTGGCCTTTTCATTTTGTATTTTGTGTTTGATCCAATCCGCGAAATACGCGCCTCTCCCTTCTAGATAGCCCTCGAAGGGTGTCAACTCCTCAACGAGCGCGCACACCTTCTGGCCTAACTCTCTTTCTTTTTCCGTGGATTGGCCGCAGGAAATGAAAATTGTTTTCCGACTCTCAGACATGCGAAGAGATTAGCACAACGAGGAAGCGCGAAATGCGAAGGCTTCTAGGCTACTAACGCGCCATCTTCTGAAGCGTGTACAGAATAAGCTTGCGGTCTTCCTCTTTGGCCTTACCAAGCAGACGGCGGAGTTGATTCAGATACTTCGCATTCTTGCCAGAATTGCCCCACAGATCGTCATCAGAAGATTCTTGCTTGAAGACATCAGGCGCTTTTGCTGGTTTGTCGCCGTCGTAGAATAGCTTGTACAACGGAACCTCCAATGCACGCGCCATCTTTTCCAGCGTCGCAACTGCGGGAACGGTGTGCCCATTCTCGACACGGCTGATGTAGCACCGAAGAAGTCCGGTGCGCTTCTCTATGTGGCCTTGAGAGAGTTTCTTTTCTTCACGAAGTTCACGGAGTCTGTCGCCGATAACCATGCCGGGATTATTCCATCAAGGCGGTTGGAAGGCAAGGCGGCCTCGGTCACTTACCAAAGCTTACTGAGCGTCTGCCAGCACCGAACTTAGCCGTAGTTGATCTAACCAAACTGAGAGGTTTGCTGCACCCCTGGCAAGTTCGCACCTTGAAAATAATTTGCTGTCTTAGGCCACGGAATTTACAGCCGCGCGTCGAACACTTGCCTTGCTGTATGATCATTCTCATCGAACTCATCGAAGTCTCCTGATTCCAGACTATCTCTAAAATCGGGGATGTCTAGTGCGTTCAGAGACTTCGAGCGTCTTATTTTTGTACGTGTTTTTGTACGATGAAACTGCGTCTGAGGCGTTTAGGGCGTCTAGATCGGTAATAAAATCAGTAAGTTACGTAGTATGAGTACCGTTTCTTGGTTCGACTCCCCCCGCCTCCACCATTTTTGGCTGTGCATTCGTTACAGCGAAAACCATCGGATTTCCCATAGGGGTATTCGATGCGCACCGAGAAGTTCAGAAATCTACTTGACGCCCGTGACGACGTAGAGGTTACAGAGTCTGCGATCCAGGCCGTAGAAGTACGACTTGGCATCCGGGGAAAGAAGTATCGGAACAAGCTGATTGACCGCAGTCGGATCCGGCGGGGAGAGGCTCAACCGCAATTCCCGTTTGCCGGAGGCGAGGTCTACGCGGTAAACGTGGACAGGCAATTCGCTCAAATCAGAGACATAGATAGAACGGTTGTCCTGACTCCATCCCACGACGATCTCCCCTTCCTGGATCCCTGGAACCTCAACGGGACTCCCTCCGTCCACTGGAAAGACAAAGATCTTTTCCAGGTAAGTCTTCGCGGCCACCCATTTTCCGTCGGGTGATATGCGAGGAATCAAAGTATTGATTCCTTCGGGGGAGATGGGATGCGGCTGCTGGCCGTCGAGACCCTGCATATAGAGTCTGATCGCGTGTCCGGGTTCGGACGCCAAAAGAAGCAGACGCTTGCCGTCGGGAAGCCAACTCGCGAAAATGTGGGTCAATTGGTCTCTCGGCAGAATGCGCGAGGTGCCCGCTTTTGTGGGGATCAAGACCAGTGGATTCGGTTGTTGTGGCGGGAAGCATACCACCCACTCACGGTCACTCGAAATACCAGTGCACTGTCCCTCTCCCAACTTCAGCGGTGGAGAACCATCCATCGTTTGCAGATAGCTGGTATAGTTTTGCCCGCCGCCCGAGCCTGCTTCGTAATAGAGAATAGTCCGGTTGTCTGTAGAAATATCGGTGGGTATCGGGAAGTCGAGTCCACCAAGATCGCGCTGAGCTTTATCACCAGCAAAAGCTCCGTACATCTCCGCGCGCCAGTGCAGGGAGCCGAGAAGGACGCGGCCGTCACGAGCGACATCCATCATTTGAAGGTCGGCAGGCACTGTGAGCATGAGTCGCAGCCGTCCATCGAGGGATACGGCATACAACGCGCCCTCGCTGCTTATAGGGGTGCCGGTAAACCAAATTTCCTTGCCATTTGGGGACCACGCCAGGCCGGTCAAATCGGTCCATTTATCTGCAAGGACCTTCTGTTCTCCTTTTTGATTTACGAGAACAACGCTTCCAGAATCCTGCGACGGATCGGGGTATTCGAGATAGGCAATTTGGTCGCCGGCTGGGGAAACGCGCGGGAAAGCAAGTTGGCCGCCGTATTCGGCAAGAGTATGTCCTGGCGGGTATTCGAGGACGCTGCGTCCCTGAACCGCGTGCACTATGGCCAAAGTGGAGCCGTCGCGAGACCAATCGGCGAACTGAACTTTGGGCATGATTTCCCTGGGTGTTCCGCCTTCCAGCGGCACGCGAGCCAGGGTCCCACTGAAGACGCCAGAGCCGATCACCTTTATATTCCGCGTAACCGCTAGCTCGCCCCGAGAAGAAACCCCCAGCAAGTTCGATTTTGGCAATCCCAGACCGCGCGACTCCGAACTCTCTGGACGGGTCGTGTAGATGTCAAAAGGCTTCCCGCTCCACGCAGCGCCATAAATGATGGTCTGCCCATCAGGGGCAAAACGCGCCGCAGAAATCATTCCTCTCGAGAATGCGAGGCGATGCCACTCCGGAGGAGAGGTTCGGGAGTAACGCGATGCCAGGAAAGCGCTGATGGTGAGCGCGCCGAGCACGGAGACGGCAAAGGCAGCCGGTTTCCACCAACGCCGATGGGACACGGTGGAAGCTTGCGGCTTCGTCTGCTGATCGGACGCATTCGAAAGAGAATCTAGATCGAAGGCGAGGTCCTGAGCGGATTGGAAGCGGGCGGAAGGATCCTTTTCGAGGCAATGCTGCAAGATCCTCTGAAGAGCCAGAGGTATCTCGTGGTTGGAGTCGAGCGATGGCGGGTCCTCCTTGAGAATAGCGGCCATAGTCTCGGCGCCGGTCTTGCGGAGAAAAGCGCCTTGGCCGCTGAGCATCTCGTATAGGACAACGCCGAAGGAAAAGATGTCGGACCGGACCGAGCATCGACGGTTTCACCGCGAACTTGTTCTGGGGACATGTAGCCCGGGGTGCCAAGGATAAAACCTGCCCCAGTCGCGGCGGTGAGCGTGGGAGAGTTGCTGGGGTCCAACTGAGTTTGTTCCGTTAATTTGGCCAGTCCGAAGTCGAGAATTTTGACTCGGCGATCCTTGGTAACGAAGACGTTTTCGGGCTTTAGATCCCTGTGAGTGATGCCCTTGCTGTGGGCTGCGGCGAGACCACATGCGATCTGAGTAGCATAGTTGATGGCGAGGCGCGGTGGGAGAGACCCCTCGTGCATTGCTTGGCGAAGAGATTGCCCCTCCAAGAGTTCGGAAACAATATACGGACCGCCTTCGTGTTCACCGATTTGATAGATGGAGAGAATATTCGGGTGGTTGAGCGCGGCAGTGCTCTGCGCTTCTTGAGTGAAACGCCGAAGGCGGTCGGAATCGCGCGAGAAGGTTGCCGGAAGAAGTTTGATGGCGACGTCTCGGCGAAGAGAGGCGTCTCGGGCACGGTAGACCTCGCCCATACCGCCAGCACCTAGCGGCGCCAGAATCTCATACGGTCCGATTTTTGTGCCGGGAGCCAGGGCCATAACTGGCCGTGATTATAGCCTCAGAAAACCCTCGCGGGTTATCTACCGACTCCACGTGACCATAGAACGCGCTATTCGTAGAAGTGTCCGTGGCCTGTGTGAGAACTCTACACGGAATTAATCCTTGGAACCAATTTGCCCGGCAGTAAGTTGCCAACTCCCGACGGGTTGACTATTCAGGCGCTTTGTCAATCCAGCCCAAACGATTATTCTGAAGTGTGACTGAAAATCCAGACACACTCCCGAAGAAGAGCGCGGAAGACTTCCCCATGCAGCTCAATGGCAAGCCCGCTCACCTTTCCGACCTTCACGCCCCGCATCGGAAAGGCTTTCTCCGATCCTTCGTTCGATGGTTTCTCATTGGAGTTGCGCTTCTTTGGTCGCTTGCTGTCCTGATCCTTGTGGCTGCCCGGTGGATCGACCCACCGACCACCGCGGTGCACATGGAGCGCCGCTTGCAGGCATGGATTCACCACACGCTGTATCACGAACGATACGAATTCGTTCCGCTGAGCCAAATCTCGCCCGATTTCCAGCATGCTGTCATCGCTGCGGAAGACGCGCGCTTCTACCAGCATCACGGATTCGATTGGCACGCGATGGAAATCGCTGCTGGAGAGGATATGGAAGGCGGCCGCCTTCGCGGTGGGTCCACCCTTACGCAGCAGCTGGTAAAAAACCTGTTCTTCGGAACCGGCCGCTCCATCCTCCGCAAAGGCGCTGAGTTCACACTTGTCCCAGTAGCCGAATTGGTCCTCGGCAAGCGGCGCATTCTGGAACTCTACCTCAACGTGGTCGAATGGGGCCCTGGTGTTTATGGTGCGGAGCCGGCGTGCCGTTACTACTACCGAACCTCAGCCCGGAGTATCGACCGGCAACAAGCGGCCCAACTCGCCGCAATTCTGCCGTTGCCCCTGAAGCGACGGCCCGATCACATGAATCACTATAGCGGACTCATCCTAGAGCGGATGCGCCAAATGGGTTGGTAATCGCGCATGACATTGTTGAGAACCTTGGAAGATTCGTAGCGATGAAGGACATCACCGGACAAATGAATGCGGGAAAGGACTTTTCCGGTTATGCGACGTACCAGGAGTTAGGCTGGCGCTGCCCGGACGGACAAATGGCGGGGATCGGATTTATTAACAGTTTTCGGAGTCGACGGATGTGAACCGCAAGATGACCTCGGATTGAGATAGCAATTCTAGCCAGTGTTGGATACCCCACAGACAGCGGCCCTTCGCCATCGGTACTCTTCAGGCCTTTTGAATTCAATCAGCGTGGTGGCCATGGAGCCGATGCGTCGCAAACTGATATGGGTCGAAAGGCCGAATTTTCAAGGGTGGGGTTGCTCGCAATGCGCATGGGTGTTCAACCCTTTATGGACGCTCGTTGAAAGTTCCATTGAGCAGATGAAGACGAGCTTCGGACAGCAGCGCGACAAGGAGTTCGCATCTCACGTCTGTGCCGAGCATCCGAAGACCACAAAAAATCCCGGTTAGCCAAATCACTCGCGGACCAAATGCTGTGTGATTCGCGAGTTCATCCAAAACAGCTACCATTCAAGGAAGGATGTTGAAGCGGCATTCAAGACTCTCACAGTGCCAAAGGCGCGCGAGCTGAAGCTATTAGCGGAGAACCTTCGCTAAACGGGAAGTGTTAATTTGTATCCCACCGTTCGCGTCGAGACGGCGATGGTACTCGATGAATCCACGCTTTCTGAACTTATTCAAAAAAAAATTCACGCGCCCGCGTGTAGCGCCGATCATCGCTGCCAGGGTCCCTTGCGATATTCCGGCAAATCCATGCAGCTTGCGCTCATTCCCCTTCCCTGCGAGCAGCAGAAGAACGCGGGCGAGTCGCCTCTCGATGGAGCGAGAAACCTGGTCGACTAAATCCTCCTCCAGCCGAATATTGCGCGAAAGCAGATAGGACAGGAAGGCGTAGGAAAGCGCATGGTCAGCATGGAGCGCTCGGACCATCTCGTTCCTTTCAATGACTTGTAGAGCCGTGGGAGCAATCGCGGTGGCGGTTCCCACGCGAATATTCCGACTTCCAAGGCACATTTCACCAAGAAATTCGCGCGGCCCTAGAATGGCTACAATTGCCTCTTTGCCACTCTTCGAGGCCACGGAGAGTTTCACGCGACCCGCTTGAATGTACATGAGCGTCTTGGCGATATCGCCTTGAGAGAAAATAGTTCCTCCTGGCGCGAAGCTTTCATTCAGCGTGACCACTCCGTCCAAATCGAATGAGATTTTAGGTAAGGCCACTAGGTTGGACCTCATGGGTTGATTGGACCTCCACTTATGCTGGAATATTGTATGGCGTGCGGATTCGGCCATCCGCGGCCCTGCCATTTCGTTCCTGACTCCGGCTAAAACGGCCTCCCAGAACTTTTTCTCCGCGCTCTTCGTGAGCATCTCCCAACATTGCATCAAAACCGAGATTATTCAGTTCAATTTGGTACACAAGTGGAAAGGTAATTCCATGACCGCTTGGTGGCAAGCCGTTCTACGTTGGCTATGATCAGTATGCATGGGGCGGGGGTTATACGGTCGGATTCGCCAGAGATATAAACGGAAATCTTTCGTTCGTGGAATACGCGAACGAAGGTTGGCCACAACAGCCTCCTTCGGAGCCTGGCCATCTTTCTCTTCAAGCTCCGCAATGGAGAGTTGACCTGCATTGGCTCAACCGAGTAAGGGCTCGTGCCTGATCAACGCGACTACACGTCCAAGTGAAAGCAAATGAGAGGAGATTTGCTGATCCCAACGCGCAGCTTTGTGCCCGAGCGCTAATTTTGCCATTGCCACATAGTCGATTTCGTGAAGGGGTGACGGACCATGACTCATCTAAGAAACGTCGGCTTCCTCGCGTTGTTCGGTGACCACTCAGTGTTCGTTTCCGCCGCGAGACTCTTTTAGTCGAACCCATGTTTCTAAGGTTCGCCCACTCTGTGTCACTTCGCATGTCTCCAGAAGTTGGCCGTTAAGCACCGGGCCAAAGCCCGTGGCGTACTCTTTGCCTTTCTCCAGAGCATCCTTCATGCCCGGGTACGCTGCCCTGAATTGGCCCTTGTTCGAGAATGGCATATCCTGTGCTTCGAGGGCTTGGTTGCCTCGACAATTCAACTCGATCGGCGTCTCATTGTTGACAGTAAGACCCTCCAGGAACGGAGGCCCGCCGGTGCTCCCTTGCGAGCTACTTTTCGCCCCACAGCCTGCTGCGACTACAACAGACAACAACAACGCTATCTCTTTCACGAGCTGTCCTCCTCGGGGCACAGTCTGTCTGGTTTGATCAACTCAGGTCGCGCCCCTTCCCACAAGGTCTTCCGTGCCTGAATCTAAAGACTTGAGTGTATAAGGTGCGGCCTGGACGCGATTCACGGACTCAGTTTTTGTTGCCCAATCTATATCGACTGTCGTCAGCTAGCCCGAAACCTACCAGCAAACCTTGGTCGTATAGGGTATTGCAGCGTGTCCATCAAGCGCGTGATTGTCAGGGCCTGATCAACTGGACAAATGAAATTGATCTAAAACTACATGTCCGATTACGCGACTGCACAGGCAAGTAGACTGGACTGAGACAGTCGCGAGTTCGGACAGCTTTTCCTTTGAATCGAAATGTGCATAGAAAGCGCCATGCGTCAAGTCGGCGGCCTTCAACACTTCGGCCACGCTTACGTTCTCAAATCCCCGTTCACGGAACAGGCGGGAAGCCTTCTTCACAATCCGTTCATGTTTTGCGGCGGTCTCTTCGACGGGGTAGCGCATATTTTTTCTTGCACACTCCATCTACGATGGTCATCCTATGCTGGTCATCAAACCATATGCAAGACGGGCATCCTATCTGATGCCGGTCCTACAAAAAGGAGGCAGTATGAAGCTCACAGGCAAGAAGGCTCTTATTACCGGCGGCAACAGTGGGATCGGTCTTGCCACAGCCCGACTCTTCATTGCGGAGGGCGCGCAGGTCGCCATTACTGGTCGCGACCAGAAGACGCTCGATGAAGCGATCGCCGAACTTGGATCGAGCGCGCGTGGCTACCGCGTTGACGTCACCATTGCGGAAGATCGCAAGCGGCTCTTCGCAGCCCTGGCCAAAGATTTCGGGAAACTCGACATTGTCTTCGCCAATGCCGGTATCTCCGGCCGGACTCCTACCGGCTCGACCGAAGAGGCCATTTTTGAGAACGTGATTCACACCAACCTTAGTGCCGCTTTCTTTACGGTGAATTCAGCGGCCCCTCTGCTGAACGACAACGGCAGCATCATCTTTAGTGGGTCGGTACATAACTATCTCGGCCAACCTGGCGTCGCCGCATATGCAGCCACCAAGGGTGGTCTCGTCTCGATGGCGCGTTCCATCGCCGCCGACCTTGCGCCGCGCAACATTCGCGTGAATGTCGTCGCACCAGGCGCGATCAAAACTCCCATTTGGAAGCGCGGGCCCCGCGCCTCTGCTTCCGCAGAAGATTCCGCTAAGTTGGCGAAGTTCTTCTCTTCTGCGGTACCGCAGGGCCGTTGGGGCGAGCCGGAAGAAGTTGCCAAAGCCGTGCTCTTCCTCGCGTCGGACGATTCCTCGTATGTCAACGCGGTCGAGCTGATGGTGGATGGCGGAGCCACGGGCGCCCCGTTTGGAGCTCCCATTATTCAAGACGTATTTAGGCCGCTCGGTAGCGAGGCGAAGTTGGCAAAAGCTCATGCGGAATGAACCGCTATTTTGGAGTCTCCCTCTTGGGCTTTACGCGTGATCTGAAAGGCAGGCTCGCTGAATACTGAACACCTCGACCGGAGTCGTTCTCTCAGTTAGAATTTTTCTCCTCATGGCTGAATGCTCTATCGCCGTGTTCGACCTCGGCGGCGTTCTAATTGATTGGAACCCACGGTATTTGTATCAAAAGCTTTTTGATGGCGACACGGAAGCGATGGAGGAGTTTCTCGCCACGGTGTGTACGCAATCCTGGAACGAACAACAGGACGCTGGTCGCCCGTTTGCCGATGCCTGCTCTTCACTGAAGCTAGTTCATCCGCTTAAGGCACCGTTGATTGATGCCTGGGTCCGACGGTATGACGAGATGCTAGGCGGGCCGATCTCTGGCGCTGTTGACATCCTCACGAAGCTAAATTCTGACAGAGTTCCCTTATATGCGCTGAGCAACTGGTCTGCTGAGACCTTCCCTGCCGCTCTGAAGCGGTTCGAGTTTTTGAAGTGGTTCAGGGGAGTAATGCTTTCTGGCGAAGTGAAACTGCTGAAACCTGATCCGCGCATTTTCAAGCTTTTCCTGGAGACTTTTGCAATCGACCCTGCCTTGACCGTTTATATCGATGACCGCGAACCCAACGTGGAGGCAGCGATGGCCTTTGGTATGCATGGCATCCTATTTACAGACGCTGCTGCGCTTCGGACCGAACTGATAGGTCTTGGGCTGTTCCATTAACGCGTTATCGATCCAAGTGGCACAAGACAACTCCGCCATTTGTCAGGTAACGCGCCTTATCGGGACTTAGGATAACTTCCGTGTTGCCGACAAACAGTGAGTCAGGCTAGCTTGGAGGTAGGGGTTGGGGAAGGCTTTGATGGAAGTCAGCTCTTTAGCGGGCTATTTTTGAAAGTGTCACGAGTGCTCGCCTTCGCTCCTGGAAAACACCCTCCGCAACCCCTGGCACCCCAAAAAGGGTAACTGACCATACTTCCAAGTGGGAGACAACTATGTTCGACAGCGTATCCCCGGCGGAGAGCGAGCCAATCGGCGTGGTTAGTTCGGGCTGGCTATGGGCGGCCCGGTGCTCTGCCTTGATTTGCACAATCGCCTTGGGCGTAGGATTTGTAGCTGAGGCTGCGGCTCATGACCCAGTGGTAGCCCTATTCTCTTTTGGTCCCTGGGGGTCGCTTAGTCTTGCACTGCTCTATCTTTTGTTCCGTAAGGGGAAGAATTCACTGGCATTTGCGCTTGGTCTGGGCGCGGCAACAGCATTCATTGCCCTGCTCGCAGTCGCCCGTGGTGAGTTGTCGCGCGCTAGTGAGGTGCTCCGCCACCTTTTTTTCATACTAGGAATGCTTATTCTGGTTCTGCCACCGTTTGCTCTTACGATGGGTCAATCCATACTCGGGGCGTTGCTCGGTTGGCTCTTCAGTATCTCTTCCGCAATACTCGGGTTGAGCAGTATTGTCGCATTCCAGAAGATGGCCTACGAAGCAAAGGGGATGAGGAAACTGCGATTTGCCTTTGGCGCCGGAATATGTTGCCCACTTGTCGTTTTGCTGATATTCACGATGCTTGGCTTTCTCTTTTTCAGCTTCCGCATGTGAACTTTCGTTGCCCCGCGGCCAGGCTCCTGACCCACTTGGCCTCTGATCACTACCTTCTTCTAGGCACGGCTCAGAGCACGTTTGCAGAGCTCGACATAACGACATTAGAAGGTTGAAATGAGCTAAGAGGTGCTTTGGATGGAGGGCGTTTGTATCAGCATCTTGCTCTGCTGGCGGCGGCCAGGGTGGTTGGGGTCGGTGAATTCGAGCAGTTCGATGGGCGCGCCGTTTTCGACTATGAACGCGACGCGGACGCCGTCGGATGGGCTGTTAGGAGGAATCAGGATTTCGCGGCCAGCAAGCTCGGAGGCGAGATCAGCCACTTCAAAGGCGACGTGCGGAACGTGCCGGACGAGATCAGGGACTGCTGCGTCCGCTTCGAAACGCATCCACTCCACGCCGAATTCGCTTTTCTCGTGGCTGACGACAAAGACTTTCAGGTGTTTCAAGTGGGTCTCCCCAGGCTTCGCTTCGGTAGTGGGAATTCCGATGTGATGGTACCGGCGCATTGTTTTTCGCTCTCCGTGGAATTGGCACAAATTCTACGCTATCGTTGCCGCGTTTGAAACCGCGCCCTCGTGGCCGGACTATTGAGGCACGAAGTCAATTGTACTTCACCGGTTTTGGCGCAAGTCAGATTCGGAATGGATGACGAGCAAACCGAACTAATCCTCAAGTTCTGGTAACGCCTTAACCGGACGAGTGCTTTTCAGGGCGGTTCCCGGTATAGAATCCCGCATGACAGATATTCTTATTGGCACCAGCGCCTTCACCGCCACATGTATCATGATTTTCCAACGCCTGAAGACGGCTGCCATGCAGCGGCGAAGCGGCGCATCCGTACCATCATCGAATTTGCGCTGAATGTGGAATCAAGATGAGATACGAAGTCAGGCAGCAAGACGAAAAGTGGATTGTTTGGGACACGGTGAACGACTGCGCGATGAAAGGCGTGGCAGACCTTTACAGACTTACAGCCGCCAACTGCATGCGTCACCCGTCGATTGCAGGGCTTCTGGTGATGAAGCCGAACTCGGTAGCTTCCCTTATCGCTGAGGCCAGACCAGTGACCTACTGGACGCAGAAAGAAGCCCAAGTATGTGCGGACACTTTGAATGATATTGACCAATGGGGTTCTATTTGACGCCGCCGATTTTCTTGCGTAGGCGGAAATGGCCCCCGATTCCATCCATCTCCCAAAGAGTCAGTGACCGCTACTTAATTCGATGAAAGCTCCCAAGTCCTAATTAACGCCCAAAACGGCTACTCGAAAGGAGAATCAAATGAGTCAAACAGGCGCGAGTATGAGCCAACACAAGTATGACGCGAGTGTCGGGACAGTGGACATGAAGCTCGAGGTGATCGTCATCCCGGTCTCGGACGTGGACCGCGCGAAGGAGTTCTACCGGAAGCTCGGATGGAGGCTCGACGCCGACTATGACAGCGGTAAAGACTTCCGCGTGCTCCAGTTCACGCCGCCGGGCTCGGGGTGCTCGATCATCTTCGGCAAGAACGTCACCGCGGCGGCCCCCGGTTCCGCACAGGGCTTATATCTGATCGTCTCCGACATCGAGGCGACCCGCGCTGAGTTGCTCGGTCGCGGCGTCGAGATCAGCGAGGTGTTCCATGACGCCAGCGGCGTATACGCTGGCCCAGATGAGCCCTACCTGTTTGGACGGCAACGGGTCTGCGGTCGGGACCCCGAGCATCGCAGCTACCGCTCGTTCGCCTCGTTCCATGATCCCGACGGCAACGGTTGGCTATTCCAGGAGATCACGACGCGGCTGCCCGGGCGCATGGACCCAGCGACAACGACCTTCGCTTCGGCGAGCGACTTGGCGAGCGCACTTCGCCGCGCCGCGGCCGCGCACGGAGAGCACGAGAGGCGCATCGGCGAGGCAGATGCGAACTGGCCCGACTGGTACGCCGAGTATATGGTGGCGGAGCAAGGTGGAGCGAAGCTTCCGACGTAATCGAATCTGACCTCATCATCGGCGGCTCACCAGGTGCCTACGCGCTCGGCCCGGAGGCGGGGACGCTTCTGCTCGCGAAGAGTATCGAGCGCCACGCCTTAAGTCCCGGTTACGGGCAAACCGGAAGTAATCCTCAAGTCTGGTAAGCGCCGTAACAGGGCAAGTGCCGTAGCGTTCCGAATAGTTCAAATGTGTACCCGGCCTGCGGTATCATCAGCCCTATAACCCAGGACTTCCGATTTGAGGGAGTTCGCCATGAAAAAGCTTGCGAAGCAGCCGAAAAAGCGGCTCTGCAAGGGAGTTTCGCAGCAACATGTAGCTTGCGAAGCTCCCGCCCAGCGACATTGTACACAGTGCGGCATGTGGTATTGCAGGATTCACTTCCAGGACCCCGATTGGCATCACTGTGCTCCCGACCAAGGTACAGGATGAATATGCCAACAACCACTGCGCGTTATGCCGATGTCGGCATAATTGGTATAATGCCGCCTTCCGAATTATGCCGAATTGAGTCGCGTGGCCAACCGTATTTCCTTTCGATAGCTGGCTGTCGCAGCCCAGCGAATGCTTGATTATGTCGGCATAATTCTGCGGCGGCCGGCCTTCTCATGGAAGGACTTGAGCGACCTCCCATTGTATAGGCCTTGTGAGCTTGCCGTTGGGATGGTACGTTCGACCGCATGGAAGCTGGCGCAGACAATGAATTAATAGCCTCGATTTCGCCAGATGTGATGAAGTGCCTTGTTCGTTCTGGCTTCTTCGAGAAACTCGATGACCTTCTCTGCCCGAGGGACCATTCCCACCAGCGCGAAGGCTGCAGCGGAGATTACAAGCTCTCCGAATCTGTACTGTTGGCATCGGAATTCGAGCGAACCGACCTGGACGACATCTTTGGAGTGCTTCGTTCTAAGGGCGGATGTTGCGACTGCGAAATTCTCTACAATGTGGCAGAGTCCAGCCGATTGAAAGCTGAGTATTGGCGTAGTAGGGCAGAAGGTTTGGAGAAACCAATCAAGCATTTGGATGAGTAGTGTCCTTCCATGAGGTAATGCCCGATGGAGCTTGAAGGAGAAATCAAACGAGGAGCAGCCCTTCGGAAATCTTCGATTCTTGTCCTTGTTGGTTCGATCGCAGCTCAAGTGGCGATCAACTACGTACAGCATCGGGTGGTGCCGGGCAGATTGGAGATTGCCATCCGAACGTCTACAAATCTCCTCGGCCTTTTGGCCGTTCCCTTCCTCCTTCTTCTTGGTTGTATTACATGGGTGAAAACAACCAGAGAGAAGCTGTCAATTTGGCGCAACGGTCTAAGCCTCAGCTCAATTGTCCTGCCTTCGTGTGCTTGGACGATTGACTTGGCAGCGCGCATGGCAAGTACAATTCGTCCCTATCAAAGTAACTTCTTCAACCTGGATTGGTTGGCAACCCTCTTGTACTCAACCATGATTGCAGCCCTGCTCGGGATAGCCCTAAAAGGAACCGCGAGGCTTCTCATCTGTAGTGCCGCGCTCTTGCTGTTGTCCGGTCTTCAATCCGGGATCTATTTCTAAGGGTTTAGCGGTAATCCCATAGGCTAGTCCCCGGTAATTTGCTGGACATCATCCCTGTATTAAAGACTCTTCAGGAACGCCAGCAAGTGGTCGCTGGGTCGGTAACGGCCATTTCGCGTTTTGCTGGAAGTGGCCTTGGCAAGGGCCTTCTCCTTCATCGCCATGCTGGCGTGAAGATACACCTCAGTGCTCTCGATTGATTCGTGGCCTAGCCAGAGAGCGATCACCGAGCGGTCCACACCCTGCTGGAGGAGATCCATAGCCACGGAGTGACGCAGCACGTGCATCGAAATGCGTTTCTTAGCGAGCGTGGGGCACTGTCTTCCTGCGTTGGCGACATGCTTGGCCAGGACACGCTCGGCGCCATCACGGCTGAGTGGCCCGCCCCGCGCGCTGGGAAACAGAGGGTCCGCTGGGCCACCGAGACGTTCTCGCATCCAACCGCGTAGAGCTACCGCCACATCTTTACGCAGCGGTGTGGAGCGTTCCTTGCGTCCTTTACCTTGACACCGCACTGAACCTCCGGCTCCCGGGACAACGTCATCGCAACGAAGACCAATGAGTTCCGATATACGGAGCCCCGTCTGAGCGGCGACGAGCAGCAAGGTGTAATCCCGGCGGCCTCCCCACGTAGCTCGATTCGGAGCAGAGAGTAGCGCCTCTATCTCGGGCCGGGTCAGGTACTCGATGGGTCTTCGATCAAAACGTTTGTTGGGTATAGCCAGCACACGCTGGGCCAAGGCAGCAAAGCACGGTTCGGTGAAAGCTACAAACCGAAAGAACGAGTGAATCGCGGCCAATCGAACGTTCCGGCTGCGTGCGCATGCGCCCCGATCTTTTTCCAGATGATTGAGGAAGGCCCCAAGGAAAGCAGGTTCCAGAATTTCCATGGTCAGCTTCGTAGGCGACTTGCCAGTCTGTTGTTGTGCAAACTGCAAGAGCAGGCGAAAGGTGTCGCGATAGCTCGCGATGGTATTGGGACTTGCTTGCCTTTGATGCATCAAGCGGTCGGTGAAGAAGGCTTGCAGGAGTTCTGAGAACTGGAGGCAGGTGTTCATGACCCAACCTCCTTTCTCTTTCGACCTAAGCGGCGCGACGCCAAGCGCATGAGTTTGGGCGTCGCTGTCAGGTACCAATAGGTGCTGACCGGGTCGACATGGCCAAGATAGGTGGCGAGAGCAGGCATCTGCCGCTCGACATCTGCGCCAGCATGATAGAGGTGCTCAAGAGTCCGAATGGCGAATCCGTGCCGAAAATCATGGATCCGCGGACCGCGCTGCCCAGCCGGGCTTCGCAGTCCGACCCGCCGAACCAGCTTGCAGAAAGTATGTTGCACCTGCGACAGGCTCAGTCCCGTGCCGAGTTCCGAAACAAAGAAGCGGTTATCTTTGCGCTGGGGAAAGATTTGGTGGCGCAATGCGGCGTAGTGCTTCAGCGCATTACGGGTCGACGGATGCAGAGGAACCAGCCGGGAATTTCCGAACTTGGCGTCGCGAACATGGATGATGCCGCTGATGAGATCCACATCCTCGCAATCCAGTGTGATGCATTCTCCGATCCGCATCCCGCTAACAACAAGTAGTCCAAGCAACGTGGCGATTGTCGTCGGCCGCAACCCGCGCCGAGAATCGAGTCTAAGAGCTCCCTCGATGAGTTTTCGGATGTCGTTATCGCTGTACACATACGGAGACCTTCTTATATAGCCATCAGGCAGCAATCCGCGCGGCGGAACTTCTGTTCGAGGGTCCACGCCTGCTTGATACTCGGCAAACGTACGGACGATTTGGAGCCGTTTCGCGCAAAGAGCTGGCTGCCCATGGGGAGACGCCAAAGCGAACCGAAGGGCCAAATCACGCGTGATAAACGACGCACCTTGCTCTTCGGCGAAATCGACAAACCTATGTAAGAGCCGCCCCTGCGACTCGAGCTTAAAGCCCAGCGCTCGCCGCAGAGCGAGGTAGCTGCGGAGAGATTTTCGCAATTTGCTCATGCCACACCTCCGGGCCAAGGATGAGCAATGGAGCGCAGTGCCCCCAGGTCAACTTTGGCGTAGATGGCAGTGGTCTTTTCGGACTGATGGCGCAATATCTTGGCGATCTCGGACATGGACGCTCCATTGCGGAGCATCTGGGTCGCGAGCGAATGGCGAAACAGGTGCGCGCCTCGGGTGGGCGCGTTAATTCCAGCACGTCGGAGAGCTCGTTGCACTACGATGTCGACGGCCGCGGAGTCCGCGAATCCCTCGTGAGGAGCCGCCGACCGAATGAAAACTCTTCGGCATGCGCATTTAGGCCTCAGCTGCTTCAGATATTTTGCGAGGGCCTGGCCCACATCTTTCGGGAGAGGTAATTTGTCCCGGTGTCCCCCTTTGCCGCGGATGGTCAGCTCACCCGCTTCCCAATCGATATCGTCCAGTGTCATGTGCACGATTTCAGCGGCACGTAAGCCGAGGCGAGTTAGTAGGAGCAGAATCGTCCGATCCCGTTGTAGGGTAGGGTCATCCTGCTCGCACTTCTTCAACACGAGCTCGACCTGCTGGGGCAATAAATACTTGGGTAGCCCAGCAAGACTCCAGTTGGCTACCGACGGAACGGAAGCAGCCAGATTTGTGGCGATGCCTCCCCGCTGTTGCAGAAATCGGAGCAGGCTGCGGAGAGCTTTGGCCATACAGCGCGCGGCATGTGGACTAATGGTTCTGGCCTGACGAAGTATGCAGCGGACAATGTCCTGCGCGTTCAGTTCGCTTAACGAGAGCGCATCATTTCCAAAGCGCTCAGAAAGAAACCGTCGGGTGTGAAATAGATACTGTTCCAGCGTTGCCGGTCTGAGGCCCCGTTGCTCCCTCAGGTGTTGTGCGAAGCTGGCCTGCAGCTGGTCCACTGGACTCGTCTGGTCTTGGGAAATGGGAGGCCCAACTACCGTGGCCTCCCGCAAATGTTTCAGCAAAGACCGCAAGGTAGCGTTATCTCCTCGCCGCTTGCTATCGTGCTTTCGTCGGTAACGAAGGAATTGCCTAATTCGTTCCTCGCTGAATTCTTCTATTGCCATTCGGCGTTGTCGCATCCACCGGTCGAGATCTCGTAACAGGGTGAGTCTGTAGGCGATGGAAGCTTTGGAATATCCTCGGCTGGTAAGCGAAGCGGTGAAACCGGGGATGTAGGAATACAAAGGGCCGCTTATCTGTCCCAGGCGGACAGACGAATTCCTATCCGAATGATTTTGCATGCGAATTTTCTCCTTTCGGTCTGAAGGACCGTCCAGAGAAGTGGGTGGGATTATGCCGACTTAATCAAGCATCAGCGTGCGAGGAAAGGTAGGAATGCAGGGAAACGGTGTTGGCCACGAGACTCAATTCGGCATAATTCGGAAGGCGGCATTATGCGCGGGACACGGGCACGCTACAGTAAAACTCTTTACTGATTTGTGGGACAAGAAACAATGGCTCGTGCTCCGAGCGCGATTTCCAGTTGATGTCCGATTACGCCGTTATCGGACATTGAGAAGGAGCCGATCATCCCACGCCCACACAGGATGCAGAGTTGGCTCGCTTAGTCCCGCCCCGAAATCATTTCGCGGAATATTCCGTGTACCCGTCGTGTACCAATCTTGGGCGAATGGGTTGTTTTTCGCGTTTTTCGCGTTTAATGAAATCAGTAAGTTACGTGCTTTCGGTCTGGGGCAGAATTCCGACTCCCCCGCCACCACCATTTTTCGCTATCCATTCGTAACCGGGAACATCATCGGGTTTGCACGCGTCCGACGCCGTATCCCGGTTCGCGCGCTGTCTCGATTTCTTTATCTGGCCCATCCTCTCTCTTCCGAAAGAAGACTGCCGACGAAACGCCATCAAGCGGTTGGGTACTGCACTTGCATCCGTGCTTGGCCCTTCCAGCGATGCGCAGGGATGAATCAAGGAGAACTTGTCTCCGCGCCGCTTCCGGATGCATCAAAGGTGCGTTTGGCGGATACGAGTTGCCCAGAATAAGCGGCCGGACTAGGATACCTTCCCCGGCACCACCGCTTAACCAAATGCGAGGCCGAGGAGGCTCCCGTGAAACTCAGCTACGGTCCAAGCCGCGTGTTCATGCTGGCCGGTTTCTTTCTGTACGGAGCAGCACCTTCCTTTGCGCAATCCGGCGCAACGACTAGTTCGAGCACGCCCGGCCAAGCCATACCCGGAACACAGGGAGTCAGTCCATTTGCTGGCAGCGTGCCGGCGAAGCTCGTTCCCGGTGTTGTGTCACTTTCCTTGCAAGACGCCATCGACCGCGGATTGAAACAAAATCTCGGAGCGCTCCTATCGAGTGCAGAAATTGGTTCGGCACGCGGGCAGCGATGGGAGCAACTGAGCGCTCTTCTGCCGCATGTGACAGCGGCGCCTTATGTGGCGGACTCGAAGATCAATTTAGCTGAGCTTGGTATTACAAGTATTGCCGGGGCCACGATTCCGCCATCCGATGGCCCTTTCTCGTATTTTGACGCGCGTGTGTCTGTGACTCAGTCCCTGTTTGATTGGAAATCGATCAACGCTACCCGCGCCGCCACGCAGAGCTTGAAATCCGCCGAATATACGTTCAAAGACGCGCGCGATCTCGTTGTGCTGGCCGTAGGTTACACCTACTTGCAGGCCATCGCCGACGAAGCCCGTATCGAAACGGCGGAAGCGCAGGTTAAGACGGCGCAGGCGCTGTTCGATCAGGCAAACGATCAGGTGAATGCTGGCACTTCGCCGGCCATCGACGGGCTTCGTGCTAAGGTCGAGCTTCAGACCCGCCAGCAGCAGTTGATTCAGGCGAAGAACAACCTCGCCATTCAGAAGCTGACGGTGGCTCGCGTGATCGGCTTGGCTGCCGGTCAGGAATTCGAACTCACGGATAAGTCGCCGTACCAGCCCCTCAACAGCATCACTGTAGAAGAGGCTTTGAAACGCGCCTACTCAGCGCGTTCCGACTATCTAGCAGCCATGACCGACGTACGTGCAGCGGAATTTTCCCGGAAAGCTGCGGTGGCTGGATATCTCCCGTCGCTCGCCTTCAACGCGGACGTTGGCACGGCGGGGTCGCATCCCTCCACGGCAACCCAAGTTTTCGATGTGCGCGGAACGCTTTCGATTCCGATCTTTACGGGAAACAGCGTTCACGGTGACATTTTGCAGGCTGATGCGAGGCTCCAACAGACCCGCGAGCGCCTGGACAATCTGCGCGCGCAGATCGACGCCGACATTCGCACGGCGCTGCTGAACCTGCAATCGTCGGCGGAGCTGGTGAACGTAGCGCGTAGCAACATTGATTTAGCGGAGGAGACTCTGCTGCAATCGCGCGATCGTTTCAGCGCGGGCGTCACCGATACGGTGGAAGTGGTGCAATCGCAAGAGGCGGTCGCGAGCGCGCACGAACAGTACATTTCGAGTCTTTACAGCTATAATTTTGCAAAAATTTCCCTGGCGCGGGCTCTCGGTCTGGCGGAACAAGGCGTCAAAGAATATTTCAAAGGACAATGAACATGGCGGACGAGAATCCACCGCGCTCGGTGAATGAAGCAGGTAAGGAATCCCCTACCGACCCGTCGTCACTGGCTGAGAGTAGATATACGCCCCCGGTGCACAGAAATGCCAAAACCCGAAGAAACATTGTGATTTTGGTTGTCGTCCTGGTCGTACTTATTGGCGGCGTGGTTTTGTGGCGCTACCTCAGCAGCTATGAATCGACGGACGACGCCCAGGCCGACGTCCATCTGTACCCCGTGAGCGCGCGCATTTCCGGCTACGTGATAAAGGTCAACGTGGACGACAACCAGTGGGTTGAGAAAGGTACCGTTCTGGTCGAGATCGATCCAAAAGACTATGAGGTTGCGGTAGCACAGGCGCAAGCCAATCTGGGCAACGCCGAAGCGACGGCTCAGTCGCTGAATATCACAGTACCGATCACTTCGGTGAATAGTTCAAGCCAACTGCAATCCACCGCGTCCGACATTACAAACACTAACGCCGGAATCATTGCCGCGCAGAGGCAGCTTACTGCCGCGCAAGCTCAAGTGGAGCAGGCGCAAGCCAACGACGTGAAGGTGCAAGACGATCTAAAACGCTACAAGCTGCTGGTGGACAAGAAAGAAGTTGCCGAGCAGATTTACGATCAGGCCCTGGCCGCCGCTAAATCCAGCACCGCTGCTGTGGCGGCGGCGATCGCCAATGAGTCTGCCGCGCAGCAATTCGTTGAGCAAGCGCAGAGCCGCCAGGTGCAAGCGGAAGCGAATCATCAGTACGCGGAGACTGGGCCGCAACAAGTGTCGTCATCGAAGGCTCGCGCGCGCGCCGCCATTGCGGACGTCGAGGAAAAGCGCGCGTTGCTCGAACAAGCCCAGCTGAACCTGGGATACACCAAAATTGTCGCGCCGGTCTCTGGTGAAGTGAACAAAACAGTCGTCGTCGGGTTGAATGTTCAGGCCGGGCAGCAACTGCTCACGATCGTGCCACTCGACGAGGTGTGGGTAACCGCCAATTTCAAAGAGACGCAGCTTAAGCACATGCGGGTTGGTCAGAAAGCGGAAATTCATATCGATTCCAGTGGCCGGACTCTTAAAGGACACGTGGACAGCATTGCCGGAGCAACAGGCCCGCTCTTCAGTTTGCTGCCACCGGAAAACGCCACTGGCAATTACGTGAAAATTGTTCAGCGGATTCCGGTAAAAATCGTTCTCGAGCCGGGAGAAAATCGCGAGCGTCAGCTTCGGCCCGGCATGAATGTCGTGCCCGACGTTTACCTCCAATGAGCACCGCCGCTATCACCATCGACCAGGACGTCTGGAAGCCCAAATACAACCCCTGGCTGATTGCCGTTGTGGTGGCGCTGGCCGCGTTCATGGAAGTTCTGGACACCAGCATCGCCAACGTAGCCTTGCCCTACATGGCCGGCAATCTGGCGGCGAGCAACGACCAGAGCACGTGGGTCCTCACGTCTTATCTCGTTTCAAACGCCATCATTCTCCCGATCAGCGGTTGGTTCGCCAACACCTTCGGACGAAAGCGCTTTTTTATGTCTTGTTTGGGTATCTTTACGGTGAGTTCCCTGCTTTGTGGCTTTGCGCCGAGTCTTGGGTTTCTGCTTCTCTTCCGTGTGCTGCAAGGCGCGGGCGGTGGCGGGCTGCAGCCGATGGCACAGGCTATTCTGGCGGATACTTTTCCGCCACAACAGCGCGGCTTGGCATTTGCGCTGTACGGCATTACCGCCATTACGGCGCCCACGATCGGCCCAACCCTCGGCGGCTGGATCACCTTCAATTATTCCTGGCGTTGGATTTTTTTCATTAACATTCCGGTTGGGATATTGACCTGGTTGCTGGTGCGTCGCGTCGTTGAAGACCCACCCTATATAGCGCGGCTCAAGTCCGCTGGCATCAAGCTGGACTACATCGGCATCGCCCTGCTAGCTCTCGGCATCGGCGCACTTCAGATCTTGCTCGACAAGGGCCAGGAAGACGATTGGTTCGGCTCGCGGTTCATCACGACTCTCATCGTTGTCGCCGCCGTCTGCCTCATCTCCCTGGTGATCTGGGAGTGGCGTCATAAAGCGCCGATCATTGACGTCCACATGTTCAAGAGTTTCAATTTCGCGAGTGCCAGCCTGATGTTGTTCGCCCTGGGCGTCTTGCTGTTCAGCAGCCTGGTCCTGATGCCACAATTCCTGCAAACCCTCGTCGGCTACACCTCGCAACTTGCCGGCTTTGCACTTTCCGCCGGAGGACTCGTCTTGCTTTTTCAAACGCCCATCGTGGGTCAACTGACGACGAAGATCCAGGCGCGCTATCTTATTGCCTTCGGCTGGCTGGCCTTATCCGTCGCTATGTACTATTCGACGCAGCGCATCGACCTGCAGATCAGCTTCAAAGCCGCCACGTTGCTGCGCATCGCCCAGGTCATTGGTTTGGGCTTCCTATTCACTCCGATTACGCTGGTCGCCTACATCGGTATTGCGCCGGAAAAAAACAACGCCGTCGCCGGGATCGCTAACTTCATGCGCAATATAGGGAGCAGCGTAGGAACCTCGATGGTTACCACGCTGGTTGCGCGCCGCGCGCAACTCCATCAAGCCCGGCTGGTGGAATACGCGCGGCCCGACAATCCCAATTTTCAAAATTCGGCAAATGGCCTTGCCCAGCATTTGGCGCACTCGGGTCTTGGCGTGCATGAGGCTTACGCGAGGGCCGTGGCCACGATTTACCAGGGAGTGCAAGCGCAGGCCACGACCTTGGCCTACATCGACATCTTCATGGTTCTTTGTGTGATCTCGGGGATCATGTTCTTCCTCGCTTTTCTTCTGAAGAAGAATGATCCAGGCGGCGGCAGAGTGTTGGCCGAATGAGCGAAATAAATTCATTTGCAGTACGATCGTCTTTGGCCATGTGGAGTGCGGCAGCCCTGCTGCCGCTTTTCTCAATCACTCGCACGACTCCATGCTTGGCGGGGCTGAATAGATGATCAGAATACTAACCATTGAACGCGAATACGGATGCGGCGGCGGCGAAATCGCTCAAATGCTAGCTAGCCAGCTGGGCTGGAAGCTTTGGGACCAGTTGCTGACCGAGGAGATCGCCAGGCTTGCGAATTGTCCCAAAGACGTTGTCCAGGTCCGCGAGGAACGCACCGACCCACTCTATTACCGGCTCTTCAAATCCTTTTTGCGCGGGAGTTACGAAGGAAGCCTCAATGCGCACAAGCTGAACGTCGTCGACAGCGAAAGCATTTTGAAGATTACCGAACGTGTCGTTCAACACGCCGCGAAAGCCGGTAACTGCGTCATCGTGGGACGGGGCTCGCAGCACTTTCTCAGGAATCGCCCGGACACGCTCCGCGTCTTTCTTTACGCATCCAGGGAAGATAAAGTGCGCCGCCTCTTAGCGCGCGGCAAAACCGAGAACGAAGCACAAGAGCGCGTCGATAGCGTCGATCGCGAGCGCGTCGAATTCATCCAAAAATATTTCCACGCCGAATGGCCCGACCGCACCGCTTACCACGCCATGATCAATACGGCGACCGGCGACCAGTGCGTCGCTCACATGATCCTGGATCTTATGAAAACGCTCGACGCAAAAACCGCCTGCGCACCCGCCTCAGCGGCAGGCTGACTCTGACGCGGGCGGTCTCCCCACCGCTATTGCGCCCCAGGAAAACTCCCCGCCTTCCCCTGCCCAACGCTCCTAAATTGCATCAAAATGGATGAGTCTAGGGACGGCCTGCTACCCTGCCCAAACCGTACCCTTGGGGCTCAGTTTTCAACTCTCATTGACCTTCGAAAGGACTCTATATCTATGAAACGGCTGCTCTTACTTGGCTTTGGATTGTTCCTCTTTGCCATACCGTCGCGCGCCCAGTCCTCCGCCGACGCTTCCGTTGGATACTCCTACTTTCACCTGGGAGGCGGCGCAGACCTCAGCCAGAACGGTGTCAGCGGTTCGATCGCCTATAAACCTATCCCTTTTCTGGGTATCGTTGGAGACTTTGGCGGCTACCACGCCTCTCCCGGAGGCATTTCGCTGAACACCTACACGTTTCTTTTTGGCCCGCGAATCATTATGCGCAACCCGACGAAGGTCACTCCGTTTGCTCAGTTTCTGGCGGGTGCCGGGCATTTGACGTTTGGCGACGGCGGCGGCTCCAATACCAACTTCGCGTATAGCGTTGGCGGGGGCGTTGATGTCGGCGTTCTGCCCCACCTCGCGCTGCGCCCGCAACTCGACTACGTCGGCCTGCACAATTCCGGAGGCACGGTCAACTGCACGCGTGTTTCGCTCAGCGCCGTAGTTCGCTTCTGACGCCACGGCAAACAGCGCAATCACATGCATGCGAACGGGAGGGTCGACTTTCATCGACCCTCTCAATTTCTTTATGCAACTGTATTTTCACTCTTGCAATCAGAGCTTATGCTTCGGCCGCAAACGCACGAAGCGTTGCCGCGCTCAGCAGAGATGCAGACTGTTCATCAAGATAAACCGTCGCGCTCGGATGCGTGCGCAATATCGAAGCAGGCGCCATCGGGCCGATCTCTCCCTCGAAGCAAAGCTTCACCGCCTCCGCTTTCCGCACATCCGGCACAACCACAAGAATCTCTCGGGCCTTCATGATCTGGCGCACCGACATGGAAATCGCCTGCCGCGGAACTTCTGAAATATCCGCGAACCATCCCTCGCCGACCTGTTGCCGGCGACATGCTTCGTCGAGACTAACGATCAGATACGGCTCCTCGCTCTCAAAATCCGCCGGAGGATCGTTAAACGCCAGGTGCCCGTTCTCTCCGATGCCCACAAATGCAATATCAATCGGCGCCACGTTCAAGCTCGCTCCAGTCCGTAGCGCAGCTTCGCGTGCATCACCCTCGCCGTCGAGTAAGTGATACTTTGTAATCTCCGTTTTATGAATGAAATTCTTGAGCAGATAATTCCGAAAGCTGGCTGGGTGCGTGATTGGCAGACCGATGTACTCATCGAGATGAAACATCTCAACACGCTGCCAATCAATATTTTCTGTCAGGGTCAGCGAATTCAAAAACTCCAATTGCGATGCTCCCGTCGCCACCACGATGCGCGCGAGCCCGCGCTGAAGAATGGCGCCGCGCAAAGCAGCGACAGCCTGCTCTGCCGCAGATCGGCTGAGAGCGAGCTTATCTTTGAAAGCACTTATAATCACCGCCGGTTCTCCTTCGCAGCTATCAGAATCACTGCTCTCGAATGCGATCGTCTCATCGTCAATAGGATCCCCTTGTTCAGCCTACGTCAGTAGCTCAGTTCTCCGCATCTCCAATGACCTGAACCGCTAGAAAGCCACTTGAGGTCTGCATGACACTGCCGAAGAATGATCTGAAATTAATCGGCGAAAGTGTTCGAAACGTGACATTGCTCCGTCCTCTTTCTGAGTAGTGTGGTGTCTGCGCATGGCCTCCTTCGACGAAGGAGTCGCCGCGCAGTTCGGAACGATCAGATCGCAGACGTTCTCACCCTCAGCAGCAAGGAAATGAAACCCGAATGGATCCAAACTGCCTGAATGATCTGTACGTCAAACAATTCTATCTCTCCAGCATGGAGGACACGATGAGCCACAATAAATGGTCCAACAAATACACCACATTTGCGGTGGGAATTGGAGTAGGCGCGCTTCTCGCCCTGCTCTTGGCCCCATCCTCAGGAGAGGATACGCGCGACTATATCTCCAGCACCGTGAAGAAAGGCATAGATGATGCAGCATCGACCGGAAAGCGGTGGAAGCGCCGCGCACAAGAGACAGTGGACGACGTCAAAGCCACGGTCGCCGGAGCGGTCGAAGCCGGCCAGGAAGCTTACCGCAGCGTCAGAGACGCCTAAGCCTTTCGAAGGACTGCCTCGTGTAAAAAAATGAACTTGCCGGAGTTTGCTCGCATCCAAAGATTAGAGGAGGCTAACCTTGAAAACTGAAAAAGAAGAAACCACGATCCACTCCGCTAGTCAAATCACGCGTGAAGATTTGATCGAGTTTCTAAATGAAGACCTCGCGGGCGAATACCAGGCCATCATCTCCTACGTCGTCTATTCGCAAGTCCTCAGCGGCGCCGAGTACATGAATATCGCCGGAGAACTCGAGAAGCACGCCGCAGAAGAGCTCAGCCACGCTCTGATCATCTCCGAACAGATTGATTACCTCGGAGGCATGCCCGCCGTCTTGCCGAAGCACGTTCGCACTTCACAGAAACCCAAAGAAATGCTCCAGTTTGATCTCGAGAACGAGATGGCAACCATCCGCCGTTACCGCGAACGCGTCCGTCAGTGCGAAAGTCTAGGCGAGTACGCCATGGCTGAATACATTCGCGAAATCCTGAAGGACGAACAAGACCATCTTATCGCCCTTGCAACCGCGCTGGGCGAAGATGTCCCAGTTGTTACAAGCGCGGCAAGCGCCCGCGCCGGCAAGTAGCAAGCCGCGCGCGGTCTACACCTACATTTTGGCTGGGGCCACCGTAGGCATTTTGCCGTTTTGGGGTATTGGAAGTTTTCCGTCGGCGGCGCTAGTCAGCGCAATGAATTGCGGATCCTCGCGGAGAGACGCAAACACGGCGTCAACGCGTGCTTCCATCATTTCCTTCGAGCGCACCGCTTCGTAGCGCTCGTATTCAAAAAAATGGCGCTTGAGAAGGTCGAGAGCTTTTTGCTTTTGCCCGAGCTGCGCGTAAATAGCGGCAAGGTTGTAGGAAGCAGGCAGCATCGCCTCGTTTTCCTGCGCAATTTTCAACGCTTCGTGGCCATGACCGCTTCCGGCGAGGAACGCGGCGGCGAAGACCAGATTGTACGGATCGGTCGGATCTAGCTTCGTGGCTTCGCGCGTGTAGTAGTCAGTCTTGGCGGCGTTGCCTTCCGAGTTCCAGTAGACGGCAAGATTACGATATGCCAGTGCCAAGGGATATTCGCGCACCGAATCTTCCATCAGGTGCAACCCTGCTAGGAAGTCGCCTTCGTGGATGGTCATCTTCCCGAGTCCATGAAGTGCTACAGCACGCGATAGCGGGTCGGACGGCATGTCGAGAATGGCCTGAAATGTCACGCGCGCTTTATCCCAATCGCCGAGATGATGGCGGTAGAGTTCCCCAAGATAGCGCAGGGGAGCCGGATCGGCGGGATCCATGCGGCGCGCTTCGCTATAGAGACGTTCGGCATCTTCGTATTTGTCGTTCATCTCCGCGTCAAGGCCGCGCTTCATGACGGCTTCGATTTTGGCGCTCTGCGCGGGATTCATGACTGGGGCGTCAAAAAGTCTCACGGATGCATCCACGCCAAGCTTCTTTAGTTCCTTCGCCGCGTCTTTCGCTTTACCTGGGAAAAGACATTTTTCGACGAGCACCGATTTGTACAACGGGATCGCGCCATCTTTGTCCCCCGATTTTGCTTTTTCCTTGGCCGCTTTGAGCTCGTTCTTAACGGCCTCTTCGCGCTGCTTCATTTCGGATTCCACCAACTTTTCGACATCATCAACTTTCAGGAATCCGTTGTTGTTCTGGAGCTTATTGATCACCGTCCCGTCCGTTTTCGCGAGTACGACTACCGGAAGCTTGTCTCCACCGACGAACTTTTGGCCCAAAGTGGAGCTAGCCTCGGCGACGCCCATCGTGACACACTCCGTCGCGTACAGAGATAGGCTTCGCGAATTGCGCAAGCTCGATTTCTGAAACTCTTGTACGGAGGACGGGAACCAGTACACAACGAGTCCGCCAGGAACTAGCGCATCTTCTGGTTTGAGAATTTTCCAGGGAACTTGGTAGACCTGCTCGCTACCCATGCCAGGAGCGCCGCCGCTTCTCATCCCGCCCATTCCACCACCGCCACCGCCGCCGCAAGTAGCCCAGTCCGGCGTCGGCAATAGCAGCAGGACCATGAAGAGTGCACTCAGTCGGGAAATCTGTTGTCTCATGACAGTCACCCCAATCTCACAATACAGCTGGCACAATCATACACGCTGGCCCTGCACCAGAGAGCCCGCAAATCTTGTGAGACTGAAGCGCTAGCTAACCAGGGCCGTCCGCGCGTAGCGATTCCAGAACGACTACTCGAGGCTGGCGCTTTCTCGCCCTTTTAAACGCATCTCTTTGCGCCCGAGCGCTGTGAAAAACATGAAGGATATCTGTGCCCCGTCGAGTCTTGCGGTAGTAGATAAGATAGTTCCCAGCGGGGAAGCACTTCACGCCCTTAGCGATGTCGTCTGCGGCTCTGCCCGCATTTGGATGTTCTCCAAGCAGCCAGAATCGCTCGGTGATCCTGTCGACTACACGGTCTGCAATCTCCAGACTTGTCCGGCTCGCCCAATACAGAAAAATCTCCTCCAGGTCCCGCTCCGCATCCTCAGAGACACGGTAGCGCATTACTTGCTTGAAGCCTGATTCGCAAGCAGCTTGCGCCCTCTCGCCTTTACTTTATCCGCGAGCCTGCTTAGGCCTTCTCGTCCTTCGTACTCGGCGAATTTGCTTGCCTCGATGTTCGCAATGCCGGCCCGAACGCGCCTGCGAACGGCGTCAAGCTGGTCCTCCGTAAGGTCCGTCAAGATGTCCAAGGCACAGGGCTTTGCCAGCCGGAGGGCGCGCTCGTCCTCTTCCTCCATGCGCCTCAAAGCGTCACGGACGACTTCGCTGGCATTGTTATAGCGCCCGCTCTTGACCTTCTTCCGCACGTAACCTGCAAGTTGATCTGTGATCGAGACGTTCATTTGATCCATAGCTAGCCCCTTCGCTCTCAATCCCTGACTTTCTAAGCGTAACCATGAATTTCACGAATGTCAATCTTTGACATCTCACAGTGCGGCGGGCGCGACATCCTCAAGCTTTTTAACATTCACACATTACGAGGTGCCTCCGCCTCCAGTCACCAATTCCCTCGTGCTATACTGCCGCCCGTTTGCGCGAAAGAATCGCCCAGCTCACCACGCGGAACAGCAGGAGGCAGCCACTCTCTTGATCGCGTTGCCGGAAACATTCAACGTCGCCACATATTTCGTGGACCGCAACGTCCAGGAAGGCCGGGGCGCGAAAGTCGCTATTGAGTGCGGCGACGAGCGGGTGACCTACCAGCAACTGCTGGAAAACACCAACCGCGTTGGCAATGCCCTGCTCGCGCTTGGCGTCCGACCGGAAGAACGCGTTCTTCTTTTGCTCCTCGACACACCGGAGTTTCTCTACTCGTTTTTCGGTGCAATCAAGATTGGGGCTGTCGCTGTTCCTGTCAATACGCAAGCGAGGTCCCAGGACTACGAATACGTCCTCAACGATTGCCGCGCTCGCGTCGCTCTGGTCAGCGAACCTCTACTGCCACATCTACAATCCATTCCGAAAGAAAAGCTCCGCTATTTGCAAGAGATCGTGGTTAGTGAAGTAAAGCAGGATCTTCCATCACCGGGGCAACGCTGGCACAATCATCACTCTCTGCAAAATCTGATAGCTTCCGCCTCTCCAGAATTGTCAGCGGCGCACACTAGCAAAGACGAACCCTCGTTCTGGCTCTACTCCTCCGGAAGCACCGGCGCTTCCAAAGGATGCGTGCACCTTCATCACGACATGGTGGTTTGCTGTGAGCTGTACGCCAAGGGCATCTTGCAAATGAAAGAGAGCGACCGCTGCTTCAGCGTCGCGCGATTGTTTTTTGCCTACGGCCTCGGAAATGCGGGGTATTTCCCTCTCGGCTGCGGCGCCACCACGATTCTTTCGCCTGTGCGCCCCGTTCCCGGCACGATCTATGCCGATATTGAGCGCTACCACCCCACGCTCTTTTTTTCCGTGCCCACAAATTTTGCGGCACTGCTGGCGCACCATCGCGAAAACGGAAAAGAATTCGATCTCTCCAGCGTGCGTCACGCCATCTCGGCCGGCGAATCGCTCCCTGCGCCGTTGTTTCATCGATTCAAAGAGCGTTTCAGCGTCGAAATTCTAGACTCGCTTGGCTCCACGGAGACTTTGCAAATGGTCATCGCTAACCGCCCCGGCGAAGCGAGGCCCGGCTCGAGCGGAAAAATCATTCCCGGCTACGAAGCCAAAATCGTCGACGAGCACGGCAATACCGTCGCTCCCAACGAAATTGGCGATCTCCTCATCAAAGGGGACTCTACTTGTTCCGGTTACTGGAACAAACACGAAAAGACCAAGGAAACTTTTGTTGGCGACTGGTTCCGTACCGGCGACAAATATTCTCAGGATGAGGAGGGCTACTTTTGGTATGCGGGGCGCTCGAACGATGTTTTCAAAGTTCACGGCCTCTGGCTAAGCCCCGCGGAAGTCGAGAGCGTTTTAATCGAGCATCCAGCGGTTCGTGAAGCCGCGGTCGTTGCTCGCGAAGACCAAGATGGCTTAACCAAAGCGGCTGCCTATGTAGTCCTGAACGCGGAGTTCGCACCGAGCGAAGAATTATCAAATGAATTGCAAGAATTGGTTGGGCAAAAGATCGGAGGTTACAAGCGGCCGCGATGGATTGAATTTCTGACCGAAATTCCCAAGACGGCCACGGGAAAACTCCAGCGATTCAAGCTCCGCGAACTGCAAGATCAGCAAGCCCAGGATGCTTCATAGCTTTCGAAGAACTCTTAAGAATAAAAAAGGCTTGTATCGGCAGACAAGCTCGCCAAATCCGTCGTGCAAGCTGTCGGACCTTGCACGACAAAGCGCCGGTGATAGAGAAGCAATGCGCGCAGCCCGGCTAGCTCTTCGCCGCCGCCGGCTCTTCCCGGACCGCCATGCAAGCAACTCGGCACGACGTTGCCGTGCCCGGTGAACTGGGTGCCGACGCTGGAATCAACAATCATAATGCGCCCATGCAAATCGCCAATGCCCAGCACAACATTTTGGAGAAAAGCGGGATCGTTCGCAAAAATCGAAGCGACAAGTGATCCCAAACCGCGCCGCGCAATCGCGATGAGATCTTCGTGTCCATCGTATGCAATCAATGTCGCCACCGGACCGAAAACTTCAACGTCGTGCACAAATTTCGCGTCGAGACCTTTCTCACAAGCGAGCAAAGTCGGCTGCACGAACGCAGATTTTTGCGGATCGGCATCAACCGGTTGAAAGTTTTCATCGCCGCCAAACAAAACCGCGCACTCTTCTTTTAACTGCCGCAGTCCTTCAAAACACGCAGCCTGCTGAGCTTTGTTCACTACCGGCCCGACTCGCACTTCCGCGTTTCGCGGATTCCCTACTTTCATGGAACTTAGCCGCGCGACAATCGCATCGCCGAGTGCTTTTAGATGCCGCCGCGGAACCAGCACGCGGCGGATTGCGGTGCATTTCTGTCCAGCTTTCAGCGTCATCTCACGCACGACTTCCTTGGCTAGTAGATCGAACAAATCGGTGCCAGGAGCGGCGTCTGGTCCGAGAATGGTGGAGTTGATGCTGTCCGCTTCGATGTTGACGCGAACGGAGCGCCGCAAAACATTTGGATTCGAGCGAATGTGTGCAGCCGTGTCCGCCGAGCCAGTGAAAGAAACAATGTCGCTTTCGCCGACGTGGTCGAGAATATTGCGCGCGGAGCCGCAGAGAATCGAGATTGCGCCGGGCGGCAGAATATTTGCCTTAACGATGTCTTCGACAATTCGGTGAGCCAGCCAGGCCGTCGGCGAAGCGGGCTTGATCACAATGGGCACGCCGGAGAGCAACGCGGGCGCGGCTTTTTCACACACACCCCACGCCGGAAAATTGAACGCGTTGATAAAAACCGCCGCGCCTTTCGTTGGCAGCAGAAAATGTTGCCCGACAAACACGCCTGTCTTCGAAATCGAAACTGGCGCGCCTTCCTTTAGAAATTTTCCGTCGGTGAGGGCCTGGCCGATTTTTGCGTAATATTTCATCGTATAAATCGCGCCGTCTACGTCGAAGGACGCGTCGGCTTGGTTCGCGCCCAAATTGAGCAGAGAGATTCGAAAATATTCGTCGCGATTTGTGGCGAGCGTATCTGCTGTTTTGGCGAGCAAGTCCGCGCGCTGGCGATAGGTGAGCGCTCGAAGGGCTGGGCCACCGTTCGAACGAGCAAACCCCAGCGCTGCTTTCACGTCGATGCCTTGCGAGGAGATGCGTGCCAGTTCTTCACCGGTGACTGGATCGACGAGCGGCTCGCCTGCACCTGTACCTTCTTTCCATTGGCCGGATACATAATTTGGCAGCTTCATTTACTCGCCTCCGTTGGGTCGCAATTCCGGTTTGCGTCTTTGCAAATTCGAAGACTGGTTTCGAACGAACGCTGGAAGGTGAAATCATAGCACGGCATCGGCAAAATAGTGCATCTGCTCGAATGGCTGATGCAGAGCTGACTGTTACTGAGTTCTTCCAGTGTATTAAGTAAGTGCATACACTACAATAGTTTACAGGAGCTAGTCGGCAAAGACCGGAGGGCCTCGAGCAAATGTGTTCCAGGCCCTTTTCTTCCGCTTGACGGTATGGCAAGCGCATGCGGTATACTGCAGGTGCAGTTCCGTACTATATATATCCAACATGCAGACCACCACCCACACAAAAGAGCCCGGCAGCCAACGCGTGACGGGCGTTACGAACGATGGCTTTCTGCTCTCGTTGGGCAAGCGCGTGCGTGAATTGCGGAACCGGCGGGGGATGACGCGCAAAATGATGGCGCGCGAGGCAGATGTTTCGGAACGGCATCTGGCGCAGCTCGAGGCGGGCGAGGGAAATGTTTCGATCGTGCTTTTGCGAAGGATCGCTGCGGCGCTTCACGTGTCTCTTGCGGAATTGTTCGCGGCGGAAGCGGAAACGCGGCATGAAAAGATTTTGATCCAGAGATTTCTCGAGCGGCTTCCGGCGCATCGCGTCGAGGACGCGATATCTCGATTGCTGCGCGAATTTGGCGACGAGGAAGCGGCACGGCGGAAGCGCGTGGCGCTTATCGGATTGCGCGGGGCCGGCAAATCGACGTTGGGGTCGCGGCTCGGCCAGGAAATGAATATTCCGTTCATCGAGCTCGACCGTGAGATTGAAAGAGATACGGGCATGCCGCTCGGAGAAATCTTTTCGCTTTACGGGCAGACCGGTTATCGAGCCATCGAACGGCGCTCGCTGGAACGCGTCCTGCATGAGCAGGAGGGGGTGATACTTTCCGCCGGCGGAGGCGTTGTCTCGGAAAAAGAGACTTACGATTACCTGCTTTCGAATTGCTATACGGTGTGGATCAAGGCGCGTCCGGAAGAACACATGGCGCGCGTGATCGCTCAAGGCGATTTGCGCGCGATTGCTGGCGGCAATCAAGCAATGGAGGATTTGCGCCGAATTCTTGAAGCGCGTGAGCCGCTCTACCGGAAGGCTGACACGTATCTCGACACCTCCGGGAATTCCGTCGAAGAAAGTTTTGTGAAGCTGAAAGCCGCTTTGCAGGTCAAGCAGGAGTAGGAGGATCACGTGGACGTCGCCGCGACAGAACAGCTTCAGACAAAAGTGGAACCGCCGGATTACCGGACGGATCCGAGCAAGTACAAACATTGGCGGCTCAGTTTCGACGGGCCAGTGGCGACGCTGACGATGGACGTGGCGGAAGACGGCGGAATCCGCCAGGGCTACAAGCTGAAATTGAATTCCTATGATCTGGGAGTCGACATTGAACTCCACGATGCGCTGCAGCGGATCCGGTTTGAGCATCCGGAGATTCGTTCCGTAATTATTACGAGCGCGAAGAACAGGATTTTTTGTTCGGGTGCGAACATCTATATGCTCGGCCTCTCTTCGCACGCGTGGAAAGTGAACTTCTGCAAGTTCACGAACGAAACGCGGAATGGGATTGAGGATTCGAGCACGCACTCCGGGTTGAAATTCATCGCGGCGTGCAATGGGACGACGGCGGGTGGCGGCTACGAGCTGGCGCTGGCGTGTGACGAGATTATTCTGGTGGATGATCGCTCGTCGGCTGTTAGTTTGCCCGAGTTGCCTTTGCTTGGCGTTCTGCCCGGTACCGGCGGCCTGACGCGTGTCACAGACAAACGGAAGGTTCGTCGGGATTTTGCGGACATGTTCTGCACAAATCCAGATGGGGTGCGCGGACAGCGAGCGAAAGATTGGCGGTTGGTGGATGAAGTGGTGAAGCCACAACAGTTTGCCGAGCACATCAAGCAGCGCGCGCTAAAGCTCGCGGAGCAAAGCGATCGGCCCACTGACGCCAAAGGCGTGGCGCTGACGCCAGTGAAGCGTGCGGTCGATGAAGCAGGACTGCATTACGAATACGTTAACGCCCAGGTGAATCGCGAGGCGCGTACAGTGACGCTGACCGTTCGTGCTCCTGAGTCCGTGCAGGCACACACCCCTGAGAGCGCGCATGCGGCGGGGGCGAACTGGTGGCCACTGCAGATGGCGCGAGAGCTCGATGACGCTATTTTGACGCTGCGGACAACGGAACTTGATTTAGGCCTTTGGATCCTCAAGGCAACAGGTAATCCCAAAGCCGTTCTGGTGGCCGACGAATTTCTCTTGAATCACCAAGACAATTGGTTTATGCGGGAAGTTCTGGGAATGATGCGGCGGACGTTCGCGCGGGTCGATGTTTCTTCGCGTTCGCTCTACGCGATTGTCGAGCCGGGTTCGTGCTTTGCCGGGACGCTTTTCGAATTGGCGCTGGCCGCGGACCGGATTTACATGCGCGATTCACAAGATGGCGAGAATGTGGCGAGCGTTGTTCTTTCGCGGATTAATTTTGGATCGTTGCCGATGGTGAATGGTCTTTCGCGAACGGCGGCGCGGTTTTATCAGGATTCCGAACAAGTCGAGAGGCTGCGGAGTTTGATCGGAAAAACAATGACAGTTCATGAAGCGATGGAAGCGGGCCTGGTGACGGCCGCGCCCGACGACCTTGACTGGGAAGATGAAATCCGTCAGGCGCTCGAATCGCGCGCGGCGCTTTCGCCGGATGCTTTGACAGGGCTTGAGGCGAATTTGCGTTTTGGAATTAACGAGACTCTTGAAACGCGCGTTTTCGGACGATTGTCCGCTTGGCAGAACTGGATTTTTATTCGGCCGAATGCGGTGGGAACAAATGGTGCGCTGAAGGTTTACGGAACGGGTGCGCCCGTGAAATTCAATTGGGAAAGAGTTTAGAAGCTGAGCTGAAGCACGAGCCGGTCGGAAAGTACTGAGGAGAAGGCCATGATTGATTACACCGAGAAAATCCCAAACAACGTGGATCTGGGAAGGGACCGCGGCTTGCAGCGAGCGCTGGAACACTGGCAGCCGGCGTACATGGGCTGGTGGTACGACATGGGTCCGAACGAGAGCCACAATTATGAGGTCTACCTGCGCACGGCGATCAGCGTGGAGCCGGACGGATGGGCGCAGTTCGACTATGTGAAGATGCCGGAGTACCGCTGGGGGATTTTTTTGCAGCCGCGCGACGAAAAACGCGAAGTGAATTTCGGAATTCACAAGGGCTCACCGGCGTGGCAGGAAGTGCCGGGAGAGTACCGGTCCACGCTGCGGCGCGTGATTGTGACGCAGGGAGATACAGAGCCGGCTTCGGTGGAACAGCAACGCTTGCTGGGATCGTCGTGTCCTTCGATGTACGATCTGCGAAATATTTTTCAGGTTAACGTCGAAGAGGGACGACATTTATGGGCGATGGTGTATTTGCTGCACCGCTATTTTGGGCGCGATGGGCGTGAGGAAGCGGAAGCTCTGCTGGCGCGGCGATCCGGCGACGCCGATAATCCGCGCATTCTCGGCGCGTTTAACGAACCGACTCCGGATTGGCTGGCGTTCTATATGTTTACATTTTTCACGGACCGGGACGGCAAATTTCAATTGTGCGCCTTAGCGGAGTCCGGCTTCGATCCTCTTTCGCGAACTTGCCGATTCATGCTGACCGAGGAAGCGCATCACATGTTCGTCGGGGAGACGGGCATTACGCGGATCATCAAGCGCACTTGCGAAGTGATGAAGGAAAATAAATTGGAAGATCCCACGCAAGTACGGGCCCTGGGAGTGATTGATCTGCAGACGATTCAGAAATACCTCAACTTTCACTATAGCGTGACGCTCGACCTTTACGGCTCGGATGTCTCTTCGAATGCGGCGAGTTATTTCACCAATGGGCTAAAGGGACGGTTTCGCGAGACGAAACTCGAGGACGATCACGTGCTGAGCGAGGCGGAGTACCCGGTGTACGAGGTAATCGGCGAAACAATCGTGAAGAAGAACGTTCCGGCGCTGACGGCTTTGAACGAGCGGTTGCGCGACGATTACATCGAAGAGATCGCGGATGGAGTGGCACGCTGGCAACGGGTGATCGATGAAGCTGGGATTCCATTCAAGCTGAAGTTACCACACAAGGGTTTTCACCGCGCGATTGGGAATTTTGCGGGGCATCACATCAGCATCAACGGAGAAGTTTTGACCGCAGAGGCCTGGGAGAAGCGCAAACACGAATGGCTGCCAAGCCCCGCGGACGAAAAGTTTGTGCAATCGTTGATGACCGGGCGCGTCGTCGAGCCCGGGAAATTCGCGAATTGGATTGCGCCGCCGCTTCGGGGAATCAACAGCAAGCCGTTGGACTTTGAATATGTGCGATTCAACTGACGGGCCGTAATCTCCCTTTCCGAGGACATAGATTCGTGCAGCCGATCATCGACATCCACATTCACATCATGCCGTACCACATGATGAAGCCATCCGCGATGGCCTTGATGAAACACGGGCGGAAGGACTACGCGGATGTGATGCGTTACTGCGAGGATCCAAAGGCTTTCTTGACGCACCTCGATAGTCTTGGGATCGAACGCGCGGGGCTGATCAACTATGTTGCGCCGAAAATCATTGGGTTCACGCCGGAAGTTAACGATTGGAGCGCGAAATATTGCAGCGCTGCGCCAAATCGATTGATTGCGTTTGGAGGCGTGCTGCCTGGCACAGTTCCCGATGTGGGCGCCGAAGTGGATCGCATGGCGAAGATTGGGATTCGCGCGATCAAATTGCATCCATCTCACCAGGTGCTTGTGCCGAATTCGTATATGAACGGAAACACGGAATTGGCGGCAATTTATGAGCGTGCACAGGCAAACGGGTTGCCGGTGATGATTCATACAGGAACCTCGATTTTCCCGGGCGCGAGAAACTTGCACGCGCAGCCGATGTTGTGCGACGACGTGAGTATCGATTATCCGAATCTCGTGGTGATTCTGGCGCACGGGGGAAGACCGCTGTGGATGAACGAAGCGTTTTTTCTGGTGCGCCGGCATAAAAATATGTACATGGATATTTCAGGGATACCGCCGCAGAAATTGATGGAATATTTTCCGCGGATCGAGGATATCGCGGACAAGGTTCTGTGGGGGACGGATTGGCCGGGGCCGGGGGTGCCGGAGATCAAAGGCAATATCGAGAAGTTTCATGCGCTGCCGATTGGGGCCGAGGCGAAGCGCAAGATTTTGTATGACAATGCGGCGCGATTGTTCCCGCGGTAATCGCGGGCGAGGCGATTTTGCGGGACGAGGTGAATTGACGTGATTTCGATTACCTTGCCGACGGAGTCACAGAAGACGGCGCACATCCGGCTGACGCTGAATGGCGAGCAGACGGACGTTGCGTTTGCGCCGTACAAAACCTTGCTGGAAGTGCTTCGCGAGGACTTGGGGCACACGGGAACGAAACATGGTTGTGAATTGGGCGAGTGTGGGGCTTGCGCGGTTTTGGTGGAAGGCAAGCCGGTGCTTTCCTGCTTGCTGCTGGCGCTGGAGTGTGACAAGAAAACCGTTCTGACGGTCGAGGGACTTGGGAGGGACGGCAAGTTGCATCCTCTACAGGATGCGTTTGCAGATTTGGGGGCAGCACAATGTGGTTACTGCACCCCGGCGATTCTCGTTACCGCGAAAGCGTTGCTGGATCAGAATCCAAGCCCTTCGCGGGACCAGATTCGGGAAGCACTGTCTGGAAATTTGTGTAGGTGCACGGGCTATCAACAGATTTTTGAGGCTGTGGAAGCAGCCATGATCAAGATCGCGGGCCAAGAGAAATCGGTGGCTTGAAGCTTCGCGAAGGGGCGCGACGTTGTTTGCGCGCGGGAGCATGGATGGCAAAACCGGAAGACTTGCCGAACGCCGATGGAAAACATTCGAAGGACGACGCGAAAGAGATGCGCGTCATTGGTGTTCCTCGCCGCAGGGTTGACGCGCGTGCGAAAGTCACAGGGCAAACGCGCTTTACGGACGATATTCTTCTGCCGCGAATGGTGTATTGCAAGTTGCTCAGATCTCCGCATCCGCATGCACGTATCCGAAAGATTGATACGTCGCGCGCTGCGGCCCACCCCGGAGTGTATTTAGTTCTGAGCGGAAAAGATCTCCCCATCGAGTATGGAATCTTGCCTGTGAGCCAGGATGAGCAGGCGCTTTGCGTGGATCATGTGCGACACGTCGGCGATCCGGTGGCTGCGGTTATCGCGCGAGAGGAGCTGACAGCGTTCGAAGCGCTGGACTTGATTGACGTAGATTACGAACTGCTGAGGACGATCTCCGACCCGGAAGAAGCGCTGGCGACTTCTGCGCCGCGGATTCACGACTACGGCGAAGAAGGAAACATTCATAAGCGCGTATCGCTGGAATTTGGAGATGTGGAGCACGGGTTTGCGGAAGCGGACGAAGTTTTCGAGGACACGTTTTTTTATCAGGGCAATACGCATCTTCCAATCGAACAACATGCCTCCGTGGCGATAAAAGATCCCGAGGGGAAGCTGACGATTTGGAGCAGTACGCAGACGCCGCATTATCTGCATCGCGCGCTCGCAAAAGTTTTGCAAATGCCGCCTGGACATATTCGTGTGATTGCCACGCCGAACGGCGGAGGATTTGGCGGGAAGAGCGACCCGTTCAATCACGAAATTGTGGTGGCCAAGGCAGCGCTGCTGCTGGATCGGCCCGTAAAAATTTGCTTAACGCGCGAGGAAGTTTTTTATTGTCACCGAGGCAGGCATCCGGTCCTGATGAAATTCAAAACCGGAGTGAAGAAGGACGGCACAATCACCGGCATGCATCTGCAAACGCTGATCGACGGCGGGGCGTATGGCTCGTACGGAGTTGCGAGCACGTTTTACACAGGTGCGCTGCAGACGACGACGTATCACATTCCTCGATACAAATTTCAAGGGTGCCGGACGTTTACGAACAAGCCTCCGTGCGGGCCGAAACGCGGCCACGGGACGGTGCAGCCGCGCTTTGGACAGGAAGTGCAACTCGACAAGATTGCAGAGAAACTGAGCATCGATCCCGCGGACTTACGCCTGCGCATCGCGGAATCTTCGAATGCGGTGACGGCAAATTTTTTTCGGTTGAGCGTCGTTAATCTTTCGGAATGTATTCGGCGCGTCGTCAAGAATTCGGACTGGAAGGAAAAGTTCCGCAAGATGCCGGAGGGCCACGGAGTGGGGCTGGCTTGCTCCGCCTATCTGACGGGGGCGGGGTTGCCGATTTATTGGAACAAGATGCCGCACTCCGGCGTGCACATCAAATTCGATCGCGGTGGCGGCGTAGCGGTTTTTTGCGGCGCGACGGAGATTGGCCAGGGTTCGGATGATGTGCTCGCAGGAATTGTCGCCGAAGTTCTTGGACTGGACACATTCGATATTCGTTTGTACACGGGCGACACGGATTTGGGGCCTGTGGATCTGGGATCCTATTCGAGCAGAGTGACGATCATGGCTGGCAACGCGGCCTTGCAGGCCGCGGAACGAGGGAAGGCGATCATCGTGGAAGCGGCCGCGGAAAAGCTTGCAATTCCGAAGGAGCGATTGCGATTCGCCGACAAACGCGTTTTTGATTCGGCTGCGCCGGAAAAGGGAGTCACGTTTGCGGAGGCGGTGTGTTTAGCCGAAGCGCGGTTTGGTACGATTGGCACGGTGGGTTCGTACACTCCACCGAAATCACCTGCGCTTTATAAGGGTGGCGGCGTCGGCCCGTCCCCCACGTATTCGTACACTGCCGCGGTCGTGGAGGTTGTTGTCAACCCTGCGACAGGATGGATTAACGTGCCGAAGATTTGGATCGCGCACGACATAGGCCGTGCGCTGAATCCAACGCTGGTGCGCGGACAAGTCGAGGGAAGCGTTTACATGGGGCTGGGCGAGGCTTTGATGGAGGAGCAGGAGTTCCGGCGTTTGCCGAAAAAGCTTTCTCACGCGCTGGTACACAAATTTCCGTCGATGCTCGAGTATAAGAGCCCGACCTCGCTGGATATGCCGGAAGTGTTTACGGAGCTGATCGAGGAGCCTGATCCGCGTGGGCCGTTTGGGGCGAAGGAAGTCGGTCAGGGGCCTCTGTTGCCGATTATGCCGGCGGTTGCAAATGCGGTTTACGACGCAGTAGGCGTGAGGATTGATGAGGTACCAATCACTCCGGAAAAAATCATGAAAGCGCTTGCGGAAAAGAAGGCGGGTCGCGAGCCGCGATTTGGACCGAACCATTTTCCGCATGTCGATTGGCCGGAAGCGCTGCGTGTTCCTCCGCCTTGGGAGGGTGGGGACGGAAATGCGGTAAACGATGTCCCGCGGCCCGCGAGGCCCAAGCCTGAAAAAGAAAAGGTGCTCAGCTCATGATGCGCCTGCCACTTTTCGAATTTCGCGCGCCGCACACGTTAGAGGAAGCTGCTCGCATTCTGGACGGCGAGGGCGCAAAGGCCATGCCGCTCGCCGGCGGCACGGATCTTCTGCCGAATATGAAGAGGAGGCAACAAGTTCCGCGGACGCTGATGAGCCTTCGCTACATCGAGGAGTTGAATCGCGTTCAAATGGATACTTCTGCTTTTCGGTTGGGAGCTTGCGTGACGCTCGCGGACATTGCAGCCGACGCACGCTTTCGAAACGGCTTGACCGCGCTGGTGCAGGCGGCTTCTCTGGTGGCGACTCCGCACATTCGAAACATGGCCACGCTCGGCGGCAATCTTTGCCTCGATACGCGGTGCAACTACTACGATCAGAATTATGAGTGGAGAAAGGCGATCGACTTTTGCCTGAAGAAGGATGGAGACACATGCTGGGTCGCGCCGGGAAGTCCAAAGTGTATGGCAGTTTCATCGACGGACACAGCTCCCGCGCTGATTGCACTTGGAGCGCGCGTTCGCCTGGTCTCGCGATCGGAACAACGCGAAGTTTTGCTCGCGGATCTCTATAACAATGATGGTCTGGACTACATCAAGAGGAAACCCAACGAGATTCTGGCGGAAGTCTTGCTGGATTCGCTGCACGGATGGAAGAGCACTTACTGGAAACTGCGCCGGCGCGGGTCGTTCGACTTTCCAGTTTTGTCCGTTGCTGCCTCCGTGCGTATTTCGGCCGCTGGCGTGGTCGAAGACGCCCGTATTGTAATTGGCTCTGCTGCTTCGCGGCCACTGGTCGCAACGGACGCTGCAACATTTCTCGTAGGCCGTGCCTTGAACGCGGAGTCGATTGCAGAAGCCGTCGTTCTCGCAGCTCGCATCGCCAAGCCGCTCGACAATACGGACTTCGATATGAGCTGGCGCAAAAAAGTGACTGGAGAATTTGTGTCCTGCGCTTTGCGAGAACTGCGGGGTGACGACGTGCGCAGTGAACGCGCTAGTCTCATGCGCACGCATTCTCAGTGATATCCAAGGATTTCCCCTTACTCGTGTCTCGCTCCATCTGTGTACAGGGTGGCGCATGCACAATTCTGCTGGTGATTAGAACTCGACATGCAGCCGCAGTGTCGGCACCAGCACAGGCCCGCGGTCGCGATTGTAACCGGGATTGTTAATATGCTGCAGCCCGAAGGACGGGTAGATCCCGCGCCAGACATGCAGCGTGTAATACGTTTCGATGATATTTTCCCGGCCATAGTTCAGGCGGCCGTCACCTAGCAAGAAACCCTCTCCGCCCAGGGCCAGATACTCCGCGTGATCGTGCGAGATTCCGTTGGACACGAAAACAACGCCGGCGCGGTCCCACTTGCGGTGCCAAAGCGTACCTTTGAAAGCCGCGCCAATCTGATCCGTTTGATCCACTTCTGTATACGCATAAGACTCGTGCTGTCCTTCGTTCCATCCCCAGCGTCCGAAAATGCCCAGCCAATCATTTAGAGGCTGCTCGAAATTGCCGCTGAAGCCATACTTGATCGTGGTTTGAAGAGGGTGGTCGGTGATTTCCGGCTCTGGCGTGAGGCCTGCGAGAAAATTGTCGATGGCCTGCCGGTAGGCGCCCATATTCGCGTGATTCACGTACGAGAGCAGACGAAGTACGCCCGTTTGACCCCGTATGGTTTTCCTATGAAATTCGAATTCGATATTTTCCGCTCGGGCGCGGGCCATGTCAGCGTCCAGATTAATTCCGTTGGCCACTTTGGGCATCAACCCTTCCGCAAACCGCACCGCCCCCCAATGGTCGTAATATTCGAACATAGCGGCATAGGTGTATCCACGAGTGTCCGCCGCATAGTCGTAAGTTCCAGCATTGTCGACGGTCCAATTCATGAACTGAAAATTGGAATCGTTCCCATACGAATTGACATCGAAGAAATCAGCCATGCTGAATTTGCCGAAACGCACCTCGATGCGACGCTCGGGGAGTTCGCGAAAAAGAGAATAGGGAGTCTGGTTCGCGGCCTGTTTCGCCTGCCCCAGCGGAATGATCTGATGAATCATTAGCCGCGCAATGTACGGCGCTTTACTCAGCGTAGGATTGCGGACTACGTCGAGGTTCGTGAATCCAGCAAGCCCCAGCGCTTCGCCGATTCCGTGGCCGCCCGTTTCTTGAACGTCACAAAGCAGTTCGCTGGTACCGCTAAGGCGCAGCCCGGTGAAAAGTGTGAAGACATGCGAGGTGGCATCTTGTGCTTCTGGACTCAGGCTGTGCGGCCCTTGATACGGCGAGGGGAAAGCTGGATGCCACTGCGAGACGATATTGACTTGCCCGGACAGCCAGAGCCGGCTCCACTCTTGGTGTGGAAACATAATTGGAAGAGGATCGGCAGCTGGCGAAGGTGCGGCGTTATCTGGAGAATCTTGCTCGGTCAGGGCTGGATCTTGTGCAGCCGCTGCCGGCGCTGCAAACGCACAGGCTATCAGGCAGCTCCAAGCGAGAACGGCTAATTGTGTGGTGAGTCGTCCCATTGCTACGCTTGGCTGCGCGTTCCACCTGCGATGCCCGCTCTTGCCAGTACAAATGTGTCACATCTCTTCGCACTTTTCGACTCCATCGAACTTCTTGGCGGCTCGCTTTGGCTTTCGCGCTTCGAGCCGGGCGCGCGCATCTTTGACAAATCCTACGAAACGCTGTGCCAATTCGCGGATTCGTTCTGACTGGCGCCGCTCGATGGCTTCTGTGGGGATAAGCTCGGCGCCAACGCCGATGGCCGTGGCGCCAGCCAAAATGAAATTGGCCGCCGTCTGTTGATTCACGCCTCCCGCTGCAATCAAGGGAATCTGCGGCAGAGGACCCCTCAACGCCTTGATGTAGCTGTCACCGCCAACCTGCGCGCAGGGAAATACTTTCACGAAGTCGGATCCGGCACGCCACGCAGTGATCACCTCAGTGGGTGTCAAAGCACCCGCAAGAACCGCGACCTCTTTTTTGGCCGCGAACTCGATAATCGCCAGATCGAGTCCGGGGCTGGTCAAAAAACTTGCCCCCGCATCGACACACTTGCGCGCCATTTCGGTATCCATAATAGTGCCAGCGCCAACGAGCATCTTTGGATGGTAGCGAACCAGATGCGAGATCAAGTCAATCGCCCCGACGACCGTCATCGTGATTTCCACGATCGGAACTCCTCCGCGAGTGACGGACTCGGCGGCAAAATGCGCGTCTTCGGCAGACGACACCCTAATCGCTGGAACGATGCCTATCTCCTTAATAAGCGTGCAGACTTCAATCTTATTCATGATGGAATTCCTTCCGGTGGCCAGGGGCGTCTCGTTTCGAGCTGGACAGAATGCCGGTGCAACAAAAAGAGTCCTCCTTATTCGCCATTGGCCGACGGACCGCCTCTCTGTCAAACGCTGAATCCGTCAGACGGCTTCCTCAGGCTGCGGAAGCTTATCACCATCGTGAGCAAACCAGACGTAGAGCGTTGGCAGAAGGAAAATACTCATGAGCAGGTCGGAGATGAGGCCCCCGACGATTACGATGGCAAAGGGACGCTGAGAATCGGATCCAATTCCATGAGAAAGCGCTGCCGGAAGCAGACCGAGCGTCGCCACCAACATGGTCATCATGATGGGCCGAAGCCTCAGGACAGCCCCTTCCACTGCGGATTCTTCGATCGTGTAGCCTGTGGCACGAAGTTGATTGATGTATTCGAGCATGATAACGCCGGTCTGGACCGAAACACCGAAAAGCGCAAGAAAGCCGACGCCGGAGGAGACGCTGAAGTTTGTATGCGTGAGGAACAGAGCGAGTAGGCCTCCCAGGCGCGCCATCGCCACATTGGTAAGGATGAGAAGCGCCCACTTCATGGATTTGAACATAGCGTAGAGGATGACGAAGATCACGAGCACGGTGATAGGCAACACCAGCAAAAGCCGCTTCTCCGAGCGCTTTTCACTCTCATATTCACCCGCCCAGTCAAACGTATATCCTGGCGGCAATTTGACGGCAGCGTTGACTTTCTTGATCGCTTCTTCGACGGTGCCGCCGAGATCTCTGCCGCGCACGCTATATTTAACGGCCACGTACCGTGAGTTCGACTCACGGTAAATTTCTGATCCTCCATCCCTGACGGTGATTTTTGTCAGCTGGCTGAGTGAGACTCGCTCTCCCGTGGGAGCGAGCAGGCGTATCTTCTCAATGGCCTCCTTGGTGTCCCGGTATTCTGGCAAATAACGCAACACGAGATCGTATCTTTGCTCGCCGATAAGAACTTGAGTGAGCGCATTGCCGCCGACTGCGGTCTGAATGGCATCCTGGACATCGGAGACATTGATCCCAAACCGGGCAGCCCGATCCCGGTCGACAGCAAAATCAAGATTTGGTTGGCCGAGAACGCGAAACAATCCGAGATCCTGCACGCCTCGGATTCCTTGCATGACGCTGACGACCTGGTCGCCCTTTTCTTCCAGGGTCTTAAGATCATCTCCGTAGATTTTCACGGCGAGCGCGCCCTTGACCCCGCTGACAGCCTCTTCCAGGTTGTCGGAAATCGGCTGAGAGAAGTTCCAGATGACACCGGGGATTTTTTCCAATTCGTGGTTCATGGCTGCGATCAGCTTTTCTTTATCCTGATGGAAGACCGGACGCCATTTTTCCTTCGGGAGGAGGTCAACGAAATACTCCGTATTGAAGAAGCCCGTGGTGTCCGTGCCATCGTCTGGACGTCCCACCTGGTCGACAACCTGCGGGACTTCGGGAAAGGAGCAAAGTACCTGGCGGGCTCTGTCGGCGATGCGCGCGCCTTCGGTCGGTCCAGTGCTAGGCGCCAACGTGCCGCGAACCCAAATGGCGCCTTCATCCAAATGCGGCAGAAATTCCGAACCGATAACGCCGCCGAAGGCCAGGAAAATCGCAAAGGTAAAGCAAATGGCGGCGCCACCAACGGTGATCGGGCGATGGCGAACCGCCCAAGTGACCGCCTTTCGGTAGCGGACAGTCAGATAACCCATTACTGGGTTTTTCCATTCCTTGACCCCCGACCGGAAAAAAAGACTGGCCAGAGCGGGAGCAATCAGCATGGAAAAAATCAAAGCGCCCAGAAGTGCGAAGGCTACCGTCCATGCCATAGGCTTGAACAATTTTCCTTCGACGCGTTCCAAAGTAAAGATTGGGAGGTATGCGGTGATGATGATGGCGATGGCGTAAAAGACGGGCCGCTGCACTTCATGCGCCGCTTGGCGAATGCGATCAAGGGGAGTCCCCTGATCGGATCCCTGGTGGTTTAGGTGGCGGACGATGTTTTCGACCATCACCACGGCACCGTCAACGACCATACCGAAATCCAAAGCGCCCAGGGAAAGCAGATTGGCTGAAATGTGCCGCAATTCCAGACAGATGGAAGCAAAAAGCAAGGCGAATGGAATCGTCAGCGCAACGATGATGGCAGCGCGCACATTACCGAGGAAGATGAAAAGAATGATTACGACCAGAACCATTCCCTCAGTCAGGTTGTGCATGACCGTGTGAGTGGTGTAGTGCACAAGGTCGTCGCGGTCTAAGTAAGGAACGATTTTAACGCCAGGAGGAAGTATCTGGTCGTTTAGCCGCCGAACCATGGCGTGGATTCCATCCAGCGTGGTGGCCGTGTCCGCACCTTTGCGCAAGAACACGATACCTTCCACGACGTCATTGTCATCGACCACCACGCCATCCGCTCGATGGATTGCTTTTCCTATTTGGCCTAAACGGATCTTTGGCCCCTGCGAGACGACCGCAATATCCTTCAGCTGCAAGGCCGTACCATTCTGCGTTTTGAGGACGGTCCTTTCGATATCCTTGACATCGCGAACCAGCCCCACAGCGCGAACGTTGATTTGCTGTGCGCCTTGTTCGATGAAACTTCCGCCGGCATTTGCGTTGCCGTTCGATAATTGCTGCTCGACTTGCGCAAGACTCAGCCCGTAGGAGACCAATTTGTCCGGATCGACACGCACTTGATACTCGCGCGTGATCCCGCCGAAGGACGAGTCGTCCACAACGTCGGGCACTGACTTGATATACTTGCTGATGACCCAATCCTGGATGGACTTTAGCTCCATCACGTCATAAGCGGGATTGGTGCTTTTGAGTGTGTACCAATAAATCGAGCCGATCGGACTGAAATCAGGACCGATGCTGGCGCTGAGGCCGGGCGGCAGGGTTACCTGTCCTAGTCGTTCCGTAACCTTCTGGCGGTCCCAGTCATTGTCAGAATCATCATCGAAGATGAGATTCACGACGGATAACCCCGCCAGTGAAGCCGACCGCACATGCTGAAGATGCGGCATGCCGTTCATCTGGATTTCGATGGGTACGGTGACTTGTTGTTCCACTTCTTCCGCGGCCCGGCCAGGCCACTGCGTAATCACCTGGACCCAGGTGTTGGCAACATCCGGGTAGGCTTCCACTGGCAGTTTCTTAAACGAGATAATGCCCCACACGAAAAGCAATAAGGCAATACTGAGCACGATGAAGCGGCTGTTCAGCGAGAAGTCGATGAGCGAACGAATCATTACTGTTGGACCGTATTCTGGAATTCGAGCGCGTTGGATACCACTTGATCCCCAGGAGCAAGTCCCGAGACGATTTCCTGCATGTTCTCCGGAAGCATGTCGCCGCCAGTAACTTCCACGCGCCGAAATTTTTTGTCTTTCGTTGGAACATAGACCCAATCGCGGTCGTGTAGATGCAAGATGGCAGTCGCCGGAACGGCGGTGCGCCTCTCTTTCGTTTGGCCATGAAACGTCGCCGTCACAAACATGCCCGGACGCATCAGACCCGGATTGCTGACTTCGAGACGCACCTTCGCGGTGCGAATATTGGGATCGAGGATGGGGCCGATGTTGCTGATCACTCCGGTGAACTTTTTGTCGGGATAGGCGTTCAGCCGGATGTCGGCGTTCTCCCCCAGTTGCACATTCGAGAGATCATTCTCATAGACGTCGCAAAGGATCCACACGTAGGTCAGGTCGGAGATCGTGAATGGATTGGGCGAGCCCAGGCCCGCTACGCCCGCTGCGTTGGTGACTTGTTGATCGGTTATTACGCCCGTGACCGGTGCGCGAATCTCGACAATGCCGGATGGCTGATCCAGGTTGGTATTGCCGAGTACTCGAAGTTTCTCGGCGGTGGTTTTCACGTCAACTTTAGCCTTCGCGTCCGTGTCCCGCGCCACCTGCAGATCGTTTAAGGAAATTGCGCCTTTGTCATAGAGGAGCTGCGCTCGCTCAAGCTGAGTACGCGTGAGTTGTTCATCGGCAACGGCTTTTTGATAATCGGAGAAAGCCCCAGCAACGTCGGCGCTTTGCACCCGCAGCAAAAGCTGGCCTTTCTTGACGGTGTCCCCCAAGCGCGCCGCAATCTCCACAACGCGGCCGGTAGCCACGGAAATGACAGGGACATTTCTGGAAATGTCGGGAGTGACCACTCCAGTTACTCTCAGCTGTGGCGCAGCAAAGTGCTCAACCGCCGCCACCAGCGGGAACCGATCGGGATGTTCCACTTGAAAAACATTTGGATCACTCACCTGCTCAACCTTCAGAGGTGGAGGCGCTCCCGCATTCGCGTCCTTCCCGGCATCTCCGCAACCCGTGGCGACTAAGCCCAGCATTAAGCAGAGGGGGAGCGCTTCGGAGCTCCTGGGTCTCATTGGATGACCTCACGTCCCGCCGCAAGATTGAGTTGATTGGCTGCCTCCAGATACGAAGCAACAAGATTTAAGTAATTGACCTGCACGCTGCGATAGTCGGCTTGCGCATTGAGAAAATCGAGGAGCGAGGCTGCGCCATGCTGGTAGGAAAACGAAATTGTGTCGCGAACTCGCTCGGCCTGTTTCAAGTAGCGGTCTCTATAGGGCTGGAGAAGAATTACGGAGCTCGTCACGGCGGCGTAGGCAGAGTCCACGTCGTTGAAGACCTGCGCGCGCGAGGCTTGCACGAGCTTGTCGTTGCGGTCGATGTCCAGTTGCGTGCGCAGTTTTTCGCCCTGGTTGCGGTCGAAAATGCGCAGCGGGATGCTCACGCTGAAGCCGATATATTGATCGATAGGAGGATTGCGGCCCACATCGAAGCCCAAGGTCGGATCCGTCGATCCATTCGCGACTGCGAGCCGATGATCTGTTTTTGCCTTGTCCACAGATTGCAGCGCGGCCTTCAAGTCGGGCCGGGCGTCGAGGGCAGTCTGCCGGACGTCGTCGAGAGGCGCAATCTGTTGCGAAAAATCGAAGGGGCCGGTGACGTCGAATTGTTCGACTGGCGTGCGGTCATTCAAAAGCGCAAGCAGCTGAATTTTTGCCGTGCGCAGATTCACCTCGGCTGTCTGCAAATCTGATTCGTATTGAACGCGTTGAAGTTCGAGCCGGTCCAGATCGACCTGCGCAATGCCGCCGGCCTTGTATCGTTCGCGATTTACGTCGAGGACGTGGTCGTAATACAGAAGGTTTTCCCTCGCGAGTTCCACGACCGCTTTTCCCTGGAGCGCTTGCACGAAAGAAGATCGCAAGTTGAAAAGGAGATTTCTTTCGAGATCGGCTTGACCTGACACCGCGATTTTCGTGGCGTCTTGCGCACTGTCGCGCCGCAATTCCCGCTTATGCTGGCGCTCGTGCAAGTAGTTTACGGTTGCCGAGTTCAGCAAGAATCCGAACGAGCTGTGCGGCGGTCCTCCGTTGAACGGATCGATCTGGTCCGCGAGCAGTGCCAGGCTCGGGTTGGGACGCAAGAACGCGGTGATCTCCGCGGCGCGAGATTCGTCCACACCAATCTGCCCTGCTTGAAGAGACGGATTCGCCGCTTCAAATTTGGTCCGAATCTCCTGCCAAGTAAGAGCTCTTTGGGCCTGCCCCGTTTCCGCCAGAAGAGCCGCCCCAAAGAAGCAAAAAATGAATCGCGACAAAGACTTGCGCGGGAGCTGTGATGTTTTGCCATACACTACGCGGTCGACGATTCGAAACATGTTCCTCTCACTGTTCGCGCTCGGATGCGTTGGAATATGTCCTTGGGAGGGTAAAAGCCGTTCTATTACGGTACGATGAACGCCGCACGAGGCGCCCTGCAGTTGAAATGAACCACGTCCTTGCTCTACTGTGCTGAGTGCCATTGCGTCACCATCTCAAAACTTGATACCATACCCCTGTAGGGTATACAAGCGAAATGTCTCATACTTCTCGCGAAAAACTCGACCTCGTTACGCGCACCAAGAAAGTCATCGGCCAGCTCGAAAGCGTGCTTCGGGCTCTGAATGAAGACGAGCCTTGCGCGGATGCGCTGCAGCGCCTGGCGGCCGCCCGCGGCGCCATCAACAGCCTTATGGGCGAGCTGATGGAAGACCACATCCGAAACCACATGCCGAGGAATTCAAAATCTTCGGAAGAGGCCGCAGACGACGTCATTCAAATCGTGCGAACTTATCTGAAGTAACGCAAAAGTCGGTCGCGTTCGTGGCCGTTTTTCTGTATCTTCCGTACACCCGTCTCTTTGAGTGGGATAATCCAAGACCGGAGGGAGATCTCGCGGTGACACGCCATTCCGTGACACGATTGTTCGCAAGCTTGCTGTTTGCAGCCTTTATCTGCGCTCCAGCATCGAGGGCCCAGGCCGGCCCGGAGGATGGCGGGCATGATCTACAAATATGGACCGGTGGCGGCCACGGATTGAATGGAAGTACCGCGAACAGCGGAGTCTGGAACGTCGGTTTACGCTACGGCTGGATTCTAACCCCTCCAGTGGGCCCCGGAATTTTGCGCGGTCAATTCGAATACGCGGTGGATGTGGTGCCCGTCTTTGTGGTGGTCCAGAAATTCGGCACCGCCTATGGCTTCGGGCTAAATCCCTTCGCGCTTAAATGGAATTTTACAAAACCCCGCAAAGTCGTTCCCTACTTCGAACTCGGAGGCGGCACACTCTTCACGAATGACAATGTGCCTCCGGGGACTTCGCGGGTCAATTTCACGTCGAGTGGCGCACTGGGCTTGCACTTTCTGCGTAGCAAATACAACTTTAGCGCCGAGCTTCGTTTCATGCACATTTCAAACGCCTCGCTCGCCAACCTGAATCCTGGGATAAATACTCTGCAACTGCGCCTCGGCTTTGGGCGATTCACTCATCCGAACTAGCTCATCTGAACTAGCATGTGCTCTCGCAGAACGCTATGATGGAGCCCGTCCAGCTTGCTGTAGCAACATAATTTGCGGGAAGTTCAGGAAGTTAGGGTCCTATCTGGAATAAATCCGAACTGGAACAGGTATAAAGCCGAGAGGCAAACCATGAACATGAGAATGACGAAAATTGGGGTTGGAGCGCTGTTGCTGGTGGTATTGAGCCTGGGGATCCGCGGATTACGCGCTGATGGCAAGGCGCCGGCCGTTGGAAGTCCCGCGCCGGACTTTACTCTGAACTCGCAAGAGTCCAAGCCGGTTAGCCTCCATGATTTTAAGGGCAAGTGGGTGGTGCTTTATTTCTACCCGAAAGATTTTACGAGCGGCTGCACAGTCGAAGCCCACAACTTCCAGCGCGACTTGGCCCTTTACGAGCAAAAGCACGCCGTGATCGTGGGTGTCAGCGTGCAGGATGAGGATTCTCACCAGAAGTTCTGCACAAAGGAAGGGTTGAGCTTCAAACTGCTCGCGGACACCAAGACCGAAGTCTCCACCGAGTATGACTCGGTCATGAATTTTGGCGTCGCAAAGGTCTCCGCGCGCCACACGTTCCTTATCGATCCAGACGGTGTCGTGCGCAAAGTCTATCTTGACGTCAAACCACAGCAGCACAGCGAGGAAGTTCTTGCAGCGCTTACTGAGTTGCAGGGCGGCGCAGCTAAGTAGGCTTGGAGTTTACACCGGCGCCGAGAGCGTCCGCCGACGCATACGAGGCCGCGGAGGCGCTTTTCAACCGGCACTTGCAACTTGAGGCTTTGCGATCGAGGACTAGCGATTCGGCAAAACGCTGAGCCCCTGCACGGACATTAGCGACTCGTCCGCGGTGACAAGCTTCAGATCATAGACCTTTGCCGTCGCGACCAGGAACCTGTCCGCCGGGTCGCGGTGTCCCAGCATTGTGAACCGCAGCTCATGCGCGACTCGCCAGTGCAACGGCGCCTCAAGAAGTGCCAGGTCCGCCACAGACTGCTTGAACCAATCCCCGAAATCCTGCCGAAGATTGACTCGTCTCATTTCGAGGAGAACGGTGGTTTCCCAAATACTGACCGGAGAAAGGTACCGCTCGTTATCAGCATCCGCCAACTCGCGCGACACTTCGGAGGTGAGCTTTTCAGGCGCGACGTAATTCCAAATCCAGATGTGCGTGTCGAGCAGAAGCCTCACTTGAGCTTTTTCTCCGGGTCTGACTCGGTTTCTCGAGTCGCTTCCCAGTCCGATTCGTCGCCGGTGGGCCCCACGATATCACCCAAAATCTCCATGCTTCCGATCCCGCCTCCCATCCGGATGGTGCGCTTAGCGCCTCCTGGCGGATTGATCTCAGCGACGGCTTGGCCGAAGCGGGTTACCCTGATTGGCTGACCAGTCTTGCGCACGCGCTCCAGAACTGCCAGACAAGTCGCCTTGAACTTCGAAATTGCTATCTCTTCCATGTCTTGGGGGCTCCTCGTTTGATTGTACGCGCTAAGTTGACCATAGTCAAACCATGGTCTGACTATAGTCCGACCATGGTTCGGAGGGCTGGACGACTTGGTCTTCCTAAACTCTGTCGCCCCTCCGCCGTCTATAGCGGTAGACTTCGTGCCAACAAAGTAATTTCAATCTCGGAGGCCGTCGAAAATCATGTTCAGCCGTTCTAGCGCAGTCAGAAAGTTCGTTCTGATAGCCCTCACACTCGCCGCGCTTAGTCTTACCGTCCGCGCAGCCAGTACGGCTCAAGCACCGTCTTCGACCGCCGAAATTCCTAAGACTGCTGCTGGCGAACAATTCTCCGCCTGGCTTGCCGCCTTCAACAGCGGCGACAGAGCCGAACTCGAAAAATTCCGCAGCCACTTCGACAAACCCGAGGAGCACAAAGTCGAGGGTATTCTTGGGTTCCGCCAGCAGACCGGAGGATTTGACCTCAAGAAAATCGAGGAATCGAACACAACGAAACTCACCGGGCTGGTGCAAGAACGCGATTCGGACCAATTCGCGCGGTTCACTATGGAAGTGGAGGCCGCAGCGCCCTACCACGTCACGCATCTCGACATACGGGCCATCGGCCGCCCGGCGGAATTTGCTCTCCCGCGCTTGAGCCAGAGTGACCTGGTTGCGGCGCTGCGCACAAAACTCGAAAAGGACTCTGCTGCTGACAAGTTCTCGGGCGCCGCGCTTCTGGCCAAAGACGGCAAACCGATCTTCACTGGCGCGTACGGCATGGCCGACCGCGAAAAGAAAATCCCGAACACGCTCAACACAAAATTTCGCATTGGCTCGATGAACAAAATGTTCACCGCCGTTTCCATTCTCCAGCTCGTGCAAGCCGGCAAAATTTCGCTCAGCGATCCAGTGGGCAAATACCTCACCGACTATCCCAACAAAGACATCGCGACGAAAGTCACGATCCAGCAGCTCCTGACTCACACCGGCGGCACGGGCGATTTTTTCGGCCCGCAGTTTGATGCCCATCGCCTGGAACTAAAGACGCTGCAGGACTATCTGAAACTCTACGGCGAGCGCGCACCGGAGTTTGAGCCTGGCAGCCGCTGGGAGTACAGCAATTATGGATTTTTGATGCTCGGTGTGGTCGTCGAACGCGTGAGCGGAAAAAATTATTACGATTACGTAAGCGAGAACATTTATAAGCCCGCGGGAATGGCGTCCACTGGCTCTTTTCCCGAAGACCAAATCGTTCCGGATCGCTCCATTGGCTACACGCAGTTCGGCGGCGCGGCTCTTCGGCCCAACACGGACACGCTCCCATATCGCGGCACCTCAGCCGGGGGCGGCTATTGCACTGTCGAAGACTTCCTTCGTTTCGCGAACGCCCTCACCAATCACAAATTGTTGAACCAGCAAAACACCGAACTGCTCACCACCGGAAAAGTCGATACACCACGAGGCGACAAATATGCCTTCGGCTTCATGGACAATGGTGCAGGCACAGCCATGCGCCACTTTGGCCACGGCGGTGGCGCCCCAGGTATGAACGGCGACCTTCAAATCTTTCCGCAAACCGGTTACGTGATCGTGGTGCTATCGAATCTCGATCCGCCGGCGGCCAGCCGCATCTCGGATTTTATCGTGAACCGTTTGCCAGCAAACTGAATCAGCCCAACCATCGGCCTGGGTCGCGCGCAAACCTTTGCATGCCTCCTTACAGGCTATTGCCGATATCCACTTCTTCTCGGTGCAACACCTTCTGGCGTTGACCTGCCCTCAACCATTCGGGAGGTTTAGCTTCCCCATTTAACGCGCGGATGATATTTTCACTTCACCCACGCTCTGGCTTCATCGGCTAAATCTTTCGTGCACTTTCTCCAGGGGGCGCCATGTTCAATTGGAAGCAAGCAGCAGGAGCGTTCGTCGCGGTCTTGGCGCTGACTATTACTTCCGCTGCGCAGACTCGCGTTTCTGCCAGCAAGCCTCAGCTCACCATCGAACAGTTGATCGACATCAAGCATCCGTCGGAACCCATCTGGTCACCTGATGGCAAGCTCGTGGCTTTTGTCTGGGACCGCGCTGGCGTTGGTAATCTCTACGTCGCCAATGCTGACGGCAGCGGCGCACCGAAGCAACTTACTTCGTTCGCCCAAGGCCAAGTCGAAGGCGCATTTTGGAGTGAAGATGGTGATCTAGTCTACTTTCCGCACGACGGCGATCTCTGGCAGGTCGCGGTGTCTGGTAGTGCTCCCAAGGCTGTCTGGAGCAAACCGGACCCGGGCAGCGGATATGTTCCCTCACCCGATGGCAAGCGCGTTGCCTTCGTCCGCACCAACCGCTCGGCAAAGGAAGACGCTCCGCGCTCAAGTGATCTGATCCTTCGATGGCTCTCCGATGGCACCGAGGCAACCACAGCGCACGACGATGTGAGCATTCGCGGCATCCTCTGGTCTCCCGATGGTTTATCCATCGCTTATGTCGGTGGCTCCAAAATCATTCATCACGATGAATCGCCTTCTTATTCCGGAGCCAAACTCATCTACCGCGTTTCAGAGTATGTCCCCGGCCAAATCTACGCACTCAAGCTAGCAGATGCAAAACCCGTCCCCATTGCCAAGCCCGGCGAATACAGTGGATTGGCCTGGGTCGATAATGCGCACCTCGTCTTCGATGGCCAGTCTAGTGATTTCAAGAATTATTTCATCTCCCTCGCCGATGCCGCCAGCGGCGCGACAAAAACCATCCACGAAATCCACGAAGAAAAATTCTGGAGCATCCCCGACTGGGGCGAAGCAGGCGCGCAACCGTGGCCCTCTCCCAACGGCAAGTGGATTGCCTTCCTGAGCGATGAAGACGGTTGGGACCATCTCTACGTCATGCCCGCGTCCGGCGGAGACGCCGTCCAAATCACCAAAGGCAAATTCGAAGCCTGGCGCCCCGCGTGGTCCCACGACAGCACGCGCATCGCCTTCGACGCCAATCTCGAAGATCGGCCTGGCGACCGCGTCCTCGGCATCGCAAAAATCGGTGATGATCCCGCGCACGCCGAAGTCACCTACATCCCCGCAACGCCCGGCACAAATATCGAGCCGCACTGGTCCGAAGGTGACGGCCGCCTTGTCTATCAACACACCGACACGCAGAACAGCGCCGATCTTTACACCATCGGCTCGAACCCCGGCGCGCCGCCCGTGCGCCTCACCGACTCCATGCCCACGGGCATGGATCGCTCCCAGTTCGTTGAGCCTCAGTTCGTCCATTTTCCCGGACCCGACGGCCAGCAAGTCCCCGGCTGGCTCTTTGTTCCCAAGAATCTCGACAAGTCGAAAAAGCATCCCGCGATCATGTGGATCCATGGCGACGGCGTTAATCAGAACTACGACGGCTGGCACGTTCAGCGAAATTACGCCGTCTACTACAGCATCCATCAATATTTTCTGCAGAAGGGCTACGTCGTCTTCGCTCCCGATTATCGCGGTAGCATTGGCTACGGCCGCGACTGGCGCACCGGAGTCTACATGGATGTCGGCGGCAAGGATGCCAAGGACGCCTGGATGGGCGCGAACTATCTAAAAACTCTTCCTTACGTAGATGCAGACCGCATCGGCGTCTGGGGCCTAAGCTATGGTGGCTTTTTTACCCTGATCGCGATGACTGATCAGCCCAAACTCTTCCGCGCAGGCGTGGATGTCGCCGGCGTCACCGATTACACGATGTACTACTCCGATCCCTACCACGGCGATTGGACCGCCAGCCGCATCGGTACTCCCGAGCAAAATCCGCAAGTCTATGCGAACGCTTCGCCGCTTTCGCACATCGACCGTCTCGAGCGGCCCCTGCTCATCCTCCACGGCACCGCCGACGTAAACGTCCCCTTCCTCGAATCCGTCTGGCTGATGGACGAAGCCTTGAAGAAACACAAGGGCGACTTGATTTCCTTCATGATCTATCCTGGCGAGTTTCATTACTTCACACGCGAACACGTCCTGCTCGACGCCTGGCATCGCGTCGACAACTTCTTCGACGCCAACTTGCGCGCCTCCGCCACAACCAAACCCAAACCGAAGTGACTGACTAACTCAGGTACAAGTAGTCCTGCGCCGGTCCTCGTCCAGTCTTTTTCTGGTTATTGGAATGGTTACATCCATTCGCTTTCTCTCTGGTAGAGAACACGCATGCCTGTTCTAATTCTCTGTATACAAGCCTCGACTTCTGCGCTCAGTGCTAAGGCCAACGATGCGAACTTTCTTCCTCTGCCTCTTGGTTCTGGTGGCCATCACCCTTTCTTCTTGTTCTAAAAATGATCTGAGCGGGGCGTCCATGGAGAAGCAGATCAATGTTGTTCAAGCCGCATTGGGCCAGGCCCGCTCTTGGCATATTTCCAGTACGTTCACCGCCAACAACGGCATCGCGCAGCTCGAAGAGGACGTCAGTTGTCCCTTCAACTACCATCGCGTCGGAAAGGTTCCCGACCGTTTGCCCGATGAAATTATCGTGACGCAAACCGGATTTTACACTCGAGAAGGCGAGCGCTGGACTGTTCTTCATCCGGCTGCAAGAAATTACTGCGTCGACGGGCCGGCCGCGGGCTTTTCGCCCCTGGCTCGGGACCTTGAGAAACTGAAAGGTCCTACTACTCTGAAGAAAGGTGAAATACAAACGATCAGCGGTTCATCTTGCCGCAACTTGGAGTTCATAGGAGTCGCCGATCCGCATCCAAAGTGGGGTTCGCTGTGCATTGACGAACAAACGGACCTTCCTTATGAATTCCGCTACGGCGCGGACGTGTACCAATACTCGAAGTGGAATGAGCCAATCGCTATCGAATCGCCTGCTATCGACTGAGGCTTGGAGCGCGCTTCATGCCCAAATGGATCATCGTCCTGGCCGCTCTCTTAGCCACAATTGGCGGCTTTTTCTTCGTGAAGTGGTTGCGATCTCCAAAGCGCGAAATCGAGCGTTCGCGCGCAGCCCTTATTACGGCAAGAAGCTGGCACATGCACACAGTTCGCGTGTTCGCATCGATTCCGCCAGAAACCGTCGACGTGGATGTCGTTTGTCCTAATTTCCAACACAGAATAGCGCAGCAAGCGCGCACCGACGGCGGGCTAGCCTCTTACGAATACATCGCACTCAATCGGAAAATATATAACCGCGTGACGGATCTTTGGGTTTTGTCGAAAATTTCCGCGCCCGATATATGGGACTGTGATCGACACGGGAGCTTGCTCGACGGCGACGGAAACTCTTTGCCCTACGCCGCCATCCTAGACAGCGGAATGATTCGCCGTGGCGAGGTCCGCGAAAACGGAGAAGAGAGCTGCCGCGATTACGAAATCGCCGTTCCCACGCCCACCAATATTCTCGAGCGCGAATATGATTTCTTTCTTTGCATTAATGAACGCGATCATCTTCCTCGCCAGACGCGCCGCACCGTCCGCGGCTCGGACCACGAAGACATCATTCTCTACTCTCGCTGGAACGAGATGAACGAGCCGGTGCTCCCAGCCGATTTTCCACGTTGATGACGGTAATGGACATGCTTTTCAATGAGCCGGTTCGAGAATTAGCTTCTGCACGCGCCAATTCAAAATTTCTGCCACGTATAACTCGTTCTCGGATGGGCACGCAATTTCGTGGATCCATCCGAATTGGCCGGCCTGCTTCCCTGCTTTACCAAACATCCCGAGCACTCTCCCGTCGAGGCTGAGTTTGTAAATCCGCCCCGGAAACGCGTCCGACGTGTACAACACCTGCTTCGGCCCTGGCGTGATGCACACTGTCCACGGCGCTCCAGGCGCCATCGTGCCGCTCGTCGCGGTGGGCTTATTGCCGATGGCAGCGCGCGCGTCCGGCGGAGCCGGCACATCGACCGTCATCTGTCGCAAAAACTTACCGTCACCATCGAAGACTTGTATGCGCCGATTGCCGCGGTCCGCCACGTATACATTACCCGCCGCGTCCACGGCAATGCTGTGCGGCACATTGAACTGCCCCGGTTGATCGCCCGGCTCTCCCCAAGACTTCAACCAATTCCCATCCTTGTCGACTTTCGCCACGCGCGAATTAATATATCCATCGCTGATAAAAGCATTCCCAGCCGCGTTCCAAGCAACGTCCGTCACTTGCCGGAACATTCCGTCCACCGCAGGCAGTGGCGGCTTGACGTGTTTCAGAGGCCCTGTCCCTTCGTCGGAAGCTTCTTGCTTCCGGCCAAAAACCATCACCACGCGCCCCTCCGGGTTGAACTTGATCACCATGTCCGAACCTTTGTCCGTCACCCAAATGTTGTCCTGCGGATCGACCTTCACGGCATGCGCATACGACCATGCATACAGATTGTGCCCAATCTCCCGCACAAATTTTCCATCCGCGCCAAACTCCAAAAGCTGCGCACCGCTCGCCGCATACGCCGGCCCCGTCGTATTAGCCCGCGAAAAAACAAAAACGTGCCCCTTCGAATTCACCGCCACCCCGGCTACTTCTCCCAAATAGATGTCCGCCGGCAATTTCAGAAAATCGGGAACGGAGGTATACCGAATTTCTGGTGGCTGCTGCGCACAAAGATCCCCAGCCTCCAAAACGCATAAAATACAAATGAGAAGAATACGCCGCATAAGAATCTCCTCGCTAGATTTGAATTATCAGTTGCCAGTTAACGCTGCATATTGGGCTTTGGTGAGAGGGACCACGGAAAGCCTTCCAATGCGCACCAGCGGCGAATCGGCGAACAGTTTGTTTGCTTTGATTTCCGCCAGCGTCATCGGCTTCGCGATGGTCTTTCCCACTTTGATCTTCACCTCAGGAGTTTTGGGATTCGACGCATCGACGGAAACTACCGCGGCGGTTCCAACCGCGCTCTTGTGATCGCCGGTTTCGTAGATAATCAGCCTCGATCCGGGCTGCATCTCCCGCAGATTTTTCACCGCCGTAGGATTTGTTACGCCGTCCCAAATCGTGACGCCGTCTTTCTGCAAATCGGCAAACGAATATACGGTAGGCTCCGTTTTCAATAGATAGTCTGAAGGCATAAAAGACTCCCTGAATGAGCGATTCGAACCCGCCCATTCTACATGTTCACCAGTTTCCACGCTGTTCTTTGGAGAAAACTCTCTAGCACCGAAATATGTAGCAGCGCGCTCGATCGAAAAACCTGTTCCTGTCCTTTCAACAGAATAAAACTACGGAGCCTTCGCGGCGACCACGCCAATGTCGGCGATGTTGTCCCCTTTTTTCAGCGAAGGAACCGCATTCACATGAAGAATCACGCCAGCTGCGGGAGCCCGCGCTTCCAGAATGACCTTGCCAAAATAATCCGTCACGCGGCCAAGTATCATGCCTTCCTGAACGTACGTCCCGCGCTTGACCAGTGGATACCAAATGCCTGGGCCATCGGAAATCACGTCGACGACTTTGCCCAGCCAAACTGGATTTTCGACAAAGTGCGGCTCGCCTGGAATCATTTTTAGATAACGCATCGTGCTGAGTGTGCCGTTCACAAGCAGCGCCACGTCATCCGTTTCGACCGTCCCAGCGTGGCCCGCTTCCACAACGATGGATGGCTTGCCGCGGACCGAAGCAGTGTTGTCCAGATACCGGGTCGCGGTGGGATCTGTGGGACGCTCACTCCAAATAATGATGTGATCGAGTCCGAACGCGAGGACCATCTGTTTCGAAACGCGGTCTTGCGCTTCCTTGCCCACCGCTCCCCAATACGCGTAAGGGCGCAGGCTTTCATCCAAATCGCCACCGTGGTAGTCAATCAAATAGTCGCAGCGGTCCACGACTTCCTTGGTGATCATGAACAAGGCCCGGTCGGTCTGCGTGCCATCCATTTTGCCAGGATAAAAGCGATTCATACTTTTGTTGTCGATGGGATTCACGTGCGGAACTTTTTGTTCGAACGAAAGCACATTCACGAGCGGCACAAGAATAACTGTGCCGGAGAGTTGCGCGGGCTCAAGCTCGCCAATTAATTTCTCGACAGCGATGATCGAAACGTATTCCGTGCCGTGCGCGCCCGTAACAAGCGCGAGGACAGGTCCGGGCTTCGCGCCATTGACCACCACAACCGGAATATTCGTCGCGGCGTCCACACCCGCTGGCACTTCGATATAGCCATTCGCTTTTTGCCCTGCAGCCGCAGTCGCCGAGCCAACGGTAAATGAAGCGCGTTGCGCGTACCCAAGAAACGGCAGCAACAGCAGCGCCGCGGCAGATGCGAGTAAGAAACGAAATATGCGAAGCATGAAACCTCCTCCGAGCGCGTCTTTTGGCAGAGTCGGACTTCACTCCTCGGCAAGCTCAGGGCGAGCGAGCATAACGCGAGTGATGCCCACGAACAATAAGTAATCGCGGCCGCGAGAACAAACCTCTCTGGTGTTAACTACCGTTCGCGACTTTCGGCCTTAATAATTTCTGGATCGCAACCAGGAACCCGGCCATTTATATGGCGCAAATTTGAGACGCTGCTTTTCAGGCTCGAATCACTCTTCTAAGTTCCCCTCCGCTTTGGTTACTTCCGCTTTCCCTACCGGAGCCGTCCGTGCCGGCGGTGTAGCTGGCGTTGAATCGCCTTTGACATAGTGGGCATACCACGCGAGGTAGCGCTCGAGGCGGTCCTTGATGTGCGACGGCACGGTGAAGCCATGATATTCGCCCGGGTACACGACGAGTTCCGTAGTCCGGCCGAGCGCCTTCATTGCCTGATACATCTGCTCGCTTCCGAGAATCGGCACGTTCGCATCGATTTCGCCGCCCATGAAAAGCGTCGGCGTCGTGATGCTCTTCACCCGGTAGAATGGCGAAATTTTGTCCCAAAGCGCCTGATGTTCCCAGGGGTAGCCGAGTTCTGTTTCGTAATCGCGCTGGTAGTGGTCATGCCCGTAGAAACTGGTGACCAACGCCACGCCCGCGCCGGAGATGGCGGCTTTGAACTGCGTGCTCTGGGCAATGATGAAGTCGGTGGAAATACCGCCATAGGACCAGCCGCCGACGCCGAGCTTATCGGGATCAGCGATGCCTTGCGCGATAGCGTAATCCACCATCGCCATATCGTCCTGAAAATCCTTATTTCCCCAGTCCGCGTAGATGGCCGCGCAAAATTTCTCGCCATAGCCGGAAGAACCACGCGGATTCGGAAGGAGAACGGCGTACCCGTTCGCAGCATAAAGCTGCGCGAGATGGTAAAAAGATGCCTCATATTCGCCTACCGGACCTCCATGAGGATTCAGCAGTGTGGGAACCTTCTTGGTGGCGTCGAAATCAACCGGCTTGTAGAGGTAGCCAGCGACAGCGGTTCCATCTTTGCTCTTGAAATGAACGTATTCCACCTTCGCCAAGCGCAATTGAGAAATGAGGGCATCATTGGTCTTGGTCAAACGGGCGAGATCGCTGCCATTCTGAAGAAAAATCTCGTCAGGACGATCGGATGTACCGATCTGCGCGGCGATGGCGCTGTCCTTGCCGAGTGAATAGGACGCCACAGTAACCCGGCCACCGATGACTCGGGTGACGTCGCCCCCGTTAACCGCGATACGGCAGAGATTTTGTGTGCCATCATCCACCGCAATGAAATAGATGGAGTTGCCATCGGTGGAAAAGTGCGGGCGGCGCACACTGCGGTCAAATGCTAGAGTGAGGACCTTCGCTTCACCGCCGCTGGAAGGAGCGATCGCGAGATGTTGCGTGGCGTACCAGAAGAGATGCGCGTCGATCTGCGCCACGTATGCGATCCATTTACCATCGGGGGACCAAGCAGGCTGGCTGTCAGCGCCGGGATTGGTGGTGATCTGCGTGAGATGTGCGCCTTTATCGGTATTGTCTGCCGCAACGGCCCAGATATTGGTGTCACGGGAAGCGTCGGGATCGGGCATGCTGCGATTGCTGCTGAAGGCTAGCTGCTTGCCGTCCGGAGACCACGCGGGTTGCGCGTCATCGAACTCGCCGGAAGTGACTTGCGTAACGGTTTTCTTTTCAATGTTGAAAACGTAGAGATGAGTGCGGCGATTGTCGAGATAACCGACGGTGTCCTCTTTGAACTGAAGGCGGTCAATCACATACGGAGGCTGCGTTTTCGGCTTGGCGGGAGCCGGCTTGTCTTTATCTTTCTCCGCCTCTGCGTCTTCCGGTTTGGGATCTTGGAGGACCACGACAAGGCGCGTGCTATCCGGGGACCACTCAAAATCGCCGACACCTTGCACGATGTCAGTGAGGCGAACGGCTTCGCCGCCAAGACGGTTCAAAAGCCAGACCTGACTCTTGCCGTTATTGCGGGAAGAAGTGAAGGCCAGATATTTGCCATCAGGGCTCCAGCGCGGATGCCCCGAGGAAATGCCTTCGGCGGTCATCGGCAGCGGATCACCGCCGTGCGCGGAAACCATCCAGATGCGTGTCTCGTTTTTATCTTCCTTGAGCATTTTGGTGCGCACGGTGTACGCCACCCATTGGCCGTCCGGACTAAGCTCGGGCTGACTGACGTCACGAATCTGGAAGTAGTCATCAATGGTGATATTGCGCCCCGCGGCCGGGGTGCGTGGCTGCTGCGGAGCCGAGTCCACAACTCGCGCGCTGAACGAGAGCGCCGAGACCAATAAAGCAAAGGCGAAGCAGCGAATGATCTTCATACCGAAAGTTCCTCCGAATAAAATGCCGGGATAAATCTGGCGAAGTGTAGCAGAGCAAGCAACAGTTTGACGGGGCAATTTGAATGACATATCATACTTGTCATGCATGTGTGACATGGAAGGATGTGAAATGTGTTGTCCATTCGATTGAAGCCTGGAATTGAAAAGCGGTTGACGCGGCTTGCTAAAGAGACCGGAAGGACGAAGACTTTTTACGCCAGCAAGCTCATCGAGGAAAACTTGGAGGATCTCGAAGACCGATATTTGGCGGAAGCTCGTCTGGAAAAACGAGGAAAGACCTACACTGGCGCACAAGTTCGGAGGGAGCTTGGCCTGGACGATTGAATATGACCAAGAGGCCCTCGCTGATCTCAAGAAGCTCGACCGCCAAATGCAGCGAGAAATTCTAGACTACATGGAGAAGCGCATTGCAAAAGCGGAGGATCCTCGCGCCTTTGGTAAGCCGCTGCGGCATAGCAAGTTCGGAATATGGCGCTATCGAGTGCATGACTATCGGATCATTTGCGAACTGCGGGATGGACAACTGAGGGTACTGGTGGTGGCGGTCGGACACCGAAGCACCATTTACGAAAGATAATTTGAAAGTGCGCAGTGCTGATTTGCGCGGCGGAGCGAAAATCGGGCCTATTTCTTTAGGAAAGGCGACGGGAGCTATGTACATACACATGTTTGCGTTTCGATTTAAGGCGGGAGTGAAGGATGCGCAGAAGGAAAGGGTCGTTGCGGAAATACGGAAGCTAAAGAGCGAAATTCCCGAGGTGTTGGAATCGTGGGTGGGGATGAATGATTCGCCGCGAGGGCAGGGTTATGAGTTGGGCGGAGTGATGAAGTTTTCTGATAGGGCGGGCTGTGAGGCGTACGGCGCGCATCCGGTTCATCAGAAATTGTTGGGTTGGTTGATGCCTTTGATCGAGCCGATTGAGGTGGATTTTCCACAGTCCAGTTAGTAGAGCTCAGCCAGCGATCCTACTCGTAGCGGAGAGCGATTAATGGATCGAGCTTGGAGGCGCGATAAGCAGGCCAGAAACTGGCAAAGGCAGCTACGGCGGACAGAACGACGACGGCCGCAACTAGCGTTAGCGGATCGCGAGGTTTTAAGCCGTAGAGGAGGGATTTGGCGGCTTGCGCTGCGCCCAACGCGAGGCCAGCGCCAATCACTAGACCTGTTACAGTCAGCGAGCCAGCTTCGCGCAAGATCAAACCCAGAACATCGACGCGCTCAGCGCCAATAGCCATGCGGATGCCGATTTCTTTGGTACGCTGGACAACCATGTACGAAATGACTCCGTATAGACCGATGGCGGCGAGCAGTGCCGCCAGGAATCCGAAAAAGCCGGAGAGTGTGGCCATCAGTTGATCTTGCAGTAGAGAGTCGTGGATGCGCGTTTTGAAGATTTTGAAGTCGAGGTCAATGCCGGGATTCACATCGCCGATCGTTTGCTTCATGGAGGCCATCAGGCTGGCTAAAGGCAAGGACGATCGAATCAGGATTTGATCGTCCGGGCTGGGCTTCTCCTGTTGGGTCGCCGGAAAATACATGAACGGCAAAAATTCCTCATGCATGTCCTGGAACTTATTGTCCTTCGTCAATCCAACAATCTCATAGAGAGGGCGCGGCTTTCCTGGAGGTTCATGGATACGGAACCTTTTGCCTAAGGGATCGGCGCCTTTGAGAATCTTTTGTACAAAGGCCTGGTTGACGATGGCCACTTTCACCGAGGAGGCCGTATCGCGGTCATCGAAATCGCGCCCTGCGAGGAGCTGGGTTCCGATGGTATGGAAATAGCCGGGGCCAAGGTAATTCATCCAAGCCGAACCTGCGTCTGCGTCGGAACCTTCGTTGAGGACTTCGTCATTCCAAGTGCTGCCGCCGAACGGCACGAGCATCGCGTCAGAGGCAGACTCGACGCCCGGCATGGCCTGGACGTGCTTCACTAATTCGCGTTTGTATTCCGTGTAGCGCTCCTCGGGAAAGTGCAAGCGGTCGAAATCGACGGTGGTAACCAAGATTCCGGTTTGCAGAAAGCCGACGTTCAGTGTGGTCAAGTTGCGAAGGCTTCTAACAAAAAGAAGCGCGCCCATTAAGAGGACAACCGAGAGCGCTACTTGCGATACGACCAGAATTCGGCGAAGGCTGAAGCGCTCACGGCCGCCGGTTGACCCGCGGCTGCCGGACTGCAGCAAGGTAGCGGGTTCTGCGCGAGTGGCGCGAATCGCAGGGGCGAGTCCGAAGGAGACCGTTGTTAGGACCGCGAGAGCGGTAGTGAAAACCAGAACTCGCCAATCCATTCCGAGGTCCAGGGAGATTTGATTCTGCTGCGTGCTAATGAACGCCACCAGCATGTGACTTACAGCGAAGGCTAGGAACAATCCGCAGACCGAACCGGCAAGGACCAGTAGGAGGCTCTCCGAAAGAAGCTCGCAAATCGTTCTCCAGCGCGACGCTCCGAGCGCGCGGCGGATAGTAATCTGTCGTTCACGAGCGCCAGCGCGGGCGAGCATCAAATTTGCCAGGTTGGCGCATGCGATGAGCAAGACAAGCCCAGAAATTCCGAGGAGCAGCCAGAGTGGAGTCTCGGAATCCTCGCGCAAACCGGAGAAACCTGTGCTTGCCGAAAAGGCGCCAAGTTTGTATTCGAGATATTTCTTTGTGGCCTCGGAGTCGTACGTGGTGGGAATCGTCTCTTGCAAAATTGCGGGCGTGACAGCGTTTATTTGCGCATTGGCTCTTTGGATGGTCCATCCGGGTTTCAAGCGGCCGATGGAAGCGAGCCACCACGCGTGACGCAAGGTCAGCCGATTGTTGCGCGGGCTAAGAATGGGTTCGACGCAAACAGGTATCGCGACGTCGAAAGTATCGCCTACGGAGATGCCAATGAAACCTGGCGGTGTTACGCCGAGAATCTGGAAGGAATTCCCATCGAGTGTGAGGCGTTTGCCGATGACGGAAGGATCCCCGGCATAATTCCGCTGCCAGAAGGCGTAACTGATGTCGGCGGCAGACGTGCCGCAGCCGGGCTGGTCGTCTTCGGGATTGATGAGACGCCCGAGAATGGGTTGGACACCGAGAACGTGAAAGAATTCGCCGCTGACGCGCAGGCCTTTGGCGTAGTGGACTTCCCCACCGTTCGCCAGATTGAATTCCTGGCCTGTCCAAACTGACATTTCGGAAAAGCCTTCCTGGCGTTTTTGAATCTGCTCCCATATGGGAAACGTCAGCTGCGAGTATTGCCCAGAAAATTGGCCAGAACCCCAGTGGCGGTCGGCGATACGGATGGTGCCCAGCTGTTCAGGATTCTTGACCGGGATGGCACGGAGGCGAATGGAATCAATCAGTTGGAAGATAGCAGTGTTGGCCCCGATGCCGAGGGCGAGGGTGAGCACAGCCACGACGGTGAAACCCGGACTTAGACGAAGAAGTCGAAAGGCGTGGCGAAGATCGCGCAAGAGATTGGTCATCGTGAGGCCTCGCAAGTATCAGACGAAAGAAAGCACTAAAGGTTCCGTGGAAAGAAATGTAGTCGGCAGGTAGAGGCGCGTGAAACAAAGTGGGGGCAGACTAAAGTCTGCCCCCACTTTGAGTTAGGACATAATCACTGGCTAATGTCGCCGGCGGTGAATCACGGAAACTGGCGGGCGGGTTGCGCCTTGGGCAGCGGTTTGCGCGGCATCATTTCGTCGCGGTTGGCGGTGAGGTAGACGAAGGAGGCTACAATCACTGCCATTTGCTTCATGTCGGCTTCCTGGATGCGTTCGTAGACGTCCATGTTGGAGTGGTGGGTGCGGGTGTCGTAGTCCATCGGGTCTTGGATGAATTGGAAACCGGGGAGGCCGACGGCATCGTAGGAAAGGTGGTCCGTGCCGCCGGTGTTGCGGATGGTCAGCGTGGTCATGCCGAGGTCGTGGAAGGGGACCATCCATGTGTTGAATATGGGAGCGACCATTTCGTTGCCTTGGAGATAGACGCCGCGAATTTTGCCGGTGCCATTGTCGATGTTGTAGTAGGCGTCGAGTTTGGCATGTTCGGGAGTCACCTTCATAAGTTTTGTGGCGGGATCCTCGACTTCGCGATCGCCGAAGTGCTGCTTGATGTAGGCGCGGGACCCGAGGAGGCCTTGCTCTTCGCCAGTCCAGAGACCGATCCGGACTGTGCGGCGCATCTTGAGGCCAGTGGCTTTGAGGATGCGCATGGCTTCGAGCATCACAGCGGAGCCCGCGCCGTTGTCGGTGGCGCCTGTGCCGGACTGCCAGGAATCGAAATGGCCGCCCAGCATGACGACTTCGTCGGCCTTGGCCTTATCGGAGCCCGGGATTTCGCCGATGATGTTGAAGGAGCTTAGGTCGTCGTCCCAAAACTTGTTCTCGATATCGACGAGCATGGTGACGGGGACTTTTTTCTCGAGCGTGCGAACAATGCGGCCGTAGTTTTCGCTGGCGACTGCTACGCGGCACGGTGCCGGAGGATCTTTCTCCTTGTCGCGGCCGCCTCCCTGCTGGACGAAGACTGTGCCGTCATCACTGCGGGAAGGCTCGATCCAAGCAGCGACGCCCTCATCGACTAAGAACTTCTGAACTTTTAGTTGGAATTCGCGCGTGGCGCGGAATTGGGCGATGCGGTCTTCCTGGCCTGCTTGGGCAGCGGGGACTGGCTGAGTTGCGAGATCGGCAAGCTCGGCGTCTGTGTAGCGGTGGGCTTGCGGCTCAAAGCGTTCGGGATTTTCGGGGATCGCTGCGGTTAGAACAAACTTGCCTTTGAGTTGACCCTTGAACTTGGCAAAGTCTTCTTCTTTCGTGATGGGCGCGAAGACAGCATCGGCGGTAACGGGACCGTTGGTGCCGGGAGTCCAAGCTTTGGCGTAAGCAATAAGCGGAAACGGATGCGGGGCGATGACCTGAACGTTAGTGCGCTCATTGGACCAGCCGCGCCCGAATGGACCCCACGGCTCCAGATGGACGTTGGCAAGTTTCCACTCGTTCATTGTGTCCGTGGTCCATTTCGCGGCTTCCTTGATATTCGGAGAATTGGTGAGGCGCGGTCCATGGACATCGCTCAGGTAGCTGATGATTTCCATAACCTTGGAAGTTGAAGCGCCAAAGCCTTCTTCCCTGATTTGATGAATCGCCGCCAGATCGGACTGGCTCATCGCTGGCGCCTGCGCTCCGATTGGGATAACCGCCAGGACTAAAGCAAGGACTGCCACCACACTCGCATGCTTACGCACAATCTTCCTCCGTTTTTGGTTTCGCCTGTCTAATTCTCAATGGAGCCGCCACAGGGTACCGCGTGCATCAGTGTGACGGCAGCGGCTTAGAATGCGTTTCAAAGAGTTCAGTGACGCGCCCCAAATGATCCGTGCCCCGGGTTGTTATCCACCTGCGAGAAGGGGGGCTGGGAGAGTGTTTGCATTAGATCTCATTCCTGCGAAAACGCTCAATCATGTGATCGCATCCGCGGACGGTGACGGCCATCATGGTGAGCGTCGGGTTCTGGCACGCCGACGAGACAAAGCTCGCCCCGTCCATCACAAATAAATTCTTCACGTCGTGCGACTGGTTAAACGCATTGAGCACGGACTTCTTCGGATCGCTCCCCATGCGCGCTGTCCCCAGTTCGTGGATGGCCATTCCCGGCATTTCGACGTTCGCCTGCACGCGAATATCTTTCGCGCCGGTCGCTTCCAGCATTTCCGCCGCCGAGGCGCCGGCATCCTGCATTAGCGCGGCTTCGTTATCGCCGTGCGACATGTTGATGTGCAACGCAGGAATGCCCCAGGCATCTTTGAGATCCTTGTCGATCTCGATGTAGTTGTCCCACCGGGCTAGCGATTCGCCGAAAGCTCCCAACCCAATCTCGTACCAGCCTTCTTTTACGGCCTTCTTGAGCGAGGTTCCATAGCCTTCGGCAGTGAAGTTGAATTGGGGCCCCGCGCCGCCCTGGTAACCATAGCCACGGATGAACTTGGATTGTTGCTTGCTCGATGGCGTGTTCCGAAACCGCGGGACATAAATCCCGTTGGGCCGAGCGGGCTCGTTCGCATTGGGTAGAGGATTGAAATTTGGCAGACGGCCCGAGGCTCCTCCGCCGACAACATGGTCCATCAAATAATGACCGAGTGCGCCGCTCGAATTCGCCAGTCCATTCGGATAATCACGTGTCGAAGAATTCAGCAATATCCGTGTGGATTCCAACGCCTGCGCGCAGAGGATCACCGCTTTTCCGCGCACTTCCTTGACCTGCCGCGTCAAGCGATCCACATAGGTCACGCCGCGTGCCTTGTTTGACTCAGTGCCCATGTCTACGTGGCTCACCACGGCGTTGGTGATGAGCGTACAGTTGCCGGAAGCAATGGCGTCCTTGACGGTCGTAAAGGGACTGCTGAAATAAGAAAACGTGCTGCAACCGCGCTCGCACGGTCCGCAATAGTGGCACTGGAGGCGGCCATTGTGATTTTGCGTCAGGATCGCTGTGCGTCCGATCGTGACCGTGTGCCCAAACTTCGCTTTGACGCGTCCTCTAAGCTGAATTTCTCCACAGCTCATTTTCATAGGCGGAAGAAATTGCCCGTCGGGCAACATCTCATTTCCCTCAGCCGCCCCGCTGATGCCTACGTACTTCTCCACGATGTCGTAATACGGCGAGAGCTCGGCATAGCTAATCGGCCAGTCGTCGCCATACCCGTCGCGGCTAGCGGCCTTAAAATCGTTATCACTCATGCGGTAACTCTGGCGTCCCCAAACCAGCGATCGCCCGCCGAGGATGCGCAGCCGCTGCCATGTGAAGGGTTTCCCCGGCGGTGTGCTGTACGGATTCTCGAGATCGTTCACGAACCACTCGTAGTTGTACTCCATGCACGCGTAGCATTGCTTTTGAACGGGCCGCGTGCGCACGATTTCCGGGGAGTGATCGCGGTATTTCAATTTGTACGCCGGCATGTGCTCGGTAAACTCTTTCGGACTGACCGCGCGGCCTGCTTCAAGCAAGGCTACTTTCAGGCCCGCCTCGGCGCATTGTTTCGCGGCCCAACCGCCAGTCGCGCCTGAGCCCACAACGATAACGTCGTACGTTTGAAGCAGCGCGTCTTGCGCCATGCGAGCCCTGTTATTAATCCCGATCACTTGTGATCCCCCTCCGGATGTTCACAACCTTGATAGGGGCCGTGCGCAAACGCGCCGTCCCAGCCCAGTTCTTTCTCGCCAATCTGTGAGCTGTAATACGCGGTCATGACGCGCCCCTTCAGCGCTTCAAAATGAGCGTGCCCCTTATCCGGATTTGCATCCGCCTCACCCGTCCAGTTGCTGGCATTGCGCGGATACGCCAGCGCATGCAATAAGAGATCTTGATCGTCTCGCGAGAGATACACAAACGCCGCCTTGAATCGCTTCATGCTCTCACTGTCCAGATATCCGAGCGAGTTCAAAAACGCTTGTTGTGTTTCGCGCGTCTCGGCAGCCAGTACAAGATCAATATAGCGATTCACCAGCGCTTCTTTCGCACCAGGAGTGTCCGTTGCCGGAATAATTAAGTCGCTGAGCACAATGAGAGTTTCGTTCTGGTGCTCATCCAAAAAAAGCGGCTTCCATCCAGGTCCCTCAAATTCCTTCGATGCGTCAACACCGCTTTGCGCCGGTGTCAACTCGGATGGTTGCGCGGCACTCTGGGCTGCACCTTGAGCATTGGCAAGCGCGGGGCGCAACGCCGCCGCCGCACCAGCAAGCACACTCGCTCGTAACATTTCGCGTCGTTTCATGAAAACTCCTCGCGTACTTGTCCTGTCTACAGCAGGCTACGCCATTGCATGCAAATAATCATAGTCGATCTTAATCGCTTCCATGGCAGACGTCGCGGTAAACGGCGGCTCCTGCTCGACGTAATACAGCTCCACCTCGGTTTTTTTTGCCGCAGCGAAAATAGGCGCGTAATCAATATGACCGCGGCCCAGCTCCGCCGGCTTCGGACGCACACTGTCATCGAGTCCTGTGGAGGGGCTGGCGGTGGGATGGAAATCCTTGATATGCAACAAGCGGTAGCGCTTGGGATATTTCGTCAGGTAGGCCACTGGATCGTGCCCGGCCGCTACCATCCACCCGCAGTCGAGCTCGAATTTCACGAGGGATGGATCGGTTTCTCGCAAAATCACGTCGTAGCCAATTTCGCCGCCGTCTAACGGTTTGAACTCAAAATTGTGGTTGTGATATCCGAACTGTAGACCGGTTTTCTTTGCCTGTTCCCCCATTTCGTTGCAACGCGCCGCGATTTTTTTGAAGTCGTCCAATGTCAACGCGCTCAGTTGCGCGATGAGTGTCTTTGGGTCGAACTTGCCCGGTTCGGGAACTTTGGGAAGTGTCACGGACGAGATTACGTACTTCGAGCCAATTTCTTTCGCATAGGGAGTCGCTTCCTCTATTCCACCAAAACCCATATGCAATGACTTGCATTGCAAGCCGGCGTCTTGCAACGACTTCTTGACGTCAGCGGCCTTGCGCTTCGGCGAAAGGCCCGTTTCGACTTCCTTATATCCAATTGCCGCGATCTGCCGCAGCGTCCCGTCGTAGTCCTTATCCAGCTCCGCGCCCACGGTGTAGAGTTCCAACCCGATGGGCTTGCCCAGCGGATTGGCGTACACCGGCGATGGCTTCCCCAAGTCGAATGCAGCCGCCACCAACGCCCCGCTGCCGCCTATCAGAAGTTCTCGCCTCGAAGGTTTCACAATAGCCTCCCGTTTAGCTCCGCCGACGCCAATTCCGGCCGGGCCAGTTCTAGGCCGGCTTCGCAGCGCGCAGATTGTATCCGACTTTCCCCGCCGTTTCATGATTGAAACGGATGCCCCCACCCCCGGTGTTTTTTGTAAGTGGCAAACAAAAGAGTTATGACTGACATGGCTCGTAAGAGTGGCAGCGAAGGGACTTAAAGTGACTGGATTTTCAGTGAGTTGCAGGGAAACTGTAAGAGTGGCAGAGAAAGGAGTTAGCGGAGCAGGGGACGCGGGTTTGGCGACGAGAATATGGGAGACGATAGCACGTAATTGGCGAGATGGTAAAGACATTTACAGGGAATGGTTGAAATTAGTAGTTGAACTGCCGTTAGTGGGATTGAACCGCGAGGCTAGCAGGTGGGAAAAATGCAAAACACCCAGGGCAAACCCGGCGCCTTGGGCACACGGAAAACAAAGATTTTCAGGCTATCGACTGAATTACTGCGGAACGCGGCCCAATTGCTGTCCCGGGTTCTCCAGGTTTCTGACCAGTTCGTCCAGCTGAGATTCAAGCCTGTTGAGTTTGTCCTGCTCCGTGCGCAGCTGCAGTTCGGCATCTGTTTCTGTCGACTGGCGCTGCTGAGCGAGGTTCGTTGATGCCTCGAGGTCGGACTTGGCGCGGTTGAGCGCAGCTTCGACTTGCGCTGCGTTATCTCCGTTGTTTGGAGCATCCTCGAAATGCTTAATTTCGGCCGCTTCACTTTTCATGACGACTTGAACTTCGGCGAGCTTGGAGCGAGCGTCGTCCAAATGTTGTGACGCGCTTGTAACGGCGACTTCCTGAATTTGCAAGCGAGACAACAAAATTTGAGCGCTTTGCATTCTCGTCAGCGAAACCTGTAAGTCTTGACGAAGCTGGTGGACCTCCCCAAGCAATGCTTGTAACGTCTGTGAGTCTGACGAAGTGGTCTGGGCCAAGGCGACCGTTGCCATTCCGAAGACTACAACAATGAATAGGTATATTCGCCGCATTGCAACCTCCTCACTCCAAGATACACCCACAATAGACGTTAGTTTCTAATGCTGTACTCGGAAACTGACCAGCGGCGGAGAGTCTACTTACTGGGACGCGCCACCTGATGCCTGATAAGAAGAGCGGTCGCTTTCGTTAGAGCGGCTCGACGCTTAGTCGGGCGATCTCGGCGAGGATTCGGCGGGGCGGGCGGGGGTGGGGCCGCCTTTGACGAAGTGGGCATACCAGGCCAGGTCGCGTTCGAGGCGGTCTTGGATATGGGAGGGTAGCGAGAACTCGTGGTACTCGTCGGGATAGACGACTAGTTCGGTGGTGCGGCCGAGGCGTTTTAGGGCTTGGTACATTTGCTCGCCGCCGAGGATGGGGACGTTCCAGTCGATGTTACCGCCCATGAAGAGTGTGGGGGTGGTGACTTTGGCGACGTTGCGGAAAGGTGAGACTTTCGCCCAGGCGGCCTGGTTTTCCCACGGGAAGCCCAGTTCGGTCTCGTAGTCTTTTTGGTATTGGTCGTGCCCGTAGAGGCTGGAGAACTCGGCGGCGCCCGCGCCGGAGATGGCGGCTTTGAAGCGGGTGGTCTGCGTGATGATGAAATCGGTGGAAATGCCGCCGTAGGACCAGCCGCCTACGCCGAGTTTGTCGGGGTCGGCAATTCCCTGCTCGATGGCGTAGTCGACCATGGCCATGTCGTCCTGGAAGTCCTTGTTGCCCCAGTCGGCGAAGATGGCCTTGCAGAAGTCCTGGCCGTAGCCGGTGGAACCGCGTGGATTAGGGAAAAGGACGGCGTAGCCGTTGGCGGCGTAGAGCTGGGCAAGGTGGGAGAATTCGGCGTAGTAGGCCCAGACGGGGCCGCCATGGGGGATGAGAAGCGTTGGGTACCTCTTTCCGGGGGCGTAATCGAGGGGTTTGTAGAGGTAGCCGGAGACTTGGGTGCCGTCTTTGCTTTTGAAGTGGACGTACTCGCCGTGGGAAAGCTTTAGTTGGGAGAAGAGAGCGTCGTTGACGTGTGTGAGTTGTTTGTACTGGTAGCCCTCGATCATGAAAAGCTCATCTGGGCGGTCGATGGTGGCGATTTGAGCGACGACGGAGGGAACGGGGCCGGGGCTGATGGAATAGCCGTTGACGGTGCGGGAGCCAGAGTACTGAGCAGACGTCATGTACGGGACTGCGGCAGCGTCCGCGATTCCGCCGGATTCGAGGTGAATCGTCTTGAGGACCAGGGCGCCGTCATTATCGGCGACGAAATGGATGAATTTGCCGTCGGAAGAGAAGTGGGGATTGCTGACCATGCGGTCGAGGGAGAGAGTGAGGACTTTGGCGGGGCCGCCCGTGGCAGGAGAGATGGCGAGATGGTGGGTGGCATAGTCGAAGAGTTTAGGGTCGAGCATTGTGACATAGGCGATGGATTGGCCGTTAGGAGACCACGTCGGCGACATGTCTATGCCGGGATTCGTGGTGACTTGGGTGAGGTGGGCGCCTTTGTCTGTGGCGTTGCCGGAGACGACCCAGATGTCGGAGTTGTAGGTTTGGTCGGGGTCGGGCATGGAGCGGTTACTGGTGAAGGCGAGGAGTTTGCTGTCGGGGGACCAGGCAGGTTCGGAGTCGTCGAAGTCGCCTGATGTCACTTGGGTTAGAGACTTTTTGGCGACGTCGAAGACGTAGAGATGGGTGCGGCGGCGGTCGAGGTAGCCGACTTCGTCGACTTTGAATTGCAGGCGGTCGATGATCCAGGGTTTTTTGGATTTGGACTTTTTGTCCTCGGAGTCCGACGCGGGTGAGGAATGTGCAGGGGCTGCGGATTTCTCTTTGGCGGCGTCGAGCTCTTCGGGCGTGGGATCGCGCAAGACCAGGACCATGCGGTGGCCGTCGGGAGACCACGAGAAATCTTCGACATCTTGAGGCATGTCAGTAAGTTGCTGGGCTTCGCCGCCCTGGCGGTCCAGTAGCCAGACTTGCGTCTTGCCTTCGTTGCGTTCGGAAAGGAAGGCAAGGAATTTGCCATCGGGGCTCCAGCGAGGGTGGGAGGAAGAGACGCCTTCGGCGGTCATGGGGAGAGCGTCGCCGCCGGAAGAAGGGACCATCCAGATGCGCGTTTCGTTTTTGTCGGTCTTCAGCGTGGATTTGTCCACGGCGTAGGCGACCCAATGGGCGTCTGGGCTGAGTTGGGGGTCATGGACGGTCTGAATCTGGAAGTAGTCGTCGATGGTGATCGGGCGCGGCGAGGGCGGGGCGGATTGCGCGATGGCAGAGACCGGCAGAGCGAATAGGGCGAGGAGGATGGCGAGAGAACCGAGCTTCATGCGAGAGACTCCTGAGTCGAGGATGAATGCGAGAACAAACAAATGATTGTCGGGCAAAGCCAGGAGTTTAGCAAAGGCGCGGAGAGGGACGTGGGATGGGAAGCAGGGCAGCGGAGAGTTGTTGCGGCGTTGGGAGCTACGTTTTGAGACCGTGCCGCTGAAAAGCTTTCGCGCTCGCCGGAACACAGGCTGAAGCCTGTGCCACTGGACCTGCGCGGAAGGACAGTTTTCGTGGATGAAAAAATATTCAGCTGGACGCATTTTTTTGTTGCATGCAGGGACGAACCTTGTATTCTTCGAATGCGAACTCACTTCACCCAGCGCGCGAGTGAGAATCGCTAAGGAGGACGAGAGTAAAAATTGAGTTCTTTATCCCTTCCTGCCCAGATTCCCTCCACCGCAATTTCAACAGCGAAAAAAAGGGTCGCAAAGCTGACGCTCTGGCCGCTTGTGGCGGCGACGTTTTTCATGGTGTCGGGCGGGACGTATGGGACGGAAGAGATCGTTCATGGTGCTGGTTACGGGCACGGGATTTTGATTCTGTTATTCTTGCCCGTTTTGTGGTGCTTGCCGACGGCGTTCATGATCGGCGAGCTTTCTAGCGCGTTGCCCGCTGAAGGTGGGTATTACGCTTGGGTGCGGCGCGGTCTGGGGAATTTCTGGGGCTTTCAAGAGGCTTGGCTGTCTTTGGCAGCGAGCATCTTTGATATGGCGATTTATCCGACATTGTTCGTGTTTTATTTGAGGCAGATGTCGCCGTGGTTTGGCTCGGGGAGCCATGCGGTGATTGCGGGGCTGTTTGTGGTGGTGACATGCGCTTTGCTGAATGTGGCGGGGATTCGCGTGGTGGGCATTACGTCACTATGGTTGTTCTTTTTTCTTTCGGCACCGTTTGCGGTGATTGTCGTGATGGCGCCCTTTAAAGTTGGAGCTTTCGCGAGTGTCAGTGGCCATGGCGCGGCGGAGGCAACTGGCTTAGGCCTGCTGGGCGGTGTGTTGGTGGCGATGTGGAATTACATGGGTTGGGACAACGCATCGACGATTGCGCAAGAAGTGGAGAGGCCGCAGAGGACTTATCCAAAGGCGATGATTGCGGCGGTGGTTCTCGTTTCGCTTACCTACATTCTGCCGTTTCTGGCGGTTTACTTTACGGGGATTCCGGCTACGACATTTGGGGCAGATGGGTCTTGGGCGACGATCGCGGGATTGATGGGTGGAAAGATTCTGGGATTCGAGTGGCTGCGTTTTCTGATTGTCATTGGTGGGATGATGAGCGCGTTCGGGATGTTCAACGCGCTGGTGATGAGCTACTCGAGGCTTCCGCTGGCGATGGCGCGCGACGGAATGCTGCCGAAGGTCTTTGCGAAGACGACGGAGAAAACGCAGACGCCGTGGGTAGCGATTCTGGTTTGCGCAGGATGTTGGGCGCTCTGTTTGGGCTTGGGATTCAGGAGGCTCGTTACTTTGGACATTATGCTCTATGGCGCGAGCTTGATGCTGGAGTTCGTGACGCTGGTGGCTTTGCGGATTCGAGAGCCGGAGTTGAAGCGCGAGTTCAAAGTGCCCGGCGGGCTGGTTGGGGCAATCTCCTGCGGGATTTTCCCGCTTTTGCTGATGAGCCTGGCGATGGTCGAAAGCGAAAACGAAAGTATTCTGGGGATCAATGGGCTGTTGTTTGGCTTGATTATTATGGTGGGCGGAGTCGTGCTGTACGCGGCGACAAAGCCTTTGCGGCGAGCGGTGATTGCTCCGGCGGCTACGCCTAACGCGGTAACAGGCGACTAGGGAACCTCTCCAAATGTAGAACATGCGAGCCGCTGGGGAAAGCGGCAGCAGGGTTGCCGCACTCCAAGGGGTGCCGCGTGAGCGGCGCGCTGCTGGTATACTCCACAGTTCATTTCAAAATCCACTTTCCATTTGGAGACAAGACTGTGAAGAAGCTGCGGCTTTTCCTACTACTCCTACTAGTTGCTGGCGTCGCTCTGCTTGTGCATGCGAGGGCTGCGGCTTTGCCGGATGCTGGCCAGAAATTCGACCAAAAATTCTTTGGAGAAATACGGTGGCGGTCGATTGGACCGTTTCGCGCGGGGCGGTCGCTGGCAGTGACGGGTGCGCGCGGGCAACCTGAGGTTTACTATTTCGGGTCGGTCAATGGAGGCGTTTGGAAGACGAATGATGCGGGGCGTACTTGGAACCCGATCTTCGACAGGGAGCCAGTGGGTTCGATTGGGGCAATCGCCGTGGCGCCTTCGAATGCAAATGTGATTTACGTGGGATCGGGCGAAGCGGACATGCGCTCGAGCATTTCGCATGGCAACGGAATGTATAAGTCGACGGACGCGGGGAAGACCTGGACGCACATCGGGTTGGAAGACTCGCGGCAAATTGCTCGGATTGTGGTGGACCCAGACGATTCTGAGAAAGTTTTCGTAGCGGCGCTGGGGCATGCTTACGGACCGAACAAGGAGCGCGGCGTTTTTCGTTCGAACGATGGTGGGAAGTCTTGGCAGCAGGTGCTTTTCAAGGACGAGAATACTGGCGCAATCGACTTGGCGATGGAGCCGGGAAATCCGAAGAACATATATGCAGCATTGCTACAGACGCGACGGCCGCCATGGAGCATTTATCCGCCGTCGAAAGGGCCAGGGTCTGGGCTTTATCGTTCGAAGGATGGCGGCGAGCATTGGGAGCTGTTGACGGGACACGGATTGCCTACGGAAGAGTTGGGGCGTATGGGAATTGCGTTTGCTCCCAGCAATCCAAAGCGGGTTTATCTGATCGCGGATGCGAAGGAGGGTGGGCTGTACCGCTCCGACGATCGCGGGGAGAATTGGGCGCGCGTCTCGAAGGATGCGCGGATTTGGGGACGCGGATGGTATTTCTGCGAGGTGAGCGTCGATTCGAAGGATGCGGACACGGTATATGTGCCAAATACATCGACGTATCGTTCGCGCGACGGAGGAAAAACGTTTACAGCAATCAAGGGCGCGCCGGGGGGAGACGACTATCACCAGCTCTGGATCGATCCGGACAACCCGCAGCGCATGGTATTGGGATGCGATCAAGGCGTGATTGTGACGCGGAACGGCGGAGAGACTTGGAGTTCTTGGTACAACCAGGCGACGGGGCAGTTTTATCACGTCGCAACCGACAACCGATTTCCTTACTGGGTGTATGGGGCGCAGCAGGACAGCGGAGCGGCAGCGACACCGAGCCGTAGCAATTGGCGGGCGCTGAATTTTCAAGATTGGCGACCGATGGAAGCGGGAGGAGAGAGTGACTACGTCGCTCCCGACCCGGTGAATCCCGGAATTATTTATGGCGGATCCGTGGTGCGGCAGGATTTTCATAACGAAGAAGTTCAGCAAATACCACCGACGCTGATGTACCCCGGCGACTACCGTCGGACGTGGACTTTGCCGCTGGTTTTCTCAGAGATTGATCCGCATGTGCTGTACTTCAGCTCGCAGGTTCTGTTTCGAACGGCGGACGGGGGAAATTCGTGGCAAAAGATCAGTCCTGATTTGACGCGGGAAGATCCAGGCGTGCCTGCGAATCTCGATGCGGCTACTGCGGCGGATGTGCCGCCGGGGAAAAGGCACGGCGTGATTTATACGATTGCGCCTTCGCCGAAGCTAGCTGGCGAGATTTGGGTGGGGACGGACGACGGGCTGGTTCATCTGACGCGCGATGAGGGGAAAACATGGAGTGACGTCACGCCGAAAGAGCTAACGCCGTGGAGCAAGGTAACGCACATTACGGCCTCGCGTTTTGACGCAGGCAAGGCGTATGCGGCAGTGGATCGCCACCGGCTGGAAGATTTGCAGGCTTATCTTTACCGCACGAAAGATTTCGGGAGGACATGGCAGCGTGTTTCGAACGGGATTCCGGAAGGGAGCTTTTTGAATTGTATTCGTGAGGATCCGAAAGTCGCGGGGCTGCTCTATGCCTGCACGGAAAAGGGTGTGTACGTTTCGTTTGACGATGCCGACGACTGGCAGCCGCTGCAGTTTAATTTGCCGACGACTTCGGTGCGCGATTTGGTAGTGCATGATGATGATCTGGTGATCGCCACGTTCGGGCGGTCGTTCTGGGTGTTGGATGACGTGACGCCTCTTCGGCAGTGGAGTGCGAAGGTGGCGAGTGCGGACGCTTGGTTGTTTGAGCCGCAGACGGCGTATCGCGTGCGTCCGGGCGCAGATCAAGGGACACCCATACCGCTCGATGAGCCGCAAGCGGAGAATCCGCCGACCGGGGCGGTGTTGGACTATTACTTAAAGGAGAAGCAGACGGAAGCGGTGCAACTGGAAATCTTTGATGCGGCGGGAAAACTGGTGCGGCGATTTGCTAGCACCGACGAGATGGCGAAGACGAATCCGGACGAACTGGATATTCCGATGTACTGGGTGCATGACGCGGAGCCGCTGTCTGCTGAGGCAGGGACGCACCGGTTTGTTTGGGATTTGCGGTATGCGTTTGCGGGAGCGCGGCGGCGGTCTCGGCGGGGCGGAGGCGGACCGCTGGCAGTTCCTGGGCGATATACCGTGAAGCTGGCCGCGGCAGGAAAGGCAATTATTGTGCCGCTGGAGATCAAGATGGATCCGCGCGTCAAGACGAGCGCTGCGGATTTGGAGCGGCAGTTTCAATTGGCTTCCAGACTGGCGGCAGGGGTTGGAGAGTTTTCCCCGGCTGTCGCGCGTGCGGACGATTTGCAGAAGCAGATTGCGGCGCGGAGCAAGGAAGCGACGGGAAACGCGGGCCTTGCGGCGGCACTGGCTGATTTGGAAAAGAAAGTTGAAACACTGGCAGGTTCTGGTGGTGGCGGCGGGTTCGGATTCTTCGGGTTTTCCGTGCCGGGGGATCAGCCGACGACGCTGAGACAAGTGTCAGCGGCGATGGGGTCGCTTCTAGGGATTGTCGAGAGCGCAGATGTGGCACCTTCGGCGGATGCTATGGCGGCGAGCGAGAAATGGGAAGTAGCAGGTAAAGCCACGTTGGCGCGGTGGGATGAGATTCAAACAAAAGATGTGGCGCGGGTGAATTCGCTGCTGGTGAATGCCAAGTTGCAACCCTTAAAAACCGATGAGGAAAAGACGCACCCCTAAAGGGGTGCACCTACATGTTCTTACCTCAGGTTCAAACAATGTCTTTCAGAATCATGGAGAAGCGGGAACGCGACATTTGGGCGCAACGCGGGTTCTATGAAGGTAGGAAGAAAGAACACCAGCCCAGAATGAGGACCCTCCATGATTAGGAATAGCATTACGAAGCAAATCGCCGTAGCCGCCGGATTTCTGGCGCTGACTTTTGCGCCGGGAATCAGCCGCGCACAAAGCGGTTCACAGCCTCCGTCGCAAGATCAGAGCCAAGCGGCACCTGCCGCGCCAGCGCAGCACGAAGGAAGAATGCATGGGGCGATGCAAGGATTGAACCTGACCGATGATCAAAAAGCGGCGATGAAGAAAATTCACGAGTCCACGAAAGCCCAATTGGAGGCCGTGAATAAGGACGAATCGCTGACGGCGGATCAGAAGGAAGCGAAGACTCATCAGCTGCGGCACGGAGCTCGCATGCAGATGGTGAAACTCTTGACGCCCGAACAGCGGCAACAGATGAAGGCGAATGTTCGTGCGTTGCGCGCATCCCGTCGAGAACAACAGCAGCAACAGCCGCCACAAACCCAACCCCAAGGTTGATGGGGCGGGACTTTGGAGAGGTCCGATTCGTAAGCCATAACTGGCAATCGGTCAAATCAAGGTCGCAATAGAGACGAAAAAGGGACGGCCTCTGGGGCCGTCCCTTTTTCGTCGAGGGACACATCCGAGCAGCGCGAAATGACAAAGAGATTTGATATGCTGCTCGACGTGGGGAATATTGCTCGGATGAATGGGCGCGGATGGAGTCGGAACGTTTGTCGAATCGGCGCGTTTTTTTTCTTGCCTGTTTTGGGGGCCGCGGCACTCAGTTATTCATCACAAACGCCGCCCGCTGTTCCCGCGCCCCAGTCGCCCGTGCCTCAAGCGTTGCCGACAACACCGGCGCCAGCAACGCCGCAAGGACTTCCGCAAACAATTCCATCAGCAGTGCCACGCGCGGGATTAAACATCGTGGTGCTAGATCCAGCGCATGGAGGGACGGACCCGGGCGCACGAGGGACTGGCGGCATTCGCGAGAGCGAAATCGTGCTGGACTTTGCGGCACAGGTGCGCCGGGCACTGGAAGCGCAAGGATTTCAAGTAGTCCAGACGCGCCAGGGAAACGAAGATCCTTCCTTCGACGACCGTTCGGCGATCGCTAATGCGCAGAGTGGCGCGGTTTTCGTAACGCTGCATATTGCGTCCACGGGGCTGCCAGGAACGGCGCGGGTGTACGTCAATTCGGATTTGCCAGTGACAACGAATGTGGGCGGATTGATTCCGTGGGACCGGGCGCAGACGCCGTTTCAAGGGTTGAGCAGAAAATTGGGAGATATGGTGCAGGGTTTACTGGCGCAGCGGTTTAAGGGATCGCCCAACACGGCGCAAACCGCGGCGGTGAGGCAGTTACGAACGACAGCAGCGCCGGCGATTGCCGTGGAAATATCGAGCGTGGTGGTGGAAAACCGTGCGGACCTGGACCGAATGGCGCCGGGAGTTGCAGACGCAATCGCAACGGGAGTTGCGGCGTTTCGGCCTTCGTACGTGGTGGCGACGGCGACGGGAGGCACACCGTGACGACCCGCTGGATCAAATGGGTCGTGGGCGTGCTCTGCGTGGCCGTGATTGTGGGAGTGTTTTACCTTCCGATTCTGCGGCGGCGATTGCGAGCGGCGGCGAAGCTGCAACAACAAACGGCAGAACAGGCGCGGAGAGAATTGACGCAAGCGGTTCCGATAAATCCGGGCGAGCCCCGGGTAAAAACGAAATTATTTTGGGCTTCCGGGAATGGCGATGGAGCGCTAGTGGACTCGACGGTGGAGTTGCCGCTTTCGGATGATCCGGTGCTGCGTTCGAAGCAAGTATTGAACACACTATTGGCAGGGCCGGTGGATGCGGAGCTGCGCACGCTGCCGCCCGACGCGGTGCTCTTGGCGTTTTATTTGTTGCCGAATGGGACGGCCATTGCGGATTTTTCTGAGGCGCTGGCAACGGCCACGCCCTCGGGAATTCAGAGCGAGCAGTTGGCCGTAGATTCGCTTACGCGCACGCTCGAAGCGAACGTGCCGCGCGTGCAGCGGCTGAAAATTTTGATTCATGGGCAGGAAGTGGAAACGCTGGCGGGGCATTTGGATCTTACCGGAACTTTTTTGGTTAATACGAAGGGCACACTTGTGGCGCCAAGCGCGGCGGTACCAGTTGTAGCGCCGACCACACCACCGAGTGTGGACAAGCCAGTGCCTCCCGGGACGGACAGACCCGCTCCAGCGACAACCCCGACGGCGAAGCCTGGTTCGCCTAAAGGCGCTTGAACATTGACACGCGATAAGAGCCCCGGCAAACTGGCGCAGCCTGGGCGTAAATTGTAAGAGCTTAAGAGCTATTGATGGCAAAAGCGATGGCAGCAGGAGGAAGAGTGCGAGTTGATGGCCGCGGCCCAGATCAGATGCGCCCGTTGAAAATGACGACGGATTTTATTTCGACGGCGGAAGGAAGCGTTTTGATCGAGATTGGCAGCACGCGCGTGATCTGCACCGCGACAGTGGACGACGGCGTGCCGGGATTTATGAAAGGCACGGGCAAAGGCTGGGTGACGAGCGAATACGGGATGCTGCCGCGAGCAACGGAAGAACGCACGCAACGAGAAGCGACGCGCGGAAAACAGTCCGGGCGGACGCTCGAGATTCAGCGGTTGATTGGGCGATCGCTGCGGGCAGTGACGGACCAGGAGGCGCTGGGCGAGCGCACCGTGTGGATCGATTGCGACGTGATTCAGGCGGACGGCGGGACGCGGACGGCTTCGATTACGGGAGCGTTCGTGGCGCTGGCGCTGGCGTTCGAACGGCTTGTAGCCGCGGGGATTTTGAAGAGTTCGCCGCTGATTGATAGCGTGGCGGCGACGAGCGTGGGAATTGTAGACGACCGCGCGCTGCTGGATTTGGCGTATGAAGAAGATTCGCGCGCGGAAGTGGACATGAACGTGGTGATGACCGGCAGCGGACACTTCGTCGAGATTCAGGCTACGGCGGAGGGCCGACCTTTTAGCGGGAGCGAAATGCAAGACCTGCTTGCGTTGGCGGCGGCTGGGATTCGCCGGCTGACGGAGGAACAGCGCGCTGTGCTGCCGGTCAAGTTCAATGCGCGCGCGCGCTAAGTTGTTTCTAGCTTCATCAAATCCAGGAAAACTTGAGGAGTTTCGCGCGCTAGCGCAAACCAGTACACCGGGTGTGACGGATGTGCTGGACGCGCGCGTGGAGATAGAGTTGTTGCCGAGATTTGATTCCCTGCCAAAGTTTGAAGAAGATGCTCCGACATTTGCGGAGAACGCTGCAGGAAAGGCACTCCATTATTCGCGGCTTGGAGAAGGGCTCGTGTTCGCGGACGATTCCGGGTTGGTGGTGCCAGCGCTCGGAGGAGCGCCAGGTGTGCACTCTGCGCGATACGCGGGACCAAACGCGACGAGCGCGGAGCGGATTGTGAAATTGCTTGGCGAGCTATGCGGGAAAGAGGGCGACGAGCGAGCTGCGTATTTCGTGTGCGCGATTGCTTTAGCAGAACGAGGGCGGGCTATCGCTATTGTGACGGCTCGCGTGGACGGCGAGATTTTGGAATCACGGCGGGGGAGCGGCGGCTTTGGATATGATCCCGTCTTTTACTTCCCTGCCCTGAGAAAAACATTTGCGGAGCTTTTACAAGAAGAGAAAAATGGCATTAGCCATCGCGGTAAAGCTTTCCACAAGATGCTGAGTTCGCTTACAACTTCCTAGGGGCACGGCACGCCGTGCCCTCCACTTTTATTGAAACTCCCAATGAATGTGGAAGACAGACAAGAATGTCTGTCCCACCGTGTGATATTCTTGCGCGTCATGCCAACAAAACAAATAAAGAGGAAGAAAAAGCTCGAGGCTAAAAAACCGAAGCCGGCGAGGCTTGCGCAAGCTGCCAAAAGTGCGACCGCCGCGAGAAAGACAGCGGGGGCGGGAACCGACCCGAAACGCGTGGCCGCGATTCTGGCTAAATTGGATGAGGCGTATCCGGAAGCGACTTGCGAGCTGAAACATGACAATGCGTTTCACCTGTTGATTTCGACCATTCTTTCCGCGCAGTGCACGGATGTGCGAGTGAATCAGGTAGCGGAAACGCTCTACAAGAAATATGCGACGCCAGAAGCGTTCGCGTACGCGAATCCCACGGAATTGGAACAAGAGATTAGACCGACGGGATTTTTTCGGAACAAGACGAAATCGATCATGGGGGCTAGCAAGGCGATCCTTGAGAAATTCGGCGGCCAAGTGCCGCGCACCATGGAGGAGATGCTCACTCTTCCAGGAGCGGCGCGAAAGACGGCGAACGTGGTGCTGGGCACGGCGTTTGGCATCGCGAGCGGAATCGTTGTGGACACCCACGTGATTCGCATTTCGAACCGGCTGGATTTGACGCGAAGCGAAGACCCAAAGAAAATCGAACTGGATTTGATGAAGGTGATTCCAAAAGAAAAGTGGATCCTTTTTTCGCACCAGATTATCTGGCACGGTCGGCGAGTTTGCCAAGCGCGGAAACCAAAGTGCGTGGAATGTAACCTCCAAAAGATTTGCTATTCAAAAGACAAGACGATCTAGATGCGGGCGCAGGCAACTTCCCGCATTGGCTGCGGCATTAGACTGCCCCCCGCTGAATCAGTCGAGCATTCCGCACGCTGGCAAATGGCTAAGACTGCGCGCTAAGCCGCGGTTTCACGTATTATGCAGCCATGCGGATTTTGCTTGTCGAAGACGATCCGGGAGTTCGCCGGTTTGTGGTTAAAGGGCTGCGCGAGCAGGCCTACGCGGTGGACACGGCCGCCACCGGTGAAGACGCGCTGTATCAGGCGGACATCAATGAGTACGACCTGATTATTCTGGACGTCATGATTCCCGCACCCGACGGTTTCGAAGTGTGCCGCAGGCTGCGCAAAACTGGACGGCGAATGCCGATACTGATGCTGACCGCGCGAGATGCCGTCGAAGATCGGGTCAGCGGACTAGATCGAGGAGCGGATGATTACCTGACAAAGCCTTTCGAGTTTCGCGAATTGCTGGCACGGCTTCGCGCTCTGCTGCGACGTTCGGCGGAATTGCATCCACCGAGGCTGTGCGTCGGAGATCTCGTGCTGGATACGGCGGCTCAAAGCGCCACGTGCAGGGGACACGCGGTTTCGCTGACGCACAAAGAATATGCGCTGCTTGAATACCTCGTACGGAACGCAGGACGAGTGGTGAGCAGAGCGGATATCGCCGAGCACGTTTGGGATGAGAGTTTCGATCCGTTTTCGAACTTGATTGAAGTTTATATCAACCGCCTTCGCCGCAAGATCGATCCGGATGGAAGCTCGGGGCTTTTGCAGACGCGGCGAGGCGCCGGCTACATCCTGAGATCTGGCGAGGATGGCGAGAGCGGAGCCCGCACGCCGTCGGCCGGGACGCAAGGCAAAACGAATGCAGCCGACCGTAAGAAACATGCTTGATTCCGTTCGCCTGCGTCTGACAGTTTGGTATTCGGCGGTCCTCGCCGTGGTGTTGGTCGTGGTATCTGTGACCACCTACCTGATTGTTCGAAAGACGTCCATGCAGCGGACGGATTCGGACTTGGCTGTATTGGCAGATTCGTTTCTGGTGACATTCCAGGCTGAACTTGCGGACGCTTTAAGCCCCCAGGATTCCGCGGTTTTGTCGGCAGCGAAACAGTCCATGGTGGAACATCGCTCGAATAGCGATGCTTTCGTTGTGCTGGATCCTGGCGGAAAATTCGTTGCTGCCTCAAGCGGCACCATTTCTCCCGGCGCACAATCTGACGCTTCTGTGGCTCGCGCGCTCGCATCCGGCGACTTTCAACGTTTTGCAAAAATTGGCGAGAGCAGGGTAGTCGGTTTGGAAACAATCCGAGGAGAGCACTCGCGATTCAGAGCCTACTCCCGTCAGTTCAAGGCCAACAGCCAGACCTATCTTTTGATCATCCTTCATTCGCTACATGCGCAGAATGAAATGCTGGAAACGATACAGCTGACATTCACCTGGATGATTCTTGTGGGTCTGATCCTCGCAGGGACGGGCGGGTACTTTTTGGCAAGAAAGAGTTTGGCTCCTGTTGTCGCGATGGGCGAGCACGCTCGGCGCATCGGTGCAACCAACCTGCACGAGAGACTTCCTGTCATGAATGCCAACGATGAACTGGGACAGTTGGCCACCACCTTCAACAATCTTCTGGATCGGCTCGACCAATCGTTTGAGCGCCAGCGGCGTTTCATCGCGGATGCTTCGCACGAGCTGCGAACTCCGCTCGCAATTTTACGCGGCGAGGCCGAGGTGGCCATGTCGCAGCATGGGCGAAAAGCGGAAGACTATCTGGAATCGCTGGGGATTTTGCACGAAGAGACTTCTCGGCTGATAAAGATCGTAGAAGACCTTTTCACGCTTACGCGGGCCGACTCGGGACAGTATCCTTTGTCGTCAGGAGAGGTTTATCTGGAGGAATTGGTGGCCGACTGCGCGCATTCCGCGAGGACGCTGGCACGCGAGAAAAATATTGAATTGAGCGTCGATGCTTTCGAGGAATGCCTGCTTCGAGGGGACCAGGTGCTTCTGCGCCGGATGATCCTGAATCTTCTAGACAATGCGATCAAGTACACGGCCGAGGGCGGGCGCGTCACAATTGCATGCCGCGCCGCAACTACGTGCATTGAGATACACGTCACAGACACGGGGCCTGGAATAGCGCCCGAGCTGCACTCTCGCATTTTCGAGCGGTTCTTCCGGGCCGATCCTGCGCGATCACGATCGGGGCGCGAGGGCGGGGCGGGTCTGGGACTTTCGATCGCTCTCTGGATTGCTGAGGCGCATCTAGGTAGGCTCGAACTGGTGCGCTCGGATGCGGCGGGAAGTCACTTCGCAGTCTACTTGCCGGGATCTAGTGTTGCGCGTACGGGAACGGATTAATCGTCTGTTTATCTCGAGGTCGCTACATTCGCAGTAGCGGAACGTGAAGGCTTGCGGCCGCTCGAGAGAACGTCTGTGAACACCCTGTATCACTGGTATCGATCGACAGTATTCGCGTTCGCTGCGCTTGCTCTGTTACCCCCACTTGGAGTAGGTCAGCAGGTCGATAATCCCGCGCCAAAAGTAAACCCGTCGACTCCTCCGCCCAAGGGTGCGCAATCCGCAGCTGAAGTGGCCTCACCTTTGCCCCTAACGCTCCAAGACGCTCTGGCTCGAGCGAAAAAAAACAGCACCGAATTCCAAGCAGCCTCGACGGATGCCGCGATTGCAGCGGAAGACCGAAAACAGGCACGCGATGCCCTGCTGCCCACAGCTAGCTACAACAATCAAGTTCTCTATACGCAAGGCACCGGCACCGGTGGCGTTCGCTACATTGCGAACAACTCGGTGCACGAATATATAAGCCAGGGAAACGTCCATGAAGCGATCGACATTGCCGGGGTGGCGAATTACAGACGCGCAGCCGCCGCCGCAGCTATCGCGCGAGCGCGCGCGGAAATTGCCTCGCGGGGCCTCGTTGTAACGGTCGTGCAGGACTACTTCCGTGTTGCCGCAGGACAAAGCAAACTAGAAATTGCGCAGAGAGGCGCTTCGCAGGGAGAAGAATTCTTCAAGCTAACGCAGGCGCTCGAAAAGGGCGGCGAAGTCGCGCACTCGGACGTTATCCGTGCCGAGCTACAGATGCAGGACAGGCGCCGGCAGCTTCAGGAAGCTCAACTTGAACTTCTGAACGCAAAACTGGATTTGGCTGTGCTCATTTTTCCTAATTTCAATCAGAACTTTGAGATCAGTGACGATCTCCACGCCAGCGTTCCACTTCCGACAATCGAGGAAGTGCAGCAGCAGGGCGCCCGGGACAACCCAGAATTGCGCGCGGCTTTGGCGGGGGTGCAGGAAGCTGGGCATGATGTCACAGATGCTCGGGGCGGGTACTTCCCTGCGCTGACGCTCGACTACTTTTATGGGATCGATTCGACCCAGTTCGCGGCCAACAGCGTGATCGACAACCAGAAGATCCACAACCTCGGCTCCTCGGCTTCCGCAACCTTGAACATTCCGATTTGGAACTGGGGAGCCACGCAGAGCAGAGTAAAACAAGCCGAGCTTCGGCGCGCTCAAGCCCAGCGCGAGCTTTCGCTCGCCCAGCGTAAGCTGCTCGCCGAAATGCAGTCGTTGTATGGCGAAGCGGAAACGGCCTTGAATGAATTGGCAGGCTTGCAGCGATCCGCCGAACTGGCTTCCGAAAGCCTGCGGCTGGCGACTCTACGCTATAAGGGAGGAGAGACGACCGTGCTGGAAGTTGTGGATGCGCAGAATTCGTTCGCTCAGGCGAATACCAGTTACCAGGATGGGGCGGTGCGTTATCGCGTGGCTCTGGCCAATCTGCAAACACTGACGGGAGCTTTGACGACGCCATGACGACCGATTCTTTGCTCGGCGGACTGCGGAGTTCTCTCATCTGCGCCGCACTATGCGTGATCACATGCACAGGGCTCGGATGCAGCTCGGAAGAGAAAGCGAAGGACCCGGTCGTCTCGGTGCAAACTACTGCGGCGCACCGAACCACAATTTCACAAATAACTTCGGCGGATGCCGTAGTATTCCCGCTCCAGCAGGCGGTTCTCACACCGAAGATCACCTCCACTATCAAGACGTTTCTTGTGCAGCGCGGCAGCCGCGTTCACAAAGGACAAGTGCTCGCAATTTTGGAGAATGCCGACCTCTCAGCGGCAGCCGAACAAAGTAAAGGTGAATTTGAACAGGCGGAAGCTGGGTACGCCACAACCACCGGCGCGAGCCTGCCCGAACAGATTCAGAAGTCGGAACTGGATACCGCAGCAGCGAAAAGCGCTTTGGATGCGCAGCAGCAGGTCTACAACAGCCGTAAGGAGCTTTTCGACCAGGGAGGAATTCCACGGCGAGACTTTGATTCGGCGCAGGTCTCGCTCATGCAAGCGCGCAGCCAGTACGAACAGGCCCAGAAGCAGCTTGACGACCTGCACCGGATTGGCCAGGCCCAAGCGCTGAAATCCGCGAACGGGCAGCTTGCGGCGGCCAAGGGAAAATTCCTCGGCGCACAAGCGCAGCTCAGCTATTCCGAGATCAAAAGCCCGATCGATGGAGTGGTGACGGAACGCCCGCAGTATCCAGGCGAACTCGCCGCCGCGAATCAACCCTTGCTCACGGTGATGGATCTGTCGAAGTTGATCGCCAAGGCGCACATCGCGCAAACTGCGGCCGTTGCACTCAAGGTCGGTGATCCGGCAGAAATGCAGCTTCCCGGAGTAGAGGACAAAGTGAAGGGCCGGGTGAGCCTAATCAGTCCGGCCGTTGACCCGGGGAGCACGACTATCGAGGTGTGGGTCGAGACTAGCAAGCCAGGCTCCGCGCTAAAGCCTGGGATGACGGTGCAGGTTCAAATCGCGGCAGCGACTGCGAAAGATGCGCTCGCGGTTCCGGCCTCAGCGGTTTACAAAAACGCGGAGGGGACAAGCTTTGTACTTGTTGCCGGGGCCGACGAAAAGGCGCACGTCAAAACGGTCGACACCGGCATAAAAAGTGCGACGGAAGTGCAAATTCTTAGTGGAATCAAAGAAGGTGAGGCGGTCATCACCTCCGGCGGCTATGCGCTCCCGGACAACACGCAGATTAAGGTGGAAGCACCAGCGCCGGCGGAAAAAGATGCTGGCTCCGCCGATGAATCCGACACAAAGGGCGGCGACAAGAAAAAGCCCGCGGAAAAGGCCAAGGAATAAGGGAGATGGCCTTCGGAGCGGATTCCGGTTCGAGTGTGCCCAGCGAAAGAATCACGCCGTGGTTTGAACGGCTTTCGCGCCCGGTTTTGTTTCTCGTCATCAGCCTTGCACTGGCCGGGGCCTATTTGGCATTCAACATTCCCGTCTCGGTGTTTCCCGAGACAAACTTTCCGCGAATCGTTATCGGCGTGGACAACGGGGTCATGCCGATCGATCAGATGTTGGTGACGATCACGCGTCCGATCGAAGAAGCGGTGAACAGCGTTCCTGGTTTGCAGCGAGTGGTATCCATCACCAGCCGGGGCTCAGCTGAGGTCGATCTGTTCTTCGATTGGAACAGCGACATGATCGTCACGCTCCAACGTGTCGACGCAGTAGTAGCACGATTGCAGGGTGAGTTGGTGCCGACGGCCAAGCTCGAGACGCACCGGCTCACGTTTGCCAGCTTTCCGATTCTTGGCTACAGCCTTACGGCCGACTCTATTTCGCAAGACAAACTGTGGGAGATCGCCACCTACGACATCAAGCCGCGCCTCAACCGCTTGGATGGCGTCGCTTCTGTCCTGGTTCAGGGAGGACGGGTGCCAGAATTTCAGGTGTCGCCAGATCCGGCACGGCTGCTCTCGACTGGCGTCACCGTCACCGATTTGCTTGAGGCCATTCGCCGGACGAACGTCATCGATTCTCCGGGTTTGCTCGAACACGATCATCAACTTGTACTTGGCCTCGTGAGTGGCCAAGTGCGCACGCCGGAACAAATTGGCAAGATCGTTGTCAAGAACACGGCGGCGGGCGTTCCTGTGCGCATTGGCGACGTGGCGACGGTGGGGCCATCGGTCGCGCCGGTTTACACGATTGTTATGGCCAACGGAAAGTCGGCAGTCCTGCTGAGCATCAACCGGCAACCGGAAAGCAATACGCTTGCGGTTGCCAATGAAGTGCACGCGCAGATTCAGGAACTCGCTGCTACTCTGCCACCCGGCGTACACCTCGAACCTTTTTACGATCAGTCGACGATCGTGCACGACTCGATCGCCAGCGTACGCGATGCGGTGCTTCTCGGTCTCATACTTTCCTCCGCGATTCTAGTTTTGTTTTTGCGAGACTGGGGAACGTCGCTTATCGCGGGCTTGGTGATTCCTGCTACTTTGCTGCTCACTTTTATCGTCCTGAGATTCACCGGGCAAAGCTTCAATCTGATGACGCTGGGAGGGCTTGCAGCCGCGGTTGGCTTGGTGATCGATGACGCCATCGTGGTGCTTGAGAATATCGTGTTGCATCGCGATGCAGGCGAGGGACGCGCACAGGCCATTCAGAGCGCACTTCGCGAAATCACAGTTCCTCTGATCGGTTCTACGATTACGCCGATCGTGGTGTTCCTGCCCTTGGTGTCGATCACGGGCGTCACGGGAAGTTTTTTCCGTGCGCTTGCCATCACCATGACCGTTTCCCTGCTCTGCTCGCTGCTGCTCGCTCTCGCGTGGACTCCCACGTTGAGCCAATATTTTGTTCGCAGGAAAAGTCCGACGGCGGATTCGGCGCAATCTGCGGGAGGTACACAACAACCACTGGACGCCCGGGCCCTCCTCGTCGCGGAGGAATCGCATATCAGCGGCCTCTTTGGCCGGATCGTGAATTTTTACGAGCGTTGCATGAAGAGCGTGATCCGCCGTCCGGTTCTGCTGATTGCCAGCTCGGTAGTTATCGTCGTCCTTGCGGTCATAGCCTACAAGTTGCTGGACACAGCGCTGTTGCCCGAAATGGATGAGGGCGGATTCATCCTTGACTACTTCACGCCACCCGGGAGTTCTTTGGCCGAATCAGACCGAATCCTTCAACGCATTGAGAAGATCCTGCACGATACGCCGGAAGTTGAAAATACGTCACGCCGCACAGGCCTTCAGCTGGGATTGGCGGCCGTGACGGAAGCGAATCGCGGCGACTTTACGGTGCGTCTGAAGCGTGACCGTAAGCGCGGCATCGACGAAGTCATCAACGACGTGCGCGCGCAGATCAAGGAGAGCGAACCTGCGGCGGATATCGAATTTGTGCAAGTGCTCCAGGACATGATCGGAGACCTCTCGAACGAGCCGGAGCCTGTTGTCATCAAACTGTATTCCCAGGATGCGCAGCTCCTGCTTAAGACTGCACCCCAAGTAGCCGACGCGATCGGAAAAATTCACGGCGTCGTCGACATCCTCGATGGCATTGAAAATACGATCAGCGGCCCGGCGGTTACCTTTCAGATCGATCCGACGACCGCGGCGCGCTCCGGCTTCACAGTGGAGGAAGTCAGCACGGACGCGGCAGCCCTCCTCGAAGGTGAACCGGCAGCTACGCCTGTCGTCTTGAATGATCGCGCCTATCCCATTCGCGTGCGCTTCCCCGAGCGCATCCGAACGTCGCTGGAACAGATGACCAACACCTTGATCGTCAGTTCCACCAACCGCACGGCGACGCTTGGCTCTCTCGCGACGCTCACAACGGATCCAGGCGAAACGGAAATTAGGAGAGAAAACCTGCAGCGATTGGTCGAAGTAACGGCTCGGCTTGAAAATGTGGGCCTGGGGAAAGGAATTGCGGAAGTACAAAAGGTAGTTGCGGATCTTCACCTGCCGGCGTCCATCCGCGTTGAATATGGCGGGCAGTATCAGGAGCAGCAGAAGTCTTTCCGCGACCTGCTGATGGTTCTTTTTCTAGCACTCGCTCTGCTGTTTGTGGTGCTGCTGTTCGAATTCCGGACATTTTCCGCGCCAGTTGCGATCCTTGCATCGGCCCTGCTTTCCACATTCGGCGGCTTTTTGGCCCTGCTCGTAACGCGCACGAATTTTAACGTTGCGTCGTTCATGGGAATGATCATGGTGATCGGCATCGTCGCGAAAAACGGCATCTTACTGTTGGACGCGGAACAGCGTTTTCGGGGCCTGGGTTTTTCCTCCGCGGAGGCAATGCTTCAGGCGGGCCGGCGCCGGCTTCGGCCCATTGCCATGACCGCGCTGGCCACCATCGCCGGTATGCTGCCCCTGGCATTGGCCATCGGCGCCGGCTCTCAAATGCTGCAGCCGCTGGCGATTACCGTGATAGGCGGCCTCTTGAGCTCCATGGTTTTATCGCTGGTCTTTACGCCGGCAATCAACTACTTCTTGCAACGTGACGCAACGCTCGCGAGCGAATCAGCAAACGCAACCTGAAAACCTTCGCACACAAAGACGTCCAAAACAGTGGTCGCGGTTCCCTTTCGGTGACACACCTAGTAAAGTTGATGCTGGAGATTAATTATTATCATGCACGAAGCAGTGGCAAAGGACATCACACGCATGCACGGCCGAAATCCCGCAGTGCCACTCAGCAAGAATGAGCACCTGTTGCGCTGGGTGGAAAAAATGGCGGAGCTCGCGAAGCCTGCCGCCATCCATTGGATCGATGGCTCGCAGGAAGAAAACGACACTTTGCTCCGGGAGATGGTGGCGTCGGGAACCCTCATCAAGCTGAACGAAAAGCTTTGGCCCGGGTGCTATTATGCGCGGTCGGATGCGAGCGATGTCGCGCGAAGTGGAAGACCGAACGTTTATTTGTTCTCTCTCCAAAGACAGCGCAGGTCCTACAAATAATTGGGAAAACCCGTATGAAATGCGGAAGAAGTTGAAAAGTCTTTTCAACGGCGCCATGCGCGGACGCACGATGTATGTACTGCCATACAGCATGGGGCCGTTCGGTTCGCCGATGTCGCAGATTGGCGTGCAACTCACCGACTCTCCGTACGTGGTCGTCAATATGCGCATCATGGCCCGCATCGGCTTGCCGGTGTTTCAGCAAATAGATACGGGGATACCACGCGTCGTCCCATGCATGCACTCCGTCGGCGCTCCGCTTGCTGAAGGGCAGAAAGACGTGCCCTGGCCGTGCAACAAAGAAAAATACATCGTGCATTTCCCGGAGACGCGCGAGATTTGGTCTTATGGTTCCGGCTACGGCGGAAACGCACTGCTTGGCAAAAAGTGCTTCGGGTTGCGAATTGCCTCCAACATTGCGCGCGACGAAGGCTGGATGGCGGAGCACATGCTGATTCTTGGCGTGGAAAATCCAGCAGGCGAAAAAACGTATGTTGCGGCCGCTTTTCCGAGCGCCTGCGGAAAAACAAATTTCGCGATGCTTATCCCACCCAAAGGATTTGAAGGGTGGAAGGTTTGGACGGTCGGCGATGATATTGCCTGGATTCGGCCGGACGAACGCGGTCTTTTGCGGGCGATAAATCCGGAAGCGGGATTTTTTGGAGTCGCACCAGGGACTTCTGTAAAGACAAACCGCAACGCGATGGCTACGCTCGCAAAAAACTCTATCTTCACAAACGTTGCTCTCACTCCGGACGGGGGCGTCTGGTGGGAAGGCATGACGGATGCGCCTCCGGCCGAATGCCTCGACTGGAAAGGCCAGAAATGGACTCCGGAGATCGCTAAAGATACCGGAGCAAAGGCATCGCATCCCAACGCACGCTTCACGGCACCAGCTTCGCAATGTCCGACGATCGATCCGGCGTGGGAAGATCCCAGCGGCGTTCCCATCAGCGCCATCATCTTCGGCGGGCGCCGGGCAACCACGATGCCGCTCGTTTTCCAGGCTTTCAATTGGAGCTCGGGCGTGTACATCGGAGCGACAATGGGATCGGAGACTACGGCAGCCGCAGCCGGGGCGGTTGGAAAAGTGCGCCGCGACCCGATGGCCATGCTTCCCTTCTGCGGCTACCACATGGGCGATTACTTCCGCCATTGGATCAAAATGCAGAGGTCGCTGACACTTACGCCGAGAATCTTTCACGTGAACTGGTTCCGCAAAGATGGAGAAGGAAACTTCATGTGGCCGGGATTTTCGGAAAACATGCGCGTTCTGAAGTGGATTGTCGACCGCACCAAAGGCCGTGCTTTGGCTCGCGAAACCCCCATCGGGTGGATGCCGCGCTACGAAGACATGGAATGGAAAGGCATGGACCTCTCCAAACAGAAGTTTGAGGAGCTGCAAAAATTTGACCGGGAAGCATGGCGCAAGGAAGTGATTGAACACGAAGAATTGTTCATTGGGCTTCACGACCATCTGCCGAAAGAAATGGTTTACGAAAGAGAACTGCTGATCTGCAGGCTCTAGCTATAAGTGCAATTCGATATAAATCAGGTAGGCCGCAAGAGCCAAACCAAAGAACGCGGTCACTATTCCAACCAGGTCGATGATGAAACCCGCAGGCTGAAAGTTTCCGGAGTCAATTTGTGCGCAAGTCCGCCGATACCGCACTAGCCCCACCAGGCAAACCAGCACTCCGCCAATGATTGCGGCGGTGCCGAACCAGACTGAAAGTCCCGTCGACGCCATCGCATGGCCTTGTCCCTGTATCGCCATCCATTGGCGGACGGCGATGGCAAAACGGCCAATTGCAAAACCAAATACGACGCTAGCGATGCCGGTGCGCACCCAAGCGAGAAAGGTACGCTCATTGGCGAGATGATCGCGGGCAAGGTCAGCCTTGTTGCTGGATGGCGGCTGAGAAACCTTGTCTGATGTTTCAGGCATAAACTATCAAGAGACCGCAGGATGTTGTGAAACCAACCTATTTTACTGCCAATTGAAGAAGTGGCCCCGCGCCACTGATATTTTTTATTAGATCAACGGGAACATTATGTCTTTGCCCGAGATATTCCGGGCTGTTATAGGACACCCACACTTTTCCGCCGGCGTCCTCCCAGATCAACGCCTTCAGCGGTAGATCAATCGCGACCGTTGGAGAAGCAACCATCACTGGCGTGCCGCCTTTGGGACTTCCGAAAAGGATGAGCTGAGTGGGGTGCATGTTTAAGCCGACTTTCTCGGCTTCGCCACTGTGATCCACACGGCAGAATATAGTTAGGCCCTTTTCTTGTAACAACGATTCGACCCGCTTGAGAGTTTCTGGAACCGAGTAGGGACTACTCAGATGCTGCATCCCGTTATCCGGCGTTGGAGCCATAGCCGACCTCCTGAGAGCAGAGAAAATAGTAACGGAACGAACCGCGTTTCAGAAATGCCTAGAAGTCGCCAAGAAATTCCCGCGACGAACGCATAGGCCATCAAAGTTTAGGCCCGCCGCTGAAGCTTGCTTTGTCGAGCAATGGCTAATCCTATCAAGTCAAGAAACGCGCCTTAGCTGGCCGCCGTCAAAAGGGTTTCAACCTTGAAGTCCAAATCCTTTGCTACTTGAAGAGCCTCGGCGTTTTCGTAGGACGTGAGAAAACTAGCCATTTCGTCGTAAGAGATGTGCACGCCATCCGGCCGCTCGTCGACCAGAATCGTTACAGGCGCATACGAGCCAGCATCCGGCACAAATTTTACCATCTGCTTCATGATGACGGGGTTGCCCACGATTAGGCGCAAACTCTGTGGCGCACGCGAGCCGAGCTCCTTACGCAAAACTTCGCCGAGGTCGAAACGCGTGAACTCCATCAGGCCGGAAGAGCCAGTCGCTGCTTGAACGATCTTTTGTAACTCCGAATCAGTCCGCGCTGCGCTGATATTCTTTCGAAACGCCATCAGGTCGGGATGGCCAATTCTCGATTCGAGCCCAGCTACAACATCCTTGAAGGACTTGGAAGTCGTGATGCTGAACCGCTGCACGTTAATTTGTTTCGTGGCCTTCCGTTTTTGTCCTCTCTTCTACCGAGCGTGCGATGCAGCTTCTTCGATCAGAGCTACAACGTCTTTCGGTTTGGAGACGTAAACCGAATGGCTAGCGCCTGCGACTTCGACGGTATGGCTTTTGGCTCGTGCGGCATACCACCGCTCGAGCTCAGGGTTAATGGTCCTGTCGGCTCCCGCTACTAGCATCCAGCTTGGTTTACTTCTCCAAGCCGCCACGGTGATGACTGCCTTGAAATTTTCCGCCAAGTTGAGTACCTGCGACCGCGCCATGAAAGCCGCCTGCTCCGCAGACAGGTCGGCCGCGAAGTACTCATGAAATTGCGCGGGGTCGATGTAAGTGAAACCGTCTGGCGTCTTCTTTATCGCGGTGGACTTGCTGATGTCACTTGGGAAGCGCTTTCCGTCATCAGCTTCATTTTCTCCAGCATCTGGCATGTGGGCCACGATGTAGACCAATCCCACGACCGGTGTCTCCGTGCCTGCTTCCGTGATTACGGCTCCTCCGTAGCTATGAGCGACAAGGATGCACGGACCATCTTGTAAAGCGAGGACGCGCTTCGTCGCGGCGACATCTTCTTTAAAAGACGTCTCCGGTTCCTGGACGATACTGACGTTGTAGCCGTCCTTGACAAGAATGTCGTAAACGCCCTTCCATCCAGAACCATCTGCCCACGCACCGTGAACCAGAACAATATTATGAATGCGAGGTTGTTCGTTCTGCGCTGAAAGTGAACAGCATGTCAACAGCAACAAAACGAAGAAGAGAGATGGAGACACTTTTTGTATTTCGCGTAAGGTCTTCATTGGACTACTTAATTTGCCACTCCTTGATGCGAACTGATTTGCACATGAAGCAAACTTCGGCGGAATCCCCAATGGAGTTCGTTGCGCAGCGTTATGCGTGAGTCAGACCGCACTCATCGCTCGCCGGCCGCTGGCCGGTGTCGAACGAACGATGAAAGGCAAATAGGAATGTGTGGTCCGGACCGAGCTGATGGATCTGAGTCGTGACGCTTTGCGCAGCGCGACTTTCCCGTGGAAAAGACGCGCCTTGGCTGCAGGAACGGAGATGCCAATGATAGCCGCGGTTTCTTTCATCGAATGTTCTTGTAATTGTTGAAGCTCGATTACTTTGCGAACTGCTGCCCGCAAAGTGCTGATCGCACCGCGAAGAATATTTTCGCGCTCGTGCTGGGCGTAACGCTTCTCCGGGTTGGGAGCATGATCCGGCATCTCCCAGGACGACGGCATCGCGTCGGAATCGGTGGAACCGTCCAGCGAGATCTCACGTGAAGTGCGCTTTTTCCGCAGAACCATCAGGGCCGAATTGATGGCGATGCGCGTCAGCCACGTGGAAAAAGCCGACCTGCCGTCAAATTCCGCAATATGAACGAAAGCGCTCAGGAACGCATCTTGGAGAGCATCTTCCGCGTCTTCGCGATTTTTAGTTATCCGAAGCAACGACCGGAGGATTCTCGGTGTCAGGCGTTCGCAGAGCACATCGAAAGCCACGCTTTCCCCGTACTTAGCGGCCGCGACCAGGCGTTTCTCATCCAGCCGCTCGCACTCATCCCTGAGGGCGAGACTTTCCATCACCAGATTCTCTTCCCTACAAACAGCCACACGTTGACAAGCCATATCACCCCCCAGTTTTCCGCTATCTTTGCCGCTCTCTTGCGATCCACTCGCGAATATACGGTGAGCAGTGCACCAACTCGATTCCCCTTGCCTCGCACTCGCTCAGGAAACCCACACCCTCCACGTCTACCAGCGTTACATGCTCCAGATCTAGTACCGTTCCGGGCCCCATGCCCTCGGTCTGTGACTTCAACTCATCGAGATGCTCCAATCCAATTCGTCCACTCACACGGAAAGTGTTCTTGCCGCCTTCTGAAACTCTTTCAATTCTTAGTGTCATCCCGCCCTTCCGGTGGGGAGATAATGTGCAATCGGCTGGCCTTCTTTAAATAATTGAATACAACAGGTTTAGCAACAAATATCCCTGCCCAATTTCAGCATTTGCTGATTTTCGGCAATCCGGTTCAAGCTTTTACATGGAGTTCAAGTACGACTGACTGGCTCAATGCGTGGATTCAGAGCTGGATGAGCCGAATAAGACGGGAAAGACGTGAGTGCATTCAACCAATCGGTTAGACAGACTTGAACCTGTGCTTATTGATTCCTAGGTTGGCGATCTTAGACTCGAGGGTTTGCCGTGGAACGCCTAGTAGGGCCGCCGCTCCGGAGGGGCCCGAAACCCGCCCTCCAGTTTCCGCCAAGGCAGCCTCGATCATTTCCTTTTCCTTGGTCTCGTCCAAGCGTCCAAGTCCCTTCGAAAGAGCGCTCGGGCGCGACGACTCGTGGGGCAACTCGCGCTTAAGCCATGACTCTTCGACGGAAAAGATCTCGCTGTCGCACAAGACCACAGCCCGCTCGACCACATTTTGCAGTTCGCGAATATTGCCGGGCCAGTTGTAATCCTGGAACAGTCGAAGGGTCTTCTTGTCGATGCTGCGTATCTTTTTTCCCGCCTTCTTCGCGTAGCGTTCTATAAGGTATTCAACCAGCAAGGGGATGTCATCCGCACGTTCCCGCAGCGAGGGCATCTGAATTGGAAAAACGTTTAGTCTGTAAAAGAGGTCCGGGCGGAAAGTCCCGGCCTCAACAGCGGCTCTCAAATCACGGTTTGTCGCGGAAAGCACCCTTGTGTCCACTGACACAGACTGGCTGCCTCCCACCCGTTCAAATTCACGTTCCTGAAGCACGCGCAGGAGGGCGCTCTGGGTCTCAGCCGGCAGTTCACCGATCTCATCGAGAAAGATGGTGCCACCATCGGCTAACTCAAAGCGGCCGAGGCGCCTCTGAGATGCGCCGGTGAAAGCGCCTTTCTCATGTCCGAAAAGTTCAGAGGCGATCAGTGTGGGCGGAATCGCCGCGCAGTTCACGCGGATAAAGGCCCGGTTTGCGCGTTTAGAGCGCCTGTGAATAGCCCGGGCAATCATTTCTTTTCCGGTTCCAGTCTCGCCAAGTATAAGGACGGTGGAATCGGTCGCCGCCACCTTCGCAACTTGAATAAGGACTCGCCGGAGAGGCTCCGAAGACCCGACAATCTCCTCGAACATGGAGACCTTATCGACCTCTTCGCGAAGCGCAATGTTCTCTTTGTAGAGCTGGTCTCTTAACTCCTTGATTTGTTCGAACGCAGTCTCGAGAGCCGCTCTCGCTTCATATTGCTCGGTGACGTCCATGGTGGTGCCAACGACTTCCGTGATTTCGCCCAACTCATTGATCACCTGGTGAGCGATCGAGTGAAGATGCTTTATCCTTCCGTCCGGAAAAACAATTCGAAAATCACCTTCAGAATCCACCCTCTCCTTATGGGTGGATTCCGTTTTCGCTCGCTGCTCGACCCCCTGCCGATCTTCCGGGTGGACTCTGTCGAGAATGTACGACCAACTGGGCTTTATTTTTTCGGGGTCACATTCATAAATGCGAAAGAACTCTTGCGACCAGAAAATAGCGCCGGTCCGGACGTCCCACGCCCAACTCCCGCTCCGGCTCAACCTCTGTGCTTCCGCTAAATAACCTTCGCTCCGCCGTAGGGTTTGTTCCGCGAGCTTGCGCTCGGTGATGTCCGTAGAGCTACCGACGAACTGCACCAATTCCCCGGATGAGTCCAGAACGGGATGGCCGACGGTGTGGATGTATTTGACAGTGCCGTCCGGCAGAAGGATTCGGAATTCCACATCGTATTCCGACTTTTCACGGATAGCTCGGTCGATTACCCCTTGCCACCTTTGGCGATCTTCCGGATGAAGGCGCTGGAGCCGTTCTTCCCAGCGCGGCATACCCCTTTCAGGATCGAAGCCGTAGATGCGATACCACTCGTCCGACAGATGTAAGGCGTCTCCTCCCGCCACTTTCCAGACCCAACTCCCAGTATGCGTGAGGCGCTGTGCTTCTTCGAGGTACATCTCGCTCTTTTGCAAGGTTTCATAAAGAGAACGCAGCCTTCCCGCCGTATCGTTGAAAACCTGCCCAAGCTGAGCGAGTTCGTCATTGTCAATCACCGAAACTTGATGTTGAAAGTCGCCGCGAGCCAAGGCCTTCGAGCCTTCCATTAGCAGACCCAGGGGCTCCGTGATGCTGCGCGTAATGGCCAAACCCAGGAATGCAGCGATGAGCAAAGTAATGAGAGCAGTGAGCGGAACTATCAGAAGAATTCGCTTTTGTAAGTTCACAACTTGCGAAGCCGCCTCTACCTGCTCATCGCTAACTTGTTGCTCGATGATTTTGACCAGTGCCGAACTCCTGGATTCCAGCGGCCGGACTTGATTGGCCAGGCGCAAGCGAACCGCCTGCCAATCTTTCGATTTGGCCAAGTCTGTGATGGCCGCGAGCTCCGCCGGTAGAGCGTCCTGAATGGCTTCAAGGGTAGATACCAGTGTCGGGTCCAGCCTTAGCTTCGGCGGCAAACTAGTGAGGGAATTTCCGGTGCGCCGACTGTCCTCGAGGAGGTCGTTACGAAGAAGTTCCGCTTCGGTCACGAGTTCGGCGGTGTTTTCAGAATGGGCGAGCCCATCTAGGCGCTCATAAAACGACATGAGATTGGTATGAGCTTGCAGCACTACAATCAACTCTTGGTCGACGCCGTTCAGGCGCTCAGCTTGAACCCGAGCCTTATGAAATTGCCAGAGCAAAACCGCGTTTCCCAGCAACATCGCCAGGATGCTGAAGACAAAACATAGCGTCAGGCGAGGACCGATGTTGAGCCGACGAAGGCGAAACGGTCTATTGCCAGCTTGTTTCGCCCATCCGGCAAGTTTCGCGACCACGGGTGACTCCCTATTGCTTGCCTCGATTACGCCTGTCCAAGATCACTGGCGCGCAGACTCGCAGCCGAGACATGTCAAAAGACGTGTGAGACTTTTCAGAGACCTTTTTTCGCGAGACGATCAATTCGGCTTGGAGGGCGGTCCCGGACTGAATCCGGTTATTCCAACTAATTGCTTCTCCAAGTCCGCAGCAGCCACCGACGGAATCTTATCGCCAGTCAAGACGGACCGCACCGCGCCGATGTACGCCCTGCTGACCTGTTCGTAGTTCTCACCAGCAACTATGGAAGGTCGCGCAACTAGACCGGCTCCGTGTTCCTTAAATTTGGCCAGCTGGGGATACGGATCCAACATTGCAGGCAGTTCATAGAACTCAACTTCCTCAGGGGGCACGGAATGCTCGTTACCAGCCGTAAGCTGGACATCTCCTTGCAGAAGAAATCGGATCAGCTCGAGGGCTTCGCGAGGGTGCGCTGAAGTTCGGGAAATCGCCAATCCGTTTCCTCCCAGAGTGCTTGCTCGCCCTGCTGTGCCGCCCGGAACGCTGGTTAGGCCAATCTGGGCAGAATTGTCGGCGGAAGAAGGCGAAGGCGACCCCGAAAAAGGCCAGCCGCCAGTGATCACACTATAATCGGATTGCCAGCCGCGAAGGAAGGCTGCATTCCCCGAGCCCCAGAGGTTCTGAGCGTCCCACAGTCCGTAGGCCTTCACCCCAGGAGGGGAAATAGAACCAACCCAGCGCGCGGCGCGTTGCCAGGCGCGAATCACCTGCGGGTTATTCACACTAATTGTCCGGTCGTCTTCGATGATTCGTCCGCCAGCTTCGCTGATCTGCCATTCCAAGCCGCTGCAGGTCAAATCTTCGGTGACGCCTCCTTGCCATACGTAGCCCCAAAAATCCTTCTCGCCTTTGGCCCTTTCACCCGCTTGAATGCGGGTGGCCATCTTCTCAAGCTCATCCCAAGTTTTGGGAGGCTCCCGATAAGCGTACTTTCGCAGAAGATTCGGACGATAATACAAAACACTAATGTAGGCATGGTGCGGCATTGCCACCAGCTTGTCACCGACAGTGTAGCTGCCGAGCACGACGCGATTTTGCGAGGAAAGCTCGTCAGCAAAGTAGGGCTTTAAGTCCATGAGATATTGACTCAATATGCCGGACCAGATCACATCAATGCTGACCACGTCAGGAGTGGCCTCGCCTTTCTGGAGCAGCTTGCGCCAGAGAGCGAGTTGATTGAGAGAGCCGTCAGGGCGAGGAAGGCGATTGACTTGGATCCCAGTTTTTCTTGTGAAGTCCTGTAACTTGTGTCCTAATCCGGGGTTCAGAGTGGAGGTATCCCACTCTACATCCAGAAACGTTACGGTGACCGGTTCTTGGGAAAGCTGCTTCGCACAACCAAGAGCGAAAAAGAGCAGCGAAAGGCCAACGAGTGAGGCGATTATTACGAACCTCGACGGCTGGAATGCACGAGCCTGAACACTGGAGAGGGAGGGGGGGGGCATCTTCAATCTAGCCGCCATTTCCGACAGCTTGCCTTGAACTTTTTTAAGTGTAGCGCAAACACTGCACTCTTAAGCAATTTTCGCGAGCAAACATGCAAGGAATTACCGGACGAGGTGGTTGACTATCGCCCTCGGGCTCGGCTCCCTTTTAAAACCATGCAAGTCGAGGCTGCTTTGGCGATCAGGCGGGCACTTTCGTCGGTGATTTCGCACTCGACATAGCCGACAGTGCTTCCCCGCCGGAGCACTTTGCCCTCGGCCTTTAAGACAGCCTTCCACACGGGACGAAAGAAATTGATTTTGAGTTCGATGGTGGTGAAGGATTCATCGGGGGTGAGGGTGCTGGCAAAGGCTATTCCCATGGCGGCATCGGCGATGTCACACAGGATTCCGCCGTGGAGTGTGCCCATGGGGTTGGCGTGCTGCGGTCCCGAAGCCAGCGTCACAACGGCGCGACCATCCGCGGCTTCTTTTGTTTCAAAGCCGATAAGATGGCCCACCGGCATTTCATTTGCTTTGTCCTTGCTCCAGGAGTCAGGTTGGAGGCTTGCTTCCGGTGTACTCATGTTTTCTCCGTCTAAGCTTTGGACTCCTTCGCGCGAATGTTAGTTTCGAGATATTCCTCAAGGTGGCGGCAGGCAATGTTCAGCGGTTCGCGTGTCCGTTGCAGCCGTTCCAGCATCAAGCTTCCTTCGAGCGTAGTGACAATCAGTGTGGCCAATTCCATGGCATTGACGCTGGAGCGGATTTCGCGGCAACCCTGGCCTTCCTCGACGATGGATTGCAGACGGCCGAGCCAAGAGCTAAAAGCCCGGCGGGCTTTGGTTCGTAACGCTGGGTTGCCATCATCCGAATCGATAGCCGTATTCAGCAGGGGGCATCCACCTTGCACGAGGCCTGCGCGGCGATCCCGGAAGTTCCACACGATCTGTTTTAACCGGTCCACCGTATTGGTAATTTTTTGCGCCTCCGCGAATCGCGCATCGAGAGCAAGGTGCCATGCATAGTCGAAGGCCTCACCGGCAAGTTGCTGTTTGCTGTCGAAGTGCCTGTAAATCCCGCCTTTTTCCAAGCCTGTCGCGCGCATGAGATCGGAGAGGGCTGCGCCTTCAAAGCCTCTCTGATTGAAGATGGGGGCCGCCTTGCAGATAATTTTTTGGCGGGTTTTCTCGCCTTTGCTCATTCCGGAGTACCTCCTGCCTGCTCGATGAGACCGACTGGTCTCGACACAACATAACATATATTTTATGCGACCGAACGGTTTCTTTGTGCATCGAAGAAACTGGCCTTCGGCAGAAGCGCCGCGACAGATATGCCTGACGTTCCGAGTTCGGCGGCTTACCGACCGGCGATCAATCCGTGGGTCGTTGCCATCACCGTCACCCTCGCCACGTTTATGGAGCTGCTGGACACGGCGATCGCCAACGTCGCCTTGCCGCACATTGCTGGCGGACTTGCCGTTAGCGTAGACGAAAGCACTTGGGTGCTGACGAGTTATCTCGTATCAAATGCCGTCGTGCTTCCGCTCTCGGCGTGGTTGAGCCGCGTCTTCGGCCGCAAACGCTACTACATGATTTGCGTCGTGCTTTTTACTGCGAGCTCGCTTCTTTGCGGGCTTGCGCCTTCGCTGGGTCTGCTCATTTTCTTTCGTGTGCTGCAAGGTATCGGAGGCGGCGGGTTGGCTCCGGTCGAACAAGCGATTCTTGTAGATACATTTCCGCCGAAGAAACGTCCTGCGGCATTTGCCTTGTATAGCATGGCGATTGTGACGGCGCCAGTGATTGGGCCGCCGCTCGGCGGATGGATTACGGACAACTGGAGCTGGCGCTGGATTTTCTTTATCAATATTCCGATTGGGATCGTGTCTTTGATTCTGACGAGCCGGCTGGTCTCCGACCCGCCAGAGTTCACGCGCGAAGTGCAGGCAGCGCGCAAGGATGGAAAACTTCGGGTTGACGGTCTCGGGATTGTTCTCGTGGCCCTCGGCTTTGCTTGTCTAGAAGTCGTTCTCGATCGTGGCCAGACGGAAGACTGGTTCGAAAGCAGATTTATTGTTTTCTTTTTCACAATCGCACTCGTGGCAATCATTGCCGCTGCATTCTGGGAGTGGTGGCATCCCGATCCGGTGGTGGAGATCCGCCTGCTGGCGGACCGGAATTTCGCGATTGCAAACTTTTATTATTTTCTTTTTGGGTTTGCACTTTTCGGCTCGACGGTGCTGGTTCCGCAGATGTTGCAAAGTCTTTACGGCTATACGGCGACGGACGCGGGGTTGGTTCTTGGGCCTGGCGCGTTTGTGATCGTGGCTTTAGCGCCGCTGGTCGTAAGGATTCTCCCGAAAGTCGGCATCAAGCCGATGATCTTTACGGGTTACGTCATTTTTGCTTTCGCGATGTGGCGCTACGCCAGCATTGACCTGCGTACGGATTACCGGCATATAGCCGTTATCCGCGCTCTCCAAGGGTTGGGGATCGCTCCGCTCTTTGTTCCCGTGAGTCAGCTTGCTTACTCCAATTTGCCCAAACATAAGAACAACAAGGCTTCGAGCCTGACCAATTTGTTCCGAAACCAGGGCGGGAGCTTCGGGATTGCGTTCGTAACCACTCTTCTTGCGAGACGAACGCAGTACCACCAATCCATTCTGGTGGCTCACGCCACTCCTTTTGACCGTCCCTACCGGGAAAGACTTGCTTCCCTGTCGCGGCAATTTGCCAAGAGCGGATTCTCCGCGGTTGACTCGGCTGTGCATGCCAAGGCTCAGTTGGTTCACTTAATTCAACAACAGGCGTCGTTTCTCAGTTTTCTCGATTGTTTCTGGATGCTCGGGTGCGCTTGTCTGATCGGGGCGCCGCTCGTTTTTTTTACGCGTAGATTTAGATCCGGTTCGCCAGGCGCAACGCACTGACAAGCATGGATTGAAACTCGGACCAAACACGGAGCAGGACCTACGGTTGAAACTTATTGAGATGGGAGAATCTACAGATGGAGAATGAGGGCGTCCAAATCCAATTACTTGGTGAGTTTCCGCAACAGGCCCATCGCCTCGGAATCATTGAGAATGTTTTTGCCGTTCAGCAGGGCAATCAGCTCGCTGACAATTTTTCGCAGTTCGGGATCGGTGCTCGTTGAGGCCCCAGGTTGCTGAAAGAGGTTCGACTGCTCTTCTCTATCCGCCTTCCCGCCGCTCAACTCGTTCAGCCAGGAACCCAGTACGCGCAGTTGGTCGGGTTCGGCGGTGGTGAACAAGAGGCCCATGCCCATTCCCATCTTTGAGTAAACTACTTTTGCCCGAGTCCTGAAGGATTGGTTGTCTCTTGAGATGGTCAGCGTGACGGGTGCATCCTTGGCAAACGGGTTGATAGTGTCCACGTAGCAGCCGTTTCTGCTGATATCGGAGAGCCGGCCCATTATGCGAATATCCGCCTGAAGATCGATTGCCTCGACGGCGGGAGAAAAAGGATACCGGGGGCAGCTGCGTTTTTCGACAGGATCAACTGGTGCAGGAGGCGGTTGACCATAGATCGTTTTGTTAAGCAGTTCCATCATCCGACTTCCAGAACGCGATATGATCCGGGGGCATCAGTGTCAAGCCTGCGAATAACCGTCGCGCCGGCCCGCGCACTTGCTGATCCATCGGCGAAACGCATAATCATCGATGGACAACAACGGACGGTTCGGGGATCCCGGTTTTGAGCAACATGGCGAATTGTTGGGGAAGCACCGGCCGGCTGAAATAGAAGCCCTGTGCCTCTTCGCACTGATGAGTCTGTAGAAATGCCAGCTCTTCCCTCGTTTCCACGCCCTCGGCAACGACCCGCAGCTTCATGCTCCGGCCCATGCTGATTACCGCCGTCACGATGGTCGTATCATTGGGAGCGGACGTAATCTGGCGGACAAACGACTGGTCGATTTTCAACGCATCGATCGGGAATTTTCTCAGATAGCTCAAGCTGGAATAGCCCGTGCCGAAATCATCGACGGCAATCTGCACGCCCCTTGCTCGCAGCATCTTGAGGACGGAGGCAGCGGACTCGGCACGCTTCATTAAGACACTTTCCGTCAGCTCCAGCTCCAGTAAGCGCGGATCCAAACCAGTCTCGCTGAGAATGGCAAACACGCTCTCAAGAAAACCGTCGTCCCGGAACTCCATCGAGGAGATGTTTACTGCCATTGTGCCGATGGGTAGGCCGGCGTCGACCCACGCCCGGGCTTGTTTGCACGCTTCGCGAAGAACCCACTGGCCAATCGGGAGAATCAGGCCGCAGTCTTCTGCAACCGGAATAAATTGTGCGGGAGAGACCGGGCCTCGAACCGGATGCGTCCAGCGCAGCAGCGCCTCAGCGCCAGTAATTTCGCCCGTCCTTAGCCTGATTTTCGGCTGGTAGTGCAATGTGAATTCCTGACGTTCCAAGGCTCGGCGAAGATTTTCCTCGATCGATTGTCGCTCGACTGCCCGGACGGTCATAGCCGGCCTGAAGAATTGGTAGCTGTGACGGCCATTTTCCTTGGCCTGGTACATGGCCGTGTCCGCGTTCTTGACGAGCGTCTCGGCGTCCTTGCCATCGTCCGGGAAGACGCTCAGGCCAATGCTTGTGGTGACGTGAAGATCGTGGTGGTCAATGGTGTGAACCTCAGCGACTGCCTGGAGGATTCTTAGGGCGGAGATGGCGGCATCTTCGGCTTGTTCCATTTCTGAAAGCAGCACCACAAATTCATCGCCTCCCTGCCGGCTCACGGTGTCCGAGCTGCGGACGCAACTAACCAATCGTTTTGCAATGGATTGAAGAAGTTTGTCGCCGGTGGGATGCCCGAGAGAATCGTTAATGTGTTTGAAGCCGTCCAAATCCAAAAAAAGCACCGCGACTTTTTTCGAGTGCCGAGGAGCCAAGACGATTGCCTGACTTACGCGGTCGTTGAGGAGCATGCGATTGGGCAAACCGGTCAGAAAATCGTGCTGGGCAGAATGGGTCATCTGCGCGGCCATGGCTCGCGCTGTGCTTACGTCGCGGAAAACGATGACCGCTCCAGTAGCTTTCCCATCCCGGTCATGGATGGGGGCAACAGAGTCTTCGATCGGGGTTTCAAATCCATCACGCCGGATGAGGATACAATTCGATGGCAGGTGGATAGTTCGGTCCAACCCCATTGCCGCGTTCATCGGATTCGGAGTGGTTTCGCGGCTTACGGCGTCGAGAATCTTGAACACCTCGGACATGGGGCGGCCAGACGCCTCTTGCCATGACCAGCCGGTCATTTTTTCCGCGACGAGATTGAGGAACGTGATATTCCCTAAGATATTGGTACAAACAACGGCGTCGCCGATGGAGTTGAGCGTGACCTGGGCGCGTTCCTTTTCCACGAACAATGCTTCTTCCATGGTCTTGCGCTCGATGGCATAGCGAAGCGCGCGAAGCAGGCCACGGGAATCGATCTGACCCTTAATGAGATAGTCTTGCGCGCCTTCCTGCAAGGCTTGTGCGGCAAGCAACTCGTCGTCCCTTCCCGTCAGAACCACAAGTGGGACGCGTGGCGCAGCTACGCGGACCCGCCGCACGGCCGTCACTCCTTCCGCGTCGGGCAAGCCCAGGTCGAGCAAGATAATGTCCACTTCACGCTCTGCGAGATGCCTCTCGGCATCTTTCATGCACTCCGCATGCGTCAATTCCGTGCTGTGCGCGCCCTCCTCATTGAACATCTCGCGCAGCAACCGGGCGTCTCCGGGATTGTCTTCGACCAGGAGAAGTACTTTGATCGATCTCGATCTCGGGCTCATCCAGTCTGCCTCTGCTGGGGCAACTTTACTTTGGTCAGCCAGAAATCGTTGATGCTCTTTACGAGGGCCTCAAAGGCATCCAGCTGTACGGGCTTACTGAGGTAGCAGTTCGCCTGGAGTTGGTAGCTTTTCACGATGTCTGCCTCCGCCTCGGATGTAGTGAGAATGACGGTTGGGATGGTTTTCAGGCTGGCATCTTCCTTGATGTGGGCCAGCACCTCGCGGCCATCCATTTTGGGGAGATTTAAATCCAACAGGATGAGTTCCGGGCGAGAGGCGCGCGCATAAACGCCCTGCTGCCTCAGAAACGCCATGGCTTCCACGCCGTCGGAAGCCACGTGCATATGAATGGAGGGATTGGCCTCGCGGAAGGCTTCCTGCGTCAACCGGACGTCGCCGGGACTGTCTTCGACCAATAGAACCTCTATGGGCATACCATCTCCTCCGATGAGTTTCATGAATTCCGCTCACTTCCAGCTATGGCAAACCGAAACGTTGAACCTTGTCCGGGTTGCGACTCCACCGAGATGCTGCCGCCGTGCCGCTCGACAATCTTTTTGCAAATAGCCAAGCCGATGCCGGTGCCGGCGAACTCTTCCCGCTTGTGGAGCCGCTGAAACATTCCAAAAATCTTTTCAAAGTATTGCGGGTCGATTCCTAGGCCGTTGTCTTTCACGGAAAAGGTCCATCTCTTACCGCCATTTCTGGCAGCGGAGATGTGAACCTTGGGGATTCCGGAGCTCTGGTATTTGATGGCATTGCCGATAAGGTTTTGAAACAGTTGGATGAGTTGCATGTCGTCCGCCACAACATCGGGCAAAGGATCGTGTGTCACAAGCGCGCCTTTATCCTCAATGGCAACGCGCAGGTTTATGAGTGCCTGGCCCAGCGCTTCTTCACTGGAGATTTCCACTAGGTCCCTTCCCTTAGTTCCGACGCGCGAATAGGCCAGTAAATCCTGGATCAACCGCTGCATGCGGCTGGCCCCATCCACAGCGAAGGCAATAAACTCGTCGGCGTCGGAGTCCAGCTTTCCTTTGTATCGTCTCGATAGCAGCTGCGTGTAACTGGCCACCATGCGCAGCGGCTCTTGCAAATCGTGCGAGGCGATATAGGCAAACTGGCCCAGTTCCTCATTCGAGCGGTTTAATTCCTCGACCTTGTTCAGAAGATTAACTTCGGCCTGTCTGCGCGCGGTGATGTCGCGGACCGCTGCCGTAACAAGAATTCCCTCGGCGCTTTCCAGCGGACTGAGCATGATCTCAATCGGAAATTCACTTCCGTTCTTCCGCAACGCAATAAGCTCAATCCCGGTGCCGATCTGTTGTGCCAGCGCGTCTTCCACGGATCGAAGCGCGTCGGCTACGAGCCTTTCCGCGAAGCCTTCGGGAATGATGTTCTTCACCTTCTGTCCGACGAGTTCGTCACGGCTGTATCCGAACTGTTTTTCCGCTTGCACGTTCAGCAGAACAATCTCTCCGCCCTGGTTCACCACCACCATGGCATCTGGCGCCGCCTCCAACAGGCCGCGGTACCTGCCTTCCATCTGCGCCAGATGCTTCACTGCGGCCCTGCGCACACTGATGTCGCGAATTGCAGCCGTCACCAGCGTTCCTTCGGCGCTTTCCAGCGGACTCAGCATGATCTCGATTGGAAATTCGCTTCCGTTCTTCCGTAGTGCAATAAGCTCGATGCCCGTTCCGATCTGCTGGGCAAGCGCTTCTGCCGCCGTTCGTGTTCCATCCGCGATCAGCCGCTCCGCGAAGCCCTTGGGAATAATATTCTTCACTTTCTGCCCGACGAGTTCATCACGGCTGTATCCGAACTGTTTTTCCGCTTGCACGTTCAGCAGAACAATCTCTCCGCCCTGGTTCACCACCACCATGGCATCCGGCGCCGCTTCTAACAGGCCGCGGTACCTGCCTTCCATCTGCGCCAAATGCTTTTCCGCGGCCCTGCGCACACTGATGTCGCGGATCGCCGCCGTCACAAGCGTGCCTTCGGCACTTTCCAGCGGGCTCAGCATGATCTCGATCGGAAACTCGCTTCCGTTCTTCCGCCGTGCAATAAGTTCGATGCCCGTTCCGATTTGCTGTGCCAATGCGTCCGCTGCGCTTCGCGTACCGTCTGCAATCAGCCGTTCCGCGAATCCCTTTGGGATGATGTTCTTCACTTTCTGCCCGACGAGTTCATCGCGACTGTATCCAAACTGTTTTTCCGCTTGCACGTTCAGCAGAACAATCTCTCCGCCCTGGTTCACCACCACCATAGCGTCCGGCGCGGCTTCCAGCAGTCCGCGGTACTTCGCATCTGACTCTGCGCCCTGGCTGACATCGCGGCTGACGACGGAGAAGCCGCTCAGATTTCCCGCAAGGTCGCGCGATGCCGTGTAGCTGGTTCGCACGAGGAAGCGTGCGCCGTTTCTCCGAATGCGCGTCCCTTGTTCTTCATATAAGCCGCTTGCGGCAGCCATCCGAAGGATCTCCTGTGGCCTGCCTCGTGTAACGTCTTCGGGAGAAAAGAAACGGGAAAAGTTCTGGCCGGCGACCTCTTCGAATTTGTAGCCTGTCATTCGTTCTGCGCCGGGATTCCAACTGCGAATCTCGCCATGCGGGCCCAACATCAATATGGCGTAGTCCTGCACCCCATGAATGAGCCTCTTGTATTTTTCTTCGCTGTCTCGGAGCGCCCCCTCTGCAAGCTCGCGTGCGGAGCTGTCGCGCTGGGCGCTCCAGCCGGCAGCGACGGCGACCAATACGCCCAGGATGGTTCCAAGGATTAGAACCGCTTTGGTCTGGTCTAAACGCCGCTTAGAGTCCGCCTCGCGCAGTAACAACAATCGCAGTTCTTCATCCTGCATCTGGCCAACTAGCTTTTGAAAATTCTCCATGATCAGTTTGCCGGATCCTGTTTGGATAGCGGCGGTGGCGGCCCCCAGTCTATTTGTCCGTCGCAAGCTGAGAACTTGCTCTGCGATTTGGAATTTCTGAACGGCAAGCGTTGCGAGAGCATCAAGTCTGGACTGCTGTTCGGCATTATCGAGTGTCAAGGCGCGCAGGATTGCCTGCTCTTTCTCCACCCTTACTTTTCCGGCGCGGTAGACATCGAGAAAAGATTCGTCGCCAGTCAACAGATACCCGCTGGCGTTCGATTCCACCATCCGCATTGCCGCAAGTAAATTCTGGAGATTCTCAAGGACCTCGTGCGTATGCCGCACCGAGAGGTCGCTTTCCCTGGACTCGCCCATGCCGCGATAGGAGATCGCGCCTACGACGAGCAAAGCCAAAATGGCGGACCCGAACGCGAGTTGCAACTTGCGACTAAATAAAGACTTCGTCTTCATCGCACACCAAATGGAAAAGTGAAACTGATTCGGACACGGTCCCGAGGGCTGAAAGAGGGCAGCCTGTAGCCGCGTGCCGGTTTATTTCGAAGGGACTCTAAGTTTATATCGGCCCAACGCAGAGTCAATCCGGGATTCGCGTGGGTTTCCAGCGGGCTACGGGCTAATCTTCGTCTCACCTCACTGGGGCAACGAGCTGCCCAAAAGGTTCTTGGGGAAGCGTGTAAGAGTTGGCTTCACAAGCCACCAGGACTCGCGCCACCGCCGCCGAATCAAGTGGCTTTGAAAAGAAATACCCTTGGGCAAACTCACACCCAAGCGATTTCAATTGGCTCGCCTGTTCGTGCGTCTCCACGCCCTCCGCAATGACCTTCATTCCCAGGTTGCCACCAAGACTCAATATGGTTTTTACGATTTCCAGGCTCTCGCTGTTGATCAACATGTCGGAAACGAAGGAGCGGTCGATTTTCAGGATATCGAGCGCAAACCGGCGCAGGTAACTCAGAGACGAATATCCTGTTCCGAAGTCATCGATGCACAAACGCACACCCAATTTTCTGAGTTCGCTGAGAATTCGAGTCGTGCGCTCTTCATCGCGCATGGTCACACTTTCGGTAAGTTCCAACCTCAGATTGTCAGGTGCAAGGCCGGTCTCGCTCAAGATATGACCGACTTGGGTTACCAAATCGGCTTGTGCAAACTGCTTGGCAGAAATGTTGACGGCCATGGTGAAGGTGAGCGCGGATGGAAATTGCAAGTTCCAGGCGCACAGCTGGCGGCTAGCTTCCTGCAAAATCCAATTGCCTATCCAAAGAATCAGGCCGGTATCTTCAGCGGCGGAGATGAACCCGCCGGGCATCACCAATCCAAACTCCGGCCGCTGCCAGCGCACCAGGGCTTCGAAGCCGGTGATGTGAAAATCAAGCAAGGAAACGATCGGTTGGTAGTGGACGCGAAATTCCTGGCGTTCGGTAGCATGGCGAAGGTCCGTTTCCAGGCGGAAGCGGCCTGCAGCAGTGGCGTGCATGGAGGGATCGCACATTTCATAGCGCGCCTTGCCGAGAGTCTTGGCGCGGGCCATGGCGGTATTCGCGTCGCCGAGCATATCCTCCGCCGCGCTATAGCCAGTCCCGCTAAAAGCAATGCCAACACTCGCGGTGGTGAACACCGCTTGGCCATCGAGATCAAAGGGTTCTTGAATGTTTTGTTGAATTCGTTCGGCCACACGAATTCCTTCGCTGGCGTTCCTGATGTTATCCAGCAGGATGGTGAACTTGTCGCCTCCCAGTCTCGCCAGTATGCCGACCTCCTCCGATTGACCCGCCATTCCTCCAACTTCCGCTGTACGCAATAGCGCGTCATCCCGTCGGATAGAGCCGAGCAGGCGGTCCGCAATCTGCACCAGAAGCCAGTCGCCCGCGGAGATGCCCAGACTATCATTCACGACTTTGAAGCGATCCATGTCGATGGATAACACCGCAAACTTATAATCCGGGTGGAGCATTCCCCAACTGACGCACAGGGTCAACCGTTCCAGAAAGAAAGAGCGGTTGGGCAACTGTGTGAGTGGGTCGTGAAGAGCATCGTAGGTCAGTTTGTCTTCCAGTTTCAGAATGCGTTCACCGGAGCGCAAGCGCGCCTTCAGTTCTTCGGCATCGCAGGGCTTCGTGATGTAGTCGTCTGCGCCCGCTTCGAGACCGGCGACGATGTCCACTTTGGATGCTTTCGCCGTCAACAAAATAATATAGATATAGGGATATTCGGAATGCCTGCGTATCTCGTGGCAGACTTCGGGCCCGTTGAGCCCTGGCATAAGCCAATCCAAGAGCGCCAACCGCGGGCCAATTTGACTGGACAGAATCTCCAGTGCCCTGTGCCCGTTCTCGACAGCCACAACGTCATAACCTGCGCGCTCCAACGTTTTTTGCAATAGACGCCGCGTTATCAAATCATCGTCGGCAATCAGGATTCGGGTTGCCTCTTGCCTCCCGCGCCGCGTCGACCTCAGTTGCATCCCTGGCCTCCTGGAGGCGTTCGCTCGTCCACGGCATGCACTGGAGACTGGATAGACCGTGGCTGTGGGTTGCGGGGATCATCTATTGTGCATCGCTGCCTTATTCCGCGATGCTCAGTCTGTTGGGGAAGCGCTAAGAAATGGACCGGGATACTTCTCCACGAAAATGGTGGGAGAGTGGGCATTCCGGCACAAATCGGATGGATTCTTGTTTTCATCGTTCCCTTGCCCGAGAGTCGGTTGACGTTGGGTCAGCGCGAGAGGCGCAGGTGGCGGCCGACTCACACGTAATGACTATCCTGGCTTGTGTTTCCCGTGAGCTGGAGGAGAGGACTGGCAGCTCTGGGCGATATTCTGGAAGGGAGTTTAAGTATTCCTGAGCGAAGGGAAAGAGTCAAAGAGTTTATCGATCGATGTCAACAACTGGCTACGTGCGTTGCGCCTTCCTCAATCATTGGGCCCGAGTGTATCAAGATAGTCGAGCGGGGCCGAGTTTTGGAACATAAACCGCATCACTCGCTGTTTTCAGGTTCGCGAGTGGCCTGGCTGTCTGTGAGAAGGCGACTCTGCTTGGACGCTAGAAAGATCAGGCTGGGCTGAATCGCCACGTGTTGGGTTGCAGGCGCTGGGTGGCTGGTTTGGGTTGATTGGCAGGAAAGAATTAGGAAATGTAAAACCGTTTTACGGATCCGCCATCGGTGCGATAAGGGCCCAAGTCGAATTGACTTGGGCCCAGACGCATTACATTAAACGCGCGGTTAAGAAAGGTAAGGTATGAACTGTCTGCCCAACGGCCTAAAGTTGACGGCGGGCCTCATCGGCTTCTTCAGCCAATTGCATGAGCACGGCAACGAGCCCAGTGTTTTTCTTCATCTTGGGGTCCAGGAAGAGTCCGTCCTGAGCGAAGCTGACAACAGAGGCTACCGCGCCGCCGAATTTAATTGACGTCGGGCGGATGATGGCCACCGGGCCGAACTTCTTGTCCAGAAAGTCGGTGGGCTCCGGCATGATCAAGTTCGCTTGCAAAGTATCGCCCTTGAGGGATTCTGGATCCGTTTCCCCTTGCGCGGCGCTGAGAGTCGTAAACGTCACGCTCGAATTGTTGATCTTATCGAAGTCCGTGAGCGGAGTCGCATTGCCGGCTTTGTCCTGCCACGTCTGGAAGTGCATGGTTTCGCTCGGCCCGATGCTCAACAGTATTCGCAAGACTTCGAGATTGGTGACGTGCTGAGCGAGCGCCGGATACAGGCTCGTCCCGCCCTGTTCGATAAACGCAAAGTGGAATCCCGCCGTAAAGGCAATCGCTTTCAGGTGGTCGGTAAAGGTGGAGTTAGCAGGATTGTTGGGATCGATGACGCTGCCAGCCGTATCATCGTTGGTTCTCGGGATAGCGGTGTGCTGTCCGACGTTCAAGCTCGGGACGGCTTGCACAAACGGCGCATTCGGATCGAAATCCGGATTTGTAATGCTGCGGTACCGAGACCAAAAGCTGGTGTCGACGGTGAGTTGGGTGAGGTTGGTGAGCCGTCCGACTTGCCTTGCTCCGTCGGCCTTGCTGCTCGGCAAGGTCCTGAACTGGCTCAGGTCAGCCGGCTCAGCTCCCTTCGATTCCAAGTATTTCCCCAGGAAGCTAGCGTGGCTGTTTTCGTCGTCGGCGTTGTCGTGAATATACTGCGCCATATCCCCGTCAAGAATTAGCAGGGCCTGCGTGTACGGCACGTTTCCGCCGTTGACTCCGCTGACTTCGTTGTCCTGAATTCCTCCGAGTTCCGAGTATTGTTGCAACAGATCGGTCTCAACCTGTTCCAATGCTTGCAAAAATCTGAGGATCGCGATGTCGCCCCTGGTAATTCCCGGACCGTTGTCTTCTCGATCCCGATCGAAGGCAAACGATTTGCCCGCGACCAGCCCAGCGCCCAGTGTAGCTGCACCTGCTGCCACCGCTCCACGCTTTAAGAAAGAACGTCGATTCGAACCACTTGTGAAGACGCCACTCTTTTCCTTCATCTCTTTCTCCTTCTTTCCGATTTGTGTTCTTCGAAACCGAGCTTCCGTTCGGTTTCGAAATTCGAGTGAGTTTTGCGGGCGGTGAGGTTCAAGATGGCCTGCTTCCACTCACAGGTCCGCGTGGCCGGATGTTTTAGGGTGAGGAAATACGAGGCCAAAGATGCCGACACCTCTGGCCCCGCTGTTAGTTATTGAACGGTTACAGTGACCGAGGTTGAGTGAGAGAGACTGCCCGAGGTCCCCGTGATCATCACGGTGGTCGTTCCTCGCTGGGTGCCGTTTCCGGCGCTGTTCGCGTTGTAACCGCACCCGCCCGCCGCAAGGAGGGCACCTACGACGATGAGGAGCGCGAGGCTGCCAGTGAGGTACTGGAACCGTTTTCTCCCAAGGAGGCGCTGTCGGCCGCCTTTTCCAACAACCAGAAAGCCCAGAAACCCTAGCGCCGGTATCGGAAGAACTGCAGCAAAAATGCCTCCGGTGGAGTTCTTCGCCATCCGCACTGCTGGATTGTAGGGTGACGAGGACGTCGTGATGGTCATCATCGAAGTTGCTGTTCCGCCGCTTGCTGGCGAAACCGATGCCGGCGAAAAGTTGCATGTAGAGCCGAGAGGCTGGCCTGAGCAAGTGAGCGTGACGGCGGAACGCCGCCAGTGAACGTGCTTGCGTTCATTCAGAGCGTGACAACGCCTCCCTTATTCCAAGTTCATCCGGGCTCACGTCCCTCTTTGCTTCTTCGTCACAAGAGACCGATTGGCGAGAATAAAATCGTCCTTCCTCCGGTTCTTACATGGGAAGCATCACTGATCGAGGGAAACCTTTGAACGATTTGGATGCCGAAAACCGGCTGCGCTTCGAACAGCTTGTGCTGCCCCATGCCGACGCTGCTTTCAACCTCGCGCGGTGGTTGTTGCGCAGCCGCGAGGATGCGGAAGATGCCGCTCAAGAAGCCTTACTTCGCGCGTGCCGTTTCTTCCGCGGCTTTCACGGTGGAGATGCGCGCGCTTGGCTACTACAGATCGTGCGCAATACGTGTTACTCCTGGCTGGAAAAAAATCGCCCGAGGGAACTGATTGTCGAATTCGTCGAAGAACTGCACCTGCAGCCCGTTGCCACTCCCGAATCCATCGCGATCGCCGATGAAGGTCGGGAGCGCCTCAACCGCGCCCTGGAAACCGTGCCGCCGCGTTTCCGCGAAGTTCTTGTCCTTCGAGAGCTCGAAGGCTGTTCCTACAAGGAGATCGCAGCGATTACCTCCATTCCCATCGGTACAGTGATGTCCTCGCTCTCCCGTGCCCGCCGCCAGTTGCAGTCTCTGCTGGCAAACTCCTTTCACAAGGAGGCCACCCGTGAGGTGTGACTTTGCCGACTCCCATCTTCACGGCTATTTCGACGGGGAGCTTGGTGATTCTAGCGCTGCCGAATTCGAACTCCACCTCCAACATTGCGTCCACTGCGCCGTTGAACTCGTGGACCTGGACTTGCTAAGTGGGCAATTACAGGTAGCGCAACTCTATGAGCCCGCGCCGGCCGCGCTCAGGAAAAAGATTCGCACCGATCTTCGTCCCATCGCGCCCACGACCGCCCCATCCCCACTCTTATCCTGGCGGTGGTTAGCTGCCGCCGCTCTCCTCCTTGTCGCACTTGTCGTGTGGCGGGTCATCCCCGCGTTCCACCGGGCGGAGGACTATCAAGCACAATTCGCAGTGGGGATTGTGGATGCTCACCAGCGCTCGTTGGTGCCGGGCCAAATAACTAACGTCCATTCCAATGATCCGCAGGCCGTAAAAGCTTGGTTCGAGGGAAGGGTCAAATTTGCTTTTCCAGTCCGCGATTTCGCGGACTACGGCTTCTCGCTGCGGGGCGGTCGGGTAGATGTCGTTCAAGGTCGCACTGTCGCCGCACTCGTTTATGCCAGCAGAGAACATCTCGTCAATGTCTTCGTTTGGCCTACCCGTGAACAAGACACCTCTCCTCGTACGGGCTCGCAGCAAGGCTATCAATGGATTGATTGGCGAAAAGGCAAAATAGAATTCTGCGCCGTCTCCGATGCACCTACTTCCGACCTCCAACAGCTTCAGGAACTTTTGACGGAGTAGTTAAAAAATGGGTGCACAAGGAGGTACTCAGCGCCAAAACTTCGGGGCTACAAGCTCTGAGAGAACATCCATTGGGAACCTTATTTAGCTTTATTTGGTTCTAGCATTTTCATAGTCACAGGACTTATTACGTAAACCATGCGAGAGCATCGTCATTTTGTTTGCCACCCGATCCCTCGCTTGCACAACTTATAGCCGACAGCAGACACCCTACATGGAGAGAGGGCTCCCATCGCTGAGCGTCTGCCCAGCTATTTTGTTGTACGATGCAATCACGCTACGTCCAGAATTTTCGTAAGCGTCAACCGCAGACCGTCTTGACAGCCTGGTTGGTCGAAATCCTGCCTAGGGTTCTTGGCTATCACCTCTAAACCAAGTCGGGTAGCTCGTCCCGCGAGATCAGCAGATGGATTGATCGGGCCTGCCCGGGCGTTCGCGCGATGAGCCCGTGCTCTTCGAGTGTCAAGACCATCTGATGTACGGCTGGCGGAGAGACTCGGAAGTACTGCCGCATTTCGGCCTCTGAGGGCGAGCATCCGTGGATTTTGCTGTAGTAATAGATGAAGGCCAGGTATTGGCCCTGTTTATCCGTGTACGTTTTCTTCATAGCTACGCTTTGAGGAACGGTAGTTGACTATGCAGCGCGGCTTGATTTTACGGCAAGTTCCGCTGCGAGGTTCCATGGCAGCAGTTCCTCGATGCGGTTAATGGGATGATCAGCGATGCGTGAAAGCACTTCGCGCAAGTACGCTTCAGGGTTGAGACCGTTAAGTTTTGCAGACCCGATCAGGCCATAGATCGCCGCTGCCCGTTCGCCACCAGTATCCGATCCACAGAATAAATAATTTTTCCGACCTAAAACGACAGTGCGCAACGAACGTTCCGCTGCATTATTGTCGATCTCCAGATGGCCATCGTCGCAGAAGCGCATTAACGCGTCCCAGCACCCCTGCGCATAGCGAATCGCTTTTGTGGTATCAGATTTCGTCGATAACTTGCCCAAGGTCTCTTCGAACCACTGCTTCAGCGATTCCAGCAACGGCCGGCTGCGGGCATTCCGGACCTCGCGCCGTTCCTCGGCGGAACGGCCCCGGATCTCTTCCTCGATGGCATACAAGGCCGCGATCCGCTCAAGGGTTTCTTTCGCTACCGCAGACTTGTGAGCCTCGTACAGTTCGTAGAACGGCCTGCGAACATGCGCCATGCACGCGGCTTCTTTCACCCGTCCACCTTTATAAACCGCTTCAAACCCCGCGTATCCATCCGCCTGCAGCGTGCCCGTGAACTCCCTCAAGTGCGCTATCGGATGTTCGCCCTTGCGATCCGGCGTGTAGGCGAACCACACCGCTGGCGGTGTCTGGTCTCCCCAGGGCCGGTCATCCCGTACGTAGGTCCACAGTCGCCCCGTTTTTGTTTTGCCATTCCCCGGTGCCAGCACCGGCACCGGGGTATCGTCCGCGTGCAACTTCTCGGCGCTCATCACGTGACGTCGCAAGGCCTCTACCAAGGGCGCCAGTAACCGGCTGCATCCGCCGACCCACTCCGCCATGGTCGAGCGATCCAGCTCGACTCCTTCGCGCGCATAAATCTCCGACTGCCGATACAACGGCAAGTGGTCACAGTATTTCGAAACCAACACGTGGGCCAGAAGTCCAGGACCCGCCATCCCCCGCGCGATCGGACGACTCGCTGCTTCCGCTTGCACGATCTTGTCACAGCACGCACAAGCCAGCTTCGGCCGAACCTGCCGGATCACTTTGAAATGTTCCGGTACATACTCCAGTGTTTCCGAGATATCTTCACCGAGTTGTTTCAACTTGCCGCCGCAGTCTGGACATGCTTCCGGCTTCGGCAGAACCTTGCGCGTCTCACGTGGCAGATGCGCCGGCAGTGGCTGCCGCGCACGTTTCGCCGTTTGATTCACAACCGGCGCAGCCGTCGGAGTAGCGGAACTTGAAGCGATCTTCTCTGCTCGGCTCGCTTCCAGTTCGTCCAGCCGCAACTCCAACTGCTCGATCTGTCGGTCCAACTTCTCCGATTTGCGCCCGAACTCCATTCGCCGCAGCTTAGCGATCAACAGTTTCAACCGCTCGATCTCTTCGTCTCGCGAGGCCAGTTGTTCGTCTTTGGAAAGAATTTGCGTGTGCTGTGCGACGATCAAGACCTTCAATGCTTCGTGGTTTAGGGTATCGAGATCAGGAAGGGCGGCGCGCTCACTCATCTTGCGCGCAGTATGCCAAGCAACTAAATTCATGGCAAATCAATTGTTGATAATTTCTGCTTACACCGCCAGCTGCGGCGTTTGCGTGCGTACCGGTCGCCGCCAATCGATCCCTTCCAGCAACATCGATAACTGCGCTCGTGTAAGCGACACTGTTCCGCTTGTCGCTTGCGGCCAGATAAAGCGTCCACGCTCGAGCCGCTTCGCGAAAAGACAAAGCCCATCGCCGTCCCACCACAACATCTTGATCAGATCTCCCCGCCGTCCACGAAAAACAAACACGTGACCAGAAAACGGATTCTCCTGAAGTGTCGTCTGTACCATGCCACTCAGCCCTGTAAAACCACGCCGCAGATCCGTGAACCCCGCGGCGATCCAGATGCTTGTCCCGCTGGGCAGTCCGATCATCCGAGCAAACACTCCAACACGATACGCAGCGATTCTGCTTCGACACTACCAGTGATGCGAAGTTGGCCCTTCGGCAGTTTAATTTCTATGGCCCCCAAAGGGCCTCGCGACGAAGCACCACGAACTTGTTTACTCCAGGGAATGTCCGAGACAGTTACAGGTAGGAGATTGCTGGAGCGACCTTTACCCAGCCTTCCTTCACGATACTTTTTGCGCCAGTAGAAGACCTGGTTGGCATTGACCGCGTGCTGTCGCGCTACTCGTGCTACTGACGCGCCAGACTCTAAGGTCTCTTCGACGATTCGGCGCTTCTCTTCGAGCGATCGCCGTCGCCTTTTCGTCTGCTTGATTGTCTCAAGCGTCGTCTGTTCGGAAGTGTCCATCTATCCCTTCGTGGACACTTATCGATGTGCCCACAACGGGCAGCATCCTTAATTACTCTCAATTCGTCCAGACGGCCATGAGATGACGCTTACGAATTTTCTGCGGAATTTATTTCTATCTCAGGTGATTTTGGAGAGGTGCTTAGTGCCTAGGCTGTTCGTGTATCAGCTAGCCACCCTTAGATGGCTCGGTGGAAACCTGCCTGGTACCCGATCTGCAGCAATACGAAAGACAGAGTCCCAGTACGGCTTTTGTCCGGTAAAGCGACTTCCATGATAGGTCTTTGTCAAGAGGGCGAGAGCTCTCCCGACGCGCTACGGAGGAGCGCGGGTGTAAGTCTTTTCTGATTCTTCGCCGCGTGTGTTGGCCTCTCAGCCGTGGTTCCTGTTTCAGATAGATTCAAACTAAACGGGAGTTGACGTCAAGGATTCGAGATCGTTTTTACTCTACACTCGCCATCATGTTGTCCGACCCTTGATTAGCCTCTTCAGCGCGAACAAAGGCGTGTTTCAAACTTCCGGCGATTCCATTAGGGAAGTACCTTAGAAAGACAGGGCTATTGCATTTTCCCTAATGGTGTAGCAGCGGCAGATTCGGTGCCGTTGAGTTTCTTGTAGTCGGCTTTCGCTTGGCGGAGTATCGGGATGTCCGGGTCCGCGTTCTTCCAAGTGACGAAAAAATCATCGTAGGCTTTGCGGCTTTTTTCGGAGTCGCCATGTTTAGCGTAGACCTGCGCGAGGCCGAGTTGCGAAAGCGGCTTAAAGGTTTCCCAGCCCGGCCAACCCGGGTTGTCGATGACGGTCTGGAAGTCGGCGACGGCCTTGGCCTGATCTCCCGCGGCCATATAAGCACGAGCTCGATTGTAGAAGACCACGACATTCGGAAACTGCGTGACGGGAGAGAGTAAGTCCACCGCGGCCCTGAGATTTCCCCGCGCTCGCTGGATGGTGGAGTGAATGACGGGAAGGAGGACCTTCTGCCGGAAAGTGTCCTCGGGGAAGAGTTCATTCAGCTTCGCGGCGAGTGCTTCTGCGGCGGATGTGTCCGCGGCCTGCCCGAGAGCGTGCGAGCACAGAGAAAGTCCGGAAGCGCTATTATTCCCGGCTTCGTCGGCCTGGGCGCACAGTTTGCGGGCTAAGTCATAGTTTCCAAGGTAGGCCTCGTCGTCGGCCTGGAGGGCGAGCTCCGAGGCAACGTCTTCCTTTTTGTTGGCCTTCCTCTGACGACTAATCAGTGCGTCGCTTAGGGAACGAAGTGCTGCGACTTCGCCGCGAAGGAATGCCATGTGCATCTGGAGATGGACCCAGGGCTCATCCTCGCCGGAAGTTTCGCTAGTAAGCCGGTCCATGGTAGCGGCATCGTGCCCGATGAAAGCGATGCGGTAACGCATCGTCAACTGAAACGGACTGAGGGAACCCTGTTGGCGCCATTGGTCGAGGAGTTTCTTGGCGTCGTCAAAGCGGCCGAGGATGATCAGAGCCTGGGCCGCATTGGAGTAGTACTGAGCGGAAGGCACAGGAGAATGAGCGATAGCCCACTGGAACTCCTGCAAGGCCTCCTCTGTTTTGCCCATGCTGGCATAGTTGATGCCCAGAAGATTGGCGCCATCCACGCTGCGCGGGTAGATTTGGCGGTACAAAAGGACGACAGGGGCTTCTTTTTCGAGATTGCCGGTAATGGCCGAATAGTAAAGCGCAGTAATTTGAAAATTTTCCTCCTGGGTGAGGCGGCGATCCTTGAGCTCGAAGGCTCGCGCGAAGCTGGCCCGCGCCTCCTGGTCTTGGCCTGTGCTGTGTTGCGCTCTGCCGAGCTTGTCGTAGGCGGAGCAAAACTGGGGGTCGAGTTCGACAGCTCTTTCAAAAAACGGGATGGCTTCCGCGCGCTTTCCGGAGCGGTAGAGGGTAAGCCCGGAGCGGTAGGCTTGCAAAGCTTCGAGCGAACTAGTGGTCGCAAGGTCAAGGGGCGCGTCAAATTTTTGGAGAGAGCTTAGACCCTCGCCAAGCCGTTTTCGCAACTGCGAGCCGGCTTTGCCCAGGGCAGCGACCACTTGATCCTTGTTGTTTGCCTCGACTTGCTGCCGCGCGATGAGTTTTTGGTTGTGCGCATCAATTGCATCCAAGGTGATGACATAGGTCCCGCCGAGCGCGGCAATTTCCGGCACGACGAAGGCCTTCAGCCCACGGCGTTTGCAGATTTCGACGCCCAGATCCAGAGTCACGCGCTCGTCGGGATTGCGGCGCATCATCCGCAAGGTAGAGGCGACGTCCGCTTCTGAAAGAAGGCTGAGGAATGGGGATTCGGTAAGTTTGACTTCGAGGGGTTTATCGAGGGAGTTGTCAAAGATCGGATCGCCAGTCTTGTTGACGAAACTCGCGAGAAGAATGACATCGCTCCCGGTCAGCGGGGGCCGAGCGAAGAAGACGCGCCACGTCACGAGGGCGGCAAGAATGAGGAAGACGGCGACGCCAGCTGCCATGAAGAGGCGGTGTTTGTTAGAGAGTTCAGGCTTTGGCCCGAGCGGGGGAACGGTCGCGAGGCGTTTTTCGATGGGAACCGGAGCGGGCAGATCGCCGTTTTCGACCTGAGCGATGAAGCGGTAGCCACGGCGGGGAAGGGTCTCGATGTAGCGGGGTTCCTCGGCGGAATCGGCCAGGGCGTCGCGCAGTTTCTTGATGGCGCTGTTCAGCCCGGTATCGAAGTCTACAAAGGTGTCCGCGGGCCAGAGTTTCTGACGGAGTTCCTCGCGGGTAACCACGTCACCTGCGTGCTGCAGCAAAACGGCGAGCACCTGGAAGGGTTGGTCCTGAAGCTTCAGACGGATGCCATGCTTGTACACTTCGCCCGCACGCAAGTCCACTTCGAAGGCGCCGAAGCGAGTCCTGTGGGTTCGGGCAGGAGCTTCCATAGCAGGGTTCTGAACGTCGCGGCAGTCTATCACCAATTACTTAAGGCCAAAGGAATATGTGCCGGGGCTCACTGCAACTCCCCTAAATTCAAAGAGCCGCACGATCAGACAAAAAACAGGTACAGACCATATCCTGACCATTGCGCCGCAAGCGCTCTCGCGCCAATGTCGGCGAACTCGGGACAGTCCATGACCGAACAAATAGCAAAGGAGTCGGCCATGCAAGGAATGAGCCATGAAGAGCGAAGCAGCGGCAAAGAGAAAGCTCGTGATTTTAGGAATCGTGAACCTTGTATTCCTTGTTGGATGCGGGGGCGGCACGAGTAAGTCATTGATTAATCAGCCCGTATCCAGCGAATCTAATCCCACTCCAACAATCACCACAATCTTGCCCACCAGTACCGTTGCTGGTGGTGCGGTTTTCACGCTCACGATCAATGGGGGTAATTTCGTCGCAGGCTCTATGGTCAACTTCGGAGGGTCGGCGCCCGCCACCACGTTCGTCAACTCCACGCAATTGACTGCGACCATCGCTGCGGCCAGCATCGCCTCAACCGGCACGCCGCCCGTGACAGTGACCAACCCCGCTCCCGGCGGTGGCACCTCCAATGCGATTAACTTCACCATTACCAGCGGCGGCCCTAGCTCCGTCCCGACGATCAGTGTTCTCGATCCAAGCGGCGTTCCCGCAGGAGAACCCTCCTTTCAGTTGCTGGTAGTTGGGCCTTATCCAGGGTCAAGTTTTGTGACCGGTTCAGTCGTGCGCTGGAACGGCAGCGACCGGCCGACCATGAGTAATGGCAGCGTTAACGGACTCATTGCTCAGATTTCGGCGAGTGACATTGCCGCGGCCGGGACAGCCGCGGTCACAGTCTTCAACCCTGGACCTGGCGGGGGTAGCTCGAACGCGTTGACCTTCACCATCACGACAGGATCTGTTGATCCGCAGTCAATCGCACTGGACCCTACTGGAAAGTTCGCCTATGTAATTGATGGCGGCAGCGATGGCGATGGTGGTTACGTGTCCATGTACACGATCAACCCCACCACCGGGGCCCTAGCGTCCATAGGACCACCGGTGTCAACATACGGCTACGGTGTCTACTACGGTTCCGGCGTCAACGCCGGGTCCGTGGCCGTGGATCCTTTAGGCAGGTTCGCCTACATAACAAATGCGGGGGATGTGTACGATTATGGGGATGGCGCTGATGGCAGCGTCGCGATATACACCATCAACGCCACGACCGGGGCATTAACCTCCACAGGAACGATAAACGGAAATTGTCCGGGATTGTGCCTTCCCTCGTCGGTGGTCGTGGATCCATCCGGCAGGTTGGCTTATGTGGCGAATGGGGGCGGTGGTGTTCCATTCAACGTCGCGATGTACACCATCAACAGCACGACTGGGGCCTTGACGTCTATTGGGACGATCGCCGCAGGAACAGACCCTCTCTCCGTAGCTGTGGATCCTGCGGGCAAGTTCGCCTACGTGGCAAATTGGACGGGGTATGACACTGACGGTAGCGTCTCGATGTACACCATCGACCCCACGACCGGAGGCCTAACGCCCATAGGAACGATAGATACCGGGCTATCTCCTACCTCGATAGCCATCCATCCGTCCGGTAAGTTCGCCTACGTAACGAATTCCGACTCGAACGACGTCTCCATGTACAGCATAGACGCCACGACCGGGGCCTTAATATCTATAGGGTCGATCGCCACCGGAACAGACCCTGTCTCCGTAGCTGTGGATCCTGCGGGCAAGTTCGCCTACGTGGCAAATTGGACGGGGTATGACACTGACGGTAGCGTCTCGATGTACACCATCGATGCCACGACTGGGGGCTTAACGCCCATAGGAACGATAGCTACGGAGGTATCTCCTACCTCGATAGCCATCCATCCGTCCGGTAAGTTCGCCTATGTGACGAATTCCGGCTCGAACAGCGTCTCGATGTACAGCATTGATAGTGCCACCGGGACCTTGACGCTCATAGGGACAATAGGCACATGAAGGGGCGGCGGTCGACGCCGCCTCCTACGAACGGCCAGGTAGCACAGTCCTCTCGTTCGCGAGCGATTTGCCGATCGCCCAACTGCCCAAAAGCGACTATCGCTTGGAGGTACAGGCGACAGACTCCGCTGACCACAGTACCCCCATGCAGCACCGCCATCTTCACAATCGAATAGCGGTTACCGGAGAAGTCCTATAAAAGGGAATGTCAAGAGACATTCTTCCCCGTCGGCTCGGTGCCGACACTTTTTTTGTCTCGGCATTCAGCCCATCCGTTTGAACGTGCACTCGTGATGGAGTGGTCTTGCTCAGGCGACATCGTTTCGTGCTTCGTTTCGTCACACGAAACGACGAGATCCTTCTTCCTTCCTGTGGTTCCATTTCCCTGTTGTGACGGCGCCATTCGTTTCTGAAACATCAAGCCTGACAGTTATCCACTTTATGAGTGGCAACGCATGGTCCTATCTGAGACTCGTGGCCTATGGCTTTCTTGGATTGTCCGAGAGGGCATAGGGTGAAATCGGAGACTCGCGTGTTTGAAGCACGGGCCTGACTTCTCCGGTGGATACTTCCCCTCGAATCCGAGCGTCTCAAGAACCCGACAGCTACCGCCAGGAATAGTTCCCCAGGTGGAACGGACTCTCTGCCAGAGACGCTCAAGCTGCTTGTTGTTTCAAATAGTTGGCGTCGAAACGTACCCCTTTCTTCCAAACGATCAACGTGATCGCGGCAATCTTCCTCGCCAAGGTCAAGCGCGCCATCGTGGGCTTCCTTCCCTTAGCCAGCAAAGCCTTGTAGAAATCGCGTAGCGGTCCACCCGCGGTGCATTCCATCACCACCTTGCCGGCAGAATTCAGAACTGCGATCGAAATGCTTTCCTTATGCACGTCCAAGCCGATATATTTAGTGCTAGTCATAGAGGGTGTTCCTTTCCGTAGGGATGAGCCAAGCACTCAAAACCTACACCAAAGGGGCGCCCTTTTATAATGTGTGGCGTAATGGTACGAAACTTGTCCGGGAGGGCGTTGAAAAAGCACGGCGGGTTCTTCATCTCGCGGCCTTCCGTCTAACGATCTTCCCACATGCCGCTCGCAAGCCGCAGCGGCGATTTAGGTGTTACCGAACCCGACCGCGTGCCCCCGGCCCTCTCGCATGGCTCGACGCTCAAGACGTGAAGCGCGCCTTCGAGCCGCTTTTTCCCTGCTTTGAGTTCGAGCGCCAGATGGGATTTCTGATATTCCTTCGGAATCATGGCGTATCCCGTCGAGGGACTGACGGAATCTTACGAGGTGGATTGGTTCGGCTCCTGTTGCTTCAACCCGGCACCGCGTTTTGATAACGCATTTCCCGCGGTTACATCGACAAGCTGCTGGCGGACCTGGTCGAGAATTTCGCGCGATAGGATCGGGTCCGAGACGGCCCGAGAGAGATTGATCGCCCCCAGCAGACCGCTGAGGATGAGCAATGCGCGGCCCCGTTTGTTGGCATTCTCTTCGGATGGCAACAGGCCGGCGGTAAACACCAAGCTGCGCTTAACGCGGGCGGTGTAAACCGTCTTTGCCGATTTGCTTGCGTGGCTCATGTCCCCTAGCAACGCTCCCATGGCACAACCTGCTCCAGGGTTATCACGGTGAGCTTCGGTGAGGTAGTTCTCCAACGCCTGAGCCAGCGTTTCAGCATGCTCCTCCCAAGCGTCGAGATCCTTGAATGCCGTGCCCAGCGCCTCGACCACAAGCTCGTCACGCGATTTGAAGTGCTTGTAAAAAGCTCCAACGGTCACGCCAGCCTGTTTCATCACATCGGCCACACCAATACCGTCGAGGCCGAGTTCACGGAATCTCCTCGCCGCGACTTTCAGAATCCTGGCGTGAGTGTGAGTTTTGGTTTTCTTTGGCATATCACTTAGTGTACGACCCAAAAGCTACGCGGGTATCCCGCGGCCCGCATCCTCGTCTTCCTCGCCGCGCATACATTAGGAGTATGCTCATACTCTTGTACATTGGGTGCTGAACGACCATACCGCAGGCACGCCCTTTGTTCAAGAATTATTCGTCACATCAAAAAAATCCAAATATCCTTGCAACTATTGGAGTATGACCGTAATCTAACCAGCGTAGATGTGGACTGGGATTTTACGAATGTGGGAGAAGCAATGAGCAACACAACGTCAGAACGGGATAAAGCAATCGTGCTTGAGGCCTTTCAGGCTCTATTCAACAGGCGCGATTACAAGGCTGCGGAGCGCTTGTGGTCTCCAAATTACATTCAGCACAGTGCCCACATCCCCGCGGGTCGGGGTGGGCTGCTCGGGCTGATCAGGAACCTGCCGCCAACACTTAAGTACGAGCCGGGAGTCATCGTTGCCGACGGAGATTACGAAGTCAAAATCAAGGGAGGTAGTGCTATGGGTTCACCTGTTGTCAGGAGTACGAACGTGTTCAAGAGAAAGTCGATGCGCTTCGTCGCCGCTCTGCTGGCTGCGCTGGCCGGCCTTGTCGCCGTTCCGAACGCGGCTCTGGCTGCCGTACCCCAGCACCATGATCAGCAGCCGGGCTTCTACCGACTGAAAGTCGGCGACCTCGAAGTGACGGCCCTATACGATGGCACCCGTGCATTCGATCCGCAATGGCTGGACGGAACGAAGGCGACGATGGACGGTGTTGTCAAGGGACTGAACGAAGATCCGCACGTGCTGGATGTTGTTGATAGCGGCTTCCTGGTCAACACCGGCAAGCAACTAATCCTCGTCGATGCGGGTGCCGGCACGTGGTGGGGTGGAGGAGCACTTGGGCGCTTGGTGGGCAGCCTCCGTAGCGCAGGCTACACGCCGGAAGAAATCGACGTCGTTTTGGTTACCCACCTCCATTCCGATCACGTCGGTGGCCTGACCACTCAGGACGGAAAGCGCGTCTTTCCAAATGCCGATGTTTACGTCGCGAAGGCCGAAAGCGACTTTTGGTTGTCGCCGGAAATCGCTGCCAAGGCGCCGAAGAATGCGCAACCGTTCTTCCAGAGTGCGCAAGCCATCGCCGCGCCGTACATCAAGGCCGGCAAATGGCACACGTTTACTGGCTCCGAGACAATCGTCGACGGCATGCAACTCGTCCCGCTGCCTGGTCATACTCCCGGACACACCGGCTATGAATTTTCGTCAATGGGACAAAAAATCCTGTTTTGGGGCGACACCATCCATGCGCAGCGCGTCCAGTTCCCGCATCCCGAGGTCACGGCGGTCTTCGACATCGACCCGGCTGCGGCTGCAGCGACACGAAATCAATTGCTGCCTAAGCTCGCGGGCGCGGATGTTTTGATCGCGGGTCCGCATTCGTCAGTATTTCCTCCCGTGGGCCGCTTGCGCAAGGAGGGGAGTGGGTATAGCTGGGTGCCGGTTGTATTTACCGATCGATGGAACGAGCACGCGCCTTCATCGCAAAAGTAGTAATGCTGCGTGGTAAGCCGGCGGGTCAAGTTGGGACCCTCGGAATTGGTGGACCCGGCCATTGGCGGTTACTTTGCCGCTGGATTTAGCTGCGAACAACTGCCTTTACGACCACACCCAATGGCCGGATGCATTTTGTGGGCGTCGAATTCGTACCCATCATTGGCGAATAATCAAGATAGGGGAAGTTATGGAGCGTCTTGCTGTTGGTTCAGCGGTGATCAGTCTCTTGTTTCTAACTTCGTGGCCATCTGCATTTGCGGGTGCTCAGCACGGTTTTTCAATCAAGGTGTTCACCTCCCCCGACGATCAGTTTTGGACTAACTCCGTCATTATCGAGGGAGAACATGAGGTGATGTTGGTCGATGCGCAGCTGACAAAAACCAATGCGGAAAGAGTATTGCAGGAAATCAGAGAAACTAAAAAGCCGCTGTCTATAATCTACATCTCGCATGAGCACGCGGATCATTTTCTTGGTCTGGAGGTTTTTAAGGAGGCATACCCGGGAGTGAGGATTATCGCGAATTCTGCGGTAACGGATCGAATCAACAAGGTCTATCAAGAGAAAGTAGATAAATGGAAAAAGATCCTGGGTTCAGGTGCAACCTCTCAGGTTGTTGGTATTGAAAAATTCGACGGCAACTTTATTGAATTTGAAAGCTCAAGAATAGAGGTCCTTAAAAACATCCAAGGCGACACCGATGAGAACACGATGCTTTGGATTTCTGGGCAGAGGATCCTCATTGCTGGCGATGTCTTGTTCAATGACATGCATGTTTACACCGCAGAAACGGACAGCAAGGCTAGAGGAAAATGGTTGAACTCATTACAGAAAATCAGAGAATTAAAACCTTCGGTTGTTATCCCTGGACATAGCACGGTTGGAGCTCCCCTTGACCCGAGTGCCGCCGTAGATTTTACGGAAACCTATTTATTTGCTTTTGAAGAAGAACTTAAAAAAGCCAAAGATTCGGATAGCTTTATCAACACCATGAAGGAAAGATTCCCATCCGCCGACCTCCTCTTGGCACTTGAACGGGGCGCGAAGGCTAATGTTAAACCCTGACAAACAAACTGACGATTCGGTAGACCGAGCCTTCGTGCCTGGCCGAATCCAATCACCGCGGGATGGATGCCAATGAAGAAGTACAAGATCGCTGTTCTGGACGATTACCAAAATGTGGCGCTTGAGAGCGCCAACTGGCCGGTGCTCCGCGATCGAGCGGACATCGCCGTATTTCACAACCACCTCGCCGATCCGGACACCTTGATTGAGCGGTTGCTGCCTTTTGATGTCGTTTGTGTCATGCGCGAGCGGAGTCCGCTGCCCCGCAACGTCATTGAGCGCCTTCCCAATCTCAAGCTCATTGCCTCGACGGGATCTGGAAACGCGTCGATCGATGTGGCCGCCGCGGGCGATCATGGGATCGCAGTGGTTCACACGGGCTACAGGTCGCACCCGACGATCGAATTTACCTGGGCGCTGATCTTGGCCTCCGCGCGACATATCGTGACGGAGAGCAACTCCGTCCGATCCGGCGGCTGGCAGCAAACAGTGGGCATGGATCTCCACGGAAAGACCCTGGGCGTTCTGGGACTTGGGCGGATTGGATCGCAGGTCGCGCGGATCGGGAGCGCTTTTGGAGTGAATCTGATTGCCTGGAGCCAGAACATGACGCCCGAAGCCGCCAAGGCCGCGGGCGCAATCCTGGTTTCCAAGGACCAACTGTTCGAGCGGGCCGACGTCCTGACGATCCATTTGGTGTTGAGCAGCCGTACGCGCGGCCTGGTAGGGGCCGCGGAGCTGGAGAGAATGAAGCCAACGGCCTGGTTGATCAATGCGTCGCGCGGGCCGATCGTGGAAGAGCAAGCTTTGATCAGCGTGATAAAGAACAAGCAAATCGCCGGCGCGGCGATCGACGTATTCAACACTGAGCCGCTGCCTCCGGATCACCCCTTCCGCACGCTGGACAACGTACTGGCGACGCCGCATATCGGCTACGTGTCGCACGGTCTTTACAAGACGTTCTACGAGGATACCGTGTCGAATATTCGGAGGTGGCTCGATACCCATTAAGCATCCTTATCTGGGGTCACTCTAGTTAACCAGACCGGCCCCAAAGAATCTCCCCGTTTCCGTGCGTCGCCCCGTAGAAACATTCGGGACGATGAGTGCATTGGCGATTTACCGCGAACTGAGCTGGAGTGGCAGGTTCTGATCACAGGATTCCCGGCTATCCGCACACGACGCTGTTCCTTCGTTCGCGGAAGCAAATCGTCCGAAAACCATGAAAGTTGCGAACATTCCGGGTTTTTCGGATCATTACCTGTTGCTTTCCAAAAGGAAGTGCGACATGATGATTCCCTGTGGGAAACCCAAAGAGCGACTCTACGACTGAAAAAGCGGATGTTCTGCAGGGAACGCTGGCGCTGATGGCCCTCAAGACGCTCGATGTGCTCGGTCCACTGCATGGCTATGGGATCGCGCGGCGGATCGAGCAGATCAGCGGGGATCTGCTGGCCGTGAACCAAGGCACTTTGTATCCCGTCCTGCTGAAGCTGGAGCAGGAGGGCGCAATTTCGTCCGAGTGGGGCGCCTCGGAAAACAACCGCCGGGCGCGTTTCTATCGCCTGACACGGTCGGGACGAAAGCTGCTCGAGACCGAAACACGGGACTGGGAGCAAACGGCGGCGATCATCGCACGATTCTTCGCCGTGAAGGCGGAGGACTTGACATGAGATTCCTTAGAAGGTTTCTGGCGCGGCTCAAGAACTTTGCCACCGGGCGGCGAGACGACAAACGGCTGCGGGAAGAGATGGAGGAGCATCTGGCCCTGCAGACGGAGGAGAATCTGCGCGCGGGGATGAATGTGGAAGAGGCACGGCGGCAGGCCGTGATGAAGTTCGGAGGGGTGGGGACAGTGAGAGAGGATTACCACGCGGAGCAGAGTCTGCCGTTCTTTGAAAACCTGATTCAGGATCTGGGCTACGCGCTGCGCATGTTTGCGAAGTCGCCGGGCTTCTCGGCCATTGCGATTCTGACGATGGCTTTGGGCATCGGAGCGACGACGGCGATTTTCAGCCTGGTCAACGCGACGCTGCTGCATCCGCTGCCCTACCCGCACCCGGAAGAGCTGGTGCGCATCGAGGACGATTTGCCTGGCGCGGGCGCTACGGACGCGGGCATCTCGATTCCGGAGTGGAAGGATCTGCAGCGTTCGGGAATTTTTCAGTATGTTGTGCTGGAGATTTTCGGGTCGGCGAACCTGACGGGTGTATCGCAGCCATCGCGGATGCAGTATGAGGGGGTGTCGCCGGCGTATTTTGCGATGCTGGGGGTGAAACCGGAGCTGGGGCAGACGTTCGATCCTCAGGATCAAACGCCGGGGTTCACGCAGGATGTGGTGATCAGTGACGGGTTGTGGAAGCGGGCTTTCGGGAGCGATCCGCACATTGTGGGAAGAAGTTTGCGGGGGGACAACGATTTGTATCGGGTGATCGGGGTGATGCCGCCGGGTTTTCGCGACCAGGGGCGAACCGTGGGCGAGAGGAATACGGAACAGTGGGCGGCGTTGGGTTTTTCGGATGATCCGGCTCAGGCCCCGAACCGCAGTTTGCGGTTGCCCCTGGAAACGGTCGGGCGCCTGAAGCCGGGGCTAACGGTTGCAGCGGCGCAGAGCCAGCTGGACGCGTTGGCTGCTTCGTTGCGGAAGCAATTTCCGGACGATTATCCGGCCGACAGCAAGTGGACGGTGCGGTTGGTGCCTCTGAAGGAAAACGTGGTGGGCAACGTTCGGCAGTCGCTGATCCTGCTGGTGGGCGCAGTGGCGCTGGTGCTACTGATCGGCTGCGTGAATGTGGCGAATCTGCTGCTGGCACGCGCCAGCGCGCGATCACGGGAGATGGCGGTGCGCCAGGCGCTGGGAGGGGCACGCAAACGCCTGGTGCGGCAGTTGCTGACCGAGAGCCTGCTGCTTTCGCTGCTGGGCGGAGTGGCGGGGTTGGTGATTCTGTTCTGCATGAAGGGATTCTTGCTGCGGCTGATTCCGGAGAGCCTGCCTCGGCTGAACGAGCTGTCGATCAACTGGGCCATGATGCTGTTCGCGCTGGCGGCTTCGATCGCAGCCGGGGTAATTTTCGGGCTGGCGCCCGCGAGGCAGGCAGGGCGGTTGAATCTGGCAAGTACGCTGAGGGTGGAGGGGCGTGGGTCGAAGGGTTCCACGGAGCAGACGCGCACGCGGCGCGTGCTGGTGGTGACGGAGTTTGCGCTGTCGCTGGTGCTGATGGTGGCCGCGGGCCTGCTGCTGCGCAGTTTTTGGGATTTGTACAAGGCGCCGCTGGGATTCAATCCGCAACATGTGATGTCGGTTCAGTTGTGGCTGCCGAGCCCCAACGATCCGAAGACAGACATTTATGGAACGGCTGCTCAGGAGGCAGTGTTTGCGCGCGAATTGCTGCGGCGCAGCCGGTTGCTGCCGGGAGTGCAGGAGGCGGCGCTGGGAGGGGAGCCGTCGATTCCGCTGCACCACGACCGCAACCCGAGCGCGCTGATCGTGGAAGGACGCGAGACACAGAGCAAGCAGCCGCCTTTGGTGGAGCGGTCGCAGGTTACGCCGGAATATTTTCATTTGCTGGAGATTCCGGTGTTGCGGGGCCGTCTGTTCAACGACGGCGACGACGAGAATGCGCCGCTGGTCGCCGTGATCAACCAGGCGATGGCGGAGACTTACTGGCGGGGCGAGGATCCGCTTGGGAAGCGGCTGAAGGTTGGCCGTGGGAGGGCTGGGGTTGGCCAACGTGCGAGCAAGACCTGGATCACGATCGTCGGGGTGATCGCGGATGCTCGAACCGAGTCGCTGGCGAACGCGAGCGTTCCGCAAATCTATCTGAGCCTGTACCAGGAGACGCCCAAGGAGCTGGCCATCTTTCTGCGTGGAGACCTGAATGCGAGCGCGATCCCGGAAGAGGTGCGCGCGATGGTGCAGTCAGTGAATCCGGAACTGCCGGTTTATGGGGCGAAGACGCTGGACGATGCGGTGTCGGCGTCGCTGGAGCAGAGACGGTTCTCGATGGATATTGTGGCGGCCTTCGCGATAACGGCGTTGCTGCTGGCGGCGCTGGGAATTTACGGGGTGATTTCCTATCTCGTGAGCGAGCGCACGCAGGAGATCGGCATTCGCCTCGCGCTGGGGGCGCAGAGGGGGAAGATCATGGCGATGGTTCTGCGCCAGGGACTGGGACTGGCGATGGCGGGCGCCGCGCTGGGACTGGTGGGATCGGTGATCGTATCGCACCTGATGGCAGGGCTGCTTTACGGTGTGAGGCCGACCGATCCGATGACGTTCGTAGGCGTCGCAATTCTTCTGATCGGCATCGCTCTGCTTGCCTGTTACATTCCGGCGCGCCGCGCAATGCGTGTCGACCCGATGATCGCACTGAGATACGAGTAGTTTTTCGAAGTCCTCGATGTGGCCGACATCAGCATGCCTCGCGCATTTCGAGCCAAAAAATTCAGTCCCGTTAAACCTTCACCGCGAAGTTTGCCGTCTACTGCGTTTCGCGCTTCGTTAATATAATATTGAGGAACGAGGCCGTGCTCTTCGTGACAACGCCATGACTGACCTCGCCAGTCCCACCTTCAGTTCGCGCTCTCGCATCATTGCTTACTGGGTCACCACTGCTCTGGTCGTCTCCGAACTGGCTTTGGGAGGCGTATGGGATATCCTACGAGTGCCCCAGGTTCGCGGCCTCATCGAACGGTTGGGCTATCCTCTATATTTCCTGGTCATCCTGGGGATCTGGAAACTGCTCGGCGCTATCGCGTTGGTCATTCCGCGGTTCCCCCGACTCAAGGAGTGGGCCTACGCCGGTGTGTTCTTCGACTTGACGGGCGCTGTTTCATCGCAATTGGCCTCGGGGTTGATTGATGCAGGTACGATGGCATACCCGATCGTAATGACGGGCGTTGCAGTTGCGTCCTGGGCGCTCCGTCCGCCATCCCGCCGCCTTGATCCCGGTTGAGTTGCCCCTAAAATGGGCTAGCGCTCCGAAACCGCAAGACAGAGTTCTCGGAACGCGGTGCCTTACAATTTCCGGATTGCTCCTGAATTACGGGCGATCCGGAAGTTATCAGCTCGCTCGTCGGGTTAGTACCGATAAACGCGCTTGTGTCCGGTAATGGAGTAGTTCCCGAATTGTCGGGCGGGTGGCCACCTCTTAACACAGCGGGCGGCGCATACCTTCAGCCCGCCGCTACGCCACCCTCTTCGTCATCAGCTTCCTCCGCTTCTTCGCGCAGTCGAATAGATACAGATCGAACAGCTTCTGGTAAGGAAGTCCCGTCTCCTGCGCCAGTCCCTTGAAATAGTCCACAACTTCCGGACTCAAATTGCCAGATGTTGATCTTGGGGATCGGGCTCTTCTTGTTCCCAAGTGACAAAAATCCGTCCGGTCCATAAGAATCTCAAGACTGCATGGCGGAAGACACTGAAACGCGCAGGAGTTCCCTACTTCAGGATCTATGAGCTGCGCTTCACCTATGCGACGCGGCTCAGTGCAGGAAGTGTCGCCAACGAGTGGGTTACGCAACTCCTTCGACAGGGCAACGCAAAGGTCTTCAAGAAGTATTTGCAGATGAAATTGCAGCTGAAGCGAGAGGGCCTGGAGAAAATGAACCGCCAAGCCAATGAGATGCCGCGAGATTCTGGCACAGCCACGATTCAGTAAAAGTATTTGGCACAGTTTTGGCACAGTCGAGCCAAAAACGATGGATGGGAGTAGCAGTAAAGTTGGGAAGTGCTTTAGAATGAATAAAGCAGTTGATGTCGGGGCGTAGCGCAGCCTGGTAGCGCGCCTGCCTTGGGCGCAGGAGGTCCCGAGTTCAAATCTCGGCGCCCCGACCACTTACTTCTTTATTATCAATGGACTGTCCCCGACACTGCAGCGTTGGAGACCAAACTTGGGTCCAATTTGGGTCCAAATATAAGTCTCTCCACGCTTTCTACTGCACGACGCTGCTCTTCTGGAATCGCGTGCAAATAAATTTCGCGCGTGATTTCCGGTGCTGAGTGCCCCAACAGTGCCTGCATGGTTCCAATTGGAGTACCTACGCCATCAAGCATCGTCGCGTGGCTGTGCCTCAGAAGATGCCAAGTGACACCTGAAAGGCCTAACTAACTTCTTCGCGGCAGGCTTCAGGTGCTTGCGCAAGAGATTCCATCGGTCCAATGGCGTCTGATCGCTTTTGGCAAATATCAGGCTTCTGGCATCAACCGTCGCTGGACGCAGGGCAGCTAGAATTTCCGCCGTCTCTGCTCCAATTGGGATTGTGCGCATGCCTCGCTTCGTCTTGGGTTTGTCGAAGTGACCGTCGTACACCGTTTCAACTACTCGAAGTAGTCGAGCCTTCAAATCGACATTGCCCCATCGAAGCGCAAGCAGCTCACCGACCCTCACACCCGTCAACACTAGCAGCAATGTGAACGAACGTACTGGCTCTCTCAAAGCTTCAGCAAGCATTTGCACTTGGACCGGAGTAAGGACGATTCGCTCCGTTCCATGTTGTCGTCGCGGGAGCTTCGTCTTCAGAGCAACGTTCTCGGTGACGCAGCCCCATTCTTCAGCTGCTCCAAGAATCTTGCTGAGCCCACACTTGAAGTGGTGAACGGTTTCCCACGACAACCCGCCGTTGAGCTTCCGACCTAGAAATCCTTGCAGATCTTCTCGCGTCAGATCCCTAAGTTGTGATTTACCGAAAGCCGGAATCAAGTGCACGTCGAGCATATAGCGATAGTGTTTCTGGGTTGCGAACTTGAGCGTTGGCAAGATCACAGGCATCCAATCATTCTTTACAAAATCTCCGAATGTACGGACGGACTGTGGTCGAGCATCGCCGCGGTTGATTGCCCTCAACTTCTGAGACAGTACCTGCATTGCTTTACGACGTGTCGGGAATTCGGCAACCGTTCCGATCACTTCTGATCGCCTCAAACGCCCGAGCGTGCCGTCTACTTGAATTACATCCTCCCACCAACGAGCTACCCAAAGTTTTCTTCGAGTGCCGCGCTGGAAAAGAGTGCCTTGCTGGAAACCTCTACGAGCCATCGTTCCTCCCTTTTCAGGGACCTCGATGGCCCGCCCAGCTTTTTCTGCGTCAGTTTTCAGTGTAGCCCTCATGTCAAGCAGCATGCGATCCGCCGCAGTGAGAATCGACCCACGCCAATACTTCATCCTTGCGGAAGCGCCAATATTTCCCAAGCCGGTAGCCTGGCAGCCGTTCTAAAGAACGTTTGCGCATGCGTCCGTAAACCCAGGACACGGGCACATGCAATAATTCGGCTACTTCGTGCACATCGAGAAGATGGCGTCCGTCTCTCTCATCGTTGCCTGTGGCCTCGTCCCGCGACGCGGCATACAAGGATTTCTCGGAGCCTTTCACTGAACGAGCGTTGCGTGGCGTAGTCGGTTGGGTTTCCAGGCTTCCTTCGGCAAGATGGGCAAAACTCGAACGAGTATCTACTGCGAGGCGCGAGGCATGCTGTCTTGGGGACGCTGTATTCTCTCGCACACCGAATTGGGTTGGACGGAACTTCATGTTCGTTAGACGGCCTTCGCAAGAACCTCTCCTTTGGCTTTTTCGTTGTTGTGGTTGTTTGCGTGATGGTCTCTCCACAGTCTGAAGTCGTCGTCCTTGCGGAAGAGCAGCTTCAGGGCTTCGGTGATCACGTAAGACGGCGAAGCATCGATGAACTCAGCATAGAGCTCCAGCTGAGCTTTTACCGATTCTTCGACACGCGCCTGGATGGTGACTGCTTTGGGCTGTTTTGGTGGTGACTTCAATATAGACAACGGGCTTCTCCTTTCGTTTTCATACAAAATGTCAGACATCTTGTCTGACAAATTCTCAGGTCTGTGTATGCAACCGCGCAAAACGCGGCCCCTAAGTTCCTGTGAGGGCGGGAGCGACCACACGGCAACCGTGACGCACCGTGCGTCAAAGGGTGGGGTCGCTCCCGCCTCAGGCGCGGTCTGGGCCGCGCACAATTTCGTTCTTCGGGACGATTCATCTGATTGATTCGCGTAATGCCGTGCTCGATGGAGGGTGAAGTAGCAGGTGAGGTAGCGGTGAAGTAGGGGGGTGAAGCCCACTTCACCGGAACTTGAGAATTTGACGGCCAGGAGCGAGGCTGCTTCGCCCTTGGCGAAAAAACATGCGCACCGGAATGCAGCAACGGGCGGGAGCGACCCGGACAAAACTTTTGGGCGGATTGACCGCCAAAGAGTGGGGTCGCTCCCGCCCGTTTTGGTTTATTTTCCACGGTGACTTTTGGTTGCACTGCCTTCTGCATGCGCCTCTCCTCAAAGAAATTACGCGCTCCGCGGGGTGAAGAAACAGGTGAAGACGAAGGTGGAGTGTGTAGTCCTTACCTTCTGCACCTGTTTCGCCCAAATTCTCGCGCCGCGCACCAAAAGAATTTTCTTGTTGGGCTGGAGCGACCCACGACTCACTTTGGCCACGGAACCGTGTGCAAAAGTGGGGTCGCTCCAGCCCAACACGGTGCCACCCCGCGGCCATTTTGCCCATTCTGTCGTGTGCAACTTCCTCTCCTTCGGGGGTTTACTCCATCGCCGTGGTGAACGCGAGGGTGACGGGGAGGGTGATCTGTGTCTTCCATGCACGCTTCACCATTCCGCCCTGCAGCACTCCCTGGAAGTTTCTTGACATCGTTGGGTCCTCTACTATTAAAGAGGCTTCGAGAACGGTAAAAGTAAGAAAAAAACTTTCCGACTGGCCTACGAGAAACCGTAGCGGGTCTCTTCAGCATAAAAAGTCCACCGAGCGCCTCTACTTACAAGGGAACATCCAGACTGTAAAAAGTGAGAAAAAACTTTAATCCCTCGGAGGGGTCCCAGCCTGGAAGCGAACTCCCTGGCTCAGCTCCCTACTTATATAAGGAACATCCAGACGGGAAAAAGTAAGAAACTATTTTTATCCGTCAGAGAGCTCCTAGGTTGGGAGAGAAATGCCAAGCGAAGCCCCTCACTTATCTAAGGAACATCGAGAAGGGAAAAAAGGAGAAAAAATCTTGGTACCAGTGCGTTTTTCTCGGAATCGCCCGGGGGAACGAGGCCACAGACGAAGGGCAGGTAAGTAGATAACTTCCGGATGGCTCGTCATCCTGGAGGACTTCGACTTGGCCAAGGAGTAGTCATGAGACGCTTTTCCTCTAGGGCGTCCCAGATATCCCTCGACGATTCGGTCATTCTAGCCAGGATGAAAGAGCTTCTGTTGACGTGACCTTTGGCTGCAGGCGCCTCACTCGTGGCGCAATGCGACTAACGGATCAATGGCCGTCGCGCGCCGCGCCGGTAAATAACACGCCGCCAGTGCCACCATCGCCAACAGCGCAGCAATCACTCCATACGTCAGCGGATCGCTCGGCCGCACTTCAAACAGCAGCGCGGTCATAGCCCGCGTCGCTGTTAGCCCGCCCAAAATCCCGGCCACCAGCCCCGTCGCTACGACCTTCATTCCATGCCCCACCACCAGCCGCAGCACGTCGCGCGCCTGCGCTCCCAGGGCGACGCGCACGCCAACCTCGTGCAACCGCTCCCTCACCGAATAACTCATTACTCCATAAATCCCCACGAACGCTAGCACCAACGCCAGCCCTGCGAAACCACCCACGAGCCAAAGCGTCAGCTTTTGCGACGCCATCGTCTCCGCCACCACTTTCGACATCGGACGCATGTCGTGCACCGGCAGCTCCGGATCAATCTCGCTGGCCATCCATTTGATGGTTCTAACGCTATGGCAGGCGACGTATAACACCTGCGTACGCGTCAGGTTGCGGGCCAAGCTGGAATTAACCGTTCTAATTTGAGCTAGACGACGTTTTCCCACTGGCACATTTTCCCGAAATGGAATTCCCGTAGCGGGAATTTCGTCACTACGTTCGCATCCCCAATTCTTCGATAACCGAAGAAATGTTGGATTTATGGCCTTTATTGCTTGATTATCAGATGAAATCTGATCTGGTGAACCGATTGCAATGTGGCTTCCGTATCGAGGTTAAGTCTCGATTCGGAGAAGTTATGAAAGCACACTTGCTCATCATCGCGTTCGCGCTTTTCCAACTCGGGATCGTAAATGCTAGAGGTGACGCAGAGAAAAACTCGTCCAATGTATCCGCGTCATCGTCCGCTTCCTCTGTAGAACAGAGCAGCTACTTCGACAAGACCGTCGTCCCCATTACTAAGCTCCAGTCCTACGGTCTCTTTCAAACGGTGAAGTTTGGCACGGGATTCTGCATCGACCCCGACTGCCGTTTCATCGGAACCAACTATCACGTCGCGAAAGCGATGGGCAAACACTTCAAGGTTGAAGGCAGCCCGGTTGTCAATCGCTGGCTGGGGACGGGACCAGACGATGAGGCAGCCACCCAAAACAAGCAGCCCCTCATTCTGGGTCTTGGGTTCAAAGAGAAGTTTGCTCTCATCCGAGACATCTCAATCGTAGAGCTTCGCTATCCTCTATCTAAGAAGAGGTACCACGGCGTCCCCTTCTACGACGACGATCTGGAGTACGGCCAGGAGGTCTACATCTATGCCTTCCCGTTCAATTTGAATCCTAAGCGACGTCTAGAGAAGTTCCGTGCCAAGTTCCTGGGTTACAACGTGAGGGACTCGAAGCGTTCAATGGAAGATTTGAGCGACAAGCCGCTGCTGTTCAGCTACAACCCCGAGGACGGTAAGATACGCGGGGGTGCGAGCGGTGGTCTTGTCGTTGATGCAAAAGGACGAGTTGTCGGAATCCTTAACGCCAAGGCAGTTGACATGGAACACACCATTCAGGCCGTTCCCGTTCACACCTTTGCGGAGTTCCTGAGCCGCGTCCAGCCTTATTTGAGCGCACAGTTATTCCCCAAGAGCGTTGTGATTCCCCCGGCCTCCGCCGACAACTATCCCGAGTGGATTCCTCCTGGTCCTGCGGGAACGGGGAAGCGGCCAGTCGAATCGGACAAGATCAAGGCCCTACGCAAAAAATCCCAGACGTTGTCCGATAGCATGCGCAACTTCATCGCGGTGCAATCGGCTGAGTGGGGCAAGGGAGATAGAGACAGCACACCGCAGGCAGTTGCAAAGTTTGAGGTCCAAGTGATTGACGGGTATCAGCGGTTCCGCGACTACCCTGACGGCACCAAAGAGATGCAAGACGTTCCCCTCCCTCCACTCAACAATGCCATTATCCCCGGAGGAGAATGGGCTGAGATGCCTGACTTGGTTGGCAGCAACCTGAACCTGCGCATCAATCACGCCGCCGACATCACCATGAAGGGTGAGACCCTTAAGGTCTTCCAGTGGGTCGGGGAGCGTGAGGACGGTATCTGTAAGTTTAAGACTATTTTAGATTTCGGGTTTGCTTCTCGCAGCAAGGTAGACACACTCGCCTGCTATGGAGAAGTCTGGACCGACAACAACCTAAACCTCGTCCGCGCCTCGGAAAACTACAAATCGCTGGGTAGTTGGAAAAACTATCACGGTGTGGTAACTTTTGGCGTGATCGCAATCGGTGATCACAAAGTTAGAGTCCCCGTGACTATCGCTACCCAGGCGGAATACCGCGGCAAGCTCTACTGGTGCCAGGGGATTTTCTCCGACTATCATGAGTTCGCCTCCACGGTCGAGATCGGGAATCCGGCAACAGGCTCGGCGACGGAGGCGGCCAAGCTCGATCAGCGGGTGGACAAACCGCAATGAAACGCTGGTTTGCAGGCGACTTCACGGCTCGACCTTCGGTTGTCTCCACGAGGCTCAGCATGATAAGTTGCGCATTCGCGCCCGTAGTTCGTCCTTCCAGATCGGTTACGACGATGGCGTCGGGCGAGGATTCGAGCAGCTCTTCAAACAGCATCGGAGAGTGGCGTTCCCTCGCGTTCCCGGGTGAGGCCCTGCTCATACGCATCTAACCGGACACTGTCACTTCGGCGGTGGGAGGAGCGGCAAGCTAAGGGTATTAATGGGAATCTATCGCGCGGCTCGCGCCGCGGGTCGAGGATGACCGCCGCGCTTCGCTCGCGTCCGGAGCCGCTGGCTGGTTAGTGAGAGTAACTGCCGATGATGCCCATTGGAGCCGTCCATCGCTATTCGAAACTTCCTCTGCTACTTTCGTGAATAACAGATCTTTCATGGCGGTTCGTTTCGTGTAGTCGATCACATAGCTGACGGTGAATTCCAACGATCCGGCATTTACGATGAGTGCGACGGTAGGTTCCAACGGAGGGTTTGCGCTTCGATAATTGTCGCTCATCTCTTTCCAGGAAGACTGCGCTTCGACCAGGTACTCGCCAATCGACTCTTTGGCTACGCGCAAAAGCATCTCCCTGGCAAACTGGCAATCGCTGCTGGTTGCAAACAGCACTTTAATCTCGTCCCAGATAAACCGGAATCCCTGCGAGTAGTTGAAAACGATCCCTTTCAAGACAGCGCTGTTGGGGATGCGAACGATCCGGCCGTTGTACAAGTCCCCGCTCACCCAGTTCCCCGTTTCCAACAAGGTGGTTCGCAGAAGCCCGATGTCGATCACGTCACCTCGAGTGTCGCCGATCTGAACTCTGTCTCCCACGGCGTACAGCTTTGAAAAACCGATGGAGAAGGCGCCGGCAAAGCTGGCCAGCACGTCCTGCAGCGCCACTGCCACGCCCGCGCCCACGGCACCGAGGGCAAAGCTGAGGCGGCCCAAGCGATCTTCAAAGAGGAAAGCGAGGAAAAGGAGAATCGAGAGGTATCCGGAAAAGACGACGAACTTGCGAACCTTATAGCGCGCATCGGCCCGGCCAAAGCGCCGGGGTAGCGTTTGTTCGAGCACGCGGAACGCGGCGTGAATAATGAGGATTCCGACGGCTGCGGCAACGCACTTCACGAAGAGCGAAAGCGAAACAGCTTGTCTTAAGAGATCATTCATACAGCCACCTTCACTCCCAGTTTGCCGTTAAAAGTCGAAGGAATTGAAGAAAACGCACTAACCTTCGCCGCCATCATCGAACTCCGGTTCCTCGCCTTCGAGGCAATAATTGCAAACCACCTGCCCTTTTCTGGTTTCTGAGCAATTCTCACACATGGCAGTCCCGCAATAGACACAGACCGCAACCGCTTGTGCACAACAGAACTCACACGCCTCGTCTTTTGCAAGATGTCGTGTCATAGGCCATGGTTTTCACGCTGCCTTCAACAGCCTTAGAAACTCTTCGATAGTTGCGGGCGCACCACCAGCATAGAGAAAGTGAGGACTTGACGAGTGCACGAAATTGTTCGCTTCGCGTTCTTCTCGATAAGCGCACGTGCCCTCGCAAGATTGCCGACTTCGAGACTATTGCCCATGGCAGGTCCGACGACCGCGGCGAGCAGGTGCTAAACAGCCGGTGTCGTCCTAACGGACTGTGTCGCCAAGAACCGCCGTCTGTGACCTGTCCGTTCCTTCCCAGGTCCTTGACACTTGGACGAAACCTCGATTGCCAGCGGCCACTTTGCGTTCGTGTTTCGACCGGGTTAGACGGACTGTGGCTGCCTCGGCGACTCGACTATTCCGTGTCGCAGCGCATAATGAATTAACTCAGCGAGGGAGTGGAGGCCAAGCTTAAGCATGATCTTGGAGCGGTGCGTTTCGACAGTCCTGACGGCGATTCCCAGCAATCCAGCGATCTCTTTATTCGTTTTCCCCTCGGCCAGGAGACGGATGATTTCTAACTCGCGAGGACTCACTCGGGAGCCTGCCCGCTCCCCTTGTCGGTGTCGGCTTCTCGTCTTGAGAAAACCGTCGAGAACGATTTCGGATACTTTGGGCGTTAGGAAGCGCTTACCCTCTACGACGGCTTTCACGGCTTTCGGAAGAGAGTCCGTGAGATCGGATTTCAAAATGTACCCGTGAGCCCCTGCATCCAATGCACGCTGCACCATTTGGTCTGACTCGTGCATCGTGAGTACAAGAAGTTTGGTCTCCGGAACCGCCTCTCGGATTTGACGTACGGCCTCGACTCCATCCAGTTCGGGCATGCCGATATCGAGTACGGCCACATCCGGTTTCAGCTGTACAGCTTTTTGTACCGCCTCCCGGCCATTCGCTGCCTCGGCGACGACTCGCCACCCGCGTCGGGAACTGAGGACCTCCCGCGCACCGCGCCGCACTAACCCGTGGTCGTCAGCTATCAGAATGCGAAGGTTTTTCACGTTTGTACTCTCCAAGAGGTATTGTCACCCGCACGGACGTGCCGTGAATGGTGGAATCAATCTCAAGACGCCCGCCGATCAGCTTCACTCGCTCTTGCATGCTGGGGATGCCGACACCAACTTCGAACCCGGGTTCCCCTTTCTCTTTCTGCACACTGGCAGAGACTCCCCGCCCGAAGTCGCTAATTTCCAGCGAAAGATCCAAGTTGCGATGAATTCGTATTCTGGCTTGTTGACTACCGGAATGGCGCTGGATGTTGGTGAGGCTTTCTTGTACTACCCGGAATAAAGTTAACTCCACATCTCGTGGCATGCGTCCGAGACGCGGTGACAGCTCCAATTCCACCTGGATTCCAGTTCGATCGATGAAGCCCTTCACGTAGTCACGAATTGCGTCCTCTAGTCCGGCCCGATCCAACACGGGCGGGTGCAACAGGTAAGAAAGCGTGCGAACTTCACGGATGCACCGGTCCGCCAATGCCTTACAGTCGGAAAACAGCCTCCGTGATTTTCGCTCCACCGAAGGAATTGAATCCTTGAGTTGACCAAGCATCGTTGCCAATGCCACGAGGTCTTGGCCCGTCGAGTCATGTAACTCCCGTCCAATCCTCCGTCGCTCTTCGTCCTGCAACCTCAGAAGGCGACCGGAAAGCTTTCGAAGTTCTTTCTCCGCCTGCTTGCGGTCCTTAATGTCTCGTATAAACCCCGTGAAGATATGGCGACGTTCCCTTATGACTTCTCCGAAGGAGACCTCGACAGGAAATTCCTCTGCATTCTTGCGCAATCCCACAAGCTCTGTTCCCTGCCAGTCCATGTGCCGTTGCCCGGTCGCGAGATAGCGCTTCAAACCTACCTTGTGCACTTCGCGCAGGAACTCCGGCATGAGCATTGTGAGTGGCCGTCCGATTAACTCGGACGCTTCGTAGCCGAAAATTCTGATTGTCGCGGGACTTACAAAAAGGATTTGGCTGTTCTCGTCGATGCTGACGATACCATCGTGCGCTGTCTCGACAACCGTACGGTATTGTTCCTCGCTATGCCGCAGCGCTTCTTCAGCCCTCTTGCGCTGGGTAATGTCAGTGGCAACACCGCCAGTTGCGTATATGTTTCCATGAATATCGAACAGAGGAAATTTGTGGACGATGCTCGTGTGTGGCCCCTCCTCGTGGGTGGATATTTCCTCAAATTCCATGGCGACGCCTGCGCGGAGCACCTCTAGGTCATTCGCTCGAAACAGAGCAGCCTGTTCAGGGGGAAAGACCTCCTCATCCGTTTTGCCTTCGATTTGCTCCCGACTTACGCGGAGGGCCCTCTGGAATTCTCTGTTAACGAGCAGGTACCGGCCTTCCGTGTCCTTCAAGAAAATCAAATTGGGGCTGTTTTCCAAGATCGCCCGAATGCGCTCCTGAGCTTGCCGCAGTTCCTGTGCGGCGCGCTTGCGCTCCGTGACGTCCAACGTGGTGCCAACAAACTCGAGGATGTCGCCGGACTTGTTAAGGACCGGCTTACCGATAGCATGGATGTATCTAAAGGGAGCGTCTGGTAGGACTATTCGATAATCCAACTCCCAATTCCTTCTTTCGGCGACTGCTGTACTGATTTCCGATTCGTACCTGGGCCGGTCCTCCGGGTGAATCCTTTGTAGAAAGATCTCGCGAGTCAGCTTGGTCTTGTCCGGATCGATCCCGAAGATGCGGTAAAACTCCTCCGAGCCAAACATGTCACCAGAAGAAGGATTCCACGACCAGACCCCCATTCGAGCCATCCTCTGGGCCATCGCCAGATGGGACTGTTCGCGTAGCAACTGCTCCTCCGCCCGCTTGCGCTCTGTGATGTCCGAAGCGCTGCCTACGATTCTGTAGACGCGGCCCTGCGCATCAAAGATGGGATAGCCTCGGCCCGCAATCCAGCGAGTGGAGCCGTCCGGGCGAACGATTCTGTATTCTAGATCATCGACAGCCTCTCCTCTCGTCAGGCGCTGCAAGAAATCACTAACCCGTCCGCGGTCATCGGGGTGGATAGCTTCGAGCCAGGAATTGGGATCGGCATACAAACTTTCGACCGTGCGGCCCCAGATTTTCTCGTACGTACGGTTGACGTAGAGATGTGTACTGAAATCAGCAGGGCTGAGGGAGAGAACTATCTGCAAGTTGTCCGCAATCTGGCGAAATCGTTCGCTGGTTTGGAGCTCCTGTGCCTGAGCGGCGAGTCGCCGATCCACCGATGACGTCAAGATAGCTGTGCCGAGGACAAAAAAGGTAACAATTGAAATTCCAAAGCCGCCGAGCGGGGAGATGCTCACAGTGTGCGACAGGTCCTGCAACATGGCAGCGGGAATGAAGCTGGCTGCGGCCATGCCGGTGTAGTGCATCAGAGAAATGGCCGCACCCATCACAGCTGCGCTGATGATCTTGGCCAAAGTGGTTCCTCTGAAATCCTCGCGGTAGCCGAAAGTGAACATCAGCGCGATACGGGAAAACAGGATCGCAAACACAACGGACAGGGCTACGAGTATGGGATCAAAGCGGGTTACTGCCGCCAATCGCATGGAAGCCATGGCAACGTAATGCAAGGCTGCTATTCCGCCGCCCATGATGAGGCTGCCAGTCCATGCCTCAGCCGGCCCCATTTTTTTTCGAGTCGCAACATACAGTGCTATTGCCGACGCAAGGACACCTATCACGAGGGACGCCAGAACTGTGGGCCAGTGATAGGCCATCGGCACAGGCAAACTGAAGGCCAGCATCGCCTTGAAGTGCATCGCCCAGATTCCGATGCCCATCGCAATGGCGCCACCGGTCAGCCAAGCTGCGCGGACCCAGCCGTGCGCGGCTGTTACACGTCCGCCAAGATCGAGTGCCGCGTAGGAGGCGACAAAGGCGATTAATATCGAGCCAGCAACCTGGCCATAATCGTAGGAACCTACGAGAGGGGCCCCAATCTGGATCATGGTGGGCCCTCCGCCGTATAGTGCACGGGGTGCACATCGACCGGTCACCGCGATAGGGACGTGAGGACGATTCACCAACTACCAGGGTAACCGAATTCAGTAGTCGTTATTATACGCAGATTTACGTACATGGCTATAGGTATCGGTAAATAGCCATATTCCGGGACAGCTTCCTAATGATTCGAACTAGCCATTCTGCGGTATTGAAACGATATCGCTGCACAGTCACTATCGGATTGCTCCTTCCTTTCCTCGAAAAGAAAATTGGAAAAAATGTTAGACCTCGCGAACCTCTCAAGCGCGGCGTTACTAAGGCAAGCTGGTTTTGGTGGACTGATCGGTAAATCCGCACCGATGTGCCGCCTGTATGAGCTGATCGCGAAGATTAGTCAGAGCACATCTCCGGTTCTCCTCCTGGGTGAGACCGGGACTGGAAAAGAACTAGTAGCGCGTTGCATTCACTTCATGGGGTTACGCCGCGATAAGGCGCTCGTTCCCATTGACTGTTCAGCGTTGACACCCACACTAGTCGAGTCCGAGCTCTTCGGGCATGTCAAAGGCGCCTTTACAGGTGCAGACCACTCAAAGCGAGGTCTTTTCCAAGCCGCTACCGAGGGGACGGTCTTCCTGGACGAAATTGGAGAGCTGCCAATGTTTTTGCAGGCCAAGATGTTACGGGCTCTTCAAGAAAAAGAGATTAGGCCTGTTGGGTCCATGGAGAGAATCCCAATTAATGTGCGGATCATCGCAGCTACAAATCGGGACCTCGAAGCAGGAGTCCGCGCGGGAACGTTTCGTCAGGACCTGTATTTCCGATTGAACGTGATACAGATTAAGCTGCCGGCGCTGCGCGAGCACAAGGTCGACATCCCCCTATTGGTTGCTCATTTTCTGGGTAAATTCTCCGGGCCGCCGGAATTAAGTCGTACGATCTCGGACGACGCATTGAGGCGGTTGGCCGCGTACGATTGGCCGGGCAATGTCCGCGAATTGGAAAACGCTATCGAATGCGCTGTGGCTTTAAGCACTGACACCGTTTTAACGGTAGATGACCTGGCCTCGCTTCCCAAATGGGTACCGCCCGGGGACTCTCTAGACGGCAATGAACTCGTCCCTCTTGCGGAAACAGAGCGTCGAGCCATCCTGCACGTTTTGCAGGAAACCAGAGGAGATAAGTTCGCCGCCGCACGCCTCTTAGGGATTGGCAAGACCACCCTTTACCGCAAGCTCAAAGAGTACGGCACCGCTCCCATACCAACGCAGCATGAACCAGAAGAGGAAAACTGAGTAATGGCGAAAAGACTCAGGATGCCCGCACCAGCCAAAGCGTGGATTGAGAGCACGGAACTGGAAAGACTTTTGCTGGATTCAGCCGGTGAAGCGATTTACGCAATCAACATGGCGGGCAACTGTACTTTCTGCAATCCTGCATGTCTGCAATTGCTAGGCTATAACGATCCGGTTCAGCTCCACGGAAAGAACATGCACGCGTTGATTCATCATAGTCGCCCGGATGGATCGTCCTACCCAAACCATGAGTGCCGCATCTACTCCGCCTTTCGCCAAGGCGAGGGCAGCCACTCGTGCGCTGAAGTCTTCTGGCGCGCCGACAAATCGAGTTTCCCAGTTGAGTATTGGTCCTATCCCATACGCCAGAGAAACGTCCTGATCGGAGCCGTCGTAACTTTTGTCGATATCACCGAGCGCAAGAGAGCGGAGTACGCCCTGCGGGAAACTGCAGAGATGTTTCGCCAGCTGGCGGATAACATCCGGGAAATCATTTTTGTCGTGACGCCTGATCCACCGAGGATGGCTTTCATCGGCTCGGCCTACGAGGAAGTCACCGGAAGGTCCCGTCAGGAACTTTACGAGCGGTTTGATGCTTGGGTCGACCTCGTCCATCCCGAAGATCGTGATTACGCTCAAACCGTTCTTGAGCAATCCATGCGCGGCGTCGCAACTGCAATGGAATACCGATTGCACCGACGAGATGGTTCGGTTCGCTGGATTCACGCACGCAGCTTTCCGGTTGAGGATTCGCGAGGCGAGCTGTGCCGCATTGTGGGCATTGCTGAGGACATTACTGACCGCAAAAAAATGCTCGAAGAAGCGGAATCGGCGAGAGCAGCCGCAGAAGCTGCCAACCGGGCAAAAAGCGAATTCCTAGCAAATATGAGTCACGAGCTTCGGACGCCAATGAACGGGGTCATCGGAATGACCGATCTACTTCTCGGCACGGACCTGACCGAAGAGCAGGCCGAATACGTTCAAATGGCAAAAACGTCGGCTGATTCGTTGCTGTCGATAATCACCGGCATTCTGGACTATTCACAGATGGAAACCGGCAAATTGCGATTAGATCACCTCGCATTCGATTTGCCAATATTCTTGGAGGAGGCGACAAAGGAGTTTGCAATCAAGGCTCGCGGCAAAGGCCTTAAGCTGGTTTTGAAAGTACACCCAAGTGTGCCGAAGCATGTAGTGGGTGACCACATTCGGCTGCGACAGATCCTTGGTAATGTGGTGGACAATGCTGTCAAGTTTACGGAGCAAGGAGAAATTCTTGTGGAAGTACGAAAGGGAAAGGAAAGTAATAATTCTGCCATCTTTCATTTCATTGTGCGAGATACCGGGATCGGAATTCCTCCAGAAAAACAGCGGCTGATCTTCGATGCATTCTTTCAGGCGGACTCATCGGCCACGCGCAGGTTTGGCGGCACAGGGCTCGGCCTGACTGTGTCAAAACGCTTGGTTGATATGATGGACGGACAAATTTGGGTTGAAAGCAAAGTTGGACGTGGCTCTACGTTTCACTTCACGGTTTCACTCGGAACGCGTTCATGAACGTACACTTCCTCTGTCCTCCTCCTGCTTTGCGAAGGCTTCGAGCTTGAGCCGACTTACCAGCATTAGAGGAAGCGACAGCCGGATGGTTTGTCGTTGCCATTAACGGCGTCTCCTCGCCCCATCATCGGTGACTTCCAACACGCCGATCACCGTGACCTTCGACCCGACCTTCAAGTCTTCTCTCCCCGACGTTCCCGGGTTCGGACATTTCCTTTCTTTCTTTTCCGATTTTCTTTGGGCTCACCGCTCGGGTAATTCCTCTCTGCTCCGGCCTACGCGTCTTCTGCTTTCTTGGAACCTCCCTCTAATCATTGGGCACACTCCAAGAATGCAGACGCTAGCCTGCGACTCCACGCCCCCTGAGCGCTTCATACCACGAGTCGGGGTTGCAGTGCGCCCCGAACCGTCTGACTAAGACTCGTAAGACTGTATGGTTTGCGCAGGACCACTGCACCTCGTTCGATCATTGATACAAGAGCCTTTGCTTTAGGGGTGTAGCCTGTCGTAAAAATCACCCGGATACCAGGCCGCATAGCGGACATTTCCAAATAGGCTTCCGGACCGCTCAGCAAAGGCATCACGACATCCATAACAATCAAATCGATCTCATCGGCGTTCTGTTTAAAGAGCTCAACAGCCTTCGTGCCATCGGACGCGGCAAGAATGCGATAGCCAAGCGCCTGCAACATTTCCTGCGCTGTATCTCGAAGGCCGTCGTGATCTTCGGCCAACAGAATTGTTTCGGTGCCCCTCAAAGGCTGATCCATACAGGCTGCATCGTCGGGTTCATGCACTCCGTTGTCGGCAGCGAGATAGACCTGGAAAGAGGTTCCTTTTCCGGGTTCACTGCTTGTGAGGATGAATCCACCGTGCTGGTTCACAATGCCGTGCACGGTGGCGAGGCCAAGCCCTGTTCCTTTTCCTGTCTCTTTGGTCGTGAAGAACGGTTCAAACATGCTATCCATCGTCGCAGTGTCCATACCGACGCCGGTGTCAGTTACTGATAGCAAGACATAACTCCCCGGACGGCCATAAGCGTGGTTGCGGCAGAACTCCGCTCCGAGCTCGACGTTTTGAGTCTCGATGAGTAGTTGGCCTCCTCCCGCCATGGCGTCCCGCGCGTTAAGGCAGAGATTCATTAACACTTGCTCGATCTGCGTCGGGTCGGCAAGCGTGACGCGGAGGTCCGGAGCGACATGAACCCGGACCTCGATATCCTCTCCGATTATTCTGCTGAGAAGCCCCATTTCCTCTTCGACCAGGATATTTAGATTGATCTTTCGAGCTTGCAGGACTTGGCCTCCGGCAAACGCGAGCAGTTGAGAAGTCAATTTTCCCGCCCGCACAGATTGGTCACGGATCTTCTGAAAACGATTGTGCAAACCATTCCCAGGTTGCGTTTCTTCACACCCCATTTCGGCCCAGCCGAGGATAGCGCCGATCATATTGTTAAAATCGTGCGCGATTCCGCCGACGAGTCTCCCTATTGCTTCATATTTCTGTAATTGTTGCACTCGCCGGTCGAGCCGCCTTCTCTCCTTGCGTTCCCCCGCATCCCGTAGCTCACGTTGAACAGCTGGAACCAGGCGCTTGAGATTCGTCTTCATCACGTAGTCCTGAGCACCGGTTCTCATAGCGTCCGTGGCCACATCTTCTCCAATGGTGCCAGACACGAAAATGAATGGAACGTCGGCGTCTCTCGCTCTTACAGTTTTCAATGCCTCGGTCCCCGAGAAGTGCGGCATAGAATGGTCCGAGATAATGATGTCCCAGTTTTTATTGAGAGCTTGCGCTAGAGCACCGGCCGAGTCCACTCGCTCAGAGTTGATTTCGAACCCCGCCTGCCGAAGAAGCAGGAGTAGGAGTGCAGCGTCGTCCTCCGAATCCTCAATGATCAGCAATCGCACAAAGTTTTGCATCTAGACTCTCCTTGGTGGCGGTTCGTTTAGAATCAGCCAATACAAACCGAGTTGCGCGGCAGCGACAACGAACTGATCGAAGTCCACCGGCTTGCGAACATAACTGTTAGCGCCGAGATCGTAACCGTTAATGCGATCCTGGTCCTCGTTCGAGGACGTGAGAATGACTACTGGGAGCAGTTTTGTTCGATCATCGGCGCGAAGACGGCGAAGCACGCCCAACCCATCCAGCTTGGGTAGCTTCAAATCAAGGAGAACCACTTGGGGCAGTTCCGCGGTGTTGCGGCCTGTATGGGTGCCTTCACCAAATAGATAATCCAATGCCTCCACACCGTCGCGCGCAACTACGACTTCGTTCACAATCTTGTTCTTTTTCAACGCTCGGACCGTTAGGGCTTCGTCGTCGGGATTATCTTCGACCAGCATGATCACATTGTTCTTCATAAATGCTCCTCTAGGAAGCCGCTCCACTCAGCGTGAAATAAAAAGTCGCACCATGGTCAACCGCGCTTTTCGCCCAGATACGCCCGCCGTGGCGGTGAACGATCCGTTGCACCGTGGCCAAACCTACCCCCGCGCCCGCAAACTCACTCATCGAATGAAGCCGCTGGAACGCACCGAATAGCCGGTCTGCATAGGCCGGATCGAATCCCGCGCCGTCGTCTCGCACGAAATACGCCATGGTTCCATCTTCGTGCGTCACGCCAAACTCGATATGCGCGGACGCCCGCTTGGACGTGAATTTCCAGGCATTGCTCAGCAGGTTCTCCAGCACGGCCCGCAACAATCCCGGGTCCGCAGTTGTCTTAAGGCCATCTTCAACGCGCAGTTCAATACGCCGTTCCGGCTGACTCTTTTGAAGGTCGCCCGCCACGGAGAGCGCCATCGCGCTGATATCGACACTTTGCGTATGCATCTCGGTGCGTGATAGCCGTGAAAGGTTCAATAGGTCGTCAATCAACATGCCCATGCGTTGTGTTGCGGCACGTATCCGATTCAGGTGAGTCTTGCCTGTCTCATCGAGTAGGTCACCGCAATCTTCCAGCAAGGCATGGCTGAACCCATCGATGGTCCTAAGCGGAGCTCGCAGGTCATGCGAAACCGAATAGCTGAATGATTCCAGTTCATTGTTAGCTGCGATCAGCCCGGCATTCGACTCGGCCAGTTCCTTTCGCTGACGTTCCACCTCGACTTCAGCCTCTCTTTTTTTGGTGATGTCCCGAGTTACCTTGCCGAAGCCGCGCAATCGCCCACCCTTATCACGCAGAGCAGTGATCACCACGTTGGCCCAAAATTCGGAACCGTCCTTGCGTACACGCCAGCCCTCCTCTTCAAAACGCCCCTGTTCCGTCGCGATCTTCAGTTCTAGGCAAGGCTTGTCCAGGGCCACTGCTTCCGGCGGGTAGAACTTTGAGAAGTGCTCGCCGATAATCTCCTCAGCGCGATAGCCCTTGATGCGCTCCGCGCCGTCGCTCCAAGTGGTTACTCGGCCATCCGTGTCGAGCATGAGGATTGCGTAATCTTTCACTCCCAGCACCAATAGTCGAAACTTTTCGTCGCTCTGTTGCAAAGCCTCTTCCGCCTGTTTACGCTCCGAAATATCTCGAATCGCGCTCGAGACTAAAATGCCCCCCTCTGTTTCCAGTGGACTGAGACTGATCTCCACGGGGAATTCCGTACCATCTTTGCGAAGCGCGTAAAGTTCAAGGCTCGCACCCATAGATCGAACCTTGGGATCGCTGAAGAATCCACGTCGGTGGACAGGATGCTTTCCGCGAAATCTCTCTGGCAGAAGTATTTCAATTCTTTGACCAAGTAATTCGCTGCGCGCGTGGCCAAACATTTTTTCCGTCTGAGAATTGACAAGAATGATTTTTCCTTCCTGGTCGACGATTACAATCGCGTCCGGGGCCGCTTCAAGAAAATCGCGGAATTTCTTCTCTTGCTGTTTTCGCTCTTGAATTTCTTTCTCCAGCTCCCTGTTTGCCTGAATCCATTGACCGGAGCTTGGAATATGCATTGCCGTAGGCATCAGCCGGACCAACAGGGTGGCGGTTGTCACGGAGGCGACTGCAGTGACTGCCTTGACTACTCCCGCCAGCCAGTATTGTGCGTGCCAGAGGTTCCACACTTCCATGACGTGCGTTGTGCCGCATGCGATGATGAACACTCCAAAGAGCGCGAACATCCAACTGAAAGGCAGGTCGCGGCGCTTACGGATGATCCAGAGAAGAGTGAAAGGGATAGTGAAATAAGCGAGTGCGATTAGTGCATCCGATACCACATTCAGCCACACCAAGCCCGAATTCCACTGGTAGCAGTAACCATGCGGCTGAAAACCGCCGGACATGAACAATTGTCTGAAGAAATCCACTGCGCCCTCCACTGCGGGCACGACGCGTCGCTGGGCCATCGCACCAAATGCGCTTCGATGAGAAGGGGAGAGGACCTCTTCTGCTATATGAACACCAGCCAGAATCGGGGGCGGAAAGGCAGAGTCACAAATATCTGAATGTCCTGAAGGGAACTCTATCTTGACCGAATGGAGCGAATTGTCAAGCATCGCAGAGCGATTGACGGCGTTGGAGTTACCCTCTGACGTCCGCCCCACAAAGCAAGAACTGCTATCACTCTGTGCGGTGCCAATCCCCCATAGGCAACAGCCAGCCGCCAGCAATTCTGTCCCCGGGTCCCAATCAATGTAGTTTTGGGAAGCGAAAGCTGACGTTCTGGGCGCCTCGTCGGCCACACGGAAGTTATCCGAAAACATGAATGGGGGTTGGGGGTTCCTGGACCTTTTCCAACCCACAACCCAGCCCACAAGGGCCTCCGTCTCATATGACTTCAACGAAGTTTGGCAGTCCCCGCGGTCTTGTAAGTTGTTGTAAAACCTAACCACGCTGCCCTGTCAAAGCAACAGCCAGAATTCAGCGAATTACGGAATTGTGTTTCGTGCTTTTCGCGCGAGCTAGCGGTGCCACCCTCGAAGCTCGTTTTGCTCTTCAATGCCGCCTTTTGCCGCCGCGACTAATCGCTAAGTTATTAGAGGGAAACAAGGTGACTAGAGCGGGCGATGGGAATCGAATCCACGCACAAAGCTTGTGGAGCTTGTGTTGACGACAGTCGGAAAAGTTGGGTCCAACTTGGGTCCAAATACTGACAAACTAGGTCCAAAAACATGTACTATGACGCAGCACAAAGCTAGGCGGACCAATCAGATAGCATTTCTACCGCTGCCTTGGGCGCAGGAGGTCTCCGGTTCAAATCCGGACGCCCCGACCAATCTATGTTTTTTGTTTCCTGGCACTTAGAGACACCTGCATTTTTGTTGAAGCCCTTGTGAATTTCTCACAGGCAGGAGGTCGGTTTTTGCAAGTCATTTGATCTCCATGACTTCGCTGTACTGTGAGCAGGCAAGAATTCAAGAAGGCAGGAGTGCCATTCAGAAATTATTGAATTGACGCAACTTAAAAAGAGCTGATGGGGTGGGTGAGGGGAAAACTGGGGGGACCCTGAGCATTTCTGGTTCAGTCGATCTTGAGCGGGTTCATTCCTGCAGACGTGCTTGATCGTGTTTCTTATCCACGCAGGATGGACTTGTAGCTGCGTTCGTGGACACAAGCGCGTTTGATCCGAACCGTGACGGCTTCGTGCCTGATCCCCGACCTGACGTGGGAACGAAGAAAGGCAAAAATTAGGCTTGACAGTCATTCCCTATTTCCAGTATTATAGAAATATGAAGAACGCTTCTCCCATCGGAAATCGCCCGCTTCGCGGATATGTTTTCGGCGATGGGCACCGAAGCGCGGCTTCGCATCATGCAGCTTCTGATGACGGCTGAACCCAACGGCCTGGTGGTCGGAGACATCCAGTCGGAACTGGATATTCCCAACTCCACGCTTTCGCACCACCTCGACAAGCTGAAGAACGAGGAACTGGTGACCGTCCGTCGCGAGGGAACCTACCTGTGGTATCGCGCCAACACCGACGCGCTCAAAGATCTTCTCGGCTTTCTGTATGCCGAGTGCTGCACCCGGAACCGAGTGCTCGCACCCAAGGATATTGTTTCGATTTCCAAGTGAAAAGGAGAAGCAGATGAGTTCAGAAGACATCAAGACAGTTGTGCAGGAAAAGTACGGAGCGGCGGCCAAGCGCGCTGCATCGGGGCAGAGTTCGGCGTGTTGCGGCACAAGTCCGGCTTCCGCCATCGAAAGCTGTGACCCGATCACATCGAATCTATACGGCGAAGGCGAGGCTGGCTCCGTGCCCGAAGCCGCACTCCGTGCCTCGCTCGGATGTGGCAATCCTACGGCGCTTGCGAAGCTGGCGCCTGGCGAAACGGTCCTGGATCTTGGTTCGGGTGGAGGCATCGACGTACTGCTCTCGGCCCGCCGCGTGGGTCCAACCGGCAAAGCGTATGGCCTCGACATGACCGATGAAATGCTTGCCCTCGCGGAAGAGAACAAGCGCAAGTCCGGCATGACGAACGTCGAATTCCTCAAAGGTGAAATTGAAAATATCCCGCTGCCGGACAACAGCGTCGATGTCATTGTTTCGAATTGCGTGATCAATCTCTCCGGCGACAAAGACCGCGTATTGCGGGAAGCGTTCCGCGTGCTCAAACCAGGAGGCCGGTTTGCCATTTCGGACGTAGTCGTTCGGGGTGAAGTGCCGGAACAGATACGCAAGAGCATGGAATTGTGGGTCGGCTGCGTCGCCGGCGCACTATCCGACACCGAATATCAAGAGAAGCTTGCCGCAGCCGGATTCGATGCGATCGACATCGAACCAACCCGCGTGTACAGCATCGACGACGCCCGCGAATTTCTCGGGGCCGCCGGTATCGACATGGATGCGATCGCACCTCAGGTGAAGGACAAGTTCATCAGTGCGTTCGTACGCGCAACCAAGCCGGCAGCCGTCAAGTCGTGCTGCGGCCCGACCTGCTGCGCGAACTAATATTCTCCTACGGCAGTCGACCCGCCAGGCACGCGCTTGGCGGGTTTTTCCGGATTGTACATATTCGCATTAGCGAATATACTGGCCGCGCCTGAATTCCTCCGGGGCAGTAGTTCACTATGAGAGGTGACTCCATGCAAGGCCGCTACAACGTTCTCTTTCTGTGTACTGGAAACTCAGCCCGGTCCATCATGGCGGAAGCCATCATGAACCATAAGGGACGCCCCAACTTCCAAGCCTACAGCGCAGGAAGCCATCCCGCCGGATTCGTCAATCCGCACGCTCTCAAGATGATCGAAACGGCGAAACTGCCGACCGAGGGTCTGCGCAGCAAAGCCTGGGAAGACTTTGCAAGGCCAGGATCGTCTGAATTGCATTTCGTCTTCACCGTCTGTGACAACGCGGGGCAGGAAGTGTGCCCGGTGTGGCCGGGCCAGCCGATGACCGCGCATTGGGGCGTCCCCGATCCCGCAGCTGTGACCGGAACCCCGGAGCAAATCGAGAGAGCATTTCGAGAAGCATTCGTAATCCTCGACCGAAGAATCAGCTTGCTGTTGTGCCTGCCGCTCGGCAGCCTGGAAAAACTCGCGATCGAGCGGGAACTCGACCGCATTGGGAAAACACTTCCGGATTTGAAGGCGCAGAGAGCCTGAGCCCCTATTCCGCGCGGCTCAATCAGTCCGGCCCGATGGAGACTTCCGCGCGCACATGCAGATTTGTGCCGCTGGAGTGGAACCGCACGGTGACCGATTCGGTGTCGCCGTTCATGTCTTTGGCAAAAAACAACTCGTCGTCCCCGGATTTTAGAAGTTTGAAATCACCTTTTACTTTTTCAGTAAGCCACTCTCGATACTGAGGACCGGTCTGCTTGGTTTCGAATTCCCAGGAAGCGGACTCCGACCAGTCCGTGCGTGTCACCGCGGTGCGCGATTCGTTCGACGCGTCGAGCGGTGTCGTTTGCTTAACCAGTTCCTCGTAATGACTCGCCAGATATCCTTCTGAAGACGGCTGGCCGCAGGATTGGCAAACGGCCAGGGCAACGCCAAGAATGGCGATACCAAGAAGGCGAAAGAGAGTCATTGCCAGTGAAGAGACCATCATTCAATCTTCGCAATCGCCTGAGTCTCTTTCGCGATGACCTCCCGAGGCAGGCGGGAATACGCCAGCGGTTCGGCGAAGTCCTGCCCACTCGTCAACATCCACTGCAGGAATTCTGTAATCACCCTTTTCTTTTGCGCGTCCGGCATCTTGCTCGCGACCAGCAGCCAGGTAAAACTCGAAATCGGATAAGCGTTGATCCCGTTGGCATTCGTAATCGAAACGCGGAAGTCGTCGGGCATGGACTTGGAAGCTTCCGAAGCCGCAGCGGTTACGCTTGACAACTCCGCTTTGACGAACTTTCCGGAAGAATTCTGTACTCGGCCATAGCCCAGATGGTTCTGCACCGCGTAAATCAATTCCAGATAGCCAATCGAGTTCGGCGTCTGCGCAATAAGCCCTGCGACGCCCTCGTTCCCCTTGCCGCCGAGGCCGACCGGCCAATTTACGGACGTTCCCTTACCCACTTTTCCTTTCCATTCCTCACTGATCTTCGAAAGATAGTCCGTCCATACGTAGGTTGTGCCGCTGCCTTCCGCGCGATGCGTGACCACAATGTCGGCACTGAAAAGTTTCACGTTCGGATTGACTTTGCTGATTTCCGGGTCGTTCCACTTCGTAATCTTGCCGAGATAAATTCCCGCAAGAGCCTGCGGAGTGAAATTCAGTTCTTCCGTGACTCCGGGTAGATTGTAGGTGGGAACGTCTGCGCCGAGGACCGTCGGGAAATGAAGCGCGGTAGCGTTCTTGGCACTCTGGAAGGCCGCGAGTTGTTCGTCGTTCATCGGTCCATCGCTCGCGCCGAAATCCACTGTCCCTTCCGTGAACTGTTTGATGCCGCCGCCCGAACCGATCGACTGATAGTTGATGGCGACATTAGGATGCTGCTTGCCGTATTCGTCAAACCACCTCGAATAGATCGGGTAAGGAAACGTCGCTCCGGCTCCAGTGAGTGAAATCGTATCGGCCATCTTGACGGGCGGGTCTTCCTCCGCTTTATTGCTGCAGGAAGCGAGCGACACCGAAAACAAAAGCAAGCTAAGTGTTATCGTCCGCGATCGCTTTCGGAGGTTGTTCTTCATGGTAGTTCTCCAGAGCTGTTTCACCGCCGCCTGTAGAGGAGGCGGCTGAGTCCAGTCAGCATTCCCGTCCCAAGTACAGCGGCGAGCGTCAATGCGCTCACGCCCGTTTCGACAAGCAACGTCAGCGAAACCACCGCGCCAAACATCTGCGCCATCCCGAGAGTAAACCGGAACCGGGATTGACGTTGCAGGGTTGGGATGCGAAGATACATATATTCGCATAGCCATATATATGCAGGGGCGAATACAAGTCAAGGGGAAAGAAACGCTGGGAAGCGACTACGTCGGGCAGCAGCCGCCCGAGCGCTTCACCGAAACGGCGCGGGTGGAGTCTTTTGAAATTTCAGGGACTGCGTCGAAACATCCGCGGAGGCATTTCAGAAGATTGCGATGAAATTCATTCTTCGCCGGCCGCAGAGTGTAATAGTTCCACAAACCGTTTTTTCGAGTGGCCACCAGTCCCGTGCGCCGCAGGTACGCTAAGTGCCGCGAAGCGGTAGGTTGGGGAACTCTCAGGATTTTCACGAGATCTCCGACGCAGAGTTCACCGTCGAGCAGTAGATGAAGAATTCGCAAGCGCGTGGGATCGGAAAAAGCGCGAAACATTAAATTCACTTGCGTTTGTGCCATGGCCAAGTATATTCGCTTATACGATTTTAGTTTTACTTTTTTCCTGCGAAAGGCCGATGCTTTGTTGGCGCCGACTGTGATGCCAACCTCTCTTCTACTATGTCTCTCGCGAAACGGGCAACTGCTGAAGCTCTAGGTACCGCCCTCCTCCTCGCCACTGTCGTCGGCTCCGGGATCATGGCCCAGAATTTGGCGGGCGGCAACACGGCCTTGGCACTGCTCGCCAATACGCTTGCCACCGGCGCTGCACTCGTAGCCCTTATTCTTACGTTTGGATCGATTTCCGGAGCGCATTTTAATCCTGTCGTAACACTTGCCGACGCCCTCGAAGGCGGAATTCCATGGCGGGAGACGCCGGTGTATGTTGTCGCTCAGCTCGCGGGCGCCATCGCTGGAACTCTTTCCGCTCACGCCATGTTTCAACTGCCGGCGATTTCCCTCTCGCAGCATGTGCGCAGCGGCCCCTCGCAAATCTTCAGCGAATTCGTCGCGACTTTTGGCCTGCTCTCCGTGATCTGGGGTTGCTCTCGCCTGCGTTCCAACACCATCGCGTTTGCGGTCGGAGCTTATATCGTCGCGGCATACTGGTTTACCGCTTCCACTTCGTTCGCCAATCCAGCGGTTACCATCGCGAGATCGATGACGGATACATTCTCGGGAATTCGCCCGGCGGATGTCCCGGGTTTTCTTATCGGCCAGTTTCTTGGAGCGATCGCCGCCACACTTCTCTTTCGCTGGCTGGTGCCCAGCCTTCAGGCCGACGCAAAACAGGTAGTCGTTCCGCACAATTCCGAAAGCGGGAACTCTTGAAATGGATACCGTGATCTTCGCCTGCGTTCATAACGCGGGCCGCTCGCAGATGGCTGCAGCATGGTTTAACAAGATGTGTGACCGCACGAAAGCGCAGGCAATTTCGGCCGGCACGCAGCCCGGAGAGCGGGTTCACCCGGAAGTGGTCGAGGTCATGCGCGAGGAGGGAATCGACCTGGCGAACGCCAAGCCGCAGTTCTTATCCGAAGAGCTGGCGCGCCACGGCACGCTGCTTGTCACCATGGGATGCGGCGACGCGTGCCCATATGTGCCGGGCCTCAAGAAACTGGACTGGCCTCTGACAGATCCCAAAGGCCAGCCGATTGATGAAGTTCGAAAAATTCGGGATGAAATTCGCCAGCGCGTCGCCAACCTCACGACGGAGCGCGGCTGGGTGTAATCCGAAGTCGTTTCTTTTTCGGACGAATCTTTACTTAAGCGGTTGGCCGTTGACGGTCATTTCGTTGAGCAATTTTTGATCCTGCTCCTGGAGGACTTTCGGAAGCTTTGCGTAGTACAAGCCTTCGGTCGCCGATTGCCCTTCGGTAACCGCGTAGCGCACGAAGTCCTTTACCGTTTGCCGGTCCTGTTCCGCCGAGCCATCCCTGGGAATCAAGACAAACGTCACACCGGAAATGGGATAGGCCTCTTTCGCCGATGCCGGCGGATCCACGATTGGCACACGCGCATCCTTCGCGATGACTCCGCTGAACGAATCCAAGGCTGCGGTTGCTCCCGGAACACTTGGTTCAACATAGACCCCCGCACGATTCTGGATCGAAGCCACGCTCAGGTCTTCCTGCTTCGCATAGTTCAGTTCCGCGTACCCGATCGCTCCCGTGGCGCTTTTCACCAGGTCGATCACTCCCGTGCTGCCTTTCCCGGCCAACCCCACGGGCCATTCCACGGCAAGTCCCGCTCCCGGCTTCTTCGCCCACTCCGGGCTGACTTTCGCGAGATACGTTGTAAGAATACTGGTCGTCCCGCTTCCATCGGCGCGGTGCACAACGAGGATGGCAATGCGCGGCAAACTCACTCCAGGATTGTCGTGCGCGATGGCCGGATCATTCCATGTGACTACTTTTCCGAGATAGATGTCCGTGAGCGTTTTGCTGCTCAACCGCAGGTCCGACTTCAGCTGCGGAAGATTGTAAATGACACATACGGGTCCCGCCGTGACGGGAATCTGCAAGATGGCCGGCATCGTTTTCAGTTCGGCATCGCCCAGCGGAGCATCACTCGCTGCGAATTCCGTCATGCTCTTCTTAATCTCATCAATTCCGGCTCCGCTGCCCTCCGCACGGTAGTTCACGCCAATTTTCGGATGGGCATTCTGAAATCCAATGATCCACCGTTTCATCAGTGGGTCGACGAACGTGCTGCCCACGCCTCCGATGGCATTCGTCATCGTCGAAGCCGGCTCCGCGTTCGAGGACGAATTGCAGCCGTTTGCGATGAGTGTTCCGAAGAAAGCGATGGTGCTCAGAATAATCTTTGAATGGTGATCGCGAATCATAGCAAGTTCCTTTCACACGCTTGCCCTCACCGCATTAGCGACGAGTGCCCATACTACACACATTCGCTTAAGCGAATATTAAAAGAATGTTACAGTCAGCAGCCCTCGAGAGAAAGCGTGGCCATGCCTTGTCAGGTATATTGCGAACTTCTTCCATCTCAGTCTGGCGGCACCAAGAATCAATAAGTTCAGAACTCCTGACATACTCCTAAAAAGCGGCCAGAATTGTGGTTTTTCGAGAGTAGGGTGCGGACCTAAACCTGTCCGCTTTTTGAGTCTGAAATTGTAGGTTCCAGGGTTCCAGATTCCACGGAAATCTGAACGAAAAATGCATAGAGTTTTCTTTTGGGGATTCCGATGAAGTCGATCAGCATTCCGCTGTGATGCCGATCGATGTTCCGGGATGATCCGATCAGTCCTCGGAGCGAAGCGACGCTGGTTTTCGCATTTTGTTGAAAGTGATCGCGATCGTCAAGCTTGTTGTTGGAGCTGTGGGAAAGTGGAAATCGCTCCTGCGATTTCCAAGGGCGCTTGTTGCCCGTCTTTTCCACAGCTTTTGGCCCGCCGATTCATTCACTTTTCCTCTTTCACTCCTTTCTGTTTACGTATCGAATCCCCGCGCATCTCGATGCGATGCGCGTTGTGCACCAGCCGGTCGAGGATGCCATCGGCCAGCGTGGGATCTCCGATCTGTTCGTGCCAGCGGGCTACCGGCAACTGCGAAGTCAGGACCATCGAGCGCGTCTGGTAGCGATCCTCGGCGATTTCCCAGAAGTCTCTTCTCTCCGGTTCCGACATCGGGGCCATGACCCAGTCATCGACGACCAGCACATCGATCCGATTCAGCCGCCTCAGCAGTTGCCGCAGACTGCCATCGGCCCGCGCCAGGTTCAGATCCCGGAACAGCGCCGCCGCCCGCGTGTAGTAGACCCGATAGCCATCCCGGCAAGCTTTCTGTGCCAGTGCCGAAGCCACATAACTCTTGCCCACACCGGTCGGACCCAGCACGAAGATGTGTTCGTGGTTGGCCACCCAGCTAGACTCTTGGGCCAACGCACGGATCACGCTCCGGTTCAGTCCTCGCTCGGCACGATAATCGATGTTCTCGACGCAGGCAGATCCTCGCAAGCGAGCGGCAAGGACCCGCCGAGTGAGGGCCTGGTTCTGACGCCAGTTCCACTGCTGATCGACGAGTAGTGCCAGACGGTCGAGGAAGCTCAACTCCCGAGCGGTTTCATCTTGTTCCTGATGCTCCAGTGCTTCGACCATTCCCTGAAGCTTGAGAGCATAGAGTTGTTCTTTCATTGGTTGTTGCAACATGATCGTCTCTCCTTTTTACTCGAAGTACTCAGCGCCACGAATGTTGTCATGCGATGGCGGAAGAAGTAGCGGTGGCGGTTCTGGGAGTGGTTGTTGGTCAAGTGAGTTCTTTAGGATCGATTTCACGCTCTGGTAGCGGCAAGCACCCGTCCGTATGGCTCGATCAGCAGCTGCTTCCATCCTGGCTGAGGAGTACTCCTCGGCCAGTCGGATGATCCCGAGGCAGGAGCGATAGCCCATCTCTGGATGCGGTTTCTCGGCGAGGATCTGTTCAAACAACTTTGCCGTGTTTGGTCCGATCTGTGCGGCCCAGTTCACCATGCGTGAGGGGGTCCACTCGAGATGTGCTTGGTGGCTCTTCGGCCGGTGCTCTGTCTGCGTGATGGCCTTTTCTCGTCCATGACTACGGACGTGCGAGGCCACTCGCTGTCCCTTGTGAAAGATTTCGACGGTGGTCGGTGTCGCTCGGACTTCCACGCGTTCTTGCACCAGCGTGTAGGGCACGCTGTAGAAGTTGGCGTCGCAGGCGATGTGGTAGTCGATGTTGACTCGGGCGTAGGACCACTGGCTCATGTCGAACGGTTCGGCGGGCAACGGTCGCAGAGCGCTGCGTTCGACCGCTGCGAACACACTGGCACGCGATCCTTCGCGCTTCCGGAACGGTCGCTGGTTCAGCCGCTCCAGCAGTTCGCGAATCGCATGGTTCAGATCCGCCAGCCGAAAAAACTTCTGGTGGCGTAGGGCGGCAATGATCCAGCGTTCGGCAACTTGCACGCCAACTTCAACCTTGGCCTTGTCCCGCGCTCGATAGGGACGCGCCGGCACGACTCCCATGGCGTAGTGCATGGCCATCTCTTGGTAGGTGGGGTTGAGATCCGGATCGTAGCGGCACGCGCGGCTCACTCCCGTTCGCAGGTTATCGGGGACCAGGAGTCTGGGCACTCCAGAAAAATATTCAAAGGCATGCATGTGAGCGCTGATCCAGGCCGTCAACTGCTGGTCCCGGGTGGCTTCGGCATAAGTGTAGGAGCTGGCGCCCAGCACCATCACGAACAGCGACGCTGGCCAGACTTCGCCGGTAACCGGATCGTGTACCGGAATCGTTGCACCGGCCCAGTCCACGAAACCCTTCTCGCCGGGCTGGTGGACCTGGCGCAGAACCACATCCTGCTTTCCGCGCCACCGTTGGTAGAGCTCGCAGAAGCGACTGTAGCCGTATCCTTCCGGACGCACCTGCCGGTACTCTTCCCAAGCCAACTGCAACGTCAGATGAGGATGCTGCTGCAACTGAGAATGCAAGGTGGGAAAATCCGGGAGGACTTGCTCGGGGAGTCGTTTTACAACCTGCCGCTCTCCGAATACTGCCTGCTCGACGCGCTGCTCGTCCCACTCCTCTCCGAGCGGCCACACCAAACCAGCTGCGGCGGCCCGCTTGAGGTAGTCATGAACGGTGCTCTGGCTAATCGAACAAGCACGGGCAATGGCCCGCTGCTCCAGCCCTAGCTCGAAGCGAAGGCGGAAGACTTCTCTGATCTTACGCATGGACAATCTCCTGGTTGGCAAGCTTTCTCTCCCTAACTCAAATAGGAGAAATAGCTTGCCTACTGTGATGTCCAGCGTCACCTCGCCCTGTGGAAAACATTCCGGGGCATCGCGATCACCGTTCCGACGATCATGATTAACTGATCGGGATCATCCCGGAACGAGTGATCGGCATCATCCCGGAATCATGATCGCCATCATCCCGGAACCGCTGATCGGCATCCCCGGAACACTGATCGGCATCGTCCGGAATCCCCACTTTTGCTGATCCCTCGGAACCGCAACCTGCTTGGTTTTTCGCTTTCCTGGGTGCGGACCTAAACCTGTCCGCTTTTTCTAAATCCGCAGGTGAAAATCCTACGATTTTGGCTATTACATTTCCTTGACCGAAGGCGCTCGACTTCTCTCCTGGCACATCCCTGGAAGCTGCCACTGGCTTGATTTTCCCTTGGCAGGGTGCGGACCTAAACCTGTCCGCTTTTCGATTTGATTGAGGATAGGACATGCTAAGAAACTATGAGCCCGGCACCACGTCAAAAGGAGTTTTTTGCCCGCCCTACTCCGACTCCCGGTACCGTCTTCGTTAACGATCGCGTTTGTGTCCAGACCGAGGAAGAACAGCGAGTAGTTTTCGTCCATGGCATCGTCTTTTCCCACTATCCAATCGAAGATCGTACTGCCGAGGCCTACGCCATGGTTACGCTCTTCGAATCGGGATACGCGGATCAGAACGATATCGCACGCTGCTTCGGTTACTCGGCCCGAACGCTTCGCCGCTATCAAGAGCACCTCAAGGCTGGTGGACTGAGCGCGCTGGCGCGCCCGGGAGGACGACCTGCAGGCAGTTCTTCCGGACGCAAGAAAAAACATGAGCGAAACCAAACCATTCTCCGCCTCAAAACCAAGGGGATGAGCAATCGATGGATTGCTGGCCGCCTTGGCGTCGACGAAAAAACAGTCCGCAAGAACCTCCGTCGGCTTGGCTGGAAATCGGATCCTGAACCAGATCTGCTCTTCTTCCCGAAAAGCGATTCGCAAGCAAAGCAGCTCCCGGTTTCCGCAAATAAGTTGATCGAGACATCGCGTCCCGCTGCGGAACAGCCTGCAGACAAGATGCCGCAACAACAAACCAATTCGGCGGCGAAAAGTTTGGACACAAACCCTCTCGATCGGTCCATGGATCGTCTCCTGGCCGCCATGGGACTTCTCGACGATGCCCTTCCGGTGTTTGCTCCCTCACGAAGTCTGCCAAGAGCAGGTGTGCTGTTAGCCATTCCAGCGCTCGTTGCCAGTGGCCTGCTCTCGACGGCCGAGAAAATCTACGGCAGCCTCGGGCCTGCTTTCTATGGACTGCGCACTACTCTGGTTGCCTATGTTCTTTTGGCGCTTCTGAGGATTCCTCGGCCTGAGACGTTAAAAGAGTATCCGCCCGGAGAACTCGGTCGCATTGTCGGTCTCGATCGCATGCCGGAAGTGAAGACACTGCGCCGCAAACTCGCACGTCTCGCTTCTCTAAAGGGCAGTTATCGACTCGGCCGCGAGGTCGCTCGGCAACGCATCGCCGAACGTGGAAAGGTACTCGGGTTCCTCTATATTGACGGCCACGTTCGGGCCTACCACGGCAAACGTAAGGTTCCGAAAGCTTATGTGACCCGCATGCATCTCGCCGCACCCGCAACCACCGATTACTGGGTCAACGATCAACGCGGCGATCCCTTATTTGTGGTCACTGCCGAGGCCAATGCGGCTATGACTAAAATGCTCATCCCGGTCTTAAGCGAGGTACGAGAGGTCCTGGGATCGCGCCGGCATTCCACGGTTGTCTTTGATCGCGCTGGTTGGAGCCCAGGAGTGTTTCAGGAGCTGCTGGCTATGGGTTTTGACATCTTGACCTATCGGAAGGGGCGCATTCGGCACATCGCCGAAAACAGATTCACTCTGCACAAGGCCAAGTTGGATGGTCGGCCGGTGGAATACCTTCTCCATGACCAGCCCGTTCGCTTTCTAAAAGGAAAGTTGCGACTACGTCAGGTGACTCGCCTGACGGAGACCGGCCATCAGACGCCGATCGTGACGAGCCGCTGGGAGCTACGCGCCATTGTTGTTGCTCATCGCATGTTCGAGCGCTGGCGCCAGGAAAATTTCTTTAAGTACCTGCGGGAGGAGTATCTGATCGATGCTCTCGCGGAGTATCAGGTCGAACCCGACGATCCCAGCCGTTCCGTCCCCAACCCGGCACGAAAAGCCGCCGTGAAAGAGGTTCACGCCGCACGTGTTCATCTTAGGAAACTACGGGAAAGCTATGGTGCAGCGGCAATCGATTACATCCATGGACCAACGTCCAAAGATTCTGGTTTTGAGATTGCGGAAGAGAAAATTCGCATGGAGATTGAAAAGGCTACAAACCACATCAAGAAACTCAAGGCTCGGTGTGACTCTCTTCCTGCTCGCGTGACAGTTGCGGATGCCCAAAAGGGCCAGGAGATGGTGAAACTTTCCACCGAACGCAAACACCTAACCAACGTTTTGAAAATGGTCGCGTACCAGACGGAGAGCGATCTGGTTGAGCTGATTCGCCCTCATTACAGCCGCGTTGAAGATGAAGGGCGCACTTTCATTCAGATGGCGCTGCAGGATACCGCGGACATCGAGCCCGCGGAGGACCAACTTCGGATAACGCTAGCCCCACTCAGTTCGCCACATCGGTCGCGTGTCCTCGAAGCCCTTTGCGAGACACTCAACAACACGAACACGCTATTCCCGGGCACCCGACTTCAAATCCGTTATGTGGTCGCACCCTCCCGTCTTGAAGCAAAAAGCGGACAGGTTACCGACAACCCACGTCAGGAGTTCTGAAGTTAGTAACAGTTTCCGGTGATCGGCAGGATGGAGCTGTTCCTTCTGATTTTCGGGGCTGTCTTCAGCTTGTGCGCTTCTCACGCTCACTGCCGCTAGTAACGGCGTGGGCACAAACTTGGGCACCGTGCTCCTGCTCCCGCCGGGCCCGCCCACTTTAAGTTCGCAGAAAGGAGGTGCTCAGCGTCGGTCGACGGTGGGGTGGCGGACGTCCTGGCCCTGCACGAGGTAAATGACATCCTCGGCGATGTTCGTGGCGTGGTCGCCGATGCGCTCGAGATTCTTGGCGACGAGGATCAGCTCGAAGGCGGGGAAGACCACGCTGGAATCTCCCATCATGTAGGTGAGGAGCTCGCGGAAGATCTGGTCGCGGTAGTGATCGACTTGATCATCGGTGGCGAGAACTTTTTGCGCCAAGTCGACGTCGCCGCGGACTACGGCATTGAGAGCGTTGCGAACCATTTCTTCGGCGAGCTCGCTCATGCGCGGCAGATCGACATAAGGTTTCACGCGAGGATGGCGAAGAATGCGAGTAGCGGACTGCGCGATGTTGACGGCCTGGTCGCCGATGCGTTCGAGGTCGTTGTTGATGCGGGAGACGGCGAGGACTAAGCGGAGATCGACTGCCATCAGTTGATGAAGGGCCAATAGCTGGACGACGCGGTCGTCGATTTCGATTTGTAATTCGTTGATGGCGTCTTCTTCATCGAGAACACGCTTGGCTAGCTGTTCATCCGCCTCGAGAACGGCATGAACGGACTGATGGACGGCGCGCTCGGCGAGGCTGCCCATCCACAAGAGGCGCTCTTTCAATTCATTCAAATCTTTTTCGAAGTGGCGTTCCATGAACTCTTTCCCCTCAGCCGGTTAAATCCGTGCAGATATGGTAATGGTTTCTTGCCTCAGCACATCAGCCAAAGCGGCCGGTGATGTAGGCCTCCGTGCGCGAATCGGTGGGCTTGGTGAAGAGCTGCGGCGTGGGACTGAACTCGATGAGCTGGCCGGTAAGAAGGAAGGCGGTGAAATCGCTGATGCGGGCGGCCTGCTGCATGTTGTGGGTGACGGTGATGATGGTGCAGAGATCTTTCAATTGGACGAGGAGCTCTTCGATTTTCGCGGTGCTGATGGGGTCAAGGGCGGAGCAAGGCTCGTCGAGGAGAAGAACTTCAGGCTCAACAGCCAGGGCGCGAGCGATACAGAGGCGTTGCTGCTGGCCCCCGGAGAGTTCGTAGGCGGACTTGTGCAGATGGTCCTTTACCTCATCCCAGAGAGCAGCATGACGGAGGCTTTTCTCGACTGCGTCGGCCATCGGAAGCTTTGTGCCGTTGATGCGCAGACCGTAGGCTACGTTTTCAAAGATGGATTTCGGGAAGGGGTTGGGGCGCTGAAAAACCATGCCGACGCGGCGGCGCAGCTGAGTAACGTCCTGATCGAGAATGTTCTTGCCATCGAGAAGGATTTCACCCTCGAGGCGGGCGTGGCGGACGGTTTCGTGCATGCGGTCGAGAGTTCGCAAGAGAGTGGATTTACCGCAGCCGGAAGGACCAATGAGAGCCGTGACTTTACTGGTGGCGATGCCCAGATTGATGTCAAAAAGAGTCTGTTTGGCGCCGTACCAGAAATTGACCTTGGAGATGGTCATGCGCATCACCGAAGGTGCCGCGGATTCGCGGCTTGCACCGGTTGTTACGGGAGGAGTTATGTTTACGGACACTGCCGGCCTCACAGAAGCGTGCATGTATTAAGCCCTCGGAACCGAAATGCCACGGGACAGGATCGCCCGGGCAACAATATTAATGACTAAAATCAAAGCGAGCAGGACGAGACCCGCGGCCCAAGCTTGCCGATGCCAGTCGTCGTACGCCGAGATGGCATAGTTCCATATCATGACGGGAAGCGAAGCAGTGGGTTCGTTCAAGCCATGACTCCAATAGCTGTTGCCCAAGGCCGTGAAAATGAGTGGCGCGGTTTCGCCAGCAACGCGCGCGAACGCCAGAAGGATCGCAGTGAGAATGCCACGATAGGCGGCGGGCACGATGACGGTCTGGATTGTTTTCCATTTGCTGGCGCCCAAAGCCATGGCCCCCTCGCGCAGAGTACGCGGCACATCTAGAAGAAATTGCTCGGTGCTGCGCAAGGTTATGGGAATCATCATGACGCCGAGCGCAAACCCACCGGCGAGAGTGGAGAAATGCTTGAAGGGATGGACAGCAATGCTGAAGGCAAAGATGCCGATGACGATCGAAGGCGCACCATTGAGCAAATCCGCGGCGTAGCGCACCACAAAGGCGATTTTGTGGCCGCTGAATTCCGCGAGGTAAATGGCGCCCAAGAATCCGATGGGAACGCCGAAGAGCGTGGCCAGGGCAAGCAGCTTGGCGCTACCGACAATGGCATTGGCCATGCCGCCGCCCGTTTCGCCCACGGGAGCCGGCAACTTTGTGAAAAAATTCCAGTTGATGGAAGTTCCACCGTGGTAGACGAGACTGCCCAAAATGAAGAAAAGAACTGAGACGGCGACGAGAGCGCACAAACCGGTCATTGTGAGCATGAAATTGCTTACGAATTTGCGCCAGCGCAGGCGGGGATTCATGCGTTCCCCACACCGCTGCCGCGCTTAGACGTTGCGAGGATCAAAATGCGAGCAAGGCCATTGAGGATGAAGGTGAGCAGAAAGAGAACCAAACCGAGTTCAATCAAGGATTGGGTGTACAGTTCGCCGGTGGCTTCGCTGAATTGGTTGGCGATGACGGAGGCGATCGAGTCACCGGGAGAAAAAAGCGACGCACTGATCGTCGGAGCGTTGCCGATGACCATGCTGACAGCCATGGTTTCACCGAGAGCGCGGGCCAGCGCAAGGAAAATCGAGCCCATGATCCCGGTGCGAGCAAATGGCACAACGATCTTCCAGGTCGACTCCCAGCGCGTGGAACCAAGAGCCAAGGCTGCTTCGCGCTGGTCGCGGGGAACGGAGAGAAGCACTTCGCGCGAAACGGCAATGATGTAAGGAATGACCATGATAGCCAAGACGATGGCAGCCGTCAGGAACCCTAAACCGTAAGCCGGTCCCTTGAAGAACGGAAGAAATCCTAAAGTATCCTTGAGGGCGGGTTGAATATATTGCCGCATCAATGGGACGACAATGAAGACGCCCAGGAGCCCGTAGATCACGCTAGGAACGGCTGCAAGCAAGTCGATGAAGAATTCCAGCGTGTCGGATACTCGAGCCGGCGCGAGCTCGGCGAGAAAAATGGCCGCGCCGATCCCCAGCGGCACAGCAATCAAGAGGGCAACAACCGAAGTGACCACGGTTCCGTAGACGAAGGGGAGAGCGCCGAACTGTTCGAAGACAGGATCCCAGACTCGAGTGACGAAAAAGGCGAGGCCGAATTTATGCCGGGGGAGGGCGGAGCCCTGCCAGAGCTCGAAGACCAATAGCACAGTGATGATCACGACCGAGGCTGCAAACACAAACGTGATCAGCCGTGCGATTTCATCGCCTTCGCGCAAGCGGCTTAAAAAGGAGCGCGAGCCCGCAACAGGGCCCGCGTTCGGAAGGGTTGTGCTTGCAAGTGACATTTGAGCTATTGGATGTTATTGATGGCCTTTGCTTCCTTAGCGACCACTTCCTTGGGCAGCTTCGCGTAGGAAAGAGCCTCCGTGTAGTTCTGCCCATCTGCAAGCATCCACTTTACAAAACCTTTGATGGCATCGCGTTTCGCGGCATCGGAGAACTTGGAAGGAATCAGAAGCCAGGTAAAGCTGGAGACCGGATAAGCGGTTTTGCCGGACGGGTCGGTAATGGAAACCCGGAAATCGTCTGGCATGTTCTTCGCGGCGCCGGCGGCAGCCTCGGTAACACTGGCGAGATCTGCCTTGATGAAAGCGCCGGAGGAGTTTCTCACAGAGCCATAAGGCATTTTGTTCTGGATAGCATAAATTAGCTCGACATAACCAAAGGCGTTGGGTGTCTGCTTGACCAGCCCGGACACACCTTCATTGCCCTTGCCTCCGAGCCCAACGGGCCAATTGACGGAAGTTCCCTTTCCGACTTTGTTCTTCCAATCTTCACTGATCTTCGAAAGATAGTCCGTCCAGATGTAGGTCGTGCCGCTGCCATCGGAGCGGTGAACCACGATGATATCGTTCGCCGGGAGATTCACGCCTTTGTTTGCTCCCGCGATTGCCGGATCATTCCATTTGGTAATTTTGCCAAGAAAAATTCCGGAGAGAGCTTCCTGCGTAAAATTCAACTCGGCGGAGACGCCAGGAATGTTGTAAGTCGGGACATCGGCGCCGAGCACGGTCGGAAAATGCAGGACGGGAAAGCCATGTTTGTCTTGGTAAGCTTTGATTTGCTCGTCATTCATTGGGCCGTCGGAAGCGCCGAAATCCACGGTACCTTCTGTTACTTGCCTGATTCCGCCTCCGGAACCAATCGACTGGTAGTTGATTTCAATGTCGGAATGGACCTTGCTGTACTCGCTGAACCACTTCGAATACATCGGATACGGAAACGTTGCCCCTGCTCCGGTCAGTGACATGGCCGCGAAGGACACTCTGAGCGCCACGACTGCAACAACGAAAATAACAGAGAAACAAACAAACTTGCGCATTCCCCCTCCTCTATCCAAAAAGAATCGACCTGGTCTTTGAGAGTATCTAACTCTGTTTACATTTTCGCCCTCGTCCGATGAACAAACGATTACGTCACGCGGCTCGCTCTCTTTCAAGAGCCCGACAGTTTCACAGATCGGAACAGGCTCTACTCGGCGGCGATTGACCACGAACGGACGGGATGCTGTACCAATCCTATTGATACATCGTTGCAGAGAGATTAATTCCATGTTACAGACGGATTACTGCAAATACCGGCGGCGAGCGAACTAACACAAAACAAAGTGGTTAGGTATATCGATTAGTCCGGGTACGCTGCACCAAAAAGCGAATATGCAGGTTCTGGCCGACTGGTTTGACTTCAATATTCACTCTCTCGAAATCGTCTCCGAGGTTCTTTCCGAAGAGGAGCCGCTCCGGAGCGGAGTTAATCGTCTTGTAGTTACCCTCGAATCGCGTTGTCACCCCGTGGGCGCCGCACATTGTTTACGTTGCGTTCCATGAAGCATTCTCGGCTCGCTTGCGTCAGCCCTCATCGCTGAATCCGGGTTTGTGGGTGCTCGGCTTTTCGTCCAAGGGTTCCGGAGGAATGTGAAACCCATACCCTTCCCCTCGCACACTTAGAAGGAGAACTGGATTATTTGGATCGTTTTCGATGTGCTTTCGAAGGCGGCGAATGAAAACGTCAACCGTGCGTGGAGTGACCTGCCCTTCGGTCCAAGCGACTGTGAGCAGGTGCTCCCGGCTCCAGAATGTATTCGGGTGCGAAACCAAGAAGTACAACAGACGAAACTCGCGGAGACTGAACTCGAGTACTCGACCGGAGCGTATCACTCGGTATGAAGAGGGGTCGAGCACAAGATTCCCGACGGCGATTTTCCGATGAGCTTGAATGATGGACTTCCCCCCAAGGAGCTTCTTCACCTGCTCCAGGACGGCGCGCGGGTGAAGGGGTCGCGCAAGGACGGCATCCGCGCCCACACAGGGGTCGGAAGCGCCGGTCGTCTGGGATTCAGCAGTGATAGCGAGAATGCGAACCGAACGAAAATTCCGCCAGCTGCGAATCCGTTCGCTTGTTGCTTCCACATTCGCGATCAAGCCCCCCGACTCGAGAATGACAAGCTGCGGAACAAAGCCGCGCATCTTCGGAGAAATTACTTTCATGTCCCGAAGAAGCCGCACTTCGTGTCCTTCCTTATTGAGGATGTACCCAAGGAACTCAAAGACTTCCCCTTCCCGTGCCACGATTACAATGTTCGCCATCCTGGATTCTTTTCCTTCAGCTCGGAAACGGGACCTGTTCGCAGCAGGTTCGCTGGCGGCACCACACAGAAGGAGAGTCTATCGCAAGCTGTAGATGAAAGGTCAAAGCTAGGTTTGAGCAAAAGACGTAAGGAAACCAGGACTCCTTTGGGTCGGCGCATGACCCGCAAAGCAAAGCCGCGCTCTAACCGGAAACATCCCTGGTAGCGCACACACCAGCCGCCGAAGCGTCTCGGGGAGAAGAGAAAACATGCGGAAGCCACGGCTCAGGGCGCGGGGATGATACGTCAGGGAAGTTGACGAAAATCTTCCAACAGAATACGCGCCGATCCTTCGCGAGGCAGGCTTCGGGTACAACACGAAGCCTCTGCCGAGGTCAACGACCAGATCGTGAAGTTCCCGCGCAGCGTAACCGGAAGCTCAACCCTTCGGGTGAAAAACCGAAAGGTTGGTGTCATTCAACGGTTAGCAATCGGCGGATGTATTTCGCTGTTTCTTCGCTGAGGGGGAAATTGGGGGGACTCTGTGCATGCGGAGCCACATCTCGGTACACCGTGCCACTACCAAATATTTTTCTAACTCGTTTATTTTCAAAAAGAAGATTGAAAAGGAAGGACTTCCAAGAGATAGCCCGGCTGGCTTGGGCGCAGGAGGTCCCGAGTTCAAATCTCGGCGCCCCGACCAAAACATCTCGCGTGTTTTCTTTAGGTTACTGAAGGCTCCTTTCACTCAGAACTCATCTGTGGAATTCTGGCAGACAGGAGTTCTCAATTCGCAAGTCGTTTATTTCCTGAGAGTTCGCAACATGACGAATTTGGAAAAACACGGGGAGGCAGGAGTGCTATTCAGAAACTATTGAACGGACGCAAGTTAATTGGCAGCGATCTGGCAAGTATGGGGAAAATTCGGGGGACCCTGTGCATTTCTGGTTTCATCAATCTTCGGAAATGCAAATCGGTGGTCACGCGCCAAGCTCAACTCGCCTTCCGCCGCGGCTTTCAGTAGTCTCTGCATTCGCTGGTTGAAAATGGGAAGCGCGAGATGTTGGCTGCGGTTTGCTATTCACCCCTGACCTGTTCGCACGGACCGATTTGCGTTTTTTTGTTAGCGTTGCGAGCTTCTCAGTTGCGCTCGAGGCTATGATTTGCAGTTTATTGTTCAGCAAGTGTTCAGCAAAAATTCTCACATCGACGAATTCTCGAGGGCTGGACCAATCGGGGTAGGCTCGTGTCTATATCACTTTAAGGCGTCGATGAGAGTCCGCTAGCGTACATCGGCGCAGTGAAGGAATATGACGGAGACAATTTAGTCCGTTAGTCCGGCTTTCATGCGTCGCGATCTGCCTAGCCTGGATTATTCACGATTTTGGTAGCAAAAAAAGAAAAGGTGCTCTAAAAGATTGATGAACACTGGGTTTTAGCGAACCCAACATTCTCTTTCGGAGCACCCAGAGATGACATCTTGTATACCACAGCTACCGTTTTCCTTCTACCGACACCGATCCATTCGAGCTGATTTTTCTGGCGGTCAGATCACCAGTGATGCCGGCCTGCTGCCATTACGGGCTTTTGATCAGCGGCACGGACTCACTCGCGGCTTGGCAGAGTGCGTCGGTGATGATCGCGACGATTCGCGTTTGAGTCATCCTGGGTTGTCGTTGTTGCGCCAGCGTTTGTACCAAATCATCGCAGGCTACGAAGATGCCAACGACGCTGACCGGCTACGTCACGATCCGGCGTTTCAGATTCTTGCCGATCAGCCGCTTGGTGAACCTCTCGGATCACAGCCAACTCTCAGCCGTTGGGAAAACTCACCCTCGCCTCGCGACCTCCTCAAGCTGCAAGATGCTCTGCTCGATTGGTTTGTGAAAATCTGTGGAGAACAGGTTCGCAAGCGGGGAGAGATTCTGCTGGATGTCGATTCCACTGACGATCCAACCTACGGTCAGCAGCAGCTCAGTTTCTTCAACGGTGGTTATGACCAGCACATGTATCACCCCTTACTGATCTTCGAGCGTCACACCGGCTGTTTGTTGGCTGCGCGTCTGCGTCGCGGTACCGCGGCAAGTCACGCCCGCATCATTCCTCTGCTGTTGCGCATCGTCCCGCGACTCCAGAGAGAGTTTCCCAAAACCCGCATCAAGCTGCGCGCTGACGCCGGGTTTGCTCTGCCACTGCTCTATGAATTCTGTGAGTTTTTCGGCATCCAGTACACCATCGGTATCGCTGCCAACTCACGCTTGCAAGGGCAAGCGCGGCGGTTGCAGCGTCGTCTCGCAACACGGCATCGTCGCACCGGCAACCCACAGCGATCTTTTTCCAGCTTTCGTTATCGTGCTTACAGCTGGTCTCATCAGCGGCGCATCTGCTACAAGGCCGAACACACCAAATCTGGAACCAACGTGCGCTTTCTCGTCACCAACTTGAAAGGTCTCAGCCCTTCCGTTTTCTCCTTCTATAACGATCGCGGAGAATGTGAGAATCGCATTGAAGAATTCAAGAATGGTTTCGCCGCAGACCGCTTAAGCTGCCACCGCTTCCGAGCCAATGCTTTCCGCCTGCTGCTGCACAGCTTCGCCTACAATCTTGTCAACTTGTTTCGTTTGCAGCTACCTTTGTCGATGCGCTCCGCACAAATCGAAACGCTGCGCATGCAGCTGTTCAAGATTGGTGCGCGCGTCCGCGAAACTGCTCGTTGCATCCACTTTCACCTGGCCAGCGGCTGGCCTTTTCAGAATCTTTTCCAAACCGTCTGCAACTCTTCTTAGATTTGTCTCGCCCGTTCGACAACACACTCTTGGAAGGGCTATGCGGAGCTATCTCGAAAAACAGTTCGGAAGGTCAAACGAGCAACAGCGCAAACGTCTTTGAGAGTCGACGACGGGCCGCCACCCTTTCCTACGTCACCAATCCGTTTTCTGGGCTACGATTCTCGACGCTGATGAATTAACCGGGCTAGGCTGGTTACGCGCCGAGCAAAAAACTGATCTGATCCTATACCCTGAACTACTGCCGAGTCACTTACTTCCGGCTCTACGTCTGGTGCACCTTGTCCGGTTGCGATAGATTTCATCTGGAGGATTCATGGACATTTTGGCGGCGATCAAGCGCGAAGAGAAGAAACTCGAAAAGCAATTACACAAGATGCAGAGCCAACTAGATGGTGTACGGGCCGCAGCAAAGGCGCTCGGACATTCGACAGGAAAAGAACTGAAAACTGTAAAGAAGCGAGTGCTGTCGGCTGCCGGAAAAGCGGCGATTTCCATGGCTGCCAAGAAGCGATGGGCCGAAGTAAAAGCGAGGAGTTTGGGACATTCGACATCCAAGGAAGTGAAAATCGCAAAGAAGCGAGTGATGTCCGCCGCTGTGAAAGCAAAGATTTCCAAAGCCGCCAAACGGCGATGGGCCAAAGTGAAAGCGCGGGCGAAGAAGGTGGCGGGATAAATCTCTCAGTTCCTGTTTTGTCGCAGAAATGGTATCAATTGTTCGTCTCTTTCTAACCCACGAAAAAACTCAATGCACTCGCGGCACTTTCCTTCGTTTAGGTGCGCCATGAATTTGTAGATGTTTGCGTGACGGAATTTCTGCCACGTGTTCAGGCGGGGAGAGCTTCGCAAGAGGGCGCGAACTTCTGGGGCTGATCGTAGTTTCGTTTCTTACGAGGCATCTGACGGTCAAAATCTCGGCGTTCAAGGATCGAAACAGCGCGAGTCTATCACGGACTGGCCGTCCCTTGGAGATCGAGCATATCTCGTGAGAATCACTTTTCCGGTTGATACGGCGTTTACCAGGACCTAGAGACTCTGCCACGACTTTTTTCTGCCGTCTGAGGTATTTCTTTTCCAAGTTGGTTTCAGCAAATGATTTCTCCTAGACAAATTTGCAGTACACTTGGCTTTTGGGGCTGCGTCTACTTATTCCGGGCCTGCTACCAGGAGGAGCCATGTCTCCGAAACCCGTCTTGTTCCTTTTCTTTTTGGCAGTCCCTTTCACCTCGTCTCAGATTGCCGGCACCCAACAAGATCCCCCGAAAGTCGCTCCGAAACCGACCGATCAGCCGCTAGCCGTCACCGCCGAGTTGTCCGCGACTTCCGAGCCCGAGTGCGGTTCCTCCCAGGCCTTCCTCCTCCATTTTCATTACTCGGGCGACAAGCCCCTCCGCGGCTACCTCATCCGGCTTCTGGCATCGAACTCCGCGAACCACGCGCCTGTGGAGCAAACCTTCCACGAGATTCGCGACTCCCGCGACCAGATGATCGTACCCGTCGCCGACTGGACCCGCACGGCCTGCTCCTCAATCAGCCTCGCGCCCAGCCAATCTGTAAACACGATCGTCGACTTCCTCAAGTTCCCGGATGGCTCCGCTTGGGGCCCCATGCATCTCCCCGAATCTCACGAACTCATCGGCATCATGGACGGCCAAGACTTCAGCGTGAAAACGACGGACCTTGAGCGCTACGTCAGTCCTCTTTCGCGCGAGACCACTCCCATCCCCGAGGAACTTCTCCAATTCCAGACCATCGGCCCGTTGCGCTTTCTGTCTGGCATCTACCACGATGCCAAGGGCAAGGAATGCCTCGCCGTCGAGGCGACCAACGCTGGCGACGCTCCGATCCGCGCCTTCGTTTTCACCGAATCCTTCTTCGATTCGGCTACCGGCGCACGCCTTCGCCGTGTCGCCACCAAGAAGCTCGAAACTCACGGCAACTCGACTCACTATCTTTTCCCCGGGAGCACTTGGCTCTGCGACACGCGCAAATTTTCTTATTCCTCCGACGGTTCCCTCGCCAAGTACACAATCACCCTCGACTTCGTGGTCTTCGCCGACGGCACTACGTACGGCCCCAAACAGTCCCGCGAATCCGACGAAGTCGTAGGCATGCTCCGTGGCATCGATGGTCAATCCAACCCAGGCCTGCATACACATCAACCGCCTAATTAGTCCGCAAACAGGAAAGTTCCCCGCGTAGCGAATAACTTCTCCGGTAACCGCGCCCAAACGCTGTTACGGCTTGCTCGCCGCTGGTGCCGACTGGCCCTGCTGCTTTTGTTTCTGCTGCTGATTCACAGCTTCATCCACAGCCTTCTTAAATTCTTTCACCGCCAGCACGTCCGGCGACTTCAGCCCATCCTTGGCCGCATACCGCCATCCCGGCGCCCTCGTCAACGGCTCCTCAACCCGTCCCTGATACACCGAAAACAAGTCCTCCGTCGGACCAATCTCTCCGCCCATTCCTCGCCCCGGCGCGAGCGGCCCGCCATTTTCCGCGGCGTCCGGCGACCGTCCCTGCTGTGCGCCGATGCGTATCGTGTCGTTCGTGCCCTGCACAATCACCGGCCGGTCGTTCGGCGGCTCTCCGCCCGTCGGCGTCATCGCCTGCTTGTCGCCCTTTCGCACCACGATCACCAGGTCCGCAACGCTCATCGCCATCGCCAGCTTCAGTCGGCCCCAAGTCATCAACGCCTTCTCCACATCCTCTCGCGCCGTTTTGTTCCCGCCCGGATCATTCACCGGAATCGCCTCATCCGGATCAATCATCACAAACACCGTCTGCGCCTGCAGCACATACGCGGGCAACGTACTCTTCTTCTCCTTGGCCGCCGAGAAATTGCTGGCAACAATACAAACCGCCAGAGCCAGAATTGCCATCATCGTGAAAGGGCGAACAGATTTTTCCATGGCAACCTCCTACCCCGAAGGACTCCAGGGCTGATCGTAGGACGCCAGCGGCGATCCAGCGGTTTCCCGGCAGGGTGTTACGACCTACTGAGAAACTGCCAAAGGGAACTAGGGCCCGGCGTTGAATTTCTTTTAAGTGCCTGGTTTGTCGGGTTACCGGTAAAGTTCCTTTGGCCGATTCAACTTTACTGGTTGATACCGCGTTAATCAGGGTGCGCGGTTTATCCCGGCGCTCTCCGGTTTGCCGACGATTCGCCAGTCTGAGAGGATCTATCTCTAGGCGATGGCAGGTTTAGCCTGATCCGCCTGTCGGCATAAAACAGTACGGCAAGTTCTGGGATGACCGGTTGTATCCGGGTCGGTCTAAACAAGAATTAGTCCTCAGGGGGACCTGATGAAGCGCACGTGGACGATCATAGGGGTAGGCGATGTGCCATGCAGCTTCAAATGGTACCAGGCGCTGTTCGGTCAGCCGGCTACCCTTCCTGCCCATGACTACTTTGGGCAAATCCTCGATTCAGATGGAACTGTTTTGCTCTGCCTGCACGAGTGGGGCGCCCACGAGCATCCCTCATTGATGAGCCCCGATCACGGGACACCCGGCAACGGGCTCCTGTTGTTCTTCCGTGTCGATGATTTCGACCTGGCGCTCCAAAGGGCACGCTCTCTCGTCACTCGGCTCGAAGAGGAGCCACGCGTGAATCCGAACACTCAAACCAAGGAGTTCTCGCTCCGAGATCCGGACAGATATTACGTTACGATCAATGCGCTCTCTGCGGCCTGACAAGGCGCTGCAGCTGCTGAGCGCCTGGCCGGGGCTTCCGCGACAATTGAAAATCCTAATCGGCTAGACCGTCGATTCCGGCTAGCGAAACAGCGGGCGTGTCGCACCACTATGTTCGTGGACCAGATAGCCTGCTTCGGGAACGCCAACGAAGGTCTGAGACTTTCCGCCTTTCGTATATGACAAGGTAATTTCGCCCGTTTGCTCGCTTGCCGACACGACGACTCCCGTCCATGTATCACCTTGATATGTAGATGGGTAATCGCCATTTTCGGCGGTGTCGTGCTGGCCGAAGGCAGCGCTCGCGAAAACAAACAACGCTAACGGTAGGAAATGCATATGCTTCATTGACAATTTCCCTCCCACTAACACTGGCTAAGGTCGGAAGCCTCATCCTCGGTTAATTGAACTCTCAGAGTCAACTCCCGGGAGAGACGTTAATCAGCCACTTGCCGAATAGCTGGTGATAACGCCTGTTAACAACAGGTAGCCTTGCCACCGAATTAAGCGCTCCCTGTCTGCGACAACGGAGAGCACGCTATAATGGCCTCGATGTGGTACAGGTGTGCTGCTTGGTCTCTGATGCCAACGCGTTTCTTGAGCCTTACACTTCGTCCCGGCGGTGCCATATCGAGCCATGAGCTACGCGTTTGGGTTGATTCTCACGGTTCGGTGCCTCCCATCCCAGATTGGTTTAGTTGTACAAGAGAACTTGATATATTACAGTATTCTAGATTCCGGCCGCCGATCAGTCTCTGACAAGCCTTCAGCTTGAGCGTGTAGTACGGCCTCAGCCCCTCTCCACCAGCCCCAGCAGAACAAGTTCCGACATGCCACCGAGGGAGATTACAAACATGGGTCTATTTAACCCGAGCTATTTCCTGCACGCCGCAAACATCCTGCTGTTGGTAGCGTACAGCGTTCGCGACATTCTCTGGCTGAGGTTGTTTGCAGTGGCGGCCTCGCTGATCGCGTTGCCGTATTTCATACTGCAGCGGGAACCGCTGTGGGAGCCAATCATTTGGAGTAGCGTCTTTGCTGCGATCAATTCGTTCCAGTCTTGGCGTCTTTTTGTCGAGCGACGTCCAGTTAAATTGACGCCTGAAGAGGAGGAAATTCGCCAGCTCATCTTCCCAGATTTGCCGTCTCGGAAAGTCCTGCAGATTCTGAGTATCGGAGTGTGGACAACTGTGGAAATTGGTGAGCGAATGCTGGAGCGCGGCAAAAGTGTTGAGGCAATCTCGGTCATTGTTCGAGGGAAAGTGCGGGTCACGAGAGATGATCGTGTCTTCGGGGAGCTCGTCGCGGGCCACATTGTGGGCTCAGCGCTTCTCTTGAGTGGCGTCACACCCGATGTAGATGCAGTGGTAGTAGAGCCTGTTCGGTGCATGCGATGGGAGGTTGAGCCGCTCGACCGCTACCTGGCCGCCAATCCCGAGGCACGGATTGTCTTGCAAAAGTACCTCGCTCGTGATCTGGCCGGAAAAGTGTTAGCTGCTGCCAAACTTTAGATTCATCTAGAGGCCACCACCTAACGGTTGATAAATCGCTTTACACCAGCAATCGGCCCCAGAAGCAGCAGGCTAACTCCCGAAAAGTCGGGTTACCGGAGAAGTGCTTTTGGGCGGGGATTTCACTTGGCCGGCGTTTACCAGGCTCTTGACGAAGGCGACAGCCATGTTCACTCTGTTTGCGTGAGGAGAAACCTCATTTTGCGGGATTTCTAGTTTGCCTCTTGGTGGTCGGATATTTTGCAATCTACGGTATACGAACAACGGTTGTTTGCGAGAGGACAACCTAAAATGAAAAACTTACCTTCGATGGTTGCGGTTTTGGTTTTGGGTGTTTGCGCGTTTGCAACGGGGAGGCAGAATTCGCAGACAGGAGCGAAGACGATGCATGCAACTGGAAGTTTTGAGATCCAGATGAAGGCGCAGGGCGGCGGGACGGATGGGAAGACGTTTCCGCGATTTACGTCGGACAAGCAGTTTCAGGGCGGCCTGGAGGGCACGAGCGTGGGCGAGATGCTGGCGTCAGGGCCGCCTCCCAGCGGCCCGAAGGGCTCGGGCGGGTACGTGGCGATGGAACGCGTGACCGGGAAGCTGGGTGGGCGCAGCGGGAGTTTCATCCTGCAGCACAGCTCGACTATGAATCTCGGCGTCCAGAACCAGAGCATTACGGTGGTGCCGCAGTTGGGAACCGGCGAGCTGGCGGGGTTGGAAGGAAAGATGATTATCAAGATCGAAGGCGGAAAGCATTATTACGATTTTGATTACCAGTTTTCCGGCACTCAGTGATGCTCAGCTTTCTTCGTCAACGGTCGCGTTCAGTCCGTATCGTGTTCTTCACCTGAACCTCTCTACCGCCTGTTAAGTCGCCTTACCGGTGAAGTAATACTTCACTTGGACGGCGTTAATCGTCCAAGTGCCCGCGACGGTTCACTTCGATTGCTTCATCGAACACTGCCCCAGGGTAACTTCCGTGTAGCCGAAGATCCAACCAGAAAGGAGAATGACACTTGCGGCTCGCCCGCGTGAGCAGCCCCGCGCGGATCCAGGGTGCGGCGGCGAGGGGGCAGTCGTTTGTATCCCCCGACTCACTTCACCTGAACGACGCCGGGAGGCTGCCACGTGCCTTCACCGGCGGGCAGAATCGAAGGCGGCGTTTCCTTAGGCCAGTACAAGCGCATCACTAGATAGACCGCGCCGTCAGGCGCTGGCAACCAGTTCGCTTTCTTGTCGGCGGACGGCGAGTCTTTCTGGATGTAGAGAGTCAGCGACCCATCCGCATTCTTTTTCATACTAGGCAGCATCGGGGAGTTAATGAGATAGCGGTTGATGGGGTTTTCAATCAGAAGCTGCGTTTTCCCGTCGTACATAGTCACCGACCAGAAGGCGTTGACAGGCGGTATCTGCCCGCTGGGGAAAGTCAGAGTGTAATTGTGCTTGCTGGCATCAAGAGTTTCTCCCTGCGCTGTTGTTCTGGTCATCGGATACATGGCTTCAACGGCGTCGTTGCCGTAAATGCCTCCCTTAGCGGCAGCGGCACGCTTCAACCAGTCGCCGTTATAGAACGTTCGGTCGCCAAAGAGGGAACTAATCTTCCACCCATTGATGTTCTTTTGCCCTGTAACCAAGTACTGTTCAATCTTCGAATCCCCACTCTTCATACCAAGAAGAATAGCGGCCTTGTGCTCAGGTGAAAGGTCTTTCATCTCAAACTTTTTGCCGGGACCGATGCCAATACTCGCCAATTTGGCGCGGATATCCGCCTCGTGCGGTGTTGCAGGATTGAACTGCAATGCGAAATCGAGGAACTCGAAGAAGTTGCTCTTTACCAACTCGGCGTCAGCTTTCGGAAAGTCGATGGCGGGGGCGGCTGGCGGCGGAGGTTGGTGCAAATAGGCGGAGAGTGTCTGCGCTTTGTAGCCTGCCTGCACCTTCTCAACGTTCGGCATGTCTTTCGCGTTGAAGAGTTGTGTGCGAAAAGGCGTAAGACCGAAGAATGTCGTCGATTGGAAGACCTTCTTTATTCCCGCTGGCGTTTGTCCTTTCCAGTCCGGACCAACGATGAGGTAGTTACCCGGCGCGGTTCCGGTGGCGCGACTGCCGACATACCCATAATTGTATGTATTGCCGTCGATAAGCTGCGCCGAATAGTAGCGGTCCCTTGATACCGCTGGCACTGATAACACGATTGGCTCGGCGCGAAGGTCAACCCATAACATCGAGTAAGGTGTATCGCTATTGGGGGTGACTATCGCTGTGTCCTTATATGTGAATACCCGATGCTCATTGAATATCTGGTTGAACGGTCCCTTATACTGGTTAGAGTTCTTGTCCACGCAAAACTCATACATGACCGCGTAATTCATAACGATGGGCAGTCCGTAGATGAAACCTTCTTCGGCGATGTCTTTGGTCTCGGCGAGACTAGGAACAGGAACGCCGTTAATCGAATCCTTTTTCTCGGCTAGATTGATGGCATCGTTCTTCCCTCCGCATCCAGCAATGAGGACTAAGGCGATGGTGCTGGCTGACAATGCGCCGAGAAATATCCGTTTTGTAGTTCCCACCTTAGGCCTCTCTCTCAGGTTGGTTTGATTTTGTAAGCTGGAATAACCCTATCAAAAACAACATGATGATCCTCCATCTTGCCTCAGGCATTCGAGTGAGAACGATTTTCTTCGTCATTTTGCCTGTTCGATTTCGCTTGGCCGCCACGTCTTCGCAAAGAACGGTTCGAGGGGGCTGTAGAGTCGAAGGAGCACGTTCCAGCCTTTGGCAGGATCGGTCTGAATCCAGTTGCCGTCGTTCACTCCAGCGGGTTTTGTGGGGGCGAAATACACCGTCGTCGAACCATCGGGATTCGCTACTGCCGCTGGCCCCGGATAAGTCTGGCTACCAGCGCGGGGATAGCGTTGCGGCGTTTGCAACATCGAGCGAGTCTGATTGTCATAGATGATGATTGACCAGAACGCTCGCGCCGGAATGTTCGGCGGCAGCGTAACCTTGTACGTCCTGCTGCCATCAAGGTACTCGCCCTTGGAATCCACAAACGCCCCAAGATATTGCGAGCCGATGTCCGGCAGGCGCATGCACATCGCTGGTGTGATGCCAGTGGCGTAGAAGAACATTGCGCTTCGTGCGTTCAAGGTGCGGTAGCCCGTCGGCGGGAATGGTTTGATCCCTTCCTTCGTTACCATCGGCGGAGGCGTCTCGAAATCGTAGCCGCCCACAAACAGCATGTTCACCCATGCGGAGCCGGGATAGTAGGCGAAGCCCTCAGACTCGCGTGTACGCCAGTTAAGTGTTCGCGCAGTAGCAGTCCCAATCGCTGCCGCGTCGGTTAAAATTTTCTTCATCCGGTCATCGGGATTGAACGGCTTGCCTTTGATGATGCCGATGGCAGCAAGCGACCCCATGATTTCTGGGTCGAGCGCATCCGCAGGCTCCTGCTGCACCAACGCGTTGATTTGCTCGAAATAATGGAAGTCGTTCGCCGGAATTGTCATGAATGGTTTGCCAGTGCCTTCGACAAACTTCTGCTCTGGTGGCGCGATGGGGCGTCCGGGCCGAACCTTACCGCCCAGAATTTCAGCTATGCTCGTGCCGTAACCGCCGGACGTGTACGCATAAAGCTTCGCGCCCGCTTTCATGGCAGCAACTGCGGGTTTTGGGTCGTTGTTGACCAGAAACGCTCGGGCGAGAATCAGGACTCGCGTGGTGCGAGAACGCACTACAAAGTAGCCACCCTCTGGCACGGAGCCTTCGTAGCCCGGAGGAAGGATCAGATATTTTCCGCCCTCGCCCCGATCGGGTCCGGGGGCACCCACGTCGGTGACCCAGCGGAACCACATGTCATCGAGTGTGCCTAATAGCTTCGGTGGCACCTCAAATACCATCGGCCCCTTGCTGACGTCGATGATTCCCCAAAGATAAGGCGTATCGGTATTGGCCGTGAGAAACAGCGACTTCGAGTCCATCAATTCGGAGAACACAACGAGCGTGTTATCTTCCACGCCTGCTCTGATCATTCCTTCACGAATGGCATACGTTGAAGCGCCTTGATACGCATTAGCGAACGCTTCCACGCCGTGCATTCGGTCGAGGTTGTCGTACACCTTCTCGACGGTTTCCTTGCTCGGTGCACCATCTTTGTATTCGAGCGTGCCGATGGAACTTTGTACCCGGTCAGGCGTCGTAATGGATTTCGGAATCTCCTGCGCCACTACGGGGTGAGGAGCAGCGGCGAATGCCAAAATCATGACTCCCACCTGTATTTGTTTCATCGGATAGTCCTTTTCACTCGTCAACCACACGTTCCTAGTTGGACGTAGACTACAAGCGCCGTGCCGCCTGAGAACTGGCAAAACTTACAGGTCAGACGAAAATCGTCTGAGCATCTGGATTGTGGCCGAATGACGAGCAAGTCGGAAGTAATCAGGGTCAGAGGGCACATCGTGAGAAATCGCGACTGTCTCAGTCCACTTGCCTGTGTAGTCGGAAAACCGGAGTGCGACCTGTAAAGCTGCTGAAAATGATTGTCTGGTTGTGACCTGAAGCTACTTGAATGATTGTCTGGAAGGAGGATCAGACCGTTCGTCCCATCGAACGTACCCTACGAGGCAGAGCGGGGAGGTAACGAACTGTTCTGGGACCCTCGGACAATGTACCCACACTCGTGAGAGCGGCACCGAAACCGTGAGGCAACGGTGTATCTGCTAGCATCGGGGCGGAGATGGGCCTAGGGTGGATAGCACGGTGAGCATATGCAAACTCTCGTAAGCGTCGTTATCATTAGGGAGCGGAAGATGCTCTGCGCTCTTATTGTAATGGGGTACGGAGGCTCCAGACTTCTCCGTCATGGGCACACCACCTTACCGGCGTATAGAGAGCACCTAAACTATCGTGGCACGTCATTCCAGCGGAACAGAGTAAACCCGTATCGTTCCCCACAAACGTGGGGTAGGAAGCCGTGAGGCGGACAATGGCGATGTGGGTAGCGGAGCGCGAAAGGAAGCGAATGCTGCGCTGTAATAGCGCAGATAGAGGTTGCGTCGCCTGTTCGGGACAACATCACGTCGCCGGAAACGGAGCTGACTTTTCGCCGGTGCTCGCACTCGAGACCGTTTATGGAACCGATGCAGGAAGCAAAGCAAATGACGACGGCGCAAGCCGTTGGTGCGGCTTCCCACACGCCTGGTGAATTTACCATCGCCGTGCGAATCGGCTGTAGCCCAGTATCGAGTAGGTCTTAATTGCACTTGAATAAGACTGCGTCCTCGTTCGTTAAGGGGGCGTTGTTGAGTGCTCGAGCCGTGTAACGCGAAAGTGTTACGCACGGTTCTTAGAGGGCTGGGCGCGAGTAATCGCGCCTGGCTACTCGGCGGTTGCGTCGCCTCGTAGGGACAAGATCACCTCGCCGGAAACGGAGCTGACTTCCTGCTGGTGCTCAGCTCGAGAACGCTTGAGGAACCGATGCATGAAGCAAAGCAAATGACGACGGGGTAACCCGTCGGTGCGGCTTCACACACGATTGGTGGATTTTCCACCGTCGTGCGAATCGGCAGCAAGTCAGTATCGAGTAGGTCTGCTTCGTTTTTGAATCAGGCCGCGTCCTCGTTGTTCAGGGGGGCGTTTTTGAGTGCTCGAGCCGGATGAATGGGAAACCTTCAAGTCCGGTTCTTAGAGGGCTGGGCGCCAGCAATGGCGCCCGGCCACTCGACCAATGAGATTTGGCCCGATTTCACTTTTCCGATACGGCGTTAATCGTCCAAATGCCGCGACGGTTTGCTTCGATTACTTCCTCGAAGGCCGTTTCGGGACAGTCGGGTCGGAGGAGGCGCGCTTGCGTCTCCGTCGCAACCCAGACCCGCGGTGATCCAGAGTACGTGGATTTCCTTTATAGGGACCGACGTTGAAGCGGAAACCAGTCGCTGTACGGACGAACTCGGCATGCGACTCCCTCTCCGGAAATCGGACTTGCACAGCCGTTTGATTCGATGTTCGGCGAAGCGCCTCGTGGGCGGTGCGCTTCGCCGAGATTGTACCGAATCAAACCGGATGTGTCTGGTTTTCTTCTCTCTCGTTCGGGGCTGCCAAGTTCGGGGTGTGCGATTCAGCCTACTAGTAATGTTCGCCCTAAATACGCATTTAACTGTATCTCTCTATACTCGTGGGTTGTGGTCTCCTTAGTTTGGCGAGAGATACTTCACGAGGTGAACCGTGGTGACAATAGTCATTTTCAGCGTCGTCGCATTTTTCGTGATTATTGGCTTTATCGCGATGGGTCCTGATATCGTGCGTTACATGAAGATACGCGCAATGTAGGTCGCTGGAGTTCTCCATTGCCTGATTGTTGCGTAAAGAGCTCCAACTTGCTCCCACTTAGTTATCCCAAATCTTGCTTGTTATGACCAGCCGCCCGTGCTTCACTCCGCGAAAACTAATGCTGCGATCCGTCAATTCCCCGGCTCCGCTAATGCGTCAAACAGCCACTGATCGTCGCAGGTGGATTCTCGCAAGGCTTCTTGAAGTCTGACAGTCACTGAGATTCGAGAAGAGGTCGAGGCCGTCGCGATCAAGCGGTTGGTAGCCTGGCAACTGAAAACGGCGATGCAGAAGCAGCAAAAGAAAAAGGAAGCAATGGCAAACCTGCTTCGTCGCGACTAGGGTTTAGGTACGCCTTCAGAGATCCGAATGCCATAGCATTGCGGCTTGTAATCGACGGGGAGGCGTGTGATCTTGTTCGTCCCTAACTCGAATTGAAACGCCTGTTTCTTCTCCACGCAAAACAGTTGTTCATCAGCGCTGGGGTCAATCAAGTCGCAGCGAATGGGCAGCACCTTTCTCCCATTCCTGGAGCATGCGCTCTCCGACATCAGCAAAGTCAGAATGCTGTTTAATGTAGGAGCGGATTTCGGGCGTGGTGTGCGACATCGCGTCGCCGATGCGCTCCAAAATCTGTCTGACCTTGGAAGGAGTGCCCGCCATTCGTGTTTCACCGAGCCTGCGAAGTTCCTTCCCGCTCGGCCACTTGGTCGTTCCGTTGAGAGTGAGCGCCATACTGTCTTCGGGCAGGTAGACAGACGTGGTCACGAGATCGTAGACCGGAGCAAGCCTTGCTTCCCCGAGAACATCATCATAGACAATCCCGAAATTCTTTAGATGCGCATCGCCGTTGCGGAGGCTGCAATTAAGCGCGATCAAGGTAAAGAGCTTTTCCAGATCTTCGTTTATCTGCGGTGAGTTCGAAAACTCCTGAAACCGCTTCATGATCGAAGTCTCATAGCTGCCGCGATATTTCTCATCGGTCCTCCGTGCGTTAAGCACGCAAAAATCCTCGAAGCCGCGATAGGTGCCGTCCGTGCGAAGATCAAAACGGTCAATCACGAGCGCCATGCCATCTTCAGCGAGCCGATAGGGAGGCGCTTCAAGTCCGCACCTCTGTGCCACTGTGAGGCAGAAGTACTCGTTCGCCGCGAGCTGCGGATACTCGTTCGATTCCCACAATTTCACGATGTGGGTGGCGCCCCTGTAGCTCTGAGAGAGGCGGGGTTTAGCCTGCTTCAAGACGACGGATGCCTGTTCGTCGCGAACGAGGATTTTGGGCTGCACGCCGCTGATGCCGGAAAAGGATGCAAACTTGTCGAGCAAATAACGGAATAGGTCTTCGTCTCGGCGGCGCACAAGGATTTCGTCCACGGACTGAAAGGGAACTTCCTCATGGAGCTGCTCATTTTCGTCGGTAAAGCGAATGCGGCCCACCTGTGATCGCCCGACAATCGCGAGCAGATCAAACTCGTCAAACGTGCCGGTGGCTTTTGCAAACGCGAGGCGGAGGCGCTCGCGCAAAACCCCCTCGGGGAGATTCATCTCGAAAATAGGGGGCAAGCCAAAAGTGGTGTCCCAAGAGGGCAGCCGCACGGGCATGGTGACAGAGACCGCTTGCTGTGGTGTTACTTCTGGCAGATAGATAAATGTGCTGCCGCGATCGAGGTACCTGTCGAGCAAACCGGCTTCAGCGCCGTCGGTCCACACCTTGATCATCGCGATCCTCTTGCATGAGTTCGTCCAGAGTCGGCCTGCGCGAACCCGTTTCCTGGAGCTTCAGCCCCATGCCCAGCGCTGAGAGAATTTTGGTAATCTTGGAAAATCCCAACTCACCGATGCGACCGTTCTCCAGTGCATCAAGCGTTGAACGGCCAATGGAAGCCTTCTTTGCCAATTCGGCCTGGCTGAGGCCAAGCTTTCTTCGCCTCGCGGCGATCTGGGCACCTAGAGGGGAGATGGTCAACATGTGCTTAATATACTAGGCATTTGTGGCTATTTCAAGCGGTTTGCCTAGTATATGGTGCATGAGGTTCCATGTTGCCTCCCGTCTGCCTTATCCCGCCTGAAGAGCTACCGGCTCGGAAGGCAGAGACATTGGAGAGCCTCAGTTCAGATTCTGGCGTCTTGATGTGATAAAGCCCGCAAGATGGCATCCAGAACTCGATCGAGGTGCTTGCCGACGTCTTCGGCGAGAAACCGGAGGATCAGATAGCCGTTCTCCTGAAGCAAGGCATCTTTACGACGATCTCGCCGGTAGGCGTCCGCATCGCCCAGATGCTGGCCACCGTCCAATTCGATGGCGATTCGGGAAGGCGCGCAAAGCAGATCAACCTCCATGCGACCCCAGCCATCGAATGGAATCGGCAACTCCGCATTCAAACGAAACTTTCCGTTCGTTGCGGCCAAGGTTTCGAGTCGTCGATATAGAAATGCCTCGCTTGCGCTTCGCGCTCGATTGGCGCCCTCGGCATTCGGAGCTGGCATTACGGCTACGTCGACAAATAGATTTGCCAGAGAAGAATCTACGCCATCGCGCACCAAGCGGCGTACGCTGGCGGCGTATTGGCTCTTCCATTCGGGATCGATGGGAAGTGGCACGTCCGCAGGCCAGCCGGGCACGGCGCTGCCCGGAAGCTGCATCTTGTAGCCAATCGCTTCGTAGCCGCGACCGCGGCGATCAAACATCCGCGCGAGCATGGGCACATTGAGGTCAGCATAGTCGTAGACGCGCACTTCGCGCTTGCCGTCATAGAGACGATGCAGCCTGCCCACGTATTGCGCGATGGTTCCATGCCACGAGACGGGCAGCGTCAGAAATAAGGTGTCGAGCCGGGCATCATCAAAACCTTCGCCCACATAGCGGCCGGTGGCCAAGATCACGCGCGCCTCGTCCGCCGGAATGGCGGCCAAGCGGGCGGAGATGGCGTCAAGTTCCTTTTTGCGCATCCCTCCTCGGAGCACCACCAGGTGCCGCACCTCGGGCGCCAATTGCTTTGTCAAAGAGTTCAGATGTTCATTCCGTTCGGTCAGCACCAGCGGCGAACGTCCCTCCCGGAGGGTTTGGATCAGGTCATGGCAGATGAGCTGATTGCGCTCTTCATCGGCAATCAGCTCTTCATAGAGTTCGTGAAATTGTTGCCGCACATTGGGATTGGCCGGCCGCAGCGGGCGAAAGTCGGTCGGGCGAACCATCACCGTATGCTTGAAGGGGTGAGCCGCCACCCGCTCCTTGGAATTAGCCCGATAACGCACGGGACCGCATTGCATAAAGATGATCGGATGGTGGCCATCCTTCCGCATGACCGTTGCTGACAAACCCGTGACGAACTTCGCCTTGGCCTGGCGTGCAACCAGCTCAAAACTTTGGGCGGAGAGATGGTGGCATTCATCTACAATGAGGTGCCCATAGTTGCCGACCAGGTCATCGACTACGCCGTTTCGGACCAGGCTCTGGGTCACCCCCACATCCAGCAGGCCGGTGGGCTTGTTGCGGCCCCCACCAATCCGCCCAATAACGACGAACCGGCATTCCCAAGAAGGTGGAAAGTCGCTCGATCCATTGCTGTTGCAATTGCCGCCGATGCACCAATACGAGCGTATTGACGCTGCGTTTCGCTATCAGCCACGCGGCCACCACGGTCTTGCCGAACGCGGTGGTAGCTGCCAACACTCCCGTGTCCTGGGCAAGCATGGCCTGGGCGGCGACGATCTGCTCGGGGCGCAGTTCACCCTGGAATGTCGCCTTCAGCGGTTGGCCAGGGTTGCGTTGGTCCCGGACTACTGTTTTGATGTTCAGACCCGACAGGGTTTGAAGCAGGTCATCCAGGCAGCCGCGCGGCAATCCAATGTGCTTCGGGTGATCTTCAGCGCAGGCGATAATTCGAGGCTTGTCGTAGGTCGAAAGCCGCATGGCCTGCGCCTTGTAGAATTCTGGATTTTGGAACGCCGCCAGCCGGATCAAGCGGTTGCGGAGAGCAGGAGGCAGTACCTCTTTCCCGATATAAATCTGATTGGCTAATGTAAGTTCTAAGGTTTTCGGAAGAGGACCAGCGATCGGGGTATCTTTCCTGCGCCGCGAGGGCGGAGCCATCCAGGGTGTCGCTTCCTCTTCATCGCCTTCTGGCACTAAACGGACGTCAATTACCTTCCCTTTCGCTTCGGCGAGACGGACCACTTCTTCAACTTCACCGCGGCTAATTTTATGGATCGAGGACAAGAACTCCCATTGGTCGAGATACGGTGTCATTCGCTCATCCAGGAAAACGCCATTGCCTGATTCCCGCGGCCGCTTCTGCAGTGGCAAGGCGATTAAGTTGCCGAAGCCGCCTGGCGGAAGAGTGTCTTGATTGGGAAAGAAACGGTCGTACGAATCCAGGCCAATGTCGGGACGGCGTTCCATGGTTTCCGTCAGAATATGCGCCCCAAACTTACGCGCCAAAGTGGCAGGCACGGCTTCGATGAAGAAGAACCAAATGTGTCCGCCCCTGCCCGAGCGCGATCGCTCCAAGGCCGCCGGCAAATTCATTTGACGGCAAGTTTCCAAAAGCGCGCCGACATCGTCCTGCCATGTTGTTTTGTCAAAATCGGCGGCGAGGAAGAAACAGGTTTCGTCCAGAAGCATCGGATAAACGCCTATGACGAAATCACGGCTATGGTCGTCATGACCCTGCAGATGCCAACGAATCACATCGTCAGTTACGGGAAGAAAACGCTGGTGGGGACATTCGGAACATTTGATCCTTGGTTTTTCGCAGATGCCCTGGACCCATTCATTACCACATACCGGTGAATAGCCGGCCCTGCCAGTCTTGCGGCTTTCGAAGCGACGCGGGTAAACATCTTCGCGTCCATGAAACAGCGAGCGGAAGAGGGCGATTTTGGCCTCGGCGGGGGAATGCTGATTCACGCCAGCCTGGTGCAAGACAGGCAGTCTGACAAGGGTGTCCACGACCCTATTCTACATTTGCATCTCCGCAAAGCACCAAGCACAATCGAAACTGACCAAGAGCTTGGCTGACAAGATCGTGATCGAGTCAAATCTCTATCCGGGGTTTGATCGGGGTGTGGCTCCACGGGTCCGTTTGGGGCTCTTTCGCGGCTGCCCGATTCCGAACTTCGTGAACCGCGATAGTTTACCGTCGTTCGCGGTTTCTCTCTTCAGAAATCTCTACCTTCAGTTGTAGCAAATGTAGTTCCCGATAGCAGCTCAGGGATTAGGATTCGTCGAAAGCACTCCGCACTGCATTGATGCTCTTACAATTGGAACGCACGATCTTTGAGGCGCGGGCAGAGTGATACAAGCGACGCGAGAGCGCCACTGGCGTGTGTATAGATGTCCTCCGCGTTGACTTTCCACTGATGGCCGACGTTCGAAACTCGTGACATCAGGGCTTGAGGGTGAGAAAGGTTACGCCATAGCCGCCAAGCACAACGGTCATTTGGGGAGAAAACGCAAGCGCGACCTGAGACGGGCCATTTGTGACGTCGGTTTTCGCATCGATCGTGAGTGTCGTGGCACTGGAAAAGTTTCCGAGAGCGGAGACGTCGTCAATGACAGTGCGTGGATCGCCGGTGCCGTTGTTGTCGTTGGCGGCGTGAACAGCGCGGTCCACAATCATGACCACTGCCGAGCCATCGCTGCGAGGGGTGCACCACACGGCATGGAAGCAAGAGGCCCTCGGGGTCAGCTGGGAAATTCAAGATAAACTGATCGAAGCTACAGTGAAAATCAAAAGCGCAGGGAGCAGCTGCCAGCAGATCGCAATTACTTACAACAACTAAGAATTGGAGATAGCCATGGACGCGGATTCTTACACCGAGTACGGGGGACGGTCCTGGGGTTCAAGGCTGATTGAGTCGATTAAGGGCATTCTCATCGGGTTCGTTATGTTCATCGTAGCCTTCCCAGTGTTGTTCTGGAATGAAGGGCGGGCGGTGCAAACGGCCAAGAGTCTGGGGGAAGGTGCGTCGGAAGTTGTTAGCGTGGCCAGCGATAATGTGGAAACGACGAACGAAGGGAAGCTGGTTTATGTGACGGGCGACGCGACAACAACTGATTCGGTTTCTGATCCCAAGTTTGGGGTCACGGTTTCGGCCCTCAGGTTGGAGCGCGTGGCAGAGATGTACCAATGGAAGGAATCGAAAACCTCAAACTCCCAGAAACACCTCGGTGGCGGAGAGACCACCGTGAGCAATTACAAGTATGAGAAGGTTTGGTCACCGAAGCTGATTAATTCAGGCGGCTTCAAGCAAGCGAGCGGGCACGAGAATCCGCAAACGATACCAGTAACGAACCAGACCTGGACGGCAAAGAGCGTCACGCTCGGCGCCTTCACGCTGCCCGACGTGCTGATCGATAAGATGGACAAGACGGAGAGGTATGCGGCGGACGAGCAAGCCGTAAGCAATGCGGCGCCCGACGTGCAGAACCGGTTTAAGCTCCGTCAAGGGGGATATTACCTCGGTGAGAATCCTGGTTCTCCGGCCATAGGCGACACCAGGATCGCTTTCAAAGTTGTCTGGCCAGCAACCGTAAGCATCGTGGCGCGACAAATTCAAAACACATTCGAAGCCTATCAAGCCAAGGCCGGCGGGAGCGTCCTTCTTCTGACTTACGGCACCGTCGGCCCCGACGCTATGTTCAAGACGGCGGAAAAAGCGAACAAAACCCTTACCTGGATCTTTCGGGCGGCCGGCTTCTTGTTGATGTCCATTGGACTATTCTTGATTTTTAATCCTTTGGCGGTTGTTGCGGATGTGGTTCCCATCTTTGGCAGTCTCTTGAGAGCGGGAGTAGCAGGATTCGTGGGCTTAGTGGCGTCTGCACTGTCTCTCGTGACTATCTCGGTGGCTTGGCTGACCTACAGGCCGCTCTTGGGAATTGCGCTTTTGGTGCTGGCGGCGGCGAGCGTGTGGGGTCTGGTTCGTCTGTCGATGCAAAAGCAGCAACTACAGAAGAGGACAGCGTAGGCAGGCAGGTAAATGGTAGGAGAACGGCAAGAGCGGTCATCCTCGTAAGGATGACCCTACAGATCGGAATGACGGCATCGAAACCGGACTGGCCGCGCTGAAGCGCGGCGCCTACACTGACGGATGACGCCCTGAAGGGCGTCGCTACGAGCGGAGAACCCAGGAGGAGATGACTATTAACGGGCGGTCCAGCCGCCGTCGATTAGGATGGTGTGGCCGGTGATTAGTGAGGCGGCAGGGGAGGCGAGGAAGACGACGGCGCCGGCAACTTCGACGGGTTCACCGATGCGGTGGAGGGCGGCGATGCGTTCGATGACGTCCGCGCGAAAAGCGGGGTCGGAGAGCGCTTCGTCGGTGCCCGGAGTGGCGATGAACGTGGGAGCGACGGCGTTCACGGTGATGTTGTGCGGGCCCCACTCGACGGCGAGACATTTTGTCAGGTGCGAAACCGCGGCTTTGCTAGCGCAGTAGACGGATTCGGTGGGCAAGGCGGCGAACGCCGCTTGCGAACTCATATTGATGATGCGTCCACCCTCTTGGCGCATCATGAGCTTCGCGGCGGCCTGACTGGCGAAGAAAGTGGATTTCAAATTTAGAGCGAGAGTGAGGTCGAAGTCGTGTTCGTTGACGTCGAGCGCGAGGCCACTGACGCCGTTGCCGGCGTTGTTGACGAGAATGTCCAGCTTTCCGAAATGATCAGCAGCTTTTTGAATGGCGGAAGAGATCTGAGCGAGATCGGTGACGTCCATTTGAAGAGGCAAGGCTTTGCGGCCCATGGATTGAATTTCGCGGACGAGGCCGGACGCGCCGTTCAGGTCGCGTAAGCCGAGGGCGATGTCGGAGCCGGCGTTGGCCAAGGCGAGAGAGATGGCGCGGCCGAGGCCGCGGGCAGCTCCAGTGACGAGGGAGACTTGGCCGGAGAGATCGAAGCTGGGAAATTGAGACATGATGGCTCCATGAGCTGGAAGGATGGCGGCTGAATTCGGCGAGAAAGATGTTGCTTAGAATTGCGCGGAACGTCAACTGGAGCGGGGAGACTGGGCGCTGGATTTCGCTGGTCCCTTTGTAGATTTTGGTAATGCGGGCGTCGCGGTGGGTACGATCGTGGAGTGTGGCGCGCCTCCGGCACTCTGAATCTTCTGGCACGCTCCGAGATTCCACAGGTCCGTTCTGCTTGTGTCTTCCGAGTCGGTGAAGAAGTACACTGGGGCGATTTGAGAGACTGAGTGATGTACGACGGCGGAGAGACGACATGAGAAAAATGACTTGGTTTAGGTTCGGTGGCGTTTTGGTTTGCGGGATGCTGTTGGCGAGCATGGGTTGGGCCAAGCAGGCGGATGGACCTAAGGCGGAGGCCAAGTCAGGGACGGGTTGGATTAGCGACGAGGCTTGCGGGGCGGAGCACACGAAGCCGGGCAGAGCGGATTGCGTGCAGAAATGCTGGAGAGGCGGCGCCGCCGTGGGACACCCGGAGTGGAAGCCGCAGCGAGCTGTCTTTGTAGCGGACGACACGAAAACGGTGTGGATCGTCGAGAATCCAGACGCGGTCAAGAATTTTCCGGCGGCGGATGTGCTCGTGAGCGGGAAGTTTGATGAGGGGAAGACAAGCGTGCGGGTGCAGAAGATTGAGGCGGTGAAGTGAAGGGGCGGACAGAGGAAAATGGCACGCGCTAAAGCGTTGCAACTACACAGGCTGGAGAAGATGACGCCCTAAAGGGCGTCGCTGTTAATTCCGACGGTCTTCAACACCACACCGAGCACCTTGCCGGGGCCGGACTCTTGAGCAAACGCCACAATCCGAAGATTCGTCGGAGCAGGGCGGGGGAGCTTGAGCTTGACGCGAAAATCCTGGCCAAAGCTCTTCCCCGTCTCCAGCTTGCCCACTTTTGTAAATTCAGTCAGAACCGCGACATGGACAAGATGACGCCCATTGTTTTCTCCGCGCGAGACTTGAGATTCCGCATGGTCGAGGGCGATTGCGACATACACATCGGCCTTGTGTTTTTCGGAGCTGACGTCAGATTCGACGCGCCCTTGAACGATGGCGGGATTCCCAGGCTCTACGGTGACAGAGGCAAGCCGCATAGGAACTTTCGGAGCGGAGGCGGCCTTTTGAAGAATTTGCACGACTTCCCCGTTGTTATGGGCCCGTAACTCCTCGCTTCCATCCACGATGAATTGCGGAGTGAACGGGGTTTTCAGTCCAAGAGCGTGGACATACGCCGTCTGCCGGTCCGTGATGGAAGCGGATGAAAATGGATCCGTCCACCCATCGTGGTTCCAGTAGTCCACGTGCTCGCTGAGGACAATCAGTTGCGTCCCGGGAACAGGTTGCAAGGCGTCCATTTTTTCCAATAGTGCGTCCGCCGGAGGGCAACTGGAACAGCCTTCCGATGTGAACAACTCCACGAGAACGGGAGTGGTGGATGCGTTATCAGCTGTAGCGAAATGCGTTCCAGAGTGGGCTGCGGTTGCTGCCAGAAGAAAAGCAAGGATCAAACAGATACCAAGCGACTCTCTGCGAACCCGGAATGGGCGAACTCCCAACCGAGAGTCAGGAGGTATGAAGGCCTGCCTGGGTCGAGCGATCAAAGTTGTCTTACGGTTTGAGAAACCCATATATAGTCTGCTCGAGCTAGCGGCTCGGAGCCGGGTCGTGGGGGCTTGGTGCGGAATTCGCTCACGAAACTCGGTCTTCCTTTGGCAAAGCAGCTGAGAGCATGTGAACGCGCGACTCCGAGCGCCTGAGCATCTTTCTCCTAGCATCCATGTTCGTCTATCATCGGGCTTACGAAAATGACCACATCAGGAGAATCCCTTATGACCAGTTGTTTTGGCACCGAAGCGCTTTTCACCGAAGAGCAAGCTCTTTAGGTGGCGGACGGCCTTGGGCATTTCCTCCACCCTCGTATTCCCAAATCCCAAAATAAATCCGTGGCGAGGAGTCTCGCCCAAGTACGCCGGGGAAAGCGGCCAAAGCCAAAGTTTCTCACGTGCCGCGCGCGTCGCTACTTCCTGATCGCGGAATCCTTTCGGCAAGATGATGGCGAGATGCATTCCCGCTTCCGATCCATGTATTTCCAGCGCAGAACCGAATTCTCTTTGGAGTTCATCGACAAGCGCACTCCGGCGAAGTGAGTAAAGCTGGCGCATGCGGCGAATGTGGCGCGCGAAATGGCCTTCATTCATGAAGTCCGTGAGTACTGCCTGGAAAAAGTGGGGCGGTGATATATCCATGGCATACCGTACGGCCGCAAAACGATCGACCAGATCCTGTGGGATAACGATATAGCCGAGTCGTAAGGAAGGGAACAAAGTCTTGCTGAAGGTTCCGATATAGATGACGCGGGAGTTGTGGTCGAGGCCTTGCAGAGAAGCGATCGGCATGTTGCCATACCGATACTCGCTGTCGTAATCGTCCTCGATTACCCAGGACCCTGAACTCTGTGCCCAGTCTAGAAGTTGAAGGCGGCGTGAAGCGCTCATGGTCGCCCCGAGGGGGTATTGATGAGATGGAGCGACAAAAGCGGCTTTGGCTTTGTGACACTTCTTGACGCCGAAGGCGACATCCAAGCCCTCACTGTCCACCGGGACGGGCACCAGACGGCAGCCCGCCGCAGTTAACACCTGCCGCGTCAACCAATACCCGGGTTCTTCTACCCACGCGGCGCTTCGATCGTCAAGCAGTACGCGCGTAGCTATCTCCAGAGCCTGCTGAGAGCCCGCGACAATCATGACTTGCTGCGGATCGCAACGAACCGCCCGCGCGGTTCTGAGGTAGGTACAGATGGCTTTGCGAAGCTCTTCGAAACCAAGCGGTCCACCGTAGTACATTTCCCTTGCGTGGGGACTTCGGCAATGGCGCATAACCAGGCGGGACCACGTCTGGAATGGAAATTGGTCGATCGCTGGCTGGCCTGCGTTGAAAGCCCCCAAACCACGCAGCCAGGGGAGTCTTTCGTACGGAGCAAGCAGCATCACACGTTTCGAAGCAGCCCGCGCACCGGAACGAATCGCGACTGAACCGCTCGAGATTCCATCGCTGGACGTCAATTGGTCTGGCAGGGTACTGCAGACAAAGGTTCCCGCACCAGCGCGAGCCTCGAAATAACCTTCGGCAAGAAGCTGAGAATAAGCAGTTAGGACCGGTATTCGAGAAATCTTCAGGTCTGCAGCAAGAGCCCGAGTCGATGGAATCTGCTGGCCGGCGCCCAGGTTTCGGCTGACGATCATTGCGCGGTAGGCGTCATAGATTTGCTTGTGCAGGGGTTTTACGGCCTTCCGATCGACGGCTATAACGGGCGAGAGCGCGCTCGGGACTTTCTTCATGTCTCCTTCCGACTGGTCATAGCGGATTTAGCTTATGTGGATATTGCGCCCGACCACTCCTCTGCGCAAGATTAAAAATATCGATATTGCATATCGCCTTTTACTTTTGGTCCCGGTGCGAGAGATGCGGGGCGTCGGTGCGGATGCTCCTGTAGGCCAGAAAGAGTTTTCCATTTCGAGGGATGAGAAAGCTCGCGGCCTAATTTCTAAAAGGGGGTATCTCCAAGTGTGCAAGCTAGAAAATCTTCTAACTCAGGTTAAGCAGTTCACGCCGCGGTTTTTATTTATGCTTTTGGTTGCCCTGGTTTGCTATTCCAGTTCAGCGTTCGCTCAACAAGCTACGATCGTCGGCACTGTTACCGATCCTTCTGGAGCCGTCGTCCCGAACGTGGCTGTAACTCTGACTAATACGGAGACGGGCGCGACTCACGTCATTCCGACGAATGACTCCGGCCAGTATGTCGCTGTCGATCTACAGATCGGCCATTACGTTGTCAAAGCCGAGGCCAAAGGCTTCAAGGTCGCGGAACAAAAAGACATCGTCCTGACCGTTGGAGCCCGTATGCGCGTCGATTTCCAGATGCAATTGGGCGCGTCGCAAGAAACCGTTACGGTCGAAGCCAACGCCGTCCAGGTTCAGACCGATTCTGGAGAGCGTAGCAACCTTATAACCGGCCAGCAGATGAGCCAGCTCGCCGTGGCCGGGCGAAGCATTTACCAGCTTGCTGTATTGACCCCAGGAGCCTCGAGCCAGATTGGTGGTGGTGGTATGAGTTCAGGTGAGGTCAACACACCAGTCGGCGGCGACAACAACGTGGAATTCAATGGCATGCGCCAGAATCACAACATTTACTTGCTGGATGGCGGCGAAGATGACGACCGCGGCGGCGCCGGCGGCATGAGCATTGCCCCGTCCTCGGACGCTATCGCGGAGTTCCGCGCTCTTACTTCCAACTACAGCGCGGATTATGGCCTGTCTTCGGCCGGCACGATGACCATGGTTCTGAAGTCTGGAACGAGCCAGTATCACGCTTCGGCGTGGGAGTTCAACCGCAACAACTATTACGATGCGCAGAATTATTTCGTGCCCAACAGCGCGCTGCGCCTGAACGTCTACGGTTTTAACGTAGGCGGTCCGGTAAGTTTTGGCCACTTCTATAACCCGGACAAAAAGAGGACCTTCTTCTTCTACAATATGGAATGGCGCCCCTTGATCCAGGGCGCTGCGGTCAACCAGACGGTTCCTGGCACGGCTACTTATGGCGGGAATTTCAGCTCTCTACTCTCTCTCGCCAAGCCAAACCCCATATTCGTTCCAACGTTCTGCGGGCCTGGAACTCCGGTTGGGGCTTGCACGGGGTCGAATGCACAAGTTGCCTCCAGCGTTCTCTTTGCCAATTGTCCTGGCAAGACAGCCCCGGCGGGAATCGTGGGGGGACAGCAGTTCCCGGGCAACATCATTCCCTCTTGCATGATCAATTCGAACGCGGCGGCTCTGGTCGGGGCCGGCATTTTCCCGGCGAACAACACCGTTGACGGGCAGGGAAATGCCGAGTTCCACGGCGGCGCCAACTCGAGCACCACTTTGCGGGAAGAGATCGTCCGCATCGATCATAACTTCACGCCCAAGCTGTCTGTCTTCGGGCACTACATCGCCGAACAAGTGACACAGGGTTTTGCCCAGAGCCAGTGGAGCGGAGACAACGTTCCTACGGTCGGCGATAACTTCGGCAATCCATCGTATAGCGCCGTCATCCATACCACCTATACGATCAGCCCGACGCTCGTCAACGAAGTGGCCTTCAACTACAACGGGAACCGCATCAACATCATTCCCTACGCAGCCACGGGATTGGCCAGCTTGGCCCTTCCCGCCGGCTACGATGGGACGACCTCCAGGCTCTTCTCTGGACCGAACAACTTGAACCGCATCCCCAACATCGACTTGAGCGGCCAGAGCGGCGCGAATTTCGAAATCTCCAGCTGGCCGTGGAACAACAAGGCCGATGACTACCAGGTCCGCGACGACGTTTCCTGGACACATGGCGCCCACCAGTTCAAGTTCGGCGGCAGTTGGGCGCTCTACAAGAAGACCCAGGACCTCTTCGGTCAGACCCAAGGTGGTTTCGGCTTCAACAACACGTTTACTTCCGGGACCGCGGCTTGCCCGGCCAACACCACTTGCGGAAACAGCTTCGCCAGCATGTTGCTCGGCATGCCTAACTCTTATCAAGAGCTCGCCGTGCAGGATAGCGGCCAGTGGAACAACGTATCTTGGGCCGCCTACGCTCAGGACAACTGGCGCGTGAACCGCAGGTTGACCCTGAACCTGGGGTTGCGTTGGGACGGCATCCCGCATACGTATGAAGCGAATGACCGCATGGGGAATTTCTACCCTCAGCTTTATATCCCGGCTAACGCCGCTCTCATGAGCACAAACGGCACTATTTGCGGCGGCGCTTTCAATCCCGTGACCGGCGCGAATCCGGGCTGCACTGGCATAAGCCCGGGCCTTGGCACTAGCCCCAATCCCATCCTCGCCGGCGTTCCGCTCTATTTGAACGGCATCGGCGTCCCTGGCACGGTCGGCGTCCCGAAGGGCTTGGTCAACAATCATTGGGCCACGTTCGGTCCTCGCATCGGCTTTGCCTATGACGTAACGGGAAGCGGCAAAACCGTTGTCCGCGGCGGATTCGGCATCATGTACGAGCGCATTCAGGGCAACGACATGTACAACGCCGGTCCCAATATTCCGTTCAGTCTCCAGGTGAACACCCCTCAAGTGACAATGCTCAATCCGAGTATCGCTCTCTCTAACGGTACACCGGTCACTCTGCCGATTAACCCTGCCGGAATCACGGGCTTGGATATCAGCGATTACAAGCCGCCGGTCAGCTACCAGTGGAGCGTTGGCGTGCAGCACGCCATCGGAACCAGGTCGGTGTTCACGGTGAGTTACGTCGGCAACGTGGGCCGTCACCAGAACGACTACCGGAACATCAACCTGTTTAACGAGTCGCAGATACCGGAAGTCGCTGGTTTGATCCCCGGCCAACCGTCTGTCAACTACAACATCGCACCAGGCCTGCCCTACCCGGGCTTCAACTCCATCACCCTTTCGGAAAACGAAGCCAATACGCACTACAATGGCCTGCAAATGGACCTGAATTCGCAGCTCGGTCGTGACCTGACCCTTCGTGCCTTCTACACGCTTTCGCACGCGGTCGACCCCACCAATGGCAACGGCGGCCAAGACTTGCAAACCGTGTCCAACCCCTGGGCAGGCTGGCTATATGACCAGGGATCAAGCGGATATGACCGCTTGAACGTGGCTGTCGTGGACTTCATCTACGACATCCCGGTCTTCCGCCACAGTGAAAACCGCCTGCTGAAGACAGCAGTCGGTGGCTGGCAAGTCTCCGGCATCGTCACCATGGAGTCCGGCCTGCCAATTAACATCACGCTCACCGGCAATCAGCAGACCAACGGCGTAGGTGGCGGTAATAACCGGCCAAACCTGACTGGCACACTCACCACTCCACATCTCGTCAATGAGTGGTTCAGCCCGAGCGCGTTCTCGGCTCCAGCCATCGGCGCTTGGGGTACTCTGCCACACAACGACCTGCGCGGACCTGGACGCGACAACTGGAACCTGTCGCTCTTCAAGAGGTTCAACCTCTGGGAATCTCGCGGCAGCTATTTGGAACTGCGTTTAGAAACCTTCAACACCTGGAACCATACGCAGTTTAACAACGTAAGCACTGGCCTTGGCTCTTCGAACTTCGGCGCCGTGACCTCAGCGTTTGATCCGAGAGTCCTCCAGCTTGGAGGAAAGATCTACTTCTAGCCACACCCCGGGAGTAGGCAACTTACCCCGCTCGCACGCCACACCCAGCGAGCGGGGTTTTTGTTTTCGACTGCAGAAAGCGCATACAAGGGTGGTTGGAGTATTGCGCTCAACCCCTGGACGCCTTCTCAAATTGCCCGCTCATTCATGTATGCGTAGTTGTGCAGTACCGCCATTCGCGATAGCCGAGCTGGGCAACGCGGAGATATCCCATAAATGCCAACGAACGCCACGCAATTCGTCATACGCGATCACCGCCTGTTCCGCAACGGGATGCATAGGCCAAAGAAAAGTATGATGTGAGCCGCATGATCGTCTCAGAGCTGAGACTGAAGCTGAGAAAGCGTCTCCCGCGACTTCGCAGAACTTCTGTCGGAGATCAAGCCTCCAAGGTGGCGGCGGGCGTACGACGAGGCCCCGGTTCAAATCCGGCCGCCCCGACCATTAGCGATGAACGCCGCAGGGTTGGTCTGGCTAGACTATCGCGGAGGAGACGAACTTGTCTCCGTGGCTCCTGGAGCGAGGTGGAGTGGAGCGGCGGAGACAATTCCCTTCCCTTCCAGGATCGTGACAAAGTGGTTCGGCTTTATGTCAGCAATCGAATCCTTGCGGCCGCTGGGCCAAACAATCTGCATGCGAACAATCCTCGTGCTGCCTGGCTTCCCCAAACCAAACGTTAGCGGCAGTTCGCTCTGAGACAAGTAACTCGATCCGCCCTTTACCATGCGCGCCAAGGCGCCGCTACTCGTGGTTAGTGTGACCTTTGCGCCGATGGCGTCACGATTCGATTTTGTACCTATCAACCTTACACGCAATACATCGTTCTGATTTGCGTTTTCATTGCGGAGAAGACGAGCCGGACCATTATTAGCGGTGATCACCAAATCCAGGTCTCCGTCGTTGTCAAAATCGGCGTACGCCATGCCGCGAGCAACCACGGGCTTCTGGATCGCGCGGCCCAACTTCGTCGATACGTCCTCAAATTTCCGATTTCCGATGTTCCGGTAAATTCCGACGGGTTGCGCATATCTCAACGTGGGCTGAACGACGGCGATGTCATCGGAGACGTGGCCGTTCGCCGCAACGATATCCAGAAGTCCGTCCAGGTCATAGTCCATGAAGAAACAGCCGAAGGTTAGCGATTGGCTGGTCATTTGGCTGATACCGGAGCGCAGCGACTCATCGGTGAACAAGCCTGAACCCTCATTCTTATAAAGCGACATGCTCTCGTTTGTAAAATTGCCAATCACCAAGCTCGGGAAGCCGGAACCATCGAGGTCAGCAGCATCCGTGCCCATGCCGGCGCGCACTCTGCCGGAGTCGCTGAAGGCGACCCCGACGGTCACGCCTACGTCGGTGAACGTGCCGTCGTGATTGTTGCGGTAAAGCTTGTTGGGCTCGGTGTCATTCGAGACGAAGAGATCCATCCATCCATCGTTATCGTAATCGAGCAGCGCGACACCTAGTGCTTTGCTTGTGGAATCCAGCAGACCGGCTTGTTTGGTGACGTCTTCGAAGACTCCGTTGCCTTTGTTGTGATAAAGGCGAGAGCTCTCCCCCTTATAGGTTTGCGGCGTGCAGTACGACTTGTTCTTGTTGTCGAGCGTGCAGTATTGATCCTTTTCGATGGACCATTCGATGTAGTGCGTAACGAAGAGATCGAGCTTGCCGTCGTTGTCGTAATCGAACCACACTGCGCTCGCGGAAAATCCGGGGCTGGCTACGCCCGCCTTTGCAGTGACGTCGGCGAATTTGCCGTTGCCGAGATTGTGGAAGAGGTGGTTGGAGCCGAGTGTCGTTAGATAGAGATCGTCGTAGCCATCGTTATCGTAGTCACCGACGGCGCAGCCCAACCCGTAGCTCTCGATAGCCAAACCCGCCTGCTGCGTCACATCGGTGAATGTTCCGTCGTGATTGTTGTGATACAACGCTGGAAAAGACTTGCCGGTCTTGTGCTCCGGCCAGTCCATCGAATTCACGAGGAAAATGTCCTGCCAGCCGTCGTTGTCGTAGTCGATAAAGCAGACGCCGCTTCCCATCGTTTCCGGCAAGAACTTTTTACCGAATGCGCCGCTGTTGTGTTTGAAATGGATGCCTGCTTGCGCGGTGACGTCCACGAACTCGATCGGACCGGCAGGCCTTGCAAGTTCGGAATTCACTTTTGGAATAACCTCCGCCGAAGCCTGAATCGGCGAGGGTGAAGACACTGCCGGTGATGGAGAGGATGTCGCTGACGAACTCGGCTCGGCTTCAGCTGTTGGCTTAGGCTTGCAGCCGACAGCGAGAAATGATGCTGCGAGCAAGAGGAGCAACCTCTGTTGCAGCATCCATCCGCAAAACGCTCTAACTAAGAGTTGCCGTTTCATGCAGCCACGCGCGCAGGGACGGTTCGCCGGGAGTCGAACCACATTTCGATAAGCAGTGCCGCAGGCCCCACCAGGAACAGTGCATAAAATGGCGCGTAGACCACCTGCGACAAACGAAGAATCATTTCGACGAGAGCTACAAGGGAAACGACGACACACTGCCAGAACTTGGATCGCACTGTCGTCTTCGGATCCGTGATCATGAAAAAAATAAACAGCTGATACATCGGTCCCGTGAGAGGAGCAATCTCGGATGGCCAGGGACTGCCGGTGATGTAGCTGCGCAGAAAGGCGAAGACAATAAAGCAAGCAACGTACGTGCCTGTGATGTGGAAGCGGCGCACTCGCCAGATGATGACCGATCCGAGGATCCAGATCACCACCATGGGCAGCAGATAGTTGCCCCATTGAATGCTCAGGCTCGCCACGACTTCCGGCGCGAGGAACAACAGAACGGAAATCCCAAAGTTGGAAGGATTCCAAATATGGCGCCCCTTTATTCGAAGGACATACTTCGACATGATGGAGACGACCGCACAGACCGCATACGGCCAGAAGGCTGGCGACCGAACCAGGATGCCCACGCTGATGCCGGTGATGTAAGCGCTCGCGAGGTTGGGCCATTTGCCCGTGAATATCCGGCCGAGGACTAATTCCGTGAGCAGACTCGCCGCAATCGCCATCCCCGTCTTCTTGTAACTTTCCAAAATGCCGAAGGATAAATGACCCACAATGAGGATGCAGGTGATGAACATCGGCGCGAGGTACCGGTTTTCCGGACTGAGAAACCGCTTCCAAGAGGTTGATTCGATAGGTTGCGGGGTCAAGGGTACGGTCTGTTGGCTCATGAAGGTTCCTTGATCACGTGATTCTCATTGGGAGCGGGGCTGTCGATGGTCTGGATTTTGCCAGAGGGCCAGCGAATCACGGCCTTTTGGATCTGCGGGAACTTGCCCAGACCAAAATGCAATCGCCGCTGATTTTGCGCGGCGAATCCACTCCCTCCAGAAACTTCTTGTACCTGTTGTTGACCGTTCCAAAACAGCGTGACCTGCGCGCCGATTGCGCTTCGATTACTCTTGGTCCCCTCGAGCTCAAACTCGACCCATTTGTTTTCGGGAATCACCGTGTTTTTGTAAATGAGCAAAGGCCCTCGCTCATTGGCGACAATGACGTCGAGCACGCCTTGATTCCATAAGTCTGCCAAAGCAACTGCGCGTCCGTCATACGTGTCCGTGACACCCACTGCCTGCGCTACGTCGACAAACTTTCCACTGCCATCATTGAGCCAGACATGCTTCGTTTGGTATCCGGACAGGCTTCGCCCTTCCATCGCTGGCCAATTTTTCGCATCGTTGATAATGGCGCTGTGTCCGCCAGCAATCTTCGAAAAATCGTACCAATAGCTGCGATTGTGGTCGAGCGAGACGTAGCCGTTGGTCAAGTACAAGTCGAGAGTGCCGTCGTTGTTCAGATCGCCGAATTGCGCGCCGAAGCTCCAGCCGCCGATTTCCACGCCAAAATCACGTGCCAGATTTTCATACTGCAACTTGTCCCCGCTGGTGTTCTCTTTCGGCATCCACAAATTGTTTCCTTGAATGAGCACACCTTCTTCGGAAATGTTCGACACGTAGACGGCGTAGCGGCCCTGGTTGAGGATATCTCCGAAGCTTGCGTTCATTCCGCTTTTCGGAGCAAATCCAACGCCCGTTTGTTCGCCGACTTCGTGGAAGCGCTTTCCGTCGTTGAAATAAAGCTCAGAGACTCCATAGTCGTTCGCTATGAAAAGATCAGGGTGGCCCGTGCCTCGAAGGTCAGCAGCGGCAGAGGCCAACGCCCACCGGTGAGTGTTGATGCCCACTTTTTCGCTGACTTCTTCGAACTTGCCGTTTCCGAGATTGTGAAAGAGATATTTACGACCGCCGTTTTTCGCGTATTCAAAACTGTCCGGCATCATCTTGGTGGAAGCGAGATGCCAGAGGTCGACGTCCTCGGAGTAGTAGCCGCCAATGAACAGGTCGAGCTGACCATCGCCGTCGTAGTCGAACCACAGCGCGGTGTTCGCGTTGATCCATGGCGGCAGGCCTACTTGATCGGTCACGCGCGTAAAGCCGTGGCCCGCATCATTGTGAAATAGTTCCGGCTTGCCCCACTTGATCAACAAAAGGTCTTCATAGCCGTCATTGTCGTAATCGCCCCAGACCGCGCCCATCGAAACACCTGTGCCGGAGCGATTCACGTCCGCAATGCCCATTTCTTCCGCGACGTCCTTGAACGTGCCGTCGTGCATATTTCGATAGAGCGCGTTCTTCGCGCCTTCCTTGCTGCTCGTAACATAAATATCGGGCCACCCATCGCGATCAAAATCCACGATCGAGACGGACGCGCCCATCGAAGCGACTTGCGGCATGATGTGGTTCAATCGGGGATCAAGCGTGGGCGCTTGATGAACAAAATCCACTCCGGCCGAGTGCGAAACTTCCTGAAAATAGAAGCCATGGCGAGCAAGGGCGGTCTGAAGATCCAACTTTGTTTTCGTTTCATCGTTACGCGCTGCGAAGCGCTTGATGATAAGGGGAGAGATCACCAGGCCCACAAAAACGATCGCCAGAATAATTCTTGCTGCGATGCCTAGCTTCACTTGGGCGGCGCGCTCCTGAGCGAATTTTGAAAGACATCTGGCGTGACGTAGCGCGTGTGATAGTTCTCCCAGTCTTCCGGATGCTTGCGATAGACGCACTCATCTTCCAGCTGGCCGGGCCGCTCGACGTATTCCTGCTTTGCGTGGTAGGGCAACGGCAACACGGTCTTTGAAAAGGTCGAGTTAAAATCCCCATCCTTGATCCATCCGTCGCCGACTAGAATAAAATCGCGGAGCCAGCCAGCCGGCGGTGACGGTTGTTCGGCAAACCGCAGCGACATCTCATCACCTGAGTTGACGATGACGTAGCGATCGTCAACGCGATTCAGCAACTCGCGCACATCACCGTATCGCGTGTAGTAACCAATCAAATCGCGCCAGCGTTGTTTTGTGCCCAGAATCTCGTAGTAATTTGGCACTTCCGGCGCTCCAGCGTCTGGCCGATCGATTGTCGAATAGCCGCGATAATGCAAGTCGGCGACTTGCGCATCCAGCGTCTGCGTTTTCACCTGGGCACCCGGATCGCCGGCGGCCCACTCGATACAATCCCAATAGATTTCCAGATTAGTCCGCAAGCGCACTCGGCGCGGAGTTCCCGGGCGAAAAATATTCGTGAGGTTGAAGAGGACGGTCTTTTTGCGGCCTGCGGGAAATCCGAGATTCGATTGAGCTGCAGTCCATCCACCACGGCCATCAGGAACTTCGACGCTCATGCCTTTCGCGTGCCAGCGATTCCCTTGCGTGATCGCCACGTTCAAGGACGATTCGGTGTCGTGAATGGAACCTTGCGCGATCAAATAAAGCGGACCGCTCTGCGGAGCGTCGTCCCCGAGATCGATCTCAACGTAATGGTCGCGCGTAATTCCCTGATACTGGCCACGGCCAAAAGAATCGAGCGCCCGCCCATCCAACGTGCTGACGATGTCCGTTACGTCGTTGCCGTTGTCGTCGATAGCGCGAGCAATCTTGTGCGGAGTGGCCACCGTCGTGAAACCGAGCTTCGCAGGTGGAATTACGAAACGTTCGTCAACATAAATTTCCGTGCCGGTGGGATGATCGACGGTCATGAGCGCGATCCGATCGTAGTAGTAGACCTCCCAAAGTTCTGCCGTGATGCGAAGGTCGTAGTATCCGTCGTGTGGAACCAGTTGATCGCGGCGAATCTTGTACCACTCGCCGGTAGTCGCGACCTTCGCCGAGCCCAACGTATTGATGCGCAGCCCGATTGCAGAACCCCACGGAACAGCGTCTTTGATGAAGTCCATCTTCGTGCCGTTCCAGGCGAAAAGAAATGGACAGGACGCTTTCAATCGCTGCTCGGTGACAACTTCCTGGTCCGCCTTCACTCCGAATTCCGCACGCACCGTGCCGTTCGGCCAAACCACGCGCACAACCTCCGCACTCGTCTGGTTGCCAAGACCAAAGTGAAGCTGAGGCCCATTGATCGGTTGCTTCTGGACCAGTAGGCCCGAACGAATTTCGATCTCTCCGCCGACACCGAACGGATTGATGCGCTGGTCGCCAACGGCCTGCTTCGCGTGAGGCCGAACCACTTGCCAGTGATAGTTCTTCGAACCATGATTCACGCCTTGCACTGGCTTGCTATTCGCATCGAAGCCGAGCAGATCGAGGCGACCATTGGCATTCAAATCCGCGATATCAAGAATCGTGCTTGGCTCTCGAGTGTGGTCCAGAAGAGTAAATTTCGATGTTGAATCCCCAAGCCATATCAGCGGCGCTGTTGCGGGTTGTCCAGCAGCCGGCACGACTTGGCTGAGAATCAGGTCGAGCGCCCCGTTGTTGTCGAGGTCGGCGACTTCCAGCCGAACGTCGCCGGACAAGATGGCTGTGGGATTCGGAATTTGCACGAGCGGCGTAATGCTCCAACCGCTCGTTTCGTTGAACGAAACGCTCACAATAGCGCCACTCGACTCGACGGCAAGCAGATCGAGAACGCCGTCGTTACCCGTATCAGCAACGGCAAGCGCTTTAACCGTCGGCAAGTTCGTCGGAAGCGTAACTTCGCGGAATTGACCCTGACGCTCATTGTGAAAAATGTGCAGCCGGCCGGCGCCGTCGACAATTGCCGCGTCGGCGTTGCCATCTGAATCGAAATCGGCCCAAGCGAACGCCCGCACTCCCGATATACCTGGGAATGGTTGAATCACAGCGAAGGTGTCGTCGCCATTGTTTCGCAGGACTTGCGGAACACCATCTTTCTTTCCGAGAACAATGTCGAGGTCGCCGTCGGCCTCAATGTCTACGGCCCAGGCTCCGGTATAGGAGGCATTCGTAACGCTTTTCGGTAGCTTCGTGTTTGCAGTGACGTCGGTGAATTTATCGGGAGCATCTTGCCGCATCAGACGCACGCCGCCTGCACCTGCAAGCACCAGATCCGTTTTGAAATCGTAATTAAAATCGATCTGCAAGATGCCCTCAGAAAGAGGCGCGATACCTGACGAACCACCTGGGAACGGAAATGTCGCTCCCGTCGACAAGCGCACCTCTCGGTCGTTCGCCAGCGCGATAACCGGTGCCCCTGCACTGCCCAGCGCAACCGCTCCAATCCAAGTCCACGGAGCGGCATCGCCATTTGGAACCGGCTGCAGCGTAAACGTAAGCGCGATGTCCGCAGCTGCGGGAGCGAAGTCTGGCGTCTCCAGACGCAAGAAATGAGTGAACGGTTCCGCTTCTTCACCCGGCGGCGCTTTCAACACCGCGAGGCTCTCGCGAAATTCCGGAACGCGCATGAGCGTGTTTCGCAGAAAAGTCGTTCGCGTCGCAGCCGTGCGGGAATTAGGGCCGTCGGCCGCCGCCTGCACGGCGGACAACTGCGCTTTCACCTCGGCAGGCCAATTCGTAGAACGCGAGCTGATCTGCGCCAGCATTGATTTCAATGTCGCGGCGTCTCCGGTCTTGGCGGCAACGCGAGCAAGTTCGAGTTGCGCGGCGAGATTTTCCGGCTGAGCCGCCAGAATCTGTTGAATTAAGCGCTGATACTCCGTGTCACTGTTGGCGTCCGCCTGGCGTTCCACTTCTTCCGCGAGTTGGTAGGCAGCGCGATAGTTGCGCGGATTGATTTCAACGGCCTTGCGCCAGTCGGCAATAGCGTTCGCCGAATTTCCGCGATTGCTCTCCAAGAGTCCGAGCAGTTGATAGATCTGGTCGTTGTCGGGAGCAAGGCCGCGTGCGCGCTCAATCCGTTGCGCGGCGACATCTAATTTTCGCTGGCGCAGAGCGAGAACGCCCCAATTCGCCCAACCAGCGGGCTCGCCCGGCACGAGAGCCGTAAGTTCAGAAAGTTTGCTCTCGGCGTGGACATCGTCACCAACCTGCAAGGCGGCGAGTCCTGTGTAAAACGCGGAAACTGCCTCCGCATATTCCTTTGAAGATTTCTGAGGAAGCTTTGTGCTGGAGCCACATCCACACAGACCCACGCTCAACGCGCAACAAAAAAACAAGAAGTTAATGTCGCGCCAGGGGAAAGAGGCTGACCTGCGGTGACATGCAGACGCGCCGTGATTGCTCAAAGGAGCAAATATGAGTTTGGTTCGAAGCACTATTCCTCTTCGTTGCTCTCGGCAAGAAAACGACACACCAATTTGTCCTTCAGTCTCTCACGCAGAAAGCACAACCGCAAAACTTCACGCAACCTTCTGGGCTCGTAGTTTTCGCAGCCGGCGCCTCTTGGTGATGGCTGTAACCCACAAAAAGCCGACTCCCAAGAACGGCAAAAGATATAGCAAGAGGTCCCAGCGCCCAAAACCCGGAGGCGTCGCCTCAACTTTCGAGAGAGCTTCACCGCCGCCTGCCGAACTGGACAAAATAAGCCGTACTTTCCAAAATTCTTGCTGATCAAACTGCACTTCCGTCTTGTATTCGACCTGCCCGCGCAAATCTTCAAGGCTCGCTGGATAGACGACCTCGGCGAGCCTCCCGCTGAGGGGTTGCACGCCGATCTGAATCTTGAGGTCCTTTGGGATGGTTTCACCTGGCAAAGGATCGACCATGACGAAAAATAGGCCCATGCCAACGTCCGGATGCGTCCAAAGAGAAATAATGCAAGGCCCCACACGTTGGTCAGTGATGATCGGGAAAGGTGGACCGTTGTGTGCCTCAGCGCGCGGGGAAAAGAGCATCGCGAGCAAGCTCGTCTGAACACAGACGAGCAACACGCGCAGCACTCGATAATTTCCAGTTGCCTTCATCCTTGGCCTTATGCGCTCCATCAGCCGCCCATCAACATTGCGCGCATCTCCATGGGCTGAAACATTAGCCAGACTGAGGCCAATCCAACCAGCACGCACACTACGGCCCACGGTCCAAAAGCACGCATCGGGTGAGCGGCGCAATCCTCTTCCGCAAGTTGATGAACCACCAGAAGCGATCCGGCAAATCCCAGCAATAAGAATCCCAATTCAACCGGCTGAACAAAGCGTGTTGGCAAACCTGTCCATGCCCAAAGTGGGGCGCCGAAAAGATGTACACCGCGATTGGCAAGCGCCGCTTGGGTGACCGGTATGATGGTGAGAATTCCCGTGAACAAATGAAACCCGTAGTGTGCCAGCCACATTCCGAACCCCAGGGGAACGAGCGCGTAACTGTAGCGCACGGCAAGCGGAACTAGAGCCAGTTTGCTGCCTCTCAACGCGCGCGTAAGCCAGGCAGCAGCCCCGAGCAAGATCGCGGGCTCGACGACGAGAAAGACCACGAAGATGATGCCCAATACCGGCGCTTCATGACCGACGGAAAGCAGATTCCCCATCCAAGCCTCAAGCGCATAAACCGGACTGACCATCCCGAACGCGTTGAGAAGCGCGCCAAAGCTGAATACAACGGCGAGGGCAGCGATATCCTTGCGGCGCGAGAAATACCCGATGCCCGAACGAATCGGATCGATCATCAGTTCCACCGCCGGCAGCCGGCTTATAACACCGACATTGTCGTGGGGGCACGCATGCACGCAGTCCAGGCAAAACGTGCAATCCATGTTGCCCACTTTGCGGGGCTGGAAGAGGGCGAGTTCGCAGCCCCGCTGGAGAATCACGAGACCGTGCGTATTCCCCGCCGCACGTGAGCTGGCTTCAGCGGCAGCCCTTTCAATTACGACTTCTCGGCGTCCGCGGATGCAATCCTTTGTCGCGCAACGATTGCAGACACCCTGATCGCGTACCTGAACTTCCAGCGGCGAGAGCGTCGACGCAATGAAATTAAACTGCCCAATCGGACACACAAACTTGCAGAAGGAAGCGTGCTTGAACAACCCATCGATCAACAGCACCGCGACAAAGTAAGCGATAGCCAGCGAAGCCGTCCACCAGGGCGAGGACCACAAGCTGAAAAGTTCGTAGGTGAACAAGATTGCGATGAAGAGAGCGACCGAAATCCACTTGTTCCTCAACGCTCTCGGCCAGTTGAAACGTGGGCGAAACAGGCGACGCGCAGCGTTGCGCACGAGCATGAACGGACACGCCAGACAAAAAAAGTTACCCGCACAAAGTAGCACCAGGACTAACGCGCCGCGGAAGTGTACCCAAGTGAGCACAGTTGCGAGGTTTTTTGGTGCCAGCGTGGGACCAAGTATTCCATGGAGAATCATCACGACGGCGACAAGTAACAGGGGAATTTGCAGGATGGTGCGCGAATGCCGCCAACGCAGGAAACCGCCAAGAAGGGGAACCCGAAGCAAATCGAAGCGGGGCGCCTCAATGGACAAGAGTGCCGGATTGGAGGAAGGAGTGGCCAACGAGTTCAAGTCGCCTGAATATCTCGGATTTCTACTTCGCGGTCGAAGGTCTGGCCGAAGAACGGAAAACAACTCCTAGGCCGCGCAGGCTTGTGCGTTCTTTTCCTCTTTGTCCCACTCGCAAGTGCAAACAGATAAGCCCCCCTCGCCCTTGTGCGGAAACATGTGGTAGTACATGCCGATGACCATGGGGATAAACACGATGGTGTTGTAAAAGAGATGGAGCTCCACGCGAGGTATGACCAGTTGCAGGACGCTCACGGGAACGGGCTTCCCCCAGAAATTGTGATGCATGGTCGCCTGGGTGATCAGCAGAAGGTGCTCGATGTGATGCCAGAATTGAATGACCAGAGCCACGGTCCACCACTTGCGGCCCGTCCCCGTAAAGCCTTTGCGCAGGACCCAAATTCCAATGAGCATCACCAACGCATAGGCATAATGCAGGACTTCGGACTTAATCAGCCAGGGATACCAGAGGCCTAAAAGGCCGTTGGCCAGGGGCCTGGGCCATCCCATCACATATATCTGATACGCCTGGAATAGGTGTTCAGCCCAGTGAGCGAGAACGATAGCCATAAACACCTGCAGAGCACGCTCATGCCACGTCGAGTTCAGCTTATCGTAAAGGCTGGAACCCGCGGCCGCCGGAATGTGCGCGCCGCTAATCGCAGGAGTGGAAACCGCCATGCCGCTATCCTCCAAAAACCCAATAGATGCAATAGCTTGAGAGACCAAGACTTCCTCGGCGAGGGATACTCCCACACGGCCGTTGGACCATCAATAGTATATTCATATTAGCGCCCAGCCTGGCGGTCCGCGAACAGCGGACCTCCCTTTTGATGTCCTACGAAAACACTATTGACGCTACTATGCTGAACGATGAAAATGCCGAGGCTCTTGGCAAACCGCACGTTGAGTCCTGTCGCACGAACACCATTTCCGAAAGAAGGAACACGAAAATGTCTGAGAATGATGTAATCACAAACCAGAAGCGTATTTTGCAGAACCAGAAATCGATTCTCGCAAACCAGAGCGCCATCAAGGCAAATCAGGAAACAATCAAGAAAAATCAGGCGTCCATTTTGAAGAATCAGGCCACCTTGAACACCATCGTGCAGAACCAAAAGAAGATTCTGGCTAAACTTAAGTAAACCCTCGCCTGCCGCTTCTGAACTCTCATCGCTTTGGAGGCGACTTGCCTCGATCTCGTCAGACCTGGCGGCACCGGGTCTGACCCGCATTCTGTGGCTCCTCCGCTTCCTCTGGCACCGCTTCTCTAGCACCCGCTCAACCCGTCTACTCATAGTATTTTTCAATTATTGCGCTCGAATTTCTGCGAACTACAATGACGCCACTTTTTCGTTTGCGCTTCGGAGTACGACACCCACGAGGCCGTTAAGATTCGTCACGTCGAGTGAACGACGCAGTTCGCTTGTACTCAAGCGAACTTGCAGCGGATAGCGCCCCAGGCAGCGCCTCATTGAACTGCTTGGAATTCCCGTGAACTGGAGATTCCGTGAAAAGCTCACTCGTTTGTTTGTTGCTTCTGTTGGTCGGGTCCGTAATTGAAGCACAAGAGCCGAACACGCAACCTATCCAACTCGGAGGCGTCACCTTTTCCGGCAGCATCCGGGAAAGATACGAAGTCTGGAATTGGTTTGAGCCTCCAAGCGGCAATAACCTCTACAGCTATTCGGGAACTGCCGTGCGTTTCGGTTTTTCGCAAAAGCACGAACACTACGACTGGAACATCGAGTTTGAGGCGCCTATTCTGCTTGGCATCCCGGACCACGCGGTCCATCCAGCTCCCTTGGGCCAATATGGGCTGGGCGGATCCTATTACGCGGCGAATGACAACAGTCAGAACGCTGCATTTATCTTTCCGAAGCAGGCGTTTTTCCGCGTGAAGGGAGAGCACTCAAGTTTACGCATGGGGCGCATGGAATTCACCGACGGCAGCGAAGTAACGCCCAAGGATCCCACGCTGGCATCACTGAAGTTGGACCGCATCGGTCAGCGCTTACTCGGAAACTTCGGTTTTTCGGACGTCATGCGAAGTTTTGACGGACTGCAGTACCTTTACTCCAACGGTCCTTGGACCTTCACGGCTCTCAGCGCAATACCCACGCGCGGCGTATTTCAGGTCGACGGCTGGGGTTGGGTGAAGACCCCTGTCACCTACGTGGCGCTCACGCGGCAGACGGAGTTTGGTAAGAGCCATGCCGAGTGGCGCATTTTTGGAATCTATTACAACGATGATCGCCCTCTTGTGAAGACGGACAATCGACCGGCGGCCGCCAAAGCCACTGACCTCGGTGGCATCAATATAGGTACGTACGGCGGACACTTCATCCTCGCAGCGCCGACCTCCGCAGGTACGTTTGATTTACTCGGCTGGGGCGCTCTTCAGAACGGCAGTTGGGGAGAATTGACCCAGCGATCAGGCGCCGGCGCAATCGAAGGAGGATGGCAGCCGACATTTTGGGAGCACGTTCATCCATGGTTTCGCGGCGGCTATTACTACTCGAGCGGCGATGGGAACCCCGCGGACAACACCCACGGAACGTTCTTCGCCATTCTTCCCACTCCTCGCATCTACGCCCGCTTTCCGTTCTTCAACTCCATGAATAATACGGACCTTTTCGGAGAAGTAATGCTGCGGCCAACCAAGAAACTTACAATCCGGAGCGATGTACACGGACTCTGGCTGAGCAATAAGAATGACTTGTGGTACACGGGCGGCGGCGCGTTTCAGCCGTGGACATTCGGTTTCAACGGAAGAACTTCGAATGGCGACACGTCCCTCGCAACTCTATATGACATCAGCGGCGACTATAAGTGGAAGCACGGCTTTTCATTCGGCCTCTACTTCGGATACGCAGTAGGCGGCGACGTAATCAAAAAAATCTACCCCACCAATTCCAGCGGCGCGCTCGGCTACAGCGAGCTGAACTACCGCTTTTGACGACCACCGCACCCAAGCCGACGCGAGACATGGTTGCTCTGTGACGAAGCCGTTGAGAGCAAGCGGGGAAAGCGTTGTGGTCGAGTTTCCGGCAACATCCGTGATCGCACTAAATACTCAGCTTAACTAAGGTCCAGTATGATCATTGCGGGGCTCGTTTCAGCGCTCGCGCCTCGTGGCCGGGAGATGTGATTTCGCTATGCCCGAAGAATGGGCGTCCAGACTTGCATTGGCGTCGCCGCACGGTTCGCCCACGCATAGTACGGTACAAACCTCAAGTCCACCTGCCGCGCTTTAGGCGCTTCGGCGGTGTACGGACGATAGAGCGAGCGCTGGGAATTCGAATTCGCGCTGACCGCTCCCGTATGTTTCAACACAACGATTCCCCCCAACAAATCGTTGTGGAACTCTTCGCAGAACTTCGATGAAGCCTCTTGGCGCACATCCAGAGAAACATCAAACAGCTGCACTCCATCCGGCTGATCCAACTGCTCAAGACAATAAACCAGCGGCCCACGCTGAACCGCCACGCGTCCATAGTCGTCCACCACCCGCGAATTTGCTTCGATCACCTGCGGCGTCATCCCAAACTTCACGTTGATAACGTCGCCAGACGACCAGCGACGCTGCAAAGCGAGATACTGGCCCGGAGTCGCTCCCGAAAGCGGCTTGCCATTGATCGAAATTTGTGTGCCGTACGACCACCCAGGCACGCGAAGATAAAACGTAAACTCACTCGGCTTCGCCGGCGCAACGGAGATCTCCACCGTCCCGTCCCACGGATAATTCGTCTTCTGCACCACTTTCAGCCCGATTCCGTTCTCAAGATGCCAATCCAGCTGCGAATTGTCATACAAATGCACATAAAATCCGTCCTTGCTGGTGCTATAAAAATAGCCGGGCAAGGAAGCAAACGTGCGCTCGAGGTTCGGCGGGCAGCAGGTCGTGTCGTACCACGGATTGCGAATTTGGTCGCCTCCGGAAGGATCGAATCCCAACGGATTGCGGTAACAATACATAGTCCCGTCAAGCGACATGCCGGAATTAATTCCGTTGTATAAGGCCCTCTCGATAACATCGGCGAATTTCGCGTCGCCCGTGGCCGCGAGCATTCGCCAGTTCCACATCATGTTGCCGATCGCCGCGCAACTCTCGCCATACGCCGTGAAATTCGGCAGCTCATAGGAATCGCCAAACGCTTCGCCTTCGCTGCGTGCTCCGACTCCACCCGTCACGTACATCTGCGATGACACGAGGTCTTCCCACAGCACGTTCAGCGTCTTCCAGTAGGATTGGTCGCCGGTTTCCAGATAATAGTCCGTGGCCCCACAGCAGGCATACATGGCACGAACGGCGTGGCCTTCGAGATGTGTGCGCGACGTGAAAGGAATTCCGCTGAAGTGATAAACGTAGCCGTCCTGCGGCAGCTTGATGCGATCGTCGCCGTGCAGAATATAACCCGCAAGTTCAAGGTAGCGCTTGTCTCCGGTGGTACGGTAAAGCTCGATCAGCGCCAATTCGATTTCTGGATGCCCTGAAAGTATGGGCTTCTTATCTGGTCCCGGGCCGAAATTGGGCAACAGATAGCCGTCGACGAAGCGAATACCGGCATCCAGCAATGTGCGGTCGCCGGTCGCGCGATAATACGCAATCGCACCCTGAATCATATGGCCGATGTTGTAAAGTTCGTGGCCCCATCGCTGTACCTGAGGTGCCATCCGATCCTTCGCGTGATCACCTACGTAGTAGGTGTTCAAATATCCGCTGCGTTCTTGAACCGCGACGATTTCTTTGATGATCTTGTCCGCCGTCGCGCGCAGTTCTGGACGATCGCCGGACTGCAGCACGAAGCCGGCCGCCTCCGTCCACTTGTAAACATCGGAATCCGAGTAGACCGGGCCATGCTGCGCCGCATCGCTCTTGCCGGCAAGTCGCAAGAAATTGTTCATCCGGCCATTGGCTTCGAGCAATTTCTCCATGGATGGAATGCTTTTGTCGACGTTGGTCTCGCGTCGCGCTCCCCAAAATCCTTGTGTAATCGTCACCGCGTGCACTGGAATGTTATGGAGCTTGGCGTATGGAGACTTATCGACAAAGAGAACGCCTTCATCTTTCCAGGTCGGATCGGCGGCGCTTGGATTGTCTCCCCTGGATGAACAGAGGAAATTCGGAATAGGCACTGAGCTTACCGTGGCTGCGGAGAGGGCCGCGCCGACAAATTCCCGGCGCGACAATTGCGATCGCTGTGACATGTTTGCCTCCTCAGGTCGGCGCCTCTCGATCAATCCGACGGGCATTATACGCGCCTTAGAGCAAGCGCTTACACGAATAGCGCACTAAAACATTCCGGCTAGTGTGTGCTTTCACTTTTCCAGTTGCTCGACGGGGCCTGGCGGCCGGCGCGCGAATCGGCTTACGAAGAACTCCGGTTCGCCCTCTCGGCGATGTGGATCAGCGAGGGGAGAACATCGCCGAGCGTTGCATCGCGCGGCTGTCCGAAAGCGAAATAAAGCTTTTGATAGAGCGCGTACAGCGAGTTGTAGACCTTCTCCGCCGCTGGCTCTGGTGTAAAAATGTCATGGTCGGGACAAATTTTATCCTGCGCCTCCTCCACAGACTTGAACGTCCCGGCAGCAAGAAACGCAAATATCGCCGAACCGAGACTGACAACGCTTTTGCTGGGCACGAGAACCGGCCTCCCCAGCACATTCGCGTAGATTTGATTGAGTACGTTGTTCTTCTGCGGAATGCCGCCTGCGTTGATCACACGCTTGATGTGCACCCCGTGTTCCGCCATTCGGTCCAGAATAATTCGCGTGTGGAAGGCCGTGCCTTCGATGGCGGCAAAAAGTTCGTCCTGCGCGGTGCTCTGCAGGTTCCAACCGAGCGTTATTCCCCGCAAGTTCGGATTCACAAGCACGGTCCGGTCTCCATTGTCCCAGGTCATGCGAAGAAGACCGGTCTGCCCCGCCTTGTACTTTTCCAGTCCCCGGCCTAGCGTCGCAATGTCAGTTCCAGCGCGAGTGGCAATGGCGTTGAAAATGTCTCCCACTGCCGAAAGTCCTGCTTCAATTCCTGTGCGCTGTGGATGGACACTTCCCTGCACAACTCCGCAGACTCCCGGGACCAGATTGACCGACGGAGTAATCCCAATGATGCATGTCGAAGTGCCAACCACGTTCACAATGTCCTCGGCACGGCAACCAGCGCCGATGGCGTCCCAATGCGCATCGAATGCCCCGACGGGTATAGGAATTCCCGCCTTCAACCCGAGCTTTTCGGCCCAGAGCGGGGAAAGCTTTCCGGCAATTTGGTCGGAGGTGACATACTCGCCTTGAAGTTTTTCTCGTACTCCCGCAAAAAGAGGATCCACTTTGACGAGGAACTCTTCCGACGGCAGACCGCCCAACTCCGGATTCCATAGCCACTTGTGGCCCATGGCGCAAACGCTGCGCTTTACTTTGCGCGGGTCCGTGAGGCCACATAACGTTGCCGCTGCCATGTCGCAATGCTCGAAGGCAGATACAAATTGCGCACGCTTTTGTGGATTGTGGCGCAGCCAATGCAACAGCTTCGAGAAGCCCCACTCCGACGAATACACTCCGCCGCACCACTGAATGGCTGCAAGTCCTTCTCGATGCGCCGTTTCCGTAATCTCCGCGGCTTCTGTTTTGGCCCGGTGATCGCACCAAAGATAGTATTCATCAAGCGGCTCGAGATTTTCTCCAACAGGAATCACGGAAGAGCCGGTGGTGTCTATTGCAAGGGCTTCCACCTGATCGCCTGAGATGTTCGCCTTCTGAACCGCCCCGCGGGTTGCGGTCGCCAACGCGCGCATTTGATCGTCATGCGCCTGCGTGGCATATTCCGGATCTTCCCGTTTGCGATGGAGCGGGTATTCCGCGAGTGCGGTCGCCAGCAGTCCTCGTTCGCTGTCCACGATGGAAACGCGAACGCTCAAAGTTCCAAAATCCACTCCCGTCACGATTGCCATGGGATTTGTATTCGCTCCGGACGCATAATACCGCTACTCCGCGTGGGCGTGCATCTCCCAACTAAGGTGTCATCTTGTGTTTTCATACACCGCGGAGCCGCCGAGGAAAAATTGGCGGTCGCGTGATGCTCGAACTACTATTTTGGATTCTTACTGCCGGGACTTGGCACGAATTTATAGCCTATGCCTCGAACGGTAAGCAGGTAGCGTGGCTTACCAGGCTCCCGCTCAATATATCGCCGCAAACGCACGATGAAGTTATCGATGGCTCGCGTGTCGGTGTCTTCGTGCAGATTCCAGACTTCTTGCAACAATTGTTTGCGAGAGACGGGGCGGCCGCTATTGTTGATCAGACAGCGAAACAAGTCGGCTTCCATCATGGTAAGCGGAATGAACTGGTTGGCCACACGCAGTTGTAGGTTCTGAAAGTCCACGACTTTGTCATCGAAACCAAAAATTTCCGGCGAAGGGGAGTTGGCTGTTGGCGCTACATCTTGCGTGGACACAGAATTCCTTGAACTCTGCCAGTTCTTCCGGCGCAATAAACTCTCGACACGGGCCATCAAAATGGCGAGATTGAAAGGTTTCGGCAAGTAGTCGTCCGCGCCGGATTCAAATCCCTTCAGAACATCTTCCGGGCGGCCGCGAGCGGTAAGCATGAGCAGCGGAGTATAGTTTTGCGCCTTGCGCAACTCGCGCGCAATCAAAAATCCGTCCTTGCCGGGCAGCATGACGTCCAGCACGAGCGCATCGAAGATTTCTCGGTCCTTCAGCAAGCGCTTCAATGCGCCCTCTCCGGTATCCGCAATCTGCACGCTATGGCCTTCTGCTTCGAGATTGAAGCGAAGCCCTTCGGCCAGGTGCGCTTCATCTTCAACGATGAGGATGCGGCTCATGCCTGGTAGACCCTCGGAAGGCGAATAGTAAACGTGCTTCCCCGCCCTTCACCTTCGCTCTCGGCAAAGGCGTCGCCGCCATAGCGGCGGGCAATCGAACGTACGATAAAAAGACCAAGACCAGTTCCCTTCACCTTGTCCGTCTTGGAATTCGACGCCCGGTAAAAGCGTTTGAAAATTCGCTTCATTTCGCTGTGCGGTATGCCGATGCCACGGTCGTGTACGCGCAGCAGAACCGTATCGATATTGGGCGTAAGCAAGTCCACCACAATATCTTTCTTCTCACCAGAATATTTGATGGCATTGTCGAGCAGATTGAATACGGCAGTGCGGAATTCCTCGGGGTTGCCCAACACTACGATTTCCTCGGGCGGCGCCGTGCCAAGACTCAACACTTCTGGAGAAAGATTCTGCCTCAGACGCGCGAGCGCCAGGCCCTCGCGAACAATCTCCGAGAATTGCACTTCCTGCCAGTTCTTTCGCGAGCTCGCGTGCCGGACTTCGCCGGCCTTCAGCACTTGTTCGACAGTCCCAAGCAGGCGATCGGTATCGTCAATCATGATGCGATAGAATTCGCGCCGCTTGGCTTCATCCAGGTTCCGGCTCGCAAGAGTTTCGAGGTAAAGACGGATGGAAGCAATAGGCGTCTTTAGTTCATGGGTGACGGCATTGAGGAAGCTGTCTTGCTGCTCATTTCGCCGGATCTCGCGGACGAGGAAGATCGTGTTGACGACCAATCCCGCGATAAGCACACCGAAGAAAATGATGCCGAGCACCAGCGGAACAACTTGCCGCCAATGGAAAATGATCCAACTGACATTGAGTACGATCGTCAGGGCAACGAGGCAAGCCCCGAGCGCGATGAAGAACGCGATAGCTTTGGTGCGGCGCGTGATGCGCATGACGTCTTAGTTTACGCCAGGGCGAGCGATTGCCATATCAGCTGGACAGTAAAGTCCACTTGTGGCTCGCCTGATCGCGTGCGCAAATCTCGTCCGGATCGTGGGAAAAGGATCAATCGCCGCTGGATATCACCAGGGGAGAAACTGCCGGGGCAACCTCTGGTTTGATCACGGCGTGCCGTTCATCGCTATGCGGCGCCGGCGCAAGCTTGTGGCGCTTGACGTCCCACGCGAGGCCGAGCGCACGCAAGGCACAGATGCCGTACCAGTTCAGATCGATTTCATACCAGACAATCCCGTGACGCGCCGATTGCGGGACAGAGTGATGATTGTTGTGCCATCCTTCGCCGAAGGTAAGTAACGCGACCCAAAGACTGTTCTTGGAAGTATCATCCGTAAGGAACCGCCGCGAACCCCACATGTGCGTCGCAGAGTTTACCAGCCATGTCGAGTGCAGCCCGAACACGGTTCGCACAAAGACTCCCCACAATAGGAAGGGCCACCCACCGATCGCAAAGAGCGCTATGCCAAGCACCGTAAGCGGGACCCAGTGCCACTTGGTGATCCAAACATGAAACTTGTCTTTTCGCAGATCGGGAACATAGGGCAGCAGTTGGTTAACGCTGTTGTGCATGGCCTGCCCCGTCATGATCCAACCCATGTGTGCCCACAGACCGCCATCCTGTGGCGAGTGCGGGTCACCCTCTTTGTCAGTGTTCTGATGGTGGACCCGGTGCGTGGCCACCCAGGCGATGGGTCCACCTTCGAGTGCCAGCGTCCCGCATACTGTAAGGAAATATTCCATCCATTTCGGCGTTTTGTAACCGCGGTGAGTGAGCAAACGATGGTAGCTCATGCCAATGCCAAGGCTTCCGGCGATCCACCAAAGAACAACCGCCAGCGCCAGCGCCTTCCAGGTGAAAAAGAACAACGCGGCGACCGCGCCGATATGAAATGCCAGCATGAAAAGGGATGTGGTCCAATTAATAGGTTGAGAAAATGTTTTGTCGTGGCCTAGGATGCTCATGAATCCCAAAGTAGCACGCGTGCAGCCGGGCTTCTGTAATACTTGTGTAATCCCCACGACGGAAGTTCCTTAGAATTGTGGCGAAAAAGTTAAGGGCAATCTAATCGCGTCCGCGCTTTCGGATCCAAGCGACTCAGCTCCATGCGAGGCATCTGCACAGTAAATCCTTACAGGCGAAGAAGTTAGCGGGACGCCCAAAATTGTCGCGAATCGGCCCGAAAATGAAGCCAAAATAGCGTATACTGTGAGGGAACAAATTCCAGAATAAAGGTACCGTCACCCGAGCGCGTCGGGATGAACGTGGTATTCATGACGGTCACCGCGGCGAATCTACCGCCAGAATTGCAATTCGGCTCCCGCCTTCTCGTATGCCACAAATGCTCCTGGGCTTTATTCCTTGGCCATGTTGTTGTGTGCAGGCAGGACCGGCAGTATCGGGCGATACCATACAGGGGGAAAACGCTTGGCTCCGCTCATTCAGGAAAAACAGGATCTGGTCGGCAACCTCATTAACCTCGGCAAGAGCCGAGGCTATGTGCTCAACGAAGAAGTGAACGATCTCCTTTCCGCGGAAGAACACACCACGGAAGAGATCGACAATCTCTTTTCCACGTTCGAACGCGATGGCACCGACATCTACGAGGATATTGCCGCCGCCAAAGCTGCGCATACAACGCTCGAAGTCACGCAGCGTGTCGAACTCGGTCCCCGGAACGACGTCATTCACGAAGAAGAAACCGAGATCGAACGCCCTGTGCACTCCGTGCAGAAGAGCACCGACCCCGTCAGCACGTACTTGCGCGAAATGGGCGTGGTTCCCCTGTTAACGCGCGAGACAGAGATCGTTCTCGCCAAGCGCATGGAACGCGGCAAGTTGAGAGTGCTAAAAACCGTTTCGCGCTCGCCGATCGTGGCCAAGGAATTAATCGCCGTTGGCGCAGAGCTTCGTAAGGGCGCTCTTTCGATCAAGAAAATCGTCCACCTGCAAGAGGAAGAACTTACCGACGACAAGATCGAAGAAAAGCTGCGCCAAACGCTGCGGATCATCCACCAGATCGAGAAGGTCTACCAGCTAGGACGAAAGCAGGCGCTCAAGCTTGAGAACACTGGAAAATCCGAAAAGCTGGCATATCTGCGCGCCCGGCGCCGTCTGGCTCGCACGCGCATCGCGATTTCGCATCTGGTCCGCTCCATCGAATTCAGCGACGCCGAGAAAAGGCGCTTGATTGATGTTCTGCGCATAACCGCCGAGCGGCTGCATACGCTCGAACGCGAGATTGCCCGGCTAGAACGACGCGCAAGCTCCTCCCGCTCGGAGAGCGCAAACGGGGCGCGCGACGAGCTACGTGCGCGTCGGACGGAGCGAAAGAACATCGAGGAGTCGTGCGAAGTCGGTTTGGACTCGCTGAGGCGCGCGCTCGCTGCCATCCGGCTGGGTGAAGCAGAAACCGAACAAGCAAAAACCGAGCTGACCGAGGCCAACCTCCGCCTCGTCGTGTCCATTGCCAAGAAATACACAAATCGTGGCATGCAGTTCCTCGATTTAATCCAAGAGGGCAATATCGGTCTCATGAAGGGCGCCGACAAATTCGAGTGGCGCCGAGGATACAAATTCTCCACGTACGCAACCTGGTGGATTCGCCAGGGCATCACTCGCGCCATCGCCGATCAGGCGCGTACTATCCGCGTGCCCGTGCACATGATCGAGACCATCAACAAGCAAGCCCGCACAAGCCGGCAACTTGTCCAAGAACTCGGCCGCGAGCCAACTACCGAAGAACTCGCGAGGCGCATGGATCTTTCCATTGACGCGATCTGCAAGACCAAGAAGATCGCGCAGCAGCCCATGTCTTTCGAGACGCCCATCGGAGAAGACGAAGAGTCCCACCTCGGCGATTTTGTCGAAGACAAAGGTGTCGTTTCGCCGTCGGATGCCGCCATTCATCTCAACTTGAAGGAACATCTGGCTTCCGTGCTGAAGACCCTCACACCGCGCGAGGAAAGGATTATCAAGATGCGCTTTGGCCTCGAGGACGGTAATGAACTGACGCTGGAGCAGGTAGGCCAGTCGTTCGCCGTTACCCGGGAGCGCATTCGCCAGATCGAAGCCAAGGCGCTGCGAAAGCTGCGGCATCACTCTCGATCGAGGCGGTTTCGCATCTTTCTCCAAAGCGCGTTTTAAAGATCGCTGGCGCGGCTACAGGCTTGTGCATCGCATCTTGATCCGGCGATGGAAGTTCCACGGCTGGCCATCCGCCCTTTCGGGATGAAAAACGCCGAATAACCGACGGGTGCAATCCCGTGTTCCAGGTCAAGCAAAGTACCTCCCATCCCAAATTGTGTGTTAAGAAGTTTCTAGCTATCGCGTCTTAGGTTGTAGAAGAGCCGAGGGGGGAAACTTGGCGGCCGCGATAGAAAACATCATGGTGACGCAAGCAGCCGCAGAGCTTGAGGTAGTCTTTCGGGCCCACCAGGCTTGTGTCCTCAAGGCCGCTTACCGCATAACCGGCAGCATGGCCGACGCCGAGGACGTGGCACAATCCGTCTTCCTCCGATTGGCTCGCGGCACGGTCGACCACAACCGTATCTCCAATCTACAGGGCTATTTACATAGGTCAGCCGTGAACGCCGCCTTGGATCTCATTCGATCGAGAGGCCATCGCGAAGTCGTGCCGGTGGAAGCGGCAGACGAAGTGCACTTCAATCCTAGTCTCTCGCCGGAACGAGCGCATTCCTCGATGGAAATCAAGAATTGGCTTCGTCAAGAACTTGCCAAGCTCAGTCCGCGTACTGCCGAGATGTTTACGCTGCGCTATATCGAAGGCCTGGACAACCCCGAAATCGCCGAGTTGATGAACACATCTCAGGCAGTTGTTGCTGTCACCCTGCATCGGACTCGCGCACGTCTGAAGAAGAGCCTTCGCGGATTTAGAAAAGGTGCATCATGAATTTTTTTCGATCTAAACAAGACGCTCGGCTGGATCAAGCGATCTCCGAGCTCCGCGCGGAACAGCCCGACGCCAAGACACTCTCAGCATCCGCCGAGCACGTGTGGCAGAAGCTGCAAGAAGGGCTCGGCGAGGAAGCCACAGCCAGCGCACTACAGCCCATCCGTGGCTGCGCCGATATTCGTGCTTTGCTGCCGGCCTTTCATCAACAAGAACTGCCCGAGGCTCGCGCGCTCATCGTCGAAGACCATCTGCGGGAATGTGTTTCCTGCCGCTCCTATGCGCATGGCCGCGCCGTTGACAGCAAGTCAAACGTCAGCTGGCGGATGGAACCAACGTCGCGCGGTTTCCAGTGGAGCTTTTCCACGCTGTCTTTCGCGGCAGCCTCGTTGGTCGTGCTGGTCGCCTTGGTTTGGACTGGGCGCAACTGGTACATCGATGGCCCTCCTGGCAGCCGCGCGCGCATCGACTCCATTGCAGGTCTAGCGTATCGCGTTGGTCCGACCGGCGAGCAGGCATTGAAGCTGGGCGAAGAAGTCACCCAGGGCGAATTCATTCGTACTGCCGCCGATTCCCATGCCACGGTGAAACTCTTCGACGGCTCGAAAGTGGAAATGAATCAGCGCGCGGAGTTGGCCGTAAGCGCGGACCGTCGCAATACCACCATCCATCTCGACCAGGGCAGCATCATCGTCCAGGCCGCTCATCGTCGCACCGGCCATCTTTACGTCAGCGCTCCGGATTGCACGGTAGCCGTCACCGGCACAGTCTTCTCAGTCAATTCCGGTACGAAAGGCTCGCGCGTCTCCGTAATTGAAGGAGAAGTCCACGTCAAGCATTCTGGAACGGAATCCATCCTACACTCGGGCGATCAGGTGGCCACAACGTCGAGTGTTGGCCTTGTTCCCGTCAGCCAGGAAATTGGATGGAGCAATGACCTCAATCACGAACTGGCTCTACTCGCCGAATTCTCAGCACTTCGCGAAAAACTCGAAGCCATCCCGACACCCGGCCCGCGGTACGAGAGCAAAATCCTCCCCTTGTTGGCGCCTGACACCGTCCTGTACATCGGCATCCCCAATCTTGGGGACGCGCTCCAGCAAGCGAATCAAATCTTCCAGCAGCAGCTTTCGCAGAGCAAAGTCCTGCAAGACTGGTGGAACAAGAGCGGCAACTCCAATCAGCATCCGACTCCCGAAGAGTTGATCGGACAAATCCAAGCCATAAGCCAATACTTGGGCGACGAAGTGGTGATTACGTTCAGGTCCAGCCCCGCCGCTAACGATCAAGGCCCCATCCTGCTGGCCGAAGTGAAACAGCCCGGACTGGAAAGCTTCTTGCAGAATCACCTGGCTGCTACTTTGTCCAGCACGCCAGGCAAATCCAATCTGCGCGTCGTGGATCCGCAGTCGCTCTCCTCCCTTGTGGCTGGCGAGCGCGGAATGATCATGCTTGTCAGGCCAAACATGCTCGTTGTCGGCGGCGACGCTGCTACTGTCCAGCAGATGAGCGCGCAACTCGACGCGGGAACGACTCAGTTTGCTGCAACCGACTTTGGCCAAAGAATTCTGAACGTTTACAGCCAGGGCACAGAGACTTTGGTGGCTGCCAATCTCGGCCAGATTCTAAACTCTACACACTCCCAGCAAAATGAATCGAATACGCTGCAGAATAGCGGCTTCAACGACATAAAGTATTTGATCGCCACGCGCGGCCAGGGCTCCAGTCAAGCAGATAACCGCATCACTCTGGAATTTAATAGCCAGCGGCGCGGCATCGCTTCCTGGCTCGCCGCTCCCGCTCCCGTGGGCTCGCTCGACTATGTTTCCGCCAACGCAGGCGCGGCAGTCTCTTTCGTTGGGAAGCAGCCGGCGCTCATGCTCGATGACCTTTTCAGTACGTTCGGGGCGGCGGATCCCAACTTCAGCAAGAATCTGGCTCAAGTAAATACAGAACTCGGCTTGGACATTCGCAACGACCTTGCGAGCGCCCTGGGCGGAGAAATGACGATTGCTCTCGATGGCCCGGTCCTTCCCACGCCGTCATGGAAAGCCATTATCGAGGTCAACCAATCAGGAGCTCTCCAGCTTGCCATCGAAAAAATGGTGCAGGCTGCTAATCGGGAAGCGCAAAAATCAAATCAGCCCGGCTTAACGCTCAATCAAGCCCAGGTCGGTGGCCGAACGTTCTACACGATCCAATCGCAATCTCCAGGACTCACGGCCGTTACGTCCGAGTACGACTACACCTTCGCGGACGGGTATATGATCGTGGCTCCTTCACGCGCGCTGCTCATCGCCGCAATAGAAACCCACGCGAATGGCACATCGCTGGCTCGTTCCGCTTCGTTCCGCGCTCTGCTACCCAGCGACAACCAGGCCAATTTTTCAGCGATGCTCTATCAAAATCTCAGCCCGATTCTGAAACCCCTCGCTTCCCAGCTTAATTCCGGACAATTGGCGATGCTTCAGCAATTGGCCGCTGATTCGAAACCAAGCGTAATGTGCGCGTATGGAGAAAGCGATCGCATCGAAGTGGCGAGCAGCGGCAAGCTCCTTGACTTGAATCCAGCTTTTCCAACCTTGCTGCACTTGCTGGGCTTGTCCGATCATGGAACTTCACGATAGGCTAATTCGTATTGACTTCTAGATGACCACTCCAACGATTGAGCTCAATGGGCTCGAAGTTCAACTCGGTGGCCGAACGATACTTCATGGCATCACCGGTGTTCTGAAGAGCCGCGCCATTGGACTCCTCGGGCCCAACGGTGCCGGCAAGTCCACTCTCATCAACACGCTTCTGGGTTTTCACACTCCGTCCAAAGGCAGCGCCCGCGTACTTGGACTCGATTCTCTCGCCAGCGGCAAAGCGCTTCGCTCTTTGGTGGGCTACATGCCCGAGAACGATGCTTTCATTTCTAAAATGTCGGGGGTCCGTTTCGTTCGCTACATGGCGGAAATTTCCGGCCTTCCCTCTGAACAAGCCATGGAGCGCGCCCACGAAGCTTTCGTCTACGTCGGCCTCGGCGAAGCGCGTTATCGCCCGGTGGGTACGTATTCTCTCGGCATGAAGCAACTCGCGAAGTTGGCCCAGGCGATTGCCCACGGCCCCAAAGTTCTCATCCTGGACGAACCGACCAACGGCATGGATCCGCCGGCGCGCAAGCGACTGATCGAGCTCATTCGCGAAATCCGAGAGGCCAGCGATATTTGCCTGCTGCTCTCCTCGCATCTTCTGCGCGACGTCGAAGAAACCTGCGACGAGGTGCTCATCCTGCGGAACGGCCAAATTGCCTCCATCTGCAATCTTGTCGAAGAGCGGCGCGCCAATCGCAAGTTTCTCGAACTCGAGACAATTGGCGCCGAGGCTTCTTTCACCTCTGCGCTCGAAAGCATCGGCTGCGAATGTGCGGTTTTCACCAGCGGCCGCATCAAGGTCGTCATGCCGGACAGCGTCGAGATCCGGGAAGTGTTCAAGGTCGCGGCGGACCGCGGCGTGCAAATTCGCCGCATGAATCATCGCCGCGATTCGCTCGAAGACATCTTCCTTAACGCCATGGAGCAATCGGGAGTAGCTGATGGCCGTCTATAAGCGCCGCTACAATTCCTATACCGGCTCGCTAACGCCCCAATGGTCGCGATTTTTCGTCCTCACACGCTTCGCCTTCGCCGACCTGTTTAAGTCGCGCTTTTTCGTTCTTCTCTTGATTCTTTGCATCATCCCCTGCCTGTTCTCTGCAGGCTTCATTTTCGTAGCCAATAACAAAACTTTACAGTTGTTGATGCAACTGCGCCCGGATATGGATTTTTTCAAGGTGGAAAGCCAGTATTTCATCATCATCATGACTATGCAGACCCAGGCAGCTTTTCTTTTGAATTGTTGGGTCGGCCCGGTCCTGATCTCGGGTGATCTAACCAATGGCGCGCTGCCTCTTTTTCTGAGCCGCCCTTTCAGCCGCGGTGATTATGTTTTGGGAAAACTCGCCGTCCTCGGCCTGCTTCTTTCCGCTGTCACTTGGGTTCCCTGCTTGCTCTTATTTAGCCTACAGGCCGGGCTGGCGAGAAATGGCTGGATCTGGTCGCACCTATGGATGGTTGCTCCCATCGTGTTGTGCTCCGCGATTTGGATCCTAATGCTTTCTCTGATTTCGTTAGCTGTGTCAGCGTGGGTTAAGCTGCGCATTGTTGCTACCGCAATAATCTTCATCACATTTTTCATCCCCGCGGGCCTCGGCGAGATGTTCAACGCCATCATGGGCACCTATTGGGGCGGACTCCTGAATTTCTCGAGTCTTTATAGGCAGATTCTGATTCGCTCATTTCGCGCGGATTCGATTATGGGCGCCTTCACGCGCGGAGACGATATTCCGCTCCCAATGGCTTGGGCAATGCTGGTTCTCGTCTGCGTATTCGCGCTGTTTGTTCTGAATGTCCGATTGCGAGCCCGTGAGGTCGTGCGAGGATGACGCCCGACACCCGCCAAATCGTCTTCGACAACGTCTCCAAGTTTTACGGAGAAGTTCTCGGCGTGAACAAAGTAAATTTCTCTCTCGAACCGGGAATCACGAGCCTGGTCGGACCAAACGGCTCAGGCAAAACCACGCTGATGAACTTGCTCACCGGCTTGATCAAGCCATCGCACGGCGCAATCTACGTCCTCGGCCTTACACCCCAGCAACCCATCGAATTCTTCCGCCAAGTCGGATACTGCACGCAATTCGACTCCTTCCCTCCTGGCACGAATGGCTACGATTTTATTTATTGGCCGCTACGCCTTCATGGTTTTGGCCACGACCAAGCCACAAAGCTCACGAACGAAGCCCTCGAACGCGCGGGCATGGCGCAAGTCGCCCGGCGCAAAGTGGCGGGCTATAGCAAAGGAATGCGCCAGCGCATCCGCCTCGCTCAAGCCATTGCGCATCATCCGTTCGTACTCGTTCTCGACGAACCGCTCAACGGCCTCGATCCCATGGCCCGCGCCGAATCGATCGCCCTCTTCGAAGCCATTGCGAAACAGGGAATGCACGTCATCATTTCCAGCCACATTCTGGAGGAAGTCGACCGCATCTCCGATCGCGTCGTGTTGATGAGCAGCGGCTACGTCGTTGCCGAGGGCCAGATTAAAGAGGTTCGCAGGGAAGTCCGTGATCACCCAATGCAAATTCTCGTCCGTTGTTCGAACGCCGCGAAGTTGGCGTCCGCAGCGTTCGAGCTGGATCACGTCGTCGAAGCCAAAATCCTGAGCGATGGGCAGAGCGTTCTGGTGCGCACGCGCGATGCCGAACAGTTTTCCCTGCTGCTCAACAAAATCGTGTCCGCAGGCTTGGTCGAAGTCGATGCCGTCGCTCCCGCTGACGACGACGTAAATTCCATCTACCAATATCTCATCGGATCGGATGGCAGCCCAACATGAGCCTCCAGGAATCCGTTGCCCGCGCCCAAAGCTCTCTGAAAGAACAACCTTGGCGACTGTTTGCCAGCCAGATCTCCGTCCTCGTGCGCACGGAGGTTCGCCGAAACCTCTTCACTCGCCGGAGGATCGGGTTTCATCTGCTCGCTTGGATACCGGTCTTATTCCTGCTCGCGCACAACATTTTCAACAGACATGACATCGATCCTGCCCAAATTGAAAACGATACACTCGTGCTCGCGGGAACTATCCAGCTCTACTATTTCCGGCTCGGCATCTTCTTCGCCTGCATGGGAATCTTTACGTGGCTGTTCCGCGGCGAAATGGTCCAGCGTACACTCCACTATCAGTTCCTCGTCCCGGTCAGAAAAGAGGTTTTGGTGATTGGAAAGTTTCTGGCGGGCGCGATCATCTCCATCGCACTTTTTGAGACAGCGGTTTTTGCCTGCTTTTGTCTCACGTATAGCCGCTTCGGTTCAGCGGGCAGATCTTACGTTTTTGACGGGCCTGGCCTCAGCCAGCTGGGCTCCTATCTGCTGGCGACGGCTCTCGCTTGCCTCGGCTACGGCGCCGTGTTTCTCGCTCTCAGTCTTCTCTTCAAGAATCCGATCATCCCCGGAGCTATGCTGCTGGGATGGGAAACAATCGCTCCAATCTTTCCTTCCTGGGCCCAGCATCTGAGCGTCACTTTCTATCTGAAGCATCTTTGCCCAGTGAACTTGCCCACAGATGGTCCCCTGGCAATTTTTACGATCGTAGCCGAACCTGTCTCTCCGCTTATTGCCATCCTCGGTTTGCTATGCCTTACGCTCGCGATTCTCGTATTATCCTGCTTTCTCATTCATCGGCTTGAGGTCACCTACACGGCTGAATAGCCTCGTCTCTGAACGAATTCCACCGTAGCCCGCGTTATCCTGTACCAAAGGCCAGTTAGTTCCTACTCGTCAATAACCTTCCTGCGCGTGGAATTAGGTCCGTCTTGTCCGTCTGCCACCTATAACAGACCATAAATAATGGGCGGGAAGTGCCTGCCCCTGGTCCGAGAAATGACGCCGCTTCTTGAAGTCAAGAATCTCCACGCCTCGTACTCCGCTCGCACGGGTGAAGTCTGCCCCGCCCTTTCAGGCGTTAATTTTGAGCTCGGTCCTGGAGAAATCCTCGGCGTACTCGGAGAATCCGGTTCCGGCAAGAGCACGCTAGCTGCGTCTCTCCTGCAGCTTCTGCCAGCCAGCGGAAAAATCCGGCAAGGTTCAATTCTTTTCGAGGGAAAGAACCTCCTGAAGGCTTCTCCGCAAGATCTTCGGAAAATTCGCGGCGGACGCATCGGCCTAATCTTTCAAGAGCCTTCCTCCTCTCTCCATCCCACCCTGCGAATCGGACAACAAGTTTTCGATGTTTTGGCTGCGCACATGTCTTTGGATCGACGCGCTCTAAACGAGAAAACCAGCCAACTTCTCGCATCGGTTTTTTCCGTCGACGCCGAACGCATTTCCCGCTCTTATCCCCACGAGTTAAGCGGAGGGCAGCGTCAACGCGTACTCATTGCGCAAGCGATCGCCTGCGGGCCTTCCCTAGTTATTGCCGATGAACCGACCGCATCCCTCGACCCAACAACACAAAAAGAAATCCTGCAACTCTTTCGCACCCTCCGGCAGAACCTGGGCCTCGCGATGATTCTCATTACCCACAATCCCGCTCTCCTTGCAGGCTTCGCAGATCGCATCCTTGTCCTCTACGCCGGCCGCGTCGCTGAGATTGGCCCAGCAGCGAAAGTGCTCTCCTCGCCGCAGCATCCCTATACAGTGGCACTGCTCCGGTGCCTGCCAACAGACTTTGACGAAGACCAAAGCGCCCGCAGAACCAGGCTGCACGTTATCCCAGGAGATCCGCCAGACCTCTCGTCGCTTGAAAGTGGCTGTCGGTTCGAGCCCCGGTGCACGGAAAGAATGGAAGTTTGCAAATGCGACGAACCCGCGGCGGCCGCGGTGAGCAAGCTACACGAAGTTTCCTGTTTCAAATTTGCTGGCTGACTCGTTTCCGGGAATCGTGATATGCAGCCACTTTTAAAGGTCGAAAATCTTGTGAAGCATTACGCAGCCGGACGATCTGCGGGCACGAAGGTCAAGCTCGCAGCGCTCGATGGCGTTTCCCTGTCAATTCCATCGGGAGAAACTCTGGCGCTCGTGGGAGAATCTGGCTCCGGTAAAAGCACGCTCGCTCTCTGTATCGCTTGCCTGGAACGCCCGACCTCGGGAAACATCTGGTTTGAGGGTATTGATGTCAAGGCACTCGACGAGAATCAGCAGCGCCTGCTCCGCCCGCAAATTCAACTCGTATTTCAAGATCCCGCAAGCTCGCTCAATCCGCGTTGGACTGCCCTCGATATCGTCAGCGAGCCATTTCTCGTGCAGCGACACTTCACCAAACCGGACCGCGCCGTCAGAGCGCTGCAACTTCTAGACTGTGTCGCAATCCCGCGCAAAATGGCCGCGCGAAGAGCCGACGAACTCAGCGGCGGACAAAAACAGCGCCTCGCGATCGCCCGCGCCCTGGCGCTCGAGCCAAAAATCATCATCCTGGATGAAGCTCTCTCTGCGCTCGATTGCTCCGTGCAAGCCCAAATCTCCAATCTCTTGCTCGAGCTGCAATGCTCTCTCGGTTTGACCTATCTCTTCCTCACCCATAATTTCGCAATGGCCGCTCATCTGGCCGATCAAATCGCCGTTATGGATCGCGGCCGCATTGTGGAATCCGGTCCTGCAGAAAATGTCCTGCGCTCGCCACGCCACCAAGCCACTCGCTCACTTATCGCGGCCATGCCCCGCTTCATCGAAACGCCCGGCGTACTGGTGCATTCCTGATGCGCTATTTCATTCGCAGAGCGCTCCACGCCGTCTTTCTTCTTTTCGGTGTCTCCCTGCTCACTTTTCTTTTCTCCGCTCTGACGCCGGGAAACTACTTCGATGAGATGCGCCTGAATCCGCAAATCTCTCCAGAAGCCGTCGCCGCTTTGCGAGCGCAGTATCAACTCGATCGCCCGCTGCCCATCCGTTATGCCCACTGGCTGAACGCCGTCGCACACGGCCAAATGGGATTCTCGTTTGCCTACAACAGCCCTGTCGCCCCGCTTCTCTGGGTGCGCGCGCGAAACACTCTTCTTCTCACCGCAACCGCCACGCTCCTCGCCTGGCTTTTGGCCCTGCCCCTCGGCATCTGGAGCGCGGCGCGATTCGGCCGCGCGCCCGACCGCGTTCTTTCATGGACGACTGCAACTCTACTTGTGATCCCCGATCTCGTCCTTGCTCTGGGTTTATTAATCTTGGCCGTCCGCACAGGCTGGTTTCCAACGGGAGGTCTCGTCTCCGTCGGCTTTGATGAATTTTCCGCCTTGCAAAAGCTGCGTGACCTCACCTTGCACATGGCGCTCCCGGTGACTGCCCTCGTCCTAGCAACTCTGCCAATGCTCGTCCGCCACGTCCGCGCGTCTGTCGCCGAGGTTCTCGACGCTCCCTTTCTTCGAGCCGGCGCCGGCCACGGCTTACCCGAGCATAAACTCCTCCTTGGCTACGCCCTTCGCGCTGCAGCAAACCCCCTCATCTCGCTTTTCGGATTCAGCGTGGGCACGCTCTTAAGTGGCTCTTTACTCGTGGAAGTCGTCATGAGCTGGCCAGGTCTCGGTCCGCTCCTTCTCGAATCGATTCTGGCGCGCGATCTCTACGTAGTTATCGGCGGCGTCCTTCTCTCGATGGTTTTCCTCGTCGCTGGAAATCTTTTCGCAGACATCCTTCTCTATTGGGCCGATCCCCGAATCCGCACCGCAGCGAGCGCAAAATGAAACAGCGCCGCAGACTCACAAAATGGCTCGTCGTCCTGCTGATACTCCACGGCATCATCGCCGCCGCTGGATTCTTCGCGCCTTACGATCCCGTCGAGCAAGACCGTGAGCGCCCATACCTTCCTCCCATGCACATTCACATGATGGAAGCGCATGGACATTTCCATCTGCGTCCGTTTTTCTATCCGCTTCGTTTGCGAGAGGGTTCCTTTGACCAATACGAAGAAGACAATGCCACAGCCGTTCCTCTGAACTTTTTCACCCGCGGCGCAACCTACCGTCTGCTGGGTATTGTGCCGTCCCGCATTCATCTCTTCGGCGCCGCCAGTGCACGGGTCTATCTGCTGGGAAGCGACGCCTACGGCCGCGATCAGCTCTCGCGCATTCTCTATGGCGGACAAGTCTCTCTTCTCGCCGGATTGCTTGGCGCCGGAATCACTCTGTTTCTCGGCGCGTTCATCGGCATGGCCGCCGGCTACTTCGGCGGATGGCGAGATGATCTTTTGATGCGCATCGCGGAACTTTTTCTCGCGTTGCCGTGGTTGTATTTACTCTTCGCCCTGCGCGCGTTCTTGCCGCTCTCCGTCAGCCCTCTCGAAGCCTTCCTTCTCGTCGTGATCGTTATCGGAATGGTCGGCTGGGCGCGGCCCGCTCGCATGGTTCGCGGAGTTGTGCTTAGCGTAAAAGAGCGCGATTTTGTCCGCGCCGCGCGAGGTTTCGGTGCCTCAGATATTTACTTGCTGCGTCGCCACATCCTGCCGGAAACTGCGAGCGTCTTGCTCACACAAGCCACAATACTTGTGCCTCAATTCGTCCTCGCCGAAATGACGTTGTCCTTTCTCGGCCTCGGCGTACCCGAACCAATGTCCAGCTGGGGAAATCTCCTCGCCACCCTCCAGCAATACAACGTCCTGGTCTCCTATTGGTGGATGTACTTGCCCGCCCTGGCAATAGTCCCGTTCTTTCTCGGATACCTCAGTCTCGCGAGTGCATTGCACGAGCGCACCTCCACGTACAAGATAGATGAGAAAAGTAAATGGAACCTATCGTGAGAAAAGATCGCTCATCTCCCTGGCGCCGCCACTTCACCTTGAGCCTCTTCCTGGCATGCGCTGCAATCGTTGCGTTCCCTGTCAAAGGCTTCCCGCAGCCACAGCAGGCGAATTCGAAAGAAGAATTGCTCGCATTGCCAGGGGAAATCGGCCGGTCAGGCGGACGGCTCGTCATTTCGCTCCGCGCTGAACCGAAGACTGTGAACCCGCTTACGGCCGCCGATTCTCCCTCTCGCGAAGTAATCAGTGCAATGCAGGCGGATCTCGTTCACATCAATCGCGCAACGCAACTCACGGAACTCGCTCTGGCAAAATCCTGGAAAATCTCCGCCGACGGCCTTCAATACACGCTGACTCTGCGCCAGGGGCTGCGTTTCTCGGATGGGCATCCTCTCGATGCCGACGATGTGCTCTTCACCTTTCGTGTCTACCTCGATGAAAATGTTCACGCGACGCAGCGCGATCTGCTGATTGTCGGCGGAAAACCGATCACTGTTCGCAAAGTGGATGCGCAAACGCTCGTTTTCCAATTCGCAAAGCCCTACGGAGTCGAAGAAAGACTCTTCGACGGCCTTGCCATCTTGCCTCGCCATCTCCTCGAAAAGCCGTATCAGGAAGGAAAGCTCGCTCAGTTCTGGGCGCCGTCCACTCCACCCAACGAATGGGCAGGCCTTGGCCCCTTTCGCCTGAAAGAATACGTCGCAGGCCAAAAACTGGTTCTAGAGCGCAATCCGTATTACTGGAAAACGGACACTAAGGGAAACCGTCTCCCCTATCTTGACGAACTCGTATTTCTCTTCGTCGCAAGCGCTGACGCCCAGGTTCTGCGTTTCCAATCTGGCGAGACGGACATCATTACCCGTCTCGGCGCGGAGAATTTCTCCGTCCTCGGGCGCCAGCAGCGCACCTACACCATGGCAGATGCCGGGCCCGGCCTGGAGTACAACTTCCTCTTCTTCAACTTGAACGACCTCGGAGAAAAATCTTCTGCGGATCTCACGCAAAAACAAAAATGGTTTCGCGACGTAAAATTTCGGCAAGCCATATCCGCTGCCATAGATCGCGATGCAATCGTTCGTCTCATCTATCAAGGCCGCGGCTCCGCTCTTTGGGGCCCGGTTACGGCTGGAAACCGTCGTTGGATCGATGCTGCGATCCCACATTCGCCTCGCTCCCTAGATCGTGCCCGCACTCTTCTGAAAGAAGCCGGTTTTTCCTGGTCCACCGCATCGAACGGCGAACCCACACTCATGGACCCAGACGCCAAGCCCGTGGAATTTTCTATCCTGACCAGTTCTTCGAACGCCGATCGAACCAAAATGGCTACCTTGATTCAAGACGACCTAAAACAGCTCGGCATCCACGCTCAGATCGTGCCCCTTGAATTCCGCTCTCTAATCGATCGCGTCACGCAAACCAAGGAATATGAGGCTTGCGTCCTGGGACTCGCCAGTTTCGACGCCGATCCAAATTCCGACCTCAACGTCTGGTTATCGAGCGGTGGCACGCATCTATGGAATCCCTCGCAAACTCACCCGTCCACGACCTGGGAAGCCGAGATCGACCGCCTCATGGAACAGCAGCTCGCCACGCCCGGCTATGACCGGCGCAAAAAACTCTACGATCGCGTCCAGGAAATTCTCGCCGAAAATCAGCCCATGATTTTCCTGGCGAGCCCAGACATTCTCGTCGGCGCGAAAAACTCCATCGCCAATTTTCATCCGGCTGTTCTGGAACCTTATGCCCTTTGGAACGTTGAGCAACTCTATTTCCGAAGTGGCGCGGAGAACACCAGCCGATGACGCCGGTAATCACCAAAACGAAGGTAACGAAGAAAGCTCTGCGCGTCTGGAGCGATGAACGCCTCGTTAAAGAATGCCTCTCCGGCAACGAAGAAGCCTGGTCTCTTCTCATCGAAAAATACAAAGCCCTCATCTATTCGATACCCGTCAAATACAGACTGCCTCCCCACGAAGCCGCCGAAGTTTTTCAAGCCACTTGTGTCGAGCTTCTCAATTGCCTCCCCGAACTGCGCGAACCGCGCGCTCTTCCGAAGTGGCTCATGCAAGTCGCTCACCATCAGTGCTACCGCTGGAAGCAACAACAGCAGCGTGTCGTCAGCCGTGACGGAGACGCAGACCTTCCTGAACCCGGGACGCCCGCCATCGCAGAAACCCTTGTGCAACAAACCCAGGAAGAACAAATGCTGCGCGAAGCCATGGCCGCCCTCTCGCCGCAATGCCGCCGCCTCGTTGAACTTCTTTTCTTCGAAACTCCCGCGCGCTCCTACAGCGAAGTCGCCGCCGAATTGGGCCTCGCCGTCGGCTCCATCGGTTTCACCCGCCAGAAATGCATGGATCGCCTCCGCAAACTTCTCAGCGACTCGGGATTTGACTGATGCCCACGGCCATCAAAGAAATCACGCGCGAAGAGCTTCTACTGCAACTAGCCCACGTCGAAACCGATGCGGCTCGCCAGAAATTTCTCGCGCGCCATCGCGCCCTGCTTCGCAGCGAAGTCGTCGAGCGCCTCGCTCGGCTGGTCGTCGAGCGCATTCGCATCGACACGCGCGAAGCCGTGCACCTCGCCGAAGCCGCCATCTCGATCGCCAAGAAACTGCGAAAGAAAGAGAGCCTCGCTCTAAGCCTGCGCGCCAAAGCCAACGCCCTCTACGCCTGCGGTAACAGCGCAGCCGCCGTCGAACACCACGAAAAGGCCGTCGTACTCTACGAAGCCTTGAACATCGAAAAAGAGGCCGCGCGCACTCTCAGCAGTTCCATCCAGCCGCTTATTTTGCTTGGGGAATACGATAAAGCCTTCAAAGCTGCCGATCGCGCCCGCGAAATCTTCCAGCGCCTCGGCGAAACCCGCCGCATCGCCACTCTCGAAAACAACGTCGGAAATATCTTCCATCGCCAAGATCGCTTCGAAGAAGCCATTCTCCACTACGACCGAGCCTACGACACTTTTCAGTATCATCAAGATTGGGAACACGTGGCCATGGTCTTGAGCAACATGGCCATGTGCCTTATCAGCTTGAACGATTTCTCCCGTTCTCTCGACTGCTATCAACGCGCACGCAACCTCTGCGAACTGCGCAACATGCCTCTACTCGTCGCCCAAGCAGACTACAACATCGCCTACCTCTACTATTTCCGCGGCGAATACAGTCGCGCCATCGAAATGCTCTTCGCCACCCGCCGCACCTGCGATCTCTCTGGTGACGCGTATCATCGCGCTCTCTGCGATCTTGATCTTTCCGAAATTTATCTCGAACTGAACCTCAGCGAAGAAGCCCGCGAAATGGCCCACGAGGGTTTCCTTCGCTTCGAAAAACTCGGCATGGGCTACGAAGCTGCAAAAACCCTCGCCAACGAAGCCATTGCCTACGGCCAGCAGGGAAAAACCGTCCACGCCCTCGAACGCTTCACAAAAGCACGCGCCATGTTCGCCACCGAAAAAAATCTCGTCTGGCCCTGGCTCCTCGACCTCTATCAAGGGCTCCTTCTCTTTCACGAAGGCCGCTACTTCGAAGCCCGCCGCCTCTGCGCCGGCGCTGCCAAGTTCTTCGATCATGCTGCCCTCCCCGGCAAAGCCACTCTCGCGCATCTTCTCCTCGCGCGCGTTGCCTTGCAGGTCGGAGAACTTCCCGCCGCACAATCGGAAACAGACGCCGCCATTGCAAAAATCTCCGGCATTCAAGCCCCCGTTCTCGCTTACCAAACGCATTTTCTCCGCGGCCAGATCGCACAAACTCGCGGCGATCGCCCCGCTGCCTACGCGGCCTATCAAGAAGCCCGCAAATCCTTGGAAGCTCTGCGCAGCCGCTTGCACGCCGAAGAGCTGAAAATTTCCTTTGTAAAGAACCGCCTCCAAGTCTACGAAGCGCTCGTCGACCTGCATCTCAGCGGCGATGGCGACGACTCCTCCGCTGCCGAAGCCTTCTCCTGCATTGAAGCCGCCAAGTCCCGCAGCATGACCGAAATGATTTTCCAGAGCGGCCAAAGCCTGCCTCTTGGCGACACCGGCCAAAGCGAACTCGTTCGAAGGATTCGTGATCTCCGCGAAGAGCTAAACTGGTACTACCACCGCATCGAACTCGAGCAACTCCGCCCCGAAGACACCTCCGCCAAACGCCTTCAGCAACTCCAGGAAAAAGCCCTCTCCCACGAAAATGAACTCCTGCGCACCTTGCGGGAACTGCCAGCCCACGAACGCGAAAACGCTACTCTCGAAGCTCCGGCAGATTTTTCCCTCGAAAAATTACAAGCCGCCATCCCCGCCGATGCGGCGCTTATCGAATACTATTCGACGGGAGACCGCCTCGTAGCTGCCGTGGTCACTCGCAATTCCATCGAAATCACTCCCATCACTGTTTTCTCTCGTGTCCTTCATTTCCTCCACCTTCTCCGCTTCCAACTCTCCAAATTCCGCATGGGCGCAACCTACACCCAACGCTTTGAAAAGCCTCTCCTCCAAGCCACCCAAAGTCACTTGGAATCTCTCTACGCAGAGCTTATCGCCCCACTCCGCCGTCATCTCCAAGCGAAACACTTGATCTTCGTCCCCCATGGCCCTCTTCACTTCCTTCCCTTCCATGCCCTTAAAAATGGCGACACTTATCTCTGCGACACCCACACCATCTCGTACGCCCCCAGCGCCACTGTCTTTGCTCTCTGCCAGGAAAAGCCACCCAGCAACATGTCCACCTCCCTCGTACTGGGCATCCCGGACGAGCGCGCTCCCCAAATCCTCGATGAGGTGCAATCCGTAGCCGCGATCCTTCCAAACGCGGATCTTTTCCTTGGCGGTCAGGCTAGAACCGAAGTCCTCAAAAGCAAGGGTTCTCAAAGCGCCCTAATCCACATAGCCACCCACGGCACCTACCGCCAGGACAATCCCATGTTCTCCGGCATCCGCCTCGGCGATGGCTACTTTAACCTCTACGATCTCTACCAAATGCGCCTATCCGCGCGCCACGTCACGCTCAGCGGCTGCGCCACAGGCATGAATTTTGTCGCCGCTGGCGACGAGCTCCTCGGCCTCCAGCGCGGCCTCTTCTGCGCCGGCGCAGCCTCCCTCCTTCTCTCCCTCTGGGATGTACACGACCGTAGTACCGCCGAACTTATGCAGTCCTTCTACAAAGGTTTCATCGGAACTGGCGATATGGCCGCCTCTCTTCAATCCGCTATGAAGCAGCTCCGCCAACACAGCCCCCACCCCTATTTCTGGGCTCCTTTCATTCTAATCGGGCAACTCACAGTAAATAAAAGACTTAATTAATTGTTCCCTAGCTATATTTTTAGGCCTCCCGCTGTCCCTTATGCGGTGAGGGATTGAATCCTTGCCACCGCTGGGGAGCGGAGGGGCAAAGAAAGCAAACTAGGGGGACGAGAGATGAAGCACTTTTCAACAGAGGAGTGGGTCGATTTCGTGAACCGAGTACTCACAACCGATCAGCAGCAAGCCATGCAAAAGCACCTTGGAACCGGTTGCAAACGCTGCACGGACACAGTTTCACTATGGCAAAAGGTCAGCAAGACGGCAGCTCCAGAGTCGAGTTTTCAACCTCCCTCGGACACCGTGCGCCTCGCCAAGGTAGCCTTCTCAGCTTCTGGCTTGGCGCGAACGAAGAAGGAATCGCAAGGTCTCATCGAGGTCCTGTTCGACAGCTTCCTGCAGCCAGCCGTCGTCGGCGCTCGATCCGTCGTAATAGGAACAAGACAAATGCTTTATAGAGCGGACCCATATCAAATCGATATTCAAATCGAGCCCAAACCGGGCAGCAATCGCCTCGTCATTACTGGCCAATTGCTCGACCTAAGCCACCCCGGCGTCATCGGGCGCGACATTCAAGTGACCCTCTCGAATCACCGCGGTCACAGCGTCATCGCGGCTACGAATCAATTTGGCGAGTTCTCCGGCGAAATCGAGAACTCCGGCGATCTTGAACTTTCCATTCCCGGCCACGCTGACCAGCCCATCGTAATTTCCCTGCGGAACGCCTTGGGGGACTTACGCGGAGGCAAGTCATGAACTCGACGACCGGAACACACATTACAAGGGAGTCCCATTTTGGTACGGAAGTACCAAAATCCCTTGTAGCTTTTGTTTGGCACCAAGAAACCACCCGTACTATTTGCCCAAAAGGAAGATTCCGCAAGACTTAGCGAGTATCCCTTTGTGCGGATGTGTGGCTGGTTCAGAAGCAGGAGACCCCGAAAGGGACTAAACACACTATGAAACGCAACCTATGCATCTTCGTGATTCTATTCGCTCTTTTCGCTCTCGAAGCGCCCGCGGCATCCGCTCAGAACCGCTACATTGTCCGCACCTCGGGGGGCCTCTCCTCCGTCCTGAGACTCTGCCTGTCCGCGAATTGCCAGGTCCAAGGTGCCTTGGATGGCTCGGTAAACCACACCTTTCTTGTGACCTCCTCAGGAAATTTAATCTCGAATCTGCTCGGCTTCGTCGGCAATCTCCTCGAAGAATTACTCGGGATTGAGAGCGTCGAGGCCGACCAACTGCTGGCTCTCCCTCAGCCGTCCGCGACCACCATTCCCGCCGGTCTCTACGACAACACTCCGGTCAACTATTACGGGGCCATCGTCACGCATGGCTACGCCGCGCAACCCGCCACCCAGATTATCCGGCTGACAGATGCCCAGAACGGCTTCAATGTCACTGGGTCCGGAATCGTCGCGGTCATCGACACTGGCGTCGATGTAAACCATCCTGTCCTCTATCCCGTTCTTCTGCCGGGATATGACTTCACTCGCAATCAACCTGGCGCTTCGGAGTGGCTCGACGTTCCCCAACTTCAGGGCTCAACCATTCCCACCAATGGCGGCTCGGGTCAGCCTGCCTTCGTCCAGCAATCCAGTGTTGCCATCCTGGACCAGTCTTCGGTCGCCATTCTCGACCAAGGTGGTAGCTCTTACACCGATTTTGGCCATGGCACCATGACCACCGGCCTTGTCCACCTAGTTGCGCCAAAAGCCCAAATCCTTCCCCTTAAAGCATTTAGCGCCAACGGCCAAGGCTACCTTTCCAACATCGTCGCCGCCATCTACTACGCCGTCCAGCACAACGCAAATGTCATTAACATGAGCTTTGACGTCTCCACTTCGTCACAAGCCCTCTCCCAAGCGATCGCTTACGCCAACCAGTCCGGCCTCGTCCTCGTCGCGTCTGCCGGCAATGAAAACACCAGCTCTCCCGTCTACCCGGCCGCGCTCAACACCAGCGTCATGGGAATTGCTTCCACCACCGACTACGATACGCGCTCTAGTTTCTCCAACTACGGCAACACCGACGTTTGGATCGCAGCTCCTGGCGAATACGTCATCAGCACTTTCCCAGGTGGCACTTATGCGGCCGCTTCCGGAACTTCTTTTAGCTCACCTCTGGTTGCCGGATCCGCTGACCTGCTCCTGAGCGCGAAGCCATCTCTCAACCAAAAGTACGCAGCCAGCGCGTTTTCTCATGCGATCCAACTCACACCAGACCTCAACCATGGCCGCCTGGACGTCTACCAGGCCGTCTCTGCGTGGCTCAATAGTTCGAGCGGACAATAAGTGATCGGCGTGTCAACCGAGCGGATTCCGGTGCTCACCACGTCCTCAAATCCTCTGTGGACGCCGGAATCCCTCCGCATTAAGCAAGTTGAAGAACAAGTCTCGGCCCTTCGCACTTCGGTCATCTGCGCTTTCAACCAGCTTCTCGATTTGAAAGATCTCAACACCGGCGTCCACAGCACTCGGCTCGCAGAATGGGGCATGCGCGTCGGCCAGGAACTCGGCCTCGACGAGGCAGAACTTCAAAACCTCGAAGTCGCCGCTCTTCTTCATGACATCGGTAAAGTAGGCGTTCCTGACTCCATTCTTAAAAAGCCGGGGAAATTAGACGACGAAGAATACGCTCTAATGAAGAAGCATCCGGAATATGGCTGGGCGGTTTTGCGCATGCTCCCCGGGTTCGAGCGCGCTGCGCTAGATATTCTGCACCACCACGAATCATTCGATGGCAGAGGTTATCCCGCCGGCTTAAAAGAGACAGAAATTCCGATCGTCTCCCGCATCGTGACGGTCATCGACGCCTTCGATGCCATGGTCTCTTCCCGCCCCTACCGCAAAGGCCTTCCGCATGAAGAGGCTGTCCGCCGCCTCATACAGTGTAGCGGCACGCAATTCGATCCCGTCGTTGTGCAGTGTTTCCTGTCCTTCGCGCAAGCCGAGATGGACACCGTCTTCGCCGCCGCTGGCACATCCGTCTCCTCAGCCCTATGAATCTTGCAGGTTCTCAAACAAACACACACACGCCCTCACCAATTCCATCCCAGAGCAGCCATTCCATCGAAAAATCCCCATCCCCATCACAAAATTGTCATCCCGAGCGTAGCGAGGGATCTGCTTTTCTAGATTTGGCATGCCAGGCGACAGAGATGCTAGCCCTCGACCGTCTCTCGCGCATGTCCCTCTCGCGCGAGCCGCAAATGCGCGGCCACAAGTCGAATCTCTTCATAGGTAATTTCCGGCGGCAGAGCTTCCTTCAAAGGTTTGATCCTCTCGAATCCGAGTAGCGTGCAAGCCTTTTCGATTTGTGCTTGCTTACCAGCGTCCACCCAGCTCGCCTGGAATTCCACTTCTCCACGTTCCATCAACCCGACAATCAAATTGACGACGCTCGAAAATTGCCGTCCGCGCGTCTGCGCAATCTCTTCAAGCGTCCGTCCTTCCGTCAATAACTGCTTCGTTTCTTCCACAGGCTTCGGCTTTTTCTCTTCCCCCATCGCCGCCCGTGCTCCGCGCCCAAATTCCGCCAACGCATCTAGAATTCCTTGCCCGTACATCTCGGTCTTCTTATCCCCAAATCCGGAAACTCCGCGAAGCTCGCTCAGCGAACGCGGTCGCACTCGGCAAAGCTCGTCGAGCGAAGTGTCATGCATCACGATGTAAGCGGCTGTCCCGCGTTCTCTTGCCGCTGTCCTGCGCCATTCGCGGAGGAATTCGCGGAGCTCAGGATCGATCCCCTCCGCCAAGCTCCTGACGTTTGGATCCCCAGCTGAAATCCGTGTCGGCTCTCGCCGAGATTCCTTTGCCAGAAAAGGAGCGCTGCCAGACACGCCAGCTGCCGCGCCAACAGCCTTTCGTTTCGTAGCTTTTTTCGCCGTCGCAGCCGCCGCCAACCACTCCGGCTCTCCAACGCACACATCACAGGCTCCACAAGACTCCCATTTGCGATTCTCTCCAAAATGGGAACAAATCTGATTGTGCCGGCACGCATTCGCCTCCACGAACCTTCGAATCTCGTGATAACGCTGCCAGGCCCGTTGTTTCTCCGCCGGGTCACTCAACTGCTCCACGAAGTACGTCAGCAAACCCACATCGCGCTTCTGCCAAAGCAAAATGCAATCCGCCGGTTCCCCGTCGCGCCCGGCTCGCCCTGCTTCCTGGTAATACTGCTCAATCGATTTCGGCAGCGACAAATGAATCACCGCGCGCACCGCCGCCTTATTGATTCCCAATCCAAATGCAATCGTCCCCACCAGCACGCGCACTTCGTCCGACATCCAACGCTCTTGATTCTGCCTCCGCGTGTCGCTATCCATCTTCCCGTGATAGCCAATCGCAGAGATTCCCTGCTCGCCCAAAAAATCCACGGTCTCCTCGACCCGCGCAATCGTCGGGGCATACACAATTATGTTGCTTTCCGCATACTTCTGCATCGCCCGGATCAAAAGTTCGGACTGCGTCTTCCCCACGCATTCCTTCACGACGTACTGCAGATTCGGCCGGTGAAAGCTCGCAATATACTTATCCGGCTCTCGCAGCGCGAGCTGCGCGATAATGTCGTGCCGCACACGCCGCGTAGCGCTCGCCGTAAACGCCGCAATCGGCTGCTCCGCAAAGTGTTTTCGCAGAGAGCTCAATTGTCGGTACTCCGGCCGGAACTCGTGCCCCCACTCCGAAATGCAGTGCGCCTCATCAATCGCAAAAAACGAAACCGGCACGCGCTTCAACCACCCGATCGTGTCTTCGCGCGCCAGCCGCTCCGGCGAAAGGTACAAAAGCCGGTACGCCCCTTCGATCGCCTTATGCAAAACCCAGGACTGCACATCGGGCGCCAGCGTGCTGTTCAGCAACGCTGACGGAATCCCCATCTGCGTGAGCTGCGCGACCTGATCCTGCATCAGCGCAATCAGCGGCGACACCACAATCACCGTTTTGTCCTGCAAAATCGCCGCCGGCAACTGATAGCAAAGCGATTTCCCGCCGCCGGTTGGCATCACCACGCAAGTGTCCCGCCCGCGAAGCAAACTCTTCACAATATTTTCCTGCAAAGGACGAAACGCGTCGTAACCCCAATATTGCCGCAGCGCCCCAAGCAGCTCAGTGTCCGAATTCATGCACAGAGTATAGTTCCCGGCTGAGGCCTGGTCTATGAAGCTCTGTCTCCAGGCTTTATGCCCTCTGCCGTAGCCGCTGTCCGCAACAACACTAAGCTTCTCTCTCTGTGAAGATTTGTTCACATGCGTCTCGTCGCCGATTCCGACTTATCTCTTGACAATGGATTGACAACAGCGTAACTCAACAGCCGAAACGCTCGCTTTCCAGTCCGGGCGGCATCTGCGACTATCGGCATTGCCTCCCGCAAAGCATTAGGCGAAGTTCACGACATTTAAATTGGAATACCATTTCGTTAGGGAGGCCCAACTGTGACCTGGAATCAAGTTTACGATCCCCTCGGCCATTGGTGGCTTTCCACGCTCATCGCCGCTCTGCCCGTCGTCGTTCTTCTCGGCCTGCTAGCCGGCTTCAAAGTTCGCGCGCACCTGTGCGCTGTCGCTGGCGCCGCCACTGCGATCCTCTGCGCCATCCTCGTCTTCCACATGCCCGCGCAAATGGCCTTCAGCAGCTTCCTCTACGGCTCCGCCTATGGCCTCCTGAAAATCGTCTGGATCGTCATCGCCGCCGTCTTCCTCTACGACATCTCCGTCGAGACCGGCCAATTCGAAATCATGAAGCAGTCCGTCGCTGCCATCACGCCCGACCGTCGCCTCCAACTTCTCCTCGTCGCGTTTTGCTTCGGCGCGTTCATCGAAGGCTGCGCGGGATTCGGCGCGCCCGTAGCCATAGCTGGCGCCTTCATGATCGGCCTCGGCTTCAAACCCTTCCATGCCGCCGCGCTCAACCTCATCGCCAACACCGCCCCCGTCGCCTGGGGCGCCATCGGCACTCCCGTCCACGCCCTCGCTTCCGTTACCGCTCTCCCCGAAAGCGACCTCAGCGCCATGATCGGCCGCATCCTACCCATCACAGCAGTCATCGTTCCCTTCTGGCTGGTTCGCGCCATGGTCAGTTGGTCAGAAACGTGGGAAGTTTTTCCCGCCATCCTCGTGGTGGGCCTCTCTTTCGCTGGCACCCAATTCTTCTGGGCCAACTTCATGGACAGCAATCTAGTAGACATCGCCGCTGGCGTCGTCTCCCTCCTCGCCACCATGCTCTTCCTCCGATTCTGGAAGCCCAAGCGCATCTGGCGTTTCCCCGAAGAGCGCGAAGCCGACGCCACCAAAGCCACCGCGGCAGTCCAGGCTTCTGTCACCGACACCATGGGCGACGAATGGAAAATCCGCCAACGTTCCCTCGCTGGCACTCGCTATACCGCCGGTCAAATCGCCAAAGCCTGGCTACCCTTCGCCATCCTCTCGCTCTTCGTTCTCGCGTGGGGCCTGCCGGGCATCAAGCTAGCCATGAACAAAGCCACCACTCCGGCCTTCACAGTAGTCATGCCCGACGGCAAGAATCGCCCTGGGCCCGCCGGTTGGGACTGGCCCTATCTGCACAACAAAGTTTTTCGCACCCCTCCCGTCGTAGCCAAACCCGCCCCCGAAGCCGCCCGCTTCGATTTCAACTGGCTCACCGCCACCGGCACAGCCTGCTTCCTCGCGGCTCTCGTCGGAGGCTTAATCCTCGGCCTCGGCCCCGGCAAAATCATTAAAATCTTCGGCGGCACACTCTTTCGCCTGCGCTTCGCCATCATCGCCATGACCTGCATGCTCGGCCTCGGCTACGTCACGCGCTACTCCGGCATGGACGCCGTCCTCGGCTTGGCCTTCACGCGCACCGGCTGGTTCTTCCCCTTCTTCGGCGCCTTCATCGGCTGGCTCGGCGTCGCTCTCACCGGCAGCGACACCTCCTCCAACGTCCTCTTCGGCGGCCTGCAAAAAATCACCGCCCAGCAGCTCAACCTCAGCCCCATCCTCATGTGCGCCACCAACAGCGCCGGCGGCGTCATGGGCAAAATGATCGACGCCCAATCCATCTGCATCGCCACCGCCGCCACCAACCAGGTCGGTCAAGAAGGCTCCATCTTCCGCTTCGTCTTCTGGCACTCGGTAGCCCTGGCCTCCATCGTCGGCGTCATCGTCATGCTCTACGCCTACGTCTTCCCCCAATTCATCCCCAACGGCCTAACCTTCATCCATTAGCGCCGTCGCATCTTCCTTCGTAGGGCACGATCTATCGTGCCCCTGCGCCTTTTTGGGATTCTCCACGTAGTGGCGCAACATGTTGTGCCACTCGTCGCAATCTGCAAGGGGTCGGTGGTGGGCCTATCGCCGCTCACTGCGTTATCAGGAGTAATCCCTGCTTGGAAGTCGTGGTATCCTCTCGCCATTCGGGGGCTAGCCATGGCCAAGAAGATCGCCTGTTCAGTTTTCTCCCTTTTGCTGGCTGTATTGCTTGGACTGATATCAAATGGGGTAGCCGCCGACAAACGAGATTTTTCTGGCTCATACACGTTAAAAGAGAACACGAAAGCACCCAAGCTAGAAAAAAGCGAGGCTTGGACCATACGTGTGAATCAGACTGAATCCGCGATTGAGGTTACGAGGGTCATGGACGGCCATCAGAACTTGAACAAGTTTCCGCTCGATGTCAGCGAGGGACCGTACACCAGTCCGGGCGGGCCGACTGGTACGTGTAAAGCGCAATTCAAGTCCAAGTATCTGATCTTGGACACATTCGTCACAACGCACCCGCAGCCAAATGGCCCTGCTGTCCAAATGCACACGAAAGAACGCTGGGAACTTTCCTCGGATGCAACGACGCTTAAAATCCGCACTGACGTGGATTTCCCCCAGTTCTCTGGCACTTTGAATGGTTTTCAGGTCGTCGAGCCGTGGTCTGAAATCTACACGCGAAATTGACTTCGACTGTAAGCCGACTAATTGGCAACTAAAACTTCGCCAAAAAGTCTGCCTCCTTCTCTTTCCCCCGCCTCCGTACTATCCTGCTCGCATCCGACCATGAATTGCTCGCCCCTCACCGAACTTCGCGCCATCACCATCTTGGTTCCGCGGACGTCAGAGAAGCCTCATCAGTCCGTGAACTCACGACTTTCCAGCGTGGTCTCCATATTCCCAGTCATAGGGCACACCGGTATCGCCGAGGATAAACTTAACGAGTTCGGGGAAGCTCGCCTCGGAGCGAACATCGTTGGAGAGGATGAGGACGCAACGTTGAGCAGTCGCGATACAGACCATTGTGTTGGCGGTTTGGCCGTCGTGGCCGCCCTTGTAGAAACCGTGGCCTTGCGGGCCGTCGAAGACAACGACACCTAAGCCTGCGTACAAATCCTTGCGCTGCTCACTCACGGGCAAGTCGGGTAGGAACGGGGGAAACTGGTGGACTGTGGTGAGATGCAACAGCGGCTTGGTCATCTCGGCGCGAGAGGCCGCACTCAGGCCATCGCCACGGACCAGTGCGGCAACGAATTTGGGCAGGTCGGAAATGGTGGTGTCCATCGAGCCCGCAACGCGCACCTTTTTGCGACGGTCAAGTTGCTGCGACTGACCCTGGTCGTTCCAGCCGTCGGCGAGATTGCCGGCGAAAGCGTCGCGCCAGACGAGGCTTGTGCGGGTCATGCCTAGACGGTCGAAAATGGCGTTAGTGAGTTCGCCGACGTCGAGTCCCAACCCTTGCGCCTTGCGGCCATGTTCGATGACAAATTGCAACAGGATGAAACCCTCGCCCGAATAGTTGAAGCGGGCGCCGGGTTCGAAATGGATGTGCAGCTTCTGGTCGGGTTCGATGAACCAGAAGTTGTTGAACCCGGTCGAATGTGTCAGGCACATGCGCGGTGTGATCTTTTCCCAGCGGGAATCGTCGGCTAAATCCTTGTACGGCCCGTGCTTGTCTGGGAACACCGGATCTGGGCCATAGCTCGGGAGCGGATTGTAGAGATCGTCCTTGATGGGCGTGTCAAGGTTGAGTTTCCCCTGATCGACCAGTTGCATCACCGTGTAGGTAAACACCGTCTTGGTGAGGGACGCGCCGTACATGACAGTATCTGTGGTGAGCGGATCACCATTGGCGTTACGAATGCCGTAGGCGTGAACATAGCCGATATTGCCATGGTCGATGACCGCAATGGCCATGCCATTGGCGTGGGTGTGGGTCATGATCTTGCTCACTTCGGCGTCGATCGCGGCGCCGTTCGGTATCGTTTGTGCGACAACCGGGCCGGGAAGGCAAAGGCCAGCAAGAAGCGGCGCGAACAGAGGAAGAGCCCCTTTCAGCGTTCTCAAGGTGAGTCCTTTCAGGACTGGATGTTGGCGGATGATACTTGCACGAAGCTGTGCGCTCCAAAGCCGGAATAGAGTTACGCATAAGACTCCGAGAAAATCCGTCCATTTTTGGACATTCAAGGCGCTATGGGTGGATCACATCTTTAGGTCTAGGTTGATAAGATAAGCCAAAATCCAAGCCATCCTCCGCGTCTCCATCGCGAACGCATTGCCTTCGTAGCCCGCGGCTCCGGCACTCGCTCCCGGCGTCCCTACAACCAATTCCCTGCTAGTTTTGTTAGGTAACCAGTCAATTTCACAGCGCCTTCCGAATGTATCTGACGTTATTCGCGTAATCGCCCGAAGCTCGTTTCTCTCATTAGGAACGTATCCCTTATAGGACAGACCTGCGGCTGCCAGGCTGGGATACTAGGTGTGGATAAAGACGAGGTTACCTTGACGCAGTTTCAACTGTGGGCGGCAACGAGCCCCTCACTGCCTCTACGGGTACAGCATCCGTGGCCGACATTCTTGAACAGGAACTCGACCCTACGATTCAAGAATGGATCGGGCTTGTGGAGAAAGAACCAGACTTAATTCGCATCCCGTTAAATTTCGAAGAGCGCACGGGCCATCTTCCGAGACTCCTCCGTGACGTAATTGCCAGGCTGCGTCTCGACAAAGGATCGAAAGCTCCGGTTTCGGTCGCTGCAAGTCATCACGGAGAGCTGCGACGCAAGCAAGGCTACACCGCTGCAATGGTCGTGGACGAATCCCGAATCCTGCAGGTCTGCATTTTTTCGACGCTGCATCGGAATGAGCGTCGCGTGGTATTCAGCAAGTTGCTCCCAGACGTCGTGACCATCGCCGACGAAGTAGATGCGCAATTAAAGCAGCAGGTCCTCTGCTTCCTGCCAGTCGAGCGACCGGGCCAAGGTACTAAGAATTGAATTTACTTCCAGTTGGGCCGCTCCCAGAGCCCGTGTAAAAATGAAGAACCCCAAGACGCAATCGCCCGAGCCGCAGACTTTCCGCGATACTTCGGGAATGGCAAGGAAGGTTGCTGAATTTCAGAAAGACGACCAAATTTACGGTCAAGGTGACGTGGCCAAGAGCGTCATGTACATCCAAAAGGGCAACGTAAAATTCTCCGTGGTTAGCGCGACAGGCAAAGTGGCGGTAGTCGCAATGCTTGGTCCGAACGATTTTTTTGGCGAGGGCTGCATGGCGGGTCAGTCGTTCCGCATGGGCACGGCTACTGCCATTACGCCGACCACCCTTCTTGCCATCGACAAGAACGAATTGCTGGATATGCTCCGTACACAAGACAAACTATCGAACAGTTTTATCGAATATCTGCTCAGTCATAAAAATCGAGTCGAGGAAGCCTTGCTCGATCAACTCTTCAATTCGTCCGAGAAGCGGCTCGCCCGAGCGTTACTCGTGCTCGGCCGTTATGGAAGAGTGCAGCACCAGCTAGTCGACGAACTGCCAACTGTTTCCCAGGAGACTTTGTCGGAAATTATCGGCACTACCCGCTCTCGAGTAAATTTCTTCATGAACAAATTTAGAAAACTGGGCTTCATCGAATACCACAACCGCAAAATCAAGATAAACAAGTCATTGCTGACATTTGTTTTGGACGAGTAAGAGCGCTGCCCCAACTCCTCATCCTTCCTCGCCCGTAGTATCCTTTCCCCAGCCGAATATGAACGCCTCCCTCCTCACCGAACTCCGCAACATCACCGGCCCCCGCGCCGTCATCACTTCCCCCGAAGAACTCCACACCTACGACTCCGACGCCCTAACCAATTTCCGCACCATGCCCCAAGCCGTCCTTCTCCCCTCCTCCACCGCCGAAGTCCAAGCCATCCTCCGCCTCTGCCATCGCGAACGCATCCCCTTCGTAGCCCGCGGCTCCGGCACCGGTCTAAGCGGCGGCGCGCTCCCCGTGGAAAACGGCATAGTCATCAGCCTCGCACGCATGAACCGCATCCTCGAAGTCGATCTCCCCAACGCTCGCGTCGTCGTCGAGCCCGGCGTCATCAATCTCGACGTCACCGCTCGCGTCCTCCCGCAAGGCTACTTCTACGCCCCCGATCCCTCCTCGCAATCCATCTGCAGCATCGGCGGCAACGTCGCCGAAAACTCAGGCGGCGCCCACTGCCTCAAATACGGCTTCACCACCACGCACGTCCTCGGCCTAGAAGTCGTCCTCCCCGACGGCACGCTCGTCCATCTCGGAGGCAAGACTCTCGACACTCCCGGCTACGACCTTCTCGGCGTTTTCGTCGGCTCCGAAGGCACTCTCGGCATCGCCACAAAAATGATTCTCCGCATCGTCAAGCGCCCCGAATGCGTGCACACACTCCTCGCCGCCTTCCCGGACACCAATGAAGCCGGCGCCGCCGTCAGCAGCATCATCGCCGCGGGCATGCTCCCCGCCGCCATCGAAATGATGGACACGCTCGCCATCCAAGCCGCCGAAGCCGCCGTCCACGCCAACTATCCAATGTGCGGCGCGCTCCTCCTCGTCGAGCTCGACGGCCCCATCGCCGAGGTCGAATCCCTCATGGCCCACGTCAACGAAATCTGCCGCTCCCACGCCGCTTCCGAAATTCGCGTCGCCCAATCCGACGCCGAGCGCGCCCTCGTCTGGAAGGGCCGCAAAGCCGCCTTCGCCGCCATGGGCCGCATCTCCCCCAACTACATCGTGCAGGACGGCGTCATCCCCCGCACCGCTCTCCCGCAAGTCATGAGCGAAATCGGGCGCCTCAGCGCCGCGGCAGGCATCCGCGTCGCCAACGTCTTCCACGCCGGCGACGGCAACCTCCACCCGCTCGTCCTCTACGACGCAAGCATCCCCGGCCAGCAAAACGCCGCCGAAGCCCTCTCCGCGAAAATCCTCGACCTCTGCATCGCCGCCGGCGGCTCCATCACCGGCGAACACGGCGTAGGCCAAGACAAAAAATACGCCATGTCCAAAATGTTCGCCGAACCCGACCTTGCCACCATGCAAAGAGTCCGCTGCGCCTTCGACCCCCTCAATCTCAGCAATCCCACTAAAGTCTTTCCAACTCCCCGCCTCTGCGGCGAAAAACCCGGCGAGTACGTGCCTCACCCAGCAGAAATCTCCGGCGCCGCCGACCGCTTCTAGTAGTTTTGGTACCCCAAAATTCTATAGAGTTTGGATTTTTTCCCGTTCGATTAAATTCCATAGGAAATAAATCTTTCTAGAATCATGGAGTTAGAAGGAGTCCTCACGGCATACGTCCTGCCCTTTTCCAAGTTGGAGGCGTCATGTTTCTCAGACAGAACCGTTACCTTGCCTTTTTCTTAGTCCTACTCTCTTTGGTGGGGATCGTTGCGGTGACTGCGGCTCTCACTAGCCGACCGAGGCCTGTCACTGTTCCCGAACAGACGGCGATTGCTGTGACTCTTGATCAAGGATTGGCAAGCGACCAGAACCGTCCTGGTGATCATTTCGAAGCTACAGTTTCTGCGCCTGTCGTCATTGATGAACACACTGTCATTCCACAGGGTGCTCATGTCGAAGGACTCGTTGTAGATGCACGCCCATCAGGCCGCTTGATGGGTCGCGCGCGTTTGCAACTCTCTCTTAACTCCGTCGATGTGGCTGGCAAGTCCTATCAGCTGCAAACAACTGCTTCCCAGAAGATCGGCGGCAATCACAAGAAGCGCAACTGGGCTTGGATCGCCGGAGGTGCGGGTGGAGGGCTCTTGGTTGGCGCACTAGCAGGTGGCGGTAAAGGTGCGTTGATTGGCGGACCGGTCGGTGCCGGAGCTGGCACCGCTGTGGCCTTCGTGACTGGGAAGAAGGACATACATCTCAGCCCGGAAACGCCACTGACGTTCCATCTAGCGCAGCCGGTCACGATCGACGTAAAAAGCTAAGGGGTTGCCTTAGTCAGTCTAGAAAATCTGCGAGAGTTCTGCGTCTTTCTCTAATTGCGGCGTGTAAAAGTTCAATCCAAGGGTTCATACTGCCAGGGAAGACCCCCTGCGTCTTCCCACCGAAGGAGAAACAGATGAATTGCATTCGCGTTTTCCGTCTAAGGGAAAACCTGGTGGTGGTGTGTGCGCTGGGAATACTGGGCATTGCCGGGCTCGTAGCGGGCTGTAGCAGTGGCACATCCACTTCGCAGATGACGCAGATGCAGACCGGCACAGTCGCGGTTTCAATCAGTGATCCGCCAAGCTGCAAACATCCCAACGGCGACTTTATGCATGTCTACATCACTGTTCGATCTGTGCAGGCGCATATTGATCCTAACGCTACTGACAGCAGTTCCGGTTGGCAGGAGTTGGCGCCCCAGCTTGCTAATCAGCCTATGCAGATCGATTTATTCTCCGATGTGCAAACCAACTGTGTCTTGGCGCAACTCGGCTCAGCAAGCCTCCCCGTAGGGAGCTATCAGCAAATCCGTTTATTGCTGGTGTCTAATTCCGCTTCAGGCTCAGGAACTCCTTCCACAAATGTTTGCGCAGGCAATGGCTTCAATTGTGTTGTTCTCAGCGACGGCACACTCCATGAACTGGAACTGAGCAGCCAAGCTAATACGGGGCTAAAAATTCCCCCGGGACAGATTGTCGGCGGCCCCATCCAGGTCTCTGCCGGACAAAGCATTGATCTCAACATTGATTTCAACGCTTGCGCTTCCATCGTCCAGGAAGGAAACGGCAAGTTTCGCTTGAAGCCAACGCTCACGGCGGGGCAAATCAGCCCCAACAACTCCGGCATCGGCGGTCAGGCAGTAGATTCCAACACGAAAGCGCCCATAGCTGGCACCGTTCTTGTAGCCATCGAAGAGCCAGACAGCACGGGGATCGATCGCATCCTCATGGAGACTGCCGCGGATGCCAGCGGAAATTTCCGATTCTGCCCTCTTCCCTCCGGTACGTTTGATATCGTCATTGTCGCTGTCGGGCCCAACAATCTTCCTTACAACGCCACCTCTGTTTTAAACGTGCCCAATGGTACAAGTCTCAATACGATTCCACTGGTTGCAGAAGTTGGCGCGCCTGCTCCCGCAGTTCTCCAGGGATTTGTGACCGCCAGCACGGCTACGGGTGGCGCCCCGGTGGACGTGAGCTTGGCCGCTCTCCAATCCGTTTCCGTCGGCACAACAATGACCATAACGCGGCAACTCAATATCCCATTGCAAACAATCTCTGCCACCAACGCCAGTCCTGCGATTCTTTCGACAGGACTCGTCTCCGTTTCCACCAATACCAACTGTCCCGTCGGTAGCCCGGCAAACGCAAATTGTTCGCCCTATTCTTTGGTCGTCCCGGCGAGTAATCCCACCATTGGCGTTTTCAGTTCTTCGGGAGTTGCCTACACGGCCCCTGCCGCAGGAGACGTTTTGTTCACGGTGGATGCGATTGCAGCACAACCCTTGAGCGGCGGAGTTTTGGACTGCATTCCGTCCGAACAGACCATCGCTAAAGACATAAACAATCAGCCTCTGAAAGTCACGGCTGGAACAATGACAAACGTAGGGCGCATTGATTTCACCGGCTGTACCTGATTCGCAACTCGCGCCTTATAACTCGATGCTATAGGCATGTACGAACGGAGAGCACCGCAAAAGCTATATCGTCGCTTCTGCTTGGGTCGCATGCCAGTTCGTGATGCAATTCACACCTCAAAATATTAAACTTGTCTATCGCGTACTCGCGCGACCCTAGCAGCCCTGTCTCAATGCTGCAAGGAGGGTACCTATATGCCGCTCGTTGTCCTCCGTGTTTCAACTCCAAGGAAAGTCCTGATCATTGCTGCCGGTGTGCTCGCCTGCGCTTGGTTTCAGACTCCTGCTGCTTTGGCGCAACACGTCGGCCACCCTGCCGGGGGCGGCCACTTCAGAACTGGCGGCCATGTCGGCGCACCGCATGTGGCTGCCGCACCGGCTTCGCACGCAATGTTCTTGCGCCCTCCGAACGGTTTCCCGGAGCGCTCCCTTCTCATTCTTCGTCGCCCTTTTTTCAATCGCGCGCCGTTTCTCTGGTCCTGGCAAGCTTTCAACTCTTCTTGGTGGCTGTACTGCGGCCCCATCTGGGGCTGGAATTCCGGCTGCGGCGATTTCTTCTATTCCGCACCTACTACTGAACATTATCTCGCTCCGCCTCTGACGTACGCGAGTCCTGTTTACATCTACAGCCTGTATGGGCAGCCGCTAGTGCAACTCTGTCTGCAGGACGGCACGGTGTACAACGTGAACGACTACTGGTTCGTCGACGACCAGATACATTTCACCATGCTCGATGAGAGCGGCACGAAATCCGTCGAGCAGGTGATCGCTTTCGACGATTTGGACGCACAGAGAACCATCGATGTGAATACGCGCCACGGATTCCGGGTCGTAATGCGCAATGAGCCCATCGAGCAGTATTTGCGAGATCATCCGGACCTCACCCCGCCACTCCTACAGCCTCCTCAAAAGAACTAATCAGCGCCCCACCACCGCCGTTTAACCCCAGGTGTTCCAGGCTCGGTTCTTGAGGCTAGGGCTTACTCTGCTTTTCTCTTTTTTACCGACACTTGATCCGAGACACAGTTCAACTCGCCTCGCTTACCGCTAGCCTGACCGCGCGTCATAGCATGTAGCCGCTCCTTTGCGGGGTCTGAATATGCGGAGGACGTTTATGACTGTAGGTAGGTCCGAGATGAAGTGGATCGCGCTGGCCGGGCTCGTACTCTGGGGCGCGGCGGCGCAGGCCCAGCTTCCAGACAAATTCACCAATTTGAAAGTCTTGCCGAAGGATATTTCCAAGGCGGAGTTGCAGTCCACGATGCGCGGATTTGCGTTTGCGCTGAATGTGCGGTGCGAACACTGTCATGTCGAAAAACCGGGCGGAAAAAAGTTTGAAATGGACTTCGCAGCCGACGACAAGGAACCAAAGAAGACGGCGAGGCTAATGATCGAGATGGTGGCGACGATCAATCGGGACTACATCAACAAAGTTTCCACGACTCCGATCTCCGTGCAATGCGTAACCTGCCATCACGGCTTAACCGAACCCCGCACGCTGAACAGCGTTCTGGCCGAAGCCATCGAAAAAAAAGGCATCGACTCTGCGGTAGCTCTGTACCACGAGTTGCGACAGAAATACTACGGAAGTGGACAGTATGATTTCGGCGAGACGTCCCTGAATCAGCTGAGCGAATCCCTGCTCGCCCAAAAGAAAAACAAAGAAGCCATGACAATTATGGAAATGAGCTTCGATTCCAATCACCCGGATTCCGTATGGTCTTATCACATGCTCGCAATGGCTCATCAAGCCAATGGACAAATCGACAGGGCCATCGCCGACTACCGCAAAGTGCTGGAGCTACATCCTGATGACACTTGGGCCAAAGACCAGATCGTCTCCCTGTCGAAAGACAAATGAGCGCGGGTGTCCCACCTTCGTTTTTTGAGGCCGGGTCTTCATCTCAAGAGCGCTCATCTATCTGCTCTTCCAATACCACGGCCACAGTGTCGCCCGCCTCTTTCCCGATCGCTGCGCGTATATCGGCCCTTACAGGCAGCTTGTGCGTGCCGTCGCCCATCGCCATAAACGAACTCCGAAATGGACGACCATCGATCTTGCCCCGGACCTTTACCAAGCCACGAGTTCCAAAAAACTTGACCGACGCGGGCCAGACCACATACGTCCAACCACCCTTAGCCCTGCTTTTCTCCAATTTAGCCTTGAATTTTTTGTTCAGCATGATTTTCGAGCCTTTCCCCCATCTCCCTCATCGTTTCAGCGCATTAGACCCCGGAACCCCGAACTCTTCAACCTCTCCATTTTCCATGTAACATTTTGTATCCACAATTCCCATCGGTCACTGCATGCGCTGTATACTTCAGCGCAATGAAAACCCTGGAAATCATCTCAGGGGCTGGATAAGCACAGGAGATTCTTAGAATGCGAGATCTGGACCGTCGCTCGTTCCTTGGAGCAGCATTAGCTGCCTTTCCGTTGACTGTACTGGGGCAGTCCACCGAATCGTCAGCGCCCGCCTCAACGCCGGTTAAGGCCGCTCTCGTTCCTCACGGCGAGGACCGGGAAGGGGAACACCACAGCGTCGGCATCAGCACCACCGATTTCAAAGTCACAACAGAGGACAGCGGCGGCGCACTGTTTCTCTTCGAGCACAACAATCACAAAAAAGGTGGCCCGCCGCGTCATTTGCACCACAACGAAGACGAGTGGTTCTACGCGATCGAAGGAGATTACCTCCTCGAGGTCGGCTCCGAGCGCTTCCATCTAAAAGCAGGCGATTCCATTCTCGCCCCGCGCGAGGTGCCTCACGCCTGGGCGTTCGCCGGCGAAACCCCGGGCAAACTGCTGATTGCCTTCGCGCCTGCCAACAAGATGGAGGCATTCTTTCGAGACAACGCGAAGCACTTCAATGGCGGCAATTACGCCAATGAAGCGGAGATTTACCGCGCCTACGGCATGGAACTGCTTGGCCCGCCACTTTTCCGTGGGATGAAAACACCTGGGGTGGGGGAGCCACACAAGACAAATCATTCGCCCCAAGACACCAGCATCTCGTCCACTGACCCGCTCCTATTGACACTCTATATGTGGATCTATATTATTCCTATAGATTGCCGATAGGAGATGCAACTTGAATTCTGAACCCACAACCCTTTTGCAGGGGACTTTGGACCTGCTGATCCTCAAATCGCTTATCGCCGGTGAGATGCATGGACTGGGAGTCTCGCGCAGAATCCAGCAGATCACCGGCGGCACTTTCGTTGTTAAGCCTGGCTCGCTCTTTCCCGCTCTTCACCGAATGGAGGAAGAAGGCTGGATCTCATCATTTTGGGGAGACTCGGAAAACAACCGCCGCGCGAAATTCTACCGCCTGACCAAACCTGGACGAAAACAACTCGAAGCCGAAACCAAGCGATGGGGCCGCATTTCTTGGGCGATCGCTCAAGCCTTGGAAACATCGTAGCGAGGTGTTTAGCATGCCGCTCCTAGTGAAAGTCCAAAGTTTCCTGCGGAATCTCTTTTTCTCTCGCCGTGTGGATGCAGACCTTGACCAGGAAGTCCACACCCAGCTAGAAATCCTGACCGAAGAAAACATTCGCGCAGGCATGCCGCCGGAAGAAGCACGACGGGCCGCGCGAATCGAATTTGGCGGTATCGAACAAGTGAAAGAAGAGGTTCGCGAAAAACGGATTGGCAATTGGGTCCATTCCGTGATTTCCGATTGCCGCTTCGGTCTTCGCCAACTCCGCAAAAATCCTGGCTTCACTGCCGTCGTCGTCCTTATCCTCGCGCTCGGCATCGGCGCATCCACGGCAATTTTTTCTCTTGTGGATGCCGTTCTACTCCGCGCGCTTCCTTATCCGAATCCGGAAAAAATCGTGCGCGTGTGGGAACAGGCTCCCGACGGCCACCCAATGAACTTGTCGGACCCCAATTTCGACGATTTTCTTGCACAGAACAATACGTTCTCGAGCCTCGCGGCATATGGGTTTGGACTGACGTCCATCTCCGGCGGCAGCGAGCCCGTGCGTGTCGACATCGCCGTGGTCTCCCGCGACTTCTTTAGAGCCTTGGGCGTCGAGCCTTTTCTCGGTCGCGCTTTTGCTCCGGACGAGCAGCGCTTGCATGGCGCGCCGGCGATGATCGTTAGCTATAGCTATTGGCAGCGGTATCTCGGAGGTGCCACGGATCTCTCCAAGTTCCACTTGGCGATGGAGGGAGGAGTCTATCCGGTTGTCGGAGTGATGCCGGCAGGATTTGATTTTCCGCCTGGGGTCGCCGCATGGATTCCGCGCGAACTCGACTCGGGGACTCCAAGCCGCACAGCGCACAATTGGCGAGGTCTCGGGCGCGTCCGCGACGGGGTCACCGTGGCTCAAGCCCGCGCGAATCTCAGCGCCATAGCTCGCCGTATTAAAGAGCAGTACGGAAAAGAGGTCGATCTAAACGACGCTGCTGTAGTGCCGCTCGCCGACGCAATGGTCGGAGATGTGCGCACGGCTCTCCTGACACTCCTGGGAGCCGTGGGCCTCTTGCTGCTGGTCTCATGCGCCAATGTCGCCGGTTTACTTATAGCTCGCACATCCGCGCGCCGCAAAGAATTGGCAGTGCGTGCGGCGCTCGGGGCTGGCCGCGGCCGTCTCATTCAGCAGTTCCTTACTGAGTCTTTTGTGCTTTCCTTCGCTGGAGGTGTACTGGGCATTTTAATTGCGACTTGGGCAGTAAAGGTACTTCCCGCAATTCTTCCGACCAAGCTGCCTCGGCAGCAAGGCATCGCGGTTAACACATCTGTTCTGCTGTTTGCTTTGGCCGCAATCGTAGCTGTCGCTATTTCGCTCGCGCTGTTTGCCGCTTGGCGCGCCGATGCGGGAGATCTCCAGGAAGCATTGAGCGCCGGCTCTCGCAGTTACAGCGGCGGGGGCACTAGCCACCGGTTACGCAGCTTTTTGGTGGTGGGCGAAATTGCCACCACTCTTGTGATTTTGGCCGGGGCAGGACTTCTCGGCCGCAGCTTTTTGCGCCTCATCTCCACGAGCCCTGGATTTCGCCAGGAAAACCTGATCACCATGGAGTTTTCCCCTCCAATTCCGCAGGGACAATGGGGGACGAACCCGTCAGCCATCGCGCGGCAAATCCATCTCATGGACGATCTATTGGCTCGCCTTAGCGCGATTCCCGGTGCCGAAACCGTCGGTTTGTCTGGAGCGATTCCGGTCGCGGCGGGCGACGATCTCGCTGACGGAGATTTTCTGATACTCAATGGCCAAAAGCCGCCCGCGAATTTCGATGAATGGGACCGTATTGCTCAAAATCCCTCCCAAGTCGGACACGCCCTATATTGTGTTGCGGGCGAAGGGTATTTCCGCACCGTTGGCATTCCGCTTGTCCGTGGGCGCATCTTCGGCGATCAGGATGACTTGAATTCGCCGAATGTTGCGGTCATCAGTGAATCCTTGGCTCGCCAGCGCTGGCCAAATCAGGAGCCCGTCGGGCAACTGATTGATTTCGGCAATATGGACGGCAACGTGAAGCCGCTGACTATCGTCGGCATCGTTGGCGATGTTCGCGCAGCAGGCCTCGACCGTCCGCCGAGCCTCATTATTTATGTCGATTACCGCCAGCGCGGAATGAACGCAAATTCATCGCCCACTATCGTTATGCGCAGTGCCGCACCACCAGCAGCGATCGTCTCTGCGGCGCGCGGCATCTTCCACGACCTCGCTCCCGATGCCCCTGTCAAGTTCTCCACCTTTGCAGATGAAATGGGCAGCTGGCTCGCGGACCGCCGTTTTCTGCTTCTTCTTGTCGGATTATTTGCTGCCGCAGCTCTGGCTCTTGCAGCTGTTGGTATCTATGGAGTTGTGGCCTTTTCCGTTACGCGCCGCACTCAGGAGATCGGCATTCGCATGACGCTTGGTGGCCAACGTAGCGACGTTTTGCGTTTGGTTTTAGGCGAAGGTGCACGCATGGCTGCTCTCGGTGTGGGAATCGGCATTGCCGCATCGATGGCGATCACGCGCCTCATGTCTACTCTCCTTTTTGGCATTAGCGCTACCGACCCGTTGACATTTGTCGGGGTCGCCGTGCTTCTTTCTCTGGTCGCATTGCTGGCTTGCTACATTCCCGCGCGCCGCGCCACCCGCGTCGATCCCTTGGTCGCCTTGCGCTACGAATAGGACTTAGTTCCCGCTAGATTGTTCACGCAGATCATCCCACTCGGATTCAGCGTCGCCGCTCTCCGTCTAACGAATGAGGCTGCCTATCGCGGACAATCCCGGCAGACCACCGTTGTAATGTACTGAGTCTCTCAGATGCCGACGACGACGCTCGACATCGAACACGAATTCCGCGCGATTCTGGCTCCAATTTATCGTTGGCCGCCGAGCGGTCCAGCAGCACGCGGATAGACCCCGAAATTGTGCCATTAATGAACAGAAGGCTGCGCGTAATAGCCCTGAGTGGTGCGCGCAGTTAGCTTGCCGTCTGCAGGACGGATTTCTAAATGGTGATATTCGTCTCGCTTCTGGTCCAAGGGCGGAGCGAACGAGATCTCGTAGTACGCCTGCGTATCGGCAAGGCACTGTTTCAAGAATGCTGTGATGTCGTTGCCGGAGGTGAGCGCAAGACCGCCGCTCTGCGTGGCAATCACCTGTAAAGCTAGGTTGCCCCATTGGGCCTGGCTAGGTTTGCTAATTCCTTTGGTGAAGGCCTCCCAGCGGAAGGCGCGCCCACCGAAATCGGCATTGCCTAGGGGATCGATGCTGTAGAGGGTGATCTGGCCTTCCCGCAGCAGCGTAGACAGCTTCACCACATCGTTGAAGATCTCTTGCTCTTGCTTTGCATCCATCTGTTCCTGGACGCCGGGGCCAGAGAGGATCGGCCAGCCCGGCGAAATCCACAAAATGATCTTGCGCCCTGGTCGGGCCGCTTCGCTTGTCCCAAGCTCAAACAGGGCCTTCAAGGATATCTGGAGACGCTCGACGGCGCTGTAGATTCCGCCCGAGCGACGAATGGAATGTAAGCCGAGGCTGTATTTATCCAGTCCGGCGCTGAGTTCGTTGCCATCGCCTGAGAATTCGTCCTGAACCTTGATACCGTCATCCGTCAGGAACGCAAGGGCCATCGGGTGGGCGAGTTGGCCCCCGTCGGTCCGCAGGAATTTGTCGATCTCCGAACGCTCGTAGGCAATGTTCGCAAAACCGGCGTTCACATCATCGACAACAAGCACGACCTCGATCGGGGCCTCGCGCCCACGGACCGCCCGAAACGTCAGGATCGTCTGCGGGACTTTATTATCCAAAATGGTGAAGTCTTGCTGCTGAAGACCGCTCACCGGCGGTCCGGACTTCGGAGTCACGACAACGTCGAGGAACATCGTACTGTTGTCAGGCTGGGTTGGCGCGATTGGTTCTTGGGCTGAGACTGTGGCTGTGTAAAGCAAAGAGAGGAGCAAGAAAAAGCAGGATCGCGCATTGATGAACATCCCTTCCCTCCACCCAAGCAAGAACGCTTGCTTCCTCTCCAGCACAACGCTTAGCTTAGCTGATCGGATCACCGGGCCCAATACGATAGACGCGGGTTAAGTCCCTTGAGTTACGAACTGCACCTCCTGCAAAGGGCTCGTGCGCGGATGCAGGCACGAATCGGAAACGCAAAATGCAATTGCGGAGTTCGGATTGCGCCTCTCGGGTGCAAACACATTTCATTCGTACCGCAGCGCCACAACGGGATCGACGCGCGTGGCTCGTCGGGATGGAGGGTAAGCGGCAAGGAGTGCAATCGCCAAAAACAAAAGGGAGACACCCGCGAACGAGATGCCATCGATGATGTGCAGTCCGAACAAAATGCCGCGCAACAGATAAGAAGCTCCGACAGCGAGAACCATTCCAACAAGCAGCCCAGCGAGCACGGGGCGTATGCTTTCGTGCAAGACGAGACCGAAGACGTCACGCTTCTGCGCGCCCACAGCCATGCGGATGCCGATTTCGCGCGTGCGCAGAACGACAATGTAGCTCACCGTGCCCCAGATGCCCATGGCCGCCAGCACAAGCCCGAAGAGGCTCACGGTGGTTGCAACGGCAGCGGCAAAAGCGGCTCCGAGGAAAGGTGGTGTCTGGCGCAGCATCTCCTGAAGCGTCGCGGTGGAAGATACGATGTCCGGATCGACGGCCGAAACCGCTGAGTCTAGCGCGAGCGTGACGAGCGCCGAATCGGATTGTGTGCGGATGAGGATCGGATAGTCCTGCACCCGGTCCTCCGGCAATGGCAGGTAAATCTGGGCGGAGTCGCTGGCATCCATTTGGACGCCCCGAGTATCACTCGCGACGCCCGTAACCTGCCAGGTCGGACCGTCGGGAAGCAATTCGGTTTTGGTGTGGAATTTCTGGTCGGTTCCTAGACGAACGCTTCTACCAATTGGGCTTCGACCGGGCCACAGCTCTCTGGCCGCCGATTCGCTCACAATCGCCGAGCGTTCCGGCTGGCCCGTTTGCGGTTGAAAGCCGCTGCCGAGCAACAACGGAATGCCGAGCGTCTCGAAATAGTTTGGCTGAACCCAGGTGTAGTAGACGTTGCCCTGCGAGTTCTCGGGTGAGGGCTTTTCTCCATTGAGCGAGACATCGGCGGCGCGAACGTTCTTGTCGTCGGGTGCGCGGGCGCTGGTGATCTCCGCCACTCCTGGCAAAACGGCGATGCGAGTGCGAAGTTCGCGGATGATCGCAAGCCTGCGCTCCGGTCCGTACTTCGTTCCTTCGGGAAAACGGAAGTCGAGATCGACGACGTGTTTGCCGTCGTAGCCAGTAGGCATCTCCAGCGCGTGAAGCGAGCTGCGAATCAACATGCTTCCGGCAATCATTAGCACCAGCGAAACAGCGACTTGCGAAGCGATGAGGAGATCGCGCAGACGGCGGCTGCGAACCGGCGAGCTTCCCGCGCTCCCTTTGATCGCGGAGAAAAGTGCGGACCGCGAGCTTTCCAGTGCCGGCGTAAGGCCAAATAAAACGCCGGCGAATACAGAAATTGTCAGCACATAGGCAAAAACTTCGAGGTCCGGAGTCACGTGAAGAACGATCGTGCCAACCTCAACGGGAAACGCTTGCGCAAACAAGGTCGCTCCAGCCTTCAGAATCGCCCAAGTGCACGGCAATGCGATCAGGCCGGCGAGCAAGCCGAGCAACGCACTCTCTGTCAGCAATTGCCGTATGAGCCGCGCCCGGCTGGCTCCGAGCGACAGCCGGAGACTCAGTTCGCTTTGCCGCGTCGTCGCGCGCGCCAGTTGCAGGCTGGCGACATTAGCGCACGCGATGACGAGCACCATGCCGGCAGCGATCATGATAAGTAGAACCGTGAACTTGAGTGCTCCGGGCAGCCTGCCGGGCAATGGCGAGCCCGGCAAGACCAGTGCGCTAGCGGGCCGGCTTAACTCGGAGTTGGGATCGTGCAGGCCGCGAATCCGAGACGTGAGCAGCGTCATCTCCACCTGGGCCTCGCGCATTTCAACACCGCGCGCGAGCCGGCCGAACATGCGCAAACGCTGATTCTCGCGATCATGTAGCGGGTTGGAGTCCGGATGAACCAGCGGTTCAAGAGTCAGCGGAAGCCAAAAATCCGGCACACCGATGCTGGTGCCGGCGAAGTCATGTGGCGTAATTCCGAGGATGGTAAACGACGCTCCATTTAGACGGATGGTTTTGCCGAGCACTGCGGGATCACTGCCGAAGCGTTTCTGCCAGTAATTCTCGCTGATCAGAACCGATGGCGAAGTCGCCAGCTCACGTGAGGTTATCGATTCAAAGGTTCGGCCACGCAAGGGAGCGACACCAAGCACCGAAAAATAATTTTCCGAGACGATGAAAGTGCTGGCGAACTCGGCGTTCCCGACCGCCGGGGGCAGAAGCCTGAGCCGTCCGAAAAGAGAGCCCGCCGCGGCAGTGCGCTGGCTGATGACGCCGCCCGCATCCGTAAGCGTCAGCTGATCGTTGTCCACCGCGATAAGGCCGCTGCAAGTTTGGACATGATCCCGGTATTCTTCGTAGTCCGGATAGCTGAACAAAAAGGAGTTGGCACCCGACTGGAGGATCAGCATGAGGTTCACCATTCTGCTGGGATCGCGCGCGTCCAGATGCCGGCCCAAGAGCGCTTTGTAGGCGGTGAAGGTGCCAGTATTCACTCCGATACCGAGTGCAAGCGCCAGCACGGAAACGGCGGTGAACGCGAGATTGCGACGCAGCGAACGGGCCCCGTAACGCACGTCCTGGACCAGGCTCTCAGCGAAACTCATCGAATGTTGGCCCCACCCCTTTCAGCGCCGGGTTCATTCTCTAGGACGTTGCGGGGCGGAGATTATTACGTCGATTCCTCTGATACGCCTGACAAATGAATTCATCACAAACTGCGGAACCGGCTTTGCCTAGCTCGTGTCGGCTCCCCTTCTTGCCCGCAGAGTGCGCCTTGACGGCGGGCGGGCGTTGTAATGTACTGAGTCTCTCAAATGCCGGCCACTCCGCTCGACATCGAACACGAATTTCGCGCGATTCTGGCTCGCGATTCCGTCCGCGCGGCCAGCTCGGCTGACGCAGTTTGCGATATTCAGCCGCGGCTTGTTCTCGAACCCGTCAACGAGCAACAACTTGCCGCCGTTCTTCGTATCGCAAATGACGCAGGCCTCGCCGTCATTCCTCGCGGCGGTGGCACCAAGCTTTCCTGGGGCAATCCCCCAACTCGCGCCGACGTCATTCTTTCCACGGCTCGCCTCGACAAAATCGTCGAGCACGCCTGGGCCGACCTCACCGTCAGCGTCGAAGCCGGCTGCACCATCCAAAAATTGCAGTCCGCGCTCGCTCAACACGGCCAGCGCCTCGCCCTCGATCCTCTCTGGCCCGAACAAGCCACGATAGGCGGCGTTCTCTCGACGAACGACAGCGGGTCGCTGCGTCTGCGTTTCGGTTCGCTCCGCGACTTGATCATCGGCGTCACGCTCGCGCTTCCCGATGGCACTCTCGCCTCCAGTGGTGGCAAAGTCGTAAAAAATGTCGCAGGCTACGATCTACCTAAACTCGTCACTGGTGCTCTCGGCACTCTCTCCGTTATTACGCGCGCTATTTTCCGCCTCCATCCCCTCCCGGGCTTCTCCAGGACATATTCCTGTGTCGCACGTGGCTTCTTACCCGAGGCGCAGCGTCTGCTACTCGCCATTCAGGATTCCAAACTCGCTCACTCAGCACTTCAGATCCGATTCATCGAAGACGTTGCACAGCCACAACTCGACATTCTCTTCGAGGGCCCCGAAGCCGGCATCGTGGCGCAGGCCGCACAACTCAAATCCCTAGTGGCCCCGGCGCTTGTCACAGAAGCCGACCCGTTGGTTTTGAACGCACGCCAGGAACTCTACTCGGCTGCCAAGCTCGGTGAATCCACATGCGCCCTCGCTAAGTTCTCAACACTCCCTGCCGAAATCACCGGCGCTGCGGGAACACTATGCAGTATTGCTGTCTCACGCGTTCGCTACGATGCCGTGGCTCAGGCGACGGGAATTGGGCATGTCCTGCTTCGAGGCGAACCAACAGTTATCGCCTCCGTCCTTAGCAGCCTGCGCGCAGGCCTAGAACGCAATGCCAAGGCGCTCATCATCCATCACCGCCCAGCCGCAATGCCCATGCTCGACGCCTGGGGCACACCGGGAGACGCTCTTCCCCTCATGCGGGCCATAAAAAATCAGTTCGATCCAAAGAACACACTGAATCCTGGCCGCTTTCTCGGTGGCATTTGATCAAGGAGCATTCGTCCATGAAAGCATTCCGTATTGTTCTTCCGCTCATTGCTCTTTTGCTGGTTGCTGCTCCAAGCCGCGTCGCCGCGCAATCCGGTTCTGCCGCTCCTCATCCCGAGCTCCACTCCCTCAAAATCACGATCCTGTCCACCATGCTTGCCGACGACGGCATCGGCGAATGGGGTTTTGCTGCACTCGTCGAAGCCGATGGCCGCAAAATTCTTTTTGACACTGGCGCCCGCCCCAACACCGTTCTGGAAAACGCGCGCGAATTGAAACTCGATCTCAGTGACGTCCAGGACGTAATCCTCAGCCACTTTCATGACGACCACACTACCGGCCTCATGACTCTCCGCCGCGAATTCTCCAAATCGAATCCCAAAGCTCTCTCCCGCGTTCACGTGGCAGACGGAATCTTCCTCGAGCGCCGCGGCCACAATCCCAATCCCATGATCCAGATGAAAAAAGACTTCGAGGCCACTGGAGGCGTTTTCGTCATCCACGAAAAACCCGAAGAACTCTTTCCCGGCATCTGGCTCACCGGCCCGGTTCCGCGCGCTTATCCCGAAAAGAATTATCCGGCGGGCACAGAAGTCAACACTGGAACCGCATGGGTTGAAGACACTGTTCCCGACGATCAATCTCTCGTATTCAATACTTCGCACGGCCTCGTCCTACTTTCCGGCTGCGGCCATTCCGGAATCATCAACACGCTGCAATACGCGCGCGGTTTTCTGCGCCCCGCTCCTGTCGATGCGGCCATCGGCGGCTTCCATCTTTTTGCCGCGAGCGACCAGCAACTCGCCTGGACGGCTTCCAAACTAAAGGAGTACCAGACCGCCGGCATTCTCGGCGCGCACTGCACCGGCATTGAAAGTGTTTACCGTCTGCGCGAACTTCTCGGCCTCACTCGCCAAACGTGTCTCGTCGGAACTATCGGCGCCGTCTACGATCTCAACAGCGGAATCAAGACCGGCCCCATCGCGCGTTAGTTTTCAAACCAAATGTGAGGTGTGGTTCATGAGCCTTACGACACAGTTAAACATTCTGAACAGACCGGCAGTGCAATGGCTCGTATCCCTCATCTTCTCGCTCAGCATTGCCGTCGTCACTTCTGCTCAAACGCCTGCACCTGCTGTCTCCGCACCGCAGTCCACGCGCGCGAACTCCGCCGTTCTTCTCGAAACCCTTTCGTGGGACGAAGCGGAACATGTGCTCACTCCCGACACCGTCGTAGTTATTGCTCTGGGTGCCGAATCCAAAGAGCACGGCCGTCATCTTCAACTCAACAACGATTTCCTCATGGCTGAATATCTCAAGAAGCGCGTTCTCGATGCCGCCACACAAAATACGGTCATCGCTCCCACCATCAACTACAGTTTCTATCCAGCCTTCCTCGAATATCCCGGCTCCACTTCGCTTAGCATGGACACCGCACGCGCGATGTTCACCGACATCATCCATTCTCTCGCGCACTACGGCCCGCACCGGTTTTACATACTCAACACCGGCATCTCCACGCTCCGGCCTCTCGCTCAAGCCGCCGCGGAACTCGCAAAGGATGGCATCGTCCTTCACTACACTGACCTCACCAGGGACGATCCCGTCGAGAAAAAGGTTCGCCAGTCCGGCGGCACGCACGCCGACGAAATCGAAACCTCGATGATGCTGTACATCGCTCCCCAATCAGTTCGCATGAAAAAAGCCGCCCGCGATCTCAATGCCAATCAACCCGGCGGCCTCACGCGAGATCCTCAAGGAAAAGGGACCTATTCCCCTACCGGTGCCTGGGGCGATCCCACCTTAGCCACGCGCGAAAAAGGCCAAGCTGTCGTCGAATCGCTGGTAGCAACCATCCTTAAAGACATCGACGAACTCCGGCAAACTTCACTTTCGCCGCAAAAATGATTTCGACGTAGATCCTTCACCGTTTGCCAGCAGCATCGCCATTCGGTTATGTTCACGAGTGACAGCGAACAGCGATCTTTCATGACTACTCTTCCTGACGCAGTTCCATTGCCCAGCGCGTTCGACGCGCATCATCCGCCGTCGAAACAAATTATCGAGAATTGCGTTCATTGTGGTTTTTGTTTGCCGGTCTGTCCCACGTATGTTCTCTGGAACGAGGAAATGGATTCCCCGCGCGGCCGCATCTATCTGATGAAGCTCGCCAGCGAAGGCGCCGCGACCATGAATCCGCGGTGGGTCAGCCACTTCGATTCCTGCCTCGGCTGCATGGCCTGCATGACAGCTTGTCCATCCGGCGTCGACTACGGAAAGCTAATCGAAGCCACGCGCGCGCAGATTGAGCGGCATCATCCACGCTCCCTCGGCGAAAAACTCCATCGTCGTTTTCTGTTCGCGATTTTCACGCGACCGGATCGTCTGCGCCTGCTTCGCTGGCCGTTGCTCGCGTACCAAAACTCCGGCTTGCAATCGCTAGTTCGTGGTGTTGGCCTTCTGAGGCTTATCCCAAAGCGCTTGCAATCTATGGAAGCGCTAATGCCGCAGCTCGGGAAAAACGAGCGCGTCCCGGAAATCACGCCGGCACAAGGGACGCAGCGCCGCCGTGTCGGCCTCCTGCTAGGCTGCGTGCAACGCGAATTCTTTCCACAAGTAAACGCCGCCACTGCGCGCGTCCTTGCAGCCGAAGGCTGTGAAGTCGTCGCGCCACAAGACCAACCATGCTGTGGCGCTCTGATGGTTCACGCAGGGGAAGAAACGGGCGCGCTAGAGCTCGCCCGAAAAACCATCGATGCGTTTGAACGAGCAAACGTGGAGACCATCGTCACGAATGCCGCCGGCTGCGGCTCCAATGTAAAGGAATACGGCCACCTGCTTCGCGACGATCCAAAATATGCCGAACGCGCCAAAGCCTTCGCCGCAAAATGCAAGGACGTCACAGAAGTTCTCACCGAGCTACCATCGCGCGCTGCAAGAAGTCCTTTGCGCTTGCGCGTAGCGTTCCACGATTCCTGCCACTTGCAACACGCCCAAGGCGTTCGCTCGCAGCCACGCCAATTGCTCGACAGTATTCCTGGCCTCGAGCTCGCGGAAATCCCAGAAGCCGCCATCTGCTGCGGCTCCGCGGGCATCTACAATCTCGTGCAACCCGACGCCGCCAACGCCCTCGGCGATCGCAAGGCTCAACTCATCGTTCCCCTCAACGCGGAAGTCGTCGCCACCGGCAACCCGGGCTGCCTGCTCCAACTCCAATCCTCGCTAGCCCGCCAAGGCCATCCGACTCCGGTCGTCCACACCGTACAAATCCTAGACGCGTCGATCCGCGGCGAGCTGTTGCGTCTCGGCTGACGAAGACGGGCACGGCATGCCGTGCCCCTACAGAATTCGCGACGTGTTAAGTTACGTGGCCTTCTTGGTCCACGCTCCGAGAATCGCGCCCATCAAACACAGCCCCACAAGCGGATAAAACTCATTAATCGCAAACAACTGCATCGGCCGCATCTCATACATGTAAGTGGTGTAAACAATCGGACCTACGATTCCGATCCACAGAAAGATGCCGGCCGCGGCACCGCGCGCGGCCGTGTTCGCGTTGCGCCAGATACAGATCTGCGCCAGCACAAATGCGATCAAGATATTCAGTAGAAAAGTGAGAATGAACGGCCAGATCCACACGGGATTCGCCGAACTGGCTTGCTCCGGCGACATTTTTTCGAGCGCCATCCATTGCTTGCCGAACAATAAGTCAAACCAAAGCCCGCCGAGAATCCAATACGCGACGGCGGAGACAAGAACCGCCCAATAATTTGTCTTCATCATTCACTCCTCATGTATCTCTCTCTCTTGAGCCCGAGTCCCTTCAACGATATCCGAGCACAAAAAAATAAACCGTCATCGCCGCCCCAACCAGAATCACAAAGGCCCGTATCCATGACTGCGGCAGCTTCTGCGCATAATGCGCCGCGAAGTACCCGCCCAGAATCGCTCCAACGATCATCACTATGGCTTGCGGCCACACGATCGCGCCAGTAATGACAAACGTGACCGTCGCCACACCATTGATCACGCCGCCCAGCACGACTTTCAGCGCGTTCATGTCATGAATGTCCGTCATGCCCATCGCGGCCAGCATCGCCAGATTCATGATTCCTATCCCGCCGCCGAAATAACCTCCGTAGACCGCCACAACCAGCTCAAAAACTGAAGCGCCCGTGATCGCTCCCCGGCTCGCGTCGCTGGAAATTCCAGCGGCGATGCGTCCCGTCAGGTGTTTGCCGAAGGCAAACAAAAGCGTTGCGCCGAGCATCAGCCACGGCATAACCTTCAAAAAAGTCTGCGCTGGTGTTTTGATCAGAAGGAAAGCGCCCGCAAGCCCGCCAATCACGCTGGTCACAATCAGGGGAATCATCACCCGGCGCGAAATACTCAGTCGATTCCGGTACGCCCCGCCGCTGGCCGTGACGCCGACCCAAAGCGCCAGCGTGTTTGTGGCATTTGCTGACACGGGTGGCACTCCCGTGAACATGAGCGCCGGAAACGCCACAAAACTGCCGCCGCCAGCGACGGCGTTAATAGCCCCGCCCAGTGCCCCGGCAAAAAACAAAAATATAGCGTTGTGTAAGTTCAAGCAGACCTTTTATCACGATTCCCTCTCCTCACTCCAGCGCCAGCTCCTTGGGCTCTCGGCTTTTCACCCAGGCATGTGAAGAACTGCTGCGCCATCCGATGCGCCTAAGTCATTTCTTGACAACGCGCGCAGGGCCGTATATGAACGGTGCGATTTACCGACCTTCCGCCACTGAATGCCTGACTCGCACCCATTGCGGGTCACAGGGGGGATTCAAGAGGAAGGAATCACAACTCAGGTAAAAGTGTGTCTTGAGGCCGCTTGGAAGTGCGTTCGTGTGCGCACGACCAATAATACCGGCAGGCCGTAGTTCAACGGGAGGAAGCATGGCCAGTCAGGCAAACGTAGTCCCAGCCAGCGGAACAGGAAGCGACAGTATCCCCAAAGTAATTCTCGCCTCCGCAGTCGGGACGATGATCGAGTGGTACGACTTCTACATCTTTGGCAGTCTCGCCGCCGTTCTCTCTCCGAAATTCTATCCGGCTGGCAACGACACCATCGCCTTGATCGCCTATCTCTCGACCTTTGCCGTTGGCTTCCTTGTTCGTCCTTTCGGTGCGCTCTTTTTCGGCCGCATCGGCGACATTGTGGGCCGCAAATACGCGTTCATCGTCACACTCTCGATCATGGGTGGCGCAACGGCGCTCATCGGATTCCTCCCCACGTTCGCGACTGCCGGATGGTTCGCGCCAATTTGTCTTTTGCTCATTCGTGTCTTGCAGGGGCTGGCGCTTGGCGGCGAGTATGGCGGTGCAACTGTCTATGTCGCCGAGCATGTCCCCGATGGCAAGCGCGGCTTCTACACCAGCTTCATCCAAATTACGGCAACGCTCGGCCTTTTCGTATCGTTACTCGTCATCCTCGGCACGCAGCAAGCCATGAGCGCAGACGACTTTAAGAGCTGGGGCTGGCGCATTCCTTTCCTTATCTCCATCGTCCTGGTCACTGTCTCTCTTTACATTCGGTTGAAGATGAAGGAATCGCCCATCTTCAGTCAGATCAAGAGCGCTGGGATGACTTCCACGCAGCCACTTACAGATGCCTTTGCAAAATGGGAAAACCTGAAGCGCGTTTTGATTTCGCTCTTCGGCGCGACCGCCGGGCAAGGCGTTGTTTGGTACACCGGCCAGTTCTACGCATTGTTTTATCTGCAGACCGTACTCAAAGTGAACGGCAAAACATCCAACATCATCGTCGCCATCGCATTGCTGTGCGCCATGCCATTCTTTACGCTCTTCGGATCGCTGTCCGACAAGATAGGGCGGAAATGGATCATGATGCTCGCCTGCTTGCTCGCCGTTTCCACTTACATCCCCATCTACAAAGCCATGACCGCCGCAGCGGGAAATAACATCGTCACCGTCAAATCGGCGAAAAACAAGGTTACCGGCGCGATCGCGTTGACCCCCATGACCACCGATGCTAGCGGTGCGCTGGTTGCGGCGAAGGAAGCACCCAGTCCTAATGTCCCCCTGCTTGTGCTTCTCGTGTTCATTCAAGTTGTTTACGTTTGCATGATTTATGGGCCCATTGCGGCGTATCTGGTCGAGGCCTTCCCTGCCAAAATCCGTTACACATCCCTCTCCTTGCCTTATCACATCGGCAACGGTGTCTTCGGAGGGCTGGTGCCACTGATCGGGCTATCCGTCTGCGCGGCCACAGGCAACATCTATGCTGGTCTCTACTACCCGATGATTGTCGCCAGCATCACTCTGGTCTTAGGAAGCATCTTGCTCAAGGAAACTTACGGTCACAAGATTTGGGATGAAGTCGGCGGCATGAAGTAGCGAGTCGACGCATTCCAAATGGCTGCGCGGATTGACTCCCCCGCCCTCGCGGGAGCATCATTTTTGGCGGGCAAGCACACTCCACCAAGGAAATGAGCTTGCCCGAACCATACTGTCCTCGTTGTAGAGTCACAACCGAAATCGAACTTTCAAGGGGAGTTGTTGCCGTGGCCAAAGCTCGCCAGAAGACAAAAGCGAAGGCGTCGAACAGCAAAAGCAAACTCACCGAAGCGCAGATTGCCGTCCATTGGAAAGAAGAGGAGTACTTCTACCCTTCCAAGAAATTTATCGCTCAGGCCAATCTTGCCGATCCCGCTTTTGTAAAAAAATTCAGCGAAAAACATTTCCCTGAATGCTTCGATATATACGCGAAGCTACTCGATTGGGACAAAACCTGGCGCAAGACTCTCGACACATCCAACCCTCCCTTTTGGAAATGGTTTGTCGGGGGAAAACTGAACGCCTGCTACAACTGCGTGGACCGCCATCTCGCCAAACACAAAAACAAAGCCGCTTTGATTTTCGTCCCCGAACCAGAAAACGAATCCGCGACCGTTATCACATACCAAGAGCTCTACAAGCGCGTAAATGAAGTCGCCGCGATGCTGCGCGATTTTGCCGGACTCGAAACTGGCGACCGCGTCACGATTCACATGCCCATGATTCCCGAGTTGCCGATCACTATGCTGGCGTGCGCGCGGCTGGGCGTCGTCCACTCCGTGGTCTTCGGCGGCTTCAGCGGAGAAGCTTGCGGCCTTCGCGCCGCTGATTCGGGCAGCCGCGTGCTTATCTACGCTGATGGATATCACCGTAATGGCAAATGGGTCGATCACAAGCCCAGCGCCGATATCGCGGTGGCCACCGCTAAAAAAGAAGGTCAGCACATCGACAAAGTGCTTTTCTGGCGCCGCTACGCTGGGCACTTCCGCTCCGAATCCCCCATGATCATGGACCGCGACTACTTTGTGGACGATGTCCTCAAGGACTATCGCAACCAAATCGTGGAGCCCATCGCACAGGACGCGGAAGCGCCGCTTTTTCTGATGTACACCAGCGGCACTACCGGCAAACCCAAGGGCTGCCAGCACCGCACCGGCGGTTATCTCGCTTATGCCGCTGGAACCTCAAAGTATTACCAAGACATTCATCCCGAAGACGTTTACTGGTGCATGGCGGACATCGGGTGGATTACCGGGCACTCCTACATTGTGTACGGCCCGCTGGCCCTCGGCGCTACCAGTGTTCTCTATGAAGGCGTACCGCAATTCCCCGACGCTGCGCGGCCGTGGCGCATCGCTGAGCGTCTCGACGTAAACATCTTCCACACTTCGCCGACCGCCATTCGAATGCTGCGCAAAGCTGGTGGCGACGAGCCGAAAAAATACAACTATCACTTCAAGCACATGACCACCGTCGGCGAGCCGATCGAACCGGAAGTCTGGCGGTGGTATTACGAAACGGTGGGCAAAGGTGAAGCGGTCATTGTGGACACTTGGTGGCAAACGGAAACGGGCGGCTTCCTCTGCAGCACGAAACCTGCCCTAGATCCGATGAAGCCCGGAAGCGCGGGTCCGCCGGTGCTCGGCATTTATCCCGTGATCTGGGATGAGAATGGAGAAGAAGTAAAACCCGGTTCGGGCAAAGCCGGAAACATCTGCATTCGCAATCCATGGCCGGGGATCATGCAAACGATTTGGGGCAGCTCGGATCGTTTCGTCAATCAGTACTATAAAAAATATTGCAAAAATCCCAAGAGCAAAGACTGGCGCGATTGGCCTTACTACGCCGCTGATGGCGCCGTTCTCCCCGCTGACGGTTACTACCGCATCCTCGGCCGCGTCGATGACGTGATCAACGTGGCGGGGCATCGTCTCGGCACGAAAGAAGTTGAATCCGCATGCCTGAGCATCACGGAGATCGCGGAAGCCGCGGTCGTTCCCGTTGTTGACGAAATCAAGGGCCGAGTGCCCGAAGTCTACATTTCGCTGAAGCCCGGTGTTCCTTCGAATAAGGCGATACAGGACAAAGTGATTTCCACGATTGAAACCATGATCGGGAAAATCGCGCGCCCCCAGCGGGTCCACATCGTCCCGGACATGCCTAAAACGCGCTCCGGTAAAATCATGCGCCGCGTCCTGGCCGCCATTTCGAATCACATGGACACCGGCGATATCACCACGCTCGCTAATCCGGATATCGTCGCGCAAATTCGCGAGCTAGTGCAGGGCCGCAACACCGGTCCTCTTCAAGAAGGCCCTGAAGACATCAAGCTCTTTGGCGAAGAGAAATGACAGAAGGCGCGTGTTCTTAGCTCTTGCGCGGGCTCAAGCGGGAGGGGCCTTACAGGGTAATCAAGACCCGGCCCTACCACGACGATATCGAAAACAAAAAAATGAGGAGATCTTAATGTCCGAGCTTTCGAGAAGAGCGTTCATGAAAGTTACTGCGACTCAGGTCGCCGCAGCCAGTCTCCTTTCCCCCACGGCATTCGAACTCCACGCCAATCCTCTAGGCCTGCCGATCGGCTGCCAAACCTGGCCAGTTAGAGAAGGCATTGCAAAAGACTTCCCCGGGACGATCAAGCAACTTGCCGCCGCTGGGTTTGAAACCATCGAACTTTGCTCACCGGTCGGGTACGACGATTCCGGCTTTGGCGGCCTCGCCAAATACAAAGGCTCCGAGCTCAAGAAAATGTTGAACGATTGGGGTGTCACTTGCATCAGCTCGCACTTCGGCATGGAAGAGCTGCGAAAAGATCAGGCCGGCCGAATTGCGTGGGCCAAAGATCTCGGCCTCACCCAGATGCTCGTCGCCAGTCTCGACGGTCCCAAAAAGCCGACGATGGACGACGTCAAACGCGCCGCCGATGAATACAACAAAATGGGCGAAAAGGCTGCCGCGGCGGGCATTCGCCAAGGGCTTCATAACGAGAACTTTGAGACGTCCTCGGTTGACGGCAAACGAACTTACGACATCCTGATCGGCCTTCTCGATCCCAAGTTCGTCAATTTCCAGTTCCAGGTTTCGACCATCAGCGAAGGGTTCGACGCCGCTGAGTATTTCATGAAATATCCTGGCCGTTTTTTCTCCATGCACGTCCAAGGGTGGTCCTCCACCACCAAAAAAATCGTGCCGGTGGGAGAAGGAACTCTCGACTGGAAGAAAATCTTCACTGCGGCAAAGACGGGCGGCGTCCAGAATTACTTCGTCGAAATGAATTTCGACTTCATGAAAGCCAGCGTTCCGTACCTGCGCAGTCTCCAGGTGTAGCGCGAGAGTTCGCCGCCTGGCTAGAACGCCTCACCAACCCCCATGCCGAATGTGTGGCCGTCTCTGCCCTGGGCGATGTCGGCGCGAAGATTCACATGATACTTTTTACTCAATTCGAACCGCAGACCGCCCCCACCGCTGGGCAGAAAGTGACTACTCTGCACTTGCTGTGACAACTGACTCCCGCCAGGGATCACCCCGCCGAGGCCGCCGAATATGACCAAGCCAAACCGCTTCGGCAAGACCAAGCGATACTCCAATTGTGTTGCGAGCGTGTAGCGCGTGAAGTATCGCCCCGCCGTATAGCCCCGCAATTCATTGTTCGTGCCATAGATACAGTTCCCATAGAAGGGAGGTTTTCCGGAAGTGCCGCAGAAATCGGCGTCATAGGCCAGGACCTGCTTATTGCTCAAACTCCAATATTTATCGAACTGACTTCTGTACGATTGGAAGGAATACTTGCTGCCTAAATCCTGGGAGAAGAAATCCGAGCTAAAAGTGAAAAAGGTTCCACTCACGGGATAGAAGTGATTGGGGCGAGTATCGCGCGTCAGCTTCACGCCTATGGCGGTGAGGGTGGTGTGGAGCCCGAGGCCCGAGGGGAGCGGAAAGTTGGTGACATTATTGGGGCGGACCGTAATAAACGAATTGCCTGAGATAACTCGTGGGCCCGCGAAAAACTTCCAGAAAAGTCGGCGGAGGAATTCCCCGAGGAACGCTTCGCCGGTTTGATTGAGGGGCAGCTTCAGGCCGGGGAGGAGTTCGCTGCTGTAAATGTTGTAATTTGCATTGCCATGGATGAAGCCAGAGGTGATTTCATACCTGTTCTCATCCAGGAAGAGCTGGCCCCCCACGGCGAATCCGCGGCTGCCGTTGTCCGTAAAGAGGCCCGCCACGCCAATAGTGGACGGGGGAGAAACCTTGTCGTGCTTGCTAAAGGGGAAGATATAGCCGAGTACGGGGGTCATCCCTGAACCGAGGGCGGGACTGGAAATCGGAAGGGGCGCGACTACAATCCCAGCAGGAATGGCGAACTTCTTCTTTTTTTTCGGCTGCGGCTCTGGCTGGGCAGGCGCGGCTGGCTGCTGAGGCTGGTCAACCGCCTGCGGTGGAGTGGGTTTGTCCTCTTGACCCGGGCTAGATGCCGTCGGTTCTATCTTTTTGGGTTCCTGTGCAATTGCCGGCATGCCTGAGAGAGCGCATAAGCTGCAGATTAGCAAGATGTTAAGGCAGAGCGAAAACCCGGTCCTCGAGATGTGACAATGCTCGCATAGACCCCGTTGGTGCATTCCTGTTGGCATTTGACCGTGAGGTACCCTAGCGCAGACTAAAATGTGCGTAACTGGCAAGATTGACAGGTGGCCCTCGCGGTTGAGCGCATACCGAAAGGCGACACTTCGCGTCAAATGAGTCGTGGTCCGACCGTCGGCGAGAATGTCGGAAATCACCCTGGCAACCAATGGTCAGTTCCAGCGGCGTTCATTTTGACCGCCGATGTTCATGTTATGCAATTCGCAACGAACGTTTCATCCTGCGAGCGACAATAGCAATCCCCATACATTAGGCTAGAAGCCATGAATCCAGACCGCCGCGGTTTCAGATTTTCGTTCAACGCGAACGCCGAGATCGCCCCGGAAGGCTCGCCCAGTGCCACTGTCAACGTTCGCGCAACGGAAATCAGCCTTCACGGTTGTTATCTTGAGACGCCCGCACCCTTCGCCGAGCTATCGCCGGTGTTTGTGAAAATTTTCTATGCAAATGAATACTTCGAGGCGAAAGGAACGGTGATCTACGTCAAACCAGCCGTGGGTATGGGCGTGGAGTTTCGCGAGCTTAAGCCTCACTGCCGGGTCGTTCTGCAAAAGTGGATTCTCGCCGCGCTACGCAACCAATCGAAATCGAAGTAACGCTCCGGAAAAGCGTCTTGGCGCGCGGGCCTATCAGCGATCCATAGCCAGGCCCGCTAATGCAGAAGAACGGCTCCCTCTTGAAAACATTAGCCGAAGAGGGCAGGGCCCGATCCCTTGCGTAAACCAATTGAAGAGCACAGCAATTGAGCTAGCTACCAACGCGGATATGGGAAAAGGAACTAAAAAGTCCAAATACATTCAAGAGCCACAGCACCACAACGATCACCACAACGGCGTTCAAAATGGACTTAATCGTTCCCTGCATCGGAATGAATCGGTTGACTAGCCAGAGCAGAACACCCACGACGATCAAAACCGTCACTACCGTTAGTAATGGCATCAGTCAGCGACCTCCTTCCTCAGCCGGTTGTCCCGGTGAGTTTCAGCGGAATGGTAAATGGCTGGGGAGGGTCGCACCATACAGGGAAGCGCGTAGAGGATGAAGTGAGATGCGTTATCCCGACTCTTGAGAGAAAATTCGAGAGACCACGGATGGCTAGAACCTGAAAAAGAACCGCGAGAGCCGTGGTGCTTTGTGATGGAGGGTGAGTTGTGTTGGCCGGAACTGACGGACTTCGAAGAATTAGTGCCCGGCGCCGCAAAGGCTTCGCGTTTGCGCGAGGACATCTGCGTCGAACTGAGCGGCCTGCCAGCCATGCGTTGAGCAGACTTGGTCAGCTGTCAGCCCTAGCGCTCCGCGCATGTCTGCCCCTGCTACATTTGCGCCGGTGATTTCTGTTCCGCGAAAAATAGCCCCGTTGAAAAACGCCCCGCGCAAATCCGCGTTTCGCAGGTCTGCGTCCATCAAAATCGTTCCTTTGAATTGAGCGCCGGTCATGTTGGCTTCGAGCAATTTTGCTGAGGAGAGATCGGTCTGCTCCAGAATCGCAAACGACAGGATCGCATGCTCCATTTTCGTGTCTCGCATGTCAGCGCGTGTCAGGTCGGTGCGCAACATTTGAGCGTTGCGAAGATTTACGGCATAGAGCGAGGCGCCGGCGAGTTTCGCGTTCGAAAGCAGGGCGTTCTCGAGTGTGGCGAAGGACATATCAGCACCGCGGAGATCAGCACCTGTGAAGTTCACGCGGGTCGCGTCCGCGGAGACCATCACCGTTTTCGACGCTTGGACACGATCTAAAATTGCATCTCGCAAAACGGCTTCGCGCAAATTGGCGCCGCGCATGTCGGCTTCGGAAAGGTAAGCGCCTTCGAGGTTGGCACGCCAGAGCTTGGCGTTCACGAGATAGGCCTTGTAGGCTCGCGCGAATCGCAAATTCATTTCGTTCAGTTTCGCTCCCGGGACGGACGCGAGAGCTTCTTCACTCCAATTCCCGTGCGGCGGCGGGCCGGAGAGCGTCGCTTCTGTCAGTTCTGCGTATGGCCTGTAGCCGATCGACTGCATCGCTTCCGAGGCCCACCTCAGCAAACTTGCCTGCGAGTGTTGCGTGGCTATGTTGCTGTCGGAGGGCAAACCGCGGTTCACTCCGAGCGAGAAAATCAGCAATGCACAACCTGTCAGTAGGGCCACGCGCGCGGTAGCAAAGCTCAATCGCAATAGGTTCTTCGACTTCTGCCGCAACAAATCACCGGGTTGCAGCACGCGCGCGACGATCGTCGGAACACACGTCGCAGCGGCCACGGAGAGCGTCAAGAGAAATGCGTGCAACAGCGTTCCGCGAAAATCCTGGCGCACCAGATAACGCAACCAAAACAAGAAGAGGGTGGCCGGTACGACCCAATAGGCCAGCACCGTCGCTACGATCGTCTCCAACACCCAAAAAGGCGAGCGACCTTCGCGCATCCAACGGAAATGCCGTCTTACCAGCCCCATCAAGTACCACGGCCCGTCTTTTTCCAGCGTTTGCCCATCCTTGAATACCGCAGGCAGCCCGGACATGCTTCCCCACAAGCGCAGCAGCAGGAAATGAAAGCGGAGATACAAGATGAAGAGTACGAGCGGGGCGCCCAAATAAAAACTGGTCATCGACAGAATTTTGGGGAAACGGGCTACGGGAATCGCGGAAGCATCGACAACTAGGCGCACGTCAGTCGTCAAGCCGACCAGTGCGATGCAGACAAGACTCGCGCCGAGGATTAAGAAATAAAACCATCGCGCGACTTTTGAAGCATCGGAAATTGCTTTTGTGCTGTCGAAGGATGCGATTGTTTCCGGAAGAATGGCGTCGAAAAGATTCGTTCCTCCAAGGCGACCGACCCAGACGCCTTCCGCGCCATAGAGGTTCGCGCCCATCAAATTTGCACCCCTTAATTCGGTGCCGAGTAAATTGGCTTCTCGCAAATCAGCCTGGACCAGACTAGCTCCTCTCAAATTAGCCATCGAAAGATCCGCGCCAATTAAATTCGCGCGCTGAATAAAAGCTCCTTCGAGGTTGACCCCAGTAAGATCCGAGTGGGAAAGATTGACTCCGCAAAGATCCGCCTTGACTCCGGATTCCCCGCCGGATTCCACCCAGATTTTGTGCTGGTCGAGAATCTCGGCCAGATCAAGAAGAGAAATCGACCCAGTAGCTTCTTCAGCAGAAACTCCATTGGAGAGTTGATTCTGCTTGTCATGCATTTCCGCGAGCATCTTGAAACTTTCCCCCACTCGAAAGGATGGCAGCCATTTTTCCGTTCATGGCGCCCACACTGAGGCCCACAGTCGCCGAGTGTGACCGGTTCGAATCGCCGGCTTGCTTGTGCTGAATCGCTGCTGGGCGAATCCATCATCCCCCACAACACACACGAAAATCGCCTGCCCAAAAGGACAGGACGCGCAGAGGTAACTGCTCCCTGTGGATTTCTCGGCGTGCTTCGGTTTCCCGCGCTTCTACGCAGCCGGGCTCCGTCGCAAGTCGAGGTACGCGGAGACCAATCCCCAAACGTAGAGCGCGAGCAGGGCCACGAGGCAGAACGTCCCTAGCCGTACGTAACGATCGACCATTTGCAGGACCGTCCATCCGTACATTTCGGTGAGCAGGCTGGGATCGGAAAGGTTCACGCCCTCGATCTCGCCGAACGGAAGATCTTCGAGCGGCCCTCTCCACATCAGAAAAACGTGCATGAAGCTTAGGGCTCCGATGGCGAGCAATCCCCAGCGCAGGCCCCAGCTCTTATACAGCCGGCTTTCGCGCGGCGCGTAAAACGTCGCCATCAGCAGGGTGGCCAGCACGAGGGCGCCACCATCGCCGAAAAAAACGATCAGCGCTTCTGCCGGCGAAGACAGAACGATCAGTTGCAGGAGGAGCACCGCGCCGGCGGCAAGAACCCATCCCCAGCGCTCCGCTTTCCACGCCAGAAATCCGCCAAAGAGAATGGCGGCGGTCACAAGCAGAACGATCCCCCAGGAGCGTTCTTGGCCGTGCGGGGTAACCCAGAGCAGGGGCACGGCCCAGCGGCCGGTGAGCCACGCGGTGATGGCGTGCCCGCTTTCGTGCAGCACCATGGCAAGCATGGCTGCCGCTATGCGCAGAGGCGTGCCCGCGACCAAGCGCGCCAGAAGCAATGCCAACGGAAGCGCGAGGATGCGGTACTTCAACTCGGTCCGAGCATCGGTGCGGCTAAGGGCGTCGTTGACAGCAGTAGCAGGCCCCGCCAGTACCTGAGGAGCGGACACGGCCACCGCGACGTCCGGACCAACCTGGTTCGCGGCGCTTTCCAACGCCGCCTTGTAGCGCGAGAAAACGATTCCGCACTTCAGACACTCGGTGGTCTGAAATGGATGATCGAATTGGCATTTGGGGCAGCGCATCCGGAGTGGCCCATTCCATTGTAGGAGGGCATCTCGGCGCGTCTACCGGCGTCGGCGGCGTGCTGCCGAAACAGGTATTGGCGTTCAGGAAAGATTTTGGCGGCCAAAATCATGTACCGACCACAACTCCTCTCGCATCGAACTGCGCTGGGAGGAAGTGCTATGAAAGCCGCAGTCGTGCCCGCCGTGAGCAGTTCCTGGCAGATCAAAGATGTTCCTCGGCCTGAACCGGCAATAGGTCAAGTGCTCGTGAAAATGCATGCAAGCGGCATCTGCTACACCGATGTCCACCAAACGCTTGGACATCTTCCGGGACAATTTCCTCGAATCCTTGGCCACGAGCCGGTGGGCGAGATCGTTGCCGCAGCTCCTGATGTGACCATTCGCAAGGTAGGAGACCGCGTCGGTTCGGCGTGGATTCAATCCACCTGCGGGCGCTGCGAATGGTGCCAGCGCGGCCGCAGGATGTTCTGCCCCTATATGAAGGGCACGGGAGCCGATACGCAAGGCGGTCACGCCGAGTACATGCTGATGAACGCCGACGCAACCTATCTGATTCCCGACAAGGTTTCCTACGAGCAAGCGGCGCCGATCTTTTGCGCGGGGTATACCGTTTATAGCGGGCTCCGCTGGGCCGATCCGGAGCCGCACGAGCGGGTGGCCGTGCTTGGAATCGGTGGGCTTGGGCACCTTGCGGTGCAATATGCGAAGGCTGCGGGCTTCGAGACCATCGCGATTTCGCACTCTCCCGATAAGGACAAGATGATTCGCGAGTTGGGCGCGGACGAAATCGTCCGCGACGGAAAGAGCCTCACCGCGGCAGGCGGCGCTGACATCATTCTCAGCACCTCCAACTCGACCAAATCCATGATGGACAGCATTCAGGGTCTGCGCCCGGATGGCAGGTTCATCGTTATGGGCGCCGACGCCGAACCGCTTTCGATCTCGCTGATCGAGTTGCTCTTCAAGCGCATCAAAATCATCGGCAGCCAGCAGAATGGCCCCGAATATCTCTACGAAGCCCTGGATTACGTGGCCCAGGGAAAAGTCAAATCGATAATTGAAACGTACCCATTGGCCGAAGCTGCAAAGGCCTACGAGCGCGTTGCGGAGGGCATGACCCGCTTCCGCGCCGTCCTCACAATGTAATGCGATACGGGCAGTCGCCGCCGGTGGTCGCCCACCCGCCTGTTTTTGAACCCGCCATAGAGGGCGGCTATACTTGTTTTGTGGAAGAGTTTCCCGTCGCGATTTCGCAAGACGAGACCATCGAAGAGGCTAAAGCGAATCTTGCGGACGCGTTCAAGCTGGCGCTGCAGTGCCAGCGCGAGCTTGCGGAAAAAGGCCTTTCCTCACACGCTGTGCGCGAGGTTTTCGAAATAGCGGAAGCATGAAACTCGCGGAATTGGAATGCCATCTGCGCACTAAGGTTGCGTTTAGTATCGCGAAGGTGGTGCGCATAGCATTTGGTTCAATCCTACCTTGCACAAGATCGCCAGCGTCCCGCGCCATCGCGAAATCAAAGAGGGGACGGTTCGGGCCATCTGCAAACAACTGGAAATTCCTCGGCCATAAGGCCGACACCCAGGCAGAAAAGCGCTACCTGGGGCACCCGGCGGTGGTGATGGCGGTATTTGGGTTGAAGGGGTAGGCCACTAAGCCCAGCATTTAATTCCCAACCCAAGCTCCTAAAACGCTGGTGAAAAGTACTGCTGACCAGCAAAACTGATTTTTTTAAAACCGAACGTGCGCGAGTGTCCGCCGAGGGAGGGCGTAGCATCCAGGCACGCAAGGCTCTTTGAAGAATCACCCTTACGCGACCAGACTTTCTCCCACTTTTGACCACCGCCCGTTTTGGTTTTTTTTAAAAGGACAGTTCTCACGAAGCTAGCAAGCCGCGCTAGCGCGTCCTTAACCCGACGTGAGAGCGTGCTAGCGCGGTTTGGGATTTTTTTAAAGGGGTACTTCTTGAGGTAGGTCTTCAGCGCTACAAGGAACATTGCAAACCCCACAAGGAGAGTCCCCCATGTGGCCAGACCGCTGTGACTCGTGAGCCACTCGACCGTTTTGGTGAGGTTCGACACGTTTTCTAGTCGAGATATACGCTCGCTTCATTCTGAAAACAAGTACCAAAAGATGTGGAAACTCAGGTGCCGGAACCCTGCCGGGTGCCGCAGGCGTTTGACGGGGTGCCGCATCCCTGCGGTTTTCAGGGTGCGGGTTTTTCTTTCCGGTTTTTTGTTTCAACGCATCGACCGCGAGGAGCACGGCGACGGAGTACGAATTGCCCCGCTTAGCTCTTCTTCAGCTCAATGCCGCCGTTGGTTGTGGCGACCTTCAAATCTCGCCCGCCTCCGCCCACCGTGCCGGAGAGCGACTTGGGGCCGAAGCGGCCCTGTACGGTAATAGGAAAGTCCGTCCGAATCCCTCCATTGGTGGTGCTGGCATCCACTTTGAATTCGGCGGAAGACGGCAGCGTGACATCTACACTGCCATTGGTGGTCAGCAGCTCTAACTCGCCGCTCCACTTGGCGTTGCCCATGGACACGCGCACGCCACCGTTGGTGGTCTTGGCGGATGCCCACTCGCTGGTCGAGACTTCTACGTCGCCGTTCGTCGACGCCGCCTGCACGACGCTGTCCAGGTTCAGGCAATGGACGCGGCCATTAGTGGTCAACGCATTGAGCCGCACGCCGCGCGGCACTTGCACGTCAAAGCTAATCTTGGCGTGATGCCCACCATGCCACCAGTTGCCGGACTCCGACGACACGCCGCCGCGGTGGCAGCGCCCCGGCGTGCGATCCTTCGCGTAGACGGCGCAGACCGTGACTCCATCCGCGTACTCGACCACTTCGATGAACAGTTCGTGGTCGTCATCACTGCCCCCGCGCACGCCTGCGACACGCGCTGCATCCCCGGAAGCGCGGCCGGCGTCAATCTCGCCATTAGTGTTGATCACTTCCAGCGTCTGCCCGGCCTTCAGGGCGCCTTGCCAATGAAAATCGTCCGGCGCGAAGACCGTGCGCTTTTCGCCCTGCGCCTGCGCGGGCACACCAGCCACCAGGAAAAACATCGCGATGCAAACCGCGGCCGCCGGAAGCCAGCCCTGTAGTAAAGTTTTGCTCTTCTTCATGATGCCTCTCTCCCTGACGGTTATCTGGCGCTTGAACCGCCCCGCCCGTCTCATGGTGTACCGAATATACGGAGTTCGACCCACTTTGGTTCCAAAGACGTTTTGCGCTCCTTAATCGCGGGGCTGGCCCCGCCGCAGGCTCCACAATCCGCGCACTGCGAGGATAAAGGTGAACAGGCCAATCACGCCCAGCGCGTGAAGCGTCCAAACAAACAAGAAGGCTGGGCTGGACCTGGCGATCGCGCCGTGGAATATGCCTGCTGGGCTCATCGCGTGGACGACCGGCACGGCGATCCCAATGAGCGACCCGACGAGCATGATGATGTGGCCCGACCGGCGTTCCGCGAGCAGCAGCGCTCCGCACAGCCAGAGGGCCAGGACAGGCACTGCAACGAGGGTTGAGCCCCCTGCCTCGGGCGTCCCGGGCCTGGCGTGGGTCGTATCGCTGGTCAGGTGCAGCGTCATCAACAGGATCAAGAGCAGAGAGGCGATGGGCAACATGAGGTTCTGTTTCATTTGATATTCTCCTCGTAAATGCGTGTCTGCTCCTCGGTGAGGAGGGCAACCTCCTTAGCAACGGCAGGGCGACCATCAACAGTGTTATCCAGGGGGGAATAAAGCGTGCTTCTTCCTGAAACCTATACGCGGACCTGGACACGAAAGTTTCGGCCTTTCGTTGGTGGAGCGCTGGCGATGCGTCTGCGCAGCTGAAACCGGGAAAGAGCCCGCGGTCTGAAGACCGCGGCTACAGGTTCGGAACGGCCACAAGGGCCGCAGCTAGGTTGGTGGAGTGCGGCGGCTGGCGGCCAAGGGCGCTTTGCGGCTGGCCGAAAAAAGCAAACGAGGACACACGATTGAAGTGCGCTTGCCGGCCGAGGTGCGCGGATTGCGGGCGAGAAAAACCGCAGGGCGAGGGGCAAAGCGTTTGCGTGGCGCGGCCAATCTGGAGAAAGCCGACTTTCTGGGAAACCGGGCGCTGCGGGAAGCGATCCACGCGCGCGAGGACGGCTACTGTTTTTACTGCCTGCGGCGGGTTACATCGGCGACGCGGTGCATCGATCACATCATTCCGCAGGCGAGGATGGGATGGAATGGTTATCGCAACCTGTTATCGAGCTGCTCGGAATGCAATTAATGCAATTCACAGAAAGGGGAGCGGCGGGCGGAAGATTTCCTGCGGTGGCTGTACCGCGAGGGCCGGCTGGAGAGCGGCGAACTGAAGGAGCGGCTGCGAGCGCTGGAGAAGATGGCGGCAGGGAAGATGCGGCCTGCGGTGAATGGCAAGACGAGGACGCCCGAGGCAGCTCGGCCGGAGCGAGGAGGCTGGGGATGACGCGCGGGGGGAATTGTTCAACGAATGATAGGAATGGGGAGGAAAAAAAGCAGCCGGGGCACTCCGCTGAGGGGCCGAGGGACCCCGGCTTATCCTGCCCGCCTCCGCAGTGAGCGAGCAAGAAACCTGTGAGAAATTCTGTCCTTCTGGACGCGCCGCAGGCCGCGATCGCGGTTTCTTCGGCGATGCCGTTGCTTCAAAAAATTTGTAAGAAGTCTTGCTACTCCTCGGTCCGGTTGCTGCGGGAGGCAGCCGGAACGCGAAACTGCGGCGGCGAGAAGCTGTTACTTCGAGTCGTTTTCGCCGCGGAGAAATTCATACCGTTCGATGGCGGCGACGACGCCAATGGCGCCTTCGTCGCGCGGTTCGGTCCGCTGAACGCGGCCGAGGCAGCGGACGCGCACCGGACCGGCCAAGGTGATTTCGTTCGGCAGAGTCAGGAGAATTTCGACGGGCGAGCCTTCGCGAACGTCCTTGGAAAGAAAAAAGTAGACGCCACGCGAACTGACGTCGCGGGATTCGGTGCTTGTCTCGCCAACCGCAGCGCCCGTAGTCCATCGGACGGTGAGCGGCAGCCGCATTTGAAAGCGTTGCGTAGTGCGGCGTTCTGAACCGGTCAAGGAAGACCTCCTGATCGAAGTCAGAGTGTATCTGGGAGCGGACTAGGGAACAATAGGACTGCGGGTACAAAATCGATTCAATTCTGGAAGGTACGCATGTACTAGGACGGTGTAGAGAGCGCGTTTTGAGTTGAGGTCGTAGACCGAAGTCCCAGGCATTTGTAAGAGCATGAATCCAAAGGGGTTGTAAGAGACTGTGCTTGTAAAATCATGAAAATAAATGGGTTGGATGCTCTATTTTTGGCGTGTTTTCTCTGTGCGAACGCAGGATTGAAATTGGCGAATGAGGCTGTGGAAACGTGTGGAAAAAACGCGAAGGCCGCATTCTCTTCGCAACGAAAAGGATGCGGCCTCCGGAAGATTCTTGTGAGAGTTACGTCTAAAAGTCAAACTTCAAAGCGAGTTGAAGAATACGCGGATTGCCTATCGTGCTGGAAAAAATTCCGAACGTAGGCGTCCCGAATGCGGTGCCGGGCGCAGTGAAGTTCGGATGATTGAAAACGTTGAAGGCTTCCGAACGGAACGTGAGGCTGTATTTTTCCGTGAGTGAGAATTTCTTGCTGAGATACATGTCCCAGTTCTGCTGGAAGGGCCCACGGTAGATGTTTCTGCCGAGATCGCCGAAGAGCGCGCCGCCGCCTGGGCCTATGACAAAGGATTGATTGCCCGGGCCACCTAAGGTGTTAAGTCCAGAAACGACCGTGCCAGGCGCCAAAGGTTGCGTGGCAGCCAAGACGCCGGAGTTAAATAGGCTGGTGCCGGTGAAATTTTCCGGGCGACCGCTCTTTACGAGGTCTCCTAGATTGCCGACAAGGTTCGGATATGTCGACCCGGGCAATACTCCGAAAAGAGTACCTACATTACCTGCGCAGACTGGGCAGGTGATTGAGGCCGGCAGACCGGATTGAAAAGTGGTGAGGCCACCGATGGACCAGTTGCCGAGTGGATAGCTCTTCCATCCGTTTTTAAAGCCGGGAATGGCGTATTCATAGGCGACTACGAGACGTTGCGGAACGTTGAAATCGGAGACCGCGCGTTGACCGCGGATGTCGAGTTGGTTGCTGTTGGCTCCCCCAAGATCCTGGTCGGCACCACCGGATTCATTGTCGATGGATTTGGAATAGGTATAGGAAGCCTGGAGGAAGAGGCTTCCAGTGCGACGATTGACAGTGAAGATGAGAGCATTGTAACTGGAGTGGCCCAGATCAGTGACCTCATTGAGGCCACCGCCGGCATCGAAACCAAGTACGCCAGCGCGAGCCTCCACGTTGTTGGCTGAGTTCGTGGTGATGATCGACTGCGGCACGCCGTTTTGGCCGCCGACAATGATCGGGTTGGCTGCGTTCGCCAATAGCGCCTGATTCCGCTGGAGGCTGTCTATGAGATGCACGCCCTCGGAGCCGATGTAGCCGACTTCGACGAAGAAATGCATTGGAAGTTCACGCTGAACGGTGACATTCCAGTTGCCGACGTAAGGCGTAACAAGGTTTCGATCGAACGGGTTAAGAGACAGGAGCCCGCCGTTGAATTCGGGGGCACCTGTCGCGTCGAGGCCGGTAAATGTCGGAGGCGTCGAAAAGATTGGGAATTGGTTGGCCGTCGGCAGATTCGGATATGGATTGGAAAGCGATATACCTGGATTTGAGCCCCCGAATTGCAGGGCGGACAACTGGAAGAATGGCTGGCTGGTGATTAGCTGCAGGAGGGTTTGGCCCGACGTGCGAATGTAATAGATGCCGTAGCCTGCGCGAACGGAAGTCTTGCCGTCTCCCTTCGGATCCCAGGCCAAGCTGATGCGGGGAGCAAAGTTGTGGGGGCTGTTGCTCAAGAGCGTGGAGCGAGACACCCCTGGAGTGCCCTGAATGGCGCCGAAGTTCGCGCCTTGCGGCAAGACGAATCCGTTCAACAGACCTTCGCCTGCGTTTTGGTGCGTAGGAACGTCCAGGCGCGTGGGATCGAAATTGCCCAAGCGGTCCTGCGTGTCCGTCAGCGGGCCCATGTAGTCGTAGCGGATTCCAAGATTTAGCGTTAGCCTTCGAGTGATCTTCCAATCATCCTGGAAGTAAGCGCCTACATCGTTGCCGCGGAAGTCACGGTTTGTGATGCCGGTACCGACGAAAGTTTCACCATTCTTGAAATTACTCTGGAGGAAATCGTTGAAGCTATCGAAGAGGAGGAAGCCGTTCTCGGCGAAATTGTTAAAGAGGTTGATTTGGTAACGGCGATATTCAACTCCCATGCGGAAGGTGTGCTTCCCGTGAGTCAATGCCAGCGTGTCCGCGAAGTTAAAAGTGTTGTCGATATCCTGCTGATCAAAATTGGTGGAGGGACCGCCAAATTCGGGATTGATGTCAAACGTAGCCAGGACAGGGATCTCGGGGTTCGTAGCCGAGTTGAATCTGCTCATGCCAACGGAAGCCAAGGAGGCGGTGGGATCGGCCATATTCGAAAAGGTGATGCGGTTGTAGCCGAAGCGCGCTTCATTGACGAGATTGGGCGAAATCGTGTACGTCCAGGCGATAGTAGCCAGACGGTTCGTGACGGGCTCGGTGTTGCCGCTTCCAAAGCTGTTATTCACCGCGCTCTGAGCATCCTCGCCACCAAGAGGATTGATGGTGTTTGAATTCGAAAAGAAGAAGCGCTCGGAGATTTTGTGCTTCGAGCCGATAATGCGATCCACGTTAAGGTTGAACTGATCTTCGGTGTAGTTAAGTGGCTCTGAAAACGTAGCTTCACCGAACTGACCGGGAGTTCCTGTTCCAGAGGGAATCAGGAAGCCGTTGAATTTGCCGGGAGCATTGAGAAGCGCCAGAGCGGTGGGATTGAGGGAGCCTGGGGCGAGTCCAAATGCCGATTCGATATTGGCTTCGGTGCGCTGCGCGGGCAATACGGGAAATGCCGCCTGTGCCGAGCCTGCGACTCCATTGATCTGACGCGTACCTTCATACGAGCCGAAGATGAATGTGTCCTTGAGCTTGGGGACTGGCCCGCCGAAATTTCCGCCAAATTGGTTCTGCTTCAGTTCCGGCCGAGCTGTATCGTTGGAGTTAAAGAAATATAAATTCGCATTCATGTCGTCATTGCGGAAAAATTCATAAGCTTCACCGTGCCAAGCTGAAGTGCCACCTCGGGTGAGTACGTCGACGTTGCCACCAGAAGTTTTTCCCTGAGAGGCATCGTAGAGACTTGTTTGGACTCGGAATTCTTCGAGGCTGTCCGGTGAGGGGATTGGTACGGTACTGAAATTATTACTGAGCAATTCGTTGGAGTCCGTGCCATTGATGACCAGATTGTTGGCCGTGCCACGTTGGCCCGCTACGAAGATCATGGCTTCGCCGCGGCCCGCTTCGGTGGCGTCGGGCAGCGGCGAAGAGGTCCCGGCGTTAAGACCCAACAAGAACGTGAAATTGCGAGTGGCGAGCGGAAGATTCTGCAAGACTTTTTCGGTGAGAACATTGCCGAGTGTGGCGTTGCTAGTGTTGATGGCCTGGACGGCATCGGCAGAAACGACCACTTCGGAGGTGACCGCGCCAACTTCCAGCACAATGTTTAGGGTCGTGATTTCAGTTACGTGGACGGCAACGTCATGGAGAACTGTTCGCCTAAAATTTGGGCTCTCAACTGTGATTTCATAGGGACCCGGATCGAGCAGCGGAAAAACCGTGCTTCCATCAGGATTGCTATCCTTGGTCTGAGCAGCACCTGTTTTTGAGGTGACGGAAACCTTTGCGCCCGCGACAGTGCCGCCTTGGGCGTCAGTTAATGCGATACGGATAGCACCTTTCTCGGAAGTGATCTGAGCGGAAAGTGATTGCACGGAAAGGAAGAGCAAACCGATGCAAAATAGGGTGAAAAAAAATAAAACATTACGGCGAGAAACCATCTGTATCCCCCGGTGACAAGTATTGGGCACTCACTCTGGGCGTACCCAGCCTGGAATGCGGGAGTTAGCGGATTCACCGAATGCGCCGCAGAAACTATCGCTTCTCAGACAGTCATCGTGGAATGCAATCAGAGAGCCAGAAAGGCTAGCTCCCATGCCAATCCGTTAAGGATTTGTTTTCTTAAAGTTATGTCGAGGCTTGACGGTGCGTTGACATAATTTATTCTAAATTTGTATACATACTCATATAAAGGCGCGGCTTACCTTCCGTTTCCTATTCGCCAGGTCTTGGTTTCTCGCCGGACTACATTTATTGGAAGTCTTGAATCGTTTGCGGGTGGGATACCGTTAGTGCTGATGATGAGGGCAATCGGCGTGCGACTTGACGTCGAAGCCGCTTGATGGTTGGCGCAGTGGCCAATATGGGGGAATGAAGACTGTGTTGGAGACGGGGGTGAAGCGTGGAAGCCCATTGCGAACGGCTTCGCAGCGAGCGGAAGTTGCAGCGCGCAAGATCCCTCATTGCGACGAAGTTGCGCTCACTTGTGCGAGGCGGAGTTTCCCGCCGGCCCATGCGGCTGGCAGAGCAAGGACGACGAGGGCAACGGGATACCAGTGGGGCCCGAAGGCAGGGCCTCCGTTCCAAGTTACTGCAGCGCCAAGGAGAGTTACGGCAAGGCCCACGAAGCCGAGAATCATGGCATGCAGCATAGAGCGATTGGGAGCGAGGCGGGCAGCGATGTAGCTGCCTAATACGCCGTAGATGGTGCGATAGATCGTCGCAAGCAGGAGTGCGGCATCGTAGCCGGTCATCGAAGCGCCCCACGGAGGGAAGACGTGGATGTTGTGAAGCAAAAAGTCCGTGCCCAACGAGAGAATGATACCCACGATCATTCCCGCAAGCACGGCGACGATGCTTCGACCAAGGCGTCGCCCGGGGCCCTTTTCGCTGATTGCCGCTTCGACCATCGCTTGTTCGCTCATGACTTGCCGGCTCCTTTCTCCATCCCAGGAGCTCCCTGAGATTCCACTAGTTGCGCCAGGCGGTCATAGCTCGCAGCCACGCCACTTTCCATGCCGCTCTTGAGGACCCCATCCCGAGCTTCCCTCGACTGGTAGAGCACCGTCTGCGTAACCGTGGTCTTTCCGCCCAGTTCGAAGAAAACGACGGTGCCCAGCGCCTCGCCCGGGTACCAAGCCTGGTCGAACACCTCCGTAGAGACAATTCGTTCTGGCGGCACGATCTCGCGATAAACACCGCCCATGCCCATCTCACTTCCGTCGGAGTCCCGCCGCCAGACGAAGCGGTAGGCGCCGCCCACCCTCAGATCGATTTCGCAGACCGGCATTGACCATCCGGGCGGCCCGAGCAGCCACTGCTTGACCAGTTCTGGCTTTGTGAAGGCGTCGAACACCAAACGGCGAGAAGCGTTGAACTCGCGGGTCATCACAATCTCCCTGTCGCCTCGCGTCGTCACTTTGAGTGTTTCAGGATTCGCCATGGGAAATCTCCTTTAGCGTTTTGAATATACCTTTCTCTTTCCTTTGGACTCGGACTCATGAAGCTTGAGCTGATCGAGAAGGGCGTCGAGGCGCTGGAAATTGGCTGCCCAGATGCGGCGGTACTTCTCGAGCCATTCGGTGGCTTCTGCAAAGGGCTTGGCTTCAAAGTGGCGGGGGCGTCGCTGGGCGTCGCGGCCGCGCGAGATTAGGCCGGCGCGCTCGAGGACCTTGAGGTGCTTGGAGATGGCGGGCTGAGTCATCGAAAAGGGCTCGACAAGCTCGTTGACAGAGGCGTCGCCGGAGGCGAGGCGGGCGAGGATGGCGCGGCGCGTGGGGTCGGCGAGGGCGGCGAAGGTGGCGTCAAGTCGATCGGAGGAGGTCATTGCATAACCTATGGGTTGTACAACCATTCGGTTATATACGAAACGGAACGAGATGTCAAGCTCTGAGAAACTTTGACCAGCTGTGCGCCTGGCTCACGCGATAAGCAGGCGCGGCGGCAAGTCTTTGTGGAGGAACACCATTTATTTTGGCAGCGAAGCGGCGGGCGTGCCTGGCTGGGTATGAAGCGATGCGAACGAACTCGGCCTTGCGAGCGGGGTTGCTTTGGACTTGTGATTAAGCTGCCTGCGGAAAAAGCGGCAATCGCAATCGTGGCAACGAAATGGTTTGACGGAAAGTTTGGCCAAGAATGCCTCGAAAAATCCTCGGGTTTTGGATCTACGAGTTCGTTCGCTTTGACACCATGGACAACGAAGGGGCATGGCGGGCCTCTCTTGAAGGATAAGGAGGAAAGCAGAGAGCCGTCCCAGCCCGGGCTCTTCGATCTCTCGAAGAGTCTCGTCTCTCTGCTCTCCTCGCACGTCCACAATCGCGGATGGAGGCTTTCTTGTCTATCCCATGAATCCTGTAGAAAGTGATGGGGCAGAAAAGGAGTCAACGCCGTCATCTGAGCAGCGGTATTTACTTTGGAAAATCGCGAAGATATGCTCTGGCATGCTCAAAACAAAAAGATGTGCCCTGGCGTTCGCCGGAATTGCTGCTTTCCTGTACGTTTTCGTTTGCGTCATTCCTTGTGACGCGCAAGTCGCTGCAACGGTGAATCCGTCGCCCAACGTGCCCACGCCTGAATCCGTGCTTGGTCACAAGCCGGGCGATGACTTTTATCTGGCGAACTATGATGAGTCTCGCGAGTATTTCCGCAAGCTCGCGGCAAGTTCGAACCGCGTCAAGTTGATCAATGTGGGCAAAACAACTCGGGGCCTCGATTGGGATATCGCAATTATTTCTTCGCCGGAAAATCTCGCCAGCCTGGATAAGTATAAAGAGATTTCACAGAAGCTGGCTGACGGACGGGGCTTGTCGGAGGCGGAGGCGCACGTGCTTTCGCAGCAAGGTAAAGCCATTGTGCACATCGATGGAGGACTTCATTCTTCGGAAGTGGCGGGCGCGCAGCAGTCGATCAATCTGGCTTACAAGCTGGTTTCTTCACAGAACGACCCGGAAGTCGACGCGATCTTAAGCAACGTAATTCTGATGCTGTGGCCCACGCTCAACCCCGACGGGCAAAACGAGGTCGTGGCGTGGTACCGCAAAAACGTGGGCACGAAGTACGAGGTCAGCCCGCTGCCGGACCTCTATCAGGAGTACGTGGGGCACGACAACAATCGCGACGGCTACATGAACAATATGCTGGAGTCGCAGGACGTTACGCGGACGGAGATCGAATGGGATCCCGTCATTTTCTACTGTCACCATCAAACGGCGCCATTTCCGACGCGGATTTTCATTCCGCCGTTCGTCGAGCCGATTTCGTCGAACATTCATCCGCTGATGGCGCGCTGGCTGAGCGTCATGGGGACGAGCATGGCGGCTTATCTGGATGAGCACGGCATGCCCGGCGCAGTCAACCGGGTGGGCTTCGACAACTGGTATCCGGGATTCCTGGATTACACGCACATATTCCGCAACAGCATTTCGTTTTTCACGGAGACGGCGCTTTTCCGGTACGCGACGCCGAGATTCTATCCGGTGGATGAATTCCCGAAGGAGCAGCGCGGGTTGCGTTCGGAGATGTTTTACAGCAGCCCGTGGAAGGGCGGCTGGTGGCGGCTGCGCGACGCGGTGAACTACATGGAGGGCGCGTCGATGTCGGTGCTAGACACGGCTGCTAAATATCGAGAGGAACTGCTCTATAACCGCTATCAGGCGGCGCACGATAACGTCGAACGGTTCCGCAAAGAGGCGCCGTTCGGGTACGTGATTCCACGAGAGCAGCGAGATCTGCCAACTACAGCCACGCTGGTGCAAAAACTGATGGTCAATGGCATCGAGGTGCAGCAAGCGACGAAGCCTTTCCACGCGAACGGCCGCGAATACGCGCCAGGGACATGGGTGGTGCTGATGGATCAGCCGTTTTCGCCGTTGGTGAAGGAATTGTTCGAACCACAGATCTATCCTGATCTGCGCGAAACGCCGAGCAGTCCGCCGAAATTGCCGTACGACGTTACGGGCTGGACGCTGCCGATGCAGATGGGCGTACAGGTGTCGCCCGTGCTGCAACCGATCGGAGCGGCGGAGCGCGGAGCATTGCAGAAGCTCGAAAAGTTCACTCCGCCCGCGGGGAGCGTTGGCGGAACGGGTGGCGTATACGTCTTGAGCCACAAGTCTAATGCGAGCTTCAAACTGTTGAACGAAGTGCTGGCGAGCGGAGGACATGCCAGTTTCGTGGCTGGCGAAACCGAAACTTCTGACGGGATCGAAGCGGGCGCGATCGTGGTATCGGGCATCGAGCGCGACAAACTCGACGGACTTGCCAAGGAAAATTCGCTGGCACTTAAAGCAGTTGCGGCGGCGCCGAAAGATTTAGTTAGCGTGAAGAAGGCGCGCGTCGGGTTGTATCGCGCGTGGGTTCCGTTCATCGATGAGGGGTGGACACGGTGGATCCTGGAAAATTTCAAGTTCGATCCGGTCACGTTGCGCAACGGCGATATTCAGGCTGGAAGTTTGCGCGAGAGGTTCGATGCCATTCTGATTCCGGATGGCTCGCCAGAAGCAATTTTCAATGGTTTCGGAGCCGGAAGCGTGCCAGGAGAGTACGTGGGCGGGATCGGCGAACTGGGAGTGATGGCGCTGCGAGAGTTCGTGCTGGCGGGAGGCACGCTGATCGCGTTTAACAATGCATCGGTGTTCGCCGTCGATCAACTGGGCTTGCCGGTGAAGAATGTGCTGGCTGGGGTGAAGGATGAGGAGTTTTTTTGCTCCGGTTGCTTGTTGCGCGTCGAAGTGCAGGATACGGCGCATTCGGCGACGTGGGGACTGCCACACGATCCGATCGTAATGTTTGAGCGCGGTCCGGCGTTTGAGGCAAAGGACGGCTTGCGGGGGCGCGTGCTGGCGGCGTATCCGAAGGATGAGAGTCCGCTGATGAGCGGATATTTGCTGCATCCGGAGCGCATCCAGGGAAAAGCCGCGGCGCTGGAGGTGCAATACGGCAAGGGGCGCGTTTATTTGCTGGGGTTCCGGCCACAGTGGCGCGGGCAATCGCATGGCACTTACAAGTTTTTCTTCAACGCATTTTACGAATCGCAGGGACTCTCGAAACCGGGGTCAGCGATAACAACAAAGGGGGGAGAGACGTCCGCGCCGCACCAAGAAGCCACGCAGACCAAACCGCCGGCGCAGTAAACGCAAGCGCGAACTGTTCGATTAGGAGGTGATGTACGGCGGGTCTCGGTAAGACTCGAAATGTGTTACGTCTGGTCGATGAGGCGGTGGTGAATCGCGTAGAGGGCGAGCTCGAGGCGATCGGAAACACCTAATTTGTCGAAGATGTTGTGCAGGTGATTCTTTACGGTTTGCTCGCTGATGAAAAGTTTTTCGCCGATTTCTTTGTTGCGGAAACCTTGAGCGACTAGCTGGACGATTTCTTTTTCGCGGTCGCTGAGTAAAGGCTTTTCGCGGCGCGGGCCGGACTCGGAAGATTTCGAGAAGGCTTTCATGACCTCGGCGGTCATCCGATTGTCCAGCCAAATTTCGCCGGCGTGAACGCGGTGAATACTTTTTACGAGCAGGTCCGTGGCGGACTGTTTGAGAACTACGCCGCGCGCGCCTAGACGCATGGCGCGGACTACGTCGCGATCATCTTCGGCGGCGGTGAGAACGATAACGCGCGTGGGCAGGGTATCGAAATTGACTTCTTCGAGGACGGCGAGGCCGTCTTTATCGGGCATGCGGAGATCAAGCAGCAGGATTTCAGGCTTGAGCTTGGCGAGGAGCTTAATACATTCCGCGCCATTCTGGGCTTCACCGACTATGGTGATGTCCTCGTCGGAATCGAGGAGTTTGCGGAGGCCATCGCGAAAGATCGCATGGTCATCGGCTAGCAGGACGCGAATTTGTTGTTTAGTTTTGGCCATGTCAACCGAGTGGAACCTCGATAGTCAGTCGAGCGCCATGGCCGGGGTTTGACTCTACAGTCAACAGGCCCCCCACGGTACGCGTACGCTCCTTGATGGAAATCGGACCCAATCGCAGGCGGTCGAGCTCATCCCCGGTAAACCGGCCGGCGAAACTGAAACCCTCGCCGTTGTCGTCAACTACCAAAACGATGCGACTGTCGTCCTGCGACAGTTTTACCACGACATGGGAAGCCTTAGCATGCTTTTTTATGTTGTTGAGTGCTTCACGGTAAATCTGGAAAATCTCGCGACAGACGCGGTCGGGAGCGTGCAGGTCGGCGGATTCAATCATAACGTCAAGTGCAAGGGTGGATTCGTTGCGGTAGCGCTCGGCAAAACCATGCATCAAATCGACGAGATCGGCGCTCTGGACGCGGAGAGGGCGCAGGTCGGTGACCATACGGCGGAGCTCGGCGGACTCATTCTTGACAGTGTGCTGGAGGTTGCCGAGGTTAGCTTCGGCCTGGTCGGGAGAGGAGGCAACTTTGCGGCGAAGGACGTCGAGCTGAATTTCGATGCTGAGGAGGGTCTGGAGAATGCCGTCGTGGAGGTCGCGGGAGATGCGACTGCGCTCGCCTTCAATGGCGCGGGCGCGGAGATGGCGCAGGAGGAAGACGTTTTCTAGCGAGGGGCCGATGTGGCGGGAGATGCGTTCGAGCCAGGCAAGGTCGGGGCGCTCGAAGGGCTTGCGGCTGTTGATTAGGAAGAGGCGGCCGGCGGGCTGGCCCATCTGGTCAAAGGCCACGGAAAGCATGGAGCGCATGTGGAGCTCCTGCTGGGTAGGGCCGGGAAGGCGCGGGAGGGTGGCTAGGCGGCGGCCATCGCGGCGATCCCAGCCGAAACCGCTGCCGGCGCCTTCGAGGCTGTTCCAGCAGACGGTGGCGTCCATGTCGTCGAGGAGGAAGCCGTCGGCGCGGGCCAGAGAGTAGCTTTCGGGGACGAGGCGCTCGCTTTCGCCGGCTTTCAGGCGCCAGAGGTAGATGCGTTCGAGGTCGGTATCGCGATACGCGAGAAGGGCGACCTCGACATGGAAGGCGCGGGCCAGCTCGTCGAGGAGAAGGCGCAGGGATTCGGCCAGGCCCTGGTCGACCTGAAGCGTTGCTGTGATGCGGGAGAAGAAGTCGTTTTGGGAGGCGAAGTGGCGGCTGCGGTCGGCCAGAAAGGCCAAGGCAGCGCCGCCTGCGAAGGTACCCCCTACGAGGCCGACCCAGGCGATAACGCGCATCCAGCCGATTTCGCCTTTCACGGCGGTGAGCAGAACAAGGATTAGAGCTAGTGCGCCGGCGAGGGGGATGGTGGCGCGGAGTCCCCAGCGCATGCCCGCGACCCAGCAAACGAACAGGTAGGGAAACCAGACGGGAACGGAAAGCGGGCTGATGTACATGAAAAAGCCGAGAGCCAGAAGATCGCAGGCAATCGGCAGGTGCCAGGATCGTTTGCGGAGGAAACGCTCGAGGGGAATGACTGCGAGAGAAAGGATTAGATAAGCGACCAGGAAAGTGATGGAACGCTTGGCTGCCTGGGGATCCGGCTGTTGGAGCAACGCCAGAATCGAAAGCAAAACGATAATCGGGCGCGCGTAGACGATTTGCCGCTCGAGATGGCGGCGATCCGTTTCGTGGGGGCTCATGCGCGGGGACGCGATTCCTCTGGATTAGTCTAACAAGCTGTGGAGAAGGTGCGAGGCGGCGTATTCGGGTTGCGACGATTTAGGCAATGCAGGGAGAGTTCGCGATCTTAACCGACTGAGCTATGCCGCGCGCGGCTGGGCGATAGGTTAGTTTCCGGCGCGCACCCTAATCATGGACCGTGTAATCGAACTGACCCAAGATTTACGTCTGGCTGATATGTTGCGCGAATAGTCGACTTAAGGTCGCTGCTCTTAACTTTGCGACTTTGCCGCGTACCAATGGGCATTAATCTCAGCGAACCTGTCCCATTTTCTTGGAAGATCCCCGATTGGGTAGATTGCTGATAAAGGGCAGACCGGGATGCATGCACCGCAGTCAATGCAATCGTCTGGATTAATGTAAAGCTGCGGTGCAGTCGCAAACTCGGATTCGTCTTTACGTGGATGAATGCAGTCACACGGGCAGACGTCCACACATGCAGTATCCTTTGTGCCGACGCATGGTTCGGCGATTACGTATGCCATACAGCCCTCCTATGTGTCACAGAAAGGGTCTTGACTGCGCGTTTCCCCTAATTCGGGGTTAGTTTTCAGCCAAGCGACCCTGCTCCTGCGGAAATTCAGAATAGGGTCTTACGGCAAAGGGAGCGATGACTTAAGTCACAGTCGTCGAGACAAAGAATAGGAGATTGGAGAATCTAGACACCGCGACCTATTTCATCCCGCAGGACGGCGAGATTGGGGATATTGACAGTGCGTTTGTTCATCACAATTAGTTTGTCTCCATGCAAACGTCCAAGGTTTCGAGAAACTAATTCCCGAACCGTACCGAGGCGGACGGCCAGTTGTTCATTGTTCTCTGTCAGTTGAAAATGGATTCCCTGCGGAGTCTGTTGGCCGTTCTCTTCTGCCAGTTGAACGAGGTAGGCTGCCAGACGTGCACGGACTGTGGAGAAGGATAACTCTTCGACTAGGCTGACTAAGTGGCGAAGCCTATGTCCGAGAACTTTGAAAACCTTCAAAGCCATTTCGGGGTTTTGCAGGCACGTCTTTCGAAAGGTCTCCGCCGACAGCCGTAGCAAGATGGTTGAGCTCGCAGCCTCAGCACCAGCAGGATAACGACCACCGTCAAAGACGGCCACTTCCGCGAGCGAACTCCCTTTGCGCTCGATACTGAGGAGTTGCTGTCTCCCGTTCACTGCGGACTTGAGAATCTTGACCGTTCCTTCTTCGACAATCAGTAGTTCACGGCATACGTCACCCTCTCCGAAAATTACACTCCCCTCGTCGAAATATATACGACTCACACTCTCCGCGATTAGGGCCAGTTCCACCTCAGACAGATCGGTGAAGAGCGGTAACCGACGGAGCGTTTTGACAGAGTCAGACATAGAAGTGTCCATAAATCTCGGATTACACGTGCGATTTTAGACCAAGTCCGTTAAATTCCCTCTCCTTCAGGAGACGGAGTAGACTTCAAGGGCATTTTTGCGGGGCCGAGGCTTCGCGCCTTCACGTAGCGATTTGGCGCGTGCGTGCATCAAAATTGTATGAAGTTTAAGAAGATCGAACCGGACGCATTTGTGTGCACGACATCGGTGGCGCGGCCGTTTGGGTGTATGGAATTGTGGGCGGGAAATGAGCGGGCGCATCGCACGCTGGAGTTGGCGGGGTTGGAAGCGGACGTCATAGCTATACCTTCGGGGGCGGATCGGGGCGGGGACCTTTCTGCGGTGTTTTCGTGCAGCGACAATATTGCGCGGGTGGTGCTGGCGGATTGCGTGGGGCATGGGTATGTGGCTAGCGGAGTGGCGCGGCACGTCCATCACTTGCTGCACAAATTTCAGGATGTTCGAGATACGGCTGGGTTGCTGGCTTCTTTGAATGATGAGTTCACTCTGGATTCGGAGAAATCCAAGGGCGCGTTGCGGCTGACAACCGTGGTGACCGGGACATTTGATGGCGGGACCGGGGAGTTTAATTTTGCTTATGCCGCGCATCCGCGGATGCTGCTTTGGCGAGCGCGCGAGAACAAGTTTTATGAGCTGGGAGAGGGGATGGAGAACTTACCGCTCGGCTTCGTCACGGGAGAAATGTATAGCGAGCAGAGCGTTCGGCTTCAGCCGGGGGACATGATTTTGGCATTTTCGGATGGCGCGACCGAAGTGCAGTCACCTGGTGGCGAGCAGCTGACGCCACGGGGATTTCTGCAGTTGGCGGAATCGACTTTGGCAAAAATGCAAGGACCAGTCCGGCTTCCGGATTTTTCCGCGGCTTTGCTGGACGGCGTGCAACTTCACAGAGGAAGTTCGGACCTTGAGGACGACGTGACCTTGCTGACTTTGCGGCGCTTGGGCTGAGGACGCCGGCGCGATCTGCCAAAAATCAATTAAGACGGGCACGGCATGCCGTGCCCCTACGAGATTGGTGGGCGGACCGGGGCTACGGCGCGGTTGGCGCGGGCGGGTGCTCCGCAAAGTATTGATCGAGACTAGCGCGGAATTCCGCCACGGCTTGCTGGACGTTTTTATCGAGGGCGGCAACAACCGCGCCAACATCTTTTCTGCTGGCGGGTTCATCATGCGTGTAAAAGTGCGTCCACACGGAGGTGCCTGTCTTGATGTTGCGTAGCTCCAATTCCATGGTGACCCGGCCGACGATGGCGGCTCCGGAAACTTCCTTGAAGTCATAGAGCCGCCCGTGCAAGAGAAATTCTCCGCGAATGTCGCTTCGCAACGTATAGACGCCGCGATAATGCCCGGAGGCGCGAAACTGCCGAAGAATGACTTCCGCGATCATCTCCGTGGGAGGCTCCGACCAACGCTGATATTCGTAGGTCCCCATGCTTTCGCCGCCGGAACTGTAAACAATTTGGTCCGCGCGATAGAGAGCCGGTCCCGTGAGGCGGCCGATCAGTAGCGTGATGGGAACCGGATTGGGGTTGGCTGCGGGCGCCAGGTCGCCGGGAACGGTGAGCTGATAGTATTTGCTCGGCCGGGCGGCGCCGCATCCGGCCGCCAAACCTACGGCCAGCACAAGCAGCGCGAGTGTGATTTTCGCCGTCATCGTCGATTGGAAAATCGAAAGTTTGCGGCTGATGCGCGGCAGTTGGATGGACGGTTCAGTGGTTCTCGTCATGAGTTGCTTATTTCCTCGCTTCATTTGTGCTCACCAGGTTTGTGATCGGGTGGATTGGTGGCGCGAATGAGAGTGTAAGGACGCTTCTTGATGGTGTCCGTGAATTCCTTGAGATTCTGGGAGACGCGGCGGAAATTATCGAGGAGTTCGTCGATATTCTCGGAGTTGACGTCGAGCGTCTGGTCGACGCGGCCGGTAATGTCGGTAAGCGTCGTCAAAGACTTACGAAGATCAATCACTGCCTGGCGCACATCGGCGCGGTTTTCTCCGAGGAGTTCGTCGAGATGAGTGAGAGCTTGGTTGGCTTCATTGGAAGTCTTGCGCAGGTCTTGAAGCAGCGGTTCCAGCTTCTGGCTTGCGGAGTCCAAGTGCTGAATTGTGGATTTGATCCTCGGACGGTTGTCTTCGATTAGGCCTCGCGTGTCGGCCAGGGTGGCGGAAAGATTTTCGCGGTTCCTGGCGTTGAGCAAGTCATTGACGCGCTCTACAGTCACTTTCAATTCCGTGGCGCGATCGTTCAGCGATTGAATGAGTTGCTTCGCTTGCGGCGCGAGGTCATTGATTTGAGCGGTGAGTGCGTTGAAATCGACGTAAGGATCCGATTGCAACAAAGCGCCAGGCGGAGCGAGAGCGGCTTGCGCCCCGCCTGGAAAAATCTCCAGATGATTGTCTCCCAGGGGACTCATGCTCATGATCTTGGCGTGGCTGTCTGTCTTGACGGGCAAATCGGTTTGCACGCTGAAAACCACGTCGATTTGAGAAGGATTTTTTGGGTCGATGGCAAGTTTCTCGACGCGGCCTACTTTGGGTCCACCTGCGTAGCGAACGGTCGCGCCCTGCTCAAGCCCGCCAGCGAACGGAAAGTAAGCATGATACGTCTTCGCGCTACGGCCAAAGACACCCGAGATGGCGAAGACCATGCCGATGAGCACCGCAGCGGCAGCTATAACGAAGAGTCCCACGAAAACCTGGTCGCGCTTCCCTGCCATCACGTCCTCTTTCCCCTGCTGATGCTCGTCACAAGCGGCGGTCTTGCGTGAGCATTTGCAGATAATCCATTTCGCGGGCTACTTCCGGTTCGGGCACACGGTCCAGAAATTGCCGCACGCGCGGCTGCGTGCTCGCACGCATTTCCGCGGTCGTGCCTATGGCTACGACGTGGCCTTTATCGATGAGCACCATGCGATCGGCAATCAAATAGGCGCTGGCCAATTCGTGAGTGACCACGATGATAGTCATGCGGAATGCTTGCTTCAATTCCAGAATTAATTGATCGATGCCGGCGGCGATAATCGGATCCAATCCTGCCGACGGCTCATCGAAAAAAAGAATCTCCGGGTCCATCGCCAGAGCGCGAGCAACAGCCGCGCGCTTCTTCATACCACCGCTCAGTTGCGACGGCATGTAATATTCGAAGCCGGCGAGTCCTACCTGCTCCAGCTTTAGCCGCAGCATGATTTCAATCGTGGAGTCTTCGAGCTTGGTGTGCTCGCGCAGCGGTAACGCTACGTTTTCGCCGACGGTCATGGAACCAAACAAGGCGCCGCCCTGAAACGACATGCCAATCTTTTTGCGAATTTCGTCCATCTCTGAGTCGGGAATTGCCGCAATGTTTTTGCCTTTGATCCAGATTTCACCGGAGCTCGCTTTTTCCAGGCCGACGAGCGTCCGCAAAAGAGTACTCTTTCCGGAACCGGAACCTCCTAGTATTACCAGCGTCTCCTCGCGTTTCACGTCAAAAGTGATGCCGTGCAGAATCTCGACCTCGCCATAACTCACGCGCACGTCGCGCAAAGAGAGCATCACTTCTGAATCGAGCGAATCCGTATTTTCTAGTTCCGTTGCCAAAGTCGCTCTTTCCTAACTGCCACTAATAAAAAAGAACAGGGTCGTAAAAACGAGATCCACAAGCACAACAAGAAAGATCGAAACCACGACAGCCCGCGTAGTGGAACGGCCGACTTGTTCAGCGCCAGCGCCCGTGTCCAACCCTTCCTGACATCCAACGGCGGTGATGGTTATACCAAACATTACGCTTTTCACGAGGCCGGTCATGATGTCACGCAGAAGGAGCGAATCAAGAGAGGCTTGAATATAACGGGCAAACGTGAAATCGGCCTGAGCTACTCCGAAAAGCGAACCGCCGAGAATGCCCATCGCGTTGGCCCAGATCGTAAGGCAAGGCAGCATCAGAATCATGGCCAGAAATTTCGGCGTGACCAGGAAACGGATTGGACTGATGGCCATCGTTTCCAGCGCATCGATTTCTTCCGTGACCTTCATGGTGCCGATTTCGGCGGCGAACGCCGAACCCGAGCGGCCGATCACCACGATGGCCGTGATGAGCGGGCCAAGTTCGCGCGACATCGAAATCGCCACGGCCGTGGCGACATAGCTTATCGCGCCAAATCGCCGCAGCTCATACGCAGCCTGGAGCGCGAGAATCAACCCAATAAAAAAGGTAATCAGAGAGAGAATCGGCAAAGCCCGGACGCCTACGTCCATAGCCTGGGAGACGGCGCGCTGCAACCGTAGCGGCTTGCCCTGGAACGGAGCTACAAAAGTGTAGTAAGCCGCCTGGCCGCCGAGTGAGGCGAGTGAACCGACGTAGGCAAGGCTGTTCATTACGCTGCCGCCGATTTGTGACACGAATTGCATACTAGTCTGTGTAACTCATTCCCTGGTAACGCAATTCAATGAAACTCAGTAAAATCCGCCGCCCTGAGATAAACCTGCTAGCCCGCCAGCGCCTGTTCTTCGTTATCGTAGACTTCAAAGATCTTCAGCAAACGCGAGAGCTGCAAAACTTCCCGCGCGGAGGTGCTTAATCCAAACAAGATGAAGCGCGAGCCGACGTCGCGGGACGCCTTCAGACCCTCCACCAAAGAAGCTACGCCGGAGCTGTCGATGTAGCGCACCTTGCTCAGGTTCATCACCACGCGAGGCGTGCGATTGTCTCGCACTTCCTTCAAAAGCGCCTTTCGAACGGCGGGCGAGTTCGCCAGGTCAATGTCTCCCGACACGTCGAAAATCGTTGTCTTATCGAGTTGCCGGCTGGAAATCTGCACAGTGTATTCTCCTTCAAGCGGTTACGAGTTCGAGTCCTGCTTCGCGGCGCGCACGTACTTGACCAAGCGGAGGCGGTTGGTCCCCTTCGCGCGCTTGTATTCGACGACGTCCATGCTTTGCTGAATAAAATGCAGCCCGAGTCCGCCAGGCTTTACTTCTTCGAGTGCTCGCATGCACAGTTGCGCATTCTTTATGGAGGGTCCGCGATCACACAGCAGGATCTCGAGTCCCTCGGACGCGTTCGGAGTGGCCTGCCGGTGGACGGAGCGGAAGAACATCTCAATCGGCTGGTCGGGCCGGCCGTTGTACGAATGCCGGATAATATTCGTCAGCGCTTCGTCAACAGCACGAGTGACTGCGCGACAATCCGGCGCGGAAAATCCGAACGATTCCGTCAGGCGTTCCACGGCTCCGCGTACCGCACACAGCAAGCTGGGATCGCTGGGCAACTCCAGCCTCAGCAACAAGCCGCGGCTCAAGTCGCCGTTGCGCTCTCTGGCCTTGCTTCGCCGCGCTGGATGGAGGATCTTCATGTGAAACTCAATTTCTCCCCGTTTTGATTCGACTGCAGGGCAAACGCCTGTCACGCCCTGATTTTCGCTCAACAAAACGCCACAAAAACTTCAGCCGCTTCTTACGTGTCATGAAAAGCCATGCCCACTTGCAACGCTCTTCGAAGAGGCCCAAAAGCGCCGGCGGTTCCAGATGCTTGCGGAAGGCCACTCCCAGCAGCCACGGAGAACAGATACGGACGGCGGGTCCTCAGGCCTGGGCTGAGTTTTGCTTAGCGTACTGTAAGCGTTTGGGGCTGCTTCTTGCAATGCCCGCAATGAAAGTTGGATGCTCGGCACGGATGCTTAGGTTCACGGAAAGCGACGGCGAGGCGCCCGGCTGTTTTCTTCGCAAATTGATCGAGAAGCCGCGCACGCTGGAAGCTGTTCTGAGCCGCTTTTCCATCGCGAGAAAGTAGCGTAAACTAGGTAAATCGAACGGTGGTGGGAGTAGCTCAGCTGGTAGAGCGTCGGTCTGTGGCACCGAATGTCGCGGGTTCAATCCCCGTCTCCCACCCCAAATCACCCAATGTTTATGCTGGTTTGAAGCGATTCGGAAATACGCTGCGGCAAAAGTGTACCCAATGCGTACCTAAAAGCGCTAAGCCAGTCGGGCGCTAAGGCTCAAATCTTAATCCCGTTCGCCTTGTTCCATGCCTTAGCGGCGAGTTTCTCCGAGCAAATAGTCGTAGTTTTGTGTCTCATTGTTTTCGGATCAAACTTGAACACGACCGCGAGAGACGGAAGAATGTTTAAGCCACCAGCTGCAACTTCATAACCTAGTTCTGGATCCTTTCCGACTTCCTCTTTCATTATCGCTGACACGCGATCAAGCGCGGCTACCAAGTCAGCGCCGGATATGACTATAGGCTCTTTCGGCATAAGATTTCAGTTCCCTCTCGAGCGCCCATTATACGCTCAGGGACATAGTTGAGAAGTAGCTACCGGCGAATCTGCGTAAGAGCGAGGGCTCCATGTTTGATACAGATTCACCGGCAGCCGAATTGCGTCAACGCAATACGAAGATGGCAGACGAGGATTTGGTTCGTCAATAAAGTTTATGGCCCTAAAACGGGCAGGTGGCCGAAACCTGCTCTGTCTTCCCAGTACGTGGTTGGGAGCTACGAAAGAATATCGTCGAGCGGCTGCTTCGCAATTGGCGATGGCTGCGTGATCCGCACCAAATAAACTTTGCCGCCCCAGTCGAAGTTCTTTATCTTTTCCGAACTCTTCTTGAACTCGTCAAAGCACGCCTTGCAGGCAGAAACGTCCGCGCCGTTCGGCAACTTTCCTCCGCGAAAAGTCTGCTCCTGTTCAGAGGTCATTTGCGGCTTACTTGAGTCGAGGTGCGAGCATCGCAGGCTTCCCATCGTTGAATCCTACAATATCTGGTGACAAATCCCTACTGTTCTTGGATGCTGAACCTAAGCTCATTTGAACAAATGAAAAGCCCGCAACGTGATCAGACGCTGCGGGCTTTTCTCGTTATGAGACGTTCTTAGTACGCGTCGGAGTAGGGCGCTAGCTTTGCTTCAACTTCAAAGGATCGCAGCAGAGCGGCGAACTTGCTAGCGAACTTTTGATTGGGATAGGCGTATCCGTTTTGTGGTTTATTGCGTTCTTTTGCTGCTCGCTGATTTGACTTAATGTGATCTTCGCAGACAACTCTAGCGAACGGCATGACTTGTTTGAGCTGCTTAGTCTTTTCGAGATGAATCCCGCTTCCGAGTAGGAACAAGCGCACAGCTTCGGTAAAGCCGAATCTGTATCCTCTCCGGACGCTCCTCTTCATTTGTGGCGACATCTTCGAGTACTTCACTTTTTGGCTCACTGAACAAACCTCAATTTAGATTCGTTAGCTGATGCAGGGAGAACGGCGGAAAGCCGGAGGCAAGATCAACGAGTAGAACGTAAGAACATTGTTTCACAACTAAGAACCTTAATCAAGCCTTTCTTTAGTCAGAACCATCTCGGCCCAGTCCTCCCGGTCCTCGCGGTCCATCTGAAATCAGTACTTTTTGCCACATTGTCTTTCCGAAATTCTAGGTGATGGTGGCCGGGTAAGGAAATTGTGCAGCCGCCGAAGCGGCAGAAAAGGAACCTACTCTCATGCAATACACAGATCAGGACGTTCAACAGGTTATGGATTCCCAGAAGTGCAACCGGATTAAGGCCATACACTTGATCAAACGGCTTGGCGTTGAAAAAGCCGTCGCGTTTGTGAAAGAAGCTGCCAAGCCTGTCGCGAAGAAAGCCGCCAAGCCGAAAGTGGCAGCCAAGCGCGTGGACGACGGCAAAGTCACGCAACACAAACCAACCGCGAAGATGCAGGAGCAAATTGACGATCTGGTCCGCTCCGAAGTTCGCAAGCGGTTCGGCCAAGTGGTTCCAGTGTGCGGTCTGCTCGGCATGCGTAACTCAAACAGCGTGAAGGGTGGCGCGCCGTATCAACGCTATTACCTCTCCAACGGCCACACGGTGTTTGTCAGCAACTGGCACAAAGGCGAGCCGCACGTCAACGTCAGCGAAAAGCCAGCCTCCAAGTCGTCCTATACGGTCGCGGCCTTCCTTGCACGGTTCAAGCGCAAGCAGGCACGCACTGACGCTAAGGCAGCCTCAGCCAAGCGGACCGCAGCCGTTCAAGTCAAGGCCGTGAAGGTCGCATAGGTCTTCTGGGAGAAAGCCGCTCAGCAAACGGCCCGAGCGAAGGTTGCTCGGGTCGTTCTGTCTTCGGCCAAAGGATCGCAGCACTGACTTAGGTTGTGGTTTTCGTAGAGGGGATCGGCTGCTCTTGCGTAAGAACAGGGTTTGTCGCGTGGCCGTTGAACTTCAGCAGACGAGCGTTTACCACAGCGACGTTCTTCGCTCCGAGCAGGAGGTCGATGGGCCGAAGGACTAGCGCGAGGGCTAGGTTCGCTATGTACAGCGCTTCCGCTGCATCCTCCGGGTCGTACTTCTGCTCTATGGTTATTTCCTTTCCGGACTGGCTTACCTGCTCAAGAAGAGCGTCCGCGCTTCCGTGAACGTGGGAGCTGTCGAACCGCCACGATGAGTTCACTAGCCAGCGAAACTCGATGTAAGGCTGCTTCACGAATTCAGCGAATCTCTCGTCAACCTTTGCTGCCCGTTCGATTAGCTTGCCATCTACGCACCATTCGCTATTCCGCCTTGGCTTCTTTTCAAATCGTGGACGCAGTTCTTCGTAGTCCTTCCGAATCTCAGCCTCCAACTCAGCTGGAACGGACTGCCGGAATCTGGTTTCATCAACAGCCTTGAGGTCCCGCATGAGGAAGTACTTCCAGTATCGTGGATGCTTAACGAAGTCCTCTGTCGTCTCCTCATCGCCTACCACCAGCATGTAAGCGCAGTTCACCTCGTTCTCGACCAACACCCGAACCAAAGCCCGAGCGTCTTCTACAAGCTTTTCCTTCAGTAGCAGCTCAATCGCTTCATGTGTCTGGAGACTGCGATAGAACATAGTAAGGGCGATGTGCTGTGCCGTCGTCAAATCACGAACGCCCTCCGCCACAATGACCTCATAAGCCAGCTTGCGAAGTTCAGGAGCTTGTTCAAGCTGATGATCAATATTGGTGGTGAGCGAGAGTGCAGGCCCCGCAGCCGTGTTTGTCATAAGAACTAAATGGTATCAGGCTTCGCCATTTTGCGGGCTGTGCTGTCTTACGAGAGTTTGAGCTGTTCGGGGCACACGGGTTCTACCTGTATTCAACAGACACCACGCCTCCGAGCAGCTAGCGGAGGCGTTCGTGTTCCTGCCACTAAATTGGTTCTCGTTCTAACGTAGCGACGCAAGACGGGACATGTCATAATTGCGATCCGCATGGCAAACGGAAACACAAAACTCAAGTCACTGAATCGGAGCATGAACGCCGCGAAGGCGACGAAACAGGACGAATTCTACACCCAGCTTTCGGACATTGAAAACGAGTTGCGGCACTACACGAAGCATTTCAGTGGCAAGACTGTACTGTGCAACTGCGACGATCCCAAAGTCAGCAATTTCTTCCATTATTTCTCGTACAATTTTGAGAAGCTGGGCCTGAAGAAGTTGATTGCAACCTGCTACAAAAGCCAGCAGGCAGACCTGTTCAGCAAGAACGATTCCGAAAAAGGCATTTACCTCGAATACCACGGCGACAAGAAGGGCAACCGTGTTCCTGACCCCGCCGAGATTGGAATTCACACGCTGAATGGCGACGGCGATTTCCGCAGTGACGAATGTATCGAGTTATTGAAACAAACGGATATTGTAGTCACTAATCCACCGTTTTCGTTGTTTCGAGAATATGTCTCGCAGCTCGTCGCGATGAATAAGAAATTTCTCGTCATCGCAAATCACAACGCTATTACCTACAAAGAGATCTTCCGGCTTATCCAAGAGAACGAGGTCTGGCTTGGATACACGCATCCGGTAAACTTCATGGTTCCGGATCACTATGAGCTCAGAGAGATAAGGAGCTGGCGAGACGAGCAGGGGAGGAACTGGCGGAGCCTGGGAAACGCGTGCTGGTTTACGAACCTCGACATTGCGAAGCGCCACGAAGAACTGATCCTCTACAAGCCCTTCGACGCGAATCAATACCAGACATACGACAATTTCGACGCAATCGAAGTGTCTCGGTTTGCCGATATTCCGGTCGATTACACCGGCGCCATGGGGGTTCCGGTCACTTTTCTGGAGAAGCACAGTCCCGATCAGTTCGAGATTTTAGGAATCACGAAAACGTGGTTTGGTCTAGCCACAAAGATCTACCCTCCACAAATTCAGATTGATGCGAACGGCACTAGAAGCAACGTAACGAAGCTAAATGATGGAGCGGTACTCAAGGTGAAATCCCCGCCCGCCGGAAAGACGTACTACCAAGTCGGCAAATCGTGTTACGTTCAGACTTACCCCCGAGTCATCATAAGACGTCGGCAGGAAGACCAAAGTTGAACATCGACCTCAAGGAAATCACCGTCAAAGAGTTAACCGACGGTTTCAAAGACAACGCTGAGGCTGGCGTCATCGGCTACGGCGGAAAGCTCGATATTCGTCCGCCATATCAGAGAGAGTTTATCTATAAGGATAAGCAGCGTGATGCCGTTATGGACACCGTCCGCAAAGACTTTCCCCTGAATGTCATGTACTGGGCGGTGCGGGACGACGGCCACTACGAAGTGATCGACGGCCAACAACGAACACTTTCAATCTGTCAGTACGTCAACGGCGATTTCTCAATCAAAGGACTCGCCTTTCACAATCTCCAGAACGATCAGCAGCAGCAGATACTCGACTATAAGCTCATGGTCTATTTCTGCTCCGGGACAAACAGCGAAAGGCTGGACTGGTTCAGGACAATCAACATCGCCGGCGAGGAACTAACCGATCAGGAATTGCGTAATGCGGTCTATGCGGGACCGTGGACCGCTGACGCGAAAAAATATTTCAGTAAGACCGGAGGCCCCGCGTCCGGCTTGGCTAGCGATTATCTTCGTGGCAGCCCGATACGGCAGGAATACCTCGAAACAGCTATTGATTGGCAGTCAAAGGGAGATATCGAAGGCTACATGTCGGAGCACCAACACGACATAAGCGCCACGCCGCTATGGCACTATTTTCAACTCGTCATCGCGTGGGTGAAGGCGACATTTCCAAACTATCGCAGAGAAATGAAGGGGGTCGAATGGGGTGCCCTCTATAACCAATTCAGCAGCAAAGTGTTTGACACAGACAAGGTGGAGAAGCAGGTCGCCCAGTTGATGATGGACGAGGATGTCGAGAAGAAGGCGGGAATTTATCCCTACGTGCTAAACGGAGACGAAAGACACCTTAACATCCGCGCGTTCTCAGAAAACATGAAGCGGGAGGCATACGAGCGCCAGAAAGGAATATGCGTGAAGTGTAAGAAGCATTTTGAATTGAGCGAGATGGAAGCCGATCACATCAAGCCCTGGCATGAGGGCGGCAAAACCGAAGCAAAAAACTGCCAGATGCTTTGCAAAGACGACAATCGCAGGAAATCTGGGAAGTAAAGCGTGTCGCCTCGACGCCGCGGTGGACAAACTCTATCGCTTTGCACGATTCAGCGGTGATCGCGACCGCGTTGAACATCTTTTCGGGCGTTACGAACGGGTTGTCGCCCCGCTCACGTCTCTCGCAACCCCAAAGAAGAGCTTTACACACTTGCGCGCTGATCGGCGTATCTCTTCACGGTTCATCCTGTGCTTCGGCGAACAGCGACGATTGCGTTGCTGCTTCACAGGAGTTGACCAGCAGCAGTTCTTCGGCGTGTAGTTCCCATTCACATCGCGGCGATCCAGCGTCTTACCGCGTGGCCTGCGGCCCATGTCAGCAAGGAAGTTCGCGAAGCATTTCTTCCACTGTCTACAAATCCTGATTCCGCGTCCGCCATATTCCGCGTAGCTAGTCGCCTTCTTGTTCAGGCAACGCTGCCGCATGGAGCTATAGGAAATGTACGTTCGGGATCGCCTGCGGTTCCGGAAGTGGCCGTTCGTTTTGTTGGGATTGCTTTTCTTCCACCGTTCGCGCGCCAGATCGGATTTGAGGCAGCCGCAACTTCGGGAAGTCTTTGCTACTAGGGAGGGATGACGGATCAATCCTTCGTTGCCACAATCGCAACGACAATACCAGATCGGAATTGACTGCTTCACTTTCGCAAGCAGAATGACGTTCCAGCGTCCAAACTTTTTGCCCGTGAGATTTCGCATGATAGGAGTGCGCTGACCTAGGCGATGGTCGAGCCACCTGAGGCCTTACCGGCCAGCGCGTGTAGATGACAAAAGGCTTCGCGCGTGTGACAAGAAAAGGAAAAGGCCGCAAGCGATCCGCGCCTTGCGGACCACTTACGGCCTTCTTCACTTGTTGATTCTCTTTACGAGTGGTGCTGTATGTACCGAATCGGACATGGGCTTACGGTGTCAGAAAATGCTAACACTCCGTGTGCCCGGATAAACGTTTTCAATCCGAAATTCCCATTCTCAACTAGGCCCGGAGCCTCGTTGAAAACCTGAATGCCGGACGTGTCGTCTTGCGTGATTCTGGTCAGCCAGTAGCTGAAATCGCCTGCCAGCACGGAGACGTTACTCGCTCCAATGTTCGGCATGGAAGGACTGGTCTTAACTGGGAATCCGAAGATCGTCGGATAACCTGATTCATAACGAACCAAGCGGAGGAGGTTGCCGTACTTGTCCACCTGACCGGATAGCGTCGCCAACGTTTTGAGATTCATCACGAATGCGAATTTATCCGAAGCCAGATAAGCCTGATCGATGCTGGCCAGCAGGTTCACGAAGTCAACGGACCCAAGTGAATTCGCGCCTGTACCCGCGCCGCCGTCGTTGCCGGAGCTACCTTGTGCAATCGTCGGACTGATTCCCAAAGTCTCAAGCGTGGGGATCAAGCCAAGCGGCACGTTTTGTCCGTCGCCAAGCAGCAAGTCTTTCGAGATGCCGCGTGAAAGCCGGTCGTCGCTAAACCGCTGGAACAATTGAACCGCGCCAAAGCTGGCGTTGAGGTCCTGCATGACTTCAAGGGACGCGATGAACAGTGGCGTCTGGTAGGAATAAGCACCAAGCGTTACTTGGCCAGGTGCAGAGATGTTGACGGCCGAAATCGTGCCCGGATTTTCTCCGCTCACGCTGGCAACGTTTTCAATATCGCCCGCCACTGGAATTGACATGGGTGCGCCCGTCGTCGTTTTGATTAGGGTCACGTCGTCTTCATTGAAAAGGAAATCGTGTGCGGCCATCGCAGTGTAAAGTTTCTGCATGAAGCCGGTCGGGACAAAATATCCCAACGCTGAGTAGGTTCCGATGGCGGTTAGCAAATTTCCTTGGGTCTCACCTGCACGCGTCTCGACAAAATGCTTCCAAGCTCGCGCTTCGGATTCTTGTTCTGCCGTGAGTGCGTGGCTGGTCCGCGTCAGATTCACAGGCTTTAGGCCGTTTCTGATCGCGTGTTCGTTGTGCTGCTCCTGATCGATCTCTGCTAGGCTTACGCCCGAGCGGATTGCAGCCGCAGCCGTTTGCAGGTACGCGAATCGCTTCTCGTCCTGCTTGGTCCAGTTTTTCTTGCTCGTCAAGGCCGCAGCCTCTTGGAGGACAAGGTTCAGATCTTTCGTGTTGATCATAGTTCCACTTCCTTTGTTGTTTTAACGGTACTACTCGCCGTCGCGCTTAAAATTGGAGGAGCATTGCCCGGCGACGCTCACGGACAAGTTCGGAATCCTGATTTGAACTACGGAGCGACGCATTCACCATCCGTCGAAAATCTGAACGCGGAACGCATTGCGAGCTGCGCGTGCTAGGTGCAGCGCGTAGTCCTGCCCTAACTGCCAAACCGATGCGGCGATCCTCTGCGCGCTGGACTTGGTAAGCGGCTTCAAGTTCTGCCGCGCGTTCGGGTGTGAGTGAATTAAAATGTGTTGGTCGCATTGTCTTAGTCCTCGTCGTCTTCGTCGTCTTCGTCTTCGTCGTCTTCGTCCGGATCGCCTTGAAGATCGGTTAGGTCGTTGTTAACGGCGTCCGCTACGTCGTCTAAGTGAACATTCCGGCGCTGTGCAATTTCGGAGATCCTGAGTCGCCTGAGAGAATCTGAATTGAGTACCATTAGGTCCTCGCCGCAGCTAACGCGGATCTCGTCGCGGCTTCAAACTTTGCTGCTATCGCAGCCTTGCGCTTGTTTTCAACAATGGCTGCGTCGTGAATCTTTCGCAGTCGCGCGTATTCCTGTTGAATATGTGATGGGATTTTGACGGCAGGTCCGCAGTTCGGATTGTGGCGGAACTCAAACTTCAGGTGTGCCTTTGGTCCGTGGAAGTACGTCTTCTGGCCGCAGCCTTTGCACTTTGCGAAGATGCGCGGTGGCTCTTCAATATTTCCGTAAACCTCGCCACGGATCGCAAGCCATTCCATGTCCGGAACCGTGATCTTTTTCTTAGGGATTTGAACTTGCGTGGCGAGCTTTCCTGCAACTAACGCGCGTCCCATGTCTGGGTGGACGTGTGCTTCTGTTCCGTCGAGATACTTCACTAGCATTTTATTTCTCCTCCTTTGTGCGGGGCGGTCCGCTACTGCTAAGGGCTTCGGGAGCTAGTCGATTGTCATGTCCGACTCACTACGCACACTTGGGGCGTGCGCTCCCGAAAAATTACGGACTCAGGCAGTAAGAGGTGAATCGAACTGCCTGACAAGGCGCGCGAGGCGCATCCAATACTTCGGATCTCTGTTACGTTATTTGCTGCGGGCGGTCTTCGTGTTTACGAGGCCGAGTTTGTACAACCGACGGGCTGCGCCAACGACGGAATATCCGATCCGCTGTGCAACGCGCGAAATCGTTCCGTACTTTGCCCATGCGTTCCGAACTGCTTGGTCGGAAGCCTTGCGTGTCTTGTTTGCCATTTCTTTTTCCTTTCCGATTGAGTTACAAAGGAAAGGAGTGGTGTGACAACCTAACGCTTGATCGGCAGAACTCCATTTCGGCGATCAATGCCTTGCATGTACTTCTCCTCGTCGGTCAATTCCTTGACAACTGGAATTTCCTTTGTCGGCTTGGCGCGATCCTTCGCAGTCGGCGTCATGCCAAGCTGGCTGAGGATGGATGCCATCTGCCGTTCAGCCTCCACGCACACTTTGAGGCGCAGGTTAGCCCTCACTTGCGGATGCGCGACGCCGTTCGAGTCCAGTCGGACGTACTCGCAAATTTCCCCTTCTTCGCGCAGCAAGGCCGCGTTGCGAACGTGGCGATCCTGAATTATGCAGAACAGCCGAACAAGTTCCACGTCGCCGTTGGTCAGTACGCGCCGTTCGGCCAGCAGCGCACACAGGCGTTTGAATTTCGGGCGCAGGCCAAGCGCGTTAATGTCCGCAGGCACGCGCGGCCGGCCGGCTGGAACTCCGGACAAATCCGCGGGCGACTTCGCTTGGCTGATCGTCCCTTGGACCTCGTGCATCGCTTCCGACTTGCGTGGCATCATGGCGAAAATCTCCTCACTGCATAAGAAAATTGCGACGGGTCAAGCACGTTCGTGTGTAGAATACTGGCTGGCGTTAACGTAAGTCATTGAAAAAACAAGTTTTAGTACGCCTATGGCACTTTTGCTTTTCCTGCGCCTGATCGTTGCATCTTTCGTGTTCTCAACTATTTAGGCCGACCAAATTGTGTACCTAGGGCTGCGGTATTCAGTACTTGTGGCCTATTTCGTACGCTAGCGCCTGTTCCTACACTGCACGCCCTACAGTATTGCTTCTCGCCCGTTTGCAGCCCTTTCTACAGTGCTTTGCTACTGGTTTGCATGGATCGCAGCCAGCTATCGATCCCGGTTGCCGTAGCGCTTGGCAGGAAGGGTTGGCCGAAGCTGTCGATGTGTGGGAAGACTTCTGTATCCCAGTTCGTCGGAACGTAGCGATTGACCTTGCTTGGATTCTCGCCTTCCGAATCCGGATGGTGGAACTTGCAGATACAGACACAGTTGGCTGGCGACATGAATAGGGACGGATGCTTGCGGGGTGAAAGTAGATGGTGAACTAGTTGGGAAGGATATCTGCACTGGATTCCACTTAGCTCAATCCTTTGGCAGACAGGATTCCGGTCTCTCAGCAATTGTGAGTAGACTCTCCAATCCATCTTGTGGTAGATCGCATTAGCGGGGTCTTCGTTCCTTGCTTTGTTCTTCTCGGCGATCCGTTTCTTGTAATCCGGTTTACACGCGTTGCAGATAGTTCCAGACTCGGCTGCCTTGCCACACTTCCGACAGGCCGACTTTGGACTAACGGGCACCTAGTAATCCCACTTTCCGTATGTGTCGCGATGCTGCCCTTCCATATACTGCTTTTCGGTGTAGGGCCTTTTCAGGTCTTTGCAGGATTTGAAAATAATCTTTTGATCGTCCGCGGAGAGGAATAGGCCTGGCTCAACTTCCCTTCCGTCAACTGTTGGCGGAGCGGCAACCGTCAAATGGTTTGAAAGCTCAACTTGTCGGCTACCAGGAAGGGTGACTTTTGCGGAGACGATGTATCCGCGCCAAGCACCAAGTTGAAAATCGAGATAGGCTTTGAACGGCTGGCCGTTCAATTCTCCTACGATATCCGCACCTGCTGCTCCATTTCGACTTTGCGACACGCTTATAATCGTCAACACTTTTGTTCACCTCTCCGCTATCATCAACTCGGTCTGTTGGAAATGTCTATAGAGGAAATCAGCTCGCCACCGGAGTCGGTTGCAACTGAACGCTGTCATTTATTTCCGTCACGACGAGCACCAGCAGTTTGGTCGTCTCGTTTGGATTGAGGACAGCCTCAATTAGGAATGTTCGGCTGTTCCACCACACATACATGCCGGCAGTGATCGGCGTGGCGGTCCGCGGATGCCTTATCACGATCCAATGCGAAGTCGCCGCTGTGAATTGTCCAGCGGCCAAAGTTTGATCGCCTGTCCACGCCTCTATGCTGCCCCAGCAAGTTCTCACGACTGACCATTGCGCGGGATCTTGCGAAACTCCGCCCATCGCATCTTGTGATCCGGAGGGCTGCACAATTTGAATCCTGTGCCTGAGTTCGCCTGCCTCAATTTCTCTTGGTAATCTGTGTGCCATTTTCTTGTCCTTTAGAACGTTCCGCTGAACGAATGATCCTCTTCCATTGCTTCGTACCTGCGAATTTCCTCAATTCGCTTTGCCTTCTCGATCTCCCATTCGGCGTCTGTGCCTTTCCACCAGTAAGGCTTGCGCTGATTCGCGTTCTGCTCGGCTTGCGTCGCCCATCTGCAATTCGTTGGCGTATAATTTCCGTTCACGTCAATCCGATCGATCGACTGATCCTTGCGACGCTCGCCAAGGTCCGCGAGAAAGTTTTTGAATCCGCTGCCAGGTGCGATCCATCGTGGGCACACGGTTATACCCCTGCCGCCGTAATGGCAGAAAAAGTGTCGATGGGAGTTAAAGCAGCGATCCTTCATCGCAACCCAACTGTAATAGGCGTTCGGATTCTGCTGGCGGAGTGAGACAGCGTCACGATGCCGGTATTTCGGCGAACAGTTCGCGCACTGGTAGCTGATGATTGCTGGCGGCTGCCTTACGCCTTCGGGAATCACAACTTCGGAACACTTGAAATTCTTGCAGGTTAGACAGTGGAGGGTGACTAAGATCGCAACGGTGGGAACAAACGGCTCATCGTAAAGTAGGTGGTTGCCGTCAGAAGCAACTCGAGGACGGCGTTGAAATACGCACAGGGATCGGTCGTTTGAGGACCGACTTTTGGCGGCGGCGATTCCGAAGCGATTCCAGTTTGTTGTCTTGAGTATTGGTGGTGCTTCGATCACACGTCACCTCGCCCTCAACTTCGGCGAGGGATGTGACACTCAATACTGAGGAAGTATGTTCTGCGGGGACACAACACGCACGGCATTTCCTTTACACGTTTGCTCGCAAGTCGCACGCCATACCAAGTCCGCGACGTGATGCTTGCTAAGGGCGATGATCGCCATTTGTCGTGTGCGTGGATTGTCGCTCATCTGGATGTTTTCTAACGGCAAATCAAGTCCGCTGGCTGCTAGGAATTCCTTAACGTCTTGGTCCGTTGCGTCGATTGGCAAATCAAGCAACGAAAGCCAAGTGTGGCGCGTGGGAAGTGTTTTTCGTTCGTTCACTGTTTGCTCCTGTACTCGTACGGTTCGACAAGATGATCGGCGTCTTTGCGAACAAAGCGCGAATTCTGGCCCATCAAATACGCGATGCGCGTTTCCATTTCTTCTTCACTTTCGACAAGGTGCATTTCTGATCCGAGGTGGAGATCAGTGTCCCGTCGAACGTAAAATGCGAAGCTGCCTCCGCCTATAACTTTGCAGATTCCCTCGCCCCTGAACATACGCTGGAATTCCTGAACTGCTGCGCGATGTGAGTAATCCATTCGAAGTTTCATCGCCGTCTACCTCTCACTACTCCGCGCGACTCCAAAACCTTGCGCTCGAGCCTTACAGCGTCGCGGCGGATTTCCTTGCCGATCAGCGCCAAGCGTTTAAGCTCTCGTTGCCGCCACATTTCTGCTTCGTGTTTTCGTTGCGATTCCCACCACGCATCAATTTTGTCAAAGTGTTCCGCCACTTCGGCCTTGCGGCGATCCTCGTCTATCAGCTCCGCAATCCGAGCCAGCTTCTGGTGCTGTGCAGCCCAATACTCAGCTTCGTAAACTGCTTTCGCAGCCACGTACCGATTCCATTCAGCCTCTTCATAGTTTGGATTCCAAGAAATGTCTCCAAGGTCAACGTTGGCGGGTACTGCGAGAGTGGGGAGACGTTTTGGCACGGCATCACGCCACGTATCCAGCCTTCTTCAATTGATCAAATCGGAGGGCAACGCTTACGGCGGGGTAATCCTTGTCGACGCCCTTTTGTGCAGGGTAGTCAATCGAAAGGCCAGCCAGCAACTGATCGATTGCTGTCCGCGAGAGTTGCAGGATCAACTTACCGTTGCGATCAAAATTAGAAAGCGATGCGTTTTTATCGGCCATGACTTAGCATCAGCCAAGCGCTATGGCGAGGGCAATCGAAGTTGAAAGAGGGGTGGCAGGTCCCGCAGGCCCTTGTTCGCCTTGCGGACCTGGGACCGTGCTTGGCGGTCCAGCAAGCGAGTACTCGCCTGTCAGGATTAAACTGGAAAGCGGCGCGATGCCAGGAACTGCTCCATTTACACCAGTCATGGCAAGAAAAGTTTCGCCTGTGTCGTTGGCGAAATATACAGACCCCGCAATTGCTTGACCAGCGTTGACCAGTGCCAGCAAGTTCTGCTTTGACAATGAAATGAATTGTGCCATCGTAATCTCCTAGGACCAACTGTCAATTTCGAAACCCTGCGGACTATAGGTGACCGTCTTAATCGCCGCGCGAATGTTCACGGCGTTTCCTCCGCTCACTTCAAAATAAACTATGCTGCCGATCACGACGCCGTCCGGAAAGTCTGCGGTGATTGGATCAAGGCAAAATAGCCAGTCGCCACCTGCCTGTACAAACGCCGGATCCACGTCCTTCGTCACGATCTGGTTGATGTAAGGCGCCCCGCCTCCGTTGTTTATGGCGTATCCGATCATTGCGGGCCTCGCTTGTCATCGCGAATCTGGCAGCGCACGGAACAAAACGCTCCGCCCCTATCGTGCAGCGTTCCACATTCGGTGCAACGCTTACGGCGTTCAACTTTCGGCGCGGCGGCAGGCGGATTTGTAGTAACTGAATTCATGGCAATACTTCATCGTGATGTTATGCCTGTTCTCAGGTGGCAAGGTCGTGACACGCACAGGCGTTATAGAGGAGAACTCACCATGGACACCATCACTCGCATTCAGCTAGATATCATGCTACTCAGGTTGCGGCTTGGTCTTCTCGAGCGCCGGCTGCGCGCGGTCCGCTAAAAGAGCTCTTCGCCGCCTTCTTGCTGCGGACCTGAGTACTGGCGCAGAATGGCGTAAAGATCTCGAATTCCATCGTGCAGGTCGTGTAAGGCTGTAACGCTGTTAGCCTTCTTCAGTCCTTCGCGCAAGTACTCCGTACTGTAGTTGCCTCTCAATTCATCGCTGGCTTCGATCATCTGGCTGCACAAGTTTAGAAAATCCTCGCATCGCGTTTTCTTGGCTCGAAATTCTTTTCCCGGCATCTCTTGTGCACACTCGAACTCCTCATCCGAAATAACGCGCGCATCTTTTTCCGACCTCGCCTTATCACGGAACGCACGGTCGTCATCTGACATCGGATGCCAGTCCCTGCACTCGCCGGCTTGCTGATAAACTTCCCAACGCCGCCGGGTCTCATCGTCGCGATCGCGCTGGCGCTGTTCAGCCTTTCGTTTTCGTGTAGCAAGCCCTTCGCTAACGTACATCCCGAAGTTGTCGCAGAGGAAAGCCCAAGCGTCACCGTAGCCGCTTTGCTCCCACGGCATTTGGTAGAAGAATGCCTCGCACGCGGCCCTGAATTTCTCTCGTCCGAACCGCGCCAGTCGAATCACCTTGCCCTTCCGCTGCATTAACGGCGGGGCGATTAGACCGGATTTCCGCCCGGCAAGAATCATTTCCTCGACTAGCGCCGCTGCCTCCGGTTCGGGAAGTAGTGGTCGGTCAGTAGTAGTGAGTAATAGTGAATCCGCTTTCACAAAAACCACCGAATGCCAGTCGATTAGGCGAGTGTTTTCAGTGACTTGCAAAGCCGTTGAGTCGGCACACTGATTTTCAGTCGGCGCACTGATTTTGGCAGTCAAACCGATGTCGTTCATCGTCAGCCATCGCTTGAGGAAACGGTCTCTCCAATCGTCAGGGCGCAGGTCTTGCGAGAGGCCTTCTCGATGGCTGGCATTGCATGAGCGGCAAAGCGGAATCAGGTTGTCTAAGGTGGAGGAGCCCTCGTCGTTATCGCTAAGGAGATGACCGGATTCAAGTGGCACGTCCTCTTTCAAACAGAGATTGCAACGATTTCCGCAGGCCTCGACAAAGGCTTGCCAGACTTGCTGTTCAAACTCTTTGCGCTTCGGCATAAGGGCCAATAAATAGCATCACGGCGAGCATGCGCGAGTTGCAACCGGAAAGATGTGATTGTGAACGAAATAGTTAGGAAAACTACGCGGCCCTGCGCCGTTTGTATCCCGCCCTTTTCAGTTCGGCGCGCAATTTCCTTGTCATTGCTTTGTCGTGCTCGCGCTCGTCTTTTCGTAACTGAGGTTTCTGGTAAAAGATTTTCGGCCAACGATCCTGTAGCTGCTTACGATTGTGGTTCCACGATCCAAAGCCTTGAATGTCCTTCGGCTTTGCACCACCACCCATCGCAAACGCCTGCCACATTAACTTCCGGACCTCAGCCAGCGTGAACGTGTGATCCGCCGTATAGCGTTGCCGCTTCTTGATCTTCGTTAGGTCAATCTCCATCGCGATCCTCCACCGTCAAATCCTGCCCGACACGCGTGTCGGGCGCCAGTACTGCATACGGCAAAGGTGCCTTAAACGCGGCTGGCCGAACGGCCAGTAGTTTTGAACAAACCTTGAACAGGCGGCCCGTAGTAAGCTGGGCCGCATGCAACGAGGGCGCATTTACAAGAAAGGCCGCAGTTGGATCCTGTCTTACGCGGTCAAGGTGCAAAAGCCTGACGGCGAAGTCGCGTGGGCGTGGCGATCCAAAAAGCTGGCGCCGTTCGGCAATGAGTTCAAGACGAAGGCTAGCGTCCAGCACCTAGCACAGGAAATCCTAGCGCCGCTGAATACCAAAACAGCGCGGCCAGAAAGCACAGACACGGTCCAGCACTTCCTAGAACACACTTATCTCCCCTATTGCAAACTGAATCTCCGGCCTTCAACGGCGGCTGGCTATGCCTTCCTGTTCAAAATGCTAAAGCTGCACATCGGAAATCAGCACTTGCGAGACTTCGGGGCGGTGGAGGGTGAACGCCTGCTGAATGACTTCGCGGCGGCCAAGCGGCGGCCCCAAACCATGTTGAAGAACATGAAGGGATTCCTCTCCGGCGCGTTCCGCTACGCCGTCCGCACTGGCGTGATCCGTTTTAATCCTATGCGTGAGACGATGCTGCCAAAAAGTGGCAAGCCAATGGAGAGCCGCCGCGCCTACACGCTGGCGGAAATCCAAGCTATGTTGAAGGTCTTGGCCGAGCCAGAGCGTACAGCCGTGCTGTTAGCAGCGTTAACAGGGCTTAGGCTGTCCGAAATCCGCGGATTGAGGTGGGAAGATTACGATGGTGAGACGATCACCGTGAAGCGATCTGTGTGGCGAACGTTCGTCGGCGAGACCAAAACGCCCGGCAGCGCCGCGTCGATTCCTGTCCTGCCTGTTCTATCTACGGCGCTTAGTCTGCACGTCCAGCGCAATGACTTCAAGACTCGGTATATCTTCGAAGGCAAGACTGGCCGTCCGCTTGTGCTGGCCAACGTCACGCGGTTCAGGATCGCGCCAGTGTTGAAGGCTAAGAAAATACCTTGGAGCGGCTGGCACGGCCTCCGGCGTGGCCTAGCGAGCACGCTGTACGGCTTAGGCGTTCCGGACAAGGTGATCCAGCAAATCCTCCGCCATGCAGATGTATCCGTGACAATGAAGCATTACGTCAAGGTTTCAAGCGGGCAATCCGAAGCGGCGATGAAGAAATTGGAAGAGGCGTTTGCGCGTGCCTAAAACTGTACCTAAAACCACCATGCAAAAACCCCTGAGAAAGCGCATATTCGGTACTAGTACCTTTGTAACTTATTCATTATTCAATAGTTCTAGTACCCGACGGCTGGTCTGTGGCACCGAATGTCGCGGGTTCAATCCCCGTCTCCCACCCCAACCTTCCTTGTTTTCACAGACTCCAGTAGTCTAAGAACCTTTCAGGATTATGCTCCCGGTCAACGATAGGCAACTTCGATGATGATCTTGATTCAATGCGGCGCCGTATTGTTCGACATGGATGGCGTGCTGGTGGATTCCACACCCGCGGTCGCGCGAGTGTGGACCAGTTGGGCGTTAGAACACGGTTTGGTTCCCGACGAAGTCGTACGCAAAGCACATGGCAGGCCGAGTCTCGCGACAATCATCGAATTGCTTCCACACGGCGATCACGACGCTGAAAATCGCGAAGTCGAACACCTGGAAATTGAGGACATCGCGGATGTTGTGGCGCTCCCTGGAGCCTTGGACCTTTTACAAGCCATTCCGGAAGCGCGCTGGACCATCGTTACGTCCGCAAGTCGGCGGCTGGCGGAGGTACGTTTGCGGGCAGCAGGATTGCCGATTCCTAGACATCTCGTCACCGCCAGTGATCTCGAGCGTGGCAAGCCCTTCCCCGATCCGTATCTAAAAGGGGCGGAGGTTCTGGGAATTTCGCCTGCGGATTGCGTTGTAGCGGAAGATGCCGCCTCCGGAGTCCGCTCGGGCAAAGCGGCGGGCGCGCGCGTACTCGGATTGCTCACCACCTCGACAGAGGAAGAGCTTTCAAGCGCAGGAGCAGATTGGATTGCGGCGGATTTAAGCGCGCTTTCTTTCGATCCACAGGGGAAAACTGCGGCCCTCGCGTTCCGCTTACAGGAGAAGAAGTAGCGCGAGACCGCGGCAAAAGAGATACAATTCTGCGTTTCGCTGAGTGGGCTAATTCAATCTGAATGGGAGAATGTCGCGATGAGCCTTTCGAAGTGCTGCAAGTTTTTCTTGGTGTGGGCTTTATTTTTGAGTTCACGGCCTCTCAGCGTGCAGGCGCAGGACAAAGACGCAAAACCCGCTGACAAACCGGCAGATGCAGCAGCTGCGGCAGCGCCTGCGCCGAAAGAAGAATCCTCCGTTACGGACCACTCGATCAAGATCGGCTCGCAAACGATTCCCTACAAAGCGACAGCGGCAACCATTCTCCTGAAAAATGAAAAGGACGAGCCCATCGCGCTGCTCTATTCGACGGCGTACACGCGTAGCGACGTGAAAGATCCGAGCACGCGCCCGATTGCGTTCGTCTATAACGGCGGGCCGGGCTCCGCGTCCGTGTGGCTGCACATGGGCTCGTTCTCGCCAAAGCGCGTCGTGACTGTGAACGCCGATGCGACACCACCCGCGCCATACAAGCTGGTGGACAACGCGAATTGCCTGCTCGACAAAACGGATTTGGTCTTCGTCGATCCCGTCGGAACGGGATTCAGCCACGCCGTGGGCAAAGCGCAGGACAAGGATTTTTGGGGCGTGGACCAGGACGTAAAGTCGCTCGCGCAATTCATCAATACCTATGTGAGTCGCAACAATCGCTGGAATTCCCCTAAGTTTTTGATTGGCGAAAGCTATGGCACATTTCGTTCAGCGGCGCTATCGAACTACCTGCAATCACGCGACGGCATGGACTTCAACGGCATCGTCCTGATTTCTTCGGTGCTGGACCTGGGAACGATTTCCTTCAATCCCGGCGAAGACATGCCCTACGTCTTTTATTTGCCTAGCTACGCGGCGACGGCGTGGTATCACAAGATGCTCAAAGACCGCCCGGACAATCTGCCCGCGTTTCTCGAGGAAGCGCGAAACTTTGCGCAAACGGGATATCTGAACGCCCTGGTGAAAGGATCGAAGCTAGGCGCCGCCGAGAAATCCGAGGTCGCGAAACAACTCTCGCGCTACACAGGCTTGAGCGAAGACTACCTTATCAAAGCCGACCTGCGCGTGAACCTCCCGCAGTTCATGAAAGAGTTGCAGCGCAGCCGCGGCTTGACCACCGGCCGCCTCGATGCCCGCTTCTCCGGCTTTAGCTACGATCTGCTCGGCGAATACGCCGAATACGATCCGCAGGACACTTCCATCACTGGGCCATTCACCGCGGCCTGGAACACCTACGTTCGGGAAGAGCTGAAGTTCGGGCAGGACAAGGTCTACCACACCGGCGCCGACGAAGCCGGCAACAATTGGGACTGGAAACATCGCAGCGGAGACAATTTTGGCTTTCCCGGTTCACCGAATGTCGAGGGCGATCTGATCCAGGCGATGCTCACCAATCCGCATTTGCAAATCGAAGTCGAGAATGGATTGTACGATTTGGCCACGCCGTTCTACGCCACGGAATATACGATGGAGCATCTGGGCCTTCCGGAAAAGCTGCAGAAAAATATCCACCTACAGTACTACGACGCAGGCCACATGATGTATTTACGCGACGAGGACCTTGCAAAGCTCAAAGCAAACATCGCCAGTTTTATCGACAGCGCGTCAAAATAGTATCCATCGCAAATCAACCTCCGTGTAGCTGTCTCGCAAGAATAGCTGTGGGCATCATTCGCGAACGGGCCAGACGCGCCGTCTTGGACAGCGCCGCGCGGTACGTCTGTGCTTGCGGTGCTGGAAGGTTGGTCTTTTTATTCTCTTCCAATAACTTTTAGGCACATTTGCTGAGAGTTATATCCCCGCCGGCCAATCCTTCGCCTACAATCGCTGCTGTCGTTACTCGCTCGACCTATCCCCTTTCTTCAGGTGACCTGGTTAAGGAACTATGGGAACTCCTACACAAGTGGCACCGGCACAGCTATCACCCGTACAGCGCAAATTTGAAACGGCGCAGCTTATCGCCGCCATGTTAAAGGCTCGTGGGCATGTGAGCGATCTGATTTTTTCACCGGGCCGCGCACCACAAATTGAGCTCAGCGGGCAGCTCGTCGAGTTGAACTTCAAAGGGATCGAGCGCCTGACCCCGCAGGATACCCAGTGGCTCGCCGATGACCTGATGGACAAAAACGAACACGCAATCGGGAAGCTGGAACGAGATGGCTCGGCCGACCTGTCCTACGGCGTTTCGGGCGTGGGCAGGTTTCGCGTAAATGTTTTTCGTCAGCGCGGAAGCATCGCGGTCGTTATGCGCGTAATCCCCGATGCGATTCCGGGATTTGAAGAGTTGCACCTGCCGCCGCAGTTGAAAGAGATCGTACAGATGAAGAACGGCATTGTGCTGGTGACCGGTCCGACGGGCTCGGGAAAATCGTCGACGCTTGCCGCGATCATTGACATAATGAATACGGAAAAGGCTTATCACATCCTGACCATCGAGGACCCCATCGAGTTTCTGCACAAACACAAGAAGGCCACCATTCACCAGCGGGAACTCCACAGTGACACGCCTACATTTGCTCTCGCTCTGCGCGGGGCTCTTCGCCAGGCCCCCAAGGTCATTCTGGTTGGCGAGATGCGCGACCGCGAAACGATTGAAATCGCTCTGGAGGCGGCGGAGACTGGCCACCTCGTGATGTCTACCCTGCACACCATTGACGCCGCGAAGACCATCGAACGTATCGTGGGCGCTTTTCCTCTCGCCGATCAGCTAGCCATACGCAATCGGTTTTCAAAGGCATTCCGCTGTATCGTTTCCCAGCGGCTTCTCCCTCGAAAAGACGGCAAAGGCAGGATTGCAGCGATTGAAATCCTCAAGTCCACCATGCGCACGCGGGATTACGTCGAAAAAGGAGAGGCAGAAGGAAAATCCTTGCTCGATGCCATGCGCGACGGCGACACCGAGGGAATGCAGTACTTTGACGGAGAAATTGACAAGCTCATTCGTGGCGGTGTCGTGGATTTTGAAACGGGCCTCGCCTTTTCTTCAAACGCAGGAAACCTGAGGTTCGAGCTTGCCGATTTCACGGAATCGCGTGCCGGCGGCGCATCCCGAATCGCGCCCGCGGATAACGTCGAGATGGAAATCGAGCGCTGATTGCCGCCTCAATACGCTAGAATCCCTGCACGATGATTATGGAACGGTTCCGCGTCTGCGCATTTCCGAAGCGATCCGCGTCGGAATCCCTTTTCGCTAAATGAATCCACTTGGAAGCCAATCGGATACTCACTTCTGGCCGTCGGCCGAAATTGCACTCCTGGTTACTCTCCTCTTTGGGCTGCTGGCATTTTGGAAACCAACCATCGGCGGCCGCGCCTTTCAGAAAATAGAGCAAGGTCTCTCTCTCTTTGCTGAACGCAAAAAACTAGCCGTTGGTTTGATGTTTCTTGGTGTTGCAGCCATCCGCCTGGCGGTCTTGCCGCTGCTGCCGGTGCCCATCCCGGGGATTCACGACGAATTCAGCTATCTGTTGATGGCGGATACTTTTGCTCACGGCCGTCTGGCCAATCCCACCCACCCGATGTGGATGAGCTTCGAAACCTTTCACGTGAATTGGTTTCCAACCTACTCCTCGATGTACCCGCCGGCGCAGGGCTTCGTGATGGCCATCGGACAATTGCTGGGGAATCCTTGGATAGGCGTGCTGCTGAGCGACGCCGCCATGTGCGCCGCGATCCTCTGGATGCTGCAAGCGTGGATGCCGGCGAGATGGGCGCTGTTAGGCGGTGTATTTGCTGCACTGAATTTGGGAATCGCCAGCTACTGGATGAACAGCTACTGGGGCGGTGCAGTGGCAGGCATCGGCGGAGCGCTTGTCTTGGGGGCGCTGGCGCGCATCTTCCGGCGCCCTAGTGTGAGCAATGCCCTGCTCCTTGGGCTGGGTGTTGCCATACTCGCGAATAGCCGTCCTTATGAAGGATTTCTCTTTTGTGTTCCCGCGGGATTGTGGCTCTTCTGGTGGCTAATCGGAAAAACAAAGTCTCATACTGCAGCCGGAGCCCACACTCGAATTGTCCTCCTGCCGCTCTCCGCCGTTCTGGTTTTTACGGTGGCATTCATCGGCTACTACAACTGGCGGCTGACGGGAAATGCGCTGCTCATGCCACATGTTCTAAACACCCGCACATATCACTCGACTCCGCTGTTTCTGTGGGAGCACCTCAAACCTGAGCTTACCTATCACAACCAGCAATTCGAGGATTTCTATAACGGCTGGGAGCGCGAAGACTATCAAACCACCTGGAAAGATGCGTGGAACGTCACGGCGGAAAAAGTGGCGCGAATGGGCGTTGAATTTTTCTGGCCGGGCGCGCTCTTCCTGCTGCCAGCCTTGCCGTATGCTTTCCGAGACCGAAGGATGCGCCTGCTGGTCGTCACACTTTTCCTGTGTCTCGGGGGAGTTTTTGCAGTGATCTGGTCGGCGCCACACTATGCCGCGCCGGTCACTTGCGTCGTCTACGCGCTGTTGGCGCAGGCCGTGCGCCATTTGCGCACAATGAAATGGAAGGCACGCCCCGTTGGTGTCGCGTTATCTCGCGCGATCGTGGTTCTGCTGGTGCTGAGCACGTGGGTTAGCATCGCCCGCCGCTCCTGCGATCCGCTCTGGTGGACCTGCACCGGCGATCCGAGCCGTGTTGCCGTGATCAAACAGCTCATGGATACTCCCGGAAAGCACCTGATTGTGGTGCGCTATTCCGATGATCACAACATCCACGACGAGTGGGTCTACAACGGCGCCGACATCGACGGCTCAAAAATCATCTGGGCTCGCGAGCTCGATCCCGAACAAAATGCCAAGCTCTTCTCCTACTTCAAAGACCGCCATATCTGGCTTGTCGAACCCGACGTCGACAACACCGAAATAAAACCCTACACTCCACTGCGGGATCAGTGATTTTCTGCTGGATCTCTGCAACGCGGCCGATCTTAGCGGAAAGCGACCATCAGATTATTGAGGCCGAATTCGAAGCGGCGATGAATGAATTTCTGAAAGCCGATGCGTTGGAGCATTTGTTGCAGCGTTTCGACAGGAATGCGCTTTTGATGTTCGTCGCTTTCCATTTCATCGCTGATCAGGTGCAGTCTGTGCAGCATATCCAAAATCGGATCAACCACCACTGATGGCCACGTCATGATCAACGAACCGTCGGGCGCGATGACTCGGTGCGCTTCGCGAAGCACCTTCTCGGGCTCAGTGAGATGCTCGAGCACGGCTAGCATCACGACGTGATCGAACTGGCTGTCAAGCAAAGGCAGCGGAGACCGCAGATCGCCGCGCACGCGTTGCCAGCGCCCCTGCACGCCGTCTGCAACCTGATCATCGACGCCAACGCCCGTTGCAATGCGGTCCGAAGCGTAATCCAGGAAAGCAGCTTCCAGACCGCAGCCGAGATCGCAGACGCGCGAGCCTGGACGTATATAAGGATAGGCAGCGCGAAAACGGAGCCTGGCGATGAAGTGGTCGATCCCGGTATAGGGCATTTATTTTAGGTCGTAGTCGCCGATGTACGTGCCACGGCTGATGCCAAGCATGCTCAGAAAAAAAGAAGCAAAAACGATTTGAACGCCGATGAACAGCCACATCGACCAGAAAAGAACCTGGCGGACCTGGGCGAGCGGACCAAAGCCGCTGGCAGCCCACTCCCAGGCGACCCAAGCGCATCCTGCAAAACCGGCAAGAAAAACCACGCCGCCGAGAAGCAAACCGGTTTCGAGCGTGACGCGTTTTAGGACGCGCTTCAGCGAGACAGTGTTGCGGTCGAAGCGCTCGGCATAACTGAAGACTTTTGCGAACGATCCGATCGAAAGAATTTGCACGCCGAGAAGCGTGAAGATTACTCCGAAGATCATCGTGTGAATATCAAGTACAACGCGCGGCGAAATGTTGCGCGGTCCGGGCAGCAGCCAAAACACAATAAAAAGGCCGATTACGACGAGCGAAGCGCCAGGCAGAAGAAAAAGCCAGTTCGGCGCATACAGCAGCATGAATCGCAAGTGGCGCCAGCCATCCCGGAAGCTGCGGAGGTGGGGCGGACGGCCGCGCTTGTCCGGCCACAAGGTGATGGGAATCTCCGTGATGCGCGCGCCGAGTTGCGCGGCTTTAATCACAAACTCGGACGCAAATTCCATTCCTGTGCTGCGTAAATCCATGCGGTCGTAAATGGCGCGAGTGAAGCCGCGCATGCCGCAATGGCTGTCGCCGATGCCTGCGTGAAAAAAAAGATTCAGGACTGAGGTGAGTACGGGATTGCCAAAATACTTGTGGTGCCAGGGCATCGCGCCGGGCTTGATTTCGCCGCGGAAGCGATTACCCATCACGACGTCGTAACCTTGCCGCCACATCTCGACGAAGCGCGGCACTTCGCTGAAGTCGTAGCTGTCGTCAGCGTCACCCATGATAATGAATGCGCCGCGCGCCGCAGAAATTCCCGCGCGCAACGCCGCTCCGTAGCCGCGCTGCTCCACGCGAACCACGCGCGCGCCTAGTTTTTCGGCAATTTCGATGGAGCCGTCCGTCGAACCGTTGTCGGCGACGACGACTTCGCCGCGCAACCCCGCACTCTGAAAAGACTTCATCGCCTTTTCCACACAGAAGGAGATTGAATTCGCTTCGTTAAGGCACGGGATGACGACCGAAACGTCGACCGGCGGCGCGTCGCCGCTAACGTCGAGCCGGGTAGACATTTCCGTTTTAATTGTTGGCGCGCGATCTACTTCCAATTCCGCTCCCCCGCCGATCGACCAGCACTAAACTTCCTCGCGGCACTTCTTCAAATCACCGACTTCCAGCTTGCATTTTGCCGCGCCACCATTATGATGGCGGAGTTTCCGATACACTCCTGAGACTCCACATTGTCTAACACATCGGCCGAGTCTTCCACCAGCACCAACGCGTCGCCTGGGCCGCAATCTCGCGGCTCCGGCAAGCTGCTGCAGGTGCTTGGCGTGTGGTTCGGCATCGCCGTCGCCGTTGGCAACGCCATCGCGGCAGGGATTGTCCGCACACCTGGAGACATCGCGAAAATGCTGCCAAACGTGTGGCTCTTCATAGGCATGTGGGTCATCGGTGGAATGTATGCGCTTTTTGGCGCGTCCTCGCTCGCGGAGCTTGGAGCTTCGATTCCGCGCAGCGGCGGACAATACAATTTCTCGCGCCGGGCGATCGGTGAGTATGCCGGCTTCATCGTCGGTTGGAGCGATTGGCTATCGACCTGCGGGACTGCGGCGGCGGTTTCCATCGTCATTGCCGAGTACAGCCGCGATCTTTTTCCGGTTCTCGCTGGCCACGAACTGCAAATCGCGGTGGCGCTGATTCTGGGATTCCTTATCTTGCAGTGGCGCGGCATTCGCTGGGGCAGTGGCACGCAGCTCGTCACCTCTGCGATGAAAACTGCCGCATTCGTGGTTCTCGTCGCCGCGTGCTTTGCTCTGGGGCACCACGCGAACTCCGCGTCAGCCGGTGCGTCTGTCACTACATCGTCCTCGCTGCCAGCGCTTCCTTCCGGCTGGCCGCTAATGATTGCGATCCTCCTGAGTTTGCAGGCTGTGGTGTATACGATCGACGGCTGGGACGGAGTTGTATACGTCGCGGGAGAAGTGCGCAATCCGGGCCGCGACGTTCCGCGTGCGATTTTCGGCAGCGTTTTTTCGGTCATGGGTATTTATCTTTTGCTGAATCTTGCCGTACTGTACGTTCTGCCGATGAACGAAATCGCAGGCAACGATTTCGCGCTCGGCACGGCGGCAACGCGCATTTTCGGCAGGTACGGCGACGCTGTGATCCGTTCGATCATGATCGTCTCGATGCTGAGCTCGATGAACGCCAATCAGATTTTTTGCACGCGAACCTTGCACGCGATGAGCTGTGATGGACTTTTTTTCGGCCGCGCCGCCCGCGTAAACAAAGGAGGCACGCCGGTGCTTGCGCTTTTTCTCAGCACGATTGCCGGCGTGCTTTTCCTGCTGACCGGAACATTTGAGCGAGTGATTGATATGCTCGCGTTTTTCTTCGTCGCGAACTACACGCTTTCCTATGCATCGCTTTTCGTGCTGCGCAAGCGCGAGCCGGAGATGGCGCGGCCGTATCGCGCGTGGGGCTATCCTTGGACCACAGGAATCGCGCTCGTTGCTTCCGTGGTGTTTCTCGTCGCTTCGATCGTGACGGATTTACAAGGTTCGCTCGCATCGGACAAGTTTTGGCCGCCGAGTCCAGCGGTGCTGGCGCTGGCGGTGCTAATCCTCAGTTATCCCGTGTTCCGCGCACTGAAATGGGCGACGAAAGATAAGGTCTCGACTAACATATCCTCATAATCGCCACTGCCATCTTACTGGAACTTTCTTCTTCGCAACGTCTCCTAGTTCTGTATTTTTTCAGCAACGGTTTTAGCTTGCAGGAAGAGCAGCAAGTAATCTCTTCCACCTGCTTTAGAATCGGTTCCGGACATATTGAAGCCGCCAAAGGGATGCGCACCGACCATCGCGCCGGTGCATTTGCGGTTTAGATAGAGATTGCCAACGTGAAATGATTCCTGCGCTTTTTCGAGTTTCGCGGGATTTTTAGAGTAGACGCCGCCGGTCAAACCGAACTCGGTGTTGTTGGCGATCTCGAGGGCCTGATCGAAGTCCTTTGCTTTGATGACGGCCAGCACCGGGCCGAAGATTTCTTCTTGCGAAATCCGTGCTTGGGGATCGACGTCAGCGATGATCGTCGGTTGGATGAAGTAACCGTCGCCAGCAGCGCGGCCGCCACCGTGGAGCAACTTCCCTTCTTTCTTACCGACTTCGATGTAATTCAGAATCGTATTCATGGCGGACTTGCTCACGACCGGGCCCATGTAATTGTTGGGATCTTCGCTGGGACCGACGGCGATTTTCTTGGTGCGCTCGACAAGCTTCTCGACGAAGGAATCGTAGATTTTTTCCGAAACGATAGCGCGAGAGCACGCCGAACACTTTTGTCCCTGATAACCGAACGCGGCTTGCGCGACGCCTTCGACAGCGGCGTCCACGTCGCCTTCTTCGTCTACGATAATCGAGTCTTTTCCGCCCATCTCGAGCACAGTGCGCTTGATCCAGATCTGACCGGGAACAGTTTTGCCGGCGAGTTCGCTGATACGCAGGCCGACTTCCTTTGAACCGGTGAATGCGATATATCGCGTTTTGGGGTGCTTCACCAGCACGTCACCGATCTCAGCGCCGGGACCTGTCAGGAAGTTAAGCGCGTCTTTGGGAATGCCAGCTTCGTAAGCGATCTCGACAAATTTTGCAGCGACAGTTGGCGTATCGCCGGCCGGCTTGAGAACCACTGTGTTTCCCGTGACGAGCGACGCCATGGTCATGCCTGCGGCAATGGCGGCCGGAAAATTCCACGGTGGAATCACTACGCCGACGCCTAGCGGGATGTAGACGAGATAGTTTTTCTCGCCCTTGATGGGCACAACTTGTTGGGGTCCAGCAAGGCGCAACATCTCGCGGCCGTAAAATTCGAGAAAATCGATCGTTTCCGCTGTGTCCGCGTCGGCTTCGGACCAGGTCTTGCCGGCCTCGTAGCAAATCAAAGCGTTCATCTCAAATTTTCTTTCGCGAAGAATCTTCGCGGCACGGAAGAGGCATTCGACGCGCTGGGCCGCCGGCACACGCTTCCAAGTTTCAAACGCCTTGTTGGCGGCTTCGACGGCTTGCGCCGCCATTTCGGCGGTCGCCGTCTGAAAAATGCCGACGACCTGAGACGGGTGCGAAGGGTTGGTCGAAGTGCGCTTCTCGGCGGTGGTGACTTTTTGGCCGCCGATGTACATGGGATATTCGCGGCCAAATTCGGAGGCGACTTTTTTCAGCGCGTCTTCCATGGCCTTGCGATTCTCGGGCTTCGAGAAATCGATGAATGGTTCGTTGGAGAATTCAGAAACGTGAATTTTCGCTTCGGCCGTGGCCATGGCAGATTTCCTCCTCGATAGGCGAACAAGAGATTGTACTGCGAGGGTTGAATTCGCGACAAGGCGCTGCGGCATGGCATGGCCCTACCTGTGGCGCAATTTGGGCAACGCCGAAGACGGGCACGGCGTGCCGTGCCCCTACGAGGTGAGTTCGGCAGTGGCTTCGGCGAAGATTTGGGTGTGGAGGTCGATGTCGTATTCGGTGGTGGCGGGGCACATTAGGGCCATGTTGTGGAACGGCGTGAGGAGGACGCCACGGTTTAGGGTGTAGAGGTGGAGGAAGCGTTCGAGGTCGAAATCGGCGGTGGCGGCGGATTGGCCGCCGTTGCGGGGCGCGTGGGGCGCGAATGTGTATTCAGCGCGGGCGCCTAGGCGTGCAACGTTCCAGGGGAGCCCACTTGCGCGAATTTGTTCGGCGACGGCGTCGGCGAAGCGGTTGGCTAGCGGGATCGTGTGGGCGAAAGCGGCAGGCGTAAGGATGTGCTCGAGCGTGGCGCGCATGGCGGCCAGGGACAGCGCGTTACCTGCTAGCGTGCCGCCGATGCCGCCTACGTCGACGTCCTCAAGGTGAAGGCGGGCGGCGATGCGCTGCGCGACTTCTTCAGTGACGCCGTACGTGGCACCGGGAATGCCGCTGCCGATGGTTTTGCCGAACACGAGAATGTCGGGCCGCAGATTCCAATCGCGAGTGCAGCCGCCGGGACCGGCGCAGATAGTGTGGGTTTCGTCGACGATCAGCAGAGTGCCGTAGCGCCGAGTGAGTTCGCGCGCGGCAGACCAGTAGCCGGCGTCAGGGAGAATAATGCCGACATTGGTCATGGCGGGCTCGGCTAGGACGCAAGCTAGGTCGTGATGCTTGAGAGCGTCTTCGAGGGCCTGCAAATCATTGAATTCGACGACGCGCGTGGTTTCGGCGGGATTTACGGGCGGGCCGATATTGCCGCGGCGAGGGCCTACTACGCCATCGTGAAGCGATACGAAAGATTCATCTACCGTGCCGTGATAGCAGTAATGAAAGACCAGGATTTTGGGGCGCTGCGTGATTTCGCGGGCGATGCGAATGGAGAAACGGTTGGCGTCGGTGGCGCTCAGCGTGAATTGCCAGTAGGGCAGGCCGAAGCGACGCTGGAGATCTTCGCCGACCCAGAGCGCGTCTTCGGTGGGAAGCATGTGCGTGATCCCTTCGCGGACGCGGTGAGCCACAGCATCGGCGACGATTGGAGGCGAGTGGCCGGTCATCGCGCCGGTGTCGCCGAGGCAGAGGTCGACGTAGTCGTGGCCGTCGACGTCGATGAAATGCGCGCCGCTGGCGGATTTTACGAAGACGGGGAAAGCGCCGGCCCATTTGTTCATCCAGTTCATGGGAACGCCGCCAAGGAGAGAGGCCTGGGCGCGGAGATAGAGTTCCGCGGAGCGAGGATGTTCGGCTACGAAGCGCTTTTCTTCGCGTCGGTGGAGAGATTGAAGTTTGGCGCGGTCGATAGTAGTCATGAGCTTGACTTGCAGATCAGCCAACTCGCTGCAACCCCCGTTTGATTCCATCCCGCACTACATCGCCATATCTTCCCCCTGGAAGACCGTTCAGCCTGGCTGCGGCCAGTTCGTAGTATTTCCTGGCCATTTCCCGATTGCCAAGATCCTCATGAGCTTTTCCCAAGTTCAGGTAGAGGGATGGATAAAAATCCTGCATTCGCTCGTCGTTGAGCGCATCAGCACGATCGAGCGATTCTTGATTCCATCGGAGAATCTCTTCAGGCGTCTTCTGGTGTCTGGCAACATAATGAGCCGCGATACAGGCGTCATAGTCGTTTTTGCTTTCCTCCCATGCTTGAATGAAAAGCAGGCGCGCCTCATCAATTCTGCCTTCCGTCTCTGCCCTCATTCCCTCAACGCACAGTTTGACGATCGGATTGGCGGGATCCATAGAATGAAGAATACCTCATCCTTCGGAAAAACATTACAGTTGGCCACCCAATCAACGTAGGGCGTGAATGATTTCGCGGGCGGCGTTGGCGCCGGATGCGCCGGTGAGGCCGTTACCAGGATGCGTGCCAGAGCCACAGAGATAGAGGCCGCGGACGGGCGTTTTGTAGCGAGCCCAATCGAGGACGGGGCGCATGGTGAAAAGCTGGTCGAGCGCAAGTTCACCATGGAAAATGTGGCCGCCGGTGAAACCGTAGATTGTTTCGAGATCGTGCGGCGTGATGACCTGCATGTGTTCGATGAGGCCGGGAAGGTCGGGGGCGTACTGCGCGAGAGTCTTGACAACGGTGTCGCCAAGTTCTTTGCGGCGGGTGTCCCAGTTCGATTCGGACTTGACGATGGTTTTGCCATCCGCGGAAGCAGCGGCAAGTTTGAACGGAGCAAATTGAACGTAGGCGGAGAGGACGTGCTTGCCTTCTGGCGCGAGCGACGGATCGAGAAGAGTGGGAATGGTGACATCGAGATACGGTGAGGCAGAGAATTCCCCGTATTTGGAGGCGTCAAAAGCACGTTCGAGATAATCGATCTCCGGGCCGATGTGAATTCGGCCGGAGAGAGAGTTGAGGAATCCTTCGGCAGCGTCGAGTGCGGAGAAAGTGGGAAGACCGCCGAGAGCAAGATGAACTTTGGCCACGGTGCCTGCGGCGCGAACATTGCGAATACGGAGAGCGAAAGTCGGATCGAGTTGAGTGGGATCGAGAAGTTTGAAAAAAGTGCGCTTGGGATCGACGCCGGAAACAACGGCTTCGACGGGGATTTCTTCGCCATCGGCGAGAACAATGCCAGTGACGGCGCCGTCTTTCGCGCGAATGTGCTGAACTTCAGCATTGGTGCGAATTTCCACGCCTGCCTTGCGGGCGGCATCGGCGAGAGCAAGTGTGAACGAGCCAAGCCCACCTCGCGGGAAAGCGGCAGAGCCAACGGGATGTGAGTCTGCGGCGGCGCGAAGAAGAAGCACGGCCGTGGAGCCGGCGGACCAAGGACCGAGCGCGGTGCCAAAAATGCCGCGCGCTGCGATGACGGCGCGGAGAAGATCCGTTTCGAAAAACTCGGAAGCGAAATCGGCGACAGCCATGGGACCCCAGCGGAGAAGATCGAAAATGCCTTGCTTGCCAAGGCTGCGGACACTGCGACCGGCCTTGAAAAGATTCCAGAAATCCTCGGGCGAGGGAGTGTCAATGGCGGGAGGGGTGATGGAAACGAGCTCCCCAATAACGGTGAAAAGATGGTCGAGCGTCTCCGCAAATTGCGCGTACTTCGCGGCATCTTTTTCGGAGTGGCCAGCAATTTCGGCGGCGGTTTTGGCGTGGTCGTTATAGAAGAGAAGCGACTTGCCATCGGGCGTGGGAGCGAAGACGCGCGGATCGGGGCGGAGAATCTCGCAATCGAGTTTGTGGAACTCGAGATCGCGGGCAATGTCGGCGCGAAGCGGGCCAACCGTGTGAGAAAGTGTAGAAGCGCGGAATCCGGGATGAAATTCTTCCGTGATGGCGCCGCCGCCGACAATCTCGCGACGTTCGAGAACCAGTGGCTTAAAACCGCCCTTGGCGAGATAGAAGGCAGTGATCAGAGCATTGTGGCCGCCGCCAATGAGGGCTACGCGCTGTCCGATGGGCATGATTAGTTCTTGCTCCCGGAGGCGCGCGATACCTTCGAACTCTTCCAATCCTTGAGGATGACTTGGCTAGCAATGCGGCCAGGTGCGCCCATGATGCCGCCGCCGGGGTGTGTCGCGGAGCCGCACATATAAAGGTTGTCGATGGGAGTGCGGTAATAAGCCCAGCCGGGCACGGGGCGAAGGAAAAAAAGCTGCTCGAGGGAGAGTTCGCCCTGGAAAATGTTGCCTTGCGTGAGGCCGAATTCCCGCTCGAGGTCAAGGGGCGTGAGAATTTGGCGGCCGGTGATAAATTTTTTGATGTTGGGGGCATGCTCCGCGATTGCGTTGATGACGGCATCACCAAAGGCTTCGCGCTGCTCGTCCCAGGTACCCTTGGCAAGTTTGTATGGCGCGTACTGAACGAAGCATGACATTACGTGCTTGCCAGGTGGCGCAACGCTCGGATCGGTGAGACTGGGGATGACGACATCAATGTATGGTTTGCGAGAAAAATTGCCATACTTCGCATCGTCGTAAGCGCGCTCCATATATTCGATGCTGGGGGAGATAGAAATCGCGCCACGAAGATGCGCGCCGGGACCGGGCAGGCACTTGAAATCGGGAAGTCCATCTAGTGCGAGATTTACTTTGCCGGAGGAGCCGCGGTATTTGTAGCGGCGGACGCTTTCGAGAAAATCAGCGGGGAGTTCGCTAGGGTCGAGGAATTTCTCGAAGGTGAGATGTGGATCGACACTGGATGAAACGACGTTAGCCGATATTTCTTCCCCAGACTGCAGGGCGACACCGCGAGTGCGGCCGTTCTTGACGAGGATTTTTGCGACACCAGCCTGCGTGCGAATTTCGACGCCGGCTTCGCGAGCCGCATCGGCGATGGCGTTGGAGATGGCTCCAGTGCCCCCGCGGCTGAAACCCCAAGAGCGAAACGCTCCATCGATTTCTCCCATGTAGTGATGGAGCAGAACGTAAGCCGTGCCCGGCGAGCGAATGCCGAGAAAAGTGCCGATGATGCCTGAGGCAGACATCGTGGCTTTAAGAACGTCGGTCTCAAACCACTGATCGAGGAAATCGGCGGCGCTCATCGTCATGAGCTGGACGAGCGTGTAGCGCTCGTCGGATGAAAGGCTGCGGAAACGCTGCATGAGGAAGTGAAGCTGCTTGAGATCGCCGGGTTTGAGAGTCGTGGGATCGGGCGGGATCATCGAGAGCAGCGGCTTCACGAAGCGGCACATCGGCGTCATCATTTTGGAAAATTCGTCATAGGCTTCGGCGTCGACGCGCGAATGGCGGCGGATTTCGCGCTGGGTGCGGGCGTGATCGTTCATGCGCCAGAGGTGGTTGCCATTGGGCATGGGAGTGAAGGTGCCGTCGAGGGGAAGGATCTCGAGGCCGTGGCGAGGAAGATCCAGCTCGCGAATGATTTCCGGACGAAGGAGCGAGACCACATAAGAACACTCAGAAAACAGAAATCCTGGAATGATTTCTTCAGTGACGGCGGCACCGCCGAGCACGTGGCGGCGTTCGAGGGCGAGCACCTTTTTCCCTGCTTTAGCAAGGTAGGCGGCGTTCACGAGCCCGTTGTGGCCGCCGCCGATGACGATAACGTCGTAGTGCTGCGCCATGCAGGGTGACTCCGTTAGCAATCCGCACTGTCAAGAAATTTGAATGCGAATGGAAGACGGGACATTTTACTGGCAGGAGAGGTGGCGCACAAGGGCTGGCAAGACAGGCCGTTTGCTGAAAAGGATGAAGGGAATCCTCATTTCGGAACTTTCCCGTTCTGATTTAGGACTAGAAAGCGGCACTAGTAGAGTCATCAGCGGAAGTACAGCACGCCATCGTATCAAGGGCGGAATTTCCAGTCGCAGGCCCGACCGGCCGAGATAAATAACTTACACGAGTGACGCCTTATTTCGCTCGCGGCGGATACGGCGGCGGAATCTCAGCATATCCCGGGGCCGCAATCTTGAGGTTGGGCGAAACCGAAGCACTCGCATCGCCGATGGCCCAACGAATTCCGCCGGCGAGCAAGTTCAGGTGGAACGGATTCTGCCAGTTTTCAGCGCGGTCGCCGATGGCATTGTAGAACACTTTTCCGCGCCCGTTCATACGCGCCCACACAACGGGATACGGCGCGCGCTTGTAAGCCAGACCATTCATCGTCGAAGTGTCCAGCGTACAGATCACATGGAGGTCAGGAGCAAAGTCCTTCATCGAATACCATTCTTCCATCAAACTCACGGGAGATTGCACTCCGTCGAGGCCGGGGAACTTGGGATCGTTGATGATGACGTTTGCGGTTTGCAGGCGCGGATCGTTCTGTTGACCATGAATGATGAATTCGCCCCCAATCATTCGAATATATGGATCGGACTGCTCGCCGTGCGCAATATAACGATTGGCAAGATCGGGCGTGTCGGGCGGCGTGTGGAACGTGTCCGTGGCGGCGTGAATGCCGACGAAGCCCATGCCATGTTGAATGGCATCGAGAAAAGCCTGTTTGCCTTGCGAAGACATCGGTGGATTCTTGTCGGTGCCTTCCTGGGTGAGATCGCCGGTCGTGAAGAAGACGACAGCGGCGTACTCATGGAACTCCTTCGAGTCAAAAATGCGGCCGTCTTTCGAGGCGGTGAGATCAAAATGGTTCTGCGCAGCGAAAGAGCGGATGGCGGTTTCGGCAATGCTGGGTTTGCCGTCCGCGACCTTGATGACGGCGTGCTCAAAACCTGACGATTTCGTGAATAAGAGGACGGACTTATTCTTCGCGGCGCTGGCCGGATGTGAAAGCAGAAGTCCTGCGCCGGCAGCCGCCGTGGTGCGAAGAAAATCGCGTCGAGTCGAGAGTGGGTTCATTTTTTTGTCCCTAGAATTCGATGATTCAGACCCTTATCGCCAAACCAACCTGGCTGGAAGACGGCGTAGTTTACTGTGAGTGGGAGGGCGGAGCAAGCACACGAGCATGGGAGTGAGGTTTCCGTCGGGCGAGAGTCAGGGCCCACCTCAATTTAAATGCAGCCTGAGAAATGGAGCCGCAGGTGTCCTCCTCCTGTGGGATACTCTGCCCGGCGATAGGGCGCGACTTTTCCACGAAATTTTGACCGGAGAATCCTCAAGAGAACACTCCATGCCCGCGAAAATGGATCAGTCAACTTTTGAGACGCAACACGTGCCTCGGCGCAGATGGGCGATCGCCTGCCTCCTTGGCTTCGGAGTCCTCGTCAATTATTTCGATCGCGTGAATCTTTCTGTCTCGAAGGATGCGCTTAACGCGGCTTTTGGCATTTCTGCGGTGACGTTTGGCTATCTGTCGAGCGCCTACAATTGGACTTACGCAGCGCTGCAACTCCCTTCCGGTTTGTTGCTGGACAAGTTCGGTGTTCGTCGCGTAGGCCGCATCAGCACGATTCTCTGGGCCGTAGCTTCTTTCGGCGCAGCTGTTTCCATAGGTATCAGAGGGTTTCTCGCGGCCCGCCTGCTTCTTGGAATAGGCGAAGCGCCCACGTTTCCCGCAAATTCCAAAGCCGTCGGTTACTGGTTTCCCAAACAAGAACGCAGCCTGGCAACGGCTATTTTCGACTCGATGGCCAAACTTTCTTCCGCCATTGGAGTGCCGCTGCTTGGTATCCTGCTTCTGCATTTTGGATGGCGATGGAGTTTCGCCTCAACGGGATTCATAAGCATTCTCTATTTCATTTTGTTCTATGTGTTCTACCGCAATCCAAGCGAAGACAAGCACCTCTCGGACGCGGAGCGGCAATTCATCGCGAAAGGCGGCGCGCAGCCTGAAGATCAAACGAGGGCCGCGAAAGGAGCGCCGCTGTGGTACTTGCTCCGGCAAAGGAGAGTGTGCGGATTGGCTCTGGGTTTCTTCGGCTACAACTACACGTTCTATCTGCTTTTAACCTGGCTCCCATCCTATTTTTTGGCCGTCCATCATGTAGATTTGCTGCACTCCGTCGTATACACAAGCGTGCCGTGGCTGTTTGCGACTTTTACAGATCTCATCGTTGGGGGATGGCTTGTCGATGCGTTGATTCAGCGCGGGTGGAACGCCGTTCGGGTTCGTCAGACCGTTCTTATCGCGGGAACAAGCTTCGGGCTTGGCATTCTCGGCACTGCCTACGCTCAGAGCGCCGCAGGGGCGGTTTTCTGGATCAGCGTATCTATCGGCGGGTTGTCTGCGGCATCGCCGGTGGGCTGGTCAATTCCTTCGCTGATTGCTCCGAAAGAAAGCGTCGGCACTGTTGGCGGAATTTTGAATTTCAGCAATCAGCTTGCGGCGATCGCTGCGCCGATCGTCACCGGCTACGTCGTGCAGATGACGCACTCTTATGTGTGGGCGTTCGTGTCGGCGACGGCGATTCTTCTCATCAGTATCGCGGCTTATATTCTTCTATTGGGAGCAATGGAGCCCGTCCCTGAACCGGCGTGGATGCCGGGAAACTAGTGGCTCGGCGCGCGGCGTTTTGCCGCTTGCACCAATGCATGATGGACTTCGAAGCCGCCTAATCTGATTTTTGAGAATTGTCCGCCGGTGTCTTTGCAGGCTGAACTAACGCACGCGTTGCGCCGGTTGAGATTCCGCCGTCCACGAGGAGCGTCTGGCCTGTCATGTAACGGCTCGACTCCGCCGCAAGGAAAACGACTGCGGCGTCCAGATCCTGAGGCTGGCCCGGCCGTTTCAATGGAATGCGATCGCAGAGATATTCGACCCATTCCTTGTTCTCGTATAAGACCTTATTCTGCTCAGTGCGAAACCATCCAGGCGCGAGGCAATTCACGGTGACGCCATATTTGCCCCAGTCGTCGGCCAGGCTCATCGTCAATTGCTTTATGCCGCCGCGGCTCGCGCCATAAGGAGCGAGGCCAGCGTAGCCCGCAACTGTGGTGACGGAGCCGATGTTGATAATGCGCCCATAACAGCGAGCGATCATCCCGCGCGCGATTTCTTGTGCTACAAAGAAACTGCCTCGCAGATTAGTTTCGAGAATCAAATTCCAGTCGTCCCAGGTTACATCAAGCGCAGGCTTGCGAACGTTGCACCCGGCATTGTTGACGAGGATATCCAGATGGCCGAAAGCACCTTCAGCTGTTGCGGCCATTTTCTCGATGCTCGCCTTGTTACGGACGTCCAATTCCACGGAAAGAGCGCGGCGGCCAAGCGATCTTATTTCTGCTTCAAATGGCAATAAACGATTGACATCGCGGCTTGTAAGGACTAGGTCGGCTCCGGCCTTCGCGAGAGCGCGCGCCATGTATTGGCCGAGTCCGCGACTTGTTCCAGTAACAACCGCGACGCGCCCGCCAAGATCGAAAAGTCCATCGCTCACTAAACCGTCTCCGGAGTGAGAATAACCTTCATCAAGTTGGGTTCGCGCGCATAAAGTCTTTCAAACCAGCGCGGACCTTCCTCTAGCGGTGCCACCGCCGTGATGAAAGGCTTAACTTGAATTGTGCCATTCGCCAGCAGTTCGATAGCACGCGGATACTCTCCAGCTGATGCGCAAGAGCCCTGAAGGCGGATTTGGCGAGTGACGACTTTTTGCAAAGGCAGCGTCACTTCTGGCGATATGTTGCCGACCAATACGACGGTGCCGCCCTTTCGGACGCTCTCGATGCTCGCCTTCACGGTCTCGTTTCTGCCGACCGCTTCGATAACCAAATCAACGCCAAGTCCGCCCGTGAGTTGCATCACCTGCCCGACTACATCTCCCTCTGAAGACAGCACGGCGCTCGCTCCAACCTCTTGAGCGAGTTTGAGCCGTGTACTGTCCAAATCTGCGACATAAATTGTCGAGCAGCCTGCCGCACGCAGCGCTTGCAGCGTGAGCAATCCGATCATCCCCGCTCCGAGTACTAAAGCAGAGCAGTCTGCCGCGACGTGCGCCAAGGAAACGCCATGGAGCGCGACAGATACGGCCTCCAGCATCGCAGCTTCATTGAACGAAAGATTTTTAGGCAAGCGATAGAGGATGTGCGAAGGAACGGCGACATATTCAGCGAATGCTCCAGGGCGGCGAAACTCGGCGCAGGAGACTCCCAAGACCTGGCGATGGTCGCAGAGATTTACGTCACCACGACGGCAGTTGTTGCAAGCCCCGCAGAAAATGGTGGAGTCGAAGGTGACTCGGTCGCCTTCCGCAAATCCGCTTACTCCAGCACCGAGCGCTGCGATTGTTCCGGCAGCTTCGTGTCCCATGACGATTGGCGGAATCCGCCGGCCAGTGGAACCGTCGTAGCCGTGGACGTCGCTGCCGCAGATTCCGCAGGCAGCCACACTTACAAGAACTTCGTTGTGGCCGGGTGTTGGGTCAGGAAGATTGGCAATTTCAAGATGCTTGTATTGCGAAAGCAAAAGGGCTTTCATAGCTCGTTCTGCTCTTTTTTCAAAGCGAGACTCCCCGTTTCCACGGGATAAAATCGTCTTGACCGAGCAACTCCGCTTTTGTGCGGGCTTCCCCGCTGGCAACCTGAATTACACGTTCGAGGATCGCTTCGCCCATACGCTCGATGCTGGTCTCGCCTGTGATGATGCCGCCGCTGTCGATATCGATGATGTCAGCCATGCGTTGCGCGAGATTCGAATTGGTCGAGATTTTCAGAACGGGCGCGATCGGATTGCCAGTGGGTGTGCCTAGCCCCGTGGTAAAGAGAATGACGTTTGCGCCGGCTCCCACCTGTGCCGAGACGGATTCCACGTCGCTCCCCGGCGTACACTGCAGGTTCAATCCCGGCTCCGTGCAGTATTCCGGATAGTCCACCGCAGCGGTGACGGGAGATGTACCGCCTTTCTTTGCTGCTCCCGCGGACTTCATCGCATCCGTCAGCAATCCGTCCCGGATATTACCCGGCGAAGGATTCATTTCGAAGCTCGCTCGCACTGCTTTGGCGCGGGCTGCGTAGTCCCTCATAAGGTTCGCAAAACGGTCCGCAACTTCTTTGCGGACGCAACGATCGATAAGCTGCTGTTCCACGCCGCAGAGTTCAGGAAATTCGGAAAGAATACCGATGCCTCCGAGCGCCGCAACTACGTCCGAGACGTGCCCGATGGCGGGATTCGCCGAGAGCCCCGAAAAACCATCGGACCCGCCGCATTGCAGGCCGAGTGTGAGCTTTGAAAGTGGAGCAGGCTGCCGCATAGTTTTGTCTGCCTCGACCATGGCCAAAAAGGTTTCGCGGATGGCCTTGCTCATCATCACCGCTTCGGAAGGGCTTTTCTGCTGCTCATAAATCAAGACCCGCTTCTTGAAATTCGGGTCGCGGCGCTTGATCTCTTCGAGGAGCATGGGAACTTGCGCATGCTGGCAGCCCAGACTCAGGACCGTGGCCCCGGCGACATTTGGGTGGTGAATGTAGCCAGCCAGAAGCCCGCAGAGATTCCGGGCGTCCTCGTGCGTCCCGCCGCATCCGGCCTCGTGCAAGAGAAACTTAATGCCGTCAATATTTTGAAACACTTTTGGAGAAGCGCTGGCACGCTGCGTCTCGCCGAAAGCGGCTTTCTTCAGTTCGTCCGACCTCCCTTCGCGATAAAGCCGGGCCAACTCCGCAACCTGGCTGCGGTAAATCTGAGGAGCCGCAAAACCCAATTCTTCCTCAAACGCCTGTTTTAGGACGGCCAGATTACGGTTCTCGCAAAAGACGAGAGGAAGGACGAGCCAGTAATTTCGCGAACCCACCTGGCCGTCATCTCTGTGATATCCGAGAAATGTTTTGTCCGCCCATGCAGAAACATTCGGAGGAGTCCAGCGGGGACCGGTCGTTTCCGTTTCGTGGAAAGTCGCGGCGGCGTGACGGATGTTGCGTGTGGAAAGTAAATCGCCCCGCCGAAGACTCTCGATAGTCGTACCCACGAGCACGCCGTACATAATAATGTCGCCGCCGGCGTCTACGTCTTGTGTCAGAAACTTATGCTTAGCGGGCACGTCGGACAACAAGAGGTATTCGTTCTCCAAATAACTTAGGTTTTCGCCTTTACGCAAATCGGTCAGCGCAACAAGGACGTTGTCCTTCGCGTCGAGCCTTAGAACTTTTGCCTGCGTTGCGCCGTTGCCTGACATCTGCATCCCGCCTCTTCCCCGTTTCCATCTTTTATTCTATCCGGGTGGTTTCAGACAAGCTAGCATACGCAGGAGCTGGCGCGCCTGCCGAGCATAGACACACGCACGGACAACAGCTTGCCGAGTCTCGAAGTTCACACCTATAATCCGATTTTGTTCTTGCGGGGTGTGCCGCACAAGAGTTCGGAGGAATCGTGCCAGTCGGAACTGCCTTTCATCAGAAAACGCTCGCCCTGTGCGAGAGCCTCAACTACCGCGAATGGTCGGGCTATTACACCGTCAGCGTGTACGAGATGCACCACGAGCACGAGTACAACGCCATCCGCAATTCCGCCGCGCTGATCGATATTTCGCCGCTCTTTAAATACCGCGTCACGGGAAGCGACGCAACGCGCTTCGTGAACCGCGTCATTTCACGCGACATTAATAAGGTAGCGATCGATCAGGTGATTTATTGCTGCTGGTGCGACCCAGAGGGAAAAGTAATTGACGACGGAACGATCACGCGGCTGGGCGAAAACGAGTACCGATGGACCGCCGCGGATCCGAGTTTGCGTTGGTTTCAGCAGAACGCTCTGGCGCTGAACGTCCAAATCGAGGACATTTCCGAACAAGTAGCAGCTCTTGCACTGCAAGGGCCGACCTCGGGAAAACTCCTGCATGCCGTGACGGACGCGGATATGACCAATTTGAAATATTTTCGCGTGACGCGTGGACAAATCGCGGGCGTGCCTGTGGATATTTCGCGAACAGGTTATACAGGCGATCTTGGATTTGAAATATGGATGCCGTGGAAAAATGCCGGAAAAGTATGGGATGAGCTAATCAAGAAAGGGAAAGCGTTCGATATTCACCCGGCAGGGATGATTGCTCTCGATATCGCCAGGATTGAAGCGGGACTGATTTTGATCGAGGTGGACTATACATCGAGCAAAAAGGCGATGATTGAATCGCAGAAGTTTTCTCCGACGGAGATTGGTCTCGGAAAACTCGTGGACTTGAAGAAAGACAATTTTGTCGGGCGAGAGGCATTGGCCCGGGAAAAGAAGAAGGGCGGCGCCTCGCGCGCGCTCGTGGGGCTGGAGATCAATTGGAACGAGGTCGAAGCTCTCTACGACAAAATGGGTATGGCGCCACAAGTGCCGAGCGTGGCGTCACGCGTCGCGGTGCCCGTTTATCACGGCGGCAAACAGATAGGCAAGGCGACATCGACAACGTGGTCGCCGACACTCAAGAAAATGATCGCGCTTGCGTGTGTAAACCGTGATAAGTCGTCGGCGGGAGCGATGGTGAATATTGAGATGACCGTCGAAGCGGTTCGGCATACAGTTTCCGCAAAAGTAGTGGCCCTGCCCTTCTTCAATCCCGCGAGGAAGACCGCAGTGCCGGTTATTTAGAGCATTTGTGAAAACTGAAAAACTGACTTTGGTCCCAGCAACCCGGCCGCACAGAGGTCATGACCAATAATTGCGCAGGCCGCTCTGCTCAGCTCAATGAGCTTTGGCGAAGTTCTCTTCCTTGGCTAAGACTTCGTCCAGAATGGTTCTGTCCATCAGTTTACCGCGAAGGATAACGGCACGAATTTTCTGCGTGTTGTGGATGTCGTCGAGCGGGTTGGCGTCGAGAAGAAGCAGATCAGCAAACTTGCCTTGCTCGATAGTTCCTTGCGTTTGCAGCTTGCCTAAGAATTCTGCGGGGAGTTTCGTTGCGACTTGCAGGGCTTGCATCGGCGTCAGTCCTGCCCGAACCAGAAGCGCGAGTTCCTCGTGCAGGCTCGATCCAGGAAAAATGAACGGTGCCGTAGTGTCTGTCCCCGCCATGATGGGAACTCCAGCCGCATTCATTTTGCCGACGATGTGAAGCGATGCTTGCATGAGACTGCTACGTAGAGCGAATTCCTGCGGCGTGACACCCTTGTCGCGGTCCTTCGCCCCCTTCTGCCAATTCGCCAGGACCTGTAGCGGGATGTACTTTCGGCGAGGATCGCGCGAAGGATCGGTCTCGGCTGTGGGAAAGGCGTCGTTTTGTAGCAGAATCAACGTAGGCACTTGCCAGGTTTGATTGCCGATGAATTTGGCAATCAGAGCTGCGGCCTGCTGGTCTGAATAGCTCTCTAACAGTTCGCGCTGCCACGAGAGTTCGCGGTCGCGGGATTGCACTTTCGTTCCCTTCCTGGGGCCGGCGGCGAACTGTTTGCGGATAAGAAGCGGCTCTTCATTCGAACAAGCACGGAGCACTCCGGTGAGATGCTCAATGCTCTTTTGTCCGGCATCTGAAGCTTCGCCAGCGGTAACGTGATCAGGAACGTGTCCGACGTAAGTGATGTGCTCGCGCCTGCAGGCGTCCGCAATAGCAAAATAAGCGTCGCGGCTTAAATTGGATTGCACCTTGATGAAGTCAACGCCGCGCGAGATCAGAGAGTGGACATCATCGGCGGCTTCCCTGGAGTTGGTGACGATAAGTGAAGGCTGGAAAAATGGCGGATTCCCATCGAGATAGGGACCGGCAAAGAAAATTCGAGGAGCCTGCAATTTGCCGTGCTCTATTTCATTGCGCAGCTTGAGCAAGGATTCTAGGTCGCCGCCCATGTCGCGGACAGTCGTGATCCCGTTCGCCAGAAGCAGTGGCAGAATAAATTCGCGGCTGCCGCTGGGTTCAGACGCGCCGGTGAGATGGACGTGCATGTCGACAAGACCGGGAATTAGAAATTTGTCGGTCGCGTCAAAGGTCTTCGTTTTACGCGGAATGAAGACCGAATTGGACGGACCGATGGCCGCGATTTGCTCGTCCACGAGAAAAACGGTCATGTCCGGTTGGGGAGCGGCGCCTGTGGCGTCGATGAGCGTGACGTGAGTGATAGCGAGAGACGGTGGCGGAGTGGAAGAACAGGAACAAGACAAGAGAGCTGCGGAAAGCAACAAAGTCATGCGTCCAAGAAAGTTGCGGCAAAAATGCGCGCGCCCCGATTCTGTGGCGCTGATGGCGCTCGGGAGATTTGGCTGGAGCCTCATTGCACGAGGCGGTTATATTTTCTAAGAACCTCGCGCAGTTTGTCGTGCGGGAGCGCGATGACCTTGTGATCCTCGATGCCGATCATGGTTTCAGCAGCGATCATGGCATTGATCACTGCTTCTTCGGTGGCCTGCACGGTCGAGGCAAAAACTTTCTCAATCAGGTCGTTGGGAAGCATCTTGAGTTCGACGACATGATCCGCGCCGTCGACACCCGAGTTTGCCGTCGAGAAAGCGATAAAAATATCGCCGGAACCATTCCCGGAGATACTGCCGTCGCGTCCGAGGCCAAGAGAGACGCGCCGCGCGAGCCGCTTCAATTGATGCGCGACGAGCGGAGCGTCGGTTGCGACGACGACAATTATCGATCCGCGATCCAATTCGTCGAAAGAAGCAGAGCTGTAAGCAGCCTCTTCAGGAATTTCCTTGCCGACGGGCACACCAGCGATGCGGAGATTTGGCCGAACACCGTAATTGCACTGGACGAGCACGCCCACGGCATAGCTCGTGCCTTTGATCTCGAACTTGCGCGAGGAAGTTCCGATGCCTCCTTTGAACTCATTGCAAATCATTCCCGTGCCGCCGCCGACGTTGCCTTCTTCGACTGGGCCACCGTGCGCCGAGTCAATCGCGTGAAAAGCATCTTCGGGCTTAACGTGAAAACCGTTGATGTCGTTCAGCCAGCCATCCCAAGTTTCCGCGACCACGGGAAGCGACCACCAATAGCCGGTGGGATCTGGCTGGCCATGATTGACGCGCCATTGAATAACGGCATCGCGCACTACTCCCACGCTGTGCGTGTTGGTGATCATCACCGGTCCTTCGAGAAAACCCGATTCTTCGACCCAAGTCGTACCGGTCATTTCCCCGTTGCCGTTGAGCGACCACCAACCGGCAAAAACGGGATTCGACATCGTATCTTTTCCGCGAGGAAGAACTGCGGTAACTCCTGTGCGCACCGGGCCCTTGCCAACTTGCAGTTTCCCTTCGCCGGAGGTGAGCGTGGTGTGGCCGACAGTAACGCCGGAAACATCGGTGATGGCGTTGAGCGGACCTGGCGTGCCATCAAAAGGGACGCCGAGATCCCGTGCGCGGGGTTTAGCGGTAGACTTTTCCTGAGCCGGATCGAATGAGGCAGTTAGGAAGCCTGTGCAGAGCAGCAGAGCAAGGTTGCGAGAGAGACGACCCATTTTCGATTGAGCTCCTCTGTGAAATACAGAAACAGACTACGCTAGAAATAAGAAAACCAGCGATACGTTAATCGGGAAACACTTTCGCGAGTGCTGAAGCCAGCGCCGCGGAGACGAGCACCGATTCCTCGGGCGTGATGATAAAAGGCGGCGCAAGAAGAATGTGATCACCGCGCGTCCCGTCGACGCAACCCTGCGTCGGATAGGTCAGAACGCCTTCTTCCATCGCGGCCGAACGAATTTTCTCGGCAATGGCTTGCGATGCATCGAAAGGCGTCCGCGTGGACTTGTCGCGGACGAATTCGATGCCGACGAGTAGACCAAGCCCGCGGATATCGCCAACGTGACGATGGGAAAGCAGCGGAGCGAGGGCCGTGCACAGCGATAGAGCCGCGGGAGCGACGCGCGCGAATAGATTGTGCGACTCGATGTAATGCAGTACGGCATTGCCGGCAGCGGTTGCAACCGGATGGGCCTGGTAAGTAAATCCGTGCTTGAAGGTTCCGGTGCCGTTTTCAAAAGCTTCGACGACATTGGGCGCAACGAGAACGGCGCCGAGCGGAACGTAGCCACTCGCGATTCCCTTCCCCGCAAGAATAATGTCCGGCTCGATACCCCAGTGCTGCACAGCGAATGGCTTGCCGGTGCGGCCCATGCCGGTCATGACTTCATCTGCGACGAGAAGTATGCCGCGCTTGCGGCAAATCTCGGCGATGCGCGCGACGTAGCCTTCCGGCGGCACGACCGAGCCAAGAGTTGCGCCAACGACGGGCTCGAAAATGAAAGCAGCGGCGGAGTCTGCGTCGTTTTCGGCAAGAAGAGAATCCAAGTCATCGGCGCAGGCGAGTTGGCACTGAGGAAATGTTTTTTCAAACGGACAGTGATAGCAAAAGCAAGGAGCGATGTGCCCCCACTCGGCGAGCAATGGCCGATAAGGCGCGCGTCGAGCAACGTTGCCACTGACAGTCATGGCGCCAAGCGTGCTGCCGTGATAACTCTGACGACGCGAAAGGACACGGTAGCGCGCAGGCTGTCCCTTTTCAATATGGTATTGGCGGACTAGCTTGATGGCCGTTTCCGTCGCTTCGGACCCTCCCGAAGTGAAGTAAACCCGGCCACCCTTTCGAAAATTTGGCGGAGCCATCGAGAGGAGCCGAGCAGCGAGCTTTTCCGCAGGCGGAGAATGAAATTGTGAAGTGTGCGCGAACGCGAGTTTCGAGGATTGGTCAGCCATCGCGCGGCCGATATCGGGAACGCCGTGGCCAATGTTGATGACGGCGGCTTGGCCCGCCGCATCGAGAAATTTGCCCCCATCCGCTGAAAAAAGCCAGCAACCTTCCCCACGGACGGCGACGGGAAACGCCTGGTGAAAATTGCGCGGAAAAAGAGCAGCTTCGTTTGACATGCGGGCTCTGTGAGCGATTGTAGCAGACTCGCGCGGTCCTTCACGGAGCGCACGCGGCCCGCGAAGTAGTTTAAGGTGAGCTTCTAAGCGTGCTTGCATGCGCAAAAATTATGCTACGCTGGCGAAAGTTTTAGGGAGAGCTCATCGATGCTCACGCGCATTCTTTGCTGGATTGCACTCTCGGTTGTTTCGCTCATTTTTCCCCTCGTTCCGGCGCAAGCCCAAGATGCGCAAAAATCCGTGCGGCTCAGTGTGGATTTGCGGGAAGCCACGAAACACATTTTCCACGCGAAACTGACCTTTCCGGTAACAGCAGGCCCGCTCACACTGGTGTATCCAAAATGGATTCCCGGTGAACATGCTCCCATAGGCCCGATTGTCAATCTTACTGGCCTGTTCTTTCGTGTGGGCGGAAAAGAAATCGAATGGCGGCGCGACGACGTGGACATGTTCGCCTTTCATTGCCAGGTGCCCGCGGGAACGAGCGAACTCGAAGTTTCGCTGGATTACGTCTCCCCAGCTGGGCCCAGCTCTGGACGGGAAAACCCTTCAGCGACCGCGCAACTGGCACTTTTGAACTGGTACACCGTGCTCCTCTATCTGCAGGGGGCGAAGAGCGACGATCTGACTTATACAGCCAGTTTGCAGATCCCCGCGGGATGGAAATTTGGAACCGCCCTGCCGGTGGCGAGCGTGACCGGCGCAGCGATTGAGTTTCAACCGGCAAGCTTGACGACCCTCGTCGATTCGCCCGTGCTGATGGGTGCTCACATGCGCGTAATCGATTTGTCTCCGGGACAGAAACCCGAGCACCACATTCACATTGCCGCGGAAACCGAAGCTGGGCTGGAACTCACGCCGGAAACCGTCCAGGAATGGCGGCAGTTGGTTGCGGAAACGGGAGCGCTCTTCGGAGCGCGGCACTACCGGCATTACGATTTCTTGTTGACGGAAAGCGATAACGTGGAAACGGACGGCGTCGAGCATCATGAATCGAGCGACAACCGAGTGCCGAGCCGCACGTTTCAAGACCCAAACATTTCGGATGCGATGACGGATCTCTTGCCGCACGAATTCACGCATTCGTGGAATGGAAAGTATCGAAGGCCGGCGGGGCTAGCAACTCCGAATTATCAGGAGCCGATGAAAGGCGGGTTGCTCTGGGTCTACGAGGGAATGACGCAGTATTACGGAACGATGCTTTCGGCACGAATCGGTAGCTGGACGCCGGATAGATTGCGGGAGAATCTCGCGTGGGTCGCGGCCTATCTGGATCAGCGCAAAGGGCGGTCGTGGCGCGACCTGGAAGATACTGCGATTACTGCACAATTGCTTTACGGATCGCCAGAGGAATACCGGACATGGCGGCGCGATACGGATTACTACGATGAAGGCACGCTGATCTGGCTGGAGGCGGACACCGTCATCCGGCAGGAAACTAAAGGGAAAAAGTCGCTGGATGATTTTTGCCGTAAGTTCGAGGGCGGAGAAAATACCGGGCCGAAAATCGTGCCGTACACCTTTGGCGATGTGATCACGGCTCTGCAGGAAATCGCTCCTCACGATTGGCGTTCGTTCTTTACGCAGCGGGTGAATTCGCACGGGCCCGGTGCGCCACTCGGCGGCCTGGAAAATAGCGGATGGAAACTGGTGTATAGCGAAACCCCGAACGAAAGCCGCGAAGCCGGCGAAACCGCCATGCATCTGACGGATGTGCAGTTTTCGCTCGGATTTGTGGTGCGCGACACGGGTGGCGAGAACGGCGACGAAGTAATCGACGTGATTCCGGGCTCCGTAGCGGCGCAGGCGGGAATTGCGCCAGGAATGAAACTGGTTGCGGTGAATGGCCGGAGGTGGAGTCCGGACGATCTCCACACGGCTATCCGGCAAGCAAAGAACGGGAGCGCGCCGATTGAGTTGCTCATTGAGAATGAAGATTTTTTTCAGACGTATCGAGTCGACTATCGCGGCGGCGAGCGCTATCCCCATCTGGAACGAATCAGCGGCAAGCCTGATCTTCTCAGCGAAATTGCAAAAATGAAGGCGCCTCCTGTGGCCGCGGCAAAAGATTGAGCTCCCAGGCGGCAGGCTTGACCCAATCCTCCAGCGGCCTGGTTCGCACCATCGGGCGCTGGAGCCTCGCGGCGTTGATGCTGAACACGATGATTGGCGCCAGCATTTTCGGGCTCCCGTCGATCATCGCCGGCTACCTGGGAAAATTGAGTCCCGCAGGATACTTGATCGCATTTGCGGGAGTAGCGGTGATTGCCGCGTGTTTGGCGGAGGTTTCCTCTTATTTTCAGGAAGCGGGCGGGCCTTATCTGTATACGAGAGTCGCCTTCGGACGATTCGCCGCGATTCAAATTGGCTGGCTAACCTGGCTATCGCGAATCACAGCGTGTTCCGGCGTGGCGAATCTGTTTATCACCTATCTTAGTTCCTTTTTTCCCGTCGTAACTCGTGGATGGATACGCGGAACGATTCTTACGGTGCTCATTGGCTTTTTGGCCGCCGTGAATTACCGGGGAGTGAGCGGCGGAAACGCATTGAGCAATTTCTTTACGATCACAAAGGTGCTACTGCTGGCACTTTTTATTGCTGGCGGATTCATGGCCCTCGCCTTGCATCCGAGCGTGCGCGTGACTCCGGCCGCGGTTCCCTTAACGGCCGCGAATTGCTTCCAGGCCATCCTGCTGATGGTTTATGCGTATGGAGGATTCGAGGCCGCGCTCTTCGCCTCGGGCGAGGCCAGCGATCCGCAGAAGGATGCGCCCATTGCGCTTTTGATCGCCATGCTGACGGCGACTTTACTTTACATTTGCGTGCAAGTCGTCGTGATTTACACGCTGGCAAGTCCAGGCGCCACGACAAAGCCGGCGGTGGACTCCGCGCGCCAATTTCTTGGACCTATCGGAGTGACTCTCGTCGCCGTAGGCACGCTGATATCCGTTTACGGCTACTTGAGCGCCAACATGTTGCACACGCCGCGCGTCACGTTCGCGATGGGAGAACGCGGCGACTTCCCTTCTTTTTTTGCGGCGATTCATCCGCGTTTCCAGACGCCGCACTTGTCCATTGTCGTTTTTGCATTGATGCTCATCGTATTCTCTATCGGCGGGAACTTTCGGTGGAATGCTTCGCTCTCCGCAATCTCACGGCTTTTTATGTATGGAGCAATCGTTGCCGCGCTGCCGGTTTTGAGAAGAAAGTTTCCTAAGGGAAGCAAGTTTCGCCTTCCGGCAGGGCTGTTTCTTACGGCGCTCGGACTCGCGTTCGTGGCCGTCCTTTTGGCGCAAATGCGCCGGACCGAACTTATCGTGATGTCCATCACATTCGCCATCGCACTGCTGAACTGGCTTTGGGCGCGAAGCCACGCGCTTGGAATCGTGCGTGAATCGTGACATCATCCAAAGTTCCGCACAGGGGAAATGCAACTCGCCGTACTCCATCGGGAGGAAATGCAATGAAACGGGCCATTCTGCGGTGCAGTTTGTTCATTGTGGGGCTGTTGGCCGTTCTATCGAGCGCGATGGCGCAAGGAGCAGAAAAGCATGCCATCACGTTTGCCGACATGATCCAAATGCATCGTGTGGGAGAAGCGCAAGTATCGCCTGACGGCAAATGGGTGGCGTACACCGTGTCCACGCCGGACCTTGATGCCAATCGCGGCGCGAGCAACATCTGGATAGTGCCGACGGCGGGCGGATCATCGCAGCAACTCACGCAAAGCGGACACGATTCGTCCCCGGTATGGTCGCCCGATGGAAAGACGATCGCTTTTTTGTCGTCGCGAAGCGGAGATTCACAGGTGTATTTGTTGTCGATGGATGGCGGCGAGGCGAAACCGTTGACGCATCTATCGACGGGCGCAGACATCGTGAAATGGTCGCCCGATGGAAAGACAATTGCGTTTACATCGGGAGTTTACCCGGACTGCAAAGACGATGCGTGCAATAGCGCGCGGGACGCGGAAAAAGACAAAGACAAAGTGAAGGCGCACGTTGCGGAGCATCTTCTCTACCGCCACTGGACGCACTGGAACGAAGGCAAACGCAGTCATTTGTTTGTGGTTCCAGTAGATGGCACCGCAAATCTTCGCGATTTGACGGCGGGAGCAAATTACGACGTGCCTCCGGATGAACGCGGCGGCCCCGGCGATTTGAATTTTTCGCCAGACTCGAGGGAGATTTGTTTTACCGCGGTGACCGATCCTGTCGAAGCAATCAGCACTAACGGAGACTTGTTTGTTGTACCAGTCGCTGGCGGCGAAGCAAAACGAATCACGACGCAGCCGGGATTTGACGGGGGGCCTGCCTATTCGCCAGACGGAAAATACATCGCGTATCATGCGCAATTGACGGCGGGATACGAATCGGACCGTTGGCGCGTGATGCTGTACGACCGGGCAACCAGCAAGATCGAGAATCTATCCGAAGGATTCGACCGCAGCGCAAACGAATTGACTTGGTCGGCGGACAGCAAAACGATTTATTTCACGGCGGAAGACGAAACGCTGCAGCCGATTTACTCGATGGCCCCGCGCGCGGGAGCGGAGCCAAAGAAGCTCATTGTAAACAGTTACAACATGGGAATTTCGTTGAGCAACGATGGTAGGACGCTGGTGTTCGAGCGCACGAGCCTGACCACCCCTGCCGAGATCTTTGTGGCATCGAGCGATGGGAGTGGTGTTCGGCAGCTAACGCATCAAAACGATGCCATTCTTGCATCGCTAAAAATGAACGAGCCGGAAACATTCTGGTTTGAGGGCGCAGGCGGGACGCGCGTGCAAGCCATGATGATCCGGCCGCCGGATTTCGACACGACCAAGAAATATCCTCTGCTGGTGCTGCTGCACGGCGGGCCGCAGACGATGTGGTCGAATGCGTGGGGCTACCGCTGGAATGCGCAAGTGTTTTCCGCGCCAGGTTACGTAACGCTGATGATCAACCGCCGCGGATCGACCGGCTACGGGCAGAAATTTACGGACGAAATCACGAACGACTGGGGCGGCAAAGCATACGTCGACGTAATGAACGGCGTGGATTTTGTTTTGAAAAAATATTCCTACACGGATGGGGCGCGCATGGCCGCTGCCGGCGGCTCTTACGGCGGCTACATGGCGGACTGGATTGCAACGCACACGGGACGCTTCAAAGCGATCATCAGCCACGCCGGCATTTACGACAAAAACTCGATGTACGCCACGGAAGAGCTGTGGTTCGAGGAGCACGACATGCAGGGCATGCCGTGGACGAGCGGGGATAATTACCGCAAGTGGGCGCCGTTGACTTACGCGGCCGACTTGGGCAAATTCAAAACACCGACGCTGGTGATTGCCGGCGAGCGGGATTATCGTGTGCCGTACACGCAATCGCTGGAATTCTTCAACACGTTGCAGAGGCAAGGCGTGCCTTCAAAACTGGTTGTCTTTTCAGATGAGGGCCATTGGATTCTGAAGCCGCAAAACAGCCGGTTTTGGCACAAGACGTTCCTGGATTGGCTCGCGACCTATTTAAAATAGCCGCCGATTCAAACAGCAAACAAGCGTTGGAGCGCGCGGCGCGCAAACCGGAAAAGATGAAAGAGCAGGAACACGGAAAGCGCAACGAGTGCGGCGACAATGACAGTCGTTGCCAGAGGATGCGCCGTGGCCATCCACGTCAACCAAACGGCCAAAACATCTTCTCCGAAACTCAGAGCCCAATTGCTAAGCGGTTCCGGCGTAGTGTTAACCGCCGCACGAGCACTGGCCTTCGTGCCATGTGAAGTCAGCGCAACTCCCCCCGCAAGAAGCGCCGCAGCCCAGCGCCACTCTGCAGGTGCGGCGCCAGCCGCGCTATACGCAAGCAGCGCGGCAGCGGGCGGACGAATGAAAGTGTGAATCATGTCCCACACAGTATCGACGTAAGGGATTTTGTCCGCGAAGAATTCCACAAAATACAGAACGACAGCGATCGCAAGAACTGCGGGATGTGCAAGCACATGAAGCGACGCCGGAAGGTGGATGACCCCGAAACGCTCGAGGAGCCCGAGTGTCGCGACTGTCGCGTAAAGATTCAGGCCCGAAGAAAATCCCGCGCCAAGAGCGATCCCCAGTGTTTCGATGGGATTCATTCCGCCCATCATAGCAAAGCGACATGGCACTAGTGGACGGTTACTTCTGCTCATACTCACGCCACGTTCCGTTTGACCATTTGGCGCGGTGCGGCGATGCTGTCCCCAAGGCGGTCGCTCATGCTTGGCTTAAGCCATCTTTTCTACCCGTGGGGATTCATCCTCCAAATCCTCGCGATCGTGCACTTCGTGCGGCGCCGACCGGAGAATTACTGGTTCTTCGTTATCTTCTTCGGCGGATTTCTTGGTGCAGGCGTGTACATCGTTGCGGAAGTGCTGCCCGATCTCGGCCTGCTGCGAGGCGTCTTTCAAGGATTTGGCCGGAGATCCCGCATTCAGATCGTCGAAACGCAAATTCTGGACAACCCTTCCGCCGCAAACTACGAAGAGCTCGGCGAGCTATATAAAGATCAGAAGCAATTCGCCAAGGCGCGCGAAGCGTTTACGAACGCGATCGCTGCGCGCAGCGATTCCGTGTACACCTTTTACTATCGCGCGCAGGCTTCTCTAGGGATGGGAGATTTCACTGCTGCGATTCCCGATCTGGAGCGTGTCGTCGCCAGCGATCGAAAGTTCGATTACTACAGGGCTGCGGGACTCCTGGCCGATGCTTATACGCAAACCGGACAATTGGAGCAGGCCGCTCAACTATATGTCGATGTGGCGCAATTCTCGACGACAACCGAAACACTTTACAACTATGCGTATTTTCTGAAGCTTGCAGGCCACCGCGAAGAGTCGCGCGAATGGGCGCAAAAGCTGCTTGCAAAGAAGCGGACTCTCCCACGCTACATGCAGCGGTATGAACGGCCCTGGTTCCGCAAAGGCAAAGCGCTGCTGAAGGAACTTGCCGCCGCGTAGGGGTCGGGTCTCGTCCTGAGGAATTTCCACTCTGAAGGCGGCCGCTCTCTCGCCGCCTAATTGTGTAGCAGCGCCTTTGGATTCGGCCCAAAAAAGCGTGCTGAGAGTCCGTACCTGTTTTAGAATCAGAGCAAGCGACGCGCCCGTAGCTCAGTTGGATAGAGCGTCTGCCTTCTAAGCACGATGATCGGCTCCAATAGCTCCATCCTCTTTTCTTAATTACCAACCTTTCCAACAACTTGGGGAATCTACTTTTCGCTCAAAGCTAACCTCAATGGTTCGGACAGATAGGGTTTTGGCACAGTTCTGACTCAGCAGTACTAACGCTAGGTCGGGCCCGGCGCGACTCGAAACTGCGACATTCTGCTTAGAAGTCGCTTGAGTACTTTTATCAAAACTTGCCGGAGTGAGCAAAGCAGGGGAAAATCAGCAAGTTGTGACAACTTCTGATCGACTATTTGCTTGCGGATTCCGATGAAGGTAATCAGTGTTCCCGCTGATCGTGATCAGCGTTCCGGGTTGGTGTGATCAGTCGTCGGAGCGAAGCGACGCTGGTTTGTGCATTTTGTAGAAAGTGATTACGATCGTCAAGCTTGTTGTTGTTGAAGCTGTGGGAAAGTGGAAATCGCTCCTGCGATTTCCAAGGGCGCTTTTTGCCCGTCTTTTCCACAGCTTTTGGCCCGCCGATTCATTCACTTTTCCTCCTTCACTCCTTTCTGTTTCCGTATCGAATCCCCACGCATCTCGATGCGATGCGCGTTGTGCACCAGCCGGTCGAGGATGCCATCGGCCAGGGTGGGATCTCCGATCTGTTCGTGCCAGCGGGCTACCGGCAACTGCGAAGTCAGGACCATCGAGCGCGTCTGGTAGCGATCCTCGGCGATTTCCCAGAAGTCTCTTCTCTCCGGTTCCGACATCGGGGCCATGACCCAGTCATCGACGACCAGCACATCGATGCGATTCAGCCGCCTCAGCAGTTGCCGCAGACTGCCATCGGCCCGCGCCAGGCTCAGATCCCGGAACAGCGCCGCCGCCCGCGTGTAGTAGACCCGATAGCCATCCCGGCAAGCTTTCTGCGCCAGTGCCGAAGCCACATAACTTTTGCCCACTCCGGTGGGACCCAGCACGAAGATGTGTTCGTGGTTGGCCACCCAGCTAGACTCTTGGGCCAACGCACGGATCACGCTCCGGTTCAGTCCTCGCTCGGCACGATAATCGATGTTCTCGACGCAGGCAGATCCTCGCAAGCGAGCGGCAAGGACCCGCCGAGTGAGGGCCTGGTTCTGACGCCAGTTCCACTGCTGATCGACGAGTAGTGCCAGACGGTCGAGGAAGCTCAACTCCCGAGCGGTTTCATCTTGTTCCTGATGCTCCAGTGCTTCGACCATTCCCTGAAGCTTGAGAGCATAGAGTTGTTCTTTCATTGGTTGTTGCAACATGAGCATCTCTCCTTTTCTACTCGAAGTACTCAGCGCCACGAATGTTGTCATGCGATGGCGGAAGAGGTAGCGGTGGCGGTTCTGGGAGTGGTTGTTGATCGAGCGAGTTCTTCAGGATCGATTTCACGCTCTGGTAGCGGCAAGCACCAGTCCGTATGGCTCGATCGGCAGCTGCTTCCATCCTGGTCGAGGAGTACTGCTCGGCCAGTCGGATGATCCCGAGGCAGGATCGATAGCCCATCTCCGGATGCGGTTTCTCGGCGAGGATCCGTTCAAACAACTTGGCCGTGTGCGGTCCGATCTGTTCGGCCCAGTGCACCATGCGTGAGGGTGTCCACTCGAGATGTGCTTGATGACTCTTCGGCCGGTGTTCTGTCTGCGTGATGGCCTGTTCTCGTCTATGACTACGGACGTGCGAGGCTACCCGCTGTCCCTTGTGAAAGATCTCGATGGTGGTCGGTGTCGCTCGAACTTCCACGCGTTCTTGCACCAGCGTGTAGGGCACGCTATAGAGGTTGGCGTCGAAGGCGATGTGGTAGTCGATGTTGACTCGGGCGTAGGACCACTGGCTCATGTCGAAGGGCTCGGCGGGCAGCGCTCGCAAAGCGTTGCGTTCGACCGCTGCGAACACACTGGCACGCGATCCTTCGCGCTTCCGGAACGGTCGGTGGTTCAGCCGCTCGAGCAGTTCGCGGATCGCATCATTTAGATCCGCCAACCGAAAAAACTTCTGGTGGCGTAGGGCGGCAAGGATCCAGCGTTCGACAACTTGCACGCCGACTTCGACCTTGGCCTTGTCTTTCGGATGGCGAGGGCGCGCCGGCACGACTCCCACGCCGTAGTGCATCGCAAACTCTTGGTAGGTGGGGTTGAGATCCGGATCGTAGCGGCAGGCACGGCTCACTCCCGTTCGCAGGTTATCCGGGACTAGCAGTCTGGGCACTCCAGAAAAGTATTCAAAAGCATGAATGTGAGTGCTGATCCAGGCAGCCAGCTGCTGGTCTCGGGTGGCTTCGGCATAAGTGTAGGAACTCATGCCCAACACCATCACGAACAACGACGCTGGCCAGATTTCGCCGGTAATCGGATCGTGCACCGGAATCGTGGCACCGGCCCAGTCCACGAAACCCTTCTCGCCAGGCTTATGTACCTGGCGAAGAACTACATCCTGCTTTCGGCGCCAACGTTGGTAGAGCCCGCAGAAGCGACTGTAGCCGTACCCTTCCGGGTGCACCTGCCGGTATTCTTCCCAAGCCAACTGCAACGTCAGATGGCGATGCTGCTGCAACTGCGAGTGCAAGTTGGGAAAATCCGGGAGGACTTGTTCGGGGAGTCGTTTTACCACCTGCTGCTCTCCGAACAAGGCCTGCTCGACGCGCTGCTCGTCCCAGCCTTCCGGAGTCGGCCAGGCTATCCCGGCCGCTGCTGCCCTCTTCAGGTAGTTATGGACGGCTCCCTGACTGATCGAACAAGCTCGGGCGATCTCCCGTTGCCCCAGCCTCAGCTCAAAACGGAGGCGGAGGACTTCCTTGATCTTACGCATGGACATTCTCCTGGTTGGCACGCTGTTGCTCCTCTAAGTTGTCTTCGGAGAACAGCTTGCCTTCTGTGATGTCCAGCGTCACCTCGCCCTGTGGAAAACATTCCGAGCCATCGTGATCACCGTTCCCAGGATCACGATTGAGTGATCACGATCATCCCGGAATCACTGATCACCTTCCGTCGGAACACTGATCACGATCATCCCGGAATCGCGATCACGATCGTTAGGAATCGTTGATCACCATCCCCAGGAATCCCCAATTTGCTCCTTCTTCATCACCTTTACGCAGGCTTTTTGCTGCGATTGTCACAATTAGTATTACGTTTTTGTGACGGGCGAGTCTTCTGCTTTCACGGTGCATGGGGGAGTTTGTTTTGCCGCAAGTTGGTCCCAACTTCGGGGCCGATGCTCTGATGCCTGAAGCACAGTTGCATGGAGAGCGCCTGCCTTGGGCGCACGAAAAGACCCAACAACTCCATCGGTTTCTTCTAACTACTAACGGTTTCAATCGGGGAATCTGCTTTTCGCTCAAAGATAACTCGAACGGATTGCAAACGTTGGATTCTGGCACAATTCTGGCACAGCGTCGTCCATAAGCATTCGGTTAGCAGCCGTGACTTTAATTTAATCACAAGTTGCCAGAGCCGAGCTAAATCGAGGGAACTCAGCAAGTTCTGATGAAACCGGAGCAGTCAGGTTTTCCTTCTTTTTTCTTTTTTTGTTCGCTTCTTGCAATTTTTCTCGCCGTTCATATGACACCTACATGACACTGATGTGATTTCGGTTGGGACCGAAGTCTCTACTACTCCAGCGCTAATTCCTTGCGATTTGCATGACACTGGCATGACACTCCCTTAACTGGACTGGCACTCGGACTGCTCAACTGCGTAGCGCGCGTCAAACTGTCGGAATAACTTTCGGTTGGCCGACCGTCCGGAACTTGATGCGTTCGGTCAACATTCTTCTTATTGGCCTACCGTTTGCTTAAAGGCGCGATATCAAATTACGATGGCAGCATCGTGCGCAAGGGAGTTACATCTCGTCGGCGCTTTCTCAAGCTGGGAGGAGCAGCAGGCGCTGGTTTGTTTGGATCGGGGACATCGGTCAGGTGGGCGGCGGTGCTCGCTTCACGATCTTGGGGACGACCTTCCACGCAGTCCGAAACCGGCACGCCGGGCTATACGCTGCATATCGAAGCAAGTACGATTGAGATAGCGCCAAAGCGCATCGTTTCGGCGATCACCTACAACGGTCAATTTCCGGGTCCACTGTTGCGGTTCAAAGAGGGTCAAGCCGAAACGGTCGACGTGCACAACGACACGGACACTCCCGAGCAGCTGCATTGGCACGGTCAGATGGTTTCCACGGACGTAGATGGTGCAGCGGAAGAGGGCACGCCCTTTATCCCGGCGCACGGTATGCGCCGGATCAACTTTACTCCGCGGCCCGCAGGTTTCCGTTTCTATCACACGCACAATCGCGGGGGAGCTGATCTTCACGCGGGACAGTACAGCGGCCAGGTTGGTCCGGTCTACATCGATCCGAGGCATGAGCCTGGGAGTTACGACAAAGAGTTCTTCCTTGTACTCAAAGAGTTCGAGCCGTCGTTCAGCCAAGGCGGCGACATGGCCCAAGATTTTCTGGCACCAGCCACGCGAGTCAAAGAGCTGGAAACGGCGGGCGAGTCCGCAATGAAAGTGTCGCTCGCGAAAGGGATGCCGCACGGCTACGAAGTGGCCTACCGCTACTTCACAATCAACGGGCGCATGTTGGGGCACGGCGAGCCTGTACGAGTGAAACGGGGCGAGCGAGTGCTGTTTCACATACTGAACGGCAGCGCAACGGAGATTCGCAGCCTGGCGTTGCCCGGACACTCTTTCAAAGTCGTCGCACTCGACGGCAACACAGTGCCCACGCCCGTCGAAGTCCCCGTGCTGTGGCTCGGGACTGCGGAGAGAATCTCCGCCGTGGTCGAGATGAATCATCCAGGGGTATGGGTCATGGGTGATCTTGCGGACGATGACCGCGGTCACGGCATGGGGATTGTGGTGGAATACGCGGGACAAATAGGAAAGCCAGTGTGGACGTCGCCGAAACCGTTTCGTTGGAACTATGCACGTTTCGCGAAACTGAACACAACCGCTCGCGAGCCGGACGAAGTGATTGATATGACGTTCACGAAGCAAAACGCAGCGGACCGCGGGTTCAACCTCTGGGCCATAAACGACAAAGTGTTTACGAGCGATGCGATGAGCGCCACGTTCCACCTGCGCGAGGGCAGGCGCTACCGCCTGCGGATGCGCAATGGCAGCGACGACATTCATCCGATCCATCTACACCGGCACAGCTTCGAAGTCACCAAAATTGCGGGGAAACCCTTGGCGGGCGTGATGAAGGATGTCGTCATGGTGGGCGGCTATCAGGAAGTTGAAGTCGACTTCACGGCGGACAATCCCGGACTGACACTGTTTCATTGCCACCAGCAACTGCATATGGATTTTGGGTTCATGACGTTGTTCGATTACGTGTGAGCGGGAGGGGAACACAAGATATGCCTGTCGAGCAAGCTTCAGCCTGGGCTGAGCGTACCGCGAAAGCGGTCTTGTTGATCCGCATTCTTGCAGGCTGGGTCTTCCTCTCAGAAGGCATCCAGAAGTTTTTGTTCCCGGATTCTTTGGGTGTGGGGCGTTTTGTGAAAATCGGCATTCCGTGGCCACACACCCTGGCCCCGTTCGTCGGCGTGGTCGAGATTGCGTGCGGAACTTTGTTGTTGATCGGTTTTCTTACCCGGCTTGCGACGGTACCGCTCCTCATCGATATTGCCGTTGCCTTGTACTCAACCAAGATCGTGGGGTTCGCCAAGAACGGGTTTTGGGGCACCTTGCACGAGGCTCGCACGGACGTGAGCATGCTCCTCGCTCTGTTATTTCTCGTTCTCGTGGGCGGCGGTTCTTTGTCGCTCGACGCTGTCTTGCGGTCTCGCCGGTCTCGCACATGACCGAATCGCGCGCCATGAGCCGCGATAGCGGAGCTTTCGTATCCGCTTGGACCATCTTCCTTGCCTACCTGCGTCTTGGGTGTACGTCTTTTGGCGGTCCCATCGCGCACCTGGGCTATTTCCACGAGGAGTTCGTTGTCCGCCGCAAGTGGGTGGACGAAACGACATATACAGACATCGTGGGCCTTTGCCAATTTCTGCCCGGTCCTGCCAGCAGCCAGGTCGGCTTCACTATCGGGCTTCTGCGCGGGGGAATGTGGGGCGCACTAGCGGCCTGGACGGCGTTTACGTTGCCTTCGGCGTTGCTCATGTTCGCTGTGGCCTCCGGTCACACACTGTTTTCGACCCGGGTCGGTTCCGGCGTCGTTCACGCGCTGGAACTCGTGGCGGTTGCCGTGATTGTACAAGCAGTCTGGGGGATGATGCGAACGCTGACGCCGGACCGCACACGCGCGACAATCGCGGTGATCGCTACTGCCGTGATTTTGCTATCGGGGCGCCCTTCGAGCCAGCTGGCTGCGATTGTGCTGGGCGGAGGCCTTGGCCTGGTCTTCTGTCGAAGGACAGCGCAAGAGGATCCTGGGCAGCTACGGATTCCGATCTCACGTTCTGTTGCGGCGGCGTCCTTCCTGGTCTTCCTAATTCTTCTCGTCGGTCCCTCCTTGTTTCTGGCTATTCGTTACAATCATGCGATTGCTTTCTTCGAAGCCTTCTACCGCAGCGGCGCATTGGTTTTTGGCGGAGGCCATGTGGTCCTGCCCCTACTGCAAGCCGCGACGGTCAGCACCGGATGGACCGATAACAATACGTTTCTCGCAGGCTACGGCGCGGCCCAAGCCCTACCGGGACCGTTGTTTTCTTTCGCCGCCTATCTCGGGGCCGTGGTGCAACCTCCGCCGCACGGGACGCTCGGCGCGGCCATCGCACTCATCGCCATTTTCCTTCCCGGCCTGCTTCTCGTCATTGGCGTGCTTCCATTCTGGAGTCAATTGCGGTCGAACGAGAAGAGCCGCGCGGTCTTCGCGGGTGTGAATGCCAGTGTCGTCGGGATTCTTTTGGCGGCTCTCTATCAGCCTCTGTGGACGAGTGCCGTCCTCAAGCCAGCGGATTTCGTGGTAGCGTTGGGCGCGTTCCTAGCTCTCACGACATGGAAAGCGCCGCCCTGGATGGTGGTCATCGCGACGGCATTGATGGGCGCTGCCTCGAACTCCCTATCTTGAGAGCGCGCATTTTTATTTGGCTTCAAGGGCGTTCGAGCCTCGCGCGAATCGGACCCACGAAAAACAAGTCGTGGAATCAACAGGAAACGCCGAGGGTCGGTTAATCAGACACTGGGCCGGTACGCGCGTGTACCTCTTTGGATGCTACTGAACGCAGGTTTCTGTCCGCGGATTCCCTTCCATAGGCATAATGAAGAAATGTCGTTTGCTTTTCGTGATCAACGTTGGCTTCCGAAGTCCGTGCTCACTCTGCGTAACTACAACTTCGACAAATTCCTGCTCGACCTGCTTGCCGGGATAACCGTCGGCTTAGTTGCGCTACCGCTGGCCATGGCGTTCGCCATCGCCTCCGGCCTCACGCCGCAAGCCGGTATCTACTGTGCTATCGTAACGGCTTTTGTGGTTTCTCTGCTGGGCGGCTCTAAAACTCAGATAGCCGGGCCGACGGGCGCGTTCGTTGTCGTGATCGCAGGAATCGTCGCGGTCCACGGTGTGGACGGCTTGTTCATGTGCACCGTAATGGCAGGCGTCATGCTTGTCGTCATGGGCATAACCGGTATGGGTTCGGCGGTGAAGTTCATTCCTCGCCCCATTGTCGTTGGTTTCACCAACGGCATCGCGATTCTGATCGCCAGCACGCAAGTAAGAGATTTTTTCGGACTGCAACTCGAAAAAGTACCAGGGATCTTCTGGCTGCGCATCGAGGCCCTGACAAGCCATTTTCGCACCTTCAGCTACGAAGCGACCATCCTGGCAGCCGGAACGGTAGCCATCATGGTTGGATGTCGGCTAGTTTCGAACCGCATTCCGGGACCGATTGTTGCGCTGGTGCTCGGCACCGCCGCTGTCGTCGTCTTCAAACTGCCGGTCGAAACGATCGGAACACGCTTTGGCGGCATACCAAGCGGCTTGCCTCATTTCGCGATCCCCAAATTTCGAGCTGATCTTATTCACGGATTGCTCGGCCCAGCCGTAACGGTAGCGATGTTGGGCGCGATCGAGTCTCTCATGTCAGCCGTGGTGTCAGACCGTATGAGCAATGACCGCCACAATCCCAACGTGGAGTTGTTCGGCCAGGGCGTTGCGAATTTTGTGTCGCCATTGTTTGGCGGGCTCCCGGCGACCGGTGCCATCGCGCGGACTGCAACCAGCATTCGGGCGGGAGCTCAGACACCGATGGCGGGCATCATCCATTCGTTTACGTTGCTGTGCATTGTGCTGTTCGCCTCGCCATTGGTCCGCTTTGTGCCGATGGCCGTGCTTGCCGGTATCTTGATGGTTGTTTCCTACAACATGGGCGAGTGGCGCGAAATCCCGCAGTTGCTCAAACTCACGAAGACTGATATCAGCGTGTGGCTCGTCACGTTTGCGCTCACCGTGTTTGCCGACTTGACCGTGGCAGTGGAAGCCGGAATGATTCTCGCTGCCCTGTTATTCATCAAGCGCGTGGCTGGCACGACTACGGTCTCGCAGGTCACCAGTGACTATGTGGAAGACGGACGCGTGCATATCCTTCAAGATAAAGATATTCCGTATTACGCCACCATCTACCGCATTCACGGTCCATTTTTGTTCGGCGCAGCCGATAAGCTTTCAGTGGTAACCGAGAATTTGCACCGATTGCCGCCCATTGTCATTCTGCGTCTTCGCAACATGACGGCGCTCGACGCTACCGGCCTGTTCGCATTGGAAGAAGTCGCCAAACAACTGCATGCAACCAAGCGCACGTTGATTCTTTGCGGCGCCCGCGAACAACCCTTACAGCTCATCCGACAAGCCGAATTTGCGAACCTCGTCGGCCCCGAGAACATTTGCGAAAACGTGCAGGAAGCGTTGTGCCGCGCTGAGGAAGTGTTCGACGGGTTGGAAGCAACCACCGCCATCCCCGGAAGCTAAATTCTCCACTGTGCATTCGTGTATGTTTCGGTCTGCTTTGAGCGCCGCCGAAAAAAGGATATTAGAGAGGGAGACAGTAATCCAGCCTTGGCATCGGAAGGCTAAGTCCTGGTAAGCCCTACCAGGACCTAGGCCATCACTTCCGGCTTGCCGACCATCCGGGAGTTAGCCGCACCCGAAACTTAGCCCGTTCTGGACGCACGATTCTTAAGAAGACACGCCGCGGGAAGAGCCAGCAAGACGTTTCACCAGCAATATGGTGATATCATCTTCGTTGAATTTCGGGTCGACTAGTGATTCGAGATTCGCCATCATTCGGTCCGTGCTCTCAGCGAAAGCATCACGCAATAGATTTTCGGGATGCTCCCCCGGAATCGAGTCGGTCAAGCCATCTGTGAATATGAGGAGGGTACTACCTGGGCCAAGAACAGCTGCACGAGTTTCGTACTCCGCATCGAGAAACAGTCCAAGGGGCGGGCCAGTGGCTTCCAGAAATGTTGTTGATCCCGAAGAAAACACAATCGGGGTGTTATGACCGGCATTCACGTACGTCAATTCACCCGAATCACGGCTGAGCACAATGAACACGGCCGTGGCAAAGCGATCGCTCGGGGTGTACCGGCTCAGGTGTTTATTAATCTGTTTGGCCAATGCCAGCGAGGTCGATTCCATGCTGGCGATGCTCCTGACCAGGGCCTGTATATTGGCCGCGAGCAGCGCCGCTGAAATCCCCTTCCCGGACACATCCGCTAACGCGAATAGCGTTCGGTTGGCAGGAAGCTCGATGACGTCGAAGTAGTCGCCACCCACCTCACGCAGGGGCTTGTAAAACGTCTCCACCTCGTAGCCCGGCAACTCTTCCAGTTTTCCAGGCTGGAGCGTCTGCTGAATCTGTCGTGCAGCTATCTGGTCGGTTTCAAGTTGTGTCTTGCGAACAAATTCTGAAGTTAGCATTCCATTCTGGATCCAGCGGCCGGTGAAATAAAGCAGGAACACCATCACAAAGCTGGCTGGCCTTCTCGGCAGTAACACAAAATATAGATACAACCGTGTTGGCAACTTGAAAGCCCACATAAACACAAAGTAGAAGGCATATCCCTGAAGAGCAAGGCCGACGTACGTGAGGATACGTTTGGACCTAGGCATTTCGCTGGCCCAGTCATAAAAGGCGTACTGCAGCGCGCGCCGAATGGGGCCCGCGGATTTGTCGAGCTTCACCGCGCCGAGGCGAAACGGCATGGCAGGATTCTAACAAGAAGCAGTCCTGGCAGGCGAATGGCAGCCGCAGGGAAGATGTGATCCATCTTGTTGCTTTGGCGATTGTGCCCGAGTGACTCGTAAGTCGGAAGTAATTCCACATGCCTGGTAAGTCGTGCGGACTCAATGGGTCGGCGCAACACTTGCTCGAAGTTTACTCGCAACTATCTTCCGCAACTTCACATGAATAGCAAGAAAGCACCGCTTGGCACCGCGCTGTTTCGGGCAACAGAGGTCCTTCCTTTCTGTGCGCTCGGTCACACGCTGGCGTGACTCCAGGCATAGGCGGGATACACTCGAACCGGTGAAAGTAAGAGCCGAAAGGAAGAAAGGAGTGCCTCGCATGAACACAAAACTAGGGATCCACTCAACCTGGACCGATTCGATCCCTCCGGTCATTCCCGTTGCCGCGGAAGAGCAAGCGCGCCGCGTGGAAGAAGCTATTGCAAAACGCGCGTATCAGATCTTCGAACGGCGCGGTGGCCTGGCTTGGCACGAACTTGAGGACTGGCGCCGGGCGGAGACCGAACTTCGCTGCACTCACTGCTTCTCCAGGACTACCGAAGATCACACGATCGTAATCGGAACAGATGCCGAATGCTTCGCGCCGAATTCCATCGAAATCTGGGTAGCTCCCCGCCAGATTACCATTTCCGGCCAAGCTCACCTGCGCCACTCGCATACCGAGGAAAAGGGACTAGGTCCGGCGGACCACAGGGTATTTCAGTTCATCGACTTACCGTGCCCAGTTGATTGCACGAAAGCGCATGCGCATGTCCACAATCACTGTCTCGAGATAAAACTACCGAGGCTTGCGGTCGAAGCAAAGCTGGAACATGCGGGTGCCACGTGACTTCCGACAACCGCAATTTGCTGGACGTATTGAAACAGGAACTCCGGTTCATCGAAGCGGGGGGCTATCGAAATTCTCCGAGCGCTGAACGGCGGCCAGAGATTATTTTCCAGGATCCGCCCACTTGCCTGAACTTTGACAGGAGCAAAACGATTCGCCCCTGTCACGAATGCACGATGGCCCGCCTCGTCCCATCCGACTGCCTGGGCGAGCGATTCCTGTGCCGGCACCTTCCACTCAATGACACGGGATTCACAATCGACAGGTACGATCGGCCGGGTGCGTGCGGCAACAAGGAAGCCGCTGTTCGCGACTGGCTTCGCAAAAGGATTCGCGAGTGGGATACCCCCTCCTCGGCATCTAAAGAGTCTTAGATCTGATCGAAGGAGAGCACGCCATGCCTTCCGCAACTGCCACAGGTTCGGTAAAAGCAGTCGATACCAAACTTCCGCTCTCGCCCGAGGAGCTGCAGAAGGTCCATGCCTACTGGCGCGCCGCGAACTATCTCTCCGTCGGGCAAATCTACCTGTATGACAATCCGCTGCTTCGCGAACCGTTGCGCCTGAAGCACATCAAGCCACGGCTGCTCGGACATTGGGGAACAACGCCGGGATTGAATTTCATCTACGTTCACTTGAACCGATTGATCAAGAAGCTCGATCTCAACGTCGTTTATGTAGCCGGACCCGGCCATGGCGGGCCGGGACTTGTGGCCAACACCTACCTCGAAGGCACCTACAGCGAAGTGTATTCCCACATCCCGCAAAACGAAGAGGGCATGAAGCGGCTGTTCAAGCAATTCTCCTCTCCGGGCGGAATCCCCAGCCACGTTGCACCGGAAACTCCCGGTTCGATTCACGAAGGAGGCGAACTCGGCTATTCGCTCACGCACGCCTATGGTGCGGCGTTCGATAATCCGGACCTGCTCGTGTGCTGCGTTGTGGGCGACGGTGAGGCGGAAACCGGTCCGCTCGCCACCAGCTGGCACTCGAACAAGTTTTTGAACCCCGCGCGCGACGGCGCGGTGCTCCCGATCCTGCACTTAAATGGATATAAAATCGCGAACCCAACAGTCCTCAGCCGGTTGAACGACGAAACCTTGACCCATCTGTTTCTCGGTTACGGCTACAAGCCGTATTTCGTCGAGGGCCACGAACCGGAAGCGATGCATCAACTCATGGCGAAAACCATACAGATGGTTGTCGAGGAAATTCAGGCGATTCAGAAAGCGGCACGAAATGGAAAGGCCACCGAGCTTCCCGCATGGCCTATGATCGTGATGCGAACCCCCAAGGGCTGGACGGGACCAAAAGTTGTCGACGGCAAACCCGTCGAAGATACCTGGAGGGCGCATCAGGTTCCGCTCGCCGACTTTGCCAAGCATCCCGATCACGTGAAGATGCTGGCCGAATGGATGAACAGCTATAAGCCGGAGGAACTGTTCGACCAAACCGGAAAGCTGGTGCCGGAGATTGCGGAACTCGCTCCCACCGGAACGCGCCGCATGGGCGCAAATCTTCACGCCAACGGCGGTCTGCTGCTGCGCGACCTCAACATGCCGGACTTCCGCGACTACGCGGTGAACGTCACCAAACCGGGAACGGAATCCGTCGAATCCACGCGCATCCTCGGACAAATGCTTCGCGACGTCATGCGTCTCAATGCCGACACCAAGAACTTTCGCGTCTTCGGACCTGACGAGACCGCTTCGAACCGTCTCGATGCCTTGTTTGAAACCACCGACAAAACGTTCATGGAACCTCAGATCAAGACCGATGAGCATCTTTCGCCGAACGGCCGCGTCATGGAAGTCTTGAGCGAACACATGTGCCAGGGCTGGCTCGAAGGCTACCTCCTCACCGGGCGCCATGGGTTCTTTTCCTGCTACGAAGCCTTCATCCACATCGTCGATTCCATGTTCAACCAGCACGCGAAATGGCTTAAGGTCACGCGCAATATTCCGTGGCGTCGTCCTATCGCGTCGCTCAACTACCTGCTCACCTCGCATGTGTGGCGGCAGGATCACAACGGTTTCACCCACCAGGACCCCGGGTTCATCGACCACGTCGTCAACAAGAAAGCGGATGTCGTCCGTGTCTATCTTCCGCCGGACGCCAATACCTTGCTCTCCGTCGCGAACCACTGCCTGCGCAGCCGAAACTATGTGAATGTCATCGTGGCCGGCAAACAGCCGGCCTTACAGTATCTGGATTTGAAATCCGCCATCGCGCACTGCACGGCGGGACTCGGCATCTGGGAGTGGGCTTCCACCGATAAAGGCAGCGAACCGGATGTGGTCATGGCCTGCGCCGGAGATATTCCCACCCTGGAGACCCTCGCCGCGGTAGCGCTGCTACGCCAGAATTTTCCGGACATCAAGGTCCGCGTCGTCAACGTTATCGACCTCATGACTCTGCAAACCTCGGCAGAGCACCCGCACGGACTGTCCGACAAGGAGTTTAATTCGATTTTCACGACAGACAAGCCCGTGATCTTCGCTTTTCACGGTTACCCAACGCTCATTCACCGTCTCACCTACAAACGCGCGAACCACGACAACTTCCATGTTCACGGCTACCGTGAGGAAGGAACGACCACGACACCGTTTGATATGACCGTGCTTAATGAACTCGACCGCTTTCACCTGGCGGGAGACGTTGTCGACCGCGTGGCGCGATTCCGTCCGATCAACGCGCACTTCAAACAGCTCCTCCGTAACAAGTTGGTCGACCACAAGCAATACATCTGCGAACATGGCGATGACCTCCCGGAAATCCGGGAATGGAAGTGGCCCTACTGAATGAAGATTCTCGTTCTCAATTCCGGATCTAGCAGTCAGAAGGCCTGTCTCTTCGACCTGAGCGATCCACTCCCCGACGTTCCTCCAAAGCCTCTATGGGAAGGCAAAATTGAATGGCGTAAGAACCGCGCCGCTCTCGAAGTCCGTACAATCGTCGGGTGCCGTTTCCCAGCAGGACTTGAAGCGAGGAGAACGCGCCGAAGCGACCGCGCAATTGCTCCAAGCTTTGGTGTCGGGCGACGCTAGCGTTCTCGCACAGCTTTCCGAAATCGATCTCGTCGGGCACGGCATCGTGAACGGAGGACGGGAATACAGTCGTCCCACTCGCATCACCTCGGAAGTCAAGGCGGCCATCGAAGAGATGGCCGTTTTTGCACCGCTCCACAATCGCGTGGAACTCGAAGGAATTTCCTTGGTCGAGAAGCTGTGCGGCGCTGTACCGCAAGTGGCCGTCTTTGATACTGGCTTTCACATTGGACTGCCGGAAGCGGCGTCCATCTACCCTGGTCCTTATAATTGGGCCAAACGAGGAATCCGTAAGTTTGGTTTTCATGGTATCAACCATCAATATTGTTCGGAGCGGGCCGCACAGCTGCTCGGGAAGGATTTGTCCGCGCTCAAGCTCGTGACTTGTCATCTCGGCAATGGCTGCTCGCTCGTCGTTTGCATTTTTGTGGGTATGGGGCCAACGAGTAGCCTTGAGATTTCGCAGTAGCACCAACGTCTCGGGGTCCCACTTGCAAGCCCCGCGGAGGTTGGGTCCTTCAACTCTTGTGTGAAGTTCGCGCTCGAGGTTTTCGTGTCTCCCACGTATCGGGCGAGCCGCGAAGACCGCTTATTTCCTCGATCTGAATGCAGTAGAACACAAGGATAGGGGGTTTGGTCTTGCGGCGAATTTGAGATGCCGTATATCCGCTCTGCCACCACAGTGATCTCTTTTGCAAGAGGGAGCGGACATGCTCCCGGCTCTTCGCATATTCGCGTGTTTTCGGGATTTCTGCATATTGTCCAAGGACAACGACGCTCGCCCAATCGTCGTGACCTCGAACTTCGTCGGTCTGTACGCAAACCAGAGGATTCTCCCGCATCCATTCAATCTTTCGCCCCAGCGTGGAAAAGCAGTACAAACGGTCGGAATCATAGGCAAAGTAGATGGGAACGATATAAGGCCTATTGTTGCAGGCGCAAGCAAGTCTGCCGTAGCCGAGCCGCGTCAGCATCTCGCGACATTCTTTGGTGCGCATCCTTGTGATTAGCATTTGTTATTGGATTGCCATCAGGATTTCACAGAATAAACCTCCTCCTGGTGTGTTCTCGAGTTTATACGCCCAGGAGGAAAGAATCTGTTGGAATAAGTTAACGGTCAATTCTGCCAAACGAGCTGAATTCCCATTCGGTTCTCAATCAAATTTGGAAGCTCGATGCCAAGCAATCCTCCCACTGACCGCAACTTTAGTCGTGCAGAACAATATTCAGGAGAGAGTCGTTGATGTGGATCCGATCCTTGTACTCGATGAAGCCGAGTTTCCGGAATTTGTTCATGAAGAAATTAACCCGGGAACGTGTTGTGCCAATCATCTCCGCCAGCGTCTCTTGCGATACTTTGGGAAGCACCCTTTGAGGCTGGCCTTGTTCTCCATAGTGAGCGAGCAGCAGAAGAGCCCGCGCCAACCGCTTCTCGCTGGAGTTAAAGAGCTGATCGATCAGATCTTGCTCGACTCGGATACTCCTTAAAAGCATGTGCTTGATGAAGCGATCGGAGAGAGCCCGTTCCGCGCGTAGCAGTCGAATCATCTCCGGCTTTTCGATCAAGAGAATCGTGCAGGGTGTCGTTGTTGCCGCCGTGGCCATTCTCTGTGGTTGCCCAGCAAGGCATCCCTCGCCAAAAAACTCGCCAGGGCCTAGCATTGCCACTGCTGCCTCTCTACCGACCTCATTGACAACGGTGAGTTTCACGCTCCCTTTTTGGACGTACAGGATACTCGTCGCGGCATCGCCTTGGGTGAAAACAGTCTGCTGGTTCTTATATTCCACAACCTTCCGCGCCACGCCGGCAGAATCTAGAAAAGCTTGGGCGTCGAAGGGTCGCATTGCCTCCAGTTTTGGCTTGGATCCGACACTACTTGGCCGAAATCGGGGCGTCGTTACCTGCATGGCTTTCGGGCCCGCTGGCATAGGATCGACAGCAATCGCGGTTTCCATAACTACCTCCTTTCGAAAGCCGTTTCCGTGCCCGCTTTCAAACACATTCCACTATTATCCACGCCCGACGCGCGGTGATACATGTCACTAGTTAGCGTGACGACGTTTACAGCGCCGCGACGCCAGTGTTCACAAATGAACAAACTTCCGGCGAGCTTCACTCGCCGCTCACAGCGCCCTTTGTTCGGGCGCAGGGTCGCACTCAAGCGTGTAGCAGTCGAATCATCTCCGGCTCTTCGATCGCCAGGGTCTTGCTTAGCGTTGTTGTCGTTGCCGTGTTTACCCGCCGCACTTGCTCCATCGAGCATCCCTAGCCCAAAAAGTCGTCAAGGCCGGTATCGCCACCACTGCCTCTTTGCCAGCCTCGTTGACAACAGTGGCAGGATGGCTTCGCGTTTTCACTGTCCATGGCAGATTCTTTTATCTCTAGGTTGGTGATGCTAGGCACGTTGGCAGGTGACGCGGAGCACAGCAATTGTGAGCCAATGAGAGTGAAAGTGTGCTGGGGGACGGAATGAACTTTCGATCCTGCGCTCTGTAGAGAAAACGGAGAGGATCAGCGGCATCGCCCCCCAAGTAAAATGAGAGGAAGGCCTATATGTTCGCACGTGAAGTCGTGTTGCAACTGAAGCCGAATGTGGTTAACGAACTTCCGGTAACGTTCGAAAAGGAAATCCTGCCCCTGCTTCGCAGGCAGAAGGGCTTCCTGGATGAGCTATTGCTCGTGACACCGGAGAAGAGAGAAGTGGAAGCAATCAGTTTGTGGGAGTCAAAGGAGTATGCGGAGCTCTACAATCGCGAACTGTATCCACAGATCGAGAAGATCATGGCGCGGTTCATTGAGGGCATCCCGGTAGTGAAGAAATTCGAAGCAGAATACTCGACGTTCCACAAGGTTGCGTTTGCGACAACGCACTGAGTGCTGAGTTTCTCTTGAAGTTGGAGGGGGCGAAGTTTGCCCCCTCTTTTTTGCTCGAATCCTGGCGCGCAAAAACTTCGTTATGGATGGGGCATCGTTCGGTTGCCCGGTCCACCCACACGGACTGAATCAGCTTCATATGTTCCGGATCACGAGGAGTCGTGAGCTCCATCACAATCTAATGCGGCGAGCAGCAGTACTTTTTTAGACGAACTGAGGGAACTAACAAGAAATGAGGTGGCAGTTCCATGTACACAGTGTTCAAGCAACTTGAGAACGGCGAATTCGCAAACGTAGCAACCCGTGACGAGCCTGAACAAGCCGTGCAACTCGTGGAAGCACTGAACGCCCTCTGGCCCGGAAAATATATAGTGCAGGATCCTGAACGGAACTATGTAGACCTTACAAGACATACAGTGATTTCACCCGAGTGCTGCGCGGTGGCACCCCCTGACAAGACTTTCAAGCTCTAAAATCTCGTTTGTAACGTGACCGAACGGGTAGGAGTCTACGAGGAATCTGCCATAGATTCCTCGGGTCTGCCGAGGTTGGATCCGAGGTTTGGAATACGGGACGCGGAGGGAAGTGCAGCGCTTCTCATTGATTTTCCGTAGAGGTGCGATATGCGAGCTTGTCAGGACATTGCCCCACTCTGCGCGTTGCGGATTATCTGCTTCCTGCTACTCACTCACTTGGAACCCGACTTCTTCTAGTATTCCGGGCGCGCTCGCTCCCGCTTTACCTCGACTTGCCTCGGCGGGAGCGAGCCCGTCTCTTCTATTTGTACACGCTCATGCGCAGCGGATCCGGCGCCCGGTCCACCACCAACTCCGGAAGTTCTCGCCGAAACGTTTCGGCGACGTGGCAGTTCCAGCAGACCGGAAGATGCGTCTTCATCGTTTCTTGCAGCTTCTCCGTCGGGATTTCGTTCCACTCCACCGTTTTCCGCTCCGCGTCAACGAGCGCCGGCGGGTGGTCGTGCCAATGCAGCTCGCCAAAGGCCTTATGGCAATACGCGCACTCCTTACCCTCATACCAACGACTCACGATCGTGGCAACCAAGCAAGCCCGTGGCGCTTCCTCGATTTGCTTTAGGCATTCCTGCCCGCAAGCCTCTTTCTCGGGCCAACGCGAACATTCGCTCAGCCTCAGGTGCTCGTGCCCAAGCGTTGCATTTAACGCCGCATTCCCTGCCGCCAGCCGTACTGCCGCAGACTCATGCGTTTCCGGACACGACACAATCCTCTTGCCTCGAAACTTTAGATACGTCCGCAGTGCGCGGCTCAGACCTACGGCCAGAAGGATGACTGCCACTGTCATCACCGTATAAAGGATGTAATTCATAGCTCGCTCCTTTCCGCCGCCCCTTCAGGACGACGGACCTCCAGACCCAAAAGCGGAATGAGCCCAATTTCAGCGGCCCGGGTGCATTCCCTCATCATCGAAAAACCTTCCGCAACATTCTGCCTGGCGGCGTTCCCCGGGGCCTCCGCTAACTCTTTTATATTTACATCCTCGATCCCCATCTGCCTGTGCCGCGGCGCACCCCACCGCGTGACGTCGGTCACCTTCCCTCAAGCGAGTTTCTCTGCTCTCCTCATCCCGCATCGCCCGAGTATCTGCCCTACCGCTACTCTGTTGCTGCGACAGGAGTCGATGTCGCGAGGGCGAATGAGGTGGTCGGATTAATTCGCTAACCAGGCGTTGGAACCAATTCGCTGTGCCTTGGCATTTGGTATATCCCAAGCGGCCATCGATGTTAGACCAAGAGCAAAGAACAGAGGATTTTGGGACCGTGATAGTATTCAACCGAGAAGACACTTTGGCCTTGACCAACAGGCACATCACGGTGAAACGCAAAAAGGATCCCATGTTCGCTCTCAGAGTGATTCTTTTGTGCACGGCTTTAGCCGCGGTTTTGGGCATTAGCCGTGCGGGGCAGAAGGTCGATCAGAAACGCCCTGCGAGGCAACCAAACACGTTATCGGGCAAAGTGACATTCATAAAGTACTGCGCTTCCTGTCACGGAGAGGATGCCAAGGGAAACGGTCCAGCGGCCATTGCCCTGAAGCCGCCACCTGCGGATCTGACGACCCTCGCTAGACGCTACGACGGCAAGTTTCCGTCGGGCTATGTGGGGGCGCTTCTGAAGTTTGGCAGGAACCTCGCTGCGCACGGGTCGGACGACATGCCCGTGTGGGGATCCAATTTTAGGGATCTCGATCCGATCAAAGACCCTACCGGACAGCAACACCTCGACGAGGTGGTCGCCTACATCGAATCTCTTCAAGCGAAATAAAACCAGACTGAGAATCGCGGCAGGTCCAGGATCGCGGAAGAAACACAAGTTTTCGACATTGCGTTCTACAGATCCTGGCCCCGCGACGTAAGAGGAACTCAAGTATCTTACTCAGCGCTTCGCCCCATCGTGTCAGGTACGCTTTTGTTAGCGCGACGCAAACTCATGATGGAGGTCGCCACCCGCTCGGCGGACCGAATCAAGCCGCTGGCTCCTTGGACGCAAGTACATAGGAACTCAATGTGCGCATGTAATTGACCCGCTCGAACGCCGCCGGATTCGGTGCAGAGCGATAACTCATACTACCTTGCATCTGTTGGACGGATTGGTATTCGTGTTCTTCCATCCAGCGCACAAGATCGGCAAGAACCAGAGAAGCGTGCGGGATGCCCTTCTGCAAAAGTACCGAAGTCATCATGCCAACTTTAGCGCCCGCCATCATGGACTTGATGACATCTTCTGCTGTATGCACGCCACCGGTAATGGCGAGGTCCGACTGCACGCGCCCATAGATGATGGCGACCCAGTGCAGACGAAGGAGGAGCTCCTGCGAGTGGCTGAGCGCAAGACGCGGCGTAACTTCCAATTCTTCGATGTCGAAATCAGGCTGGTAAAAACGGTTGAAGAGCACCAGCGCATTCGCACCCGCCACATCGAGCTGTCCAGCGAAATTTGCCGGAGCCGTCAAGAAATGGGAAAGTTTGACGGCCACGGGAACGCGGAGCGAACTCTTCAGTTCGCGAACGAGCTCGCAATAGTCTTTTTCAACTTGCATGCATGTGCGCGACGGGTCGGTTACAAGAGAATAAAGGTTTAACTCGATGGCGTCGCAGCCCGCTTGTTGCGCATCGCGCGCGTACTTAATCCACCCACCCCTTGATGTGCCATTCAAGCTTGCGATGACAGGTATCGAGACGGCCGATTTTGCCTTGCGAATTAGCTCGAGATAGCCGTCCGGGCCAAGGTTGTAATTGCCGAGCACTGGGAAATAGCTGAGGGCCTCTCCGAAACTCTCTGTGCCCCGAGCCAGGTCCCGATCTAGATATTGTCCCTCCATCTGCAGTTGCTCTTCGAAAATGGAAGGCAAAACGACCGCTGAGACGCCGCTATCTTCGAGCGCTCGAATATTGGAAACGGATTCCCACAACGGCGACGAAGACGCAACGATAGGGTTCTTTAGCCTGATTCCCAGATACGAAGTGGTGAGGTCCATCATTTCTCCCCTTCAAATTGTGCTCTTTCCGGGCGCAATTGCTCGCAATTCCCGCGATGGCTCCCGGAGTCCCAACTCTCGTCCCGGCATTGCAGCTCGAGCCTCGTAGATTTCCCAACGTCGAGCGACGTCGTCCTCGGCTGAGCGCAAAAGCGCGCGAGCTGTTTCTGGATCACTACGGGCAAGCATCGAGTACCGCGCTTCCGCGTAGATGTAGTCTCGCAGCGGAACAGTCGGCGGTTTTGAATCGAGCTGGAAGGGGTTTTCCCCTTGCTGCCGCACGCGGGGATCGTAGCGCAGCAGCGGCCAGTAGCCCGAGAGCACCGCGGCTTTCTGCTGTTTCATGCCAAAGGCCATATCGTAGCCGTGCGCGATGCAATGACTGTACGCGATGATGAGCGAAGGACCGTCGAAGGACTCCGCTTCCTGAAATGCCTTGAGAGTGTGCGTGTCGTTGCCGCCCATGGCGACGCGCGCTACGAAAACGTCGCCATAGCTGATGGCTTCGAGTGCGAGGTCTTTCTTGGCTGTGGATTTGCCCGCTGCAGCGTACTTGGCGACGGCTCCGCGGGGAGTGGCCTTGGACATTTGCCCGCCGGTATTTGAGTACACTTCCGTGTCCAGGACCAGGATGTTGACGTTGGCACCAGAGCTGAGGACGTGGTCGAGCCCGCCGAAGCCGATGTCGTAGGCCCAGCCGTCACCGCCAACAATCCAGAGGCTCTTCTTGATGAGCGAATCGCAAACAGCAAGAAGATCTCGCGCTTCCGTCAAAGAGGGATCGGCCAGAATCTTCTTGAGTGCGGCCACTCGCTCCCTTTGAGCCGCGATCCCTGCTTCCGTGGATTGATCGGCGGACAGAATTTCCTGGCTCAAGGCTGCTCCAATGTGATCCGAAAGGCGTGACACGAGTGAGCAAGCGTACTCAGCTTGTTTATCGAGAGCGAGCCGCATGCCGAGTCCGAATTCGGCGTTATCTTCAAAGAGAGAATTGGACCAGGCGGGGCCACGTCCGGCCAAATTCTTGGTATAGGGTGTGCTCGGCAAGTTGCCGCCATAGATCGACGAGCAACCTGTTGCGTTCGCAATCACCGATCGGTCGCCAAAGAGCTGAGTGAGCAGTTTGATATACGGTGTTTCTCCGCACCCCGCACAGGCGCCCGAGAACTCGAAAAGGGGCTCGAGAAGCTGGACGTCTTTCACTTGCGTGTGCGAAAGAAGGCCACGATCCAGTTCGGGCAAGGACAAAAAGAACTCCCAATTCGCGCTTTCGTTTTCCCTGAGCGGCGGCTGGGGAATCATGTTAATGGCTTTATGCTTTGCCTCGCTCTTGCTCTTCACCGGACATGCTTCGACGCAAAGCTGGCAGCCGGTGCAATCCTCGGGTGAGACTTGCAGCGTGTACTTCAGAGTTTCAAATTCGCGCCATCGAGGCTTGGCCGACTTGAAAGTAGGGGGAGCATTGGCAAGCAACGAAGAATCATAGACCTTTGCTCGAATGACGGCATGCGGGCACACGAGGACGCATTTGCCGCACTGAATGCAAAGAGGCTCATCCCAAACCGGAATCTCCTGAGCGATGTTGCGTTTATCCCATTTTGACGTGCCGGTCGGAAAAGTCCCGCCCGCCGGCAGCGCGCTGACGGGCAGGTTGTCGCCATGCCCGGAAATCATGGAGCCGAGAACATCGCGGACGAAGGACGGCGCTCGGGGACAGACTGGCGGCAGGATGTTAAAGGTACTCGAAGCATGTTCAGGTACGCGAACTTCGCGTAGATTGGCCAGAGTCGCTTCGACTGCGGCAAAATTCTTTTGTACGACCGCTTCGCCGAGCTTTCCATAGGATTTTTGTATCGAAGACTTAATGGCGGCGATTGCTTCCTCGCGGGGAAGGACGCCGCTGATAGCAAAGAAGCAGGTTTGCATGATGGTGTTCATGCGCGATCCCATTCCAGTTTCGCGAGCGACCGAATAGCCATCCACGACAAAGAATTTCAAACGCTTCGCAATGATTTGTTGCTGGGTGTGCAGTGGGAGGTGTTGCCAGACAGAGTCCTCTGCAAAAGGCGAGTTCAGCAGGAATGTCGCGCCGGGTTCCGCGGCATCGAGTACACTCATTCGCTCGAGAAAATTGAATTGGTGGCAAGCGACAAAACTTGCCTTGTTGATGAGGTAAGAAGAACGGATGGGTTTAGGGCCGAAACGAAGGTGCGATATGGTGACCGAACCGGATTTCTTTGAATCGTAAACAAAATAGCCCTGAACGAAGTAGGGCGTTTCCTCGCCAATAATTTTAATGGAATTCTTGTTTGCTCCTACTGTTCCGTCTGAGCCGAGACCGTAGAATATTGCCCGGGTGCCCTCCAGATTTTCCGCGCAGAAGTCCGGGTCGTATTCAAGGCTGGTAAAAGAGATGTCGTCTTTGATTCCGATCGTGAAATGGTTGAGAGGGTTTTCCTTCTTCAATTCGTCGAACACAGCCTTGGTCATCGCCGGCGTGAATTCCTTGGAAGAAAGACCGTAGCGGCCACCGATAATGCGTGGCCGCAAGAGGAACGGGGCCTGCGTAACTGATCCATGGCCTGCTACACGATCGAAGGCTTCACTCACCGCCGTGACAACGTCGGTGTAGAGCGGTTCGCCAATGGCCCCCGGCTCTTTGGTGCGGTCGAGTACAGCAACGGCTCGTGTGGTGGCCGGCAAAGCTGAAAGAAAAGCTTCCACGGCAAACGGCCTGAACAACCGCACTTTAAGGAGTCCGACCTTTTCTCCCTTTGCCTGCAGGCTGTCGATTGTCTCTTCCACTGCATTTGCGGCGGATCCCATCAAGACGATCACCCTCTCGGCGTCTGGAGCACCTTTGTATTCGAAGAGATGATAAGAACGCCCAGTTCGCTCTGCGAACCGGTCCATCACCTGCTGAACGATAGTCGGGCATGCGAAGTAGAAAGGATTTGCGGCCTCGCGCGCCTGGAAGAAAACGTCAGGATTTTGTGCCGTACCACGCAAGACTGGGCGGTCGGGCGTCAGCGCGCGGTCGCGCTGCTCGCGGACCCGGACATCCTCAATCATCGAGTGCAGGTCGTCGTCCGACAGCGGAACAATCTTTGCAATTTCGTGTGACGTCCGGAACCCATCGAAGAAGTGGAGAAACGGTATGCGCGATTCGAGCGTAGCAGCTTGGGCGATCAGCGCCATATCCTGCGCTTCTTGCACGGAATTTGAAGCAAGCAGCGCAAAACCAGTTGACCGTACTGCCATCACATCGCTGTGGTCTCCGAAGATTGAGAGGGCATGGGTAGCAATAGAGCGCGACGCTACATGGATCACTGTGGGCGTTAACTCGCCTGCGATCTTGTACATGTTGGGTATCATTAAAAGAAGGCCCTGCGAAGCGGTGAATGTTGTCCCCAAAGCTCCCGCTTGGATTGCGCCGTGCAACGCGCCCGCCGCGCCAGCCTCACTCTGCAATTCGACGACGCGAGGCACCATCCTCCAGATGTTCTTGCGCTCCTCATGGGACCACTGGTCTGCCCATTCGCCCATGGGCGAGGCCGGCGTAATAGGGTAGATGGCGATGACTTCGTTCAGACGATAAGCGACAGAGGCAACCGCCTCGTTTCCGTCAAGAATGACCTTTTCGTGGATCATAGAATCTGTCATGGGCGTGAAATCCTTTAGATTCCGGAGAACCTATTCGACAATCTAGCGCCAATGCAAATGGCTTGGACATGCGGCAGATCACGGGAGAATGTGACGAGCATCACATGCCTCAAAGCAGTCGGGAGCGGTTCGTTCTAAAACCCTCGTCGAGAACCAAGTTCGGCCAGGTTCAGGAGATCCAAATCGAGCCCTATTCGCTCGCCAACGATGTCGGCTGAGGGAGTCCCCACCATCTCGCCTTTGATAAGCCCATCTAGGACGCCGATCTTCTCGCGAAAAAGACTGTTGAAACGAAGGTGAGTGGATTGATCTGCAAGAGGTCAGACGTGGGTGAGAGCCTGTGACGACTGTCACATCCAGGGATGATCCAACTCACAGCGTCAGAGCGTTTTAAGGAGGAAAAAGAGAACAGAGCGATGAGCAACCGCTCCTAGTTTTGGAGGTGATGACCATGGCAAACACAATGGAAAAGATGGAAGAGAAGGTTTTCGAGAGCAAGCTCCCACTGGAAAGCAAGATGGTGCAGCTAACGAACATCCTGGCAGCGACGGATTTTTCTCCGGCCTCGGACCGAGCGCTGGATTGCGCCCTGTCGCTTGCGCGGCGCTATGAGGCGCGGATTTTCTTGACGCACGTCATCACGAGCGACGCCGATGTGATGGTGGCGCCGGAAATCATGGCAAGAACATACGAAACGGAGGTTCGCGGCGCAGAGGAACGGATGGGAGAAATTCTGATATCTGGCCGGCTCCGCGACGTGTTCCATGAGACGGTGATTGAACACGGGTCACTGTGGCCCACGTTGGAAGCATTGATAGGCAAGCACAACATCGATCTCGTCGTGGTTGGTACGCAAGGAGCAGGCGGACTGCAGAAGGTGCTCCTCGGCTCAGGAGCAGAACAAATCTACCGCCAGGCGAAGTGCCCAGTGCTGACCGTAGGACCAGCCGTCAAGGGGGAGACTCCGCGCGAGGCGGAATTCAAGAATATTTTGTTTGCGACGGATTTCGGGCTCGGAGCGGAGCGCGAATCTGCGTACGCCTTCTCCTTCGCGCAGGAGCACCAGGCAAATCTAACTCTTCTGCACGTGGTCGTGCGTGCTGAAGACTATTCGGAGGAAGGTTTGGCTCTCAAGAGAGAGGCAGTTACCCGTGAATTGGGAGAACTTGTGCCGGCCGGAGGTGAACTCTGGTGCAAGGCGGAGTATCGGATGAGGCTTGGCGAGCCAGTCGAGGAAATTCTGCAAGTCGCAGGAGAGATGAAGGCAGATCTCATCGTGATCGGCGCCAAGCACGGCAAGGGACTCGCCGCCGGACACGCATTGAACTCAATTGCCTCCAGAGTCGTGCGCGGCGCTCCGTGTCCCGTGTTGACGGTGAGGTCCTAACATGCGCCACTTCATTGTTTGCGGTTCTCTACTCTTGGCGGCTTGCATCGCAGCCGCGCAAGACAAGCCGGTAGCGAAACAAGCGAGCACCGAACCGATGGAAGGGGTATCGGGAAGGCAGACATATCAGCAGTACTGCGCGTCCTGTCATGGGGACAACGCGAAGGGCGGAGGCCCGGCGGCGGCCGCGCTAAAAACGCCTCCGCCTGACCTGACCACGCTTGCTAGGCAGAATGGCGGGAAATTCCCGTATGAATATGTGGGTGGCGTCGTGCGTTTTGGGAAACCCATCTCCGCTCACGGCTCGTCGGACATGCCCGTTTGGGGACCGATCTTCAATTTTGTCGACTATAACGAGGTGGCCATACGGAAACGAATCAAGAATCTGTGCGACTATCTAGCATCTCTGCAAGAGAAGTAGGGCCGCTCGGTGAATCGGGCCATCACTGGCCAATGAGTGTTCCGCCATGCTCAGCCAGGAAGCCAGCGGTTCTAAGCGAGGTTCTGGGAGGCTGGAACCTGCCATGCACAAAAACATAAGGACTTGAAGTTCGCCTTTTTTGTCGGTAGCAAGACGAGCCGTCGGAACCCTTCCGATCTCACTGCGGCCTGTTCTGGTGACGAGTTCGTTGTGTCCAGGGAAGGAGAACGATACGATGTGCGAGCTGGTATTCCAAATCGCAAATCCCAGAGAATGGTGGCGATCCGCTTACAATCAGGCCAACGATGAGGGCAGACTCCAAAGCGCTGACGACCTTTTTCCGGGCGCAGGGCATCTACTTGTGCCTCGCGCTCGTCGGGTGCGCGATTTTCTGGGCTATCGGCCAACGCATAAATCCTTTTACGGTCATCTTGTACTCGCTGTGCATCGGCAATTTCCTTTCGCCTCCCATGCAATGGTTACACGCCCTGTACGAAAAGCCCGCTCCCTATGACTGGATAATCTTCCTGATCTTGCTGTGCGTCGTGACGCTGCCCGTTTATGGACTGTCTACCGTGATTGTCTGGTGGTTGGCCCCGCCTACTCCGCAATCGCTTGGGCACCTGATCACCACCGGTTGGAAGATGCCTTTCCTGATCACCATCGTCTACGGGGTGATGAATTTTCTTTACGGCAGGGCTCGGGCGCGCCTGGAACGCCGTAACTTCGAGTTGCAGGGGATGGTCCAGGCCGGCGCCGCGCGGCTGGAAATTCAGGATGAGGAATTGCAGCGGGCGCGGGAAATCCAGGAGTCGCTGCTGCCCAAGGAGATTCCTCAGCTGCCAGGGTTCGAGGTGGCCAGGGCCTGGCAGCCCGCGCGCGCGGTCGGCGGAGATTACTTTGATGTGTTGAAGCTCGGCGAAAATCGGTTGGCCATCTGCATCGCCGACGTCTCAGGCAAAGGCGTTCCTGCAGCTTTGCTCATGGCTAACGTGCAGGCGAGTCTGCGGGCATCCCTTCGCGACCTCGATAGCCCTGCGCGGGTGTGCAGCATCATCAACGGTATGCTCTGCCCAAGCATCGCGGCCGATCGATTCGTAACCTTTTTCTGCGGCGTTCTGGACGCCGTCTCGCGCAACTTTCGCTACTGCAATGCCGGCCATCCGTATCCCATTCTGGTTTCCTCAGGCGCCGTGCGCACGCTAGAGCAGGGTGGCGCGGTGCTGGGCGTTTTCCCCTCGTGGAAATATGAGGAATCGAGCGTGGAGTTCAGCTCCGGCGATAGGTTGCTTCTGTTTACCGACGGTATTACCGAAGCGGAGGGGCCGCAAGGCGAAGAATTCGGAATGGAAAGAGTCGCCGCATTCGCCAAAACACACGCGTCGGATTCCGCCGCGAAGATTAACCAGCAGCTGCTCGCGGAAGTTACGAAGTTCTGTGGCGGACAATTTCGGGATGACGCAACCCTGCTCGTGCTGGCAGTAAAGTAGCCGTTCCGTGTCGAAATTCACACTTATACTGGACAACGCGGTTAATGGGGTCCTCTTCGGCGTTCAGCCGTGCTCAGCCACGAACCGTAAGGACTGGGCACGTCGCTTGTGACACAACCTTATGGACCGTACCAGCGTTCAGATGCGTCGCAAGGCCTTTTGCCGGCCGGGCTCCCAGAACGATCAGGTCCGTGTGTCGCCGTTTCGCAACGTCCAGTATTTTCTCTGCCGCCGGTCCCTGCTCGACGATGTAAGTGGGGTCGCACCACAATCCGGCTTGCTGCGCAACCAATTGTTGCAGCTTTCGCCCTTTGGACTCCTTGACCTGTGGGCTTTTCACTAAGTCTCCCACCTTCGGATCTTCGATCACGTGCAGCAACACAAGATGTGCCTGGTTCTCCTGGGCCAAGGATATGGCATGGGGAGCCGCGATCGGGAAGTCACCGTCAAGATCCGTGGCGTACAGGATTTCGCGCATCTTTGCGTATTCGTCAGACCAAAGGTTCACGTGTGGACCAACCGTCAGCACCGGACACGGCGATTGCCTGAGAATCTGTTCGGCAACCGAACCGAGTAGTGCCTTTCCAAGCCCCGTACGACCTCGGGTGCCAACCACAACCAGGTCGATTTCCTTTTGTTCGATCAGATCGCAGATCACTTCCCAAGTCTTACCTTCGCCGACCACTACTTCGTGGTCGATGCCTTGGAGCTGTTCATTCAAGCGTCCGGCATCTTCCTTGTTCTCTCTCTCCGCCGCCTCAGCCATCACTGCCCAGGCATTGGGTGCAGCAGCGGTGTAGTCGTCAAATCGATTCACATGTACGCCATACACTTTTGCACCATAACGCTGCGCGATCTCGATCGCAATCGGCGCAGCCGCGTCTGCAGCCTTTGAAAAGTCGGTTGCGAATAAAATGTTCTTCAGAGTAATTCTCGTTCTTGCTTGAATTGCTTTCATACGCACCTCCTTGCATCCCATGATTACGCTCTGACAACCCTCTTTCCGCAAAACTTCAGATACGACCACAGCGTGGTCACCTAAGGCCGGATGGCGACCTTGATGACGCCCTCTTTCCGATCGCCGAAGAGCTTGTAGGCATCCGTAATTCGCTCCAGTGAAAACGTGTGGGTCAGAAGCGGTCGCAGATCCAATCGGCCGTGACGCACTAGCTCCATCAGCCGACGCATCCGTTCTTTGCCTCCTGGGCAAAGCGTAGTGATGATTTTGTGGTCACCGAGGCCCGCGGCAAACGGCTCAAGCGGCACGGACAACTTTCCCGAATAGACACCTAGGCTCGACAGTGTGCCACCCGCGCGAAGAACCCGTAGGGCGCTTTCAAATGTTGCTTGCGTGCCGAGCGCTTCGATCGCGACATCCACGCCTTTGCCTTTGGTCAGCCGCCGGATCTCTTCCACCGCATCCATCTCGGTGTGATCAACAACGATGTCAGCGCCCATACGCTTGGCCATCGCCGCGCGCACGGGATCGGATTCCACCGCAATGATGAACCCTGCACCTTTGAGTTTTGCCCCCGCCGTAGCACAAAGACCAATCGGCCCCTGTGCGAAGACTGCCACCGTGTCCCCAATTTTCACTTCCGCGCTTTCAGCAGCGGAAATGCCGGTCGAGGCGATGTCCGCAAGTAACACGACCTGCTCATCGCTCAGGTCATCGGGAATTTTCGCGAGATTCGCTTGCGCGCTGGGAACCAGGAGATATTCGGCTTGGGCTCCATTGATGGTGTTGCCGAATTTCCAACCGCCGATCGGCCCCCCGCACTGCGACCAATCACCACTGAGGCAGTAGTTGCACTGGCCGCATGGCGTGATCGCGCCAACGAGGACACGGTCGCCCACGGCGTAATCCGTGACGCCCACGCCCAATTCGTGGATCACACCGACGGGTTCGTGGCCAATGATCAAGCCTGGCTTAACGGGATATTCGCCTTTGAGAATGTGGAGATCTGTTCCGCAGATCGTAGTGAGGGTCACACGAATCACAGCTTCCCCTGGGCCGGGCCTGGGTATCGAAGCTTGTTCAACGCTAATCTGACCTGGGCCGTGGAAGACGAGAGCTTTCATCGTCGTCGGGGTCGTTTGCTTTTTCGGAATTGCTATTTGGAATGTTGCAGTCATCACAACCTCCTTGCTCTTCAGATTGATTAGGACACTGGAATGACTTGGGGGCCGTGAGACAGGTCACTGGAGTTAGTGATGGACGTCACTCGCGGGGATCTCTTTTTCCATTTTGGAAGCTTGGTTCTGAATTCTATCTCTTGGTGTAAGGCACGTAGCGGCGTGGGCAGCCGTCATCGCCTGACTGACGCGCGCACCTCTGTGATGGAGAGTTAGTCGAGGGTGAGGATGGCGGTGTGCGAGGTAGGGTCGCTGCCAGGGACGGAGGTGAAATGGAAATGGCGGGCCAGGGCTAGCATGGGGGCGTTTTCGGTGAGGATGTGGGCGACGATGGTATGGATTTTTTCGACGCGGGCGATTTGGATGAGCCGGGCGACGAGTTCGCGGCCGAGGCCTGAGCTTTGGTGGAGGTCGGTGACAAGGACGCCTAGTTCGGCTTCTTCCCGGCCAAGCAGCTTAATCAGGCGGCCTACGGCTAGGATTTCGCGGGCGCCGGTTTGGGCGTTGGTCTGGTCGACGACGAGGGCGATTTCGCGGTCGTAATCGACGCAGCAGCGGCGGATCAGATTTTCGTGGGCTATGCGCGAGTCGAGTTTTTGGACCTGAAAATAGCGGAGGTACACGGAGGCATCGGAGAGCGTGTGGTGGAAGGCGACCATGAGGGGTTCGTCTTCTGGCCGGATTGGGCGGATGGTGACTTCGCCGCCGTCTTTCATCTGCCAGCGGGTGATGTATTGCGAGGGATAGGGGCGGATGGCCGGACGCGGGAGCTGCGAGTCCTGGACGTCGCCGCTGAAGAGAACCATACGAGCGTCGAGGGCGAGGAGCTGTTCCGCGGAGGCGAGAACGGGGTTGATGTCGACTTCGCGGAGGCGGGGCTGCTCGACGACGAGTTCGCTGAAGCGGACCAGCAGGGTTTCGAGCGCGGGGAGATCGACGGCTTTGCGGGCGCGCACGCCGCGGAGGGCTTTGAGGATTTTTGTTTGCTCCATGAGGCGGGCCGCCAGCGTCGAGTTCAACGGAGGCAGAGCGAGCGCGCGGTCGCGGTAGACCTCGACGAGTTGGCCACCGGAGCCGAAGAGTATGACCGGTCCGAATTGCCCGTCGATGGAGCTGCCGAGGATGAGTTCGTACCCTTGGGCGCGGACCATGGGCTGGACCGTTACGCCTTTGAACGCGGCAGGGCCAGATTTTGCTACAACGGATGATTCGATGGCGTTGTACGCTTCGCGGACTTGCTTTTCATTTTCTAAATTCAGCTGCACGCCGCCTACATCCGTTTTGTGAGTGATGGTTTCGGAATGGAGCTTCAGCACGACGGGAAAGCCGATTTCTTTGGCTTTGGTGGCGGCTTCGTCTTCACTTTGCGCGAGGACCGTGGGGACGGTGGGGATGCCGTACAGTTTGAGGATTTCTTTGGACTCAAGTTCGGTGAGCAGCGTGCGTCCGGAGTTGGCAGCGGCTTCGAGCAGGCGGAGGGCTTTTTCTTTGCGGCCGCTGAGGATAGCGGGATCGTCTGCGGAGAAAGGCGTTTCGTAGAGGCCGCGCAGATTGTAGGTGTAGTTCCACATGGACTTGAAGGCGCGGACGGCGGAGTCGGGATAGTCGAAGGTGGGGATTCCGGCGGCCGCGAGAATTTTGACGCCGGGTTCGACAGCTTGGCCGCCCATCCAACTGGCGAGAATAGGTTTGCCGTGCGTTTTCGCGTGCACTTTGAGGCCTTCGGCGACTTTGGCGGAATCGGTCATGCCCTGGGGCGCGAGAATGACGAGAAGGCCGTCGCTGTTGGGATCCTGGAGGGCGATGTCGGTGGCGCGAGCGTAGCGCTCGGGGTCGGCGTCGCCGAGGATGTCGATGGGGTTGGCGTGGCTCCAGTGAGGCGGAAGGAAGGAGTTGAGTTGCTGCGTGGCGGATTCGGAGAGCGGAGGAAGTTCGCCGCCGATGGCCATGAGGGTATCGGTGGCGAGGACGCCGGGGCCGCCGGCGTTGGTGAGGATGGTGAGGCGGGGGCCGCGAGGGCGGGGCTGTTTGCCGAGGACGTCGGCCAACTGGAAGAGTTCGGAGATGCGCTCCACGCGAAGGACGCCGCAGCGGCGGAAAGCGGCGTCGTAGACTTCATCGCTGCCGGTCATCGCGCCGGTGTGGCTGGCGGCGGCTTTCGAGGCGGCTTCGGAGCGGCCAGCTTTAATGACGATGATCGGTTTGCTGAAAGAAACTTCGCGCGCGGCGGAGAGGAAGGCGCGGGCGTCGCCAATGGATTCCATATAGAGAAGGATACTCTGCGTTTTTTCGTCTTCGCCAAAGAAGGAGAGGAGGTCGCCCCACCCGACGTCGAGCATCGAGCCGGTGGAAACGATGGCGCTGAAGCCGACCTGCTCGGAGAGGCTCCAGTCGAGGATAGCTGTGAGGAGCGCGCCGCTTTGGCTGAGAAAAGCGACGCTGCCCGGGCGCGCGATGTCCTGCGCGAAGGTAGCGTTAAGGCCAAGCCAGGGATTCATGATGCCGAGGCAGTTGGGGCCGATGAGGCGCGTTTCGCTTTTGCGGAGTTGAGCCTGGATTTCCTGTTCGAGGGCGACGCCTTCGGCGCCTTTTTCTTTGAAGCCGGCGGAGATTACGACGATGGACTTGACGACCGCGGCGACACATTGGGCGACAATGCCGGGAACGGTGGCAGCCGGCGTTACGACGATGACGAGCTCGACGGGCTCGGGGATGGCGGCGACCGACGGGTAGCACGGGAGGCCGAAAATTTCGGCGCGCCTGGGATTGACGGGAAAGACGCGGCCTTTGTAGGCGGCATTTTGGAGATTGTGGAGGACGGTACAGCCGACGCTGCCTTCGCGGTCGGTGGCTCCGATAAGGGCGACAGTGGCTGGCGAAAAGAAGCTGCCCACTGGGGAGCGGGCCGGGATTTGCGATGGATTGGGCATGGAAGCTGAGGCTTGAAATTCCTGGGACTCTAGTGTCGTTAGTTCCGTCATAGTCAGCCTACCGTAGAAAAGAGTTTTTAATCAAAAATCGCGCAGAGCGCCGAAGGGGGCGGCGACGCGGACGGCGTTGAGCACCGCGAGCAGGTCGATCACTTCCTGCGCGATGGCGCCGCCGATGGGGGGAAGCACACCGTATGCACCCAGGATCATGCCCGCAACGCTCAAGACCATGCCGCCGACGGCGCTTTGGAGGGCGATTTCGCGCATCCTTCGGCCTATGTGCATGAGTTCATCTACTTTTTCGAGCGAGCGTTCGAGGATGACAGCGTCGGCGGCTTCGGCGGTGATGTCCGTATCCTGGCCGAAGGCGACGCCGACCGTGGCGGCTTGCATGGCGGGAGCGTCGTTGATGCCATCGCCGACGAAGACGGTTTTGGCGAGATCGGTTTCTGCCCGCACAAGAGCGACTTTTTCTTCGGGGCTTTTGGCGGCGTAGGCGACGCTGATACCGATCTTGGCGGCGAGGGAGCGGACTTCGGGTTCGCGGTCGCCAGAGACGAGAATAACTTTTGTCACGTGATGATGGGGCGAAAGGTGGGAGACGAAAACGCGGCTGTTGGCACGGGGAGAATCTTCGAAGCCGAAGAGGGCGGCGAAAGTGCCGTCGAGAAAGACTAGACACTCGAGACCGGGCTCGACGGGAGGGAGATTGAGGTTCGAGCTGGCGGAAATGGCGGAGAGTTTGTTGCGGCCGGTGATCAGGACTTCAAGTCCGTTTGTTGTACCGCGCATGCCTTCGCCGGGGCTTTCACTGACACGTGTTGCGGGAGAAAGAGCGCAGCCACGATGCTGCGCAGCTTCCAAGATGGCGGAGGCCAGGGGATGTTTGGAATAGCGTTCGAGACTTGCGGCGGCGGAGAGGACGACATTTTCCTGAAAGCCAGGAGCGCAGACGATGCGCGTCAGAGTGGGTTTGCCGTAGGTGAGCGTGCCGGTTTTGTCGAAGATGAAGGTGCGGCAGGTGTCGAGCTGTTCGAGGATGGCAGGATTTTTGATGATGATGCCGCGCCGTGCGGAGAGCGAGACGGCGCCGATGACGGCCACGGGAATGGCAATGAGCAGTGGGCAGGGCGTGGCGATGACCAGCACGGCGAGGAAGCGTTCGACATGGCCACTCAGAAGCCACGCGAGAACGGCAATACCGACGGCCAAGGGTGTGTACCAGGCTCCGAGAATGTCGCCGAGACGGCGGAGTTTGGGGCGGCGCTGCTGGGTTTCTTCCATAACGCGCATGATGCGCGCGTAGCGAGAATCGGTGGCGAGCCTTTCCGCTCGAATGACGAGCACGGCTTCGCCGTTTAGCGCGCCTGAAAGGACGGTTGCGCCGGGGGCTTTTTCTACTTCGAAGGGCTCGCCCGTCAGATAGGCTTCATTCATGGAGCCCTGGCCTTCGATGACTGTTGCATCCACAGGGCAGATCTCGTGAGGGAGGACGACAAGCGTGTCACCGAGCTGGATGTCGGCAACTTTGACGTCGGTGAGGCCTTCGAGGGATTTTTTATGAGAGACGCTGGGCATGCGCTTGGCGAGAGCGTCGAGAACACGGGAGGCGCGTTTCGTAGCGAGTTCCTCGAGGGCGCTTCCGCCGGAAAGCATGAGAACAACGATGGACGCGACGAGATATTGATGGAGCAGAACGGCACTGACGATCGAGATGGCGGCGAGAAAGTCGGAGCCGAACTCGACGTGGAAGAGCCTGACTCCGAGACTAAGAAGCAGGGGCAAGCCACCTGCAAACAGGGCGAGATACAAGGGGATATCGGCAAACGAGCGGAGTTCGAAGGGGGCGAAACGAAGAAACAGATGAACGGCGATTCCTGCGGCCGTCAGGATGGCGATGATTCTGGCGCCGCGTCCGGACTCTCCAGCGAGGAAACGGCGTAATGCAGAAGTACCAGCTTTGCTGGCGGGGAAGCTCCCTGCGGCAACAGCGGCCGGAATTTGCCTGGGCGCCGGGCCGCTCGAGAACGGCCGCGTGCCCGCCCTAAGTTCGGAGGCTTTTGTGGATTGGGTGTTTGCTCTCACGCTGCCCCTTGCACCTGACGTCGCTGACCAGCACTTATGACCATCAAAAACAGTATGAGGGGACAACCATCGGCGGAATGCGAAGCGCATCACTGCGGCAGGTGATGGTCGTCACAGCCTACGGCTGTTTGCCGGATTGAACATGGGTGCAGGAGGACCCAAGACATGAAAGCCGCAACTGCTAAGACCGCAGTAGGGTTCCGGAACATACTTTTTGCGACGGACTTTTCCGCCGCAGCTGCAAGCGCGATTCCCTACGTTAAGAGAATTGCGAAACACTATGAGGCGAACCTGGTCGCCCTGAATGTGCATTCACCGACTGTGAATCCAATGACCCCGCCAGAAACGTGGGCCGCCGAGGAAGTAGCGGCGGAAGCTCGCGATCAACAGCACCGTGAGGAATTGCTGAGCACGTTTGCAGGGATTCCCACGCAGGTGCTGATTGAAGAGGGGGGAATTCAGGATAACTTAAAGGCAGCGATCGAGAAGTACCACATCGACCTGGTGGTGATTGGAACGCGGGGGCGGACGGGACTCGGAAAACTGCTTTTGGGTTCGGTGGCCGAGGAGATTCTGCGGACGACCACAAGCCCAGTGCTGACCGTGGGACCGTATGCCGACCAGACGCGTGGAGCCGACGGACAGATTCGAGAGATTCTGTACGCGACCGATTTCACTTCGGAAACGCAGGCGGCGGCAGATTACGCCGTTTCGCTGGCGGAGGAATTCCAAGCACGGCTGGTATTCCTGCACGTGGCTCCGCGACTCGAACCGAATGACCTAGTGATGGCTTCCGATGTGGTCGAGTCGTCGAAGGCTCTGCTGCAAAAGCTGGTGCCGAAGGAAGCCTCGGACTGGTGCAAGCCAGAGTATTTCGTGGAACAAGGCAGTCCAGCGGAAAAGATCCTGGAACTGGCGCGCTTCCGGGAGTCGGATATGATCGTGCTGGGTATCAAGCCCGCGGACGGAGTGCCGGGAGCGGCCATCCATCTGCCGATTTCAACGGCGCACAAGATCGTCTCTCACGCAGTTTGCCCCGTGCTGACCGTTCGCCATTAGCTACACGACCCTCGCGATGGACGGCGGGTCCGCTTGGATTGGTCCAATCCATGCCTGCTTCCGTCCGTCGCGCATTTTCCTGTCTAGGTGCTAATCTTCCGTTCGCACAGTACGTCAGCAACGTACCCCTGCACGGGTTTTGACAGGCTACTACGCCAGCAAGCGGCTTAACGATTTATCGATCGAGGCTCCGCTGTCACGCGCCGACTCGAAAGGCGTCCGCCAGATGAAGCTTACGCAACATGGAGCGCTTCTTTTCCTGGTGAGCCTGCATGCGCCGCAGGATGTCGTCGAGGATTCGCACAGCGGTTACGATGTACGGTCCCTTGTTGAGCATGACGCACTCGGCACGCTCACCCATTGCCGCATCGGTGATTTCCGAACGGGAGGGAATGCCGTTCTTCGCCAGGGACTCGAGAACCTGTGTCGCCCAGATCACCGGTATATGAGCTGCCTCACTAATCCACAGAATCTCCTCTTGCACCTCGGCTAGCCTCTGGTAACCGCATTCGACGGCTAAGTCACCACGTGCGATCATCACTCCGACCGCGCGGGTGCGCATTGCCGCGAGCAGCAGGCGGGGCAATTGATCGAAGCCTTCGCGGGTTTCGATTTTCAAAATAATTCCGAGCTTTTCTCCGGCTCCCAGTTCAGCCAGCCGGGATTGCAATTCGAGCACGTCGGCTTCACTTCGGACGAAGGAATAGCCAACGATATCGGCGTTCTCAACTACAAATTTGAGAGTCTCCAAATCTTCCTTTGTCAAAGGGGATAGGCGCAGAACGGTTTCAGGCACGTTAATTCCCTTTTCAGGACCCAGCTTTTCGCCCGAAATTCGCGCCTGTGTGATTTCGACGCCGACGTTTTCCGGATGAACATCCTTGATTACACCTCCTATCTTGCCGTCGTCTAGCCAGATGGGTTCGCCAGGTCGCACGGAATCGAAGAACTCTGGAAGGGAAACGCCAATTTGCGCTGGACCGATGAGCTTTCCCTTTTTGTCGTACCGCGCCTGTCTTCCGGGTCGCAGCGATTTGGTCAAAACGAGAGTGTCGCCGAGTTTCAAGCGAAGGCTTTGCTCCTTTGGAGGAATGCCACCAACCTGTGTGCGCCAGACGCGCCCGGAAGCCCCGTTCCGCCCGGGTCTCCGAATTTCAAGAGTTAGACCAGGAACGATATACGCCGTGCGAACCGCTTCGGCCCACCGGCTGTCTCCGACGCTTCCGGCGACCGTCATGCTGCGCGATGCGCCGCGGGCGTCGATGAAACGTATGCGGTCTTTTCGTCTCAGTTGGCCGAGCCAAGCCTGAGGCACAGGCAGGACGGCATCCGCCGGTGCGGGAGGGATCTGTGGAGCAGAACTCGACGTCAACCAAATTCGTGCCGCGGCAAGTACACGTCCTAACGCGTCCCTCTGGGGGCGATATTTTAATGCGGCAGGCCCTCGCTGCATCGGTCCAGTGCGCAGCTTCGGCCCCGGCAAATCCATCAGGACTCTGCAACGCTTATTCACTTCCTTTTCGGCACGGCGCAAATTCCCGACCATCGCAGACCACGCTTCAGCACCATCATGAGCGCAATTGATCCGCATGCAGTCCATTCCGCTCGCGAGAAGATCTCGAACCAATTCGTAGTCGGTCGCGGCCTCCGAGGGCATCGTCACCATGATCCGGACATTGCGTCCGGTGGGAGCCGCGCCAAGCAAGATTTCAGTGTTTTTTTCCAAGAGGAGGCCGCCGTCCCCGAGCCCGGGGATGCCGTCCGACCGCTGTGCGGGTACTTCCTCGGAACCAGTGAGCCTCCCCAGCAAGTTCACGACGGCATGCAATGCACTCATGACGTGCGACTCCGTGCGCCCCAGCGACGAAAGGCCAAGCGCCGCCAGTTGCGACTGTAGGTGCCGCAGGTCGTGTCGCCGCAACGCCAGGTAGTGCATCAGATTCCTAGCGCTGGCGCGGTGCTCCGGATGCACCTTGGCACACCCTACCAAGCCCGATACTTCGAGTTCCAGCATTTCCGACCGCAGAAGATTCAGTTGCTGAATGAGTTCTTGCAGTTGGGAGTGGTCGGTGCTTGGCATGTCTGAGTCGTCCGGTGGTACGTGCTTCTTCGCCAGCGTTTCGAATGCAATGTTGTCGGGAGAAGAGCTCACCTCGAATTTTAGGTGACTCCCGTTACCGGCCGATGAACGGCGAGTTAACTGGGAGTGCGGCTGTTCCTTTAAAGGGTCGAGAGTCTTCATATACAATCCAAAAAGAAGAAGCGTGCCGTTTATCCAGCTGCCAGCATCATTCTATGCAGCCGCCCTTCGTCGAAATGCGCTGTGCATCACGACCGCGAGTGACGGTCGTCACAGTCTGTAACGCGGGGAAGCGCTGACAACGAGGTGGCGATCCGAATCAGGGGGACTCCGAGCGATGACCTTCGAACCCAATCCTCGTATCGCATACTTCTCGATGGAGATCGCCGTCGACCCCCGTTTTCCTACTTATAGCGGGGGTCTCGGTGTTTTGGCAGGAGACATGCTTCGGTCGGCGGCGGATCTGGGGATTCCAATGGTGGGCGTGACCCTTCTGGATCGCAAAGGTTACTTTCGCCAGCACCTCGACGAAAAAGGACAGCAGAGCGACGAGGCGCAAGAGTGGAGACCGGAAGAAGTTCTAGAGCCATTAGAGCCAGTCGTCTTGGGATTTCTCGAAGGCAAAGAAGTTAAGATTCGCGGCTGGCGACACTCGATTATCGGTCTCACCGGTCACTCTGTTCCGGTCTATTTTCTGGATGTGAATCTTCCTGAGAACTCTGCCTGGGAACGGACGCTCACGGATCGTCTTTACGGCGGTGACGATGCTTGCCGTTTATGCCAAGAGGCTATTCTTGGAATCGGCGGGGTGCGTTTTCTTCGCGCTATGGGCCATCGGAACATTTCCCGCTTCCACATGAACGAGGGGCACTCGGCGCTTCTCACTCTCGCTCTTCTGGAAGAGGAAATCGGCCGACACAATTTAACGAACGCCCGCCTCGCGGACATCGAAAAGGTGCGCGAGAAGTGCGTGTTCACGACCCACACGCCTGTGCCGGCAGCTTTCGATCAATTCCCGTTGGATTTGGCCACGCGAATCCTCGGCGCGGACCGTGTTCGCACATTTCTCGCTACGGAATGCTGCCCCGCCGGAACGCTGAACATGACCTACCTCGCGCTGCGTTGCTCGCGCTACATCAATGGCGTCGCGATGCGTCACGGCGAACTATCGCAAACCATGTTTCCAAACTATCCGATCCACTCCATCACCAACGGCGTTCATGCCGCGACGTGGACTTCCGCTCCATTTCGAGAACTCTATGACCGCCACATTCCAGAATGGCGCCTGGATAACCTATATCTTCGCTACGCCGTTGGTATCGGAGTCGACGAAATTCGGCAAGCGCATCTGCAGGCCAAACGCGAGTTGTTCGGCGAAATCTACAAGGCCAACGGTGTTCAGCTCTCCGAAAACGTCGCCACTTTGGGATTCGCGCGGAGGGCGGCGGAATACAAGCGGGCGGATTTGCTTTTCTCCGATTTGAACAGACTCCGCACCATCCAGAAAAATGCCGGCCCCTTCCAGGTTGTTTTCGGCGGGAAGGCCCACCCCCGGGACGATTCGGGAAAGGCTGAGATATGCAAAGTGTTCGAAGCGGCCGCCGCACTGCGCGACGTCATCCCGGTCGTTTACGTTAGCGATTACGATCTTCGCTGGGCGCAGTTGTTCACTGCCGGCGTTGACCTCTGGCTCAATACTCCGCACCGGCCGTTCGAAGCCTCCGGCACCAGCGGAATGAAGGCGGCATTAAATGGCGTCCCCAGTTTCAGTGTGCGGGATGGCTGGTGGGTCGAGGGGCACTTTGAAGGCGTCACGGGCTGGTCCATCGGGTACGATGAAGATCCCGAACGTCGCGACGTGGAGATCGCGTCTCTTTACGACAAGCTCGAACACACGATTCTGCCGATGTTCTATTCCCAGCCCCGGGATTACGCTCAGATCATGCGTTCCACGATCGCGGTGAATGGGTCCTTTTTCAATGCTCAACGAATGCTTTCCCAATATGTCCGGGAAGCTTACTTTCCGAATACTTCGAACACCGGCAGTGAGACCGCGGACGCCGTTGTTAAACCACTTGGCGACCTGGCGCATAACAGGTAGGCGAGTCTTACGATGATCCCATCAAGCAGCAGCAATCAGCCGTAACGCGTCTTGATTACCCGATGCCTCCGGGCTGTTCCTGATCAGCACACCGCACCTATCTCGATACTCCAGCGTATAAACGTCGCAACATACACCGCACAACCAGAAATGTTGCACGGAATGAGTGTTGGGAGGTTTCTCACCCGCCGGATGATCCTTGTGGAAACGAAAAAAGCGGCCTTGCCGATAGTCGAAGGTAGCCTTGCAATCCGGGTTTGCGCAAACTGAAAACATAAATACCCCGCCCTCTCCGCGGATCGGCGGTCAACGGTGAGACACGAATCTTGCCCGCACGTGGATCTCAGGATGTTCGGAGTCGCTTATGCCTTCCACCTTTTCCCGCTCCAGTCGAGTAATCGTGCTCTTCAGCCATTGCGCGACGGAAGTCTCCAGTTCCTCTTGCGTGCCTGCGCGGTAGAACGAGTCGATGGTTTCTCCATTCTCGCTCAAGGGAATGTAGCGGCAAGGAATCTTCTTGTCGCGGCAATCTTCGGGAATGAGCTGCATCAGGATGCAATCACTGCACGGTTTCGCCGGCTGCGTAGGATCGAAATTCAGACAGGTCGGTGAATCCTGAAAGATGAAGTGCGGACGCCAGTCGGCTCGCGCCGTATGGCGATAACCGCCTTTCTGCAGGAACTGCAATTCGGCCTTGAGAACGTCCAGTAGGTCACGCTTGTCGTTGGTCATGAGAGGGACTCCCTTGCGTGACTAGAATCAGGCTGAGCGGTCGCGCTAGCAGTGACGAAGATCACTTCTCCGCGTGCGGACGGTCACTTTCGGCATTGTAAGTCCCTTGCCACTCCGCCCTCAGGTCATTATTATTGCCCTGTAGTTGGCACCCAGGAAGTAACGCCCCTTTATAACATTGTGGGTAAAAATCTGCCCCAAACCTCTCCATCCCCGGACTTCCAGGCATTAGTGGCAGCTGTAAAGGATTATGCAATCTTCATGCTCGATCTTCACGGTCGAGTTTCCACTTGGAACATCGGCGCAGAACGAATCAAGGGCTACAAGTCCGATGAGATCCTAGGCGAGCATTTCTCGCGATTCTACACGCAAGAAGACATCGAACTTGGTAAGCCCGATAGCGAATTGAAGGTGGCGGCCTCCGAGGGGCGCCTCGAAGACGAGGGGTGGCGTGTCCGAAAGGACGGCTCACGGTTCTGGGCGAACGTCGTTATTACCGCCATTCGAGGCAAAAACGGGGAGCTGCTAGGATTCTCTAAAGTTACGCGCGACTTTACCGAACGCAAGAAGGCTGAAGAAGCCCTGCGGGCGAGCGAAAACAGGTTCCGGTCATTGTTCGAGTTCTCGCCCGATGCCATCGTCGTAACCAACCAGGATGGAAAAATAGAGGAAGTCAACGCGCACGTCCAAGAGGTCTTTGGCTACGACCGTCCCGAGTTGCTGGGCCAACCCATTGAGGTCCTCATTCCTGAGCGATTCCGCATTGCGCACCCTGGACATCGGGCTGACTATGCTGCCCACCCGCGCGTACGCACTATGGGTGCGGGACTTGACCTTTATGGCCGCCGTAAGGATGGAAGTGAGTTCCCCGTTGATATCATGCTTGGCTCGGTAAACGCGCCAGAGGGGCAGATGGTTCTGAGCGTAATACGTGACCTTACACAAAAAAGAGAAGCCGAAGAAGCCCTGCGGCGCAGCGAACAAGAAAACCGCTATCTTGAAGAAGAGCTCATCACCACGCATCAGTTTGACGAAATCGTCGGCGAGAGTTCCGGCCTGAAGCGCGTATTGAAACAGGTAGAGGACGTAGCGCCGACGGACGCAACTGTCCTCATTCTCGGAGAAACGGGAACGGGCAAAGAGCTCATCGCTCGAGCGATCCACGACTTGAGCCCGCGTCGGGATCACGGCTTCGTCAGACTTAACTGCTCGGCCATTCCGTCCGGACTCCTCGAAAGCGAACTGTTTGGGCACGAAAAAGGAGCTTTTACAGGCGCGATCACGCAAAAGATCGGACGGCTGGAGCTGGCCCATCAAGGAACCTTCTTCTTGGATGAGGTAGGCGACCTCCCTTTGGAGCTTCAGCCCAAAATTCTGCGGGCGCTGCAGGAGAAGGAGTTCGAACGGGTCGGCGGCACTCGCACCATTCCCGTAAACGTCCGGCTCGTGGCCGCCACGAATCGCGACCTCGCGAAAATGGTCAACGCGGGGCAGTTCCGAAGCGATCTCTACTACCGTCTGCGCGTTTTTCCCATCACGATTCCGCCCTTGCGTGAGCGCCGCGACGATATCCCAATTCTGATCCGCTACTTCCTCGCTAGTCATTCGAAGCGCATGGGCCGACGGATCGAAACCATTCCCGCTCAGACTATGCAGGCGCTAGTCAAATGGCACTGGCCTGGCAACGTTCGCGAGCTAGAGAATTTCATCGAAAGATCCGTCATTCTCTCGCCAGGGCGCGTGTTGCGCGCCCCGCTCGCCGAACTCGAAGCCGTCGAAGAATCAGCCGGCAGGACCGATTCGAACCTGGAAGTAGCAGAACGGGAGCACATTCTTCGCGTGCTCCGCGAGTGCAAGGGAATGATCGGAGGCGCCAACGGCGCGGCGGAACGTCTCGGCTTGAAACGAACGACGCTGAACTCCATGCTGAAAAAGTTGGGCATCCAGCGGCGAGACTACATTTAGTCCCGCGACGAAATCTCGTCTCGTCACTCCGTGATCTTGCGCACATCAGGACCTTCGATTTGATCCCTCTCCACGATGTAAGTGCTGCGCTTTGAAACAGATGGATACATCTCTGTGCGAGCGGTCACGTTTGGTGTGTGACCTGCATTACTGATGTCGTCAGGCAGAAAAGATGGATCAAGCAACGATGCTAAAAATCACAGTCGAGGAAAGCGAAGGAGCGGAAACGATCAAGCTCGAAGGAAAAATCGCGGGGCCTTGGGTGGAAGAGTTGAATCGCACTTGGCATTCTTTGACACCTTCACTTGGTCGCAAGCAGTTGGAGCTCGACATGCGCGGTGTAGCTTTCGTCGATGGCAAAGGAAGACAGCTCCTGCGTGAGATTTATCAGCAAACGAACGCTTGCTTTCACACTGATTCGCCTCTGACGAGGTATTTCGCCGATGACGCAATGCGGCAATCTCCGAAAGACGGAGAAGAAGGAGTCTAAAATGCGTGGTCCCTATGGATTTGAACCAAATGAAAGCTGCCAGGCATGCAAGTTGAGGGGAAATGGTTACTTTTGCCAGCTCAGCCCTGCGGCGCTTAAGGACTTCAACGTCGTGAAGTCGCCGGCCACGTATCCGGCCCGAGCGGTGCTGTTCCTGGAGAAGCAGGATTCGCGTGGGGTCTTCGTGCTGTGCGGCGGAGAAGTGAAGCTCTCCATTAGTTCAAGCTCTGGAAAGACGCTGATCTTGAGGATAGCCAAAGCCGGCGAAATTCTTGGGCTTATGGCAACTATGTCCGGAAGTCCCTACGAGGTCACCGCCGAGACGCTGCACCCGTGCCAGGTGGCGTTCATTCGTCGCGATGACTTTTTGCAGTTCATCGCAAAGCATCATGAAGTCTGTAAGGGAATAGTGAGTCAACTCAGTTCTCTTTACGACGGCGCCTGCGAGCAATTGCGGACAGTTGGTCTGGCGGCTTCTGCACCCGAAAAACTGGCCCGCCTGCTCCTCGACTGGGCTCCCGAAACAAAAGATACGAAGCAAGGGATGCCGGTCAAGATGCCGCTGACCCACGAAGAGATTGCCGAGTTCATCGGCACAACGCGGGAAACGGTCACACGAACGCTCAGCAATTTCAAAAGCCGGCAACTCGTGGCCCTACACGGGTCAACGCTACTGATCTCGAACCGGCCGGCCCTCGAAGCGATTGGGGGAGCCTGAACGCTGCTGACTTGAATGTCGTGAAATCGAACGAGTCGAAAGGGGTGGCGTATGAAAGTGCGAGACATTATGACGCAGACGGCGGTGACTTGCGGTCCCGAAACCAACCTTGGCGCTGCCGTCGAAATGCTGTGGGTACATAACTACGGGATGCTGCCGGTCGTAGACGAAAACAAGAAGCTCATTGGCATCGTGACAGATCGCGACATTTGCATCGCACTCGGAACGCGGAACCGGCTGCCCGGTAATGTCACTGTCGGAGAAGTCGCCACGGTCCCCGTTTTCACGTGCAGGCCGGACGACGAGATTCACGAGGCGCTCGGGACCATGGCCGAGCACCAGGTTCATCGGCTGCCGGTCGTAGACAGTAACGATGTGCCTCAGGGCGTTCTTTCCATGGATGACATCCTGCTCCATGCCGATCAAAACAAATGGGAAAGCTGCTGCGAGCTGTCCTCCGAAGAAATAATTCGGTCCCTCAAGAAGATGCACGGCCAACAGTTTCCCATCGTTCACCCCGAAGCAGTGGCCGCCTGACCGCTAGGCACCATCTTCGTATTAAAATGGGCCCTGGTGCACACACCACCCTGCCCGAGACGCGTATGGAATCAACGCTCAATTGGCATTCGCGGCTGCGGGGATGCTGGAGTCTCGAGCCCAAGCCGGAAGGAATGAATTCAGAGGTAGTTCTCTTCCATTAGCCAGTTGTGCCAGATTCCCTTAGTCGTGTTCCTGCGCAGATTTTCCCGCGACCGACGGTACGTATCGTGTGTCCTAGTGCTCCGCCCGTTGGCTCTTCGCGTTGGCTTGCTCATCGTTCGAGTTCGATTATGGAGAGCTCGCATGGCCGTGCTCCTTCCCGTAGCTATCCTTTGCGGTGTTTGAAAAACTCCACTTGCCGCAACCGTTTCTTTGCGGCATCCAGTGTCTTGTAAGGTCCACCAAGGTTCTTACCCTTGCTGGAAACCACTTGGTACCCACCGCTCACTTTCTTGATCATGAGGAATCCCCTCCTTGTTCGGAATTGCCCAGACGGATGAAAAACCCCTACGCGCGAACCGTGAGCACCGGACATGGCGCATGTGCAACCACGTCGTACGCGATAGCCCGATCCATTCGAGTCGCCACTCTCGTCAGCGTGTCCATTCCTCGGACACCAAGGACAATCAAATCCGCGCCACATCGGCTTGCCGTAGCCAGAATCTCCCGGCCTGGCGCGCCGTGGTTCACCATAGGTTCCAGTCGGCACCAGAGTTCCGCGTCTTGGGGAACCAATATCTCCAGCTGATGCATCGCTTCGGCAACGGAAAGCTCTCCCGGCCTTGTCGCCTTCCCAGGTTTGGGCGCCGGAAGCACGTGAAGCAGAATGAGCCTTGCTTGATTTTCTTGTGCCAAAGAGATGGCGTAGGGGGCGGCAACAGTCGAAACCGCGTTGAAATCCGTCGCGAAAAGCACGCAACGAAATTTCCCTCCGCTATGAGCACCGGTCTTCACTGCCGGCCCGATCGTCAGCACAGGAACTCGCGCCCGTCGAAACACCTCTTCGGCGGATGATCCCAGTAGCAGTTTTTGAGCGCCAGTCCTTCCGTGTGTTCCGAGAACAATCAAGTCAACCTCGCGCTCTTTCAAGACTTGCGAAAGAACCGGCCAAACCGCGCCGCCGCGTTCGATGATCGTTTCGTGGGTCAGTCCCATTAGTTCGGCGTCGACGCGCTGCATCTCCGCCCTGGCTAGATCTTCCTGGCTGTCCAGGAGAGTGCCTGCCACTTCTGGCGTCATGTAGGTGTATCCCGAAGGCTGGAGAACGTGAAGCGCATGCACAACCGAGCCATAGGCACGAGCAATGCTCGTTGCAAACGGTATGGCAGTTGCCGAGGACTCGGAAAAGTCCGTGAGAAACAGAATGTTTTTCAACGCGATCCGCTTGTTGGCTTGCATCGTGGTCATGGCGGCGCTCCTTCTTTCGTTGCCAGTGTGAGCCGAACGGCGCGCAGCCTTCCGTGACCCGCCGCACCATTAAAAGTGATGTCCGTCACCGCCCTTCGGGGTGAGCCCTGTCACTGTGGCCGCATTGGAAAGAAGAGTTTGCTGTAAGCGTAGCGCCACTCACAGGAACGGAGGTCTGTATGAAAGTACTCATCGCTATCGACTCCTCGCCGTGCTCACAGCGTGTATTGGACGAAGCTTCCGCGCGACCTTGGCCCCTCGACACAGATTTTCTTGTACTGAATGTGGTTGACGTCCAACGCTTCTCCAGGTTTCCAGCGATGATCGAGGACGCCAGGCGCGAAGCGACCCAATTGGTGTACTCCGGCGCCGAGCAGCTCCTTCATGCAGGACATCAAGCACTCGCCGAAGTCAGGATGGGTTTTCCGCGGAAGGTCATCTCCGAGTGCGCGAAGGAATTGCAGCCCGATCTGATCATGGTCGGCTCGCATGGCCGCAGCGCCATCGGGCGCTTTCTTTTAGGGAGCGTTGCGCAGGCCGTATTGAGAATCGCGCCCTGCCCCGTAGAAATCGTGCGATTCCCCGCGGGCGGCGCGGCACCGTCATCCCATCCGATGAAGGTTCTCTTAGCGACTGACGGCAGTGAGTGCTCCCTCGCAGCAGCGATTTCGGTCGCTGCCAGGCCCTGGCCTTTGGGAACGGTTTTCAAAGTCGTCGCCGTGGAGGAATTAGTCGCCCTCGAAGCACCAATGGCTGCTTCTCCACTCGCATCCATCTACCCTGCAAGCCTGCTGGAGGAGTTACTCGCGGATGCCCGCACCCGAGCCGTCAACGCCGTCGAAGGCGCCAGGAAGATGCTGCAGACAGCGGGACTGAACCTGCTCGATCAGCAGCCGATTCCCACGGGCGATGCTCGCAGTACCATTCTGGACTTAGCTCAAGCTTGGCCTGCCGATCTTGTCGTACTCGGCTCTCACGGACGCCGCGGTTGGGACCGCTTACTCATGGGTAGCGTCGCCGAAAGCGTCGCCGTTCACGCCCATTGCTCGGTCGAAGTCATCCATCCGAAAACTGCCTTGAATGATTGAGCAAAGGAATTCTCTTTAAGTCGGCAAGCTATTGGCACACTCGATAGAGGATATAGGTAGCTGTGGAGTCGAGAAGTGCTTTAGAATCAGCAGATCTGCACGACGCGCCCGTAGCTCAGTTGGATAGAGCGTCTGCCTTCTAACAAAGAAGGCAGGAATTCTAAATGCTTTGCTGAGCGTCGCTTACAGGGTCTCTCTCCCGAAATCTCGCCTTAGCCCACATCTCTCACAGCTTGGCACAAGTGGCATGACGTTTGTTCGAATTGGGAGTTGCGAGCTAGTTTCGCGGGGCGCTGTTGTGTAGCTGTTCCGTTTTTCGTTTTGCGTGAGAGTTTTTCTCTTTCTGAGGCTGTTTCGGCGCAAACCTTACCATCGGTTGACAGAACCCAGCAAAAAGTTGGTCGGGATCTTTCTTTTTCAATACTTTAGCGGCACGGCGCACAGCTTTTCATGGACTTGCTGGAACAGTGCGACATGGGGGTATCCACCGGCTAGCGAAACCCATACCTTGCGCACCGTGATGCGAATCAGCGCACCGATCTTCAATAACTTCAGTCGGATGGTGCTGCATTGAGCCTTGGCCAACTCCGTTCCCTCGAGTCCCAGTCGTCGCAGCATCTGCAACAACACGTAGGCGATCGATGAAAAGTAAAGCCGCAGTTGATTGCTGCGCAGGTAGTGCGTGCTGGTGCGGTCGCTGAATAACATCAATTGTTCCTTGATGCGATTCTCCATGTCGCCGCGTGCACAGTAGTGCTCTTCATACAAGGCCTGCGCTGGCCATAATTCTGCACTCAGTGAGGTCACTACGAACCGCGGATTCTCGCCTTTCTCCAGATGTTCGGCCTTGGCCACCACCCGTCGCGCACGGCTCCAGCTCTCTCGCGTCTGATAAACGAATTCTTTGAACAGCCGCGCTGCGCGTTCGGTCTGTTGGTACCGCGTTTTCGCCTCCTCCATCTCCTTCGAGATTTCCGCCTTCAGACGTTCGTTTTTCGCTAGTCCCAGCAAGTACTCTACGCGGTTCGCTTCGCACCAAACCATCAGTTCCTCGCGGCAAAATCCCGCATCTCCGCGCACCACGATACGCACCTGAGCCCACGCGGAACGAATCTGGGCCACGATGCGCTGCAGCTCCTCTACACTTCCCGCCGAGGCATCGATGTTCGACGATCGCAACCGCGCACACAGCAGGAACTCTCCACAGAAGATGTACAACGGTAGGTAGCAGTGGTGTCCATAGTAGCCATGGAAGAAACGCCCCTCCTGTTTTCCATGCAGCGGATCGTCGGTGGCGTCTAGGTCCAAAATGATTTCTTTCAGCTCCTCCCGGTGGGCTTGGAGAAAGATGTCTACCAGCAGCCGGTCCACCGCCCCGTGATCCAGCACGATCTTTTTGTAGCGCTCTTTCCGACTGGCCTTCTCTTTGGTCAGTTCCAGCCGATTCAAAGTGCTCTTTCCTGCTAACGCTTCCTTCCCGAGATCTCCCTTCTCAACCAGTACCGCCAGCAAGGGATCGTTCCGCAACTCCTCGTGATCGTTCAGATCTTCATATCCCAGGGCTAGCCCATAGACTCGCTGGGCCACCAACGCCTCCACCGGATGTTCGATCAGCGTGGGATCCCGATAATCGGTGAAGCAGGCGGCAAACTGGTTGAGGATCCCCATGCGCTTTTCGACCTCCCGCAAGAGCAGCCCACCGCCGTCACTGGTGATGGCTCCACCGTCAAACTGCGCCCGGATCTCGCGTCGCTTTTGGGGATGAAATCCAAACACAAACTGGTTACACTCTGTGGTCATAAGGCTGTTGCTCCTCCTTGGCAGAATTTCTTTCTAGACAAAAGAGTTATGCCATGAAGCAACAGCCTTTTGCAATTTAGTATGAGAAATTCGGGTTAGTTGTACCGAAGTTATACCGAATTCCCTGCTTCTGCTGAAGTAGCCGGTGATCCCGCCACAAATGGGTTGGCTCTCAGGGTTGCTTACGTTTGCGGGCTTAGACAATGTCGTAGGAGGCCTGCATCCGCATGAGAGTCGCTGCCGTTTACCACGGAATCAGGCCGGTACGCGTGTTTGATCAAGAACGACCTCGAATCGCCCCTTCGGACTCGCGTTCCGGTAGAGCATGTCGTTGCGCCGGCGTCGCGACCTTGCGCGCCGCTGCGAGCATCTTTATCCGCCCATACTGGTGGTGACGTTTGAGAAGTGTAGTAATCCTCTGCGCATACTCGGAGGGACCGGCCGTCGCAGACAGGACCCTGAACCAAGCGGGCAACACCTTCTCCCACTCCACTCCGACTTGCCAGGAGCCGCCTTCGTCAGCGAAGAACAGGATGTCGTCGTTGCCTTCGTCGATTTTGCTCAGCAGACTAAAGATAATCTCGAACGCTTGGCATACCGTTTTCGGATCCTCTTTCTTTGACTGAGCCAGGCAGCGCTCGAGAAGGCGAAGACAATCCGCAATCCAAGCCAGGGTGCCGCTGGACTTTTCCGTGTAGTTCTTAGAATTGACGGCAAAAGCTTGGTGATACTCGCCGGCAAGACTCGCCTTCTGAAATGCCTTGACATCAGCGAGAAGGTCTACCTTTTTGGCGCTGTCTGGACGAAACTCGTGCGGATTCAGATACTGTGCAATCAGCTTGCGGAGCTTCGTTTCCGGTAGAAGGGTGATGGCATCGTCCAACATGAGGAAGACGTATTCGGTGCCCATCTTGCGAACGGCAGCCCGGAGCTTGTCTCTATCGATATATTGTCCGGCCATGGACCTTCCCGCTGTCGCTCATATGCGGCCTTTGAGGATCTGTTCCACATCACGGCGTCCGTGAAGAATGGCAGCGACTTGCAATGGTGTGGTCTGGGGCCGATAGACGATCAAGTAAGAGTAGACAGGAAAAAATTTTACATCTTCGTCGGTTAAATCCTTCCGACTGTGACCGGCACCGGGGTTCCCGCGAGAAATTCTATTTTTCCGCGGATGGCGGATTCAACGCGGTCCGCGATTGTGAGACTGGTCTGTTCTTTGATGTAACGCCAGATTTCGACGAGGTCGAGCGCAGCCTGAGGCGCTAGAACAAAGCGCACGCTCATTTAGGTTCGGCTTTTCAGATTTGCGAGGTGAGCATCCAATTGATCTTCCGGGATTCCTTCGCCGCGGTCGAGTTGTTCGATGCCGCGCTTGATTTTTGCATTGATTATTTCCCGGTTCTCCAAGAGCCAACGATCCTGTTCTTCCTGGGTCTCCAGCAAACAGAGTAAGACTTCCTCGACGCTGCCGGAGCCGGTAGCCTGAAGCTGTTTTTGGATTCTGGCCTCAAGGGCCGCATCGCGGATTTCGATGTTCACGGCTTAACCCTCCAGAAGGGGACCAGAGCCTCTCCTCATCGTATCTGAGAGGGTAATATTGTCAAGAAAATGGCGAGATTTCTGGGCCGCGGACCACCTTTCCCACCTGTCTGGCGTGTCTGGGTTATTATCTTATTCTCTGTTGCTGGAAGGAACCAGGATGGGGCATTACTGCAGGATTTGCGGGCGCGAACGTCCGAACGAGCAATTCTCCGGCAAGGGTCACAAAATCCATGTGTGCAAGCGTTGCAAGGCCAGGCCGAAGAGCGAGCGCCAGGCCATTGAGGACAAGGACGACATCTTCGCGTTGCTTGGGCAATCGCACATCTCCGAAAAGAACGTGGTGCACCTTGAACGGATGGCGAAGTCGGACAATCCACAAGTTGCCAGCCTCGCCGCAATTGTTCTGGATGTCGCCCGGGTTAAGCCGTACAAAACAAGAAGACTAAAGTTCCTTGCCCAGAAGCATCCGGAATTGCTGGGGAAGTTGCGGGACACGGGTTTGATTCTGGCCTAGCCAATGGAAAAAACAAAAAGCCGCAGACGGGGGTGTCGCACTCTTGCGCGCACGAATTGAGCGTCAGAAGCAGATTTGGATCGGGTGATTTGGAACTTCGTATTTTGGCCACCCACCAGTACGGAGTGGGTAGCAAGCCTTTCATCGGGCCCGTCTCACCGTGGACGTGGCGGTAGACCATATCAGCCAAGGTGTCATAGCCTAGACCGAGTCACGCGGCCTAAGAACCGATAGCTCATGCGCCTCTATTCTGGCACCACAAAATCCCTTATCGAAGATTCAAGTTACAACCGCATTGCCACGAAGCTGAAAGATGCTTTCTTTCTTGAATTTCGATACCAGCCACCAGTCGCTGAGGTGAATTCCTGGAATAATTCTCTCCGCGCCATCTCACAAGTTTTTCAAACAGCAAGTTTGCTCGATCATGGCGTTTTGCTGGAACTTCAACTCCCACTCACCTCCAAGCGACTTGACTGCCTGGTGACAGGGTATGACAGCAAAAAAGCGCCTAACGCAGTCATCATAGAGCTAAAGCAGTGGAGCGGCTGTAAAGGCGCACCTGGCAAGAACGAGGTAGCGACCTTCGTCGGCGGCGGTGTCCGGGATGTGCTTCATCCTTCCGTTCAAGTCGGTCAGTACATGACGTATCTTACCGATTGCCATACGGCTTTTCAGGGGGAAGACGGAATCAGCGCACATGCCTGTTCTTATCTGCACAATTACAGCCCGATAGAGGACGATCCTCTTTTCTTACCTCAGTTTGCGGAGCAGATTAGGCGGTCTCCGGTCTTCACTGCCGATCACGTGCCGCACCTCACTTCGTTTCTAGACGAACGAATCCATGGTCCCGACAGCGGCGAGGTTTCGGCGAAAGTGGAGCAGAGCAAGTATCGCCCCAGCAAGAAATTGCTCGACCACGTCGCCAAACTTATCAAGGGTAAGCCGGAATACGTACTACTAGACGAGCAGCTGGTGGTTTATGACAAGGTTGTAGAAGCTGCGAAGGATGGTGTCAAAGGCAGGAAAAAGGTCGCCATTATCGTGCTAGACGGCCCTGGCACAGGGAAATCGGTTATTGCCATGAACTTGCTCGGTGACCTCTCAGGGATGGGCCTAAACGCGCACTACGTGACGGGTTCTCGTGCGTGAACAATGACTCTAAGCTGAATCATACAGTTTCCGGCTCGAGCGATACGCAAAATCCTGGGCACGATGACCGCCGCCCGAAAGACGACACCGACTTTTCCCCTTCCGATTGGACTCCAGCAGTTTCGAAATCCGGCCGTTCGTAGGCTGCAAGAGCATTTCCTGCCTGTTGTCAGGATGGTCTAGGATGGCCGCCGCTCTGTTCTCTAAATTAAATTACCTACTCGTCTTGGGTGGGATTCGAACCCGTAAGCTCCATTCATAAGACGTAAGTTGCTGATTTATCAAGACGGCAGAAACGTCAGAATGGGCAGAATCCCCGCATTGAGGTACACGCCGGGTACATGGCGCGAATCATCCTCTACCGCCTGTTTGCCTTCGCATCGGTCCTGTTGCGCTGTGCGCAAAGTGCTACAACTTTCTTGCCAGCACAGGAGACATCTGGTAGGCGGGAAGAGAAGAGTCCCGGCAGATTCCTCGGTTCGATTTAAGTTCGCACCTTGTTCTTCTCAACGTAGCTGTCGAGGTCCGCCCTATCCAGCAGGAATCGTTTCCCGATCTGATATATGTGGAATCGTCCTCTTCCAAATCAGGTTCCGTATGGACCAAACGGAGCACGATATCAGGGCGGAGGCGCAGTCGGAGTTCATCGCCAGACCCTTGACGGGGGTGCGTGGCCCGGGGAAAAGGCCGCAATAAGGTCCGAGGGATGAAGGAAAAGAGAGAAAAAACGAACAAAGGGAGGTTACGGAGAAACAGGAAGCGGAGGACGACGCGGAGGAGGAGAAGGAAGAAAAGGAAGAAAAGGAAGAAAAGAACGATGACCATGATGACCACGATGGCGATGGCCATGATGGACGCGATGCCGATGATCATGATGATGATGGCCATGGCGATGGTGGTGGCGTTGGTGCTGCTGCTGGTGGTGGTGATGGGCGTGGTGATGGGCGTGATGGCGGCGGGGACGCTGCTGGTGGTGGACGCGGAGGAGGTGGAGCGGGGAGTGGACGGCGGCGGCGAAGGCTACGATGGCGCGGGACGAAGCGATGCGAGCGGGACCGCGGCCGGGACTTCAGGCCCGGCGACGCCGGCGGGCCGACGGCGTAGAGCCTGGTCCGGCGGGAGCCAGACACGCCCGGCAATTAAGTCTTGCGAAACAGCAACTTGCGAGGGGGGTGGGGCTGGGGGAGGTGCGACCGGAGAGCGGACATTAAAGCGGACATTTATGCGGACATTTGGACTATTGAAATACTCATAAAGCTATGATATATATAGTGTTGCCATGAATAACAAAGCGGACATAAAAGCGGACATAAAAGCGGCGAAAGATCGCGGGGAATCGACCTCCTTAATGGAGCCCTTGCTGATCGGGGAAACCTCCCGTCACAGGGGTGCGCTCACCGAGCTGGCGGTCGAACTGGCGCAGAAGGCGTCGGGCTTTCGCCGCAGCCTGCCGGAGAGCCTGGTGACATCGCTGGCCGATCTCGTGCGGGCGATGAACTGCTACTACAGCAACCTGATCGAAGGGCACGACACTCATCCCGTCGACATCGAGCGCGCCCTGAAAAACGATTATAGCAATGACGCGCGCAAGCGCGACCTGCAGCTCGAAGCCAAAGCCCATATCAATGTCCAGAAATGGATTGACGGCGGCGGTCTAAAGGGGCGCGCGCTCACGAGCGACGGCATCCGTGAAATCCATCGCCGTTTCTGCGAACTGCTGCCCGAGGATTTGCTGTGGGTGGAGGACCCGAAGAGCAAAGAGCGGATAAAGGTCGTCCCCGGCGAACTGCGCCACAGGGATGTGAAAGTGGGCATGCATATCCCCGTCAGCCCCGGCGCGGTGCCGCGCTTCCTCGGACGTTTCGAAGAGGTTTACGGCCACCTGAACCGGACGGACTCCATTCTCGGCGCGGCGGCTGCGCATCACCGCCTTGTGTGGATTCACCCGTTTCTGGACGGCAACGGACGCGTTGCGCGTCTGATTTCGCACGCGATGCTGCTGGAAACTCTGGATACGGGCGCGGTGTGGTCGGTCGCGCGCGGGCTGGCGCGCAACGTAGAGGATTACAAAAAACACCTCGCCGATTGCGACAGCCCGCGGCGCAATGATCTTGACGGCCGGGGCGCATTAAGCGAGGAGGCGCTGGCCCGGTTCGTTAATTTCTTTCTGGGCATGTGCATCGACCAGGTCGAGTTCATGGAAGGGCTTATGCAACCGGAGAAACTGCGCGCGCGCATCCTTCTCTGGGCGGAAGAAGAAATCAGGCTGGGCACGCTGCCGCCAAAATCCGGCAACATTCTCGAAGCAGTGCTTTATCGCGGAGAACTGCCGCGCGGCGACGCCGCGAGTGCGGTGGGCGCGACCGAGCGTCATGCGCGGCGCATCGTCTCGGCGCTTACGGAACGGGGTGTGCTGACCGCCGACGGCGTGCGCGCTCCTCTGCGTCTCGTCTTCCCTGCGGCGCTCGTGTCGCGGTGGATGCCGGGATTGTTCCCGGAAAAAGTCAACGTGCGCGAAGAACATGATCTGACTTTCCCGGCACCGGAAGAGAAGGAAGATTTTAAAGGCGACGGTGTCGTGTTCTGGGGACAGGACGGGGAAACCCGAGTGCGGTGCAAAATCATTCGAGACGCACTGGACGATCATTTTGGCGGGGATGGCAAGGACGATCTGGGTGCATTCAGAGCCAACCGGCGGGACATCGAAGAGATAGCGCGGCGGAAATATCTTGCGGGCCGGAGAGAGACGGACGGGTCTGTTCTCATCGGTTCCGAAGACCTGTGATCAAGCAGGTTGTTATTGAAGTAGGGCGGGTGTAGAGAACGGCATGGCGTTCAAAGGGCTTTTCATCGGGATCGACCGATACGACTCACCGGAAATCAATTGGCTCAGCTGCGCAAACCGTGACGCGAAAGCGCTGCATGCGCTTTTCACCGACACACTTGGCGGCGAGACTACGCTGCTTACGGATGAACAAGCGACGGTCGCGGCGATCAGACAATGCTTCGAACGGCTCGCCGCCTGCGACCCTGAGGATGTTGTGGTCATCGCCTTTTCGGGGCATGGGACGGAGACGCATGAACTCGTCGGACATGATACGGACCCTTACGACCTTGCAAGAACTACGATTCCGCTGACGACACTCGGCGAATGGTGTTCACGCATCCCGTCGCGCCGACTTTTGATTGTGCTGGACTGCTGCTTTTCTGGCGGCATGGGAGCCAAGGCTCTGCAGGTTGAAGCTGGACCGCGCGACATTCAGTCAGTGGACGGCAAGCTGAACCAAATCAGCGGCGAGGGTCGGGTTGTCTTGACCGCCTCCGGTCCGACGCAGAAAGCCTGGGAAAGTCCCAGACTCGGGCATGGCTTCTTAACTCTTCATTTAGTCGAAGGTTTGCAGGGACCGGAGGAAATCCGGGAAGGAGGGCGAATAGCGGTCTTGCGGCTGCTCCATTATGTCGTTGGTCGCGTGGTGGATTCCGCACGCCAGATTCGCAGGGAGCAACATCCGGCGGTGCGCGGGACGTTAGATGGCGAATTTACTTGGCCGGTGTTATCGCCCGGCGCAATTTATTGCGCCGCATTCCCCGACCGGGGCATGCTAGTCGCTACGGCGGAAATCGGGAGCCTGGCGGCCTTCGGATTTCCACAAGCGGTGATCGACGCATGGGCCGGTGACATTCCGCGGCTTAATCAGACTGAACGCGGCCGTGCCGTATTTCCCGATTTACAATCTGCGCCACGTATTCTGCACGCGGTTGAGTTGGGTCGCTCCAGATGCGGTGGTGCAGCGCGCCATGCGGCACAGCAGTCCAGAAACGAAGCGTCACTATCAGCTCGGGATGGTTGACCAGGTTCGGGAGGGAATCGAACGAGCCAACGAAAAAGCCTATCAAAACCAAAAAATACTACGTTTTTACTACGGTAGGGTCAAACCGGAGAAAGGGGCTGCACAGACGTCTGTAAGTGGCTAAAATAAAAGGAGAAAACGACGCGCCCGTAGCTCAGTTGGATAGAGCGTCTGCCTTCTAAGCAGAGGGTCGCCAGTTCGAGTCTGGCCGGGCGCGCCACTTAACTTCTGACACGTCACTGGATTAGCGTACTGCCGAGCTTCTGCTGTGCTTCCAATTTGGGTCCAATTGGGTCCAACTTCGCCCCCCAAATGGCCCTTTCCAACTTTTCTACTGCTGCTCGCTGTGAGGCCGGTACTACGTGCGTGTAGATCTCCGCGGTCGTGCTCAATCTTGCGTGGCCCAATTGCGCCTGCGCCGTCTTTAGCGATTCGCCGAGATCACTGAGCAGAGTTGCGTGAATGTGCCGGAAGCTGTGCCAGGAGATTGACGGCAAGCCCGCCCGCTTGCATGCAGGCTTGAGGACGCGCCCCAAAAGATTATGCGAGTCCAGCGGTGTGCCGTTTTTGCTGGCAAAAACAAATGCGTCAGCAGGTGCACCCTTCCGACATTCCAGTAACGATTGCTGTAAGGATGGCCCAATTGGAATATCACGAATGCTGCTCTTCGACTTTGGAGAAGAGAGATTACCTTCATACACCGCTTCGCGAACATGGATAAGACTCTTTTCGAGGTCCACGTTCTTCCAGCGGAGGGCGAGTACTTCGCCAATTCGCAGGCCCGTCATGGCTACGGTGATTGCGAGCACCTTCACCGGTTCCTGAAGGGAGTGCAGGAGTATGGCCAGTTGTTCAAGGCTCAATACAATTGTCTTACGCCGACGCTGCATTGAAGGCACCTTGATTCGCCGACCCGGATTGGCCTCCAAGTACCCCCATTCGACCGCCCTCTCTAGGGTGCCGCTCATCAAGTTGCGGAGATGAACGGCTGTTTGCCAGGAAAGGTTTTGTCGCGTCATCTTTTCAGTCACGAACCGTTGAATGTCCACGCGACGAATGTCGCATAGCGGTCGTTCACCGAAGACGGGCAACAAGTGTCGGCGCATCAGATGGGTGTAGAGCTTTTGTGTCGAAAATTTCATCGTGGGTAGAATGGCGGGTCGCCATACCTCCTCGATGAAATTTCTGAACGGCATTGCAGACTGCGGCTGACGTCGTCCAGCGTTAAGGTCGCACAACTTGGCATCGAGGAGTACACGTGCCTGCCGGCGGGTGGGGATACTTGCCAGAGTGCCGAGCACGAGCGATCGCCGAACACGCTGAATTGTACCGTCCAGGCCAAGCACATCTTCTCTCCACCTTGCGACCCACACTTTGTGACTTCTGCCGCGTAGGGTCAAACTTCCATTCTGGTACCGAGAACGAGTCATCAGGTTCCTTTCTCCCGATGCTCGCCTTGGCTCTGCGGTACCTGAAAGGATCATACGCGGCAGCATTCTGGAATCAAGCACAACGCTGCCTCTGGATGAATTCAGCTATGGTGGCTTCTTCGAATCGAAGATACTTACCGAGCTTCACATGAGGAAGCTGATCGCTGCTTCGCCGTCGTGTGCGTTCATACACCCAAGAGGCTGGAACATGAAGCAACTGTGCTACTTCGTGGACAGTTAGAAGCTGGCCTCTCTCCTCCTTCCTTCCCCTCGTGGCCTCGTGGTTAGGCACGGCATTCAACTGGCTTTCGAAACCTGTAAATGAACAGCCATTTCGGGGGGAAGGCAGTTGTGTCTCTGGGCGTTCATCGTCACTGCAAATCGTATTCGAATTGGAATTCACAGAAAGGCGCGAGGCATGCTGTCTTGAGGACGCTGTGTTCTCGCGCACACCGAATTGGTTTGGACGGAGTTTCATGTTTGTTAGACGGCCTTCGCAAGAACGTCTCCTTTAGCTTTTTCGTTGTTGTGGTTGTTAGTGTGTTCGTCTGTCCAGCGTCTGAAGTCGTCGTCCTTGCGGAAGAGCAGTTTCAGAGCTTCGGTGATCACGTAAGTCGGCGAAGTATCGATGAACTCAGCGTAGAGCTCCAGCTTAGTCTTTACCGATTCTTCGACACGCGCTTGGATGGTGACTGCTTTGGGCTGTTTTGGTGGTGACTTCAATATAGACAACGGGCTTCTCCTTTCGTGTTCATGCAAAATGTCAGACATTCTGTCTGACAAATTCTCAGGACTGCGTATGCAACCGCGCAAAACGCGGCCCCGAAGTTCCTGTGAGGGCGGGAGCGACCCCACGGCAACCGTGACGCACCGTGCATCAAAGGGTGGGGTCGCTCCCGCCCTAACATCGTGCCAGCCCTCGTGCAGTCCGACCGTCTTTGGGACGTCCATCTGATTCACTTGTCTGGCTTTGTCTGCAGCGCTCGGGTGAAGTGACCGATGAAGTGCCCTGTGAAGTACTAGGGTGAAGCGCACTTCACCTCGACTGTTCAGCAATGCACGCAGGAATGCGGCTGCTCCGGTGGCACGATGCAAAAAATCTGCATTGACCGAACGCATCCCAGTCCGGCGGAGTGTGTGGTGGGTCAGCTTGTGATCTGCGTGATCAGTCATTTCTGCCTCTGAGAAAAGAGACGTTTGCCCTCTGGTCGTCTAGTCAGATCGGGGCGAGTGCTATGTGTCGCCAACGGAAAAATACTTTCACGTTCCCGGCGTAACATCTCCCGCTGGGCACGCGGACAAAAGGCGGTCACGCTTCCTGCGTAACGGGCGGGAGCGACGCCACGAACTTCTTGGGCGGATGAAAGCCGAAAAAGTGGGGTCGCTCCCGCCCAATCTGGTGTTTTTTTCTGTGTCACTTTTCTCATTCTCGTGTCGTTTATTTCCTCGTTTTCCCGAGACTTATGCGCATCCCGAACTGAAGAAGATGGAGAAGACGAAGCCGAAGCGCGTAATTCCTACCTTCTTCACCTGCTTCGCCGAAATTCTCCCTGCGTGTACCGAGAGAAGTTTCTTGTTGGGCTGGAGCGACCCACGTCTCACTTTGGGAACGGAATCGTGTCCAAAAGTGGGGTCGCTCCAGCCCAACTCGGTGCCATTGCACGGCCATTTTCCGCATTCTGTCATGCGCAACTTCCTATCTTTTGGGCACTTGCACGATCGCCAGGGTGAACGCGAAGGTGACGGATATAGAGATCTGTGTCTTTCATGCACGCTTCACCTTCCAGCGCTGCAGAAAGCGATGGAAGCCCTTTGACCTCGTCGAGTCCTCTACTATTAAAGAGGCTTCGAAAACGGAGAAAGTAAGAAAAAAACTTTCTGCCTGACCTACAAGAAACCGTAGCGAGTCTCTTCATCACAAAAAATCTACAGAGCCCCCTCTACTTACTAGGGAACATCCAGTCGGGAAAAAGTGAGAAAAAACTTCAATCCCTCGGGGGTCACAGGCTGGAAGAAAACGGCCGTGCACAGCCCCCTACTTATTTAAGGAACATCCAGAAGGGAAAAAGTAAGAAAAAATCTTTATCCCCCGGAAAGATCCCACGCTCGGAGAGAAATCTCGACCGCAGCCCTTACTTATCCAAGGAACATCGAGAAGGGAAAAGCGGAGAAAAAATCTTGGTACCAGTACGTATTTCTCGGAGGCGTCCGGGAAAATTCTGAGTTTGTAGCGAAGACGTTTTGACGCCTAGGCAGGCCGCCGTGAAGCTGTTCTAAGAATTTCTCGCTGCGATTCGAATTTCGGAGAGAGACTCGCTTCTAGCCGTACCACTAATGAGCGGGGCTGTTTAGAAACGCCAACAAGTGACTTAAGTCGCCCTCGTTCAGGGTAGGCCAGCCCAAACCTAGATCCTCCGCTTTCGAGTACATTCTGGGCCCGTGAGACCACAGGGCTTGAGCGAAGTTGACTGGAGTAAAGAACCTGCCCGCCGTCTTCAAGTTAGGGCCGAACTCGCCGCCTCGCGCATCAGTTCCATGACACCGGCCGCACATACGCTGGCTAAACAACTGCTGACCGATGACGGGCGATCCTCCAAGGTCGAAGTAGCGAACACTGTAGAGGAAGGCGATTAGATCTGCCATTTCTTGACCCTCAAAAGTGGGGCGCTCAATATCTTTTGCCTTCATAGTAGCCCACATCTCTGGAGAGTGATTCCACATGCGACCTGCCATCTGGGTCAGCGTGCGAGGCAATGGGCGATCCGAGCTGAGGTCCGGGCCGACAGTCCCTCCTTCGCCGTGGATCGCGTGGCAGGAGATACACCCTTTTTGTTGGAATAGGTCCCATCCTCGACGCGGATTGGCTGGAAGCAGCGCAGACTCCCTTTCCGGCCCTGCACGCTCTCGGCGCACGAAGGCGAGCAAATCGTTCATCTCCTCTCCCTCGAATCGCGGCCAGGATATCTTGAGTTCGCGCATGTGGATCTCCATCGCCGGCGCATGGTTCCACATTGTCTGCGACCAAAAAATCGGGGTATCGACCGGCCCGATATCCCTGAGGTTGGGTCCCACAGTGCCTCCAGTGGCACCAATCGTGTGGCACCGAATGCAGCCCTTCCGGTTAAACAGTTGCGCACCGCGAGTTGGGTTCCCCGATTCATCGTCGTAGCAGGTAACATAGAGGTAGGCAAACAGATTTGCCATCTCTTCTGGTGTAAACCGGGGATAATTGATTTTGCTGGTTCTTATCCGCTCCCACATGCGTGGCGCGTGATTCCACATCTGGGTGACCAGCTCATTCATGCTGGAACCTTGGGCTCCTCGCAAACCTAGATCGGGAGCGAGCTTCCCTCCAGCGCCGAGAACAGAATGACAATCGCCACATCCTTTTTGCTGAAAGACCTCCGCGCCAGCGTGCGGGTCGCCAGCCAGAAAAGTATTCCATCGATCGGCGCTGCTCCCTCGTCTCCACACAAGAATGCCAGCGACGATGAGCAGGGCCAACGGGCCGGCGACAAGCCACACTATCAGGTGGCGCCGAAGACTCATGTGCCCTCCTATGCTGGTGCCTAGTCCGCGAGATCTCCTGGGCCGGAATCCCGCACTAATCCATCACCAATGCCTTCCCCGCTGTAGCTCTTATTCGGGGCAACGCACCTAGCTTATTTCGCTTGTAATACCCAAACAGGCTGAGCTCTGCCCAGCCACCTAGCTATGACACTCGTCACGGTCAATCGTGACCGACATCACTTCAGCGTGGTCGCCGATCTCATTCGCTCTACAACCGCGTCGCGAATTCGCTCACCGAGGGCTTGGAATTCATAAAGCCAACAGCCAGACAAGCTCTGGTTTCCATCAGGTGCGTGGAAGTCCCCGACTTCGGCAAGCTGTGATTTGGCCGCCTCCGTTTCGAAAGTAGACTCGATTGTGACCCTCGTCACACTGCATGGTGACGTCAGCCACAGCCATAACTGAATGCTTCGTTCAGCCTTGTGCCCAACCAAACTCAGTTTGGTTGGTGGGCACGTTCAGTGGCTATTCGAGTTTGACCTGGGGGTGATTGTGACGAACAGCGGCACTCGAGCGCTCAGGCGGTTAACCGTAGTCGCGACGGTCGTGACAGTGGCTTGGGCAGTTGTGGCTACTGTGCCAAAAAGCTCTGCAATTCCCGCTTTTTCGCGCAAGTACCAGACTTCTTGCACCACCTGCCACAGTGACTATCCTGAATTGAATGACTTCGGAGAGGCGTTTAAGAAGAACGGTTTCAAGTTTCCCAAAGATGACGAATCTTTCGTCAAAGAACCGCCGGTGATGCTCGGCGCCAAGGCTCAAAAGGAAGCTTTTCCCGGTGCCGTCTATCCGGGAGAAATTCCTGGCAGCATTCCAATTGCCTTTCGCTATTCAGGCAACTTTAACTGGAACGCGAAGCAACCTCAGCCGTTGGAAGCTGCAGCTTTTGTGCCGCGGACCGATCTTTTCGTACCGAACACGTTTACGATCATTAGCGCTGGCAGCTTTGGAGAGAATCTGGCGTTCTGGATCGACAACGATATCTCAACCGCCGCCACGGGAGCCGGCGGCGGATTGGGCGATGGATACCTCAGATACAACGACATAGGCCACGTGCTGGGTCTGCCTAAGAATGCGCTGAATGTCCGGTTTGGACAATTCGAGCTGGACCTGCCGTTCACGCAAGCACGCACGATTTATCCGTCAGCGTACGACGTATACAGCGAGACGGCCGTGGCGCAGCCCTCGACGACCTCAGGTCAGACTGTATTTCAAACCACAAACAATCCGTTCGTCCTTGGGTCGCCACAGCGTGGCATCGAATTCGGCGGCTATCCCAACAACGGAAACTTCACCTGGTCGGTAGCCTTTGTCGACGGAACCAATTCCGCCTACGGACTCGGGCCTGCGCTTACTGCACGGAACACGAAGGATGTCTACGTCAGCGTGACACAAAAATTCAATCTCGAACGCGATCCGGAGAGCCGGAATGCGATACAGGCTGCGGGTCCGACCGGACCGCGCGACCATACATCCATCCGCGTCGGAGCCTTTTATTATTACGGGCAAAATCAGTTGAATTACGGCGGGGCCCAATACACCTTCCTCGGAACTATTAACGAGCCGTTCTACCGGGCTGGGGGAGATGTTCGCTTCAAATACCGCAAGCTGGAGCTGTTCGGTCTTGGCATGGTAGGTCACGACAACAACCACAGCGTGGACACAACGACCCAGACTATCGTCGGTGCACCCGCAGTCACCTATACCGGAGGCTTCGTTGCCGCCAATTACTGGATTTTCCCCTGGTTGATCACCTACATGCGGTATGACTTCGTGAACTCACCGACGGACTTTGCGAACGGCACCTCCCAGTACAGGACACGTAACCGCTATAGCCCGGGCTTCCAAGTACTTGTCCGCGCAAACATAAAGGTAATTGGCGAATATCAGTACCACTGGGGACAGCCTTATACCGACCCAACCACAAGCAACACTCTGTTTTTCCGGCCCAATTCGTTCGTTAGTGGCATCGACTACGTTTTCTAGATGTAATGGAAATTTCATCGCACGCAGATCAAATACGAGAGGAATGTCATGAGTCTATCTGGAATCGCAGCAAAAGCAGTCATTGCAGCAGGCCTCGCGTTGACCTTGGTTGGCGCGGTTAGCGCCAATGATATCAAGGGTAAAGTGAGCGTGCAGGGGATCAAGTCCGCGGAGAATATCGCAGTATACGTGGATGTGATCCCAGACAAAAAGTTTGATGCTCCGAGCGAACACGTGGTGATCGACCAGCGCAAAATGTCGTTCATCCCTCATGTGGTTGCCGTACAACAAGGGACTACCGTGGATTTCTTGAACAGTGACTCAGTCGGCCACAACGTGTACTGGCCTTCGATCAGCGGCAACAAGAAGTTGGCGCACAACCTCGGCACCTGGCCGAAGGGCGATAAGAAGCCATTCCAATTCAACGATCTCGGCACAGTTTCGCTTCTCTGTAACGTGCACCCGGAGATGTCCGGCTATGTCATCGTCGTCCCTACACCTTATTTTGCCGTGACGGACAAAGACGGAAATTTCGAAATCAAGAACATCCCCGCAGGAAAATATTCGTTGAAGACTTGGAGCGAAGATGGCAAACCGACCACGCAAGCTGTGGACGTTACCTCCGCGAGCACGACAGTTGAGTTGACGGTCAAGAAATAAGCTAGATAGGGACCCGGACAATCCTCGTGAGCAGCCGAACCAAACTCGTAGACCTTGAGTGGCTCGAGTCGAACTTCCCTTGCATGCAGGCCTGCCCCGTTCATACGCAGGCCGGACGCTACGTCTCCCTCATTGCGCAGGGGAGGTACGAGGAAGCATACCGCTACGCCCGGGTCCCTAATCCTTTCGCCTCCATCTGTGGCCGCGTGTGTGGGCATCCTTGCGAGCCAGCCTGCCGCCGCGGCCAATTCGATTCGCCCATCTCCATTCGCGCTTTGAAGCGCTTCGTCACCGAGCGCCACGGGCCGGAATCGCGCAACCCCGTCGATGTCTTTCCCGAAAGTCCGCGCGCTTTCCACCCAGAAAAGATCGCCATTATTGGTTCTGGTCCCGCTGGCATGTCTGCGGCGCACGATCTGGCCCTGCTTGGTTATCCCGTCACCGTTTTCGAAGCCGCCCCCGTGCCCGGCGGAATGATGCACCTCGGCATTCCGGAATATCGCCTGCCTCGCGATGTATTGCAGGCGCAGATTCGCGAAATTCTCGACCTCGGCCCGGAACTTCGCCTGAACATGCGGCTCGGGCGTGATTTTTCACTGGAAGACCTCCGCCGTCTGGGTTACAAAGCTGTGCTGCTCGCGTTTGGACTGCACCGCAGCCGCGACCTCAATCTTCCGGGGCATGAGCTGGACGGAGTTGTGAAGGGTATCGATTTTCTTCTCAACGTTAATCTCGGTTACCGCTTCTCTATTGGCAAGCGCGTTGTCGTAATTGGTGGCGGAAACGTGGCTATTGACGTTGCCCGCACCGCCATGAGGGAGCAGCAACAAAAGCTTGTGACGGACATAGCGGGTGTAGTTCTCCCCGATCGGCTGAACTCCAGTGAAACGGACGTCGCCATGAAAGAGTTCATGGACGTCTCCCGGCAGGCCCTGCGCATGGGAGCCCGCGAAGTGCATCTTATTTGCCTCGAGTCGCGCGAAGAGATGCCGGCCTCAGAAGAAGAGATTGAAGAGGGATTGCTCGAAGGAATCCGGATGCGTCCATCGCTCGGTCCAAAACAATTTGTTGGTCAGAACGGCAAAGTGACCGGGCTGGAAGTGATCCACTGCATTTCCGTGTTCGACGCCCAGAACCGGTTCAACCCGACCTTCGCCCCCGGTACGGAGACGATTATCCCCTGCGATACGGTGATTCTGGCGATCGGGCAAGCTTCCGATCTCACATTCCTAAAACCGTCCGACGGCATCGAAATCACCCGGCAGGGAACTCCTAAAATTGACCCTGCAACTCTCATGACTACTGCGCCCGGAATTTTCGCAGCCGGGGATATCGCCTTTGGTCCTCGCCTGATCATCAACGCCGTTGCCGACGGCAAAAAAGCCGCTGAAGAAATCGACAAATTTATTCGGGGATCCGAGTGGAAGCCCAAGCCTCAGTATGTGCAAATCACGGTTCTCGATCACCACAAAATGGCCGAGCAGTATGACGAATATTCTCGCCTGGCCGTACCGGTCATCCCTCTGGAACGCCGCACCGGAATCGCGGAGGTCGAAACCGGTTTTACGGAAGAGCAGGCCAGGAGAGAAGCGTCGCGTTGCCTTCAGTGCTGGATCAACACCATCTTTGAAGGGACCGAGGCGAACGGCAGTGAGTGCATCCTCTGCAGTGGCTGTGTTGATGTCTGTCCGGAAAATTGCCTGCAGCTCGTGCCCCTCAACCAATTTGAATTCTCCGATGAGACCACGCAACAGTTATCCACGACATCCGAATCGCGGGCTCACGAACTTCTCCACCTTTCGCCCGAAGAGCTTTCCGCCGCCAAAGGTTCGGTGATGGTGAAAGACGAAACGATTTGCATTCGTTGCGGCCTCTGTGCAGAACGCTGCCCGGTTCACACTATCACTATGGAAGCTTTCGAAGTCTTCGATCACGACCCGAACTTAGTCCAAATTGAGAAGATGGTTCTCCACGCATGAGTGATGCCAATATTTTTTCCAATCCAGCATTATCCGGCTCCGCCCAAACCGGGAGTGAGATTAGCCGGCGCGATTTCCTGAATGAAATCACACTCGGCGCTCTCGGGATTGCCGGCCTTGGCTCTGTCGCCGTGACCTATCAATATTTCTCGCCGAATGTCTTGTTCGAACCCGCGACAACGTTCCGGGCCGGGAATCCCGACCTATATCCCGTCCATTCTGTGACCTTTCTTCAGGACCAGCAGGTTTATATCGTGCGCATGCAGGAAGGCTTCTATGCGGTGTCGGCCGTTTGCACGCACCTCGGCTGCATCACAGCGTGGCATCCGGAACATGAAATGATCGAATGCCCGTGCCACGGCAGCAAGTTCAAGGATGACGGCACAAAGGTCGCCGGCCCCGCGCCGCGGCCGCTCCCCCACTTCGCCATCTCGCTGACCGCGGATGGAGAGCTGCTCGTGGACAAACTGCAGAACATCAAGCCTGCACAAATTCTGAAAGTCTAAGGGAGACGATGGCTACCACTCTTCATTCCGCGCTGCAGAGCCTTCGGGAGACGAAAGTCTGGAAGTCCATTTTTCGCCGCGGTCCCGCGAACACGAACCGCACTCGCAGCCTCGCGGTCTTCGGCAATCTTTTCCTCCACTGGTTGCCGGTTAAGGTTCGAGAGAAGTCTCTCCGCGTTCGGGCCTCGTACTATCTGGGATCGATCTCCTTCATTCTTTTCATCGTGCTTTTCGTCACCGGCATATTGCTGATGTTTTACTACCACCCGGCCGCTCCGCATGCCTACCGCGACATGAAGGATCTTCAATTCGTCGTTTCGAATGGCGTCTTTCTTCGCAATCTTCATCGTCTAGCCGCGCACTTAATGGTATTCGCCGTCTTTTGGCACATGTTTCACGTGTTCTACCGCGGGGGATACAAGCCGCCTCACGAGTTCAACTGGGGGGTCGGTGTAGTACTTCTGCTGGTCACGCTGTTCCTCAGCTACACGGGCTATCTCTTGCCCTGGGACCAGCTTGCCTTTTGGGCCGTGACCGTTGGCACCAACATCATTTCCGCCATGCCATTCGTTGGCAACAAAATTCGGTTCCTGCTGCTGGGCGGGAACATCGTCGGAGAAAACGCCCTGCTGCGTTTCTACGTGCTTCACGTCGTAATTCTTCCGCTCGTCGCGTTCTTGCTCATCGGAATTCATTTCTGGCGTGTGCAAAAGGATGGCGGTCTGACTGTAAAGCCCAAGGATGACGATGGAAAAGAATAAGATCGAGACGGGCTTCAGCTCGGACGCGAAGAAAGAGCCGCGGCGCATTGTCTTTGTCACGAAAAAGACCTCCGCCAAGGTCGTGGGCGATCCTGGCCCGCAGTTGATGACTTTCCCCCATCTGCTGGTCCGCGAAGCCATCGCATTTCAAGTGCTCGTCATTGCCATGGTGCTGGTCGCGCTTTTCTGGGACGCGCCGCTTGAGCAGCTCGCGAATCCGCTGCTCACCCCAAATCCCGCCAAGGCGCCGTGGTATTTTCTCGGCCTTCAGGAACTGCTGCACTTCTTCCCGCCATTTATCGCCGGAATATTGATTCCTACACTGGTGGTGATCGCGCTCGTGGTTATTCCGTATTTCAACATCAATGTCGAAGGTGAGGCGATCTGGGCCCGGCGGCCGTCCCAAAATCTGGGGATTGTCGTCATCACTGTAATCGTCCTACTCACATTTCTTTCTGTGTTCCATGCTTGGACGATTTTTGTTCCCACGGCGCTCGTTGCTGCCCTATTGCTTTTTTCTTATACCGTCAGGCAGGGGCAACAAGGCTGGCTGCAGGCGCTGGCCATTAAGCCGATCTCCTGGTGGGTGATGACGTGGTTCATAGCTGTCGCTATCTGCTTGACCGTCGTTGGGACCTTTTTCCGGGGTCCAGGATGGTCCTGGGTTTGGCCGTGGAGGACTCATGTCGGCTGAAGACATGGGCAAGCTGTCGAATCGCACACGCCTGATTTTTGCTTTTTCGAGCGTTGCGTTCTTGGCCGTCCTCGCGATCTCGCCGTTCAAGGATTTTCGCCGCGAGTGGAAGCAGTACAAGCGTTCGTACCTGAGCTTCGCGCAGGGCCGTCCTGATACAAAAAAACTGCTGGCAGACTACCGCCCCGACATCGATCAGATTTGGCTTCCCGGAATGAATGTCATCGACCGATGCACGACCTGCCACCAGGGAATCACGCAGGCGAGCCTCGTGGACAAAGCGGTGCCCCGACCGTTCCGTGCCCACCCAACCATCCCGCATAACGTTCGGGATTGGGGATGCACTGTTTGTCACCGGGGACAAGGCCCCGCCACGGAAGTCGCTGAAGCACACGAATCGACGCTTGCCTGGGAGCAGCCGATATTGCCAACGCGCTTCCTTCAAGCGTCGTGTGGCACATGTCACTACACCGACTTGCCTCAGACGCCACAGCTCACACGAGGTCGCCAGCTTCTCGCCGAATTGAATTGTCAGGGCTGCCACCATTTGCCAGGAATCGAGCGTTCCGCGATGCTCGGTCCAGACCTCACGAACATCGGAGCGAAAGTCAGCCGCGAGTGGATTTACAAGTGGCTGAAAGAGCCGCGCACGATCGTCGACAAAGACGGCAATGTCACGGTGAATGGTTATGAGACGGAAGAAGAGCCGCGTATGCCGAAGTTCCGTCTAACCGAGGCCGAGCTCCGCGGGCTTTCCGGTTATCTCAGCGTTCAAAACACCAAAGCCGTTGTGCCGTACAAGATCGATCCCCGCGTCGTGACCGCCTGGAGCAAGAATCCCGAATTAGCCTCGCAGGGTGAACTACGATTCCGGCAAATGTTCTGCTCCACGTGCCATTCACTCGCAGTCACCCGGGCGGGTGAAACCAAACTGATCGGCGGCGATATTGGTCCGGAGCTCACCAAAGTGGGCAGCAAGGTCAATCCCGATTGGCTCACTGCGTGGCTTCGCGACCCGCAAGGATATTTGCCGCATACGCGGATGCCGCGCTACGGCTGGTCGGATGAAGATCTTTATAAGGTCAGGCAGTACATCACCACCAAGCTCACCGATTCTGACCTGCTCACTGGCGTTCCACAGCTCGGGCAACCGACGGAACAGGAGATTCAGCTTGGACATCGCCTCTTTCTGGAAAAGGGGTGTGCGAGCTGCCACGTGATTGAGGGCCTTAACCCGCAGAAAGATTTCGGGCCAGACCTGAGCGCACTCGGCGGAAAGAATGCGTCGGAACTGGAATTCGGCGCCGCAAAGATTCCGCACAATCTCGTTTCTTACATTCAAGCGAAGTTGCAGGACCCCATGTCCGTGAATCCCGCAGCGCGCATGCCGCAGTACAATTGGAATCAGTCGGACCTGGATGCTGTCACGACTGCTCTACTCAGCATGAAGGGCGCTCCCGCCACGAGCGCATTGCAAAATCTCGTTGTGCCGCGGAACGAAGTTGCTTTCCATCCGACGGGTTCGTTTGGCGAAGTCTACGAGCGTTACAAATGCTACGACTGCCATAAGTTCAACGGTTACGGCGGCGATCTTGCGCCCGATCTGACCTACGAAGGCAGCCGCGCCCAGCGACAATGGATCGTGGATTTCTTGAAGAATCCGCAGACCCTGCGCCCAACTCTTGTTTTGCGCATGCCGCAATTCAACATGAGCGACAAGGACGCGGCGACATTGGCCGATTACATGACCATGGTTCTGCAGCATCCGGCTGCGAATCCTGCGGCACTCGACGCCAAGCAGTTCACGCCCGCCATGGCAGCGCTTGGCAAACAGCTCTACGAAGTGAAATACCAATGCCAGGCATGTCATACCATCGGCGGTACCGGGGGATACGTTGGGCCCAACCTGAACAACGCGGGCAGCTGGCTGACACCCGCATGGATTGAGGCTTGGCTGAGAAACCCGCAGGCGCTTATTCCCGATACCATCGAACCACGGCGTAACTTCACAGAAGATGAGGTGAAGGCGTTGACGGCTTACTTGATGACCTTGCGGCAAAACATCAAACCGCAAAAAAGCGCGAGTATCACTGCATCACACGCTGCAGCTCAAGGGGCCGGCCGATGAGATTCCACGTCTGGACCAGCGCCCTCCTATTGATGACTTTCGCGATCGTCTCGGGCTGCGGCAAGCATCCCGAAACTGTGAAGGTCGATCCGCTGCTTCCGGCCTACGATACAGAGGCCGACTGGACCGATGCGCAGCACATCATTCCTCTGAGCTATCAGCAAGCGCAAGGGAAACGCATTTTTTACCAGCAGTGCGTATGGTGCCACGCGGATGCGACACCCGCAGGCCCTTCGAACCGCTCGAACCTGACGCCTGTTCCGCCCCTGCTGAATGATGGTGCAACGCTGAACCCGGAAAGCGACGAATTCATGCAGAACATAATCACCTTGGGCGGCAGCGCCATGGGAAAATCGGCGATGATGCCGCCCTATGGGAGAATGCTTTCGGCGGAAGAGATTCGTTCTGTCATTGCATTCACGCGAACCATCGCCCAGCCGCCCTATCAGCCTCCTGGTCGGGCCGGGTCGCAGTATTCCGCGAAATAGGAGATATTCACCTTGCGAAACGTCGGACTCAGCATGGCTGACAACGTTTGGTGCCGGTTGCTACTTCCGTGCCTTGGAATCGCTCTGGCTTTCTCCGCACAAGCCGCATCGGCTCAAGTCAGCCCGGCCGAAGTCCTGAATCCCGATTTAAAAGCGTTGGAGGAATCCTATTTCCCCCAATTGAAGTCGCTCAACCAATCGATCTCCAAAATGAAATTCCCCTTTCCGCTCTATCTGAGCCGCTATGTTGGGCTCGACCCAGCGAAGCAAGCGGAGGCCGATTCACGCGGATTGGAGTTCGTTCGTTTTCAAGATCGCATAATTCTGAAAGTGACCGGAAATTACAATGCGGCCTATGACACCGGCCGTCTCAACCGGAATGAGCGGGCTGCCGCTACATTTCGGACGGTAGTTCTTCCAGTCTTAGAACAGGTGACTGCCGTTCTACCCCAGGACGTGTCGTGCGATGGCATCGGTTTCGAGATTTCTCACCACACTCACACGCGGGATCCTGGCTATGACTACGAAGGAAAGGAAATTCTTGTCGTGGTATTTGATCGCGATGACGCCTGGGCTCTCTCACACGCCTCGACAGATCCCGAACGTCAGGAAGTCGTGAACCGTTCGAAAGTTTATGTCAGCGGAACAGAGTTCGGCCTCTCGCTTATGGAGCGCGACCCTCTCAACGTTCAGGCGCTGCCCCGATCCGTACCTCCAAAACCGGATGCCACGTCCACGGCTCGTTCTTCAACCCTGGCAGGTCGATCTTCGTTACTAAAATCAAATCTTTCGCCGCCGTCCGCAACTCCGATTGCGCCCGTCTCAGAAGATCCCGTTCCTCTGAGCGTAAGTCCAGTTTTGCCCGCACCCAAGACTGTGAGTCTGCAACCCGCAAGCCCTCCGCCGACTCAAGCTGATGCGGACAGTCTAGACGCCAGGTATCAGGCGCAGTTGGCCGCTTTCGCTAAAGAGGGCATCGCCAAGTTTCATTTTGTGGATTACGCCCCGCCCACTTTCGTGGTATTCCACGAACAGATAGCTCTCGAGATGACTTTCCGAAATTCCATCCAGTTTGGGGCTGTGAAAGGCTCCATTTACAAACGCGCAGCCCAGAGTTTTGACCTATTCCTGGCGCTCCAGCTAAAAGATTTGTCAGATAGGATTTCATCCGATCTGGAATTCCAGCTCTACGATTTTTCCGTCCTGAACAAGCTGTCTCCCGGGCCGAAAGGCACCTCCGAGGCCATAGAGTTTATTTGTCCGCGAACAGCCCTCAAACAATTTGTGAATGCTGAGATTACAAACCAACAACTCCTGGATCAGAGTTTCATCCTCGTCAACGGTGTCCGCATCGCATTAAACCTCCAACTGGTGGAGTAGTGGGATTTGATTTGGATGTCCTGACTGTGAGCTTGCCTTTCCCTGGTAGGGCGTGACTGGCAACGCCAGACGGTCCACGGAGTTATGCGGGCCCGCGTTCGGGTGCGCCGCCGTGCGCACTACCAAGCATGGACGAATCTTAGATTCACCCCAGTCGTTGGGTCCAACTTGGGTCCAATAACGCCCGAATACCCAGTAAAACCGTGATTCAAGAAAAACGCAGAGCCAAGGAAAAGCAACGAGATAGCACTTCTTGACTTATCTTCTAAGCAGAGGGTCGCCAGTTCGAGTCTGGCCGGGCGCGCCACTTTTCAATCACTTACAAGCATCTAGCGAATAGGCGCTAGGGCACTGTAGCGGAAACTGTAGCGGGTCCGGTTCATTTTGCTGTTTGGCGCAAGCCTACGTTCGCTGCATTTTTGCCGGCTCGCTCGTTGGTTCCACTTCGCAACCATTCGCAAACGTCCGGCCAGTGGAACCGAAGATAACGCCCACAGCAGAGAACCGGCAGCGGCGTCCTGTTGTGTTGGCCTCGGCCCCGGCTCTTCTCATAAACCCAACTGACTCCGACTTGCAGCCGCTCGGCCAACTGCCCTGGCGTCAAAATATCCTCAGATTTCATCCGGTTTTCTCTCGTGCTTGCACGCGGTGATCAGCCGTTTGATGCCCGTCGCATGCCGGGGTTACGTCACAAACTACGTCACAATTTTCAGCGTGCGTCCTGAATATAGACCTGGTTCGGTCCGCGACATTTTTCCGAGGGGACCGCCTGGACTCGCACCAGTTCCCAACTATAGGTGCCGAAACTGGTGGCGCTGGAGATTGTCCCTTTCCCTTCGAGCGAACCTCTGGAAAGAATGGCCCGTTTTTGCAGCCGGGCCGTTTTCATGGTGCTCGAACTCAGCCACAATTTCAGGCAAAATGGTTCGGAAACGTCCCCGTGTGTCCCCGGATTCCCGACAGACGCTGAGATAGGGCCAGTAGATTGTTCTTTGTGTCCTATAATCGTGAGAGATGGAAAGCCTGGGCCCTTATGTTGAGGAAGCAATTCCGCATGAAGCTGGCCATATTTTGGTCGGTAAGGCAGTTGGATTTCCAGCCAGAGGCCTCGACATCAACATTGGCCAGGACCCGCTTACCAACCAACTAACTGTCGGGGACTTTGCTACACTCTCTGTCGACCCTCCAGACGAAGACCTGCCCAAGATAGATCCGAAAACAAGAGCGGCTCTGCTCCTAACTCTGGCCGGTGGTGTCGCAGGGCAGATGTTTGCTCGTGTTCCAGTGAGAGTTGGGGGCATTGATGATGATCGGCGCAGATTCGACAGAATCAAGTCGCCAGGATCAACTCTGACGTTGGAGAGTGCTGCGAAGCAGGCGCAATCGATCTTCCTTTCACGACGGCAGAAGTTCTGGAGGCTGGTTGCATTGATTCGCTCGCGCTACATCGAGCTGCGAGCTAAGTCTGAAACTATCCAGCCAGGAAGATATCAGCTGGCGTCCCCGCAAGACTTAGAGGCTATTCTCAATCAACCATAGAGGTGCTGTTTGCAGAAGGGATGCTCGTTGATGAATTTCTCCATCTCTGACTCTGCTCTTTCGATCGTCTCCCTCATTCGTGGCGATCGAAATTCGTAAGGCTGAGGCTTGCGTGACAGGAAGATGGTACCAGCAGGGTCCAGCGCCACTATGTACTGCTCAACGTCTACTCTGAACTTCGGATCCAAATACATAGTCGTATAAATCCAGATTGCGTTCTGGTGACCAGGCTCCCGAACCTGCAGACGAGGATTTATCCGACGAAGTTTCGTGCTCAGCTCCTCGAACCGCCGCGACCATTCGTCGTCTTCGGCGTCCCTTTTCTTTCTATCCTCAATATCCCGCACCATCATTTCCGTCTGCCTACGCGCCAGTTCCTTTTGCTGCCGACCATAGTACAGACCCCACACTCCAGCAATAGTTCCGATCACACCGAAGATTCCGAAGATTATTGTCAGGACAACCATACCTGCATTTTACCACCGGCCGACATGCGAGGCAGAACTGCTTAGAGGGTAGGAGCGATTTCTCTCCACGCGAGGACGATTTCCAAATCCCGGACGATTGAGACGGTTTTGGTCGACTCTGGAAATGTTTGGAGAAAATCAAAAGAACAAGCGGGAGCCACCTAGGGTTTTCGGTGCGGCCCGACATTTCAAGACCAAACCCCAAGAGTGGGGCACGGCTCCTCCTCAGGAGTCATCCCCCGCAGGACTGCTTGAGTGACTGACGTGCCCGGTCGGCGATCCTGGATTCTGCGCCGAGAGCTGACTGATCGGCGATTGTCGAACGAGGAACGCTGGGCGTTGTGGGAAGGATTCATCGCGGGCGCGATTACGCGGGTCCACACCGAGAACGCCCTACGATGGCTAGACCGATGGTGATGGAAAGTGGATGGGCAATTGTGTGCAATTCCATGGATAATCGTTCTTCTAAATGTCACGATTACAATAGCTGAATCTGGCACCCCGCGTGCTCTCTCCGTGACGGGGAATTCCAAATGAAACGACTCGTTCTTGCTGTGGCTCTCGTAGCTATGGCCGCGCCCGCGTACGCCGATGAGATCATTCCGATCAGCGGCACCGCGACTTTCCAGGATCAATGGAACTTCTCATTGAGTGGCCCGGGGCTCAGTATCCAGGGCGGCACGCTGTTGGATAGCAGCATATTCACCGTATGCGCACAGGGCACGAACTGTGACCTCTCTGGCGTCATGGAAAATGGATCTGCCAGTTGCAATCACATCAACTGCGGGGCGTCATTCAACGGGATATCCTCATTTGGCGTCGATGGCACACTAAACCTCGTCGGCTCAATTCCGCTCGCGGTCACCCCGGCGACAGGCGCGTTCAATGCGACGGCACCCGCCATCATGTTCGGCCAATTGTTTATCTTGAATTGCCCAAATCCCGATGGTTGCGACTACAGCAGCGGCAATCGGCTGTTCACCGTTGACGTCACGGGGACGGGCACAGTTACGGGATATGGCGGAATGAACGGCTTCGGCGGCCCTTCCACAGACGACTTCAATATCGTGGACTATTCGTTCACCGGAACAGCGTCGGTAGTCACTCCTGAACCGGCGCCCTGGATGCTCGGACTCACAGGGGCAGGATTTCTGCTGTTCGTCTGGGTAGTGCGAAGGAGGAGGCTACTCCGAAAAGATTCGTTCCCAAGTAATGCCTTCTGAGCGTAGTGGCTGTTCCCCGCCTGTACCCCACTCATGTGGTCTTGTTCCCACCAGCCCATGAGACACGCAAATGCCTTCAGACTTACCGACTTACCGTCAATACTTGGCGCACACGGCGGTGCGGTCTGCTATCGCACGGTGCAGCCTGCGATCGCCCGACCGGGCACTCAGTCGCTAACGTGCCATTTGGCACTCGGATGAAAAGTGGCTTTTTGGTCCTGCTCCGGAATCGGAGCAGGAAATTAGAACGCAGCCTGATCAAAAACATCTGATTTCGGAACAACCAGCGCCTTGAAGGAGAGGCCTGGGAGATCGTGTACGCTTTCGTTCCCGATCGGTATTCCTCAGGCTCGGAAGTGCGATGCAAAATTTCGAGCGTGCCTCTCTAGGGAATCGTGACGGCGATGGATCCTGGTGTCACTGTCACGCTCGGCGAGGTGCCCTGAACCGTGACCGAGACGACTAAACTGCCATTGACCGTGACCGCCGTGGAGGCGCTCGTTGAACCGCCGGGACCGCTGGCGGTGATTGTGTACGTAGTGGAATTAGCTGGTTGCACGATTGTCGCGCCCTGAGGGGCTACCGAGCCGACGCCTGGAGAAATACTAAGTTGCGTGGCATTCGTGGAAGTCCACGTCAAGGTAGACGAGCCCCCGGCAGAAACAAACGCCGGATTAGCCTGCAGCGTAACAGTCGGAGGTGGCGGGGCTTGCGTACCACCTCCACTGCCGCCTCCACAAGAGACCGCACCGAGCAAGACCACTGCGACGAAAAGAGCTGACCAAGCCGCAGAAGCAGAAAGGAAGGGAGTGGATCGCAGGCTACGATAGGCGTGAAACAAAAGCAAGAAGATCATAGCGAGCGCGGCGAGGTTCAGGAGGAAAAGAAAGATCCTCAGTTCCGGTTGCGCGTTCAGTGGGAAACCGTGAAAAACGGCGGGCTTTGAAGTGACGTTAATAGAGAGCGTCGTCGAGAGAGTGCCATTTGCGGGCAAGCTTCCCGATGGAGGGTTAAAGCTGCAAGACATTCCCGCCGGCAAGCCAGGGCAAGTGAAAGTAAATTGATCCGCCAGTCCATTTTGCGAGGTCAGGGAAACATTGAAGTTCGCGGAAGAGCCTACGGAGATCTGAGCCGAGGTGGGAGAAACTGCTCCAATAGCGTTCTGAATATGGAGTGTAACAGGCGCGGCCAGGTGAGTCACGGCATCTGCAGAGCCACTGAACTGAATTGTGAAATCGGCCGGTGAAACGTTCAGTGTGCCTACGGTCACTGAATAGGTCCCGGCGAACAACGCGCCGCCGCCGCTACAGCGTGGGCCATTCGGAACTTGTGGAGAAACCACGCACGTTGTGGCTACGAGGTCAGTCCAGCCAGACGTACCTTGAATGGCAAGATTGAGATTTGCCGTGGTCCCTTCCACAACAGTGAGAGAGACCGGGGAGACGCTAAGGGAGAAATCGGCAACAACCAACTTTAACGGAAGTTGGGTCGTGACGGCTCCATCGGTGGCGGCAACCTGGAACGAATAGGTGCCCAGGGAAGTGTTTGAAGGCACCTGTATCGTGAGCGAATTGCTAAGCGATTGGCCAGAGGAAAGCCAGAGCGAGCTAGAGCCAAACGAGCAAGTTGTTCCCGCTGGCAGTCCCTGACAACTAAACTGCACGGCGCCGGTGCTGTATCCGCCGACGGAGAGAAGAATGATGTTGTAGTTTGGAGTTGTGCCCGAAGGGGGCGCGACTGCTTTCCCGATCAAAGAGGAAAGATTAAATCCAGCTAGCGCGGCGGTTGTTTGGTAGGAGTAGGTGGTGGCAGTTTGGTCACTCAAAGTCGCGTTCAGAGCAAAGACGCGCGAAGAATTGTAGCCGGCACCAATCGTAAAAGGTACATTCGCACTCAGGCTGCCGGATGGCACGGCAACACTAGCCGGGATAGAAATATTGGGATCGCTAGCGGATAGCTGCACGGTGGTGCCGTTGGTTGCCGGTAAGCTCAAGTTGACAATCAGCGTTCCGTTTGTGCCGACGATGGGCTGTCTTGCCAGCTGTAACTGCACGGTTGGCCCCGGAACACCGAGGATGACGTGGTAGGACGAAGAAGGCGGACAGGAGATATCGATCACAACGGGCGACACAGTCACTTTACCGGCAGTTCCGGGCTCATACTCAGACCCTAGAGTCAAAGGTGGAATAGCCACTGTCGATCCCTCGAACGCAGTTAACCCAAACATGAAATCCGAAGAGGAATCCTTGCTCGTCACTTGGCACGTTCACCCGGGCGGCTCCATCACGGAGGTAAGCGGAAATGTCTCCACCACCAGCAACTTTAATCAGCCACCGTCAAAATGGGATATCGCTCACGCCAATTCGGGAATTAACATCGTTGTCGGTGCAGGAAACAAGCAGGTATATTTTTATAATAGTACGGGCGTAATCAAACAAGAAAGTCTCAAGCAATTCATGAAATAGCCATGAAAACTAGAATATTAGTCCAGCTTTTCGTTGCATTGTTACTCATCATCATTCCGTCGTTTGCCGCGAAGGACGAGTCCGTAACCGTCGCGCTTACGATAAGGCACAATGGAAAGGACCAGCCCCTACCCGGCCAGGTCACCCTCGAATATGAGGGCCGATCCGAGCAGCTAAGAGTACAAAACCGACTTCTTGTCCTCCCACCTGAGATTCATGCTGCGAAGAGTGTCACAATATCCTTTCGCCTGCACAAGGAACTTATACGGATACCCAACATCGTCCTTTCTAAGTTTACAGGTGGCAGTTGGACCGTCGTCCTAGAAGACAATAGCTTTGGGGAGGAATATCGGTGGGCCATTCCGAAAGGGGCGAGAATATCCTCCTCTTGCATTTCGCTTTTTGAACCCAATAACTCAGAGAGCACTTTCGATTTCGTCCAGGGCTGCCGCATTAAGAATCAGTGAGTGTATCCCCCTCCTCGAGCGATGGGCGATGGGACGGGGCCGATGGGACAGACGGGACGTAAGAGGTGCTCCAAAAACATCCGTTTTCGGAACCGCTAAAACGCCTTCAAGATAGACGTAGAATCAATCATTTACAGAGAGATTTTAAGTGGGGTTTTCGGAACCCAATCATGGGGTAACGGATGGAGGTCTGAGCCGGTCAACAATCCGAAGCAGTTGACTGGCAAAGACGATGACCTCTGCCGCGTCGATCGCCTCGGTCGGCACGTTTCGGTGGCTCTGTGGATTTTTGTACAGGGCAATTGCGCCCGCGAAGAGGTTCGACATTCCATCCTGTTCAGCAACTGGTAGTGATATATCTGTCAGTGGGCCATGCGGAACAGTAGGGTTCTTGGTATCGGGCCGGAGCGCGTCTCGCATCAATTTAGTTCCGACAAGATCGTCGGGAAATCCCACAGCCCGTCGAACCGCCACTTCAACTTCGCGGAATGCCTGAAAGACTGCTGTATCGTACTCGCCGCGCAGGAACGCCGCATACACCTTGGCGGCTATGAGTGGATGAAGATGGCCCTTGGGAAGAAGGTTGGATTTGCGATATTCGTCGAAGTCCTTTTGCGATTTCAATCGTTGGGCGCGTCTAGAAAGGAAGAACCAACCTGCTGGTTGGTGCGCGTCTTGGATCAAGAATCCCTCGCCCTCAAGCCAACTCCACGCTTCCATCAGGGCTTGATTTACCTCAGGCTGGCGTCCAGGGTACTCAGGATGACCCTCCAGATTTCGCAAGAAATTGTTTTGGCTTACTCGACCTCTCTGTATGACGCTATCACCGCTATTTAGGCCGCCACTATTTAGATGCGTGAGCAGAACCCCCGCAAGCTCTTCCACTTCTAAGGCAAGAAGGTCGTCGGCATTGGGAATTAGGGCAGAAAGTCGCGTATACATGGGCATGTCCAAGGGCCAACTCTTGTTTTACACGAACGGGGCAGAGAGGTTCAACAAAGCCTGCCCCGAATTTTGGAACGGTCTAACGGAGCCGGCACAGTGTTCCGACGCCTACACCTAGCGGGAGTTTACTGCGAGTGCTCTCCCGAAACGCTGCGCATTCCCACTAACTCATTCCATGCGTAGGATTTAATCGGGTTTCTCCTTCTTGGAATGTGTATTACCCTACATTGTTTGACTGTACTGCGATTATTTCCGCATTTTATGCTTGACAAACAATAGCGTTGCGTTTATGTATTACCCTTAATGGCTAGCCTCGTCAAAAAGAAAAAAGGCAACCGCCTCTACTACTACCTCGTCGAAAGCGCCCGCGTCGACGGCCAACCTCGTATCGTTCATCAGGCCTATCTGGGCACCGCCGAAAAACTCGCTGCACTCGTTCAGCAAAAGACGGCCCCTGTCCCGCTCTCCGCCACCTTGCGAGACTTCGGTCTCCCCGGCGCCTTGTGGCTGGCTGCCAAACAGTCCGGCGTATGGCCACTACTGGAATCCCTGTGGCCTTCTCCGCGTTCCGGACCCGGTCCTGCCCACTATCTCCTGCTCGCGGCCATTCACCGCATCTGTGATCCCGGTCCGAAGACCGAAGTCAGCCATTGGTACGAGCGGACCATCCTCGCTTCCCAGTGGGGTTTTCCTGCCGAACGCTTTACTTCGCAAGCCTTCTGGGACGCCTTCGAACAGATGCTGCCAGAGACCAGCGAGCCCTGCGCTCCCGCGGAAGATCCTCTCGATCGTGCACAGTTGCGTTTACTCGGTCTGTGGAAGGAGCAGCAACTGGTCGGTCGTCGACTGCTGGCCTACGATACCACCAACTTTTACACCTACATTGCCAGCACCAACACGCGGAACCAGCTGGCCCAGCGCGGCCACAACAAACAGGGCCGCCACAATCTGCGCCAAGTGGGTCTGAGCTATGTTCTGGACGGAGAGAATGGGTTGAGCCTCTGCCACCACGTCTATCCGTGTAACGTGGCCGATGTCGAAGAGTTCTCCGTGGCGTTAACACGCATCGTGCGCTTGCTGGATCAAAACCAAATTGCTCGCGACACCGTTACGCTGGTCTTCGACAAGGGCACAGCCGCACTGGACAACACCGTGCAACTGGAACAGGCCAGGGTGGGATGGATTTCCGCTCTGCCGTGGAATCAAGCGCCGGCGGAGTTGCGCGAGCGCTCCACGGAACAGCTGCCGCTCTGCAGCGCGGAACAACCGGGTGTGCGGGCCGTGGCCGAGAAGCTGTTGGTGCATGGCCAGGAATACCTCGCGGTGCTGAAGTATTCGGCGCCTTTTGCCGCCGAGCAACTGCACAGCTTGACCACCAGCATCAGCCGCGCGCTGCAGTCCCTGCGACGCTTCTCCAAGGAATTGAATAAACCTCGAGCGCGTTGGACCGAGGAAGGTATCACGCGCAAGATTCAGAAGTGGTTGTCCGGGCAGTTCCTCTCCGAGGTAATTCGCTATCAGCTGGAATCTCGCGACGGGCAATGGCGACTACAGTTTGATTTCGATCAGGCCGCGTTCGAGCGCCTTCTTGGGCGTCGTTTAGGCCGAACGGTGCTGCTCACCAACCGTATGGACTGGACGGCGGAACAAGTTGTGGCCGGTTATGCCGGCCAGCAACAGGTCGAGCGCGTCTTCCGCGGCCTGAAAGACGGAGAGTGGCTCGCTTGGGGACCGATGCATCACTGGACCGACCGCAAGATTCGCATCCATGCGTTTTACTGCATGCTGGGCATTTCTCTGCTGCAGTATGTGCATCGCCAGGCCAAAGCCGCCTGGAGCGATCTTTCCATGGAACAACTCATCGAAGAGTTGCAGCAGATTCAGCAGTTCATCCTGCTCTATCCACAGCAAGGCGAGAAAGGCCCTGATCGCGCGGCCTATGTGCTCTCGAAGCAAACTCTTGCGCAGCAGGCTTTGACCAAGGCGCTGAAACTGGATGAACTGCAGATTACCCACCGTGGGTAATACCAACTGGACGATATAAACTTCACAAAAAGAAGCTCTTAGAAATCTGCCGACCGAGTCCGCAGTAAACTCCCGCTAGCTCGGAAGCAACTTTCTTCCAGCCCATACCCTGTGCGCGCAAAGCGGCAACTCTAGAGGCATCTACTACAGACCGGGGCCGACCTAGCCGCTTGCCTTTAGCCCGGGCATTCCGAAGACCCGCCCGAACTCGCTCCACGATCAGACTCCGCTCAAGCTCGGCCACCGCCCCTAGAACAGTAAAAACCATCTTCCCTGCGGGAGTCGAAGTGTCCATTTGTTCCGAGTAGGAAACGAAGTCGATTCCCAGGGCCCTGAATGTTTCCAATGCCCGTAGCAAATGGGAGACTGAGCGAGCGAACCTATCGAAACGCCAGACGCACACGGCATCGAACCGCCTCTTGTGTGCGTCGGCCATCAGCCGATTCAGTTCTGGCCGGGAGTCTTTCGTTCCACTAACTCCCACGTCGATGTATTCCCCTGCGACCGTCCAGCCGCGTGCTTCCGCGAATTGCCGTAGCTCTCGCGTTTGAAGTCCAACATCCTGGCCGTGGTTGGTTGTGGAGACTCTGGCGTAGATCGCCACTCTGGCACTCATAGCGCCATCAGCTCCACTTCCAGACGCATGAGGCAATCACGCACGTTGTTCCGCGAATCCTTTGCCAAGCGCACCAAGTCTGGTGCGTTACCGTTTCCACCTTCCGCGCGCCAGACGCCATCGAGATAGGCGGCAATCTGTTCGGACAAACCGTAGCTCGAAAACTCCAGAGTCTTGCAGCGCGAGAGAAACCTACGCTCTAAACGTTCGGTGTCGTTGGCTGTGAAAACCCAAATGGTATTTGGCGCAGGATCGGTGGAATCGAGTTTGGATAGCAGCGCCAATTGCGCCGCGTCTGTCATCTGGTCGGCCTCGTCTGCCAGCACGACGTGGAATCCACCGGGAGTCATCGGCGCATACCAGCACTGGCGAACTGTGTCCTCGATACTTTGGGCGCTGCACTTCTGCGAAGGGATTTTGTGCAACTCCGCTTGCAACTCTCCGGCGAGAGCCATCGCCATCGTGCTCTTGCCCACGCCGGACGGCCCGAGAAATAGCCACGCGCCGGACGCTGGCCGTTTCAGGAACGCAGTAAGTATTTTCTTGGGTCGTTCCAATCCGATGAAGTCTGCGATGCGCAATGGCCGATACTTTTCCGCAAGTGACTGCGGGAATGCGAGATTAGCTTGCATAGGATTCCCCAGCGTAGGCAGGGGAGTCTTTTTCAGACTCCCCCCGGATGTAGTCGGCTGCCTCTTGTGCCGAGCGGGCGGCAGCGATGATTAGGCGAGAATCTGCCTTGAGTCTGCTAATCCAGCCCCGCAGATAAGCCGCGGAATTGCCGATGGTGGCCTGCTCGATGCCTGCGGCACCGCAGAGCATCGCGCTTCCCATTTCGGCGATGAGTTCCTCCCTGGAATAATCCTCGGAGCCGAACTTGTTGACGGCGATCCGCTTGAATCCATACACAACATTCGCAACGTCAAATATGTGATCGCCGACGGAAAGATGTACGATTGCGCGGAGCTTTGGCGCAGCGTGGGCTTCAAGCCCTAGGCCGATTGCGGGCCGCAATCCGGAACCCGTATGAGGGATAACAACGGAAAAATGGAATTAGCCCTCATCTCTCACAGCTTGGCAGAAGAGGACTGAAGTTTGTTCAATTTGGAAATCGCTAGATGGTTTCGCAGGGCGCTGTCGTGTAGCTAATCCGTTTTCGCTTGGCGTGAGAGTTTTTCTCTCTCCGAAGCGGTTTCGGCGCATACCTTACCACCGGTCGACAGAAGCCAAGAAAAAGTTGTTCGGGATCTTTCTTTTTCAATGCTTTAGCGGCACGGCGCACAGCTTTTCATGGATTTGCCGGAAGAGCTCGACGTGGGGATACCCACCGGCCAGCGAAATCCACACCTTCCGCACGGTGATGCGGATCAGCGCGCCGATCTTCAATAACTTCAGTCGAATCGTGGAGCACTGGGCTTTGGCCAACTCCGTTCCCGGCAGTCCCAGTCGCCGCAGCATTTGCAACAACACGTAGGCCATCGAAGAGAAGTACAAGCGCAATTGATTGCTGCGCAGGTAATGCGTGCTGGTCCGGTCGCTGAACAACATCAGTTGTTCTTTAATCCGATTCTCCATGTCTCCTCTTCCACAGTAGTGCTCTTCATACAAAGCCTGCGCCGGCCAGGCTTCTCCGTTCAGAGAGGTCACCACGAACCGCGGGTTCTCTCCTTTCTCCAGATGCTCGGCCTTGGCCACCACCCGTCGCGCCCGATTCCAACTCTCCCGCGTCTGGTAGACAAACTCTTTGAACAACCGGGCGGCGCGTCCCGTCTCTTGGTAGCGTCCTTTGGCTTCCTCCATCTCCTTCTTGATCTCCACCTTCAGACGCTCGTTTTTCGCTAGCCCCAGCAGATACTCTACGCGATTCGTTTCACACCAAGCCATCAGCTCTTCGCGACAAAACCCGCAGTCCCCGCGCACCAAAATACCTACCTGGGGCCACGCGGAACGAATCTGGGCCACGATGCGCTGCAGCTCCTCTACACTTCCCGCCGACGCATCGATGTTCGATGAGCGCAACCGCGCACACAGCAAGAACTCCCCGCAGAAGATGTACAACGGCAGATAGCAATAGTGACGGTAATAACCATGAAAAAAACGACCCTCCTGGTTTCCGTGCAAAGGATCATCGGTAGCATCCAGGTCCAGAATTATTTCCTTCGGCGCTTCCCGGTGGACTTGCAGGAAAATATCCACTAGCAGCCGGTCCACGGCTCCGTGATCCAGCGCGATCTTCTTGTAGCGCTCCTTCCGACTGGCCGTCTCTTTGGTCAGTTCCAGCCGATTCAAGGTGCTCTTTCCGGCTAAGACTTGGCTGCCGGGATCCCCCTTCTCGACCAACACCGCCAGCAAGGGATCGTTCCGCAACTCCTCGTGATCGTTCAGATCTTCGTATCCCAGAGCCAGACCATAGACTCTCTGGGCCACCAACTCCTCCACCGTATGTTCGATCAGTTCGGGATCCCGATAATCCGTGAAGCAGGCGGCAAACTGGCGCAGAATCCGGACCCGTTTCTCGACCTCCCGCAAGAGCAGTCCACCGCCGTCGCTGGTGATCGCTCCGCCGTCGAACTGCGCCCGAATCTCGCGTCGCTTTTGGGAATGAAATCCGAAGACAAACTGGTTACACTCTGTGGTCATAAGGCTGTTGCTCCTTCTTGGCAGAATCTTTCTAGGCAAAAGAGTTATGCCATGAAGCAACAGCCTTTTTCAATTTAGTATGAGAAATTCGGGTTAGACTGTTGCTCGATTCCCGGGAGAGCATTAAAGACGCCGCGACCCGTGGTTGGATTGTCGATTCACTAGCGGTAACGTGGCTGTTTCAGGAGCAGTTCAGCGACCAAATCAGATTTTCCTCGGATTACGCGAGCCGCTAATATTGCGTCTGTGGTATCGGCACGACGAAATCCCGTTATGATTGCTTTTTTTGGCCACTACCCAGCCGGGCCTGAGCAGCGACTCTCTCCAGCAAAGCTGTCCGATCGACTAAGTGATCGAAGCGCCCGTCCGCATCGGTGACTGCAACGAAGTTTCCTCGCAACGAAAGCACAGCCTTGCCGAGGGCCTCGTCGTCGACGCTTTGATCGAGGACCACTTTTTGGCGACTTAAATCGCTTCCCAGGAGATCAAGAAGTTGGCGTTCTTCTTTGATCCAGTGCGCGTGCTCCTCGACCGAAGGAAAGTGTACCCAGTCGCCATCCGGAGCTTGCTCCTGGACGCTCGGAGGCCGACGCAGAGCGGGATTTGCGAGAAAGGAAGTCACGAAAGTCTCCACCTGTCCTGGCTGGGATAGGTCAATCGGCCTGACAAAACTGCGGACGATCTCGTTGAGCGCGTCTGCCGATTGCAGGTCCCACGGACCAGGGACAGTTCCCGGGATCAAACGCTTCAGCGCCTCGAGCGAGTCGCCATAGGGTGTCCACGAAAGATAGCGCTGCGGAGCTTGCCCAGAGACCAACGGTTGGAGCTGTGTTTCGACCCATGCTGTACGAAGCCAGGGGTAACGTCTTTCAAGGGCGACGGCAACCTGGCCAGGGGAGGCGAGGCCGAGAAAGTTGCGGGGGATTTGGCCGCAATTGCCGACGAACACCAAGCAGCGCAGTCCTATCACGGGAGGAAGCACAAGAGCGAACAGGTACAGCCGTGAGGTGAGCCATGCGTTTCCACTGCGCAGATCGATGACCACGTAATCGGCTGGGGCCGATGACTTGGCAATTTCGATCAAGCTCTGGACGCCACTGGGAGGAGGAGTACCGGTGCTGGATGGTTCCCTGATCTCGTCCAGCTTCACGCGGAGAGTTTCCGCAACGGGCTCGGCAGCGACTAGTTCAAGGGTTATGCCGACCGCGGACAGGCGGGAAATCCTGGCGCTAAGTACCTGCAGGAGTCTGGGGATTTCGCTACGGTAGATGACCGCCAGTGCGAGTACGACAGTCGGCCAAGCTATGGCGTGGACCAAGTTGACGCAGTCGCCGAAACTCATGTGCATTGCACCTACCACTTTCAGCCCGTCCGGCTATAGAGCGTGATGCCTGTGCCGAGGATCGAGAGGAGGAAAGGTGATTTGGCTGTGGCGGCCCCGGCGACATCGGCGGGCGTGGCGAAGACAACGTCCACAGAAGGGAAGCAGTCCGCAACCAGTTGGCGTGCCCGGCGCTGATGGAAGGCCGGGTTGCCCTCAAGGTTAGCGATCATGAGGAGGTCTACGTCGCTGCCGCCATGCACCGTGCCCTTGGCGTAGGAGCCGAAAAGTACGATGCGTTCGGGAGCGAAGGAACGGACCAGCCGCTCAAGCGACCGCCGAACAAGAGGGGGAAGTTCAGGCAGCGTTTCAACTTGCGTCATAGTTCACCAACAACAGGACGTCGCCGATTAGGGCAGTGGTTAGGGAGCGGAAGTCGGCCGCACCTGACTGCTGCAGCTTGAAGCTCCAAGTTCCGAGGGGAGTGTTGGGTGGCATGACGATTGTGGCTGCGCAGACGTTTGGTTCCGTCGCGCCGGGCACGGGAGTCATGAGGACCGGAGCGGCAGGCAGCGGCGCCTGCGGAACCACCACGAAAGTTCCCGGCGGCCAAGCCAGGGTGAGCACAGTGATAGAGGTGACAGAGATCGTCTTGCCGCGCGTCCAAGCTGGGAATTTCGAGGGCGAGATCTTCAGCGTAAGTACTTGATCGGTATTGGTTGCTCCGGCTGACGGTGGATTGTTGAATACTTCCCAGCGCGGTGTTCCATCTTGTTGTATTGGCAGCGCATTGATGATCGACTTTTGCGATCCCAGAAACGCCTGCCACGGAGTCAGCGGATAGGGATTGTCAACAGTGGGCGGGGAGGGAGCGGCGAAGTCGTTTTGCGCGCTGAAAACCTTGGTCCCCGACGTGGGCATGTTGGCAGCATTGTAGGTTTGCACGACTTGTTGGAGCCCCGCGCCGCCGTCGAGCGCGGTGTAGTAGAGGTGGAGCACCACGTCGCCAACAGTCGACACGTCGATTTCGTTGGTTGACTGCGGCATTTCGAGGTGCCAGGAGCTGATGGCGCCGGCGTTCTCGAACGGTAAGTAGCGCTGGTCGGCGATATTGCTGGCGATGGCGGTGATGAACAAGCCGGGGTCGTCCTGCGCATTGCCCATGGCGATCTTTTGCGGGACGGCCGCGTAGTTGTAGAGGAAACGAGTATCGGAGCCCGGCGGGTTTTCCTGGTACCCGGGTGTCGTATCCGTGCTGATGCGAACCTGGTTGGCGACCAAAGTAAGGGTGGCCTTCACGTTGTCGAATTTGCCTGGATTGGGGTACACAACAGTGACGCTGACGCGTGCCAATCGGCGGTTGTAGTGGCCGGGATAGTCGTTGTCAAACAGTGCTTCGGGAAGAGTGAAGTCGCAGGCGCCGGTCACCATCAGTTGCTGCAGGGCGGCGGGATTGAGCAGGCCAAGTGAAACATAGCGGCTGAGCTCGTAACGACGCGAGTTCTGCTGGAGGTAGGAAGCCTGCATACGCCGCAAATCATGGTTGAGCGTTTCGCCTGCAAGCAGGCCTTTGTACAGGCTGTCCCAGTAGCCAAACTGAATGAAGGAACTGTCTTGGATGCCGAGCTCAAATTGGTAGCAGCGCTCGACTTGTTTGCACATCTGATAGGCGAGCTGGTAGCTCTGGAAATAGGTGGCGGAAAGCGAGCTGACCATCCAGTCGTAGAGGCCGTCACTAGTGAACTTGTCATTCAGGAAATCGATCTGCTTCTGGATGTTGTCAATCTGCTCCTGGTGGAGGGTTTGATTTTGTTGTGCGATCTGCAGAGCCAGCTGAGCGCCAGCGAGCTGTGTCTGGGTGTGCGCGGTATCGGTCTGCTGCTCCTGCCATTTTTCGAAAAAATCGTCCGAGGAGTGAACATACTTACCGATTGTATTGCACAGGGTTGCTGTCTTGTCGATCGCGTCAGCGATCGCCTTGCTCGCCGCCGCACCTGCTTCGAATGAGTCCCCGAAGGGTTTACCGCCAGTTGCCGCGTTCGCCTGTGGTGTGCCGCCAAAACCGGAGGCACCAAAAGTAAAAAACGGAATTAGGTGTGCGCCCGCTGCAATTGCATAGGCAATTGAAGTGCTGTAATTCAGCGTGAGTGCGGCTGTCGATAGAGCAATACCAATTCCTTCAGCCGTATTAGGGTAGTTAAAGGTCTGTGCAAGGTAGTAGGCTGAACGCTGTTGACCGAGCTGCAAGTTCAGTGTAAGCGCGTCTATCGCGTTCTGCGCTTGCTGGACTTGCCAGTCAAGAATCTGACTACCGTCGCTGAGAAGCTGCTGCTGCGTGGTCTGCTGCAGCAGGGCGAGTGCGCCGGCGTCGGTTTTTTCTAGCGCAGCTTGAAAGGATGCTCCGTAGGCACGCACGGCGTTCACGAAGTCGAGCGCCTGCGGGTAGAGAGAGGTGAAGCGATAGTTGGGGAGCGAGGCACCGAGATCGCTGAGCACGCTCGAGAGATCAACGCCAGCAGCCTGAGCCGCGATCAGCAGGCCGGGATCGATGGGAGCATCGAAGAGGGCGAGCTGGAGCGGAGCACCAGCGATATTCTGGCAGTGGCGCATCTTGTAGAGGCGATCGGCGACAGTGGTCCAGTAACCGAGCAATTTTGCATTGGACGGAATCTTGAAATAGAAGGTCTGCGCGGAGGGAATTCCTCCGCCGTCGCCGTCTCCCGCGCCGCCGCTTTCACCCGCGCCGCCGATAGCATTTTCGATTTCAACCATGGCGTTGGCGAAGACGTCGAGCGAGGGCTCGAGCTGATCGAAGGACTCATCGGCATGCTGGGGTGGTGTGACTGCGACTGGTTGCGGGCCGAGTATCTCGTGGGCGATAACGTACAGGAGTGTCGCCTCGCTCAGCGCCTCACGCGATTCGGTGGAGAAGAGGTTGTCTCCCCAGGCGATCAAGTTGTCCAGGTACGACATGACCGTACTCTTCATATAGGGAACACCGCTGCGCAGGTCGGCGAGCAGGAATGGGTTGAAGGAATTGTTACGCCACTGCTCAACTTCGGCGACGGCTGTCGGATCTCCCTGATTGACCAGCAAGAGCAGGTTGTTGATCTGCTGCGCCAGGATCTGCGTGCTCGAGAGATTGTGGAGCGGCTTGGGAATCCAGAAACGCTGGGGCACGGGGTCGCTGCCCTGGCGAGTGGGATTGAAAATGTAATGGAACCAGTTTTGTGCGTCCTCAAACTGCTGGTTCTGATTGAGGAGCTGGGCGATATAAAGTGGGATGTGGTAGAAGAGCTCCCAGTTGTAGACAGAAAAGGAGGCGCTATAGCCGAAGTCGAGGAACTGTCGATCCTGGCCAGTGACGTCATCGTGATCCCACCAGACCCGCGGCAGGACCGGCTGGTAATTGCTTTGGAAGCCGAAGACATCGGCGCCGCTGGGATCAATCTGGTCCGGGTTCTGTTGAAGATTGGGGTCGTATAGTAAGTCAAAGCCGCCGGCGGCGAGTTGATTCCAAAACAAGCGGGTAAATGGGTGATAAAAGGGATGGAAAACATAGCGCACTTGGTAAGGCGCGCTGCTCGGGTCCGAAGGCGGCACCGGGGACCACATGCTGCCAGTCCAGTAGAACTTTGTGCTCTGCACCCAGTAGCAGCGGCGGTTGTCCTGGAAGAAGAAATACGAGGCGGGGTCGAAATTCAGGTCTGAGTCCGGCCCAAGGACGCGGAACGGAACCTGTGCCGTGTTGAGAAGTGGGCCGACATTCTGCTCCAGGGCACTTGCTGAAGTGAAATTGAGCTGCAGAGTTTGATTGGAGCCCTGGCTCGGGTCGGAAGGCAGAGTCTCAAGTGCACCCGCCTGCGGGACCAGTCCCGGCTCGCCGACGAGATCGGGGTCCGGAGCGGTCAGCGGTAAGAGAGGTTGGGCATCCGGGCCGTAGGTGCCTTGCGCGTAGGGGAGCAGACTGTACTCTGTAGCGTTGACCACGATGTTGAGATTGTTGAGTTCCAAGTCGCTGAAGCGTGCGTCGAAGACCGCGCGCCCGACATGAACTGCGGAGTTTGGCAGGTTTTCAACGGGGATTGCGATCGCCGGGACGAAGGGGGGAAAGGCGGGGAATACGACCACAGCGTAATCGCCCAGACGGAACACATCAACCCAAAGATTTGCACCATAGCCCGACACCGGGGCCGGGGTCTGCACCTTCATCGTGTATAGCGCTTCGATGGTCTTAGTGTCACCGGCTTGATTGGGATTGAGCAACGGTTTGTCGAACAATTTGCCCTTTGATGCCTGCGCGGGAGCCCAAGAACCATTGCGAAAGATCGAAAAGAAAACGCTCACGCTAACGTAGCGTTCCACGTTCTGACTTGGAGGGCTGGAAGATTGTTGCGCCGCAGGCAAGGGCTGCTGGGGCTCATTCGATACTTTGACATCCATCCAGAAAAGACATACTCGGCCTCGGTACAGCGCGGGAACAACTTGGTGGGCCTTGATGTCGAGCAGGATCTGCACCCAGCCAGTCCACGCGCTGTTCACGTACGAGCGGAGATAAAACACCGGCGGGTCGGCAAGGGTTCGGGCAACCACATATATGTCACCACTGGCCGGGTCTTCACATGTGCCCGTGACACGGAGGTGGGCCAACCCATCCAGCCGGTCGATGTAGTTGAGAACCACGGTCTCGAGGTAGTCGGCGGTGCTCTGGCCCTGGCGCACCTCCTGCTCGAGCTTCTGGTAGATTTCGGTGCGGCTAGGGCGTTGCGATTCGATTAGCCAATTCTCGGGATAGAGAAAGACTTCGCGATTAGCCTCCCACACGCGATAGCGGCTCATCCACTGCCACTGGTTCCAGGTGTCGTCCTTCGTGAGATCGACGACGACTTCTGGAGCTTCGAGGTTCATCAGGCAGCGTTCGACGAAAATCTGAACAGCTATATAGGCCTGGACAACGCGCGAGGTTACTTGGCACGACGTCATCTGGACATCTATCAGGAAGTAGTCGAAGAGGCCGTCGGCATCCCCGTAGATGAGATTGCCCAAGCCATCGCGTTGGCCGATGAGAAAAGCTTGAAGTGCAGCGGAGCGGCGGTCACGAATGGGATTCATGAGCGCAGGAGCAAGCGCCAGCCACGCGTCGTTGCTAGGCTGCTGACCCTTGAGGACTCCCAGGGCACCGTCGGCAATGCTCTCTGCTGTCTGTTCGTCCGGTGAAACTGTGCCCCAGCTCACAATCTGTGCGCCGGTGGCGGCAGCCGTCGTGGCCATTGCTTCGAGTGTTCGCAATGCATCATACGTTGCAGGTTGGGTGTAGTTTGCGGGAAATGTCAAACCCAGCGCGGTGGCAAACGATCCGATGTCCACAAGCGGCCAGCCGGTGATGGTGCCGAGCGCGGTCTGGGCCGCGGCCGCATTGGCCAGTCCACCGCTGCCGACCCCGCCAATAACGTCGTAGAGGGTCTGGACGGACGATGAAGGCGGAGCGGCAGTCCACAAGCGGGCTAGTTTGATCATCACTAAGGTGGTCAGCAAGGGCGACAAGCTTAACGGCAGTTGGGTAGTGGTGACCGGGAGCTGAGTAAAATCAAGTCCGCCATACACAGCGACATTGGAGATCAACCAAGAGAGGTCCGTGACGACGAGATGAAGCCCGCGGACCAGGACACCGACTTTGTCGAAGAGTTGAATCGCCAGGAATTGGTCCGGGAAGTTCGCCGGCGTTATGGGGTTGCTTGAGCCCGTAAACGCGGGATTGGTGAGAACGGCCAACAGCGTCTTACCGGTGCCGGACACATCGAGCGTATTCAGGATCAATGCACTGACGTCATTGGCAAGGCCTGCGGCGGCAGCGGTATGAGCATCGGCGGCGACAGTGGTAATGACGCTGCCATTGATGTCGTCTCCCGTCGGCGTCACTGCTGCACCGCTCGCGGCGGCGGCGGCGACGGTTCCTTGCTGGCCGCGCACGACGGTCCACGTGGTGCTCCCAACGCCACTGACGGCCGTCACCAGTAGAATCTCTGCGCCAATGGAGACGGTGAAGTTCGGTGTTGGGAATCCAACGTTGCTGGCGACGGTTATGGAGGTTTGAGCGGCGGTGATGGGAGAAACGAGTGTGGTATTGGCGGAGAGCAGTGTAACGACGGCCTGCTGGACCGCGCCAAGCGCAGTGGTAATGTTCGCCTGAGTCATCTGCGTGGTCGTCGCCCACCCGCCGACGAGGCCGACGGCTGCACCGATCGCGGCCGCCGCCGCCGCAGTGCCTTGCTGACCGCGCACGACGGTCCAAGTTGCATTGCCGATACCGCCCACGGCGGTCACAAGCAATGTCTCGGAACCGATACTTACGTAGAAGTTAGCCGACGGGAACCACACGTCGCTGGCCACGGTGATGGAGGTCTGCGCGGCGGTGATGGCCGCTGTGAGCGTGGTGGCGACAGGTGGAGTGAGAAGATACGTGAGGGCGTCGAGACTCAGGCTCGATTTCTGAATGGCTGTCGCTTGAACCAGGAAAGCCAAGGTGGCCGCCGGTGAGGCGAGGAGCGGCGTGAGGGCCGCTGCGGGATTAGCCGCTGCAGGATTCAGGAGGCTGGCGACACTGAGAAGGTTGGAAATTGAAAATTTCGTTGCGGCAGCCAGGGCGTTGACGCGGTAGAGGAGGCTGAGATTGGCCAGCGTAAGCTGGTTGTTGGTAAGACCAAAGAGCGTGGCTGCATCGCCGGCAGAGACTCCCAGCGCGGCCTGAATGCCGGCCAAGTGATCACTCAAAACAGGATCTGCGATGGTGCCGCCGGTTGGCAGGGCCGCCAAGTCCTGGTCAGGGGCAACCGAAGTCACGGCCGGGTTCAGGAAAATTTGTGCATAGAGCGAGGTGGTGGTGCTGCCGTCTGGATCGCGGTGCGTCGCAGTGTCCATATTCTGGTAAAAGGCGAGCTGCTGGTCCACGGCATAGCGAGTTGCGTCCTGAAGCTGCCGGAAGGAAAGCAGAGCCGCGAGCGCATTTTGGTCCAGCGTGCCGTTGGCCACGGCTGGGGCGCTCAGGAGGAGGTCGAGCTCCCACATTTTGTAGCCCGTGGAAAGCCAGAGCCTGAGAAAACGGTGCGCGCGATCCAAGAATCCAGCATCGAGTGGCGATGGAGAGAGAGACTGCACGTTTGTCATGCAGGTGTCGTCAATCCCCTGGATCCCAACGTTTAGACCGCCCTGCACCCAAGCCACTTGGAGAAGCTCAAGCAGCGACTCGTAGGTGAGCGAGGTGGCCTGGAGGAACGAGGGCACGGGAGCGACATCAACCGGTGGGTTGGCGGTGTTCCAAGCAATCGGGACAGAGACAAAGTTAGCATTGGCAACCAGGTCTTCTCCATGCGGGGTCATGCCGAAGCGCTCGGCCGCGACGGCGGCCTGCTGAGCGACGGTTGCGCCGGCGAGGGGGAGAAGAGCCTGCCGCACTTGCCACAACGGCAGATTCAACTTCTGCAAATACGTGCGGAGTTCGTCCAAGCCGGCGCTGTACGGCAACATAAACGGGTAGCTGGCGCCGAAAAGGGTGACATACGCTCCCTGATTGAAATACTCAGGAGCGGCGCTCAAATCGGCGGCGGTCCTGTTCGCCGACGTTTGCTTCCATTTAGGGTTCCAAGCTCCGGTGATTTCAGTCCCGTTTGCCGTGGTTACGCCAGCTGTCGTGGACCAGTAGATGTTGTAGCTGGTTGCTCCCGGCACCGCATTCCACGCAATGGTTATCTGCGTATCGCCGGGCGTAGCAGTGACGCCCGCTGGCGCTGCCGGAACGGCGACGGCTGCAGCCGGTGCTGCGGAAACCTGAGGAGAAACAGCACTCTCGCCCACTGCGTTTATAGCTGTAACGATGTAATAGTAGGTTGTGCCGTTGACGAGCGCTGCCTGGATGTACGGATTCGCAGCACCGGCTATCTTGGCCCCGTTTGCCGTGGTTACGCCAGCTGTCGTGGACCAGTAGATGTTGTAGCTGGTTGCTCCCGGCACCGCATTCCACGCAATGGTTATCTGCGTATCGCCGGGCGTAGCAGTGACGCCCGCTGGCGCTGTCGGAACGGCGACGGCTGCAGCCGGTGCTGCGGAAACCTGAGGAGAAACAGCACTCTCGCCCACTGCGTTTATAGCTGTAACGATGTAATAGTAGGTTGTGCCGTTGACGAGCGCTGCCTGGATGTACGGATTCGCAGCACCGGCTATCTTGGCCCCGTTTGCCGTGGTTACGCCAGCTGTCGTGGACCAGTAGATGTTGTAGCTGGTTGCTCCCGGCACCGCATTCCACGCAATGGTTATCTGCGTATCGCCGGGCGTAGCAGTGACGCCCGCTGGCGCTGTCGGAACGGCGACGGCTGCAGCCGGTGCTGCGGAAACCTGAGGAGAAGCCGCACTCTGGCCCACTGCGTTTACGGCTGTAACGATGTAATAGTAGGTTGTGCCGTTAATCAGTGCTTCCTGGACATACGAGGTGAAGATGGAATCAATCGGCGGGCTGATCTTGTCCGCAAGCAGTTCATTCACCAAGTCGATATAGGGCAACTCCGTATCCGTGTTCGGGCAGTTGAGAAGAAGGTGCCGGATGTCCGGCCGCCGGCTGTCTAATACATCAAGCGCTGTCTGCGCGCCCTGCGGGTGGTTGCGAAGCCACAGGAGCAGATCACAGAGGTAGGCGGCCGGGCTCAAGACGGATGTGCAGTCGTCGGTGGCGCAATAATCCTGCGACCCAAACAGCGTGGCGAGAGACTGGTCGCGCTGAATCGCCTGTTGCACCACACCATCCAAATTCGAAAGCTGGCCCATTCCCTGCGGCCAGATTCCAAGGGAGTCCTTGTTGAATTGCGTGAAGAGCGAGACGAGACTGGCATAGCGTTGCGCGGCAGCGTGAAAAGCCTTGTTGACCTCAGGCTTGGTGAGACCAGCCGCTGTGGCCTTGAGAAAAAACTGTTGTTGACCCAGCGATGCGATTTGGGTGGCGGACTTGATGCCGAGGCCGAGCAGGTTTTGAGTCACATCCGGGTCCGGCGCCACGCGGAGCACACGCTGAAAACTCCGGGCATTGGCCACCACCGCCGCCTGGTCGTCTTTGTTGATTCCCGTAAACGCGTTTTCCCCCTGACTCGCGAGATAGGTCGGGATGTTGTCCTTGATCAGTTCGAGGCCGGGGTTATTCTGGAAGAACTGGATGAGCGGTTTCTGCTGTGGGGGAGGAACGAAGGTGCCGGTTGCAATTCTTCCAGAAAGAGCGGCTGTCGGGTAGGCACGGGTCACACGGGTATAGACCACACTCGCGAATACCTGTACCGGGCCGGCTGCCCCCGCGGCATCAATCCCCGGCGGCGGACCGGTCTGGGTGACCAACTGAACCCAATCCTGCAGACTCAGCCGGGCTAAGTCGGGCAGCGTTTTGTAGGTTCCCGAAGTAAATCCCTGGACGAGGTTCTGCACCAGAGGCACAAAATTTTTCACGAAGGCGCCGACGGAGAGCGTGCGCTCGATCATAGAGGCTTCCGCCGCTGTGAAGCCATGTTGCCCATCTCCCAAGATGCGCCAGAAGTTACGAATCGACTGGGTATTGTTGGCTAGCGCCTGCGCAAAGGTTTGTTGTTTGGCCTGTGGGAGTGCTGCAACCGTCAGGAGTTGGGCCAGGGTCGTGTTTCCGACGAGGTAGGGCTGATTGAGCAGGTCCGTAGTGTGCAAGGCCTGCAATTCGGTGACGATCTGCGGGATTTGCTTGGTGAACTGGGGGCCGATGAGGTCGAGAGCCACGGCGCCTGTGAGTGTTTGTGTCTGGACCTGCGCCGACAGAGCGAATATGAGCGAGCCAATGCGGGTGACCAGTGCATCCATCAGCGTGAAATTCTCGCTGGCGTCGAGAAGAGGGCTGGGCAGCCCCGCTGGGATTTGTTGCCGGAGAAAGGCGTAGAAGGCGGCTGCGGGAATCTTGAACGCTGCGTCGAGCCTGGCCGACACGGCGACGCGCATCACGACTTCGGTGCTCTTGCCCACTTCGCGAGCCAGGAAGGAGATGTCCTGGTGTGTGCTGTTTTCGACGAGTTCGCTAAGCTTGAGACCGTCGAGCAACGGTTCGATCGAACGCACCAGTGTTGCCCACTCAGACTGATCGGCCTGCTCGAAGGCGAGATCAACCTCCAGATCTGCTTGGGCCGGAGTCAAAGGCGACAACATCGGCGCGTCGAGGTACTCGGACAATGCCTCGACAACCAACAGGACCGGCTCCGGTGCGTGCTCGGGGATCTCGTACGTGAAGCGATAAGTTCCGCGCTCCGAGGTTCCGCCCGCAACGAGTTCCTTGCGCTCGCGGATGTGTTGCCACCAGACAACGACGCGGGCGTCGCGGAGTGGCTCGCCCTTGCGGCCAGTAACCGTGCCGCGTATCTCGAAGACTTTTTTCTTTGGGTCCATAGCAACCTCCCGAGACCCGCCGAATGGATTCGAATCACATACCGCCCGTCAATTCGCCACAGCGCAGGTCACGCTTTGATTGGATACTTGGGCGTCCGAACCGGCGGCCGGCCAAATGCCCGGGTGGATTCCGTTATTTGCGCGTTTCATTTCTCGGTCATTGTGAGCAGCTCAATGAAATCGCATGAACTGACTCTGCGAACGGGCAGTCTTGTCGCGCAGACATTGATCAGGTGGACAAATGAGAGCGCCTCAATTCCTGGCACGATCTTCGAGCCGTCAACGGTTCATTCCACGATCCGCGGTCTTACTTTCCGCCTTTCCGGACCTTCTTCTGATCACCATCCTCATCTCGGTTCTCGCGTTCTTCTTCTTCTCCCTTGGTGACTTCCTTGCTTTCGCGATGGGGTTCCTCGATTTTGATCGCAGAAGTGAGGCGGTGAATGCTGTTGCTCAGTTGCTTGATTTCGCTGCGCAACTCGATGATTTCGGGTTCGATCACAAGAGCCTCTTCAGAGCAGGGATCGGGCTTGCAATCTTTGTGGCAAGTGCATTGGGGTTCAAACCTGCGGCAGATGTCGCAGCCGCAAAGTTTTTGCGGGTGGTGGTGGCCGAAGTGGATGCAGTGCGAGCTGATGCCGTTGGCGATCACGCAGAGTTCATAGTGCCCGTGCGGGATGTGCGCCGCGGAGAAGCGGAAGGACTGCGGAGCGTTTGGGGTGGACACAGCCCTGGTGCTGAAATGATAGGTGCGGGCAAAAAAGACCTGATTGGTTTTGAGGTTGTGGAGGCGGACGAGTGGATAATTGGTGGAGGGATTGCAATCGTCGCCATAAATATTTGCCTGCGAAAGCCCGTTCAACTGCAGTCCTTTCAGATGGTAGTAGTCCGTCACAGATGAGTTGCCGTGCCGGGTGACTGACGTAATCACCGGTCGCCAAGCGTCTTGTGGGCCGCCATCCGGGGTGTAGCATTCGACGTGGCTGGAGCTGGGGCTGAACAATACCTGCCCGGTCGGTGTAAGCATGAAGCGGCTCCAGTAGAGTTGCGCAGCATTGTTCGGAGGAGTAGGCGCCTGCACAAGGGTGTTGCCGAACGGATCGTATTCGATGAAGTAAACAGGAGAGCCCCAGTTATTCACTGCGAACGGGGCGCAGGCGGCCAAGACTTTGCCGTTGGGAAGCAGGGCAGCCGGACAATCGTTGCACACGATGGTTTTGCCGCCGATCTTCGGGATATCCGGACCTTGGGTCCATGTGCCGGTGCCGGTGTAGACTGCCGGTGGAGTGTAAAGGACGGTTTTGCCGTGGCCACCCACATCGGCTGCCCCAAAGAAAATGACCTTGCCGTTGTACATGAGCAAGGCGGGGCCGACTTCGTGCATGAGATGGTCGATAATGCTGACTGGCAGGACACCCTCGTTTTTCCAGGCGTTGGAGGAGATGCTGTATCTCTCGGAGTGATAGGGAGCGAAGCATTGCGCGGTCACGATGGAATCGTCGGGAAGCAGAATCCAGGTCTCCTCACTCGATGTGACGGCCATGCTGGCGGCGCTGGACCAAGAGTTTGTTACCGGATCGTATATGGCGCATGCGGTGGAGTTGATCGACCCGATCATCAGGTCGCCGCTGGGCAAAATACAGCAGGCGGCATCACCCACCTTAGCCCAACCCGGAGGAGAAGCCATGGGACTCCAGCTATCGGAGACAGGATCGTAGATCTCACCCTTGTTGGTGTCGCCCCCGACCCCGCTTTGCTCTCCGCCGATAAGGACAATGCGGCCGTCCTTTAGCATGCCGGAGGCGTAGTAGCGACGCCAGAAGCTCATGTCGGCGAGGGGGGACCATGTACCATCGACGTAGCTACCGTGAAGGTCTGGCGTTAAGGCGTGCCAGTGTTTCGTGGCTTCTTCCTGGACCATGATTCTGCCGTTGGAAAGAAGGATCATGGTGCTGGTGTTGAAGGTGGGTTGATGGGTCAATGCCTGCCAAGTGCCTGCCATGAGCGTGTCCTCCTCTCAGGAGTGGGCAGCCCGGGAAATCAACCGGTGTCTTGGTAGTGAGGCACGATGGTCAAGCGTTTCACCGTGTCAAAGAGTTTCTCCAAAATGTCTGACGTTCTTGGATCAAGATAGACTTGTGCCTCGCCAAAACTAGGGGCACCTGTGAAATTGACATAGGAGGAGGTCGCGTAATAAGTTACATGGACGACATTGAGCCGTAGCGGAGTTCAGAGGAGCACAGGTCCCTGGATCGAACAAACTTGGTCAACGCCCAAAAGGCGCGAGCCGGGAGGTCATCACGCACGGCCACTCGCATTTCACTCGAACGGAGCGTCCACAACCTTGCTATCGTACACCAGCCATTTCAGTCCAACTTCAGTCCAACTCAAGAGCGAGATAAATGGCACGTTCCCCTGTAAGCGACACCAGCAGCGGCACTTAGAGTTTTGTACTGCATATCTTCTAAGCAGAGGGTCGCCAGTTCGAGTCTGGCCGGGCGCGCCACTCCACCGCAGACGGCTCAAAGATCTCAAAACGTGCTTGGTAGCAGATCAGGCGTTCTTCAGCCCGCCCGTCTTGGATGGAGCGGTCTCCGTCATAAACAGAGACGCAAGCAAAACCAAAATTGCTCCAGCGCTGGCAATCCATAGCGGTGCTCCGAGGCCATAACGGTTTGCCGCAGCGCCAGCCAGAGCGGGAGCTATCGCCCCGCCAACAATTTCTCCGACAAGTGTCGCCAGCCCAATAGCGGTGGCCGCAAACTTTGCGGGAACGCTTTCCGTCGGAACCAGCACCAATACCAGTGGCGCGATGCCCTGCCCGCCATTGACGAGGAATCCGGCACCCCCCATCAGCCACGGATGCGCAATAAGGATCGGTACCTGGTAGGTTAGCGGCGCCATCGCCGAAATCAGCGCAACAAAAATCAGTATTGGTTTCCGTCCCGCGCGGTCGGAAATCCAGGGGAAAATCCAGCCCCACATGAATGCGCCCAATCCGCCGGCGCCAATGATGAATCCTGCGGTTGTGGCGGACCGCTTCGAAACCTCCGTAATGTATAGAGGCGCGAAGGAGTGCATCACAAACAGCCAGGTCATGAAGCCCGCTGCTCCGACGCAGCAAAGCAGCATGTTGCGGTACCGAAGGAGCGACAAATAATCCTTGACCGAAGGTTTGGAATGGTGGAGCGAGCCCGCGTCTGGTTCCTTCACAAATTTCCAAATCAGAATGCCAAGAACGATTCCGGGAATTCCCGTGACGAAAAAAGCTGCACGCCATCCGAATCGTGCCGCGATTTGGGTCGTCAATATCGGCGCTAGCGCCAACCCCGCCAGAGCGCTTGCGCTAACAACGATTCCTATGTTGCGTCCGCGGCTCTTCGGCTCGGAAGACGCTTCAATCATCGATGTCATCGTCGGCCACGTCGGTCCCTCAGAGATTCCCATCAGCGTTCGAATGGCTAGCAACTCAGCGAATGACCGCGCAATCCCGGAGAGCCAGGAAAACACAGAAAAAAGAAAGACAGTTGGAATCAGAACGGGACGCCGCCCGATCCGATCGGAGACCGCTCCGAAAATCAAACCCGACCCCGCCCAGGCAAGTGCCAAGGCCGACGCTAATAGCCCTACCTGCGCGTGACTCAAATGAAGATCTGGCGCGATAAACGGCGCCAAATACAAAACGCTCATGCGCGCGAGAAAAACGCTGCCCCATGTGAAGAAAAAAAGAATCACCAAGCCGGTTTGATATCGCTTCGTAGTTGGCACTCTTTTTTCCTCTCTGTACAGCGAACAAACGCCTCAGTCCATTGGCAGGCCGACGTAATTTTCAGCAAGTGACACGGAAGCAGCACGCGAGCTCGTCACATAATCCAACTCGGCAAGCTGGCGGCGTTGATCGAACGCGTTGTCATCGGAAAAGCGATGCAGCATCGAAGTCATCCACCACGAAAAACGCTGCACTTTCCAGACTCGCCGCAAACAAGTCGCCGAATAAGTCTCCAGGAGCTGCGTTTTTCCGGAAGCGAAATATTCCCCAAGAGCACGCGAAAGCACGCGAATATCCGCCGCTGCCAAATTGAGCCCTTTGGCTCCTGTAGGAGGAACGATGTGTGCCGAGTCTCCCGCTAGAAAAAGCCTTCCATACTGCATTGGCTCAACCACAAAACTGCGCATCCCGGTGATGCCCTTCTGAATCACGGGCCCCTCCGCAAGCTTCCAACCATCGATGCACTCGAGCCGAGTATGAAGCTCCTGCCAAATCCGTGCGTCGGACCAATTTGCAATGTCTTCGTCAGGTGCGCACTGAAGATAAAGCCGCGAAATCTCTGGCGAACGCATGCTGAGCAAAGAAAAACCTCGCTCGTGGTACGCGTAAATCAGCTCCTTCGAGGAAGGCGGCGCCTGCGCGAGAATTCCCAGCCAAGCGAACGGATAAATCCGTTCGAATATTTTCAACGCTCCCGCCGGAATCGATGGCCGGCAGACTCCATGAAAGCCGTCGCACCCCGCGACGAAATCGCAGCTCAGCTCTTGCAGCGATCCGTCCTTGCGAAAATGAATCTTCGGCGCCGCACCGTCAAACTCACTCACGCTGACGTCTTCAACATCAAACAAAAGCTGCCCTCTCGCAGCAATCCGCGCCTCGATGAGGTCCTTCAACACCTCGTGCTGCGCATACACCATCACCGACTTCCCCCCGGTAAGTTCTTGAAAATCGATGCGGTGTCTTTCATGCCCAAATTGCAATTCGATTCCGTGATGCACAAGTCCCTGCCGCATCATTCGCGCGCCCACTCCTTTATCGTTCAGCAAATCGACAGTGCCCTGCTCGAGAATTCCCGCGCGCACGCGTTCCTCGACGTGCTGCCTGCTCCGCGCCTCCAGCACGACCGATTCGATTCCTTGCAAATGCAAAAGGTGGGAGAGCAACAACCCGGCCGGTCCAGCCCCGACGATTCCGACTTGAGTTCTCACGTAGCGTCGCCTTCAGTCCCTAATACCTCTCATAAAATCTTTCACGGTTGCTGCTCGGAGAACACTTCCATCGCGATATGAAACGCCGCATTCGCCGCAGGCAAACCGCAATAGATCGCGCTCTGCAACAGCACTTCCTGAATCTGTTCGCGCGTTACGCCGACGTTCAATGCCGCCCGCAAGTGCATTCGCAGTTCGTCGGGACGATTCAGCGCAACCATCATGGCCAGCGTAAGCATGCTCCGCGTTTCTTTTGGCAGCCCAGGTCTGCTCCAGATTTCTCCCCACGCGTAGCGCGTGATGAAATCCTGAAACGCATCCGTGAATTCATTCCGGTTTTTCAGCGTCGCATCAACATGTGCGTCTCCCAACACGGCGCGGCGCGTCTTCATCCCCTGTTCGTATCGCTGGCGTTCATCCATTCGAATACCTCCTCGGACCTCAAGAAACGCATTCACCTGTGCAATAAAGCGACGTAATCCTTGATCGTCGATCGATCTCGAAAAATCACCGCGCCAAGCTGCGCGTATTATCCTGATCTTGCGGATCTTCGACACTACCCAAAAAAGAGCGTTCGAAATCGGTGCCGTGCGCTCAATCGTGTTCCTACTCGAATTCTCACCGCGTCCGGTCTGTTGTCTTCCGCGTAGATGCTTTCCGAGGCATCATTCGTGCTAACCGCCAGGACCTGCTGAGCAGATCTCGCAGCGCATCGGCATGCACCTGCGAGAGGCGAACCAGAACCCATGGATACTTCAAGTAATGATCGGTGATGTAGTAGGTCTCCGGCTCCGCGGCCATCATCTCCTCGCGCTCCTCGAAGGTCGTACCCACAACGAGCGATTCTCCATCCTCTTTAAGACGCGCGATTAGCTTGCCGCCAACTTTAAATGCTGGCGTTCCGTACGATGTGCCTTCTTCTACGTTCTGGAGCGCTAAGGCCAACTTGCGGACATCTTTAAAGGTCAGCGGCATTGTGCCCTTCTTCCCCTTAGTGCCCTCGTAACACCTGCGGCTTAAAGTAATCCGCGAGAACTGGTTTAAGGGGCTCAGTATAAGCCTATTCGCTTGATTGCCCTGCGGCGCTGTTGATTGCTTGGGTAGAAAGAGAGAGGTCTCTGGGTCTAGGCTAGCTTGCTCCCATGGTATGCGCGTGCAAGATGGAACGACATACAATTCTCGCTCCGCCCTGTACGCCGCGAGTCCTCAGAATGAATACTTCAACGAAAACTGCATTTGCCGCGGGTTAAACATAGTTCGCGGACCGCCGAAGAGCGGATTCGGAACCGGAGGACCAGCGGCGGGGCAACCACCTACGTTTTGTACCGTCTGGATGGCTATGGACGCTGCATCCTTATAGTGGGCAGGAACCTGCCCATTGCAGAAGTTATACGTTCCATACACCGACGTCACTTCGTCGACGTTGGCGCGGTTTAAGGCGTTGAACGCGTCCACGGCGAACTCGATCCGGTTGGTCTCGCGGAAAGTGAAATATCGCGATACCCGAAGGTCCCACGCGACCAGAGAATCGCCCCAGTAGGTGTTTCGGGCGGCGTCTCCAACGCGATCCGTCACGGGGTTTGTGTCCCCGTTGGCATCGAAGCCCACAAACATGGTGAACGGACGGCCGGACTGTGCCGTGATTATGCTGCTGAGTTCGAAGTTCCGCAGAAGTGTCTTCGCGGGTCCATCGGCCGTGAAATTGGCAATAAACCGGTTGCGGATGTCCTGGTTCGAGTTGGCCCGCTCCAGAGGCCTATCATAGAAGTCCTGCGGCGTGCTCACGAAGGTTGTGAAGGTACCGTCATCTAGGGTCTTCGAATACGTATAGTTGGCATTAAAGCGCAAGTATTGCCCGAAGTGCTGCGTAGCCTGCACCATGCCACCATGGTAGACGCTGTTCCCGCTGTTGTCGGTGTAGTAGAGCAAACCAGAATTGGTATAGAGAGCTCCAGCGAAATTGGCTTTCCCGGCTGGCCAGTCTGGAGGTGGTGGGCCTGCCGCGGGGCAGCTTGTGGCCGCGTTTGTCGTGCCCGCTTGAGGGCAGACGTTCAAGTTTTCCGCACGGACTAGCTTATGCGCCGAAACAAATAGATACCCGACGCTGACTACAAGGCCATGGCCAAGTTCTCTGTCAATCTGCAGATTGGCCTGCTCCGAGTAAGGAATGCGGCTGAAATGGTCAACCATTCCCGCGCCGGCAGTCACGGTTAATCCTGCGGGCCCGGTAATATATTGCGGCGGCACCACGCCCGTAGTGATCAAGGTTGCGGCTGCCTGCGCTGGAAGGATCACTTGCCCTCCGGGGTTTGGCGGCCCAGGCGTCAACTGGTTCAAGATCCAAGTTGCCGAGTTTGCGCCTTCTCGAATCCCGGGCAAGTTTTCATTGGGAATAATCACGGGCTTCTGCGGCTGCGTAATAAACAGGAACGAGAGGTTGTAGCGGTCATCGAATATTCCAAATCCGGCCCGAATGACCGTATGTTTGTCCAAAGCATAGGCAAGCCCAACTCTGGGCTGCCAGCCCCGGTAGTCCGGATTGATCTGCTTGGACAAGCCCGTCTCGAAGTCATACCGCAATCCATAGTTAAACGTCAGCTTCGGAGTGATTCGCCACTGATCCTGCCCGTAGAACCCATAGTAGGCGTGGTTCAGAGTTTCCGAGAAATTCACAGTTTGTGAAGGAAGATAGGCGTTCGACCAGCTGTTCGGAGTGCAACCGGTTGGGGCGCAGAGCGACGGCGGCTCAAAGCCAGGCGTTACGTTGCCAGGTCCGACCGGAGCTCCCCAGAACACGATTGGCGTGCCATCCAAAACCGGCGGCAGAGGACACGTGTCGCCGGGATTCAGCGAGGAGGGCACGTCAGCGCCCGGGTTCACGAAATTAGCGAACTCCACCAGACAGTTGATGCCCGGCAGAACGATGCGCATCGGCGTGAATCCCGGCCAGATCACGAAGTTATTGATGAAATTTGTGTCCACTCCGAACTTCGCGAAATGCGATCCCTTGACCCAGCTTACGGAGTCGGCGGCTTGCACTCGGCTCTCATAAATCGCATCCAACACGCCAAAGTTATGGCCGAAGAGCAGGTCGTTCGGGATATCCAAGTTTGGCTGGCCGGTCACCCCTGGGAAGTTATAGTGCCGGCGCGACCATTGCATGAGAGCGGTGTTTACAAGGTCCGGAGAAATCTGCGTATTGAAGACCCCTACGAGAGCTTGATCCCGAATGTATGCATCGTGACCGCTGCTGGGCGCTCCAATGCCTCCGCCATCCAGTGTGTCGCCAACCAGCAAGTTCGTTTCACGTCCGTCGAAGATGTTGTATCGGACCGACAGGCGATTGTTCTTGCCGAACTGCTGATCGATTTTAATAAGCCCGTTGTCAGTGTTTTTTGTTGTCAAAATATTGAGGTTCTCCGGAAGAAGTCCCAGGGCTTCTTTGGCCTGGTTGATGAGCGCAAGTTCTGTGGATTGCGTTCCGTTCGAAAGGCTCACCGGTCCCACAAGCGTGGTTGGGTACGTGGGAGACTGGCCGCGCCGCTGGCCTTCATAATTCGCAAAGAAAAAAGTCTCGTCTTTCTTTATTGGGCCGCCAAAGGTCCCGCCAAATTGATTTTGTTGGAGAGTGTCCCCTTGGGGGGCGGGCTGCAGCAGGGATCGCGCGTCGGTCGCGTTATTCTGCAAATAGTCGTAAGCCGACCCATGGAAATTGTTTGTGCCCGACTTCGTGACGATGTTGACGATCCCACCGAGCGCTCGCCCGTATTCCGCTCCAAATCCGTTGTTTACCACACGAAATTCGCTGACTGCTTCCTGTGACGGCGTGGACCGTTGCGACCCAGTCGCGGTGTTGATGGTGTCTGCCCCGTCCACCGTGACGGCGTTGCTCAAATCGCGCATTCCACCAAACGAGATTCGCGTGACTTCGAACTCCGTGATGGTGGACTGCAAGCTTGTGCGCCCCGTGGCAACTCCCGGCGTCAAAAGCGCGAAATCTGTGAAGAGTCGGCCACTGATGGGCAGGTCCTGGATTTGCTTCGTGTCAATCACCTGGCTAATTTCGGTCCGCGTTGGCTCGACGGGCGGGGTTTCTGTCGTGACCACCACTTTTTCCGCACTCTGCGCGACGCTCACGGTGACGTCGATGGTCGCGACTTGGCCCACTGTCAGCACGATTCCCGTTTGCGTAGACTTGGCGAATCCCGTGGCCTCCGTCGTCAATTCGTAATTTCCGGGAGGAAGGTTGGGGATGACGTAAAGACCGTTGTCATTCGAAACGGCGGTGTATGTACGATTGGTGCCGATGTCGCGCAAGGTGAGCGAAGCCTTCGCAACGGAACCGCCGCTCGCGTCACGCACCGTTCCATTCAGCTGGGCGGCGCTCGCGCCACCTTGAGAAAATGCCGGCTTCGCCCAGCCACACAGAATCACGATCCCAAGGAAGGCCCATACCCCTAAACTTCTCCTCATGATTCCCCCCTCCCGCAGCCGATTCGAACCAGCGATTTTCGCCATCAAAATCCTAAATACACCCCGTATTGCGTGCAGGTCTAATGCTTCGAACGGCGGCTGTCAAGACATTAATCGGGCGTTCGTGCGAATATCGCTCGCATTCTTTTTTTGTTTTTTATCCCAAGTCATTTTGCGCTCCCGAGAAATTCTGTAATCGGGCAGGTCGCTGCGCGCAACGACGCGGCGTTACCGGACAACTAGACAGAGCTCCTGCGCCGCAGCTTTTAGGTGCGGAAGAAATCGCACCTGCAAGTCTTGTATCGAAACGCGTTGCGCGTGTGCGCCGACGTTCAGTGCCGCAACCACTCTCCCACCTGAATCACGAATAGGAACTGCCATGGAACGCAAGCCAGACTCCAGCTCCTGATCCACAATGGAGTAGCCATTGCGCTGCACCAATCGCAGAATCTGGCGGAGCTTTTCGGCGTTCGCTACCGTTCGATCCGTAAATCGCTTGAATTCGACTCGGGCTAGAAATTCATCGAGCATCTCTGCGGGGAGCTCGGCCATCAAAACGCGGCCCATAGAAGTACAAAACGCAGGCAGCCTGCTGCCCACCACGAGATCGATGGACATGATTCGCGTCACGTTCGCGCGAGCGATGTAAACGATGTCCGTCCGGTCCAATGTTGCGATCGAACAGGACTCATGCAAAATGTGGCTGACATTTTCGAGAACCGGCTGCGCCATCGCCGCCAGCGGCATGGAAGAAATATAGGAATGACCGAGCGCGAGCACGCGGGGCCGGAGATGAAAATGCCTGCTGTCATCCGTGGCAGCGAAACCAAGTTTCGCGAGCGTATATAGGCAACGCCGCACAGCAGCACGCGAAAAGCCGGTCTTCGCGCTGATTTGAGAAACAGTGAGTTCGCACTGCCGTTGCGAAAACGCCTGAATCACTGCCAGGCCCCGCGCAAGCGAGGTCATGAAATTGGGATCGCCGCTATATCCGTCAATTTGCGCGGACATCGTAAGCGGCAGCCCAACGGATACGTTCGAATCAGGTTTGCCCGGAAGCACTTGCTGCGAGTCAGGTCTACTTGGAGCTTGCTGTTTCGAGAATGGGCCGCTTGGAACTTGATGTTTCGAATCAGGTCGGTTCGGCATGTGCTGTTTCAAAGCCAAACCGCTTTGGACTTGTGGTTTTGGATTAGGCTTGCCTGAGACTTGGCGTTTCGAAGCGGGTCCGCTTGAAACTTCCTGCCGGGCGCGCGGATCAGAAATAGCGGTGGTCATTCGAATCCCCCTGGAAGCAACCATCGAAAAAGTGGATGCAGCGAAGGAGATTACACGAAATTGACCGATATGCGGCCAATATTTCGATAATCGATATTGCGAGCGCGTGTGGCGTGCCATAAAATGCCGGGCGCGGTGGAATTGTCATTAGGAGCGTTCTTGGATGAATAAGATTCCGGGATACCGGCGATACAACCCCGGCACGCAGCCGCCTCATTTGCACCCTCCCTATGTCTCTTCGATTAAGCGTGCTCCGCTGCAGCCACTTGTGGTGCTTCCTCATACGCTTTCTGAAATTACAGGGCCGATGTTCGAACGGGACATTGCTGATGTGAAAGCTTGCGATCTGACGCGGCAGCATTCCGGCGAGCCACTCGGCGAACGCATTATCGTGAGTGGACGCGTCCTTGACGAAAACTCCCGGCCGGTGGCGCACACGCTCGTCGAAATTTGGCAAGCGAATGCCGCAGGAAGGTATCTGCACAACATTGATCAGCATAATGCTCCGCTCGATCCGAATTTCACTGGCTGCGGGCGTGCGTGGACGAACTCCGATGGGCGCTATCGGTTCGTGACGATTCGGCCGGGCGAATATCCCTGGGGAAATCACCACAATGCCTGGCGGCCGGCACACATTCATTTTTCGTTGTTCGGTCCGGCGTTCGCCACGCGGCTCGTGACGCAAATGTATTTCCAAGGCGATCCTTTGATTCCCTTCGATCCGATCTTCAACTGCACGGAAGATGAAAAAGCGCGGAACCGGCTCATTTCGAAGTTCGATTGGGAGACCACGATTCCCTCACAGGCGCTGGGCTACCGCTTCGACATCGTTTTGAGCGGACGCGAAAGCACTCCTATGGAGACTCATGCGCACGGAGAAAAATCATGAGTCTTCAGGCCACAACCTGGCAGACCGTTGGACCATTTTTCAGGATTGGTTTCTCCTGGCTTTATCGTGACAATTTGGCGAGGCCTGGCGTTTCCGGTGAACGCGTAGAAATTGCGGGCCGGATCCTCGATGGCGATGGCAAACCAGTGCCCGATGGAATCGTCGAAATCTGGCAAGCGAATTCGAACGGCAAGTATGCTCATCCGGATGATCCGCAGGAAAAACCGACAGACTCGGGCTTTACTGGCTACGGGCGCGTCCCCACCGATGACGCGGGAAGATTTCGTTTTACGACGATTAAGCCGGGGCGCGTTCCCGGGCCGGATGGAAAACTGCAAGCGCCGCATCTCGCGGTTTCGGTTTTTACGCGTGGGCTGCTTCGGCGGCTTGTCACTCGAATTTACTTTCCCGAGGAACCGAGCAACGCAGAAGATTTTGCTTTGAGACTCGTTGAGCCCGGCCGTCGCGAGACGCTAATTGCGAAGAGAATCGAGGGACGGACCGGGGAGCTTGAGTGGAACGTCAAGCTGCAAGGTGAAGGAGAGACAGTTTTCTTTGATATTTGATCGGATAGGGATTCTCCAGGTTTAGAGGGGTGTGGCACGCCTCCGGCGTTTCCGGGTTTCCGCGCAAGCACCGAAGATGAAGATCGCGCCAATAACGCTGTTCTAGGATGAGGAAAGCGCGCGCTGAAAGGAGAGGCGCGATCCTGTAGCAACGGTATGCGATCATCGCGCGCGGCCTACAGAAGAGGGCACGATCTATCGTGCCCTTACATAGAGTTGCAGATTGCGGGCTAGAATGCATACTGACGCCGGCCTGTTTGGATGGTGACCCATTTCACTTCGGTCATTTCATCGGTGGACCAGCGGCCGCCTTCACGGCCCATGCCAGAATCTTTTACGCCGCCGAAGGGGACGGTGCCTTCGTCATGGATTGTCGGGCCGTTCAGATGGACCATACCTGCTTCGAGTTCGAGGGCAAAGCGCATCGCGAGTTGCAGATTATTCGTGAGCACCGCGGAGGACAGACCGTAAGTTGAACTATTGGCGAGTGCGAGCGCGTGATCCGCATCATTCGCTTTCGTTACCGCAGCGACGGGGCCAAACAGTTCGTCGCGGAACGCTGCCATGTCCGGCGTCACGTCCGCTACAACGGTCGGGTGATAAAAATTGCCTTCGTATTTTCCGCCAGTCAGCAGGCGCGCGCCGGCCGCTACGGCTTCCTTGATTTTCTTGTCGATCATCGGGCATTGCGAAGAACGGATCAGAGGGCCAATGACAGTGTGCGGATCGAGCGGATCGCCGACCTTCATCGTCTGCGCTTTCGCGGTGAAGCGTTTCAGAAATTCTTCATAGATTGGCGCTTCGACGATAATGCGCGAACCGGCCATGCAGATTTGCCCTTGATGAATAAAAATGCCAAAACACGCGGTGTCCACTGCGTAATCCAAATCAGCGTCTTTGAGAATGATCAGCGGGCTCTTTCCACCCATTTCGAGGACACAGCGTTTACCGCGCTTGGCGCACTCGACAGCAATAATTCGTCCCACCGCTGTCGATCCTGTGAAGGAAACAAGTTTCACGCGGGGATCGTCGATGAGCACCTTCGCGAGCGATGGACCGTCACCAGGAACCACGTTGAAAACACCAGCTGGCACTCCGGCTCGTTCAAAGATTTCCGCAAGCTTCAGCCCGACGAGCGAAGTCTCTTCCGACGGCTTGAGCACAAATGTGTTTCCGCAGGCGAGCGCGAACGCAACTTTTTTGAGAGAAAGCACGACTGGGAAATTGAAGGGAGAAATGCCCGCCACGACTCCCAGGGGGCGGCGAATGGCCATGGAGATCATTCCCGGCACGTCGGAAGGAAAAACGTCGCCGCGAATGCGGCGCGCCTCGCCAGCAATCGAGCGAACCAAATTTGCGGCGAAGGGCACTTCAAAATGGGCTTTGCCAAAGGTCGAGCCTGCTTCCTCGATTAAGAGTTCAATCATTTCCTCCGATGCCTTCTCGAGTTCATCGGCGGCGCGCATGAGGATCGCTTCGCGTTGCGCGGCGAGTGTGTCGCCCCAGGATTTCCTGGCCGCTTCGGCGGCATCGATGGCGGCGCGCATATGCTGCTCTTGCGCCATGAAGATGCGCGCAAAGGGCTTCTGATTTGCAGGGTTGATGACATCGGAAAACGCGGACGGAGGCGCCTCAATTGTCTTGCCGCCAATATAAGGGGTCGAAAACATACTGCCTCTTTTCTGCCGCGCGAGAGGATGGACGAGCAACGCTGAAATGAAACTCAGACATGTACGGCATTCATTCTCGAAATAGTCTCGGGCGCGACGATTTTTCTCCCCGATCTCCGGAAAGTCAAGCGGCCTCAAGTGGATGCAGAACGCGCCAGAAGCGCTCATTCGTGACGCAGGGCATCCAGCGGGTCCACACGAGTGGCGCGTCGTGCCGGAATGACCATGGCCGCGAGAGCGACGGCCGTTAGTCCGATCGAAACCGCACTGAAGATCAGAGGATCTGTCGGGCTGACTTCAAAGAGCAGGCTTTTCAGCAGGCGCGTCAGTCCGAGAGCGCCTGCAATTCCGGCGATCAGGCCGGCAGCTACTGGAATCAGTCCCTGCCCCAAGACCAACGCGAGCACGTCGGCGGACCGCGCGCCGAGAGCGACTCGAATTCCGAATTCGCGCCGCCGCTGATGGATTAGGCAGGCCATCACGCCATAGATGCCGATGGCCGCGAGGAGGCCTGCCAGCAAGGCGAACACGGCCATCAGCTGGATTGAAAATCGCTGGCGGGCGAGCGAATCAGCCAGGATCTGATCCATGCTCGAGAGGTCGACCGGCAAACTGGAATCGATCGTGGTAACTTCGCGCCGCACCGCTGAGACCAAAGCGAGAGGGTCATACACCGTCTTCATTACGATGGCCAGCGAGCCGAATGGAACTTGTGGCCCGAAATAGTAGATTCGGGGCTCGGGCGGGGCAGACAGGCTGAAAGATTTCGTCGCGGCAACCACGCCGACGACTGTGAATGTGCCTCCTGCTAGCGGGACCTTGATCTGTTCACCAAGCGGGTCGACGTTCGGAAATAATTCCTCAGCGACTAGCTCGTCGATGACCGCCGCTCCAGGTGAGCCCTGCTCGTCAGAGGGGGCGATATCGCGGCCACGCAAGAGCGGGATTTCGAGAGTTGCGAAGAACCCGGGCGAAGCTCGAGTTTGCCAAATGATTTGCTGAGGTTCGTTTGGATTTCTGGGATGGCCTGCGATCTCGACGCCACCGCTTCCCGGGCCGCCATTGTATGGAAGGAAATCGACCGTCGCGGCAGAGCGCACGCCCGGAATCGAGCGGACGCGTTCGAGCAGCGATCGTCCGAAGGCGGCCCTTTGCGCGGGCTCCTTGTACTGCGCGACGGGTAAGGAGACGAACGCGGTCAGAACATTTTCTGACTGAAAACCGGGGCTGGTGTGCTGCAAGCGAACAAAGCTCCTCACCAGCAGGCCGGCGCCGATCAACAGAACCAGAGAAATGCAGACTTCGAACGCGACCATCGACTCCCGCAAAAGCTTGCGTCCGCCAGCCGATCCCCTTGCGCCCTCTTTCAGCGTTTCGACAATATCGACTCGCGAGGTCTCGAGAGCGGGCGCGAGGCCAAACAGCGTGCTCGCGACAATTGATACGAATACGGAAAACCCCATGACCCACGCGTTGAGGGAAGGGGAGGCTCCCCGAATCAAACCAACGGGACCGAACTGTGCGTAAAGATGAAGTCCATAGAGCGCGAGAAGAGCCCCCGCAGCGCCGGCAACGGAGCCAAGCAGCAGAGTTTCCGTCAACAACTGCCGTATCACGCGGCCGCGCGACGCGCCCACCGCCGAGCGAATGCCGATCTCCCTGCGGCGCGCCATCGCACGGGCCAGCAGAAGATTCGAAACGTTAGCGCAGGCTATCAACATCAGAGCACTCACCGCCGCGAATAGCATGAGCAATGGCGACTTCAAATCGCCTGCCTGCTTTTCCGCGAGCGGCTTCAGGTCAATGGAAAATCCGCGATCCATAGCGGCCTGGTCCGGATACTGTTCGACGATGCCGGCGCCGATGCGGCGAAATTCATCGCGCGCTATTTGGATGGTTTCGCCGGGCTTGAGCCGCCCGATTACGTCAATGTTATGCGGACCTCGTGTGCCCGGCGCGGTTTCCGAAGGACTGAAGGCGAGGGGCATCCATAAATTGGCGGCAACGCGATAGTCGAGAATTGGCCGAATCACGCCGGCAATGCGATAGCTTTCGCGATTGATCTGAATGTTCTTCCCGACAATCGATCGATCGCGGCCGTAGCGGCGCGTCCACAATCCTTCGGAGAGGATGACGACGTGATCCCTGCCGGGCTGATCGTCATCGGCGGTGAAGAGGCCACCGAGAATCGGGACCACGCCGAGCATGGGAAACGTGCTGGAAGTGAGCCGCAGTGCGGGGACATCCTCTGGCTGCCCGTCACCGGTCAAAGTCGCCACGGCGCCCGTCACTGCGGCGATCTGGCTGAAGCATTTATCTTGGCGGCGGAATTCCGTGTAGTCCGCAGCGGTTGGTGCGATGCCGTGCAACGAATAGCGAGGCAGAGTCTCCTGAACAATGAGGAGCCGGTCCGGATCAGGATAAGGCAGGGGATGCAAGAGCACCGCATCGATAGCGGAAAAAATCGCGGTGTTCGCTCCGATCGCCAAAGCGAGTGTCAGGATCGCGACGAGGCTGAAGCCCGGGCTTCTCAAAAGCTGTCGTAGAGCGAAGCGAAGATCTTGCAGCATGATTTAGCGCCTCCTTCGTTTTCCTGGTGAAAGTCGAATCAGCCCCAGACGCGGCGGGCCGTATCTGCGACGAGCTTCAATTTGGCCCACTGCGTGTCTTCTGTGATCAAGTTGCCTTCCGCCGTCGAAGCGAAGCCGCATTGCGGGCTCAGGGCAAGATTTTCCATGGGAACGTAGCGAGATGCTTCTTCGATGCGCTTGGCAAGATCAGCGGGATCTTCCATGCGGGGGAGCTTGGAGCTGACGAGGCCGAGAACAACCGTTTTGCCTTTCGGGACGAAGCGCAGCGGTTCGAATGTCCCTGAGCGGTCGTCATCATATTCGAGAAGGAAGCGGTCGACGTCGAGAGTGCCGAATAATTTTTCGGCGATGGCGTCGTAACCGCCTTCGGCGTACCAATGGCTGCGATTGTTTCCGCGGCAGAGGTGAATGGCAAGCGTTACTCCAGGACGGCGAGCGGCCCGGAAACAGGCGTTGTCGGCTTTGATGGCCTCGTCCAGCGCGGCGTCGGGATCCAATCCGATTTCTGTGCGAATCCATTCGCGCCACTTGGGATCCATGTAATAGCTGTAGCGGGGAGCGTCAATCTGAATATATTTCACGCCGTCACCGGAGAGAGCCGCGAGATCGGTCTTCATGATTTCGACGACAGCCCACAAAAGTTCCGAATGATTCTTGTAGATAGCGTCCGTTACGCCGCGTTTGAAAGAAATTGCGGGAAACTGCGTGGCGCTTGGCAGAGTCATTTTTATGTCTCCGGGGCTGTGCGCTTTCAAGTAGGGCAGCTCGTGTCCAGTGAGCGGCCGCACCTGACGCAGCTTCTTCGTTACGACACCGGCAACGCTGCTGACAGGAGCCGCTCCTTTATCTCCGGCGCTCCAGTTTCTCGCGACGGCATCGCCAAAATCGAAGCCTTCGACGGCGTCGGTGAAGTCGCTCATGAAGTTGCGGCGGCGGAGTTCCCCATCGGTGAAAATCTCAAAACCAAGCTCTTTCTGTTTCGCGAGCACCCGAGAGATGTGTTGATCTTCGAGGACGCGCAGCTTCTCAGCGTTCCCGGCAGACTGCCTTGCTTCCAGCAAGTCCGGCGGCCTCAAGAAACTTCCAACATGATCGGCGCGGTACGTTGTCGACATCCGAAATGACCTCTCTTCAGTTTTATGAAACGTATGGCGGACTGATTGTCGCAAAATCCGCGGGGCCGCGGCTGAAAAGTTTAGAGAGCTTAGCGGCAAACTTTTTGACGAGATCCGTCTTCATCCTCGCATGCACGAGGATAAATCTGTCCTTCGGTCCGGAGACACCGATAGAAGCAACGATGCGATTGCCGCGATAAAGGATGGGGGCGGCGATGGAGACCAAACCACTTTCTACTTCGCCGTGCTCTACGGCGTAACCCTGACGGCGGTGCACTTCGAGAGCGTAGCGGAGATCGCGTGGGTTGTCGCAGGTGTTGGGAGTGTAACGATACATGCCCCAGCGGCGGAGGATGGCGCGGACTTCGGGGTCGGGGAGCCACGAGAGAATGGAATGGCTCGGCCAAAGGCAGTGCAATGCGCGGGGATGAAGTCGCCGGGAAGCAAACGGACGGTGAGGAGCGCGGTGAAGAGGTTGATGGAGTCGAGGCAGATGATGCCGCCAGCGCCCGGAATCGCGAGAATGGCAGTTTCGCCGGAGCGGCGCGAGAGCTCGACGAGAAAAGGGCGCGCGTCGTAAGGCAAGGAGCGCCAAAGGACGGAGCGGGCGCCGAGCGCGTGGAATTTGAGACCGAGGCGGTATTTTTCGTTGTGAGGATTCCGCTCGATCAGATGAAATTTTTGAAGTGCGCGCAGGAGACGGTGGACGGTGGTCTTGTTCAGACGGAGAGCGGAGGCGAACTGAGTGAGCGACATGTCCGGACCGTTTTCTCCCAAGTGAAGCAGAATTCGGATGGCCTTTTGCAGCGATTTGCTGGAAGCTGCGCTGCGAGGCTGCCGGGCCAAGGAGCTTTTACTATGGGATGACATTGAGGGCTAGGCCGCCTGGGCTTGGGATGAAGGCTGTGACGGCGGGAGTTGTTATAGGGAGTGGTGACATGGGGTTCGAATAGCTGTTCACAATGTGAAAATATGTTTCAGAATATGAAACAACAGAATTCGGATGGATGCAAGGTAGTCTTGCGGGAGGATTTGGTTTGCCGAGGGTTAGCGGGTGGGTTTGGTTTCGGCTAGCGATTGATTCGCGCGGAAGATCACGTAGGCGCGGATGGCTTCGACATTTTCCTTCGAGAGCTCTTTTGAAAAGGAAACCATTCCGTAGGACTGCAGCGAACCGCCGAGAACCACATCGGTCCATGTTGAGTTTCCTAGGGTTCCGGAATAGCGCAGGTCTGGCAGGACACCACCGCTTACGGCGACGTCTCCGTGACAAGTCGAACAGTAATTTTGGAAGAGGCCCTCGCCTTTTTGCAGAGTTGCGGCACTGGCGGTGGACTGCGGAGGGTTCAGCTGAGGTTGCGTAAATTTAGGGAGCGGCGGCAAGCTGGCTTTACCCGCCAATTTGAAAGAGAGGACGCGGCTGATGTTCTGCACTCGACCGGATTTCAGCGCGGGTTCGCCGCTGGCGAGAGGAAATACACCGCCCCAACCAACGACCACGGCCACGTATTGCTCTCCCCTGACGGTGTAGCTGATGGGAGCCGCGACTACGCCGCTCTGCGTGTCGGCGGAGAACAACCTTTGACCATTGTCAGCGCGATAGGCTTCGAGAATACCTTGCGCGGTGCCTTCGAATACGAGATTGCCGGCCGTCGAAAGGACTCCGCCATTGACAGGGCTAATCCGATCGATGTGCCAGATTTCTTTTTGCTGGATGGGATCCCAGGCGGACAGGTGTCCCTTAATACTGGCGAGTATGTTTTTCTTTACTTCGGGTTGTTGCGGCATGCCGCCGGCTACAAAGTCGATTGCAGTGTTGAAGGCGAGATTTCTTTCTTTATAATTTTGCTCCGACTTGTAGAGGAAGCTGGCCTCCTGGACCGGAATGTAAACCAAACCGGTTTGCGTGCTGTACGACATGGAGTGCCAGCTGTGACCACCTAGCGGACCCGGAGCAAGGGGGGCGGCTTTGCCGCCGACTTCGTAGCGAGCGCTGACGTTTTCGAGAGGACGGCCCGTCATGGGATCGATTCCGGTGGCCCAGGTGACCGTGGTGTATGGCTTTGCGGAAATGACTTCGCCCGTGGCGCGATCGAGAACATAAAAAAATCCGTCTTTGGGAGCTTGGAAGAGAACTCTTCGCGGAGCGCCCCCGATGGTGATGTCGGCTAGGATGATCGGCGCGGCCGCGTCGTAGTCCCATGCATCGCCCGGAACCTCCTGGTAATGCCAAACGTACTCGCCCGTATCGGGCTTGAGCGCCACGATCGAACTTGTGAACAGATTGTCTTTTCCTTGCGGGCTGCGCGCTCGCCGGTTCCAGGGAGTTCCGTTGCCGGTTCCGATGTAAAGCAAATCAAGTTCGGGATCGTAGACGATCGAATCCCAGACAGTGCCGCCGCCACCGAGTTTCCACCATTCGCCGCTCCAGGTTTTTGCTGCGTTTTCAAGCGCGGGGCTTTCGAACGGTTTCGATGGATCACCTGGAACGGTGTAGAAACGCCACGCCAGCTTGCCCGTCTCGGCATCGTAGGAGGAGACATAGCCGCGAACTCCCATTTCGGCGCCACCATTGCCGATGAGCACTTTGCCTTTGACAACGCGCGGCGCGCCGGTGATCGTGTAGCGGTACTTGGGATCGATGGTGAGAGTTTCCCAGACAGGCTTCCCGGTGGCGGCGTCGAGAGCGATAAGGCGGCCGTCGAGTGCGCCGACAAAAATTTTCCCGCGCCAAACGGCTAAGCCGCGATTGACAACGTCACAGCACGCGTTCACGGCCCACTCGGGGGGCACCTTCGGATCGTAGGACCAGAGTTTTTCACCTGTCGCCGCACTTACGGCGAAGACTTTGCTCCACGCCGTTGAGAGGTACATCACGCCATCGACGACGATTGGAGTCGCTTCCTGTCCGCGTCGCGCGTCCAGATCCACATACCAGGTGAGCCCGAGCTGGCCCACGTTTTGATCGTTGATTTGTTTCAATGGGCTAAAGCGCTGTTCATTGTACGTCCGCCCGTAACTCATCCAGTTTCCGGGTTCTTGATCGGCATGGACCAGCCGCGGCTCGTCCACGTTGGCTGGAGAGCTCACACGCCCAGATTCTTCTCCGCCTTCTTGTTTCGAACGACATCCCACGATGTTTAGTAGCGCCACGCCAACGGCGACATATCGAAACATTTTTCGCTGCATGCAAACTCCTGACGATGTTTATTCGACGAAATGCTACGGCGTCCGGGCCTCTGAGATAGTTCGAACCTGGCGCTGTATTCCGAGGCTACCTATATATACTTCACGCGCACGCTTTCCAAGCTGAACGAGTTGCTTGCTTGACGCGACTCTCTGAGGGACTTGCTCCTGCGAAGAGTCTGTAATAATTTTGAGGCCGCCTCACCGATATTGCAGAGAGAAAAAATCCGTGGATACGCGAAGCGCCAGAAAAGATGGAAGCGGGAGATACGAAGAAATGAAGACGAAAGTGGTGAGATTCCACGAATTTGGCGGGCCGGAAGTTCTGCGATTCGAATCGCTGGAGGTCGGCGAGCCGGGCGCTGGCGAGGTGCGTGTGCGCATTGAGGCGATCGGCTTGAATCGGGCAGAAGCTGCCTTCCGCTCCGGGAGATATATCGAAAAGGCGCAACTGCCGGCGCATTTGGGTTACGAGGCGGCTGGCGTCGTCGAGGCGCTCGGGGAAGGAGTTAAAGGCTTTTCCGTGGGCGAGCCGATCTGCGTAATGCCAGCGTTTTCGATGAACAAATATGGAGTTTATGCGGAGCGCGCCATCGTGCCTGGCTCAGCTCTGCTGAAGAGGCCCGTGGGATTGGGAACACACGCTTGCGCTTCGATTTGGATGCAGTACCTGACCGCGTACGGAGCGCTCATCGACATTTCCAAAATTGGCGCGGCCGACGCGGTGGTCATTACCGCGGCTTCCAGCAGCGTGGGACTTGCAGCCATACAGATCGCTAATCATGTGGGCGCAATGCCGATTGCGGTGACGCGAACGGCGGGCAAAGAAGCGGCGCTTCGAAAAGCTGGAGCGGCACACGTCATCGTCACAGAGAAACAGCCGCTGGAAACAGAAGTGCTTCGGATTACCGGAGGCAAAGGCGCGAAGGTTGCGTTCGATCCGATTGCAGGTCCTATCGTCGCCTCGCTCGCCGCAGCGATGGCTGCCGGGGGCTGGTTGATTCTGTACGGCAATCTCAGCGGACAGGCACAAAATACGGTTTTCCCGTTTGGCCCATCAGCGATGAAGGGGTTTGTGATGCGCGGATACCTCGTATTCGAAATCATTCACGACGCAAAACGATTCGAACGGGGACGGCTTTTTGTCGAGGAAGGCTTGCGCGCAGGGTGGCTGAAACCGATTATTGCGAAGACGTTTTCCTTCGACCAAATCGTCGAGTCACACCGCTACTTGGAAGCCAATGAGCAAATTGGGAAAGTTATTGTGACGGTTCCCTGATCAACTGTTGGAAAAGGGGAATGGCCCCCTTTCGCACGCTGCGGGGATTTCGCTCTACGCTGACGTTGATGGCGCGCCGAGGCCGAGCAGGCGGACCGCGTTGTCTTTGAAAATCAGCTGGTGGACTTCGGGGCGGAAGCCTGCCTGCTTAAAATCCTCCATCCAACGGTCCGGTGTAATCAACGGAAAATCCGTGCCGAAGAGCATCTTGTGCTTCAGCAGAGTGTTGGCGTACTGCACGAGCTGAGGCGAAAAATATTTGGGCGACCAACCGGAAAGGTCGATATAGACGTTGGGCTTGTGCAGGCAAACGGAAAGCGCCTCATCCTGCCACGGCCACGAAGGATGCGCGATCACGATTTTCATGTTGGGAAAGTCCGCAGCGACATCATCCAAGTGCATCGGGTTAGAATATTTCAAACGTAAGCCGCCGCCACCGGGCATGCCTGTACCCACGCCGGAATGTCCGCTATGAAAGATTGCCGGCAAGCCGTATTCCGCGATGACCTCGTACATCGGATAGGCCATGCGGTCATTCGGGAAAAACCCCTGGCACGTGGGGTGAAACTTAAAACCTTTCACGCCGCGATCGGCCAGCAGGCGGCGCATCTCCCGAACGCCGAGCTTGCCTTTGTGCGGGTCGACACTGGCAAAAGCAATCATGATGTCGGAGTTCGCGGCCGCTGCTTCCGCGATTTCTTCGTTGGGAATGCGGCGGCGGCCCATTTCGAATTCGCTATCCACCGAGAACATCACCAGCCCAATTTTTCTGCTTCGGTAGTATTCGATGGTCTCGGCGATGGTCGGAAGTTTCCCCGACTTAAAATATTTGATCTTCGCGTCGTCGAACTCCTTGCCGTAATCATCGAACGGCTGGTGGCAGGAGACTTCCGCGTGGGTGTGGATATCAATGGCGATGAGTTCCGCGATATTCATGATTGGCCTTTGTAGAGCGAGAGAAGTTCGCCCACGTCGTGGACGTTGAGATGCGGCCGCTGTTTCTTGGGCAAATGCGCGAAGGAATCAGTCGTGCCGACGCCGGTGTGGACGGCCACGGCGAGCGCACCTCCGCGATGCGCCATCGGAATTTCCAGTGAGGGGTCATCGCCAACGACGGCGAGTTCGTTTGTTCGAACGGCCAATTGCCGGGCCGCGCAGTGCAACGCTTCGAGCGATGGTTTGCCTATCACGTGAATGCGCGCGCCAGTGAGGTCTTTAATCATTGCAGAGATTGCGCGGGAAGTGCCGAGCGCCTTGCCGTGGGCGGTCGCGAAATAGAGCGATTGCGAACAACTGTAAACCTTCGCGCCGTTCCAAGCGGCATGGCAAGCCGCTTCCAGCGCAGTCATCGTGAACTCGCGAAACCAGCCGACCAGAACGGCGTCCACATTGGGCTTTCCTTCTGGCGTCACGATTTCCATGCCGGCGTCGCGGAGAGGCTTCTCGAGGCCTTCGCCACCCAGCATCAGTATGCGGCGGTAGCCTCGGCGGCGGAAGACGTCGGCTGCGCTGCTCGCTGGCGTCATCACTCCATTATCCGTCAACGGGAAGCCCACATCGCGCAGCATTCCAACATATTGTTGCGGTGTGCGCGCCGTGCCGTTGGTGAACAAAACGAAGGGCACACCGCGCTCCGCGAGCAAGCTGGTGATTTCAATCGCCCCGGGCAGCGGATTCAAACCGTGATTGGTCTTGTCGCCCAGAACAAGCGTGCCATCCATATCAAAAACAAAAGCGCGCGAACCGCGCAGCCGCTTGAGCGCCGCAGCAGAATGCGCGGGTGTGACCGCCTTCGCGGCGGCTCTAGGCATTGACCGCCTCGCGATCCCGCGAACTGTGCAATTCCAATCGAAAGTCCGGCTTTTCGATGACGATATCAGCAGCCGCAGGACGCTTCTGCAATTCGCGCAGCAATTTTAAAATTGGCTGCATGTCAGGGTTGTAATGCCGCTTGGTGGGACCGGCCGCCAACATCGCGTCTACTTCTTCGGCGGGCATGACCGCGCGCAACAAAAACTCGTCGTCAGAAATTCCGGGCTTAAAGCGCTTACGCAATTCTTCCGGCGGCAACGGCGGCGGCTCCGCAGCCAACTCCTTGGCGCGCGGGCGAGAAAGGATACGGTCTTTTACATTTGCATCGACAGGCGTGGTGGGGCGCCCAAATTTACCGAGCACGTAGCGGATCACTTGATCGGATACGTTGCCGTAACGCTCGGCGCCGATGATGTTGTAGAGCGCCTGCGTGCAAACGATCTGCGGGAACGGCGTGACCATGATCGGATAACCAAACTCCGCGCGAACTTGGACGACTTCGCGCATCACATCTGGAAATCTGTCTTCGAGACCAAGCTCGGCGAGCTGGCGGCGCGTCGTGGTCATAACCCCACCCGCGACCTGGTGGCGCAGAAACGACGCATCGTATTCCTGCGGCGTTCCTGCTGGAAAGTTTTCCGCTCTCGCCAGTCGGGTGAAATAATCGGCGACCATCCCCAGCGCGCGATCGTCGATGTTCACGGTGTGGCCCAACTCGCGCAGGTTGGCCACCACTCGCCGCGCATTCGGCAACGAAGAGCCGTTGGCTAGCGGCCCGCAGGCAACCTGCAGTACTTCCACGCCGAGCTCCGCCGCGGCCATATAGCTCAAGCCGGAAAGGCCAATCGTGCAGTGCGAATGGAACTCCAGCGGCATATTGCCCAGCTTCGCTCGAACCGCGGGAATAAGCGTTCGCGCGCGCTCCGGCGTCAGCAGGCCCGACGGGTCCTTTATATAGGAGCGGTCCACCTGCGGCGACTTCGACACTTGCGCTGCGAGCTTTGCGTAGAAGGCGTCATCATGGACCTCGCTGATCGTATACGTCAGCGCCGCGATAATTTCGGTTGCGCCTGCTTTTCGGATCATGCGCGCCGATTCGAGCAAAGCCTCCGCATCATGCATCGGGTCCAGCACGACAAATCGCGATATGCCGTTCGCAACCAATCGGTCATAGACGATCTGCATGAAATCAGGATGCTGGACTTCCCAAGAGATGAAGCGCAGGCCGGTGCCGATGAATTGCAGCGGCGTGTTGGTCATGGCCGCGCGCGCCATTCGAATGCGTTCCCAGGGGTTTTCCTTGTGCGTGCGAACGGCAACACCCATGTGCGTGCTGGAGGTGAAGTCCAGCGCGCGGAATCCGACGCGGTCCATGACGGGAGCAATGCTCAGAATTTGCGGCGTCGTAAAACCCATCGCGCCCCACAGGCTCTGGTTGCCGTCACGAATCGAGACGTCGAGAAGCTGGATGTTCGCCATTTCAGACTCGGCCAGACAACGTGGATTTGAGCTGCATTTTCACGCCGCCTCCCTATTTCCATTCTGGAGGAATCGGTGCAAGAAAGCGGTGTCCACACCGCCGAGAGCAAATTCATCGTTCCGCATCAGCTCGGCATGCATCGACAGATTTGTGGCAACACCGGTTATTTCGAAATTCGAAAGCGCGCGACGCATTTTGCAAACAGCTTCCGTTCTGTTCGCGCCGTGAACGATCAGTTTGCCCAGAAGGGAGTCGTAATAAGGCGGAACTGTGGCGCCCGCTTGGATGTGCGTGTCGCCGCGAATTCCCTGCCCCACCGGAAAAACGGCTCGCGTCACCGTGCCAGGGCTAGGACGGAAATCGCGTACCCAGTCTTCTGCATTGATACGGCATTCGATGGCGTGGCCGAGAAACTTCACGTCATCCTGCTTCCATCGCAACTTGCGGCCTTCCGCGACTGCAATTTGTTCTTCGACAAGATCGAGGCCACAAATCGCTTCGGTGACCGGGTGTTCGACTTGGATGCGCGCGTTCATTTCCAAAAAATAGAATGTGTCGCGATCGCAATCTACGAGGAACTCGACAGTGCCGAGACCTCTGTAATCAAGATGTCGCGCAAAAGCAACTGCAGCGCGATGCATCTCTTCCCGGAGAATTTCGCTGATGTTTGGGGCGGGCGCTTCTTCCACTAGTTTTTGGTAGCGCCTTTGGATCGAACAATCGCGTGTGCCTAGATGGATGACGTTCTCGCCGTCGCCGAGGATTTGCACTTCGATGTGGCGACCACGCGGGATAAAGCGCTCGATGTATAGACGCGGATCGCCGAAGCTTGCCTGGGCTTCCGTTGCCGCCATTTCCATCGCGGCAGCGAGTTTGCCGGCATCGTGCACTTGCTGCATGCCTCGGCCGCCACCGCCGCCTACGGCTTTAATCAAAATCGGCCAGCCGATCTGAGCCGCAAGTCGTTGCGCTTCGTCGAGACTGCATATCTCGCCGCCGGGGGCTCCAGCCAGCCCTGAGACGGCCGCGTGTGCAAGCGCTTTGAGCTTGTCGCCGACAGCGTCAAGTTGCTCAACTGTTGGACCGATGAAGTAGATGCCTGCGCGATCGCAAGCTGCGGCCAGCTTCTGGTTTTCCGACAGAAAACCGTAGCCAGGATGAATCGCATCCGCTTTGCTCGCGAGCGCGGCAGCAACGACTCCTTCGATATTCAGATAACTTGCAGAGGAGTTTGCAGGGCCGATGCAAATGGTGTTGTCAGCCAATCGTGCGGCCATGGAATCCAAGTCCGCTTCGGATGCGGCCAGCACGGTTTCGATGCCAAGGCGCTGGCAAGTTCGAATCACTCGCACGGCAATCTCGCCGCGATTAGCGATGAGAATGCGCCGGAGTGTCATGCGGTTCCCGGCTTGATGCGCATCAACACGGCACCTTTTTCCGCGAATTGAGCGTTCTCGAAACAAATTTCCACGACTTCGCCTCGCGCCTGCGCATGGACCGCGTTCATCAGCTTCATCGTCTCGATGATGCCCACGACGGTATCTTCTTCGACGGAACTTCCGATCTCGACAAACGGCGGCGCGCCGGGTTTTGGTGCGCGATAAAACGTGCCCGGGAGGTGGGCGCGAACTTCAATCCAACCCGATTTCCGGGCATCAGAAGTTGCTGTTGCAGCAACTGGGGCAACATTGACCGCGCCGCCCGACACGCCGGCCGAACTCTGCATCACTTTCGGTGCGGAGAGCACTTGTCTTTCCTGCGTCCAATCCCCGCTCTCGCGATTGCGGCGAAGCGTTAGCTTAAAACGCTCGGTTTCGAGATGCAGCTCATCGTACTTAGTGGCATCGAGCAGCCGCAAAATCTCTTGCACATCTTCGTTGGTTAACTTCATTTCTTGGCGGCTCCTCCACCGAGGAGCGAGAAGACGTGGTCGAAGGGTTTACTCTTGGGAGCGGCAACAGGTGTCGCATCTTTCGCCGCCCATACTGTTTCCGGCCGACTCTGCAGCAGGAAAATGTTTTCGCCCGGCGGAAATTCCCGCGCGATAGCCCACTCGATATCTTGCGGGCAGCCGTAGTGGCGTTCGACTCGCTTTGCACTGTCGACCAGCGCGTGGAGTTCGTCCTCGCTGATGCAAGCAGCGTTCTGTTGATCGACTGGGACTTCCTCGTCGATCACGCCGGCACCTCCGGGATTCGGCCGGTGCTGGCGCAACTTGCTAGAGACGGTGCGGTTGACGATCTCGCCCGTAATCTTTCCAATGGCGTATTTGTCCGGCGTGACTTCCCCGCTGACGACCGCCGAGCCCAGGCCCCAACTGGCTTCCACTACCACCACGGAGCGGTCGCCGGTGTTCGGGCTGCGCGTGAACATTACTCCGGAGCACCTCGAATCGATCATTTGCTGAATTACGACTCCCATCGCCAATCCGTGCTCCGACAGTTTTAATCGACGGCGGTACATCACCGACTCCACCGCGTACAAGCTCGCCCAGCATTTGCGGACGTGTTCGATCACGGAATCCGCGCCGCGCACCCAAAGGTACGTGTCCTGCAATCCGGCAAAACTCGCAGCGGCGCTGTCTTCGCTGGTGGCGCTCGAGCGAATCGCGACCGGCTCAGTGTATTCGGCGAATCTGGTACGCGTGTGGAGTTCCGCGTAGTGAGAGGCAATTCTTTCTTGCAAGTCCTCCGGAAGAGCTGCGCTTTCGAGGCGCGCGCGTACTTCTGCTCCGACGCGGGTGCAAGCCGCGAGATCGTCGGCTGCTAACTGCTCAATTTCACGGCGGATTGATCCTTGCGGATCGAGGGCTGCTAAAAATCGTTCAAACGCGGTAGTCGTGACGACGAAACCCGGCGGCACATGAATCCCGGCACGAGCAAGCTCGCCAAGGTTCGCTCCCTTGCCGCCAACGGTCGCCCGGTCGTTAATGCCGAGTTCGCTAAAGCGACTGATCAGATTTGGATGCGTCAAAGCCATCTTCTTCAATCCAGAATCAACACGATACCGCGATTGCCGTCCACGCGAAGCCGTTGGCCGGTTTTGATGCGTTGCGTGGCTTGTCCAGTGCCAACTACCGCGGGTAGCCCGTATTCCCGGGCAACAATGGCGGCGTGAGACATCGTGCCACCAATGTCAGAGACAGCCGCTCTTATCTTCCCGAAAACGGGGCCCCAGCTTGGCGCGGTAACTGGGCAAACCAAAATCTCGCCCTCGCGAATCTGCCCGATGTCGTTCACATTTCTGAGCACGCGTGCAATTCCTTCCACGACGCCCGGCGACGCGGCAAAGCCGACGATTTCTTTTTCGTGTCCTGCTTCCACTGTCGCGGACCAGGATTCCAGCGTTTCCGAAGTTATTCCCCAAAGCATCTGAAGCGCGGGATCATTGATCGCCGGAGGAATCGGACCGAGCGCCGGCGGCGGGTTCCATTCCTTCAGCTTTTCAACGATGCGTTTGCGTTCCTCCACTATCGGCCGCCAGTGAGCGGCGCCTAGCGGCTTGCCGCCGCCAGCCCAGGCAAGACTAACGTCGGCCAACGCGCTCTCGATTTCCACGTATTGAAGGTGAAACACATCTCCAGCGTCGGACAACACACCATTGGCAACCAGCAGCGCGCCGAATTCGCGGACCTTCTTAAAGAAAAGCGTTGTGAACCAGTGCTCGCAGTAAAACTTGTGATTTTCCACGAACGGAAAAACCAAGTGGCAAAGCCCGAGCATCTGGTCGAACGCCTGGCGCTCGTCTTCGCTTCTCAATAGTTCGCGATACTCGGCGATAATGCGGCCGCGTTCCTCTTTCAATCGTTCTGTCGGGCGTTCTAATGACTCACCTCGCCGTAGCTGTTCGACGTATCGCGGCAATGCCGCGAACGGCACGGAAAGATCATCGTTCCAGCTCAAGTGATGGTGATAAAAGCCGTCTCCTGTCGACATGTGGAACCATGGCTCGCGCGACTTATCGAGCTCGGCCAGCCAGCGACCGCCGGCATCCCCGCGAGCACGCAAGTCGTCGATCACCGTCCTAGCTTCGCAATCGGCTGTGAAAAGATCGTCCACGCCATACTCCAGCGCCAACCTCGCGAGGCGTTTGAGTTCGTCGTCTGGCCTGAACATCAGCACTTCGATTCCGGCCACCATGCGAGCCACGGTCTGATCCGCGGTCTCCGGAAACGCTTTCTTGCAAAAATCGAAAAATACCATGTAGGCGCCGTAGCCGAGCATCAACATCTCGAAATGGTGGTGCCACATTTTCGAGAACAACTCGGTCACGCGATGAAAATTCTCGCGGACGTAGTGATTCTGGCCCAGTCCTTTGGCCTTCATCACAACTTCGGCATCATCAAATTCCGGCAACTTGGGAACTTTGATGGCTTCGAGTTCGTGGATCAGATTCTCCATCCGCACTTTCCACTCACTAAACAACCGGCTCCAATTCTCGTAGTAGTAGCCGGCGCGCTCCCGAAAAATCGCGAGCCGTCTCTGAATCTCTGTGGGATCGGTGACCGGGTTCGCCGTAATGTAAATGCGGCCGTTGACGATGCGATGTTCGATGCCCATGGTCGTCGGAAACACAAAAATCCGCGTGGTAAATGCGCCGAGTGCCTCGTAAGGGATTTCCGCCGTGATTGCATCGAATGCAGGCATCGGCTCCGGGAAATGCATCGCGTTATAAAACCAGAAGCGCTGATCATCTTCGGGCTGGAACCGAGTGTAGTACGGATACATCGACTGCCAGTCTTCGGTCCCCGGCACATCGGCAAGTTGCGAAGGCAGAGTAAAACTGTGTGTCTTGCCGTCAGCGCCCATTGGTTTTCTCCACAGTGCGAGCTTCGGCTTTTTCGCCGACGCTAACCTGGTCGGCGGCTAGAGAATAGTCATTCTGCATCTTCGCGTAATTCACGAAAAAATCGAGCGAATCGGGATTGGCCATGGCATGGCGATTGGCGGCCTGCTCGACCGCCACACCCAGCAGGATTTTGCGCACCGGCACTTCCATCTTTTTGCGTGTGAGCGTCAAGGGAATTCCTGGCACTTGGATAACACGGTCCGGAACATGCCGTGGCGTGTATTCTCGCCGAAGCCGCTCGCAGATCTTTCGTTCGAGATCGGCATCCAACCGCCGCCCGTCGGTCAGCTTCACAAACAGCGGCATAAAGAACTTGCCGCCGGGCAAATCGAGGTTCACAACAAGAGTGTCCTCTATTTCTTCGAGTTGCGTGAGTGCACGATAGATTTCGGCCGTGCCGATGCGCACCCCGAGGCGGTTCAGCGTCGCATCCGATCTGCCCAGCACGAAACAGCCGCCCCGCTGGTTGACGCGGAAAAAATCGCCATGGCGCCAAATCCCGGGATACTCATCGAAGTAAGATTCGCGGTAGCGTGAGCCGTCCTTGTCGTTCCAAAAGTAGACCGGCATCGACGGCATCGGTTCCGTCAGCACAAGCTCTCCAACTTCGTCCACCACGCTTTCGCCCTTTTCATTGAACGCATATGCCGCCACCCCCAGTGAGCGTCCCTGAATCTCACCGGCATAAACAGGCTGCGTCGGGACGCCGCCAACGAAGCCGGTGCAACAATCCGTTCCACCGCTACCCGTCGCAACCAAGAGATCCTGTTTCACGTTCTGATAAAACCAAGCCGTACACTCTGGCGATACCGGCGAGCCCGCCGGCATGACCGCTCGCAGGTGCGACAAATCGAATCGCTCGCGCGGCACGATGCCGGCCTTGGCCATCACCTCGACGTAGGCCGGACTCGCGCCGAAGAAACTGGCGCGCGAATCCTGTGCCATCTTCCAAAGCACATCCGGCGCTGGATACGCGGGATTCCCATCGTACAAAACGGGGCACACTCCGCTCAACGGCATGCTCGCCAGAAAGTTCCACATCATCCAGCCCGAGGTAGTGAAGAAAAATGCACGTTCGCCCGCGCGATAGTCCATATGAAAGTGCTGCAGCTTCAACTGTTCCAGAAGAATGCCGCCGTGGCTCTGGACAATCGCTTTCGGCAAACCAGTGGTGCCGGACGAAAACAACACCCAAAGCGGATGACTGAACGGAACCTGCTCGAATTCGAATTCCTCGCGGGAGATGGCTGGACGATCCATCAAATCGTCCCAAAGCAAAGTGCCTTCACGCGGACCTTCGCGTTCATCGGCATTCAAGCAGGGCAGATACACGACATGCTTGAGCCCTTCGAGCGCACTCATAATCTCGGCGAGTTCCTTCTTGCGCCCAAATGCTTTGCCCCCGTAGCGGTAGCCATCGACGCAGAACAGAATCTTGGGAGCGAGTTGCTGAATCCGGTCGATCACGCCGCTTGAACCAAAGTCCGGCGAGCAGCACGCCCAAATCGCGCCGATCGCGGTTGTCGCCAGCATCGCGATCATTGTCTGCGGAATATTCGGCATGTAGGCCACGACCCGGTCGCCAGGCCGCACGCCCAGCTCGCGAAGCCGAGTCGCAAGGATGCGTACTTGGCCGGCAAAAACTTCCCACGACACGCCGGTTAGCAGCGTCGTCTCGCTCGAAAACAACAGCGCATCGTTGCCGGCTCGCTCGTTTCTTAAGACGTGCTCCGCATAATTAAGCCGCGCGCCGGGAAACCACTCCGCGCCCGGCATAGTGCGCTTGCCGAGCACGCGCGAGTGCCGCGCGGACGACTGGATGCCAAAGTAATCCCACATCGCTTGCCAAAATTCCTCCAGCTCGGTAACGGACCATTGCCACAACGCGTGGTAACTGTCGAATTGCAATCCCCGTTCGCGCACAAGCCACTTCGCGAACCGCGTCAGGTTTGCGTCTTCCACTTGCGCAGCACTCGGCGTCCACAGCAGTTCGCCTTCGCGGACGGCAGGCCCCTCCGTTTCGGTATTTGCCACGCGGTTTGTAATTCGGTCAGTCACGCTTCATCCGATTGTGCCGTCCTGCGACAGGCTATTCACCTTCGCCCCTTGCGTCAAGCGAGCCAGGCGGAGGAACATTTTTGCGCCCATGTTCCCCTTATAGCGCCGAATTGGAATCCTCGTAACGCCAGCGAAGCGCCAAGCGTCTGACCCAAGGTGATATGCTGCTCCGCGTAGATAATTGCCATGCAGGATACATGCAGAAAACAAACTCGCTAACTCGACGCGCGTTCCTGGAAAAAATCTCGGTTCTGACGGCTGGCGGGTTCACGGCAGCCAGCGCCGTCGGCGCCTTGCCAAACACTGATCTCGAACCACACATCATTTTCCCCATCCACCCGCGCGAGCGCATCTCCATCGCGTCGTATCCGTTTCGCGCGTACATTCTTAGCCCCGACAACCGCGACCGCGATACCACCCTTCCTGGAATGAATCTCCTCGAATTCCCGGCCCATGTGGTCGCGAAATTCAACATTCACAACATTGAGCCGCACAGCCGCCATTTCACTTCGCTACAGCCAGACTATCTTGACGATTTCCGCCAGATTCTGCTGAAGACAAAGGTGCGCGTCGTAAACATCGCCGTTAGCACAGTTAGCAGTTTCTATGACCCCGACGCCGACGCGCGGGAAAAAGCCGTCACTTTTGCAAAAAAGTGGGTGGATGTGGCTTTGCGTATCGGCTCTCCTGGAATACGCACGCACATTGCCGCTGCGAGGAATTCTTCCCCCGATGTCGAGCGCACAGCGGGGAGCCTGCGCGAAGTAACCGAATATGCCGCCGACAAGAATATTGTCGTGACGCTAGAGAACGATGATTTAGTGAGTGAGGATGCTTTCTTCCTCGTCAAGGTGATCGAGTCCGTCAACACTCCCTATCTTCGCGCCCTGCCTGATTTTGCAAATTCCATGCTGAGCGGCGACGCAGATTTCAATTACCGAGCGTTGCAAGCGATGTTTGCGCATGCCTACAATATTTGCCATGTGAAAGACGGCGAAACCAATGATGACGACAAGCAATTCAACGTTGATCTGAAGAAATCGTTCGACATTCTGAAGGCCAGCAACTATCACGGCTATTGTTCCATGGAGTTCGACGCCCCTGGAGATCCCTACAGTCCAACTTCGAAGCTGATCGAACAGACCATCAAATATCTTTCCTGATTGCGCCTAATTGCCTTAGTCGATCCCGCGCTGACGCGTGCCACTTAACTATCTTCCGTTCAACTACCGGGCGCCCGATCGCTAAACGTCTCGCTGACCGCATCCCAGTATTGCTTCTTGCCGGACCAGTAGGACTCCGTTGCCATCATGTTCGCAACCGAGTGCGCGAGCCCGTCTTGCGCGGTGCAATGCGGCTGCTGCCGCGACCTCATGCATTCGAACCAGTTCGCCATGTGCTCCAGCGTCCTGTCATCGATGCCCAGCGGCGGAAGCTTCGTTTCGCCTGGCGGAAGAATGTATTTCGCCGGCCGCTTCTTATCGATGTCCGCATCGTCTTCGTGATTGCCTTTCTCGTCGACCAATTGGTAGCGTGGACTCCCCTCTCCCCCAATGTTCGTGAGGGTCGCCTTCTTTCCCATGTAGCGCGTCGAAGACGGTGCGTCGTTTCCAAAGCTCGTCGCGTAACTCACAAGAAAGCCTTTCGGGTACTCGAATAGCGCCTGAAACGTGTCCGCGTTTTCTCGACCATCGCGCCACGCAAAAATCCCACCGTGCGCCATAGCCGAGCGGGGGAAACTGTCCTTCATAAACCAGTGCACGAGATCAATCGCGTGGCTCATCCACTGATCAGGAATCCCGCCGGAAAATTCTTTGTACAAGCGAAACTCGCAATACACTTTGGGATCAAACGACCGGTAGGGTTTTGTTAGCAGCCACTTATGCCAATCTGTATCTTCTTCGCGGATCAATTTAGTTTCTTCACGGCCGCGCCATCTCGGCCCGTGGTAGTTCCATACGATTTCGATTTTGCTGACGTCGCCAAGCACGCCTGTCTGTACTAGATCGTGCGCGGCTATTTGGTACGGCTCGCTGCGATGCTGTGTGCCAACCTGCACAATCCGGTCGCTCTTCGCCACCGTGTCCCGCGCCGCTTTTACTTCGGCCAGCACGTTGCCCATCGGCTTTTCAACATAAGCGTCCTTGCCTGCCTCGACCGCCATTTTGAGAATCGGCGAGTGTGCATGTTCCGGCGTGGAGATAATCACTCCGTCCACATCTTTCAGCACAAGCACATCTTCCAAATACTGAAACGATCGGGGCGCTCGGCCGTAATATTTCGCGTTTGTCGCCGCAGCCTTCTCCCGATTCAGCTTCCATAAATCGCAGACCACAGTTATTTCTGCGTTTTGGCTCGTCTTTAATTGCGCCGCGATCCAGTCCAGATCACTTCCACGGCTTCCCGTTCCAATATGCGCCAGTGAAATGCGGTCGTTCGCGCCCACGATCTTTTCATAAGAAAGCGCAGTGCTCGGCAGCGCCGCTCCTCCCGCGATCAACGCAGCTGACTTGCTCAAAAACTCTCTGCGATCGATTGTTTCGTTCGCGTCGCTCATTTTTCGGCCTCCCGCCACGCCGGTCCTGTCAATCCAAGGAAAATTTCCGCGCAGGCATTGTGTGTTCGACTCTGCGGCTTGTCAATCGCACCGCGAAGCGGTAGATATTCTCCTTGGCGACGCGTTGACAAGCCCAGTCCAGTGGTCTTAAATGTCCTCCGTGAACGTTAACGCAAGCGGCTAGCGTGCTGCATTTGCATTGTTTCCCTAAGTAATCCCGTCCCTAACTCAGCGGGCGTCGAAAATTGCATCTCGTGTAGGTCTCGCGCAACTCTTGCTTTAGAAGGAGGCCGTATTCCGATCCTCGGCATTGATGTCGGAACAAGTGGAACTCGCGCCGTCATCCTCGACGAACGCGGCACAGTGCTTGCCTCTGGCACGGAAGAGCACGCAAATTTCGCCAGTCCGCAACCGGGTTGGGCGGAACAAGACCCGCGCGACTGGTGGCGCGCCGCGTCGCTGGCGGTTCGCAAGGCGCTCAAGGCCTCAGGCCTCTCCGCCGAGTCCATTGCCGGCGTCGGCTTTTCAGGCCAGATGCATGGGGCGGTCCTCCTTGATGAAAACGACGAAGTCATCCGTCCTGCTCTGATCTGGTGTGATCAACGAACGGAAGCGCAATCCAAAGAACTCGAGCGCACCATCGGACTCGACCGTATCATCCAGTTGACGTGCAATCCCCCGCTGACAAATTTCACGCTCACCAAACTTCTTTGGGTCCGCGAGCACGAACCAAAGAACTGGCAACGCGTCCGCAAAATCATGCTGCCGAAAGACTACGTCCGCCTGCGCCTGACCGGCGAATCCGCCATCGACGTCGCGGACGCTTCCGGAACGCTGATGCTCGATGTCGCCCACCGTACATGGTCGAGCGAAGTGCTCTCCAAAACCGGTATTGACGTGAAGTTGCTTCCGAAGCTTTACGAATCGCAGGATATTTGCGGAAAACTTTCGCAAGCTGGCGCGGATGCAACTGGTCTCCGTCCGGGAACTCCCGTCGTCGCCGGCGCCGGAGATCAAGCTGCTGGAGCGGTCGGCATGGGCATTACGCGCGCAGGGACCGTCAGCGCCACTATCGGAACCTCGGGCGTGGTTTTTGCTGCCACGGATCGCCCTTCGCTTGATCCCAAAGGCCGTTTGCACACTTTCTGTCACGCGATCCCCGACCGTTGGCACGTTATGGGCGTCACACAATCCGCCGGGCTATCTCTGCGCTGGTTCCGCGATCGCTTTGGCGCGGGACCCGATGACGGCCGTGATCCTTATGAACGCATGACCGCCGAAGCCGCCAAGGTTCCGGCCGGTTCCGAAGGCGCGTTCTGGGCGCCGTACCTGATGGGAGAGCGCACTCCGCATCTCGATCCGTTCGCCCGGGCTGCATTTGTCGGCCTCAGCGCTTCTCACACACGAGCGCACTTGGTTCGCGCAGTCCTCGAAGGGGTGACTTACAGCCTGAAAGATACTTTCAGCATATTTGACGAAATTCACGTACCCGTCGAACGCATTCGCCTCGGCGGAGGAGGCGCTCGCTCCCCGCTGTGGCAGCAAATCCAAGCGGATGTCTACGCCCACGAAGTCGAAATCTTGAAAGCAGAAGAAGGCGCCGCCTATGGCGCGGCGATTCTTGCTGGCGTGGGTTCGGGATGCTGGAAGAGTATCGATGAAGCGTGCGACGCCACGGTGCGTATCGCTAAGCGCGTTAGCGCAAACAAAGAAGCCAGCGCCATCATGCAGCCTGGCTATCAAACCTATCGCCGGATTTATCCGGCATTACATTCGATTTTTGCGGAAAATCAATCGTCTTCGGCGCATTGAGGCGCACTAAGCGCAGGTTCAAATCCAGCCAGGTCCAGCGAAAACGACAAGTCTAAGCTTTCTTAGGCCCGGGCTTAAAGTAGTAGCAGTACGTCGCTCCGATCGCCGTCATCAGCGCACCCCACCACACGGCCGCGTGCAAACCGAATAACTGCACCTGCGCTTCCAGAGGAGGAGGATTGCGCCATTCGTAGAGTCCAGCGCAAAAAATCAGCACTCCGTTCACGAGCAACGATATCCCTATAAAAAACCAAATAGAAACCATGCTGTAAACCTCCGGCAACAAGAACTACCAGAAAATGACGTTCAGAATTACGAAGACGAGAGCAACCACACCCGCCCAGAAAATAGGTTTCTGATACACGGGAATGTTTCCGACGGACGGAACTGTGGTCAACCCGTAAACCAGGCCGGTCAACTCCGCGTCTGTTTTGGGTTTCGTCGCCAAACTCACCACAACGGTGACGATCACGCAAACGAGAAAAGACCACAGGGCCTGAAACATATCCTGCGCCAGAGCTTTGGCGTGTGGCGAGAGGGCCACGTAACGCAGCGCCGATGGATCTGCTTTTACCCAAGCCCACATGCCGATGGAAGATAATGTGCCGCAGAGTAAGCCCAGGAAACCGCCAGGACCCGTCGCTCGTTTCCACAGCATGCCGAGAATTACGGTGCCGAAAAGCGGAGCAATGAAAAAACTAAACAGCGCTTGAACATAATCCATGATGCTTGCAAACTGCATCACCAGGTACGCGGTGCCGACGCTGATCAACACGCCGATCACGGTCGTCCACCGGCCCATGTTGACGTAATGGTGGTCCGTGCCCTTGCTATTGATCAGCGGGCGGTAGATGTCATACGTCCAGACGGTCGTGAACGCACTCACATTCCCGGCCATGCCAGACATGAAGCCCGCGATCAACGCGGTAATCCCGAGGCCAAGCAAACCAGGTCCGCAGTAGCGCGCCAGCATTAGCGGAAGCACGTCGTTGTAGCTGTGCATTCCGGTGGCGGCGGCCACCGATTCGGGTACGAGCTTCATCGGAAGCACGGCCAAGCCCAGCAGTCCCGGCAAAATCACGATGAGCGGAACGAACATCTTGAACCCCGCACCGATGATTGGGGCCATTTCCGCGCTGCGAATATCCTTGGCGGCGAGGATGCGTTGCACGACGAGAAAATCCGTCGTCCAGTAGCCCATGGAGATGACCGCAGCCAGCCCGAACACAATGCCGATCCAGTTGATGCCCATCGGGTTGTCCGTGAAGGAACCCAACCCGGACCACAGGTGAACGTATTGATCGGAAGCCCTCTGGGCAATCTGAAGTTTCAGATTGCTCCAGCCGCCGGCTTCGTAAAGCCCAAGAATCGGAATCAACAGCGCGCCCGCCCATATCAAAAAGAACTGCAGCACTTCGTTAAAAATAGCCGACCGTAAGCCGCCGAGCGTGACGTAAACAGCCACCGTCAGCGAGGACACCCAAATGCTGAAATTGATGTCCCATCCCAAAACAATTTGCATGACTTTGGCCATGGCAAACATGTTGACGCCGCTCATCAGAACGGTCATGAACGCAAACGAAACCGCGGAGACGGCGCGGGCAGGCTCTCCGAAACGCAGTTTCAAATAACCCGGAACAGAATGCGTCTTGGAAATGTAATAAAATGGCATCATCACCAATGCGAGGAACAACATCGCGGGGATGGCGCCAATCCAATACCAATGCGTCGCGAGGATGCCGTACTGATACGCCGAACCCGCCCAACCCATCAGTTCCAGCGCGCCGAGATTGGCGGAGAGAAAACTAAGTCCAGCCACCCAAGCGGTCATTTCGCGCCCGGCCATGAAGAAATCTTCGCCAGTGTTCGCGCGGCCGCGCAGGTAGAAGCCGATGGCAAGCACCAGCACGAAGTAAAAGACAACGATGACGACGTCGACTGCCGAAAGATGAACGAGGCGAGCGGGAACGATAAGCGCGTAAGGAATAGTCATAGAGTGCCGAATCGCTTCTCCTCTGCAAGCGTTTTACAACTCCAGACAACCAGTAATGTCCCGGCTATCAACAATTCAAATCCTGCGAATCGTCACTTTGCCGAGAACTTGTAAATCGTTTCCGAGTGAAATTTTGTCCCAGGCTTCAAAACCGTTGACGGAAAATTAGGACGGTTCGGCGAATCCGGAAAGTGTTGCGTCTCAAGACACAACGCCCCATATTTCGGATACGCGATGCCGCCCTTCCCGGTAATGCTCCCGTTTAGACCAATCGCCGAATAGAACTGCACGCCCGGCTCCGTTGTCCAAACTTCCATCTGCCTTCCTGACGCTGGGTCGGTCACGCGCGCGGCGATACGCAGCGCTCCAGCTTTCCCGTTCACCACAAAGTTGTGGTCGTAGCCGCCGATATCCTTAATCTCCGCGATGTGTGCTCCGATTTCCGTAGGCTTCCGAAAATCCAGCGGCGTATTTTCAACGCTGGCAATCTCGCCCGTCGGAATGAGTGTCAAATCCACCGGGGTGTACTTGTCCGCGTTCAGATAAAGCACTTCTTTCAGAATATCCCCCGACCCAGCCAGATTGAAGTAGCTATGGTTCGTCAGGTTCACAACCGTGTCTTTATCCGTCTCGGCGGTATATTCGAGCTTGAACTCATTCGTGTTCGTCAGTGTGTAAGTCACGCTTACGTGCAGGTTCCCCGGAAAGCTTTCCTCCCCATCCTTGCTAAAATACGTAAAGCGCACCGCCGCTCCATCCTTCACCTCAAGCGGTTCCCCTTTCCACACTCGCCGGTCGAAGCCGGTTGGGCCGCCGTGCAAACTGTTTGGCGGATTGTTGATCGCCAGCTGATACTCTTTGCCATCAAGCGTGAACTTGCCCTTAGCGATCCTGTTGCCGTACCGCCCAATCGTCCCGCCGAAATGCGGATGATTCCCCAAGTACCCCTCAAGATTGTCGAAACCCAGCACCACGTCGCCCATCTTGCCGTTCCTGTCGGGAACGTGGAGCTCCGTCACTGTCGCGCCGTAGGTAATCAGCTTGGCCGAAGCCCCTTGCGTGTTGTAGATCGTAAATGCCTCGATCGCCGTCCCGTCCGGCATCTTACCAAACTCTGCCTTCTCCACATGCGCGCCCTTTTTGGCAGCCGTCTGCGCCTTTCCCCCGGACGACGACGACACAAACTCCGGACCGAACGCCATTAGAAACGCCAGCATGTAGATTCTCCCCCTGAGCACCATTCCGCTCCTCCTCTACCCTCGACCTGCTTAGGATGCATCGATTCTTCCCCACGCCTTGTATCACAAAAATTCATCAATCGCGAACCTTCTCCTTATTTTTCTTAGACTTGCCGAACCCGGTCTGCGCGGCTATTCGACCCTTGCCGTTTTCCAAGGCCATTGACAAGCCCGGAGCCAGGGTGCCAATGTTCCCCCAGACATTCGCCTCAAATTAACGTTATCGTACACGGAGTTCCATGAATTCCACGCGACCAATTTCTTTTTTGCATGCTTACAAGTACATCGCGCTCCTCTTCCTCCTATTCTCCCTCTCGGCCGTACCCTCTCTCAGAGCCCAATGGGTGCCCCTCAATCCTGTCGCCTCGACCGACCTGCAGCCCGACGGCGTAGTGCTCGTGCTCCAAACGGGGTTCCTGCGATTCCAGGTTTGCTCGGAGTCCATCGTTCACGTCGTCTACTCCATCGAGCGCGACGTGCCCCAGCGCACCGACTTTCTAGTCAACAAGAAATCCTGGCCCAAAGCGGACTTCGCACTACACGCCGACGAGCCCAAACTCATCACTTTGACCACCGCTCGCTTGAAAATCGAAATCACCCGCGCCGATAGCTCCCTTATCTTCTACGACTCCGCTGGCCACAAACTCACACAGGAAAACACCCATACGCTCACTCCAACCGAAGTCAATGGCGAAAAAACCTACCACTCCGAACGATTCGTCAACATGTGGGACACGCAAGAAGCTTTTTACGGTTTGGGCCAGCACCAAGCCGGCGTCTGGAACTATCGCGGCGAATCCGTCGACCTCTCGCAAGACAACACAAACATCTCCATTCCGCTTCTTCTTTCCAGCAATGGCTACGCCATTTTTTGGAATAACGGCTCGCGTAGCCGCTTCACGAACCGCTTCGTCCACGCCTTTTACTTGAGCTCCGAAGTTTCCGATTCGATGGACTATTACTTCTTCTACGGTCCCGACTTCGACCACCTCATCGCCGACTATCGCGAACTCACCGGGACCGCGCCTCTCTTCGGAAAGTGGGCCTACGGCTATTGGCAGTGCAAGAATCGCTACGACTCGCAGCAAGAACTTCTCGCCATCGCGCAAAAATACCGCGACCTGCATATTCCGCTAGACAACATCGTTCAAGACTGGTTCTGGTGGAACACCATGGGCGAGCCCGTTTTCAACAAAAACTATCCCGACCCCAAAGGCATGATCGACGCGCTCCACAAAAACAACGTCCACCTCATGATTTCCGTGTGGCCCTATTTCCGCCCCGGCTCTCCTGTCTACGACGACATGGACAAGCACGGCTTTTTCATCGATCGCACAAAAGTTCAAAGCTTTCATCCGCCGCGCATGGCGCTCTACGACGCTTTCAATCCCGACGCGCGCAAATACTATTGGAACCTCATGAATAACGCACTTTTCAAAATCGGCGCGGACGCCTGGTGGCTCGACACGACGGAACCCGAAACCGAAGGCCACGAAACCAATCTCCTCGTCAACAACAAGGTGAATGGCGGCGAAAACGGCGCGCGCTACGCCAACGAATTTCCTCTGATGACTACCACCGCCGTCTACGAAGGCCAGCGCGAAGCCTCCGACAAAAAGCGCGTCTTCATTCTCTCGCGCTCCGCCTACGCAGGGTCTCAACGCAACGCTGCAGCTGTCTGGTCCGGCGATGTTGATCCCAACTGGGAGACGTTCCGCCGTCAAATTCCCGCCGGCCTGAACTACTCCGTATCCGGCCTCCCATACTGGACCACGGACATCGGCGGCTTCGTTTCCGCCAATCCCGACGATCCTGCGTACCGCGAGCTCTACATCCGCTGGTTTCAGTTCGGTACATTCTGCCCCATCTTTCGCGCTCATGGCACCCGTACTACAAATCAAAACGAAATTTGGTCCTACGGCCCCGACGCGCAGAAAACGCTTGCCGCCTACGATAACCTTCGCTACCGCCTGATGCCCTACATCTATTCGCTAGCCTGGAAAACAACCAGCGAGGGCTACACCATTATGCGCCCGCTCGTCATGGATTTCCGCGAAGACACCCGCGCCCAAAACATCGGCGACCAATTCCTTTTTGGCCCAGCGATTCTCGTAAATCCCGTCACCGAGCCCGGCGCCGCCACGCGCCGCCTCTATCTTCCCAACGCAAAGTGGTACGACTTCTGGACCGGCGCCGCGATCCAGGGCGGCCGCACCCTCGACGCGCCCTCTCCCATCGACCGCATGCCGCTCTACGTGCGCGCCGGCTCCATCGTTCCGTTCGGCCCCGACCTGCAATACGCCGCCGAAAAATCCGCCGATCCCATCGAGCTGCGCGTCTATCGTGGCGCAAACGGCACGTTCACTCTCTACGAGGATGAAAACGACAGCTACGACTACGAAAAGGGCGCCCACGCAACGACTCCCTTCTCCTGGGACGACGCCGCGTACACACTAACTATCGGCGATCGCACCGGCTCATTTCCCGGCATGCTTGAAAAGCGCACGTTCCGCGTCGTCTTCGTCACTGAGAATCACGGAACCGGCGGCGGCCTTACTGAAAATGCGGACAAAACCGTTGAATACTCGGGGAAGAGAGTCACGGTAAAGCCATAGTCCAAGAACAAGATGGCTCAATTCAAATTCACAGCATTGTAATTTTGGATTTTACTCCCTTTTATCTGGTCGCCATACTCTCGCCTGCTGGCCCGGGGGGCTCGGGGATATCCACAGGGGAGCACTCGATTTACGTGCCTCGGATGTGATACATCCATGGCAAAGCCAGGTCGGTCTAATCTATCGTGAGGGGTGTATCGAAATGGAAAGAATTGTGCGGATTGTACTGATTGGTCTGGCTGTCCTCTGTTTGTGTACTTGGCCTTTGCAAGCTCAGCAAACTCTCGGCTCCATCGATGGCACGGTCATGGATAGCTCCGGCGCGGTGATCCATGGGGCAACCGTTAAGATCCATAACCTGGCCACCGGCTTGGAACAAACCGTCACTACAAACTCAGACGGCTCGTTCCACGCTGCCGATCTCCCGATCGGCACCTACAGCGTCACTTTCTCTCGCGACAGTTTCAAGACCGAAGCCCACTCACAAATCCTCGTTCAGGGAAATCGCACCACCACGGTGAACGGCTCTCTGCAGCCTGGCGAAGTAAACGTGACGGTCACTGTCAGTGGCACTCCCTTGCTCAATCAGACCGACACGACCAATGGTTATACGCTGGGGAGCGAGCTTATCGAGAATATCCCTCTCGGAACCGGTAGCTTCACACAACTTGCGCTCTTGGCGCCTGGCGTCAACGCGGACCTCCTCGCGGGGGCGGGTACGAACGCCGGTCTGGGAAATCAAGACATTTTTGCCAACGGCCAGCGCGATACAAGCAACAGCTTTTCCTTCAATGCCGTGGAATCGAACAACCTGTTTAATGGACTATCTGCCAGCGCAATCGGAGAGAGCCGCTTCGTGCTGAACACCAACGAACAATTTCTAGCCGGCGGACAGATTCAAACCAATACTTCGGTATTTGACGCGATCGGCCAGGGTATGCCCGCCCCTCCGCCGGAAACCATCGAAGAAATCCACGTGAACACGTCCATGTACGACGTCTCGCAGGGCGCGAATAGCGGCGCACATGTTGCTGTTGCCACAAAATCCGGCACCAACGATTTCCACGGCAACGCCTATGAATATCATCAGACGGCGGGTTGGGATGCCAACCAGTTCTTCCTTAACGCGGCAGGGCTTTCTCGCCCGCCGCTCCACCGCAACACTTTTGGTGGCACAATCGGCGGCCCTGTCAAACAAAACAAACTGTTTTTCTTCGGTTCCTACCAAGGCCAGAGAGTGTCAGATTCAACCAACGGCTCCACGCAATTTGCGAACGTTCCCACTGGCCTTACCGATGATCGCAGCGCAGCGACGCTGGCCGCGCTCGCCGGGGTTCCGGTGGGCAATGTGGACAGCGTTTCGCTGGCCATCCTCAATGCCAAAGGGCCGAACGGTAAGTACATCGTTCCTTCCGCGACCGTCACAGATCCCAACCAAATTAACGTCCTTGGTGGGAATGCTCTCGAGGTAGGACCCCCCAGCACCTTTAGTGCAGACCAGGTCAACGGAAACGTTGACTACCTGTTCAGCACGAAGGACCGCCTTGCAGGGAAATATTACTTTCAGAACGATCCCTCGACCAGTCCGTTCGCCGTGAGCCAGGTTCTCGGTTTTCCGCAGACACTCCACGCAGGCAGCCAGGTGTTCTCGCTCGACAACACCCTGAGCCTGACCCCCAATACTACCTGGGAGCAGAGAATCGGTTTCATCCGTCAGTTCGCTAACGCCAGTACCACCCAACAACTTACTCCCAGCGATGTGAACATTGATCTTCTCGGGAGCAAGTTCTTTCCGGGCTTCAGCATTACTAACGCTGGTTCGGGAAACTTCAACGGGCTGCGCATCGGCCCGGCCAACAACTTTGCCAATGCCGGTGTCTTCCAAAATCACTTTCAGGCAGGCACGAACTACAATTGGAGCGTTGGTCGCCACACCATTTCTTTCGGATTCAACGGCGATTACGGCCAGTTGAACGTCCTCAACAAGGAAAACGAGGTGGCCACCTTCACTTTCCGTAATTTCGCCAACTTCTTAACGGGAAATCTCGGCGGCAGAAACGGCGGTGGCCAACTGTTGAATGGCGAAACCAACCGTTACTTTCGCGCAAAACAGACCGGCCTCTTCGTCCAGGACAATTACAAGCTAATGTCCAATCTGACCGTAACCGCCGGCCTGCGTTGGGACTGGGACGGCCCGCTTACCGAGAAAAATGGACTTCTCACCAATTTCTATCCGCAGAATTACTCCTACGATCTCGGTACGGACACGATTAACAACATTGGGCTGGTCATCGCTGGCAACAACAAGCAGTTCTGCGGGACCAAGTCGAGTATCTGTGTAAACAACTCGACCCTCACGGGGCGGCAGTGGATTTTCGAGCCTCGCATCGGCGTGGCGTGGTCTCCACACTTCGTCAAAAACGTTGTCATTCGGGCTGGTTATGGCTTGTATGCGGACCGTGGCGAATTCTTTACGGAACTCTCAGCCAGCGCGGGACTCGGAATCAGCGGGCCTTTTGGTGTGACCACACAGCAACCTTTTACTGTGCCGTTCAATACCACTTGTACCGGCGTTCAGTGCCTAAGCAACAAGCCGTTCGGTACTGCGGCCCCTCCTCCTCCCCCCAACAATCTTTCCGGGATCGAAGCGCTCGTTCATAACCAGTCGGCCTTGAGCGGCTGCCCCCCACCGGTAACGCCGACCTGCACTCCTACGGGAACGCCCCTGTTTGCGTTTCTCTTTGGCGGTTATGATCCCCAAAATACGCTGCCGTATTCCGAGAACTGGACCCTCGACGTTCAGTGGCAGCCCATCAATTCGATGCTCATCGACGTCGGCTACGTCGGCAATCACGGGCAGCACCAACTTCTCCCTATTCCATTTAATCAGCCCGGCATTGCCACGCCTACGAACCCCATTAATGGACAGATCTACTCCTACGGGTATCAGGCCACCGATGACATTCTCGATGCCAACGGCAATCCTGGAATCCTTCAGACTGAACAGGTTGCAACGACAATCGGGGAGTTCACCGGTGCCGATGGCAATACCGCCCTTCGCGTGCCCTTCATCGGCTACAACCCCAATTCCGATTTCTGGGAAGCCGAGGGAGTTTCAAACTATAACGCGCTCCAAGTCAGTGTGAAGAAGCGACTGAGCCACGGTCTCACCGTCAACGCATCCTACACTTGGTCCCATACGCTGGATGAAGGCAGCGGTCTTTCCGAGGGGCTCTTCTTTAACGGCAACAATCCGCTCAATCCCAGGAGCGCCTATGGCGACGCCGGTTTCGACCGCACCCACGTTTTCACGATCAACTACACCTATCGGATTCCTGATCTCACCAAGAAGTCGCAAGGCTTCCTCAAGTACGTCGTCAACGGTTGGGGGGTCACTGGAGTCACCATCGCAGAGAGCGGCCTGCCCTACAGCGTCTATGACTTTTCCGGGACCGTGGCCAGCCAATACTTCGGCGCGGGCGATGACTTCATCACTAATCCGTTGCTCAACGGGTCGCCCAAAAATACCCTGCTTCAAGGCACAACCGGTGTAAATGCTGGCAACCCGGTGCTCAACGGCGGCGCGTTCGGCATCAACGTCAATGCACCCGGTACCAACGGTGTGCCACCTTGTGGTGTCACTACTCACGGTGGTACTGCCTGCGATTTCTCGGAAACGGGCTTTTCCAACACCGGGCGCAATTTGTTCCGCGGTCCTTTCCAAACGCGTTTTGACTTCAGCGTCTTCAAACTTTTCAAGATCAACGAACGCTTCACCCTGCGTTACGACGCTCAGTTCTTCAACCTCTTCAATCATCCCAGTTTCGACGCGCCGAACAACAACATCAGCTTGGATCCCTGCTTCGGCCCCAATCTCCAAACTAGTCCGGTGAACGGATGCCAGTGGCAGGGCACAATTCCGAAGGTGCCACCCTCAACAACGGCATTTGGCGACGGCACGGCACCTTTCGGAGCCGGCTTTATCCAGAGCACACTCGGCAGCCCGCGACTGATTCAGATGGCATTGCATCTGACCTTCTAAAGCGGCCGGATTTTCAGACTTGGGCAAGGACTGGCGATTCAGTCCTTGCCCAAGTCAAAATCTGTCGTTCGCGCAAGCAACTCTGCGCTGAAGGTCCGTCGGGTCAAGGAAACGAGGTACAAGTGCCTGTCTATCTATTCGGCCAATAAATGATCCTGTATTTTCGCAGCAGACGATCGCAAGTAAATTTTACGTAACTCTGACGCAACCTTTTGATCGATTCTTCCCTCCATCCTCCATGGTAGGTGTTCTCGGCATGAGATTCTCTCGATCCTTCTCACGGATGGCACTCGCGCAATGTTTGGTATTTGCCATCGCCATGTCTGCGCAGGACCCCGCGCCAGCACCACAGCCTGCCAGGGCCCCGTCCATGCAATCTAAAGAAGCGGCTCCACAATCCAGCGGCCCAGCTATTCGCACCGCTTCCAATCTGGTCGTCGTCGATGTTGTCGTGAGCGACAACGGCAAGCCCGTAAAAGGTCTTGACCGGCAAGCATTCCACATCTTCGAGGATGGCCGCGAGCAATCCATCAAGGTCTTCGAGCAATACAATTCCGCAGACGCCTCAGAGGTTCAGCACCTTCCAGCATTGCCCCCACATACCTACAGCAACTTTCCCGATACTGCCGTGACCACCGCTGCCAACGTCCTTCTGCTCGACGCCCTGAATACCCCAATGAAGGACCAAATCTACGTCCGCAGGCAGATGATGGAGTACCTAAAAAATATTCCAGCGGGCACGCGCATCGCCATTTTCACGCTGGCCTCAAAGCTACGCATCGTGGAAGGTTTTACCTCCGATCGAACACCCTTGCTCGCGGCCTTAAGCGATAAGCGAAACGCCCCGGGCGTCTCACCTCTGCTTCCAGATCCGGACGATACGACACTCACAAATCTTTCTACCGGAATGCAGGATGTCGGCGCGTCCGCGCAAGCGACAGCTAGTCTTCAACAATTCCAAGCCGATGAAGCCTCCTTCCAACTCGACCTGAGAGTACAGTTCACTCTGGATGCCTTGAAGCAATTGGCAGCCTATTTGGGTGGAATCCCGGGGCGCAAAAATCTGATCTGGTTCTCTGGCTCCTTTCCCCTCAGCCTGGATCCGGATGTTTCGCTAAGCAATGAGTTCTCGGCAGTACGGAACTATGACGACCAGCTTAAAGCGACGAGTGATTTGCTGACCATAAGCCGCGTGGCGGTTTATCCCGTGGATGCCCGCGGATTGTTTACCGCGCCGATGTTTAGCGCGGCAAACCAGGGTGCGCATTATTCGGGAGTCTCGCACGCCACGTCCAGTACAACAGGCGCGCCAAATCCAGGCACTCGCGCCGGAGGAGGCGCGCACGCCAGAAATCCGGCCAACGGTACCGCCAGCAATCCGAACGCATTCGCAGGCGACAGCTCCAAGTTCTTTCAGACAACTGCCGCCGAGCACGCCACGATGCAAGAACTCGCCCAGGATACCGGGGGAAAAGCCTTCTTCGACACGAACGGCATCAAAGATGCCCTGGCCAACGCGATCGAGAACGGCGAGAACTACTACACGCTGGCGTACATTCCGGACGACGCGAGATTTGACGGGAAATTTAGAAGGATTCAAGTCAAGGTCACTGAACAAAACCACCAGCTTGCGTATCGGCAAGGCTACTTTGCCGATGCGCCCAGCGCGCACAGTTCGAATGCTCCGCTGAGTCCCACCGCTGCCGCGATACAACGAGGCGCCCCGCCATCTTCGCAGATTCTGTTCAAGGTACGTGTTTTGCCCTCGGACGATGACGCACTGAAAGGACTGGAGTCTCAGACGGGTCCGGCAGGCTTGATGGCCGAAAAGTTACACGGTACCGTAAAGCGCTACTGGATTGATTACGCGACCGATCTGCACCAGGTCTCCGTGATTGTGGGAAGCGACGGCCTGTTTCATTGCTCCGTCGAATTTGCCGCCATCGCGTACGACCGCGATGGCAAAATCCTAAATGTTGCAAACCGCGCTTTTAAATTGAATTTGCAATCGGCGCAGTACAACCAGATCATGCAGACCGGATTGCCGCTACATCAGGAGCTCGATGTGCCCATCGGTGAGGTCTATCTTCGCATCGTCGTCCACGATCTTTCGACGGACCGGATTGGTTCGGTGGAGATCCCCCTGAGAGCCCCGGAAAAAACTCCTCAGAAATAATCCCGCAAGTTGATCTTTATCGGATGGTTGGAATGGTGTCTGGTCTCTCGCCTATATTTAGTGGGCAGATGTACTTCCAGAATTTCTCATACAAGGCACACGCATAGACGTCAAGAACAAGCTCGTGAACAAGCGAACAGCCCTAACTACTCCTGCCCGCGAGAGAAGGGGGAGACAAAATCTTTTGCTTGACGCGATTGGTGGGGGGGACTAGGCTCGCGGCAATTGGTCGGGGGCCTTCATGTTCTGTTCCTACGAAGGGGCCCAGAAATTGGTGCAGGTGTGGGCTCAACCACGAGCCTGGGGATGCGTGCGCCTATGCATCCTACGAACACATCTGTGCTTTGCGCGGTGTCTTCTGCTGATGGTGTCTTTCTCTTTGCTTGTCCTGCCGGCTTGGTGCCAAGACAACGGTAGCGAAGCAAATGAGTTCCACGGGAAGGGATCGGAAATCACGGTGACTGTGCGCGATAGTTCCGGAGAGCCGATCTCGACGGCGGCGATGGTGAAACTCTACCGGGACGGAACAACTCTCAGCAGGCAGGGAGAGACGTCGCGGGGGAGCGCCGTGCTGGTGGTGAACAATTTGGGCGAGTTTACCGTGATTGTAGAGGCAGCCGGATACGAGAACGCACAGAAGCAAGTGTCGGTTCAAGTGACGGGGAGAACGCAGGTGGATGTTTACCTGCGGCGAATTTCAGATGCCGGGAGCAGTACGGGAGTTCCGGGAAGGCCGGTGCTCGCACCGAAAGCCAAGCAAGCGCTCGAAAAGGGATTGCAAGCGCTTAGCGCGGACAATCCCGGCGAGGCAGAAAAGTTTGTGGGCGAGGCGATGCGGCTAGCGCCCGGGCATCCAGACGTGTTGTACGTCCAAGGAGTGCTCTGGCTGAAACAACGCAACTGGGCGCAGGCGCAAAACGCGCTGGAAAAGGCCACGCAGATCGATCCGAATCATGCGCGGGCTTTTGCGGCGCTGGGGATGGCGCTGTGCGATCAGGGGAAATATGACGCGGCGATCGTGCCCCTGGAGAGGTCGCTGCAGTTGGATGCAACGGGCGCTTGGGAGACGCGTTGGACTTTGGCGAAAGCCTACTACCAGCGTGAAAAATATGACGACGCGCTGAAAATGTCGCAGGAGGCACTGACCGCATCGAATAGGAAGGCGCCGGAGATCGGACTGCTGGTGGCGCAATCGCTGACCGCGGTCGGGCGGTACGAGGATGCGGCGCAGGTGCTGCGGGAATTCTTGAGAGATCACGGAGACCGACGCGAAGCGGTTACCGCGCGACGTTGGTTGGAGCGCCTCACGGCTAGTGCGAAGATCAAGCCAAACTCAAATTGATGGAGGAAGCTGACCAGCGAGTGTGTATCTACTAGCGAAACATTTTGTCGATGCGGGCCCAACTTCCTCGTGAGTCAAAAATTCGCCGCGGTCGAGCTGGTGCAACCCTTCTTCACCTGCTGGCGGAACCACCCATCATGGTTCAGGTAGTGTTCCACAAGTTGCTTGACGTATTCCTCTGCCCCGCTGTTGGTTTCTGCGGCGGCGATGGTTGGGCGCCGCGTGATGATCGAGCTGGTTTGAGAAAGTGGAATTCCGATTCCGCGATGCCGCCGGCGGCTCGGAAGTAATATAGGTCAAGGAGTAGGGAGCCGTGACCACGCGTCAACAGAAGGTTCACACGCAACAAGCTCACACGCGACAGGTTCACACACAGCTGGGCCGAGCCGCAGTCCAGATTTTTGCCGCTAATGAGCGCATGAACCAGATTCTTATCGAACATCTTGACCCGCGCGCCTGGAGAGCCAAACCGCCCGGCAAGGCCCGCACCATTGTGGCGATCTTCACGCACATGCACAACGTCCGCACGAAGTGGGTGAGGCTTACTGCTCCGCACCTGAAGGTTCCACGACAGCTTGCCCGTGCGCACTGCACGCCGCGGCAGGCCCGTGCTCGATTAGCCGAAAGTGCCGCTCGCTGCGCCGAGATGCTTGCTGAAGCGCTCGGCGGTCGTGGGGGTCGCGTCGAGAAGTTTCTCCGAGACGGCTGGGCTCGGCCTTGGCCGGTTGGCCCGGAAATGTTGTGCTACATGCTTTCTCACGAAGCCCACCATCGCGGGCAGGTGCTTATGCTCGCGCATCAGCTCGGATTCCCGCTGCCGAACAAGGTCATGTACGGGATCTGGAATTGGGAAAAGCTGTGGAAGGAGTGCGGGTCGCCTGGCGGCCCCGGCCACGCATCTTAAGGAATCGCTCAAGACACAGGGCGCGCAGTTTCAGCGGCTGCCTATTCCGCCAGCTGGTTGTACATTTTGCGGTACAGCAGTACTATATAAGGTGCAAGATGGAAGAAGAGCGACCGCCGCGAAAGATTCCGCTGATTTTTTATCGCGCGCGTCCAGGGCGCGAGCCAGTGCGTGAGTGGTTGAAGGGGTTACCGGAAGCCGAGCGGCACGCCATAGGCAAAGACCTGATGCGTGCGCAGTGGCGATGGCCGGTGGGGATGCCGCTATGCAGGCCCATGGGAGGCGGCTTATGGGAAATCCGAACGGATCTGCCGACATGCAGGACGGCGCGCGTGCTGCTCTGCCATCACGAGGAGCGCCTAGTGGCGCTGCACGGATTTATCAAGAAAACGCGCGCGACGCCGGATGACGATTTAGCATTGGCACGCAAGCGGCAGAAGGAGCTGCAACGATGAGCAAAAAGCGCGGGACGGGCAAGAAGCATTTGGGTTCGGGCATCGATGATTTCTTGAAGCACGAGGGCATCTTTGAAGAGGCGCAGGCGCAGGCCATCAAAGAGGTCGTGGCATGGCAACTCGACGAAGCCATGAAAAAACGGAAAATCTCGAAGAACAAAATGGCCACGCTACTAAAGACAAGCCGCACTCAGGTTGACCGGCTACTTAATCCGAAGAGCGACATCACGCTTTCCAGTCTGCAACGGGCGGCGGCGATGGTTGGGCGGAGAGTGATCATTGAGCTAGTTTGAGAAAGTCAAAACCCGCACGCTTTGCAAAACCAAAACACAAAGGGTGCGCCACCCAAGTCAAAAGTCTGGCCCAACCGCCGAGGATGTGCCACCCCCTACGTGAAATACGTGATTTCTCCCGAGTTGTTGCCGCTGTCAAGCCATTTCATAATGATGTGTCAAGCCTCGTTAGAAATGTCCCCCTCTTTACCTCGTTAGAAGTGTCCCTTTTTTTTGCTTTGTTGTTGTCATTGGGGCCTCCGCCGGAGCGCAGCCCTGCGCCGCGGTTTGGGCGGCGCGTTTAGGGCGAAGCGGAGGCGGAGGCCCCAATGAGTGCTGACATTTGCGTTCGATCCAGCAACAGCTGCTTTCTTCTTTCCTCATGGCCTTCCCGCCACGGATGGTTCGGGGCAGGTTTGCTTCTTCCGTGCTGGGCAGGCTCGCGTTGCGGCCTTGCCTTTGGTGCCGGGACCACGCTCGGCCGCGACACCAGATCTTCGTACTCGATGCGTTCATTCCTATAGCGCACCTCAACGGCTCCGTCCTCCCACTCACAGATCAATGCCTTGCTCTGTGTCGGCCCGTACCGCCGGTTCTGCGGCTGGAGCTGCAGAAAATGCCCGCGGTACTGCACCACCCAATCGTTGCTGATCCATCGTTCCGTCTCTAGTCGAAAAACCTCTCGCAACCTCGCCGCACTTGGCGTCCGCAGGTGGTAGTCCTCGGGTCGCGCTGCTTCCCGCGCAAATCGTCGGTTGTGCTCAGAAAGATATTCCGCTTCCAAATACGCATTCGCGGCTTCGTAATCCTGGATCCCCTTGCGCCGCAGCTTCTTTACCAGGCGATCTTGATGTACCCCGTTGTTTCGTTCCACGCGACCTTTCGCTTGCGGTGAATTTGCCGCGATGATGCGGATCTCCAGCCGCTCGCACATGCGTCCGAACTGCGTCGTAGGCGCCTTTCCTCGCAGTCGCTCTCTTTCTGTTGGCTCCCGCTTATAGACGTTCTTCCAATCCGTGTACAACGCCCGGGGAACTCCATGCTTCTCAATCCACGATCGCAGTACCCCCGCCGCTGCCCAGATTGTCTCTTGTTCTCCCATCCGGCAGTTCGTATCTCCCGTGGCGTCATCCACCATGTTCATCAGACAACCTCGAGGCCCTCGTTCTTCAAACCAGGCATGGAAACTTCCATCCAACTGCACCAGGTCGCCAAAGTGCTCCCGCCGTGCTCTCCGCTTCCGGTGGGCTTTCCGTCTCCGCATGCGGCTCCACAGCCCCTCCGCTAGCATCCAGCGTCGCAAGGTCTCTTCTCCCACTTCCAGCCCATCCTCATCCGCTAAGTGCTCCGCTGCCAGCGTCGGTCCAAATCGCTTCTGCTCCGTTCCCGAATACTTCTTTCGGATCAGCTGCAGAACCTTCCGCCGAAACTCCTCCGGCTTCGCGCGGTTCGAACCTCTTCCCGCACTGCGGTGCTGCAGACCCTTCGCTCCTTCCCCTCGATACCGCTTCCAGAGTCTCTTCGTCTGCCGGTAACTCAACACCAGTATCTTTGCCGCATCGGTCAACCGAAGTGTCTTGCTCTTCACCCGCCCCAATACCTCTGCGCGCCGAAGTTCCCTCGTGCTCATCGCCGTCCTCTTCAACCGGACCTCCTCTGGAGGTCACAGTGTAGGGGACATTTCTAACGAGGCCAGAAGGGGACATTATCAAAGAGGTGCAACAGCCATTTCATAATGATGGCGAATATGGCGTTCTTGTACCTCCAGTCTGTGTCGTGGTGTAGTCCTGCTGCAGAAACCCAGAGCGTTAGCTGTCGGGAATTCCTGGTTCGGTCTTCGGGTTCGAAATTGAGTAGATAACAGGCGCGGTCAGTCCCGCTAGGTACGGGGGCGCTGGTGATTTCGCATTTCCATTTTCCGGTGGATGATTTGAAGAACTGGCCGTTTAAAGGCAGGAGCAGCAAATACTTATTTTTTTGCTGCTTCTTCTTCCGGTGACACCGTCTTGATTGTCGGGAAATTGTAGAACGTGTTTGCTTCAGGCTGCCATGAGGCAACGAACGTGTTTGCCTCGGGCTGCCATCCTACGCCGCGACCGTACGTTATATCCCAGAGAGCCATGTCGGTGAATTAAATGTCACGGCCTCCCCAATCCAAGCGTCTGGCACACGTGTCGCGGCTTGCCTGTCCCGTTCTTCAATCTCTTTGATCTCCGATGCTGCTTTTTTCGTGGGCTCGGGCTTGAGACTGAAAAATTGCTGTGCGAATTCTAGGAATCTTTGGGTCGTGTACATGTAAAATCGGACGCTGGCGGCCTGCATCATCTCCTGCGTCAATTCGGGGCGCGGCCCGACTGTCTCACCTTCATGTTTCAACCACCAATCCTCTTTGACATCGCGCGTTATGAAGATCAGTGGTTTCTTACTTGAATTTGAGAACTCCAATAATTGGAACCAGATTATCGCGTCGCCGAACTTGTCGGGTTCCACTTTGCTGTCGTCTTTGTATCCGGGCGGGATCTTTCTTGCATAACGTGCGGCCGACTTCTTGCAAAGATCGTCGAACCGAGATGCCTCGTAAGGTTGCCCGGTTTTTCCCTCGAAGAGGGTCGTCAGCTTAAGTAAGACGTCATCGGTGTGAAGAAGATCAGGCTCTCTCTCTTGGGCGGCGTCGACGATCTTCGCGATCTTCTTGGTAGCCTTTCTTGCAGCCTCGAGTATTTCTTTGCTCTTCGGCAAAGAATGTTCCTGCACCTGTGTCTCGAGGGTCCGCACAAATTTCTCTGCGGCGGCTTTTACTCCTTCGTGGGACCTTGACCGGGCGGATATCGCATCCAGTCTGTTACGTAGATATTCTTGAGCGGCCTGGTTCGGCAAGAAGATCCGGTCGCCTAGCTTTTGTAGCACATCGAAGAAAACTTGGCGACTTTCGGTGGTCAATCTGTAGAGGCCCAAGAGAACGTTCGCATCGAACGCAAATGTGGCCTCGCGCCACAGTTCTGCAAACTCTTCTTCCGTCGGAGAGAAATAACCCGGAAATAGCTCGCGCATTCACCCTCCAGACTGCATTCCACATTACATAATAGACCAGCCCCATCGATCCGCCATTCGAGATTAAGTAACAAAGATCGTCGAACATTGCGCCCTCGCCACGCCAAAATCTTTCCTCTCATTTTCTGGATTCTTGGTTCCGTTGCAGCGATTAGCGATTTGCGGCGCAGAGGGCGGATTCTCACGGGAACGGTAAAGGTTTAGTGTCGCGGATGCCGGAGGATTCTACGATGGTGTAGATAGAGTCGGCGGGGAGGTTTTCGAGGGTTTCGAACTTGCCGCTGGGCCAGCGGATTTCTACGGAGTCGATTTTTGTGGATTTGCCGAGGCCGAAATGGAGGCGGAGATCGTTTTGAGAGAGATAGCTTCCGCCGCCGCGAACGTCGGCGATTTGGCGGACGCCAGCGGCGTGGATGGTTACGCGGGCGCCGATGGCGGCGCGATTGCTTTTTGTGCCGACCAGTTTGAAGAGGACGCGATGATTGGGGGTGGCGTTTTGGTTGAGGAGGAGAGTGGGTGGCTCACCGACGTTGACGAGGACTACGTCGATGTTGCCGGTGTTGAAGATGTCGCCGAAGGCGGCGCCGCGGCGGGATTGTAGCGGGAGGTCGGCCAGGCCGGCTTCTTTGGACACTTCGTCAAAGGTGCCGTCGCGGTTGTTGCGCTCCAGAAAAATGGGCTGGCGGTAATGCGGGCTGTTATCGAGCGAATCGATTTGCGGGTAGACGTGGCCGCAGGCGATCAAGAGATCGAGCCAGCCGGTGTTGGCCATGTCGAAAAAGCTGGTGCCCCAGCAAACGTCCTGATAGCTCGGGCGTCCAACACCGGAGGGCCAGCTTACGTCTTCGAAACCGTTAGCGCCCGTGTTGCGCCAGAGAGCTTTGGGCTGCTCCTGGAACGTGGTGATGAAGAGGCTGAAGCGGCCGGAGTGGTCGTAGTCGGCGAAGTCGACGCCCATGTTACCGAGCTGCGTGCCGTCGCCGCTGAGGGAAATTCCGGAGAGCATGCCGACTTCGGAAAAAGTGCCGTTGCGATTGTTGTGATAGAGATAGTTGGGGACGGAATCATTGGCGACGACGAGATCGGGCCAGCCGTCGTTGTCGTAGTCGGACCACATGGCGCCGAGACCGTAGTAGCCGATTTGGTTGTGCACGCCAGCTTTCACGGAGACATCCTCGAAAGTGCCGTCGCCGCGATTGTGGTAGAGAAGATCGCTTTCGCCTTCGAGCCCCCAGGGGCCGCACTGCACTTGCAGTCCTTTATATAGGCAGAATTTGTTGCTGCCGGGGGCGGGCATGTGCGCGATATCGACGTGCACGTACCGCGAAACAAAGAGATCCACGTTGCCATCGCGATCGTAGTCGCCCCAGGCGGCGCCAGTGCTGAAGCCGCCGCCGCCGACTCCAGCCTTTTCGGTGACGTCCTCGAATTTGCAGCCGCCGAGATTGTGGTAAAGGACGTTGCCCCCGTAGCCTGTGACGAAGAGGTCGAGCTTGCCGTCGTTGTCGTAGTCGGCGACGGCTACGCCCATGCCCCAGCCGAGGCGCGTGAGTCCGGCTTGCTTGGTGATGTCTTTGAAGGTGCCGTCCGGCTCTTGATGGTAGAGAGTAACCATGGGGTCGCCACCTTTTTGGTAGCGGTCGACTGTGGAGCCGTTGACGGTGACGATGTCGAGGCGGCCGTCGCCGTCGCAATCGAAGAGGCCGGCGCCGCCGCTGATGGACTCGATGATGTAGCGTTTTTCGCTGGTGGAGATGTGAGAAACGGTTAGGCCAACGGATTGGGCCATGTCTTTGAATTTCGGGATTGCGGCGAAACCGGGGCGATTTACCTTGGGCGGGGGCAATTTCGCTGAAGGCGGCAGCGGGACGGCGGTGCTTTGAGCGCGCAAAGGTTGCGGAGATGCGGAACTAAGGAGCAGCAGGACGGAAAAGATAGGTAGAGCGAAGAGACGAGAGAAGTAGCCGAGCATTCGACTCATTCTAACGCAAGGGGGCTATGCGGCGAGCGAATGTGCGTTTTGAGGAGAGGTGCTTGGAGAGGCCGGGGAAAAGCGGTTTGGGACTTGTCCCTGCTATACTCGCGGCACGATTTATTGCTGGTTCCGAGACAGGTCACGGTCCAGGTGCTGCAGTGCGAATCGAGCGCTGCGAGAAATAGTCGAGGGCGTGTCCATGACACCGACGCAGAAGAAGAACGCCGGTCCGAGTAGAGAGAACAAGAAGGTTACTTTGAAGACCGTGGCGAGGCATCTGGGCCTCGCAGCCGGAACCGTTTCCGCGACGCTGAATAATTCTCCGGCCGCGCGGTCGATCCCCGAACATACCAAGCAACGCATTCTCGCGGCGGCACAGGAATTGAATTACAGGCCGAACTTTTTTGCGCGGACGTTGCGGATGCGGCGGACGTTCACGATCGGAGTCATCGCGGAAGAGATTGGGGACGCGTACGGCTCGCAGGTGATCAGCGGGATCGAGAAGTATCTGACGGGGCAAAACTATTTTTTCCTGACGGTGGTGCACCGGCACGATCCGAAGTTGCTGCAGACGTATTCGCAGATGCTGGTGGAACGAGGCGTCGAGGGATTTATCACCGTGGACACTTCTATTATGGCGGAGCCATCGCTGCCGACCGTGGCTGTCGCGGGGCACCGGCTGATTGCGGGCGTGACGAATATCGTGCTGGACCATAGGCGCGCGGCGAGGTTCGCACTGGAACATTTGAAGGAGTTGGGGCACAAAGAAATTGCGTTTTTGCAGGGGCACATTTTCAGCTCGGACTCCGAAGAGCGGTGGAATGCGATTTGCGAAGTGGCGGCGGAGTTGAGCATTCGAATTCGGCCGGAACTCACAATACGAATCGAGAGCAAGGTTTCCACGCCGGAAGTCGGATTTCCCGTGACGAAGGAGTTGCTTGCAAGGAAGAAGCCGTTCACGGCGCTCTTTGCGTATAACGATATTTCAGCGATTGGAGCGATCTGGGCACTGCGCGAGGCGGGATTGCGCGTGCCGCAAGATGTGTCCGTGGTGGGGTTTGATGATATCCCCGGAGCGGCTTTTGCGAATCCTGGGTTGACGACGGTGCGGCAGCCACTGGTGCGAATGGGCGAGATTGCCGCGCAAACACTGGTGAGTCAGATCGAGGGACGCGAGGAATATGTTTCGGAGATCGCTATCGAGCCGGAATTCGTGAACCGAGATTCAACTGCACGTCTGGCGCAGGCTCGGGTGTTCAGCTCAAGAACTTAGGAAAATGCAGCGCACCTCAAATCGTTCCCTGCTGTTTCCCTCCCTTCTTTTCACGGTTTGGAGAGAAATTCACTTAGAAGCATGTGGAAGTGGTGGACACCGTTTTCACGTTTGACGGAATAACGGCCCCGGTCGTAGGTCGAGGAATTTAGGCCTCGCTGGACATTCCTACAAAGGTCGATATCTTCCTGCTGCACTTCGTCACTGAAGGCTACGGCGCGTTGGATGCGTTCGCGAACTTTTTCGGAGTGCGCGTCGTGGAAAAACCATTCAAAGATGGTGAGGGTTTTGTCGTGCGATAGGGGAACGATCAGATTTGTGGACAGATTATCTGGATAGACGTTGAGCATGAGGTTTGGAAAAATCCAGAAATAGAGAGCTTCTTGCAGGCCAGTGCCTGGCGGGTAGAAGCGTTCGGCGGCGTCTTCCGTCTTCATGGCGCGGATGGGGGCGAATTGCTGGGAATAGTAACGAAATGTTTCGGTACGGTAGTTTGCGTAATCAATTTCGCGCATCAGGCCGGGGTGGGCGATGGGGATGTGGTAGCCCTCGAGATAGTTGTCGACGTAGACTTTCCAGTTGCAGTCGATGACGTAATCGCGGCGTTCGACGGATTGCAGGCCTTCGAATTGGAAGCCGCGGGTTTGTTCGGGAATTTTGCCGAGATAGGCGGTAAGCGGCTCGGCGTTTGGATCGAAGTTGACGAAGATGAGTTGTTCCCAGGTTTCGAGACGCAGAGGCACCATGCCCATGGTGCTGCGGTCGAAGAATTCGACGCCTTCCACGTCAGGGGTGCCGATGAGGCGGCCGTCGAGCGTGTACGTCCAGCCGTGATAGCCGCAGCGAAGAACATTTTTGCAGCCGCTGCCTTGGGCGATAGGGCCGGCGCGGTGGCGGCAGACGTTGCTGAAGGCGCGGAGCGTGCCTTGTTTGTCGCGCACGACGACGACGGGCTCGCCAATGACGTCGACCGTGAAGAAGGTCTCGGGATCGGCGATGGTGCGGTTTGCGCCGTTTTGTTCTCCGCTTTCTCCACATGGCGTATTGAGAGTGCCGACGAGTTGCCAAGTGCGCCGGAAGATACGGGCTTTTTCGGTGTCGAGGATTGAGGGATCAGTGTAGAACTTCGACGCGAGCGTCTGCGCGGATTCGATTTGTTCGTGCACGTCAAGATGGAGTGGATTGGTTGGCATTGGAAGAAGTTAGCAGTTGAAAGTTTAAAGTTCAAAGCGAAAGAGAAGACGAGAGGAGCCCGGCCTCTATTGACGAGGCGGCACCGCGCGTCAACTCAACTCGCGTTGATTCGGGGGAACGTAGGCACCGTCAGAAGTTCAGCTGCGGGCAAGTCGGGATTCGTTTTCATCGGGGCCGAGTACCGATTCGCATTCGTGCTTGCGACAATAGATTCAGGCATTCTAACGAGATCCAAGAAGAAATGATTTGCGTCTGTTCTGGGACGCCCGTAGTAAAACCATTGCCACAAGACGCGTTCCGCATCGCTAATTCGGAATTCCGAGCTATTCCATTCCAAACCCGCCGGAGACCAAATTGTCAACAACTCATCCCCATCAAAGCGAAGCCGCAAAAGGTCGCCATCATGTTCAGCCGCTACCATTCTATGGACATTGTCGTAAGGTTTGCCAAACCACAAACCCCAAAATCGCAAACTACCAGGTTTGATATTCGGAAGAACCTTTTGTATCTCGTCGCAGATTTTCTCAGCTTCGTTCATCTCGTCGCCGGGAAGAGATTGGCATTAGAACTTGCGAGTCTCCTGCCGCGACCATCGCTCGACTACGATTTTGGATTCGGTATAGAACTCGACGGCGTCGCGGCCTTGGCCGTGAAGGATGCCGAAGAAACTTTCTTTCCAGCCGCTGAAAGGGAAATAGGCCATGGGGGCGGCGACGCCTATGTTGATACCGATATTTCCGGCGGGGGCTTCGTAGCGGAAGCGGCGGGCAGCGGCGCCGTTGGTGGTGAAAAGAGAGGCTTGATTGCCGTACGGACTGCGGCGGAGGAACTCCATGGCCTCGTCCATAGAGCTGGCGTGCACGAGGCTTAGCACGGGACCGAAGATTTCGGTGTTGGCGAGCTGGCTTGTCGATGGAAGTCCATCGAGAACTGTGGGAGTGAGGAAGCTGCCGGATTCGTGGTTGGGGATTTTGGTGTTGCGCCCGTCGAGGATGGCTTTTGCGCCTTCGGCTTCGCCGGCGGAAATTAGAGATTCAATGCGCTTTTTGCTATCGCCTGAAATGACCGGTCCCATCTGAACGCCAGCTTCGAGACCGTTGCCCACTTTGAGAGTCGAGGCGGAGTGGGCGATGGAATCGCGGAACGATTTTTGTGCGTCGCCAATGGTAACGGCAACGCTCACGGCCAGGCAGCGTTGGCCTGCGCAGCCGAAGGCGCTGTCGCTGATGATTTGCGTGGCGAGTTCCATGTCCGCATCGGGAAGAACGATGACGTGATTTTTTGCGCCGCCTTGGCATTGCATGCGCTTGCCGCTGACGGCTGACCGCATATAAACATGTTTGGCCACAGGAGTGGAACCGACAAAACTAATCGCGCGGACTTGCGGGTGATCGCACAGCGCGTTGACCACATCTTTCCCGCCATTCACGAGATTGACTACGCCCTTGGGCAGCCCGGTTTTTTCAAGAAGTTCGAAAGCGCGGATCATGCTGAGCGGGACGCGCTCGGAGGGCTTCAGGACAAATGTGTTGCCACAAGCGATGGCGTAAGGGAGGAACCAGTACGAGATCATCGCCGGAAAATTGAAGGGAACGATGGCAGCGACGACTCCTAGAGGCTGGCGGATTTGCATTTCATCGACGCCGGGCGTGACGTCTTCGAGGTTGTATCCCTGCATCATCATGGGAATGCCGCATGCGACTTCGACATTTTCGATGCCTCGGCGTAATTCGGCTTTCGCTTCGCCAAAGGTCTTGCCATTTTCGAGCGTGATGAGGCGGGAAAGTTCGTCGATGTGCTCTTCGAGAAGATTTTTGAGCTTGAAAAGATATTGAACGCGCTCGCCAGGAGGAGTGCGGCGCCAGGCAGGAAAGGCATCGGCCGCGGCCTGTACAGCGGCGTCAACGTCAGCCGGCGAGGACATCGGGGTGCGTGCGAGGAGTTCCGTGGTCGCGGGATTAGTGACGTCGAAGAAATCGGTGGATGAGGGACGGCGCCAGGCGCCATTGATGTAATTCTGAAGCTCGGTGACTTGAGTGGTTACGGCACTGCTCATGACTTGCTCCTTAGCATTCACAATGAGAAGAAATCTCGCTTCTTGTTAGTTTATCAAGAAACTGCAGCGTAGAGAGTTGAAAGCTTTTTGCAAAATGCAGGCGAAGCGCGATTAGTCCTTTGATTTAGCGCTTTGCCAAATGCGCCAAGCGAGGCAGGCGACGCCTGCACCGCGAGAGACAGGTTTCCAGTCGGGGAAATCGTCGCCGGAGAGAGGCATGGGAGCAGGCGAGCGAGCCTTCTCGATACGCGAAAGCGCGCTGAGATTCGGTGTTTCCTGTCGCGAGACAGTTCTGGCTCAGAGAGTGCCTCAATCGACAGGATCCGGCGGTTGATCCTCGACAGAATGGGATACGGTTGGGAGTGCGGCTCAGCGCGGAAGCGAAGCAAGTGCTTCGTAAGCTGCGCCGAGCAGCGGCGCCGATTCATTAAGCACGACGGAAACTGGGATGTCGCTCAGAAGGCTTTCGAATTTCCATTTGTCGCGGAAGGCTTCGAAGAACGTCCCGTCCTTGATCTTTTCGATGATTTTGACGGCGATGCCGCCGGCAACGTAGACCCCGCCGAGTGCGAGGACTTTAAGCGCGAGGTTCCCCGCTTCTGCGCCGTAGATGGCAGTCCAAAGATCCAAAGTGTCGGAGCAGACGGGGCACTCCTTGGAGAGGCCGAGTTTGGTAATTTCGGGAGCTGGATCCATGCCGGGATCTTCGAAGGAATGATGAATGACGTTGGGATTGAGGAACTCGTGGAGGGTACGGAACCCGCGGCCGCTCAGGATAAGCTCCCAACTCACTTGCGGATAGCGGCGGCGCATGTAACGGAGGAGTTCAATCTGTTGTTCAGTGTGCGGCGCGAAATCGGAATGGCCGCCTTCAGAAGGCACGACGCGATAGCGGGCACCGTCCCAAACAAGGATGGATTGGCCGAGGCCAGTCCCGGCAGCGAGGAGAGCGCGCGTTCCACCATACTCCGGCTCGCCGGGATTGAGGACGCAGTATTCTTCGGGCGCCAGGTGTTCGATGCTGTGACCGGTAGCGCCCAAATCGTTCATTAGCACGACGTCGGAAAGGTGTAATTCGCTTGCCAGCGTTGCGGCGTCGACGGTCCACGGGAGATTGGTGGCGCGAACGCGATTGTTGATTACGGGGCCAGCGACTCCGAAGCCCGCCGCTCGCACGCGTTCTTTGGCGAGGTGCGGCGCTGCTTGCAGCGAAAATTCGCGAACAATCAGATCAAATTGCGCAAAGTCTTTGCTCGCAAAGCGCTGCTTGAAGACGGAAGTGAGCTTCCCACCTTTTTCAGAGAAGAGCGCCAGATTGCATTTCGTGCCGCCAACGTCGCCCGCAAGAATCACCTATTCCCCCCGTCATACTGCCATTCAATAGCACTACCCAAGCTCGAATTCATGGATTGAGCCACTTTTTTCTGTCGCGTTCGAGAAGGAGATCGGATTCGCGCGGGCCCCAGCTTCCCGCGGGATATTCGGGGACTTTGGCGCTTTTAGCGGCGCTCCAAACGTCGAGAATGGGGTCGACAAGCGCCCAGGCAGCTTCGACGTTATCGCCGCGATCGAAGAGCGTGGCATCGCCGCGCAGACAATCGTTCACAAGTGTGGCGTATGCGCTGCGCGATGCTTCGCCAAAACCTTCCTTGTAGCTAAAGTTCATATTGACGTTTCCGATGCGCATTTCGGTTCCAGGACGCTTGGCGCCGAAGGAAACCGAGATGCCTTCTTCGGGCTGGATATTGAGGATGAGACGGTTCGGCTCGATTTCGCGATCGCGGAAGACGATGTGAGGGGCGCAGCGGAACTGGATCATGATTTCTGTGCTGCGCGTGGCGAGGCGCTTTCCCGTACGCAAGTAAAAGGGGACGCCGGCCCAGCGCCAATTGTCGATCAACAACCGAGCGGCGACAAACGTTTCGGTGCGGGAGGTCTGGCTGACACCCGGTTCCTCGCGATACCCCGGTAAGTGCTTGCCATCCAACTGGCCCGGCGCGTACTGGCCGCGGACGACGGACTGCGCGACCATCTCGAGATTAAACGGGCGGATGGATTGCAGGACTTTGAGCTTTTCGTTTTGGACAGAGGTGGCGTCAAACGAGGCGGGGGGCTCGACGGCAACGAGGGAAGTGAGCTGAAGCACGTGGCTTTGGATCATGTCGCGAAGCGCGCCGGTGGTTTCATAGAACCCGCCACGCCGCTCGACACCGAGGGTTTCCGCGGCGGTGATTTGAACGCAGTCAACATAGTTACGGTTCCACAGCGGCTCGAAAATGCCATTGCTGAAGCGAAGAACGAGCAAATTCTGGACGGTGTCTTTACCGAGATAGTGATCGATGCGGTAGATCTGCTTTTCCTCGAAGACATTGAGAACCGTTTTGTTGAGTTCCTTGGCGGTGGCAAGGTCGCGGCCAAAGGGCTTCTCAATAATGATGCGCACCCAAGAGTTTGGCGAAGATGGACGCGCGAGACCGGCGCGGCCGAGCTGCTCGACGATGTGCGGGTAGACTTCCGGCGGGGTGGAAAGGTAGAAGAGCCGGTTACCACCTAGTTTTTTTTCGGCTTCGAGTTCTGTGAGGCGTTTGATGAGTTGCTCATAGGCCTTTGGATCCGAGTAATCGCCGGAGCTGTAGTAGAGACAAGAGGCAAACTCCTCCCACTTCTTCGGGTCAACCGGCCCGATCTCGGACATGGTCTTCGCGGCTTCGCCGGTGGTGGCGCGAAAATTTTCATCGCTCATGGGAGTGCGGGCGAAGCCGACGATGACGTAGCGTGAGCCGAGGGAATTGTGGTTGGCGAGATCGAACATCGCCGGAATGACTTTGCGCTTGGCGAGATCGCCCGACGCGCCAAACAACACGACGGCGCAGGGTTCTGCCGTGCCGCCGTAGAGACTTCCAGATCGGTTGGTATCTTCAGCCATTGGTTCCCTCAGCTCGTGTGCCCCATTGCCACGCCAAAAAGCGGCGCAGAAAACTATACCTCAACGCCGTGATTTCGCAGCTCGGAACGCAATTGCTCCGGATTTTGGTGGTGAATCACGTTAAACCCCAAACGGCGGGGACTTTCAAGATTGAGCGGCCGGTCGTCGATGAAGACACACTGCTCGGGCGGGCGTTGCGTGACTTCAAGAGCGATGCGGAAGATGGTCTCCTCCGGCTTGCGCGAGCGTACATAGCAAGAACTGAAGAAAACGAGAAAATCGCGGCGCAGATTGAATGCTTCGATGCGGTATTGGTTGAGCTCGAAAGGTTCGTTGTTGATGGAGCCGATGAAGTACTTGCCGGTGCGGGCGGCGTCCGCGAGGACGGCTCGAGTTTCAGAATATTCTTTTGACTGCGCGAACATGAAAGCGGTGAACTCTTCACGGGAAAACGAACGCGTGCGGTAAAAGAGAGTTCGGTCAAGATATTCGTTCAGCGTAATTTGGCCGGAATCAAATGCGGGAAAAGAAAGATCGTGGCGATCTTGAAATTCATCGTAGTCGAAGTTGAAAACTGTGGCGGCTTCGCGGCGCGAGCCACGGTCCCAGCCGTTTGTAAGGATGACTCCGCCGATGTCCCAGAAGAGCGTGGTGATCGCAGCCAAATGCGCGGCACCTCCGGCCGGGCAGCAAAGGCATCCATGATAAACGTTTCGAGGTAAGAAAACACGTTAATGGCGTATTTCAAACGGTTCAACTCTGGGGACAGCGGAAGATGGAACAAGCCTGCGCTGAAGCAAATGCCTGTAATTGGAAGCCTCGCCAGAGTGAAATGCCGCTGGCGAGGCGTCGGAAAAGTTGAGGAGGCTTCTTACTGGTTTGGCTTCTGGCTTGGACTCGGGGTCGGTTTCGGAGTCTGGATTTCCGCCTTGGGCTGAATGGACATCAGCTCGACTTCGAAGACGAGGGTCGCGTTGGGACCGATGCCGCCGCCGGGGCCACCGCGCGCGCCATAGGCAAGATCAGATGGAATAAAAAGTTGCCACTTTGAGCCAACGGGCATGAGTTGCAGCGCTTCCGTCCAACCCTTGATCACACCGCTGACAGGAAATGTGGCTGGCTGGCCACGCTTGTAGGAGCTGTCGAATTCCGTATTGTCGAGGAGAGTGCCTTTGTAATTGCATACGACCGTGTCGGTTGCTGCGGGCTTGGGGCCGGCACCTTCTTTTAGGATTTTGTATTGCAATCCACTGGGGAGCGCGACAACGCCGTCTTTCGTTTTGTTTTCTGCTAGAAAGGTTTCGCCTTCTTTTTTGTTGGCCTCTCCCTGCACAAGCATTTTCTCTTCCTGCTTTTTGCGCAAGTCAGCCTGCAGGGCAACCATCGCGGCTTTGGCTTCGTCGTCTGTCAGCAGCGGTTTGGTCCCAGCCAATCCATCTTTCATGCCGCGTAGCAGAATGGCAGGGTCAACGTCGACGGAGTCCTTGTGCATGCTCTTGCCGATATTCAAGCCGATGGCGTAGCTGGCTTTTTCTTTCTGGGTTTTGAGGGTTAGAACGGTTGGTTTTTTTGCCACGGTGGTGCCTGGCTTCGCCGCGGTGGCGTTGGGAGTCGTTGTTCCCGGAGTCTGTGTTGCGCTCGCCGGGGAAGTCTTTGGAGTGCTTGCGGGAGGTGTCTGCTGGGCTTGCGCGTAGCCAAGTACAATTATGCCCGCCGCAACTGCTGTTACCGCTAAAGTGAGTGGTTTTCGCATGGTTATATTGTCACACTGGTTCGATATCTCTGCAAACCACGATTGTGCGGTTAAAGGTACGAATGGTTGATGAACGAGGCGCGAATGCTCTCCAAATGGTGGCCACACTAGGCAATTCCCTGAAGTTGCAGTATGTTGAGGATTGGCAATTTTGATGAGGTGATTCGAATGGCGAATGAGTCTTGCGATCCCGTTCCGGCTCCGAGTGAACCGGCGAAGCCCGGGGCACGGATGGTGATGTGTGTGAAGTTCGGCAAGGAGTTGCCGGGACTGGACCGCATACCGTGGGCGGGCGAGTTGGGAAAGCGCGTTTACGAGAATGTGTCGAAGGATGCGTGGAAGCTGTGGATCGAGCATTCGAAGATGATCATGAACGAGTATCGGCTCAATCCGATGGACCCCAATTCGCAGAAAATTATGGGGGAGCAGTTGGAAGAGTTCTTCTTTGGCGCTGGCGCTAAGCTGCCCGAAGGTTACGTGGCGCCCAAAGCCAAAGGCTAGTTTCCGGCCACTGGGAATCGGCCCGTTGCGGGATGTTCGACGGGCAGGCGCGGCGTCAAATCAAAGTGCAGCTTGGAGTGGGCTGCGCGGATCGCTTCCTCCACTTCTTCGGCAGAATTTCCTGTTGCGAACAAAAAACCTAAGTAGCTGGAGCCTTCGGGCCAGGCGGCGATGTGGTCGTGCAAGCGCGCGGTAATTTCGAGCGAGGTAATTCCAGGAATATCTCGCGCAGCGTCCGCGCCTTCGATTTTTTCTAGGACTCCGCTCTTGGGGACAGGAATCATCATTACGCCGCTGGCGGATCGCTCGCGGGGCCAATCGCTGCCGGGCAGATCAAGCGTGTGACGCAACAGCAATTCTTCGAGGCCAATGGGTTGGCTTGCAACATCCGGCGCAAATCGGAGAGATCGCGCACACAGGCCACCGATGGGGCGCGGCGCAACCTCCAGCGGCCAGACGCCGTCTTCATTTACGCGAAACTCTGCGTGGATCGGGCCCTGCGATAGTCCGAGCGCGCGAACCGCATCAACTGCGCAACGTTCTATTTCGTGTTGTTGTGAACCGGTGAGGCGCGAGGGCGTGACGTAGATGGTCTCTTCGAAATAGGGGCCTTCTAGAGGATCAGGTTTGTCAAAAATGGCGAGGATGCGCAGCTTGCCATCTGTCAGCAAGCCTTCGACGGCCACTTCCCTGCCCGGTATGTATCCTTCGACGAGAATTTGATCGAGATGAGGCTCGCGAGTCGCCCGAATTTCAGGTGATTCCAGCAGACGGCGGATTCGAGCGGCGGCGGCGAAAAATTCTTCGCGAGAATTTGCGCCGACCACGCCTTGGCTGGCCGAGAGTGAGAGCGGCTTTGCCACGCAAGGATATGAAATGCCCAGAAGAGCAGGCTCAGGCGCGGGATTGACGGAAACGGTGCGAAACCACGGCACGCGCAGGCCCGCTTCGCGAAACACCTCGCGCATGCGGAGTTTGCTGCGGCAGGCCTCGACCGCAGCCGGATGGTTGTAGGAGATGCCCAGGCCGCGCGCGACGTAGGACGCTGCGACCGCAGGACGATCGCCAAGCGCGAGAATTCCATCGACATCCTGGCCACGCATCGCTTCCAGGACTCCGCGGGCGGCCGCGTCAGGCGACTCGAAATGAACCGGAATCGCGCGATCGCCCCACGGATCGTCCAATTGGTGGCAGCGATCCGTCACAAAGACAAGGTCGACGCCGAGTTTGCGAGCCGCTTCGTCGAAGCTGCGCGTTTGGTAGCCAAGTTTGGCGGTGAAGATCAGGAGTCGCGGCATTTTTTTTCAGGAAGGCTCCCCGTGGTGGTCGCTAGACGTAACTACCGGTGGCCGGTACGGGTTCTTCCATTTTCTTCGAGACTTGGCCGATCGAGACAAACTGTTCACGCGTTGGCTCGGCACAGCAATACCACGGCTCGCTCAGAAATGGGATGGCGGCTGCGGGCGCTTGCGATGGTTTGATGATAGGAGCATCGAGTCCTGCAGCAGCGTGGGCGGCTTTCCAGATGCGGCCGAAGACCGTGCTCCGAGATTCTTTACGGCGATCACCCTCCGCTGCGATCGCTTGCACGGTTTCGCTGAGCGCATCGACTCGAGGATCGGCATGCTTCCAAGGATAGAAGAGCGATTCCGGATCAAAAGGACCGACGTTGCGCCGCACTTCGTCCAATTCTAAGAGACGCGAACCCTCGGGAATGAGGAGACGAATACCGAGCTGGATGGGGGCGACATTTTCCGTCAGGGTTTCATCACAAATCACTCGCAACAGATCGAGGTAACTTTCCATCGTGGTCCACTGCGTGAAGGGGACGAACGTAGGGTGAAGGATCATGCCGAGCGCTCGGAAAGCGTGAACGACATGCAGGAAATCTTCGCGCGTGTGGCCTTTGTCGAGGGCGCAGAGCACGGCGTCATCGAGATATTCCACGGCGCTGATGACGAAGAGGCAGCCGGTTTCCTTTAGTTTTGGCAGGTGTGCTTCGAATTTTTTCAGGTGCTCGATTTTTATGGTGACGTCGTATGTCGCGTTGGGAAATTCGCGGTGAAATCCTTCGACAAGCTCCATCGCGTGACGAATGCCGTTGAAGAAGTCCGGGTCGCCGAAGGAAATGTGCTGTGCGCCCGCGGCGACTTGCTGGCGGATATCTTGCATCACGACGTCGCGGCTGACGATTCGAAAGACGCCTTTGTAAACCGGGACAATAGGACAATGGCGGCAAAGGTGTTTGCAGCCGCGGCTGGCTTCCGTCGAGCCGACAAGGCGGAATCCGCCGCCGGGAACAGCGAGATGAGCGTACTTGCCGATGGGCTGCATGTCCGAGCGGTCTGGGACTTCAAAATCGAGGCGTTCGAGCGAGACGAGAAGCTCGGGTTGTGGCGAAACTGCGGGGCGATCGTCGCTTTGCTGGGGTGTTTGCACACGTTTAGCGAGTTGCGTGAGTTCGCGCTCGAATTCGCCGCCGAGGATGGTCGCGACACCTAGAGTTCGAAGATAGTCCGCGTTCATCGGTGCGTACAGGCCGTAGCAGCAGAGATGAGCGAGCGGATTCAGCTCGCGCAAGGCCGGGATAAGTTTTGCTGCGAGACGCGTAGCCGTGTGCATTGGCAAGTAAATGGCGATTAATTTGGCGGCGCGAACCGCGGATTCATCAAGGGATTGACGCGAGAGATCGAGGCACACGACTTCATGGCCTCGCTTGCGAAGCCAGGCTGCCGGCGACGCAAGCCCGAATGGCTGGCGACCCAACTCGTAGGTCGAAATCAGTACGATGTTCACGTCCTGAACAGTATAGCTGGCCGTCCGCCGTAAAGAATCGTTTTCGGTTATCATAAAGAGCTGATGAACTGACGGAAAGGACGGCGAGAATGGCCATTGCCGCAGGGAATTCCTTCGGGACGCGCGACAAGCTGAACGTAGGCGCGCAATCGTTTGATATTCACCGGCTCGAGTTACTTGAAAAAAAGATCTCCTGCCAATTGGCGAAACTGCCGTTTTCCCTCCGCATCCTTCTCGAAAATCTATTGCGCTGCGAGGACGGGCGTTTTGTGCGGCCCGATGATATTCGCGCGCTCGCGAACTGGACGCCCGGAGCGGCCGAAAAAGAGATCGCATTCATGCCCGCGCGCGTGTTGCTTCAGGATTTTACCGGCGTGCCTGCTGTAGTTGATCTCGCTACGATGCGTGAGGCCATCAAACACATGGGCGGCAATCCACGGCTGATCAATCCTCTGTTTCCCGCCGAGTTGGTCATTGACCATTCCGTGCAAGTCGACAGCTTCGGCAGCGCAAACGCATTTGGTTTGAATGCCGAGCTGGAATTCCAGCGCAACATTGAACGCTATGCATTTCTGCGCTGGGGGCAGACCGCGTTTCAAAATTTTAAAGTGGTGCCTCCTGATACGGGCATCTGCCATCAAGTGAATCTCGAATATCTTGCGCGCGTGGTTTGCGCGATGCCTTCGGGCAGCAGGGTTGAGGCTTATCCGGATTCCGTGGTGGGAACGGATTCTCACACTACGATGGTGAACGCGCTAGGCGTGTTTGGCTGGGGCGTGGGAGGCATCGAGGCAGAAGCGGCAATGCTCGGCCAGCCGTCTTCGATGCTCATCCCCGACGTTGTCGGGTTCCGTTTACACGGGAAGCTTAGCGAGGGGGCCACCGCAACGGATCTAGTTTTGACCGTGACGGAAATGCTGCGCAAGAAGGGCGTGGTCGGCAAATTTGTTGAGTTCTGCGGGACGGGACTTTCCAGTTTGAGCGTGCCCGACCGCGCGACAATCGCGAACATGGCGCCGGAATATGGCGCGACGATGGGCTTCTTCCCTGTCGACGAAGAGACGCTCGCCTATCTGCAATTCACGGCGCGCGGTGCGGAACAGATCGCTCTTGTTGAAGCATATTGCAAAGAGCAGATGTTGTTCCGCACGGATGATATGGCGGATCCGATCTTCAGCGACAAGTTGGAGCTGGATTTGAGCACCGTGGAACCCACGGTCGCGGGGCCGAAGCGCCCACAGGATCGCGTGTCGCTGCGCAACGCGAAGACTTCTTTTACCAAAGTTGTGGAAGGTACGCCGGACAAACATGTGGCTGTGCGGAATAATGGCGACTCGTTTGATCTATCGAGCGGCGCTGTGGTGATTGCCGCCATCACGAGTTGTACAAATACATCGAATCCTTCGCTGATGCTGGGCGCGGGTTTGCTCGCGAAGAAAGCGGTGGAGCGAGGGCTGCATGTAAAGCCGTGGGTCAAGACCAGTCTCGCACCGGGCTCGAAGGTGGTGACGGATTATCTCGATGCTTCCGGACTGACGCCGTATCTCGAAAAACTGAACTTTCATCTTGTCGGATATGGATGCACAACCTGCATCGGCAATAGTGGGCCTCTACCGGAGGCGATCGGCGCGGCGATCAAGGACAACAACCTAGTGGCCGTGGCAGTGCTTAGTGGGAATCGAAACTTTGAAGGACGCATTCATCCGCTGGTGCGCGCGAATTACCTTGCTTCGCCTCCTCTGGTCGTGGCGTACGCTCTCGCCGGACGCATGGACATGGATTTGACCACTGAGTCTCTGGGCTCGGACTCCGCGGGGAAACCAGTTTATCTGCGGGACATTTGGCCGACACCGCAGGAAATTGAGTCAACGGTGCGCGATTCGGTGACGAGCGAGATGTACAGCAAGGAATATGCCAACGTGTTCGAGGGCGACGCGCACTGGAAGTCCATGCCCGTACCGGAAGGCGACTTATACAGGTGGGATTCGAAGTCCACGTACATTAAGCAGCCTCCATTTTTTGAAAACATGCCGAAGACGCCGCCGGCGCTTGCGGATATTCATAGCGCGCGCGTCCTTGCGATTCTCGGCGATAGCGTGACGACGGATCACATTTCACCCGCGGGGTCGATCCCGGTCGATTCGCCCGCCGGGAAATATTTAATCGCGAATGGCGTGAAGCCGCATGAATTCAATTCCTATGGCGCGCGGCGCGGGAATCATGAAGTGATGATGCGCGGCACGTTTGCGAATATCCGGCTGCGCAATCAGCTCGCGCCCGGAACCGAAGGATGCTGGACGCATTTCTTGCCCGGCAACGAGAAGATGACGATTTACGACGCCGCAGTGAAATATCGCGAGGGCGGCGTCGCGCTGGTCGTTCTTGCTGGCAAAGAGTACGGCTCGGGATCGTCGCGCGATTGGGCGGCCAAAGGGACTCGTCTGCTCGGTGTGCGCGCGGTGATTGCGGAAAGCTATGAGCGCATCCATCGAAGTAACCTGGTTGGCATGGGCGTGCTGCCGCTGGAATTCAAGCCGGGCGAAAATCGTGAGACGCTTGGATTGACTGGACAAGAGGTCTTCGAGATCGAAGGGGTGGCGTCGCTTTCGCCAAAGAAAACAATCACGGTGCGGACCAAGTCCGGCGATGGATCGACGAAGACTTTCACTGCGATTGCGCGCGTCGATACGCCGGAGGAAGTTTCCTACTATCATCACGGCGGAATCTTGCAGTACGTTCTACGGCAGATGCTCTGATACTCTGAGCGCCGCAATCTCCGATCGCTTTCTTTAGCTCCGTCCCTCGCGCTTTTGCGCAACGACTAAACCCCTCGGCGTCGGCAATAGAAGAACAGATAGCAGCCCTTCGGCTTCGAGCCTGAGGGCGCTTTCTCGAACCGTTTTCATCAACGAACTTGCATCGTGCATGAGGATGAGGCCGTGCGGGTTCATTTGCGGAAGAAATTTGCGGACTTCCTGCTCGCGAAGCGGCGCATCGCTGTCGCAGAAGAGCAGATCGATGCGGCCTTCGACTTTCATGTCCAAGCTGGATTCGTTGCGCGTGTCAATCCACTGACCGAGGCCGGAAGAAGCGAAGCGCTGCTGCGCAAGCGCGAAAACTTTTGCATCGTACTCGCACGTAATGACGCGGCCGAAACCGTTGGCTTTGAGCGCTTCCGCGATGCGCAGGGTGCTCAGCCCTGAAAATGTGCCTGTCTCCACGACAAGCTCGGGCTTGATGGTGGTGACAATCGCTTTCAAAAAATCGAGCACTTCGACTTCCGCGCTCATCGAATCGTACATGTGCCAACGCTCGGGATGCGGACATTCCAGCGTTGGACGGTGATATTCCGGCTGGAGAATGTCTCCGCGCGAGGCGATGTGCTCTACGATGCGGTGCTCTTTTTTCTGTCCGTGGAACTGGCTCTTAATACGCCAAAGTAACACCGCGCCAAGGAGAATGGAAACAACGCTTGCCGTTTGGGCATTGGACATGCCAAAGAACGAGCGCGGGTTGATGCGAATAAATTCGACGAGGAAGCGAGCGATGCCGGTAAGAATCAAATAATTGTAAAAAATCTCCCCTTTGGCTTTGGGACCGCGCAGGGACTTCGTGCCCATGTGCCAAAGAAACGCGGCAATAGCCAGCCAGATGAAAAATTCATAGAGCGGAGTGGGATGCACACGCTGCGTTGTAGGAACAAGCCCGTTTGGAAAACTCATGCCCCAGGGGAGCGAAGTCGGGATGCCGTAGTCTCCATCGCCGGATAACAAGCAGCCGATACGCCCGATGGCGTAGCCTACGCAGGCCGCGGGCGAACAGATGTCCAGAAATACTAGAACGGGAATTTTGAACCAACGCGCCAAAACCAGTAAAGCGATGAGTCCGCCGAGAAATCCGCCAAACCAGGCGAAGCCGTAACGGCTAACGAGCTGCGGCCACGGGTCCGCAAAGAAATCGTGCGGACTCTCGAGAACGTGGTAAAGCCTCGCGCCAATCAAGCCTGCAAGTCCGGCGATTCCGATGATTAGAAATCCTTCGTCTTTTTCGTTTCTCGCGGAAATGCTCTGGAGTTGCGATCTTCGGCGGTTGAAATCGGCCTGTAAAACGTAAGCTGCCGCAAGCATGCCGAGAGCAACCATCAAACCGAAAGTGGGGATGGCCAAAGGTCCGAGATGCAGGAAAGGGATCATGGATGCGAGCGCGTCAGACTCCTTCGAGAGTATACATGACAGCAGGAGAGAGCTTGGAGTCGCCAATGTCTAACAGCTGTCCGAGTGCAAACGGAGCACTCATTTAGCATCCGACGGCGTGACGGCAGCGGAACGCCGGTGAAGGACGGCGCCGAGGATGAGCCAAATGGCGAGAGCTATCCATTCGGCGTGCGTAAAGTGGCCGGGGAAGGCCGGGATTAGTTTCATTAGAAGAAGAAGCAAGGAAACGCAGATAGCAAGACCCGTGATAAAGCGCATGTGCAAACGTGGCTCGACAAGCCAGAAGGAAAGGCAGGCGGCTAGCCAGCCCAGCGCGGAGGCCATCGAGCCAACTTCGGTGACGGGAACAAGGATGTAATCGCCGAGAAGTAGGCCGAGCAATGTTCCGACGGTGATGCCGATGACGGCTACAGATGGCGTGAAGAATCGCTCGTGGATTGTGGCGAAGCGAGGGGCGACGGTGCCGCGGCGGGCGAAGGCAAAGAGCATACGCGTCGAAGCGGCAAAATTTCCATTGAAACATTGGAAGAGGCCGAAGAGCGCCATGACGAGAATGAGTTGAACGGGCCAGTGTTTGTCTATGCCATGTTCGAAAGCAACGGCAGTGGCAAAGCGTTTGCCGAGGAGAGCTTGCCATGGAGCGATGTAAGCGACCGCCGCAATGGAGAGCGCATAGAAAAGGGCGCCGACTCCGAGGGCGAGGCCGATGGCCTTCAGGTAGCTGGTTTGGCGGAAATCGGGGTTGGCTTCCTCCGCGTACTTAGGGACGGACTCGAACCCGGTCAGGAAATACGGAACGATCTGCAGAGTAAGAAGGATCGAGAGGAATGGGCTGGCGTGAAAGGCAGGATGAAAATTCCCGGGAGCGCCGCGGACGCCGCTGATACAGACAAGAACGAGGAAAATGAGCAGAACCATGAAGGACATGGTCTTCTGGAAGTTGGCGCTGAGGCGTATGCCGCGATAATTGATGGTGGCGAGAAGCAATGTGAGCGCGATGCCCAGGACGAGCCGAGGGAGAAAAACCGGCTGGCCCGCGACGCGATACAGCTCGAGGGAATCGAGCGATGGGAAGATGTACGCGGCGATTTTTCCGAGGGCGACTGCTTCCCACGGACAGACGATGAAGTAAGCGAGGAGCATCATCCAGCCCGTGAAATAGCTGACGACGGGTGGGAAGACCTGCGCTGTGTATGCGGCTTCGCCGGCGGCGTCGGGAAGGCGTTTGACCCATTGGCCATAGACGTAACCGACGGGGAGCAGAATGATTCCGCCGATGGCGAAACCGAGAGCCGCGCCAGCAGGACCGCCTCGGCCGAGCCAATCGTCCATGAGCACGAGCCAGCCGGTGCCGATCATCGTGCCGAAAGCTAGGGCAAAATAATCGTGTAGGTCAAGTTTTCGCGCGAGGACTGGCATTTAGAGAACGCAGAGCAATTCGTAAAGCAGATTGGCGGCTAGGAGCGACGTAATTTCGCCAGTGTCGTAGGGCGGGGAGACTTCGACGAGATCGCATCCGATGATATCGAGTCCGTGCAGGGCGCGAACGAGCTCGAGAATTTGGATGCTGGTCAGGCCGCCCACTTGCGGAGTTCCCGTGCCGGGGGCGTAGGCTGGATCGACGGCGTCGATATCGAGCGTGATGTAAACGGGCTTGCCGCGGAAGGCGCGCAGATGGCTCCGGACGATGGGCAGACCTTTTTTGTGAAATTCCTCGGCGGTGACCATTTTTACTTTGTGGGCGCGAGCAAAATCGAAATCGTCTTCTCCATAGACTTGGCCGCGAAGACCAACTTGTAAGACACCACCATCCAGCAAGAGTCCTTCTTCAAAGGCCCGGCGGAAGGGCGTGCCGTGGGAATATCTGCTCCCGAAATACTCGTCCCAGAGATCGTTGTGAGCGTCGAATTGGATGAGGGAAACGGGGCCGTGCTTTTTTGTGATAGCGCGGAGGATGGGGAGGCTGATGGAGTGATCGCCTCCGACGCAAACGCAGCGGACATTCGCATTGAGAAGCGGCGCAATTCCCTGCTCGATACGCGAAAACGTGTCTTCAATCGATAGCGGATTTACGGGAAGATCGCCAAAGTCCGCAACGCGATACTCTGCGAAGGGGTTCACATGCAGCACTGGGTTCCACGGACGGATAATCGCTGACTGTACGCGTACATGACGCGGCCCAAATCGCGGCCCCGGGCGGTAGGTTGTGCCGCCGTCAAAAGGGACGCCGATGAGGGCGACCTCCAGTTCCTCGGGCTGAGCGATGTGGGGCAGGCGCATAAAGGTCGGGATGCCCGTGAAGCGGGCGAAGCTGAGAGCGTCGAGCGGCTGAGGGTGAGGCAAGCGGAAAGCGCGACGGGGTTTAGGCACGGCGAGGCATCTTAGTTTCGCGGAGCGAAAGAAGTCAACGTGGGCAGGGACTGTGTCGCCGCAAAATGAGAATGTCCGGTTTGTGCAAAGTAGAAATGTCCGCTTCCATGGATGGCCGAGGGGTCCATGGAAACGGAGCGAATCACTTTGAGCCAACGAGAACGGGACCGATTGAAAGTGTTGCACGAGGTACAGGAGAAGCATCTCTCGCAGGTAGCAGCAGCGGAGCGTCTGAAAATAACCGACCGCCAGGTGCGGCGGATGCTGCTGCGGATGCGCGAGCACGGGGATGGTGCCCTGGTTCACGGATTACGAGGCCGGCCATCGAATCGCAAGCTGGCGGCCGGCTTCGAACGGAAGGTTTTGGCTCGCGTGGGCCAGCGTTATGCCGACTTCGGGCCCACGCTGGCCGCCGAACACTTAGCCAAGGATGGTTTCCTGGTGAGCCGGGAGACCCTGCGGAGGTGGATGAGCAAAGCAGCCTTTTGGCGTCCGCGCTGTCAGCGGGTGAAAAAGATCCACGTGTGGCGGGAGCGCAGAGCCAGTTTCGGGGAGCTGGTGATGCAGGACAGTTCTCCTTTCCGCTGGCTAGAGGATCGCGGTCCAGCCTGCCAGTTGATCGCCGTGATCGATGACGCTACCAGTCGGATCCATGCACGGTTCACCGAACACGACACCACGGAAGAGAACCTGCGAACATTTGGCGGATGGGTACGGCTCTACGGACGTCCCTTGGCCCATTACACCGATAAAGCCAGCATTTTTCGAACGGCCGGCCCGCAGCCGCTTCCCGAACAACTGCGGGGAGATCCGCTGCGCACGCAGTTTGGGCGAGCCTTGCACGAACTGGGGATCGAATGGATCGCCGCCCACAGTCCGCAAGCGAAGGACTATGCTTCACACTGCACCTCCTGGGTACGCTGTGATACTACTTCGCTTGCGAGGCGCCGTTGTGACAGCTTTACGCCTTGGGCTTTTCGAGGCGGGTTGTCACCCGGATGTTCATATAGGCAGTCGTTTTTGTCGTTGCAGGCGTGACCGCACAGCAGTCCATGGCGATTCCATATCTTGACCCATTGTGGGGTGATGCCGAGCAACGCTGCCATCTCCTTAACCGTCAGCATACCTGCCTTGCGCAACCGATCATAGCGCGGCATCAGGCTATACCGTTTCTGAATGCGAGCGACGATCCGCACCGAAAACGACTTTCCTTCTCCGGAGCGTAGGCCGCGTTCGTTCAGTATTGATACGATCTGCTGATAGGTGTGGTGATCGAGGAGTCGATCGATTTCGTTCACCACGGCAGGGTTGGTTGCTCGTTGCTGCCACGCATTGAGAGGAGCGGGCACCATCAGGGTCTTGGTGGCCCCGCCCTTGAAACGAATGTGTAGAGTAATCTTCTCGCCGCGAACCAAGGTGACATCTTCCAGCAACAACCGGATCATCCGTTTGCGCTCGCGGTCGGGCGTCTTTGGATCACGCCACAACCGCGGGAAGTCTGTAGCCAGCGAGAGAATTGCAGCCCGCTGTTGATCGCTCAGGACCTTTCTGTCTTGTTCACGTTGGCGCTCACGGTTTTGCTGCGTCTCGGTCAGCGTGCGCAACTTGCTGTTCCACTCGGCTTCGAGTGAGTCGGCTACCAGTCGGTTGTCCGGGTCGACCCGCATATAGCGGCGGCGTGCCAAGTCCACTTCGTACTGAGCTCGTTCTACTTGTTTCTGACGCAGTCTGTCGGCTTCTTCCAATCGTGATTGCAGTTCTTGTTGCACAGTGAGCGCCACTTCGAGAGCGACTGGACTCACTGCCTCCACCAACAGCTCACCAATGGCTTCATCGATCCCACCTCCCGGAACTCGTTGACAGAGAGGTTGGGCATGTTCGATTCCTTCGCGCTGACAAAGATACTCAGGCCACAGCCGGCTGTGGCGGAAGTGATAGCGAACCGTCATCCGCTGGCCACAGCGGCCGCAGAGAATCAGTCCTTGCAGCAGTGCCGGCCCTTCGCGGGCCGGGCTCTTGCGTCGGTCCTGTCCCATCGCTTGTGCACTTTCGTGAAGGCGCTTCAGATTTTGCTGATAGTCTTCCCAGGACACATAGCCTGGGCAGGCTCCAGGAATCAGCGTCTGCCATTCATCTTGCGAGAGCTGCACAACGGTGAAACTGCCGTCCACGTTTTTGCGAAAGTGGCTTCGTCCGTATACAAAGGCTCCGGCATACCTCGGATTGTGCAAGATACGCAGCACCTGGGTGTGTCCCAAGGCGGCCCACACCAGGTCTCCCTTGTGGGCTCCCGTGCGAACGCGTCTGGGAAATTGCAGACCTTGCTTTTGAAACGCTTTCACTGTGGCCATTGCAGATCCCGTGCTGCGGAAGGTTTCAAACAATAAGCGTAAGCACTGTTGCACCTGCTTGTCCGGATCCAGCACCAACGCGCCTTCGGAGTTATAGATCAATCCGACTGGCGGACTGATCACCAGTTCGCCGCGTCTAGCCTTATTTAAAATTCCACCCTGCAAACGCGCGCGCAGAACGTGCAGTTCCGCCTCTGACATCGTGCCTTTCAACCCCAATAGGAGGCGATCATTAAAGTGAGCCGGATCGTAGACACCATCTTCATCTAGGATCAAAGCATCGGTGAGAGCACAGATCTCCAACAACCGATGCCAGTCGGCCGAGTTGCGCGCCAATCGCGATACTTCCAGCCCCAACACGATTCCGGCTCGTCCCAAGCTGACCTCAGTAACCAGTCGTTGAAAGCCCTCCCGGTCGACGGCGGAAGCTCCCGACTGTCCGAGATCGCTGTCAAGGACGATGATGCGATCCTCGGACCAGCCCAATGCGACAGCCTTTTGGCGCAAAGCGTATTGGCGTTTAGTGCTTTCGCTATTCTCGAACACCTGGCGCAGCGTTGATTGCCGGATGTAGAGATAGGCATTCCGTTTGAGATGAGTCGCCTTTACTTTCTGATGCATGTCTTGATTCATGACACTCTCTCCTGGCAGCCGTGCAGCAGCATCCCCGCAAGGATCAGAACGACCTCGGTGCGCGCGCTCTGAGGAAGAACCGCGTGGTCAGGTGCGGCAGTAAATTCTTTGGTTGGAGATGGTACAAGGCAAAGCGAACAGGCATTCATCCATTCCCTCATGCCCCGTCGCATAAGTAATGCCAACCCTGGTCCCCGCTGTCCGTTCAGGATCTGACGCCGCAACTCTTCGTACGCGGCAATCAATCCATCTTTCTCCAGTGGTGCAGCAGGGTCGGGCAGCAAACTTATCGGAGTTTTTTTTCCCGCAGAAGCTGCCGCTCGATGCTGCGGGGGTGCACTTTCACGTGGAAGTTGTGCTGCACCTGTTCTGCCAGCTGAGCGAAACTCAGTGATGGCTCCAGGGTTTGCTGCTCGGCCACGAACTTCATCACTTCCGGAGTGAGCTTGTGACCGTTTCTCGGACCACGCTTGTGGGGAAGTAATCCGGACAAGCCACCTTGCTCGAAGGCAAATTCCGCTTGGTAAAACGACGGGCGGGAGAAACCAAACTCTTTGGCCGTTCGGGAAACCGCCCGCTTGTCCACATGGACCTGTCGTAGCATCTCGTATTTCACCTGCAGCAAGTCGCTGGGATCGAAGAATTCGCTGTTCTGGAACAAAGGATGGCGCACCTCCTGCGGGCGGGGGTTCCGTGTTCCGTGTTGCTCTAACGCCTTGTGCTTGTCGGAGTTGTTTTTCGCCCGTGGCATTCTCGTTTTCTCGGCTAGGCTGCTTTGCAGCTGTAAAGATAATTACGACGTAAGCAGGAATCTTGTCAAGTCTTTTTTGCCGGAAAGTGATTGATAATAACACGCATACGCTATGAAACGCAACCAATCCGGTGCGGTTTACGGCCAACACTCCCGACATTATTAACTTTACAGTCATGACATGTTTTCCTTTACAGTTCTCTCGACTCGCTGGGACTTCCCTCCGTCGATCTGTCGCGCCAATTCGATCAGATCCGCCACTCGAAACAGCGATCGCCCCGCCGCGAGAGCAACGAAAGGATCGACAGCGCCGGCGTCAGTCCAGCTTGTTGGTAATGAATGCAGGCGACCAAGCTTGTCCTGAAACCAGACCCTGTCCTCACCCCAGTCCTGGCGATAGGAAACCAGCTCGAACTCTTGCTGGAAAAGCGGATGGTACGGATGTGTTACTCGGAAACGTCGAATTTCAGCATCGCCATGCGGCGTAGTTGAACACTCATGCCAAAGGGCGTATCGAGAGGTTGTTTGAAACTCTTCAGGATCGTCTGGTGAAAGAGATGCGCTTGGCGGGAATCGACAGCATCCTGGGAGCGAATCATTTCCTGGAGACGCGCTTTCTTCCTGAGTGGGAGCAGCGTTTTACCGTGACACCGCGGAATGCACGCAATGCCCATCGACGACTGGGGCGGGAACAGCACCTGGAAGAGATCCTGAGTGTGCGCGTGGCCCGTAGGGTGGCCGAGGATCACACCGTCAGCTGGGATGGAAATCGCTGGGGAGTCCCGCGGGAAGAAGTATGTGCGGGGCTTCGCGGAGCTGCGGTAGAGATCGAACGGCGGTTAGACGGAAGCCACTGGTTGCGCTACCGGGGCCGCTATCTGCACCTGCGCCCCTGTCCCGAACCGGTGCGGCCGCCCGCAAGTCCTTCCGGCCTACGGCCTCCAGGACTTGCGGAACAAAGACCGAAACCCCAAAACAAAATCAAACCCAAATACCATGTACCTGCAGAACACCCTTGGAGAAGACCGTGGAAGCGGACATTTCTACCTTGCTAGAAACCGGACATTTCTACTTTGCGTTGACACGTGGGCAGGGACTGATGGATGGCCAAAGAAAGAGTTGGCTAGGCTTGCTCGTACTGATGGTACCGGATGGGTGGAGTTTACGTTGCCTGCATGCGGTATTCACATCAACGTAACCTTCCGCGACTAGCCTCGGAGCGCTTCTGTTGACTGCTGGCCAGCCAACTATTCATGAAATCCATGGAGGATCCACAAAGAATATGCGCAGAGTTTTCGCGACTTTACTCGCGGGAGTGTTACTCAACCCGGGGATGATCGGTGCCGTGCCGCCGCACGATGGATTTGGCGGGACCGCCACTCCCATCAAGCACTTGGTCATCATCTTCCAGGAAAACGTTTCGTTCGACCACTACTTCGGAACCTATCCGAATGCTTTGAACCTCTCCGGTGAAAATCCTTTTTATGCTAAGCCGGGCACGCCTACGATCAATGGCTTCGGTCCTTCCCTCTTGACTCACAATCCCAACTTGAACCCCGGAAACGGAACGGGGGCGACGAATCCCTTCCGGCTGAGCCCTGCGCAGGCCGCGACGAACGATCAGGATCACAACTACACGCCGGAGCAGGAAGCGTACGACGGTGGCCTGATGGACTTGTTTCCGGCGTTTACAGGCACGTCAGGTCCGCCGCCAGGAACTCCGCCGATCGCCGATACGAAGGGGCTGGTCATGGGGTATTACGACGGCAATACCGTCACCGCGTTGTGGAACTACGCGCAGCATTTTGCGATGAGCGACAACTCCTTTGACACGAACTTTGGTCCTTCGACACCAGGAGCACTTAACGTGGTCTCCGGGCAAACCAACGGCGTGATCGACAACACCAACGGTAGCGGCGCGATCACCGCGGACGGAAACGGGGGCTTCTCCGACACTGGCGACGCAGACCCAGAGGGCGATGTGTGCTCGACAACAACCGGAGAGACGTTCAGCATGAGCAGCCAGAATATCGGCGACCTTCTCAACGCGAAGGGCATCAGCTGGGGCTTCTTTGAGGGCGGCTTCAACCTGAGCCTCACGAATGCAAACGGGTCGACCGGCTGTGCGCGATCGACAACCTCAACAATAACCCTCTCGAAAAAGGCCGATTACATCCCGCATCATCAGCCGTTCCAGTATTACGCCAGCACGGCGAATCCGCTGCACACTCGTCCAGCTTCGACCTGGGAGATTGGACACAATGGTCCAGCGAATCATCAATACGACATCCAGGACTTTTTTAGCGCCGTGAGCGTGGGTAACTTTCCCGCGGTCAGCTATTTGAAGGCTCCTGGCTTTCAGGATGGGCACGCGGGTTATTCCGACCCGATTGACGAGCAGACTTTCATCGTTAACACGATCAACTTCCTGGAGAAGACCCGGGAGTGGGAGAGCACTGCGGTGATCATCGCGTATGACGACTCCGACGGGTGGTATGACCATGTGACGAGCCCGCTGGTGAATCAGTCGGCGACGGCTTCTGACCAGAATACAGCGGGCGCATACATGTGCGGCTCCTCTGCAAGCGCAACCACAACGGCTCTGCCAGGCGTGAATGCGGCCCATGCACAGGGGCGTTGCGGGTATGGACCGCGCCAGCCTTTCCTGGTGATTTCACCTTTTGCCAGGAAAAACTTTGTGGATCATTCCACGACGGATCAAAGCTCGGTTGTCCGGTTTATCGAGGATAACTGGCTTGGCGGCGAGCGCATTGCTGGTTCGTTCGATGCTATCGCCGGCCCAATCAACAACATGTTCGATTTCGATCGGTGCCGCGACGATGGCATCCTTATCCTCGACCCAAGCACTGGCGAAAGAACAGATCGTCACTAAATTCGGAGAGTGAACGACGCGGATTGGTGAAATCGTCCCATCCGAACCGAATGTAGATACCAGCGGGCGTGCGAAGAGCGATTCGCATGCCCGCTGTTTTTTGTTACAGGTGTCATACAATGACTTTTCCTTTCGCGTGGAGCAGGCGTGCCGATCACTCGACGTGAGTTCTTACAAAAGAGCAGTCTGATGACGGGAGCGATGCTGACGCATCAATCGGGCCACAAAGGACCCGGCATCCAGGCGCGTCCAGCGCTGGACCCCAACTCGCTTATGCCATTCGTGGACCCTCTTCCCATCCCAGTGGCCGCGAAGAGCATGGAGATGCGGCCCAGTCCAGCAAATCCAGCAGTCAAGATCCCGTACTACCGTGTGCCAATGCGGGCCTTTGAAACGAATGTGCATCGCGACATGAAACCGACAAAGATGTGGGGATTTGGCGGGATGTTTCCGGGCCCGACGTTTGATTTACGCAGCGGACAAGAAGTCTTGGTGGAATGGGCCAACGAGCTTCCTCAAAAGCATTTTTTGCCAATCGATCACAGTCTCCATGGAGCCGAGAGGGGCAAACCGGAAGTTCGCGTAGTGTCGCATCTTCATGGCGCGAAGGCACCGCCGGAAAGCGACGGCTATCCCGAGGATTGGATCGTTCCAGGAAAATCCGTCGTGTATCACTATCCCAATAAGCAGGACGCGGCGATGCTCTGGTATCACGATCACGCGATGGGAATTAACCGCCTGAACATTTTTGCCGGGCTCGCAGGGGCCTACATTGTGCGGGATAAAGCTGAAGAAGCGTTCCATTTGCCCAGCGGGAAATACGAAATTCCGTTAGTGATTACCGACCGGATGTTCGACAAGGATAGCCAGCTCTACTATCCAGTCTCGGACAAGCCTGAATCGCCGTGGATCCCAGAGTTTTTTGGCAATGCTAACTTAGTGAACGGAAAATTATTCCCATTTCTCGAGGTTGAGCCGCGCAAATACCGTTTCCGCGTTCTCAACGCTTCGAACGGGCGGTTCTACCGGCTGTCTCTTTCGAACAAACAGACGTTTCACCAGATTGGGACTGATCAAGGACTGCTGGCTGCGCCCGTTCCCGTGCAGAAAATAATGATTGCGCCAGGCGAGCGGCTCGACCTGATCATCGACCTCAAGGACGCTGCGGGAAGCAAGATTGTTCTCAACGACGGTTTCGTCGCAGTGCTGCAATTTCGAGTTTCGGAAGCTGGCGTCAGGGACGACAGTGTTCTGCCTACGAAGCTTCGGACCATCGCGAAGTTGCAAGAGTCCGCCGCGGTCAAGACGCGCATGCTCTCGCTGGACGAAGTGGATGACCTTGTGCAGAATCCCGTCAAGATGCAACTGAACGGTTTGAGTTGGCACGATCCGGTCACGGAAAAGCCGGTGCTCAATTCGACGGAGATCTGGAGTTTCATCAATCCAACAGACGATTCTCACCCCATACATCTGCATCTGGTTAGATTTCAGATTTTGGACCGGCGGAAATTTGAAACGTTTGGCTATTTGAGCCATCAGCAATTGAGATTCACCGGCCCGATGGTCCCGCCCGACCCTGCGGAGGCCGGGTGGAAAGACACGGTGCGTGCCGATCCAGGAATGGTGACGAGGATCATTGCGCGGTTCGAAGGCTACGCCGGCCGGTACGTCTGGCACTGCCACATTCTGGAACACGAAGACAACGAAATGATGCGGCCGTACGACGTGCTTCCGCCGAAATAGGAAAGCGCGCAAGCGCCGACGAAAACCGCATTCACATTTCACTGAAACTTTGACCGGAAGAGACAACCCCGCGAAGGCGGCGCTCATCCGTTAAGTCATCCTCCCAGGTGCAAGGAGGGATGATCGTGCGTTGGCTCATTGCAGCGGGCGTTGGCGGAGTGTTGCTTGTCGGGGGCGGATCGCGGGCGGCTTCAGGACACGAAGCCCGCTCGACGAACCATGACGCCGCATCCGCGCTCTTCGAAGCATCAGTTCCCTTTATTGATGAAATTGTGTTTGTAGGACTGCGCCACATCGATCGAACTGCGGTGCAAGCGCAGATTTCGTCTCGCGCGGGCGCAAGACTTGATTTGAAACGCATCGGGTCCGACGTAAAAGCGCTTGGCCGCCTCGGATGGTTCGGCGAGATTACAGTGGAAACGCAACCCGCCAACGATCCGTCGTCAACTGGCAATTCGGCAACGCAGCGCGTGCGGCTCATTTTCCGCGTAGAGGAGTTTCCCTATCTCGCAAAAGTTGATTACACGGGATCGCGGCTGCTATCGCCTGCGGAAATCGAAAAGATACTCGGTGAAAAACAACTGACGCCGAAATTGGGTGAGCCCGCTGCTCCGGCAAATTTTGCACGCATCGCGAATGCGATCCATTCGGCGCTAGCTGAGTTGGGCCACCCGCAGCCGCAGGTACAGATTCGCCGCGAGGATTTGGCAAACGGCACTGTGCGCGTGCGTTACGAAATCGAAGATGGACCTCACATTCCCGTGGGACGGATCGATTTCGAAGGGCATCCGAAAGTCTCATCAAAATTGCTTCAGCGCGAGATGCGGCGAACGGCACCCGCTGCGCTTTTCGCCTCTTGGCGCGGCAAAGATGCATATACGCGCGGCGGATTCGAGGAGGATCGCTCAAGAATCCTGATCTACTACCAAAATCATGGATATCCCGAGGCGCGTATCGGCAATGTTCGCGTTTCGGTCTATGAAAAAACTGCATGCCACTGGATTCCGTGGCCACATCGCACAACCGAGAAGCGCCTCGCAGTCTCCGTGCCCATCGAAGCTGGCGCCTTCTACCGCGTCGATTCTGTGGAAATAAGTCCCGAACTCGCCACGGCGAGCGGAAAGCACGGCGGAAAGCTCCTGGCGTATTCAAAGTTGGAAACCGGCTCCGTGTACTCTGCGAAGACGCTGGAAGATTTGCGCCACGCATGGGTGACGGCCATTCAGCCAAAGCGTGCGCCCGAAGAGGAGGCAGTCGAGAGAAGCGTCGAAACGTCGCGCACATTGGATCCGGAAACGCACTTGGTACGGGAGAGAATCGGATTTAGCGACGAGCCACCCTATCTCGTCGGGCGAATTGATTTTGTCGGTCTTCATCGATTTAGTGATCGCTATTTGCGCCGGCGCATCGGATTGCGGGAGGGGCACCCATTTGACGAACGTGCGCTCGAAACCGGGCTCGCGCGGCTCGCCAAAACGGGCTACTTTCATCCAATTAAAAAGGAAGACGTTCGCGTCCGCATCGACGAGATGACCCACACCGCAGATGTGACGATCCGCGTTTCGGAAGCAGGCCAGCAGCGCACGTTATTTTCCGGAGGACGCGGACAGTGTGGCAACACTTTGGGGATCGCTTACACACTGTTCGATCTGCTCCAACGAGAGGAATTGCTCTCCGCACAACTTGACGGCGGGCCAGACAGCTTGCAAATCGTGCTCGGTCTGGTTATGGAAGGCTTTCTCGGCTCGCGCAGCTCGCTGGCCATCTCCGTTTTCGACAATGTGTTGCGCCCGCGCTTTGCAAGCAGTGTGAAAGGCCCGTTCTACACCTCGCAGAACGAGGGCCTGAACGTCGGTTGGACCTACCCCTTAACCAAAACTGATTCTCTGACAGTGAACTACGGTTTCTCCCATACAAACACGGATTATTCGTTCGCCCTTCCACCTTCCACCACAGGTCTGTCCTCGAGCGATCTTCGGGCCGAAACTTCCAGCAGCGCGGTGGGACTGGGTTGGACGCACGATACGGGGAGTGAACGTATTTCCATCGCGAATTCCATTTCAGGCGGAATTCTGAGCGGAAGCGAAAATGTGATTCGTTCGAATGAAGAGTACGCGCGAGTCTTTCCCGATCCGTTCTTCAACCACCAGAATGCTTGGGCTTTTCGGACGACGTTCAGCGGTGTGGGGAGCTATCAGGGCAACATGCCGCTCTACGCGCTGCTCTTTTCCGGCGATGCACAAGTGCGTGGCCTCAACTCAGGCGAACTGGGTCCTTATGTTGTAGTGCCGTCGGCCACGAAGTCCGGTACCCAAACCTATTCCGCGCTTCCTGCGGGGGCCAACATGGTCGGCGCTGCGGATGCGGAGTACCGCATTTCGCTTGGCGGAGGCGCGCAAGCGGTGGGCTTTTTTGATCTAGGATCGGGGTTGCTTCTTCCCAACTGGCTGGGGAGTTCGCGCCCAACGCTGCTGGATTCGACGAACGGCGTTCTTCATGGTTCCGTAGGAATCGAGCTAAGGTGGACGGTGCCGGAGATTCAAGTCCCCGTGCGCGCCTACTATGTAGTCAACGTCTTGCGCTTGAACCGCTTCCTGCAATTAACGGACGGCTCACTATTCCACGTCCATAACAAGTTGTTCGCCTTCGGCTGGGCCCTCGGAACGCTGTTCTGAGCGGCTTCTCTGTACTAGACTCTCTGCACCATGAAATACCGAAAACAAATCAAGGAAGCCGCGCGGCTTGCTGAAGCGTACTGCGTCGCAAAGGACGAGAAATTTCGCTTGAAAGATTACGACACCAGCGACACAGGTGACGTGAAAAACAAGGAGCAGAGCCAGAAAATCATCGACAACCGTGTCGGCCTGCTAAGCAATTTGCAGGAGAAGCTATATGCGCAAGACCGCTGGGCGCTGTTGCTGGTTCTTCAGGGGATGGACGCCGCCGGCAAAGACGGCGTGATCAAGCACGTTATGTCCGGCGTGAATCCGCAGGGTTGCGATGTCCATGCCTTCAAGGCACCAAGCCCCGAAGAGCTCAATCGCGATTACTTGTGGCGCGCGCACCGATGTGTTCCCGAGCGCGGCATGATTGGGATCTTCAATCGTTCGTATTACGAAGAAGCTCTGGTTGTGCGAGTGCACCCCACACTCTTGCAAGCCGAGAAACTGCCGGACTCTTTGATTACCAAGCACATCTGGGAGCAGCGCTATGAGGACATCAACGCGTTTGAACGTTATCTGACACACAATGGCGTGGTCATCCGCAAGTTCTTCCTGCACATCTCAAAGAATGAGCAAAAGAAACGTTTTCTTGAGAGGTTGGAAGATTCAAAAAAGAATTGGAAATTTTCCATGGCCGACGTCAAAGAGCGCGGTTACTGGAACGATTATCAAGAGGCGTACGAAGAGATGATCCAGAATACGGCCGCGAAACACGCGCCCTGGTATGTGGTCCCCGCGGACAACAAGTGGTACACCCAGCTGATCGTGGCCTCTGCGATCATCAGCACGCTGGAAGAGCTCGATCTGTCCTTTCCCGACGTGGACAAAGAGAAAAAGAAGGAATTAGAGAGCGTGCGTGAGTCGCTTCTGCACGAGAAAGAGTGAATTGGGCTGCAAGCCGCGCTGCTCGAAGACAACGGAGAATCCTTCTCGGCGCCGGGCAAGAGATTCTGGCGCGAGAAGAGGCGGTGGTAAGATATTGTCGACGGCGGCGCGGCCTGCACGATTTCCGGGCTCGAAGGAGTAAAGATGGCGAAGCCGATCGAACTAGAAATCAACTACAAGCGCTACGTGGTTAGCTGCGATCCGGGAACACCGCTTCTCACGGCGCTGCGCGAGGAGCTGGGACTTACCGGGACCAAGTACGGCTGCGGCGAAGGCCAATGTGGCGCGTGCACGGTTTTGATGGACGGAGCGCCGCGCCGATCCTGCCAGATCCCGGTTAGCGCAGCCTCGAAAAAATCCATCACGACCATTGAAGGTCTCGAGCAAGGTGGGCATCTGCATCCCGTGCAGCAGGCATTTCTGGATGCAGGGGCCTTCCAATGCGCTTACTGCACCTCAGGGATGATCATGAGCACTGTGGGCCTTCTCAAGGCGAATCCACGTCCTGCTTCCGCGGAGATCGTTCAATTCTTGCAGGGGAATATTTGCCGCTGCGGGACGCATCCGCGCGTCATTGAAGCAGTCCTGCAGGCGGCCAGGACGATACTGGAGAGCGGACGCGGATAATGAGCGATACTTCAGTCAAGTTCGTGCCGGAACCGGAGCGCTATGAATTCAGCGCAGGCCCGATGCATCATTTCGAATTGGCGCGCCGCGATTTCTTCAAGTTCCTCGGCGCGGGAATTGCCGTTTTCGCAGTCGCAAAAGACTCGCTGGCCAAGCAGGAAACTGCCCCCACCCATGGCTTCCATCAGGAAGAGTTGCCGAGCGACATCAGCGCATGGCTACATATTGGCGAAGACGGAAACGTGACTGCATTCACGGGCAAAGTTGAGATCGGGCAGAACATCCGCACATCTCTGGCCCAAACGGTTGCGGATGAATTGCGCGTTTCATTTGAAAGCGTAACCATGGTGACTGCCGACACCGCGTTGACGCCGTTCGATTTCGGCACCGTGGGCAGCCGCTCGATGCCGACGATGTCGCCGCAGCTTCGCCGCGTTGCAAAAGCCGCGCGCGAACTTCTGGTCAACGCAGCCGCTAAAGAATGGAAGGTCGCACCGGAGGGACTCATTGCGGCTGACGCGAAAGTTACCGATCCAGCGAGCGGCCGTTCGCTTCGTTATGCGGAGTTGGCCCGGGGCAAGACGCTCGCACAAAATCTTCCGGCAGAGGATCCCATTACTCCGCCCAATGAATGGACCATCGCGGGGAAACCCATTCCGAAAAAAGATGGTCGAACGTTTGTTACCGGCAAGCATCAGTACACGCCCGATCTCCGGCGGCCAGGCCAGATGTATGGCAAAGTGCTTCGCCCGCCATCCTTTGGCGCGACGCTGACTTCTTACGATGCGAAGGCGGCGCAAGCGATGAGCGGAGTGGTCATCGTACGCGACGGCGACTTCATCGGCGCTGCTGCGGCCAATGAACGAGACGCAAGCAAAGCTCTTGAGGCCATCCACACCGAGTGGAAGGAAGTGTCGCAGATTTCGGGCAAAGAACTTTTCTCGTCCCTCAAGCAGAATGCGAAAGCGGGTGGCGATGATCGTTCTCGAAGAATAAAAGGCTCTGTTGCGGGCGGCCTGACTGCGGCGGCGCACCGTTTGGAAGCGACTTACACCGTCGCGTTCATCGCACACGCTCCACTCGAACCGCGGGCGGCTGTGGCTGAATGGTCAGATGGAAAACTCACAGTTTGGACTGGGTCGCAGCGTCCTTTTGCCGTGCGAGATGAGTTGGCCGGTGTATTTCACGTTGCAGAGTCTAACGTGCGGGTCATCGTGCCGGACACGGGTTCTGCTTACGGAGGCAAACACACGGGAGACGCCGCGCTGGAAGCCGCCCGGCTGGCGCGCGCTGCAGGGCGCCCTGTGCAGGTGGTTTGGACGCGTGAGGAAGAGTTCACCTGGGCTTACTTTCGTCCAGCAGGCGTAATGGAAATCAAAAGCGGAATTGCGGCGGACGGTGCCCTGACGGCGTGGGAATTTCACAATTACAACTCGGGAATGTCGGCCATTGAAACGCCGTACGTCGTTCCCAACCAACACATCGAATTTCACCCCACGCAGTGCCCGCTGCGAAGCGGTTCCTATCGCGGGCTTGCCGCGACCGCGAACTTTTTCGCGCGAGAAAGCCACATGGATGAGCTGGCCTACACTGCGCAGTTGGATCCGCTCGATTTCCGCCTGAGAAATCTGGCTGATCCCCGGCTGCGCGCCGTGTTGGAAGCAACGGCAAAATCGTTTGGCTGGCCGGGCAAAAAGACGGAGGAGGGGCAGGGATTCGGCATTGCAGGCGGTTTTGAAAAAGGGGGATATGTGGCGACATGCGCCGAAGTCGCGGTAGATCGCTCTTCCGGCGCAGTGCGCGTGGTGCGGATTACAACGGCGTTCGAGTGTGGCGCGATCGTCAATCCCGACGGCTTGCGCAATCAGGTGATCGGCGCGAATATTCAGGGGCTCGGTGGTGCGCTTTTTGAAGCGATTGAATTCGAAAATGGCCGCATAACGAATCCACGTTTTTCGCGCTATCGCGTTCCGCGTTTCCGCGACGTCCCGGATGTCGAAGCCATCCTTCTCGATCGCAAGGATCTTCCGTCGGCGGGAGCGGGTGAAACACCTATCATGGGGGTCGCCCCCGCCATCGGCAATGCTATCTTTGACGCCACTGGGATCCGGCTTCGCGGACTTCCGCTTATCCCGAACGGGCTGCCTCCCGCAAAAGCTTGAAGCGGAGCTCGGCGCAGCAGCTCAGAACGAAAAACCCCCAGTCTGTTCCAGTGTGAAATGGTTCACTGCGTTTGTCCCAACCTGGGAATTCTATTGTTCCTCCCGCTAGCCTTGAACTCTGTAACATATCTTTTTTCAATAGCTTAACCACCGCTGCATCGGACATCTCTGGCCTCAGTCTTGCCCCAAAGACATGGGGTCGTTGTGCCTCACAACCGTGCCCAGGGCCTCGGGGTGCCCGTGAGTGAGCATGACGCGTCTTTGGTCTGTTTGCGTCACAAGCTATGCGCCAGCGCCTGCTGCCCGTCCAAGGCCGAAGTAGATACCTCTAGATGGACCAATTGATTTGAGCTTCTTTTGGCTTGGCCCCGCTCGCCACCAGGAAAGTGTAACGATGAGTGAAAAAGAACAAGGTCTTTCAGAACCGGTTTGGAACGTGGATGAATTCCTTGAGCGCGTCGACAATGATCAGGTTCTGCTGCGAGAACTCCTCACTATCTTTAAGGAGGACTTTCCCCGAACGATGCAATCCCTGGAGACAGCTGTAACCGCCCAGGACCTGAAAAGCTGCGCCAGATTGAGTCACACCCTCAGGGGAATGCTTTCCAGTCTGGGCGCAATACGCGCAACAGCCGCGGCGGCAAAGCTTGAGGCCCTATCGTCCGCTGGAGAAACAGCCTCGCTGAAAAGCGCCCTCAAGGCACTGGAAAGTGAAGCGAAGAGTCTCTTACCAGAACTAGATGCGTATGTGGCGGAGGTGCGGCGTTGAAGATTTTGATCGCTGACGATGAGGCGCTCTCGCGTCGATTGCTCGAAAAAACGCTGGATCGGGCGGGCTACGAAGTCATCGCCGTTGAGAACGGGAAGCAAGCCCTGGAACAACTTTGCAAGCCGAACGGACCGCGACTCGCTTTGCTCGACTGGATCATGCCGGAGCTGGACGGGCCCGGCGTGTGCCGCGCGGTTCGGACGCGTACCGAGCAGCCCTACGCCTATATGGTGCTGCTAACCTCCAAGGGGTCCAAAGAAGAAACCGTGCTGGGTCTCGAATCTGGAGCCGACGACTATCTGACAAAGCCGTTCAATGCCGAGGAATTACGCGCGCGGCTACGCGTGGGAGAGCGCATTCTCCTTTTAGAAGACCGCCTGGTGGAAGCCCGCGAGAACATGCGATTCCGGGCTACACACGATCAGTTGACTTCCTTGCTCAACCGCGGGGCTGTCATGGACTTGCTCGTGCGAGAGTTACACCGCTCGCATCGCGAGAAGAAATCCACCGCCATTCTGCTGGGGGATGTAGATCACTTTAAGCGCGTGAACGACACACTGGGTCACGTCGTGGGTGACGAAGTCCTTATAGAAATTGCCGGCCGCCTTCTCAAGTCGGTGCGTTCCTATGATTTCGTGGGCCGTTACGGAGGGGAAGAATTCCTCGTCGTCCTAAGTAATTGCAATCCATCCTATGCCCCAGGCCGAGCGGAAGAGATTCGCAAATCCATCTCGAATCGTGCTCTAGAGACCGGGAAGGGCCCGCTGATTCTCACTATGAGTTTTGGGGTGCTTTTGAGCTCGGAATGGGGGCAGAAACCTGTAGAGGAATTGTTGCACGAGGTGGATGTCGCGCTCTACGAAGCAAAAGCAGCCGGGCGCGATTGTCTTCGGATGGCACAGCCAGGAGCTAAGGTGGAAGCGTCACACGAGATGACCCCGCAAGCCGTGCGGCGCAGGCGTTGAGGAAGCTCTGAGGGTGAACCATTCGTGGCGCAGACAAATTCAAGCGCCGCTAGCTTTTTGCCTAGCCTGATCCATCATTTGCCGCATCGCGGCGCTTGATCCTGGCGCCTTCTTCTCGCGCCAGGCCTCCAGCCGTCGGCAAGTATCTTCGATGTTGGAAAACAACTGCGGATTCTTGAACGCGGATCGCCAAATGGGAACGATGGTGTGCATGCGGTCCCAGACGACCCAGATCTCTCCGTTGCTTTCGAAGAAAAGCTCGTCATTGATCAAACCGCGATTGACGATGCTGGCCACCATATCCCAATAGCTGATGACCATGCGTATGAACGTGTTTTCTTCGCCGCCCTGCGGAAACTTCTGAATCATGTCCTCGGGCGACGTGGGATGAAAGTTTTCCAGGAACCAGCCGCGCGCTTGTCGCAGCCGCGGCTCACGTCTCATCTCATACAGCTTCAGCATCAGATTTACTTCTTCGTACGTAACTTGGCTCATTTCGGGTTCTCCTTGCTCTAACTTTGGTGCTCTGGCTTGGGTGTCTCTTGCGGAGAAGGAGAGGCGCTCGCCAGTTCGACGCGTTGCACCGTGGAAAGCGGAAGGCCTTGGCGTTGAAATTCGATTTGGATGCGCCGGCGAAGTTCGCGGGAGACTTCGTCCTGTCGTGTCGGCGCGGTGCGCACCTGTAACCGCACGGTCGAAGCCGAACGGTCAAAGGCTTGAACGCCCAGAATGCGCGGGCCATCCACGAGCGCCTGAGACCACGACGGGTCGCCGCGCATCTCCGCGGCAGCGGCTTCCAACGCATGCATGGTTTTCTCGAGGGATATTTCGGGCGCGATGGATATGTCCACAAATGCCTGCGACCAGTCACGGTTGAGATTGCTCACGGTGCGTATTTCGCCGTTGGCAATGGTCACCAGCGCCCCGCGGGCATCACGCAAAACGGTGCGCCGCAACGTCAAATGTTCGACGCGTCCGGTCGTATCTCCAACCTGGATTGTATCACCTATGACGTACTGGTCCTCGAGCACGATATAGAAGCCCGTAATTAGGTCGCGGACAAGATTTTGCGCGCCAAAACCCACGGCGACGCTGGCCAAGCCTGCAAGCGTCAACGCCGGGATGGGATTAATTCCGACTTTATCCAACGCCGTCAGCAACGCCACGAACCAAACTACCTTGCTTAAGGAACCATAGAGCACACTGGCGAGAGTGCGGGTTTGCTGTTCGCGGACTTGCGCGGCCCGGCTCTGTGTGGCGGCCGGCTTGATCATCAGATTGGTCATCACGCGGAGAAACCGGTTGATCAGCAGAGCAATGAGGAAGATGGCTACGAGGTCAAGTATGGCGCTTAACGTGATTTCGGGCCAGTGAATGGGGAGACTGGTCATCGTTTTTTCGGGAGTGAAAGTATAACATTGGACGAGCGGGGATGCGCGTCGGCGCAAGTTCAGTCTAGAGCCGATGGCATCGGGGTGGAGGTGGGTATGTTTGACACGAGACGAAGGTTTTTGACCATGTTGGCCGGCGCAGGGACGTTTGTAGTCATGCGCACGGAGAGTCTAGGTGGCCAAGTCAAACCGTCGGGCCGGCCACCAGCTTCCGACCCCAGTCAGGAACCTGAAAGCTCTGACCCGACGCCAGCGAAATCACCTACGAAAGCAATCCTCGAAGCCAACGAAAAGGATATTAAGAAGAACATCGAGAAGCTGTACCAGCTCGCAACGGACCTGAAGGCGGAAGTGGAGAAAACGGACTCTTCACAGGTGCTCTCGCTGGCGCTGGTGAAGAAAGCCGAAGAAATTGAAAAACTTGCACACGACATTAGGACACGGGCAAAGGGTTAAATCAGAGCACTTTCGTCCGCGGACGATCCTTACCGGGTGGGCGGAAGGTGCTCTGGCGCGGAATGCGCGCAAGCGTTAAAATAACGGCACATGCAGCAGCTTTAGCGTGAGCGCGTTCCGCTGCCGTCTTGTGAAACGCAACCGTGCGCCCGTAGCTCAGATGGATAGAGCGACAGCCTCCGAAGCTGTAGGTCGTGAGTTCGACCCTCACCGGGCGCGCCACTTTTTCCGTGCTTTTCGTGCAGGAACTTAAGCAGATACACCTCAAGCAGCTTGCAACCGTGGCCATCTGACGTGCGAAGTCGCCTGCCGAAATCCGGCTTAACAGTCAAAATCTAGGAGTGTCAATCAAAACGTCAACCTATAACTTGTGACCCAGAAAAATAATATGGTGGGGACCGCCCCTTTTCAGGCGACCACGCACGCGCTGCACCTGGACGTGGAACCCGCCATCGCCCAAGCGCTGCTCGAATTTTCGATCCTCTCGCGTCGCCCAGACAGCCACCACGCCGTTCATCTTAAGAGCTTCATGGGTAGCGGCTATGCCCTGTCTGTCGTAGAGCCTCGCGTTGGACGAGGCCGTAACTGCGGCTGGACCGTTGTCCACGTCGAGTAACACGGCATCAAATGGGCCGAGTCGTGAACTGAGTATGACGGCGACATCACCTCTTTCGACGCGCACGCGCTTATCCTCGAGCGGGTGTCCCGCCAACGGCCCAAGCGGACCATGATTCCACTCCACCACTGCAGGCACGAGCTCGGCGACGACCACAGTCCCATCCGCTGGGAGGAGATCGAGTGTCGCGCGCAGCGTGAAACCCATTCCGAGGCCGCCAATAAGCACGCTAGGCCGCTCCAACGTCCGCACTCGTTGGCACGCAAACGTGGCCAGCGCCTCCTCTGAGCCGTGCATCCGGCTGGACATAAGGATCGCGCCGTCGGCGAGTATGAGGTATTCGTCCCCGCGACGGATCAGTTTCATCTCGGTGCCGTCGGGAGAAACGGTCTGGCCAAGCAACTCGAAAGGTTTCACGAGTGCGATATTACAGGAGAGGAAAAGTTAAGTAAAAATGGACCGCTCTAAAGGGCACACGTTTTCCGTAGGTGCTTGCCGGAAATCCCCTTTTTATTTGACCCAGCGAAACTGTCCTCTAATGGGCAATCCAAACGCGTCGAAGCTGACTCGACACCTGCGACCCTGCACTTGCAGGTTCAGGCGTCAGTCAATGTCGTCGGAATCGTCTTGTTCCGGCTTCTCCGGTTCCAGATGAATCTCCGGAAGATTTGCGCCGCGAAGCTGTTTGTTCAGCTCCGGGAGATCGACGGTCTTCAGCTGTTTCCAAAGCTTTGACACTTCCGCGAAGACTTTCTCGGTTTCGTCCGTGGCGCTCAGTTGCGCAGCGGTAGGAGTGGCATCGGCTCGTCCTATCTCACCGTAGAGCGTGGTCGCGTTGCCGTTGACGCGGCCGAGCGTTGGGTTGGGAGACGGCGGAGCGAAGAAGCCACCACCTCCGCCAATGAGCGCCGCGAGCTTTTTGTCGAATGCGGAAATGGCATCCGCGACAGGCCCACTAGCCTGCCCAGCTAGCTTCTGCAATTGCCCGTGGGCGGGGCGTGCCTCGAGCAGTGCTTCCGAGCTTGCCGTCATCATCGCTGCCAGCCGCGCCTGGAGCTGAAACATCTGCGCCAGCCCTTCGCGAGGAGTCTTTACGCGCGGGTCCATCTTTACGGTCAGCGGCTCCGTAAAAGTATGGCCACCAACCGTGAGCCGAACGGTGTACTGCCCGGGCAGTGCGCTTGGGCCCTGCGGCAAGCGCGGCGTGTCTCCAGGAATCGCGGCGATTGGATAGTCATAGCGCGTGGAAACTGGCGTGGCGTAATGCAGGTCCCACACCCATCGATGCATCCCCGCGGTGGTCGCGAGTATTTTCGGCATACGCACCCAGTACGGCGGAATCAGTTGCTTGGCGAGATCTTCCGCGGAGATATCCGGCTTGTCCGTGCTGGAGTAGCGTCGCACGACTTTGGATTGCGCGTCGAGAATCTCGATCTTGACGGGACCGTCGGCAGGTTGCGCGAGGAAATAATCGACGATAGCCCCATCGGGAGGGTTTTTCGCCGTGGGTTCATCCGGTGGAATTGGCGTATCCGTATTGGTATCGCGCATGACGCGATAGGCCGCGCCCGGCTTGAAAAGAAACGCAGGCGACTTCTGCAGCGGTTCCGTGATCTGACGCAGCGGAGTGATGTCGTCCAATACCCAAAACGAGCGTCCGTGCGTTGCGACGATTAAGTCATCGTCGTGAATCCAGAGATCGCGCATCGAAGAGTGTGGCAGATTGAGCTCCAGGCTTTGCCAGTGATCGCCGTCATCGAAAGAGACCCACACGCTTGTTTCCGTGCCCGCAAACAAAAGACCTTTGCGAACGGAGTCTTCGCGCACGGTGTCGACAGGAGAATTGTCGGGAAGGCCGGCGACAATGAGCTTCCAGGTCTTTCCGCCGTCGTGCGTGCGATAAATGTAAGGATGCTGATCATCAATGCGAAAACGGCTCACCGACGCGTACGCGGTCTCATCGTCAAAATGCGACGCGACGAGCTGCGACACTTTGCTCCACGGCGTCAGTTCGGTCGGCGTGATGTTTTTCCAATTGGCCCCGGCATCGCGCGTGGTCCAAATCTGGCCGTCGTCGGTTCCCGCCCAAATCGTGTTCAGGGACTTAAAAGATGGGGCCAGCGAATAAATAACACCGCGTTGTTTGTCAGCGTTGGGATCCTTGCTGGCAGCGCCGTCAACGCTTGGGGGAATGCCGGGATGTTCGCGCGTAAGATCCGGGCTGATGGTCTTCCATGTGTTCCCACCATCGATAGTTTTGAAAAGAAAATTCGCCGCGTAGTACAGCGTGTGCGGATCGACCGGCGAGAAAATAATCGGCTGCGTGCGATCGGCTCGGTACTTGGGATCAGCGACAGGAATGGGCGCGACATTTTGCACCTGGCCCGTTTTCAAAGAATATTTCGAGACCTCGCGCCTGCCAGCTCCATAAATAATGTCCGGATTCAGCGGGTCCGGCGCGGCGTAACCGTATTCAATGACGCCAACGGGATGCCAGTCGCGAAACGTGATCTCGCCGTCGTTGCCGCGGCTTGAAACGCAGACCGAGCCGCTCTCCTGCTGTCCGCCGCAAACGAGATAAGGAAATGAGCTGCTCGTGGCGACGTGATAGAGCTGCGCTGTCGGCTGGTTATACCAGGTGCTCCACGTTTTTCCGCCGTTGACGCTTACAAGCGCACCTTGATCCCCGACCAGCAAAATAATGTTCGGATCATTCGGATTGATCCACATATTTTGATAATCGTCGCCGCCCGGAGCGCCTCGGAAACTGATCCACGTTTTCCCGCCATCTACCGATTTCATCGTCACCGTGCTGGTGCTATAGACGGTGTCTGGATTTTTCGGGTCCACTCTCGGCATCGGCAAATCGCCGCCGCCGATGCGTCCCGCTGGCCGCGGGTCAGTGGTGATGCGTTGCCAGTTTTCTCCGGCGTCGTCGGAGCGATAAATCCCGACCTCGTTTCCGGGAACATTTGCATCGCGCGAGCCGGCCACGCTGGCGTAAAGCCTGCTTGTCTGGCTGGGCGCAATCGTGAGATTGACTTGAATGACGACTTTGGGAAGTCCGTTGGTCAGCGGATGCCAGGTCTTGCCACCGTCGGTTGATTTGAAGAGGCCACCGCCTGGTCCGTTGTATTGATTTCCATCTTCCCAAGGGCCGAGGCGCAACTCCCAAAGTGCTGCGTAGACGACATCCGGATTTGTCTGGTCGATTTCCACGTCCGAGCCGCCCACGTTTTCGCTATTGGAAAGCACTTTCTGCCAATTTTGGCCCCCGTCAGTGGAGAGATAAATCCCGCGCTCTTCATTCGGCCCATAGGGATGACCCAGCGCTGCGGCGAAAACTCGGTTCGGATCCCGCGGATCAACCGCGAGAGACGGAATGCCCTGGCTGTTGCGTAGCCCAAGATGAGTCCATGTCTTGCCCGCGTCAGTCGATTTGTAAATTCCGTCACCAACGGCGAGATCGGGACGCGCCAGACCTTCCCCGCTGGATACGTAAACAATGTTGGGGTCTGAAGGTGCCACGGCGATCGCTCCGACCGCTTGCGAAGGCTGGTCGTCGAAGATGGGCGTCCAAGTGCGCCCCGAATCGTCTGTTTTCCAGACGCCGCCATTCACTGCTCCGACGTAGAAAACATTTGGCTGGCCGGGCACACCAGCAGACGCGCGAGTGCGTCCGCCGCGCGTGGGACCGATCATCCGCCAGCGAAGTTCCTGATACGCGCTCTCAGGATATTGCTGCGCTTTAGTAATCTTCGCGACGGGCAATAGGCCGAGCCAGACAAGCGCAACTATCGAGAGTACTTTCATTCGAAGCACGTAGCACCTCATAGGAAGATTTTGAATGGCGCAGCAGAGAACGAATCGCCTGCGGCTCCGATATGCCGAAGACAGTGTTCCATCCGCAACGAGAACTAATTTACGATAGCAAGCGCCGGGCAGAACTATGAACCCAATTGCGCGAAAACTCAATGCGCCTCCGCAAAATGCAGCAAAGAGCGTACGTCCCGCTGCCCCTGCAAGCGAAAGAATGGCATCCCGCCTCCGGCGCCGTCCCGGTACCTTTAGCCGCGTAATCCTTGTGAGGTCACCGGGCACGGGGTAAACTTTCGTCAGCATTTCGTGTAGAAGTTCGTGGGGAGGTACTCATGGCTCGAGTTGTCCGCTGCGGCCTCATCCAGGCCAGCTGTGAATGGTCGCCAGAGAAGTTTTCTCTCGCCCAAATCAAACAAAAAATGATGGCGAAGCACGAGGATTTGATCGCCAGCGCCGCTAAGAAAAAAGTCCAAGTCCTCGGGCTGCAGGAACTTTTTTACGGCCCTTATTTTTGCGCGGAGCAGCAGACCCGCTGGTATGAACTGACCGAGCCCGTGCCAAATGGCCCCACGATCGCGCGCATGCAGAAGCTCGCAAAACAGCACCAAATGGTGCTGGTCGTGCCGATCTACGAAGTAGAGATGACTGGAGTTTATTTCAATACGGCAGCGGTGATCGACGCCGACGGCCGCTACCTGGGAAAATATCGCAAGCATCACATTCCCCACTGTCACCCCGGCTTTTGGGAGAAGTTTTATTTCACGCCGGGAAATGCCGGTTATCCTGTTTTCGAGACGCGCTACGCGCGCGTCGGCGTTTACATCTGCTACGACCGCCATTTCCCCGAAGGCGCGAGAGTCCTCGGATTGAACGGCGCGGAGATTGTCTACAATCCGTCTGCAACCGTCGCGGGGCTTTCCGAATATCTCTGGGAGCTGGAACAGCCGTCGCACGCCGTCGCCAACCAATATTTTGTCGCCGCCATCAATCGAGTGGGTACAGAAGCGCCGTGGAAAATCGGCGAATTCTACGGCAAGAGTTATTTTTGCGATCCGCGAGGAAAAATTGTTGCGCAAGCTAGCCGCGACAAAGACGAGCTGCTCGTTGCGGAGCTGAACCTCGACGAAATTCAAAAGGTGCGCGATACCTGGCAGTTTTACCGCGACCGTCGCCCGGAATCCTATGGCGAAATTACCCGCACTCGCGCAGCGTCAAGTTCCGAAGCCGCCGACTGAATCTTCTATGCCACCCAGCAAAACAGCCGTCGTCACCCCGACAAAAAAAATAAAAATTGTCATTCCGAGCGTAGCGAGGAATCTGCTTTTTCTTTCCATTGACGCTGTCCGAGGTGAGTTCGCTCAATGAATGACTCGCACGCGGCTTCTCTCGCCACCGAAACTATTCGAACCAGCTCGCTTTACAACGAAGACCTGGCTCCCGTCCCGCCAGAGCGCCGCACCTGGGGCACCTACAATTACGCCGCGCTGTGGATCTCCATGAGCGTGAATATTCCAACGTATTTGCTGGCCAGCGGCATGATTGCTGGAGGCATGAGCTGGAAGCAGGCGCTCTTCACCGTTTTTCTTGGCAACGTGCTCGTGCTGATTCCCATGTTGCTGAACGCGCATGCCGGGACGCGCTACGGAATTCCTTTCCCTGTTTTCGCGCGCGCCTCGTTTGGCGTACTGGGCGCGAACGTGCCGGCTATTTTGCGCGCGCTTGTGGCTTGCGGCTGGTTCGGCATTCAAACGTGGATAGGCGGCCAAGCGATCAACGCCATGCTTATAGCCCTCTCCCCGGGCTGGCAACATTTTGCATTCGGCCCGGCCGTCTGCTTCGGCTTCTTTTGGATTTTGAATGTTCTCGTCATCCTGCGCGGCATCGACACCATCCGTTTTTTGCAAGGCGTCTCGGCGCCGTTCTTGCTGCTCATCGGCCTCGCTCTTCTTCTTTGGGCAAAAGGAAAAGCCGGCGGGTTCGGGCCAATGCTGGCGACGCCCTCGAAGTTTCATAGCTTCGGGGAATTCTTTCGCTTCTTCATTCCTTCTCTTACCGGCGTGGTGGGATTTTGGGCTACCGTTTCGCTCAACATTCCAGACTTCACGCGCTATGCGCGCAGCCAGCGCGATCAAATGCTTGGCCAGGCTTTGGGACTTCCCGCGACGATGACGTTTTACTCTTTCATCGGCATCGCTGTAACCTCAGCGACTCTGATTATTTTCGGCCAAGCCCTCTGGAATCCCGTCGATGTTCTTTCGCGCCTCGGTAATCCGCTGGCTGTCGTCATTGCCATGATCGCGCTGCTCATGGCCACTCTAAATGTGAACGTCGCAGCCAATGTCGTCTCGCCTGCAAACGATTTCTCCAATCTTTCGCCACGCCGCATCAGCTTTCGCACTGGCGGCCTGATTACCTGCGTCATGGGCATCGCGATGCAACCGTGGAAGCTGATGGCTAACTACGGCAGCTACATTTTCGGCTGGCTGGTCGGCTATTCCGGCTTTCTCGGCCCCATCGCGGGAGTCTTAATCTGCGATTACTTTGTGATTCGTCACAAAAACCTCTCGACGCAGGATCTCTACCAGCGCGGCGGACTCTATGAATACTCGCGAGGCGTTAACTGGCAGGCCATCGTCGCGCTAGCGGCCGGCGCGGGCGTCGCTTTTGTGGGGCTCTTCGTTCCCGCTCTCCGGGTGCTCTACAACTACGCGTGGTTTGTCGGTTTCGCCGTCAGCTTCTTCGCCTATCTCGCGGTGACGCCCAAACCCGCGCCTATCCCTCAACTGGCGGACTAACATGACCCTGAGAACATCCCAAATCTCAAAATTGTCACTCCGAACGAGGCGAGGAATCTCCTTTTTCTTCTCTGTGCCCTTTGTGTCTCTGGGCCCTCTGCGTAAAATTTTTTCCTTTCTTTTCCTTTCAACTTTCGACTCTCAACTTTCGTGAGGCTCCCATGGACTTCGGCATCACCATCAAACCCGACATTCACATCGACCGCATCGTAAGCCTGACGCAACAAGCCGAAGCAGGGGGCTTTTCCTACGGCTGGATTTTCGACTCGCACGTGATCTGGAAAGAACCGTTTCCGCTGCTGACGCTTATGGCGGCGAGCACCCAGACCATGCGCCTGGGAACGTGCGTTACAAATCCGGCGGTTCGCGACGTGACAGTTTCCGCGAGCCTCTTTGCGACGCTGAACCTCGCCTCGCGCGGACGCATGCAGCTCGGCATTGGCCGTGGTGACAGCTCACGACGCGTACTCGGGAAAAAACCAACGACGCTCGAAAATCTCGAATCCTTCGTCCACGTATTCCGCGATCTGAATGCCGGAAAGACAGTGGAGCTCGACGGCGTCCCCACAAATTTCCCTTGGGCCAGCGGCGAAGTGCCGCGCGTTTGGGTTGCCGGCTACGGCCCGAAAGCTTTGCGCACCGCCGGCAGAATTGGCGACGGAGTGATCTTGCAGTTCGCCGACCCGGATCTGATCGACTGGTGCCTCGGCTTCGTGCGCGAAGGCGCAAAAGAAGCTGGCCGCGACTTCAGCAAATTCGAAGTTATGTCTGCCGCCCCCGTTTGGCCCTCGGATGATTTGAAGACTGCCAGAGACCATGTCCGTTGGTTCCCTGCGCTCGTCTCGAATCACGTGATGGACCTGATCTCAAAATACAAACCCGAAGATCTACCTCCCGCGCTGACGTCGTTCGTCAAGAACCGCGGCGGTTACGACTATCACCACCATTGCGAGGTCGGCAGCGACAACGCCGATTTCGTCAGCGATGAAGTCATCGACCGTTTCTGCATTATCGGTCCGGTGGAAGCCCACCGCAAGAAGCTCGAAGCCCTGCGCAAAGTCGGCGTCACCCAGTTCAATATCTACCTAATGTGCGGCGAGGAAGAAAACACCCTCGACATCTATGCCCGCGACATTTTGCCCCAATATCAGGCAAAGCCGGCCTCCTGAGGCCTCAGTCCGGCGGCTATCTTGCGGAAACTAAAAGAATTACTGTTTATCACTTGACAAAGAATACCGATATGCTATAGTTGCTCTGTCTTTGAATGGCGCTGCTCTCTCGCGCCTTGATGCCATGATTGCCCGCCGACCGGACTCTTCAGCCTGTTCGGCGCTCTCCCGCCCTTCCCCGTTACTACTTTGCAATCGCTCTCCTTCTCCAAGTCCTTTAGAATCCGCACTTCTACAAGTGTTGATTGTGGATAACTTAAAATCCTTTAGAATGAACGCTTACGAAAAACCCGGGGGAGGGGTACCTCGTCCATGGCCTTTTGTTACTCACTTCTAACCACGCCCATCCGCCTCGCGGGGTCCGCCCATGCGTTTTGACACCGTCATTCGCAGCGGCACCATCGTCACGGCGTCGGACACGTTCGTCGCGGACATCGGCATCAACGGTGACAAAATCACGGCGATGGTCTCTCAGCTCCCAATCGAGAACGCCGGCCGTGTCGTCGATGCCGCGGGACTTCTCGTAATCCCGGGCGGCATCGACGTGCACACCCACCTCGACATGCCCTTTGGTGGCACCACCAGCGCCGACGACTTTCAAACCGGCACGATTGCCGCGGCCTTTGGCGGCACCACTACGCTGATCGATTTCGCCATCCAGTACAAAGGGCAAACTCTTCGCCAGGCTTTTGACACCTGGATGAAAAAAGCGCATGACAAGGCCGTCACCGACTACGCCTTCCACTGCATCATCACAGACCTCGGCGCAGCGCAACTCGAAGAGATGGGCGAGCTTGTGCGCGAAGGCGTCACGAGCTTCAAACTGTTTATGGCCTATCCCGGCGTTTTCATGCTCGATGACGCCACAATTTTTCGCGCCATGCGCCAGGCAGCCAAGTACGACGGCCTAATCTGCATGCACGCAGAAAATGGCGGCGCGATAGACGTGATCGTTCAGCAAGCACTGGCCGAAGGTAAACGCGCGCCGAAATATCATGCGCTCACTCGCCCGACGACCGCCGAAGCGGAAGCCACCTCGCGCGCCATTGCGCTGGCGGAAATGGCCGGCGCGCCGGTTTACATCGTTCACCTCTCGTGCAACGAGGCGCTCGAAAAAGTCCGCGAGGCGCGTGACCGTGGCCTGCCTGCTTATGCTGAGACTTGCCCTCAATATTTGTACCTTTCTCTGGAAAACATGGATGCTCCCGGTTTCGAGGGCGCAAAGTATGTCTTCACGCCGCCGCTCCGCGAGAAATGGCATCAGGAAAAACTCTGGCAAGGCCTGGCGAAAGATACCCTCCAAGTGGTCTCCACCGACCACTGCCCTTTTTGCTTCAAGGAGCAAAAGGAATTAGGCAAGGACGACTTCACGAAAATTCCAAACGGCGGCCCCGGCATCGAACACCGCCTCAGCCTCATTTACACGGGCGGTGTCCACGGCAAGCGCTTCTCCGCCAACCGCTTCGTCGAACTCGTGTCAACAGCTCCCGCAAAGTTATTCGGCCTTTACCCTCGCAAAGGAACCATTGCGGTTGGCTCCGACGCCGACCTCGTAATCTTTGATCCGAACGAGGAACAAGTCATAAGCGCAAAAACACACCACATGCGTGTCGATTACTCGATGTTCGAGGGCATCCAAATAAAAGGAGCGCCCAAAACGGTCTTCTCGCGCGGCCGCGCCGTCATCGACGCCGGAAAATTCGTCGGCCACCCCGGCGCAGGCCAGTTCCTTCGCCGCCAAACACACAATACGATCAAGTGAGGTACTTCAGGTTTTAGATCTTAAGTCTTAGAACATATCGTTGTTCGCAACGCGGTCGAAAAACACGCTATTGCTGCGGCTTTTGTTTTGGCGCTTCGGCGGGCGCAACGTCCGCAGTCGAGTCATCGACCTTCGGCACCGAGATCTTCTGCCTATCTTCTATCCCGAAGAGCATGTAGTCGCTGAAACTGTGCCGCCGGTGAATGCGCCGCCCTTTCCAGTCGTAATACACTTCCGCGCTCTGCGGCAGCCACATATTCACATTGGCTTTGCTGAATTTCACTGGACCATATTCGATTGCCGTATGATCGGCCAGCAATCGGATTTGCGGCACAGGAGCAACTAAATCCGTCTCGAGCCTCACGATCTGATAACTGTCCGCTGAAATCCAGGCGCGGCCCTTCAACGCCACTGGATAGGATGGTCCGTCTGCGCCGACTCTGTACCTCTTAATTGTGTTCGGCTTATCCGTCCTTTGCTTAAAGTGGACTTGCCAGGCCAGACCACCGTTCCATCGCGCCAATCCTTCACACGTCATCTCAAAGTTTACGGCGTTGTAAGGATGGAAAATCAGAACGAGAGCAGGCAGTCCGTTGGTCGCCACGCCGTCCGGAAAATCGGCCATAGAACCGCCAGTGCCGTTTCGGTACTCCTCCACATTCAGGTACCCATGCTGCACTTCCTGAATGGAAACCACATAAGCAAACTTGCGCTTTTCCGGAGAGGAAGCGAGCCCACTCTTGTTGATCGATTCATGAGTAAGCGACTCCGTTGCCGCAAACCGGTCCACATCGCTGATAAGGGTTATGAGTTGCTGCCCCGCCTTGCTCACCACGTCGTCCACTGCGCAAGACGCGCCAGCTTCCACCGGCGGCACTTTTTCGTCCACGTCGGGTGGCATCCATTTGGAAAGCATGGGCAAAGCAGTGGCGTCCTTGTTCATCGCCGCCATCTCGCTGGCTGCCGTCGCCGCGTCGCTGGATGCGTCCGCTGTCTGAGGGTTTTTTAGCGTTTCAAGGTCCTTACTCGCCGCGGCGTCTATGGGATGAGCCTGCACATAGGTTTGCAAAACCTTTGTCGCCTCTTCCCTGTCTCCGCGAGCGGCCAACGCCCGGGCCAATATCGGCTGAATAACTGCGGCTTGCTCGTGCCCTAGCTGGATCGCGCGTTCGGCTTGTTTGACGGCTTCATCGTACTGGTGTTGCAAGACCAATCCTTCCGCGAGCAGCGCATGGGCGCGCCAGGAAGCCGGTTCGGCTTCGACTGCCCGGGTTAGATACGGCATCGCTTCGGTCGTTTTGTTCTGTTGCAAGAAGTCCTGGCCTACCGCGATCAAGGCACTCAAGTGTTTGGGATTGAGCTCGAGCGTCTTCATCCAGTACACCCTGGCTTGGGGCAGGTCTTTCACCTGCGAGGAATACATGCCAAAGAGGTACACGATTTCCGCACTTGTGGGGGCCGCCTTCTGGGCCGTCTCAAGATGCTTGCGCGCATCATTGGGCTTGTTCGCCCGCAGCTCCTCCACTGCCTTTGCCACTTCCCTTTGCGTTTTGGGAGCAAGTGCATAGAGTCCCACCGAAGCCGCGGCATCTTCCACGGAGAGCGGCGTCACCTCGATAGTGATCTTGGCGAGGGACTGCTCATGAACCTCGATTTGCCGTACAGCTGCTTCGTACTTGGGAGCCAGCACCTGAATCTTGTACTCTGTCGCACGCACGCCATTAAACCTGGCATAGCCGTTTTTCGCGGTTTTCTGGTCAATGAATGAACCATCTAGTTTGGTCAACGTGAGGACCGCTGAACCATCCAGTGGCGCTCCGTTTGGTCCTTTCACAAAAACGTCAATGTCCCCCTGCTTCTCTACATCTTCCATGTGGGCTTGACCCGAAGCCATGGTAGGGCTACTGGAGTAGGGGACCTGCCCTCTTGGCTCCGGGGCTGGCTTCCCTGCGCACACTTCGATCGGAACCAAAAACCCGCAACATACAATAATAGGGATGACCCGGAAATGCTTAATGACACTTGCAGACATAACCCACCCGTCGATTACTTGGTTAGGGGACCGGAAATCTGCGCTCATAATACTCCTAACGGTGGTGCATCGGCTAGCGATAACCCCACATCTCGCAAAGGCTTTCTGCTGGACCGAACCTGGCAGCCCGGCCACAGCGCTTTTGTGGCACAGAGGATCCGGCGACTTCAATAGTAAATAATACCGTTCCCCCTAGTTGACAGGCTCTTATCGATGTCCAATTTTGTGGCCGGAGGCTGCGGTGGTAGAGTACGCCCCAATCGCCAATGGCCTAGAGGAGCAGTTCCGCGGCGTGAAGCACAAGTCAGATTCGATGAAAATGACCGAAAACCCAAGCAAACAAGCTCACCAAGGAAGCGGACTCGTCCGCCAGCTTGGGTTGTTTGGCACAACCATGGCCGTAATGGGCGGGATTATCGGTGCGGGGATTTTCATAAACCCCTACATAGTTGCTGACAGAGTGCATACTTCAACGCTGATCCTCAGCGCGTGGATCGCAGGCGGACTGATTGCGCTGGCGGGCGGCTTTATTTATGCAGAGTTAGCCGCCAGATTGCCGGTTGTGGGCGGTCAATATGCGTATCTGCGCGAGGCGCTACATCCTGCGGTGGCGTTCCTTTATGGCTGGGTGCTTCTTCTGGTGATCCAGACGGGCGGAATGGCCGCCGTGGCTGTCACTTTTGCGCGCTATTTTCTTGAGCTGAGTGGCTGGCAAATCAGCTCTTCTCTCATCGCGGCGTCCGCGCTGGCGCTGCTCACAATCGTGAACTGCCTCGGTGTGCGGGCGGGGAGCCGATTCCAATCGGCGATGACGCTGACGGCGATTGCGGCGATTGCAGTGCTCGAGCTGTTCAGCTTTCTGCGCGGTGGACCGTCGCAGATTTCGTGGCGGCCCGCGCTGGACCAGCCGATGTCGGTGCATTTGATCACCGCCTTTGGATCGGCGATGACGCCGGTGTTGTTCGCCTATGGAGGATGGCAAACGTCGAGCTTTCTAGGTGGAGAAGTACGCGACGCGCGGAAAACTCTTCCGCGTGGGCTTGTTCTCGGCGTGCTCGGCGTTATTCTCATCTATACATCTATGAATTTTGTTTACGTGCGCGCTCTTGGTCCGGTTGGATTGGCTTCCACGATGACGCCCGCATCAACGGTGATGCGCGCTCTGCTTGGACCCCGTGGGGGTTCCCTGATAGCCGCAGGGATTGCCTTCTCCGCGTTCGGGTTTCTCGGGCAATCGATGTTGACCGCCCCGCGTGTCTATTTCGCGATGGCCGAAGACCGCGTCTTTTTTTCGCAGCGTTGCGTGGATCGACCCGCGAACGCACGTGCCGGTGGTAGCGATTCTGCTGCAGGGCGTGTGGGCGATTGTTATCGCGCTCACAGGAACTTACGCTCAGGTCGTTAACTACGTTGTCGCGATGGACTGCATGTTCTTTGGGCTGACGGCGGTTTGCTTACTTGTTTTGCGGCGGCGCGCGGTGGCTCAAGGCTCGCCCGCCGTCGAATATCAGGTGCCGGGACACCCGTGGACAACTTTGCTGTTCATCGCCGCGGAATGGATTGTGGTCGCGAGCACGTTCGCGCACGATCCCAAACGTTCTTTTATTGGCCTCGGCATCGCGATCGCAGGTTTGCCTGCATACTACCTTTGGCGCGCGAAAAACAAGGGAGTAACGGAAACATGAGCGGTTCGTGGCAAACAAAGCGTTCACTGTACATGGAATGGGCGAAAACGCGTTCGCATGCCCGTTTTAATCTTGCGACCAGCGGCTTGATCAGCGTGCCCTTGCCCGAGTTTCCTGTGCGCCTCGAAGATTTGGAAATTACCGCTCCCGGCGCTTACGGCAACGGGCCGCTCCAGCGGCGGCTGGCGCGCCACAATGGCGTGCCCGAGGAATGCGTGGTCGCAGCAACCGGCACGTCGATGGCGAATCACCTGGCTATGGCCGCGGTGCTTGATGCAGGTGAGGAAGTGTTGATCGAGGAGCCCGTATATGGGCCGCTGCTCGACGTCGCACAATACCTGCGAGCGCGAGTGAAGCGAATCCCTCGGAGGTTTGAAACAGGATTCGCACTGGAACTCTCGGACATCGAGCGCGCAATAACAAGCGAGACGCGCCTTATCGTCCTAAGCAACCTGCACAACCCGAGCGGCGCGCTGATACCGGCAACGACGTTGCGCGCGATTGGCGAGATGGCTCAACGAGTAGGCGCCCGCGTGCTCGTGGATGAAGTCTACCTCGATATGCTCTTTGACCCCGGTGCACCATATTCCTTTAGCATCGGCCAATCCATTGCACACTCGGGAGACAACCCTTTTATCGTTACCAGCAGCCTGACGAAAGTCTATGGCTTGAGCGGGTTGCGCTGCGGATGGGTGCTCGCGTCGCCTCCACTCGCCAAACGCATGTGGCTTCTCAATGATTTGTATGGAGCTGTTGCGGCGCACGCAGCCGAGCGCATGTCGGTAATCGCATTCGATCATCTGGCACAGTTTCGTGAGCGGGCGCGGGCGCTGCTCACCACCAATCGCGTCGTGATCGATTCCTTTCTCGACTCGCGGAGCGATCTCGAATGCTTCCGCCCAGTTGCAGGCACGGTGTTTTTTCCCCGCCTCACCCACGGCGACCCAGCGGCATTTTTCAACCTATTGCGCGAGAAATATGAAACAACGGTTGTTCCGGGAGCGTTTTTTGAAATGCCGCAACACTTCCGGATCGGCATTGGTGGCGAGACTGCAGGCCTGCGCGCCGGCCTCGAACGTTTAAGCGTTGCGCTCGATGTCTTCGCAAAGCAATAGCCTTCCAAGCCATCGTGCCGGCGAATGTAACTAGCTCATAACTGATGGCAGGCTGCGCACGAATCCCACAGCCTCTGTTCCTTTCACGTCGTCCTTTGTGGTGGAATAGACTCATCTATATTGAGACGAGAATGAAAAAACTTAAATTCGTGGTTTCTCTTACCACCGACGATAACGACTACCAAATCGAGCAGTCGGAATCCGCGGAGCAGGCTGCGCGGAAAATGGGCGTGGACGTACAAATCATCCACGCGCAAAACGACGCTATCAACCAGAGCACGCAAGTCTTGAAGGCCATCCAGGCGCCGAAGGAGCTGCGCCCCGATGCTATTATTTTTGAACCCGTCGGCGGCACTGCACTGCCTCAGGTCGCCAAGGCTGCGGCGAGCGCCGGCATCGGCTGGGTGATTCTGAATCGCGATGCGAACTACATCGAGGAACTGCGCAAGACTTCAACCGCGCCGCTCTTCTCCATCAGTTCCGACCATGTCGAGATTGGCCGAATCCAGGGGCGCCAGATGGCGGCCCTGCTCCGAGGCGGAGGTTCCGTTCTTTATATTCAGGGACCTTCGGAGAATTCCGCAGCCAAAGATCGCACCGCAGGAATGCAGGAAACCAAGCCCGCGAGCGTGCAGGTCACGATGCTCAAAGCTCAGTGGACTCAGGAAAGCGCACAAAAATCGGTACGATCGTGGCTCAAGCTGACGACCTCTCAGCGAGCGGCCATCGACCTCATCTCCGCGCAAGATGACTCCATGGCTATGGGGGCTCGCGACGCTTTCAAGGAACTGACCAACGAGGACGAGCGGGAACGATGGCTCAAGTTGCCATTCACCGGCTGCGATGGTCTGCCGAAGACAGGACAAGCATGGGTGCGCAGCGGCTTGCTCGCCGCCACAGTCTTTGTTCCTCCGAACGCCGGCCAGGCAATCGAAATGCTCGTTGAGGCGATTCAAAACAAAAAGATGCCGCCTGAACGAGTTGTGACTGCCGCTGTATCTATCCCGGCTCTGGATGCGCTGACGCGCAAGAAGGCCTAAGCCCAAGACTGCCTAAAAGGAAGATTGCCTCGGTTTCCAGTCTTTGGTCTTGGGTGTCTTTGCCGCCTCTTTCTCGTCTGAGAGTGCTCTCCGTTGTTCGTCCCCACAAAAACGATTTTGTGACTTCCTCCACCGCTCAGGAAGCGTATAATGCCGCGGGCCGTAATTTGGCCGGGTGAGAGGGACACTTCTGGGGGGTTGGCATGCCTAGCTCGCGAGTTAGTAAATCGGTTGACCGAAGGCGATTTCTCGCTGCGACCGGTGGAGGTCTGCTGGCTGCGGCTGTTCCGGGAGGAGCCGGTATGAGGGACACCATTTCCCGTGCGGGTGCCGACGCTGCTCCCGCGCCGAGGCAGCAATCGACGGCTTCCGCGTCCAAGCAGCGCAAAATTCCCATCGGCGTCTTCGATCCCGTCTACGACAAATTTTCTCTCGATGAAATGCTCGACAAAGTAAGCGCGCTCGGCCTCGAAGCGATGGAGATCGGCACAGGCGGCTACCCAGGCACGAAACATTGCCCGGTGGCCGAGCTTCTTGAAGACCCTGCCAAAGCCAAGGCCTGGCAGAAAAAATTTACCGATCGAGGGATTCAGGTGGCCACGCTGAGTTGCCACGGCAATCCCGTTCACCCGGACGAACAGCATGCCCAGCGAGATCGTGAAAGCTTTCGCAGAACGGTGTTACTTGCAGAGCAGCTGGGCGTAAAGGTTATCGTGGGTTTTTCCGGCTGCCCCGGCGGCACGCCAACTGATGCCCAGCCAAACTGGATCACTTATCGCTGGCCTCCTGAGTACGCGCAAATGCAGGATTGGCAGTGGAAAGAAAAGGTCATTCCGTATTGGCAGGAAGCCGCGAAATTTGCCCGCGAGCATGGCATACATCGTATCGCGCTGGAAATGCATCCTAATTTTGTCGTCTATAATCCGCGAACCCTGATCAAACTTCGCGAAGCCGTTGGTGAAGAGATTGGCGCAAACTGCGATCTAAGCCATCTCTTTTGGCAGGGCTGTGACCCGGTGGAAGTGATTCACTTCCTGGGCAAAAGGGGCATGATCTATCATGCCCACATGAAGGACACCGTATTTTTCCAGGATAATGTCGCAAAATATGGCGTACTGAATTTTGCCTTCGAGACCAGCGATCTCGGGAACGCTTCGGAGACGTTTCGCGCTGTCGGCTATGGCCACAGCGCCAGTCTGTGGAAGTCCGTCGTGCAAGCCTACATGGACATCGGTTACGAAGGCATCCTCAGCATCGAAAATGAAGATCCCATACTTTCCGGGGAGGTCGGCGTCGAGCGCGCCGCCTATGTTTTGAAAAACGTGCGTAAAGAGATTCTCGAAGGTTGATGAACCGGGAAAAAACGAATTGGGGAGGTTTTATGCAACGGCGTGATGCCTTAAAATTTCTTGCAACGGGTGCTCTTGCTTCAACTGCCGCACCGGATCTCTTCGGCTTTTTTCAGGAAGCGCATCCCGCCTCCGGATATGCGCTGCGTACGCTCAATCCGCATCAAAACGCCACCGTTGTTCTCATGAGTGAAATCATTATTCCAGAGACCGACACGCCGGGGGCCAAGGGCGCTCACGTCAATGAATTCATCGACGTAATCCTTACCGATTGGGCCATCGAAGACGACCGCAACCATTTTCTCGATGGGCTCGCCAGTGTCGACAAGCAAAGCAACGAACTGTATGGGAAGGACTTCCTTGATGCTTCTCCCGCGCAACAGCTCGCTCTGCTTCGCGCTTTGGACGAGGCCGTTGGAATGCTCGCCGGCCGGCCCGCCCGTCACGGCAACACCGTCCCCGATTGGGACACGCAACTGAGAGGCAATTTCTTCGTGGTGTTCAAAGGCATCACCCTTCACGGCTATTACACCTCCGAAGTTGGGTTCACGCGCGAACTTGGACTGACCATTATTCCCGGCGCCCAGCATGGTTGCGTACCGGTAGCGGCAGAAAAAAAGGCTTAAGGGAGACTCGCATGGCGGCCAATACCTACGATGCAATCGTTATCGGCTCGGGAATTACCGGCGGTTGGGCGGCGAAAGAGCTCACCGAAAAAGGGCTCAACACGCTAATCCTGGAAGCGGGACGTACCACTGTTCCGGAGCGCGACTACGTCGAGCACGTTCCAGTCTGGGAACTCAAATATCGCGGCTGGGATGACCACGCCACCCGCATGAAGATCCAACCCATTCAGCGCGAGTGCTATTACGCCTGCGATGAATACTCCAACAAGTTTTTCGTCAATGATGTCGAGAATCCCTATACCTGCGAGGAAGGCAAGCACTTTGCCTGGATTCGCGGCCGCCAGGTCGGAGGAAAATCCCTCACCTGGGGCCGCCAGAGTTACCGTTGGAGCGATCTCGATTTTGAAGCCAACCTAAAAGAAGGCGTCGCCGTAGACTGGCCGATCCGCTATGCGGACATCGCGCCCTGGTACGACTACGTCGAAGAGTTCGCCGGGATCAGCGGCCAGGCCGAAGGGCTGCCGCAATTGCCAGACGGAAAATTTCTCCCTCCCATGGAAATGACCTGCGTCGAGCAAGATGTCCGCGCCGCACTCGCCAAACATTTCGACGACCGCATCATGACCATTGGCCGCTCCGCTGTGCTCACTCGAGTTCACAAAGGACGTGCGGCCTGCCACTACTGCGGCGTCTGTCACCGCGGCTGCATTACGGGGTCTTATTTCAGCAGCTTGAGTTCGACTCTTCCGGCCGCGATAAAAACCGGCCGTTTCACCATTCGGCCTTACAGCGTCGTTCACAGCTTGATTTTTGATTCCGCGACGCGCCGCGTCACCGGCGTTCGCGTGATCGATGCCCAAACCAAAAACGCGCTCGAATTCAAGGCGCGCGTCTTTTTCGTTTGCGCTTCCACACTCGAATCCACTCGCATCCTTCTTAATTCCGCGACTCCTGAATTTCCAAACGGCCTCGCCAACAGCAGCGGCGAACTCGGGCACAACCTCATGGACCACCACATGGGCGCTGGAGCAAGCGGAAGAATGCCCGGCCACGAAGACAAAATGCCTTTCGGCAACCGTCCCAATGGCATCTATGTCCCGCGCTTCAGAAACGTAAAAACCAAGCAGCCGGATTTCCTGCGTGGCTATGGTTACCAGGGTGGCGGAAGCCGCGACGGATGGTCGCGCGGCGCGTCGATGGTCGGTCTCGGCCCGGAATTCAAGAACTCTTTGAAAATGCCCGGTCCATGGCGCATGAGTCTTGGCGGTTTTGGCGAATGCCTGCCGAACCACGGCAATTATGTTGAAATTGAAAAAGGCAAAGTCGACGCTTGGGGGATCCCCACTCTGAAGATTCACTGCGCTTGGGGCGAAAACGAACTGACCATGTCCAAGGACATTGCCGTCCAGGCCGCGGAAATTCTCGCCGCGTCAGGCGCCACGGAGATTTCAGTGTTTCAGAAACCTTCGCCGCCAGGCCTCGGTATTCACGAGATGGGCACAGCCCGCATGGGCCGCGACCCCAAGACCTCCGTTCTGAATGCACATAATCAGGCGCACGACGTAAAGAACCTTTTCCTCCCCGATGGCGCTAGCATGGTTTCGAGCGCCTGCGTTAATCCTTCGCTAACCTATATGGCCTTGACGGCCCGCGCCTGCGATTTCGCGGTTACGCAGATGAAGCAAAACGAGCTGTAACTCGAGGTCCACGAAATGTCTCAAGTGATTCGCTCGCCGAAGATGTACGACGTGTGCGTCATTGGCTCGGGCGCCGGAGGCGGCACTGCCGCGAAAATCCTGACGGAAGGCGGCCTTAGCGTCGTTTTGCTCGAAGCCGGCCCTCCCGTTTACCCCGAAAAAGATTTCAAGATGCTCATGTGGCCTTATGAGTTGCCGCACCGCGGGGCCGGCGTGGGCGGCCATGCGGAAGAAAATTTTAGCGAATTCCTGGCTCCCAACGGCGCTTGGAACATCGAGGGCGAACCGTATACCTCCGCGCCCGGCTCAAATTTCCAGTGGTTCCGTTCACGGATTGTGGGCGGCCGCACGAATCATTGGGGCCGCATCGCGCTTCGCTTCGCGCCAATCGATTTCAAATCCGCCACGCGGGACGGCCTAGGCGACGATTGGCCAATCACTTATGACGATCTCTCGCCCTACTACGACAAAGTGGAGTCCTACATCGGCGTCTTCGGGACGCACGAAAATGTTTCGAGCGCTCCTGACGGCATGTTTCTCCCGCCGCCGAAGCCTCGCTGCACCGATCTCATCGTCAAGAAAGCCTGCGACAAGATCGGGGTTATTTGCATTCCTTCGCGGCTCGCTATACTCACTAAATCCGTGAACGGCCGGCTTCCCTGCCACTACTGCGGCCAATGCGGCCGCGGCTGCGTCACCGCCTCGAACTTCAGCTCCAGCCAGGTGATGATTCCGCCGGCGATGAAGACCGGCAAACTCACGATGATCACTGGTGCGATGGCCCGCGAAGTGATTCTCGGTAAGGACGGCAAAGCCGAAGGCGTCTCCTACATCGACAAAGCCACTCGCACAGAGAAGCGCGTGAACGCTCGCGCCGTTGTTCTCGCAGCGAGCGCCTGCGAGTCCGCACGCCTGCTACTCAATTCCAAATCCCCGCAATTTTCCAACGGCCTCGCCAACTCTTCCGGCGCCGTTGGCAGATACCTCACTGATTCCGTCGGCAGCGATGGCTGGGGGATTATCCCGCAGCTCGAAAAAATGCCTCCGCACAATCACGATGGCGTCGGCGGCATGCACATGTACATCCCTTGGTGGAAGTTCGACCGCAAGAACGATTTCCCGCGTGGCTATCACATCGAATTCGGCGGCGGCCGCGATATGCCCGGCATCGGCGAGTTTAATTATCTCTTGCATGAAGAAGAAGGCTACGGCGTGAGCGTGAAGCGACGCGCGAGGCAGGTCTACGGCACCGGCATTGGCATGGCCGGCCGCGGCGAAATGATTCCCAATCCAGATACCTACTGCGAGATAGATCCCAACGTTGTCGACAAATGGGGCATCCCCGTCCTGCGATTCCATTTCAAGTGGAGCGAGTACGAAATACGCCAGGCCAAGGACATGCAGGAAACATTTCGCGCCATCATCGAAGCCGCCGGCGGCGAGTACAAAACCAAGACGCCCATCAGCGGTGAACGTCCCTTCGGCATTGCTGAAGGCGGAAAAATCATCCACGAGGTTGGCACCGCGCGAATGGGCGCCGACCCGAAAAGTTCCGTGCTAAATGGCTTCTGCCAGGCGCATGACGTGAAAAATGTTTTCATCATGGATGGCGCGCCGCTCGTCACCAATCCCGATAAGAATCCCACTCTTACCATCATGGCTTTAGCGTGGCGTGCGTCCGAATACCTGCTCGATGAAGCAAAGAAAGGCAATCTATAGCCGTGCAAGAACCAACGGGGGCACTTCAGGGAGACGACCTATGACCGAAAATTCCGTAACGCGCCGCGACATCCTGAGAACGCTGGCAGTTGGCGCTGTGAGCGGCTCCGTGCTGCAGGTGATCCCCGCAAAAGCAGCGGAATACGCTCACCAAGTGGTTCACACCGAAAAAGCCACGTCGGGCGCGGGGAAATATGCGCCGAAGTATTTCTCTCCTCACCAGTACGAGATGCTCCTCACGCTCTGCGAAACCATCATCCCGAAAGATGAAAAGTCTGGGGGAGCCGTGGAAGCCGGTGCTCCGGAATTCATCGACCTCCTCACGAGTGAGAATGAGGAGTATCGACTCGCCCTCGGTGGCGGGCTTCAATGGCTGGACAGTTTCTGCTCCGACCGCTATGCCAATGCATTTCTGGATTGTACTGCGGAGCAACGCAAAGAGGTCCTGGACCTGATCGCTTTCCGCAAGAACGCGAAGCAGGATTCATCGCTAAGCCAGGGCGTCGCTTTCTTCGCCTTCTTGCGGAGGTTCACCTGCGATGGCTTCTACACCAGCAAGATAGGCATCGAAGATTTGCAGTACATTGGAAACACCGCTCTACGCGAATTCCCGGGTTGCCCTCCGCTGCCGGAATCCCAATAAAAATGGCCCCAAGCGCGGAGTCGCGCGCCTGGAGCCATTTTCTCTTCTGTTTGCTGCTACTACTTGTGCGGTTTGCCTTCTTCCTTAGGCGGTTTGTTTTGCGCCGCAGGTTTGTTCTGTGGATGCGACTGATTCTTGGGCGGATTGTTCGCGCCATTGTTCACATGCGAAGCGTTCACAGTATTCGCATTCGTGTGCGAACTCTTGGAGCCCGTACCACCAGCGCTCGCAGCGGGACGGTCCGACTTATGCAGATCGGCCGCGTTGCTCGCAGGCCTGTTCCCGCCGTTCGACGAACCATTATGCGGAGCGCCGGCTGCCACAACACCGTGCGAAAACTCGCCCGGTTTCGTCGTGGCGGCTATAGCCGGCTTGCCATGATTCTCGGAAGCCAGCAGCGCGCGATTCGTGCTAGCGGTGTGCTCGTGCTGCGTCTGCATTGCCGTCGGAGCGACATGGTGCTCGTTCTCAGCAGCCCGTTCCGACGCGTTTGGCTGGGCGCTCACTCCGCCGGTCCCGCCGTTATAGCTCACGTGGTTGTTTACGGTGACGTTGTTGACGACCGTGCGATCCACATAGGTGTTATGAATCACGGTCGTATTCACGTGCATCACGGCTGTGTTGTACGCAAACACTCCGCCATTCCAGCGTCCGCCTACGAACCCAACCCCACCATACCCAAATCCATAATTAATCCCGCCGTAGAAACCGACATGCGGTCCCCAATATCCGGCATGAAAAAAGTATCCGCCGCCGCCCCAGCCCCAGTAACCGGGGGTCCAAAGCAATCCAACGGACGGCGCCATAACCCACGTTCCCGGCACCCAATAGTATCCGTCCGGGCCATACGCCCAATATCCTGGCGTCCAAAGGTAACCCGCACCCGGACATATCGGCTGCTCGTACACAGGCAGCGCTGGAGGACCGATGTGCACAGCAACGCCGACGCTGATCTGCGCCGACGAACGAGCTGGCATAAACACCATCACTAGGCCCAGCAAAACTAATCCAATTATGTAACTTTTGCGCATTTGTGACGCTCCTCGATGAAACACCTTTAGTATAAAACCCGGTGGTCCAGCGGAAGTTGCGCTGTGGCTCAATCGTAACTGGCCGAATGGTCGGCCCGTTCGAGGGCGGTGCTAGGCAGGTTTGATCGTCCCCGAAGCCGCATCCCACACCACCGCGCTCTTCAGGAAGTACGATTGGTTGGACATGTGGCACGCCAGTGCAGCGTTATTACCGAACACGGCGTCTTCGGTAACCTGCTGGTGGTTCTTGACTCCCTGGAAGTATCTCCAGAGGTGCGGCTTTTCATCGTCCCAAGAGTCGCCGCGATACGTGTACCCTTCCAGAACCGGCTCTTTGCCAGGAACCGGATCGTTTTTCGCGTGCCATTCCGCCACATACGCATCCCGCATCTTCTGCGGATAGCCCGAAGTGTAGTAACTCGGTGCCGAGTCCTCGCCAGTCTGCGGATAATAGGTAATCGCAAATTCAGTGACTTCCAGAATGCCCTTTGAACCCTGGAAGCGATAAATCTCCGGAGTCTCGCATCCCAGATTCAAGCGCAGATACACTGGCGCACTTCCGTAATCGAAAAGCGTGGCATGGACGTCTGGCATATTGCGCCCATCCTGGAAGCGCAGAATCGCGCCGAGAGACATGGCCTTCTTCGGGGGCGCATTCCAACCCAGCATGAAATTCATGCCGCTGACCAAATGCACGAGCAAGTCGCCCGCAAGCCCCGTTCCGTATTCCTTCCAGCAGCGCCAACGTGCAAAAATATTCGGATTGAAAGGCACTTTGGGCACCGTGCCCTGCCAAGTGTCCCAATCCAGATTCGACGGAGAAAGATCCGGCGGGGGCGGATACTCCCACGCTCCCGTAGGATCATTGCGCCCAAGCGAGCCTTCCACCAGCGTCAAGGTCCCAATGGTGCCCTGCGCAATCATCTCCTTGGCTTTCGCGCAAATCACCGAACTCACGCGCTGCGAACCAATCTGCACGATGCGTCCCGTTTTCTGTGCCGCAGCCACCATCGCCAAGCCATCCGCCGCGGAATGCGACATCGGCTTTTCACAATAAATATCCTTGCCCGCATTCACAGCGTCCACTACCACCTGCTTGTGCCAATGGTCCGGCACCGCCGCGATGAGGCAATCGATCTCTTTGTTATCCAGCAAATCCTGATAGCGCCGCGTCGTCGGAATTTTCTTTCCGACAATCTCTTGCGCTAACAGGTGCCGCCCGTCATACAAATCGCAAGCCGCCACGCATTGCACGCCCGGCAATTGTACGGCAGCCGTCAGCAACCCCGAGCCCTGCATCCCAATCCCGATGATGCCGAAGCGCAAGGTGTCGCTCGGAGCCACTCTTTCGAGCGCCGAAGGAATGTATTCTGGCTTGAGGAAGATGCTCGGAGCTGCTGCCAACGCACCCGTAGCCCCAGCCGTGCTCTGCAGAAACTCGCGACGCGAGAAACCTTTCTTGCTCATCTCACCCTCCTGATTTGACTCTTTCTTCTTCCTAAAGCCGTTACTTCAAAGCCTGCACCCTGACTTCTTTGAAAAATACGATGTCGTTATCACTATGGTTTTGCAAACCGATGTAGCCTTCGTCCGGCCGCCGCCCTCGTTGCGGCTCAAAGTCAAATTTCCGCTCCGGAACAGGCTGTCCCTCGGTGTAATCGGTAACCTTTATTTCGTTCAGAACCACAATCGTGTGCGGCCCATCGAGTGTGATGTCCATCGTGTTCCACTCTGGTCCGGGCTTCCCTGGTTTGGCCAGGGGCTTCGTCAGCGAATAAAGCGCCGCCGTGATGTGATACTCGTCCTCGTTCGATGTCTCGGGATGATTGTCGATCTGCACTTCGTAGCCATAGTTCACGGGCATCCACGGTTCACGCGGCTCGATCGGAATACGAATGAACACGCCCGAATTGTCATTGAAATCCCGCATCTTGTAGACCACATGAATGCGGCAATTCCCAAACTTGCCCCCGGTCCAATAGAGCAACCCCATCCCGCCATGCGTTCGGATTAAGCCATCTTCGACCGTCATATCACCCGGCCCGACGTGCTTCCAACCCGTCAGGTCTTTACCGTTGAAAAGTTGCTTCCACCCAGGCGTTTGCGCCCGCGCCGCAACCAATAGCAAGGCTGTGCTCAGAACACAGCCTAGACAGATACCCACTTTGCGCACGATGCTCCCTCCCCGATAATGAATCGCCCGTAACTAGAAGCGCAGGGCGCTCAGGTAGTCGTAGCTGATCTTGATGTCCTCGAACGGTGTTTTCGCGTCATCATTCTCGACAAAATAATGCTTGATGCCGCCCTTGTCCGATTCCGCGAAGATCCGCTTGAAGTCGATCGTCCCCTTGCCAACGTCCGCGAGCCGACCCTTAAATTCCACAGAGCCGGTCGCTCCGGCGTAGCTGCTCTTAGCGTTGGGATCGTTCACATAATCCTTCACGTGAACCAGCGGGAACCGCCCCGGATATTTGTTGAAGTAACTGAGCGGATCTTTCCCCGCCACGCTGATCCAGCATAGATCCATTTCCATCTTCACAAACTTGGCGTCCGTTTTCGTCAGCAGAAAGTCGTAAGCCATCTGACCGTCCAAGCCTTCGACCGGTGTAAATTCGAACGAGTGATTGTGATAGCAGAACTGAATCCCAGCCTTGGCGCTGGCTTCCCCGGCCTTATTGAAAAGGTCTGCGGCCTGCTTCCAGCCATCCGCGTTTCGCTGCTTCTCGTCGAGCCACGGACAAACTATGAATTTGTGCCCCACGATATGCGCCGCCTCGAGCGTCTCGGGCCATTTCTTTTCCACCACATCGTAAGCTATGTGCGCGGATGGCGCCGTGAGACCGTTCTTGTCGATCACCGCGCGCACATCCTTCGGCGAATGATCAAAATATCCCGCGAACTCCACCTCTTTGTAGCCCGTCGCCGCCACCTTGGCGATCGTCCCATCAAAATCCTTGGGCATTTCCGTGCGAACGGTATACAACTGTAATCCCAAGTTCTTGATCTCGTGTTCGCTTGCTGCGGTCCATAACGGCCGCACGGCAAATACTGCCGCTGTGGCAATCGACGTCTCTATAAATGTTCGGCGTTTCATGATGTTTTCCTCTCCTCCGGAACTGGTGGTGGGAGTATACAAAAAAGCGATAGTCATTATCAGAAAAAAGGGCGGCGCTCAGAAAAAAGCGCCGCCCTCCTCTTTCCAGTTTCCGCTAGAAGTAGAACCGCAAACCGAACTGCATGATCCGCGGGTCGTGTGTACCGGTCAAATGGAGAAAGACCGCGCTGGCTGTTGGGTCTATCGTGTCCATGGGAGCGCTCGCGCCCGTACCCCCGCTTGAGGTATTTCCACTGATGGCGTTGTATTGAGTGTGGTTGAAGACGTTGAAAGTTTCCCAGCGGAATTCGAATCCCATCCTCTCATTTATTGCGAACCGTTTGAAGGCCCCGAAGTCGAAGTTCACCCGTCCGGGTAATGTGAGAGTATTGCGCCCGACATCGCCAAAGGTCAGCCCTTGAGGAACCGCGTAAGCGGCTGGATTGTAAGCGAGAGGTCCGCGATCCCCGGGGACGTCCGTTGATGTGAGTCCTGCTCTAGGATTGCCGACCAAATCTGGGCGGGACCCAGTTCCGGTGCCATTGGCTACACCTGCGTTATCGCCTTGGGGGGTGCCGTTGGTTACGCTAAACGGCGTGCCGGACTGGGCGACCGTAATACCCGAGACCTGCCATCCGCCGAGCAGCGCCTGCTTTAATCCCGTCGCGCCCTTGAAAAGCGGCAACGCATATACGTAGCTGAGCGCGAAGTTATGGCGCATATCGAATGTGGAACTGGCACGATTGGCTGCAATGTCATAGGCGTTCACGAAGGCAGCGTCGCCGCGGTCCGAAGAGTCGTCAATCGAGTGGCTGTACGTATAGGCAAGACTCAACGTAAGAGCGCCCACAGTACGTCTGGCTGAAACCTGCAGCGAATTGTAAATCGAATTCGCGGCATTTCTGAGCGTGTTGACGTCGCCGTAACCCGGAAATGCGGTGCGCAACGTGTTCACCGTTGGAAGGAGGCCGCAAGCAACGTTGAGGTTATTGGCCGCCGCTCCATTCAGCGGTCCATTGGTTCCGAACACAGTCTGACCTGGCGCCCATGCTTGTCCAGGGTTTGTGAGTGGCGCCGATCCCGCGCAAGCACCGGTGGGTTGACCAGTAGTGGGATCAATTGGCCCGGTGTTGTAAAGTGTCTCCCCAACTCCGAAGGGATTTTGAGAAGCCGGAAGTGGTTGAATCTGGTTACCGTTGCTGAGCAAAGTCAAATGCGTGCCTTTGCTCCCGACGTACGCCACCGAAACAATAAAGTGGGCCGGTAGTTCCTTTTGAACGTTCAGGTTCCACTGCTGGACGTAAGGCCATTGTGCTTTGTTCGGAATGGAAACGACCGTAAGCGGAAAGAATGGTACTGCTCCAGTCCCAGCGCCGATATTGTCATAACCGGTGATATTGGACTGCGATGCCGTAAGCACGAGCGGCGCGGAGCCTTCCAGCGATTCCGTGTTTCCTTCGTTGCCGTTCGTGTGTTCGTAAAAGATCCCGTACCCGCCGCGGATGGCCATCTTGCCGTCACCCTTCGGATCAAACGCAAATCCGATCCGAGGCGCTGGGTTGAAGAGGTGCCCTTGCAAACAACCGGCGTTCGATGAGGATCCTACGGTTGCCCCTGGAAACTGTGCGAGAACGGGCGCAGGGATTGCGGATGTTCCTCCTGTTCCGCCGCATTGAACGATGCCGTTAAAAGGATTCCCGGATCCCGCAATGAAAGCCCCTGAATTGGGGTCAATCGCGGGCGAACCGCCGGCGACGAACGCACTCGGGTTAAAGTTGTATGCCTGCTGGTATTTTTCGCGATACGTCCCAAACAAACTGACGCGCAAACCCAGATTTAGCGTAAGGCGCTTTGTAACCCGCCAATCGTCCTGGAAGTAAGGCTCCACGATCTTATAACGGTTGTAGTACTGGGTCTGTTCGCTCGTCTGCTGATAACTTGCGATGTTTCCCAGTAGCAGGTCGGCGAAGGCGTTTCGTGACGTAACCGCAGTGGCGCCAGAGTCAAATGTCAGAATGCCCTGAACGTAAGGAGAGTTCCCTTCGTTCTTTTGAGCGAATGCCGCATAAGCGCCGAACTGAAGGCTATGTTGGCCAATAATCTTCGTCACGTTGTCGCGATACGTGTACGTAGGGTTGGCATTGTGCCACGGAAAATATCCCGTATCCGAAGTAAACGTTCCTCCGTACGCGGCATTGCTCCCCACGGATATGGCTGGAAGCTTTCCGCCGAAACCATTGTTGAATATCGCACCCATCGAGAAGCCCGCGGGTAGCCCCACCGGCCCACCGGCGGTTAGCGTGATGTGGTCCGCCGTGTAGCTGGCCACGAATTCATTGAGCAACGTCGGGGTAATGTTTGCGTTCAGGCGCGCAACGAAACTCGATCCAGGTCCCGTGAAGTTCGTTGTAATGTTCTCGAAGTTGGTCCCGTTGCCCCACAGCGCATTGGGCACTGTCGTCTGCCAGGAATCGTGGATATAACGGAACGTCAAATGGTAATTGTCGCTGAGGTTTTGGTCCACCCGCACGAGTTCCTCACGCCAGGTGGTCGGACTCGCAACAGTTTCACTGACCGCTGGGAACCCGCCGTTCGTCGTGTTGGCTTGGGGGATGATTGCCAGGAGTGCGGTGCCCGTGGCCGTGGGTGTGACCGTATGGGCGGCCGATACCCCCGCGCCGGATGGGCAATCGTTCATGGTGCCATTTACATCTGGGCAAAGATCGGCGAAATTTCCGCTCCTCTCGGCGTCTGATGGAACGTTTTGCAAAATTGTGGTCGAGCTTTTCTCTCTCCGCCATTCCTGCGACCAGAAGACAAAAGTTTTCTTCTTGTCGGTGTTGTAGTGGTTGGGTATGTATACCGGTCCGCCGAATGTATAGCCAAAATCGTTCTTGTTATACGCACCCTTGGGCTGTGTGATGTCTGCACCCTGTTCCCAGGATCTCGCATTAAAGAAGGCATTGCGCAAGTATTCGAACGCGCTCCCATGAAAAGTCGTGCCGCCCGACTTGGTCTCTACTTCCACCGTGCCCGACCCGTTGCGCCCATATTGCGCGCCGTAATTCGAAGTCAGCACTTTGAATTCCGCGATTGCTTCCGGGTTCGGATAAACGTTCAGCGTCGCGTTGCTGCCGTTATCCATGTTGTCGCCGCCATCTAATTCCCAGTTGTTGTACTCGGTCCGGCCTCCGTTCATGCTGAAAGCCACGTTGCCGTAGACGCCTACCTTGCCCTCATCCGTGCCAGTCTGGTTGACCACACCGGGTGAGAGCGTCACCAGCTGCGTGAAGTTACGGCCGTTCAAGACCAGGTCATTGACCTGCTTCCCGGTGATCGTGTCGCTGAGGGCCGAAGATTGTGTTTCCACTTGCGCCACGCTCTCGCCCGTCACCACCACTTCTTCCGTCACCGCGCCGACTATCAGCTGAACGTCCACGCGAAGCTTCTGCGCCACGTCCAGCACAACATTCTTCGCCGTATACTTCTGGAATCCCTTCGCCGTCACCACGAGGTCGTACGACCCGCCCGGCAAGCCGGCGGCTACGTAAGCGCCTTCCGCGTTTGTAGTTGTTGCGTGTTTGGAGCTGCCGTTCGTGCTGGAAATCACAACGTCCGCTCCAACGACAGCCGCACCCGTCTTGTCCGACACCGTCCCGCTGATATATCCCGTGTCTTGCGCCTTTGCGACAAACGCGGTGCACAAAATCGCCATCGTCACACACACCAACAACCGCGCCGCCTTGGGCAGGTTCTTCAAAATACTGGCAAGATGAAAACTATGACCGTGTCCCTTCACTTTGCTACCTCCCCCAAATTTTTGAAATGAATTACCGGCTTGGTGTGGGCACAATTACGCCTGCTACTGCGGGCACCCCTGGCATCTGCCGCTTGCAGAAGGCCACTCATCGGAGACAGCCCCCACCACTCGACGTTCAGAAACGCACCCAATCTCACATATTAAATCGGATTAATACGGCATTCCCTCGTCCGTGTCAAGTCGAAAATCGGGTCAATTTTCCCTAAGTACCGGAACTGTCTCGCCTCTTTCTCCCGTTTACGTTCACGTTCGCCGCTCACCGCTTGAATTCTTTTCTTCTCTGCCGGACACTACCGAGCGATGTCCTTTAGGCTCCGTGTCCGTCTCGCGCAATCTCTCTCAATCCTTTTAGTTACTTCTTTCTGTATCTGTCTTTGCCTTCCACTTTCGCGAAGCTCTCCTCTTCCGCTTTTTCAACAACCCTCCGCTGGTAACACGAGCCGCGTCTCCGGCATTGATCCAAAGGCGTCCTTCGCAAAGGGCCAAGCCGCCCTCCAATCCGGCGATTTGGCTACCGCCGAAGCCGCCTTCCGCCGCGTCCTTACCGTCGATCCTCAGTCTGGCGCCGCCTACGCCAATCTCGGCGTCATCGCCATGCGGCGCAAAGAGTGGGACCACGCCCTCACCCTGCTTCAAAAAGCCGAAAAGCTCGAACCCAAAATGTCCGGCATTCGCCTCAACATCGGCATCGTAAAATATCGCCGCAGCGACTACGCCGGCGCTATCGCACCGTTAGCCTCTGTCGTCCACGATCAACCCGACTCGCAACAAGCCCGCTACCTCCTCGGCCTCTGCTACGTCTTCACCGAGCACTACACCGACGCCGTCGCCGTCCTCGAACCTCTCTGGCCGCTAATGTCGAACGACTTCACTTACCTCTACGTCCTCGACATCGCCGCCCACAGTGCCAATCAAAACGACCTCGACGAAAAAACCCTTAGCCGCTTAGTCGAAGTCGGTGGCGAGACTCCCGAATTCCACCTGATCCTCGGCAAGGCCTATCTCAATCGCGAAGAATTGGACAAAGCCATCTCCGAGCTAGAACAAGCCGCCGCGACGAATTCCACACTACCGTACGTCCACTTTAGTCTGGGACTTGCCTACATGAAGAAGCAGGACCACGATCGCGCCGAAACCGAATTCCGCAAAGACATCGCACTCGAACCCGATCTCCCCGATAATTACGAACAACTCGGTCTGCTCTATCTACAATTGCAACAAGACAACGAAGCCGAACATTCTTTCCGCGAAGCTCTGCATTACAATCCGCGCATGCCGGTCTCTCTGTTGGAGCTAGGCCGCCTCTATCAACGCCAGGGGAAAAATCTCGAAGCCCTTACCTTTCTTAACTCGGCGGAAAAATGGGCCCCGGACAACCAGAATATTCACTATGTCCGCGGCCAAGTCCTTCTGAAGCTAGGCCGCCGCGAAGAAGCCCAAGCCGAACTCGCCACGTCGAAAAAGCTCGTCGATGCCGGCCTCAACAAACAACGCGAAAAATACGGCGACGCTCCCATCCCCAATCCCGAACTAAAACAACCTCCGCAACCCTAGCCTGTAGGGCGGGGCTCGCCTCGACTGATCTGCCCCGCCCCAGTCCTTTCCGCGCTGCCTCCCTTGCCCCCAACCCTAGATATTCGGCGCCTCCCACGAACCTCGCCCCCGTTCAATCGCCTCCGCGACCGCCAAAATCAACTCTTCCTCATAAGGCCGCCCAATCACCTGCACTCCAATCGGCAATCCTTCGCGCGACTTTCTCACCGGCACCGACACTCCCGGAAAGCCCGCCAAATTCAACCACTGCGAATACCGCATCGTATCGCGATAATTTTCCTTCTCGCCCGTGCGCCAATTCCCTTCTCCGTGCTGAAATGCCGGTCCCGTCGAAACTGGCGACAACAGTATTCTCACATCTTCCATCTGGCGAACAATGTCCGCGCGCAATGTGTCGCGCTCCCCGCAAGCGCTCAGAAACCCGTCGTACGTCAGCGCCGTGTCCGCCGTCGCCAGCGCAACATATTCGCGCAGCATCGGACTCAACTCCTCTTCATGCCCCGCCGCACCCTTTCGAATCGAGTCCGCGATCACCGGCCCAAAAAAATACCACCACACTTCAATCGCCCGATCAAGTCTGTTCAAACTCTTCTTCTCAAGAGCAAATCCCTGGTCACTCAAAATCTTCGCGGCTCGCTCAACCGCCGCCATCGTTTCTGCTGTCGCCTTGCCAAGCGCATCGCTCTCCAAAATCCCAATCCGCAATTTCCTGACATCTTCTTCTTTCGCCGCACGTACCGGCACAGGCGCCGAAAGCGCATCCCCCGCATCCGGCCCCGCCATCACTTCAAACAGAGCCCGCACGTCCGCAATCGTCCGCGCCATCGGTCCAACCACTCCAATCCAGCCGAACGCGCCTCCTCCTTCGGGATAATGTCCGGTCGCAGGAATCCGCCCCGGCGTCGGCTTCAATCCACAAATCCCACAAAAATGCGCCGGCACGCGTATCGACCCGCCGCCATCGCTCCCCACTCCGCCTGCCGAGCCCCCAGACGCGATTGCAGCTGCCTCCCCTCCGCTCGATCCTCCCGCCGAGCGCTCCAAATCCCAGGGATTGCTCGTTTTGCCACTCAAAGAATTGTCCGTCTCGTACGCCATCAAATATTCCGGCGTATTTGTATTTCCCAAAACAATCGCGCCCGCCGCCCGCAGCCGTGCGACCAGCGGCGCATCCGTCTGGGCCACATAGTCCGTCCTCAGTAAAGACCCCGAAGGCGTCGGCCATCCGGCCGCATCAATACAACTCTTAATCGTCAAAGGCACGCCATGCAGCGGCCCCACGGCGTCGCCGCGCATCGACGCTGCCTCCGCCACCCGCGCCTGCTTCAACGAACCCTCCGCATCAACATGTACAAACGCATTCAGCTTGGGCTGTAGCTCCGCCACTCGCTCGAGATGCGCCTCCACAACCTCCACCGGCGAAAATTTCCTATCGCGAATCCCCGAAGCAATTTCCGCAATCGTTCCAAAAATTATTTTATCCATGGTCGGCAATCGAGAGTATGTGTCCGGGGTCGTGGGGTCAAGCGGGATGGAATCGTCGACAGTCGACAGTTGAAACTCGAGAGTTAAAAGGTAAAGGAGCAAAAAGGGAAAAAGGATAACGACAGGGGGCCCTTGTCCAGACCAGTAGTGTTTTTGGAGTATTGATGTTCCGGGCGCTCCAATTCAAAGTCTCTTCCATTTCTTGGCGGCGGAGAATCCCGGGTCCCTGGTTCGTCCGGTCTCGCAGGCCGCTTGGCATGGGCCATACGAGGGCCAAACAGTGAAACGAAGCGCATTCCCCAGGGCACTGGCCTTTTTATTTCTTGTTCTCCTCCAAGCGGTTGATCTCCACGCACAACAATTGGCCACATTGAGTGTCAACGTCACGGATCCGTCTGGCGCCGCAATTCCGCGCGCGCGGGTCACTCTCAAGACCACTACGACCGGAGTCACGCGAAACGCCACTTCGGATGCCGCAGGGCTCGCGGTTCTGCCTGGGTTGCCTGCGGGAAGCTACGAATTGACAGTCGAGGCTGCCGAGTTCACTCCATCACGGTCTGCTCTCACGCTTACCCTCGGTCAGATTGCTTCCCTGCCCGTAGTCCTGGGCGTTACCACGGTGAAAGAACAAGTCGAAGTTCGCGAGACAGCTCAGGGAATAGATGCGCAAACGCCAGAAGTAAGCCAGGTGATTGAAACACAGAAAATCGCGGACCTGCCGATCGCAGGCCGCGACTTCATTGACTTTGTCCTCTTAACTCCCAATGCCAATGTGGGACGCAGCACGGCCGTCGGGGCGCAATCTCCCTTTCAGGAAACCGTTTTGGAACTGAGCTTCGCCGGCCTGCGCGAGACGCACAGTACATTTTTTGGCCTCGATGGAACGGACTACACCACAAGCATTTCCGGTGTTCAGCGCGTGAGTCCCTCGCAGGACTGGGTATTGGAGTTTCGTGTGACCGCCGGCCCAATCACCGCCGACAATGGCCGCAATCTCGGTTCGGTCGTAAACACCGTTACGAAGTCCGGAAGCAACGATGTGCACGGCTCCGTGTACGAGTTCTTTCGCAACAACCAGTTGGATGCCAACAATCTGCTATCGGCCCCCGGCTTCAACGCGCTGCGCTTCAATCAATTTGGCGGCTATGTTGGCGGCCCCATCAAGCGGGAAAAAATCTTTTACTTTTCGGGTTACGAAGGTCAGCGCCGCGCTGAGTCCCCTTTATATTCATCTTTCATCCTGCACTGCACCGATAATCCCGGCTGCCTCGGGCCGGGCACCCCCAGCATTAACCAGGTGAAGGTAATGCTTGGCTTGCAACCTGAAAACCTGGGATCGATCCTACAGATTGAGGACTATGACAAGTTCTTTGGAAAACTGACACACGTTCTGAGTGGAACAAACACTTTGAACATCGGATACCTGTTTAATGATGAGCGGAATCAACACGTACCCGGGGCTGCTCCAGGTCAGGGATTGCCCTCTTTTTATCGCAACAACCCCATTCTGGATCAGACCGTTTACGCGAACCTACTCCATCTGTTCGGCAGTCACTGGACTTCCGAAACCATCCTGAACTTCGGGCGAAGAACCTTTCACCTCGATCCGGTAGGCGCTGGCTTCGAGCCCGCGCTCCTGGTCGCCGACCTCTTTGATTCCGGCGGCATTCAGGGCGGCGTACCTTATTACCGCGAGCAGCATTTCCAGGCTTCCGAAAATCTCACCTACATCCGAGGCAAACATTCATTCAAGTTTGGCGGAGATTTTGAGCCCGTGTGGATCAGCGCACAAACATCTTTCTTCACACCAGGAGGAGGCATTTTCACTCCTCAGAGTTTCTTTGGTGCGGCGCCTTTGAACGCCCCGCCGTTTGGCCCTGGAACTCCGGTCGAGTTTCTATTCCTTGAGCCGAGGTCCTATTTCGGGCTACAAGTTCCCCCGCGCACACTGCCATTCGAGACGGGCCTTTTTGCCGGGCCAGCAGCGTCGGCCTTCAACGACAGCGTGAACCTGAATTTCCTCCACACGCTCTCTGGCTTTTACGCGCAAGACCAGTGGAGGCCGGCCTCGTACCTTACGCTGACTTTCGGTCTGCGCTACGACATCGATTTTCTTCCCTCCGCTGCCGACATCCGGCTGAATGGACTAATGAATCCCACAAATTACGGAAACGTGCAGCCGCGCGCGGGCCTGGCCTATTCATTCCGCCAAGGTAAAGGAGTTGTCCGCGCCGGATTCGGTATGTTCACCGGCCCGTTCGACTACAGCGACATCATGGTGTCTTGGCAAGGCGCGTCGGCCTTTACCTACATGAATCAGCCCCTCCTGCCGGGGTTTTCCAATCCCGCCGCTAGCTTGGTTGGGCTTGGGCCATCCGGAATCGTCGGTGTTAACGGGCCCGTTCTCGCCAGCCAGGCATTCTCCGCATTTACGCACACAGGCGTTTATCCCAGCCCCAGCTCTCTGCTCCAATTCCCGCTCGGCTACGTGCAGAGAAAGTTTCCAAACGCTTACGCCGAAGAGGCCAACCTCGAGGTCGAGAACGAGGTCGCGAGAGACCTCTTCGTCTCCGTGGGATACCAATTCGTGCACGCCCTCAAGCTACCCCTCTATCTCAGCATCAACGGGCTCCCGAGCGGCACGCTTCCGACGGGCGTCCAGGCTTTCACGCCGGCCGATCCTAATTTTGGGTTCTCGCTAATGGCCTCTCCGTCGGGCTTTTCCAACTACAACGCAGGAACTCTCAGTGTGCGAAAGCCTTTTGCACACCACTACAGCATTCTGGGCAACTACACTTTCTCGAAGTCCATCGATCTTGCGACGGACGTTCAACTCACGGACAGTCCAATGGACTATCTGCGTCCGCAGTTGGATCGCGCTTTAGGCGACAACGACGTCCGCCATCGTTTCGTCCTTGCACTGCAGAGCGAATCTCCGAACTCCTGGACCAAAGCGCTACGCAATTGGAAAGTTTCTATGCTAAATACCCTGCAAAGTCCGCGTCATTACTCAATCTTTGCGGGGTTCGATGTAAACGGAGACGGCTTTCCTTTTTCTGATCGCGTAGGCAACATTGGCCGCAACACGTATCGGGGCGATCCTTCTTACACCACCGACATACGCTTGCAAAGAGTCTTCAGCGTAGGCGAACGGTTCAACCTGGAAGCCAGCGCCGAAGTCTTCAACCTATTTAACCGCCCGAACGTCAATGCTATCGACACCGTCTACGGAGCCGCAGCTTTCGCAGGGCGGATTCCGCAGAGTTTTGGAGACGCCATCACCAGTCCTGCGAATCCGACGTTTGGTTCGCCCAGCTTCGTAGCCCCGGCGCGCCAAATCCAACTAGCCCTGCGATTAAATTTTTGAACCAGCTCGCGAATAGCAAGTTTCGCAGATTAGCCTCAGAGCAGTTCCGGAAGCTCCCTCCCGACCAATGGCATTCATCCAAGCAATCCTCTAGAATCGCCGTCATGAACTGCCCGAATTGTGAAAAGGATATGACCGACTGGACGCTGGACGGCCGCGTGGGCACGCAGGTCACCGTCGACGTGTGCACATCTTGCCAATCGTTCTGGTTCGATCAGCACCAAAGCCTGCAGCTCTCTCCCGGCTCCACGCTCAAGCTGATGAAATTCATCGGTGAACACTCGTCAACCGTCAAGCCAACCTTGTCGGACGTGCTCCGCTGTACGCGATGCGGTGGCTCGCTGTCGCTGGCGCACGATCTGGTCCATAACACGCGGTTCAACTATTGGGTATGTGCGAATGGACACGGAAAGTTCATCGGTTTCTTCGACTTCCTGAAGGAAAAGAATTTCATCCGGACGCTCTCTCCCCAAGAGATCCAGGAGCTGAAACAGAACGTCCAGAGCGTGAATTGCTCCAACTGCGGCGCGTCCATCGACCTGCAAACCAACTCGGTTTGTCCCTACTGCCATTCCGCCATTTCCATGCTGGACATGAAGCAGCAGCAACAGATGCTCGCGCAACTCAAAGAGGCTGCCGAGCCCCTGCCAGTTGATCCGACATTGCCCCTGAAGCTCGCCATGGCCAAGGAGCAAATATCGTCCGTATTTCAGGAGCACGATGCCGAGTGGTGGGAAGACGCGCGATCGGGGGACCTTGTCCAGGCTGGTTTGAAGGCGGTCACCCGATTGATTGCAACAATCCTGTAAATGGATCGCTTACCGCATACTGAGAACCAGATGTCCGGTAATCGCAGCTAAGGCTCGATCAGCGGAATCGAGCCTAACAATTGCAGATCGATCATCATTTGAACGCGCCGGTCGAGTTGAAAGAACTGCGCCGTGCCTTTGGCCGATAGCGCGCTACGGAAGATGGGGATATATTTGAGTCGGAGTTGGATAACGGATTCATCCACCGCGAGCCACCTCTTCGAGAGGCTATCAGCCTGCTCGTCCGTCATGTTCGTGTTTTGCAGATACTCTTTAATGAGAGCATATTTCGCGTCGTTGATCTTCACCAACTCGGCGACGTATTGGTCGTAGGTCGGCCAGAATTTCTCCGCTTCGGTGTCAGTCAACTTCATATTGGCGGCGATAACTTGCTTTCGGGTGGACCGCAGGTCCGACCTGAGCATAGCGATCTCTTGATCTACGGATGATGCGTTCTGGCGCCCGGCCGCGGGTTGCGCGGTCTGTGCTGCGGCATTTTGAGCGATCAACACCTCGCCAGCGAAAAGAAACCCGCTCACCACCAGAGCTACTGCCGTGCTCTTCTTGATCATTTGACCTCCCGTTCCACAGTGGGCGAAAACCACGGTGAGCACCGAAAGAGTTTCCCGACGCGGGCATTCATTAGCGTTCGCGGATTAGCCTGCCACCCGATGTCGCTGAATCGCTGGGCAGCCACCTGGGAGAGACCCTCGCTTGTAAGATACCGGCAGTCCCCGCTAGGCGACACTGTCACTTTTGACAGGGATGCAAGTAATCCATTAGCGGCCCAACTGTATTAACATGCAGTCGGACTTGCTGTTCTCAGTGGTTCTTTGTGGCAAGAGGACAAAGGTAAGGAGAAAGATTATGAAGTGCAAACTGACGGGAGCGGCGGGTTTGGCTGGGGCGTTTGTTGCGGGCATGGTCGTGGCGACGATATTGGGTGGGGGGATGGCTGCGGCGGGGGCGAAGACTCTGGGAGCGGCGGTGCAGGGGCAGCAGGTTATCCTGCAGAAGGTCATCAGCCCGACGGTGTCGGACGAGGACATTGCTTTGCTGCGGAAAGATATACGGGCAATGAAAATGCAGGTGATTGGGCAGAATATGTCGCTGTCGGATCCGGAGGCGGAGAAGTTCTGGCCCATCTACAAACACTACGCAGACGACTTGCATGAAGTGAACAACTCGAAATATGCGCTGTTGAAGCAGTACGCGGAGACGTGGGAAACGATGTCGGACCAGGAGGCGCTGATTTATGTGCGGCACTGGATGGAGGTGGACGCGGAGGCGCAGGCCTTACGGCTGAAGTATGTGCCGACGGTGACCCAGGTCTTGCCGGGGAAGAAGGCGGCGACGTTTTTCCAATTGGATCGGCGGCTGTCCATGATAGTCGATTTGCAATTGTTTTCGCAGATTCCGTTGGCGCATGTGAAAGAGTAGGGAGCAAGAGATAATCGGAAATCAGTAATCAGATACCAGGAAGCGAAGAGAAAAGATTACTGCCGATTCCGGGCGACGTGCCACCCGGAAATAATCCAAGCTGCTCCGCGCCCCTACACACCACGAATTCTCTTCCAAAAGCGAACATCAAACCGCCAGAGTGACCCAATTTGAACAGACACTACTCAAAATCTCTCCTACCCTTACTCAAACGGGATTTCAAACTGGACGCTCTTGGGCTACCCCATCGCCTCCCGAGTCCAAAATGGGAATTCTGGCGAATAATTTCGAATCGAGGGAGATAAATATGAAAATCAAATTCACCACTGGTCTTCTGGCACTTGCGTTTGCACTCGGCTCCACTGCTCTGGCTACGACGGCAACTTCTCACCAGGCAAAGGAAAGGTCCAGCGCCACGGTCACGGTTGCTGGTTGCCTCCACAATGGCACGACCACAGACGTGTTCGTTCTCACCGCAAAAGACGGTAAAGGCTGGGATCTCAGCAGCAAGACCGTGGACATCTCAAAACATGTGGGCCACACGGTATCCGTAACCGGTACTCCTGTCACCACAGCAACCACCGACGGCTCTGCTGCGTCGGCGACCACTCGCCTAGATGTTTCCGATCTGAAAATGGTAAGCGAGAGCTGCTCGCAGTAATAAACACTCCGTAGGGTGGACGCGTTTGTCAGCGTCCACTTTCACCTTCTAAGCAATCGCCGTATGCCCCCTACGATCGTGCACAACGAAGTGTCATTCCGAGCGTAGCGAGGAATCTGCTTTTCCTGGCGAAGAAGACTCACGGCTTTACGTGGACTTTCACGTGTTGCGAGTGGATGCCGTTTGCGACAACTGCCAATTCGTAGTGGCCCACAGGAATCGTGTGTGGTACGTGGAAATGGGTGTGATGTTTTTTCTTCCCCGTAGCCACCGCCATCGTCGAGTGGTCGAACGTGCGGCAAAAGAAAACCTTGTTGCTTCCAACACGCTTCAGCCGAACCAAAGGATAGTTCGTCGCCATTTGCGCGTCATCGCCATAGGCATTGGCTTGCGACAAGCCGTTCAGTTGGCGTCCGGTCAGCCGGTAGGTGTGTCCGTGGCGCAAAGATTTAAGCACATGAGTAATGTGCGGGCGCCAGTGGTGGTGAGGTCCCCCGGTGGGAGTAAAGACCTGTAGCTTCGGTGTGCAGGTGGAATACAGAACTTGCCCCGTCGGCAAAAGCAGAAATCGGCAGTTAAACGTAACGGTAGTCGCAGCGTTGGCGGGGCCCGCTACCGGATTCAGACCCGTGCCATCGTATTCGAAGACGCTCACAGGTTGACCGGCCCAACCCGCATTGCCCCCCGTCGTGATCACGCTTCCCGCCATGCACAGTACGCGGCCGTTGGGTAGGAGACACGCGGGAGCATCAAACGCGCGCATCAGTTTTCCGCCCGTCCCCACGGGAAAATCGGGGCCGGCAAACCACGCTCCGGTTTTGACCTTGTAAATTGCGGTGTGGCCAGTGGCGCCAGTGCAGAAAACTCGGTCGTCCGGCATCAGAATCGCGGGACCGATTTCAATCGAGACCGGCGCGTTCAGCACGAGATCAGCTGCTGCAGGCACCGCCCCTGCGCTCACCCACTTATTGGTTTTTATCTTGTACTTCTCGGCCTTCGGATGATTGTTAACTTCCGGGCAGAGAATAAAATCGTTGGGCAGGAGCGTCCAGCCTTCTTCGGAGCTTGTGTCATTTTTTAGGCCGCCCGCAGTCCAAGTATTTGTCGCGGGATGAAAGATCGCGGTTTTCTTCGTCTTGATGCTCCCCAGCAGAAGCTTGCCATCCGGCAGGACGCAGCAGGGCGCGTCTCCAATATTGGCCCAGCCCGGCGGCACGGGCACGGAAGTCCAGGAATCGGCAACGGGGTCATAGATCTCCGCGGCTGCCAGATCGAGATTTACGCCGCCGTTGTACTCTCCGCCTGCCACAAACACGCGTCCATCCCTAAGCACTGCCGAGGCATAGTACAGGGGCGCGTCCAAGGGTCCGTTCTGCGTCAAAGGCGCATTTGCCACCATCGGGCTCATCGGATGCCAGGTGCCTTTTACATAGTCGCCTTTGGCGTCCGGAACGAGCTTATGCCAATTGGCGGTCTCATATTCGTGGCACATCACCGTGCCGTCGGTGAGAAGAAGCATTGTGTCCACGCTGAAAGAAGGGGTATTCGTTAGGGCTTTCCAAGGGCCTGCCATGAGGTGTTCCTCCTACGAGAGAATGTGAATCTCGCAGGCAAATCGTTTCATCCAGCCGATGTCCCATCCGTGGCGGGGGACATTCTTCTCGCGCCAAGAATGCCTTGATGTGGGTTATTGGAGGTTGTAGCATCCCAGCAATTACAAGTTTAGTGAGACCGGCGGACGCGGCAGAAGTGTTCGTAGTTAGCTGAGCTTACGATGAATCAATCCTCACATGAGGTAACGCCATGCTAGATGAGGCTCGGACTGAGTGGACGTTTGAATCTATGGGCCGCGCGCGGGACGTTCTCCTTATCCTCGCCTTTTGCGTGCCGGTGGCAGGGTTGGCGTTGGGCTCGGCCATGGGCGTGCCATTACTCCCCGAACGCAAAAGATAACTTCTGTTTTGAGCGCGTATTGGGGTACCGGTAGATGTGCCCAAAGAGGTACTTGCGTCGTGTCACATACGGTTGTGTAGTTGTGACATATGGAGCGCGCCAGCGAAGCCCTAAAAGCCGAGCGCCTCAACCATGCGCGCAAATTGCTGCAGCGTTTCGACCATTTGCCGGATGCTGTCGCGCAGATGGTAAAGGATTGCGGTCTCTCTCCTCGTCAAGTCTATCGCTATCTCCAGCAAGCACGGCGCCTGAAGCAACCGCTTCCTATCGCCGATGCCAAAATCGCTTTTACTGTCAAACTTTCTCAAAAGTTGGTTCGGCGTCTTCGCGCTTTCGCGAACAGCACCGGTTTGTCGTTGAGCGAGATCGTCAGCCGAGCGCTACTGGCGGCATTGCCGCAGCGACGAGGGCGTGGCTAAGCGCGCCACCCTCGACGGCCACGCTGTTCACTTTGAATATCGCTTCGATCGTCTGCTCCCCCAGAAAGTCGCGCAAGCCTACGAACTTCTCGTTCCCGAAATACGTCGTCCGGTTGGATCGACGGAACTAAATTCCGCTCAGGAGATACCGAATGAACCAAGCCGCTGCAATTTACACCCGGGTTTCTTCAGATCGACAGAAGGAGAACGACACGATTGCGAGTCAGACGGCGGCCCTGGTGGAATACGCCAAGGCTCATGGGTACGCCGTGCCGCAGGAATGGATCTTCCAAGACGAAGGGTATAGCGGCGCCAGTTTGGTGCGGCCCGGTCTGGAGGCGCTACGTGATTTAGCAGCGCAAGGGCAGATTACAACGGTGTTGATTTACTCGCCCGATCGGCTCAGCCGCAAGTATGCCTATCAAGTTTTGTTGGGCGAAGAGCTCTCCCGATGTGGCGTTGAGGTTGTCTTTTTGAAGTCGCCGGCGGGATCTAGTCCGGAAGACCAACTGGTGGTGCAGTTCCAGGGAATGATCGCGGAATATGAACGTGCGCAAATCGCGGAACGGAGCAGGAGAGGAAAACGGTACAAGGCGCGGCAGGGAGTGGTGAATGTGTTGTCCGGAGCGCCGTACGGCTACCAGTATATGAGAAAGACGGACACTTCAGCCGCTTATTACGAAGTGATAGAAAGTGAAGCAGGCGTGGTTCGAATGGTGTTCAGGATGTACACGCAACAGGGGCTCAGCATCAACGCCATTGCACGCTCATTGAACAAGCGCGGGATTTCGACAAGAACAGGAAAAACTCGATGGGAACGATCGGTGGTGTGGGCCATGTTGCGCAACCCGGCGTATGAAGGCAAGGCCTGTTACGGCAAAACAGAGCAGTCACCGCGGCAGCGCATCACCAGACCGCTTCGTCAGAAGAACGGCATTTCGAATCGAACCAACTGCCATCGTGAGCGGCCTCGTGCCGACTGGATTGAAGTGTCTGTTCCTGCGTTGGTGAGTAAAGAAACTTTTGCTCTGGCACAAGAGCAGTTGACCAAGAACAAGCATCATTCTCTCCGCAGAACAATAGAGCCGACACTACTTCAAGGGATGCTGGTCTGCCAACAGTGTGGCTATGCTTTGTATCGGTGCTCCACACGTACGTCGAAGCGAAAGCTGTACTACTATCGGTGTCTCGGTGCGGATGCCTACCGGCGGCTCAAGGGTGCGCTGTGCAGGAATCGTCCCGTCCGGTCAGATTATTTGGACAAATTCGTGTGGGACCAAATCGTTTGCTTGCTGGAAGATGGAACGCTGGTGCAAGCCGAAATTGACCGACGCAAAGAAACCGCCCGAAATACAGATCCGCGACGGCAACGCAACGAAGCATTGCGCAAAGAACAAGCGCGATTGGGAAACAACGTGGAACGGCTCGTCACGGCATATCAAGAGGGACTGCTCAGCTTGGAACAACTGCGCCAAAGGATGCCGGAACTAAATAAGAAATCGCAGGCTGTGGAATCCGAACTGCGGTCACTCGAGACGGCAGCGATGGACCAAACCAGATACTTGCAACTTGCTGAGAGCCTTGAAGGATTTCGAACAAAGCTCCGCGTGCGAGCAAAAACTTTAGACGTAGGAGAACGCCAGCAGATCTTGCGGCTGTTGGTCAAAGAAATTCTTGTCGACGCCAACAGCCTTACGATCCGCCACTCGCTCCCAATCCCACAGATCAGTTCTGGTTCCAACAATGCGCAGCCGCCGAACTCTACCCCTTCTGGAACCTCCCAGAAGCCACATTACCTTTTGCGTTCGGGGAGTAATTGGACCGGCTTGGTGGGGTTATGGTTGCTTATTGGGCGCTCGTCTTTATGAGTCTGTTCGCCGCAGCTGTCGAGTTTGCCAAAAGATCGCGGGGGGCGGGTTCTCGGCTTCTGCTTATTGGCACGATCATCATTCTTCCAGTTGGCGCGAAGGTTGCGTCCGGAGTTTTCGCTCAGCCTATACCCATCACCCAGTCGGCCCCGGAGGCAGCTTCGAACGTCCAGGTGATGCCCGTCAAAGGATGTAAGCCGGAACTTGTAACTCGCGAGCCGCTATCTGTGACGGATTCTAAGAATGGAAAAAGCGGCCGGCTCGCTTGGTACCTTTGGATTGGGAATTACTACGAATGGAAATTTCAATTGTATATTACCGCGGACAACGACGGAGCCTCGGGCCGTGCTTCCGTGGATGCAGTGGTGAGTTCATGGTACTCGGTCTTGCCCCATGCGAAGTCCGTTACGGCGTTCGCTCGAGGAACTATCGAGTGCAAACCGGGCGGGAGCGGCTGTACGTGCTTCGCGGACTCATCGAGTGACAGAAAGACCGAAGGAGATTTTGTGGTGTCTGTGGATGTGCAGGGCGTGATGGTGCCGATGGGCGCAAATCTGAAGGTCGTCTCCTCCGCCGATCTGTCTGGAACTATGGCGCTTTCCGGTTTATCGGTGGGCCAGGACCCAGTCCATGGCACCTTGCAGTCGCCGAACACGGCTCGCGGCGGGATTTCCAAATCGAAGGGTTATTCGTACCGTTGCATTGAGTTCTAGCAGTTAGCAGCTGGCCAGCCGACGGTCGTCCACCCGCCGTCATCCTCATTCCCGAAGCCAAGCTCTGCGGCAATCGCATGAACCCGGTTGCCGCATTGCCTCCAGTCTACTTACGAACTCTCTCAGCTCGCCGCCCACCAAAAGCGTGAATCGTCCGGGTTCCAGCCACAACCTCACCGCCATGCGAAACTCCCTTCGGAATGAAATATTCCTCTCCCGCCTTGATGGGAATCCGTCTGCCCTCAATGATCAACGTGTAGCACCCCTGCACCACGACCATGTATTCGTCATACTCATGCGCATGAGGCGCGGAACTCGCCGTCTCGCGGCACGTCCAGAATGCCATTTGGCTCTCATCCGCCCCGTCAAACACGTAGCCCTCTACTCCGGGCGTCGCCTGACTATTCGTTGCAATCCTGTTCTCAGCGCGCTTCATGAACTCCGGGAAATCGTCCATAGCTATATCTTCCTCGGCGGCAATTCTCGCATCCGCCGTGAACGTGTCAACACTCGGCTCGCCTCCGGAAGCCCTCTACAAAAACGGTTGACGCTATCCCTCTCTGCACACAGAATCTTTACTGCTCCGCGCGCAGTCTTCCAGCACTTGTCGCGCTTCGCGGACAGGACAAATACCCTGATGCAAGCTCCCTCTCGGCGTGCCGCTGTTGTCATAGTTTGCTTATCCGTCGTTGGCGTCGCCGCATCGTTTCTCCATTCGCGCGCCGCTCAAACACAATCCTCGCCAGCCGCGCAGAAAGCCGCGCCTCACGTCGACCCCGGCGAAGCCTATCGCCTCAACACACTTGGCGTCGCTTACATGAATCAGCAGCGCCCCGCCGACGCGCAAAAACTCTTCGAACAATCGCTCGCCGCCGACCCCCAATTCGAAGTCGCCCGCGTCAACCTCGGCATCTCTCTCCTCGCCCAGCAAAAGCTCGAACCGGCTCGCACCGCATTAGCCGCGGCCGCCGAAAAACTTCCTCAAGATCCTTACGCCTGGTACAACCTCGGGCTCGTTTACAAAGATCTGGGCGATGCGGAAAAAGGAGTCGCTGCGTTCACCCACGTCACACAAATCGCCGACGAAGCCGACCCTTGGTATTTCGTCGGCTACTTGAATTCTCAGCTTCAGCGCTACGATCTCGCTATCGCTGCATTTCAAAAAGCTCTCGCTATTTTCCCGTTTCATGCATCCGCCGAATTTGGCATCGCCCGCGCCTATCAGCGCAGCGGCAATGCCGAGGCGGCCAAAGAACATCTCGCCAAATTCCAAAAAATGACCGCCGACCACGTCACCACACCGTTTGGTGCCGGCTACGGCGACCAAGGCCGTTTCTCGCTCGCCGAACTTCCGCGCAGCTCCGTGCAAAACGCACCGCCCGCCATTCCCGTTCATTTTTCTCCGCTGCCATCCGCATCCATCGTGCAAAGCCAGGCTGCAAATTACTTTCCGCCTGGTCCCAGCGTCGGCGCGTGCATTTTTGACTTCGACGGTGACGGCAAGCCCGATCTTTTCCTCGTTAGCGCGGCAGCCGATGACACAAGTCGTCTTCTCCGGAATTTGGGCAACGGAAAATTCTCTGATGTCACCAAAAACTCCGGCCTCGAAATCACAGGAAGCGGTCTCGGCTGCGCCGCTGGCGATTTCGACAATGATGGCCACACCGATCTCGCCGTCTGTTTCGGTAACGGCATCCGGCTTTTTCACAATAACGGAGCGGGAAAATTCGAAGACGTCACCGAAAAAGTTGGCATTCGCCGCGAAAAAGGCTGCGTCGGCGCGACCTTCGTCGACTACGACCACGACGGCGATCTCGATCTCTACATCACCATGCAGCCCACCGCGGCCGCTACGCGTGAAACAGCAACGCACAATATTTTATGGCGCAACAATGGCAACAGCACCTTTACGGATGTGTCCGCCGAAAGCGGTCTCGGTTTCGACGCCACCGGCGCAGGTCTGGTCACTACAGATTTCAACAACGATCGCGCCATTGATTTTGTTTTCGCTGGCGGAAACGACGGCGCATCCATCTATTTAAATCCGCGCGAGGGAAAATTTACTCCGCTCCCCGCGATCGATTTCAAAAAAGAAAACCTGCCGCCCGCCGTCGGCGTCGTGGCATTCGATTTCAACAAAGATGGCTGGATGGATCTCGCTTTCACCCACGCAGGTGCTCCCGGCATCAGTCTCTGGCGCAATGTTGACGGGAAACATCTCGAGCGCGTTCCACTTCCGGATTTCGGATGGCAACGCGGCTGGGGAATTTCCGCGATCGATTACGACAATGATGGCTGGCTCGATCTCGTTGCTGCCGGCGAATCCAGTGCGGGCGGCGAACTCCGCCTGCTTCGCAACCTCGGCGCAAAGGGCTGGTCTGACGTGACCAAAGAAGTACATCTTGATGCAGTTAAACTCTCGCAGCCGCGCGCGCTGGCCGTCGCCGATTTCGCCGGCAACGGCAGCCCCGATCTCGTTGTTACGCAACTCGGCAATCCACCGCTGCTCCTAAAAAATGAAGGAGCGAATCAGCACAACTGGATGAGCATCGACTTAAAACCTCTTGCCGACAACAAAAATGGCATCGGCACAAAAGTAGAAATTTACGCAGGTCCGCTTTATCAAAAGTGGGAAGTGCAAGGCGCGAGCGGCTATCTCGGACAAAACGCTCCGAACATCCTCGCTGGCCTTGGCGAAGAAAAAAACGCTGAAGTCGTTCGCCTCCTCTGGCCCACCGGAGTTCCGCAGGACGAAATAAATCTCGCCGCGAAGAAAACTCAATCCATCGGCGAACTCGACCGCCGCGGCAGTTCTTGTCCCGTTTTATTTTCGTGGAACGGCAAGGAATATGAATTCATTGCGGACATGATCGGCCCGGGCGTTGTTGGCCACTGGGTCGGCCCCGGCCAGAACAATGTCGCCGAGCGCGACGTTCCCGATCCTGACGAATATCTAAAAGTCGGCGCCGAGAGCGTACATCCGCTTCACGGAATGCTCAGCTTCCGGTTCATGGAGCCGATGGAAGAAACTGTCTACCTGGATCAGCTGCGTCTGCTCGCGATCGATCATCCCGCGTCTTACGAAGTTTTCCCCAACGAGCGATTTGTTTCCAATCCACCGTTCCCCGAATTCCGTGTCATCGCGGCCCATGATGCCCATCCGCCGCTGGGAGCGTGGGATGATCACGGCAATGATGTTCTCTCGCTGATTTCGCAGCGCGACAGAAAATATGTCACCGAGTTCGAGGGCTTGCCCTTTGCAGGATTCGCGAAACTGCATTGGGTCGAACTCGACCTGGACAAGTGGGACGCCGCGAAACCGTTGCGCTTGATCATCGACGGCTACACCGATTATTTCACCGCCACTTCGATGTACGCCGCCGATCAAGCAGGCGTCAAAGTGATTGCTCCATACGTCGAAGCACAGGACGCAAGCAACAAATGGGTCCGCATCGTGGAAGACATGGGCTTCCCCGCAGGTCTCGAACGCACCATGGTGACGGACCTCACTGGCAAACTGCCGCCAGGCACACGCAGGATTCGTATCGTGAGCAATCTAAAAATTTATTGGGACGCGATTCGAATCGATCAAACTCCCGATGCAAAAGAGATTCGAACGGCTGAAGTTCCTCTCGCGAAAGCCTCGCTGGAATTTCTCGGCTATCCCCGCGAAATTCGACTCACTCCCGCGAGCGACACAATCTATTCCTTCACGAACCGCAGCATGACCGGGCCGTACGCGCGCGCCGCAGGAAATTATACGCGCTATGGCGATGTTCTCGATTTGCTCACCGCCGCGGACGATCGCTTCGTGGTGTTCGGTTCCGGCGAAGGCGTCAAACTCGATTTCGACCCGCGCAACTTGCCTGCGCTTCCCGCTGGATGGGTGCGCGATTATTTCTTCTATGCCAACGGCTTCGAGAAGGATCTCGATTTCTACGCGGCCTACGCTTTCAGCGTCGAACCGCTTCCGCGCCATACGCTCCTGCCCTACCCATATCCCGCGGGCAAAGAATATCCTGATGATGCACAGCATCTCGGGTATCAACTCGAATACAACACGCGGCAACGTTCCGACCGGCTGCCTCCAAGTTTGAGTTACCGGTACCCGAAGAAGTAGAGGCGACAAACTCAATTCAACGGGCACAGGCAAGAGTGCCTGTGCCACTCAGAGGCGCAAGTCAATCCCATTGGACGGGTTCCCAGGCGCGAGATTGCGAGCTTTTCAGAATGGCGTCGCAAAGAAGCATTTCGTCGTGGCCGGTTTGAAAAGTCGGGAATGTTCGTGGCGCTTGTAAATCGCCCGCGGCGATGTATTCGTAGAAGTCGCGGAAGAGCTGCATGAACGTGTCTGGATAGCCTTCGGTGTGCCCGCCCGGATACACGGCGTAGGGACGCGCTTCGGGCGTCATGAGCGCGGGATCTTTGAGTATCGAGCCGTTAGCAGTGTCGCGGCGGCCAATCCACATTTCGTTCGGATTTTCGGCATTCCACCACAACGAGGCTTTCGAACCGTCGATGCCGAAGCTCAGCTTGGCTTTGTGGCCGGCGCTTACTTGGGACACAGTGACGACGCCGCGCAAACCATCCTGAAAATGAAGCAGCATGGTGGCGTAGTCGTCGGTGGTCATGGGCATTTCGTCGTAGGCGGTAGACTCGGTTTTCTTGAAGGTTTCCACGCGGCCTCGCGGCTTGCGGCGAACGGAAATAACCGTGGCGAGGTCCGCGCAGACCTCGGTGATTTTCTTGCCTGTCAGGAACATCAGCAAATCCATGGCGTGCGTGCCGATGTCCGAGACGGCGCGCAATTCGCCGCCGAGCTTTTGTTCGAGGCGCCAGTTCCAATCCGTGGGATGGAGGAGCCAGTCCTGGAGAAAACTCCCGTGCGCGGTGTGCGGCGTGCCGATCTCGCCCTTCTGGATCAGAGAGCGCGCTTCCTGGCAGAGCGGGTAGTAACGCAAATTGTAGGCCACGCCGCCAACGCGATTCGATTCGCGGGCGAGCTTCACGAGCATTTCGGATTCCCGCGAGTCCATGGCCAGCGGCTTTTCGCAGAGCACGTGTTTGCCGGCGCGGAGCAATTTGCTGGCCTGCTCGAAGTGAACGTGATTCGGTGTGCAGATGTGAACTGAGGTTACGTTTGGATCCGCGGCGAGTTCGTCGAGCGAGGCGTAGGCATGCTCGAGGCCGAGGGCCTGGCTGGATTCCGCGCCACGTTCTTTCGAGCTACCGAGAATGCCGCGTATGGGAATTCCCAGACGCCGGAGAGCGTCTACGTGGGCTCTACCGACAAATCCCACACCGATTACTGCCGCCGTATGCTTCATCGCTCTCGCTCCTGGTGATGCGCTCACGCTTGCGCCTAACTCAAGAAATGTTACGCGTGAGGCAGATTGCGCTCCGAAATGTGCAGGAGGCAAGGTATCAGTTTTTCGGCTTCGCGGAAATGGGAGTTACATCTGGAAGATGGCGTTGCAGGAAGGATTAAAAATGACGACAGGCTCAGGGCAACCGGCTGCGATTGCCCTGAGCCTGTCGATGATTGGGTTGCGGTCCGCCCCCGTCTAAAAAGCGCTCTTGTGAAGCCTCCAATTAGAAACTCAGTTTGAGAGCCAACTGAACGACTCGCGGGTTGCCATAGGTGTTGGTGATTGCGCCAAAGGTCGGATCGCCGAAGTTCGAGTCTGGGTCTTGGAACAGAGGATGGTTGAAAACGTTGAAGAACTCGGCGCGGAACTGGAGGTTGGCGCTATCCCTGATCTTGTGGATCGGGAACTCCTTGAATAGGGAGAAGTCGAAGTTAAGCTCGCTGGGGCCGCGGAGAATGCCAACGCCAGCGTTGCCGAAGCCGGTAGCGACGCCATCGTCACCGATGACAGGAGGAGTTGTGAAGCAGTTCGAGTTGATGTAATTGCTCAATTTGGAAGTGACCGATCCACTGTTGACGTACTGGCCCGGGGTGCAGGTTCCTTTGAGTTCGGCGCGGTCCGTCGTTGTTCCATAAACATTGGTTTGGTTGCTATATGTAACCGTAAGGTAATGCCCAGTCTGGTATACCGTCACACCTTGAACGGACCAACCTCCAAGAGCTTGCTGAGCGAAAGCACTGTTCCAATGAGGCTTGGGAAGTTGATAGGAATAATTGATCACCAGGCGCTGTGGACGAACGAAGTTGTCCGGGCCGTATCCTGAGGCGAGATTGTTCTGATTTCCGGTTACCTGACCTCCGTTAGCGCCGGTCGTCGAGCCAAAGGTAGTAGACAGATCTTTAGCAAAAGTGTAGGAGACTTGCGCCTGCAAGCCGTGGCTAAAGCGCTTGTTCAAGCTGACCAGAAGAGCGTTGTACCACGACGAGCCATCGGATTCGATTTGCGTCATGGAGTAGGGTGAGAAGCCTTCGTAAGCGACGCGAAGGGGAAGATTCGCGAGCGTATTTGTCGTCTCGCCGCGAATGGGGTCAGCTGCGCTGGCTAAGTCGGCCTGGTTGATCGAACGCACGTCAAGAAGATGTAATCCGCGAGCTCCGGAATACCCGACCTCCAGAACCAAGCTGGGAGTAAGCTGTGCCTGAGTGCCAAGGCTGTACTCCTGCACCATGGGTGGCCTGTAGACGGGGTCAAAGGTGGTGATCGCATTTGAGGTCGTCGGGGAATATGGGATGAACGTCGGGAAGGCCGGTGCCGCAAGCGGCAGGGGCTGTTGTTCGGAGAAGGGGCCCGCAGAACCGGCGGAAAAAATCCGGAACTGGCCGTACGGCGGAGCGGAAATCAATTGAAGAAAGGGCTGCCCGGTCGACCGCGAATGGTAAACGCCGTAGCCGCCGCGAATGACAACGCGGTCTTGTGTCCAATGGTTAAAAGGCAATTGATACGCAAAACCGATGCGAGGATTCCAAGTGTTCTGACCGTCGCCGTTCAGTCCGAAATCGTTGTTGAGCTGTTTAACCCCCGCAGGGATAGTGCCAACGTAATTGTTGGGAACCGTTGTTCCGGCCAACGTACCGGCGGCTGGCGGATTGGGAATGGCCAACGAGGCGTCAAAGCCGGAGTTGCGGCCCAGTGCATCCCCGAAGTCACCAATATGGTCGTAGCGGAGGCCCAAATTAAGGGTCAGGCGTTTGGTGACTTTAAAGTCGTCCTGCGCGTAACTCCAAACTTCCCAATCGCGGTAAGCGCGATCGAAAAGGCCGAGCAAATCAAGTGAGGCAATCACATTGCTAAACCCCGTGGGCGAGCCATTGCCGCCACTAGCCGCCGGCCCTGTCGGTAAGCCGATCATGAAATCGGACCAAGTGAGGAAGGCTTCCCCCGCGAGATAGTGAAAACCGATCTGGTTGTTCTGCTCGCGGGAGAGGCCTGCGCCAAAGCGGAAGTTGTGCTTGCCTTTGGTCCAGGAAACGGAATCCTGAAAGGTGTAGGTGTTCTCGGCGATCAAGACGTTTTGGCCGTTGCCACCGAGGCCCAGCCCTGAAGCGGACGGGTAGTCGATTGCGACAGCAGGAATGTCGTTGTCAGCGGGTATGACGTTAACGCCGACCTGCGACCACGTAAAGCCTGGTATTGCCTGAGCGAAGGTTGCAAAGATTCGGTGGTAAGCGACTTCCGCTTCATTCAATAGCGTGGGGCTGATGATGTAGGTATGCGTCAGCGAGAAGTTCCGGAAGTCTTGCGTGAGGTTCACGGGGGCGCCTGGAGGCGAACCGCCGCCGGTGAGGTTCGTTTGTGGCAAGGTATAGGTGATTCCGCTATTCGCGAAGAAGAAGCGGCCGCTGAGTTTGCTCTTGGGAGACATCTCGTAATCAGCGTTGGTCATGAACTGGTCTTCGGTGAAGGGGCAGGCCACGCTGAAGGCTGCGGAGCCCTGAGCGTCGAAGTTTGGGTTGCTAAGGTCGTAGGTCTGGGGAGTCGGAATCAGGTAGTTTCCGTTTGGCAATTTGGTATTCAGAAGGGCTAGAGCTACAGGATTGATGTTGGAGCCGTTCGCCGCAACTTGAACACCGCCGATCGCCGTTTGCGCGGTAGGATTCGCAGAATTTGCGGCCCAGAGAGCACCTAGAGCGGCGGCCGAGCGATCATTGGTTATGGGCGCTTCGCTGATGTTTGAGGAGCAATTTAGATCAAGGCCATTGCGCTGGCGCGTGCCCTGGTAGGAAGTGAAAAACTGTAGCTTGTCCTTTTTGATAGGACCGCCAAAATCACCGCCGAACTGGTTCTGTTTGAGAATAGCGCGCGGCTGGCCGTGGGAATTGAGAAAGAAGGTGTTGGCGTTCATGTCGTTGTTGCGGAAATATTCCCAGGCCGCGCCATGATATGCGTTGGTGCCACCCTTGGTAACAACGTCTACGTTAGCGCCGGCATTCCGGCCGTAGGAGGCATCGTACTGGCCGGTCTGGACTTTGAATTCCTGGATGGTGTCAGGGTTGGGAATGGCGACACCCGCGCTAAAGTAACCGCTTTGCTGAATGTCGTTGACGCCGACGCCGTTCATCTGAAAATTGTTGTCCGAAGCCCAGTTGCCGGCAGACACTGTGGGATCCTGGTTGTTGCCACCGCCGCCGCGGCCCAATTCGCCAGCGTTGGCGATTTCGGCGGATACGCCAGGGTTGAGAGCGATGATCTGGGTAAAGTTGCGCATGGCGAGAGGCAGCGATTCCACCTGCTCGCTGGAGGTAACGCGCCCGAGGGTGCTGGATTCGGTTTGGAGTTGAGCGACCTGGGCTTCGACGACGACTGTCTCCGCAATCTGGCCGACTTCGAGGCGGAGGGTGAGAGCGTTGGTTTCCGTGACGGTAATCTTCACGTGCGGGACGGTCACCGAGCGGAAACCGGTTTGCGAGATTTCGACGCGATAAGTGCCGGGCAAAAGCAGGGGAACGATGAATGAGCCAGTGGCGTTAGTGGTGACCGTACGCACTTCGCCAGAAGCTTCGCTCGTGACTTTTACTTGCGCGCCAGCGATGCTGGAGCCGGATTGATCCGTCGCCGTGCCGGAGAGCGCGCCAGTGCCCGCGGTTTGCGCGGCGGAGATTGCGGGCATTGCGAGAAGGAATAATGCAACAAGCGTTGCGCAGAAAAAGAGAGTGCAACTGCGGGGAGCGCGTTTTCTCTGAATGTCGATTGAAGAGATGAGTGTTTCCTTTGCGGCCATGCGTCAGTCCTCCACTCGATTGCCGATTAGAACGACTATCCCCGACTGATGCCGCCACCCACCAGTGCGCGGCTTTCGCAACATATGTTGCTGTCCGATTGGAGAGAGGCTAATCGCATAGAGTGCCGCTGTCAAGAGGATGCTTTTCGATAGACCGCATCCATTTTTTGGCGCGTTCTGGCCAGTAACATTTGTTGCACATGTACTGAATGTTGGACGTGCACAGGGTTGCTGCGGCTAGTCATGACCCGGGCGCGGGGCGCCGTAGAAATAGGAGTTGAAAAGAAAGAGTTTTACACAGAGGGCACGGAGGACACAGAGAAGAGAGTACCCGCTGGCGTTTGCCCGTTGGATGGACTTGGGGGACGCCAACGAGGACGAGGATTTAGACTTGGGCCATTCCGCCGTCGACGAAGAGTTCGATGCCGGTGATGAAGCTGGCGTCGTCGGAGGCCAGGAAAGAGACGGCTTTGGCGATTTCGTCGGAGGTCCCTATGCGTCCCATGGGAACGGCACTTGCCATGGCGGCTTTGAACTGGGCGGTTTCTTCGGCGTTTTTCCCCAAGCCATTGAGGCCCGGGGTGTCGATGGGGCCGGGGCTGACCGTGTTGACGCGAATCTTGCGGTCTCTGAGATCCTGGATCCAGGTGCGGGCGAAGGAGCGGACAGCGGCTTTTGTGGCGCTATAAACGCTGAGAGCCGGAGTACCTTTTATGGAGACGATGGATGCATTGAGAATGATCGAGCCGCCGTTGGTGAAGAGCGGAAGCGCTTTTTGGACGGTGAAGAGCAGGCCTTTGACGTTGGCGTTGAATGTTTTGTCGTAATGGGCTTCCGTGATGGAGCCGAGGGGTGCGAATTCACCGCCGCCGGCGTTGGCGAAAAGAATGTCGATGCGGCCTTTTTGCTGCTTGACAGTGGCGTAAAGACGATCGAGATCGGCGAGATTGGAGACGTCACCCTGGACGGCGGTGACGTTTTTGCCGATTAATTTGATGGCGGCGTCGAGCTCGGATTGGCGGCGGCCGGTGATGAAGACGTAGGCGCCTTCGTTGGCGAGGCGCTGCGCGGTGGCGAGGCCGATGCCGCTGTTGCCGCCGGTGATGACGGCTACTTTTCCTTCGTGCTTAGACATGAATTTTCTCCTGTAGAGTGACATGCGCGGTGATAGTCGATTGTGGGCTAGATTGCTGTGCTGCGCGGTGAAAATCGAAGCAGCCAAGGGTCGCTCGCGCGGCCCCTGATTTGGCGCGGTGGACCGATTTAGAGTCCGCCGGAGACGGGGAGGACTTCGCCGGTCATGTACTTGGAGTCGGAAGAGGCCAGGTAGACCGCGGTTGGGGAGATGTCGTCCGTTTGGCCGATGCGGCCTAGCGGGGCCTGCGATTCGACCCATTTGCGAAAATCGCCATCGGCGAAGCCGGCGGTGTGCACGCCTTCGGTTTCGATCATGCCGGGATTGATCGAATTAACGCGGATCTTGCGAGGACCGAGTTCCTTGGCAAGTGAGCGGGTAATGACGTCGACAGCGCCCTTGGTGGCGGTGTAGACGGAAAAGTTTGGAGGCGCCAGCCGGCTGACCGCGGAGCCGATATTGATGACGCTTCCACCTTTATCGGTGAAGAGCTTGAGCGCTTCTTTGGTGGTAAGGAGCAGGCCGAGAACGTTCAGATTGAAATGAGTGTGGAAGGATTCTTCGGTGACGCTCTCGAGCGGCCCGGGAGCGTAGACGCCGGCGTTGTTGACGAGGACGTCGAGGCGACCGTAGGCCTTTTTGGTTTCGACGAAGAGGCGGTTGATGTCAGCTTGTTTGGAGACGTCGCCTTGAACGGCGATGGCTTTGCCGCCTTTTTTGACGATCTCGGCGACGACTTTGTCTGCGCCAGATTTGCTGGAGGAATAGTTGACGACTACGGAGGCGCCTTCGGCGGCAAGGGCTTTGGCGATGCCTGCGCCGATGCCTTTGGAAGCGCCGGTGACAACGGCTACTTGATCTTTAAGTTTGGACATTTGCGTTCTCCTTTGCGTTCTCCTTTGCGTTCTGCTCTTCGATGCTATTTATGTACCGTTAGATACGAAACTATCTGGTTTAGGCGGCAAGTGTCAGGGACTTTCTTACCGCTCGATACGAAACAGTGTGATAAGATGCCGGAGTATGAGAAAGGATACAAAAAAGAACAGGCGGCTTAACCCACCTGTTTCTCGTCGCTTAGCGAGCAGTCATAGCGCCGCGCGCCTTGGACGGCCGCGGGCGTTTGACCCAGAGAAGGCGCTGGAGGCGGCGCTGCGGGTGTTTTGGAAGAAGGGGTATGAAGGGACGGCGCTATCGGATTTGACGGCGGCGATGGGGATTAACCGGCCGAGCATTTACGCGACGTTTGGGAATAAGGAAGCATTGTTTCGGAAGGCGCTGGACCGATATAACGCGAAGATGACTGGCTACACGGCTGAGGCGCTGAAGGAGCCGACGGCGCGGGCTGTGGCGGAGCGGTTGATGGTAGGGACGGCGGATTTGCTTTCGTGCCCGGGGAATCCGAAGGGATGTTTGATGGTGCAGGGGGCGCTGGCTTGCGGAGACGAGGCGGATCCGATACGGAAAGAGTTGATTTCGCGGCGGGCGACGGGAGAGGCTGCGCTACGAGAGCGATTTGAACGCGCGAAAGTTGAGGGGGACTTGCCGGCCGGGGCTGAGCCGGGGGATTTGGCGCGCTACGTTATGGCGGTTACGCACGGAATGTCGGTGCAGTCGGCGGGAGGGGCTTCGCGCGAGCAGTTGCAAGGGGTGATTGATTTGTCGCTGCGGGCTTGGCCGCAGTGACAGAATTGCCGGAAGAAGCTGTGGAAACATCGGTGGAATTGTGGCGAGCTCCGGTAGGAGGCAAACACTCGCGGCACCCAGTCCCTGATAACGCGGAAGTCGAAAACTAACCAGCAGCGTGCTTAGCGCCAGCGGGGATCGCCTTCGGTGATGGTGATGTAGCGGTTGATGGGGAGGTCGGTGAAGCGTTGGATTTGGCCGCTGGGTTGGGGCCAATTAATTTCTAGCCAGTCGATTTTTTCGTGTTTGGCCAGGCCTAGAACGATGCGCGGGTCGTGGGAGGAGAGATAGCTGCCGCCGCCTACCTTGAAGCGGGTTTGCTTTAGATCGCCGGCTTGGTAGGCGATGTGGGCGCCGATGGCGTCGGGGTTGGATTTTTTGCCGATGAGATTTAAGCCTAGCCAGTGATTTTTTGATCCGGCGTTGTTGCGGAGTAAGACCGGAGGGCCGTCGTTGACCGCGATCAGGACATCGACCGCGCCGTCGTTATCGAAATCGCCGATCGCGAGGCCGCGGGCGTTGAGTTGGCGGGTGAAAACGGGGCCGCTTTCTGGGCTGATATTTTTCAGGCCGGTGGGGCTGTTTTGGAAAAGCAGGAGAGGCTCGCTGTAGGTTACGCCGGGATTGATTTTGTCGATGACGTCGTCGGGATGGCCGTTGGCTACGAAGAGGTCGAGAAGGCCGTCGTTGTCGAAGTCCAAAAATTTGGCGCCCCAGCCGCTCATCATTTGCGTGGCTCGGGCGACGCCCGTGGGGCCGGCTTTGTCTTCGAAGGATTCGTCGTGTTTGTTCTGGTAGAGGCCGTAGAACTCGTGGTCTAGATTTGTGACGAAAAGATCCATCCAGCCGTCCTGATTGAAATCCGCAGAATCGACACCCATTCCTGAGCGCGCTTTTCCGCCAGGTCCATAGGCGACACCGGCGGTGAAGCCGATTTCTTCGAATTTTTTTCCTTTGCGATTGGCGAAGAGGAAATTGGCGGTGGTGTCGTTGGCGACGAAGAGATCGAGGAAGCCGTCGTTGTTGATGTCGGTGGCGACTGCACCCCAAGATTTCCCGGGATTATCGGCGATGCCCATTTTTTGACTGACGTCGGTGAAGGTGCCGTCGCCGTTGTTGTGGAAGAGCCAACTGGGCATGGGGTTGAAGATGCGCGGGTAGCAGTACTCGTTGATGCCCGCAAGCGCGGGGACGTTGGGGGCGTTGCAGACGTGGTGAGTGAGCTTGGTGAAATCGACGAAGCGGCAGACGAAGAGATCGAGGCGGCCGTCGTTGTCGTAATCGAACCAGACGGCGCTAGAGGCCCAGCCGGGCGCAGCGACGCCGGCTTTTTCGGTGACGTCGGAGAAGGTGCCGTCGCCGTTGTTGTGGTAGAGGATGCTGCGGCCGTATTGCGTGACGTAGAGATCAGGGAAGCCGTCGGCGTTGTAGTCGCCAACGGCGACGCCCATGCCATAGCCACCGCCAGGGACGCCGGCCTTTTCGGTGACGTCGGTAAAGGTGCCGTCGCGATTGTTGCGGTAGAGGGCGTTGCGAAGCGGAGTGGGCGGAGTCCAGAAATCGCAGGGGCCGCTGTTGACGAGGTAGATGTCCATCCAGCCGTCGTTGTCGTAGTCGAGGAAGGCGCAGCCGGGACCGGTGGATTCGGGGAGAAATTTTTGCGGGGACTTGCCGCTGGTGTGGACGAAGTTTATGCCGGAGGCGGAGGCGGGAATCTCGGAGAAGGGAAAAGTTTGGTCTGGAGTGGACGCTGCTCGAAGAATTGTAGGAAGAGTGGCGGCTGCTGCTGATCCCGCTAAGTAGCGGAGAAAGTCGCGGCGAAGATGGAGGTCGTGGCGCATAGGGTTATTCGGGATAGGCGGAGTTTGGATGCGCGATGCGGATCCAGTGATCGGTGAATGCGGAATGCAAATTGGGAGGCTCGACTTTGGGCATGTGGCAGGTGACGCAATTTTTTGTGGCGACAGGGCAGGCGGCGCCGGGATGATTTTCGGATTTTTTTTCGGCGGTGCTGGACGCGTGGCATGCGAGGCAATTTGCGTCGTAGGAGGCGACATCGTGGGAAAGAGGTTTGTGAGGATCGTGGCAGGCCATGCAGGTGACGCGCGCGTCGCCTTCGGCCCAGCAGCGGCTGTTTTCGAGGCGGTAGGGAGCGAAGCGCACGTTGAAGGTGCCGGCGCCGACCATTTGCCCGGAGACGACGTCTTGCCAAGTGCGGTGACAGGCGCCGCAAAAATCCACGGAATCCACGCGAGCTAGCTGGGCGGGATTGAACGTCAATCCGGAGCCGCGCTTTTCGGTTTTTGCTCTGGCCGCGGCGATGTGTTGTGCGCCGGGACCGTGACAGGCTTCGCAGGTGACGCCCAAAAACGCGGCGCTGGGATCGAATTGATTTTTTGTTGTAGAGGCCGTGGTGTGGCAGCCGAGGCAGAGGCGGGCTTCGTTGAGAGGGATGGCGCGACCAGCGGCGTCTTCGAGAGTTGCCGGCACGGAATGGGATTGGCCGGGAGTGACGTCGAGAGATTGCGTGGCGTTGTAAAAACTGACGTGGCTCTCATAAAACTTACGGTCTTGCTGATAGATAAAGGTTTGGCCCATGTGGCCGGAGCCTAGCGCCCAGAGCAGATCGACAGAGAATGAAGACGTTTCGTTGTTGACAGTCAGGGTGCTTTTTTCAGGGGTGGTGAGGAGTTGATAAGTGTAGGGGCCCGTTTGAAACGGGAGGTTGGCGTGCTCGCGAAGGCTCTTTGAGTCTGGCGGGCGGACTGCGGCGTGAAGCATGGCGGTGGATTGCTGGGTTTCGGCTTTCAGTTCGTGGCACTCGGTACAGGCGTCTGGACCGGTATATTCCGTGCGAGCGGGCGTGCCTTTTGTGGGCCACCAGCCCGGTCCGCGAACGCGCATTTCCGTGGCGAGGGAGATACTGCTCGATTGCGGAGATTGCGCGCGACTGGCGAAAGAGGATGCAAGGAAGAAGAGTACGGAAACCGAGAGAAGAAGGCCTGCTGCGGAAGGAAAAATGAGGAGAGCGGCTTTCACTGCGGGGGCTTTTGATGCTCGAGGCCTTCGGCGACGCGGCGCTTGAGCTGTTCGAGAGACTTGGCGGTGTCGCGCTGGAGGGCGGCTTCGCGATTGGCGTCTTCTTTGCGTCCCACGCCGTTGTAGGCAAGCGCTAATTGATAGTGTCCGGTGGGGCTATCGGGGGCCATCTTTTCGTAAGTCTCGAGCGGAGTGATGGCGTCGGCGAACTGCTTACGCTCGACAAGCGCGGAACCGAGACCAAGATAGGCTTCCATGAAACCAGCGTCGATTTTTGTGGCGCGAGTGTAGTGGGCGACAGCGGCGGACAAATCGCCGTCGCCTTTTGCGAGTTCACCTAAAACATACTCCGCAGTGGCATTGTTGGGATCGATTTCGAGTTCATCCTCGAAGCTCTTCTTCGCTTTTGCGACAGCCTCGGGAGTCGGTTGCGGGGCGGATAGCAGAACGCGGCCCAGGCGGCCATGGATGCCTCGCAGCGTGGGATCCATGTCGATGATCTTCTGGTATTCGGCGGCGGCTTCCTGCCACCGGCCCTGGGTTTCGAGAGCTTCGGCGTTGAGCTCATGGACTTGGTAGGAGAAGGGAGCTTCACGAACGAGGTCCTGGGATGCGCGAAGAGAGAGATCCGAGAAAGCGTGGGCGGCGGCGTAGAGAACATCGGGATCGCGGGGAAAGTCGCGATTGAGGACGATGAGGAAATCGAGAGAATCGTACGGGGCGTTGTGCGTCATGGCGCAATTCAAGCCGAGGAGGCCGATGCGCTTTTTGAGATCGCGGTCGGTAACTTGATGGATGGATTTTTTCAGCAGTGGGAGGGCTTCGGCACAGTGGCCGGATTCCGCGAGAGACATGGCGTGCTGTGGATTCTGCTGCTGTTGGGCTGCGGGAGCAGGAGCTTTAGCAGGCACTTGAGCATTGGAGGGAGAAAAGAAGAGGAACGAAACCGCAACGCTCGCGCAGAGATGAAAGAATCGATTCATGATTCGATTGTACATCCAACTCTCGCCAGACAAAGCAGCCCAGAAAAGGAACGGCAGGCGCCGAAGCGCCTGCCGTTCCGAGGGGTGTTGAGGTGGAAAACTAGAATAGGAACTTCAGCGCAATTTGGAGCTGTCGGGCCCCTTGTGAGCCAGTGATTTGTCCGAGCGATGCGCTGCTCGAATCAAACGAGCCACCGGCGGGTCCGCCGCTGAAGGTCCAGACAGGTGTATTGAACGCGTTGAAGGCGTCCAGCCGAAGCTGCAGAGCTCTGCGTTCGCCGATGCTGAACTGCTTTTGCAAGCTGGCGTCGAGGATTTTGGTCCAGGGACCGCGGATGTTGCCGACAGAGCAAGTTCCGAAGGAACCGCCGCCGGTAGCGATGGCGCCGACAGGTGCACCGGCAACTGGATTCGCTACGGTGCCGGTGTTCGTATAGGTTGTCAGCACGTTTGCGTTGGGTATGGCTGAAATGTTGTTGGTGGCAAACCACTGAATGTGCGCGGGTACACCGCCGCTGAAGGGCACGAATTTGTTTTCGATGCTGATGGGGCCGTTGCAATTTGGCAAGGCGGAGAGTGTGTAAGGTTCAACGGAGTTGGTACCGGAGTGGTCGCCGTAGGCGCTCCAGCCGCCAAAGTCATTCAGAGTGAGAGCAAATCCGCTGTGGAGGGTCACGATGCTGCTGATTTGCCAGTTGCCAATCAAAGCGTTGACAACCTTGTTGGCGTCACTGCCGAATTGTTTGCCCTTGCCGAACGGCAATTGGTATGCGTAGTAGCCGCTGAAAACGTGGGTGTCGTCGTAGTAGCACGGTCCCCAGTCAGCGTTAGGTTGGTAGATGTTCTCCCATCCCGGCTGGCCGCCGGAGCTCTGCGCCGCGGTGCTGCCCCAACCGGTGCCGAAGTATCCGGGCGAGTTGCTGAGGCACTTGGAGTAGGTGTAGGCCAGCTGACCATCGAGGCCATGGAAGCCACGTTCCTTCAAGACGGCCTGGAGTGCGTCGTAGCGCTGGTTGGAGTTGGACATGTTTGCTCCCGCCAAGGCGCCGAACGAACTGAAGCCGTTGCCGCCGGAGTCCGCGTTATAGAGAGAACCGGGAGTTCCGCAGTTCCACGTTCCCGCGTAAGTAACTGTGCCCGCGCTCGGGGTTCCGAAAACGGAGCCCTTGGGATTAAATGTGCAGGGACCGCCAAGGCCACCAAGGAAAGGTCCCGCAGCCTCGGCAACAATTGGCTGTCCGGCGAGGGCGGGCGTTCCTGCGGCATTAAGGCCTTCGCGCTGGGCGACGTCTTCAAAGTTCAGCAGGTGACTTCCCTTTTGACCGACATAGCCGATCTGGAAGGTGAGGTTATTGCTGAACTGCTGCTCAACGGTGAAATTCCATTGTTGGATCAGAGCAGGGCGGAAGTTCTGGTCAAAGATGCGGATTCGGCTGCCAGCGTAACAGCTGAATTGTGGCGCGGGACAGGGCGGAGCGCTCTGCCAAGGTTGTCCGAGCGAACCGATCCCGTTGGGATAGGTGGATTCAAAGTTTCCGTACGGAAGATTCAGCGAGAGCTCTTCGTTGCTTCCGCCACCTTCGAGATAGGAAGAAGTGCCGTAGGCCGCGCGGAATACGGTTTTTCCGTGCAGGAAACGCGGAGACCAGGCGATGCCCAGGCGAGGATTCCAATCGCCGAGGCCGGTGTAGTTGTTGTAGAGAGCGCGATCGCTATAACCGCTGGCGCCGGGGACCACGGTCTCGATGTTGCCGGATTGCAGGCCGAAGTTAACGACGCGGTTGTTTACTTCGTATTGCGGCGTGTGATCTTCGAAACGAATGCCGAGGTTTAGCGTGATGGTTGGCTTCAGTTTCCAGTCGTCCTGAAAATAGCCGGCAAAAATGGCTCCGCGGAGTTGTTCAAGAGTGGCTGAACCGCTGTCGCGCTGGCCGCCGGAGGCAGTAATTCCCGCCCAGAAGTCAGCAAGACCGGTTTCGCAACCACCGCCGCAGGCTGTGGTAGCGCCGGGCAGAACGACCGCGCCCGCGTTTATACCGGTCAAGGAGTTGATGGCGATGTTGCCCAGGACTCCTTCATTGCCGGGATAAACGTAGTTGTTACGTTCGCGGATGTATTGGAAGCCGGTTTTAAAGGTGTGACGGCCCTTGGAGATGATTACGTTATCTTCGGCCTGAATCTCCGTATCGCGGAAGATCTGCCACAGGTTGATGAGTCCGAGGCTGGCATTTCCGCCTGGCCCCGTGGGAATGCTGACTTGAAGCAATCCCGGAGCCTGCTCGTTCGCCCCGGCGATCCCTAGTTGTTCGCTGATATTGCCGAGGCCGGTCGTGGGCGTTTGATCCTGGTTGAACCGGAAGACGTTTACGCCTACGCGCACCTCGTTGAGGATCGTGGGAGTGAGAGTGTGTGTCCAACTGACCGAGGTGCTCCAGCCGGGTTCGTCCGTGCCTTCCGCAGCGCCTGCATTGGCGAAGGGGAGTCCGGTGAAGACGCCCTGACTCGTGTCGAATTTGGAATAGCGACCAAAGATGCTGTCCTTATCCTCAGGCTTGTAGTCGATCCTGAGGTCGCCCTGATCGCTGTTGAAGTCATTGCCGGCCTTGAACGAATAATTGCTGCCATAGGCCGTGTCGGAAGTTGGCAGAGGATAGTTCTTGGTGCTAGCGAATAAGTTCGAGGCAAAAGTACTCTCAGTGAGAGTGGAGTTGGACATTTTGTTGAAAGGAATAGGGGCGTTGTGGTTATTGGGGTCCACGAGCTGCCCGGCGGGATTGCTGCAAATGCCGGCCGCGCTGAAAGCGCCTGCGCCACCTTCTTCTGCGGGCAATTGAGTGCAGAGCTGCCCAAAGTCTCCGCCGCGCTCGCTCTGCGTGAAAAGCTGAGCCTGTTGGGTAGAACTCGAGGGGATGCGCATACCCTGGTAGTCACCGAAGAAGAATAATTTGTCCTTGATGATCGGGCCGCCGAAGGTGCCGCCGAACATGTTATAGCGGAGCGTGGGCGTGGGCGTGGCAGTACCGGTCGCCCAGGCAGCGGTCTTTGAGTTGGAATTCATGTAATTATTGCGGAGAAATTCAAAAGCATCGCCATGATAGGAGTTCGTGCCGGACTTGATGCTGGCACTGATCACGCCGCCGGCGTAATTGCCGAAATCGGCGCTGGGGTTCTGGGTGACGATGTTGAACTCTTCGATGGCGTCCACGTTGGGCGTGTAGGCGACTTCGTTGTTCTTGGCTTCCTGATTGACGATGCCGTCGAGGAGAAACCCAACCGCCTGCTCGCGATTGCCGTTGATATCAGGGCGGCCCGAATTGGTCATTAACTGGGGCTGCGAGAGGCTCTCGGGGTTAACGGTGGTGGCGCCCGGAGAAAGAAGCGATAACTGGACGTAGTTGCGGGCGGCCAGGGGCAAATTCGTGATGGTGTGGGCGTCGACGATGCTGCTGACTGCGGTGCTCTCTGTCTGCAACAACGGAGTTTCGCCGGTAACCTCCACCGTGGCGGTGACCGACCCGACCTTCATGATCACGTCAATGCGCGCCGTCTGGTTGAGGACAAGAGTGAAAGCCGCACGAACGGCGGTCTCGAAGCCTTTCGCTTCCACTTTGAGATCGTAGTTTCCGACAGGGATGCGAATGATGTTGTAGATGCCGTCCTGATTGGTGACAGAGGACCAACTTGTGCCACGATCCGTATCGTGGGCGGTCACGGTGGCGCCGACGATGGGCGCGCCGCTTGGATCGGTGATGGTTCCTGTAATTGTTGCGGTGACATCCTGAGCCCACGCCGCATTCGTGCCGCACAGTAGCGCGAGCAGCGCAACGCACAAAATACTCAGCCCCAAAGACTGCAGTTTTTTCATATTAATTCCTCCGAGGCGAGGTCCCCGACTGCCATTCCACCTCTCCTCAACTGTCGAGATCATTTGCACAGCAACGAACACCCCGCACCGCTATATGGCCGAATGATGGATAGCTATATAGCACGATTTTAGGCTTGTCAAGCGAAAAGTAATGATTTATAAGGATTATGGATATGGAGACGTATAGCACTGGAGAGCGGTGATGTATAGCAGGACAGGCTTGCGCTCTATATCACTAAAGTGCTGCCCACGGCGGCGAGGCCAGGGCTTCGCGGGCTGGCCGGGACACGCCCCGCGCGCCTTGCGCCAGGAGTGGGAAATGTGCAAATCGGAGCGAGGCTGGAATACGGAAATCTAACGAAGGAAAAGGGTTGCCGTTTTTTTTCAAGTTCCAGAGGCTGCGGGAACGCGCCAATTCGTTATAGGCTGTCTGTAAATGCCGGGAGCGAGAATGCCTGCTAAGAGTCGTAGCAATGGGTTGCCTGCTTATCAGAGAATTCAAGGCAGTCTTCGGAAGCGGATTGACGCCGGAGACTTGCGCACGGGGGACGCTGTGCCCTCGGAGCGCGACTTGGCGAAGATTCATTCGGTAAGTCTGATGACGGCGCGCCACGCGCTGGCTTCGCTAGAGCGGGAAGGCGTCGTGGAACGGCGGCGAGGGATCGGCACGTTTGTTTCCGCACCAAAAATTCATTTCAACAAGTTGATGAGTTACACGGAGCAGATGGCCAGCCGGAGCATGACGGCGGTTTCGAAAGTGCTGTTCGCTAAGATTATTGATGACGAGCAGGAAGCCAATGCGCGGCTTTCTCTTTCGCCGAAGAGCGGCGTGATTAAGCTGGAGCGGTTGAGACACGCGGCGGGTGAGCCCTTTGCGCTGGAGACTTGCTATCTTTCGGCCGCGCAGTTTCCCGGACTGCTTTCGGCGCCGCTGCAAAGAGAATCGCTCTTCGGGATTCTGGAACGCGATTACAAAGTGGAAATCGGATATTCGGACGAAGAAGTGGATGCCACGGCGGCCGATCCGCGTACAGCGGATCTTTTGGATGTGCCCAGGCGCGAACCGGTGTTGCGAATCCGGCAGGTGATTTTTTCCACGAACGGAAAAGCCGTCTTGTACGTTTTGGGATTTTACCGGTCCGATCGGCACAATCTAGTGATACGGCGATTCCGGTGAAACGAAATTTCGCGTGATGCAGGGGCATGAGGCGTGTGGTAGTCTGCTTCCGAGTAAGTTAAGTAAAACGTGAGTTTTACCTGACGGCCACCCAGCCGGCATTCTGAGGATTTGGTGGCTGCGCGAGGGACGAAGTGATTCTCGCCGGAGACATTGGCGGCACCAAATGCAATCTGGCCGTGTTTGAAGAGCACGGCTCTTCTTTGCAGCTTGTTTTTAAGCGCCGCTACGCCACGAGTGAATTTACCAGCCTCGAAAAGTTGATCGAACGCTTTTTCTGCGAATGCGCGGCGGAGACGGGTACGACGCCCGGGGGCAACATTGCCGCAGCTGGCTTCGGTGTCGCCGGAGCGGTGGTAGACGGCCGCCTGGTGGCGAACAATATTCCGTGGGAACTTACGACTTCCGCGCTGGCCCGCAGTCTTAACCTCGACATCGCACAACTAGCTTTGATCAACGATCTGGTGGCCACGGCGTATGGACTGGTGCACCTGTCTCCGCAGGATTTTCTAGTTTTGAATCCGGGCAGTCCGCAATTTAACGGAAACCAGGCTTTGATTGCGGCGGGGACCGGGCTCGGCGAGGCCATGATTATTTGGGACGGCAGCCAACATCGCGCGTCTCCGTCAGAAGGCGGCGCGGCTGATTTTGCGCCGAGGACGGAGCGGGAGATTCAGCTGCTGCACTTTCTCAAAGAACGGCTGCCCCGGGTTTCCTGCGAAGAGATATTTTCGGGCCGAGGGTTCCGGAAACTACATGAGTTTCTAGATCCTGCTGTGGTGCATCCGACGTTTGGCGAAGCGGAAAGCGCTTCGGCCAGCGAGATTACGCAGAACGCATTGGCGGGTACGTGTCCGGTGTGTGTCGAAGTGCTGGATTGGTGGATCGACGCGTTTGGGGCGGAGGCCGGAAATTTGGCGCTGCGTGTACTTGCGTACGGCGGTGTGTACTTTGCGGGCGGAATCGTTCTGAAAATCCTATCGAAATTGGGGCAGAGCAGTTTTTGCCGGTCGTTTGCGGACAAGGGGCGGCTGAGTTCAGTGCTGTCCAAGATTCCGATTTCCGTGGTTTTGAACGAGGATGCGCCGCTCTTGGGTGCCGCACATCAGGCGCGGGGCGCGGTAGCTGCTTCTAGGTGCGAGCGTCACGAAATTCTGTTTGAGCTTCAGCCGGAGCGCGAAGGACAGCCGCGGTAAGAAAAGTCTTATCAAATTATTCCAAACTTGAGTTGGTGCGTGGTTTTGGCAGCGACGTGCGATGCCGCCATTTGTGCCCGCGTGTGCTTTACGATTGCGAGGAATTTCCTGGCGTTTTCCGCGATGATTTCCGGCTTGTTTGCTTTCAAGGCCTCCGGCTGCACTAATTCTCCCCCGATACCCAAGGCGACGCAGCCTGCTTCGAGGAATTCAGCTGCGGTGTTTAAATTGACACCTCCGGTGGGAATGAAAGGAATTTGCGGGAACGGACCTTTCAGCGCCTTGATGTATTTCGCGCCTCCAATCTGGCCACACGGAAAAACCTTAATGAAGTCGGCGCCGGCATCCCATGCAGCCATGACTTCCGTCGGGGTCAAGGCGCCGGCCATGATGAGCTTTCTTTCTCTCACGGCCAGATCGACTGTCTGAAGGTTGAGCCCCGGACTAACGAGGAACTGCGCGCCTGCGTCGAGGCAGTTTTGTGCCGTTTGCGCATTTAGGACTGTTCCGGCTCCGATGAGGACATCCGAACCACAATTCTTCACCAGTTCGCGGATGACGTCCAGGGCGGCGGGAACAGTCATGGTGATCTCGACGATAGGAATCCCTCCCTGACAAACAGCATCGGCAGCGAGGCAGGCTTCGGCTGGCGACGAGGCACGAACAACGGGAACGATTCCAATTTCGATGATGCGTTCGCGGACTTTTTGTTTATCCATGGGCGGCCACTTTGCTCGGAGAGTTGTTCAGCGCGCGATGCGCGCTCCGACTCCTTTCATCACTTGTGTGACTTCTTGCAGGGTAGCCATGGAAGTGTCTCCCGGGGTGGTCATGGCGAGCGCACCATGCGCGGCGCCGCACTCGACAGCCCACTGTGGGTCGTGTCCCGCTAAGAATCCGTAAATCAAGCCGGAAGCGAAGGAGTCGCCGCCTCCAACACGATCGAAGATTTCGAGATTCTCGCGGTTTCTCGACTGGTAGAACTTGCCGTCGCAATAGCAGATGGCACCCCAATCATTTTGCGTGGCGGTCTTTGCCTTGCGCAGCGTGGTGGCGACGACCTGGAAGGGATATTCCTTCACGACCGTGGCGATCATTTGTTTGAAGCCTTCGACTTCGAACGTCGAGTGATGCTCGTCCATGCCGGGAACTTCGAATCCGAGAGCGGCGGAAAAATCTTCTTCATTGCCGAGCATGACGCCCACGTGCGGGGCGAGGCGGCGGTTTACTTCCTGGGCGGTTTTTTTTCCACCGTGGGATTTCCAGAGAGAGGCGCGGTAATTCAGATCATAGGAAACGATCGTGCCATGGCGTTTTGCTGACTGCATGGCTTCGAGGGCGACTTCCGGAGTTGTCGCGGAGAGCGCGCAGAAAATGCCTCCAGTGTGAAACCATCGCGCGCCATGCTTTCCAAAGATATCGTCCCAATCGATCACGCCGGGCTTCAATTGGGAAACGGCCGTGTGGCCACGATCGTAACTACCGAGAGCGGCGCGTACGCCGAAGCCGCGTTCCGTAAAATTGAGTCCGTTGCGCGCGGAGTGGCCTACTCCATCGTGTTCAACCCAGCGGATCAGCGACTGGTCGACACCGCCTTGATAAATAAAATCCTGAAGAAGCCGGCCGACGGGATCATCGGCAAACGCGGTGACGACGGCGGCGTCCAAGCCGAAGCAGCGCTTCAATCCACGAGCGACATTATATTCGCCGCCGCCCTCGCAGACTTCGAAGGAACGCGCCGTGGCGATGCGGCGGTCGCCTGGATCGAAGCGGAGCATGATTTCGCCCAGACTGACGATATCCCAGCGGCAATCTTTCTTCGGTTTGATCGTCAAGCCCATGTGGTCCCCTTAGCCCACCATTTTACTGGCATTGCACGAATTCATTTTTCTCTTCAGCATTGCGCTCTTCAAGCTGGCCTCTCCTCGATGATTCTAGCGGGTTCCAGCCTGGGAGCCAGAAGCTGAATCGCGGCGAGAGCCAATAAGTATGCTGCGCTGGCGATGAGGAAAGGAACTCTGTAGCTTCCCGTCCACTGAAGTACGTGGCCGACCAGGGATGCGACGAAGATGCCCCCAATTGCGCCAGCCATCCCGCCGATTCCGTTCACCGAGCCTACTGCTTGAACGGGAAACATGTCCGAAGACAGAGTATAGAGATTGGCGGACCACGCCTGGTGGCAGGCCGCGGCCAATCCGATCAGCAAGACGGCGGACCACGTGCTCTCGACCCGATAAGCGAAAACAACCGGTATCACGCCGATGGCACAGATCAGCATGGCGGTCTTGCGGGCAGTGTTGACGCTGTGCCCACGTTTGATCAGAGAAGAGGAGAGCCATCCTCCGCCGACGCTTCCGACGTCCGAAATTACGTAAATCACCAGAATCGGAAGTCCAAGTCCCGTAAGGGCCAAACCATGTTTGCTTTGCAGGAAACCGGGCACCCAGAAAAGATAAAACCACCATACGGGATCGGTCAGAAATTTTCCCGCGACGAATGCCCACGTTTGCCGCAGCAGAATTAGGCGTGCCCAGCTGATTTTTCCTGTCGGCAGGGACGGGTCACTGCAGATGTATTGCAATTCCTCCTTGGAAACTCTTGGATGTTCGCTCGGCTTGCGATAGATCAACAGCCAAAACGCGAGCCAGACGAAGCCGAGTGCGCCGATCGCGACGAAGGCTGCTCGCCACCCCCAGTGCATCACAATCCAGGGCACGATGAGAGCCGCCAGAATGGCACCGGCGTTTGTTCCGGCATTAAATATGCCGGTGGCCAGCGCTCGTTCTCTCTTTGGAAACCACTCCGCTACAGCTTTAATGCTGGCTGGAAAAACGGCGGCTTCGCCGAAGCCTAGAGCGAACCGGGAGATGGCAAAGCCAGTGAGAGAATTGGCGAACGCAGTCCCCATGGATGCGAGGCTCCAGAAAATCATCGCCAGCGCGTAGCCCAGGCGCGTGCCGAGCCGATCGATCAGCCTGCCCATCAATAACATCCCCATGGCATAGGCAATCTGGAAAGCGGAGACCAGATTGCCATAGTCGATTTCGGTCCAGCCGAAGTCATGCTGCAGCGTGGTTTTGAGAACTCCCAGGACCTGCCGGTCCATGTAGTTCTTCGTAGTTCCCAGGAGAAGGAGGACGCAGATGGCCCAGCGAAAATGGCCAGCCCGAGAAGAAACCGAGGGCGGCACCTGCTCACTAAGATTGGCTGCTGGGTCCATGGTGTGAAGGGAAAGCTACTAGTTTTTGCGGCCGGATTCCAGAGCGGAGGTTTTTTTGATCTGAACCGCGGAAATTAGTCCACCGGAGATAATCCCCGGCAAAGTTTTATGACTGATGAGAATCCGAGTCAACGCAAGCGAGATAAACGATTCCTTTAGTAAGTCTCAACAGCTGAATTCGCGGCCTTGGATTATGATTTGGCAGCGGGTTCTCTTGGGAGGGAGCATCTGATCATGCGTATTCCGATTGCTGGGGCTTCTTTTATACTCGTCATCGTGGCTATGATTCTGACATCTTTGGTCTTTGCTGCGACGGACCGAGTTTCCGTGGTCGCGAACGAGCAGGACCGCCGCGTCGATATCACGATCGATGGAAAACCGTTCACCTCATACATCTGGCCCACTGCGCTGAAAAAGCCGGTTCTTTATCCTCTGCGCACGGCTAAAGGCACGATTGTCACGCGCGGCTATCCGCTCGAACAGCGGCCCGGCGAACGAGTTGATCATCCGCATCATGCCGGGCTTTGGTTCAACTACGAGAATGTGAATGGGCTGGATTTCTGGAACAATTCCGATGCGATCAAGGTGGAAAACGCGCCAAAGATGGGGACCATTGTTCAGCGCTCGATCGTCTCGGCAAAAAGCGGTGCGCAGCAGGGCGAACTGGATGTCGAGACCGACTGGGTTACGTTTGAGAAGAAAGTTTTGTTGAACGAACACACGCACTTCGTGTTTCGCGGCGGGGCGAACTTCCGCAGCGTTGACCGCATCACCACTTTGCAGGCGCTCGATGACAAAGTCTCGTTTCCCGACGAGAAAGACGGGATGTTGGGCCTGCGCGTGATTCGCTCTCTGGAGATTCCTTCGGATAAGCCCGAGGTTTACACGGATGCCAACGGCCGCGCCACCACCGTGGCCAAACTGGACAATACGGGCGTCAACGGAACTTACCTGACCAGCGAGGGCAAAAAAGGCGATGCAGCCTGGGGTACCCGCGGACGGTGGTGCAATCTGAGCGGCCTTGTCGGCGACGAGCCTGTGACCATCACAATTCTCGATCACCCTGAAAATCCAGGCTTTCCCACCTATTGGCACGCGAGAGGTTACGGTCTCTTCGCCGCCAATCCACTCGGTCAGAAAGTTTTCAGCAATGGCAAGGAGGAGCTGAATTTTTCGCTGGCTCCCCATGCGAGCGTCACCTTCCGCTATCGCATTTTGATCTCGTCGGCAATCCTTACGCCCGAGTTTACCGAAGCCGCTTACAAGGAGTTCATCGCGGCGTATCATTGACCGCTGAACTATTCACTGGACCGCATGACAAGTCATATCGGCCTCATCGGCGGGGGAAACATTTCGGACACGCACGCGCGTGCGGCGCGCGCGATTCCTAGTGTCGAGATTGCCGCGATCTACGGCACCAACGCCGAAAAAATCGCCCGACTGAGCAACGAACATGGCGGTACGGCATATCAAAACTTTGACGCCTTCCTAAAGCATCGCCCGATGGATTTGGTGATCATTGGCAGCCCCTCGGGACTGCACGCCGAGCAAGGCATCGCGGCTGCGCGTCAGAGACTTCACGTCCTTACGGAAAAACCGATTGAGATCAGCACCGTGCGCGCCGATGCGCTTATCGAAGCCACAAGAGAATCGGGCGTTCAGCTCGGCGTGATTTTTCAGGACCGCATGAAGCCGCACATTCGGCAGCTGAAAAGCTGGATTGAGCAAGGCTTGCTCGGTAAGCCGCTATTCGTGGATGCTCGCGTGAAGTGGTATCGCCCTCCCGAGTACTACGCCAATTCGCACTGGCGCGGCACTCTCGCGCTCGACGGCGGGGGCGCCTTGATCAATCAGGGTGTTCACACTGTCGATTTATTGCTTTGGCTTCTAGGTGATGTTGTTCGCGTGCAGGCGCGCACCGCGACACTGCTGCACAAAATCGAAGCCGAGGACACCGCCGTCGCCACCCTTGAATTCGCGAGCGGTGCTCTCGGTATTTTCCACGCCACCACCGCTGCCTATCCGGGATATCCACGCCGCGTCGAAATTTCCGGCACGGAAGGCACCGTTATTCTCGAACACGACCGCATCATCGCGGCAAATCTCCGAAATGCTCCAGCCGCCGTCACCGAAACCTCCCCTCCGGATGAAAACAAGAGCGCCTCGTCCGCCGCCGTTAGCGATTTTCGCGGGCATCAGGCCGTCCTCGAGGATTTTCTTGCAGCCATACAAGATAAACGCGCCTGTGCCTGTGACGGCATTGAAGGCCGGCGCAGCATCGCCCTCGTCGAAGCCATCTACCGTGCCGCAAGAACTCCCGATCGAATCGTTACTGTCTGAACCGCGGAAAGCCATCTGCCAAACTCTTCGTGCTTCGTTCATCAAGCGCTCGGCGGTACCATAGCCATCTGTTTCAAGCTTATTGCGCGGAAATTTCGTGGAGATCAACCAGAGGTGCTTTTGCATGCGGCATCAAAACGGGTTCGGGCTTGCAGCCATTCTGTTTCTTTTGCTTGGCGGCCCAGCATTCGCAACGGAAAAATCGACGGCGACGGAGCTCATTGAGCTCGCCAAATCGAATAGTTCCGCGCTGAAAGACGCCATCACTAACACGTTTGACGCCAAGGAACTAAAGGCTGGAACAGCTTGGGTTGGGCGCGGGGCAGATTTTTTCTTTGCGATCGAAGCGGCTTCGTCACCTTCGCTTGTGATCGATGGGGCTTCCGGCGTGCCAATGCAGAATGTGTCCGGCTCCGATCTTTGGTACGCCGCCGCTCGCATCGAGCCGGTGGGTAAGCTTCACTCCTTCTACTACCTCATTGGTGGCGCGAAGTTCGGTGGGCGGTTGGACTTGCCAGTGTTTGGTCCCCTGTCCTATCAGCAGCCCGGAAATCCGGCGGGCACGCTTTCGCCGAAGCTTTTCCACACCAGCAAAATCTACGATGGGATGAAGAGCGAGTATTGGATTTATGTGCCGGCACAGTACGACCCGCATACCCCTGCGGCGCTCATGGTGTTTCAGGATGGCGAGTGGTACCTCGACCGGAGCGGGAACAACCCGGCGCTCAACGTCATCGATAACTTGATCGTTCAGAAGAAGATTCCGGTGATGATCTGCGTGTTCATCAACCCGGGCGATATCGAGAGCGCGCCCCGCACGCCCACCTACAATTTAGTGAAGAAATATTCGGACGAGTGGCAACGGACTTTGAAGGATTCCATGCGCAGCACGCTGTACGACACCGTGAGCGACCGCTATGTCCGGTTTCTGCACAGTGAAGTGCTCGCGGAGGTCGAAGCCAAATACAACATTCGCAAGGACTCGTACAGCCGGGCGATCACGGGGCTTTCCTCCGGCGGGATTTGCTCTTTCAATGCGGCGTGGCAAATGCCTGATCAGTTCAGCCGCGTCATCTCATGGATCGGGAGCTTCACCAGCATCCAGTGGAAGGAAGACCCCGCGGTTCCGGACGGCGGTCAGGATTTCCCCGAAAAAGTCTTGCACGAGCCCCATCGCAATTTGAGGGTTTGGCTTCAGGACGGTTCCGAGGACTTGGAGTTGGATAAGTACGGCAGCTGGGCACTGGCCAACATCCGTCTCGCCAATGGGCTGAAAATGAAGGGCTATGACTTCCACTTTAGTTTCGGCAAGGGCACCCACAATTCGGGCCAAGGGGCGGCAGAGTTCCCCGAAGAGATGGTCTGGCTTTGGCGAGACTACGATGCCACCAAGACGTCTTATACTTACGAGATGGAGCCGGCGGAGAAATCCAAGCCGCTGTTTCGGGTGTCCATCACCAATCGTGAGGCACAGTAGGTTAGAAATAGACTCGAATCGCACCTCGGGAAACTGCCGCAAGGCTTGAATAGGCCATTGTCTTCACGATTCCGTGATCTAAGGCCTCAGCCAGAAACAAATTCAGGGTCGGCAACGTCAGCACAATGCGGGCGGAATTGTGCAGTTCCTCTTGACGGGGGTATAGACTTGGTTGCTGTAAGACAGCGACGGGTATTGTCATTCACGGAAACAACCAATTTGGCGGATTCGAGTTCCAAGAATTTAGCTTGACGGGATAACACTCAAACGTTTTCAGAGTCATAAAGAGGTTATGGGCCAAATATCCCAACTCCGCGGCAAGCCCAAGACCCTTCTCCTTCGTATTGCTTCTGTATTAGTTTTGGTGGCTATCCCCTTTCTTTTTCTGCACTTCCGGCAAGGACGACCTTCGGCGGACAGGACGGATTCCTTAGTCAAAGTCGAACGGAAGAACCTTTCGCAGACTCTACGCCTGAACGGAACGACGCAGGCTTCGCGTTCTTTTATCGTGTTGGCACCAAGGCTTGAAGGAGCGCAGGTCGGCTCGATGGTCGTTACGAAGCTGGCCCCAGCTGGCACGCATGTGAAGAGTGGCGACCTGCTGGTCGAGTTCGATCCCCAGGCGCAGATGAAAGACTACCTCGATAAGAAGAGCAGCTACGACAATCTGGTGAGCCAAGTGGCGCAGAAGCAGACGGATGAGGACATCGCGCGCGCGAAAGACGATACGGCGATGAAGCAGGCGGAAGACGAATTAAAGCGGGCGCAGCTCGAAATCCAGAGGAATGAAGTGGTTTCGCGTATCGACGCCGAGAAGAATCAGGAAGCTGTTGACGAAGGGCAAGCCACCTTGAAGCAGCTTAAGGAAACGTACCAGTTGAAGCGCGCTGCGGCGGTGGCAGCGATAAAGATTTTGGAGATTCAGCGAGATCGCGCGAAGGAAGCGATGCGCTACGCTTTGGCCAATGCGGCGAAAATGACGGTGCACTCGCCCATGGCGGGAGTGGTGGTCTACAACACCATTTGGCTTGGCGGCCGAATGGGCACGGTGCAGCAAGGAGATCAGGTGCGGCCGGGGGTGCCGTTCCTTCAGGTGGTTGATCCGTCAAAGATGGAAGTGCGCGTGGAACTGAATCAGGTGGACCTTTTGAAAGTGCGTCCGGGGCAGAAAGCGGAAATGCGTTTGGACGCTTATCCGGGGATGATGCTTCCTGCGGTACTCGATGAGCTCTCGCCGCTTGGCCACACGGGACAGTTTACGGAAATGGTGCGATCGTTCACGGCGCGGTTCCTCGTGCAAGGAAACGACCCGAGGCTTTTGCCGGATCTTTCGGCAGCCATGGACCTGGACCTTGGGACCGAAAGCAATGTGCTTGTTGTTCCTTACCAAAGCATCGGAACGGAATCAGGACATTCGTTTGTGTGGTTGAAGAATTCGAGTGGATTTGAGAAGCGTACCGTGAAAATAGGGCGGCGCAATGACCTGAACGCCGTGGTGGAGTCTGGACTGGCCGAGGGCGATGTGATCCGGCGGGACGCTGGCGAAGAACTTGAAGCAGCGGAGCGGCCATGAGCGGCGGAAGCCAGAAGTGGAAATCCAGAAAGAAAGTGCTCGTCGGCGCTGCCCTGCTCGTTGTTGGAGGGCTGGTGTTTGGGGCCTTTCGGCTGGCCAACTCGGCTGTGAATTTTCCGATGGCAGATGTGAAGCGCAAGGAGTTCGTGGATTACTTGGAAATTAAGGGCGAGGTCAAAGCCATTCGATCGGCAGTGATTGCGGCGCCGTACGGGGCAGGAGATTTGCAGATATTGAGGCTTGTCGATAACGCGGCGAAAGTGAAGAAGGGCGATTTTCTTGTGGAGTTTGACGCGACGACTGTGAAGCAGAAGCTGGCGGAAGATAAGTCCGCCGTCACATCCGCGGAAGCGGAGATTCAGCAGTCCCGCGCGGCTTCGCGATTGAAGGAAGAGCAGGATGTGACCGACGCCATGACGGCCAAATATGACACCGAGAAGGCGCGCATGGATGCCAGCAAGCAGGAAATCCTTTCGGTGATCGAAGGCGAGCAAGCCAAACTGAAACTCGCGGATGCGGAACAGAAGCAGAAGGAGACCGAAGCCAAGCTGAAAGCGGACCGTGCAGCGGCGGCTTCCGATCTCGCTACTAAACAACAGAAGCGCGATCAGGCTGCGTTCCAGGTGGAGCTCGACCAACGGGCTCTGGAGTCGCTTACTCTGAGAGCTCCGCTCGATGGCGTCGTGGCGTTGCAGAATCATTGGCAGCCGCAGGGCAGCCCCACTACTTTCAAGCCCGGCGACAGGGCATGGCCTGGCGCGGCGATCGCGGAGCTTCCCGATGGTTCTGCGCTCAAGATTGCGGCACGCGTGGAAGAAGCGGAGAGAGGCCAACTGAAACTGGGGCAATCTGCAACGGTGAGGCTCGACGCGCTTCCGGATCGCAGCTTCGACGGACATGTGGACACGATCAGTCCTACAGCCAGTTTGGATTTCGGTTCAGGATGGCCAGTGCCACGAAATTTTGCGGTCGAGCTTGGTTTGACTGGCAGCGATGCGCGCCTTACGCCTGGCATGGGAGCAACCGTGCGTATCGCCGTGGCTCGCGTCCCCGATGGAATTGTGATTCCGACAAACGCCCTTTTTAGAAAGGCGGGGCGAACCGTGGCCTACGTGCGGCGAGGATCGAAATTCGAAGAAACTCCTGTAGAAGTCTCGCGCCAGAGCGGCGACGAAGCTTTGATTGCCAAGGGATTGCAGCCTGGCCAACGGCTGGCTCTCAAGGATCCGACGCTTGCAGAGTAGAGACTGCATGCTGAAAAAGCGAAGAACGCGTGCGGCGGCATTTTTCCTGGCGGTGGCGTTGGGAGGGAGCGGCACCGCCTGCCATCAGACCACGGTGCTGGCCGGCGATGCGGAGATTCCGACGACCACAGTTAAGGAAGTTGATCTGCAACTCAAGGTATTCACGAAGGGCGCGCTGCACACGGAGCAATCGAGAGGTGTTTCGGCGCCGCCCATCGCCGGAGGCACATTGCAGATCATCCAGTTGGCCGCCGCAGGAGCGCAGGTGCAAGCAGGTGACGTTGTGTTGGAGTTTGACCCGAGCCAGCAGGAATACAACCTCGCGCAAAACCGCAGCGACCTCGAGCAAGCTGACCAGGAAATCGTCAAAGCCAAGGCAGATGCGGCGGTCCAGACGGCGGAAGACCAGACAGCGCTCCTGAAAGCAAAATACGCGGTGCGAAAGGCGGAACTCGAGGTCAGCAAGAACGAACTTTTGAGCCAGATCGATGGACAAAAAAACGTTCTCGCACTGGAAGAAGCAAAGCGCGCACTAACACAACTCGAACAGGACACCCGGTCACATGGCGCGTCCAATGATGCGGCCCTCGCGATCAGTCAGGAGAAACATCACAAGGCGCGCCTGGAAATGGATCAAGCAGAGCTAAACATAAAGAACATGAAGATAACTTCCCCAATCGGTGGGCTCATGGTTATCCACGGCAACCGCGACTCCACCGGGGGATTCTTCATGGATGGCATGACGCTTCCGGATTACCACGTTGGGGACCAGGTAAATCCCGGCAGCTCGATTGCGGAAGTGATCGACAGCTCTCACCTGGAGATTTCGGCACAGGTTGGCGAAACGGACCGCACGAATCTCAAGACCGGACAGTCCGTGGAGATAAGGGTAGATGCGCTTCCCGGCGAGTCCTTCTCCGGGAAAGTGCGAACGGTTGGCGGCGCCACGGCCCGCGAATTCTGGGACGATAACGCGAAGCACAAGTTCGACGTGGCCATCCAACTGGACCGCTCCGATCCGCGTCTGCGTCCGGGCTTCGAGGCGCAACTGAGCATTCTTGGCGATCACCTTGCACGCGCCGTGTCTCTTCCCGCCGAAGCGGTCTTCGAACATGACGGGAAGAAGATTGTGTACTGCGAGCATGGCCGGGGATTCGAAATGCAAGAAGTCAAAGTCCGTGCATTGAGCGAAGGGCGAGCGATTTTGGAAGGCATCCCGGTCGGAACGGTTGTCGCGCTGGTGAACCCGGACAAAAAACGCTCCGGAAAGCCCAAAGAAAACGCCAGCTCAACTCCAAGCCTGGGTGCAAGTTCCAATTAAAACGAATGGGGCGGCAATGAAACCTGGTTCGATGGCTCAGCCGAGATCCCTGGAACAATGGCTGCCTGATCTTGCTTTTGGCTTGGAAAATCTCGCAAGCCATAAGCTGCGCTCCTTGTTGACAATGCTGGGAATGATTTTCGGCGTCGCGGCAGTTGTAGCCATGCTCTCGATCGGCGCGGGAGCGCAACAGAAGGTGATGGCGTTCATTGAACAGCTAGGCGTGCGCAATCTGATCGTGGAGGCCAAAGAAGCACGAAACGAGCAGGAGCTTCAGAAAGTCCGGAAAAATTCGCAGGGCCTCACGCTTAGCGATTATCAGATTATTCGCCGGAATGTAGGAGACATTCAGGATGCTACGCCGCGCAAGCGCTTCACGCCGACGAAAATTCTTCCGAAGCCTCAGCAGGACACGCCCGTCGTTTACGGCGTTGAACCGAGCTATTTGGAAATCGGCCATCTGCGCGTGACGGAAGGGCGCTTCTTCGACGCTTCCGACAATGCGGCCGCCGCACCAGTGTGCGTTCTGGGTGCGGCTGCGAAGGACAGCTTGTTTGGCGCGTCTCAAGCTGTCGGCGAATACATAAAGCTCAACGAAATGTGGTGCCATGTCATTGGCATTGCAGGGCCGCAACTCGCCCCCGAATCGGACGTGTCCGGCGTTCGCACCGAGGACATGAACAATCTTGTGTATGCGCCGTTGAATTCAGTCCTGTACCGTCTGGAAGATTCGCAAAGCTGGCTGAAAGACGAAATCGACGGCATGTATTTGCATCTGGCATCGACGGACACGAGCCTCACGGATGCGGAAGTAGTGCGCGGAATTCTCAATTCTTCTCATCACGACGCGGGCGACTTCAGCGTCATCGTGCCCGCGGAATTGCTGGCGCAGCAGAAAAGAACGGAGCAACTCTTCAACACCGTGATGGTAGCCATCGCGTCCATTTCACTTTTGGTGGGCGGAATCGGCATCATGAACATCATGCTGGCCGCGATTCTCGAACGCACGCGGGAAATCGGAGTTCGCCGCGCCATCGGCGCAAGACGATGGGACATCATTCGTCAGTTCGTGATCGAAGCAACACTCATTTCCTTCGCGGGCGGTCTGCTGGGCGTGGTCGTGGGGTTCGCCATGTCGCAACTGATTGCCTGGCTAGCGGGATGGTCCACTGTGGTGACGATCAGCTCGATCCTTCTGGCTTTCGTGGTTTCCATTTCCGTGGGATTAATTTTCGGGATTTATCCAGCGGTGAAGGCCGCACGGCTCGATCCCGTCGAGGCCATTCGGTACGAATAGCAGCGGTTTACATTCAAATGATCCTGTCGGGGGTGATCATGAAAGTGGTGCGCTCTTTTTGTGTTGCGATCTCATTGCTTGCATTGCTGACCGTGAACGGAGTCTCGTCGAGGGCACAGAACGCCTCACCTATGGAAAGGTACTTGGGAATCGGCGGTAAGCAAAAGCCCGCAGAGCCGCTGCTTGCGCCGCAGGATCTGAAGGATCACGTCGTCAACGGAAAGCTCGTACTCTCTTTGGACGACTGCATTCGCCTCGCTCTTTCCAACAACACCGACATCCACCTGGACCACAACCAGATTGAAACCGCGGAGAACAACCTTCAGCGTGTCTACGCGCCGTTTGATCCATTGCTAACATCGAGTTTCACGGATCAGCGGGCAAAATCGCCTACGTCGACGCAACTCTCCGGGGCCTCCATCCTCAATGTATTGACTCAGGAGACGCAGATCGGCTACTCGCAAACCTTTCAAACGGGGACGAATTTTCAGGGTTCGTTCATCGCGGACAAAAGTTCGACCAACAGCTCGTTCAATACCCTGAATCCTGCTACCGCGACCACACTGCAATTCACCTTGACGCAACCTCTTTTGCGAAACCGCGGACTCTTTCCAAACCGCGCACCGATCTTGATTGCGCAGCGTAACCTGAAACAAGCTCACGCTTCGTTTCTCGGAGAGGTAGGCGACATCATTCAACAGATTGTTGGCAATTACTGGAATGTCGTGCTGGCTCGAGAAGTTCTCGCAGTGCAGCAAAAATCGCTGGATGAAGCGCAGAAGAGTTACGACCACGACAAAAAGGCGCTGAGCCTAGGGGCGTTGCCCCCGCTGGATATCTATCGCTCTGAATCGCAGGTTGCGTCGCGGCGCGTGGGAGTGATTCAAGCGGAATACGCCGTCAAGCAAGCCGAGGATCAATTTCGCCAGGGCATCGCCGCGGACATCGACCCGGCGACTCGCGTGCTCGATCTTGAGTTGACGGATCGCCCTGAGCCCGTGGGCGAACTGCTCAACATTGATATCCCTACCGCTCTCTCGCGCGCCATTGCGAATCGCCCGGAGTTGGAAGCAGCGCATCAACAACTCGCCATCGATGAACTGAGCATTCGTCTTGCACACAACAACCTCAAGCCTGACCTTGAACTCTCTGGTTTCTATTTGGGGAACGGACTGAATGGCTACCAAGCGGGCGTTGCAAATACAGGAATAACCACCAGTTTGAGCCAGTCCTTCCGTTTTACTTTCCCGGCCTACGGCGCAACTCTTTCGTTGGCGCTGCCGATAAAAAATCATGGCGCTGAAGCAAATCTAGCCGATGCCCTGGTGAGCCGGCGCCACGACCAATATCAGCAGAGAGAGACGAATCAGAGCATCTCGTTAGACGTTACGACTGCCGTGCACGCGCTCGAAGCAGCCAAGCTTGGGATGGAAGCCGCCAAAGTAGCCGTGGATCTTGCGAAAGAGACACTGCACGCCGACGAACGAAAATACGAATTGGGCACGGAACAAATCTTCTTCGTCCTCGACGCGCAAACGCAACTCGCCCAAGCGGAGCTGAACCTGATTCAGTCTCAAGTGAATTTCCAACTGGCCGTCACGCAGGTGGATCATGCAACAGGAGATTTGCTCGAACATCATCACGTACAAATCGTGGAACCGTCGAAATAAAGTCTTTGTAGTGGAGATTGGACCGGGCGCCGACGCCTGATCAAACGCTAGAAGTGTGGACAGCGTCGCAGACGGCTGAGGTGACTTCTCGTGTCGTGGCTTTGCCGCCTAGGTCGGGAGTATGCAGGCCAGAAGCTGTGACGCGTTCCACTGCGTGCATCAAGCGCAGAGCCGCATCTTTTTCGCCGAGATGGTCCAGCATTAGCGCGGCTGTCCATAACGCGCCGATTGGATTGGCGATTCCCTTACCCGTGATGTCGAACGCGGCGCCGTGAATCGGCTCGAACATGGAAGGAAAGCGGCGTTCTGGATCGAGGTTGGCGGTAGGCGCGATTCCCAGGCTGCCGGCGAGCGCGGCGGCGAGGTCAGAGAGGATGTCGGCGTGGAGATTTGTGGCGACAATGGTGTCAAGACTTGCGGGCTTGCCCACCATGCGTGTGGTCATCGCGTCGACGAGCATTTTGTCCCAGGTGACATCCGGAAATTCCTTCGAGACTTCGGCGGCGATTTCGTCCCATAGAACCATGCCATGGCGCTGAGCATTGGACTTGGTGACAACCGTGAGCAGCTTGCGTGGGCGCTTTTGCGCAAGTTTGAACGCGAAACGCATGATGCGCGTCACGCCCCGGCGCGTGAAGATCGAGGTTTCCGTGGCGATCTCTTCGGGAAAACCGCGGTGAGCGCGTCCGCCCTGGCCGGAGTATTCGCCTTCGGTGTTTTCGCGGACGATGGCCCAGTCGAGATCGCTTGGCTTGCAGTCGCGCAGCGGCGATGACAGCCCTTGCAGGATCCGCGTGGGCCTGAGATTGACGTACTGGTCAAAGCCCTGGCAGATCGCCAAGCGCAAACCCCAAAGCGTGATGTGGTCGGGGACATCGGGCGCGCCTACAGCGCCAAAATAAATCGCGCCAAACGGCCGCAGAACTTCGAGGCCGTTCGAGGGCATCATAACGCCCTGTTTTTTGTAATAGTTCGAGCCCCAAGGGAATTCTTCTACCTTTAGCTGAAAACCGCCGACCTTTTGTGCGAGCACCTTCAACACTTCGAGACCAGCAGCAATCACTTCGGGACCGATGCCATCTGCAGGGATGGCCGCAATTGAGTACTGGCGCATCTCAACTCCCGGAACAGGCTGGCTATGACGGAAAGCCTGGTCCATTCTCTGTGTATACTTCGCGGCACAAAATTTGCGCCGCGAAAAACCAAAAATGATGCAGGATACGTGCGCCACTCTTTGAGATCTGGCGAAACGAGGGAAGATGGACGTTTCACCGACGGACCCGGCAGTCGCCGAACGTGCTCGCAAACGAATTGCGTGGCGGCTCCTTCCCTTTCTCTTCCTGCTTTATATCATCGCTTTCCTGGACCGCATGAACGTTGGCGCCGCGGCGCTGCAAATGCCCGGCGATCTGGGCTTCAACGACAAAGTCGTTGGCCTCGGAGCCGGGATGTTTTTCATCGGATACCTCGTGCTGGAAATCCCCGGCGCATTAATTGCCGAACGCTGGAGCGCGCGCCGCTGGATCGCCCGCATCATGATTTCCTGGGGAATCATAACCGCGCTCATGGCGTTTATCCACACGGCACGGCAATTTTATTTGGTTCGCTTTCTTGTAGGAGCCGCGGAAGCGGGATTCTTCCCTGCCGTCATCGTTTACCTTTCGCATTGGTTTCGATATCAGGACCGCGCCAAAGCCATCGCTGTCTTTTACGCAGCCAATCCGCTTTCTTATGTGATTGGCTCACCTCTCGCCGGATTGCTGCTGGGAATCACTTGGCTCGGTCTGAGAGGTTGGCGCTGGTTATTCATTCTGGAAGGAATTCCCGCCGTGGTGTTCGGCGTAATCACGATTTTCTATCTCACGGACTGGCCGCGAGGGGCGAATTGGCTGCGGCCGGACGAACGCGATTGGATCAATAGCGAGCTGGAGAAAGAAAAACTGGCGAAGCAGAAGGTTCGCTCCTACACGATTTGGCAGGCATTTTCGCAGCGCGACGTGATTCTGCTGACTTTAAGTTATTTCTGTGCGACGACGGGTGGCTACGGAATCTCGTTTTGGCTGCCGAGCATTTTGAAACGGCTGTCTGGGCAGAGCGACATCCGAGTCACGCTATTCGCTGCGCTGCCTTACCTTGCCGGATTTGTGATGCAGCAGTTGAATGGCTGGCACTCCGACAAAACGTCCGAGCGGCGGTGGCATGCGGCGTTTCCGATTTTCCTTTGCGGGTTGATTTTGCTGCTAGCAGTGATTTTTGGTTCGAATCTCATTGTCGCGGTTACGCTTTTTACTTTGGTGGGAGCTTCTTACTTCGCATTCCACCCGTGTTTTTGGGCGGTTCCAACGGCGTTTTTGGGTGAATCGGCGGCCGCGGCTTCCATCGGATTGATCAATTCGCTGGGAAATTTAGGAGGATTTGTAGGTCCGCTGATAATGGGTTACTTGGTTAGCCGAACGCATTCCTTCACTGCTGGGCTCTTGTACCTGGTGGGGAGCCTGTGCATCTCGGGCATTCTAATGCTTGCGGTCGGAGCCGGACGCCGAGCTGTGCTGCAGCCAAGTGAGGCGGTCGCAAGTTAGCGCCACTTTTTTCAATTTGATCCCATCGAAGCTTGCGCTTTAGCTCGTCAATGAATTTCCGGTTCAGGGATGGGAGCGGTGCCTTCCAGGAAATCGAAGTCGCAGCCTTCGTGAGCTTGCTTGATGTGCTGCATGAAGAGCTTGCCGTAACCGCGGGGATAAATTCCCTCTTTCGGGCGCCAAGCCGCGCGGCGCCGGCCCAGTTCCTCTTCGCTCACGCGCATGTTCAGTTGGCGGGCAGGGACGTCGAGTTCGACGATGTCGCCTTCCTTCAGCAGCGCGAGCGGACCACCGACAAAAGATTCGGGGGAGACGTGCAGAACGCAGGCGCCGTAGCTAGTGCCGCTCATGCGCGCGTCGGAAATGCGGACCATGTCGCGGATGCCAACTTTTAGGAGTTTTTGCGGAAGCTGAAGGTTTCCCCATTCGGGCATTCCTGGGGCGCCCTTGGGGCCGGCATTGCGGAGAACGAGAACGCTGTCCGCATCGACATCGAGGGAGGGATCGTCGAGGCGGGCGTTCATTTCGTCGAAGCTGTCGAAGACGACGGTGCGGCCGGTGTGCTTAAGGAGACGCGGCTCAGCCGCTGAGGCTTTGATGACCGCGCCGTTGGGAGCGAGATTGCCGTAGAGAATCGCCAGGCCGCCGGAGGCAAGGACCGGATTATCCAATGTACGGATAACGTCGGTATTGTAAATCTCAGCGCTGGAGATATTTTCGCCGAGAGTTTTTCCGGTAATCGTCAAGCAGGTCAAATCCAAGTGGGGCGACATCATTTTGAGGAGCGCTGGCAATCCACCGGCGTAATAGAAATCTTCCATGAGGTACCTGCCGCTAGGACGAATGTTGGCGAGCATGGGCGTTTTTTTCGAAAATTGGTCGAAGTGATCGAGAGTGATCTTGATTCCGGCGCGGCCTGCCATTGCTAGAAGATGGATAACAGCGTTCGTAGAGCCTCCGAGAGCGAAGACTGCCGCAATCGCGTTATGGAAGGAAGCGTCGCGCAGAATATCGCGCGGCTTCAAGTCTTCCCAAACCATTTCCACGATGCGACGGCCAGAGCGGTTGGCCATCTTGGGGTGGTTGGCATCGACGGCGGGGATTGAAGTCGCGCCGGGAAGCGTAAAGCCGAGCACTTCAGTCAAACTGGTCATGGTGGAAGCCGTACCCATGGTCATGCAAGTTCCCGCAGAGCGCGCGATGCCGTTTTCGATTTCAGTCCAGGCTTGCAGGTCGATGTTGCCCGCGCGGCGTTCTGCCCAGTATTTCGAAACGTCGGAGCCGCTGCCCAGGATTTCACCGCGCCAATTGCCGCGAAGCATCGGCCCTGCAGGAACGTAGATCGCGGGCAGATTCATGCTGATGGCACCCATCAAAAGTGCGGGAGTGGTTTTGTCGCACCCGCCCATCAGCACGCAGCCGTCGGCGGGATAGGAGCGCAACAATTCTTCGGTTTCCATCGCCAGCAGGTTGCGATACATCATCGTGGTCGGTTTCTGAAAGGTTTCGCCGAGAGTGAATGCAGGCATTTCGACGGGGAAACCACCGGCTTGCCACACTCCCCTCTTGACGTCTTCGGCGCGCTCTCGAAGATGACTGTGGCAGGGATTGATATCGCCCCAGGTGTTGATGATCGCGATGACGGGCTTGCCCGCGTAATCTGCCTGCGTGCAACCCATAGAAGCGGCGCGCGAACGATGTCCAAACGAACGCAGATCGTCCGGGCCGTACCAGCGATGACTCCTCAATGACTTAGAATCTTTTGGCGGCACAGAATTCCTTTCGAAGCTTTGGCGCTCGATGCAAACAACCGTAGAACTTTGAACTCGTTCGGTCAACTGCCATTCGCCTAAGCGAAGCGGTGTATTGTAGGAAGCCGAAATTTGTTGTGTCAAATCCCTATCGCTAAACAACGGATTTGAATTCTCTAAACAGTGGTTACAGGAACGTGTGGCTTAGATTGTGGTGTAAACTCTTGCGCTGCTGGGAAGATGCCGATGAGAAACGACGCGATCCTGGTCCTCGTTAGTCCGGCGGAGCCAGCTGAAGCGCAGCTTGCGATGCTGAAGAAGTCGCTGGCTGGAGTGAAGATGGTGTTCGGAAATTCCGCCGAGGTGTTTGAAGGAGTAGCTGTTGAGGCCAGCGTGCTCTTTAATTGGTCGGGTCCGCTGGAGCTGTTCAAGAAGGTGTTTGCAATGTGCCCGAATTTGCTTTGGGTGCATTCGCGCTCCGTGGGATTGGAGAGAACGCTGTTCCCGGAACTGAAAGAGAGTGCCGTACCGCTTACCAATGGGGCCGGCGTGTTTAGCGCATCGCTCGGCGAGTTTACGCTGGGCGCGATTTTGTATTTCGCGAAAGATTTCCGGCGCATGATTCGGAATCAGGTGGCTGGCGTGTGGGAGGCGTTCGACGTTGAATGGGCTTCGGGGCAGACCGTCGGAATTATTGGATATGGAGATATCGGGCGGGCGATCGCAGAGAGAGTGCGTGCGCTGGGAATGACAGTGCTCGCCGTGAGGCGACACGCTACAACTTCTCAGACCGCGGACCCACTGGTCGCGGAAACTTATCCGCCTGAGCGGCGGCTGGAAATGATTTCGCGATGCGACTATGTAATTGTGGCGGCGCCCCTGACTCCGGAAACGCGCGGGATGATTGGCGAGGCGGAGTTTGCGGCGATGAAGCCGACGGCGGTCGTGATCAATGTCGGGCGTGGGCCGGTGATCACCGAGGAGGCAACGATTGGCGCGCTTTCCAACGGCCGGATTCGAGGAGCAGCGCTGGACGTCTTCGATCATGAGCCGTTGCCGGCTGGTCATCCATTCTACAAACTTGAAAACGTTTTGCTTTCGCCGCATTGCGCGGACCACACTCCAGATTGGCTCGACAACGCGATGAGGTTTTTCATCGAGCAATATGAGCGGTTCCGGAAGGGCGAGGCCTTGCTCAATGTCGTGGATAAGAAGTTGGGATATTGAGATGAAAGTTGTGGAAGTGATCCAAGCAATAAGGCGCCTTGAGTGACACGCCCGGGCAAGCTGGGCGCAGCATGCTGCGCCCCTACAACGGATCCGTCGCGCTTTACAGAGCAGAGGTTACTTTCCTGTATAGCTGACGCGCCAGATGGATTTCGAGCCGTCATCGGTGACGAGCAGCGAGCCATCTTGGGCGACGGCCACGCCAACGGGGCGTCCCCACACGTGGCCATTGTCCACGACAAATCCCGTCATGAAGTCTTCGTATTCTCCGGTGGCGTGGCCCGTTTGATGTAAAGGTACACGAATGAGTTCATAGCCCACACGAACCGAGCGATTCCATGAGCCGTGTTCGGCAGCAAAAATATCGCCCTGGTATTCCTCTGGGAATTGTTTGCCGTTATAAAACGTCAGTTCCAGAGACGCGTTGTGCGGATGAAGAATTACATCCGGCGTGATGACTTTGTCTTTCAGCTCGGGATGTTTGCCTTCGTGTCGCGGATCTTGGTGGCCGCCCATGTACCACCAAGGCCAGCCGTAGAAGCCGCCGTCCTGCACGTGAGTGATGTAATCGGGAACCAGATTGTCGCCTAAAGCGTCGCGTTCATTCACCGAGCACCATAGCTCGCCAGTCTTCGAATTGATGGCCAGCCCGACACAATTGCGGATGCCGTAAGCGTAGACTTGCATCGCCGAACCGTCCGGATTGAACTCGAGAACATCAGCGCGATTCTTTTCTGCAGGCGTGGTGTCAGTGTCGTCGATGTTCGAAGCCGAGCCTACGGAAACGAACATTTTTTTGCCATCCGGCGAGAACTGAATGTCTCGCGTCCAATGACCGCCACCCGATGGGAGGGCAGCAAGGTGTTCCGCAGGGCCGCGCGCTTTCAAATCGCCGTTGTGATAGGGAAAGCGAACGACCGAATCCGTGTTTCCAATGTAGATCCATTGCGGGTTCGGCCCGGGCGGATAAAAGTTGATTCCGAACGGACGGTTAAGCCCAGTGGCAAAGGTTTCTGTCTGAGCGGCCTTGCCATCGGCGGTCACTCCGCGGAATACCAGAATGTTGTTGGTGTGGCTTTCGGCGACAAAAAAATCGCCATTGGGCGCGGTGCGAATCAGCCGCGGTTGATCGAGCCCAGACGCATAGAGTTCGACTTTAAAGCCCGGCAGCACTTGCGGCCAGGCGTCCTTCGGGCGCGGAACGAGTTGAGGACCATTGCCGGAAGACGCTGTAGCCAGCGGCTCGGGCAGATCTTTTATAGTGATCTTGCGAATCGTGCCGGGTTTCTCGTAACGGTAGTCGGTGAATGGCGGTTTGGGAGGAGGTGCGTTCGAGGCAGTCGCTACGGCTTCGTCGGCGGAAAGCTGCACGCGGGGCGAACCTGGTTTTAGGCTGCCAAGCACTCGAAGATAGTTGATGATCTGCCATCTCTGCTCTTCTGGAAGAGTTGCCCAGGGCGGCATGCCGTTATTCAGATCGCCCTTGGTGATGTACCAGAAAAGCTCGCCGTCGCTGGCGCCCTGCGCTTTACCCGTGGCCAAAGCAGGAATGTTTCCAGTGCCTTCGCCATTTGGTCCGTGACAGGAGGCGCAGTTGTGAAGATAGTCCGCCTTTGCAGACGCGGGGTGTTGGCCCTCGAAGGGATTCTTTTGTTGCTTGGTGGATGCCGGCGCACCATGGAAAGTCGAATCCTGCGCTGGCGAGGAATCAATTAGAAAATGAGAGAGCAACACGCACTTTGCGAGTAAACCTGTGAGCATGCGAGCGTTCGATTTCAAAGTAGTCTCGACCTCCTGCGTCGTCACTGGCCGAATAGGCTAAGCACTCCGGCCAGCGAAATTATATTGGATTATATTAACTGGGGCGAATAGAAAGCTTACCACGCGTAGACGCGCGCCGCATTTCGCCGCGCTCTAGGATTGCGTCGGCGCATCGGAAACGCGCGCCCGCGAGGTCGTCCAGGCTTCTGCGTTCGAACGAAAGAGGCGGGTGACGTCGCGTTGAATGTCCGCGCGCGTCACTCCACGGCCGTCTTGAGACAAAAGACGATACGAGTCCGAAAGGATGCGCGCCATAGTCCTGCGCGTGTTGTTCCATTTGTACAGGACTTGCTCGAGGACGCGGGCATCGGAATGCTGTGGGATGAAGCACGTGCCCAACATCTCGAGGCGCTCGCGGGTGATCTCCTCGACAATCGAAGGGTTGTTCAGAAACCACCAGCAGCCAAATGGCATCAAGTTGCTGAATTTTCGAGCGTAAACGCAGAGTTCGTGCTGATTTTCCCTGCTGAGAACACTCACCAGAAATCGATTGTCGGGAAACTCGCGGCAGAGATTTTCCACGCTTCGCAGGTCCGCTCTCCCGACGGCGTCGCCGGCCAAACGCAGCCTCGGATTGACCTGTCTGCGAACTCCAATCATGAGCGAGAGCGGTATATCCAGTTCGCAGCAAGCGGGGAGCACTGCGTCTCTCAGCAACTTGTTGCCAATCGTATCCAGGGGATAAGCGAAAGTGTCTGGCAGCGAGACCGCCATGTAGGCGGGTTGCATGCGCTTGCACCAGTCCATTAAAAAACGGCGCACTTCAGGCGCGGAGTTCCCCGCGGCGTGCTCGTCAACGCGATAGCCTTGGCCGGCCAGCATCTGCCAGTGCGCAGACCAGGCGCATAGAATTCGATCGAGTCGAAGAACCGCGCGAAATTGCTTGTGGTTTGCGACTCCCGTCAACCAGATGGCGGATTCCTCGGGGTCGAGAGGATCATTCGTCATGACGACCGTGCTGACGCCCGCCATTTCGAGCACTCTTTCAATGTGCTCTTCGATGGTTTGCGCTTTGAAGAAAGACCTCGCTTCGGCCAAGTCCGCCCGATCCGTGGGCAATTGGAAAGCCTTGAGCACGGCGATTACCCCGCGCGTAGCTTCTGAAATAGGGGAATTCTCGACGAAGAGGGCCCGCCAGATTGCATCGGCTTGCTCGCGTTTGGAAAGCGCCCAGTATTGGTCTGGCCTGATGGCGGAAGAGCGGAAGAGTTCCGCTTCGAGATAATGATACGTCAGAAGTTCGTCGATGCCCCACAAACCCATCTTGCCAAAAGCTGGGGAGTACAAATGGGTGTGAATGTCGACGAAGTGCGTGGCGGCAAGGATATCTTCCACAGCGGAGAGAATTTGCGCTTCTAAGAGTGGAACGCGATCAGCAGAGACCAAAGTTTGCCCGGTTGATTGGAGAGACGAAATCCTCATGCGTTGCACCAGCTCTGCCACAAGTTTGGAGGCGCGGGTGGGATTCGCACCCATGCCCGGTACTGAAACGATGTAAGTTATTCATTCTACATATCGCCACAAACGCCAAAAACGCCAAAAGCCCCCTACTTGGCTACGCGGCGGCTACGTGGCACGTAGAGTGAACTCTTAGGATGGTACTTGATAGCTGGAACTAAAAAAAGTCTGCGTATATAAAGGCCCTCTAAGTTAAAAGGTGGAGCCCTCATTTCTCTTCAAAAACCGGCTGATGTTACCTATTCCCATCTCAGGTTTAACTGTTTCTCAACTGCTCGCCGAAACCCCACTGTCGAGAGCGGCCAACCGCCTGCCCTTCATTGCTCATGGATTTCTCTGTTGGTCTTCTCCGCCGCGGCATCGTGGGCTTGCGCGCGATCAGCAGAAAGCCTTTAGCTGTGGCGGATTTCTCAAAAGCGGCCATGCAGGCGCGCGAAGACGACGATACCCTCGGCAATACGCCCCTGCTTGTAGAGAATGGTTGCTATGTTTCCCAGGGTAAGGCTTGGCCACGCCGGTTTCCCGATTCCGTATCAATTGCCAGCGATTCCTCGTATTTGTATTCAGCTCCTTCTCTGTCGCCTGCGTCTTCAATAACAGTTGCAATATCGTCCGAGGCTATCGCAATATCGGGTTTGCGTCTGTCTCACAGCGGATGGCGAGAACTTCATCGAATTATTTTTTGGCCAGGTCCAATTTGCCTTTGTAACGCGTGATGATCCCCACTTCGTTGGGCGTCCGCGCAGCGCTGTCCAGGTAGCCGATTTCGCGAACAATGACCAACGGTTCCTCAGAACGTATAGCGATATTCGGCCCGGACGATCTCCTTGTACCAAACCGCGTGTGTCAACTGATGCCCATACCCGATATAGAAAGAGTTGTGGGCGCCTACCATCGTCCGCGCTCCCACCTTGAGGTTCACGATGTTTGTACGGTCCGCGCTCACAGCTTCCTGGTAAAGAGGTTTGGCGGTTGCACTGTCGGTCACAAACCCGCCCAGTTCCCTCCAGCCAACCAGTTCGATCGCAGGCGCGATCTGAACGTTTTCTCCTCGATAGAGGACGTAGCTTGGACCCAAGCCGTAGAAGAAGACGTCGCCTGCGAATCCTTGAGAGTTGGGCAGCGGCGGGTTCATCATCGTCGAATTAGTATTGCAGGGTAGCGGACAAGAAGATCCTCCGATCGGATGCGAGTCTCCTACTTGCGCTTCGAGCGCTATCCGATCCGAAAACCTCAGATAGTAGAGCAGTGCCGGTTCAGCGCTGTAGTGGTTCGTGCCGAGCCCTGTAGAAGCATTCCCGGTAGCGAAGTAAGCTTGGAACTGGAAAGTGAGATACTGGTTCGAAGACGCAAGCGCGGCTAATTTGAATCCAGCTGCAATGTCACTGAGTCCAACTTCATTCGTCAAAGGGGGCGTTCCGGGGACCGCAATGGATTGAGGCTGGATCCACCGCACCGGAACGTCTGCGAAAAATGAAAAGCGCTTAACCGGTGCATATTCGGCATACATATAAAGCTGCTGGAAATTCAGGTCCGCCACAACGGGATTCGGGCCGGGGCCGCTGATGCAGGAGCACTGTGCATAGAAGAACTCCGCCCGATCCGGAGCATTGTCGTGAAAGGCCGCGTCGAAGCGCACACGAACCTGGGTCCCGATGACCGCATTGTCAATGTAGCCGACCATGCTCCCGGGAATCTTTAGCTTGGGCCTGTCAAGAGGCTTGGGGGGCTGGGACGGCTTGGCGCTCGGTCTCTGCGGTGCATTCGTGTCTAGGCTAGATACGAAATCAGTGCCGGTCTCCAGTTCGGTAGAGGAACCATCGTCGCTTTCTGACGACATATTCGCTCGCGTCGAGCTAACCACTTTGGTCTGATTCTTTTTGGGACTCGGGTCCTTTTCTTGAGCAGCGAGAGCCAGCGGGAGGAAAGCCAGGAGAACCAGTGCCGCTCGAGTCATTGTTTGCTCCTTGTGAGGTAACTGCTGCATCATTTAAGTGTGTATATGTGTTCTTGCTTTATTGCAATTCCTTGCGCAATTCCTGATAAGACTTTGCAAGCCTAGTTCGGTCCGGCTCCGATACATTAGGTAAGACTTGTCCCAGGGCCTCGATGGCCAAACGTGCTCCGTCCGCGTGGCCAGAGTTGAAATAGTCCTTCGCGAGATTCACATACCCGTCGCCCAAATGCTTATAAAGTGCATGGAATTCAGGGTGTTGCGCTGTACCTAAGTAGAGATGAAGCATATGAGCCTTCGCGCGTTCGTATTCCATTGAAGCCGAAGGAGTGGCAAGGTCTTCGATAGTATCGAGAGCCTCGTGGTTCTGTTGCTTGGCCATCTCATTGTCACCCTTTTCCAAGAAAGAGAACGCAAGGTTGTTGTAGAAGGTCGCGAGTTCCACCCCGTATTCCCAGTAGTCGGGGTCCTTCTTCACAAGCTCTTTCTCGATCCGAATTGCCCGTTCGGAGTAGGTCTGACCCTTTTCCAGCTGCCCTCCACTTCTTAGCAGAATGCCGAGGTTGTTATAGACGCGTGCCAAATCATGCGACGGCGGATCTTCTTCCGCCGTCTGCGATTCTGCTTCCCTCGTCGCCAAAGGCTCGAGCAGTTGGATCGCCTTGACGAAGTCCGATTCGGATGCGTTCAAGTCTTTTGCGTCAGAACGAAGAATGCCGCGGTTGTAATGGGTGCGGGCCAACTCCTGCTGGTACTTGGCGTCTTGCGGCTGCTCATCGTGCAGGGCCTGCTGCAGGCGCAAGGCGCTCTCGTATTCCCTCGCGGCGTCAGAGCGTGCATCCTGCGGGGGGGACGTATGCTTTCCGTCCGACCAGAGCCTCAGCGCTTCCCCTAGGTAATTGTGTGCGCGAGCCAGCGCCTGACGGTATTCCCGCTTCTTCGGATGATCTTGTTCGAGCTTCTCAAATCTGTCGATGGCATCGCGATATTCCTCACCTGCTTCTCTATAATTCTCGAGCAGGCGATCGATGTCTCCCAACCTGGAATGCGCTGACGCCGCTTCCTTACCGATTTCTTCATTCGTAGAATTCTGCTTCGCGATGGAGGTATAAAAGATAATCATATTCTTCAACAGATCCTTCTGGAACATGTTCATCCGTGAATCGCTCGCACTTTCAAGCCGTCCTGTTGAAGATAAGATTTGATCAGCGGTGTCCAGGGCTTGGTGGAGATTCGCCTCCGCACGCTTGATGCGTATGTCTTCCACCCCCATCGAAACGGACAGAGCGATGAGCATCAAAAAGACCGTGGCAGCAGCCAGAACTCCCACTCGGTGCCGTTTGATGAATTTACCAGCTCGGTAGGAGACAGATGGTGGTGAGGCGAGAACGGGCTGATTGGTCAGATAGCGTGTGATATCAGCGGCGAGATAGGCTGGTGAATCGTAGCGACGCGCAAGGTTTTTTTCAAGCGCCTTCATTGTGATCCAATCCAGATCACTTTCGAGCAACCTTACTAGCTGACGTGGTTCTGTCCGCCGCAATCCTGCATTTTTCGTCGCCGTTTTCGCTTCGTTGGATAACTTTGTACTTGGGCGTGGAGGATCATCTTCGCGTATTTGGCGTAAGACTTCGTCTAACGGCTGTTTCCGCAATTGTTTCATGTCAAAGGGCAGGGTGCCGGTCAACAACTCATAAAGAATCACGCCCAGCGAATACACGTCCGTTCGCGTGTCGATGTTGTGTTCGCGCTGGTCGGCTTGCTCCGGGCTCATGTACTCTGGCGTCCCCATCATCACGCCGAACCCTGTGAACATGGTTTTATCGGTCAGCCGCCCCCACGTGGCTTTCGCTAATCCAAAATCGATGATCTTTGGCACCGCCTTTTTGTCCTGCTCTACCACCAGCACGTTGGACGGCTTCAAATCGCGGTGAATGATCGCTTTCTGATGCGCGTGCTGCACGCCATCACAGACCTGCAAAAACAATTCTAGCCGCTCACTTATTGTGAGCCGATGTTTGTCGCAATAATCAGTGACACGCAGGCCCGGGACATACTCCATTGCAAAGTACGGCCGTCCCGCAGCAGTGGAACCCGCGTCATATACTCGGGCGATGCTCGGATGATCCATCAGCGCCAGTGCCTGCCGTTCGGACTCGAACCGTGCCACCACGGTTTTCGTGTCCATGCCCGTCTTGATGAGCTTTAGCGCCACCATGCGGTGGATGGGTTTTGTCTGTTCCGCTAACCACACCTCACCCATGCCCCCTTCCGCGATCAGCTGCGCGATTTTGAACTTGCCGTCGAGGAGTTCTCCCGGAGCAAACCGCCCGAGGATTGCGTTTCGCTCAAGATGCAGGTCCGCACAAATGGGCTTCGACAGGAAGGTACTTGCTTGCTCATGCTCCGCCAGAAGCCTCTCTACTTCTTCGCGCACGGCCTGATCGGCAGCATTTTCTCGCAGGTAAGCAGAGCGCTCCTGAGCGTCGCACTCCAAGGCCCCTGCGAACAGCGCCTTAACGCGGTCCCAGTTCTCAGGTGAGATTGCCATTCTGTTGCCTCAATTCGCCGTGGAGCCACGCCTTTGCCACGCTCCAATCCCGCTTTACTGTTTTAGGAGAAATCCCCAGAAATTCGGCGGCTTCCTCGACGCTCAGACCACCAAAGAAACGAAGTTCCACGATCTTGCTTTGCCGCGGATCCAGTTTGGCCAACCGCTCCAGCGCTTCATCCAAACGCAGCAGCACGGCAGACTGATCGGGAGAAAAAACCAACCCTTCGTCGAGGGGCACGACTTCATGGGCTCCACCGCGCTTCTTTCTCAAGTGCCTCCGCGCGTGGTCGATCAGGATACGCCTCATTAGTTGGGCGGCAATGCCAAAAAAGTGGGACCGGCTCCGCCAATTCACGGATTGCTGGCCGACCAGCTTAAGGTAGGCCTCATTGACCAACGCCGTCGCTTGCAAGGTGTGGTCCGGCCTCTCCCGCCGCATATAACAGTTGGCTAAGCGTTTCAATTCGTCGTACACGAGAGGGACTAACCGCTCGACGGCTTCCTTGTTTCCTCGCGTCAGTTCGGAAAGCAGGATCGTCACATCCGCCTGTGAGGGTTCCATACTTGTGCGCTCCCGACTTGTCTGGCAGGCCTGATCTGGCCGCGATTCTAACCCAAATTGGCACGAAACCATGCCTTTTACACTTCGGCTTAAGTGCCGCTCGTTTCAGGATTGCTCAAGAATTATTTATTTGGCCTGGATGACCCCTGATGCCAGGAAACGTCGCGCTAGTAAGTGAAGGCAGGAATTCAAAACTTTGAATGGAGAATACAATGAAAAACCAAACTCTCAAGATCTTGGGTCTCGCAGTAATGATGTTTTCAGGATTAGGCTTGACGGTCAGTGGAACGGCGGCAGGCTCGCCGGTGCCGCAGCGACCGCAAATGCCACGGCCCATGCCAATGCCGACACCACGCCCGATGCCAACGCAGACACCTCGGCCCGCGCCTGTGCCGCGCCAAGCTCCCCAAAATCAGGCTCCGCCGAGAAGTGAACCTCGACCCGCACCCCAGCAAGACCAGACGAGGCAGCGGCAGCAACAGGCGGAACAGCAGAGGCAGCAACAGCAGGCCGAACAGCAACGACAAGCCCAGCAGGGGCAGGCGCAGCAACGCCAGGAAAATGCGCGTCAGCAGAAACAGCAAGCCCAACTGCAAAAGCACCAGGCTGAGGAGCAAAAGCAGGCTCAGAAGCAGCAGCAAAAGCTCCAAGAGAAACAGAAAAAGGAGCAGGCGCGGCTGCAGAAAGAGCAACAGAAACAACAGGAGAAGCAGGGCAAGGAGCAGGAACGGCAGCAAAAGAAGAGCAAAGGCTCGCTTGGCCGCTCTTCCTCGGAGACAAATGCGAAGTCAGCGAGCACCTCGGTGGTGCATTCGAAGGGCGGCCTCGCGATAAAGTCAACCGGAGAGCGACAGATCGCAGTGCGCGCTAACGGGAGCGTCGCTTCTTATGCTGACCATGGAAGGACGGCTACCTTTGATCGCCATGGCAAAGTGAGCTCCATCCACACGGCCAACATGGCCATCCATCGAGGAGCCCACGGGGAACGCAGAATCGTAGGCCGCCAGGGCAACTCGACGCTGGTGACTACGGGCCGGCACAGCGGGTATGTTGAACGCAAGATCGTCGTCAACAACCGCACCTATACGCAACGCACGGTCGTCCTGAACGGGCGAGTATACACGCACACTTACGCTTCGTATGTAGTTGGCGGCGTCGTGCTGCACCACTTCGTAACGCCAGTGTTCTTCACGCGAGGCTTCTACGGCTGGGCGTTCTACCCGTGGCACGCGCCTGTCTTCTATCGTTGGGCTTGGTTTGGCGCACCGTGGTACGTCGGACCGAACCCCTACTTCGTGGCTTATCCCACGTATCCAGGCGCGGCATACTGGCTGACCGACTATTACCTCGGGCAGACGCTCTCCGCCGGCGCCGAGGAAGACGCGGATTCGCTGACGGACGCAGACGGGACAGACATGTCAGCAGATGCGAGCTCCGATTCCGGCGACGACAGCGACGCGACGGAAATGCTTCGCGCCTTGAAAAACACGGCAATTACTCCTGAAATCAAGGCGGCGATTGCTGAAGAAGTTAAGCAGCAGATAGCGTATGACAACACCGCAGCTAGCGACGGAAACGCAGATGCCATCCACGGGGAGCTTCCTTCGGCGCTGCGCTCGGTAGGTCATGTATTTGTGGTCTCGGACAGCCTGGATGTGACGACGTCGGATCAGCGGTCATGTGGGCTGCAGGCGGGCGACATCCTGCAGCTGGCAACCACTCCTGCCGACGGCACCGGAATCGCCGAGCTACGCGTGGCAAGCAGCAAAAAGATGGACTGCCCGGCTGGCGTGCAGGTCACTGTTTCACTCCAGGATCTGCAGGACATGCAGGACAACTTCCGTGAACAGGTCGAACAGGGCCTTGGAGTGCTGCAGACAACGCAAGGTCAGAATGGGTTGCCTGCGGCTCCCGCGGACGCGGTACAGATTCCACCGCGGCCGTCACTGGCTGAAGCCGGTAAGACGGCGGGCGCTCTGTCCGGCACCGAAGCTCTCGGATTGCTTGAGACGCAGGAGCAAGAGGCGAATGCTCTGGAATTGGAGGTTACTGCGGCCGTAGCTAATCCTAAGAACTAACCGCGCAGAGAGATAAGTCGAATAGAAAGGGTGGCAACGGACCAAAACCGGCGCTGCCCTTTACCTTCTTAGGCGACCAAACCTTGGTGGGCATCTTGAAATGCTACATCACTTAATACGCTACATCACTTAATATTGACACCCGGCAAGGACGTGTTATAGTCCGTTTTTCTCGATTACGCTTCCGTTAAATACTCAACATGCTTCTATCCCCTCAAGAAGTTGTCGTCGAAGCGGACGCGAAACTCTTCGAGAGTCTCTTCGAATCGCTCGAACCCTTCCTGACGCATGAGAGCAGCAACATGATGCTTCTTTCCGTGCCTATGATTGCGGACCAGTAGTCCTGAATCATGCCTGCGGCATCGCGCTGTTCCATCCGCATGATCGTAAAACGGGCTCCTTGCTTCAACTTTTCGGAAGCCACTGGAGATTGCAGAATCGGATCGAAGACGTGTTGATGCAGGAAATCTAAGATCGCCTGCTCTTTTGGTCCAAGGTGCCTCGTGTTCACGATGCGAAGGTAGCAGAGTTTTGGCCACAAATGTAGTCACATGCAGGGTGCCGGATTGTCGGAATTCTCAAAAAGTTCGCATATAAAAGGGCCCTCTAAGTTAAAAGGTGGAGCCCTCGTTTCTCTTCACAAACCGGCCATTCCCAACCGCAGTCAGCAGCAGAGGTTTGGCCTCACCTCCCTTTCCAGGCGATTGCGCGCTTCTTCCCATCGTTGATGACGCTATCCAACCTATAGCCTTGCGCCCGGGAGCGATCAATTGCTTGTTCAAGTCTTTTCCTGGCCTGTTCATATTTGTCCTCTTCCCCCTTTGTCAGTCCCGTGACTCGCGTTAGGGTGTCGCGAGTTTCCTGATATTCCTGGAAAGCTCGCTCAGCGTCTTGCAAGAGATTCAAGGCCATCTGCTTTTGCTCGAAAAGCTGCCCTTCCCATTCTTTCCGTCCCGGGAAATCCACATCAAGATCACCAAGGGATAGTCTAGCCAGTTCTGCGGAATCCATGTTCTCGAACGGCTCCATTTTCTTGCGTACATCATCAGGTCGTTGTCGCCACGTATCAGGGTCAGAACCTCGGACCGGGCCTGAGTTGAACTCTTCGAAGATCCCGAGGCTAGGTCGTCTGTCGTGTATGCGTGCTTCGCTGCTTTCGGTTCATCTTTGCGCAGTTTCCGAGCCACTTCCCCAAGCGAAGGCTGGACATCAGAATTTACCGTCGCTGATGTCGTGACTAACCCAGGCAAATTGAGGGATGGATTTTCTTTGGCATTAAGCTCACGCGTGCGGTCGAGGTCGAGAGAGCTCAATGGAATCGAGACTTCCTCTCCCTGCTTATCAATATAGAGGAGAGCTGATTCGGTTGTTCGATATTTCTGAAATTGGATGACCCGAGCATGCCGGGCACCATGCAGTCAGTGCAACGACGAAATTCATTTATGATAGTCTCAACGTTCAGTTATCTAGTAAGTTTATGAGTATCAACCCGATTTTGAAAAAATGACAAAAGCTGCCAAATTTGAGTTCGGAGTTCTCGGCAACTTCCTATCGGTTATTTGCTTTATAGTCGTCGGATTGATAATGCTCGTGGGTGCTTTTGTACTCGCGTTGTTGATCCAGTTGGGGGCTTTGGCCGTACTTGTTCCAATTCCTTTTCTGTATCTTGCCCGACGATTAACGCGGCTGGGACTGAGGTTGAGAGCACAAAAAGCAGATTGGGTTCTTCAAAACGAGAGCCGTGCCCCAGTCCTGTATCTACGTTCATTCGAGTCGGACAAAAGGAAGATTAGGCGCAGCGTTTTCCACGAAAAGGAATATTCCGGATTAATGAAAGTCGTAATGAAAGTCCTCAGGTTTTATCCTGCGACGGCTTTCCCTCTGTATCTACGCGCGAACTTGAAACGCACGGATAGAGTTGAAGAAAGAAACATAGACGATCTGAGCGTTTTGGGGCCGGTCGTGACTCTGAGAAGACCGGGTGAGTGGTTGCCTCAACTCGGTGCGATCCGGATTGCATCCGAGGAAACCGACTGGCAAACGGCGGTGCTTTCCCTCATGGAAAAGGCACAACTCATCGTAATGGAAACCGGCGCCTCCCAAGGATTACGATGGGAGTTCCGTCGAGCGTTTGATCTCACTCCATTCAAGCCCATTTTAGTCTGCGCTCCCCCAATCTACGACGACGCATTGTTAACCCCCACGCAGCAATACCAAATGTTTCGAAGAGCGCTATGTGCAGAAGTGCCTTCACTCGATGCCCTTTTCCCACACGAGATCGGCGCAACTACCCATTTCTTTCTCGCTTCGGAAAGCCATCTGGAAGAGTTTGTATCAGATGGTCCACCTCCAGAAATTCTAGATCGAATGCGTCCCGGGAGTACTGAAAAGCTCAGAAAGTCTTTGAAGCGTCGCCTGGTCATTTCAGTTGCGCTCTATTCCGCTTGGGTATTGGTGACTGTCGGAATAGTGATCTTGATTGCGACGCAGAATTAGACTTGTCATGCGTATACGGGATTATCTACGTGCCTTAGCAAGGGCGGTTACGCGCTCCTTCACAGAAAACGCACGCCTGACCGCAATTGGCGCAACGACGCCTCTGTCGAACACCAACATCCATCGACTGCACGGCGAAGTGAACGATCTGAAGCACACGCCGCAGGGACTGTATGGTGGACGAAATGTGACCTACCCGCAAGCTGTCGCGGCCGTTGACGAATTGCTGGAACTTTTCGAGGCTTGGCCCGACCTACACTGATTTTGTAAGGAAGCGAACCGACGATCTCGGGCGGGTGCCAAGGGGGGTGGTCCCTTTTTTCCGTCTGTATCCGCTATCCCCTCAACGCACTGTGGGGATAAGGGATATCGAATTCCGGTGGAACTATTACTCGAAGAAGCCTATGCCTTCTGGGCGTTTGGTTCTGTCGGGTTCAATCAGATTGAGTGTCCGCTGCATGGCCTGACGAACAACGGTTGCACGTTCCTTTGAAACTGCTTCCGACAGGGCTTGGCCCAAAAAGGCCGCGACAGAAGCAGGAACATTCCCTCGGCTGAGTCTTAAGCGGATCGAGTGAGTGGCCCGATAACGCGCCCGCTCGAATCTGCTTCGAAGGAGATCAGAGAGCAATTGCACTACGGTCAGAAGGTTGTCCGATTCTTCCTCAACACCGAGTGCCACAGCAACAGCCATGGCGGTCTCTTGGTCGTTAGGAGAGCTCAGAAGAATAGTGCGAAGATTCTCAACTGGGATTCGCCCAAATCCCCCTGCCAGACGTTGGTCCACTTCTCCCCTTTCGGATGACTCTTGTAGTTGCTGGAATCTGCGGTATTCGGCAACGCATGTCAGAAATTCGAGCTCTCGGTCGCCGGAGGGCCCGATGCGGACGCTCTGGTCCTTTTCGGGAGCGACCTTTTTCGCGGATACCGCAAGAGGGAGCGTTCGGACCCTCCACGATAGGGCGCGAGTCAACTTTTCATAACCATTCTCCTCGTAATAATTGACCCATTGCCAGTCGGCCAACCGATGAGGAACCTCGCACTCCTCAATTTTCAAGGGAATGATAAAGATTACCCCTTCTGGCTTCTCGTCGGCCGCCTCAAGAGCAACCCTAATCTCTTTTTGGACATATCCTTCTTTTGTGGTATTCCGGGACAGACAGACAACGACAACATCGCTTCTTCGTACAACGGAGGGAATCTTCTCCCTCCAGTTTTCTCCGGGGAGGAGGTCTTCTTCATCGAGCCAGGGAGCATACCCATCCTCCCGAAGCCTTCTGTAGAGGGTTCGCACCGACTCCTTGTCGTTGGAAGCGTGACATAGGAAAACCCGAAGGCAACGGGATGGTATAACTATCGACATGTCGCTTAGGGCACAATAGCACAGGATCGAGAATTTGAGTTTGGGAGGTATCCGTTTAGGACTGCGCGGACCTACCCTTCGCACTTCTTCACAAACAGCTTCAGAGACACCTTTTACGCCGAGGCCTCAGTACGGAACTCGTTGACGGTGGAAGTACACCGTGCAATACACGTCGCTTCGGTTTTCCTTTTTCGTGTTTAGGTTATTGCTGGTCTTCAGAACATAGTTGTAATCGACGACAGAACGACATGCTGGTGTTCCGATCCTTGCAAACCCCTTGCTTTGTTATTCAAAATGACGACTGGAACGAGAGGAACTATGAGCTGGTCTTCCCCGCCGTTTCCCAGAGTGCCATTCGCGAAGAAGAAGAAACGCGTCTTTTTGAGCTTTCGTGCCGAGGACCGACAACAGGTGCAGGGTCTCCGGTTGCTGGCCGCAAATCCTGACTATGATCTAGAATTCTATGACGAATCAGTTCGCGTTGCCGTTGACAGTTGGAATGCCGACTACGTCAAAAAGGTCATCCGTGAGAAGATCAGCCGCAGTTCTGTTACCGTATGCATGATCAGCGCGCTCACCTATACAAGCGCCTGGGTAGATTGGGAACTTTCGGAGAGCGCGCAAAAAGGAAACAATATAATTGCGATGGGACTTAAAGGCGTGACGGTAGCACAATTGCCGGATTATTTTCGCACACGCGACAACTGGTTCTGGTTTTGGAACCCGGCGAAGCTAAAAGAGTTAATCGAAAATGGCTGATCCAACACTCGAACGTCTCGAAGATCAAATTGGCTGGTACGACCGAAAGAGCAATCGCTGCCAAGCTTGGTATAAAAGCTTGAAGCTCCTGGTGGTTGGCAGCGCTGCTCTTATTCCGTTTTTGGCAGGCGAACATGCTCCCGCTTGGGCGACTGGCGGCTTCGGTGTCCTGATTGTGGTTTTGGAGGGTATACAGCAACTTAATCAGTATCAACACAACTGGATCACATATCGGTCTACCTGCGAGTATCTAAAACACGAGAAATTTCTATTCCTAGCAAAGGCAGGCCCTTATTCGAAAGCGGAGAATCCGACACAGCTACTAGCGGAGAGGGTTGAGTCCCTCGTTTCGCAGGAACATGCAAAGTGGATTTCGTCGCAGAAACCAGCAAAGGACCCAGCCAAAAAGGTGTGATTTGCGACCTAGCTTAGCAGTTCGTTGAAAAATCCCGCTGCACTGCAACTTTAATGTGAGAGAACTCGTCTGAGTGAAGGAAGGCGAAGGAGGCGAGTGAATGCGCGGCGACGATGACCTGCAAGAGGGAATGTTCAGCTACATTTCTCCAGAGAAACGTATTCCCGCGGATCACCCGTTGCGACCGATCCGCAAGATGGTGGACGAGATCCTGAAGGAGATGTCGCCAAAGTTCGCGAAGCTGTACTCCGATGTGGGGCGTCCCTCGATTGCCCCGGAGCGGCTGTTGAGGTCACTGCTGTTGCAGGTTTTCTATTCGGTGCGCAGTGAGCGCATGCTGATCGAGCAACTACAGTACAACATGCTGTTCCGGTGGTTTGTGGGGATGGAGATGGACGAGACGGTATGGAATCACGCGGTGTACAGCAAGAATCGGGAGCGTTTGCTGAACGAGGAGATCGCAGAGTCGTTTTTTCAACGGGTGCTGGAACGTGCGCGGCCGTACATGTCGGATGAACATTTCACGGTGGACGGTACGCTGATCGAGGCCTGGGCGAGTCAGAAAAGCTTTCGGCGGAAGGACGGCAAGGGGAAGCCGCCCGGGCCTGGAGGAGAAGTCGACTTTCACGGGGAGAAGCGGAAGAACCAGACCCATGAATCGACGACGGATCCGGATGCCCGGCTGTTCAAAAAGTCCAAAGGGAGCGAAGCGAAGCTCGGCTACCTGGGACATGTATTGATGGAGAACCGTAACGGGCTTTTGGTGCAGACTTTTCTGACCGAGGCGAGTGGGAGAGCGGAACGGGATGCGGCGATGCTCATGGCCGAAGCGATCCCCGCGGGAAAGCGCGTGACGTTGGGAGGAGACAAGAACTACGACACGCGGGAATTCGTACGAGAACTGCGAGGGATGAACATTACCCCACATGTGGCGCAGAACGATACGAACCGCAGGAGCGCGGTGGACGAGCGGACCACACGGCACGCCGGGTATGAGATCAGTCAGCGGAAGAGAAAACGAGTGGAGCAGTCGTTCGGGTGGATGAAGATGGTCGGGATGTTAAGGAAAGTGAAGTTGCGAGGGATCGACAAGGTTGGGTGGCTGTTCACTTTCACCGGGGCTGCTTACAACCTCTGCCGATTGCGAAACCTGATGGCGGAAGCATGACATCGGGTTCCGCTTCGGGCCAGCTGCGCGGATAGAACGACCAAACGGCTCCTACGCAATGCACTGATCACCTTGAAATTCAGAACCGAGGTCTCACAAAACTCGATTCTTCAACGAGCTGTTAGACGTTTGACTTTGTTAACGACCTTAAATTTTCAGATAGTGGCTGATACTTTCAAAAAGCCGGACCGTCCGCGCTGGGTGAAGGGAGCGCGTCACTAGATTCAGAAATGAAACGTTTGTACAGGGATTCTGCTACAGATCTTACTTCCCGGCTATCAACCCAATTAAGTAGCCGCAGTTGATCGCTGATCGAGGATAGGTCTGTGTCATCAAGAACTACAGGAATGATCTTCGACTTCAGTCTCGGATCACCAAAGGCGGTGCGAACCTCCACTGCAACCCAATCCGAGGCTGCTGAGTTCTTGGAAACTACAACTACAACCCAGTCGCATTTCAGTAGGCCAGCCTTAATTGCATCAACGTAATTTTCCCCCGGTAGCACATCAAATCGCGAATACCAAGTTTCAATACCGAACTTCGCAAGAGCTTCTGTCAGCTCCTTTTCGACAAATTCCCGGTCGCGCTTATTATGAGCGATAAAAAGACGGGTCGGCACATCAGGTTTGAGCCGAACGAGCTGATATTGTTTGTAGTTTATCCCGACCGTCTGGTCTCGTTTGCGAAGCTCGAAGGTGACAGGACCTACCGCCTCGGCTATAAGGTCTTTGACGGCATTGTACGTGATCTGATTAACGAGAATTCTTTTCCCTCCCCTCGCATCGGCTTCGAACGCGGCGGCCAAATTAACAGGCGTGCCAATGGCAGTGAAATCGCGCACCCTGGCGCTGCCTATCGTGCCCAGAATTACTTCACCCGTTACAATCCCCATGCCGATATCTACAAACCTCAACTCTTGGCTACTTGTCTCTTCCCAATTGTCGCGCAGGCTCCCAAATCGATTCATTATGGCAAAGGCCGACTTAACGGCGCGCTTGGCAGAGTCATCTTGACGGAATAATGCTAGTAAGCCATCTCCCAAGAACTTATTTACGATGCCACCATGCATTGTAACTTGTTCCGATAACATACTTAGGAATTCATCGAGCAGGTTCTGGATTAGCGCAGGATTATTCAGGACTTGGCACAACTGAGTGAAGCCTCTCATATCCGCAAACATGACAGTTAGTGTCTCTTGGTGAGCAGGTTTCCTCAGCTGGTTCACGAGATCAGTTGCGTCTCGGGAGGTATAAAGACCCATGTGCGCGAGAACATCCTTAAATAAGCGAGCATTGCGGAGGGCCACAGACGCTTGGCCAGAAAAATTTTCTAGAAGCATGCGGTCTCGTTGAGCGTAATTCCCGGTGCGTTTATTCAGGATTTGGATAACGCCCATAGTTTCGCTGGCAAAAGTCAACGGGACACAAATCATGGAATTAGTCTTTCGATGGGTCTGCTGGTCTACTCCCTTGTAATGCTCAGGGTCAGCTTCCAAAGAATCGACTACTAGCGCTTCACCTGTTGAAAAGACAACGCCAGCCTTACTGCCTTGAATCGGCACGCGCTGATTGGATGACTCCCCCCAATTTTTCAGGAGCATCGAACCACTTTCGCCAATTGCGGCCGCAAAATAGAGACCTAGTCGCTCTTCGTCATACAGCAATATTGAGCCGTCCGGAGAATCAGTTAGTTGGCCGGCTGTCTTGAGTATCTTCTGGAGCAGGTCATCGATATCGATTTCGGAAGTAAGCTGCTTGCCGCTCTCGATCAATGCGACGTAGTCAGCTTTCTTGAGGAGATGCTCTCCGATTGACATGGCGCGAGTATAGGACAATGAGGGGTGTTTTCCCAACTGCACTGCCGGTAAGCACGCTTTGCAAACGGATTGTGAGCGCAAAATAATTCCGGGCGCAGGACCAAGCGAGAAGGGTAAGACATAATGCGCCGCCCGGTGTGCATAACGCTAGCGGGAACTGAGGCAACACGATTGTAGTGCTCCCCCTTGGGTAAAATATGGAGGCGCGGGTGGGATTCGAACCCACGGATAAAGGTTTTGCAGACCTTCCCCTTAGGCCACTTGGGTACCGCGCCAAACTGCTAAGTATAGCAAAACTTTTGCCCTGGGCTGGCGGGCTGGAATCTGGACGGCGGCGGCGTGCAGGTTACGCGCTATTTTTTTGTGGACGCCACAGGCGAAGCGATTTTGGCTTCGCGCAGGAAGCGGGCGGATTCTTCGGGCGGGGTCGGGTTGATATAAAAGCCGGTACCCCACTCAAAGCCGGCAACTTTCGTGAGCTTAGGAATGATTTCGATGTGCCAGTGGTAATGATCGTTGATCTCTTCGCCGATAGGCGAAGTGTGGATCATGAAGTTATAAGGCGGGCGGTCGAGGACGGCGTCGAGCCGCATCAAGGTGTCCTTCAGCATGCGCGCGAGGCTCGCGTACATGGTGCTTTGATTGTTTTCGTAGGACGAGCCGTGCACCTTGGGAAGCAGCCACATCTCGAACGGAAACCGCGGGGCATACGGAGCCAGCGTGATGAAATGATCGTTTTCGCCGATGACGCGCTCGCCGGTGTCGCGTTCCTGACGAATGATGTCACAAAAGATGCAGCGCTCTTTTTCATCGTAATAGTGCCAGCCGCTATCCACCTCTTCACGCACGCGCCGGGGAACGATGGGCAGCGCGATTAGTTGTGAGTGCGTGTGCTCGACGGAAGCGCCCGCCGCTTCGCCATGATTCTTGAAGATCAGCACGTAGCGAAATCTTTTGTCGTTCTTGAGATCGAGCATGCGGTCGCGGTAGGCCCAGAGGACGTCTTCGAGAGCGCGCTCCGGCAAAGAGGCTAGTGTCGCGGCGTGATCGGGAGTTTCGACAATCACCTCGTGAGCGCCGACGCCGTTCATTTTGTCAAAGAGGCCTTCGCCTTCGCGGTCGAGATCGCCTTCGATGCCGAGTGCGGGAAATTTATTAGGCACCACGCGAACGCTCCAACCCGCGGTGTTCGCGCCTCCATTGCTCCGGCCGTAGACGAGAATCTCTGGCGGCGTCTTGACTTCATTGCCGGGGCAGAACGGACAATTCTTGCCGTTGGGCAGCGGAGCGACACTTTCGCGCAGAAAATCGTTTGGGCGTTTTCCGCGCTCGGTGGAAATAATCACCCATCGGCCAGTAATCGGGTCTTTTCGCAACTCCGGCAAAGCAATCCTCCTCGAACGTGGTCAAAAGCATGGGAGGTGGGAGACCGCCCATGGGCTTAGATTGTACCGCTTCTTGCGGTGCTGAGAAGATGTCCCGGAGCAACTCCCTGTGGAATCTTACATCTGAGGACTGAACGCGTCCTTATGAAGCCGCACGACTGGCGGTTTGCCGGGGGAGTTGTCAATCGCGACAACATCAAACCGGCAGGGGCATTCGGGCACTCGGCGCTCCGCCAGAAAGTGTTGCGCGGTGCGAGCCAGCAGGTGCTGTTTGCCGGGCGTGACGCTTAACTCCGGTAAAGCAGACATTTCTTCGCGCACCGTGCGTGTTCGAACCTCGACGAAGGCAAGCGTCTTGCCATCGTATCCGACCATATCGATTTCACCCTTTGAAGCACGGGGAGTGAAATTGCGCGCCACGAAAATGTAGCCGTGGCGGCGGAGGTACCAGTAGGCGTAGGTCTCGCCGCGAATGCCGGTTCGCCGCGCGGCGTGTTTTTTCGCTTCAGGCGGGGGCGCTTCGCCCTCGCGCAAACCTTTTCGCGCGGCCCAATGAACGGCTTCGAAAATCAATCGCGAGACGATCGGCATCGGCTCTCCCGGAAACGACCCGGATGGTGGGCAGTATGAATAAAATTCCGTGGATGCTATTGTACTCTTGTGACAACAAAAGGGGGAAATCGTCGGTTGTAGCGGCGCAGCATGCTGCGCCGCTACAACCGGCCAACGATGTGTTCGAGGGCGGCGTACCGAATCGACGCTAGATCTTTGTTTCGGCTTCGCGGATGCACTCTTCAAGAGTGCGCACCGCAAAGTCCGCCTGTTCCTCGTCGATAAGGAGCGGCGGGGACAACCGGACGGTGTTCTCGCCCGCGCCCAGGATGCATAGTCCTTTGTGGAAAGCGAGGTCGACGATCGCATTGCGCAGATCCGCGGCTTTTTCCTTTGTGCGCTGGTCGCGGACAATCTCAATGCCGATCATCAAACCGCGTCCTCGAACGTCGCCGACGATTTTGAACTTTTTCGTCCAATCGGCCAAACGAGTGAAAAGATAATCGCCCATGCGGCGGGCATTCTCCAAATACTCACTTTCGATCAAATCCGCCGTGGCCAGAGCGGCTGCGATGCAAACGGGATTTCCGCCGAACGTCGTTCCATGCGAGCCGGGCTTCCAGTTCATGATGCTGGCTGGTGCGAGAATCGCGCCGAGCGGCATGCCGCTAGCGATGCCCTTGGCGCTGCAGATGATGTCCGGCTCAATTCCGGCGTATTGATGTGCCCACCACTTCCCTGTGCGGCCCATGCCGGATTGCACTTCGTCAGCGATAAGCATGATCCCATGCTTGCGGCATATACGCTGCAGCTCTTGAAGGAAGAAATTGGGCGCAACGACGTATCCGCCTTCGCCCTGAATCGGCTCAATGATGATTCCGGCGACTTCCTCGGGATCAAAGAGACGCTTGAAAATCTGCTGCTCGAGCTGCTCGAGAATCTCCGCTCCGCAGGTTTCCGCAGTGTGTCCGTGGGCGCAGCGGTAGGCGTACGGGAACGGGATGTGCTCGACGCCAGAGAGCAATGCGCCGAAACCTTTGCGCTGCGTAGTTTTTGAAGCAGTCAGCGAAAGCGCGCCCATGGTCCGGCCGTGAAAGCAGCCATAGAACGCGATCATCTTGTCGCGCTTGGTGGCATAACGGGCCAGCTTGATGGCGCCTTCGACGGCTTCCGTGCCCGAATTGGTGAAGAAAGCCTTTTTCGGCGCATTGCCCGACAAGGTGTTCACCAAGCGCTCGGCAAGACGCGGCATACTCTCGTAATAGAAATCCGTGCCGGACATGTGAATAAGTTCGGCGGCCTGCTGCTGAATGGCGGCGACGACTTTGGGATGGCAGTGCCCCGTCGAGCAGACGGCGATGCCCGCGGCGAAATCCAGAAATGCGTTGCCGTCCACGTCCTCAACAATCGCGCCATGACCGCGCTTGGCAACAAGGGGATAGTCCCGCGTATAAGACGGTGACATGAACTTGGCGTCGCTTTCCACAACGCGCTTGGCGTTGGGTCCGGGCAGAGCGGTAATCAGCTTTGGTAGTTTCGTTTCCGTTGTGGCAATCATCTCTTCCTCCTCGGGAAAATGGTCAGCGGTGAATGTGGATGGACTACCGCAAAGCAGGTTGTGTGCGTACACCAATACCGAGTGCGCGCCCTGCCAGGAGAAGGATTGCTTAGTCTACGCCGAAGAGGTTGGGACGCAGCTCGGCCGGGGAGAAATTGCCCGGGAACCGATAGAGATTAGAGTGTTTCATTTGCGTTTCCAACGGACGCTGCCGTCCTTTGAATCTTCAACAATTATACCACGATCCGCGAGTTCTTTGCGGATGCGATCGGAGGCGGCGAAGTCGCGGCACTGGCGTGCCGCCTGGCGGTCGGCGATGAGTTTTTCGATTTCGGCGTAGTCTGGGCCGCTGTCCGCAGGGCCAAAACCCAGAGCGCGGAGCTTTTCCGCGTCGTTGTCTTCCATCACCGCGAAAATGCGGTCGAAAGTCGCGAGAAATTCCTGGACGGCGGCTACGTCTCCCTGGCGAAAGTCGCCTTTGTCCATGACGATGTTCGTTTCGCGCAGAAGGTCGAATGCAGCTGCCAGCGCGCGAGCCGTGTTCAGGTCATCGGAGAGCCCTGCGTCAAATTCATCCGCGGCCTCAGCCACGCGGTCGGCCATGCCTTTCTGTTTTCCCGCCGGAAACTTGCCCTGGGCTAGTCGCGCAGCGAAATTGCGCAGTCGCTCGACTGAGCTTGCTGCCTGCTGCAATCCGTCAAACGTGAAATTGAGCTGCTTGCGGTACGGCACGCTGGCCAGCGCAAATCGCAGCGCCGAGGGTTTGTAACCCTTCGCGAATAAATCGCGCAGCGTATAGAAATTGCCGAGCGACTTGGACATCTTCTCGCCCTCAACCAGCAGATGCTCCGCATGCATCCAGTAACGCACGAAGGGTTTCCCCGTCGCTCCTTCGCTCTGCGCAATTTCATTCTCGTGGTGCGGAAACGCAAGATCGATTCCGCCGGTGTGTATGTCCAGCGTCTCCCCAAGATACTTCATAGCCATTGCAGAGCATTCAATGTGCCAGCCAGGCCGGCCCTTGCCGATGGGTGTCTCCCAGAAATGCTCGCCGGGCTTTGGCGCTTTCCACAGAGCGAAGTCGCGGGCGCTCTCTTTTTCGTAGCGGTCGACATCTACGCGCGCCCCAGCCTGAATTCCAGCCACGTCAATATTCGAAAGCCTGCCGTAATGCGGGAACTTCGCGATGCGGTAATAGATCGAACCCTCGCTGGGATAGGTGTAGGTTTTCGCTTGCAGCCGCTCGATCAGCTCGACCATGTCGTCGATGTGGTCGGTGGCCCTGATCCAGTGCTCGGGTGCCTCAATGCTAAGTGTCTTGCAATCGTCGAAGAAAGCCTGCGCAAATTTCTCTGTATAGTCTCGAATGCTCACGCCTGCGGCCGCCGAATTAGCGATGATGCGGTCGTCCACGTCGGTCAGGTTCATGACGTGCTTCATTTTGTAACCGCGTAGCTTCAGGAAGCGCCGAAGAATATCCTGAAACACGAAAGTGCGATAGTTCCCGATATGGGCGTAGTCGTACACTGTCGGTCCGCAGGTATACATGCGGACTCCATCGCTTTTTTGTGGCGCGAAGGCTTCAATCTTTCCGCCCAGCGTGTTGTGGAAGCGTATTTCGTGCATCGCGACTCAGACGGCGTTTTGCCCCAAAGGATAAGCGTCAGATTGTATCCGAGCCTTCCAGAGAGCCGCAATGAAGAAGGACTCGCGATGTATTGGACTGCGCATGTCATGTGCGACCCAGCTAGTCCTAATTGACGGTCTTCGTATCCGCCGTTAGAGTCCTAGATTCTCGTTCAAGAGGTGCAACGATGAACCGCTTCATGCTGGGCAGTGGCCTCGTGGGTATTCTGGCGCTCTCGGGAGTCGCTTTTGCGCAGGAAAAGCCGGCCTCGGATGCGACCAAGCTGCTCACGCCGGAAGCATCTCTCAATTTGCGTTCCATTTCCGATTTGCAATTCTCGCCAGACGGCGTGCGAGTCGCCTTCGTCGTCGCGGAACCACCCAAGGCAGAACGTCGTGCGCGCCATGTCTGGATTTATGAGAAGGAGTCTGGCGCGGTCCGGCAATTCACATTTTCCGCGAAGGACGAATCTTCGCCGCGCTGGTCTCCCGATGGGAAGCAGATCGCGTTTCTTTCGAATCGCGACGACCAGCAGCAAATTTACGTAATGCACGCGGGTGGAGGCGAAGCCTCAGCCGTAACCAAAGGCAAGCGCAGCGTGCATAGTTTTGCGTGGTCTCCCGACGGCAAACAAATTGCCTATGTTGCTCCGAATGCCAAAAGTGACGCCGAAGAAAAGAAGGATAAAGACAAAGATGACGCGCACGTCGTGGACAAAGACGATAAACAACCCCGGCTGTGGCTACTCACATTGGCTACCAGCGAGGCCAAAGCGCTAACGGACGCCAAATGGGAAATAAGTGAGCTTGCCTGGCTAAAGACCGGCGACCGCCTCATTGTCAGCGCCACCGATCATCCGGAATCCGACCAGGAGACGCATCGCATTTTTTCCATCTCCATTCCGGACGGCTCGCGGCGGCTGATTTTCGCGCCGCACGGTCCGTTTCACGAATTGCAATTGTCGCCCGACGGGGCAACGGTCAGTTACGTTGGCTCGCGCGTGGATGGTCCGTCGCCGCACGACCTCATGCTTCTGGACGTCGACAAGCGGGCCACGCGTAATCTCACCGGCGCGAGCCTCGACCGCGCCATCTCCGAATATCGATGGATGAAAGACGGCTCCATGCTCGCGCTCTACGCGGACGGCTTCCGAAACAAACTCGTTGGTTTTTCTCCCGAAGGCATGAGCAAAATTCCGGCGAATCCGCCGTCCTGCAATGTCAACGCCTTCGCCGTTTCCGACGCCGGCGACGTTGTCTTCGCGGGTCAGTCCGCCACGATGCCTCCCGAACTCTGGCTGTGGGATCAGAGAAATTCGCCACAACAAGTTTCTCATCTCAATGATTCCTGGAAAAAGTTCACGCTCAGCCCGCCTGAATTTTACAAATACAAATCATTCGACGGTCTCGAGATCGAAGCGGCTCTCCTGAAACCCGCTGGCACGGAGGGTAAATCCAAACTGCCGCTCATCGCACTGATTCATGGCGGCCCCACCGGCAACTGGCAAGACTCCATCGAAGTCTGGGGCCAGCTCCTCGCGGCGCGGGGCTATGCGGTCTTCTATCCCAACATTCGCGGCTCAGTAGGTTATGGCCAAAAGTTCATCGAGATGAACCGCGGCGATTGGGGCGGCGCCGACTTCAAAGACGTAATGTGGGGGGTAAAGGATCTCATCGACCGCGGCATCGCCGATCCCGCGAAACTTGGCATTGGCGGATGGTCTTACGGCGGCTACATGGCCGAATGGGCGATCACACAAACGAACGACTTCAAAGCCGCCGTCTCTGGCGCGGGCCTCTCCAATTTGATCTCCGAGTACGGAAGCGAAGAACACCCTTCTTACGACGAATGGTTCTACGGCGTGCCCTACGAATCAGATAGCCTCGTAAAATTCCTGAACAGCTCTCCGTTCACGCAGCTCAAGAACGCAAAGACGCCAACACTCATTCTTCAAGGCGAGACCGACACAACCGATCCGCCCGACCAAAGCCAGGAGTTGTATCGCGGATTAAAACACTACGGGGTGGAGACCGAGCTCGTCATGTATCCGAGAGAACCACACGGTCTCCGCGAGGAAAAACATCTTCTCGATCGTCTCAATCGCATCCTCGCCTGGTATGACGCGCACTTGAAGTAGCTGGGACCCGGAATAGAGTCCTCGTTGATTGCGGGCAATTGCCGCTGTTCCGCGACGGGCGCCTTTACTTCTGGCTCCAAACAGTTTGGAGTTTCGCGATAGGCGGAAACGATTCCAGCGTCGTAACGATGCGTTCCGGCACGCTTGCGCCGGTGCGCAGCGCATTGGCCATGAGTTGCACGGCCTGCCCGGCCATCGGGGGCGTAATCACCGTGGCAGTCAGCGAGCCGGCGCGAACCCATGCTTGACCAGTCATCAGCAACCCGTCGATGCCTGTGAACGGCAGGCTCAGCCATTTTTCCCGTTCCTGTGGATCACTTATTTCCTTGAGAGCTTTTCTCGCACCCATGGCCATCGCATCATTTTGGGCCGCCACAGCTACAATGCTCAATTTGCTCGATCCACCCAGTTTCAACCAAGTCGCCAAGCTACGGTGGCCGCTCTCTTCCGTCCATTTGCCTCGCAGCACCGTGACGCGCAGATTTTTCGGGCAAATGGCTTCGAACCCCGCTTTGCGGTCTTTAACCGTCGCGCTTTCCGTGGGACCAATGATGTACAAAACAGCGCCACCCTCGGGGACCAGCGCCGCTAGCTGCCGTGCCTGAATTCTCCCAATCTCCGTATGGTCGCTTGTCACAATAAAGATTGGCGACTTCGAGCCTCGCCGCAACTCCGCAACGTATCCCGCGTCGTGATTGACGAGTCCCCACGCAATCCCCGCCTCGATGGCTGCCTTCGCTACCTGCGGGAGCCCGGTTCCGCCCGCGGGTTCAACGATAATCCCGTCCGGTCGCGAAGTAGGTTGCGCTTGTATGGCCTTGAGCACTTGCGTGCTCTGCGTGATCGTATCGCCGTCGGCGTACACAATCTCGAGGTCGATTCCGAGTTCGCGTGCAGCCGTCTCCGCCGAAGCGGCCTGCTGGAGTTGGTAGTCGTTGTCTTTGGTGATCAGTGAAACGAGGAATCGCAGCTTCTTCACGTGGCGGGGCTCCCAAGTTGCGCCTTGCCGTTCTCTTTCCACTTGTTGGCATATTACGGCGATTGATGCTCTCGGGGGTCGAGAATCACCACTTTTGGTTACAACTTGGATAGCCCTACGAACCGCGCCCGGGAGTTTCTCGGCTGATCGAGAAGACGTTTGCGAAGCGCACTCATTGTGGTCGGCCACAATCGAACACCATCTGTTGCGTAGCCCTTTACACTCCACAATGCTCGTGGTAGTCTTTTTTCCCGTACCGCCATCCACGCGCCAGGCGGCTGGGCCTCTGACTGAGAACCTGCCACACGTTTGTCTAAGCGACCGCAAGCCGGTCGACTTGTCGCTCGAAAGACCTCCCCTCGAGGAACAAAGCGTCGTCTCTGTACACGTGTTTTGCCCTTGGCCCCTGTTGTGCAGCGAATATTCGCAGTCTGCGTCGAACTATTTGAGGGCCGGGAAGCGCGATTGACGACAAAAAGAGGACATCTTGCTTAAGCTACGAAAAGTGGAAATTGTTGGCTTTAAGTCGTTTTCTGACCGCACCGTCGTCACCTTCAGTGGTTCCGGCACAACGTGCATCGTCGGGCCCAACGGCTGCGGCAAATCCAATGTGGTCGATGCCATCTCCTGGGTGCTCGGCGAACAGAGCCATAAGTCCCTCCGCGCCGGACGCATGGCCGATTGTATCTTCAACGGCACGGTTAAGCGGCCGCCGCTGGGCATGGCGGAAGTAACCATCACCATGGAAGACGCCGAACTGGCCGAAGCCGCGCGCTTCGTTCTCGAAAGCGCAATGATCGAAGGCACTGGAGAAGGCTCAGCGATAGATTCCCCCGCCACCCATGGCGATCCAGTCCCTGCTGACGACTCGAACATACAAATTCTCTCGCTTGACCCCGCGCCGGCCCCCGAACCACAGCAAGAAGGAGCAGCATCGCAAGATTCTGCTTCGCATCCTGACGAAGCCTCTGCCACCGCTCCCGAGTTTCTCAAAGGCAAGCGCCGCAAGAAAGGCGGCGACAAACCGGTCCTCGCCACCAAACCAGGCGAAGTCGTGGTCACACGCCGGCTGTACCGCTCCGGCCAAAGCGAATATCTGATCAATGGCCGCATCGCGCGCCTCCGAGATATTCAAGAAATGTTCATGGGAGTGGGTCTCGGCCCCGATTCCTACGCCATCATCGAACAGGGCCGCATCGGCCTGATCCTTTCCACGAAACCGATGGAACGCCGTGCCATCATTGAAGAAGCCGCCGGCGTCACAAAATTCAAGACCAAGAAGCGCCTCGCGGAAGCCAAACTCGAATCCTCGAAGCTCAATCTTGCGCGCGTGAACGATATCGTTGTCGAAGTGGAAAAGCAGCTCGGCTCGCTGAAGCGCCAAGCGTCCAAAGCGCGCCGCTATGCCGAGATTCGCGACCAAATGCGCGGCATCGTCCGCCAGATGCTCGCGGGAAAAGCCCGCGAGCTGGATGCGGAAGCGGAGCGCATCGCCAAGCAACTCGCGGAACTCACCGCCGCGGAAACCCAGCACGCCCAAACCATTCAGCAGCAGGAGGGCGAACAAGACCGCCTCAACCAGCGCATCTACGAACTAGACGCCGAGATTCGCCAGAATCAAAATGTTTTAAATCTCACCACCCTGGAAGTCGATCGCACAGAGAACCGCATTAGCTTCAACCAGCAGCGCGCTACGGAACTCGGCTCGCGGCGCACGCAAATCTCCGCCGAAATGGCGGAAGCGACCGCGCAAGCGACGGAGTGGCAGGCTCGCAGCAGCACGCAGCAGCTTACAGTAATCTCGCTCCGTAAAGAGTCCGGTGTCCTCTCCAGCCGCGTGGAAGAGCTTGCCGCGAGAGCAGAATCGCGCACCACTCAAATTCAGGAATCCGAAGCGCGCATCGAAGCTTTGCGCCGCTCCGCATCGGAAGCTGGCGATAGCCTGCTTCGTCTCCATGGCGAACAAAAGCAGGCCGAAGAAGCGCTCATCCATCACCTCGAGGCGCTCCGCAAGCGTGAACTGGGCGAGCACGAACTCCTCGAGACTTCCATTCGTATTCGCGACGAAGCCGACCAGGCGGCCTACGACTGGGAAGCCGCGAGCGGCCAGCTCAATGCGCTGAGCCAAAACGCTGCAACCCTGCAAGGGCGCATCTCGGACTTGCGCCAGCAGCGCGAGACCACGACGCAGAAGGCGGACGTGCTGCGTGATTCTCTTTCCGGCGTTCGCGCTCGCCATGAAACGCTCACACAGATTCTCAACGATCGTTCCTACACCGCCGATGCCGTGCAAAAACTCTTCGCCGCCAATGAACGCGGAGGCGGCCAAAGCTTCCACGCCGTCGGTGTGCTCGCGGATTACGCCGAAGTCGAAGAGCAACACGAAGCCGCCATCGAGCAATATCTTCGCGACGAACTCGAGTACGTCGTTGTGGAAACCTATGACCACGCCCGCGCCGGCGTTTCCTTGCTCCGCGATGAAGTCGGCGGTCGCGCGACTTTTTTCGTCGATTCGCTGCGCAACTTGCGCCTGGCCGAATACGAGCCGATCATTAACTTCCACATCGAAGACGGCGTAATCTCTCGCTTGGATAAACTGGTCGGCTTCCGCGATCCCCTGGGCGCCGCCGCCAAGCAGTTTCTTCCGCGCCTGCGTTCCGCCTATTTGACGAACAGCTCGACGGCTGCTGAAACGCTGGCACGCGACAATCCGCAGTTCGCTTTCGTTGCGCCCGACGGCACTTGCTACCAGGGTCGCATGGTAACAGGCGGCCGTGCCGATGAAGCCGGCCCGCTCGGCATGAAGCGCGAACTCCGAGCCCTCGACGCCGAGGTCTCGCATCTCGAGCATGAAATGAGCGAAGCGCAAGCCGCGCTGGCGCAAGTGAGCACGGAACTGCGCGAAGCAGAGCAGTCCCTCGAACAGATTACGCTCCAGCAACGCGACGCCGAACGCAGCGTCTTCTCTGCAACACATCGTCACGAGCACATGCAAAGCGAACTAGCACGGCTCGGCCTCGAACTTACCGTTTGCCAGAACGAACTGCTGCGCCTCCGCAAAGACTCCGAAGACGCAAGAATGCGTGCCGAACGCGCGAAGCATCAACACGCTGCGGCAGCCATCAGCCGCGCGGAAGCAGAAACCGAGAGCACGCGGCTCGTCGAACAACTCGCGCAGCTTCGCGGGTCGGTGCAGACCGAGCAGAACGAACTCGCTTCCGGCCGCGCCGAACTCGCCGCCCTCAACGAACGGCTTTCCGCCGCCGATGCTCTTGCGGCGCGTTTGCAAGAGGAGCGCGCGGAACTCGATCGGCGCGAAACCGCACTTCTACAGCAGGAATCTTCGATTTGGGATGAGACCGCCGCTCTGACCAAGCAAAGTGAAGAGCTCGCGCAACAACTCGAAGGCCTCCGCGGCGAAAAACTTCGCCTCGAAGTCCGCCAGCGCCAGCTCGAGCAGGAGTGGGACAACGGCCGGACGCGCGTCACGCAAATGGAAGATCATCTGCGCGCTGGCCGCCAGTCGCTCCAGGAACTTCGCGAACAGCGCGGCCACGCGGAAGTGGATCACGCCCGGAACGATTCAGACCGCCAGCATCTCCGCGAAACCTGCATGACGGAGGTCAATGCGCAGCCCGAGGATCTCATCGCCACGGAAGCCGCCTTTATGACCGGCGAAGAACTCGCCGTGGCGGAAACGAATTACCGCGAGATGAAGCAGCGCATCGAAGCCATGGGTCCCGTCAACATGATGGCTCTCGAAGAATTCAACGAGTGCGAGCAGCGCTTCACCTTCATGACCCGCGAGCGCGACGACCTTCTCAAATCCATCGCCGACACGCAGCAAGCCATTGCCGAACTCGACCTGGTCTCCCGCGAAAAATTTGAACAAGCCTTTAACGCCATCAACCACAACTTTTCCGAAGCGTTCCACACGATTTTTGGCGGTGGCATGGCGGAAATGCGTCTAACCGAGATCGACAGCTCCGGCGACGCCGGCATCGACGTGGTCGCTTCCCCTCCCGGCAAGCGCATGCAAAACGTTCTCCTGCTCTCCGGCGGCGAAAAAGCCATGACCGCACTCGCCCTGCTCATCGCCATCTTCCGCTATCAACCGAGCCCGTTCTGCATTCTCGACGAGGTGGACGCACCTCTCGACGAAGCCAACGTCGGCCGCTTCACCCGCCTCGTCGGCGACATGAGCGGCCAAACGCAATTCATCATCGTCACTCACAACCGCAAAACCATGGAGACCGGCTCCGTTCTTTACGGCGTCACCATGCAGGAGCCCGGCGTCTCCAAGCTCGTCAGCGTCCGCTGGGAAGGCGACGAAGCGCCGGCCCCCAAACAAAAAGCAGCTTCAGCCGCCTAAGCACCAAAGAGACCATCCTCAGATGCAACGCGAGAGCGTTTGCGCTAGAATCCACTCCGCGGCGGAGAAATCGAGACCAGTCCATGCACTCTGCAGTTCTGCGGACCTGCGCCGTATTTGTATTCCTTTCTTTTCCCGTCATTTTTCACAAGCCTCAAAATCCATCACAAGACCCTTCCGCTGGCGAAGCGACCGCCGAGGAGCGCGTCTGGCTCGCTGTCGAAGAACAACCTCGAGGCCAGCTTCGTATCGAGCCAATCGCGACGGTTAACGAATCCAATTTGACCCCGGTGCAGACGAGTTGCCTCTCCGACGAACAAAATTCAGAGAACTTTGCGGCACAATATCTGCAGCCGGGAAAAAAGTATGCGCTGCTCTTTGGCGGAGCTCCCATTGGAGAAGGCCAACTAGGCGAAAGGAATCGCGATTCCACTACAGCGAGCTTGACGTACACAGGCACGGTTAAAATTCGCGGCCAGGTGCGCGCCCTCGCAACCACCGCCCAGCAAAGCGACTTCCGAGTTGCGTCGCGCGAACCGGCCACCGCCGAACAACGTGCCAGCGCACTCGCCCTTGCTCGCGAAATCTTCAGCGAACATGGAATCCCCGAAGCCCTGCTGCCTAACGTCCGCGCTGAATACGTCACTCGCACTTATCTAGCGCCTTCCCCGCAGCCCAGCCTGATCGGGTCCTTCTCTCTCGATACTGGCGACAACGAAGGCCTTGTTCACACCATATTTTTTGTGGCGAACCAGCCCGGCGAGAAGCTCGTTCCAGAACTCCTCTGGCTGCACCTTTCTGAGACCGAAACGGATGAGGAACATCTCCGTTTCGTCGATCACGCCGACTTGTTCGGGAACGGTCAGGACGAACTCGTCACCAAGCTCGTCTCTCTCCAAACGCAGACTCATCGCTATCTGATTTTTCACAGAACTAGAGACGGCGCCCATTGGGAACAAGTCTTCAAAACGGAAACTCTTGGCTGTTCGTCGTAAGCCGACAAAAAAACAAATCTTTAGCCTCACAATACTTCAAAAGATTTCCTCTGTGCGCGGCTTCCCCTCGACGAGCCACTGCGTTAGAATGCTCCGCACCTTCGGGGAGAAACTTTTCTGTGGCTGCCAGTCCTGTGAGTCGCATCATTCAAGAAACGCATTTCGCCGGTCTCACTCCCGCGGCGCGCGGGAAGGTCCGCGATATCTACGATCTCGGAGACAAGTTGCTTATCGTCGCTACCGACCGGCTCTCCGCGTTCGACGTGATTCTCCCGACTCCCATTCCCGACAAAGGCCGCGTCCTCACTCAGCTTTCTCTCTTCTGGTTCGATCTTTTCAAGAACGTCATCCCCAACCACGTCCTGAGCTCCACGGAATTCCCTGCCGCTTTCAACGCCTTCCGCGAGGAACTCGACGGCCGTTCCATGGTCGTTCGCAAGACGCAACCGCTTCCCATCGAGTGCGTCGTGCGCGGCTACGTTTCCGGCTCCGGCTGGAAAGACTACGAATCCACCGGAAAAATCTGCGGCATCGTCCTCCCTGCTGGTCTGCGCGAGTCCGATCGCTTGCCCGAACCCATCTTTACTCCCGCCACGAAAGCCGCCACCGGCCACGACGAAAACATCTCTTTCGAGCAAGCCGCGTCGCTCATCGGCACAGATCTGGCCGAACGCGTCCGCTCCGTCAGCATCGATATCTACCGCCGCGCCGCAGCCTATGCCGAGCCTCGAGGCATTCTCGTCGCCGACACCAAATTCGAATTCGGCCTTCTCAATAGCACCCTCGGCTCCCGCGACGCCGTCAACTCCCTCATGTGGATCGACGAAGCGCTTACTCCAGACTCCTCGCGCTTCTGGCCCGCCGCTCAATACCAGCCTGGCGGCCCCCAACCCTCTTTCGACAAACAGTTTGTGCGCGATTATCTCGAGCGAATCCGCTGGCCCAAAACCCCGCCCGGCCCGGAACTTCCGCTCGACGTTGTCGCTGCCACGCGTGCCAAATACCGGGAAGCGTATCGCATCCTGGCAGGGCACGAGCTCGACCAATAGCTGCAAACGTAACTGCAAACGGGCCCAGAACAAACTAGAACAAATTCTGCGGAGCGTGCGATCGTGAAAGATCAACTCGAGGGGCTTGTCACACAAATGGTGGATCGGGGCATCCTGTTCGATGAGGCTGTAGGAGAATTCGAGAAGCGTTTTATCAAGCGCGTCCTGGACCGCGCCAACGGCAACCAATCCCGCGCCGCGCAAGTTCTCGGCATTCACCGCAACACGCTCAGCCGCAAGATCGACGAATACAAGCTCGCTTCAAGAAATCACCACTCCCGCTAAACCGGTTTCTCCCAAATCTTTGTCAGGGCAGGCTTTTTTACCCTGTAAGGGCCCGGCCCTCTTTATCACGCAGCGCTGTTTAACGAGAGAAGCTCGTCGCCCAAAAGAAAAACGGCCCTCTGGCAAAGCCAAAGAGCCGTTCGTAATTTAACCCTGTTCAGTCGCTTTACTTGCTGGAAGGCTTCTTCTTGACTGTCTTCTTAGGCGCGGACTTTTCCTTCGGAATGTCCTCTTCGTTCACCTTGCCCTTTTCCCAGTGCAACATGAAAGCCGGGTCCGGATCATAGGAAACCAGAGTCCCCGTAAAGTGAATCGCGCTGTCCTTCTCTACGCGAGCCACATCGGGCTGCCCAACTATTTTCACCTCCATGTTCGGCACCGTCGCGGCATCGAACTCCGCATCGCTCGTCACGAAGGCAACCTTGAGCACGGCAACTTCTCCGGGAACATTTTCAATCACTTTCCCAGGCACGCCAGGAAACTCCAGTCCACACGCCGCCAGCCAGGTGACCTTGGACTTGTCGCCGCCTGCCTTCAAATCCTCCACCACCGATTTGATGGTCATGTCTTTCCGCACCGCATCCAAATCCGCGCTGCTCGGGATGTTGTAGCTGGCCGGGCGCTGCGCCGAACTGCCTGCCAGTTGCAGTAGCTCTGCCAGCTCCGCATCCGTCAAGTTTTCGCAAGCGGCCTGCTGGTAGTTCACGATCAACTTTCGCAGATAATCCTTCACCTTCGTAGATTGGGCTTGCGTCGCTCCCTTCGCCGAGACAGCGCGTGCGATCGACCAGAAAGCATCCATGTGCTGTGGCGGGGTCAACGCTTCGTACGCCAGCCCCAACCGGTAACTCGTAACTCCGTCGTCCGGATTCAGCGCCAGCATAGCCTTATAGAAGGGTATTGCCCCTGCGTAGTCCTTTATGGCCGCTGAAGCCTGAGCGGCAGTCCCGTTGAAATAAATCTGAATCTGCTTTTTTTGCGCTGCAAACGCATCATCCGTCATGGTGTCGGGTTTCTTGACATCATCTAGCGCCTTTAATCCGGCAACGGCTGCATCTCTCGCTGCCTTCGCTGTTGCAGGGTCCGCCTGTTGGGCTGGGCTCAGGGCGTTATAGGCAAAGCAGTGCGCGTACAACGCTTGATATAGCACGCCCGCGTCAATTTTACTTCCGAGCCCGACGACCTTGTCCGAGTACTCGATCACCTTCTGATAATTCTTCAGCTGCCCGTAAGCCTGGACGTAGAGCGGATAGACGTAAATCAGCAACGCGGAATTGGGATACTTCGAGACGAAATCATCGAGGCACTTCAACTGCGTGGCGGGAACCTTCTCACTCGCGCAAGCCTGGTACGAGTTGTACTCCGCCATCGTATACGGCTGCTTCCCCGCTCCGGCGTCCTGCCCTCCCGCTGCCGGCGCCTGGGCCTGCGCCACCGCGCTCAGCCCGTTCCCTAGAATCAGACAAAGCGCCGCGACAATCGCGAGGCCTGCCACTTTGCGTGTTCCACTCATTCCCACTCTCCTCGCCCGAACTTCAACTCTGGATTTTCCTTGCCGGTTTTTTTTCACAGCCTCTGCCAATAATCGCGTTGGTTCAAAGATTGCTTTGGTTCCAAAACTTTGGAATTATAGGGAAAGCCCCAGTCTATCCGCAAGCTGTCATCTCAGGAAAATGCAAAGAGCCTGTGGAAGCATTCCATCCGCCTTGAGGCATCTCTCCGTCTTCCCAACACACCTTCGAGGATCCCAAGCCCTGCGGGAACTGCTCAGACTCCTGGGTGGTAAGATGAGTTTCGCACAAAAAAGGTGGCAAGCGAGAGGAAGAATTCAAATGCCTCAAAATGTATCTATAAATTCATCGCCCCAGCAAACCGCCCCGCTCCTCAGCTCCGTCGCCCTCGTCACCGGTGGCAATCGTGGCATCGGTCGCGCCATCGCGCTCCGCCTTGCCCAACTGGGCGCTGCCGTCGCCATCTGCGGCCGCGATCCCCAGGCCCTTACCGCTACCGAGGCTGAGCTCAAGCAATCAGGTTCGCCAGTCCATTCGCAGATCGCTGACGTCTCGCGATCCGCCGATGTAACCGCCCTCGTGGACAGAACTCAGGCCGCACTCGGCCCCATCTCCATCCTGGTCAACAATGCCGGCATTGGCCTTTTCGGTCCGGCCCACGAAAAAACCGAGGCCGATTGGGACCGCGTCCTCAACACAAATCTCAAGAGCGCCTTCCTCGTCTCCCGCGCAGTAGCCCCTGCCATGGCCAAGCGCGGCGCCGGCGACATCATTAACATCAGTTCGCTCGCCGGCCGCAACGCCTTCGCTGGCGGCGGCATCTATTGCGCCTCGAAGTGGGGCCTTCAAGGCCTTTCCGCCTGCATGGCCGAAGACCTCCGCGAACACGGCGTCCGCGTCAGCGTCATCTGTCCCGGCAGCGTCGCCACCGAGTTTTCTACACGGAGCTCGAAAGATCCCTCCAGGGTGCTTTCACCAGAAGACGTGGCCCATGCCGTCGAAATGATCGTCACCCAAGGCCCGCGAAGCTTCCTAAGCGAAATTCACCTTCGCCCCGTTCACAAGCCCTAAAACGGAGAACGCATGAGCTTCGATCTCTATTTCCAACCCGCCGTTCATGGCGAGCTACTTGAGATTTCAAGGTCCGACCTTCGATCCCTTTTCCCAATCATCGAGGAAGAATCCCAAGCCGATTATTGGAGCATCCGGTACGAATGCGGTGAACGGATGCCACATCGGAGTGAAGGCATTGCCCTGCGCGGACGGTTCGCCCTCATCTTCACTTTTGTCCTTCCATGTGGAAAAGCCGTGCGCAGATCAGCGCCTCTGGGAGGCGTTGTTTAATGTGCTCAAAAAGTGTCCGATCGTTTTGTATTTCCCCGGAGGGCCGCCAATCGTTGCAAGGGCCGGACTCGGAGCTACGCTCCCCGAGGACATGATCGGTTCGTTGGGCGAACCGCGATGCGTGAATTCGGCCGCCGACATTCTCAAAATCGTGCACGGGTCCTGAAAGCAGCCGCCGCTCTCGGTGCCGGCCCGGGCAGCAAAGACCGCTGCTCGCTGCGAATTCTTTCCTCTTGACATTAGTCGTCATAACAACTATCGTAGCGCCATGAGTCGCCGCACCATCTCCCATCCAACTCTCCCCGTCGAGGCCCGTATCTTCATCTCCCTTCAAAAGACCGCCGACTGCCTCGGCCTCGAAGCCGAGCAACTCCTCAAGCCTCATGGCCTCACCGGCACCCAATACAATGTCCTCCGCATTCTCCGTGGCGCCGAACCCGCAGGCCTCCCTTGCAACGGCATCGGGGAACGCATGATTTCTCACGACCCCGACATGACCCGCCTCCTCGACCGCATGGAAAAGCGCGGCCTCATCTCCCGCCAGCGCCAAACCGATGACCGCCGCGTCATCAAAACGCGTATCACTCCAGCGGGTCTAGCTCTCTTGAAAAGTCTCGATCAGCCTGTTCACGAGCTTCACAAGCGTCAGTTCCATCACCTGCCCGCTGCACGCTTAAAGACTCTCGTCGAGCTGTTGGAGGAAGTCCGCGCTCGCGGACCAGAGTAAACGCAGCAAAATTAAAATCTGCTTAGACGCAGCACTCAGTTAAGGAGGCAACACCTATGGGCCAAATTTTCTCTCGCATCGCAGTCGCCGCCGGACTGGCAGCAGTTCTTTCCCTGCCTGCACCCGCGGCCACTTCCACCTGGCAAATCGACCCGGCGCATTCGTCAGCTCAATTTGCGGTCAAGCACCTCGCAATCTCCACCGTTCGAGGCGCATTCACGAAAGTAACTGGCACTCTCCAGTTGGATGACAAGGACATCACCAAATCCACCGTGGATGTCACGATTGATGCGGGTTCCGTTGACACGCGCGTCCCGGACCGCGACAAGGATCTCAAAAGCGATCATTTCTTTGACGTCGAACACTACCCGACCATCACTTTCAAATCCAAGCGGGTCGCGCAAGTAGCCCCCGGCAAGCTCAAAGTCACTGGCGATCTCACCATTCGCGGCACCACGAAAGAAGTCGTCTTGGATGTGGATGGTCCCACCGCCCCCGTCAAGGACCCCTGGGGCAATCAGCGCGTCGGCGTTAACGCCAGTTCCAAAATCATTCGCCAGGATTTTGGCATCACTTACGGCCCAGGTATGATCGGCGATGAAATCTCCATCACCATCGACGCCGAAATGTTCACGAAAGCTGCCAAGTAATCGGCCCCAGCACAATCAAGCCTGCGAACTCGCTGGCGTAGCTCACAGAAGGTTCGGCGTCTCTCGGAGCGAAGAGTTAAGTGTCTCTGCGCTCCGAGTGACCTCGAAAATCGACCACAAACACTAAGTCCCAGTTTGGCACGCACCGTTCACTCGCTTTCGTTCATCTAATCCCTGAAATAAGCTAAGGAAGAAACAATGCACAAGCCAGCTCCAACAAATTTCCCGGTCCACGATCTCATCCGCCATCGTTGGAGTCCGCGCGCCTTCTCTGACAAGCCCGTTGACCGTGAGATTCTCGCAAGCCTGTTCGAAGCCGCGCGCTGGGCTCCCTCCAGCAACAACGAGCAGCCTTGGGCCTACTTCGTCGCCACGAAAGACAATGCGGAAGACTTTGCGAAAATGGTGAGTGTACTGGTGGAGTTCAATGCCGACTGGGCTAAGAACGCACCGGTGCTCCTCCTCGCCGTCTCGCGCCTCAAGTTCCCAAACGGCAATCCGAATCGCAACGCTTTTTACGATACCGGCGCCGCGACCGCACTGCTCAGCGTCGAAGCTACCGCCAGAGGTCTTGCCGTTCACCAGATGGCTGGATTTGATCCCGCCAAAGCCAAACAAGTCTTCGAAATTCCCGAGGACTGCGAGCCCATCGCCGCTATTGCCGTTGGCTTTCCGGGCGATCCGAATTCCCTCTCTCAAAAACTGCAAGATCGCGAAAACGCTCCACGAACACGCAAGCTTTTAACGGAATTTGTCATGTCAGGCCGCTGGGGGCATACTTCTCCTATCGTCTCTAAATAATCGGTTACACGAACAATAGAGGAACCAGCCCGGCAAAATGCACCGCACTCTCGAGTTTCTTCTCCATCACGGTTACGTCGTCTTGCTTGCCTGGGTCTTCGCCGAACAAGCGGGGGTGCCCGTGCCTTCGCTTCCGCTACTGCTAGCCGCAGGCGCGCTCGCAGGCTCTCATCAACTGAATATTTTTGCTTCGCTCTTCGTGGTCACTTTTGCGGCGGTTTGTGCCGATTCGCTCTGGTATCAACTCGGCCTCCGCAAAGGCATCAGAGTGCTTCAATTCCTTTGCAAGATTTCCATCGAGCCTGACTCTTGTGTCCGCCGCACCGAAGGCGTTTTCTCCAAGCAGGGCGCACGCTCTCTGATTTTCGCCAAGTTCCTTCCTGGCCTCAGCACGGTTGCTCCGCCACTGGCCGGCGTCTTCCAGATGCGCGCGAGGCGCTTTCTGCTTTTCGATTCCGCTGGCTCGATGCTCTGGGGCGGCACCTTCCTTGGCCTCGGCTATGTCTTCAGCGGCGAGATCGAGCGCATCGCTGAACACGCCGCCTCTCTCGGCGGCTGGCTCGCCGTCATTCTCGTTGCCGCGTTCGCATCCTATATCGGTTACAAATTCCTCGCGCGCAAGCGCTTCCTGCGCGAACTTCGCATCGCCAGGATCACTGTCGAGGAATTGAAGCGCAAGCTTGACGCCGGTGAAGACCTCGTCATCGTCGATCTCCGTCATTCCATGGATTTCGAGGCCGACCCGGAAACCATCCCGGGCGCCTTCCGCATGGACGCCAAGGAACTCGAGGAGAAAAACGATCTGCTGCCCCATGATCGTGAAATCATCCTCTATTGCACTTGACCAAACGAAGCCACCAGCGCCCGTGTGGCGCTCCTCCTCAGAAAACAAGGCATCACTCGTATTCGCCCCCTCGAAGGCGGCCTCGAAGCCTGGCGCGAACACAAATATCCCGTCGCCAACATTAAACTCACTCAAATCTCCACTCAGATTTAGCTTTGCAGCCGAAGTCTTAACACTCTAGATTTACAACCGCGGCAGGACGATCCCGCTCTGCGCCTGATACTTCCCCTTCTTATCCTTGTAACTCACTTCGCAATCTTCATCCGACTCGAAGAAAAGCACCTGGCACAACCCTTCATTCGCATAAATCTTCGCAGGCAAAGGCGTGGTATTGCTGATCTCCAGCGTCACAAACCCCTCCCACTCCGGCTCAAATGGCGTAACGTTCACGATAATCCCGCACCGCGCGTACGTCGACTTCCCCAAACAAATCGTCAAAACATTCCGCGGTATCCGGAAATATTCCACCGACCTCGCCAGCGCAAATGAATTCGGCGGAATCAGGCACGCATCGCCCTTGAATGGCACCAGCGACCTCGGATCGAAATGCTTGGGATCCACAATCGTTGAATTCACATTCGTGAAAATCTGAAATTCGTCCGCCACGCGGATGTCGTAGCCATACGACGAGACTCCATAGCTGATCACGCCTTCGCGCACCTGCCGGTCCGTGAACGGCTCGATCATCTTGTGTTCGAGCGACATTTTGCGGATCCACCGGTCTGGCTTAACGGACATCCATGCCTCCTCAATCATCCAATAAAATCTGCAGCGTCAAAAGAAAGTTCGTAAAACAAAGTTCGCCAAAAGGAAGGACAGTGTAGTGTACCCATCTCGTCTTGACAACCTGCGGCGCAGCCTCTAGCATTTGCCACAGAAGCAGGAGGCGCGTGTGATCAAGCTGGACATCGTGAATGCGGTTGTCGCCAAGACTCTCATCAGCCGCACCAAAGCCGAGCAAGCCGTCGAAACCGTTTTCGATTCCTTGAAACAAGCTCTCGGCCGCGGTCAGCGCATCGAACTCCGCCGCTTCGGCGTCTTCAGCGTCAAGCCCCGCAAAACCGGCATCGGCCGCAACCCCCGCACCGGCGAAGAAGTCAGCATCCCCCCGGGCAAAGCCGTCCGCTTCAAACCGGGCAAAGAACTCCAAGGCATAGAAGCCGCAAAAAAGACGGCTTAGTCCAACTCCGCGCTCCATCCAATCGTCACTCTATCCTTGGCACTTGCAATAACCTGCTAAGACACGAGTGACACCTCCTGTTGACATCCGACCCAAGCAAGAGTACGTTCGTGTCGGATGCCTTCCCAAAACACCGGCAACGAGAAAGAAGCCTTGCTCCAAGGCACTTTGGATTTATTGATCCTGCGCACACTCGTCCTGGGTTCCCGCCACGGTCAGGGAATCGCTCGCTTAATCCAAAGGCAATCCGATGAGGTTTTTCTGGTGGACCACGGCTCGCTCTATCTCGCTTTGCAACGGCTCGAAGACAAGGGTTGGGTCAAAGCCGCTTGGGGTGTATCGGAAAACAATCGCAAAGCGCGCTTCTACACGCTCACGGCCAAAGGCCGCAAACAGCTTGCACAAAAGACCAGCCAGTGGCGCCGCGTAGCCAAAGCGATTTCCAGAATTCTCGCCCCCGGTGAAGCAGGGGTATAGGCAATGTTCTGGCGCAAAAAACGTCCATCCAACGATTTCGCCCAGGAAATCAATTCGCATCTGGCACATGAAGCAGACGATCTCCAGCAAAATGAGAGACGACGTGCCGATGCCGAAGCCGCCGCTCGTCGATCTTTCGGAAACGTCACCTTGCTTCAAGAAGCATTTTATCAGCGCGGCCGATGGCTTCTCTGGGATCAGCTCTCGCGCGATTTTCGTCACGCTTTCCGCTTGTTCTGGCGTCGCCCCGGATTTAGCGCCGTTGTCGTCCTCACGCTGGCCCTGGGCATCGGTTCAAACACCGCCATCTTCAGCGTGATTAACGCCGTCCTCCTCCGCCCTCTTCCCTACAGGGAACCCGCTCGCCTAGCCATGCTCTGGTCGGAGGATCCCGCCCACAACGTCCAGGAAGGCCGTGTCTCGCTTCTCAATTTCGCCGATTGGAAAGCCCGCAGCCGCACGTTTGAGGACATGACGCCCTTCATCGGACAAACTTTTCTTTTAGGCAGCAAGGACGGTCCTCCAGAACGCATGCGCTCCGCTCGCGTCTCTGCTAATTTCTTCCCGTTGCTGGGCGTCGAGCCGATTCTCGGACGTGTGTTTTCCCCAGACGAAGAAAGCCGCGGTGAATCCGTCGCTGTGCTTAGCTACGGACTCTGGCAACGCCGTTTCGGCGGCTCCTCTCAAGTCCTCGGCTCTGACCTAATCCTGGATGCCCGCAAGTCACGCATCATCGGCGTGATGCCCGCCTCATTCCAATATCCATTCGCCGATACACAAGTCTGGGAGCCAATGACCGCTCATCCCTACTGGGCTGCCCGTGATCGCGCCAGCCCGCGTTCCTCTTCCATCTGGTACGCGCTCGGCCGCATCCGCCCCGGCACCGGCTGGCAAGAAGCGCAATCCGAACTAACAGTCATTGGTCGCCAGCTCCAATCCGAGCATCCCGAAAGCAAAAACCTACCCGGCATTCGTGTCGTTCCTCTTTACACGCAAACCACCGGCCGCATCCGGCTTTCGCTCATCGTGCTTTTTGGTTCCGTGGTTCTGATGCTGCTCATCGCGTGCACCAACGTCGCCAATCTTCTTCTCGCTCGCGGTTCAGCGCGCGAGCGAGAGTTCTCCGTCCGCAGAGCGCTAGGCGCAGGCCGTGTGGCGCTCACAGCACAGCTCTTGACCGAGAGCCTCGTGCTGTCGGTCGCCGGAGGCTCGCTCGGGCTCGCTCTTGCAGCTTCCGCATTGAAAGCTCTTATCGCGTTTGGGCCACGAGACATCCCCCGCTTGGACGAAGCCCACATCGATCCGCACGTACTTCTGTTCACACTTTGTCTTTCTCTCTTTGCGGCAACAGCATCTGCCCTCTGGCCCGCCATGCGATCCGGCACAGCTCTCGCTCGAAGCCGCGGGTGGAATACCATCGCGGACCGCGGCATCCGCAATGTTCTGGTAGTCGTGGAATTTTCCATCGCGCTTGTTCTTTTGGCTGGCGCCGGCCTCATGCTCCACAGTTTCGTTCTCCTCCAAAGCGTAAATCCAGGCTTCCGCCCCGAAAAACTTCTGGTCATGCGCATTGATCTCCACATCGGGAAAACCGCGGACCAGCAGGTCGCCTATTTCCGCGAAGCCATTGAGCGCGCCCGATTCGTTCCGGGGGTCCGCTCAGCCGCCGCCATTACTGACTTACTCCGATCGGACCCTGAAGACTCCGTCGAGATCGAAGGCCGCCCTCCGCAGCAAAATGCCCCCTGCGATGACGGAATCGCTGGTCCATTTTTCGAAACCGCCGGCATCCCGCTCAAACAAGGCCGCTTTTTTTCAGACCAGGATCGACGCGACTCCTCTCCCGTCGCCATCATCAACGAAACCATGGCGTGGCTCTACTGGCCTAACGATGATCCCCTAGAAAAGCGCTTCCGCTTCCCCAGCCAGCAACCCAACCCCTGGATCACCGTCGTCGGCGTCACCGGCGACATGCACCGCCAAGGCCTGGAGAACCAGGTAGCACCGCAAGTCTTCCGCCCACACGCGCAGGAAACCGACGACATGCTCGATGTCATCGTGCGTACCTCTTCAGGCCCGCAAACCATCGCCCCCTCCGTGCAAAGCGCAATCCAGTCCCTGGACAAAACTGTAGCGAGATTCAACGTGACTACGGTGGACCAACTGCTTGGTGAACAAACCGCCTCGCGGCGTTTTCAAACCTCTTTGCTCGGCCTCTTTTCGCTGGCCGCTCTGCTCTTATCTGCAATCGGCATCTACGGCCTCATGCACTTTTTTGTGGCCCAGCGCACGAATGAAATCGGTGTCCGCATGGCCCTCGGCGCGCGACAGAGCAACATCCTCGCACTTGTCTTCCGCCAGGGCCTGACACTCGCCGCCATCGGCATCGTCATTGGAGTCCTCGGCGCATTCGCAGTCACGCGCCTTCTCTCAACTCTCCTTTATGGCGTCACTCCCACTGACATCGCCACCTTCGCAACCGCTCCCGCCATCCTCCTTGGCGTGGCCTCGCTCGCCTGCTGGATCCCCGCCCGCCGCGCCTCCCGAATCGACCCCATGGTCGCCCTGCGCCACGATTGACGCCCTTCTCACACTTATCCGTTGCGATGTTTTGACCCGCTGGCGCAAACTCATCGAATTGTGCTGTACTTGTATTTGCAAATCTCTTTTGATCGTCCAAACTTTTTGTGAGCACGCCACCCTATGATTCCACTGTGGATACGTTCCCGGCTCCCGCCGATTGGCGCGATCTTCCCCCGCGTGCGCAATTTTATATCCCCGTTCTTCCGCGCCCGTCTGTCAAATCCTTGCTTCTTGCCGTGGCGCTCTTTCTCCTCACGCTCTGCACCTGCCTGGCCGCGGGCACCCAATTTGCCATCGCCTATACTCACAACCAAGCCGCTTCCCTCGACGAATTCCTCCGCGCTTTCACTCTCTTTTACAAAGATCCCTCGGCCCTGCTCGCCGGCTTACCTTTCGCCGCCACTCTGCTAACCATTCTCCTAGCCCATGAACTAGGCCATTTCTTTGCCTGCCGCCACCATCACATTCATTCCAGCTATCCGTTTTTCATTCCCTTCCCGTCGCTCATCGGCACCTTCGGCGCCTTCATCCTCATGCGTTCTCCCATTCGCACCACCCGCGCTCTATTCGACGTCGGTGCCTCCGGCCCCCTAGTCGGTTTCGTCTTCGCCGCTCCCGCGCTCCTGTACGGTGTCCTTCATTCCACCATCGTCCCCGCAATCGCTCATGCCGATCCCAACCAAAACACCGTCATCTTCGGCACTCCACTCCTTCTCCGCCTCCTCGACGCGCTATTTCATCCCGGCGTTAGTCCCCATATTTTGCTGCTTCCCCCCGTAGGCCGCGCCGCCTGGGTTGGCCTCTTCGCCACAACGTTAAACCTTCTCCCCGCCGGACAGCTCGATGGTGGCCACATCCTCCGCTCCGTCAACGGCCGCCTCCACCGCTTTTCCACCCTTCTTCTCCCGCTCGTCCTTCTCCCTCTTGGCTATTTCTTCTGGTACGGCTGGTTTGTTTGGGCCGCCCTGCTCTTCGGCCTCCGCTTCCTCCGCATCGCCCCCATCTACGATCCTTTACCCCTCAACCCGCCACGCCGCTTCGCCGCCTTCTTAACCCTGCTCATCTTTATCCTATGCTTCATGCCCGCCCCCCTCATCGGCCTTTAAACTTGAACATATTTATTGACAGAGTTATATCGTCGGTGGTATTCTCTCATTCGGATATAAGACTCAGTTAAACTTCGCCGCCGCCTTCCAGGCGGCTATTCTTTTTTTCCTACTCGAACCCTGACGCACGCCCGGACGTTAACGCACAATAGTCAGGTCTGATCTTCGGTCCGCTCTCTAACAGGTTGCCAGATTCGCGATTAAACGAGGTTCAGTAAGAGTGTGCTCCTGGCCTGTACGAGGCGTGCGGCAAGTCAAGCATGCCGCAGGATTCCTCGAGCAAATCACATAAAAACGCATTGCTTTAATGTATCAATACGAGCTAATGTGTCGCCCGACGTTAGCTTCCATTTCTAATTGATCCGGACGTGATTACTTTGCGATTTTCTCGTTCGCTTTTAAGAAAGGTGATCCATCGTGAAACGCTCTGCCCCCTCGCAGATCCTCTTCCGGTACAGGAGGCGATGGAAAACTTTGACACGTGCCGCCTACGTTCCAACGGCTGCCTCACTGCCGCTGGCCCAACCCTTCCTGCTGCTTTTGTGGCTTGTGATGGGCGTGTTCCCGGCGTGGGCCCAAACGGGAGCGAGCCTTTCCGGCGTGGTGACGGACCAAGCCGGCGCAGTCCTTCCCGGTGTCGCGGTAACAATCAAGAACGTCGACACAGGTGCAACGCGCACATCCACAACCGACGGCGGGGGCCACTTTCAGGAGTCCGGCCTACCTGCGGGGCGCTTCGCGATTCGAGCGGCAAAACAAGGGTTCGCCGATGAAACGCGCACGGGAATCAGCTTGGCGGTTGGCCAGGACACCACGGTCGAAATTAAGATGCAGCGGAGCAGCCCCGATGCCTGCACGAACGGCCACGAGTTCGCCACCACCGATTGCGCGCTGACCTGGCACGGCATCACGGTGTACGGCGCGTATGACGTCGGCATCGGCTACGTTAGCCACGGCTTACCGGTAAACGCTAGCGCTTAATCGGACGCGCGTTTTCGCGGATACGTGAAGACAGGCACGGTTCTCTGCGCGCGTTCGATTAAGCCGTTTGCACGTGGCCGCTGGCGATTGCGGTGGACGCGGGCCCTATGCAAAATCAATTGCGGGAAGGAGCGGTGTTGAGGTGTGCCGGGGACTGCGCGACCGAGAGCAACTGGCGAGACCATGTGCCAATAAGCTTGCTACCACAAAAAGTATCGCGATGACCATGCCCGAAGAAGCTGGAACAAGAGATTGATGCAACGGCAAGACGCAGAGGTAGGGGGGCGTGGCGAAGCACGCGAAGGATTCGGGTTAGAGAGAGTCGTTTCATGCCGCAGCAGTCACCATGGGTGGAGAACGAAGCTGAATCTCGGCAGCGGTGAGCCGCTCGATAACCTTCATGGGTCCTCCACACTTGGGGCAGCGATAAAGAGCCGGAGCGTCTTCGGTGGAGGAAGCGTGGTGTTCCGCTTGCGGCTGTGGTCCTGAGCTCAGCAACTGAAAGCAAAGCGGCAGAAGCGTGGTGCGCCGACGGTTGGCCAGCAAGCCGAAATGTCGGATGCGCACGAAGCCTTGCGGGAGGATGTGCAGTAAGAAGCGACACAAGAACTCGTTGACCGATAGCGGCAGCAACTTCTGTTTGTTGTGGTCAGCGGAGTCCCGCCAGTGAAAGGTGACTTGACCATCGGTGAAGGAGACCAGGCGGTGGTTGGAGATGGCCACGCGATGGGTGTAGCGGCCGAGATATTGCAGCACGTATTCAGGGCCCCCGAAGGGAGGTTTCAAGTAGACCACCCAGTATTGTCGATAGAGGGGTCGCAGCCAGGCAGCGAAAGTCTTGGGTTGAGCGAGGAGTTTCAGGTCTTCCGGGAAGCACAGCTGGCCGTCCTGGAAGGCTTGCTTGAGCGCGTCGACAAACTTGCCACGAAAGATTTTCCGCAGCACCTTTTTCGGAAGAAAGTAATTTTCTCCCGAGCGAACCCAACGGGCGTGATCGGGCGAGAGGCCGCCGGCGGGAACGACACAATGGACATGCGGATGAAGATTAAGTTGCTGGCTCCAGCTATGCAAGACGCTGAAGAAACCGATCTCTGCGCCGAGGTGTCTGGGGTCGCGCGCCACTTCGAGAAGGGTTTCCGCACTGCTACGAAAGAGGAGATCGTAGAGGAGCTTCTTGTTCTGCAGGACCAGCGGCGCCAAGCGGCTGGGCAAGGTGAAGACCACATGGGCGTAGGGCGTCGGTAGAAGTTCTCGCCGACGCGCAGCGATCCAGCGTTCCCGAGCCGCGGTCTGACACTTCGGGCAGTGGCGATCGCGGCAACTGTTATAGGAGATGGGGGCACGATGTCCGCAGCGGGTGCACTCGTCGAGATGGCCACCGAGTGCGGCAGTACGACACCGCTGGATGGCCCGCAGCACTTTGACATGCTTCCAACGGAGCCAGTGGCGATTTCGCTCGATGAAAGCCTCTCCCGCAGCGCGGATGATATCGGCCACCTCCAGAGGCGGCCGGCTCATCTAGTTCTCGTCAGGCGGCTGGTCGTTCAGTGTTAGCGAGTCCAAAGGACTCGCGGTGGAGTTGAGGCGTTGTATCGCGAGGTGCACGTAAATCAGGGTGTCTTTCAGATCTTCATGACCGAGCAGGATCTGAATCGTGCGGAGATCCGCGCCCGCCTCGTATAGATGCGTCGCAAAACAGTGGCGAAGCAAATGGGGATACACGCGTTTCTGGAGACCGGCGCGCTGGGCGGCTTTCTGACATGCGTACCAAACGGTTTTCGTATCGATGGGCCGATCCTTGCGATAGTGGCTGGGAAACAGCCAGGTACTGGATTTCCGATGGTAATAACGCCAGTGGGCGCGGAGTGCCACCAGTAGCTTGGGACTGAGCATGACATCGCGATCTTTGCGGCCCTTGCCGCCACGGATGTGCACCACCATGCGCTGACTGTCGATGTCGCTGACTTTCAAGTGGGTCAGTTCGGCGTTTCGGGCGCCGCTGGCGTAGAGGGCCATGAGCAGGATGCGTTCGCCAGGGGTGCGCGCCGCATGGAGGAGTTGCGCGACTTCTTCCCGGCTCAGAATCGTCGGCAGGCGACGGGTCTTTTTCGGATAGGGAGTTTCGGCAAGGCTCCAGGCTCGGCGAAGAGTCTTGATGTAGAAGAAGCGCAGCGCCGCCAGGTGTTGTCCTACGGAATTTGCTGACAACTTGCGCTTCTGGAATAACTCGGCTTGATATTCCCGAATCTGTCGAGGACCTAAGCGATCTGGCGAACAGTTGAAATGTCGAGCAAAATCTTCTACTGCACGAAGGTAGTGGCGTATGGTATTTTGTGCATAATTACGAAGCTGGAGTTCTTCCAGCATCATTTTGCGAAGATGGGTCACGGGAACACCTCCTGTGACCCACACTTACACCCAAGCCCTCAAGCAACCAACGCTCCACTACCTCACGCGCAGCGTCCGCCGCGCCAGCGGCTACGTGCAAACGGCTATAACTACGAAGGCGAATCTCTGGTGAACCGAAACGGCTTTGAACATCGATTCCTCGTCGCACCGAACAATCTGCAACAGACGGGTCTGGGCGTCAGGGGCAAGGAAGAGTTTCTGCCTGGCTGGTCCGTTGTGTTTAACGCTTCCACTGGCATCAATCCGAACTCCGGCTTGCTCGCCAACGCGTCAGCCACCCAGACCGCCAACAATGGCCTTCCCAGAGCCAGCTATTCTGAAGCCATCGACGGCGCGCGCGCCGGCCAACCCTTCAATGACGAATACTATGCCGGTATATCGTCCGAGCATTTCGGCACGCTGACCTTCGGTCGCCAGCGCGCTCTCGGCACCGATGCGATGCTCCTTTACGATCCGGCCGGCGGCTCCTATGCCTTTTCCTATATCGGGTATAACGGCACTATGGCCGGCGGCGGCGACACCGAGGACTCCCGTTGGGATGACGCCCTAAAGTATCGCCTCGCCTATGGCCCGGTCCATTTCGGCGCGATGTATAAATTCGCCAATGGTTCTGCCGGCTGCTTCTCGGGCACCGCAGGCTGGACTGCCGCCATCTGCACGCCGGAAGCGGCGCATAACAACGCCTACGGATTCGACCTCGGCGGAAACTACCGCAAGTTCTCCGCCGAAGTCGTCTTCCAACATTACAACCAGGCCATCAGCGTATTGAACCCCTTGCTTGGGCCTCAGAGTCTGGCGGCGCCATATCAGTCGACCACCAATAGTATCAATACAAACAAAATCACCGGGGTCAATCTGATCGACCCGAGCAACACCGTATATGGCATCGTGACCGACAACAACGGCGTTATGGTCGCTGCCAAGTATACGTGGGACCCGTTCAAGTTTTTTGCCGGGTACGAATACATCTGGCAGAACAACCCGTCGAACCCGTTGGGCGTTGGCGCCTCGGACCAGGGCGGTTACATCATGAGCGGCGTCGAAGACAACAATCTTGATTCTGAAAAGCTGGTACAGATCTGGTGGACGGGCGCGAAGTACACTTACCGCAGCAAAACCGACTTCACTTTCGCCTGGTATCAACAGCGCCAGAACGACTTCCGTCAACCGCCGACCTGCTCGGTCGCAGCCGGTTTCCGCGCTTCCTGTGCGGGCACCCTTAACGAGGGGTCGTTCTACGTGGATCATCACTTCACGAAGCGTTTCGACGCTTATGCCGGAATTGCGTATTCCTGGGTGAGCGGCGGTCTGGCCATCGCCATTCCTCATGGCCCCGGCGTCCCCTATAACTCCAATAACAACGCTGCTCCGACGATTGGTGGTCGTTTCACCTTCTGATCGCTTCCGCCCTGGAATTGGTACCATCGGGCGGTTTTGACCTGAGACTTGATTGAGAATCAGGCTGACTTCTCCGGTGACCGCGTTGATCAGCGGACTTTGATGTAGCACTTTGGCTTTCTTCCTCATCTGATGAGGAGGAAAGTTCGAAAGAGAAAATAAACAAATGTTTGCGATTACTGGAATCACCGGCCAGGTTGGTGGCGAGGTAGCTCGCAACCTTTTGGCCGCTCGCCAAACTGTCCGGGGAGTGGCCCGTGACATCGGCAACTGCAAAGCCTGGGCGGAGCGTGGCTGCGAAGTGGTGGCTGCGGATATCAATGATGCTGCCGCCCCAACAACTGCGTTCCAAGGTGTCGACGGTGTGTTCGTTCTGGTGCCGCCCAATTTCGATCCGTCGCCTGATTTTCAGGAAGCAAGAAAAATAGCCGCCACGTTGAGTCGGGCGCTCGACGCTGCGCGGCCGGGCAGAGTTGTATATCTGTCGACTATCGGTGCGCAGGCAACCCGCTCGAATCTGCTCTCACAACATACGATCATCGAGCAAGCGCTCGGAAATTTGTCCGTGCCAATCACTTTTATGCGGCCAGCAGGGTTCATGGAGAATTCTAGCTGGGACGTCGCCCCGGCCAAGAACGGCGTGATTCAAAGCTTCCTGCAGCCCGTCGATAAACCGGTACCCATGGTTGCCATTGCCGACATCGGATGCTTTGCTGCTGAACTCCTTCAAGAAACGTGGAACGGCCACCGGGTCGTCGAGATAGAAGGGCCGCATCGAGTGACCCCCAAGGAAATCGCTGCCAGTTTGGCTAGTCTATTGGGCCGTCCTGTGAGAGTGGAACCAGTGCCGCGCGATACTTGGGAATCGCTCTTCAAAGCACAAGGCATGAAGAACCCCGAGCCTCGCATTCAGATGCTCGATGGCTTCAATGAGGGATGGATTGAGTTTGAGGGCAAAAATGTCGGCTCTCGAAAGGGAAAGGTGGCGCTGCAAACCGCGCTCCGGACGCTCATCGAGCGTGAGAGTGGGATGAGAGCCCTCTCCACTACAACTTGAGTTTTCAAAGTCCCGGTTGAACCGGCACGACTAATCGGACAGGTGTTCCTGCCTGTCAGCTTTTCACAACTGCCGCGATACGACGCTCAAACAATGGCGGCCTTGCCGCAACCGGACTAAGTCGCCCGTAAACTTTCGATTGACCACCCCGCAACTCCAGCTATGATGCATCCCTTGAACACGCGCCCCAAAGACCGTATGCCACGCGCCGCCACCTGATGCCACCCCTTCTCCGCACCCTGCGTCTACGCGACCTTTTCTTACTCTTCATCGGCTCGGTCATCGGCTCCGGCATCTTTCTGACTCCCGGCCTGATCCTCCGGCAGCTGAACGGCTCCGTCGGCTTCTCTCTCATGGTCTGGATTGCCGGCGGCACCCTCTCTCTTCTCGGCGCCCTCACCTACGCCGAACTCGCCGCCACCAATCCCGAAGCTGGCGGTCTCTACTGCTTCATTCGAGACGGTTTCGGCCGCATCCCCGCCTTCCTCTACGGCTGGTGCCTGTTCCTGGTTATAGCGAGTGGCTCCGTCGCTGCTCTAGCTCGCGCCTTCACGGAGCATCTCGCGGAAATCATTCCTCTCTCCGCCCTTGGCAAGACTGTTCTCTCTGTTGTCATGATCGCCGTGGTCACAGCGGTAAACGTCTGGGGCACGCGCAAGAGCTCCAACCTCCAAAACTGGACCACGCTCATCAAGGTCGGCATCATCGTCATTCTCAGCGCCATCCTGCTTTCGCTCGGCCGCCACGGAGGAGACCTACCCGCTGCCTTCGGAACAACTCAGCATGGCACCACTCTCCTCTCAAGTTTTGGCCTGGCCATGATCTCCGTCCTCTGGGCCTACGAAGGCTGGCAATTCGGCACCTACAGCGCCGGCGAAGTGGTCAATCCCCAAAAGGCCTTTCCCCGCGCCTTCCTGCTAGGCTCGCTCGTCCTGGCAGGGCTCTACATCGTCGCCGTAATCGCCTATCTCGTCGCTCTGGGCCCTGCCGGCGCCACCGCCAGCAACACCATTGCTTCCACCTCCGTCGGCGTCGTCCTTGGACGCAGGGCTGAAGTCATCGTCGCTCTAACCATCCTCATCTCCACCTTCAGCGCCGCCAACAGCGTCATCCTCACAGCCCCACGCGTCTTCTACGCCATGGCCAACGACAATCTCTTCTTCAGAAAACTTGCCGAAGTCCATCCGCGTTTTCAGACGCCAGCCGCTGCCATCGTCGCACTTGGTGTGTGGTCCGCCGTCCTGGCTTGCGCCGGCAAATTCGCGGAGCTAATCGGCGGCGTCATCTTCATCGGGTGGATTTTCTACGGCCTCGGCGCCGCAGCAATCTTCCCGCTGCGCCGCGCCGGCAAAGGCTTAGCAATCCCCTACCGCGTCCCCGGCTACCCCTGGACGCCCCTGCTCTTCGTCCTCGCCGCTGCCGCCATCGTCGGCAACGCCATCTTCGTTGCCGTTCTCGACCCAAAACAATTCATAAACCTGGCCATCGCCATCGCGCTTTTCGTTCTAGGCCTGCCGGCCTACTGGTTTTGGCGCAAACGCGCCGCTCCCGCCTCCTAAACCAGCTTGGTATAAGTCACCCTTGTAGGGGCACAGCACGCTGTGCCCCTCTTGAAGTTGCGCTTGGTTCACGCAGCATCTTTTTTAGGCAGGATGTTTGATGTTTATTATTACTTCGGTGAAATTCCATCTTGCGAAGCGATCTTTGCCAACTTTCTCGCCGCCGCCTCACGCGCATGGCGAGCTTGCTCGTTCCCAGCGCCGTTCGGCTGCAACTTCAAATAAGTATCCAGATTCTGGAGCTCGACGCGAAAGTCACCTCTCCGCTCGGCTAAATCCGCCAGCGCAAGATAAGCGCCGGCGAAGCCCGCGTTCCGGAGAAGCGCTTCACGCGCGCTTTTTTCCGCCTCGTCCAGCCGGTTGAGCCGCATCAGCGCCTCACTCAGCACGACGTAACCTTCGGGCCCGGCATACTCCATTTCCAATCCTCTTCGGATGACTATCTTCGCTTCGCCCGGCTTCCCTTCTTGACACAAAAGGTAGCCATATCCGAACTCCGCCAGGGCATACCGCCCGCCACTGAGATCGATGGACGTTTGAAATGCGTTCAGAGCCTCATTATTGTGGTCGAGGGTAGCCTCTGCCAGGCCCAGATGGTAGTAAGCCTCGAAATATCCAGGGAACGCCTGCGTGGCCTTTGTGAAGTGGCTAAGACTCCCGGCGGGATCGTTTCTTTGCAAGCGCTCCAATCCTTTTTGGAATTCGCCCTGCGCTTTGCCGGGAATTTTCAACTCCCGCACGGAAACCAAGTAACGGCCCGGCAGAATAGCTCCCGGCCTCGACTTCAGGTACACCACAAGCTTGGCGGAAGGTCCGTCAAGTTGCGCACTGGTTTGGGCTGCTTCGTAGCCCTCTTCGTCAACCGCTATATCGTACGTGCCGCGAGGAAGGTTTTGCACTTTGAAGTGGCCTTCCAGCTCCGTCAAAACGCTGCGAAATATTCCGGCAGCGCGCGATTTAAGGCTTACCGCAACTTGGGTCGCTGGCCGTTTATCCGCCTCCAGGAGCACGGTCCCGGAGATTTCGCCGCCAGCATTCTCAAAGCTGGAAACTTGTGCCTTAGCGCTCGGTGTCCAGACTATGAGTGTGAGGTTCAGAAAAAAACTCAGAAGCAGGAGCAGGAGAAATTTTGCTCCCAGACACGACTTCTCGACTCTTGACACTTCGAGCTGCATCTCGACCTACAGCGCACTTTTGAGGGGCCCTCGGGAGATTTGGCGGTTGCGGGAGAATCCGTGCGGTCGCGAAAAGCTACTTCCATTACCCAGTCCCAGGCTGCGTTCGTGGTTTCGCCAGCGCCGCCGGTGCACCTTAACACCTCGATGACAACCGCCGCGTGCTGAACAAATTTTCTACCAGAAGAAAACAATCTGTCTGTCGCGTTTTGCACATGACCTACGGACTGCCTGCACCGATACCTTCTAATTCGGTTTAAAGGGAGCCATCGTATTTGGAAACTTTTCCCATCCTCGCGGTGTCAAAACAACTATCCTGGGATTCGCTCGTAGTTTGTCTGCTCGCAGGAAGGCGCCCGATGCTCGAAGCAAGAGGGCTCACGAAGTATTACGGATCGGTGCTCGCCGTCCAAAGCATCGACTTCAGCCTCGAATCCGGCCAAGTTCTCGGCTATCTCGGCCCGAACGGCTCAGGCAAAAGCACAACCGTCAAAATGCTCATAGGCCTCCTGCAACCCAGTAGCGGCCAGGTTCTGTTCAACGGCAAAAACATCCAACAGGATTTAGTCGGCTACCGCAGACACCTCGGCTATGTCCCGGAAGAAGCCAATCTTTATCCTTACTTGACCGGCTACGAATATCTCGAACTAGTCGGCACGCTCCGCGGCATGCAGCAGCAGCGCTTGAAATCAAAAATCGATTCCTTCCTCGAACTCTTTTCACTCTTTCCCCATCGCCACGTGGCTCTCAGCTCTTATTCCAAGGGCATGCGTCAGCGCATTCTTCTTATTTCCGCTCTCATGGACAATCCCGACGTTCTTATTCTCGACGAGCCGCTCTCCGGTCTCGACGTCACTAGCGCTCTCATTTTCAAAAACCTCATTCAATCGCTCAGCACCAAGGGCAAGACCATTTTCTATTGCTCGCACGTCCTCGAAGTCGTTGAAAAAGTTTGTTCGCGCCTGCTCATCCTAAGGAAAGGACAAGTTATCGCCAGCGGCACCACCGAAGAAGTTCGCCAGCGCATCGGCCAAACCTCGCTCGAAAACATTTTCCTTCATCTCGTGGAAGATAGAGACGTCGCACAAATCGCCAGCAACATCGTCGATGTGGTGGTTTCACCGTGATCGCCCGTGTGCGGCAATCTTTCCGTGCTGCCTGGGAACCTTTCTCCCGCCGCCGCTTCCCCACCCTTCTCCGGGTATTCATAGGCCGCGTCTTCCACGGCGGCGGGGACTCCGGCGCTTCCGAAATGGACGTCGGTCTCGGCGTTGTACTGATCCTACTCGCCATGCCCGGCGCCCTAGTCTCGCTTCTCCTCTTCGAAAAATACGGATCGCTCATTCGCTGGATGCGCGGCGATGGCGTCTTCGACCCCTTCACCGCAGCCATTCCCGACGAATATTTTTTCATCGTGCTGAGTATGGTCGTCACTGGGGCGGCCGCCGTCTGGCGCTGGGACGCTCTCTTCCTCGACCGCCGCGATTATTCCAACATCGTTCCTCTGCCAGTCTCGCTGCGTCGCATCTTCCTTGGAAATCTCTGCGCCATTCTATTGCTTGCCGGGTCTCTCACTCTCGACGTAAACGCCGCCAGCCTCGTCCTCTTCCCGGTCGTCGTGGTCGGTTCGCAAGACTCTCTTTCACTCCTGATCAGATTCGGAGTTGGACATGCTGCGACTGTCATTCTCGCCAGCGTGTTTAGTTTCTTCGCGGTATTCGCCGTGATTGGGTTGCTCATGGCGATACTGCCGTACTCGCTCTTTCGCAGAATTTCTCTCTATGTCCGCTTTCTGATCGCGCTCTTTTTCCTGGCTCTGCTCGCCACCGATTTTGCCGTCACTTCTTTCCTCGCTCAACTCACGCGCATCAGCAAGCCCGCGGTCACTATGCTGCCTCCTGTCTGGTTTCTAGGTATCGGGCAGACTCTCTGGGGGAATGGTCACAATCCATTTTTTGCGGCGATGACTCGCACCGCTCTCTTGGCTCTAGGAATCTCTCTCGCTGTCGCTGTTCTATCTTATGCTCTCAGCTTTCGCCGGTCTTTCATCCGCATTCCGGAGACAGCAGAAGTCGGCCCTATTCCGCGCTCGCAGTTTCATCTGCTCCCCGTGAGCCTCCTTGACCGCGCCATTCTTCGCGACCCGCCGCAACGCGCCTGCTTCCACTTCATTACACGCACACTCCTCCGCAGCGAATCCCAACTTCAAATCGTCTCCGCTTTCGTCGCTATGGGTCTGGTCGTGACTGCGCAATCGCTGGCTTCAGTTTTCCACTCGAGCCGCCCGGCTTTGCTTCGGGTTCCCTCCGAGGATCTTCTCTCCATTCCATTCATCCTGAGTTTCTGCATCATCGTCGGAATCCGTCTCTCGTTTGAAATTCCCTCCGACCTGCGCGCCAATTGGGTCTTCGCCGTCTGGATCGACCCGAACACATTGCAAACGCGCCCCATCGCCAGAAAAGTCCTTCTCACTTTCTCGCTCGCGCCGCTCGTGCCCATTTGCTTCGTCTCTTCCGCCATCCTGTGGGGCTTCGGCGTCGCGCTTCTGCACACCACCATCTTCGCCGCCTGCACAGTCGCTTTCGTTGAACTCCTTCTCCTACGCTTCCGCAAAATTCCCTTCACCTGCTCCTACCCGCCGTTCCAGAGCCACTCCGCCCTACTTTTCGTAGCCTATCTCTTCGGTTTCGTGATCTTCACCACCTACCTCCCCGAACTTGAACTCTGGTCGCTCGCGGATCCATGGCGCATCTCGCTCTTCGTCCCACTGGTAGCCGGCATCCTGGTTTCCGTTCAGCAATACCGTAAACAAATGCTCGACATGGACAAACACTTGATTTTCGAAGAAATCTCCGCCTCAAATTTTTAATCCGACGCCTGATTTTTCTTTCTGCCAGAATTTTTCTTCCCTCCAAGACTCATCGCTTATAATCCGCAGCACTCGTGGCCTCTTCGACGCAGCCGCTTCCATCAAGCGCCAAACTAAACTCTTTCCTCGCCAGCGACCTCTCCATCGCATGGCTTCTCGCCGCCGCTGCCGTCCTCTTGCAGATGCTGACCAATGGCCGCTACGGCTACTTCCGCGATGAACTCTATTTTCTCGCGTGCAGCGATCATCTGGCTTGGGGCTATGTTGATTTCGCACCGCTGGTCGCTCTCCTCGCGCGCATCAGCCGCTTCGTGCTCGGCGATTCTCTCCACGCCATTCGCGCATTGCCTGCACTCGCGCAAGGCGGGCAAATCCTGATCACCGGCCTCATTGCGCGCGAACTTGGCGGAAAACGTTTTGCCATCTTTCTGTCATGCCTCTCCGTCCTGCTCGCTCCCGTAATTCTCGGAAACGCCACACGTCTCTCCATGAATCCATTCGAGCCGCTCTTCTGGATGGGCGCAGTTTATTTTCTGCTGCGGGCCATCAATCTCAACGAACCAGAACTCTTGCTGGCCTGCGGTGCGCTCCTCGGTCTTGGCCTGGAAAACAAACACTCCACCGCTTTTTTCCTTGTCAGCCTCACGATCGGCTTGCTTCTCTCGCCAAGCCGTCGCTTACTTCTCACCAAGTGGTTCTGGCTGGCCGCCCTCGTCGCCTTCTTGATTTTTCTTCCCAACCTCATCTGGCAATACACGCACCATTTCCCAACGCTGGAAGCTCTCAGCAATGTGCGCAAAACTCACAAGAACATCGAACTTCCTCCACTCCCTTTCTTTCGCCAACAAATCATGATGCTTCTGCCCGTCAGCACGTTGGTGTGGATCCCCGGTCTCGTTTACCTGCTCTTCAGCAGCAAAGCCAAAAGCTATCGCTGCCTCGGCTTAACTTACGTCGTATTTCTGGCTGTGATGATGTTCTTCAAAGGCAAGGACTACTATCTTGCTCCCATTTATCCAATGCTATTTGCCGCTGGTGGCGTATTTTGGGAAGCAATCTTCGCTGCTCGTCCGCGCATGCGCTGGCTCAAAGTGGTTATTCCCGCGGCAGTTCTCGTCCTCGGCATAATTGCGATCCCACTCGACGTCCCGATTTTGCCTCCAGATAAAATCGTCCCCTACATGGAGGCTCTCGGCATCACTATGTCGCGGACAGAAGTGCAAGACAGCGGCCCGCTCCCGCAACACTTCGGCGACGAATTCGGCTGGGAAGAAATGGTCGCCGCCACGGCTCAGATCTACGACTTTTTGCCTCCGGACGAGCGCGCCAAAACCGGCATCCTGGCCGGCACCTACGGCGACGCCGGCGCCATCGACTTCTTTGGTCCACGGTACGGCCTCCCAAAATCCATCAGCCCTCATCAAAATTATTACTATTGGGGCCCGCGCCAGTACACGGGCGAAATCCTAATTCTTCTTCACTACAATCTTGCAGACGCTCAGCGCGGATGCCAAAGCGTTCAGGTCGGTCCTACTCTCAACAATCCCTATGCGATGCAGGAGGAGCACTACACCATCCTGGTCTGCCGAGGTGCGAAAATTCCCCTCGCCGAAGCGTGGCCACGCTTGAAAGTCTGGAACTAACTTACATAATGCGTTCTGGTCGCGGATACCAAACGTAAGTGCCTACAGCTCCCGCTTTCAGGGTCGTCTTGAAAGAATTCTCGCGGTACAGAACGCGAAAGTCTTGGCGCGATTTGCCCTCGTTGACGACAATTAGTACGGCTTTGCCGTCCGCAGCCTTGAAAGCGACGTTGGGAAGCGTTGCCGGCGAAGTTGAAGCGATGCGCACTGAGCCGGGACGCACAAATTTCGAAAAGTGCGCCATCGCGTAGTACGCCAGGTTCCGCGTAACTTCGTTGCCATCGATCGTGACGGCGCCCTGACAGATCCCGCATCCCCCGTTGTCCGTATGAGGTTCAAATTTAGAATCCGCGGCAAGATTCCACAGCAGCACATTGCGGCTCCAGTTCTGCACCGCTCCGATGAAAGTGCCGGACACGGGTTTCGTGATCGAGATTCTTGGACTCTCGGTCGGCTCAACCGCCATGAATTCCGTGAAGTACAAATTCTTTTGAGGGAACGCGTTGTGAACTAGGGACATCGCCCCGATCTCCCCGCCATAGAGATGAAAACCGGAACCATCCACGTAGGGATTCGCGAGCGGATCATTAAGAATAGAAATCGCGTATTCGGGGACGTCGCAGTTGTGATCATAGAGAATGATTTTGGTCCGTATCCCCGCAGCCTTAAACGCCGGTCCCATGTGGTCCCTAATAAATAGGGCTTGCTCGTACGCCTGCATCAACATGCTCGGCGTATTTTTGTCATTCAGGGGCTCGTTCTGGATGGTGATGGCGTCGATGTTGATGCCCACCGCCTTCATTCCCTGGATATATTTCACGAAATAATTTGCGTAGGCTCCGTAATACTCTGTCTTTAGTTTTCCACCCTTCGCGCCGTTATTCGTTTTCATCCAGGCGGGCGCTGACCACGGCGAGCCTAGTATCTGAATCTCTGGATTTATGGCCAGAATCTCTTTCAAGATAGGAATGAGTTCCGCTCGATCCGGCGCCAAGCTGAATTTGGCCAACGCAGAATCGGTTTCACCAGCAGCCATGTCATCGTAAGAAAAAACATGATCATTCAGGTCGGAGGAACCTATGCTGACCCTCAGATAACTAATTCCAATGTTCTTGCCGTCGACGGCAAAAAGCTCTTTGAGCAGCGCCGCTCTCTTCGCTGCGTCCATGCGCACAAGATGCTGGGCGCTTCCTCCTGTCAGTGCAAACCCAAATCCGTCGATGGTCTGAAAGGATTTCTGGTCATCGATCTCAATGGTGGGCACTTCACTCGAAGCCTTGGAGAAACGCAATAACGGCTTCTGCAACTCGAAGAGCGCTGACTTGTCGGCGTTCGTCAGCCACACCTGAACATCTCCGCTCTTTTGAGACTGAAGCGGCACAGGTGCGACCGCCAATGCGCACGCCAACAAACAAATGACGATTCCTGATTTCATGCTGCTCCTCCGCGGAGAGCCTCAAGCCGCTATGACGATTACGAGCATCCGAGTCGAGCAAGAGTATGTCAACTTCTGCTCAACCTGCTAAGCAGACCTGACAGAAACGGTTTATGCCACGGCAGAACATCCCGTGATATTGTGCGTCGAAGCCGATATTCCCGCAGGAGGACGAATGATGCAGAGGCGTGCGTTTATGAACTTTACAGCCAGCGCCGCGACGGCACTGGCTTTCCATCCGCTTGCGCGTGCCGCTGAGCAAGCGCAGAAAATTCCTGTCCTTTATCCCGATCCAGCGGTCGAAGTGATTGACCCGCGCTTCGCAAAATACAAAGTCGGCAATGCGGCTGTCGAGCGCCTTTATACCGGCACGCGCTGGGCGGAAGGTCCGGTGTGGTTCGGCGATGGCCGCTATCTCCTCTTCAGCGACATCCCCAATAACCGCATGCTGCGCTGGCTCGAGGACACAGGAGAGGTCAGCGTTTTCCGTAGCCCTTCGAATTTCAGCAACGGAAATTACCGCGACCGCCAGGGCCGGCTGCTCACTTGCGAGCACGACTCGCGCCGCGTGACGCGTACCGAATACGACGGCTCGATCACCGTGCTGATGGACGGTTATCAAGGCAAAAAACTCAACGCGCCGAATGATCTCGCCGTGCACTCCAACGGAGCCATCTGGTTTACCGATCCGGGTTACGGCATCATGTCGAATTACGAAGGCCACAAAGCACCCTTCGAGCTGCCCGCCAGTGTTTACCGTCTCGATCCGAAAACGCGCGAAGTTACTGTCGTGGCCACCGACATGGATAAGCCCAACGGGATCTGTTTTTCGCCCGATGAAAAATTGCTCTACATCGTCGATACCGGTGTTCCAAAGCATCCCACCGACCCGCACCAGATTCGCGTCTATGACGTTGTCGATGGTGTCCGCCTGAAGAATGGCCGCATGTTTGTGGATATGTCTCCCGGCAATTCCGATGGCATCCGCTGCGATGTGGACGGAAATGTGTGGTCGGCCGCCGGATGGGCGGGAGAGGGATACAACGGCGTGCACGTCTTTGCGCCCGACGGCAAGCTCATCGGCAAGATTCATCTACCGGAATCGTGCGCGAATCTCTGCTTCGGCGGCGCGAAGAAAAACCGCTTGTTCATGGCCGCGAGTCAGTCTCTGTATGCCGTGTACGTGGGAACCGAAGGCGCGCAGTTGCCCTGACAGCGCAATTGCGGCCGCCTGCAAGTTGGGCGGCTTGCGTGTTTTCAATCTTGAAAAACTTTACGGAATAGACAAATCATCTCCGCGAATGCCAGGTCGGTCGCTTCCGGATCGAAACGCGGGCCTTCATCGCGCGTGAAGGCATGCTCGGCTGGATACAACAGTGTGTTATAGCGGGCGCCGGAGCTTCGCAGCGCCCGATCGATTGTTTCGCGCCCGGCATCGGGAACGTGCGGGTCCTTTGTCCCGAAGGTCATCAGAAGTTCACCGCGGATTTCTTTTGCGCGTGCTAGCGAGCCCGCATCCGCGTCTTGACCGAGCTTGCCATCATGGATGCCTGTGCCGTAGTAACAGACCGTTGCGAGCACATCAGGCTGGAACGCTGCTCGAAACGCGAGGTGCCCGCCGATGCAGAAACCAACGACACCGATTTTCCCTCGCGCGACCTTCGGATGTCTGGAGAGCCAGTCCAGACCAGCGCGGCAATCCTCGTCGAAATGCGCGACCGTAGTCTTGGCCGCGTCTTGCTGGCCGCGCGTGCGCCCAGCGTCATCAAATGGGATCACCGTTCCTGGTGGTTCGATGCGGCGGTAAATTTCCGGTGCAGCGGCGACAAATCTATACCCTGCCAGCCGTACGCAAAAGCGCAGCAGCGGCGGTGTGAGCTGAAAGATGTCGGAATAGCACCAGATGCCGGGGTATTGACCTTCGGCTTTCGGCGCGGCGACAAAGGTTCGCATCGGGGAACCCGGCAAAGGAATGCCCGCGTATTCGGTGCTTACAATCATTTGCCTGTCCTCGGGAAATTATCGCGGAGATGCAAGAGCCCTCAACTCTCGACTATCGCGCTTAGCAGAAACTTGGAAACGAACTCTTTTGCTACCCAACCACGCATCAAGGAGTGCGCGATTACTACATCAAGCCGCTTTGCCTGGCAAGTTTTAGCGCTTCAATAGCTGCGCCCCGGGCACCAGCGGTATCGCCATTCGGCATCACGTAGATGGGAACGCCGGCCTGTTCTTCACGTTGAACAGGCATACCAGCACGGATCTCATCCAGGAACCAGCGTTGGAATTCCTGACTGGTCTCCAACGCGCCTCCGCCGACGATGAGCGCGTCGGGGTCGAAGGTATTCACCATTTCGTCGAAGAAGAGTCCCAAGGCATGGGCCTGCACACGGAATACGTCTTTGCACAGCGGATCGCCCTTGTCGGCGAGGCCGCGCACGAGTTTTGCCGCCTGGTGAGGGTCCAGCTTTGCAAGATCGTGATTGGGATAACGCGGCAGAAAATACGGCACCAAATTTCTTTCGATCGCTGTGAGGGAACAGAGCGACTCCAGGTCTCCGATTCGGCCGCAATTGCATAACGGTTTCAGTCCACTGGTGCCGGCGATACTTTGGTAGGGAAGCAGCACATGGCCGAGTTCTCCGCCAAAGCCGTTTCTGCCCTTTACGACATTGCCCTCGAGAATAATGCCGCCGCCGTTGCCCGTGCCGATGATGGTCGAGACCGATGTCTCCCGGCTGTTTGAGCCAAAGATCGTGTAGTGCCCCCACAGCGCCGCTGCATTTCCGTCGTTTAGATAAGAGACCGGCTTATCGAGCGTGTGCGCTAAACCTCCGCGAATGTCGAATTCCGCCCACTTCGGATGCACAAAGTTGGTGGAACCGCGAGCGCTGAGCTGGCCTGCCGCGCTGGCCGGACCAGGGGTGTCCAGGCCCACGGCAACCACGTCCGAGACAGCAACGCCCGCGCGTTCGGTGGCAATCTTGAGACCATCGGCAATCTGGCGGAGACAGACCTCGGGTCCCTGCTTGGAAAGGGCAGGATGCTCGCACAGGCTCTCGATTAGAAATCGTTCTTGCTGATCCACCAACGTATAGTTGATGGCCGTTCCGCCAAGATCCACACCGGCCACGACTGGCACGCGGATTCTCCTCTATTCTTTGATGTTTGCTTGGCCCAGCGTAGCAGAATTCCCTTCAGCTATCTCAGAAAACGACGGTTCCGGAATAACTTGCAAAGGGATGGAGCGATTTCTTAGCAACTTCGGATGCTCCAATTGCTCTGCTTCCTCGATTCATTTGAAGGGGATCGCGCTGCGATGGACGGCGATGCGGCGACGCCGAGGGCTCCTCTATTCTCCCTGCTGATACACTACACTGCGCAATGAGCTCGCCTTTCTGCAATGTTGCACTTCCGGTCCCGCTGCGTACTACGTTTACGTACGCCATTCCCGAGGGCCTGCGCGACTCGCTGCAACCGGGGACTCGCGTCCTTGTACCGTTTCGCAAAAAATCGATGGTCGGCGTGGTCGTCGAGATGGCTGAGCATCCACCCGCGAATGCAAAGGTCCGCGAAATCACCAAAGTTATGGAGTTTACCCCTGCGTTGACTCCTAAGCTGATTGAATTGGCACAATGGATCGCCAACTATTATCTCGCACCCATTGGAGAAGTTTTCCGCGCCATGCTGCCTCCGGTCACGGAGCTGAATCTGCGCCGGGAGATTGTCTTGACGGCGGCGGGGCGCGGCGCAGCCGAGAGTCTCGGCGGCGGCGAGATTTCCCACGGTTTGAGCGCGGCGGAAGCTGCATTTCTCGAAAAGGCGAACGCACAAAAAGGTCCGGTGCTGTTCAGCTCCACGGTGAAGATGGGCATGTCTTCTGCCGCTTTGCAACGGTTGCAGCGGCTCGGGCTGATCGAAATTCGAGAAACTCTGCGAGACACGAAAAGAAAATCGCAAACGATTGTCGCGTGGAAAGGATTTGCGGACAAAGTAGAAAAAACACTGAAAGAGAAAGAAGAAAAGGTACGGGCACTGCTCGAAACCGAACGCGGTCCGCTGCCGCTTCCACAACTGCTCAAGCTCGCCCAGGTATCGCGGAGTTTGATAGACCGCATGCTGGCGGATGGCTTGCTCGAAAGCTGGGAAGAGCCTGTCGATCCGGCCGAGGATCCGTTCGACGTCGGATATACCCCGCCGGCTCATGCCTTAAATGAAGAGCAAGAGAGCGCGATGAAAAGCATTCGCGCGCGGTTTGAACTTGGCGAATTCGGCGTACAGTTGCTCCACGGTGTGACGGGGAGCGGAAAGACGGAAGTTTACTTGCGGTGCGTGCAAGAGACGCTGGCGCGCGGGAAAACAGCCATCATCCTTGTGCCGGAAATTGCGCTGACTCTATGGATTGGGCGGCAGTGCCGGTCGTGGTTTGGAGCGAAGTACGAAGGCGTCGCGGTCTTGCACTCCGCGTTGAGTGACGTCGAACGCGCTCGCGAATGGTGGCGCGTCCGCAACGGCGAGGCACGCGTCGTGGTTGGCACGCGGTCAGCGGTATTTGCGCCATTGCAGAATCTCGGGTTGATCATCGTCGATGAAGAGCAGGAGAACAGCTACAAGCAGGAAGAGACGCCGCGCTATCACGGGCGGGACGTTGCTATTGTGCGCGCCAAAAGCGAAGGGGTGCTCGCGCTACTGGGTTCGGCGACTCCATCGCTAGAGACTTATCACCACGCGCGCAGTGGGAAATATGATCTGCTCACCATGTCGTCGCGCGTCGAAAATCGTTCGCTGGCGAGCGTCGAGATTGTTGATTTGCGCGAAGACTTCCAGAAAACGCATCAGACCAGCCCGATTTCGGCGGCGCTTCACGCGGGCATACAGGAATGCCTCGCCAGCAAAACGCAGGCGCTCGTGCTCATCAACCGGCGCGGGTATTCGTGGTCCGTTCTATGCCGCAGCTGCGGCGCAAGCGTGCAATGCGCCAACTGCAGCATTTCGATGACGTATCACAAGAGCCGCAACCGGCTCGAATGCCACTACTGCGGATCGATCCAGCAAGTGCCGAAGCAGTGCCCGAAATGCCAGTCGCAATACGTTTATTTTTTTGGAGAAGGCTCGGAACATCTTGAAGAGCGATTGCGCAAAGAGTTTCCGGGCGCACGCATCGCGCGTCTAGATCGCGACACGGCGCGGACAAAACGACAGTATCAAGAAACGCTCGGAGCCTTTGCTGGCGGGGCGCTGGACATTTTGGTTGGCACGCAGATGCTCGCCAAGGGGCATGACTTTCAACGCGTCACACTGGTAGGCGTGATCTCCGCCGATTCATCGCTGAGCATGCCCGATTTTCGCGCTGCGGAACGCACCTTCCAATTGTTGACGCAAGTCGCGGGACGCGCGGGGCGAGGCGAGCTGAAAGGCCGCGTGCTGATCCAAACTTATTATCCGGAGCACTACGCGATTCAAGACGCCGTGAGGCAGGATTACCCTTCCTTTTTTGAGCGCGAAATGCATTTCCGCAGAATGATGGCGTATCCACCCCTCACCTCTCTGGCGAATGTGATTGTGCGAGATGTTAGCCTCGAAAAAGCGATTCGCTTTTCGCGCAAGCTCTCCGAATATTTTTCACCGCACGATGGACATACCGTGCGCATTCTTGGCCCCGCAACCGCGCCCCTCGCGCGGTTGAAAAAAGAGCATCGCTTCCAGTTTTTGTTGAAATCGCCAAAACGATCCATCCTGACAAAACTCTTGAGCGGAGCCATGACGTTCTGCGACGCGCAGGAAATTCCGCAGACGGCCGTGCTGGTCGATATGGATCCGCTTAGCTTGCTTTAAATTTGCAATAATTTCTGAAGTGTGCGGCGCTTAACGGCTAATCAGAAAAATGCCGGCGAAAATGGCAACGATTCCCAGCCACTGCCAGCGCGAAACATGTTCACGCAAGAAAATCGCGGCCAAACCGACAGTGACAGCACCGTACAGCGAAGCTAACACACTCACGACCGCCACTTGCTCGACGCGCATTCCGAAATTGTTCATGACGAACGCGCCGGTGTCTGTCAGGCCCATCACGAGAATCCAACCGGCAACACGGTCCGTCGGCGGTTTGATTGATTTGCGGGCCGCCAGAATCAATAGCGCCGTGAGCGCGGAACTCGTCAGCCGGATGAGCCAAACCGTTTGTGTCGCTCCGGTCGCGGGCACGACTCGCATGCCGAGCAGCCAAAACAAAAATCCAAATCCAATCGCGGAGCACAGGGCCAAGCCGATTCCCTTTCCGCTGCGTTGCAATCCTTTCTCATCATCTTCGTCCGGAGCTTTCTCTCCGCCGGCAACAAGCACTACGCCGAGCAGCGTGCACGCGATGCCGATGGCGCGGTCCGCTCTCAAGTGTTCCCCGGTTAGGAGAGAAAGGAGAACGGTCAGCACGGGATAGCTCGCGGAAATCGGCGCGACGATGGAAAGTTTGCCGATTTCAAAGGAGCGATAGAGCGTCAACGTCGAAACAAAATTTAAGACCCCGGCGAGCGCGCCCCAGGCCCACGGCTGCCAGCCCGAGCCGTCGGCGAGATGGCCCCAGCCGCCGAGCCACGGCAGAAAAATAGTGAGCAGGAGGAAGCCGGTGAACTGCATGTACAGCATCGTTCGAAGAGTTCCAATACGATGGGTGGCAAAACGCGCGAGAAAATCCGAACCGCCCCAGGAGAGAGCCGTCAGAAGGCCCAGCAGAATTCCCATGTCGGGTTATGAGGACTTGCCCGCTTCGGCGGACTTGCCTTTCTTGGGTTCGAGGCCGAGAACCGCCATGACTTTTTGCAGATCTTTCCAGACTTCGCTTTTCGCGCTGGGATTGCGCAGCAAGTAGGCGGGGTGATATGTGGCCATCAATTTTCTTCCGCGAAATTCGAGCCACTGTCCGCGGAACTGAGAGATGCCGCGGTTTGTCTCGAGAACGGTCTGCGCGGCAGTGCTTCCGAGGCAGACGATTACTTTGGGGGCGATAGCGTCAATCTGGCGCAACAGGAATGGCGAGCACTCGCCTACTTCATCTTTTTCAGGAGCGCGATTTTCCGGCGGGCGGCACTTCACGACGTTGCAGATGTAGACGTCTTTTCGCTGCAAGCCCATCGCTTCGATCATTTGCGTGAGAAGTTTTCCGGCGCGGCCGACAAACGGGAGACCTTGCATGTCCTCATCATGGCCGGGGCCTTCGCCTACAAAAACGAGTTCGGCTTTTGGATTGCCGTCGCCGAAAACAATTTTGTTGCGCGTTTTGTGGAGTTTGCAGCGCGTGCATTCGCCGAGGTCGGTTCGAATCTTCAGGAGGGTGTCATCAGGAACTTTGTCGAACGATTCGAATAGCGACGGGCCCGCGGAGACCGGCAACACGTCGGGTTTTCGCGCGGCTTGCGGAGGAGCAGATTCAGCGGGGGCAGTTCGTAGCGCGGCTTGCGTGGCTTTGGGCAATTCCGGTTTTCGAATCGATTTTGGCAAAGCCGCTTCCTCGTAGGAGATTTGTTGGCTGGCTGGTTCTGCGAAAGACTTAGTGGCTGGTGTTGCTGCCGACTGCACCTGCAAATCGCCGCGCTGCTTGTAGAAAAGGCGAACGCCAAGATCTTCGTAGAAGTGCAACCGCTCGGAAAGTTTTTTCTGGATGGCTTCCGGGATGCGCTCGGCCATGGCAGGATCAGACGGCAGAGCGATGCGATTCAGTTTTGTGGCGCAACACGCTGCGAAGGCGCAGGACTTCGTCGAGAATTCGCTGTGCGACTTCGGACTTGCCGAGCTTTGGCAGAGCCAGATCGCGGGCATCACGGGAGAACAGAGTGACAATATTGGTGTCGTGGTCGAAGCCAGCGCCTTCGGCGGTCACGTCATTCGCCACGATGAGATCGGCATTCTTAGCAGCCAGCTTCTTCCTTGCATTATCCGCGACGTGGTCCGTCTCCGCCGCGAATCCGACGATGAGGCGATTGCCCTTCGTTTGCGCGGCTTCGGCCAAAATATCCGGTGTTGGCTCGAGCCGAATCGTTAGAGGCTCTCGGTTTCGTTTCATTTTTTCCGTTTGCGTTTCGGCGGGGCGATAGTCGGCGACGGCTGCGGCGAAAATCGCAATGCTGCTTTCTGGGAAGCGGTCCATGACCGCAACGCGCATCTCTTCGGCGGTTCGAACGTCGATGTGCTCGACACCGGCAGGAGTTTCCAAATTCACAGGGCCACTCACGAGAAAAACTTTGGCGCCACGGCGCGCTGCAGCTTCGGCTACCGCGTAACCCATTTTGCCGGAAGAGCGATTCGTCAGATAGCGCACCGGGTCGAGGTCTTCGCACGTGGGCCCGGCAGTGATCAAAATCGTTTCGCCTTTCAAATCCTTCTGCGCATGGAGGGTTTCCCGAACGGCGGCGACGATTTCCTGCTGTCCTGCTAGGCGGCCAGCGCCAGTCATGCCGCAGGCGAGATAGCCTTCATCGGGATTGACGATCTTGACGCCGCGAGAGCGAAGCTTCTCGACATTCTCTTGCGTGGCGGCGTGGTTCCACATGTTGACGTTCATCGCAGGCGCTACGATGACTGGCGCTGTCGTCGCCAAATACAGCGTGGTCAGAAAATCGTCGGCGATGCCGCGCGCAAATTTCGCAAGAATGTCCGCAGTGGCTGGGGCCACTAGGAGCAGATCGGTGCGTTGCGCCACAGCGATGTGTTCGATGGCGCTTTCGAGATTGGCTTCGCCAGCTGAAGATTTTTCAAACAGATCGGTGATGACTTTCTGGCCACTCAGCGCTGCGAAGGTCAACGGAGTAACAAATTCCCGCGCGCCGCGCGTCATGACGACTTGCACGCTGAATCCGTCTTGTTGGAGGAGGCGCACCAGTTCGGCAGCTTTGTAGGCCGCCACTCCGCCGGTCACGCCGAGGGTGATTCGCATCGCTTCCTATCCCAACACAACTTGCCAAGCTCGGGCGCCGCATGCCGTGCCCCTACAAATTCCGCGCAGGTGGCTTGCACCCACGGCTGCGGCCGTTTACTTCCGGCGCTTGTTGCCGTCTTTGTCTTCATCGATCGAAGACGGCTCGGTGAATTCGTACTCAATCAGGCTGTTCTCGAGCTCTTCGCAAGCAATGCGAGTCGCCTTGAGAGTTCTAGGGTTTTCAATGAGCGACGGCGCACCTGCCATAATTTGGCGAGCGCGTCTCGCCGCCAGCACAACGTAAGCAAACTGGCTCTCCGGAGCTTTTGTCTGCACAGTCATTTCAGTCTTTCCCCCCAAACGATGCCAGAAGTTCTTCCACCCGTGGTCTGCGCCGCGCAGCGGAACAGCGAATCGCAACTACAATGGCTTGCGCTTCGTCTCCCGCGCGTTTCACGTCTTCGTTCACGACGCAATAATCGTAATAACGCCCGAATGCCGCAATCTCGTCCCGCGCCTTCGCCAACCGCCGCGCAATTTCTTCGTCGGAATCCTGACCGCGGCCGCGCAAGCGCCGTTCAAGTTCCGCGCGAGACGGAGGCAAAATAAAAATGGCCACCGATTCCGGGAGCTTTTCTTTTACCTGCGCCGCGCCTTGTACGTCAATCTCGAGGACGAGGTCGAGACCCTTCTTCCGCGATTCTTCGAGCCATTTCTTCGGCGTGCCATACGAGTGCTTGCCGAAGACGCGCGCATATTCCAAAAATTCGCCGCGCACGACCATGGCGTCGAATTCCGATTCCGTGACAAAATCATAACATTTCCCGGTCGCTTCGGTCGCCCGGCGCGACCGGGTGGTACACGAGACCGAAGGCATCGTTCCGGGCAACTCCAAAATTCTCTGCACCAGCGTCGATTTTCCCGAACCCGATGGTCCCGAAACGATCAGCACCAGCGGGTCAAGCTTGCTCTCCATGCTCATTCGATGTTCTGCACCTGCTCCCGCAGTTTTTCGATCTCGGCCTTGATTTCAAGCGCGAGCCCGGTGATGGCCAGCGCTTCGCTCTCGACGCCAGGCGTTTTCGACAGCAGCGTGTTTGCCTCGCGATGCATTTCTTGCAGAAGAAAGTCGAGCTTCTTACCCATCTCGCCGGCGCCGTCCAGAAGCTTTCCGAACTGCTGGAGATGGCTGCGCAGGCGGTCTAATTCTTCACTGACATCGCCGCGTTCCGCAAGCAGGGCAGCTTCTTGCGCGAGCCGGGCGGGATCGATGCCCGCGCCGCCGAGCAATTCTTTTAGGCGCGCTTCAAGGCGTCGCGCAAAAACCGGACGGAGCGTAGTCGCCAGTTCGCGTACTTTTTCCGCCTCCTGGCCGATGCGCGCCAGACGCGCGCGCAAATCTTCAATCAGGTGGCGGCCTTCGGCGCGACGCATATCATCCAGCTTGTGCAGTGCTTCGAGCAAGCAGGTGTCGAGCGCCTGGCCGAGTCGTTCTTGATCGTCCTCCGCTTCCGGCACCGCGGCAGACAGACCGGCGATGACTCCGGGCAGGCGCAGAATCGCGACGACGTCGACGTCGGCCGCGGCTCTAGACACCTGGCGGAATTCTTCCGCGACGCGCATGTAGGTCTGCGCAAGTTCGCGATTCACTTGTACGGGAGCTGCAGCGGCGGGATCGACGTTGACGTGAACCTCGACGTGGCCGCGATGAATGCGATCTCGCAGGACCTGGCGCAAGCGCAACTCATAGAGGTCGAAACCCTCCGGAAGGCGCAGCTTTAGATCCAAAAAGCGATGATTCACGCTTTTAACGCTGACGCGAACCGCCCAGCCATTTTGTTCGCTGCGCGCCTGGGCGTAGCCGGTCATGGAGAAACATTCCCCGGCTTTTTTCGGCAGCACTTCTTTGGGCAATACTGAAGGTTGAGTCATAAGGTTTCCGCTGGCGCCGTGACACTGGACGGCGCTGCCTGTGCCGGCGCGAGAATGTCGTCGTCCGCAAATTGCAAATCGTGGAGGCGGGCATAGGTTCCACCGCGCGCCATGAGTTCCGTATGCGTGCCGCACTCGCGAATTTGGCCGTCCTCGAGAACGAGAATTTTATCCGCCCGGCGGATAGTGGCCAAGCGGTGCGCAATCACGAAAGTGGTTCGTCCGACCATTAGATTGGCGAGAGCTTTCTGCACATACATTTCGGACTCCGCATCCAGCTCCGACGTTGCTTCGTCGAGAATGAGGATGGGAGAGTCTTTAAGTATGGCACGCGCGATGGCAATACGCTGCCTCTGACCGCCGCTTAGGCGGGTGCCGCGCTCCCCGATGACGGTGTCGTATTGCAGCGGCAGTTCCGTGATGAAATCGTGCGCGAGGGCGGCTTGCGCCGCCGCAACGACGCGCTCCTTGGGAACGTTGGTGAGGCCGTAGCAGATGTTGTTCCAAACCGTGTCGTGGAAGAGAATATTTTCCTGAGAGACGATCGCGATTTGGGCGCGCAAAGAGCGAAGCGACACTTTGCGAATATCCACGCCGTCAATGCGAATCACACCCGAGGAGTTCTCATAGAATCTCGGAAGCAGATTCACAAGAGTAGTTTTGCCCGCGCCGCTGGAGCCGACGATGGCAATGATTTCTCCACGGTGCGCGGATAAGGAGACGCCACGCAGGACCGGAACGGAATCGTAGGCGAAGCCGACATCCTCAAACGCGATTTCCTCCTGAAGAGCCGCAAGGGTACCGGCACCGGGGGCATCGGCGGCTTCCTCCGACAAGTCCAAATAAGCCAAGACCTGCGTGCCTGCGCCCTGCGCGGTTTGGAACTGCTGATAAACCGAGCCCAAGCGGCGAAGCGGCATGTAGGCATTTAACAGCGCGTAGAGAAAAGTGAAAAACTGGCCGGTGGTCATGACGTGCAGCCGAATCTGGTCGCGTGCATAAAGCAAGAGGAGCGGAATGACAACGGCCCCAAGCAAATCCATGAGAGGAGGTGTGATGACTCCCGCGCGAATCCAGCGCATGTTCTCGCGCAGCAAACGGCGAGCGGATTCCTGGAACTTGCGGATCTCGAAATCTTCCATGCCGAAAGCTTTGACGACGCGGTTGCCAGTGGTTGTCTCTTGCAGGATTTGACTCAAATCGCCAAGCCGCAACTGACTGTTTTCTGCCGAGCGACGAATCCTTCGCGCAAATTTGCTAATCGGCAGGACAACCAACGGCAGCAGAATTCCCGTCGCCAGGGCCATTTTCCAGTTAACGATGAGCAGGACGGAGACAAAAACGAGAAACGTGAGGCCCTTCTGGAAGAGATCGACGAGGAATTCGCCGAGGGCAGGCCTGAGGCGATCCACATCGTTGATTGCAACGGACATGATACGTCCGGTGGGATGATCGCGAAAGAAGCCGATGGGCTGCCTGAGAATCTTGGCGAAGATGGCGTTGCGCAGATCGGTGATAGCCCCGTAGCCCACGCGGTAGACTTCGGTGGTTCCCAAATATTCGGCGACGGCCTTTGCAAAAAAGACCGCCAAAAGTGTAAAGGCGAAAATCGTCCAGACGTAGTGGATGCTCGGAGGAAAGAAATCGTTCAGATAAATGGTGTGGCCGCTCCAGGGAAGTGTCACAAGTTTGACGGAGCGGACCGCCACGGACGGGTTGAGGACCTGATCGACGGCAGGGGTTACGAGGAGGGCAATCACGCCCTCTGCAAGAGCTACGAAGGCCAGCAGAAGCACACCCGCGATAAGCCTGAAGGTATACGGCCGGACGTAACTTAGCAGACGCCGAAGTTGCGGTGAAACGATAGAAGCCACGCTTCTGAATCCCCTGCGTTTCGTACTTGGTACGCTAGTGCGCCAGCTTGGGTGTGTCAAGTTTTCGAGAGTGGGATTGGTTACAAAGGTTTGAGATACTCAAGGTCACGGAGACGACTTTTGGGTACTGTCAAGATTCCTGCTGACTTGGAAATTGTTCTTAACGATGCATGGGAAGCAACCAAAAAGGTTCCAGGCCATCTTACGGAGAAGGAAGCCCGTTTTCTGGGGTTGCTCGCCGCGTGCGTGCCAGCCAGAGGTACGATCGTGGAGATTGGGAGCTTCAAGGGGCGCTCCACCGTCATGCTGGCCAAGGTCGCCTCCCATTACGGCAGTGGCCCAGTTGTCGCCATCGACCCACACAATTCTCCCATTCTTTTGGATCACCAAGCCAACCGGGAAGCATCCTCCTATCAGGATTTTCTCGATTCCATCCATGCGGCTGGAGTATCAGCTCACGTAGAGTCGCACGCTGCGTACTCGCAGGAGGTAGCGAACTCCTGGAATCGGCCTATCCGGGTTCTATGGATTGACGGTGATCACAGCTATGAAGGCGCCAAGAACGACCTGGACGGCTTCTTTCCTCACTTGGTACCACAAGGCGTAGTGGCGTACCACGATGCCCTGAATAACTTCCCCGGACCAATCCGCGTATTTGTGGAAGACGTTCTCCATTCGGATCGATTTGGGCCTGCGGGATTCGTTCAATCGATTGCTTGGGCTCAATTTCGACCCGAGGACGGGGCCTCGTTTCGAGAACCGCGATCGTCGCTGGCTCGACGGGCGGCGCGACTTATCCCATTTGTGCAAAGTGGCAATGAATTGCGTGGAATGGCGAAGAGACGGTACAAATTGAACCGCTTTCTAGTTCCGCACTCCGCGATTGACCCCGGGGAATGGGCGTCCATTGTGGATTCGCATTGAGACCCCGTGCTGAGAATTCAATTGTGGTCAACCTACTTAGATTGCTCGTTCTTCGCGGCTCTGTGGCGCAGTGCGAATGAGAAGCTACTTCTCGATGTCGCGATGCGTCACCTTGGAAGAATAACCGTGCTTCGCCAGAGATTTCTTTATTTGCTCTCCCAACATGACGGAGCGGTGCTTTCCGCCGGTGCAGCCGATAGCGATCGTCAAATAGCTCTTACCCTCGCTGATGTAATGCGGAATCAGATAGGTGAGCAAGCCTTCGATGCGGCGGAGAAATTCACCCGTTTGAGGAAACGAGCGAATGTACTTTTGGACTTTGGGATCTTTGCCGGTGTAACGGCGCAGGCCGGGGACAAAGTGAGGGTTGGGCAGAAAGCGGACATCGAACACGAGATCGGAGTCCGTCGGGACACCATATTTGTAGCCGAAACTGACGACGGAAACGAGCATGGGACGCTTATCGGGATTCTTAAAACGCTCGGTGACGAAGTGACGCAGCTCGTGGACATTGAACTGGGTCGAATCGATCACCACATCGGCAAGCTTGCGGATAGGCTCCATGAGCGTGCGTTCGTGGCGCAAGCTTTCGCGAACGGATAGAGCTTTGCCGAGTGGATGAGGGCGGCGCGTCTCGCTGTAGCGGCGGAGGAGGGCATCGTCCGTGGCATCGATGAATACCAAAGTGATGGGATGATCCTTGCGAAGATGCTTCAAAAGAGCGGGGAGTTTTTCGATCTGCACGCCTTCACGCGCATCGACGAGCAAAGCCGCGCGGCCAAAGTCGCCTTCGCCGGCGGCGTGCAGCTCAGCAAAAATAGGAATCAATTCGACGGGAAGATTATCGACGCAGTAGAAGCCCATGTCCTCGAAGGCGCGTAGGACGGTGCTCTTCCCCGAGCCAGAAACGCCGGTGAGGATCACAAGGTGGCGGGCGACGTGTCTAGTGGACGGCTTCACTTGAGGCGGCGGCTCAGCTTTTCACGCGGCGCTGGTGAGTGCTGGGAATGCGCATGTCTTCGCGGTATTTCGCAACGGTGCGGCGCGTGACGTGAATGCCCGCGTCATCAAGCTTTTTGGCGATTTGTTCGTCGGTGAGCGGCTTCGTAGTGTCTTCTTCTTCAATCATTTTTTTGACGAGTCGCTTGAGCGTGAGCAGCGACATTCCGCTGCCTTCGGGGCCGTTCACCGATTCGCTGAAGAAAGAGCGGAGCTCGAGCACGCCCTGAGATGTGTGCGCGTACTTGCTGGCAACCGCGCGGCTCACGGTGGAAGGGTGCACCCCAACTTCTTCGGCGACTTCCTTAATCATCATAGGCTTGAGCGCGTCCGGACCGTGACTGAGATACTCGCCCTGGCGGGCGATGATGGATTGGCAGACGCGCAGGATGGTGTGCTTGCGCTGCTCAATGTTTTTCATCAACTGAATCGCGGCGGTGAAGCGTTCCTTGACGTAATTGCGAACGTCGCGGTCGGCGGCGTCCCGCGCGAGCAGCCTGCGATACGTGGGGCTGAGGCGAAGCTGCGGCATGTCGTCTTCATTCAAGAAGACTTGCCACTGATCATCGACTTTGCGGAAATAGACGTCGGGCTCGACGAGCCGCGGTTCGGTCTTGTTGTAGCGCAGGCCAGGCCGGGGGTCGAGCTTCTTGATCACTTCTAGCGAGCGCTTGACGACTTCCAGAGGACGGTTCAACGCGCGAGCAATTTCTTTCAACTGATTGGACTGCACCTGCTTCAAATGTTCGGAGACGATCTGCTGGGCCAGCGTGTTTTGCGGATCGAAGGCTTTCAGTTGCAGAAGCAGGCATTCGCGCAAGTCGCGCGCCCCGACGCCGATGGGATCGAAATCCTGGACGACGGCCAGAGCATCATCGAGATCGTCCTGCGTAAATTTGCCATTCTGGACGAGTTCTTCCGTCGACGCGGTTAAGTAACCGTTCTCGTCGAGGTTGCCGATAATGCTTTCGGCGAGCTCCGTGACGGCTTCGGAGCAGATGGTCATGCTCAACTGCCAGGCAAGATGGTCGGTGAGGCCGCTGGGAGAGGAGAGAAACTTTTCGAAGGAAGGCCGCTCGGAGACTTCTCTTTCCTGGGATTGGCCGCCATCGCCGCCGGTGTCGAGGTATTGGTTGAAAAAGCTTCCGACATCGAACTCGTCGAAGGGATTGGCTTCCGGCTTCTCGGGCAGCTTCTCGGTTTCAGCTTTGAGGAAGGTTTCGTCGCTGTAATTGTCGCTCTGGGTGGCTTCCTCGCTCAGCTCTTCGAGGACGGGATTGGCGATCATCTCCTGATTGATCATCTCGCGCAGTTCGAGGCGATTCAGCGCGAGGACGCTCACCATTTGCACGAGGCCGGGCGTCAGAATCTGCTTCTGCGCCACTCGTAGGTTGAGCTTGAGTCCCTGCCAGGCCATGATCGGTTCCGATTATCCCTTCAAAGTCCCCAATTTAGGGTTTTAGTTCAGGCGGAAATGATCGCCCAGGTAAACGCGGCGCACTTCCGCATCGTTGCTCAGATCCAGCGGAGTGCCCTTAGCCATTATCTTGCCATGATTCACGATGTATGCGCGGTCCGTCACGTTGAGTGTTTCCCTGACGTTATGGTCGGTGATCAGGATGCCGATGCCGGAGCGGCTGAGGCCCCGGATGATCTCCTGAAGATCCTTCACGGTTAGAGGGTCAATGCCGGAAAAAGGTTCGTCGAGAAGGATGAAAGAAGGCTGCAAAGTGAGGGAGCGCGCGATCTCGAGGCGGCGGCGTTCTCCGCCGGAGAGCGTGTAAGCCTTGCTGGTGCGTACGGTTTCGAGTCCCATTTGAGCCAAAAGCTGTTCGAGCCGGTCTCTTTGCTGCTCGGGAGTGAGAGGGAGGGTCTCCAAAACGGCGAGCAGATTTTCTTCGCTGGTCAGCTGGCGAAAAACCGAGGGTTCCTGAGGAAGGTAGCTGATGCCACTTCGGGCCCGGAGGTACATGGGTAGGTCGGTGATTTCACCGCCGTTCAGGAGAACGTGGCCGGAGTCTGGCCGGGCAAGACCAACTAGAATATAGAAGGTAGTCGTCTTCCCTGCGCCGTTGGGTCCCAAGAGCCCTACGACTTCACCCTGGCCGATCTCCAGCTCAACGTCATCCACGACCTTGCGACCGCGATACGACTTGCTCAACTCGACGGCCTGGAGTTTCAGCATACCTCGTCACGAACGGCCGCTTAGCGACCGCGTCATTTCTCGACTCGGTGTTTCGTCAACGTGCGCGAACCATTTTCAGAGTCGACGATGATCGTATCATCCGCTAAATAGAAGGTCAATTGACGGCCCTTGGTGGTGCCTTCGGTACTGTCGTAAAGCGTGGGATCGCCGCCGCTCATGACGAACTTGCCGTCGGATGCTGTGTATTCTCCGCGCTCGGCAGTGGCGCGGCGACCGGCTTGATCGACGATGACGCCGCCGGTTCCCACGGCGCGGCTGATCTGCTGGGCCCCGGCGGGAGCCGAGGGAATTCCGTTTGTGGCACTGTTCGAGCCGCTTGCGGGTTTGGTGGTGGCACGCGTGAAGTACAAATCCATAATAGGCGCTCGAATTTTCTGATCGGGAGACTGAACCACGACATTTTTCTCAAGATGAGCAAGGCTGGTGGCATCGTTATACGTGAGCGTTCCGGAGCTTACATGCCATAGAACAGTCTTTTTTTCAGGAGATGGCGGCGGGCCGGATAGGAGACCGCCAGTTTGCGCCGGGGCCGGCGTCTGGGGGAAAACGGCACGTACCTTTCCAACTGCATTCAGCACTTTCGTTTCGCGAAGCAATTCCATGGAATCCGCTTCCAAGACGGAATCGCCCTGCCAGAGGCGCGCGTGGCCGTTATAGACGGCACGTCCAGCTTTCGAATTGCCCTGCATTGTGTCGGAGGTGATGTTGGCGGGCACCTGAGCTAATTGTACGGCGTTTCCATTGGGGGAGAAATCCGTGGAGCGCACGCCGCCCTCGGCGCGGATGTCGCCGCTCGTTCCCGTGAAGAAGATGCGCGGAGCGTGTGTCTCGGTAGTCGCGTCACGAGCAACAGCGTGTCCCGTCAAAGCCGCCGTCTGCCCAGCGTGCATAAACGTGGCATGATCTGCCTGCGCGTTGCGGTCCGCCTCTTTCAGCTTGACGTCGCCTTGCAGATCCATCTGCGACCAGCCCCCCGCAGCAAGAAGTTGCGCTACTCCACTTCTGGCCGTAGCGGTCTGAAGCTCGTGGCCTGTAAGGGCGCGCTCCGTTTGGACGTTCCCCCTCGCATCCAGCTGCTTGGGTTTGCCTTCATCTCCAAACGCCAACTGCAGCTTGTCCGCTTGCAGCTTCGTGCGCGTAGGAGCAGCGTCGGGTTGTGCCGCGGCGTCGGTCCATTCCATGCTCCCCGCCGTCAGCGTCTCGGCAATGACGGGCTTGCCGTGTTGGCCTTCTTTTCCTTCGCTGAACTGCATGCGAAACGCGCCCGTCTGAAGGGTTCGCGTATCGCCGCTCTTGGCCATGCGCGTCTTAAGAAAAACTCCGCCATTGAGATTCATTTCTTTGGCGCGATTCACTCGAGGCCAAAGGTCCAACGTGCCGGCATCCGCGTGGACTTCGTCCGCTTCTTCTTTTCCATGACGAACGCCATGCACGCTTCCCGTCGCGTCCATTCGGGCGACCCACCCTTCCGGGGCCATTAGCGCGGTCATTTTGTCTGCGTCGACGAGCATCGTGTCGTCGCCGCGCGTGGAAGTAAGTTCTGGAGGCTTCCCGTTCGAGCCTGCAACGGCCACCAGCCTCCGTGCGCGAAATTCGGAATCCAATTCGAGCGTGAACTCTCCAGCTATCAATCGAGCGGAACTCGATACGGCCTCTGCAGGGCCCAGAACGTGGAGCAATCTCGCGTCACGGCCGAAGTCGAGACTCGCGCCCGTCACCAGAACTTCCTCGGCCGTTTCTGGTTTCGCGAGCTTTTTCCCCGTGTCTTTTTTCGCAACTGGTTTGAGTTTCAGCCGAACGTTTTGTAACAAGCGGAGAGTTCCTGCCTCCGAGTTGTATTCCGCTCCCACGGCGTCGCCGCTCCCGCTGGGGAAAGTAAACGTCACGGGTTGGTCTGTTTTTGCGGCGCCACTGCCCTGATCGAAATTCACGCCACGCGTCTCCACGTGCACAATTTGCGGTTGCACGGAGTGATCTTTCGCCCTGCGTTCTGCGTCCGCCGCGCTCTCTAAATCGATCTGAACATCTCCGTCGCAGGTGACGCCGCCGCTACCTTTCCGGTACTGGCAACTCTGCGTGTGAATCGTGTCGTGCCGCTCGCCGTATTTTCCAAAAATCGTAACTCGCACGTTCTCCAACAAGCTGGCGTCCTGCCCCTTGAAATCCGTGGAGTTCGATGCCTCGACCGTGAAAATCTTGCGAGGCCCGTCCATTTTCGAGAACGTCAGTCCACTGGATTGCTTCTCCACGTTCTTGGGCGCAGGCGCGGGCGCCTTCTTCCGTTCGCTGATTCTTTGCCAGCCGCGCTTCAGATACACGCTGGCCGTCAGACAGGCCAGCAGCAGCGCCACAGCCGCGGACCACCGCGCATACCGCGCCGCTTCGCTTCTTCGCATAGGTTCAGTTAAGCAAAATTCTCAGAAGCTGTATAGAAGGCGGAGAGAGGTGAAGTAGTGCTTGGGAGAAGCTACCCGGCTGTTTCAGCTGCTGCTGCGGTGGTGTCCGGCAAAATCCCGATATTTGCAGCGGCCACGCTGTCCCGGTTGGTATTTTTCACGAGGTACATGGCCTCGTCGGCGAGGTGCAAAAGCCCCTCTTTGGTCCGCGAATCGGTGGGATAGGAGGCCACACCCAAGCTCGGGGTCACGCGAATGCTCAATCCCTCGGGATCGAGCCAGCGGGTTTCGCGGATGAGCTTATGCAGGCGGCGCGCCACGTTGAGCGCATTGTCCTTAGAAGTCTGCGGCAACAGAATCACAAACTCGTCGCCGCCGTAGCGAAACGCAAAATCGATCAACCGGCAATGAGCTTTGAGCGCGTTGCCAATTTCCGCGAGCAAGCGCGACCCGACGAGATGGCCGTGTGTGTCATTCACTTGCTTGAAATGGTCTAGATCAATGAACACCAGCGAAAATTGGTAGTTGTACCGCTGCGAACGGTAGATTTCCGTTTCGAGGATGAAGCCCATGTGCCGCGCGTTGTAAAGGCTGGTGCAATCGTCGGTGATGGTCAGCTCGTGAATTCGTTTTACGTGCCGCGCGTTCTCGAGCGCGATGGCGGCAAAGTCGGAAAGAGCCTCGAGCAGCTTGAGGTCGCGATCGTCAAATCCTTCGGGGCCGAAGCAATTGATCAGCTCGATGACCCCGAGGCAGGTGTCGCGGAATTTGACGGGAACGGCGACGATCGATTGCGTCTCGGTTTTCGTCTTTTCGTCCACCTGGCCAAAAAAACGTGTGTCCTTGGAAGTGTCCGGGACGACCACGGTTTCACCGTGCTGTGCCACCCAGCCGGCGATTCCCTGCCCGATCTTGATTCGAACGTCTTTCAGAGCCTGAGAAGCCTTGCCGACCGCTAGTTCGAAGTAGAGTTCTTGTTTGGACTCATCGAGCAAGAGCAATGACCAGTTGTCCGGGCGGAGAAACTCGTCGATTTTCTCCATGATGGTGCGAAGAACCTGGTCGAGCTGCAGCGAAGACGTCAGCGCCTTCCCCAACTCCTGGAAGATGGCGACTTCGCCCGCCTCTCGTTGCTCACCGGACACCGCGGGATTGCGGCGGCGTTCCACGGCCGGAAACTGCTTTACTTCGTCCACGCTCGGTTTGTCCCCGCGTTGAAAGTTTTACAGGCCAGCCTGTAGCCGCTCAGGCAGACAACACCACGAGCGCGATTCGGGGCTGGTCCTCGAATCTTTGCCAGTATAGGCGCCTCGCAAAAAAGGGTGCAAGAATCTCGTGGTACAGGCGTGGCCATCTTGCCATCGGCAGTTACGAGGCGCACTGCTTGCGTGTTTGTCGTCGAATATTCAGCGAACAAAGGAACTGTGCGCGCCTTCCCGCAAGACCAGGCAGCCGGAAAGCCTGTCGTGGATGGCGCGTTTACTGGGCGTCAGGCCGACACAGAGGCAATCGATCACGAAATAATAGCCGCCCAAAACGGGCACAAAAGCCAGAAGACGACCTCCGCAGAAGCGCAGACTGGCTCGCCAGAAATCCACCGGTTTGCCGGCAGTGTCGGCTACATAGATGCCCAAGAAGCGCTTGCCCAGAGTGGCATGCCAGTGAGAGCTTTCCGAAAGCGCAAAGTAGAGCCAACTCTCGACCGCAAAAAAACAAAGACAAGCGAAAAGAAAAGTGGGTCCGGACTGAGTGAGTGTCTCGTTAAGAGGCGTTCCAGCGCGATGATTGAAGAAGGGATTCGAGATTCCCGTTGCAGCAGCAAAGAAAGAAACAAAAACCGCGAACGGGACCACAAGAAGAATCAGATCGATGATTCCGGCAATGCAGCGAATCCAAAACCCCGCTTGAAGCAGCGGGAGAGATGCGGAAAAATCTGTGCGCAAGTTCGGTGCTTGTTCCTCCAAGAAGTCCTCCCTTGCCTAAAGCATCATGCGCATCCTACGAGAGATTCAAACGATATTTGTTTTCGACTTAACCTTCCCGTCACACCCGTACCGCTGGCCCGGCTTCAAACAAAGTGCAATGTGGTCGAATGGTGATTGAGACCCCCTGGACATCGTAGCTCGTCCGGTGCAATCCAAAATCAAGACTATGCGCCTCCCAAAACTTAACAAGCTTTTTGAAGTGATGGAGATTAGGCGGGTAAAGGTATTTGCCCACTGGTCGGTACTCCTCATTGGTGCGATCGTTCTGACTGGCGCGATCGAGGAACCGCTCTTGGCGTGCTCTGTCCTAGTCGCCTACTACGGGGTTATTCTGATTCACGAGTGCGGTCACATGATCGCGGCACAACGCAAGGGATGTGCCGTATGGTCCATCGAGTTGTATCCGATTTGGGGAATCACGCGATTTAGCCGACCATATTCTCAATACGACCAGTGTGTCATTGCCTGGGGCGGTGTCGTCGCGCAGTCAATCGTGGCCGTGCCACTCTTAGTTTGGGTTGAGACATTCGGATACACACGATTTCAAGCCATCAACGCGATAATGGCCATCCTTGGCTTTTTCAGCCTGAGCGTCGCCGTGTTTAATCTACTCCCGATTCGTCCCTTGGATGGATCAATTGCCTGGCGTCTTCTCCCTGCGCTTATAAGGCATCCACACACCAAGGCAGCCAAGCAAGAACCGGGTTGGCGTTCTTGGAGATAGCGCTTTCAGCTTTGATCCCGTTGTTTGACACTGCCGCGCGACACCGCCTATAGTTTCGGCGAGGGGATTTTTGCGCCTTGCGCGGACCGGTTTGAGCTCGCGCGTAGGTGAACCGTCGTCCGGTCACACCTGAGCTGCCTAAGTAGCGTTCCTCCAATTAAAAGGGCAGAGAAAAGGGCGCCCACCGCGGCCGGTTAGCTGGCGATCACCAGCGAGCTTGATCGCTCCGCTGCCCCGCGTGTATCGGCAAGGACAGGTTTCGATTCATGGCCACGGGATCTTTTGGCGAACGCCTGAAGCGCGAACGCGAGATGCGCGAAGTTTCGCTCAAGGAAGTTACTTCGGCCACGCGCATCGGTCCGCGCTTCCTCGAAGCGCTCGAAAACGAAGAATGGGAAAAACTCCCTGGCGGCATTTTCAACCGCGGATTTGTGCGCTCCATCGCGCGTTTTTTGGGCCTCGACGAAGAAAATCTGCTTGCCGAATATGACCTCGCGCGCGGCGACCAGAGCATGCCCGCTCCGCAGCCATATGAAAATAAGCTCCCTCGCCCGCCCATCTGGCTTCCGATACTTGCTGTGCTGGCGTTGCTTGCCGTACTTGGCGGGCTGGTGGCAGGCGGAGTTTATGGCTGGCGGCGTTACGCCGCGCATCGTGCAGCAAAACAACCTTCGCCCTCCGCGGCGGCTGCTTCGTCTTCTGATTCCGCAACTTCTTGGTCCGCGATTCCATTGGATCTTGCCGTCTCCACATCCGCGGCCACTCGCGTGCGCATTCTCGCCGACGGTACTCTCTTGCTCGACGCCGAGATCCCCCCCGGACAAACGCACCACTTTTCCGCCAGCCAGCAATTTGAAGTGACGGTCGCCGACTCTTCCGCGGTGTTGCTGGAATTGAACGGGCGCGCTATGCCGCCCGTCGGAACCCCCGGAGCCTCCGGTACAATAATATTGTCCCAGAAAGACTTGAGGCAGGCATCCGGTGGAACCCCTCAGCTCTGAAGTTCTCGAAGATCTCCGCGCAGGCCGCGCTCCCCGCGAGCGCAAGATAGCGGTCTGCGCTGGCGGAGCGCATCTTGCGCCCGCGGACCGCGCGGAAATTCTCGCGGTGCTTGCCGGCGATGTCGATGAAATGGTGTCCGAGCGCGCCCAGCAGGCTATCCTTTCGCAACCGACGGAAACGTTTGTAGAAGCCCTGAAACGCGAAAAGGCTATCCCCGCGCTTTTCGCTTACGCCGGAAAACATCTCTCGGACAAACCTGGCATCTGCGACGCGATGGTGCAAAACAAAAATTGCTCGGCGGAATACCTGGTTCCCATCGCGCGACATCTCTCTTCACTCAGCATCACGGCTCTCATGGAAGAATTGGAGCGCGTCAGCGAATCCCCCGCGCTCGCGGCTGCGCTCGAGCATTCCGCGTCCATCACCGCGGACCAGAAGCATCAGCTCCACGAGCTGCTCGGCCCAGCCATGGATGAAGCGACGCTTGCGGAAGCAGCTGCCGATGCCGAGCCGGACATGGCAAAACGTCAGACGCTGATCATGCGGCTCGCAAAAATGAGCGTGTCCGAGCGCGTGCAGTTCGCGATCAAAGGCGGATCCGAGGCGCGTCGCACGCTGATTCGCGACTCGAACAAGGTCGTGCAGCGTGCCGTGCTGCAATCGCCTCGCCTTACGGACCAGGAAGTCGAGGCCTTCGCCACCATGACCAGCCTCACGGACGAAATCCTCCGGCTCATCGCCAGCAACCGTAAATTCCGAAAAAACTACGCCGTGGTGCGCAATCTTTTGAACAACCCGAAAACCCCACTGGACGTTTCACTGCACATGCTCCCTATGTGCAATGTCATGGACCTCAAGAAACTGACCAGCAACAAAAATGTGCCGGAAACTCTGCGCACCACCGCCATCAAGCTCCAGCGCACGCGAGCCGAACTCAAGAAATAATTCTTGGCATGGCGCGGCCGTTTTCCGCGACCGCTGTTCCCAATGGAAATGCATCGCTGTTGCTGCGATTTGGCCCTACAATCGTGCGCGGAGGCTTGTGTTTATGATCTTCTCGTCCAAACTTCGCCAGGGCGCAGCCCTTTTTGCCCTTGGCATTTCCGCTGCGCTGCCTCTTGCGCCTGTTCTCCGATCAAGCCAAAACGGTGCGGCGAATCAAGAAAAGGCGGCAGAACCGTGGAAAGACGGGCAAGTACTGCACGCGGCTGACCTCGTGCGTGAAATTGGGAACACCAAGGATGATGGCGCTCCATCAATCATTTACGTGGGCTTTCGCATACTCTTCGAGGGTGGGCACATTCCAGCGGCGTCCTTTCATGGGACTGCGTCCAAGGAAGAAGGCCTCGCGGAATTGAAAAAATGGGTTGCCAGCCTGCCCCGCTCGACAAACCTGGTGGTCTATTGCGGATGCTGCCCGTTTGATCGCTGCCCGAACATCCGGCCCGCCTACGCGGCTCTGCATGAAATGGGCTTTACCCACGTGCGTGTGCTTGTACTTCCGACAAGTTTTGCCGCGGATTGGGTCGAGAAGGGCTATCCCATAGAAAAAGGTCTAGGATCGGCTAATTAGCTCAAAGATGGTTGCGGCAACTCCAAGTCTCCGCGTTGCATCTGGCAAGAGAACGGCTCTACCTTAGGTGAGCCTCACGACGGAGGGCAACATGGCGCTCAGGTCCAGCATCCGGTTTTCTCTGCGCATTCTAAGGAAGCACTGGAAGCTCACTTCCATCGCCGTCTTCTCCTTGGCCATAGCAATGGCGGCCGGAGCGGTAGGATTCAGTGTCTTCAACGCGCTGTTGCTCCGCCCGCCTGCAGTTCCCGCGCCCGAGCAACTGGTGTCGGTTTACGCCACCACGCCAACGGAAGAATTCGGCGGTGCCAACTATGACGACTACAAATATTATCGCGACAACAATCACGTCTTCTCGGATGTCCTCGCCTTCCCGTATTCCGTCCAAGTGCGACCCATCGTGTTCAACGGCCGCCTCAAATCGGGGCTTATGAATGGTGTGTCCGACAACTATTTTTCTGTTCTGGGCGTTCAACCGATCCTGGGGAGGCTGTTTACACGAGGAGACGACGACAAGTCATTCGCTTTGGCGGTCTTGAGTTATTCCTACTGGAAATGGCTCGGAGCTGACCCGAACGTGTTGGGAAAAGCGGTAAATATCGACCGCGTCCAGCTGACAATCGTAGGCGTGGCGCCGAAGAGTTTCGCTGGAACCATTTTCAGCGCCCTGCCGGATATCTGGTATCCGTTATCGATTGACGCTACTCTCAATCGTCAGGCGCAAGACTGGCGCACGGATCGCAGCGTACATTTTCTCGGTCTAATTGGGAGGTTGAAACCAGGTGTGACGCGTCCGCAAGCGCTGGCAGATGTGCAGATGTTGTCCAAGCAACTGGCTTCGGCTTATCCTGCCGACGACAAGGATCGTGTTGCCAATTTAACGGGAACAAGCATGCTGCCTGTGGACTCCGTCTCCTCGGCGAAAATCATCTCAGGAATTATTCTGGCGATCGTAGGGCTGGTCTTGTTTGCCGCATGCTCCAACGTCGCCAATCTACTACTTGCCTTGGCGAGCGCGCGCCGGCACGAAATCCTGGTTCGTGCCGCGATGGGAGCGACCCGCGCCCTGCTGATCCGCGATCTGTTAGTCGACAGTACGCTTCTCGCGGCCGGCGGCGGCATATTGGGCTTCTTGCTCGCATCTCTGGGACTTCGCCAGCTCATGCAATTCAAACCGTATTTCCCGGGCGTCGGTGTAATTCCTTTGACTATTGATTTTCATCCGGACGTTCGAGTCGTTGCGGCGACGGTGGCGCTCGTCTTTTTGGCCGGCCTGGCAACCGGCCTGGTGCCGGGGATCCACTCCTCTTCGCCTAACCTAGCGGGAGCGCTGAGTGGAGAAATATCGGTGGGCGGAACACGCAAAGGAAGAATTCGAAATACCCTGGTGGTCATCCAGGTGGCGGTCTGCACAGTGGTGCTTATCGGCGTGGGTTTATGCTTTCGCAGTTTGAGCAACCTGCAGCACGTCAACCTGGGGTTTTCAGCGCGCAACCTTGCGGTCTTGACACTCGACTTGCAGGCCGATGGCTACTCCGAAGAGCAGGGCCGAAACATGTACGCGAGAATGCGAGACGCAGCCGGCGGCGTTTACGGTCTGGAGTCGATTGCGCTTTCCAGTGACCTTCCCCTGAGCGGGAACAGCGGTCACGACGAACAGGTTCGCGTGGAGGGTTCGACGGAGAAGAGCAAGCAGGCCGCTAGCATTTCGTCCGTGGCCGTTGATCAATACTATTTCTCGACCTTGGGAATTCCAGTCCTGGCTGGCCGCGTCTTCACGTCAAGCGACACGGCAAAAGCTCCCGCCGTGATTGTCATCAACCACTTGATGGCGGAAAAATATTGGCCGGGCCAGAATCCCATCGGAAAAACGGTGCGCATTGAAAACGGCAATCAAACGGTCACGGTTGTGGGCGTGGTGGGCGACGGAAAATACATCGATATCGATGAACCTGCGCGCCCGTTCATGTATTTCAATCTAGACCAGCGATACGTCGCGGTTGTCTATCTCATGGCGCGAGTGCATGGCGATCCACGCCAGTGGTTGGCATCCCTCTCCGAAGCTCTTCAGAAAGCAGACTCGCAACTTCTCTTCCAGACTTCTTTGACGATGGACGATTGGATTAATTTCTCGCTGTACGTCCCGCGAATCACGCTGGTTTGCATCAGCGTCTTCGGTGGGCTCGCATTCGTTCTGGCCGCAGCAGGACTCTATGGCGCTGTGTTCTATTCCGTCAGCGAGCGAAAGAAGGAACTTGGTATTCGCGTGGCGCTGGGCGCCGCCCCGCGCGACCTGTGGAGGATGATTTTGCTGCAGACGAGCGCGCTTACGGCGGCTGGAATCTGTGTGGGAATCGTTGGTGGCATCATCGCCAGCCTGCTGGTACGTTCGCAGCTGTATGGAATTCATCCGGTGGAATGGAGTGTGTTTCTTGCGGTCGCGCTCACTATGGGTGGAATGACCGTGTTCACTGCGTATTCCGCCGCGCGGCCGTGGATGCGCGCCGATCCGATGGAATCCGTCCGTCACGCCTGAGCAACGTGACGCCGGCAATCCGAACCCCGCGGGCTCATCCGGAAAACGGCTCTAAACTTTGCGCAGAACCAGACAGCTCGCGATCATGTCGTGAATGGCCTGCTTCTTCTCGGTGAAACCAGCAAGGATGTAGCCGATCGCAAAAGGAATCAGGCTAGAAATGAATCTGGAAAAATAGCGTCCCGACGCCCGGGCAAACGAAATCGGCTGCCCGGCCATGTCTGTCACCGTTAGATTCAGCATCTTTTTTCCCAACGTTCCTTGCCAGGAAGAACTTTCCGAGAGCGCGTAGTACAGCCACCGAACCCCCACGGTGATGACAAGAAATCCCAGGACGAAACCGACTCCTACGAAAGCGGCCACATCGTCACTTATATCCTCGCCGGAACTAATTCGGCCTAGGGCGGCGCCGGCCCCTGTCAATATGAACAGAGGAATCAGCAGAATCAGAAACAAGAAGCCGGAAATTACTCCATCGATGAGGAAAGCAACGAACCGCAGCCAGAAACCGGCGTACGCCACACCAGCGTACTGCACAGCGCCGTAACTGGGAGGCACGACCGGGGCGTACTGATTTGGATCAACCGGGGATAGGGAAGGAATGGCCGGCACCAGGCCGGAAATGGCTTGGCCGCACGTGGAGCAAAACGCCGTCGTAGCAGAAATCTCGCTGCCACACTTCGAGCAGTACACAGGTTCTCCTTTTTGTGCGTTTCGCCAACCGTGCGCTGATTGCGGAAATCCTACTTCCCCTTTCAGCGTTGGTCAATCGCCCGTGGCACCAAAGATTTCCACACCCACCTCGCTCACCCTTCAACGCGGAAGGGATTCTCGGCCAGCACGTCGAGCTGCGCAAAGTCCCTGTCATTCCGCGTTGCGACAACGAGCCCGTGGATTCTCGCTGTCGCCGCGATCATCGCATCCTCAAGCAGACGGTCTTGCTTGCCTTCCATCAGGCGTGCCCATTCGCGAAAGCAAGCCGCGTCCATGGACAAAATCTGGGTGGTTGCTGCGAGCCGTTCCACCCAAGATTCGATCTCCTCAGCTTTGATACGATTTTGGAGCCGCGTTCGTTCAATTCCTCGTTGCAATTCGCCAAATGTCACCGCAGAAAGAAAGATTTGTCCGTCTTGCAGCTCTTTCAACCAAGCCAGCACCCCACCATGAGGCTTGGATTTCCTCAATTCGGAGACGACGTTTGTGTCGAGCAAATACTTCTTCACTCGAACTCCACTGGTTCGCGCCGCCGCAGATGTCCGCTTTCCAGTCCGAGGGCTTCGAATGTTGGGGCTGGTTCGAGGAGCAGCTCCTTCAACCCACGGCGTGCCGCTTGCTGAAGTCGGCGCCAATCCTCGATCGGGACGAGAACGGCGGCCTCCACGCCGCGCCGCGTCACGATTTGCGGCCCTTTCTCCAAGGCTGCAGTGAGAAATTCGCTGAATCGAGCCTTCGCGTCTTGGAGCTGCCAAGTAGACATAATGCACCTCGACAGGACCAGTATACGACTAGTCTTCTGACTAGTCAATATGTGGCCTGACCCTCCGGTTCCGGCACAACAACTTACAACTGTGGATGTTTCCAATGAAACCCAGTTGCGTCTTGATATGCCCGCGCAAACGCTAGAAGCTTGGCTTCCCCGTAAAGATTCCCAAGGAAGGTGAGGCTTACCGGCGTTCCCGGCCCGCCCGCATTTTGAAAATCGCTGGGATCGTCTGTCGGCGGCTTGGGCGCATCATCGCCGCGGAATCCGTTGGGCAAAATCACGGACGGATGACCAGTCAGATTAGTGATAACGAGCTGTTCGCCGCCGTTCGTCGGCGCCACAATCACGTCAATTCCCTCAAACACTTTTGCCACCGCTTCCATAGCCATCCGCCGTGCCCGGCTCGCCTGGATGTATTCAACCGCCGGAATGAAGCGCGCCGAACGGAACGAATTCGGCCAGTCAGATGGTTTCTGTGAAGTGAGCAATTTGTCTTTGCCGGTCCGCGTCAATTCATCAAAAGCCGCAGCCGCTTCCGCCGTTAGCATCATGGTCATCTCGCGGTAGGGGAATTTCGGCATCTCCACGGGAATGAGACTCACGCCCATCTCTTTCAATTTTGCGAGCGCTGCGTCGTTATATTTTCTGTCGTACTCCGCGCGGGCACGGGCAGCCTCCCTGCGCCGTTTCTGTTCGTCGTGCTTCTTTTGTTCTTCCGGCGTCGCAGTCGGTTCCTCCTTGGCTTCTTGCGGCGGCTCTTGTGGCGTGGGTTGGAATTCCGCCTTTAGATAGCCCACGCGCAGCTTCCGCCAATCCAGCGCCGCATCCCAATGGAACGCAGCATTCTTTACGCTCGGGTCCGCGCCATCCGGTCCATAGATTGCTTCCAGGACGAGCGCACCATCCTCTACAGCGCGGCAAATCGGCCCGAGCTTGTCCATGCTCCAGGAGAGCGCCATCGCACCGGTCCGTGGCACAAGCCCAAAAGACGGCCGCAAGCCCGTGCAACCGCACCTGGTCGAAGGCGACGAAATCGAGCCGAGCGTCTCCGATCCGATGCTGAAGGCCACGCATCCTGCAGCCGTAGCGGAAGCAGGTCCGGCCGACGAGCCGCTCGATCCCTGCCCCGGCTGCCAGGGATTGCGCGTCACGCCGCCAAACCAATTGTCGCCCAGCGCCAGCGCTCCAAGCGTCAGTTTCGCCACCAGCACCGCGCCCGCTTCATCCAAGCGTTTCACCACGGTCGCATCTTCATCTATCATCTGGTTTTCGAACCCGCCGGCTCCCCACGTGGTGCGATAACCCTTTACAGCCAGCAAATCTTTTGCGCCCCACGGTAATCCGTGCAGCGGCCCTCGATATTTCCCCGCGGCAATCTCGCGGTCTGCCTCCTTGGCTTTGGCTCGCGCGCGCTCTTCCGTAAGTGTCACTACAAATTTCAGTTTGGGGTCGTAGCGCTTCAACCTCTCCAAGTACATCTCCGTCAGCGCCACGGAGGAAACTTTCTTCGTCCGCACCAACTCGGCTAGCTCACGTACACTTGCAAACGCCACGTCTTCCAGATTCTTCGGTGTACCGGGCGCAGCAATCGTCGACGGTTTCGATATCCGCGACGGCCGCCTTTCGGTCTCAAATTTCATCCCTGGCAGCACAGGATCAAAAACCAGGCATGGCTCGACGGAATTCGGAATGTGTAGCGCGTAAATCGCTTCGTAACCCTTGGCTTGCTGGTTTAGGTTGTCCAGCATCATCTCTTTGGTCTCTTCGGGGATGGGCACATCCGCGATTGCTGCGGCATTGTCGATCATCTCTTTGGTGATCTTTACCGCTCCTTGGGTCTGCGCTTGCGCCCATAGGACGCCGGGGAACAACGTTCCGCCCAAACCCAGCCCAGAACACGCACTCAAGAATCGTCTGCGATCCAGCATCGGCTTCTCTCCTTGGCACAGCACAGGCGCGCGATTGTAATACAACACGCCTTCGCAATGACGGTTCTTGCGCACGAATTGAAATGTTGGTGCGGCAACCAGAGGGACAGATGAGTTCAGGAAATAGCTGGGATTCGGAGCTCATCTCAGCTCCAAAACGAAAGGCAGCGCCTCACGCTGCAAATTGCGAGACGCTGCCTCAAAACTCCGAATTACAGTTGTGCGCTACCTGTCGAACTTCAAGCAGATTTCGAGCTGGCGAATCGCTTCATCCGTTGCCCGAAGCGCCTCTACGCGGTGGCCGCCGAAATCGTGCGCCGCGTGTTCCAGATGCTCTCTGGCGTGACGCAGCGAATTGAGCGCATCGTGAATTTCCGGATGGTCCGCCGGAGTCGCCTTGGCTGGTTCGGGTGCGGGCGCTGGGGCAGGCACGGCGGCTGCATTGGCGGTATTGGGTGCGGCCGGGGCAGAGGCGCTGAACGCCACCGCCATAATCAAGGCCGCGAGAATCACTACACCTAGGATTTTTACTTTCATGAACCACTCCTCCTCGTCCGATCTTTGGCTCGGACTGCCAGATGTTCCTCGATCCACCGTTTGCACCTTTACCACGATGACCCGACTGACCTGATCGCGGCAAACGCACCAAAGAGGTCCGTTCGGCTCGAATGAGCCGTTACTCCTCTTCAATTCTTAGGTCATCTTCCTGGGCTTTAACAGCGGAATTTTTGGGCATGCGGACAATCAGAGACTGCCCAGCCGGACAGCGAATCCTTCCATCCATGTGACCGCCATCGACCAGCAGAAGTGATTCCGAAGCCGCGAGTCAATTGCAGCGCAGCCCTGGAAAGCGATTAGGCTTCTTCAATCGCCGCCAATTATGCGATAAAATGCTTATTATCGTCGTCTTTCAGGACAGATCACTTCTCTTGCCGGAGGAATTTCATGGCGCATCCATCCTCTCTAAGAATCTGGGTTGGCACCCGTAAGGGGGCGTTTGTGTTCACCTCCAAAGACCGCAAGAAGTGGAACTGCGATGGCCCGTTTTTCGCCGGCCAGGAAGTGCACCACGTCGCGCAGGATCCTCGCGACCCGAAGCGTCATTACGCCGCGGTGGGTAACGCTTGGTTTGGGCCGCATCTTCACGTCAGCACGGACAACGGCAAAACGTGGCAAATCTCCGAAAAAGGGCTCGAGGTTAAAGGCATTACCGGCAAGTCGTGGCAAGTCACCGAAAAAGGAATGGAGCTAAAGGCGACCCCTGATGCCACCCTTAAGCGTATCTGGCACATCGCACCAGGCGCGGCTGACGAACCTGGCGTCGTTTATCTTGGCGCAGACCCCGGAGTGCTCTTCCGCAGCGGCGATAATGGCGCGAATTGGGAAATGGTCGCGGGTCTCTGCAATCATCCGACACGCGAGAAGTGGAACCCCGGAGCCGGCGGCATGATGGTGCACTCGATCCAATGCCTTGGCAAAGGTCGCCTCATCGTTGGTATTTCCGCCGCAGGCGCGTTTCGTTCGAACGACAATGGAAAAACCTGGTCGCCCTTCAACGGAAATGTTCTTGTCGAGTTTGGACCCGAGAAATTTCCTGAAGTCGGTCAGTGCGTCCACAAACTGAAAGCGCATCCCCGCAATCCGGAATCGCTCTACCAACAAAATCATTGCGGCGTTTATCGCGCAGGCTTCGCCGACGAGAAATGGGCCGACATTTCGAAAGGTCTACCTTCGCGGTTTGGATTTGGTTTGGCTGTTCCGGCGACCGAAAAAGATACGCTTTTCACGATTCCTATCGTTTCGCCCGAGGAACGGTACGTTCCTAAAGGCAAACTCCGCGTGGCCCGCAGCCGCAATGGCGGCAAAACGTGGAAGTTTCTGAACAAAGGCCTGCCTCAGTCCGATGCCTACGACCTCATCCTGCGCGAGGCAATGTCTTCCGACGACCGCGACCCCGCCGGGGTTTACTTTGGCACTACAGGTGGAGCGTTGTTTCACACGCGGGATGCAGGCGATTCCTGGCACGTTCTCTCAGGACATCTCCCGCCGATCTATTCAGTTACGGCTGCTTCGCACTGAAAGCATCATCACCACCCTGCACCAAAGCGGCGCTTCCTGATTTCATTTCGAAAGCGCGAACGCCACGTACACTCCGCCCGAGGGCGACTTGAGATCCTTGCCTCCGCCAGCTGCGATTACGACATATTGCCGCCCTTTCACGGCGTAAGTTGCCGGGGTGGCATTGCCGGAAAAAGGCAGCGTCGCTTCCCACAGCAATTCGCCTGTAGCTTTATCAAACGCCCGGAATTTCTTATCAAAGTTACTCGCGCCGATAAATACCAGCCCTCCCGCCGTCACGACAGGCCCGCCATAGTTTTCCGTCCCTGTGTTCTTCAGGCCCTTCGCGGCAAGCTCCGGGTACTCGCCCAGATTTATTTTCCAGACATATTCGCCGGTATTCAGATTAATCGCGTTCAGTGTGCCCCAAGGCGGAACGACTGCTGGATAGCCATCCGGGTCCAAGAATTTGTGGTAGCCCGTGAACCGATACTTCATGTCCGGCGGCGGAACTTCCGAGCTTGGCAACTCTTTGGACTTCCCGCTCACGAGAAAATCGATCAGCGCATAAAGCTGGCCGTCATCGAAATTGGCGAATGCCGGCATTCTTCCTTTACCATTTTTGATCGTGGCCCCAATCTGCTGCGGCGACAATCGGTCTCCCACTTCGACCAGGGAGGGCATCGCCGGCGGCGATCCAGTCATCTTCTCGCCGTGACAGACGCTACACTGGCTCAAGTACAGAGCCTTCGGGTTGTTCTCTCCGGTGTCCGGCGCCAGGGCCCCCGTCCAAGCCATCTCGTTTGCATTCACATAAAGAATCGCCGTTTGCGCATCAACGGCCGAGCCGCCCCACTCGGCTCCGCCGTCGAATCCGGGAAAGATCACCGTATCTTTTCCGACGCTGAATGGCACGAACTGCCCCTCGCTGCGAAACGTTCGAAATTTCTCGAGCGCCCACGCGTGCGCCTCGGGTGTGCGATTTGTCAGCATGTCCTCGCTGAGAATTTGCCGCGCAAACGGCGCAGGCTTGGTGGGCAAAGGCTGTTCGGAAGCGGCCATCTCGTCCGGCACAGTGCTTGGCGGATATTTCCGGTATTCGATCGGAAAGAGCGGCTTTCCGCTGACGCGGTCGAACAAATAAACAAATCCCTGCTTCGTCGTCTGCGCAACAGCGTCGATATCCTTCCCGTCGCGGTTCACCGACACAAGCGTAGGCGGTGACGGGAAATCGCGGTCCCAAAGATCGTGTCGCACTCCCTGAAAATGCCAGATTCTCTCGCCAGTTTCTGCATTCAGAGCGATTAGGCAGTTGGCAAACAAATCGTCGCCCACACGGTTCCCGCCATAGAAATCAAACGCCGCCGAACCCGTCGGCACGTAAACAATTCCTCGCTTGGCATCGACAGCCATGCCCGCCCAGTTGTTCGCAGCTCCGCTGTATTTCCAAGCATCTTTTGGCCACGTCTCATAACCGAATTCGCCGGGATGCGGAATCGTGTGAAACGACCAGCGCAATTTCCCCGTTCGAAGGTCGTAAGCGCGCACGTCTCCAGGCGCCGCGGGCAATGTCTCCGGATTTCGTCCCCCAACAATAACGACGTCCTTGTAAACAATCCCCGGGCTCGTTAGCGCCACGGATTGTCGTTGGGGATCACGTCCAAGATCACCGCGCAGATCAATTCGTCCCTCTTGCCCAAACGTTGCGATAGGCTTGCCCGTACTGGCATCGAGCGCATACAGAAAATTCATCACGCCAACGAGAATCCGTTTGTCTCTCTCGCTCGACCAATAAGCCAAGCCACGATCCGGCTGTGTGCCTTTAATTCCCGAATCAAATTTCCACAAAAGCTTCCCGCTCGCCGCATCCAAAGCGAATACCTTCTGCGTCGGCGTGATTCCGTACAACACACCCTCGACGATGATTGGGCTCGTTTGCAGCCCCCCCTGCTCGCCGGTGTCGAAACTCCAAGCGACCGACAGGTCTTTCACATTGCTGCGATTGATTTGCGCGAGATCGGAATAATGCGTATTCGCTGGCGCGCCGCCATACGCTGGCCAATCGCGTCTTTCGCTATTGGAATTAGGGATATCTTGTGAGCCAACGGCGCGGACCAAAAACGGCGCCGAGAAGCTCAAACTTGAAATCACGACCGCGCTACAGATTGTAGCCAGCTTTCCTTTGAATCGTCTCATGCCGTAACTCCGGAACGCGGGCCAGCGTATCACGCAATCGCTGCGGCACAATATGTTCTGGAAATTTTGCTCCCTTGCGAAAATCCCAATCCATCTTAAAAAAACCGGCGTCCCGATAATCCGGGACGCCGGTTCGTCTGCTCAGGGGGAGAAAACAAAGCCCAAGTAGCAACCGTTAGTGTCCGCGCGCCTGTCGACTGGAATTTCCAGTCGTCTTACGGCTGCTTGGCGGCGAAACGGTCTTGAGCATTTCCTTGGCTTGCTCCAAATGCTGCTGAATCATCGGAACGGTCTCTGCGGCAAATCCTCTGATTACATCATCATTACCGTGATTTGCCTCTCGCTGAAAATCCCGCAAATCCTGCTGGTGGTCTTTCACCATCTCCTGCGCATAGGCCCGGTCAAAGTCAGCGCCGCTTAATTTGGAAAGCCTGTCATAAGTGGCTTGGTCCCTGGCAGAGATATCCGTGGGCAGGCCAATTTGCTCCTCTTTAGCCGCTTCCTTCAACATGGCGCCGGCGTTTGCATGCTCGGCCACCATTCGAGTTCCAAAAGTCTTCACTGCCTCGCTTGATCCCTGATCCTTCGCCAGTTTGCCCAATTTGATCTCAGCCAATCCTCCACGGGCCGCTACTTTGGCAAACGTTTCGTCTTTCATCGCCGCCTCGGCGGTCGACAACAAGGGCGAGCTGCCGTGGAGTCCCAATACCACCCAGCAGCCCAGCGTAGTCAGAAGAAGTGTCAATCCCGCGACGTAGGAGATCTTGGCAGTCGTCGTCTCCAACTTCATGTGCTCCTCATTCATTCCAGGCCGGGGCTTACGGTGGGTAGCTTAGAAGGGCCGAACGGCACTGCCCATCCGGTGATTCCATTATCCCAATGTCAAACAACCCTGAGCTATACCGGATTGCACTGGTATAATCCGGCGGGATTTGTTCCAATTCCTCAGGCAAAATGCCCAAACGAGGCAAAATATGTCCGCAAATTTTTCGTGGCTGATCGCTTCTCTGATGTTCCTGGCTCTTGTTGCTGGAGGCGGCCGCGTCCCCGCTCCTCCCACTCGCGGAATGCTGGTCGTGGCCAACCAGCGCGAGCACACCGCTCTGCTCATCGATCCGGAGACTCGGCAGGAACTTGCGAAAGTCATCGTCGGAGTCAACGGCCACGAAGTCGCCGTTTCCCCCGACTCCCGCTTCGCCTATGTCCCCATCTACGGCAATTCCGGCGTCGGCAAACCCGGCACGGACGGCACCACCATCGACATCGTAGATTTACGCGACCACAAACTGGCCGCCACCATCGACCTCGGCAAACCGCTTCGTCCTCATCGCGCGGAATTCGGCCCCGATGGCCTGCTTTATGTCACCGCGGAACTCGACAAGGTAGTTGACGTCATTGATCCGGCCATACGCAAGGTCATTGCGCAAATCCCCACTGGTGCGATCGAATCCCACATGATCGTGATTTCTCCCGATGGCACACGCGCCTACACGGCCAACGTGGCCGCAGGCAGCGTCAGCGTTCTGGACCTCAAGAAGCGCACTCTGGTCACCGTCATCCCCGTCGCAAAAACCGTCCAGCGAATTTCAATCTCCGCCGATGGCAAGCGCGTCTTCACGCACGATCAAGATACTCCGCGCATCGCGGTCATCGACACTGCCACAAACAAAGTCGCCAGTTGGATTCCAGTCCCTGCAACCGTCTATTCCTCTTCACCTACCGCCGACGGCCGCAAACTACTAGCCTCCTCTCCTTCCGGAAAAATCTTCGTCATTGATCTGGCCACCGCAAAGGTTGAAGAATCCTTCGACATCCCGCCCGCCTTGGGCGAACTCCTGCTCACGCCCGACGGCAAGTTTGCCTTCGTAAGCTGCCCGGCGGCTGGAACAATCGAGGTCCTCGATATCTCCGCGCACAAACTGCTGCAACCGATCAAGCTCACTCCCGGCGTGGACGGCCTCGCCTGGGCCCCAGCAATCTAATCATTTTCGCCAGCTTTGTACGGGAATCGCCCATGGACATCGATTGGATCCGCAATCTCTGCCTTTCGTTTCCCCAGACCACAGAACAAATTCAGTGGGGCGACGATTTAGTATTTAAGGTGGCGGGCAAGATTCACGCAATCACGGTGCTCAATCCGGCCAAGATTTGGGTCTGCTTTAAAGTATCCCCGGAAAAGTTCGCGGAGCTGACGGAACGTCCAGGCATAATTCCCGCGCCTTATTTGGCGCGCGCCAAGTGGGTCGCGCTAGAGACCAAAGACGCTCTATCGTCCGACGAATTTGCCGTGTTGTTGCGCGAGTCCTACGACATGGTGGTTGCCAAACTACCCAAGAAAACCCGCGAGGCCCTCACTAGCGGCAAAGCCCCTGCGCGGCGTAAATCCGCCAAAAAGCACAAGACCATGCGGAGCTTCCGAAAACCGCGCCACAAAAGGAAAAAGCCCTCCCGGTAAAGAGAGGGCTTTCGATTCCTTTGATCTCTAATTGAAAACTAGGCGGTAGCCTTGGAATCGGCGCCACGGCGCAACGGCCTGGCTCCGGGCAGCGGGAAACTCATGTGCCAGAAATTCGAGTCTGCCGAAATAAACTCCACGCCCACGTAGGTCTTGCTTTCGCGGTCGCGCCTGACAGAAACCACTCTGGATTCCACCGTCCGGTCGCCGTTTTCGTTCACCAGAATGAGCATCTGTCCAACGACCACGGGCTCATCGATCTGCAGCAGTGCCCCATGGCGGTTCACTGATTGCGACTTGGCCTTCACGCGGAACTTATCGCCGTTCTCATCCTGTCCGTGTACAGTTACAGGGACCGTGATGCTAACCCGCAATGTTCGGCGCCGTTCTTTGCAGCGAAAATGAAGTATGGCCATGAGAGACGCTTACCTCTCGATTTAGATAAACTTAAAGACTCGGGGACCTAAGCCTGCCCATACAGGACTGGCTTCAGCATTATCACTTTCGTGAACATAACGCTGAAGTGAACGGTCGACACGAGCGAGGAAACAAGCACGAACGTCGTCCACATTGTTCGTATTTTGGGATTTGGCACGCTTTCCCGCAATAGCAGGACGGTACCAAATTGACCCTATTTGCTCCGGTACTCTAGTACGTTACCCGCAAGAGTTCAACACCATTTTGGGGAAAACATTGAACAGGGGTAGTGCACGCAAACGCCCGAACGTTTCTCTTACCCACAAAGTGATCCCTACTCGTCAACCGGGGCTGGCTTACTATCACAACGCGGCTTCGAATCCTCCGAAATATTCTCCTAACTCCTTTATATTCTTTGCCTTAATAGACATCACTCCCGGTTCATCGCTTTCAGGCCCTCGAGATCGATGAATTCGGCCTTCCACGGCCTGGCCTCCAAATCCAAACGCGCCACTGTAACCGGTAGGTAAAAACGTCTCGGACCAGCGCTCCCTGGGTTGATGTAGAGAACGCCGTCTTTCTCTGTCTGCCCCGGTTTATGCGAATGACCACTGACCACCATCTGAAATCCACTGGCGGCTGGATTGATGTCCAAGTCTTGCAAAATGTGCAACATATATATCATCACGGAGCCCACTTGAATGACTTCGGTGAAGGGCAGAGTTTGCCCCCATTTGTCTGCATCGACGTTCCCGCGCACCGCAACCACGGGAGCAATCGTTTTTAGGGTGTCAAGGATTTCCGGCGCGCCCACGTCCCCGGCATGGAGGATCAGGTCCGAACCACGCAGTGCGCGCACGGCCTCTTCTCGCAGTAAACCATGCGTGTCTGAGATCAACCCGAGGATTTTCATCGTTTTAGCCGAGTTCTCCCACCGGGGGCAGGAGACGTGTATTTGACCAACTGGTTAAATACGTGTCGCATCGTCAAAGGAACCGCAGCGACCCCTTTCACCATCTCTATCTCATGTCGGCTCAGCTGTTTCCGAGCGTTTTCAGAGCACCTTCACGATATCCAGCGCGTTCACGCGAGCCCGCTGGACTTCCAGGCCCCAATGGAGATGCGGCCCGGTGACGCGGCCCGTTGCTCCGACCTTTCCCAAGACAGTTCCCGCCACCACTTCATCGCCGACTCTCGCGTCAATTTCCGAGAAGTGGCAGTAAAACGTGTAAATGCCCAAACCGTGATCGACGATGACGGTGTTCCCTGAAAAAAACAGCTCTTCCGCCAGAACCACGCGCCCTTTTTGCGCCGCGTGCACCGGCGTGCCGGTCGGCGCTGGGAAATCCACGCCGCCATGCGGCGAACCTGGATGCCCATTCAGCACGCGGCGCTTTCCGAAGTTGCTACCTTTAAAGTCGCCGTCCAGCGGCACACGAAATCGTCCATCCCACAATCGTTCCGGCGTAACCCGGTCGTAGATTTCGCGCAGCCTTTTCGTCTCCGCGGCCGCGCGCGCCTCTTGCTCCGGGTTCGGTTCGACAAACTGTTTTTTCACCGTCAGGTTTTCCGTGGCGAAATGTCCTTCTTTCACTTCGACCATTGCGCGACAGCTCACGCGTTCGCCGCTTTCCATCCGACCAGCAACGGTGAACTCGTACTTCCCTGCCGGTTTCTCCAGATCCACACCAAGCAGTGCCTTGCGCACATCCGCGCTTGAAGCTCCGTGGCCCTTCTCTCCTGCCTGCCAAAAGGGGATATCCCGGTCATTCCATTTGCCGCTGACTTCGCTCAGCGGCTTCACGCTACGTATCCGTACCAACAGCAGCGTACCCTGAGCCGTATCTGGCGCGCTCAACGTTAGCTCCACTCCGTCTCCGCAATCCTCAGCCCTGGCTGTGGCAGCAAGCAATAGTATTCCACTCAGGACAATCGCAGCTCTGAGTCTGACCGGAATCCCTCGCAATTTGCGGATGGCGGAGCTCATTATTTCGGCCGCAAAGCTTGAACCCGCGCTTCCACCTTTGCAAATTGCTCTCGCCCCAGCTTCGAGCCCATGATCACTTTTTCGACGTTTAGAAACATGTCGGGATTTTTGGTCTTCTCTCTGAGCTCCTTCAAAAAGGGCCGAACCTTTGCGAAAATGAAAAACAATTCGCCACAGAATGAGGGCGTAAAAAACAACCGTTCGCTGAGCACACCGTTCAGCACGAAAGACCCCGCAATCCCCCAATAGCTCAACACTTGCCTTAGCCAGTTGTTTTCTTCCGTCCCCAACGACATCGCGACTTTCACGTACTCATCCGCATCCTTCGGCCAAAATGTCGTCAGCCACCATTGCCGGGCTTTCCGCATCTCCGGCTCGCGCTTCAGGTTGTAGAGCTCGAGAATCAAGCGTGCATCTTCAACGGTTGGTTTCTTCGCCATCCTTATTCTCCCAAAACCTTCTGGTTGGAATTCTACCTTCCGGGTCAGCTTTTTGGGTCCCGGATTCTTGATGGTTTGTCGCCCATGTAAAACCTCTGCGCGTCGCGGCAGGTGTCCGCAAACATTCCCATCCATTCCTTGGCGTGAGCATTCTCGCTATTTACTCGCAGGGCGAGGTCGGGGATGATGCATGCTCGAAAGTCGAGTCCATGCCGCACTGGAGGAGAGATTTCATGCGCAGAGAACCTGTCTTGGCAACCGCGGCCGCGGTCTTCACACTATTTGGTTACGCCTCGCTTCGCGCGCAACAAACATCCGCGTCCTCGGCGGCCGCTCCCTCCACGGCAAAGCAAACCGAAACGGACGAATACACGCGTTACGAACTTCTCGCGCCGGAGACCGCCAGCTTCAAAATCTACTACGAAGTCACCGCCACAACGCCTGGCGCGAAGTTTTTCTACAACCCCATCCGCAAAGGCAGCGCCGCCAGCGACGAAGCCGTCTTCGATTCCATGACCGGCGCCCCGCTTCCGTTCGAAGTGGTCAGCGGCGCGGAAGCGCGCAAAGACCCGCTCATGGCCGACGCGGACGCCGATACAAATTTCATCAAAATTTCTCTAGGACGCCCAGTGCCGAAGGATGGCCAAGGGCGAGTCCTGATCCTGAAAACTTACAAAGACGCGAAGAGCTATTATCGCGAAGGCGATGCCATCGTTTTCAATCGTCCGCTCAGCATCAAGCGAAACAAAATCGTCCTGCCCGTGGGTTACGAACTAGTCGGATGCAATGTGCCGTCGCAAGTTTTGCCGGAGCCGGACGGCCGCGTCGCCATCAGCTTTGTGAACGCCGGCTCCGGCGAGGCACTGCTAATTCTTCGCGCCAAACCGGGTGCGCTAACAAGGCCATCTGCCGCTCCCCACCCCGCATCACAAGCACGGAGTTGGGAGTCGCCCTTCCAGGGAGAATCCGAGCAAGCACGTCTTTCCGAGCGCGCGCATCAGGATCGCGACATCGTTTATTTTCTGCAACAGCCGGACACGCACGCCTTCAGTCTCTTCCACGACTACACGGAGTCCCACGAAGGCGCCGACAAATACCTGAATGTCGTTCGCGAAGGGAGCACCGTTTCCGATCCCTCCGCCTACATTCTGGACACCGGCGAAAAGCTATCGACGAAAATGATGACTGGGGCCGACCTCACCGCCGCTAAAATTGACGCCGGTGAGCCTGTCACTCCCACAACGCAAGTGGTCCTTATTCCTTTCCCGCCCGTGAAAAAAGGCCAGTCCATCCGCCTGCGCATTTCCGAAACGTACACGGCGCCAACCAGCTACAAACTCGACGGCGATGAATTGATTTTCGATCGAAGTTTAGGCAGAGCACGCAATGCGGTAGTCCTCCCTGCAGGCTGGTACCTGGCGGCCAGCGCCATCCCCGCCACTATTACGCAACTCTCGGACGGCCGCATCCGCCTCGATTTTTGGAATGGCCGCCCCGATTCCGTCGACGTCCTAATCAAAGCGAAACACCGGGCTGTGACTGCCACAAATTAAACCGCATCCATTTGCACGCGACCTTAGCCCCCAACTGTTCACATCACTCTTTCGCGGCTCGCTTAGACGCGGCTTCTCCAACTCTCTTGCCTCCGCACTCGATCAGCACCTCGCACGCTTCCAGGCATGCGCGCTTGAACTCCTTCTCGACGGCAGCGTCGACTCGCTCTCCCAGAAGCAAAATCGCAGTCCCATGCACCACTGAGACCAGCGCAAGCGCAAGTTGCGCATAGTCTGCCGGACCTCCGCCGAGATCCCCCGCCAGCTTTTCCTGGACGTACTCGTACGAGGGCAACCGTTCCCTGCGCGCAAAGCGCTCCGCCCAATCCGAAGTCAGAAGCAAATACTCATTGCCATTGGCAATCGCAAACTCGAGTCCAAGCCGGCAAACCTCCACCGAGGACTTAGCAGGTTGCAGCGCAGCGAACATCCTCTCCCTCGCGCGCACGCGCATGAACACGATCAGGTCGTGTTTATCCTGGAACCGCTCATAGAGCGTTGGGGTCGTCGTCTTCGCCGCAAGCGCCACCGCCCGCATCGTTACGGCATGTTCCCCCCCTTTGCTCCACAGTTGATACGCCGCATCAATGATCCGGCCTTCCAACTGTTTATCGGCTTTCCTAGGCATTCACCATTTCTCCCGGGCTTGCTTAAACTGAATTATAGTCTTGACAGCGTTAAAGAAACAACGTATAAATAACCCTCGCCATCGCGCCTGCGGTTGGCCCGGCCCCAATCAAGAAACCTAGTAAGGAGCAATCAGCAACAAGTTATGGCAAGATTTGAATATTCCGTCACCACAAAGGCCAGCCCCGCGCTCGCCTGGCTCGTTTTTTCCGATACACATCGCTGGAACACCTTCGCCAATGTCTATGGCGAACTGCGCTGGCGCGACGGCAACCCCTGGGAACCCGGGAGCCGTCTGCAGATTGAACTTCTACGCCCTGTAAACGCCGTCGTCGACCACGTCATTACCACATGCGTCCCAGGAAAGAAAGTGGGCTGGATCGATCACGCTATCGGCGTCGCCATGGCTCAATGGGTCACTTTTGAAGAACGGCAGGAAAGCACACGCATTCACACCTGGGGGGAAGTAATCCACTCCGGCATCAATATTGGCGGACGCACCGTGGAAGAACTCATTGCGAGCTTCACGAGAACCTGGTACGAAGCCTTTCGCGCCGCCTGCAACCAGCTTGTCCTGCCCGGAGGCGCCGGGCCGGATGAGGCTAGTTTTGTAACTCAGTAAGGCACCGCTGGCTTAAGCTGGTTCAGGCTGAACGCAGCGAACCGAAGCATGGCCCAGGAGGCAGAAATCGCAATCCCCGCGCACGGGAATCCCTAGATTGCTTCCCCTGTGGTTCGGCGTTACACAAATCACCAGCCACTCTGCCTAGGCCATATTCCGGTTAGCCGCCTGTGGCATGGTCCACTCGCCCACGCTCACAAACAACTCCAACCCAATCGCAAATGAATCTTTCCCCAAGGGCTGGCAATAAACTACGCGCGCTCTGGACCTTAAGTTCCCCAAGAGAGATCTAACCGTCACATGGTCATTGGGATGCCATGGTTTGCTGGTCACCACGCGTGCACCTCGAGCACTCACGTTTTCTGTGACGCCCTGCTGAGCCACGGTGTGGATATCCAATCCGGACAGATCTACGGTGACATGCACCGGAGAACGGTCTTCCAATCGGCGCACCTCGCTCTCCATAGGGCACCGCGCTGCTTTCTGGGCCGGGATCTGGGAGTGGACGTTGTGGTGGGTTCAACGGCTGGCAAATCATACGCTTCTAGGCCCCAAGATGGTCAAGAAGTTTCCCTCCTTATGAAGCATCCTGGTTAACTGTCCGGCAACGCGACAACTTCATCCCACGAGCGAACGTCTGCGATGCTCTTAACTCTTCCTGCCTAAAGATAACTCCTTGTTTTTCTGGTGGTTACACCTGGACCAGAATCGGTTATTCGATTGCGCTATTTTACAGGTTCGTTTATTAAGAAACGTCTCTCGCTTTACGTCCAGGAGGCCGCTATGAAAAAGCACGAGCGCATCCGAGAAAAGGTCACCATTTTGCCGACCTCCATGTATCTCTCAAAAATGCATGACGCTGGCTGGACGCTAGTCGCGCTGGAATGGGAGCGCGAAATCGAAACCTCCGCCAGCCCCGAGCCTCCCGAAGAGATTCCCGGCACCGAAGAAATCCCCTTCGGCCTGCGCATCGCCGCAGACTGCCATCACCTCGAAGACGATCCGCTCGAGACGCAAACACTCAAATTTCTCGCCGAGCTCATCGTCCAGGATGTCTCTTTCACTAGCATGGCCGACGCACTCAACATCCGCGACTATCGTACCCGCGACGGCCGTCCCTGGACCTCCGCCGCCGTCTTCCGGCTCATTCCCCGCTTGATCGATGTGGCTCCGCGCATCCTTTCAGGCTCCGAATGGGAATCCCGCAAGCAGCAGCTTTCCCGCGTGGCCTGGAACTCCTAACCGGCAACATCGGTTCACTAGCGGCTAGGCGCGTCTCTCGGCTCTCAACGCACACATCGGCTCACGCCATTAATTCTTCTTCTCTCTCCTTGACATTCTACCTATGCGCGCTTATATAGGTAGAATGTCTAGGAAGAACCATTCCTTTCAATTCCTGATCGCTGCGGCAGCGATTCTTTCCATCCTCCCCGAGGCAAGCCTGGCAAGCTCGCCGGCAGACGAGCGAGAGACCATCACCAAAATCGTCCTGCAAATCCAGAAAGCAGACTACGAAGACGACCGACCGGCTCTTCAACGCCTTTATGGCGAGCTCGCGCCATTCGCGGAAACAAAAGGTCTTGCCTCTCGCGTCCTCTATTGGCGCGGCTTTGCCCTCTGGCGCAAAGCGATCAACGGATTTAACGACAGCGTCGAAAAAAACGAGCTGCAGCAAGACCTGCAGCAAGCAACCGAAGAATTCGAAAAGTCCGCGTCAGCAGATCCCTCATTTGTAGATGCAAAGATTGCTCTGGGATCGTGCTACGGCTACCTCGCCTATTCCACGAACAAGAAAGATGCCGCAGAACTGCAAGCTCTGCTTGCGAAATCCATGCAATCCATAACGGAAGCAAAAGCGGCTGCGCCCGATAATCCACGCCTCCTTTGGGTCCTCGGTCCGATCTACTGGAATATTCCCGTCGACCGCGGCGGCGGCCAAGCCAAAGCAATGGACACGTACGAGAAAGGTCTCGAGATTATCCGAAGTCGCAAGGTTACGACGAGCGATTCGCTCGATCCAGTGTGGGGCGAGCCGGAACTTTTGATGAGTCTTGCCTGGTCCAACTTGAATCGCGCCACGCCGGACCTAAAAGCTGCGGAACAAAACGCTCAAGCCGCATTAGCACTCGTCACTAATTGGCATTACGTTCGCGACATTCTCATGAAGCAGATTCGGGACGCCAAGGCAAAGCAGAGCGGAACGAGTTAGATCTATCCCGGTAAAGCTAGTTTTTTGTGGATGTCATTCGCGCGCCGCATCATTTGAACCCAGGAGACGCAATGCCCATCGAGAAATCGGACTTGCTGCAAGGCACTCTGGACATGCTGATTCTCAAAATAGTGGCGCTCGGCCCGGTCCACGGCTACGGCATCTCCCTCCGCATCCGCCAAATTTCCAAGGAAGTCCTGCAGGTTCAACAGGGTTCGCTCTATCCCGCCCTGCATCGACTCGAGAAACGCGGCTGGCTTGCAGCCGAGTGGGGCGCCTCCGACAAGGGCAGGCAAGCCAAGTTCTACAAGCTGTCCGCAAAGGGCCGCAGGCAACTGGAGAGCGAGGAATCGAACTGGAATCGGTTGGCCGGTGCGGTGGCCAATATTATGCAAACCGCACAATAGGAGGTCGCCATGTCCTGGTGGAAATCCCTCTTTCCTAAGCGCGCTTCCGACGCGCAAATGAATTCGGAGCTTCGCTTTCATATTGACGAGCTGACTGACGAAAACATTGCGGCAGGCATGCCCCCCCACGAAGCTCGCCGCCGCGCCATCCTCGAATTCGGCGGTCAAGAAAAGTTCAAGGAAGAAGTCCGCGACGTCTACCGCATCCGCGTTCTCGACGCTACCGTTGCCAATCTCAAATCCGCTTTTCGCTTCATCCGCAAATCTCCCACGTTTTCCATCACGGTCATCCTCACACTGGCTCTGGCCATCGGCGCAAATAGCGCCGTCTTTTCCGCTATCGACGCGATCCTCCTCAAGCCGCTTCCTTTTCCGGAAGCCGACCAGCTCATGCTCGTCGAGCAGCACAATTCTAAAGGCCCAGCTGTCCTGACTCGCGTGGCACCCACTCGCCTCGACGACTGGAATCGCCTCAACTCCACCTTTCAGGGCCTCACCGGTTACTACACCGAGGACGTTTCCGAGACCACCGGCGCGCTGCCTGAAAAAGTCACTCGTGCCTGGGTTTACACTCGTTTTTTCCAGGTCTGGGGTCTCGCGCCGGCCCTCGGTCGCGAATTTACGCTTGAGGAAGAGACCATCAAAGGACCCGCCGCTGTCCTGATTAGTGACCGCTATTGGCACCGCCGTTTTAATGCCGATCCCGGCGTCATCGGAAAAAGCCTCCGCCTCGATGGCCGTCTTTTTCCCATCGTTGGCGTCATGCCTCCGTCTTTTTTGTTTCCCGACCGCGAGACGGATTTATGGTCGCCCATTCCCTCAGGCCTTTCCATTGGCCGGGCTCGTGAAAACAACTGGTTTATCGTCACCGGACGCCTGAAGCCCGGGGTCACCGTGGCACAGAGTCGAGCCGATCTCGCCACCATCCAATCCCACCTAGCCCAGCAATTTCCTGAGACAGACAACCTCTCGGTCACCGTCGAGGCGCTAAAAGAAACTACTATCGCCGGGTCGCGCCGCTCGCTTTGGTTGCTCTTCGGCTCCGTCTCTCTCCTCCTGCTCATCGCCTGCACGAACATCATCGCGCTGCTCTTGTCTCGCTCAGCCCAACGTCAGCACGAAATCTCTGTTCGCTTCTCTCTGGGAGCTTCTCGTGGCGCCCTCGTTGCACAATTGCTCACGGAAACGTTTCTCCTTGCTCTGATCGGCTCCGCCCTTGGTCTCTCCCTCGCAGCCGGGGCCTCCGAGCTCTTCCGTTCGCTCGCCGCACAGCTTCCCCGCGTCGAAGAAATTCATCTCGACGTGCGCATTGTTCTCTACTCCCTCGCGTGCTCCCTCGTGGTCACTTTTCTTTGTGGACTGGTTCCCGCCATTCGAGGTACGCGCCGCAACCTCTCCGCTTCTCTCGCCTCCGTCAGCCGCACACAAGTCTCCGGACGAAATCCGCTGCAATGGCTGCTCGTGGGAATCCAGGTCGCCCTCGCCGTCACCTTGCTCGCGGGCGCCGGTCTGCTTCTCCGCAGCTTTCAGGAGCTTGGCCGCGTCTCGCGAGGCTTTGATTCCAGCCACATACTTACCTTCCAGCTCAGCATGAACTGGGGCGAAACCGGAGATATGAAAAAGCTGCGCCAGTTCACCGACCGAACCCTCGAAACACTGCGCGCCACGCCTGGCGTCGAATCCGCCGCCATCTCTGTGGGCGTCCCCGGAGTGCCTTTCAAATATCAAATCGAACTCAAGCTCCTAGAAGGCCGCGCCGAGAGCGAACCCAAGCTCATCGCAGAAAACCATTTCGTCTCCGCCAGTTATTTCCAGACCATGCACATCCCTCTACTAGCCGGGGAGGTTTGCCGCGAAACAGAAGGCTCACCCACTGTCGTCGTGAATCGCGCTTTCGCCGACGCCTATTTCCGCGGTGCGGATGTAATCGGCCACCACGTGCAATCCCTGAATTTGGGTTATTCCGGCCCAGCTGAAATCGTCGGCATCTCCGGTGACGCCCGCGAATCCGGCCTCGATCAACCTCCCGTACCCACCGCTTATTGGTGTGCTCCCATCGCCCAGCCGGGTACTTACTTCCTCGCGCGTACCCGCAATGCTCCTATGACCATGGCCGAAACTATCCGCCGCCAGCTTCGCGACATCGAACCGCTGCGCTCGGCCTACGATTTCGCGCCGCTCGAGCAGCACTTCTCCGACGGCATTGCCGAAAACCGTCTCCGCACCATCCTCCTGACTTTCTTCGCTGGCACCGCCCTTTCTCTTGCCTGCATCGGCGTCTACGGCACGCTCAGCTATTCCGTAAACGTACGTCAACGCGAAGTCGGCCTTCGCCTCGCCTTGGGTGCGTTGCGCGGCCAAATCGTCAAACAATTCCTGTGGCAGGGACTTGTCGTGTGCATCCTCGGCTGCGTGGCTGGGTTTGCGTTAGCCGCAGCCTGCTCCCGCGTCCTCGCTGGCCTCCTTTACGGCGTCTCGCCCACCGACGTTCCCACACTCTCTGCGGTAATTCTTCTAGTCTTAGTTGTCGCCGCGGCAGCCTCCTTAATCCCGGCTATCCGCGCTTCCCGTGTCGATCCCATGCAAGTCCTCCGCGACGAGTAACTCAAAACGCAGTTGAAACCGAACCGCGAAAACCCTACTCTAAGTTGGCTCTGACGGATATTACTTGTGGGCGGGCGGCGCAGAGTGCCGACGGGGTGCCGCACTCGCCGATTTTGCGGGTGCGGATTTTGAATTGGGTCCTGATCCCCACCTTGCCTCCTACTCTTTCCCGTCTCACCAAACTACAAAATTCTCGCCAACTCCTTATAGCGGCTCCACTTCCGCGTCTCACGTTCGAATGATAAAACTATGGTACTGATACCTTGACAGTAATACAAATCCATGCTACCATCCTCTATGTCTCGCCTCCGCCCCACCCTCCCGCTCTGCTTCTCCTCCTATCACTCGCTGTTCGCTACCCACTATTCACAACAGCCCGGGATCTTCTCTTTCCGTGATCTAACCCCTCGCCACTCAGAACCAGCCACTATCCCCTTTAGAATCCGCACTTTCAAAAAAAAACCGGGAGGAGGGAGGGGGGGGCAGAACGCCAATGAACCACTCACCAAAAACCATCCACCTCTTCTGCTATCCTATTTCCTTCCCCAAGGAGAACCATGCAGTCGCTGCGGCTGAATCCGATTCTTAACACCGACTCCTACAAGCTTACGCACTGGTGGCAATACCCGCCGGATACGCGGCACATCTATTCTTACGTCGAGTCCCGCGGCGGTATGTTCGACGAAACTATGATGGCGATGCTCCAGTACATCGTCAAATCCAACTTCGCGGGACAGGTTTTCACACTCGAGGACGTCGAGGAGGCTCGCCGCATCGCTCACGCTCACTTCAGCGGCCATCCTAAGTCTTTCAATTACGAGGGCTTCAAATCTCTCTATGCGAAGCATGGCGGGCGCCTTCCGCTGCGCATCCGCGCCGTTAAGGAAGGCACTGTAGTCAAAAGTCTCAATGCGCTAATCACGATCGAAAACACTGATCCCGAATTTTATTGGCTCACGAACTGGGCGGAAACCGTTCTCTTGCAAGTCTGGTATCCCATCACGGTCGCGACGCTTTCCCGTGCGATCAAGCAAGTGATCGGCAGAGCTCTGGTCCGAACGGGCGACCCTTCCCTGCTTCCATTTAAACTGCACGACTTCGGCTTCCGTGGCGTTTCTTCCAAAGAGTCTGCAGCCATCGGCGGCGCCGCTCATCTTTTCAATTTCTTGGGCACGGACACGCTGGCCGCCATCCAGCTTCTCAATCAATTTTATTCCGCGGATCTCACCGCCAAAGATCCGCTCAACTGCGCCGGTTACGCCATCCCCGCCTCCGAGCATTCCACCATCACGGCGTGGGGCGAAGCGAATGAGGGCCAAGCTTACGCGAACATGCTGGAGAACTGCCCTGAGGGCGTCGTTGCCTGCGTAAGCGACTCCTATGACATTTACAACGCCGTGCGCAATCTCTGGGGCGGCGCGCTTCGAGACAAAATCCTCCAACGTAAAGGAACTCTCGTCATTCGGCCGGATTCCGGCGATGCAGTAACGGTGCTCGAAGAACTCTTCAAAATCGTCTCGGAAGTTTTCGGTTACGAAGTGAATAAAAAGGGGTGGAAGACTACCGTCCCCAACGTCCGCTTCATCCAGGGCGACGGCGTGAATTTCTACACTATTCAAAACATTACTGGCCAGCTCACGCGCAAAGGCTGGTCTCAGGATATCTGGAGCTACGGCATGGGCGGCGCACTGCTGCAGCAGGTGAATCGCGACACGCTGAAATTTGCTTTGAAGTGTTCCGCCATCGACCGCGGCGGCAAGTGGCACAACGTTTACAAGAATCCCAAAACCGATCCATCGAAAGCCAGCAAAGGCGGCCGCTTCAATCTGATTCACATCGGCAAGGAATTCGCCACCGTTGAAGTCGACAACGACGCCCCCAATCCTGATAACTCCCGGCTCGGCGTCAACGCTCTCGAAACCATCCTCGAAGACGGCAAAATCCTCCGCGACATGACCCTCCAGGAAGTCCGCGACATCGCCGTCAAATATGACACCTATAACGAATCCGCGTAATCATGAGATTTTTTTTCGCATCCCAAATAGTGGCAGGTATTTAGGCTCGCGCTTTTTTCTCTATGCGCGCAATTCGAAAGCTCGGTCCGCGCATCATTTTTTAACGAACAAAACGCAATAGTCCATTGTCGGCCAATCATCTACGATTTTTTCAACCTGAAATCCGGATTTGGTCAACTCGTCGATCAGGATTTTCTGCTGGATTCCGTGGTCTTCGCGGTCCTTCGGGACGCCTTTCACCTTGCCGTATTCCGGATGAGGCGGAAAATCAATGATCGCGAGTTTTCCGCTCGGTTTTAGCGAGCGAATCAGACTGGCGTCGAACTCTACGGGCTTCGTCAAATGATGGTAAACGCGCCGCAGAAAAATCGCGTCGCAGCAAGAAGCGGGCAAATTCGTTTCCGCTTCCCCGCTCTCCACCACCGTAACGTTTTGCAAATTCCGTCTTTTGACTTCGGACCTCAGAGCCTTGAGTTTTTCGGCATCAATCTCCGACGCAAACACCTTTCCGGTTGCGCTGACATGTTCCGCGGCAGCGAATGCGTAGCTTCCATCTCCGGCGCCAATATCGGCGACGACTGTTCCCGGCTTCCACTCCATGAGCTCCGCGAGCTTTGGAATTTCATTTGTGGCGGAAGCTCTCGTGCGTAGTGCGAACCCAAGGGTCGCCGTCGCCGCGCAACTCAGCGCAAGCAGAATCCACTTTCCTCTGCTGATTTGTCGATTCATGGAAAGATCACTCTTTCGCTTCGTGCGCGTCGCGGATCGACGGAGCGGAGATCATTCCTCGCCGATGTCTTCGTGCCACAGCGCAGGATTCTCCGCGATGAATTTGGCAAGCATCTCCACACACTCTTTAGACGCAAGGTCAATCACTTTGATTCCGTTTTCTTGCAGCCAGTCGATGCCGCCGCGAAAATTAACGGATTCACCCACGACAACGGTCCCGATCCCAAATTGGCGGATTAGGCCGCTGCAATACCAGCACGGCGCGAGCGTCGTCACCATAATTTTGTCGCGATAACTCTTATGGCGTCCAGCTTTGCGAAACGCGTCAGTCTCTCCGTGAGCGGAGGGATCGACGTCTTGTACTCGGCGGTTGTGTCCGCTGCCGAGGAGTTTTCCAGTGTTATCAAAAAGAGCCGCGCCGATGGGAATTCCGCCCTCGGCGAGCCCGCGCCGCGCTTCGTCGAGCGCCGTTCGCAACAACATCAAATAGTTCGACTGATCCATCTAAGCGCCCTCGCTGCGCTGTCCGCGCCCATAGCGCGGCGCGGTGACGTAGTAAAGCTGCAAAAGGACAATAAACCCGATGCTCCAATACGGGTGGAACACGCACAGCAACGCCCCAAACGCATAGAACGATTGAGCGGTCCAGATACGGCGGTAGATGGCGGCCACAACTTTGGGGTGCGTGTCGCTCTTGACGAGGCCGACGCGAGTTGCACGCCACCAACTGAGATAGAGCATGGCGCCAAGAAGGAAGATGTTGGCCCAATAGGCGAGCAGCGCTGTGCGATAGTTGATGAACTCAATTAGAAGCCTCGTGGAAAACGGCATGATCGTGACTATAAAAAGAAACGCCAGTTGAATCCAGGTGAAGTGCCGCTCGGAATGCGCAAGGTGGTTGAGCTGGGTCTGCTGGCCGACCCAAAAAATACCGCGAGTCAAAAAGCTCATCAAATAGACGAGAAGTTGCGGACCGAGCGCAGTAAGCGCGTGCCGCAGATCGCCTTCCCTGTGAATGAGTTCTTTGGCGGGAACATGAAGTTCCAGCAGGAGCAAAGTCATGCCCACCCCGAAGATGCCGTCGCTCAAGGCGGCGAGCCGCTCCACGTTCCTGCCGGCAACCTGATTGTAGGAGGTGTCCATCGCCGCATTACTTCAAAGACGCTTCGACTTTTCGGCCGTATTCGCGGGCTTTGGCGAGAATCGCCGGCTCGTTCAGCGTCAGGAGTTTCTTGTCGCGCATGACGATGCGGCCGCCGATGACGACGGTTTCGACGTCGCTGCTCTTTAGTGCGTAAGCAAGCTGCGCATAAATGTCGTACATCGGAACGGCGTTTGGTTCATCGAGCGAGATCAAAATGATGTCAGCTTTTTTTCCAACCTCGAGCGAACCGATTTGTTTTTCCATGTGGAGCGCTTTCGCGCCTTCGATGGTAGCCATCTCTACAACGGATTTGGCACCGAGCGCGCGGGGGTCCATCTTAGTGATTTTTTGGAGCTTCGCGGCGAGATCCATCTCCTCCATCAGGTCGAGGTCGTTGTTGCTGCCGGCGGGGCCGTCGGTGCCGAGGCCGACCGCGATCCCTGCAGCACGCTCCTCGATCACGGGAGCGACGCCGCTCGCCAGCATCATGTTGCTCGAAGGATTGTGGACGCAGCCAACCTGGCGATCGGAGAGTATCTTGCGGTCTTTTTCATCGACGAAAATGCAGTGCGCCGCGACAACGTCGGGACCAAGGATGCCGAGCTTCTCGACATACTGAACGGGAGTCAGTCCGTTTTGTTTCAAGCTGTCGTCGAGCTCTTTTTTCATTTCGGCGAGGTGGATGAGGATTGGCGCGTGATATTTGCGCGCAAGGGCGGCGGAATCCTGGAGGGTTTTTTGCGAGCACGTATAAATGGAATGCGGAGCGGCTGCTGCGTGGATGAGCGGATCGTTCTGCCAGCGCTTTAGAAACTTTTCTGTGTATTCGAGCATGGCGGCGTTGGTCTTATTGTCGGGCGCGGGAAAATCGAGGAAGGTTTCGCCGAGAACGCCGCGCATTCCGGCGGCTTTGGTTTCCTCGGCAACGGCGTCTTCGAAGTAATACATGTCCGCGAAAGTGGTGACACCAGAACGGATTTGTTCTGCGGCGGCAAGACGCGTTCCCCAACGAACGAAATCCTCGGTCACATTTTTGGCTTCAGCCGGAAAAATATATTTACGCAGCCAGTCGTCGAGCGTGACGTCATCGTGAAGGCCACGGAGCAACGTCATGGGAACGTGGGTGTGGCCGTTGATGAAGCCCGGGAGAATCAGTTTGCCTTTGGCATCGATCGTCTGCTTCGCGACTAGCGTTCCTTTCCCCACGAATGGATAGCCGCTTCCGATCATCACGATCGTGTCGTCCTGAACGACAACGTACCCGTTCCCGAGGATGCGGCGGTCGCCATCCATAGTGACGATCGTGCCGCCCGTGATGAGCAGATCAGCAGGAACCGCTTCACCGCGCGCGTGTGCGTGGAGAAAGCTTGCGGCGGCAATGAAAACGAATATCAGGGATAGGGAAATACCTTTAAGGATGCGGAGCATTAGGGGTTGCCTCATAAGAGAACTTTCTGCGTTCAAAATCGCGCGGTTAGAAGTTCGACGAATCAAACGGTTTCGGAAAAAGATCGCGCATTTGAAGCGTTTCGGTTTTACCTTTCAAATTTGCCAAAATCACGGGGACATCGCCGCAAAATTCCCAGATCAACTGGCGGCATGCGCCGCAAGGCGGTGTGAGCGTGTCGGTATCGGTGAAGACGGCGATGGCCTCAAAGTTGCGCTCGCCTTCGCTCATGGCTTTGAAGATCGCAACGCGTTCGGCGCAAACGGTCAAACCGTAGGTGGCGTTTTCCACGTTGCAGCCGCCGAATACTCTGCCGGAGGTGGCGCGCAACGCCGCGCCGACGCGGAAGTTCGAGAACGGCGCATGCGCGTTTTCGCGCGCTTGCTGCGCGGCTTCTACGAGTGCGTCATGTTCTGTCACGTTGTGGCCCTCCATACTAAAAAACAAAAGAGAGAACAAAGAACGCGAGATGGTGAAGAGATCTCGCTTCGCTCGAGATGACGGTAGTTGGGTTTTGAATGATCATGACACCTCGGCGGCAATGCGCGGGATCACAATTCTCAGCAGCGCAATGAACTGACTCTTGACGCGCTCGGCGGTCTCGAGGACTTCTTTGTGATCGAGCGGCTGATCAAGAATGCCCGCTGCGGCGTTAGTGACGCAAGAGATGCCGAGTACGCGCATCCCGGAGTGGCGCGCGGCAATCACTTCCGGAACAGTGGACATGCCGACAAGATCCGCGCCGATGGTGCGCAGATATCGTATCTCAGCCGGAGTTTCGTAGCTTGGGCCTGGCAGCGCCGCGTAGACGCCTTCATAAAGGCCAATACGATTGCGGTTTCCTTCGCCGACGGTCATTTCGCGGAACCGTCTGTCATAGGCAAGGGTCATGTCAGGAAAGCGCGGGCCGAAACGCTCGTCATTGGGTCCCGTAAGAGGGCTCGCGCCTTGAAGATTGATGTGATCTTTGATCACAACCAGCTGGCCTTGTACGAATTCGCGTTTGATGCCACCAGCGGCGTTCGTGAGGATTACAGCTTTGATGCCCATGCGCGCGAAGACACGGATAGGAAAGGCGACATCTTTGGCGGAATAACCTTCGTACAAGTGGACGCGGCCTTGCATTCCTGCGACCGGGATTTCGCCGACTTTGCCGACGACTAGTTGGCCGGCGTGGCCGATGGCAGTGGATCGGGGGAAGTGCGGGATTTCAGCGTAGGGGATTTTGGTGGGACTTTCGAATTCGTCGGCGAAGGCACCCAGGCCGGAGCCCAGGACTAGCGCGATTTGGGGGCGAAGATCGGTTTTGGTGAAGATGAAATTTGCGGCGGATTCGGCGCGTTCGAATTCCGAGTCGGAGTTTATTTTGGGGGAGGATTTTCTTCGTGGGCTCATGCCGTGGTTGGGATTTTACCTTGAGTTTGCTCCAGAGCACTAACTACAAAGCACAGCCAAGATTGGCTGTGCCACACAAAGTTCATGAAAGAATGCCGACTATGGAGGCAGACATTAGATTAGCCATGGTGCCGGCTAGCATGGCGCGGATGCCGAATTTGGCTAACTGGCCGCGTTGTTCGGGGGCGAGCGCGCCGATGCCGCCGATTTGGATGCCGATGGAGCTGAAATTTGCAAAGCCGCAGAGGGCGAAGGTGGCGATGGTGAAGGTGCGCGGGTCGAGCGTGTCTTTTATTTCGCCAAGGTGCTGGAAGGCGACGACCTCGTTGATGACCATGCGCGTGCCGAGGAGATTGCCCATCTGGGCGCAATCGCGCCAGGGGATGCCGATGATCCAGGCTACGGGAGCAAAAACCCAGCCGAAGACTTGCGAGAGGCTGGACGGAAACCACCAGATCCAATTGTGGATGCCGCCCATGATGCCGTTGACGAGATACAGAAGCGCGATGAAAGAGATGAGCATGGCGCCGACATTTAGCGCGAGATGAAGGCCGTCGACCGTGCCGCGCGAAATAGCGCCGAGAAAATTTGTTTCTTTTTCCATTTCAGGCATTTCGACACGGCCAGCCGTGAGAGGCTGCTCGGTTTCGGGCACGAGCATTTTGGCCATAAGCAGCGTGCCGGGGGCAGTCATGATGACAGCGGTGAGAAGATGCTCGGCTTTGATACCGAAGGCGATGTAAGCCGCCATGATGCCGCCGGAGACGTGGGCCATTCCGCTGGTCATGACGACCATGAGCTCGGATTTTGTGAGTTTATTCAAAAATGGACGGATGGTGAGCGGAGCTTCGGTCTGGCCCATGAAGATGCTGGCGGCGACGTTCAAGGATTCCGCGCCGCTGGCGCCCATCACGCGCGTCATGATCCAGGCGGCGATGCGGATGATGAGTTGCATCACCCCGACGTGATAGAGCAGCGCAAAAAAAGCGGCGATGAAAATAATTGTGGGCAGGACCTGGAACGCAAAGACAAAATGCTCGGGAGAGGCCGCGAAACCGGGAGTGGGAGCCGAAGGCAAGCCCAGCTCGCCAAAGACGAATTGCGAGCCGTAGAACGCGTAGCTGAGAAGAAGATTGACATAATAACCGGCCTTTTCGAAAAGTAAGCGGCCGATGTGGAAGCGCAGCACAAAAATCGCGAAGGATAGTTGCAAACCGAGGCCCCAGAGAACGGTTTTGAGCTTGATGGCTTTGCGATCGGTGGAGAAGAGATATGCGAGGCCGAGCATTGTGAGCAGGCCGAGTACCCCGGTGTAACGTCCCATGCGTGGACCTCTTTCTGCCGATCAGATTTATGCCGAACGAGCTGCGACAATATCGCCGACCCCAGCGCTAAGTCCCTAGAATGCGCCGAATGAGCGGCAGCTTTTCGCGGGGCGCGGCTTCACCGATCTGGTAACTGTTGGCGATGAGGCTTTGCGCCTCGGCCAACTTTGCGCCGCTATTGTAATGAATTGTGGCTAGGGGCTCGCCTTTTTCTACGCGGTCGCCAATGCGTTTGTGGAATTCGAGGCCGACGGCGTGGTCGATGGCGTCTTCCTTTTTTTCACGGCCGCCGCCGAGGGTGGCGAGGGCGGTGCCAAGTTGTTCGCAATTCGTTGCGGTAATAAAGCCCGAGGAGGGGCTTAGGACATCGGCGTGGGAACGGGTTTGCGGGAGAAGTTGCGGATCGTCGATGACGCGTTCGTCGCCGCCCTGGAGGCGAATGCATCGCTTGAATTTTTCCTTAGCCTGGCCAGAGGCAATCATCTTTTCGGCGAGATGGCGGCCTTCTTCGAGGGATTTGGTGCGTTCACCGAGGAAAAACATCCAGGCAGAAAGTTCGATGCTCAATTCGACGAGATCGGCGGGGCCGCCGCCGCTGAGAACTTGGATACACTCGACGATTTCATTGGAGTGGCCAGCCATGCGGCCGAGAGGTTGGTTCATATCGGTGATGAGCGCGACAACTTTCTTACCCATGCGCTGGCCCGTTTCGACCATGACTTCGGCAAGGCGGACGGCATCCTCTTCTCGCTTCATGAAGGCGCCGGAACCGGTTTTGACGTCGAGGACGAGCGCGTCAATGCCTTCCGCCAGCTTCTTGCTCATGATGGAGGCGCAGATGAGGCCGATATTTTCGACGGTGGATGTGGCGTCGCGGAGAGCGTAGATTTTTTTGTCGGCAGGAGCGATTTCCGCGGTTTGGCCGATGAGGCCCATGCCGCATTCGCGGAGAACACTGAAAAATTGTTCGAGCGGAAGATTCACGTTAAAGCCGGGGATGGATTCGAGTTTATCGAGCGTGCCGCCGGTGTGGCCGAGACCGCGGCCGCTAATCATGGGAACCGTGAGGCCGCCAGCGGCGACGATCGGCGCGAGGACGAGAGACGTTTTGTCGCCAACGCCGCCAGTGGAATGCTTGTCGACTTTTTTCCTGGGAATGCCATCCAGATTGACGACTTCGCCGGAATAAAGCATGGCCTCCGTGAGCGCGGCGGTCTCGGAACGGTTAAGGCCGCGAATCCACGTGGCCATGAGCCAGGCGGCCATCTGGTAGTCGGGGATGTCGCCGCGCGTGTAGCCGGAGATGAGGAAGTCGATCTCCTCGCGGGAGTGTTCACCGGAATCGCGTTTTTTGCGGATGAGGTCGACGGCGCGCATGCGTGATTGGAGATTGCGGCGCGAGGGTAACATTGGCGGGTGGCGGCGTCAACGCGAGGAACGAATGGTGTCAAGCCTCGTTAGAAATGTCCCCCTCTTTACCTCGTTAGAAGTGTCCCTTTTTTTTGCTTTGTTGTTGTCATTGGGGCCTCCGCCGGAGCGCAGCCCTGCGCCGCGGTTTGGGCGGCGCGTTTAGGGCGAAGCGGAGGCGGAGGCCCCAATGAGTGCTGACATTTGCGTTCGATCCAGCAACAGCTGCTTTCTTCTTTCCTCATGGCCTTCCCGCCACGGATGGTTCGGGGCAGGTTTGCTTCTTCCGTGCTGGGCAGGCTCGCGTTGCGGCCTTGCCTTTGGTGCCGGGACCACGCTCGGCCGCGACACCAGATCTTCGTACTCGATGCGTTCATTCCTATAGCGCACCTCAACGGCTCCGTCCTCCCACTCACAGATCAATGCCTTGCTCTGTGTCGGCCCGTACCGCCGGTTCTGCGGCTGGAGCTGCAGAAAATGCCCGCGGTACTGCACCACCCAATCGTTGCTGATCCATCGTTCCGTCTCTAGTCGAAAAACCTCTCGCAACCTCGCCGCACTTGGCGTCCGCAGGTGGTAGTCCTCGGGTCGCGCTGCTTCCCGCGCAAATCGTCGGTTGTGCTCAGAAAGATATTCCGCTTCCAAATACGCATTCGCGGCTTCGTAATCCTGGATCCCCTTGCGCCGCAGCTTCTTTACCAGGCGATCTTGATGTACCCCGTTGTTTCGTTCCACGCGACCTTTCGCTTGCGGTGAATTTGCCGCGATGATGCGGATCTCCAGCCGCTCGCACATGCGTCCGAACTGCGTCGTAGGCGCCTTTCCTCGCAGTCGCTCTCTTTCTGTTGGCTCCCGCTTATAGACGTTCTTCCAATCCGTGTACAACGCCCGGGGAACTCCATGCTTCTCAATCCACGATCGCAGTACCCCCGCCGCTGCCCAGATTGTCTCTTGTTCTCCCATCCGGCAGTTCGTATCTCCCGTGGCGTCATCCACCATGTTCATCAGACAACCTCGAGGCCCTCGTTCTTCAAACCAGGCATGGAAACTTCCATCCAACTGCACCAGGTCGCCAAAGTGCTCCCGCCGTGCTCTCCGCTTCCGGTGGGCTTTCCGTCTCCGCATGCGGCTCCACAGCCCCTCCGCTAGCATCCAGCGTCGCAAGGTCTCTTCTCCCACTTCCAGCCCATCCTCATCCGCTAAGTGCTCCGCTGCCAGCGTCGGTCCAAATCGCTTCTGCTCCGTTCCCGAATACTTCTTTCGGATCAGCTGCAGAACCTTCCGCCGAAACTCCTCCGGCTTCGCGCGGTTCGAACCTCTTCCCGCACTGCGGTGCTGCAGACCCTTCGCTCCTTCCCCTCGATACCGCTTCCAGAGTCTCTTCGTCTGCCGGTAACTCAACACCAGTATCTTTGCCGCATCGGTCAACCGAAGTGTCTTGCTCTTCACCCGCCCCAATACCTCTGCGCGCCGAAGTTCCCTCGTGCTCATCGCCGTCCTCTTCAACCGGACCTCCTCTGGAGGTCACAGTGTAGGGGACATTTCTAACGAGGCCAGAAGGGGACATTATCAAAGAGGTGCAACACGCGAGGAACGAATGGCATGCGGAATATACACTGATAATAATGCAAGGAAGCATTCGATGTTCTGGTTCAGCGGCCGCCAGACGCGCTTTTCGACCATCTCAAGCGATCGCCACCCACCAAGGCGAGCGACAGCACGCTCAAATCCCCAGGATTGAACCGGACATCCCGGTACGAGTTCATGAATTTTCGTTGAATCGTGAGAGACCTGAGAGAGTCTTTAGCCAACAAATCCTTAACGCGCGTTCCCCAGTCGATTAGTTTGGATTTGCCGTTCAACTCCACTCTGATCTGGCAGGTCACAGTCACTAATCCGCTGAACTCAACACAGGCAACTTCATTAGCGGCAGCAAAGTTCTTGCAGCCACCAACTGGTCGCAATCGTAGTTCATGGTCGAATTCGTCCAACTGGCTCGCACTGCTTGCTCCGACAACAGCCGCCGAGAGTTTCTGCTCTTTGGAAACCAATAATGTATAGAAAACTAAACGAAAGCGAGGCTCCGGCGGAATGCCAGTCAACTCGGACTCATGACTTGCGCCCTGAACCTGTCCTTTCAAAGATGCCGGAGTGAATCGAACATCGCCAATCTGACGGAAATGAATTTTTCCGTCGTTCCCCGACTCAACATCGAAATTGACCGTGCTTAGACCCGCGAAATTCTGAGTCGCGTGAGCCTCCTCGGTGGTCTTTGCTGCTCTGAAATAGGCGCGCTCAACTTTCAGACGTATACCTGGCTTCAGATCGAGACTGCTCCGGTCCGGGCGATATCCGTAATAACTGAATAGACTTTCGGGCGGCTTCATGGGAAGGCTTTGCACAATGAAATCACGAATTGAGGAGCCGGCACCACCGAAGCACCCATCTTGCTGCAGTTGATCCAGCTTGGCCAGGACAACGTACAGCGCTTCAACCGCGTCGCCGTCCGGGCCGACAAGACCGTTGACGTCTCCAAGCCATCGTTCGGTTGAAGGCAGCGTAATCTGAACAGAATCCGCGTGCTTCCTGGCTAGTTCCACGCGAAATGGGCCCTCTTCAGCCAGACAACTCGTACCATCGGATGCGAGAACATTCATCGTGACGTGAATTGGAGAATTGTTTGAATTGGAATCTGGGATTGAGGGCGAAAAAAGAACTGACTCGCCGTCCATTGACTCCAGGCGAAAAGGAGGGCCGGTGGCTCCGATTGGGCGTCTCGCAGAACAACCAGCCGATGTGAGCGCAGTCAACAGAAATAGCGTTAGCAGGCTTAGATCTGACTTTAGATACACTTGCCATCCACTTTCCGGCTGCGTCTTTTATCTGGAACACTAATTGGAGGATTCAAGGGAGTAATTCACTGTGATGGTGGTGTCGACTTCGATGGGTTCTCCGTTGAGGAGCGTAGGAGTGTAGCGCCACTGGCTAACCGCTTCGACGGCGGAGCGGGCGAGATCGGCGTCGATCTGGCTGTTCTTAACCCTTAGAGAAAGCGGCTTGCCGTCCATACCGATGACAGCATGAAGAACGACAGTGCCACTGATGCCAGCCGACCTGGCGGATTCCGGATAGACAGGCTGCACTTTCGTTATGATCTTGGCGGCCTGGACAGTGCCGCCAATGCTGACGCGGGATGGCTTGCCCGAGGTAGTCTCAACGGGGACAGGTTTTGTGGAATTTTCGGGAACAACCGTCACGTGTTCGGTGATCGCTCCCACCTGCAGAGTGAAAGATTCAGAGAAGTCGCGACCGGCGTCGAGCGAGACCTGCGGTACGCGATAGGTTTCGAAGCCGGGCTTCAAAACCTCCAACTCGTAATTTCCGGCGGGCAACGGTTTGAAGATGAAATTGCCTTCGCGGTCGGAGGTAGTCATATCGATCGTTTTAGTTTCCTGGTTGGACATGATGATGGTGGCGTTGGCGACGCCGGTTCCGCTGGGATCGTGGATGGAGCCGGACGTTTTGCCGGAGAGATTTTGCGCGGTCAGGTGAAGAGCGGCGAGCGGAAGCAAGAGGCACAAAGCAAAAAACGGAATGAGCAGTCTTGTTCTTAGCGACAAACGGCTTCGATTGATGGACGGATTCAGCATAGCGGCAAATCTCCTTTCAAGATTTGAGGGACGCGCGATGGCGAGAGCGCTCGACCAGGCACGGCCGGTGTTCTCCAGGGTCCTTGCGAGATCGAGTAGCTGGCTAGCGTAGTTGGAAGGCGCGATTCCGGAACGCAGGACGGCGTCATCGGAGGCGCGTTCGCTTTCCTGGCGCAGGCGTGCAGCGGCCAGCCAGACGAGGGGGTGGAACCAGTAAATGGCGCGTGCTAACTCGGCGCAAATCTGCAAAAACCAGTCGTGGCGAGCGATGTGCGCCAGTTCGTGGGAAAGCACGACGCGGCGGCGGTCTTCGGGCCACTGCGCCGAGCCAGAAGGCAGGACGATGACGGGGCGGAAGATTCCCCAAGTGAGCGGCATCGCGATGGGACTGTTGCATTGCAGGAGGCGGACGGGGCGCGCGATTCTGTGGAACATCGAGAGTTCCAAGACGGACCGCATCCAATCGCCGTCGAACAGGGGCTTGGCAAGCGCGGAAACCCACGCGAGGCGAGCTAGACCTGTTAAAAGCCTTAGCAGTACGAAGGAGAAGCCGAGCGCCCAGGCAAGAAGCGCGGCACCGGCAAGTTTGTTGAAGACGGGAGAGGCAGCAGCGACATTGATGATGGTAGAAGGAGTTGTGTACGAGATGGAGCTTCCTGCATTGGCGTGGGCGGAGTTCCAGAGAGCGGCGGTGCCGAGGGTCGCGGAATGCCATGCTGGAAGCAGCATCGCGAAGAAAGGCAGCGCGAACGAGGAGAGAATAGCAGCAGCCCAGACGTAGTGTCGCTGCGCTGCGGAGGAACGCTGACGCAGTGCGATTACGGTCAGCCAAGCGCAGATGAGAAGAAACGTGGCTTTGGCGCAGCAAGCGAAGAAAAATGCGAGCGAGAGCTCATATTCGGCGGGCGAACTCGTCATCATAATGCTCAGCTCTCCTTTCGGCCTTTTGAAATGAGGCGGGCGAGGCGATCGAGCTCTTCGGGGGAGATGCGGGCGACTTCACCGCCGAGGAGCGCGGCAACGATTTTTTCGGTCGAGCCATCGAAAAATGTTTCGACCAGATGGCGAAGGGCGGAGCGGCGGGCGACGTCTCGCGGAACGGCTGGTGCGTAGACGTAACGCAGGCCGTGTTCTTCGTGGCGGACGTGGCCCTTCTCTTCAAGGACGCGGAGCTGGGCACGGACGGTGGAATAGCTGGGCTTTCCGGCGATTTCTGCGAGGACCTGGCCGACGGAGGCGCTTTCGAGCCTGTAGAGGATGTCCATAATCTGGCGCTCGCGGCGTGAGAGAGCGTTGGGCTTGGGTTTTCGTATCATGTGCTATTTTTCCAGCAGCTATGCTAGAAAACTAGCAGGACAGCCTTTTTGTGTCAAGGGATTTTTTGCGAACTCTTTTTCGAGTCTGCCGGAGGCGCCGCGACCGTGAGCAGAAGCAGGAACCTGCATTGCAAAACAGTCGGTAACTCAAGTGGCTCGCGATGCGTAGTAACATCGAGGGAAGATGATGACGACAGGCGATGGTATGGCTGTGCGCGCGGAGCAAGTATCGCGGCACTACGAAATGGGATCCGCCGTAATTCGAGCAGTGGATGACGTGACGCTCGATGTGCGCGTGGGAGAGTTTGTGGCGCTGCTGGGTAGTTCCGGGTCGGGAAAATCGACGTTGCTGAACTTGATGGCGGGGCTGGACCGTCCGACCGGGGGCGCGATTTTCGCGAACGGACGAAATCTGTCCGAGTTGAGCTCGCTGGAGCTGGCGCGTTATCGTAGCCGCACGGTGGGGATGGTTTTTCAATCGTTCAATCTGTTGCCGCGCATGACACTCGAAGAAAACGTGGAATTGCCACTGCGTCTAGCCGAGGTGGACCGCGCCGAGCGCGGAGAGCGAGTGCAGGAAGCGCTGGAGCGCGTTCGATTGGAAAAGCGGCTAACGCACCGGCCAAGCGAATTGTCTGGCGGAGAGCAACAGCGGGCGGCGCTGGCGCGGGCGTTGGTGAACCGGCCGAGGCTTCTCTTCGCGGATGAGCCGACGGGAAATTTGGACAGCGCGACCGGAGAATCCATCATGTTGCTGCTGAAAGAAATTCAGCAAAAGCTGGGCATGACGATAGTGATGGTGACGCACGAACGGCCGCTCGCGGAGCGATTCGCGGACCGCATTGCCGCGCTTGCGGACGGAAAGTTGCTGACCGACGGGGTGAAATCATGAAGGCGGGGGACCTCGGTGAGCTGGCGCTGCGGAATTTGCGCGAAGCGGTACTGCGAAATTCGCTAACGACGCTGGGCGTCGCGGTGGGAGTCGCTTCTCTTGTGGCGATGGTTTCTCTTGGCGTGGGCTTGCAAGAGCTGGCGACGAAGCGGCTGTCGAACTCCGGCTTGTTTGACACGGTCCTTGTGACGGCGCGAAGAAACATACAAGGAATGCGGCGTCTCGCGGCGAGCCCCTTGCCACCGAAGGCAGAACGTGCACTGGATGATGATGCACGAAAAGAATTGGAACATCTCCCGAATGTGGTTGAAGTCTACCCACAAATTCGTTTTCCGACGGAAGTGCGCTTCAACAGGAATCCTTACTCGACGATCGTGGCGGGAGTCCCGGATTCCGCGCGAGGGAACGGCTCGTACGATGGAATACAAGGGAGTTTTTTTTCTGGACCGAATGCGGACGAAGCAATCCTACAAATCGAATTTGCGAAGGATTTGTCCGAGCAGACGGCGACACTGATCGGGAAGGACTTGGTGGTGCGCTACGCCGAGCGGCAGGCGCTCGCGCCGCAGGCGGTAACGAGCGGTGCGAACGGCGAAGCTAGCGATGCCGCAACCGGCGGGTTTTCCATCGTTCCGCGCGAGAAAAAACTGCGGATCGTGGGGATCGTAGAGACCGAGCCGGCAGCGGGTTTTGGCGGGTTCGGGAGCGGACGCTTGCTGATTCCGCTCGAGGTGGCGTCCGCGTTGCGCGCGGCACAGGTGAACGACCTTCGTGATGCCGTGCGCACGCCAACTGGAAAGCCTGTGTATGCGAGTTTGACAGTGCGGGCGAAAAGCCCTTCACAAATAGAAACAATCGAAAATGCGATTAAGACCATGGGGTTCGGAACGTTTTCACTTTTGGACGCGTCGCGCAATTTGAAATTGTTTTTCACGATATTCGATGCATTGCTATTCATTTTCGGGAGCCTGGCGCTGGCCGTGGCTACGCTAGGAATCGTCAACACGCTGGTAATGGCGATCTTGGAGCGGCGGCGGGAAATTGGCGTTCTGAAAGCCTTGGGCGCCGCGGATCGCGACGTGAAGCAACTATTCTTTGTGGAAGCCGGCGTGATGGGCCTGTTCGGCGGAATTCTCGGAGTAGGATTCGGTTGGTTTATCGGAAGAGCCTTGACCTGGGGCACAAATATTTATTTACATCGGCAAAATTTGCCGTCGGCGCACGTTTTTTCCGTGCCATGGTGGCTCGCGTTAATCTCAATTCTGTTTTCTGTCGGCGTGAGCCTCGCCGCGGGGCTCTATCCGGCATCACGAGCCGCGCGCCTGAACCCCGTCGAGGCCCTGCGGTATGAATAGAACTTGGCGCGCTAGGTTAACGGCGTTTCTGATGGGTTGCATGTGCTGGGTTTTCTTGGCGCCTGCTGCGCGACCCACTGGGCGTGCTGAGTGCGTTTCCCTGCCGAGCAAAATTCTCGCGCGGACTGTTCCTTACTGCGTTCTGCTTCCGCCCAGCTATGATGGGGAGAAAATGCGCCGCTATCCCACCCTCTATCTGCTCCATGGCTTGGGTGATAACGAGCAGATGCTTGTGCATTCCGGCGGGATGAATCTTGTCGAGGACTTATGGGAGCAGCATGAGTTGGGAGAGTTCTTGATCGTGACGCCGGCGGGCGGCAAGAGTTTTTTCATCAATTCGCGCGACGGAAAGCGGCGTTATGAAGATTTTTTCCTGCAGGAGTTCGTGCCGGGTGTCGAGAAGAGGTATCGCACGCAAGCGGGGCGCGCGTCGCGCGGAATTGCAGGGATCTCGATGGGCGGATACGGCGCACTGCATATCGCATTCCGGCATCCACAGCTTTTCGCAGCAGTGGGAGCGCACAGTGCCGCGCTGATCGAGAACATGCAGAACATCAGTGCGCACAATTCCGGGCAATTAAGTCGATTGGGCTTTCTCGGCGATGCATTTGGCTCCCCGTTCGATCCCGCGTTCTGGAATCAAAACGATCCTTTGACGATCGCGCGTACTGCAAATCTTGCGGGGCTAAAGATTTACTTTGATTGCGGCACGGAAGATGACTACGCCTTCGATTCGGGCGAGGTAGCTTTGGACAAGCTGCTAGCGTCGCGTCATATTCCTCACGAATTTCACCTCTACCCCGGGGGACATGATTGGAGCTATTTCGCGGAGCATTTACCTGCGTTGCTGAAATTTGAATTTCACACGTTCGAATCCGCGCCACGGCAATTACGTTAGGTGCCCGTGATTCCTGCCCAAGCCTTGGGGCGCGGCCAGGGAGCCCATTCTACGCCGGAGGGGGGAGTCCCAACACCGGCGGCGTACACGAGCGACTCTTGCACACCGTCGATCCTCAACTCTTTTTCCACCAGGGTCTGATCGAAGGCCATGGTACAGAATGGAGCCAAGCCCAGCCAAGTCGCGACAAGGCAGAAGGTTTGGCACACGTGCCCGGAGTCGATCATAACGGTGCGATAAGCGGGAGGATCGCGATATTTCCACTGGTTGCGGGGAAATACGGCAGTCATCAGCATGAGTGCCCCAGCGGAAGCGTACCACCATTGGTTGGCAAGAAAGCTCACAACATCCCGCTGAGTGGCTTTGCGTTTCAGAAGCTCGAGGCGGTGGCTGTCGGCCGCATAGTGATAAAGACCGCTCGGCAAACCCTCGACATTCACTGCCAGCACGTAGACCTCAATCGGATGACGTGAGCCCGCAGAGGGAGAAGTCTTCAAAACGAGGCGCCCAATTCCCGGTAAGTTCACCCACTTCTGCACGCCCCACGACAAGCCGAGAAGCGTGGCCAAATCGTGCAATGGGATCGGACGCTTTGAGAAACGCCGCCATGTGCGTCTGGCAAGAAGAATCTCCGGAAGCACGCCGGTTTTTGGGTATGCGGGAAGGGAGATATGAGGTGAGCGCGGATAACGCTTCACTGCCGAAGGAAACGGAAGCTCCTTAGCGCGTCGTTGAAACCTGCGCCAGGCGGCCGAGAGATTGGATTCGTACCTGGTATTTCGAGTTCCGAACTGAAGCATACCGGCGGCAGGCAGCCACGATGACCATGTTTTCCTCAGCCGCGCGTCATGGCGGGCCTCGGCCGAGCCTTCACGAACGAGCATGTGACGTCGAAGCAATTGGCGTAGCGCGAGGGCTAAACTACCGCGGTCATGATGACCAAAAGTCGCTTGAAATTGCGAGAGTTTGCGCCAACTGTGAAAGAAATCCAAGAGGACGGCCGTTTGCGGATTCGCGGTGACCCGGTCTCCCGTGAAGTAGTTCTCGAAAACGATCCGGTCGTTCTGCCAATAAACAACGACAGAAGCTGCCCGCCGGAATCGATTTACTCGAGAGGCCACGATTTATGGAAGCTGGCGCAAAGCAAGATGACGGAAGAAAGATTCAAATATGGCGAAAAGAAGCCTTGAACGCAATGGTTTCCAACTCTTTAATCTGGAGACGTATTTGCGCGAAAGTTTCCATGAACTTTTTCTTCTCCTCATCGGTCAGAGGATCCGACACCTGTTTTTTCTTCTTTTTTAAAGCACTTTTGGAGCGGGCTGGCATGCGCACCTCCCAAAGCTGTTAACTGCCGGAGTCCGGATTCGCGATCAACGGAAGCGAATCCCAACATTGCTGCCCGAAGTTAGCCCACCCCCTAAACCGATGTCAACTCAATTCCCTCGCATGACCCGGGAGCCTCCCAGTCTCACGGTGTAAGCCGCATGCCGCTCAGGAGGGCACGAAAACGCGGCTCCGATCGAAGACTTATGAGCATGGGCTCAGTGTTGCTAAAGGGCAATTCTGCACTGCGATTCGCAAATGCGCGCTCCAGCCAGGTGAGCGCCTCATTCTTTCGGCCCAGCCCCGCTTCGACGACAGCGATGTAATAAGCTGGGAGATATTCACCCTTTGCGGGATTCTTCATTCGGTTGACGATACTCCCTGCTTCGCCCAACTTTCCTGAGATGGCGTAAGCGTAGCCGAGGCCGGAAACCGATTCGGGGTCACCATGCGAAAGGCGTACGGCAGCCTGAAATTCGGCGATAGCTTCTTGTGTTCGGCCTGTCTGTAAGTATCCGAATCCGACGCAATCATGTCCAATGACAAAACTGGAGTCCATATCGAGAGCTTTCCGACACTCCTGAATCGCTTCCGCGTACCGGCCGGCGCGAAGATAGCGCCCGCCCAGATTAGCCTGGATGATCAGGGAAAGAGGATCGAGGTCAAGCGCCCGCTTGGCTTCCGCGATAGCCTCTTCATGCCTGCTCAGGGTCGAGAGATAGATCGAATGCCAGTGGCGGGCGGTAGCATAGTTCGGATTCAGTTCGATAGCCCGCTTATATTGGATGTCGGCGTCGCCCCAATTCCATTCGTCCTCCAAGGCTGCCGCGAGAGAGGTGTGGGCTTCGGGAAGGCTGTCATCCAAGGCAACAGCTTTGAGCGCTGCAGCCTTCTGCTTCTCCTTCGCACTTTGCGAAGGAAGTCCCAACTCAGGTGCAAAAGCATACGCATACGATAATCCGGCATAGGCAAGAGCGTAATTCGGATCTTTATCAATGGCCTGCTGGAAATATTGAAGCGCTCTCTTGAGTCCTTCGGGAGTGCGTTTATTCCAGTAGTACAGCCCCTTCAAATAGGCCTCGTGGGCCGCGGGATCGACGGAGTGAAGTTTTCGAGACCCCGGAGTGGGCGCGAGGCTCACTTCGATAGAACCTGCGATTGCTTCCGCGGCCTCGTGTTGCAAACCCAGGACGTCGCTTAGGTCGCGTTCGTAGCTACGGGCCCATAACACTTGGCCAGTACGCGGCTGAAGGAGCCTGGCGTTAATATTTACCCGATCTCCAACACGCTGGACCGAACCTTCCACTACCGCATCCACATTCAATGCTCCGGCAATCTCTGGCAAGGATTTGTCGGTGTTCTTGAATCGCATAACCGAAGTGCGCGAGATGACTCTGACAGCGTTAAGCTTCGCAAGTTCGGTGATCAATTCGTCCGTCATTCCATCGGCGAAATAGTCCTGTTCAGGATCATGTGAGCGATTCTCAAGCGGCAGCACAGCCAGCGACCTAATCGGCGAGGGCCGGGGGTGGCCCAGTAGTCGGTCGCGCCAACCGCCAATATTGAGGCCAGTGGTCAGGACGGCAAGGACGAGCAGCCCAGCCGCGGCATAGGCAACGAGTCGCATGGCTCTGTTCAAAACGCCCGGTGCAGGCGGAAGCGTAGTGGTAGGAGTGGAAACGGTTGAGGTTGTGCCCAGCCGCCCTAAATCCACCAGCAGCTCTTTGGCGGATTGGAAGCGCCGTGTCGGATCTTTGTCGAGGCACTTGAGGATGATGCGCTCCAGCTCCGGCGAAATCCGAGAATTGAGCGCTCGAGGAGGAACCGGGGGGTGATGAAGGATGGAATTGATTACGCGTGACGGGAGCTCTTCCGGGAAGGCCCGGCGGTCGGTGGCCATTTCGTAGAGCACTGCGCCGATGGTGTAGATATCAGCGCGGGCGTCCACGGAGTCGCCCTGGAGCTGTTCTGGCGGCATATAGGGTAGTGTGCCGGCGCCAGCTTGCGTATCCGTCAAAGTATCGGCGGCGGTCACTTCGTTTATCTTAGGCAGGAGCTTCGCCAGACCGAAGTCCAGCACCTTGGCTTGGCCCCGCTCAGTGATGGCGATATTGCGAGGTTTTAAATCCCGATGGACAATGCCACGTTCGTGGGCTTGTTCCAGCGCAGCAGTAATTTGCATCCCCAAGGCAACCACTTCTTTCTCCGGGAGGGCGCCACTGCCAAGCCGCTCTGCAAGCGTGTTCCCCGGAACATATTCCATCACCAGAAAGTCGATACCATCTTGTGTATCAAACTCGTAGATCGTTTCAATATTGGGGTGGCTTAATTTGCCGAGCGCGAGAGCCTCTTTGCGGAATTGGCGGCGGGAAGAATTGTCAGTGAGGGTGCCTGATGGAAGCACCTTAAGTGCCACATCCCGCTCAAGTTGCTCATCATGAGCGCGATAGACGACCCCCATCCCTCCGGCGGCAACTTTTTCGAGGATGCGGTAGTGGCCGAGAGTTTGGCCTATCATGAGGCGGGACCTGCCTTGGCGCTCATCTTAGGGTGCGCGTCGATGCAAGTCAACGCGCGATGCTATTTAGGCTCGAATTCTCATTGCCAGCGGAAGGATGTCAACAGAGCCAGACGACTTCTACTCGCCGCGCAGGGCCACGATTGGATCCACGTACATAGCGCGGCGGGCAGGAATGTAGGAAGCCGCGAGCGCGACCCCGATCAGCAAGAACGCGACACCCAGAAACGTAACCGGATCGTAGGTGCCGATACCAAAGAGCAGGCTTGCCAGAAAGCGCGCAAGAACGAAGGCACCCGCCAGGCCGAGCCCAACCCCGATGAGGGTCAATTTGAGACTTTGCCCCAAAATCATTCCGCGTACATTGGTGAGCTGGGCGCCAAGCGCCAGGCGGAGCCCAATTTCCTGCGTGCGCTGACTGACGGTATAGCTCATCACGCCATAGATTCCGATGGCCGCGAGCAGGAGCGCCAGCGCGGCAAAGATTCCGACGAGGACCGCGGAAAAGCGGCGTGGCGAAACGGAATCCGAGAGCAGTCCATCCATGGTCGTTATGTGAGTGATCGGCAGATTGGGATCCACTTTGTGGACGACGTCTCTTATGCCGGCCGCAACCGTGATGGGATCGGAAGCGGTGTGCACCACAAGATAGGGTGTCCACCCGCCAACGAAATAGGTGTCAAAGGTCGGCCCGGCATCGAGTCCAAACTGGTGCACGTTGCCAACGATGCCGATAACGGAAAACCAGCAAGGTTTTGGGTCGAGGGAGCAGAAATTCACCCGCTTGCCGAGCGCATCTCCTTGCGGCCAATAGCGCCGCGCCATGCTCTCATTGATGACTATGTTCAGGACTTTCCAGTCGTCCTCGTTGAAGTAGCGGCCGGCGCGTAATGGAATTCCCAGCGAAGAAAAATAGCCGAGACTCACGCTACGAGTCTGCGCGATTGGGCGTGCGCCGGCGGCAGGAACCGGCTGGCCCTCGATGACAAATCTTGACGCTTGGCGAAACTCATTGCCAAGGGGCAAATCGTCGATTCCTCCCGCTTCTTTGACGCCGGGCAAGGCACGGATTTGCGCGGCAATTTGTTCAAACTGTAAAGACTGCTTCTCGCCCAGCTTAAGTTGTTCCTCCTGGGAGAGCTGGTTGAGCTGCGCAAAAGAAAGTGCGGGCTGCTGGATTTCCATCGTCAGGACGTGGTCGGGGCGGAAGCCGGGGTCGACCTCCAACAGGTGCTGAAAGCTTCTGAGAAGAAGGCCCGCACCGATGAGCGGAATGAGAGCCATGGCGATTTCGGAGATCACCAGCAAGTTGTGGGTTTTGTGATGCCCGGATGAGCCGGTTCCCTTGCTGCCCTGTTTCAGCACGCCGGCCAGATTTGTCTTTAGCGTACGCACCGCTGGCAACAAACCGCAAACGAGGCCCGTCGCGAGGCAAATGGCAATTGTGAATCCCAGGACCCAGCCGTTCAGGCCGGTTCCATTCAAGATGGCTAGATCGGCGGGGACTAATCCCATCAAGGCCTTTAGTCCCACAATGGCGAAAAACACGCCCAGCACTCCGCCCAGCAGCGAGAGCAAAGTGCTTTCGGTGAGCAGCTGACGGATCAATCGCCAGGGGCTGGCCCCTAAGGCGGTGCGCACGGCAATTTCACGTTCACGCGCGGCGTTGCGCACCAGGAGCAAGTTCACGATGTTGGCGCAAGCAATCAGGAGCACAAGGCCGACCGCACCGAACAAGACAAGCAAAGTGCTGCGCAAGCTGGCCGCGGAGGGATCCTGGAGTTTTTGCACTTGGACGCCAAAACCTTTATGAGCATCGGGATAGGCGATTGCTTCTTGTTGATTGAGCCGTCCGATTTCGTCGCGCGCCTGCGAGAGGGTGATGCCCGGTTTGAGCCGGGCGATGGCAACGAATGCGTGATGAATATGCTCGGTCAGGTCGTCGTCATATTGACCGAGCGGCATCCATAAATCGGCCCAGCGCAAAAGTTGGAAACCGGCGGGGAGAATGCCTACAACGGTGTAGCGCTTGTTGTCGAGGGTAACCGTGCGGCCGACAATCGCGGGATCGCCCCCAAACCGGCTCTGCCAAAGACGATGGCCCAGGATCACTACTGGCGCACTGCCGGCGCGGTTCTCTTCTGGGACGAAGGAGCGGCCGGCCACGACGCGTGCCCCGAGCATGGGGAATAGATCAGAGCTGGCATAGCCAACCAGGACCCGCTGGGGCTCACCCTCGCCGGTCAGGTTCACACCTTTTGAGATTTCCGCATAGCCCCCCATCTCCGAAAAGCTGGCGGCGTGTTCGTGCCAGTCAGCGTAATCGCCCGGAGACAATCCGGCCCGGGGGACCTGTGGCGGATAAGTGTTCCAAATCTCAACTAGATTCTCCGGGTGAGGGTATGGCAGGGGTCGGAGGAGCACATTTTCCACCACGCTGAAAATCGCCGTGTTCGCTCCTATGCCGAGCGCCAGGGTAAGCACGGCAACGGCGGTAAAACCGGGAGTTCTTGCCAGGTTGCGGACTCCGTAACGAATGTCTTTCAGGAGGCTATCGAGCATGATGAGCCCCTCGCTGGGCAGAATATCGGCTAGTAAGATTCTTGCGCATAGAAGGCTAACCCTTCTGTTTGACGTGTACTTCCGCAGGAAGGATTCCTCGAAAACTGGGCAAGCCAAAATCTCGTTTTTGACTCCAGAATCGGCAGTGATTGTACGTCTATTCGGCGGCAGGTCTGATGGTGGTCTTGCGTTATAAATGCTCCCCTCAAGTCTGCCTAAAAAATAAGGAGCGGAAGACAACAATTTTGGCGGTGGTATACTTGCGCGGCAGTTTTCCAGGCTTCGCATCATATTCGCCATGGAAAGTTACGACCTCATGGTCCTCGGCTCCGGTCCCGCGGGACAACGCGCGGCGATTCAAGCGGTGAAGTTCGGCAAGCGCGCGGCGCTTGTCGAAAAACTCGAAGTCATCGGCGGAACGGCGATCAACACCGGAACGATCCCCAGCAAAACCATCCGCGAAGCGGTCCTTCATCTTTCCGGCTTTCATTACCAGGGCATTTATGGCGTCAATTACCGCGTGAAGGAACAGATCACGATGGCGGACCTGGCCTTCCGCGCGCAGCATGTGATCAAAACCGAGATCGATGTGATCCGCGCGCAACTCTCGCGGAATGGGATCGAAGTGTTCACTGGCATGGGAAGCTTCGTCGATCCGCATCACATTCGAATTGTTGGTTCTCGCGGACAAGCCGATTACGAAGCCGCGAACATCATTATCGCCACGGGAACCAAGCCGGCGTCTACCTCACTCGTTCCCTTCAACAACCGCACGATCATCAACAGCGACCAGATTCTGCAAATGCCGGTAATTCCCAAAACGATGATCGTGGTGGGCGGCGGCGTGATCGGTGTCGAGTATACCTGCATGTTTGCCACGCTGGGCGTGCGCGTCACGCTCATCGAAAAGCGCCCCCGCCTCTTGGAGTTCGCCGATTCAGAAATGGTGGAGGCGCTCTGCTATCACCTGCGCGACAGGCGCGTCACGCTGCGGCTGAACGAAGAAGTGGAAAGCGTTGAAGACACGCCGGAAGCCGGCGTAGTGGCAAACTTGAAAAGCAAAAAGAAAGTTTCCGGCGAAGCACTGCTCTACGCGATCGGCAGGCAAGGAAACGTCGACGAGTTGAATCTCGCCGCAGCCGGTCTGGAAGCCGATTCGCGCGGACGCATCCAGGTCGATGCGGATTACCGCACCAAGCAGCCGCATATATTTGCCGTGGGCGACGTGATTGGCTTTCCGAGTCTGGGCAGCGTGTCGATGGAGCAGGGCCGCATCGCTGCTGCGAATGCCTTTGGCATTCCGATAAAGTCGAACAAAGCGCTCTATCCGTACGGAATTTACACCATTCCTGAAATTTCCTTCATCGGCAAAACGGAAGAGCAACTCACGGACGAAGGCGTGCCTTACGAGGTGGGCATCGCGTATTTCCGCGAAATCCCGCGAGGACAGATTCGCGGCGACACCACCGGACGGCTGAAACTCATTTTCGATCCTGATTCGAAGTTACTGCTGGGCGTGCACATTATTGGAGAAGGCGCTTGCGAGCTGCTGCACATTGGGCAGGCGGTCTTCGCGTTGAAAGGCACTATCGAGTATTTCGTCGATAGCGTGTTCAACTATCCGACGCTCGCGGAATGTTATAAGACGGCGGCGTTCAACGGCCTGAACAAATTGGCCAAAACGTAGTCTGATTGAATGGGGATCTTGGACGGCAACCCAAGAGTGCCCCGAGGTTAGGGAGAAAGATTTCAGGCAGAGACACGATAGGCAGGCAAATCATGCGCAGGACAGCTGGTGTACTAGTGATGGAACATATCGCGGTGGGGCTGGTGGAAGGCGACAAGGTCGTCGGGCCGCTTCGCAGATATCCGGAAAAAGAAGATTCGGTAGACGCGCTGCTGGCTATGCCGGCGGACAAAATCGCGGAGTGCATCCGTGAACAAATCGAATCGCTCGGTAAGGGGGAAAAGATTCACGCCATCGGATTGGGATTCCCCGGCGTGATACGGGATGGAATTGTCGAAGATTCCCCCAACCTGCATCAAGTAAAGGGATTCAATCTGGAAGGAGCACTGGCCGATGCGCTGCGTTTGGACGGCAAAGAAGTTCCCGTGCGTGTTTTCAATGACGCGGACGCCATGGCGGCAGGAATCGCGGCGACGCGCGGCAAACTGCACAAACTGAATCGCGTATGGACTCTCGGAAATGGCATCGGGTTCGGCCGCTATCCGTGGAGCGAAGGCGTTTGGGAAGGCGGGCACTCGGTTGTTACTCTCGATCCCAAAGAAAATTTCTGCGGCTGCGGGGGGCGCGGACATTTGGAAGGCATCTTGGGATATCGCTCGATGCGGCTGAGGTTCATGGACATGGAACCAGAAGAAGTTTTTACGAATGCCAAGGCTGGCGACGCGCGATGTTCGGACTTTGTGACTCTTTGTCACCGTGCGCTGGCGGCGGCCACCGCAACGAGCATCCACATGGAAGGCCCCGGCCAGTTCTACATTACGGGACCCAATGCGAAATTCATCGATATCGGATTGCTCGAGAGGAATGTCCACGACATGGTGAAGATGAGCCCTCTGCAGGGCAACCGCTTTGAAGTGATTCCCTCGAACGATGAGTTGGGGATTATTGGGGCAGCGGTCAATGCGGAACGCGCGACTCTTCCTTCTTGAATTAACCCAACGTCTCTAAAGGCCGTCTGCATAGAGCAGGCAGGCTTGCGCGCAAATAAAAACTACAGAGCCTGCTGCGTGTAAGGCGGCAGCGGGCTTGCCTGGCTCGCAACGACTTTCCAACCACTCCCGCTGTTTACATAAATGTGCATAACGCGCATCTGGCTGTTCACGTACTGTCCCTTGAAGATGCCGCGGGCGGACCACAAGCAGGTTGCGACCGCCGTTTCCCGGAAGATGTGGACCTTGATATCCGAGGAGTTGAAGGCTTCATACTTGACGGCGGTCGACTGCACAGCGTTGATAAACGCGGTCTTGTTGACCGCCTCGCCTCGGGAGAGCGTGCCCGTAAAATCGTCGCTATAAACTCGCCGGAAAAACGTTCCGTCGCTCAACTGGATCGCGTGAGCCGCTTCTTTTTCCAGGTTGACGATTTCCTGGCGCTGCAGTTCCGGATCTATCGGCGGCGCGTTGCAGCGGCTATAGCAGTCGTTCAAAGATTCATTTTGAGGGCTCCACGCCGGAGAAAGCGCCAGCCAAAACGTGAGCAAAGCTGCGATCTTGTACATGCGGAAAATCCTCCTCAGCAGCACCACGGAGCCACGCCGCGGCCGTCTTTATACGGTATATCGATGCCGCATCATCTGGCGGAGAGATCGGCGAAGATGTGATGTATTCGTGACGGCATGTGCAGGAAGAAGCGGAATCGAAGCCGAATCCCTTGGGGCAAACGGTGATCAAATAATTTGGATTCTCTGTATAAATATTTTGCGTAAACAGGTGCAAGAAGGCGGGTGTACATTCGCCACATCCGGGAAGGCCAAAACTGCCTATCCCGGTCGACACACACACCTGGTCCGGAAGGGCCGCGTCCGCCCTCGCCGCTTCAGGCAAGAGTTGCAAGGAGTCAACCATGATGATGCAAAAAAATAAGCTCTGGATAATTTCCGTCATAGCAGTGTTGGTTGTAACGGGCACCATGCTTGGGAATGCGGCCGCACAAAAAGCAGCTGTTCCGAAGCCACAGAATAAACTGGCGATGGGTGAGGACGGAGTCAAACAATTGCTGCCGCTCATGAATACCGACACGAAGGGCATGGTCTCCAAGCAGGAGTACATGAAGTTTATGGAAGCAGAATTCGAGAGATTGGATAAAAGCAAGAAAGGTGAACTAAACGTAAAGGAACTGACGCAGTCGAGTTTGACCGCAAGCCGTTTTGCCGGGAAGTAACCGCAGCATCGCGGCGCCCAGTCCAGAAGAGAAATAAGTACCGATAGCCTTCGCGCCGCCGCCTATCGGGATGAGCACTTGCCTACAACCCATGTTCGCTGGACCTGGCGCGCTCCGGCAGCAGCTTTGCCACCCTCAACTCCCCGAGCGGCTAGAATTTCACCAGGATCGACAAATCGATAAAGGACTCATTCTTGCGAAGATCCGGGAACCAGATGCTGCCGATTCCCCCTCCGCAGGCTGCTTCCGCAGGTCCCAGGGAGACTTGGCCTGAAGAGCTGCCGTTGCTGCATGTGTAAAATTGAGGAGAACCATTATTTCCGCCGGGGGGCGTGATGCCACCCGCTCCGCTCCAATAAGGAACGCTGGCATGGCGATAATCGTATTCCCAGCGGAATGTGATGTATTGCTTGGGCATATAGTCAAACGTGACGGACGAATCCCAAGCTTTGAAGGGGTCCCCTGGATTCCCGGTGAAATACGGCGAATTCGTAGCTGCGGAAATGGCGCCTTCTCCATTGATAGGGGGAATTAGAACGAGGTAGCGTCCCGGATTGTTGATCTGGCCGCCGCCCACGGTTAACCCGAAGAGATCCCTGTGGAACCACAGGCGGTTGTAAAACATGTAGCCTATAAAACTCTGCTTGGGCCCTCCCTTCGTATCGCCGTGGCAACTCACTCCGGATCCATACTCACACCCTAAGTCTCCGGTCAGTGAAAAGGCCATCTTGTCCAGGGTTTTTTCCGGTTTGTCGTAGTATTTGACCTCGATACTGTTGTCGGTGTGGATGCGTGTGCGGCCTTTAATGAAGAGGTCATCCTCACCCACACCGTAATTATTAGAAATGATGTTCAACCAGGGCTTCGGAGTCCATTTAATCTGTCCGCCCACGCCTGGCGTGTGGTTGGCCGAGGCGTAGGACTGCCACCCGTTGATGAACCATGGCTCGATCTTCAAATGTGCCGTCGGAAAAATCTGCACCCGCACACCATTAAAGAACCAGGGAGTATTCGAGGAAACATAAGAAGGTTGGTAGGCCCAATTGTCAAAGTTGTAGTAGCTAAACAAACCGATGTAGGACAAGAAGATTCCTGCATCGACATTGACACCGCGGAGCACGTTGAAATGATATCCACCATAAGCTTCCGCTAAGTAACGATAGGCAGTATCTAAATCCCACTGTCCGTGGCCAGGACTGGGGTCATTCCGTGGCGTCGTCGCGGAATACATTCCAAACTGTGTCATAAACCTGCCGCGCACATTGTCAAAATGAAAGTCCCCGCCGAGGCCGAGTTGCTCCAACTGAACCTCATAGGACCGAAACAGCTCACTCGAACCGCCGATGGAGTGATCTGTGGGGTGGTTGAAGTCGGCGACATAGTTCGTGTCGAATCGGATCTCTGGCGTAAAGAATTTCGAGTCCCAAAATATCTCTTTTGTGCGGGGGCTGCCGTTCAGCCAGGTCCAGTCCGCATCCGAAAAAGGCTCGATATATCCCGGCTTGCCGGTTGTCGCAACCGCAGCCGCATTTGTTTGCGTGGTCTGATCCTGATTAGGCGGAGCAATGGTCGCCACCCCAGGCAGAACCGTGCCCGCGCCCGACGCAACACTGGTTGAAGCCGGTGACGCCGCCGGACTCGCTCCGGCGGCATTCGGGGCTGCAGTGCTGGCCGCTACCGCATTAGTTCCACCCGGTCGCGCGGGAACGGTTGCCGCAGCGGTGCCTTTCGTTTCGAGCTCTGCCACGCGTTTTTCAAGTTGTTCGACGCGGTCGAGCAGCATGCGCTCGCGCTCGCTCAAGGGAGCAGGGGCATCCGGCTTAGCTGAAGCGGCTTTTGCCGGCGGCGTGTTCTTTTCCTTATCATCATCAGCAAACAAGAGCCCCGGAGATGTGCTCGCACAGAGCAACGCAATCACTAACACTGCTGTCCAAGTTGGAATTCTTTTATGCACTAGCGCACACATATATCTCTCCAGTACCTTCTCTTTCGCGACGAAATTGTCCCCGACGAATTTCGAGCGTCTTAGGGAGGCACAGGACCCACAACGATTTCCATAGACTTAGAGTCCCGCCGGCCCAAAAAAGATAGGGCAAACTGCATAAAAAAGTTATAAGAGGCCTGCTAGCATTTCGTAAGGAGAGGCCGGAGCTTCGTACGTAAGCTAGCGGCGGAGGGGAGCAGCGGGATCGCGTTGCGAAATTTCCAAGGCCACTCCGCGAGCTTCCTCATGAATCAAGCCATTCGTGGCGAGAATGACGGGGCCACCCAGCTGGTAAGGCTGTCCGGCGAAGTCGCTGACCGTGCCGCCTGCTTCCTCAATCAACAGAACTCCGGCGGCGGTGTCCCAGGGCTTGAGGCCGAATTCCCAAAAGCCATCGAAGCGCCCCGCGGCGACACTTGCCAGATCGAGCGCTGCGGAGCCGTCGCGGCGGACGCCGTGCGAGCGCAGCGTGAAATCCCAGTAGTAATGAATATTGGAATTCGCGAGGCGTTTGTGCACTGGAAAACCGGTGCAGAGAAGACTTGTGGCAAGCGTGTCAACTTTCGACACGAAAATTCTCTTGCCGTTCAACGTGGCGCCAGCGCCGCGGGCAGCGGCAAACAGCTCGTCGTAGAAGGGATTGTAGACGACGCCAGCTAGAAGAGCGCCGCGTTGCGCAAGGGCGATCGAAACGGAAAAACAAGGATAGCCGTGGGCGAAATTGGTCGTGCCGTCGAGCGGGTCCACGTGCCAGCGAAACTCTGACTCGCTTTCGTGCCCAGTGCCCTCTTCCGCGGCGATAGAGTGTTCCGGAAAATATTTTGTCAGGCGCGCAACAATGGCTTGCTCGGAGCGCTTGTCCGCTTGCGTGACCAGGTCGACGTCGCCCTTGTAGCTGATCTGCGCGGGACGGTCGAACTCTTCACGCAGGATTTTGCCCGCTTCCTGCGCGATTTCAATGGCTGCTTCGAGATAGTCTTTGCTCATGGGGAAACTGCGCGGCGGAGCGCCTCTTCAGACTGCGCAGTACGCAATGCGTTTTACACTTTACCATCAGCGCCGAAGAAAAAGCTTGGTCAGCGCACGCGAAATCTGTTGCTGGATATTTCTTGTAGATAGCTGCCGTTTTTAAGGACATCTCAATCCCATCCGAGTTAAACTAAATTGCCAGCCTGAATGTGAGGGAGCATGATGTTTCGAATGTGGAAGCTCTGGCCTGCGGCGTGTTTGCTCGCACTGTCTTTGCTCTTGATCAGCACAGTACGCATATCCGCCCAAAGCAGCAAAGTCATGGGCGAGGTGCACTTTGAAGGCGATACGCAGATCGATCGGGATTCGGGGGTATGGATCGACGGCGAATATGTCGGCTACGTGAAGGAACTGAAGGGCGACAAGAAAGTCCTTCTGCTGCCTGGCAAGCACCAGATCGCCATCCGGCAGGCAGGGTACTCCGAGTTCACGCAAGAGGTGGTTGTCGAGCCCGGCCAACTGCAAACGATTCAGGTCAAAATGCAGCTGCTTCCCGGCGAAAAAATGCCTGCAGTGACTTCCGAGCTCAAGGTTACGGTTCAGCCAAAGCGCGCGGCCGTCTTCCTTGACGGTCGTTACGTGGGCCATGCCAGTGAGCTCGGCGGAAAATTTCATTCGCTCCTGGTCAATCCGGGAAAGCACAAGATTAAGATCGAGCTGCCCGGCTATCGGACGTATGAAACCGAAGTTGATGTGCTGGCTGGACAAAAGGCGGAAGTGAAGACCGAATTGGTCAAAGGCAGCATCGAGCAAGCCGGCTCAGACATCAAGAAGCCGCAGTAGCCTCGCGTTTTTCTGGAAATATCAAACAACAATCAAAAGGCCGTTGAGAATCGTCACTGCGGACCTGTGAGATACGTCTTGCGCGAACGAACATGATAGTCGCCGTTCAGGACTTTGACTTCGATTTTGCGGTACGTATTGGCAGGCCCGCGCGGGGTGGGGTAGTAGGCCAGGCGGTATTGCGTGCGTAACTCTCGATCGATCAGGTCGAAGATCACGTCGAGTTCCTGAGGGGTGTCAGGAAAAAACATATCGCCGCCGGTGGTTTCCGTAATCGTTGTGAGCGCGTGCTCGCCGGCGGTATTGCGGCCACTCTCATTTTTCATGGGGCGAATGACGATGGTGTAGATCAGCGCGTCCGAACGCACAGCCTCTTTGCGCGCGGCTTCAAAGTCAGCGGTGCTGGTGGTTTCGCCCGCGTCTGTAACCAAAATGATGACTCGTCGCCGATCTTCTCCGCGCCGCTCCAGCGCCTTCGCTCCGAGAAGGACGGCGTCGTAGATCGAAGTGCCCGCGCCAGGCGGAATCCTTCGTACAGCGGCCTGCAGGACGGAAACATTGTCCGAAAATGCGGCTATTTGCGTGACATTCTCATCAAAGCCAAAAACCGAAAGGCGGTCGCCAGGACGCAATACCTGACGGATGAAGTGCGCGGCAGCCTCTTTCTCGAAGGCAATTTCCTTGTTCGCGCTCAGGCTCGAATCGATCATCAACGCAAGGTCGAGAGGCTGCTGCGTTTCTGATTCGAATGCTTCGATTTTCTGGAGCGTGCCTTCTTCGTAGACCTGGAAAGCTTCAATAGGCAAATCCGGCGCGGGCTTGCTGTGCTCGTCAAGAACGCTTGCCAAAATACTTACGAGTTCCACTTTAACTTTGATCTTGCCGCGCTGCTGATCAGCGTCTTCAGGCGGCCGAAGCGGCGGCTCCGGCGTTGGCACAATGGTGCCGGGCGGCGGAGGCGAAGGCAGAGATGGCGGTACTGGAGCTGCGCCATCGGCCGCAGAGGGATTGGCAGGCAGCTTGGGTTTCGGTTGCGCCCAAGGCGGGCGGTCAGGCTTGTCTTGAGCGAAAGCGATCCCGGCCACAAAGAGCGCGGCAAAAAAAACAGCGGCAGCAAGGGCGCGAGGGGGTGCAGTGCTCATTGATTCACTAAGATGCAGGTTTCGCCGCGCGTGTCTCCAGGGGAGCTGGAGGCATCTCGCCATCGGCCCAAACGGCGCCGTCCTCGAAATATTCCTTCTTCCAGATCGGAACAGTGCGTTTCAGGGTGTCGATGGCGAAGCGGCAGGCGTCGAACGCGGCCGGTCGGTGGGCCGAACTGACGGCTATGAACACGCTCGTCTCTCCGATTTCGAGTCGCCCCAAACGATGCGCGATGGCGACATGGTGAATCGAGAATTTCTCGTGGATTTGCCCGGCAATTTCGCGGATTTTGGCCAGTGCCATGGCTTCGTAGGCTTCGTAGTCCAGATAGAGCGTGCGACGTCCATGGGAATGATTGCGAACGCAGCCGTCGAAGGTAACGACAGCGCCGTCTTCGGCGGCACGGACATGCCGGATCAGGGCTGCTTGATCGATAGGGTCGCGCACCAGCACAAGAAGGTCGGGTTGCGAGGATTTGGTCATGGATAACCGCGTTAGCCGCCACTTACGGGCGGGAGAAAAGCTACTTCATCCCCGGAATGAAGCGGAGTGCTCCACGCAGCAAATTCCTGATTGCGCGAAGCGACCAGCGATGCGCGGAAGCGTGCGAGTTCGGGGTGACTCGCGCCGTAGTGCGAGAAAAGCGCTTCGATCGGCGCGCCGTCTGGGAGTTCGACCCAGTCTTCGCCCTGGCCGACGATTTCCTTGAGGCGGCCGAAGAAAAGCACCTTTACGCGCGCGGTCTGGGAAGAAAGGCTCACAAGAGAATTGTAACCTGCGGAAGAGTGCCGGGCCATAGCCTGCGCGGTTAGCGCCAACAGGCGCTCGGATTAAAATAGTTACGGCATGTTTGAACAGGAAAACCGTTTTGAACTTTTCTACCGCTTGACCACGGGCCGAGGCTTGCGTAGCGTTCTGACATAGCTTGTTTTTGTGTTTAAAGAGGATCGAACAAAATTGCAATGAAAATTCTCGTGACGGGATCGAGTGGGCTGGTTGGGAGCGCCCTGGTGCCCGCGTTGGTAAAGGCTGGGCACACAGTTTGCAGACTGGTGCGGCCAGGAACTATCACGAAAGATACAGCGAATGACGGTTTTCAAGTGGCATGGAATCCCGCGACAGGAGAACTCGGCGGCGCGGCGGTTGGCGCGGACGCTGTCGTCAATCTTGCCGGGGCGTCGATCGCCGATGGCCGGTGGAGCGCCGCGCGCAAGGCGGAGTTGCATGCAAGCCGCATCGATACGACGCGCGCACTGGTCACCGCCCTGGCTAAGATGAACGCGCGGCCGAGAGTGCTAGTGTCCGCGTCGGCGACAGGCGTATACGGCAATCGCGGTGATGAGTTGCTGACGGAAGAAAGCCAGCCGGGGAAAGATTTTCTCTCCAACCTGGCGAGGGAGTGGGAAGCCGAAGCGCTGAAAGCCGAAGCGATTGGCATCCGCGTCGTACTCGCGCGATTCGGAATTGTTCTTGCGCGGCATGGCGGCGCGTTGCCGCCAATGATGCTTCTCTTCCGGTTCTTCGCCGGAGGGAAAATTGGTTCGGGCCAACAGTGGATGTCGTGGATTTCGCTCGATGATGTAATCGAGATTCTCCGTTTTGCTCTGGAGAACGGTCAGGTCAGGGGCCCCCTCAACGTGATCTCTCCACTACCAGTCCGGAACGCGGAGTTCACGAAAGCTTTAGCGACCGCCATGCACCGGCCAGCGCTCTTCCCTGCCCCGGCATTCGCGCTGCGCCTCGCACTCGGCGAAATGGCCGACGCGCTGCTCTTATCCAGCCAGCGCGTCCTGCCACAAGATCTGCAAAAGCTCGGCTACAACTTCCAGTATCCAGACTTGGCCGCTACACTGAAAAATATCCTGAAGCAAAACTCCGAGGCGTAAAGAACTATTTCACTACGGTAAAACCTATTTCCACCTTGACCACCTTTCCAGTCAAAGGGTCGGTTGCGAATGTGCTCTCGACGGGCTGCCCTTCTCGCAATTTCAAGTCGAAAGCTGACTTGAAGGCGCGAATAATTGGCTCTCGAAAATGACCGCTGGAAGGTTCAGACGAGGACGCATCTGATTTGGTTACAGGAACTGAGACGTCGCCCTCCACCCAGGAACGCTCGAGAGTTATTTGGAGTAATACGCGTCCATCACTAATGTATGCAGAGCGAGCATCGACATTTGTTCCCACATCCATGTACTGCATTTCATTCTTGCCCACATAGATGGGCACCTGGCTCCCAATGCGCATTTTTGCTGCTCCGTAGCCGGGTTTTAGTCCCGGTTCATTAGGAGCATTCATGTACATCACGTACGGGAGACTTTTGGTTTTTTTATCACCTTCAAATTCCGTGAAAACAATTTGCACCTTTATAGGAGTCGATTGTCCTTCCGCTTTTGCGCCCTCGTCCGGCTTCGGTTTGTCTTGCGCCAGAACAATTGGCGCAAGCATACCGAGCAACAGAAGCGACGCCATTCGAACTGAACCAGTCCTCATTCCATCCTCCATTTAGACGTGTTTTTGATCGGCCTTTTGCTATCGCTCTTCTTCCGTGCCATCGGTCGCTTCGCCATCGAGTGGTTCGAGCGGCCTGACCACAAGTTTGGCGATCAACAAAGGTTTCATGTTCGGCGGCTTATCTTCCTCGCCCAAAGCCGCAGCCACGACAGCCACGACCACATCGCTTTGCTCTTGCTGCGCGTGGACAAACTGAGCAAACGCTTCGCGTTCATCTGGAGGCACAATGACTTCTAGCTGGCTAGACGACGCGGAATTTATTGGAGGGGAATTTCTCCGTTGCACCGTCGGTCGAGAACCGTTGCTTACAACTATGGCCGGTGCCCCGGTCGTGTCGTGGCTAACCGGCGTTTCGGCCGTTCCTTGAGATGGTGCCGACAAAATTTGCTTGACCCGTCTATCATTTATTGCGTGACGCGGGCGCGCCGCGATGAAAACCGTCAACACAATCGCGGCGCTAGCGGCGGCAAAGATCAGAAACGGCGTCCAACGACGCTGTGACGCCGAAACGTCCTCAAGACTGGCGTGGACGCGCGGAAGAAGAGAATGAGGTACTTCAGCATTGGCGGAGGCGCGCACGCCAGTGTCAATGGCGGCGAAGAGTTGCAGTTCTTCGGCGAAGGAAGCGCGGCAGGATGCGCAAGCATCCAAGTGCGAACGCAATTCGACTGACGGCGCAGAATCCGCGGCTGCGGCTTCTATCAACGCTTCTCTATAGTTTTCGCATGGCATCGCAATTTCTCCGCTAACTGCTTTCTGGCAAAAAACAATCTCGACTTCACGGTTCCCATCGGAAGGCCAAGCGTTTCCGCAACCTCTTCTAGCGAGTGACCTTGCATCGCCGCCAACAAAAGGACGAGCCGCTGTTTCTCCGGAAGCTCTTCCATCGCGCGGTCGACATGCGCCTGAAATTCGCTGATGGCGGCCAAGTCTTCCGTCGAAGGCCGCTGCGCAGATTGCGACCAAAGCGTTTCGCGCACTTCCCGGCGCTTGGAAGAGCGGGCGCGATCGATCGCAAGCCGAAACGCGATGCGCACGAGCCAGGCGCGAAACCGCGTGCGATCGCGCAAGCGTTCAAAGCGCCTGTACGCCCGCAGCAGCGCTTCCTGCGCCACGTCTTCCGCATCCGCGCTATTGCGAAGCACGCCGCGCGCGACGCGATACGCCAGCGGCCCGCATTCCGCGAGCCGCTCCTCGAATTCGCGGCGGAGAGCAGCCGCAGCCGCTTCCTGCGCGAACTCTTTCTCGGCGGTACGGCCTGGCTGGATCAGAACCAGCTCCTGCATTAGGTCTCTCGTGCGAGCCGAAAGCGCTCGCCCTCCCCGTACACCTGCAGGACGGCACAGCTAGTCATTTGGTTCACGGAAGTTTATTTAGCCCGTGTATTTAACCAATCGGTTGAATACGCGGGTTCCGGCAAAATAAGACAAGGCGCACCCAACCCATGAGATGACTCCCCTTTTGGAACAGTGGCTCAGCCCTAGAGTTCCATATCGGGATGCTCGACGTCGTAATCCAGAACTTCAGCTCTTCCGGGAGGCCTAGAAAAAACGGACGAATTCCCTCGCGAATTCGATAACAATTGTATTTTCATATAGTTAGCAAAATACTACGCAAACCCCGCGGGCTGCCATCGGTCGAAAGCGGCCCACTCCTTTCGCTGGCCCTTCGCCTGCATTGCGACCTGCATGCGGCCCTCTCTCTCACAAATCAAAACAGATACAACTGCCCGCATTTCCACGTTCGCTCATGAAACCATCCTCGCGCTGCTAGTCTTCGAACTCCTACCCGCATGTGCAGGGCTGCTAGGCTGCGGCGGAGGAAGCCCACTGTCGCTGGCGCCTCCGCCCCTTCCCCCTCCCTCATCAATAAGTGTCACGGTGATCCCGACAAGCGGTTCGGTCCTGCTGGGGAGTTCGCAGACATTGACCGCGACGGTGACCAACGCCACCAACACGAGTGTGACCTGGAGCGTAAACGGCGTCGCGGGCGGAAGCGCATCCAGCGGAACAATAACCACGTCAGGCGTATACACCGCTCCGGGCGATCTGCCCTCGTCACCGATTGTGCAGTTACAGCAACGAGCCAGGCGGACTCGACGAAATCGGCGACAGCGCAACTCGCCATCATGAGCGACATCGGGATCAGCATTGTGCCGCCCAATGCCAGCGTCGAACTTGGCGCCACGCAGGCGTTTCATGCAGCGATCAGCAGCGCGGGGCATCCGGACACTTCGGTGCGCTGGAGCCTCAGCGGTGCGGCATGCCCCGCCGCGTGCGGGAGCGTCGACCTGCTGTTCAGCCCCGCCACGGCATCGCTGTGCCGCAATCCCACGACGGATGCGGGCTGGCCTCCGTTGTAGGCTTGCGTGGTGCCTGCGGTGAACACCAGCTTCACGACGCGCACGCGCCCTGGCTCGTAAATCATTTTCCACACTGACAACTGAGAAATGGTAGCGGGTTTTCGGTTACGCAACTTCTCGGGAGTTACGCAGCCGCCGCAAGGGCTGCCACTCGGATTAGTCAGCCGATCCCGACCATGCGTTGTTCCAAGGCACTCCTCCTGCTAACGATGATGCGGGTCCCTCGTCCATATAACGAAAGGGGCAATCGCGTCTGTCGCATGACGGGGGCGCGCTCGGGGAGGATCTGTGTTCTCATTCGTCCAAGACCTGCGTTACGCGCTCCGCATGTTGTTCAAGAGCCCCGGCTTTGCAATTGTTGCAGTGCTGACTCTGGCGCTGGGAATTGGCGCAAATGTCGCCACCTTCAGCGTCGTGTACGGAGTTCTGCTGCGGCCGTTGCCCTTCCCGCACCCTGAGCAACTCGTGCGCATCTTCGACGACCTGCGCGGCCCCAACGAGCAGGATGTGGGCATGTCCGCGCCAGAGCTTTGGGATTTGCAAGATCGCTCCGGCGTGTTTCAGGATATCTCGGCTGTAGCGCCGAGTAATTCCGCAATCGGCGGTGGAGAGCGGACGGTCCGCGCTGAGAGTCTCGTCACGAGTCCCGATTACTTCGCGTTGCTGGGAACGAAGCCGCAACTCGGCCGCGTGTACACATCGCAGGATGCCGCCCCGGGATTCCTGGAGCCTGTCGTTATCAGCGACGGCTTTTGGCGCCGGAACTACGGTTCGGACCCGAACATAGTCGAGCGGAAAATGCGGCTCGATAATGACATGTACACGATTGTGGGGGTGATGCCCCCAGGCTTTCGTCACCCGGGACGCACGCTGAATACCGACGTGGATGTCTGGCTCGCAACAGGCTTTAACGGTCTTCCGTTTCCTGTTCCCCCTGTAAGGTCGCAGAGATTCATTCCGGCCGCGATTGGGCGTTTGAAGCCGAATCTGACTGTTGCCCAAGCGCAGGCGCAGCTCGATGCCTACATATCGCAGCTCAGCCGGCAGTACCCCATCGAATACCCCGCTGCCTCTACGTGGGCGGTGCGGCTTGTGCCGGTCAAAGAAGACTTGGTCGGCCCGCGGCGCACGGAATTGTTCATCCTTTTTGGAGCGGTGGGATTTGTGCTGCTTATCGCGTGCGTGAACATCGCCAACCTTCTTCTGGCGCGCTCTTCCGGACGCCGGCGCGAGATTGCGATTCGCCTGACTATGGGTGCGAGCCGCGCGCGTCTGGCGCGCCAACTGTTGACAGAAAGCACGCTCTTGTCGCTCATTTCCGGCGTACTCGCCCTGGTTACTGTTTTCTTCTTGAAGAACGCCATCGTAAGCCTCGCTCCTGCGGATACTCCAAGGCTCAACGAGGTTAACGTCAGCGCCGGGGTGCTTTTTTTCGCTTTCCTGATCTCCATACTCACAGGCGTCGTCTTTGGGCTGGCGCCCGCGCTGCAAGCTGCCAATCCTAACCAGCTTGAGAATCTGCGGGAAGGCAGCCGCGGCTCAGGCACCGGCAGACGCCATACTCGGCTTTCGCGAGTTCTTGTGGTGTCGGAAGTAGCGCTCTCGATCGTTTTGCTAGCAGGCGCCGGGCTTCTACTGCGAAGCTTTTGGCGCGTGCTTGAAGTGCGCCCTGGATTCAATCCTAGCCATCTGACCACGGTGCAAATTTGGATTCCGATATCCAACAATCCAGCCTCTGACCCTTATAGCGTCGAGGAGAAGCGCGCCGATTTTCTGCTGGAAGTCTTTCGCCGTGTATCTGCGCTTCCAGGCGTGGAACAGGCATCGATTTCCGGGAACGACACTCTACCATGAACTCCGGGAGGAACTACTCTCCATTCTCGATTCAAGGGCGCGCAACAGAGTCGGAACGCGGCCCGATTGCGGACATTGCTGTGGTCGATGCTGAATACTTTCGCACCATGGAAGTTCCCTTGATAACCGGACGCAGTTTCACCGTCCTGGATACGTATAAGACACAACCGGTTGCCGTGATCGACCAAACCCTCGCACGACAGTATTGGCAGGAAAAAGATCCGCTCGGACAACAGCTTAAGTTTGGATTTGGACGAGGTGTGCAAGGGGTCACAATTGTCGGCGTGGTTGGTGATATCAAGTCGGATGGTTTTGAAGCTCCCAGCGTCCCGCACATTTACGTTGCCTTGGGTCAGTTCGCACCAGTCAACGCAGTGGTTTTTCTGCGGAGCAGAGGCGAAGTGGAACAGGTCGGCCAAGCCGTGCGCCACGAGGTGGAAAGCGTGGATCCCAATGTTCCGGTCCACAGTATCAGCTCGATGGACCAAATCATCGCCAGATCCGTGGCGGACCGGCGTTTTTCTCTCGAGCTTCTGGGTGTTTTTGCAACGGTAGCACTGCTGCTCGCCGGCGTCGGCATTTACGGCGTGATGGCGTATTCCTTCAGCCAGCGCGCGCACGAAGTGGGAATCCGCATCGCTCTCGGCGCCCAGCGCCTGGATATTCTGCGCATGGCGTTGGGAGAAGGAATGCGGATAGTTGTCATCGGATTGGCTTTAGGTCTCGTGGGAGCAGCGATTATGACGCGATTCTTCCGGTCCATGCTTTTCGGAATTGAGCCAGCCGATCCAATGACCTTCCTTTCTGTTTCAACCATTCTTGCTGCTATCGCGCTTCTTGCTTGTTACATTCCGGCAAAGCGCGCAACCCGCGTGGATCCTCTCGTCGCTTTGCGCGAAGAATAAGCCGATTGCCCGCATCCGCTAAACTCCCATCTCGCTTGATATTTGCGTCCCCCCGGCCGCTAGTTCGGACCCTGCCAATCGACGGGCTTGCCTGCACCGATCCCGTTTCGGAACGTGGTTTGAGATTCCGTTCCACCGAAGGGCGGGTCCGTCCAAAAAGCAACCGGCCCCGGGGGGTGGCCGGGGCCGGTCGCGAGGGTGCAGCCGTTGGCTGCGTTCTACTGACTTGGCAGGAGAAGCTGTGTAAAGCCAGTCGTGTTTACGTCGCGGAAGAGCGGCGTGCGCGGCGGCAACAGAGACGGAGTCAGAAACTCCGAGTCAAAGTTGTAACCGCGAGTTGGCGGCGAGTACACAGTGTTGCAGCACTTGTAGACACCGGTTCCCTGGCGATTGTAGTACATGCTGATGATCGAGCCCTCGTAGTTGAGAGTCTGACCGCCCCAGTTCTCGAGATATCGGAGGAAGTTGTGGACCCCACCGTCAGTACCGAAGTCCTGGTTCGTGGTGTAGGCCGTGGGTTGTGGGAACGAGATGCCTTTGCCGGCCATAATCGCTGTCCGGTAATAGCTGGTGACCGCATTTCGCGGCACGGTGTTGCTGCCAGATGGATAGTCATATGGGGTGATAAAGGAATTGACGTCATTCCAATTGTTAGAGAGCAGGGTGACGGAATCTGCAGCGACAGAGGTGGCCGCGTGCACTGTGCTCCAGGTATTGCCGCTGCAAGTGCTGATGCAATTGAAGTCGCCATGGATATAGGCAGGGTTTTCGGTGGCAATCGTGAGGCCGCAAATCACACCGCTCGGGCAAGTGTTGAGGAAATTGGCCACGTTAGCGCCGTCAAAGATCTTCACGGCGCGGCGGAAGAAGAAGTTCGGATTCTCGCGCGCTTCGTTTGCGTGGATGACGTAATCGAACGGCCAGATGGTTGTCGGGGCGGCCACAGTGCAATTGGGGTGCGCCGCGAGAGCGTTGGCGGTGGTGGTGCCGACAAGGGCCGTAGCGACGGCGGCTGGTGAACCGGCGCCGTAGTAGCCATTGCCACCATTCAGACCTGGTGTGTAGGCCGCACTGGCATGTGTGACGTCCTGTCCGTAAGTGAAAAAGGGAGTGGTTCCCAGCCCGTCGAGGTCCTCACCCGAATCGAGTGTGCTGTTCGGGCAACCATATTGGTTGGCCGGGTTGACGAAGTCCTCGAAGCCATACTCTCCGGTTTCGTTGCCGCTAAAAGACGTCGGAGGCCACCCCCCAGGGAAGCTGGTGGTAGCAGTGTAGTTGCCACGGCGGTCAGAGATGTAAACGGCGTAGTCGTTGGGAGAATTGACTGTATCGAAGGCCTGTGCGCCGGAGCCAGGCAGGACTCCCGTGAGGTATTTGGCCAAGTTGACTACGTCGAGTTCGACGTAGCTCATGGCGCCGTTTAGCGGAACCATATTGTAATACTTGGTGGCGCCAACGGTCCCGGCAATTTCAGCGTCACGAAGTTCGCCTTCACGCGTATCGAACAAGACATTGGGCCAGTAGTCGCCCGGGAGGGTCGGTGCGGCACTCACCTTGCCGGTCGTCCCGGACGACAACGTTATTCCGCAGCTAAGGTACGGATTTACGCCGGTTGACAGCGCCCAGTTGGATGGGTTGTCGCGCACGCGCTCCAGACGAATGATCGCGTTCGGATGCACGTCGGGGCAGGTGGACGCAGGGACCTGGCCGGTCGTGGGTAGAGTGAGAAGCGGCTCGGCAGCGCCATACTGTGCGGCGGTCAGGCTGGGGTTTACAGTGCTAGGAAGAATGCTGGGATAAGGGTTGAGATTGCGGCCTGCATAACCGTAGCCGAGAACTTCCAAGGTTACGTCTTTCCAGGTGCCGCAGGGAGTACCCGAATAGTTGGTCTGAATCTCGATCTTTATGAATCCCTTGATAGTTGGAGTGCCATAGGTTGGGTGGGCGGTGGTGGGTCCTGGCACCCAATATCCGTCCGCGGTGTTATATGTCGTAGCGTTCAAGACTGCGGCGGAGGCTGCCAGCGGTATCGGCAAGGTGCTATAGCCCGCCGTGTTGTTTGCGGTCATTTTTGTGAAGAGAGATGCGGGGAAGCCGCCATACGCGGTCCAACCCGAAGCGGGCTGCGCGAGTTGGGACAAATCGGCAGGGGCAACGGTGGTGTCGATGCAAGGGAGGTTCTTAATATCGTTCTGATTGTCTGAAAGAAGAACTCTAAAGCTGGCCTGGGCGAAATAGCGCTCGGCAGTGATCGTGGCGGCTTCGCCAACGTAGGGTCGGCGAATGATGTCCGTAGGCTGAGTGGAGCCGGCGCCGAGGGTGACGATGGCGAGATTCAACGTTTGCGCGCCGGTGGCGCCATCCCGCAGGTTACCAGCGTAATTGGCGCTGCCAAGCGAAATGGTCGACCAGTTGGGATTTGTAGCCGAGCCTAAGGTCCCAACCAAGCTGCCTTCCGTGTAGGCCAGGGGACGCGTGCCGCTGCCATTGAAAATGTTAACAGAGCCAGCGTACGAGCCGGTGGTGGTGGGAAAGCCGTTAGAAAGGTTGGTGCGGATAACGTTCAGGTAGGCTGTGACCGGTTGCGAAAGCGTCAGGGAGCTGCCCGAGGCAAGGAAGAGGTTCCCATTCGTTTGTGTGCGGCCGCCGAAATTGAAGTTCGGACCGGGAAAGAAGCTGAGGTCGGTGTTCGAGAAGATACCGAATTGAAACATAGGAATACCGACGGTCTGTGTGGTGCGCTGCAGCTTCACCTCGGAGCCAGACGTGGTGCGTGCCGTTACGCTCAGCGTATACAGAGTCTGTAGTGCAGTCATTCCCTCGTACGTTCCGGAGTTGATCACATTGGTGGTGGCGAGAGGGTTTCCATTGGTGTCTGTCGGAAAGCTAATGACGTAGCCGCTGCTCCCGTTGTATTGAACATAGTTGATGCCGGCAAGGGCCGGGGCAGTCGTTTGGAGGGCGTTAATTTGAGCGCCGCTGGGCGAATAGTTCTGATCGAAAAGCGTGCCAATATCCGCCGTCAACTTCTCCATGCCCGCTTCCGCGGCATAGAAGGCCTTGCTGTAGTCATTGTTGTAGCCGCTGAGCTTCTGCCCGGAACTGATGAGCAGAACGAAGCCAACCAGCAGGCTGGACATGAGCAGCATAAGCAACAGGGTGGTAAGCAGAGCGATGCCGGAATCGCGTCGCATCAGTTTATTCGGGGCATTCATTGTAAGGCTCCTCATTATTTATACCGGTTGACGTAGGCCATGCTGCGAAGGCTGAGCTGCGTCTGGAAGTTTTCACGAGCGTACTGTTTGGTCTGTCCAAGCATGCTGGTCGATCGCGTACTCATAAAGAGATTCACGGACCGTATCTGGCTTTCGGAATAGCCGGTGGGGACAGTGACCTGATTCACGGCAACGCCGTCGTTGAAATTGTAGGTAAATTGCAGGTTCTCAAGCGTCTCTCCGACGGGCTGCGGAGCGTTGAAATTAACCGCGCGATCGAGGCGGATGTGGATCGGGTCAGTCACGTTATCAAGCCAATAGGAAACCATCCAAATCCGAGTGGCCGATGTTTGGGGATAGGTGCCAAGATAAGTGACAACGCCGGTCACGCCATTAACGGTAGAATTCTGGAGTTGCTTAATCGTGCCGCCGGTCGCACCAGTGATTCCGTTGAGATGGAAAGCATCGCCCGAGGCGAAATTCAGCGTTTGACCGGACACGCTGGTGACTTCCTGCAGAGCCTTACCATTCGTATTGCTAAACATGATCAGATCGCCCGGATTGATCTGCACGCCGCTGGCAGCAAGGCTCGTGAGGTTAAAGCAGCCAGTATCAAAGGTGACGGAATTTCCGGAAGCCGAGATACTGCCACCGGGGCAGCTGGTCCCGTTGATCGGCTGAGCGTTCATGCCGATGATGGTGGAAGTTGAGCTTGCCGTATTGTCCGCGTAGACGACGGTAAGAACGTCAGTGTTCACGCTCGAAGTGGCATCCGGGGCAGTAATGAATGGCCCCAAGGCATTGCCAGGCTCGATGGACGGCAATGTTGTGTTGCAAACAGGAAACGTACCTGTTCCAGTTGGGACCGGCCGGGCCAAGTTCGAGGTGCCTCCAGGACAAGCGGACGTGGCAGCGAAAGTCGGAATCGTAATGCCGCCAGTGGGAATGCCCATGCCCGTCATGATGACATCCTGTTCGAGGAGGTTGAGGCCGGCGCGAATGTTGTCAGCCATGTCCTCGCGCTGCGTAACGTTCTGGTTTGAATACGTGGCCATTCTGAAGGCCATAACGGTAGCCAGCAGGGCGACCATGGTGATGGCCATGGCCACTGAGAATTCAACTAGTGTGAAACCCGATTGTCTCTTCATGTCCAAGTTCCTCATGGCTCTCTAGGCGAAGGCTGAGATGTAGCTGATCAGGGTGTAAGTTCGATTCATTTTCCCGACTTGATAATTGATGGTGACTGTGATCATGCGAAGGTTGGCTTCGCCGGTGACCGGCGTGATGGCAATCGTGCGCTTCATCCAGGGATTCAGGTCCACAACCTGGTCGTCGGCCGTGCCTAGAATTCCGTCAGGGCCGGGACCGATGGTGATAAGTTCATCCGCGGAGCCCTGATCCGTTGCCGTTCCCACGAGGCCGTCCGTGCCGGGAACCAGGATGGGCTGCGCGCCGTCCAGGAAAACGCCATTGTTACTGACGTTTTGAATGGAGGACCATGTCAACTGTTTGATGTCGCGCGCCGTGAAGATGGCTTCGACGGCCTGTTCGGCTTTCTTCTCGGCTACATAGTCGTATTGAGACAGGCTAGCGAAGAAGATGCCTTGAGCGTAGACCGCGGCCAGCGATAGCACGCCGAAGGTCAGAACGAAAATCGAGATCATGGCTTCAAGCAGCGTGAAACCGGCCAGGGGTCGCGAACGTTTGCGCTGTGTTTTCATAAATGGGCTTCTTTCCTACTGCTGTTCTTGCCATTGCGAGACTGTGCCGCCGGACGCTGGGCCACTCCAGGAGTAAGAGCGGACGCGCCCGGTGGTCCCCATGACTGTGACGGCGCGTACCGTATTCGGCTGGCCAGCAATGGCGGTAAAGATCGAGGCGTTGACTGGGTTGTTGTTCCCAACCGTGTTGTAGCCGGAGCTCCCGGTAGTGCCAACCAGACTTCCCGAGGTACTGAACATGATGGCAAGCCCTGCGGTGCCGCCGCTCGCGGGTGAAAAATTGAGTGCGTTGGAATTACCGAAGTTCATCGGTGTGTCGGGTACTCCGGGATAAACGTAAAACGTGCTGCCACCGGGTACTCCATCGTTGAGAAGAACGGGTGCGTAGACTGCCGCGGGGGCCTCGCCGGGGAGAGTTTGGACCGCGATTTGAATCTGGTTTGGAGCCGTAATTGTCACCAACACGTTCCGGCGCTTAGTAACCGCTATTTCCCGCGCGGTGCGCAGTTGGGTTATGACTTGGAACATGGCATCATTGGCCCTCGAGCCATACGTGGAACTTCTGGTCGACATCACGGCCATGCTTGCCAGGACAAATGTGATCCCTACGACGGTGACCAACTCCACGAGTGAGAATCCTTGTTCCGCCCTCTTGCTTCTGCGTTGCATTCTTCCACCTCTGCGCCGGGATAAATCCCGTCTTAGTCGCTAAGAGATGTGCACGACGGCAGCCAAGCGAAGTATTTATCTAACTTTATTATTTTCTGTATGTTAGAAGGACGATGGGATTAGAGCTTCATCGGAGACTTGAGGGGATGTAACAAAACGTTACAGGTCGCCACCTTGCAAACGTGACGGATGGCTATGCCGGAACGAGCCAGCCTCCGCCGAAAAGTAAGCCAGGGCCCAGGGACGCTGTGAAAATGGGACCCCACTGATTGGCCTGGTGGCGCCGCGCCGATTGCAGAATCGCGTCGAGGGCCACCCCACACGTGGAAGAGCCGAGATTCCCGAAGGAGCGGGCGACAAGGGGAAATTTGTCCTCTGGCAGACCGCACTGCTTAGCGAGGAGAGTAACAAGACGCGGATTGGGCTGATGAGTTGCCAAGCCTTGCACCGATGAGCGAGCGATGCCACTGCGGAGTTCGATCTCGCGGACCACTTTTTCCAGCCTGGTGATGGCGGCGCGGGAGAGAGCTTCGCCATCAAAATGCACATCGAGATTCCCGTTGGGGGCATCCACCACGCGAATGGCTCCTGCATACTGCCCTGCACAGCCGAAAAAAAACTCTCCGAGGCCGTAGGCTTGTTGAGGCGTGGTGCCATTTTTCGCGCGCAAGAGAAACGCGCTGGCGCCATCGCCAAACAACCCGCCAAATTCTCCCGCCACCATGCCCGGTTTGAAGGTGCGGCTATGAACGTCGGAGGTGATGACCGCGATGGTGCGGGATTGTCCCGAGGCGATGAGGCCCTGGGCGACAGCGAGTCCGTTCACAAGGCCGAGACACGCGCCACCGACGTCCAGCGCGCCGCAATTTTCGCGAGCAAGTAGCTGGGAGTGAAGCTGCGCCGCGAGGGAAGGATAGCCGCGGTGCGTTTCGCTGGTGGCGATGATCCAATCAAGTTCTTGGGCGCCGCAAGCCGCAGTGTGAAGCGCTTGCTGCGCGGCGCGCGCGCCAAGTGTGAGTTCATTTTCGTTTTCCGTGGCGTAAGCAAGCGATTCAATTCCGGCGCGAAGGCGAAGTTTCCCCGGCGGCATGCCAAAGGCCCGGTCGACTTCCTCGGAGGGAATTTTGCGGGAGCCGACCACTGCACACGAACTTGAAATAAAAACCGATGTTCGTGTTGCAGGTTGAGTCGCGTGGGAAAAATCATGCTCGGGAGAGAGGCGTTCGGTCTGGGCTTCCTTGAATACCTGAAAAACGCTCTCGAACGAAGGAGTGCGTTCGGTAAGCAACACGCCCAATTCACTCAGGCCGCTTGCGGACTCCAAGGCGCGGAGAAAACTCACCCAGCCCATGGAGTCAAGCACGCCTGTTTCAATCAAATCTTGCGTCGGATCGGGGACGGCCGTTTGCGATCCCGCTTCGCGGCGGAAACATTCATCGACAAGCCGCTTCCAATGGTTTTCATCTTTGATCGAAGCCATCAGAACTCCTCGAGCCATTCATGTTTCGGAAGCGGGATCAGGGTATCCAGCATAAGCCAGCAGAGATCATGATACGGACGCGTGAGACCGAGGCGGATGAAATGATGCGGGCAAGACAAAACTTTGTAGTGGAATTGCGAATTTAAAAACCGCTCGAGACGGGCCACGCGATTCGCACCTCGTTCCTCTGCCAACGCAGCTTCGATGAAATCGCGCCAATCTCGATCGACGACCGGAAGATCGCGCAAGACTTCTCCCGAAGAAAGAGCCAGCGTGGCACGCACTTCATTGGCGCAAAGCTCCAGGCGAAGATTTATTGTTTGTGTTCCGCAAACGGAGCGGGTTGCTTCGCGAGGCATTGCGAACAATCCACTGCCACTCTTATTTTCATGGAGAGCACAGCCAAATAGTTCTGGCAGAGTGCCGGCGAATTCTGCTTTGCGCAGGTAAGCGACGACCTCCGACTCGGGAACAGTTGACTGCTTCTGGAAGCCGTGCGTCGAGACGCGATCTTCCACGTGTGGCTTGGCTCCGGAAAAAGGAGCAAGGTCGCACTGAAGCACATCACCTCGCTGATAGGGAAAATGCATCCAGCTGTTGGCGCTCGCGGTCACGGGACGAACGGAGCGAATTTTGCCCTTCTCGCGTTGTAGTCCTATGACGCAGAAGGCCGGCCCCATGCGGGTAATTTCCGTGATGAGCAGTCTGGTCATGGCACGGATTTCGGTTTAGCGCGGCGCGTTTTAGAAGATTTTGAGCGGGTTGTGACGAGGTGGCGAATCTCGACATTGTGGCCTTGTGCCGTCCAATGAGTGGCGAGTAGATCGGCAACGAGACGCCGGTGACATTTCTCAGGGCCAGCTTCGGAACAGAGCAGAGTGACTCGCGGAGGCCAAGTGTTTGCATCGAAAGCTTGAGGGACCCCGCGCTCTCGCATCAGGGCCAGAAAACCAGTTTCGTAAGCGGGCCAGTCCTTGGATTCGCGATAGGTATCAAGCAACTCAGAAGTTGGAGCGAGCTGCGGCTCGTGAGAGTAGCCGATGCGCGCTACTTTTTGCAGGAAATATTCGAGGTCGGGGTGCTTGGCGAAGCCGGAAAGTTGGCCCCCGCGGTTCAGACGGATATCGAGGAGTTTTTCCACCTGGGCTTCCTGGAGAAGACGGAAAAACTCCTCGGCAGTCTTTCCCGCAAAACCAACTGTGCAAAGAAGAATTTCCATAAGATTAAAAGTACTCGATGGCTTCGGGAGACGCGCGGAAGGCAAACTCCTGGGCTTGGCGGCGGAGCGCGTCTTGGAGAGCCACATCACGCTCGGAAATAAAGAGCGAGCCGCTGTCAAAAGCTGCTAAGTCGTGCATTTTGAGCAGGCGATCCTCGGCTTCCCGCTGCGATTCTAGTTCGCCACCACGGCGGATGTGCAAGGGCGTAACGCCGCGATCGAGCAGCGCCGGGGAAATCATGAGAAAACGGTGACACTGCAAGGGATCTTCCTCGGCACACATCAAGACTATGTTTGAGGTGCGGCTCAACTCCAGCGCCCGACCAATCCCCGCTCTAAAATCGGCGGCCTTGCGGCGCTCTTCGTAATTCACTATGCCGTCCGCTTGGTAGGCGCGGGGATCGGAAGGACGGCCGCCGAGAGCCTCGCCCAGGAATTCGTACTCGATTTCTGCGGAGGCAAGGCATGCCTCGAGGGGCTCGCGGTTGAATTGCGGAAACCGGAAGCTGCCAGGGCGGCTGCGGACATCGCAGAGAATTTTTACTTCATGAGTAACTAAAATCTTCAGGAATCCGTCCAGTTCAAGACTCGAGTGTCCGACGGTAAAAAGAGAAGTGTTCGAGGGCGGCGGCGGCTTCATGGAAGGGTCACGCAGTGGCCAGACGTATTTTGCCGAAAGGTACCAAAGTCGGCAAGCGGTAGCTTAAGGCGCTACATCAGAAGCGTAAGTCTCTGGCTAGCTTGCCGGTTGCAAAAACTATTGAACAGCATAGGCTGAAGAGGAATATTCAGGTGAGCACGTAAAGAGACGGATTTGGAGTCAGTGTGTCATTCTGGTAGCGACTTCCGCCGCCCAAGGCGCAGAGCGATTGCGATTTTTCAATCGGGGCCAAGTATCCATGAGGCGATTTCTACTTCTTTTTCTCATAAGCGGCTTTCCAATTTTCGGGCAGAGCAATACGGGTGAACTGCGTCTGAGCGTCATCGACCCATCTGGTCTCGGAGTGAAAAGCTCCATTGAGCTGGTTTGCGAAGCGAATCAGTTCAAACAGAGCTTTGAGACGGATGACGGCGGAAATCTTGTGGCGAAACGCTTGCCCTTCGGCGTCTATCGGCTTCGCGTCGAGCGTTCCGGCTTCGCCGTGTTCACGGATTCCGTCGAAATTCGCTCCGCGATTCCGTTTGCCTTCGCGGCTAAGCTCAGCATCGCTGCATCGAGTGCCTCGGTCATAGTCAAAGATTCGGATACGCTGATCGATCCTTACCGCACTGGAACGATATATCGCATCGGTTCGGACATGATTGAAACCCGGGTAGGATCTCTTCCCGGACGCTCATTGCAGGATTTGGTCAATTCACAGCCCGGCTGGGTTTACGAAGGTAACGCTGTGCTACATCCGCGCGGCTCGGAATACCAGACGCAATTCGTCTTGGACGGCATTCCGTTGACAGACAATCGCTCGCCAAGCTTTGGGCCAGAAATCGGAGCGGATGACCTTGATTCCATGAGCGTGTACACGGCAACCTTTCCTGCCGAGTACGGCCGAAAGATGGGCGGCGTTGTTGAGCTGAACACGGCGAGAGACGACCGCGAAGGCTTTCATGGGGAAGTCGTGTTGTCGGGAGGCAGCTTTGACACGGCCGGCTCCTATGCCATGGAGCAGTACGTCTGGGGGAAAAATACGCTAGGCGTCAGCGCCAGCGGAAACATGACCGGCCACTACCTGAATCCGGTGGTGCCGGAGAACTTCACGAATACAGGCACTACGGGCGATTTTTTTGTCCGCTACGAAATAGATTTGAACAACCGCGACCGGCTGAGTTTCTCGGTGCGCCACACGCTCTCCCGGTACGAAATTCCCAACGAGCAGGTGCAGCAGGCCCCTCATGAGGATCCATTGGATCTGTTACAGCCACTCGGGTCGCAGCTCCAGAACGCGGACAACTTTGAAACCATGGGAATCGTTTCCTATCAGCACATTTTTTCGCCAAATGTCGTTGCCGATTTCCGTGGGATGGTTCGCGATAACTCCAACGATCTCTACTCGAACCCGTATTCCACGCCCGTTATAGCCTTCCAGCACAACTTTTTTCGCGAAGGATATTTCAAGGGAACAGTTTCTGTCCATCACGGCAGGCATGAGTGGAAGGCCGGGGTCGAATCCGATTCGACGTTTCTCCACGAGAACTTCAGCGATGTCATTACGGACTTCACGCAATTTGCTCCCGCTACGCCAGCCACGTTCAGTTTCCTGGGCAGCAAGCCGGATCTTGAGCAAAGCGCGTTTGTGCAGGACCAGATCCGCCTGGGCAACTGGACGATCAACGCCGGACTGCGATGGGATCACTATCAATTGCTGGTGAATCAGAATGCGGTGAGTCCACGGTTGAGCGTAGCCCGTTATTTTCCCAAGCTTGGCATGGTTGCGCACGTATCCTACGACAGGATCTTTCAAACGCCGTCATTCGAGAATATCCTTTTATCCAGCTCGTCCGCCGTGACATCTCTCAATCCGCTCGTCCTCCGGCTTCCGGTCCTGCCGTCTCACGGGAATTATTATGAGGTTGGGCTGACAAAGGATTTTTTTGGCCAGCTCCGACTTGATGCCAACGTGTTCGATCGCCGTGTGAATAACTTTGCGGACGACGATCAGCTACTGAACACGGCCGTGAGCTTCCCGATCGCCTTCGCCAAGGCTTACATCTATGGGGCGGAGGGGAAGCTGGAAGTCCCGCACTGGAAGCATTTCAACGGTTATATAAGCTACTCCTACATGGTTGGATCGGCCTACTTGCCGGTGACCGGCGGGCTTTTTCTGGGCCACGACGCAACCAACGCCTTGGGCCAAACGGCGGGACGGTTTTGGGATTCACAAGATCAACGGAATACTGTGCGGACTCGCGTGCGCTACGAATTCACGAAACGCATTTGGGGAGGCATTGGCGCAGAGTACGGGTCCGGGTTGCCCTTTGAATTTTCCGGCGATGAGGCGCTGGCACTTGCTCAATATGGACAGGCTGTCGTAAATCGTGTGGACTTTAATAACGGGCGGGTGCGGCCGTCTCTTTCGATCGATGCATCGCTCGGTGCGGACCTCTGGAAAACGGAAAAGCTAAACGTGAGGGCACAATTTGACGCCACAAATCTGAACAATCGCCTCAATGTGATCGATTTCGCCGGTCTTTTTTCTGGAAATGCGATCGGACCTTCACGCAGCTACAATCTTCGCTTGCAAACAAACTTCTAAGGCAGATTCGTCGCAACTCTCTCGGTTTCATAGTGCCGATGACTCTTCTTCGGCAGCCTGATCGGGCTATTTGCGGTTCGCTTTGGCAAGCAGCCGAAGCATTTCCAGGTAGAGCCAAATCAGCGTGACCATCAGGCCAAACGCGCCGTACCACTCCATATACTTAGGAGCGCCGCCGCGCACGCCAGTTTCGATCATGTCGAAATCAAGGACGAGATTCAGTGCGGCGATGACGACCACGAACAGGCTGAAAGCAATGCCCCAAAAGCCGCCGCCGTTGATTGCCGAAAATTGAAAATGAAAGAAGAAGGTCAAGACCATTTCGACCAAGTAAAAAACGGCAATGCCGCCCGTCGCTGCAATGACGCCAATCTTAAATCCTTGTGTGGCGCGGATTAGACCCGTTTTATAAGCGAGGAGCATGACAAAGAGCACGCCGAGCGTGAGGCCCACGGCCTGAACGGCGATACCGTGATAAGTTTTCTCGAAGACCGCGGAGATGCCTCCGAGAGCCAAACCCTCGAGCAGTGCATAAAGCGGCGCCGTGAAAGGCGACCAGGTTTTCTTGAAAATAGTCACCAGGGCCACGACGAAGCCACCGATAAGGCCACCGGCCATCCACGGGTAGACTGCTTCGGGTGTTTCCGAGTGTGCGAGTCCCCAGGTCCAGGCGGCGGTTGCGACAACGCATAGCAGGAGCAGGCCTGTCTTGTTGACGGTACCTTGCAACGTCATCGCCTCGCCTATGGCTACTTGCCCTTGGAAAGCTTTTTCGTTTAGAGCGGGATTGGACGTACGCATAAGACCTGCCATAGCTAACCTCCGAGAAGGTGCAGATCCATTTTACTCTGCATCAAGCAACAATCCAAACCGACCCACTTTACTCGAAAGCCACGGGCCAAGGTTCAATCACGCCTGTTTTTGACCGCTGGAGATTTGGCTTTGGACTTGCGCTCTGAATTCCAGAGGGTGAGCAATCTTCTCGAACGTTTCGGGTGTGCCGCCGGTACCCCGAATAATGACAGTTCCGTAGCCAAGCATTCGGCCCATCGCGGGCTCTTCCACGACTACGCTTTCAATTCTCGACAAGAGAAGTTCGAGGGTGCGGCGGCTGGCGAGGCCGGTTTTTACGATCACTCTCTTGTTGGTGAGGACCATCACAGTGGCGTTGCGCTTGATGAGGCCAACTCCAAGAAGTATCGCTGCGACGAGGAACGCGGCCAGGGCGAGCCAAATCAAAATATTGGAATGAGATTCGGCGCTATGCCGTGTGTTCCAGGAAAACACGAGAAGAGCGGCGCCCGCCAGGACGAAAAAGGCCGTGAGACCGGCGTGGCCGAGCATGACGACCCAGTGCAGCTTGGTCTCATATTGGATCGTTTCACCCTGGATGAGGTGTTTTTCAGCGTAGCTCAAAGCGGCTCCTTGAGGGCGCGCGACGCAATTTGCCCGGAGGTATTGTCCTGAATTATTGGGAGGAGTGATGACCTGTATCGCACAAGGCCGAAAAGCATGGAACTTCAGATCATTTGGTAGCGCTAACGGGAATCGAACCCGTATTTCGGCCTTGAAAGGGCCGCGTGCTAACCGTTGCACCATAGCGCCACATTTTGCAGAGTGTGGAACATATCTAGAATAAGAGAAATCGGCGGAATCGACAAGCGGCGGCCGCGGCGATTAGCTTTGGCGATCTTCGTATTCTTCGTGCCAAGCCATTTGGATGGCTTCGAGTTTGCTCTCGTTGGAGGCGGCTGGGTCGCCGGAAAAACCGGGGAGTTCGGTGATCCATTTGTGCATGTCGGTAAAACGGACCGTGAGCGGATCGGTGTCCGGGTATTTGTCGGTTAGTCCGATGGCGATGTCTTCGATTTGATCCCAATCGAATGTTGGCGGCATGTTGGCTCCTAGATAAAAGCGTGATGGTGGTGCGTCCACCGTGAAAAGTCGAAGGGCTCAGGCTGAGGTTGAACCACCAAAACTCAGTGATCCGCTTCTTTGGCGTAGTTTTTGTTCCACTCGGGAATTTCTACGATGATGTCGGTGGTGCCGTCGGGGACGGTTTGGCAGCCGAGGCGCGATTTTTGCGTGATACCCGGCGCCATGTCGAGTTCGTCTAATTCGGCGTCGGTGGCTTCGTTGCAGGACTCGAGGCCTTGCTTGACGATGACGTGACAGGTGGAGCAGGCGCAGACACCGCCGCAGGCGTGGTCCAGGCCAGCTTTGATGCCTTCGGAGATATCGAGAATGCTGCCGGGAAGTCCGTTGTGGCCGTAGGGAATTTTCGCTGGATCGACCTCGATCGTTTTGCCGCTGGGAAGAAATGTGACTCTATATTTCTTCGTTGCGGGCGTGTATTTGACTTCTTCGATGTATGGATTGCTTCCGCCCATTACTTCCCTCCCTCAATCGCTTGATCGTCATCGCGAGATTGAAGAGAGATTTCTCGCTTCGCTCGAAATGACGGAATTTTATTCTCGTTACACTTCTGCAAGGTTGCGCCCTTGCAGCGCGTTTGTGACTGCACTGTTCATTAGTAATTCCGCCAGGTGCTCCGTTGCGTGATTCAGATCATCGATGCGCTTGCGGATTATTTTGTAATCTGTGCCGGCGGCGGCTTCTCTTAGCGCGGCGATGGCTGTTTCGATTGCGGCGCGTTCTTCGCGCGGCAAATTCGCCGATTGATCGTTGGCCAACGCTTTGGCCGTGGCCGCGAGAATCGACTCGGATTCGGTGCGCGCCTCGATGAGCTGGCGCTCGGCGAAATCCTGTTCCGCGTATTCGATGGATTCTTCGAGCATGCGCTCGATTTCGTTGTCACTGATGCCATAGCTGGGTTGGACTTCGATGGTGCGCTGTTCGCCGGTACGGAGATCTTTTGCGGCGACTTGCAGGATGCCGTTGGCATCGATCAGGAATTTCACTTCGATGCGCGGCAAGCCTGCGGGAGCCGGCGGCGTTTTCAGCATGAAGCGGGCTAGCGATCGGCAGTCCTTCGCCAGTTCGCGCTCGCCTTGCAAAACGTGAATGTCGATGCCGGTCTGGTTGTCGACGCCGGTGGTATAGAGCTCTTGCGCGCTTGCGGGAATCGTGGAGTTGCGCGGAATGATTTTTGCCACGGCGCCGCCGTAAGTCTCGATGCCGAGCGAAAGCGGAGTCACGTCGAGCAACAACATGTTGGTAACGCCGCGGTCGAGAATATTGGCCTGCACGGCCGCGCCTAGCGCGACGACTTCGTCTGGATTCAGTTCGGTGTGCGGCTTGCGATCGAAAAATTCCTGGACGGTGCGGCGGATCATCGGGGTGCGCGTGGCGCCACCAACAAGGACTACTTCTTCAATTTCCGTAGGTTTGAGCTGGGCATCGGTGAGCGCTTGCTTCACTGGGCCCATGGTGCGGTCAACGACCGGCAGGATCAGGGCTTCAAATGCGCCGCGAGTGAATTCGTGAACGTACACCGCTCCATTGGGCAGTGGAAAGCGCAGCGTGGCGGCTTCGGAGTCTGAGAGCTGATGCTTGATGGTGATGAGTGCTTTGCGCAGTTCCTGCGCGAGTTCACCGTGAGGCGAGAAGCCGGTCTCGTGTTCCTGAAGAATCTGTTCGTGGACAAAGGCCTGAAGCAGGTTGTCGATGTCGTCGCCGCCGAGGTGCGTGTCTCCGTTGGTGGAAAGCACTTGGTAGATGTCGCCTTCGGCGGTGGAGATTAGCTTAAGAACGGAAATATCGAACGTGCCACCGCCAAGATCGTAGACGGCGACACGCCCGCGCTGCTTTTCATGAAGACCATACGCCAGCGCAGCGGCGGTTGGTTCGTTGACCAAACGCAAGACTTCGAGTCCCGCGATTTTTCCGGCGTCTTTGGTGGCTTGCCGCTGCGCGTCGTTAAAATAGGCGGGGACGGTGATGACGGCGCGGTCGACAGTTTCGCCAAAGAAAGCTTCCGCCCAGCTCTTCAGTTCGCGCAGAATGAATGCGGATATTTCGGGCGGAGTGAATACTTTGTCGCCGAGGATTACACGAATGACGTTTTTGCTTGTGGGATCGATACGGAACGGAAAAAGTTTCAGTTCAGATTGGATGTCGGAGGGGCCGCGGCCCATTAGGCGCTTCACGGAATAGATGGTGCGCTCGGGCTGCGTGAGCAGGCGATTACGCGCAGCTTCTCCGACGATGATGCTGCCGTCCGAATCGAGGCTCACGACCGACGGACATAATGTGCTGCCATACGGGCCCGGGATACACTTCGGCTGGCCTGCTTGGCTGTCTGTGTAAGCCACCAAGCTGTTCGTGGTTCCTAGATCAATACCAACGATGCGCCCCATTCTGCTTCTCTAGGCCTCTCCCAATTCCTTCGCCACATTGACGACCAAATTGCGGATGTACGAGCGGCGATTCAACAATTCATTCAGACGAGCCATGATTTTCTTCCGAGCGGCATCGTCCGCGCCTGCGTCAACTGCGACGTCCCAGGTGCGAGCCGTTTCTTGAAGCTGGGCATCGACTTCGCTTAGTTTCTCTCCAAAGTTTCTCTCGGCCGCTTCGAGGCGCGACTTTAGGGCGGCTAGATCGCTGCCAGCCGATTTTGCCTCGCGCAGCTCGTCGAGTGATTCGTTTAGCTCGAAGACTTCTTCGAGCAGTTCGGGCGGGGCCTGTTGCTTGTGCTCGCCTTCCTTGCGCATGTTTTCGAGGCTGAGGAGATATTCGACGCGGGCGACTGGATCGCGCAGGACGCGATAGGCATCGTTCAGCTCGGAGCTGCGCTTAAGAGAAAGTTCGCGTTCTGTCTCCGTAGCATTCACGAAATTGTCGGGGTGCAACTTCCAGCTTAGTTGCAGGAATCTCTGTTCCAGCGCGTTCATCTCTATCCAGAGCTTACGCGGCATTCCGAAGAGCGCGAAAAAGTCAGTGGTGCCGGCGACTTGCTGCAGTTTGCCGCAGCTGGGGCAGAAGTGCGTGCCCTGGGCGCGTTCGTGGCAGTTCCAGCAAACCAAAGGAGGATTCGTCGCTGGCATCGCTTGTGTCATTTTTTGGATATCCGACAAATTTAGTCCGACTCGTTTGAGAGCACAAAAAAAGTGGCTGGCTGGTGCGGCTGCCAACCACTGGTCTGACGCGTGTCTTAAATTCCCCCGCCGGACACAAACGAAAACCGAAGAGCAAAGGCAAGAGTGCCTGTGCTACTTTCAGGCAGTGAACGAGCTGCCGCAGCCGCAGTTTCTCGCGGCATTGGGATTTTGGAAAACGAAACCCTGGCGCATCAGCGTTTCTTCGTACTCTAACGTCGTGCCGTTAAGATAGAGAAAACTTTTCGGGTCTACGAACAAGCGCGCCCCAAATTCTTCAAAGATTTTGTCGCGATCACGGGCTTGCGTGTCGAGACGCATTGCGTAGGACAGTCCAGAGCAGCCGCCGCCTTGTACGCCTACGCGCAAGCCGCCTTGTTCGGGTGAAACGCCTTCCTTTTCGAGGAGTTCGCGGATTTTCTTCGCGGCTCGCTCGCTTAGGGAGATTTTCGCGGTTGTCGGATTGGCGACTTCAGTTGCCATTTTCAAGTGCTCCAGGGGCGCTATCGAGATCTAGCCTTGCCGCGGATGGGCACGGCGTGCCGTGCCCTACGAGGAAAGGGCCAACAGAACTAGTGCGCGGCCTTTTCAGCTAGCGGCACTTCGATGCCGTGCTTCTTCTTCCAGTCGCCGATGGCGGCTTTAATGGCGTCTTCGGCAAGCACGGAACAGTGAATCTTCACGGGCGGGAGCGATAGCTCGCGCACGATGTCCGTGTTCTTGATCGAAAGCGCTTCCTCGACCGTCTTGCCTTTGACCCACTCAGTGGCGAGCGAGGAACTGGCAATCGCCGAGCCGCAGCCGAAGGTCTTGAACTTGGCTTCTTCAATGACCTGGGTATCGGGATTGATCTTCATCTGCAGTTTCATAACATCGCCGCACTCGGGAGCGCCGACGAGCCCCGTTCCAACATTGGGGTCTTCCTTGGGCAAGCTTCCGACATTGCGGGGATTGTTGTAGTGTTCTACGACCTTATCGCTGTATGCCATTAGCTATTGCTCCTTGCCAAATTGACGAGATTTCCAAAGCCTGCGCTCTTGACGGCCTTCTCAGAGAGCGAAACATTCGGCACGGATGCCGAGCGGCCCGCGGTGAGCTGGCGGAGAGCGTCCTTGATGAACTCGGCGCCGACGCCGAGCATTTTTAAAAAGGCGCGAACCTGTTGCAGTTCGTGGAAAGAGCGCTCGCCTGCGGCGGGGGCTTCTTCGCCTTCCTCATAGGGTACAAACGTTACTCGAAATGCGGCTCCTGTGCCGCCGATCGAGCGGTGAATTCGGATTGTTCCTTCGTTTGCCATCGTTCTTCCTTCTCTTCTTGAGATCTCTTGCTGCCTAATCCTTTAGATGCAGGGTTTAGGCCGTTTGCCACTTCATCTTGGAGATGTCGATGCCTTCCTTAGCCATCTCATAAAGGGGCGAAAGCTCGCGCAGTTTGGTAACGACCTGGACCATCTTGTCGATCACGTAGTCGACTTCCTCCTGCGTGTTAAAGCGGCCGAGGCCGAAGCGAATCGAGGTGTGCGCCAGGTCTTCGCCGACGCCCAGCGCTTTGAGCACGTAGCTGGGTTCCAAAGTGGCAGAAGTGCAAGCCGAACCGCTCGATACCGCAATGTCGTTAATGCCCATCAAGAGCGATTCGCCTTCGACGTAAGCAAAGCTCATATTCAGGTTGTTCGGCAGGCGATGCTCCAGCGAGCCGTTGATGAAGACCTCGTCAAGCTTGGCTTCCAGGCCTTTTTTGAGACGGTCGCGGAGTCCGCTCAGCCGAACTGCTTCTTCCTTCATTTCCTGTTGACAGAGCTCGCAGGCTTTGCCGAGGCCGACGATGCCCGTCACGTTGAGCGTGCCGGAACGCATACCACGTTCGTGGCCGCCGCCATCAATGATGGCCGAGAGCTGCACGCGTGGGTTGCGGCGGCGAACGTACAGCGCACCAACACCCTTGGGGCCGTAAATCTTGTGGCCGCTGATGGCCAGCAGGTCGATGTTGTCTTTCTGGACGTCGACCGGAATCTTGCCAACGGCTTGCACGCCGTCGGAGGCAAAGAAGATGCCATGTTCCTTAGCGATTTTGCCAATTTCAGCGATCGGGTTGATGATGCCGATTTCGTTGTTGGCATACATGATGGTGATCAAAATGGTGGTCGGGCGGATGGCGGCTTTCAGCTCATCCAGATTGACTCGGCCATCTTTCTGCACTGGCAAATAGGTGACTTCAAAACCCTCTTTTTCCAGGCGCTTGCAGGTATCCAGCACAGCTTTGTGCTCAATAGCCTGGGTGATGATGTGGTTGCCCTTTTCGCGGAACATTTCCGCGATGCCCTTGATCATCAAGTTGTCGGATTCGGTCGCACCGCTTGTGAATATGATCTCTTTGGGCGTGGCGTTTATCAGCGAAGCAATCTGTTGACGGGCGGTTTCGACAGCTTCCTCGCCGGCCCAGCCAAAACTGTGATTACGGCTGGCGGCGTTTCCAAATTTTTCCGTAAAATACGGCAGCATCGCGTCCACTACGCGCGGGTCAACCGGTGTGGTTGCGTGATTGTCCATGTAAATCGGCAGCTTGACAGCCATTTCCTAGTCTCCTAACTCGAACTCATGTACGAGCCCGAACGCATCGGGCCCGACAGGGCGACAAGCGCGGGCTCATTGGGGTCCTCGCTCATCTGCGCAATCGTTACAGTGCTTAAAACTCCCAAAATGCTCTCGTTCACCTTGCGAAGCGGCTCGCGAACCGAGCATCTCTCCGTGGTTTCGCAATTCCCGTGGCTCGTGACGCAAGAAGTGATGAGAACAGGGCCATCTATGGCCGAGATCACATCCAGCGCGCTGACTTGTCCGGGGTCCTTCGCCAGTTGATAACCTCCGGTCGAACCGTGCTTCGCGATGACGACGTTTTCGCGCGCCAAACGCTGCAACACTTTAGCCATCAGCGTGACCGAAATGCCGTACTCTTCCGCGATTTCGTTCGCGCTACATGCATGTTCTTGACGGTGCATCGCCAAATGCTTGACGGCGATTAGCCCATAGTCGGCTTTTTTGGATAGCTTAAACATTTCTCACTCTGGTTCCTGCCCCCGCAGGATATGCGACTGAATCAGTCGCAATGAGAGGATACTCTGTTTCGCGTTCCAAGTCAAACTAAGGGGCCTAGTAACAGCGGCCAAACCCTTTATTTCGTGCGGCTTATAATAAGACTAATTTAGTCGGACTTGCCAGCGATTTGCGGCGAACGGTCGTATATCGCAATAGACGGTCGATTCTGCGGTGCCAACGGTGAGCTGGGCACGGTGGTCGTCTATCGTGATAGGCTTGTCCTTGATAAAGATGGCCAAAATGAATAAAAGCCGGGCTAATTTGGTCCGCAGATCGGTCGGATGGACGTCTTGCCTCCTTCTGCTGTCAGCGTTCTGGGGAGCTATGGGTTGTTCCAAGCCAGAGCAACCCTCAGCAATCGAGCCTCGTCAAGACCCGTCGCCCTCCCAAGCATCTCCCGACGGAGAAGCCTTTACTCTCGTTGGTGCAGGCGACATCGCAAGTTGCCAGAACATAGAAGGAGCGCGCGCCACGGCCAAGCTCCTCGAGCGAATCCCTGGAACCGTTTTTGCTGCGGGCGATCTTGCGTATGAAAAAGGCACCGCCGCTGAATTTCAGAACTGTTACGACACAACGTGGGGAGAATTTAAGGCCCGGACACGGCCCGTGCCGGGAAATCACGAGTATGGCGAGCCGACGGCTTCAGCGTATTTTCAGTATTGGGGAGCGCAAGCGGGACCTGTGGGCAAGGGATATTACAGCTACGACCTGGGTTCGTGGCACATCGTTGCGCTGAACACAAATTGCTCAGTACGAGGCTTGGGCGGTTGCGCCCAGGGGTCTCCTGAAGAGGAATGGCTGCGCCAAGACCTCGCCGGGCATCCCGACGCATGCATCCTAGCCTATTCCCATCAGGCGCTCTTCAGCAGTGGCTTTCTCAAAACTCATGCTATCCACCCTGAACTAAGGGAATTTTGGCGAGATCTATACGCTGCGCACGCTGCTCTGTTCTTGGTGGGCCACGAACATTCCTACGAGCGCTTTGCGCCGCAGGACCCGGACGGGCAGGCCGATCCAGCCAATGGGATTCGTGAGATTGTGATCGGGACAGGCGGCCGCAGCCACGACCCGCTCGGCTTTGCGATTCCCAATAGTGAAGTCCGAAATGCGAATACTTATGGCGTCCTTAAATTGACGCTCACGGCGGGGCACTACGTGTGGCAATTCATTCCGGTAGAGGGAGAGTCGTTCACCGACTCGGGCTCAGGCGAGTGTCCTAATCACCACACTCCCAAGAGCTAGCCTTATTCTCGTCTGCAAATCCTGCGCCGTTAATTTGACGACGAACAAGCACCGCCAGTCGAAGTAGCCTCCACCAGTTTCTGAACTGATGGAACGGGCATCAGAAGGAGCTGGCCTTTGGGCTTTGCGATTTGTTGGAGGAGCGCAAGCTGCTGTGCCTTCCAATCATCCGGAGCCCGTTGTCCTTTTGCGATGAAATCCAAAGCGGCGAGACCGATAGCGGCCAACGTCGTGAGATCCTGCGAAGTTGGGGAAACTGCTTTCACCAGGAAGGATCGCTGTGCCAGCGGCCGGAGATTCGCGTCGTTATCGCGCCAGGCAGAGAGATCCGTGCGCAAACGAGCGGCCGCGGCAGAGTCATGACAGAAAGCAGCGATGAACTTGTCGACCAACTCTCCAAAATGGCGGGCAGCCTCGCTTTCGAGCGGCACTGCGTCCACGACTCGGTTTAGCGGCGTAGCACTTGTTGGCTCTGTAGTCGCTGTTTCCTCTCGCGTGTAGTCTTTCACCGGCTCGACTACGCTGGCGAGAGTGGTTAACGCGGCAAATTCTACGGGACTGCTCGGGCCGGCAATTCTCTGTAGCATCTGGCGGTGATAGCTCTTGTGCGTCAGGCCGAGCCATTCGAGACGTTCGCCGAGGATTTCCATCCGCGTGTGCATGGAGGCGGCATCCGTCGCTCCCTGCGGAGACCACAAGCGCTCCGCAATGACTGCGTTCCGCGGCCAGATGCGTGAATCGATATTCTCTGGATTGATATACTCTGCCCACATGCACGATTCGCCGCCGAGGATTCGCGCTTTTTCTTCCGGAGAGAGACTCGCAGAGGCACCGCTTAGCGGGTCGACCGCATAGTGGCGCGCCGCGGACCAGCCTAGATCGAGGTAATAGCCGTTCGAAAGAATTCCGCGGAAGCCTTGCTTCGCGGCGGCGGCGAGCGCGTCCGCCCCGCGCCAGGACTGAATCACAATATCCTTCGGGAGCGTCGGGTCCAGCACCTCGTCCCAGCCGACCATGCTCTTTCCGTGCTTGCTCACGATGGGCTCGAGGCGTTTGTTGAAATAGGATTGCAGCCCCTCGTTGTTCTTCAGGTCATGAGCCTTGATGAATTCCTGAATTTTCGGGTTGGCGTCCCACTGCTTGCCATTTACTTCGTCGCCGCCTACATGGAAAAAATGGTCGGAGAAAAGCTTCGCCATCTCGCCGATGAACTGGTCCAGGAACTTGTACGTTCTTTCGTTTGTGGGATCGAACGCTGGATCGAATACTCCCCATTTTCTTTCAATCTCGTAAGGACCCGGCCCGCTGGCAAGTTCGGGATAACCGACAAACCACGCCGTGCTATGGCCGGGGATGTCGAACTCTGGGACTACGCGGATGCCGCGGTCGCGGGCATACTCGATGAGATCGTGGATTTCGTCCTGCGTGTAGTAAAGACCATCGGAACCCATCTCATGGAGCTTCGGAAACTTCTTGCTCTCAACACGGAAGCCCTGGTTTTCGGAGAGGTGCCAATGAAAAACGTTCATCTTCACGGCTTCGAGGCCATCGATGTTTCTTCTCAACACATCAAGTGGCACAAAATGGCGCGCGGAATCGATCATCAGCCCACGCCACGGGAAGCGCGGCTTATCGTTGATCGTTACGGCTACTGCGGCGAATCCATCTGGCGAGACTTCTACAAGCTGGAGAAAGGTTTGCAGGCCGTGCAAGGTGCCGAGCGGGGTGGCGGCGTTGAGTTTCGCGCCGCTAGCGCTGACTTCGAGAACGTACGACTCATCCTCACCAAGCTCCTGGATTTCCTTGCTGGCGTGGTCTGTGTGAATCACGAGGACGGCCTTTGCGGTGACGCTTAGTTTTGCAGCTAGCGGAATCGCTGTCTGCCGGGACAGTTGGCGCAGAAACCGCTCAACGGCGCGATCCAGGCGCGGTTCGGTATAACCAGTTAGCGCCACGGAAAAAGAAGAATCCACAAGGAGCCGGCCCGTGCCAATTTGGACGGTCGATGGAATGGGCATCAGATTGAGGGGACGCTGGTCTTGCGACATCGCCAATGGAGAGATCATCAAGACACCCAGCACCAACAAACCGAGACCTCGCTTCAAGGGGCCAGCAGCCATGTTTTCGGAGCTCCTTTTGAAATGGCAATCAAGAACAATACGGGATCGCCTCGCTCACAGAGCGGCAAGGAGGATACTGTCATAGTCGCTGTCCGGTGCGAAGAGAAAATCGGCCCTCCCAAAATCTGCACACCCCCGGGAAGGCAAAGTTTGCGGCGCAACAATTTCGCGGGCTGAGTTAGAATAAGGAATTCCATGCGGCGCCCATGAAAACTTCGATCGCCATCTACCCCGGGTCGTTTGACCCGGTCACCAACGGCCATCTCGATTTGATCGAGCGCGGCGAGAAAATGTTCGACCTGGTGATCGTCGCTGTGTTGAACAACGCCGAAAAGCAGCCTCTGTTTTCCGTACCGGAGCGCGTCGAGATGCTGCGCGAGGTTACGCAGAAATGGCCGGGAGTGGAAGTGGATGTGTTTAATGGGCTGCTCGTCGATTTTGCGCGAAAGCGCGGCGCTGGAGTGATTCTGCGCGGCATTCGAGCGATCTCCGATTACGAGTTCGAGCTGCAGATGGCCTTGATGAACCGGAAACTTGAGCCGCGGCTTGAAACCGTGTTTATGCTGCCGGGCGAATCGTTTAGTTATTTGAGCTCGAAGCTGGTGCGGGAGATTGCCCAGCTCGGCGGGCCTTTGAAAGATCTGGTGCCGCCGGAAGTGGAACAACGGCTGAGAGCGAAAGTTTTGTAGAGACTTTTAGGCGCCGAGTTTGGCGCGAATAGAGCAGAAGAGACAGGCTAAAGCTTGTCCCATTAGGAGAAAGCAGTGCAACTCACGGAACGCATCAACCGAATACAAATCTCGCCGACGGCGGCGGTCATCGCCGAAGCGGACCGGCTGAAATCGCAGGGCGTGGATATCGCCGACTTCGGCCCGGGCGAGCCAGACTTTCCGACGCCCGACCACATCAAGAAGGCGGCGATTGCGGCAATTGAGGGAAACAAGACGAAGTACACGCCGACGGGCGGAATTATGCCGCTGCGCGAAGCGATTTGCGCGTGGCACAAGCGGGAACTCGGCTCGGACTATGTACCGAAGGAGTGCATTGTCACCGTCGGCGGCAAGCACGGCATTTTTAACGTAATGAGTGTGCTGGTGCAGGCCGGCGATGAAGTCATCATTCCCGCGCCGTACTGGGTGAGTTTTCCGGACATCGTCAAGTACGCGGGCGGCACGCCGGTCTATGTGCAAACGCGCCCCGAGGACGGTTTCAGCGTCAAAGCTGCTGCGATTGAAAAGGCGATAACCCCGAAAACGAAACTCTTGATTCTGAATTCGCCGAGCAATCCCACCGGCGGCGTGGTTCCTCCCGATGAGTACGCGCGCATTCTTGCTGTGTGCAAAAAGAACAATGTTTGGCTGATGGGCGATGAATGCTATTCGCACTTTACTTATGCGCCGCACAAACCGTTTTCGATCGCCAGCGCGCCGGATTCAAAGAACAACGTCATCATCATCGGCTCGGTTTCCAAAACATTTGCAATGACCGGCTGGCGCATCGGCTACACGCTGGCGCCCGCGGACCTTATTCAAGCTCTGACTAAATTGCAGAGCCAGTCGACATCGAATCCAACATCGATCGCGCAATATGCCGCCGTCGCCGCAATGACCGGCTCGATGGACTCGGTACCCCTGATGCTCGCGGAGTACGACCGGCGCCGCAAGCGCATCGTCGAAGGCTTGAACGCCATACCCGGCGTGAAGTGCGAAATGCCTGGCGGCGCGTTCTACGCGTTCCCGAATGTCGCGGCGTATCTTTCGAACGGCGAAAGCGGCCACGCCATCGCGAAAGACACCGGCGAGCTTGCGAAACTGCTGCTCGACAAAGCGCGCGTTGCGCTGGTCGCCGGCGAAGGGTTCGGCGCGCCGGGTTATCTGCGCCTGTCCTACGCGACGTCCATCGAACGTATCGACGAAGGACTCCGCCGCCTTGAGCGGTTCTTCACGCGCGTTGAAGCCGCGGCCTAAATTGTGACTCCATCGCCGACAAGCCCTGCGCCCTTCCGCATCGAGCCGGTTTTTTCCGAGCGCCTGTGGGGTTCGCGTTCCCTCGCGCCACTATTCCCCGAAATGCACGACCTCCAGCCGCTGATTGGAGAAGCCTGGCTCACCGGCGTTGACTGTCGAATCGCCAGCGGACCGTTCACTGGACAGACGCTCGGGCAGGCGTGGAAAGAAATGACCATCGGATGGCGTGGCGCGAAGTTCGAAGGCGAAGCGGACTTCCCTCTGCTCCTAAAATTCATTTTCCCAGCCGACAAGTTATCGATTCAGGTTCATCCGGATGACGCCTACGCCGCCGCGCACGAAGCGGCTGCAGGCGGCCGCGGGAAGACAGAAATGTGGTACGTCGTTTCCGCCGAGCCTGGGGCGCGACTGCTTGCGGGACTAAAACCAGGTGCAACAAAGGAGAAATTTCTCTCTGCACTTGCCGATCACTCGCTGGAAGATCTCTTTCAATCACACGAAGCTCACGCCGGCGATACTTTCTTCATTCCCGCGGGAATGCCGCACACCATCGGCCCCGGAATGGTGATCTGCGAAGTGCAGGAGTATTCCGATCTCACCTATCGCATCTACGACTACGACCGCCGCGATGCCCACGGCAAACCGCGCGAGTTACACATCGAAAAGGCTTTGGATGTTTTGAACTTTAACTCCAGCGCCGGCGGAAAGATACCGCCTCGCCCGTGGTTCCTCCGCAATAAGAAAGTCGGCGAATTCTTAATTGACTGCCCCTATTTCTCCGCGTCGGCGCTCGGATTCGACCAGCGAATCTATATGAACGTAGCTGCGAAACCTCCTGAGCAGTTCGGTTTGTGGGTATTTCTAGAAGGCGAAGGGCGAATTGACTGGTCTTCCACACCGCATGGGATGTTTAAAAGAAGTTGTGCAGGTGAATTCTGTTATAAGCCGGGGGAATGCTGGTTTATCCCCGCCGACTTCGGAAGCCGAGGGTACTCTCCGAAGACGAAAACGAGTTTGCTTGTAGCATCTCCTATCCATCGGAAGGCTGAGTCAGAGAAAAAGAATACCAATGTCGAGTGAAAGGCTTCAAACTCACGCCGTCATTCTCGCCGGAGGACGCGGCACGCGCTTCTGGCCGCGCAGCCGCACTCGCACTCCAAAGCAACTGCTGAACATCGTTGGTAAAGAGACGATGCTGGAGCAGACGGCCGTTAGGCTGCGGCCACTCATCCCTCCCGCCCGTATCTGGACAGTGACGAATGCCGAGCAAACTGCCGCCGTCAAGAAGCAGATGCCAGCGCCGGCGCGTAAACGCGTTTTGACGGAGCCTATCGGCCGCAACACCGCAGCTGCCATCGCGCTCGCGGCTCTTCACGTGCGACACGCCGCGGAAGGCGATGCGCTGATGGCCGTGCTGCCGGCCGACCATTTCATCGCGCAGCCGGACAAATATCGCAAAATCGTTAGCGCGGCCCTCGATCTTGCGCGTGAGCCCGGCCGCATGATCGTTCTTGGCATTCCTCCAACCCGCCCGGACACCGGCTTTGGCTACGTCGAGCGTTTCGGAGACGCTTTAGGACCGAGCGGCTTCCCTGCATTTGCCGTCCGTCGCTTCACGGAAAAACCAGCGCTTGATCTTGCGAAACAATACGTCGCCTCGGGCAATTTTCAATGGAACGCCGGCATGTTTTTCTGGCGCGTCTCCACCTTTCTCGAAAATTTGAAGCGTTTTCTTCCGAAAACGTACGAAGCTCTTGAATCGCTGGCCGAAAGCATCGGCAAGAAAACTTACGAGCGCCGCCTGCGTGCAATCTATCCGAAACTAGAAAATATTTCTGTCGATTACGCCATTCTCGAAAACGCCACACGCCAGGAAGGACCTCCGCGCGTGTTCGTGATTCCCGCGGATGTCGGCTGGAGCGATATAGGCTCATGGGCCGCCGTCTACGAACTGTTCGCCAAACAATCCGGCGATAATGTTTTGGCCGGCCAAGGACTCGCTCTCGATGCTACCGGCAATTTTCTCTACAGCCCGACGAAATTCGTCGCCGCCATAGGCATCCGTGACCTGATTGTGGTTGAAACCCCCGACGCGCTTCTCATCGTCCCCCGCGAGCGTGCCCAGGAGGTCGCTAAAATCGTAAAATCCCTCGAAGAGCGAAAGCTAAACAAACTGTTGTAATAGGTTTTCTGGACGTCTCAGTCCAATCTGGCCGTTTGGCGGATATATCGCTTCGCGTATACTTCCTCTTGTCCCTTATGACCGCGATTAAATTTGGAACTGATGGCTGGCGCGACGTTATCGCCGAAGACTTCACGTTTGCCAACGCGCGCATCGTGGCGCAGGCCATCGCGCGCTATGTCGTGCGATGCGAGGACGCGCGCAAAGGCGTGCTGATCGGCTACGACCACCGCTTTGCGTCAGATACCGTGGCTGCCGCCGTCGCCGAGGTGATTGCCGCAACGGGAACGCCCGTATGGCTTGCCGACAAGCCCTGTCCCACGCCCACAATTTCCCTACTCGTTCGTCAGCGCGCGGCTGCAGGGGGTATCCTTATCACGGCGAGCCACAACCCCTACCAATGGAACGGTATCAAGTACAAAGCGAGTTATGGCAGCAGCGCCCTTCCATCGATCGTCGCACAAATCGAAATCGACCTTGCCGAAGTGCAAAAGAACGCAGCAGCACCTCTCCCTTCGCGGAAAGAATTGATTCGATCGCTCGAGCCGCGCGCTCCTTATCTCGATACCATCGAGAAACTGATCGACTGGCAACGGCTGCGCGACGCCAAGCTGCGTTTTGTTTGCGACCCCATGCATGGCTCTGCGACCGGTCTGCTGCCCGCCCTCTTCGCGCGCAATGGAATCGCCTGTGACGAAATCCGCGGGACGCGCGACCCGCGCTTCGGTGGCGTGCACCCAGAACCGATTCCGCCGCACATTGCGCCGTTGCAGGAGGCCGTTCTCGCCGGCAAATACGACGCTGGCCTGTGCGCCGACGGGGATGGAGATCGCATCGGTGCCGTGGACCGCGACGGCTCGTTCGTCAATCCGCACCAGATCTTCGCGCTTCTCGTCTGGCACCTTGCAGGCACTCGCAATCTACCTGGAGACATCGCAAAAACCTTTTCTGTCACCAAGCTGATCGACAAGCTGGCCGCTAAGTTCGGCCGCAAGCTCCACGAAGTGCCGATCGGCTTCAAATATATTTGCGAGCTGATGCTGGAGCAAAATATTTTGATCGGCGGCGAAGAAAGTGGCGGCATCGGCACGAGCCTCTATCTGCCCGAGCGAGACGCCACGGTTTGCGCGCTCTTTCTTGCAGAACTTATGGCCTGGCACGGCAAGTCGCTGGGCGACATGCTGCGCACGCTCTATGCCGAGTTCGGCGAATTCCATTACGGCCGTGTGGATCTCGACGTCACGCCGACTCAAAAGCAAAAAGCCATTACCTACTTTTCCGACCCCAAGATGACTGTCTTCCAGGACTGGCCCATCACGCGACGCGAAGACATGGACGGTATCAAAATTTATCTCGGCCAAATCGGCTGGCTGCTGGTCCGCGCATCAGGCACGGAGAATCTGTTGCGCGTGTACTGCGAGACTTCCAAAGCCGCGACAACGGAGCGCGCGCTCGGAGCCGTTAAGGAAATCATCCACAATCTCTAGGAATCGCCATGAACACAGTCAATCTGAAAGAAAAGTTCAGCCTCTTCTCGGACTACTGCAACCCGCGCGTGATTGGCGAGGTAAACGACTGCCATGTGAAAGCGGTAAAACTAACAGGTGAATTTATCTGGCATCACCACGACAATGAAGATGAACTCTTTCTCGTCGTCAAAGGAACGTTGCGCATGAAATTCCGCGATCGCGAAGCAATCGTCCGTGAAGGCGAATTCGTCATCGTCCCCCGCGGCGTCGAGCATTGCCCTGTTGCGGACGAAGAAGTGCACCTCGTTTTGATTGAGCCGAAATCCACACTCAACACTGGAAATATCACCAACGAAAGGACTGTCGCCCAGCTCGAGCGCATCTGATTTCCACAGCAGCTCCGGCCACGGCTCACAACCCTATGGAACATCGCTTTTATACTCTCGACGTCTTCACCAACTCGCGATTCGAAGGCAATCCACTCGCCGTCTTCACCGATGGCGATAGTCTCTCGAACGACCAAATGCAAGCCATCGCGCGCGAGATGAATCTCGCCGAAACCGTCTTCGTACAGAAGCCGACCGACGAGCGCGCTCTGGCTCGTCTACGCATCTTCACCACGCGCGAAGAGCTGAAACTTGCCGGCCACCCCGTCGTTGGCACCTGGTTTCTTCTCGCCGAGTTGGGCGTTGTTCCCGCGCAAGAAGGCGGCGTGCACGTGATGCAAGAAACCGGTGCCGGCGTGCTGCCCGTCGAGATTCGTTTCAAGGATGGTCGTCCGCAGCGCGTCACCATGACGCAGACTGAAGCGGCATTCCGTCCCATCAAGTTTAAGAAAGCTGCTTTGGCGAAATCGCTTGGCTTGACTCCGAAAGATTTCGATCCTCATCTCGATCCCGAGTGCGTTTCGACGGGAATCTTCAATCTCATGGTTCCGCTCAGGAATCGCGCGGCGCTCGGCAAGATCTCCATGAATATGTTTGAGCTGCGCAAGTTGCTCGGCAAGAACTCGACGATGGCGTACTGCTTTGCGCTCAGCGGCAACAGCAAAGTCTTCTCGCGCGGCATGCTCCCTTGGGAAATCTATGAAGATCCAGCGACCGGCTCCGCTGCGGGGTCTCTCGGCGCCTATCTCGTGAAGCATGGCAAGCTCGCCGCGGGCCACACGCTCAGCATTCTGCAAGGCGAAGAAATGGGCCGTCCAAGCCACATCGAAGTGGAAGTCACCCAACGCGGCAAAAAACTAGTACCGCGTGTCAGCGGCGCCGCCGTCAAAGTCTTCGAAGGTACCATCCGCGTCTGAACGCGAGGGGGCGCATCGCCACAAGACCAAGCTACTCTCGGCCCGGGTTCAGACTAGATTGTGAATTTATTTTGCTGCGATGCTTTTGTGCACTGCGTCAAGAATGCCATTCACAAAGGATCCGGCTTCTTCGGAAGAAAATTTCTTGGCCAGATCGACCGCCTCGTTAAAGATCACTTTTGGCGGCGTGTCCGTAGTTCGCAGTTCGTAAATCGCCAGCCGCAAAATCGCGCGATCGATGACCGCGAGTCTTTCAAGCCGCCAATTTTCCGCCTGCTTGACGATCAGTTCATCGATCGCAGCCGTATCTTTCACGGCCCCTTCGAACAGCCGGTTCGCAAATGTGCGCGTGGAATCCGTTGCTTTCGCCGCCCGCCAGAACTTCGCTTCGAGTTTCGCGGGCTCCTGCTCGCTCATGTCCCACTGGAAAAGCATTTGCATTGCGAACTCGCGGGATCTTGTGCGTAGCGACACTTTACTTCCGCCGCGCCTTTCCGCCGACTGACGGCTTTGCCTGCGCACCGCGAAGCTTGCGCGACAAATTCGCCATTTCAATTGCGGCCAGTCCCGCTTCAAATCCTTTGTTGCCGCCCTTCAGTCCGGCGCGGTCAATGGCCTGTTCCAGAGTGTCGCAAGTCAGCACGCAAAACATGATCGGCACACCCGAATCCATCTGCGCGAGCTGGAGTCCGCGCGCAGTCTCCGAGCAAACGTAATCATAATGCGAAGTTTCGCCGCGAATCACACATCCAATCGCGATTAGCGTGTCGTAGCGCCCGGTCACTGCAAGTTTCTTAGCCGTCAACGGCAATTCGAATGATCCCGGCACATGCACAACGTCCACATCTCTGCTCGCGGTTCCGGCGCGCTCCAGCGCGTCCATCGCCGCGGCCAGAAGCCTCTCAGTGATAAAGCTATTGAACCGGCTCACCGCAATCCCAAATCGCAAGCCCGCCGCGCTCAACCCGCCATCGATCTTCCCCGTCTGCATTCAGTCCTACACTCCCTCTTCTCTGCGCTCTCTGTGGCCTCAGTGTCCTCTGTGTAAAATCCTTTTTTTCGCTACTTCCCCTTAAACTCTGCCGGCCTCTTCTCCAAAAACGCCTTCGTCCCCTCGCGCATATCTTCCGTCGCGCAAGCCAAACCAAACAGTGTTGCCTCCAAGAACAATCCTTCCTCCTGTGGCATTTCCAGGCCACGCTCAATCGCCTCCATCGTGTACTTCACCGCGACTGGCGCATTGGCAATAATCTTCTTCGCCAGCGCCTCGGCCGCCGGCAAAAGTTCCGCCGCCTCGTAAACGTGATTGACGAGTCCGATACGCAGCGCTTCCTCCGCGCTGATCATTTCTCCAGCTAGGCAAAGTTCGTGCGCCACACCCTTGCCGCAAAGCCGAGCTAGCCGCTGCGTTCCGCCGTATCCGGGAATGATTCCCAGCTTCACTTCCGGCTGCCCGAGCTTCGCCGTCTTGCTCGCAATTCGAATCGTGCACGCCATCGCAATTTCGCATCCGCCGCCCAACGCAAACCCGTTGATCGCGCAAATAGAAGGCTTTCCCATCGTCTCAAGCAAATGAATCACGCCCTGCCCAAACAACGAAAATTCTTTTCCATTCACAGGCGTCTGCTGCGAAAGCTCTCCAATATCCGCCCCCGCAACAAATGATTTTTCTCCCGCGCCAGTCAGAATCAACACGCGCACAGCGTCGTCGCCGCGCGCATCCAAAAGCACATGCTGCAACTCTTCCATCGTCTTGCGGTTCAGCGCGTTCAATACTTTCGGCCGGTTGAATGTTGCGAACGCAATTCCGTCCTTCTTTTCGTATAGCAGGTTGATCAACTCGGATAGCATCAAATCCTCTTCCGAAATACTTTAGAAGGGCTAGTCTTTCATTCCTTCCGTTCGACCGGACTATGGATAATAACCCGGCAGGAGCGGTACCACCAAAACTGCAAAAATCATAAGAAATACAAAAGCCGCAAAAAGTGAGTCTAGAAGCCACACTGGGTGCCGCACCGAATTCTGGATTGCGAACGCCAATAATAAGAGTGCAATAGGCAGGTACCAAGTGGCTGCCACTCGATAAGCGGTGATGGAACGCCGGAATATCAGCAGCAACCCTGAAACCACACCCCACAAATCGAATAGAAGAATACCTGGCGCCGCCGGGCCGACACCGAGGTAACCCGCAGCAGCTAAAAGGTACGACACTATAACCACAAACATTACACAGGCAAAAACCACCTGAACCACTCCGAGAACAACCAAAAATATGCCGCGTCCCTTACCGTTAGACAACGAATGCTCCCCAGAAGAGTACGAGACTATGTCTCACATCAAAGCTTGCTGGCTCTTGGTTTTTGCGGATCGGTGTAATCGTAGAACCCGCGTCCCGCCTTACGCCCGTTCCAACCCGCCAAAACCATCCGCTTCAAAAGCGGCGGCGACGCAAATCGCTTTTCGTGGAACTCCTCGAACATAATCTGCGAAATGTAATACGTCGTATCCAATCCCACGAAATCCAGCAAAGTCAGCGGCCCCATGGGATGCCCGCAACCCAGCTTCATCGAATTATCGATGTCTTCGATCGATCCCACGCCTTCTTCCAAAGCGCGAATCGCATCCAGCAAATACGGCACCAGCAAACGGTTCACAATAAACCCGGTCGAATCGTGCGCCCGCACCGCCGTCTTCCCAAGCTTCGTTCCGAACGCCACCATCTCTTCATATACATCAGCTTCCGTCGCAATTGTCTGCACCACTTCCACAAGCTTCATCACGGGAACTGGATTGAAGAAATGCAAGCCCACAAATCGCTGCGGCCGCTTGGTGGCTGTAGCAATTTCCGTGATCGTCAACGAAGAAGTATTGCTGGCAAAAATCGTCGAAGGCGGACAAAGAGCATCCAGCGCGGAAAAAAGTTCGCGCTTCGCAGGCAATTGTTCGATGATTGCCTCAACAATAAGATCGCAATCCTTCAAATCCTCCAGCGAGGTCGTCCCGCGCAACCGCCCGCGGATTTCACCTTGCACCGCCGAAGTGATCGTTCCCTTCTCGACCAGCCGCGCCAAATTCTTTTCAATACTCTTCAGTCCCTTCTCGACAATCTCAGGGCTCACTTCCCGCACCACCGTCGCAAACCCCGCCGCCGCGCACACCTGGGCGATTCCTGATCCCATCAACCCACACCCCACAACTCCCACTTTTTGAATCGCCATTCTTATCCTCGCTGAGTTTTCTTAAAGATGAATTTGAGGAGTCTCGCCCGGCCCTAGTGTACCAAACAAAGTTATGTCTGACGTGTCAGCGCTCGTGTTCGAGAGACGCGACGCCAGTCCTCGCGATACCAGCGATAGAAATAAATGTCAGCCCCGGGCAGACAACTAGCGTGAGACCAAAACCGAATGGCCCGCCCGCGTTTTTCGCTGCCTCCCAAGCCGAAAGACTCGCATGTCCAGAACCACCTACCCACACATCGCACGCGAAGAAAACTAGACCCACAATCACCGAACCCATCGCGGACCACAGCCATCCTTCCGCAGTTTTGGCGGATTTCTCGCTGCGCCAAACAAAATGCGCGCCAACCCCCAGACCGACGGCTATCACAATCCAAATGGCGGCGGGAACTCGCGCGCCGCGAAGCACAAGGGCACTCAGAAGAACCTCGGCAGTCAGCACGAAATATCCAGTAGCGTCAGCCATTCTCTCATCCGACTATGCTCGGCGAAGCGCACGCGTGGCTAATTCCTGATCGCTTCCACCACCATCGCAATCCCCTGCCCGCCACCGATGCAAGCCGTCGCCAATCCATACCGCAAATTGTTCCGCCGCAACTCATTCAAGATGGTAATCAGGAGCCGCGTCCCGCTCGCCGCCAGGGGATGCCCCAGCGCAATTGCTCCACCGTTCACATTCGTTTTGTCGCGATTCAGCCCCAGCGCCTTCTCCACGGCAAGATACTGCGCCGCAAACGCTTCATTCACTTCAACGCGATCCATCTGCTCCAATGTAAGCCCCGCAAGCTTCAACGCTTTTTGCGAAGAAGGCACCGGCCCAATCCCCATGATGCTCGGATCGACTCCCGCTGTCGCCCACGCCACAATTCTCCCGAGCGGCTTCAGCCCACGCTCTTTCGCTGTTTTCTCTCGCGTCACAACAACCGCCGCCGCACCATCCACAATCCCGCTGGCATTCCCCGCCGTCACAATCCCGTCCTTCTTGAACGAAGGCGGCAATTTCTCCAGCGTCTCCATCGTCGTCTCCGGCCGCCGGTGATCGTCTTCGCTGAACACAATCGTCTTCTTGCCCTGCTTCACTTCCACCGGCGCGAGTTCTTCCCTGATGCGACACGCTTTGTAAGCAGCGTCCGCCGCCTGTTGGCTCCGCAATGCGTAGGCATCCGCATCTTTGCGCGTGATTCCGTGCTGCTCCGCCAATTTTTCCGCGGTCATCGCCATCGGCAATCCGCAGTAACTGTCCGTTAATCCGACAAACAGCGAATCCTCCAGCGCTCCGCCGCCCAGCTTCAATCCCGTTCGCGCCCCGCGAATCACAAACGGCGCCTGCGTCATATTTTCCATGCCGCCCGCAAGCACCATCGTCGCTTCGCCCAGCAAAAGCCGCTGCGCCGCCTGCGACACCGCCTCAATGCCCGACCCACACAACCGGTTCACGGTCACCGCCGGTGTCTCGGTTTTCAATCCTGCTTTCAACCCCACGTGCCGCGCGCCATAGATCGCGTCCGCGGAGGTCTGCATCACGTTCCCAAATATCGCGTGATCGAAATCCGCCGGGTCCACGCCCGATCTGCGAATCGCTTCTTTCGAAGCATGCACCGCCAAATCAATCGCGCTCACCTCCGAAAACGCCCCCGTATACCGCGCCATCGGCGTCCGCGCCCCCGCCACAATCACTACATCCGTTGGAAACATACGTCCTCCGCTTTCAGCAATCCGTCAACCCACAGTTTACCGTCGAACCCTTAAACCGAGAAATCGGGGGTATACTCCTCTCATGCACGCCCTCCGCATCGCCTCTCCTTGCTCGGCCAATTGGGCCGACATGCCCGGGAACGACAAAATCCGCCATTGCTCCCAATGCCAGCTCGACGTTTACAACTTCTCGGCAATGACGGACCTCGAAATAAATCAAATTGTGGCTGCGCGGACTGGCCGTTTGTGTGCTCGTTTTTTTCAGCGATCCGACGGGACGATGCTCACGGAAAATTGCCCCACCGGAATTCGCACTGGCGTTCTTCGGGGATCGACTATTGCCGCCGTTGCCTTGGCCGCTCTCGTCACCATCGCCCCAACAAACACCGGGGCAGTGCCGACACAAGCCGGATCGTCCTCCGGGCAAATGCTATCAGCGCACCAGGGTCTGGTGCTGCAAGTGCGGGATCCGTCGGGAGCCGTCCTCCCCAGGGCGGCAGTTTCTATCGTCAACGCCAAGACAGGCCAGCACTGGGATTTGACCACAGACTCGAATGGCGGATTGGCGCTGCTTGATCTTCCAGAAGGCTCCTACGAATTAACAGTCACTGCCAGCGGCTTTTCTAGCTTTGTGAAGAAGAACCTGACTGTGCCAGGCCGTGTCGCCATCACACTCCAAATCGGAGCTCTCATGGGCGAAGTCGTAATAGTGACAGGAGTAGGTACAGAACCAACGTCGAGCGAAACTCCTGCGGCTTTAGTAGAACCGCTTAGCGCGAACCCTGACGTTCCGTTAAAACCCTCAGATCATCGCAACGCGTTTCAAAAATTTTTCGCGAAACTGCATCGCGCTTTCTAACCGCGGCTTCCAGTTAGATCTTCATCTAAACTTTCGGCGTATCCAGCGTCACCACTGTATCCCCGCCCTTTTTCCGCGCTTCCTCGACGCTGAACTCCGCGCGATTAATCAAGTCCGTCACGATGTCTTCGCTGTCGTATTCGTGCTTCGCCACCGCTTCCACGATCCCCGCGCTAAGCGTAATCTGCGTCGTGTCCCACGGCGGCCGTAAACCGGAAGCGGCGCGGCGCAATTTGTCGGCAAGATTTTGCGCGCCAGCCAGCGTCGTGTCCGGCAAAATAAACGCGAGCGACCACGACGTATACTTCACCGCCACATCGTTCTGCCGCACGATCGGCTGCAGCGACCGCGCCAGTTGTTCCAAGAACCGCTCCAGCGGCGATTCTCCCTGCTGCCGCAAAATTTCCGCGCCGCGATCGATTTGCAAAATAGCTAGCGCCAGCGGGGTGCCCTGGCTGCGCGCCCGGTCCGCTTCCGTCAGCAGACAGCTTTGGTATGAGCTGCGGCTGAGCAAACCCGTGCGCTCATCGGAAACGCCCATGCGGCGCACCAGCGAGCGCAGCCGCGTGTGGCTCACGCTCATCAGCATCTGATCGCCGATGGCTTGCAAGAAATAAGCTTCGTTTGGCTTCCACTTGTGCGGTTCCGCGTGCCCAACGATCAGCATTCCGGCTGGCGCTTGCGTCTCTTTGTCCGTAATCATCACGCCAAGAGCCGTCGCTAGCCCCATCTCGGCGACAATCGATCCTTCGGTAGCGTCGACAACCAATCCGCCCAGCTCATCCGGCTCCGCTTTTTCCATCTGCGCGAGCAGCAAGACGACCTGCGCTCCCGGTGCGGGCTTGCTCGTCTGAGCGCAAAACTCCGCGGACATCTCCGGAGGTCGTCCCGGCGCACCGACAACCGCGATGCAGCGCAGGGTACGCAGATGTGAACCCACTTCGCTCACCGCTGTGTTTAGCATCGCCCGCGGCGTCTGCTGCCGGAAAATCTTCTGGTTGATCTCGGAAATCTTCGACAAATCGCGCAGGGTTTCCGCGCTGTACACGCCCGTCCGCGTGGTGATTTGAACCGGCTGTGCCTCGACGACCTGTGCCGCCGCCGGTGGTGCAGGTGCAGAAGCCGCAGCGGGTTCCTGCTTGGGTTTCGCAGCGCCGGGGGGCCACCAATTGGCCATCTGATATAGATTTTGCAAACGCGCGTTCCGCGCCTCTTCCCCGGGAAACATCGCGGCGATCTTTTGCAGCCGTTCGAGCGCCTTCGTCTGCAGCGAATACTGGAGAAAAATCTCCGTCTGTACGATCAGGTCCTCGAGCGCTTGCGCATGCCGGCCTTCTTCCGTGCTTGGCGCCCCTTGCGCGACGCTTGCTCCAGCGCCGGTGTTGGCCGGCGGTGGCGGTGCCGTGCTCATCGACTTGGCCAGCCTGCCTCCCACGCGTTTCAAAAACGCTTCGTCGACATGTCCGCGAAGCTTTTCCATCCGCTCCTGATTCCGGTAGTCGTAGGCATCGATGTCTACTAGGCGCTCGAGCGAATCGCAGGCCTTGCGAAAATCACCGGCATTGAAATACACATCGAAAAGTTTTACGAGTATTTCAAAATATTGCGATTCGCGGTTCAGCTCGTTGTAAACCGCGGCCCAAAACTCCATCATGCCTTGCGAATGCGGATGCTTTGCGGCCACGGCGTCTAAATGTGTGGCGAAATCATTTTGCCGTTTGTCCGCGAACATGCGTCGCTTCAGCGTCTGGAGCACGTCCACGCCCTTGGTGGTTTGCGCGGACGCGGCATAGGCATCGGCAAGCTCGAAGAGCCTCTCTGCACCTGCGTTTTTCTCACGCAACAACTTCTCGAGAATCTCGCGCGCCCGGTCGAGATTTCCGCCGCGAATCAGCGCGTCGCCAAATGTCTCGAGAAAAACGGTGTCGCTCTCTGTGCCGGCAAACGGCTCGAGAAGCGTGGCCGCCTCTGCCGCTCCGTCGCTGCGCAATTTTGCCTGTGCATAGAGGAGCGCCACGCTGCGCTCTTGCGGCGCGAGCTTGTAGGCCCGGCCAAGCAGCTTCAGCGCATCGACCTCCGCGCCGCCTGCCGACGCGAGCTGCCCCGCCCGAAGAAACGTGCGCGCGGCCAGCGCATTCTTACCGATCTGCTCCGCCGACTCCGCTAGCCGCATCTGGCGGCTGAGATTCTCCGGATCGAGCTGCGCGATGCGCTCCCAGCAAAAAAGCGCGTCTTCCTGGCGTCCCGCGCTCGTGAAGAGTTCCCCTGCCTTGGTGTATTGGTCGATAGCTTCTTCGGGATGGTTTTGTTTTTGCTGCAAAAAAGCATAGCGGGCGATGCGTTCCGGCGGTTGTGGCGTTGAACCGCTTCGCAGAAAACGATTGTAGATGGCCAGCGCCTTGGTCTCGTCGCGCGGCTCGATCAGCAAATCGAAGAGCAGGCCGTAGTAAACGGCGGCGCGCTCCGGCTGATCCATCCGCGCGTAGAGATCGCCCAGCGCCTGCGTCGCTTCCTGGTGCTGCGGCGCCTCATCGAGCACGGCCAGATAGGCTTCGATAGCGTCCTCGACGCGGTTCTTTTCGAGGAATCGCTTGGCGCGGTCCAAATGCTTGCTGACGTCTGCGGCCATCCGTCTGGGTTGCCTTTGCTTTGCCTGTCGGCTGACTAGAAATTCCTGTGCCGGGTCGTGCGCGGGGCGAGGTGCCACCGCCCTCGTTCAACTATATACCCCGGCTGCGAGACCCGCAAAACTCGCGCAATCACGTCTTGTAGTATCCGGCACGCCCAGCCTCGCCAAATCCTGGGAACCTTTTGCCGTTTCGTTCGTCTCCTATGCATGTCACCGCCGACCTGCCTTTCATCGGCGGCCAGGAGCGCCTTCTTATGCGTAACCTCTTCTCCGACCTTCAACTAGGCCTTCGCATCCTCCGTCGCAACCCAGGCTTCACCGTCACGGCCATCCTCCTCCTCGCTCTGGGCATTGGCGCCAACACCGCGATTTTCTCCGTGGTGAACGCCGTTCTCCTCCGCCCCCTCCCCTACCAGGACTCCTCCCGCATCATGCAGATTTGGCACGTCCCTCCCGCAAAGAGCTTCCCGGGAATGACTCTCTTCTCCGTCTCACCCGCCAACTACCTCGACTGGCGGAGCCAGAACCATTCTTTTGAAGACATGGCCGCTTACGGCGGCGCGCGCTTCAACGTCGGCGGCAAGGAACGCCCGGAATCCATTCAAGCCGCACCCGTCGCTCCAGGCTTTTTTTCGATCCTTCGCGTTCAACCTATTCTCGGCCGCGGCTTTACGCCCGACGATGACCGGCCCGGCCAAGGTCACGTCGTGGTCCTCGGCAACGCGCTTTGGCGCGAACGCTATGGCGCCGATCCTGGCGTCGTTGGCCGCAACATTGTTCTCGACGGCGAAACCTACACCGTCATCGGAGTCATGCCGCGCACGTTCAACTTTCCCAGTTGGGCGCAGCTCTGGACCCCTCTGGCCTGGACCGATGAAAGGCGCGCGGTGCGCGGTAATCACAACTACCAGGTCATCGGCCGACTGAAACCTGGCGTCGATATCCGCGCGGCGCAAGCAGAACTCAGCGCCATTTCCACTCGCCTCGAGCAACTCTACCCCGAGGACGACAAAGGCTGGGGCGCTAAGATTCTTACTTTGCGCGAGCAAACCGTTGGCGACGTCCGCCCTGCTCTGCTCGTTTTGCTGGGCGCCGTTAGCTTCGTCTTATTGATCGCTTGCGCCAATGTCGCCAATCTTGTTCTCGGCAAAATCCTCGGACGGAAAAAAGAAATCGCCATCCGCTCCGCTCTCGGAGCCACGCGCGGCGCAATCCTCCGCCTGGTCCTTGCGGAGACTCTGCTTCTCTCCGTCGCCGGCGGTGCCTTGGGCCTCTTTCTCGCCCGCTTTGGCACGACGTTGATCGTCAAATTCCTCGCCGACCGCCTCCCGCGCTTCGCGGAAATCACTCTCAATGCTCCGGTGCTAGGCTTCACTGCATTTCTAGCGCTTTTCGCTGGCCTGCTCGCCGGCCTTCTCCCGGCGCTACGTTTTACAAAAACGGATGTCAACGAAGCTCTCAAGCAAGGCCAAAGCCGGGGCAGCTCCGAGTCCGGGGGCGGCAACACTCGCGGTCTCTTGGTGACCGTCGAGGTGGCGCTCTCGCTGGTTCTGCTGGTTGGCGCAGGGCTTATGGTCCGCACTCTCTGGGAGCTTAGCAATGTCAAACCCGGCTTCGATCCAAATAGCTTGCTCACCATGACCGTTTCGATCCCCGCCAATAAATTCGCCACGCCGACCGCGTATATCTCCTTTTTCGAACGCGTACTTCAGCAAGTTCGCACTAGTCCAGGCGTTGAGTCCGCCGGCGTGATTGACGACCTTCCCATGGGCGACGGCGGTTCGCATCAGCCTGTCTCCGTCGAAGGCCAGCCGGTCGTGCCCATGGCGGACCAGCCCGAAGTCGACGTCCGCCTCATCAGTCCCGGCTACCTGCGCACCATGCGCGTCCCGCTCCTGAGCGGCCGCGACCTCACGGACGGTGACGTGGCGGGCAGAAATCCCGCCGTAATCATCAGTGAATCCATGGCCAAGCGCTTTTGGCCCAACGAAAACCCTCTCGGCAAACATCTCACCCTGACGTTTTATCCCGGCGTCGCTCGAGAAATTGTCGGAGTCGTGGGTGATGTAAAATTGGATTCTCTGGACGAGACCCGGCCGGTGGCGACAGTCTATTGGCCCTTGGATCAGATCTTCGCGCCTCCCTCCGAAGCTTGGCGCTCGTTTCCCATGAGCCTCGCCGTGCGTACTGGCGCTGATCCGATGAGCGCCGTCACCGCCGTGACCAGCGCTGTTCACGAAGTTGATCCGGAAACCCCCGTCACGGATGTGTTGAGCATGAACGAATTGATTTCCAATTCCCTGTCCCCGCAACGCTCCAACATGCTTCTGCTGGCCGCCTTTGCCGCGCTCGCGCTGGTGCTCACTGCGGTCGGCATTTATAGCGTGCTTTCCTACGCTGTGCGCCGTCGCGTTCGCGAGATCGGCATTCGCATGGCCCTCGGCGCGTCGCACTCCGACGTCCTAAAGATGGTGGTTGTCGACGGCATCAAACCCATTCTCCTCGGCGTCGGCCTCGGCCTCGCAATCGCGCTGGGCCTTGGACGCGTCGTCTCATCGCTAATCTTCGGCGTGCGCCCCACCGATCCGCTCACCTTTGCGGCGGTTGCCTCTCTCCTAGTCGCCGTCGGCGTCCTCGCCACCATCGTGCCGGCCTATCGCGCCACGCGCGTCGAGCCCGTCCGCACCCTCCGCGACGAGTAGGCTTTAGTTCACACCTTTCTTTGGATCCCAGGAGCCTTGCTCCTTGCGCACCATCACGATTTCTCCAATGTGGTACGCATTGTGCGAATTGATGTTTGCGATCGTTGGAGCGATGGCCTTCAGCTTGGCTTCATCGGCGTTCTCGACCATCTTTTCCAGTTCCGTCAGTACCGCATCCATCTTCTGTACGGTTTCGTTCCAGCTTTTCGCGTCGAACTTGTCGAACGTCTCGTCGTTGTTGCCGCGTCTGCCACCGCCTCCCGTCTCCTGCCTACTACTCACTACCCACCACTCATTCCTTGTGGCAAACTGAAGTGTCACACGGCACGGTTTTGCGCAGCCTGGTGTCTTGGCTCCTCGAAGCATGCGGCTCCTGCCGGGAACTGAACAAAATAAAAGCAGTCGCAAAGCAGAAACGATAACCGAAATACATGGACCCGAAGTTCATACGCAATTTTTGTATCATCGCGCACATCGATCACGGCAAGTCCACGCTCGCGGACCGGCTGCTGGAAATGACCGGCGCGCTTACGCAGCGCGAGATGCACGAGCAGGTGCTGGACTCGATGGATCTCGAGCGCGAGCGAGGCATCACCATCAAGGCGAAAAGCATCCGTCTGCATTACACCGCGAAAGACGGAAACACGTACCAGCTCAATTTGATCGACACGCCTGGCCACGTGGATTTTTCCTACGAAGTGTCGCGCGCTCTTTCCGCCTGTGAAGGCGCGTTGCTGGTGGTTGATGCAAGCCAGGGAGTCGAGGCGCAAACCGTTGCGAACACATTTCTCGCTGCGGGCAATAATCTGACGATCGTTCCCGTCATCAACAAAATTGATTTGCCTGCCGCGCAAACTGATTTCGTCAAGGAACAAATTGAAAACGTGCTCGCGATTCCCGCCGGGGACGCTTTGCTAATCAGCGCAAAAAGCGGGCTCGGCGTCGAAGACGTTCTCGAAGCTATCGTTCATCGCATCCCAGCGCCGAAAGGCAGCTCGGAAAATCCGCTACAGGCGCTGATTTTTGATTCCTGGTTCGACATTTATCGCGGAGCCGTGGTCCTCGTTCGCGTGATGGAAGGCCACGTCAACAAGCACACTAAAATCCGGCTGTGCTACAGCAACGAAGTTCACGAAGTCGAAACGCTCGGCACGCTTACACCCAAACCTGTCGCGCTCGAGGAACTTGGTGCCGGCGACGTGGGCTTCATCGTCGCGAACATCAAACGCGTGGCGGATGCCCGCATGGGCGACACGGTCACCGAAGCTGCGCGGCCTGCGCCGCCGCTGCCTGGCTTTGAGGCCATCAAACCGATGGTTTTTGCCGGGCTGTTTCCCGTGCTCGCGGACGACTACGAGCCTTTACGCGACGCGCTCGGTAAATTGCAGTTGAACGACGCCGCGTTTTTTTACGAGCCGGAAAATTCCGTGGCGCTCGGCTTCGGTTTCCGCTGCGGCTTCCTCGGCTTGCTGCACATGGAAATCGTGCAGGAGCGACTGGAGCGCGAGTTCGGGATCAACCTCATTACGACGGCGCCGAGCGTGCGCTACCGCATCACGCGCACCAGCGGCGAAGTGATCGAAGTCGACAGCCCGGCGAAATTCCCCAATCCCAGCGACATTGACAAGATCGAAGAGCCGATCATCACAGCGATGATCATCACCAACAATGAGTCCGTCGGCGGAATTCTGCAGCTCTGCCAGGAGAAACGCGGCACGCAGAAAAATCTCGAGTATCTCTCGCCGACCCGCGTGATGCTCACTTACGAACTGCCGCTCAATGAAATCGTGCTCGACTTTTACGACCGGCTCAAAAGCGTTTCACGCGGCTACGCTTCGCTGGACTATCATTTGGCCGGGTACAGCGAATCCGATCTGATCAAACTGGATGTGCTCGTCGCCGGCGAACCGGTGGACGCTCTGGCGCTGATCATCCATCGCGATTTCGCGGCAGAACGCGGCCGCGAACTGGTAACGCGCCTGCGCAAACTGATTCCCCGCCAAATGTTTGAAGTGCCCATCCAGGCGGCCATCGGCAGCCGCGTCATCGCGCGCGAAACCGTGGCGGCTATCCGCAAAAATGTGCTTGCCAAATGCTACGGCGGAGACATTTCGCGCAAGCGCAAACTCCTCGAAAAACAAAAAGAAGGCAAGCGCCGCATGAAGCGCGTCGGCCAAGTAGACATTCCGCAAGAAGCGTTTCTTGCGGTTCTTAAAGTTGCTTCCTCCTCCGACGACGACTGATCCGCGTACCGTCGAATTACGATTTCGTTCTCCGCCGCATATCCTTCCTTGCTGGCTCCATGGAGCTGGAGTACACTTTTTCAAGGCAAAAAGCATGAAAGAACCAACTCAATTCCTCACAAACGAAAAAGGCGAGAAAATCGCCGTTATCATCGGCATTGCGGAGTACGAGAAACTTCTCGAAGAACTCGAAGAGCTATGGGCAATTCGAGAGTTAGAAGAAGCGAACGCCTCCGGCGAAGTGCCAGTGCCCTTTGAAGAAGCCATCGAACGAATCGAAGGCCAACGAATCTTAAAGTGAGTTACGCGCTCCAGATTCTTCCACGCGCAGAAAAACAGCTCTCCAAACTGAACTCGCCCCACTACGAATCTGTAAAAACAAAAGTGTACGGACTCTGTGAGCAGCCTCGGCCAGCAGGTAGCCTGAAACTGCGTGGTCATGAGGCGTGGCGCATCCGGGCGGGAGACTACCGCGTAATCTATAAATTGACGATGGCGCGAAAATTGTCACCGTCGTGAAGATCGGCCACCGAAGCGAGGCTTACGAAAATCTTCATTTTTGATCCTTGCTGCGCACTTCGGTGGTGAGGCGGCCGCGGTGGAGTTGGATGGCTACCGTGTCGCCCGTTTGAACTTGGGCGGTGTCGCGGAGGAGGTTGCCGGCGGCGTCGGTGGCGATGGCGTAGCCGCGTTCGAGGACTTTCAAAGGGCTGCGCTCTTGGAGTTGGAGACCGAGGCGCTCAAAGCGTTCGCGTTTGTTGCGCAGGAGGCGTTCGATGCGGACGCCGAGTTCGGCGCTGCGTTTTTCGAGGCGCAGGCGGAACGCGGAAATTTTCACTCGAAAATCAAATGTGGCAATACGCAGGTGCAGCGCGGTGAGGCGTTTGCGCGATTGTTCGAGGCGCGCGCGAAGGCCAAGGGCGAGCCGCGACGTCATTTCGTCGGCGCGCTGGCGCTGCTGGCGGAGTAGATCTAGCGGGCGGCGGAAGCCGCGGCGCGAAGAGAGTTCGTGGACGCGCTTGCTGAGATCGAGGAGGCGGTAGCGGACGAGGCTGGCGAGCGTTTCGCGAAGGTCGGCGATGTGCTTATCGAATTCGCGGCGGGTTTGGACGACAAGCTCAGCGGCAGCGGACGGAGTGGAAGCGCGAACGTCGGCGACGAAATCGGCGATGGTGAAATCGGTTTCGTGGCCAACGCCCGAAATCACTGCGATCTCAGAGGCATAGATGGCGCGCGCAACAATTTCTTCATTGAAAGCCCAGAGATCTTCGATGGAACCGCCGCCACGCGCGAGGATGAGAACGTCCACTAATTTCTTCTGATTGAAAAATTTGAGTGCTTTGACGATTTCCGCAGCGGCCCCTTCGCCCTGGACGCGCACGGGAAAAACGGTCAAATGCACGTTAGGAAAACGGCGGCGCAAGATGCGCACGACGTCGCGCACGGCGGCTCCGCGCGGCGAGGTGATCAAGCCGATGCGGCTGGGGAGCACGGGAAGCGGCTTCTTGCGTTCGGCGGCAAAAAGGCCTTCCGCTTCGAGGCGTTTTTTTAATTGCTCGAACGCAAGTTGCAGCGCGCCGAGGCCGATGGGATCGATGTTCTCGACATAGATTTGGTATTCGCCGCGGGATTCGTAGACGCTGATTGAGCCGCGAACGGTGACGTGCAGGCCGTCCTCGGGACGGAACTTGATGCCGCGCTGCTGCTGTTTGAAGAAGACGCAGCGGACCTGGGAGCGGTCGTCCTTGAGGGTGAAGTAGATGTGACCGGATTGGGCTTCGCGACAGTTGGAGATTTCGCCTTCGACCCAAATGTCCGTGAAATTTTTGCCGAGGAGGTCGCGGATGCGGGCGGTCAGCTCGCTGACGGTGAGGGCCCGGCGGGTGGGTTGCAGGTTGAAGGTGAGCTGGCTCATGGAAGGTGACAGGTGGAAGAAGTTGGAAGTTGAAAGTTTGAAGTTGAAGGACGAATTTGAAAGGCGATATCTGGTACCCCCCACCCCGCCTGTTTTTTGTAAGAGTGCCAAACAAAGGACTTATGCTTGTCGCGGCTTGTAAGAGTGGCACGGAAAGGACTTAAAGTGACTTTGTTTTCAGTAAGTTGCGAATTTCCTGTAAGAGTAGCAGGCAAAGGACTTAGGGGGGAAAGGTCACAGCCGACAGCTAGCGGTCCACGGATCGAAGGGGTGATCGGGGAGAACCTAGTGCAGAGGGACGGAGTACGCAGAGTAAGAGCGGACACGGCGTTAGCCTCCTTTTCTCCTCCGCAATACCGAGAGAAAGATTATACCATATCGGTACCCTTTGTCAAGTGATTACTATAAGTGATTTGTTTGCTGCGAGATGTGCGAACTTTGCGGAGTGGCGACGAGGAAAATGGGAAGACGGGCCATCCCAGGACGCCCCTAACCTGGAAAATTCATGATTTCATAAGCACGAAAGGCCTCGCTATGGTACAAATCCGTTGTCTAGGCAGATTTGAGACCAAAAGTGAGGCCTTCGCTTGTCCGAACATACCACAACAGACTGTCTCCTTTTTCCAGATATTTTTGATCGACCGGTGGTCGCGAGATTTGATCAACGACAGGGCAGTTCCGATGGTGGAGCAATTCTTCTCCAGGCTGCCGAGCGGCGCCTTGGCCTGACTTCGGCATTGGCGGCTTGTCTGAGAGATGACCGGCAACCAGGTAAGGTGGAGCATGAGTTGCGTGAGTTGATTACTCAACGAGTCATGGCCATCGCATTGGGATATGAGGACGCCAACGATGCGGCACGGCTGGCTGGCGATCCGATCCACAAGCTGCTGGTTGGTCGGGATCCTGTCGCCGGCGAGGACCTGGCTTCGCAACCTACTCTGTCGCGTTTTGAAAATACTCCGAATCGTAAGGAACTGTTGCGCATGACAGAATCTCTTGCGGACCGCGTCATTGAACGCCATCGCCAGCGTCTACGTGGTCGCGCCCCGCGGATCACCATCGATATGGATCCCACCGACGACCCCACGCACGGCCAGCAACAGTTCACCTTTTTCAATCGCCATTACGATAGCTACTGTTACTTGCCGATGGTTTGTTTTCTCACCTTTAATGAGGAGGCGGAGCAGTACTTGGTAGCGGCGGTGTTGCGGCGGGGCAATGCCACTGGGTCGCTGGGTGCGCTGGGAATTCTGCGCCGTCTGATCGAACGAGTAGGTAACGCCTTTCCCAAGGCGAAACTCCGGGTGCGACTCGACGGCGGCTTCGCATCCCCGGAAGTTTTGGATTTTCTGGATTGCGAACCGAAAGTGGAATACCTCGTGAACCTGGCCGCCAATGCAGTGTTGAAGCGTAAAGTGAAATCGGCCATGAAGCGGTCTCGTCGTGCGTCGGAGCTCTCCGGCCAAACCGAACACGTCTATGGCGAATGCCGGTACGCTACCAAAAAGACTTGGCCGTGGAAACGACGGGTCATCTACAAAGCCGAGGTGGTGCGCGCCACGAACAAGGAACCGAAGGACAACCCGCGCTTCGTAGTCACCAACCTAAAACAGAGTCCGCAGTGGATTTACGAGAAGACCTACTGTCAGCGGGGCGATGTCGAAAACCGGATTAAAGAATTGCACGACGGCATGCAGATCGGCCGGACCAGTTGCTCGAACTTTTTGGCGAACACGTTCCGCGTGCTGCTGACAGCGGCAGCATATGCGCTGATGCAGGAGATGCGCCTTCGCCTGGCAGGGACCCGCCACGCCCGGGCGCAAGTCGCGACCTTACGAGAGCATTTTCTGAAACTCGGAGCGCAAGTTATCGTCACGGTGCGTCGCATCGTGCTGCATTTGCCTCAAGCGTTCCCCTATCGTGAAAGCTTCCATCGTCTCGCCTTAAGCTTGGGCGCGCAAAGCGGATAATCCAGGTTCTCCACGACAGGAACTTCTTACACGTCAACCTTCTGGTTGGGGTGTCTCGTTTCGCTTCAAAACCTGAACTTGAACTCCACTAACAACTTTAGAATCAGTCTTGCAGTTCAACTTATCTCTGCCATTCCTCGCGGATTGTCGCGCGCTCAAAACAATCATCGCCGAATCACTCTTCACGAATAATGCAGGCTAGGGGGCCCGCGAGTCAACGATTACGCATGAATGCGGAAGGTTCAGAGGGGTTTGCGGTAGAGGACAGCGCGTTCGGCAACCTGGAAGCCGAGGGACTCGTGGACGCGTTGGGAGAGCGTGTTGGAGAGGGGCGTGTCTGAGGCGATTTCGCGGCAACCTTGAGAGCGGGCCGATTCTTCGGCCGCACGAAGTAGAGCCGCGCCGACGCCACTGCGACGAGAGGTTTCAGCAACGTACCAGCCTTCGACGTAGCCGACCGAGTGAGTTTCGTCGCAGCCCTCGGCGTGAGAGCGAAGACCGGCTTCGAGGAAGCCAGCTGGCGTTCCCTCTGGAGTCTCCGCCACGAATATCGCCAGCGGCAGGGTGCTCAGAGGCTTCCCAGCCAGAATAAGAGCAAGCTCGTGCGTGTGTTCTGCAGCTGACGATTCGGGCCAAAGAGTGTTACGAAGACCGGCAAGGGGATTGAGATCGGAGGACTTGGCAGGTCTAATGATCATCGTTGCCAACTTAATTCGATCAAATCGAGCAAGGAGTGCGCCAGAGGATCGTGGCTAGCCATGATGACTTCGTAACTCTGCTTGGCATAAAGCTTGGCGGGCGCAGTTTGCCCTTCTTCCAAGCAAACCTTTGCGAGACCGTAAAGCGCACGGTAATTCGCCGGACTGTGAAACAAAGACAGCTCCTAATAGTGCCGGCGCAAAGGAAGATTCTCAGCGAATTGGCACAGAAACGCGGCGTGACAGCAAAGGGTCTGCACTGACCTCGTCCATCCTTGCCTAACGGCTTCCTCAATAGCCGCGTCAAGAAATTTAACAGCAGCCGGGAGGCCTTCGGATTCCAGAACCTTCATGCTGCCGTTAACGCCTGTCTTCAAATTCGAGAGTTCAGTCATTTCCGGCCCCTACCATCCAACAAAAGTTGCAAGAGAGCCGCACTTATACGCCCAGCGAAGGCGAGATCGCGCGCTAGGGCTTCGCGGGGGCTGGAGCTGGCGCTGATGGGGCTGGCGTAGTACTGAAATTGACTTTGGGGGCTTGGCGGGCGCCGGGTTCGGTTTTGAAGTAGGCGTCGTTGCGGGTGAAGCCGCCGAAGCTGGCCACCAAGCTGTTCGGGAAAAGCGAGATGTAGGTGTTGTAGTCCTGAACGGTTTCGTTGTAGCGGCGGCGTTCGACGGCGATGCGATTTTCCGTGCCGGCCAGTTCGTCCTGGAGGCGGAGGAAATTCTCATTGGATTTGAGCTGGGGATAATTTTCCGTGAGGACTAGGACTTTCGCCAAGGAAGCTTCGAGCTGGCTGTTGGCGGCGATTTTGTCGGCGGGAGTTGTGGCGTTCATGTAGCCTTGGCGAGCTTTTGCGATGTCAGCGAAGACTTCAGTTTCGTGCGTGGCGAAACCTTTGACCGTCTCGACGAGATTGGGGATCAAATCGGCGCGGCGTTGCAGGACGACGTCGACCTGGGCCCACGAAGCGTTGACGGCTTCGCGCTTGATAGCCATTTGATTGCGGCGCGAGATAAACGAGCTGCCGCATAGCAACGCGATGATGACAAGAACGACCAGAACAATCAGAACTGCTTTCATGATACTTTCCTCCGCGATCAAATTCTTGCAAACAGGTCAGGAACCGGCTTTGCCGGCTCGCTGCCATTCGTGCTTGGGAACAATTTTGTCCAAAGCGGAAATTACCGCAGTCAGAGCATTTAAGTACTGTCCATAGGCGCGCGCGATGTCATCGGCGTGAGCGTGGCGATCGCGGAGCTTGAACGCGGCCGCGAAGGCTTCGGCGTCGGCGCCGGTGAGCGCGGCGATGCGCGCGAAGACTTCCTGGGCGGCGGCGGGCGGCTTTTCCTCGAACGCAATCAAGGTGTGGCGCAGGAGCGCTAGAACGCTGGAAGATGATTTTGCTTCGGCGGCGCGCAACTCGCCTTCTTTTTGGCCGGTGAGCAGAAAATGCTGGCGGAGCTTGAGCAGGAGCGTGCGCAGATCGTGTTCCACCTGTACGCGATGAAGATTCATGGGCACGGCGATGCCGGCGACAACGTCAGCGCCGTAGAGCACGCGGCGGCTTTCCTGCATATCGAGCAGCTCGATGGCAAAAACATCGGCGGACTGGCGCAGTTCTTCGGCGGTGAAAAATAATGGGGCGGGTTCACTCTGGTCCTTGCACCACCAGTGGACGACGGGGGTGACGCGGGCCAATTCGCGCGCGGCGACGGAACGCAGCACGCATAGGACGTTCAAATCGGAGTGGCCTTCTTTGAAGTCGCCACGCGCGGCGGAGCCATAGAGAATCATGGACTCGAGATTCTCTCCGGCGAATTCTTTCATCCGGCTTACGAGATCGGTCAGCTTCGCTTCCGTGGACAACATTTTGCTACCGCTCCTTGTGCAAACTCGCCGATTGCCCCCACAAACTGTATACGCAAACTCTGGCTAATAAGCTTCGCTTACCAACTGCCACTGGCCCCGCCGCCTCCGCTGCTCCCGCCGCCAAAACCGCCAAATCCTCCGCTTCCGCCGCCCGAACTGCCGCCGAATCCTCCGCCTCCGCCGCCGAGCATGCCGCCGATCATGGGGCCGATCCACCAGCCGCTGCCTCTTCCGCCACGGCCTGACCCTCCCCGAGAGACGGCCCTGATGATGTTAATCACCACGAAAATGAAGATCAGAATCGGCCAGATGGGAAACGACCGGGAATCGTCCTGGCGCGGGCGGACCGGTCGAGCAGGTGGCGTTGCGGTAAGCGTCACGCCGCGATCGTCGGCAACGAATTTAGCGAGGGTCCAGGCGGCGGCTTCGATGCCGGCGCTGTAATTTCCTTGAAGAAAATAAGAACGCATCAGGCGGCCAGCGTCACCGGCCCGAGCGTCGTTTATGACGGGTTCGAGGCCGTAGCTTACTTCGACGCGGTAGGTGCGTTCGGTGGGCGCGACGAGCAAGAGGACGCCGCGATTGTCTTTTTTGTTTCCGACACCGAGCTGCTTGAATAGGTCGTTGCCGTATTGATCGACGTCCTGGCCTTCAAGAGAGCGGACAGTGACGATGGCCATCTGGGCGCCAGTTTTTTGTTCGAGCTCCAGGCAGAGATTTTCGAGACGGGTTTTGGTGTCCGCGTTGATCACACCCGCAAGATCGGTGACATAGCCGTTGGGACGGATGTCTTTGATCTTTTCGGCGTTTGCGGCGAGCGCGAAAAATAGAAAAACGAAAATAAGGTGCGGCTTAAAAAATCGCGTGGTCGTGGGAAGACGCTTGGAAGAGGCCAACTTCATGCAAGAACGACTATAGGAGGTGCGCGGAAGCCTGTAAAGAGAGGCAGGGCGAGAAGAGCGGACCGCCGCCTTCTCGACCGGGCCGAGGTGAGGGACAGGCGGTCCTAGAAGCGCAGAATCTGAAATCAGGGTTTAGTAGCGAAATCCTTCGGGAGCGGATTATCCGGGCGCTCTTCGTCCCAGAGGATGCTGACGATCCACCAGCGCTTGCCGTCGTTGAGAAGTTGAAGGCTGTTGATGCCGCGCGCGAAGGGCGCTTCGCCGAGGGCGTGGCGGGATTCGTAGCTGCTGAAGACCTGAGCGATGTTGCCGAAAGTTTCGATGCGGCTATGGATGGGCGATTCGAAAAAACCGTTCTTGAGGAAGTACGCGCCGCCACGGTTGACGTAATCGTCGACGGTGTTGGGATGGACGCGAATGGAACCGTCGGCAGCTTTGCCAGTGGAAGTGAGATGCGCGCCGGGGAGGAAGAGCGAGCGGAAACGATTCCAGTCGCGCTCGCCGGGAGGGCCAGAGATCACCGCGTAGAGAGCAACAAGGACATGATCGATGGAGTCGACGTCTTCAGATTTAGCCGCGGGAGCGCCTGCAAAGGGATCGGGGCCAGGTTGCTGCGAAGGCCGGACCGCACTCTGCTGTTGCGAAGCGGATGGGCTCGACGAAGATTGCGCTGCGGAAGACTGAGCAATGCTGAAAGTTACGGCAAGAGCAACGGACAGAGTGAGACGTGCGAGCTTCATGAGTGAATTCTCCAGAAAGATTTTGCCGGGCGAGCTGAAGTTCTTTCACATTGGACGCGGGAACTATATATCAGGAGAGCGGTGGGGCGGGGAAAATCGGCGGGGCAATTAGCGGCGGAAGTGAGAGAAGAGCCAGAGGAGCAAGGAAAGTGCAGCGCTGAGGACGAGGCAGGTGACGATCGGGAAATAGAAGGTGGTGTGTTCGCCGCGATGGACTATGTCGCCTGGGAGCTTTCCGAGGTGGAACGGGAGTTTGCCACCGAAATAGAGGAGAGCGCCCACGAGGACTAGGACAACACCGAGTAGCAGTAAGGTACGGCCAAGTTCGCGGAAGGGCTCCATAGGGGCATTATAGAAGATGAGACTCGGCGGGTGTCTACGCGAGGAATGAGACAGGCGTTTCGCGGTAAGCTTCGGGGCGCGAGGCTGGATACATGAACTTCAAATCTAAGCTTTTTCGTAAATTCGCAAAGCTAGGGGCGCTGGGATTTTCGCTGACAGCTTACGTGTACACACACCTCACAGGCGGGGCCACAAGGCAGCGAGCAGAAACGCTTCCAGGGACCGAGCAATCCATTCCCGTGCTAACTATAGAGATTTTGAAAGAGTATCCTCACGACCCGCACGCTTTCACGCAAGGGCTCGAATATTTCGAAGGATTTCTGTACGAGAGCACGGGAGAGACGGGCCAATCTTCCGTTCGAAAAGTGGATCTGGAGAGCGGAAGAGTCGTGCAGAAAACGGACCTTGATTCTGAATATTTCGGAGAAGGGCTGACCATCTTCCGGGGGAAGATCTACCAGCTGACGTGGCTCTCAAAGACGGGTTTTGCGTATGACTTGCGGAGCTTCCGAAAGCTGCGGGAATTTCACTACGACGGTGAAGGCTGGGGGCTGGCCCATGACGCTTCGAACCTGATCCTCAGCGACGGCACAAACCGACTGCGCTATCTCGATTCTGAGTCGTTCAAAGTGGTGCGCACGCTCGAAGTTTATGCAGGCAAGGAAGCCGTCACTAATCTCAATGAACTTGAATACATCGAGAACGATATTTATGCCAACGTGTGGCATTCGAATCGCATTGCACGCATAGATGCCCGCTCGGGGCAGGTTCGCGCGTGGATTGATTTTTCCGCGCTGGCTTCACAAGAGCAGAAGGAGCCGGAGGCGGTGCTCAATGGCATCGCTTATGATTCCGCGAGGCACAGGCTTTTTGTTACCGGCAAAGATTGGGCGCATCTGTTTGAGATTCGCGTCGAGGGCCTCACCTTCTAGACTTCCGGATTCCCGTCAGCAAAGTTCCGCGCGGCGCGGTCCGGCGCAGATTAGCTATCGCGGCGAAAGTGAAACGATCGCGGAAGAAAAATCCTATCACGTGCTGCTGAATCCTTACGACGATAGCGGGTCAGGAGTGCAGGGAGCGAAAAAAAACGGGAAAGCACAGCAAGGCGCTCGTGCTGATTGCGGTTGGCGCGGCGGCTGCGGCGGGAATTACCGCACTGTGGAGAGGTGCGGAGAAAGGTGCTAGGGGGAGTACGGGCGTGGAGAGCCCCGACCGGCCTTGAGCGGAGCTTAAAGAATCAGGAAGCAGGAATCAGTGCTTCGAAGACATTTCGAATGATTGGCAGGGGCGCAACGCTTCTGCGCCCTCATACCTTCAGGGCTGTACTTCAAAGGCGCGCTAAATGAGTTCGAGGCCGGCGAAGAAATAGCTGATTTCGAAGGCGGCGGTGTCGGGGGCGTCGGAGCCGTGGGTGCAGTTATTGCCGATGCTGGTGCCGAGGTCGTGGCGGATGGTGCCGGGGGCGGCCTTTTTGGGGTCGGTGGCGCCCATGGTATCTCGCCACTTTAGGATGGCGCCTTCTGCTTCGAGGACCATGGCGAAAATCTTGCCGGAGCTCATGAAGTCGGTGAGCTCGCCAAAGAAGGGGCGGGCTTTGTGAACGGCATAGAAACCGCCAGCTTCTTCTTTAGTGAGGCGCATGGACTTGACGGCGACGATGGCGAAGCCGGCTTTGTGAATGCGGGAGAGGATTTCTCCTTGTTGTCCGCGTGCGACAGCGTCCGGCTTGATGATTGCGAAAGTGCGTTCGAGTGCCACGAAGGATTCCTCCGAGATATCGAGTGCCAGATGCCGGGCTAAAGCCCGGCGCCTACAAAGACTAAACGACTATTTTAGGACGGCGGCGATGGTTGAGCCCAGGTCCGCGGGAGTTTCGACCGTGTGGATCCCTGCGGCGGCCATCGCGGCGTACTTATCCTTCGCGGTGCCTTGGCCGCCGCTGATGATGGCGCCTGCATGGCCCATACGGCGGCCCGGGGGCGCGGTTTGGCCGGCGATGAAACCGACGACCGGTTTTTTTACGCTGGTGGCAATCCATTGCGCGGCAGTTTCTTCGGCGTTGCCGCCAATTTCGCCGATCAGGATGACGGCGTGCGTGTCGGGATCGTCGTTGAAAAGGCGCATGGCGTCAAGAAACGAGGTGCCAATGATGGGATCGCCTCCGATACCGATGCAGGTGGATTGGCCGATGCCGAGGCGCGTCAACTGATCTACGGCTTCGTAGGTGAGCGTACCGCTGCGGCTGACGACGCCGACATGACCCTGTTTGTGGATGCGGCCGGGCATGATTCCAATTTTGCATTTGCCGGGAGAGATGACGCCCGGGCAGTTGGGGCCGATGAGGCGCGTCTTGTTGAAGTCCACCGTAGCGGAGGCGCGGACCATGTCGATGACCGGGATGCCTTCCGTGATGCAGACGACTAGGGGAATTTCGGCATCGGCGGCTTCAAGGATGGCGTCGGCAGCGTATGGCGGCGGAACGAAAATCACGGACGCGTTGGCGCCAGTCGCTTTCACGGCCTCTTGGACAGTATCGAAAACTGGCCGCTCTAAGTGCTTGGTCCCGCCTTTGCCTGGCGTTACGCCACCTACAACATTTGTCCCGTATTCGATCATCTGCTGCGCATGGAAAGTGCCTTCGCGGCCGGTGAATCCTTGCACGATCAAACGTGTTTTTTCGTTGACCAGCACGCTCATCGCGCACCTCCCGCGAGAGCGACGACCTTTTGCGCGCCGTCCTTCATGCCGTCCGCAATGGTGAAATTCAGGCCGCTGTCGCGAAGGATTTGCTGGCCTAGCTCGACGTTGGTGCCCTCCATGCGGACGACAACCGGGACTTTCACTTGTAAATCCTTGGCGGCGGCGACTACCCCGGTGGCGAGAACATCGCAGCGCAAGATTCCGCCGAAAATATTGATGAACACGGCTTTCACTCCAGGATCGCCAATCAAAATGCGGAAAGCGTTTTTCACTTGATCGGAGGACGCGCCGCCGCCGACATCGAGGAAATTGGCCGGCGAACCGCCGGCGTATTTGATGATGTCCATGGTGGCCATGGCGAGGCCCGCGCCGTTCACCATGCAGGCGACGGTGCCGTCGAGCTTGATGTAGTTCAGGCCGTACTTCGAAGCTTCGACCTCGAGAGGATCTTCTTCGTCGAGGTCGCGCAACTCGCGCAGCTCTTTATGGCGGAAGAGGCCATTGTCGTCGAAGGTCATCTTGGCATCGAGAGCGACGAGGCGGCCATCGGCGGTAACAACGGCTGGATTGATTTCAAGCATGGACGAGTCTGTATCGACAAAAGCGCGATGCAGCGCCTGGAGAAATGGCCCAGCTTTCATCGCCACGTCACCGGAAAGGCCCAAGCCGAAGACCAACTTGCGAGCCTGATAAGGTTGCAGACCGGCGGCAGGGTGAATCGTTTCGCGCATGATGGCTTCGGGATGTGTCTTGGCCACTTCCTCGATGTCCATGCCGCCGGAGGCGCTGGCCATGAAAACCACTTTCCCCACGCTCCGATCGACAAGAATGCTGAGGTAAAGTTCGCGTTTGATATCCAGGCCTTCTTCAATGAGGACACGCTTAACGGTGCGGCCGCCGGGGCCAGTCTGCGCGGTGACGAGATTTATACCCAGCATATGAGAGGCGATTTCCGCGGCCTCGTCGGGAGAGTGGGCGAGCTTGACGCCGCCGGCTTTGCCCCGGCCGCCGGCATGAATCTGCGCTTTTACCACCACTACGCTGGATCGGAGTCTTGCTGCGCCTTCGCGCGCTTCTTCCTTGGAAAAAGCCACTTCCCCGCGTGGAGTGGTGACACCGTAACGCGCGAGAATGGCCTTGGCCTGATACTCATGAATCTTCATCGGGGTTCCGTAGTGTTAGAATTTTGGTGTCGTCGCAAACATTAGAGTGTACTCGGAAAGTATAAAACGGAGCAAGGTTGCGGCGGAAATGTGGCCAAATCCAGATGACAAAATCTCTCATTGATGGGGCCGCATCCGGGCACATTTTCTCTCGGGAAGAAGCCGAATCGGTGATGGAAGAGCTGCTTGCCGGCCGGATGGAGACGGCCGATATCGTGCGGTTGCTTACCGCGATGAATGCGCGACCGGTACGCGTCGAGGAGCTGGCTGGTTTCGCGAGCGTGATGCGGCGGCATGCGGCGCGAGTGTTTGCGGAAGGCGAGCCGCGGCCCGAGCACCTTGTAGACACGTGCGGGACCGGCGGCAAGAGATTTGCGACTTTCAATATTTCAACGGCTTCGGCGATTGTTGCATCGGCGGCTGGCGCACGGGTGGCAAAACATGGCAATCGGGCCTCTCACTCGGGCAGCGGTTCCGCGGACGTGATTGAGGCGCTGGGCGTGCGGATCGATTTGCCAGTGGAGCATTTCGGCAAGGCGATTCGCGACATTGGAATTGGCTTTTTCTTTGCCCGAGCTGCACACGCGGCGGCGCACCATGCCGCGCCAGCACGCAAAGAGATTGGCGTGCGCACGGTTTTCAATCTTCTCGGCCCGCTGACGAATCCTGCTGGTGCGCGAGCGCAAGTGGTCGGCGTTCCATCGCCGGAGTTGATAGATCTGATTGCAGCCACGCTCGCTGAGCTTGGTGTGGATCATGCGTTCGTGGTTCACGGAACGGGCGGGCTGGATGAAATTTCGCTTGCTGGAGAAACGTTAGTCGCCGAAGTAAAAGATGGAGGGGTACGGCGATTTAAGGTAACTCCGGAGGATTTCGGAGTATCACCGGCGCCGATCGAGGCCGTCCGCGGCGGGACGGCGCTGGAAAATTCAGCAACGATCCGCGCTATTTTCGCGGGCGGAGACGGTCCGGGCCGCGATATCGTCATCGCTAACGCCGCCGCCGCGCTGGTGTCCGCAGGTGTTGCGCCGAGTTTTGGCGATGGTGCACAACTGGCAGGAGCAGCTCTCGATTCGGGCGCGGCCAGAGAAAAACTCGCAGCACTCGTCACGTTCACTCAACAGTCGGAGTGAGATGTCTAAGATTGACAGTTTTTTTGAAAAAACTGCTCAGGGGCGATCCGGGCTCTCGATTCCCTTGTGGATCGTCCATATTGTTACTACGCCCACAGCAATCGCAGGGAGCAGGAAGAAGCGGCTTTGGCCAACGGCAAGAGCCGGTTGATGCAAAGCCGCGCCGCAGGCGCCCTTGCGCACCACGCGGTAGGTTTTTCCCTCTTCGAGAATCTTCGTTTCTTTACCCGCGGTGACTTCGAGATCTTGCGTGCGCGCGGTTACAAGAACCTCGCAGTCTTGGAGCGTCACTTCACCAACCGTAAGCACGGGAGAATGCGGCCGCACGCGTACGTCGTCGGCTTTGATCTCGACTCCCGTTCCGTTTTCCGCGCGGAATGTCACCGTACCGCGCTGGAGCGTGGGAGTGAGAATCAGATTTTCGTGGTTCATCCAAACCGTACTTTGCTCGGAGAGAGTAAGCTGCACTTGACCGGAGCGGAGGCTCAGCGCGCCTTTCTCCTGAGTTTCCATGCGGTCGCCATCAAAGATCGTGGTTCCAATAGCCGCATCGTTGGTATTCAGGCGCGCGCTAGCGGATTGCAGGACAACACCTGCGGGGGCAGTTTGCCCGGGCAGGGCAACGCCGCACAGAATGTAAGACAGCGCGACAGCCAAAAAACGACGGCTCATGACAGTGCGAAACCTCCGAGGGAAAGCGAATTCTTAGTGTTGGTTAACGAAGCGACGGAAGCACTGGTACTTTGCGCAATCCGCTGTTACCGGGTTCCGCACAAAACGAAACACAGCCTGGCCGAAAGGACGGCTGACCGTTGGTACAGGTAAGATGAGAAAATGAATGCGTCGCTTTGATGACGTCGAGGGCAGGGCTTCTGCATCAGTGAAGTCGTCGAGAGAGTTAGAGGAGAAAATTCTTGAGATTCTTTGCGGTGATTATGTTTGCTGCCGTTTTGTCCCATCCAGTGATGGGACAGAAGCCGGCTCCCATTGCGCCGGCGCAGGTTGTGCAAGAAGTGCGCGACTATCGCTTGGACAACGAAGACCGAATCGTCCGGGAGCTTACGGAATTTCTCTCTATCCCAAATGTGGCGAGCGACACGCCAAACATCCAGAAAAATGCGGAGCACCTTCGCGAGATGCTTGAAGCGCGCGGAATCGAAACGCATTTGCTGCCGATAACGGGACGCGGGCCGGTGGTCTTTGGCAAGTTGATCGCGCCGGAGGCTACGCGCACGGTTATTTTCTATGCGCACTACGATGGGCAGCCTGTTGATCCTGCTGCGTGGACCGACGGCACGCCATTCGAACCAGTCTTGCGAAGCGATACTTTGGAAGCGGGCGGAAAACGCATTCCGTTTCCAAAGAATAGCGCGAAGCAGCCGGCAGTTTACAAAGACGACTGGCGAATTTATGCGCGCTCTGCTTCCGACGACAAGTCGCCGATTGTGGCGCTGCTTGCGGCGCTCGATGCGCTGCGGGCGAAGCAGATTCCGTTGAGGGTGAACCTGAAAGTGATTTTTGAAGGCGAGGAAGAAGCGGGATCGACAAACCTCGCGCACACTTTGGAGCTGAACAAAAACCTGTTCGGCGCCGACCTGCTGATCACCGCAGACGGACCAGTGCATCAATCCGGACGGCAACTCGTTTTCTTCGGGAACCGCGGCGACATCGGGCTGGACATCACAGTATACGGGCCGGTGCGAGCGCTGCACAGCGGGCACTATGGAAATTGGGCGCCGAATCCGGCGATGGGGCTCTCGCGGCTCCTGGCCGCAATGAAAGATGCCGATGGCCGTGTGCTGATCGACGGTTATTACGATGATGTGACGCCCCTGAGCGATCTCGAAAAGAAAGCGCTCGCGGAGATGCCGGTGAATGACGGCGATCTCGAGCGGGAATTGGGCATCGCAAAACCCGAAGGCGCGGGAAAGAAATTAGTCGAACTGTTGCAGGAGCCTTCGCTCAATATCCGCGGATTGCAGAGCGCTTACGTTGGGGAGCATGCGCAAAACGTCGTTCCGGACAAAGCGGAGGCCTCGCTCGACGCGCGGCTTGTTAAAGGCGAGGATCCGAAGAACAAATTCGAGCAGATCGTGACGTTTATCAAGAAGCAGGGATATTTTGTGATTGATCGCGAGCCGACAATGGAAGAGCGCCGCACCCATGCGTTAATCGCGAAAGTCGTCGATCAGGGCGGCTATCGTGCTTCGCGCACGCCGATGGATTTGCCGGTATCGAAGGCATTGATCAAAGTAATCCAAGACGCAACGTCTGGGGACACAGTCATCGCTCCTACCTTAGGAGGCAGCGTGCCTATGTATATTTTTGAAGACTTGGGGCTGCCATGGATCGGGGTGCCGATCGTGAATTACGACAATCATCAGCACAGCTCGGATGAGAATTTGCGGATGGGGCATTTATGGCGAGGGATGGAAATTTACGCGGCGATTCTGGCGGATTTGAATTGGTAAAAGAAAAAGACTTTACATAGACATCGCAGGGAATGCAGAAATTAAAGTGCCAGGAAGTTTTGGAGGAGCTGCTTACCGGAGGCGGTGAGGACGGATTCGGGGTGAAACTGGACCCCTTCGATTTTGTGGCGGCGGTGGCGGAGGCCCATGATGATACCGTCGCTGGTTTCGGCAGTGATGGTCAGCTCGCGGGGAAGGGATTTGCGCTCGACGATGAGCGAGTGGTAGCGAGTGGCCGTGAATGGCTCGGGAAGCTTGCGGAAAATATTCTTGCCATCGTGATGGATTTCGCTGGTCTTGCCGTGAAATAGCTTTGGAGCGCGAACGATTCTGCCGCCGAAAGCCGCGCCAATCGCTTGATGTCCCAGGCAAACGCCTAAGATGGGAAACTTTCCTGCAAGGCGCTCGACCAACTCCACCGAAATGCCCGCCTCCTGAGGCGTGCAGGGTCCTGGGGAAATGACAATTTTCTCAGGCTTCCGCTTGGCGATCTCCTCGACGGAGATTTTGTCGTTGCGATGCACTTCCACCTGGCAGCCCAGCTCGCCGAGATACTGAGCGAGGTTGTAGGTGAACGAATCGTAGTTGTCGAGCAGCAGGATCACGTCAGTGAATGCCTTGGTTGCACAGTTTTGAAACTTCGCTCACTTCCCTTTTCGATGCGCAGCTTCTAGCGCCGCAAGCAAGGCCTTCGACTTGTTCACGGACTCCTCGTATTCGCCCTCGGGTGTGGAATCGGCGACGATTCCGCCGCCGGCTTGCACGTGGGCCACGCCATTTTTGATGACCATAGTCCGCAGGGCGATGCATGAGTCGAGATTGCCCGCGAAATCCAAGTATAGAACGCCGCCGGCATAAATGCCGCGCCGCGTGCGTTCCAACTCCTCGATGATCTCCATCGCGCGCACCTTCGGAGCGCCGGAGACGGTTCCCGCAGGGAAGCAAGCCATCAGTGCGTCGAAGCAATCGACGTCTTCGCGAAGCTGCCCGCGCAGGCTCGAAACGAGATGCATGACGTGGGAATAGCGCTCCACCGTCATCAACTTTTCCGGTTTCACTGTGCCGTACTCGCAGACGCGCCCTAAATCATTGCGTCCCAGATCGACGAGCATGATGTGCTCGGCGCGTTCTTTTTCACTGCCGAGCATCTCGCGTTCGAGGCGCTGATCTTCAGCTTCGTCTTTCCCGCGCCAGCGCGTCCCCGCAATCGGCCGGTAGAAAACATCGCGGCCTTGCACTTTGACCAGCATCTCCGGCGAACTGCCAACGACCGCGATGTCATTCATCTGTAAATAGAAAAGATACGGCGAAGGGTTGAGCGCGCGTAGCTCACGATAGACGTCAAACGGCGCGGCATGCGTTTTAGCTGAGAAACGCTGGCTAATCACTACCTGAAAAATATCGCCGGCGCGAATGTAGTTCTTGGCTTTGCGAACAGCTTCGAGATACTCCGCGCGGCGAAAATTGGAAGTAACGCGGAGCGGAGCGCGGCCCCTCTTGGCTTTCTTCTTCGGCTGCTCGGCGGGAGAAGCTTGTTCTAGCAGCTGGCGCGTTTTGCGAATCTCGCGAACCGCGGCGTTGTATTTCGTGCGGAGGCTGCCCTCGCCATCCGTATGCACATTGCGGACGATCCACAAGCGATGCTGCACGTGATCGAACGCAATAATACCGTGATAGAACATCAACATCGCGTCGTACAGGCCGATGTCATCGCGCAACCGTTTTGGGATGCGCTCAATAATGCGAACCATGTCGTAAGAAAAATACCCGATAGCGCCTGCGACGAGCGGAGGCAGGCCTGGCAATCGCACGGGGCGGAAGCGCTCCATGCGGGCGCGAAGAAAGGTAACTGGATCGCGCTCTTCCCAAACGATACGGTTGTGGCTCTCCAAAACGCACGCGCCGCCCGCATAGCGAAAAATTTCTTCGGGATTCGCGCCTGCAAAGGTGTAGCGGGCGATCTTTTCGCCACCTTCCACACTCTCCAGCAAAAAGGAATATCGCGCGCCCTGCGCCAGACGCAGATAGGCGCTGACGGGCGTGAGCAAATCGGCGGGAAACACGTCATAGACAGGGATGAGGTTTCCCTGTTTGGCGAGGCGCTGGAATTCGCGGAAGTCCGGCTGGATCATTGGGTCAGTTCACGGCCGCAGTTTGTATTTCAGTGGTCGGCATTATCGCATTTCTGGATTAACTGTGCTGACGGGACTTTTCTTCAGAACGCAACGCGCGCAGAACGGCTTTGCGCATGGCGGATTCCGGCGCGCTCTGGCCCGTCCAGAGCTCCCACTGAGCAACGCCCTGCGGAATAAACATTTCCACTCCGGAAACCGTGGCGATTCCTTTGCGGGCGGCGAGCTTTAGGAGTTGCGTCTTTTCGGGCCGGTTGATGAGATCCATGACGATGCGGCAGTTTAGTTCTTGCGGTGAGAACGGCGAAATTCGATCGTGAGGATGCATGCCGATAGGGGTGGCGTTCAGGATCGCGTCAAAAGATTCTCTGCGTAACGCGCGGCGCACAACAACTTCGCCGCCGACGGCCCTGGCTAATTCTCGCGCAGCCTTTTCCCGGCGGGCGCAGACCGCGACATGGGCCCCCGCTTTCGCGAGAGCGAACGCGGCGGCTCGTGCTACACCGCCCGCGCCAAAGACTAGGACACGGCTTCCGGCCATAGCAAGTTTCTTCTCGAGGGCACGCAGAATTCCGATGTAGTCGGTATTCCAGCCGAAGAGCGAACCATCGCGACGGACTACGACCGTATTGACGGCGCCAATCTCAGCGGCCAGCGGCTCGCATTCCTTCAAGTGTCGCAGAATGGATTGTTTGTGCGGAATGGTCACGCTGAAGCCGCGAATTCCAAGTTCCGGCACGGCCTTCAGAAAATCGCCAAGATCTTTTACGAGGAAGGGCAAGTACACCGCATCGATTTTTCGCGCGACAAAGCCGGTGTTATGCAGAAGCGGCGACAGGGAATGCCCGACCGGGTCACCGATCACGCCGTAGACGCGAGTGCGCTGGGTCAGTTCATGCGCTCGGTAGAGATGCTTCAAAGCGTGCAGGGAAACTTGACCGGGGGCAGTGGCTTCACCAACCGGCGCGTAGGCCAGCGCGCTCCCTTCTCGCAAGGCGAGGATGCGCGCGGGGAGGCCAACTTCGCCCATGGGCACAGCGACGAGATTGGGCGAACGGCGAACCAGACGCAACAGGCGGAGGCTGTCGCCGATGGTGTGTGCTTGGGCGGCAATTTTCAGGGCGTCGGCCTCAGGGTGCGCGGCAGAGCGGACCGACTTCAGTTGCGATGGCATGCGCTGGAAGTCATGCAAAGAGAGCAAGATATGTGGCGGCAAGCCAAGTTCATTCAGGGACTTGCGCGGCAATTCGCGCACCGTCTCGATTTCCAGGTCGCACCAGGAGCAGCCCGCCTCGCGGGCCTCGTTCAGCCAGTAAAGCTCGGCTTGGGCGCCTCCCCGGAACCTGCCCCCTCCTTCGCGGCGGCGGCAGGTGGCGAGAAAGGTCGTGCCGCGCGGCCTGTTCCTTTTCAGCCATAGGAGGAAACGGGAACGCTCGGAATCGCTGCGCAGCCAGTCCAGACGCAGCTCGATAGTTGGGGTTTCGCGAAGTCCAACACGGACCAGATCGGCCATTTCCGTAGCGGTAGAGGCTGCCGCCACCGCGCAGATCCGCCCTATGCCCACCCCAAACAGACTTTTCCGCAGCGTGGTTCTTGCCATGTTATTGAGAATAAGGCTTCTAGCATGCCCGTAGCAAAAGTGTAAAGCGGTCCCGGCGTATTTGTTGACGCATGGGGGCAGCCCTGTTAATTTCGCTAAGAATCGTCCCCGCACGGCCCGTAGGGCGTGTTTGAAGGAGTCTTGGAATGCGCGCTAAATTAGCTGCTCTATGTACGGTTGTCCTTGTTGGCGCCGGAATTTGCTCGGCGCAGACTTCCGCTGTTCCCCCGCAGGCGAATTTTTCGGCCGTCTATTGTTCGGGCTTTGTCACTGACGAGAAGGTCCCGGATGCAACCCGGCTGGTTTCCGGTGAGCAGTCAAGCGATAAACTCACGTTCGCCCGCGGCGACTATGTATATATCAACCGCGGCATGGACAAAGGCGTTCGCGTGGGCGATAGGTACACCGTCGTTAGGGCAGAGAGCGATGCTCTGAAAATGGAGTGGTTCAAGTGGCAGGACAAGCTGATAAAGGCCATGGGGACGCACTATTTGGACGCTGGGCAGCTTCGAGTCGTTGTCGTCCAGCCAAAGGTGGCGATCGCGCAAGTAACACTATCTTGCGACTATATGCAGCGTGGCGATATCGTGCTGCCTTATCAAGAGAGACCTGACCCTCCTTTCAAGGACCCGGGCACGTTTGACCATTTCGCACCCGTTAGTGGCAAGCCAGTCGCAATGGTGGTTGAGTCGAAGGACTATCAGCAATCCGCTGGGCGGGGCAACACTGTCTACGTAAACCTCGGGACCAACAAGGGCGTAAAAGTAGGCGATTATTTTCGAGTATTCCGCTATCAGGGCACGAGGGCGGAGCTTGCTCCTCAGACGAGAGATTATCAGGACCGCATCTATGGCTTCGGGAGCTCGCCTGGGAAATATACTTGGAATGATTTACCGCGCGAAGTGCTCGGCGAAGGCATCGTCATCAACGTGAGCCGCAACTCCTCGACCGTGCTGATCACCTACAGCTCGATCACTATCTACACCGGCGATTACGTCGAAATCGAATAGGCCGCCAACTAAAGGCGAGACAGAAACTTCCGGCCCGCTGCGAGCCACTACTCGTGCGGGCCTTTCCTTTGGAGCAGGCAATCACCACAACTGGTATGTTCTCTAGAATTCAGCCATCCGCAGCAAGTTGTTCCCCGGTACTTCCACCTTCCGAAAAGACCTCGCAAGTGAATCCCAGGATTTGTGTTTCTGGCTCCTGCCACGCGTTTGCGTTCAGACCAGCTTTGCGGCAAGTCTCTTCCAAAAACTTGTCGCAGCTTAGTTTGTGCTCAACCGCGACTTGTGGAAGCAGAAGCCCGCGTTTCGGACCTTGGGAAATCAGCAAACCGTGCTTCCCGATCTCGATCTTCTCGGCGAGAATCGGCTCCAGCGGAGACAGTAGAGAGAGTTCGATTTCTAGTTCGGGGAGCTCTTCCGCGCGGACGGGCGAAAATCGCGGATCGTGCAAAGCCGCGTTGGCCGCACATCGCGCGATGGATTCGCCGAGTGGCTCGAAGGCCTCAACGACGCCGATGCAGCCGCGCAAACGGCCGCTCCTATGTAGCGTCACGAACACTCCGCGTTTTTCTGCAAACACTCCACTTTGTGGAATATCCCCGGTAGACTTCTGGAGGGAAACGGCCTCGGCAATCGCCCGGCGCGCCAATGCAAGCAGAGCTCGGCGACCGGTTTCAGAGAGGGACGGCATCCTCGGACTTTTTGTGGCTCTCCATCAAGCGCAGCTTACGCCGCTGCTTGATACGGTCGTCAAGCTGGCCCCAAAACTTCAGAAAGTATTGCGCCGCCGATAGCAGAGCGCTGATCACGACCAGCCAGAGAAGGAATCGCCCCACCTTGTTCAGCCAAGGATGTGGTTCCTGTCGCGCTCCGGCAATCAGGACTGCGACTGCGCACACCTGCAAAACCATTTTCGTCTTGCCCAACAAAGAAGCCGCAATCGTAAATCCTTCGGCCGAGGCGATATTGCGCAACCCGAGCACCGTGAATTCGCGCCCGATAATAATCACGACCATCCAAGCGGGAACCAATTGCATGCCTACGAGGGAAACAAAGGCCGCGGAGATCAGCAGTTTGTCCGCGATAGGATCCAAAAGAATCCCGAGCGTCGTCACTTGAAGCCGTCGTCGCGCAAAATAACCATCGGCCCAATCTGTTGCCGCTGCCAGCAGCAGAATCAAGACTCCCCAAAACTCGAAATGCATGGGGAAACCGAGGAAATCGACGTTAGGGCTCTTTGTGAGCAAAACCGCAATCAGCAGGGGAACGAAAAAGATGCGCAGAACCGTCAGTGAGTTGGGGAGATTCATAGAAACATGGCGGCGGAGAGGCCGCCCCTGTGGCTTTGGCCACCGCTCGCCTGACTATAGACTCCTGCCGTGCGGGCGTCAACGTCTGTCAGCGTCTTCAGATGAATCGCGGAGACCCTGCAGCGGTACTGTAACGTCAACAAGTAAAATGAGTTGCGCCGCGCGGAGTGCTGTACTCATCCGTACTCTCTCTGCTGCAAACCTGTGCAAATGTCGAAAATCGATAACGAAGAAGCTAACCCTTTGTTGCACCTTGCTCCGGGGACCGCAGTGCCGATAACTACCTTATATTCAATATGTTAGGAACAAGACCTGCAAAATACCTCCATGATTCTGATGGCATAATTTGGCGCGCCGCTATTTTGGAAGAAACAGTTTCCACAAGCTTTCCACAGCAACATCGGCCTGGCAACCTTGCGCAAACTATTCAAGAAAGACCTATTTAGCAGCCAGAACCGGTGTTTTTTTGATGCCCGAGGAGGAGTTACTTTAGTGCAAACAGACAGGCCGTCCCTCAAATAGCCCGCGGTCCGCGCAACAGTCGCGCCGGAAGGAAAAAGAGGCCTCTCAAAAACGCCAAAACGCCGTGCACCGCTATTCCCGCAATGCGAAACGGCAAAAGTATCAACCAAACGATGGGATAAACCACAAGCGCAAGCAAGGCAAGCGGCCAACAGAGGAAGAACAAGATGCACCACAGGATAAACGTAATCATGGCAACCCCCTCACCTCCTATTACGCACGCGTTCGGCTCGAAGTTCCATCCTTAGCGAACGTACTCAGCTTCAGTTTGCGCGCAATCGACACGGGAACTTCGGCATCCATCAGCATGTGAGAGTCTTCGACTTCGGAATGTAGCACACGGCCTAGCGCATGCACTAGCGCCAGAGTGCGGCCCTCAGCGAGCGGCAGTCGCAGCGAAAGCGTCACGACAGGATCGACCGGAAGAGCCGCGTCCATCCGGCGCAACAACTCGTCGATTCCTTCTCCGGTGAGGCCCGAGACGAGCACAGGTCCGCCGTTTGTTCCTGCTCCCATTGAGTACGGATGGACGAGCGGAGATCTTTGCTCTTGCGTGAGCTGGTCCACTTTGTTGAACACGCGTAGCCGTGGCTGGTCGGCTACGCCGAGGTCATTCAGAATTTTGTCCACTTCCTCGTCGAGTTCGGCGTGATGCGGGTTCGAGACGTCACTCACATGGAGTATCAGAGCCGCTTCTTGTACTTCCTCGAGCGTTGCGCGGAACGCCGTAAGCAATGCCTTGGGCAGATCGCGAATGAATCCCACCGTATCCGACACAAGGACACGGCGATTCGATGGCAAACGAATCGCGCGAATGGTCGGGTCCAGTGTCGCGAACATGCGCGAGGAAACCAGCACTTCGGCGCGACTCAGTGCATTAAACAGAGTCGATTTGCCCGCATTGGTGTAGCCCACAAGTGCAATCGTCCCAAGCGGCACAGCGTTCCGGGCTTCGCGCCGTAGAGCACGTTGCTTGCGAATGTCTTCAATGCTGTTTTGAATTTTGCCCACGCGGTCGCGAATGCGCCGGCGGTCCGTTTCCAGTTTCTTTTCTCCGGGTCCGCGAACTCCGATGCGCCCCGCTCCGCCGCCCGCTCCGCCGGAACCTCCGCCGCCGCTTTTGCCTCCCAGACGCGACATCGAAGCGCCCTTACCCGTAAGCCGAGGCAGCATGTAGTTCAACTGCGCAAGTTCGACCTGCAACTGTCCTTCGCGGCTGCGCGCATGGCGCGCAAAAATATCCAGAATCAACTGCGTGCGGTCGATGACGCGCCGCTCGGTGGCTTCTTCGATGTTGCGCTGCTGCATGGGGGAGAGGTTGCTGTCGAATATAATCAGCGGTGCCTTGTGTGCAGTGGCCTCCGCGCGAATCTCGTCCAGCTTGCCGCGCCCCACAAGCGTCGCCGGGTCCGCCGATTCGCGCACCTGAAAAACAGTCCCGGCGATTTCGGCCCCAGCGCTGCGCGCTAACTCGACAAGCTCCAAGAGCGATTCCCTGCCCTGCTCGCCCGCAGGCATCCCAGGAAAGCGCGGCTTGCGCTTCCAGCCCAAACCAACGAGTAAAGCGCGATCCGCCGTAGACACTGTTTGCGAAGTTTTCGTCACGAAGTCAGTCCTGAAGCCATTGTCCCGAAGGAGCCATGTAGAAGGGGTCTTTCTTGACCTGGGCCATTATACGCGCTCAGCTCGTTCGCGGCGACTCTAGCAAGCTCTGCTGACGGAGCCACTCGCACGCTTGGTCTTGAACATGCGGATCGTCGCCAAAACCCGTGAGCCAGTGGACATTGGGATCTTTGCGGAACCAGGTTAACTGGCGTTTTGCATAGCGCCGCGTAGCCAGCTGAATCGCCGCGCGCGCTTCTTCGAGATTCTTCTTTCCGCGCAATACTTCTCGCAGCTCGCGATAGCCGATGAAATCGAATGGCTTGGCATTCTCTGGGAAGCCGCCATCCATCAGACGACGCACTTCTTGCATCCAGCCCTGGGCCAACATTGCGTCCGTGCGCGCGTGGATGCGTTCGTAGAGAGCTTCCCGCGGCGGCATCAATCCGATTCTCAATGCGCGCCAGCCTGCAAGCGGAGTACGCCCCGCACGGTGTACTTCCGAAACCGGCCGCCGTGCAAGCACACACACTTCGATTGCGCGAATCAATTTTTGCTCGTCCGCGGCCGCAATTTTCCCTGCCGTTTCGGGGTCCAGCCGCGCAAGCAGCCGGTGCAAGTAACCCGGCCCATGCTCCTCCGCACTCGCCCGCAGCCTATTTCTCAATTCTTCGGAGCGCTGCGGTACCTCCGCCAATCCCTCAAGCAATGCCCGCAAATACAATCCCGTGCCGACGGTAAGAATCGGCAGACGGCCGCGGCCCCGCAAGTCTTCCAGAACGACCAACGCCATCTGACGGTATCCGCCAGCGGTCGCTGCTTCACTAGGTGCTAAGGAGTCGATCAGGTGATGAGGGATGCCGCGGCGCTCTGCAAGTCCCGGCTTGGCTGTGCCAATATCGAAACCGCGATAGAGCTGCGTCGAATCGCATGCCAGCACTTCTCCGCCGAATTGTCCGGCCAGCCACACGCCGAGCGCAGACTTCCCCGATGCCGTTGGCCCAACCACGGCAACCAGCGGCAGTTCAGATATGCCCGGATTCATCGAAACAGAATATGCCAAGCCCGCAGGAGCTGCACAATAAGCACAATCAGCGCGAGAAGGAGACTGCCGAGAACCTGCTGGCGGACGAGTTTCACTGTTGGTGAGAATAACTCTCTGGCGGGATGTTGTAGAGGTAGGTGTAACGCAGCTCGATGTAAGGCCCTGTGAATTGCGAGGGCAGCGGCTCGAAGGGGTTCGAAGCGCGCACGGAAGAGTAAGCAGCGCGATCGAGCGGCTCTTTTCCCGAGTTGCGGTTAATAACAGGCTCAGGGTTTGGGACGCTACCATCCCTCATGATCTTAAACGTAAGGACCACAACGCCTCTCTCACCAAGCTCGACCGACTCGGGCATTATGGCAAACCAGTTTCGCTTTACCGTGACGTACACGCGCTGGAGGTAGCTGTTAAAGTCCACACCCTGATCAGGTGTGAGCATCTCGAGTCCGCCGTAGGCTGTTCCCCCACTTCCACCCCCGCCAGGACTGCTGCGGCCCGAAACGCGACCTCCGCCACCAATTGGACGCGAGCCGGAACTCGGCGCCCTGGACATATCCTGCACGGTATCCTCGATTGTGGGAGCTTTCGGCAACACCAGCCCGTGCTGCGGCTTGGGCATGTCCGGAGTATCGAGTTTCAGCGGCGGCTTCGGAGCATCCGGCTTGGGCGCGGGCGCTTCCACCTCGTGCGGAGTCGACGGTACCTTCGGTGCAGGGGCATCCGGCAACTCCCTTTTGGGAGGCTCGGCCTTGGGCGCAGGCTGCGCGACGGGAGGAGCCACTTTGTTTATTACGCGCGGGTCGACATGCATCGCAGGCGGGGGTGCCGGACGAGGTTCCGCCTTGGGCTTGGGGGCGTACGAACTCTCCGGCGGAATCCACGTTAGTTGCCGGTTGGCGAGATCAATTTCATCCTTCGTCGGCACGTGAGGAGGAAAGATCTTTGCCCACAGGATAATCGTCGCAAACAGCAGTATGTGAAACGCAAACGACGAGACGCGCGTGATCAAATCCCATTTTGTTTTTTCTTCCGTTTGCGGCTTGGTGAGAAGATTCACTTCACCGGTCATGAAGACGTCGAGATCGACGATATCGGCCGGCGGGATCAGCCGGCCTTCCGTCATTTCCAGCGGCGCTCCGCCTTGCGGGATGGCGATGCGCTCGTCCATGTCCGTCGGCTGGACGGGAGTCGACTTGTTTTCCTTGACGTTGTAGGCTTCCTGATTCACATCGCGCGGAACCACCACACGCGCGGCAATTGACTCGAGCGGCAGCGATCTGGGAATACTCGATTTGCCATCCAACTCGATGATCGGCAGCATGGCCGGAACGAGCGTGCGCTCGTCGAGCGTCGTGGGACGACGGCGCTGTGTCGCGGTGTCCGCCGCGGCAGGCAGACGAGCACCTTCCGGAACCAGGGTGCGGGGAATCATTTTCCTGCTTTCTCTTGTGAGGCGAACGCTGCTAGTTGGACGCGTTCGCCGTGTTCCTGGATGCTTGCCATCACGCGGGTGGCCAGTTCCAAAGCCGCGCGGCCAGCGGCGCCGTTGGTAGGCGGCTCGCGGCGAGTCCGTACCGCTTCCAAAAAGGCCTCGAGTTCCGCATGCAACGGTTCCACGTCAGTCGCCGGCAATTTTTCAAACGAAAACTCAGGCTGCGGTCCGGGCCGCTTTACGCCGACACGCAGCGCGTCGCGGCGCGCGTAGTCGAGCGAAATGTATTCGTGCTGCTGGAAAAATCGCATTTTGCGGACGCGTTCCGTCGAGACTCGGCTCGCGGTTACGTTGGCGACAGCGCCGCCCGCGAATTCCAGCCGCACGTGGGCGATGTCTACCTTGTCCGTCAGCACGGGTATGCCTACCGCTTTCAATTCGGTCACCGGCTCCTTCACGAGCGCCAGCAGAATGTCCAGGTCGTGGATCATGACGTCGTAAATCACTTCCACATCGAGGCTGCGGGGCGTAAACACTCCCAGACGATGTACTTCGAAAAAAAGCGGCCGATTGAGTATCGGCTCAACGGCTGCCACGGCTGGGTTAAATCTTTCGACGTGTCCCACCTGTAAAATCCGCTTGTGCCGCCGCGCCGCTTCGAGAAGCGCATCCGCCTCCGCGAGATTCAGGGCCATGGGCTTCTCGACCAGCACGTCCAGCCCGCTCTCGATCAGCTGGCAACCCACTTCGGCATGCGCGACCGTCGGGACCGCCACGCTAACGGCTTCGGCAAGTTCGCGGACTTCTGCCAGGCTGCGCAGCGCTCTGGTCTGAAATTCTACAGCGACGGCTTCCGCGCGAGGCTGATCTTGATCGTAAACGCCAACAAGTTCAGCACCCTCTAGCTCGCGATACACCCGCACATGGTTGCGCCCAAATTCCCCCGCCCCCACAACGGCGGCGCGGACTTTTCTAGTATCTTGCCCCTCGCCGCTCATTCTTTACTTATTCCCCCTGAAGCGCTCTTCGGTTCCGCAGCCGTCGCCGGCGGAAACGCCTGAATGGCGATATCCGCTGCATCGGCCAACGCAATCAATTGTTGACGGTCAAACAGCAAGGTGCGTCTCGCATCCACCGCCAGGGCTGTAGCGCGAGAGCTCTTCATCTGCTCGATGGTCGGCAAACCAACCACGGGTACATCGAAGCGCATGTCCTGGCGTGGTTTGCTAACTTTCACGACCACCAGAGCCTTACCGCCAACGATGCGCGCCGCGCGTGCAATGGTTTCGTCCGTCCCTTCCATAGCTTCCACGGCCACGCAGGCCTGGTCCGAAATCACGACCGTTTGACCGATGTCCATGTCAGCAATCTGCCGCGCGACAGTGTGTCCGTAAGCGATGTCGGCGCTTTCCTGTTCGTTGGGCGCCCTACGCGTGAGCACGCCCGGCTCGGGCAACAGCGGTTTCAGAAACAGCGTCGAGTCCACCAGCTGGATCCCTTCATCCTGCAGCACGCGCGCGATGCCACCGATCAGTGCATCCGTACTTTTCCGTGGCAACGAGAAGAGCAGCTTCGTCAATTTCCAGTCCGGCCTGATCGCGCTGAAAATCTTGTTGTGCTTCACCTGCCCGGCCATCACCGCTTGTGTCACACCTTCTTTGTGCATCAAGTCGATGGCTTTGCTCAATTCGCCCAGGCTTACCCAATGCAGCCGCTTGGCGATTTTTTCCAATTCCGGCGAGGCTTCCTCTTTCAGCGCGATCACCGCCATTTCGATCCCCTGGCTACGCGCGCCTTCCAGCACGAGAAACGGAAATCGCCCGTTTCCGGCGATGAGCCCCCATCCTGTCACGTTTGCGCTGGTGTCCGGCATGGAATGTAGGATTGGCGGTAACTCTTACTTAACGATTCCGCGCTCGGCGCTCTCAATAAATCGGACGAGTTCCTGTACGTCGTCAGAGCCGGCCAGTTTCGTTCGCATCTCAGCGAGGGCTTGCGTGGTATTCATTTTTGAACGGCTCAGTAGACGAAAGGCACGATCCAGCACCTGTAACCGCTCATTGGAGAAACCCTTGCGCTCAAGACCGATGGTGTTGACGCCATAACTCTTAGTCTCGCGTTCCGTAACCACGCGCGAAAACGGCGGAACATCTTGCACAATCACCGTGCAAGCGCCTACATAGGCGTACCGTCCCACACGGCAGAACTGATGCACTACCGAAAACGAGCCGATGGTAGCGAAATCCTCGACGGCGACGTGCCCCGCTAGCGTCGCGCCATTTACAAACAGCGTCTGGTTGCCGATCTGGTCGTCGTGCCCAACATGCGAGTACGCCAAAAAGAAATTCTCGTTGCCAATTCGCGTAATTCCGCCGCCTTTTTGTGTCCCTCGGCTGATGGTGACGTACTCGCGAAAAATATTGCCGTCGCCCACAACCAGCTCGGTCCGCTCGCCGCGATAGGTATAATCCTGAGGATCACCGCCGACCGCGCAAAACGAATAGAACACATTGTTGCGGCCATACTTCGCGGGCCCGCCTACAAACGCGTGGGGATGAAGAACACATCCTTCGCCGAGTTCCGCCTCGTCGCCCACAACCGCATAAGCCCCAACTTTCACTCCAGGGGCAAGCTTCGCGCTTGATGCGACGATTGCCTGCGGATGAATTTCCGGCATGCTCATTTCGCGGGTTCTTCCGCCTTCGCGCCCATTTCGCGGTCCACCATCTTGCACATCAGCGTCGCTTCCGCAGCCAATTGCCCATTCACGGTAGCCTTGCCTTCAAGCTTGCAGAAGTCGCCCCGCCACGAAATAACTTTCACCTCCAGCCGCAACTGGTCGCCAGGCACCACCGGCCGCCGGAAGCGCGCGCCGTCCACAGCCACGAAATACAGCAACTTGTTGTCTCGATCCGGAATCTCCAGCAAAAGCAGCAACCCGCCCGTCTGCGCCATCGCCTCGATAATCAACACGCCCGGCATGATCGGCTTACCCGGAAAGTGCCCCTGAAAATGCGACTCGTTGATGGATACATTCTTGACGCCCACGATGTACTTCAGCCGCTCCATCTCCAAAATCGCGTCCACCATCAAAAACGGATAGCGGTGCGGCAATATTTTCTGTATTTCAACAACGTCGAGTATCATCCCTGCTCCCCATCGCGCCACAGATCCTCCCTGCGGCGCCCACTCTTTGCCAGCAAACTTTCTATTATATGCGAACCCACGTCAACCCGGCTACGCGCGCTCCCCCGCCGCCCGCAATGCTGAGTCTTGAAATCCGCGTCCTCACCGCATTTTGTGTCCGTGCCGTTGCTCCCGCTGCCCGTCATTGTTAGCATGTCCCGGCCATGCCGGACACCAACTATCCGAAGGAATTCTTGCGCTTTCTGAAAACTCGCTTGCCCGAGATGCTCTCCACTCTCCAGCGGCTCGTTCTCGCAGAGTCTCCCAGCCTCGAAAAAGAGCCAGCTGACCGTTGCTGTGACATTCTCGCCGCGGAATGGCACAAGCGCGGCGCAAGCGTCGAACGAATCGTCCAGAAAGTTCGCGGCGATCAGCTTCGCGTCACTTGGTGGCCTCAAAAATCGCGGCCTGCAGGCCAATTCCTCGTGCTCGGACATTACGACACGGTCTATTCCTGCGGCGCTCTAGCCAAAATGCCCTTCCGTGTTTCTGCTGGAAAGGCGTACGGTCCCGGCATCTTCGATATGAAGGCTGGTCTCACTCAAGCGCTCTTTGCTCTCGATGCTCTACAACAAATAAAAGTTCCCCTGCGCCGCCGTGTGGTCTTTCTCTGGACCTCTGACGAAGAGATCGGCAGCGATGCTTCTCGGAAACTCATCGAATCTGAAGCTCGCCGCAGCGATGCCGTCTTTGTACTCGAGCCATCGCTCGGGCCAAAAGGTTTGATCAAGACCGCACGCAAAGGGGTTGGCGAGGCCGAACTCATCGTCTATGGACGCGCCTCTCATGCAGGCCTCGCGCCACAAGAAGGGATCAACGCGATTCACGAGCTTTCGCGGCAACTCCTCCGTGTTCAAGAGTGGAACGACCTTCGGCGCGGCGTGACCGTCAATGCTGACGTCATCGAAGGCGGCACGCGCGTAAATGTTATCGCCGAGCGAGCCCGCGCCGTCCTCGATCTCCGCGCGCTGCGCGTTTCAGACATGCGTCGTATCGAGCGCGGCCTGCACGCGCTCCGTCCCATTCTTCCCGGAGCCAAGCTCGAAGTTCGCGGCGGCTTCAATCGCGCCCCGCTCGAACGCAAATCCAGCGCGGCCCTTTACACCAAAGCCAAAGTGCTCGCCGCGCAGATGGGCTTGTCACTTGGAGAATGCACGGCCGGCGGCGGTTCGGACGGCAATCTCACTGCCGCAGTTGGTGTCCCCACGCTCGACGGCCTCGGCGCTGTCGGCCACGGCGCCCATTCCAAGGACGAACACATGCTAATCAACACCATGCCCGCCCGGGCAGCGCTACTGGCGGCATTGCTGCTGCACTCTTGAAAACATTTGATGGTTCGATCCGGCTAGTGTCCGTACGTTTTTCGCAGATATTCCACAGTAGACTGCATCAAATCGTTGTAATCACTGTGCAGCACTTCGCGCAGCGCTGCTTCTGTTGAGCTTCCGCTACCGATGCGTTCGAGGATGCGCTCCACATCTCCCATGCCGTCCGTCTGCACGATGCATTCAATATTCGCGAGTGCCCACGCATACGCATAACCTGCCGCATCGCTCTGCAAACCCATCCACGATCCTTCCAGTTGGCCCAGCGAAGGCGCGTGCCCTTCCTGAAAAACTTGCGCAAGAACCGCGGCATTATCCCCGCTGCGTTTCCCTTCCATCCACTGCGCCAAACCTTCCTGTATCCACGTCGGCGCGTGGCCTCGCGTCTTCTGCCCTACAAAACTATGCGTCAGCTCATGCTTCAGCACGCGCGATAGCTCGGGCGTCACGCCGGTCAATCCCTGCACGGGGACGCGAATGCGCCCGTCGTTCAGCGCGCCAACCCAGCCGGGTGCGCGAGTGATGTCCGCAAAAGCCTGCTGCGTGTAGAGCACCACGCCAATGGAATCGGCCGGCGCAAAATTCAGCTCGGACTCGATCGCGGAAAAATGCGCCTCCAGCGTGTGCAGAACGTCGCGCGCCAGCGCAGGCTCCGCCGAGCCGCTATAGCGCAGCGTAAAGTGGCTGCTCTCGTTTTCCTTGTAACTTTCTTCTTCCTGCTTGTCGCGCTGCGCCTTGTCGAGCGCCGCCTGCACTTCCGGATCGGGCCGCAAAGCCAGCGCGCGCTTCCATTCCGCAACCGCCTGATCGATCTTGTTTAAGCCGTAATACGCCCAGCCCGCCAGCTTCGCCACATCGGCGTTGTCCGGAGCGACGCGCCGTGCGCGCTCCAGATAATCCAGCGACTGCTTGTACTCGCTTCGCCGCAAATGCAAATAAGCCACATTCATCAGCAGCGCCGGTTCTTCCGGCGAATAGGTCAGCGCCGTGCGTTCGTCGGCCAGCGCGCGCTCCATGTCGCCGCGCGAAAGCTCGAACTGCGCCGCCGCATGATGCGCAAGCGCAGCACCTGCATTCGCGCGCTGATCGCCAGCATGCGCTGCTGCTTCGAGTTTCGCGATGTACTCCCGGTCAATCGCGCCGTCATGCACGGCGCTGCTCTCGATTTCCGTGCCTCCGTTAATCGTTACCATCGCGGGCGGAGTAATAGCTAGATTCGCGGCCGCAGCCGCGGGAGAATCCCCCATTGGCAGGCCCCCGCCTTTTTCAATATGGTCGACGATAGACTTCGGCAGGCTCAGCTCACCCGCGGATGTCTCGTATTTAACCTTGTCGCCCTCTTCTCTTACATTGTTCGCGACAATCCGCCGTCCGTTCTTAAGAACAATCGTGTCCGCACGCGCCACAACCGCCGCAAAAAACACTACGGCACACATCATCCGAGCGCGTCTAAACAATGTGGAATGTCCCATCTTCTGATTCTAATCCTCCTCGCCTTCGCGCTCCTCGCGGCCTTGTTCCGCGATGCCGAATGTGACTACACTCTTTGCATGCGGCCAGGGGTGGCACTTCTTGTCGTGTGGTGTCTCACTGCGCTGCCCGTATCCTCCGCCACCAATCAGTCGCCCCACGAACTTTACGACGCCATCAATGCCCTGCGTCTCGACCCCGCCGCCACTTACCAACTCGCTGCCGGCAACCGCATCGAACTCCGCCGCGGCGACGTGGAAATCTATTTCGAAGAAGGCAAACTCGCTTTTTTGGCTCCCATTGACGGCAGCGTCACCGGATTCGTCTTCTCCGGCCGCGGCCACGCGCTAGCGTTTCCTCGCGAACCGGTGGAAAAACAGCAGATGGCTCACTTTCTGGGCGCTCCCGTTCTGGACCAGGAATTCCTCACCGCCTACGTGCGCTTCACCGATGACGCTGCCGACGATCTCCTTCGACAGTTCCATTCTGCTAATCTCATTCCGCAATTGGACACCGCCTTCGCTTCACTCTCGGACCCGTTCGTTGCGCAGTTCAATGCTTCCCAATCCTTGCGCATTCTCGAAGACCGCCTCTCGCAAAATCCAAAGCCCTATTTCTATGCGGCGCTTGAAGGCATCGAGACCGGCTCCTTCGATCTTCTCTTCGACCCCCAGCGGCGAGAACAGGTCCTTCTAGGTCAGCGGCGTAAATCAGGCAACTTTATGTATTACGATGTTTGGGCGTCTTACAGTGTCCCCGGCTCCGTTCCTCCTTCTGTCGATTTCCACGCGCTCGACTACACGCTAGACACGACCGTTCAGCCGGATAACTCCCTGGACGCCACAGCCGCTGTCCATTTGCGCGCCGAAACTTCCGGCCAGCGCATACTGACCTTCCAACTTTCCCGAGCGCTCCACGCCGAAACCGTTTCTAACGAACAGGGGAAGACGTTGGCCTATTTCCAGAATGAAGGCATGAACCTTCAGGAACGCAGTGTGCGCGGCAATGACTATCTCCATGTTGTGCTCCCGCAGCCCTCGCAGAAAGGCCAGGAGTTCACAATTCATTTTCATTACCGCGGCAATGTCATCGAAGACGCCGGCAACGGCGTACTCTTCGTCGGCGCGCGCGAGAGCTGGTATCCCCACCTGGGCGATCAAGCGGATTTCGCTTCATATAACCTCACCATGCGCTGGCCTCGCCATCTAAAATTGGTTGCAACCGGCGCCAAGCTTGATGAACAGGGCTCTGGAGATTTTCGCGTAGGCCACTGGCGGAGCGACAAGGCGCTCGCCATCGCCGGGTTCAATCTGGGCGAATACGCTTCCAGTTCCATCGCCGCCGAAACGCGCACGATCGACGTTTACGCCAACCGCCAGCTCGAGCAAGCCCTCAGCAATCGTCTCGATGCGCCAGACCCGAATTCGCTTCCGTCGGTCGATGTTCCATTCCGCATGCCTGGCGCAAACAGCCGCGCGGCCATGCAACCGCCAACCCCGAGCCCGGCCGACGCGCTAAAGCAGCTCGGCAAAGAAATTGACTCTTCCATTCGCTTCTATGAAAACTTTAGCGGGCCCTTTCCTTATCGCACGTTGAGTGTCTCCCAGATTCCTGGCACATTTGGCCAGGGCTGGCCCGGCCTGCTTTACATTTCAACATTTTCATTCCTGTCCCCCGAAGCGCAAAACCGCGCCGGACTCTCTTCCACCCGGCAGGAAGCGTTTACCGACATCGTCCCCTATCACGAAGTTGCCCATCAGTGGTGGGGCAACGTCGTTGGCTGGTCCAGTTACCGGGATCAGTGGATCGATGAAGCTATTGCTAACTATCTCGCGCTGCTCTTCGCGGACAGCAGAAAGCCTTCCCAGCACGAACTTCGCGTCTGGCTTGAACGATACCGCAAACAACTCGAGGAGAAGGCTCCGGGATCGGACACGCCTGCTGGCGAAATTGGGGCGCTGCCTCTCGGCAACCGGTTGAATTCGTCAAAGTCTCCGAGCGGTTTCGAAGAAGTGATTTACAGCAAAGGCTCGTGGATCATTCACATGCTGCGCGAAATGCTGCGTCAGCCGGGCGCAAATCCCGATGCACGCTTCGTAGCCTTGCTTCGAACGATTTCCGCAAAGTACGCGTACCGCGCGTTCTCCACCAACGATCTGCAGCGCGAAGTCGAGGCCGTCATGACGCCGGCCATGGATCTTGAAGGCGGCCGCAGCATGGAATGGTTTTTCGAGCAGTGGGTGCGCGGAACAGGAATTCCGCATTATCGCTTGGAGTTTTCCACGCACCATACCGATAAAGGGGAAGTCGTCCGCGGAAAACTCTTTCAGACCGGCGTGCCGCGCTCTTTCATCGTTAGCGTGCCGCTCTACGCCAACACCGGCTTAGGGCACAATGTTTTTCTCGGCACTGTCGTCGCCGCCGGCCCGGAGACTTCCTTCCACTTCACAACACAAATCGCGCCGCACAAGCTCGTTGTCGACCCCCAAATGACGCTCCTCTGCACCACAGAGCAAACGGAAAAGACGCAGGAATGAGCGGCCCGATACTTGAAGTTCACTTCGAGTCTTGGTGAAGAAGCTGTTGTTCGAGCAAAGGACTATCCAGATTCAGCGCGGCCTTGCCGTCCGGCTCGAAAACATAAGGAAAGCCCGCCGGATCCACCGGCACTCGCGGCAACAGCCCCGCCTGCACCAATTCCCCCATGCGCGACGGGCGCCGGCCTGTCCGCTTCTGAAATTCATCCGCGAGCGCATCGAGCTGTTTGCAGTCCTGCTCGGCGGCTAACAGTTGCAGATGCGTCAGGGCGTTCTCTTTCACTTGAGGATCTTTTGCCGTCTGATAGACCTCGTTCCACAAGAAGATCGACGTCTGAAGAGACTCACCCTCAGCTGCGATTTTCGCGGCCATGATTTTCATCCAAATTTGCGCATCCGGATTCTTGCTTCCTTCCGCAAACGCCGCTGAAGCCTTTGCATAATCTTTCAGCTCAAAGTAATAAATGAATCCCAGGTCTTCATAAAACCGCCAGTACTCGGGGTTGGCTTTAATTCCTCGCTCCAGCAGCTCGATGCCAAGTTCGGGGTGTCCAGCCCCACGCGGAGATGGTTCACTCAAAAAGGTCGAACCGAAGCGGTAAGCCACCAGCAAGTTGGGATCGAGCGTCGTCGTGACATCCAACAACGGCCACAGCAGCTCGAAATTCGGATCGTGTCTCGCGCGTTTTTCGCCGTAGTATTGCACCACGCGCGTCCAATAGATGTCCGCCATCAATGGCGCGTATTCAAGGCTCATCGCCTTCAAGAGCTTGCCGGAGCGCAGCACCAGCTCGTCGCGCTCCTGGTGCAGAGCAGTTCGCTGGCCGTCGATGTGTTTCTGAAGCTGCCACACGCCCGCGAATCCCACCGGGAGCAATATCAGCAGCAGCCAATTCTTCGAGTTCTGTGAACTCATTTCAGATTCCGGCGCGAGAAGACGGCGGCGGCCACAAGTAGCACGATGCCGCTGTACAACACGGCGTAAGCCGTGTTCTGCAGAATCAGAGCCCCGGGAATTTCCCGTCCATGCGCGGCCGCAGCCATCACATTGAAATTCTCAAAATTCGGCAGCAAGTAAGAAAGTCCCCGTAGCAGAGCCTCCATCGCGGGATTGGGCGTGGCGAAGTGAAACGTACGCATTTCCTCCACGAACAGTCCGGCGATGTACAGCGCCGACGTATATAAAATGGCCAGCAGAGGCGTGGTGTAACACGAGAAAAGCAAGGCCAGCGCTACCACCAGCATCAACTTCAGTAAAATAAAATAGACCGCGATGAGCACCATGCCATCCGTGCTCTCCAAATGATGCTTCACATACAGCAAGGACACAAATAATCCCGCGGCCATCGCCAGCGTGTTGACGGCTAGCGTAAGCACCAGCCCTCCGAATTTTCCCAATAGAAATTCCCACCGACGCACCGGCTTGGCCAGCAGCGCATACAGCGTCCGCTTGTCCATCTCTTTGTAAACCAGGCCTACGCCGATGAACACCGCCATCAGCAAACCAATCACGCTGATGGCGCTCAACCCCAGACTCTTGATCACCATCTCCTCGATCCCGATCGAGATTCCCCCGACAAAGATCGCCGCTGCCATCATCAACAGCGCAAAGAAAACAAGGTTGTATAAAACGCGGTCGCGCACCGCTTCTCGAAATGTATTCAACGCTACCGCGCCCGCGCGCCTCATTTCCCGCTCACCTCGACCGCCGCCGCTTGCGCGCGATCCGCTTCGATTAGGTGCATAAAATACTCTTCCAGGGATGCTTTCACTTGCGCCACGGAAAGAATCTTCGCTCCCGCTCCTCGAAGCTGTTCCAGCGCTGCGTACAACTCTTCTTCAGGAACTTGCAACCGGTAACGGTCGCCCGTTTTCGTCGCTTTCGCAATCACGGCGGCCGCGCTCGAGCCAACTCCCGGTAACTCGAATAGAATCTCCATCCCCTGCGCTTTCATCCCCACCATCTCACCCGGCGCGCCAACGCCGCGGAGCTTTCCTCCGACAATCACCCCAACGCGATCGCAGAGCATCTCCGCATCGGACAAAATATGCGTTGAGAAAAGTACCGTCCGTCCCTCACGTTTCAATTCCAAAATAATGTCGCGCACTTCCCGCCGCCCGATCGGATCGAGCCCCGACATCGGCTCATCCAGAATCACCACTTTCGGATCGTGCAAAATGGCCTGCGCCAAACCCACACGCTGCAGCATCCCCTTCGAATACTTGCGCAGCTGAATCTTCCGCGCCGTCTCCAGTCCCACTTTTTTGAGCATACGCGCCACGCGCTCGCTCCGGTCCACCGCCGTCAAATCGTGGAACCTCGCGAAGTAATCGAGCACCTCCGCCGCCGTCAAATAATCGTAAAAATACGGCTGCTCGGGCATATAGCCGATGTCGCGATGCATTTCGATGTCCGTGATCGGCTTCCCCAAAATGCTCGCGCTGCCTGCGTCGGGAAAAATCAAGCCGACAAGCAGCTTGATAGTCGTGGATTTTCCCGCCCCATTCGGCCCGAGAAAACCAAACACCTCGCCGCCCTCGACCTGCATGGTCAAGCCTTCCAGCGACCTTTTCTTTTTAAGGTGCAGAAACCCGTACGGGTAATCCTTGGTCAGATTTTCAATTTCAATCGCTGCGCCTGGCATGCTCTCATTCTTCGGAAGCAAGGCCCTATCGTCAATCAATCACGCCCAGCCATGTGCGCGGAGAGAAACTAGAGAGTACGTGGCAGGAAGAAAATTAGTTCGCTCTTAGGAATCGCTCCGTGCACTGCCGATTTGGACTAGCTCCGGCCGCGGCGAAGGAGGCGCCATGGGCTTTGGCTTTAGCGTTTGCGGGCCGCGCCAGTTGTCGATAATCCCCACCTGCTGCACGCACGAGACGGTACACATCGGCGCGCAATGTTTCGCCGTGTAGTATTCGCGATGGCGCATCTCATCCGTATACTGCGCCAGCGGAATCCCCGGATAGCCGCGCTGCTGCGAGCACCAGTGCACCAGCCCGTCCTCGCAAATGTACAAATACCGCGCTCCCGAGCGGCAACGCCAGTCGTGCTCTTTGCCGCGCGCCACGCTGTGCTGAAAATCGTTGAATCGCGAAAACGACCGCTTCCCCAGCGTCATGACTTCTTCGAAAATCTCCAACTCGCGCGGTCCGAGCGGCTTCAATTGCCCATTCCCGTCGTGGATGATGCCGACAGTGCTCGTAAATCCCAAGTCCACCGCCCGGTGCGCAATCTTGAGCGCGTCTTCCGGATCCTTCACGCCGCTCCCCAGCACCGAATTGATGTTCACCTGAAAAACGGCGAACTCCGCAAGCCATTCCAGCCGGATATCTAGTGTCTTTAAACTCTTCTTTGACACTTCATCTGGCACCACGTTATCGATACTGATCTGCAGGTGCTCAAGCCCCGCCTCGTTCAGCGTACCGATCCGCTCTTTGCTCAGCAAGAACCCGTTGGTAATCATTCCCGCGATCATTCCGCGCTTCCGGATGTGCCGGATGACTTCTTCGAGCTCCGGATGCATCAGTGGCTCGCCCCCGCTGATGGTGATGATCGACGTACCCATGTCCGCCAGGATGTCCAGCCGCCCCTTCATCTCCTCAAGCGGGACTGGCTTGGACACGTTGTCGTACTCGTTGCAATAGCCGCAGTCCAGATTGCAGCGCCGCATCGGAATGATGTGCACCAAGATCGGATGCTTCGTGGACGCCAGCGCCTTGGCGATCATCTTCAGCTCGCGCGCGCGAGTCCGCCGGAACCGCCGCTGGCGCTCTCGCGACACTTCCGCGCTAGCCCTTACCGTTTTTGTCTCTTCTGGCATGAATTCCGCTGCTTCCCCAAGGCTTCAATTATACACAACGCAGCGCCTCTGACTCCCCTTTGAGGCATGGCGGGTACCGGCCTGTTTCCAATCGCCTAACTCCACATCTCAGGCCGTGCCTACCGACTTTCAAACAATTTACAACGCCTAATGGAACTATTCTTGAGAACTCTCGTCTACTAACTGAGCATCAAGTCCTTCGTCCAATGGTGCGAGGCCGCTATGCACTCCTTCCTCTTCGACTTGCGTTTCACCTTGCGTGAACTCCGCCGGCGACCCACCTTCACTTTGACCGCGATTCTCTCGCTAGCTCTCGGCATTGCCGCCACAAGTGCTGTCTTCAGTGTCATTTACGCCGTACTGATCGATCCTTTCCCTTACCCCGGCTCCGATCGCCTCATGGAACCCAGCATGCTCGACGCAGCCGGCCACGATCGCTACGCCGGCCTCAACGGTCCACAATTGGAACAGCTCCGCCAAGCCAAGTCCGTCGAGAGCATCGCCGGCATGGACTACTGGAATCTCACCACCACCGACGGAGATCTCCCCGAAGATGTCAGGGCCTCCTATCTCTCCCCAGATGACCCGAATCACTGGGGCACAAAAGCTCTGATGGGCCGCTGGCTGATGCCCTCCGATGCTCCTTTCGGCCAGGACGCTCAGCCCGTCGTCGTCCTCGGCTACAAATTCTGGCAGCGCTACTACTTGGGCGACCCCAACGTGGTCGGCCGCACCCTCCAACTTGTCCATAAGCCGTACACGATCGTCGGCGTTATGCCTCCGCGCTTCAAATGGGCTGACGTCGACATGTATCTTCCGCTCAAGGTTACGCGCGACCCACATATCTATTTCGGGGCCTCCATCAAACTTCGCCCCAACGTCACCACCGCTCAAGCCAACGCCGAACTTCAGCCCTATCTCGAACAGTTCGCCAAAGAATCCCCCGAGCGTTACCCTGAGAAATTTCGCGTCAATCTGCGCAGCATCACGGAACTCTACGCCAAACCTCTCGGCCCCACCCTCTATCTCCTGCTCGGTGCGGTGGCCTCGCTGCTCCTTATCGGCTGCGGCAATGTTTCCATGCTTCTTCTCGCGCGCGGCACAGAACGCCAGCAAGAGCTCGCCGTCCGCGCGGCCGTCGGTGCAGGCCGTTTTCGCATGATCCGCCAACTGCTCACCGAATCTCTGGCCATTGCGCTAGCAGGCACCTCCCTCGGCGTGCTGCTCGCCTGGAAGAGCCTCGCTCTCATCATCACGTGGCTTCCGCAGAACTCTATTCCGGCTGAATCCGTCATCAAGATGAACCTGCCCGTTCTCCTTTTCAGCGCCGGCCTGGCGTTTGCCACTGCGATTCTTTTCGGCCTTTCGCCCGCTCTCCAACTCTCTCGCCCCGATATCGGCCGCCTCATGCAAAGCAGCGGCCGCCGCGTCATGGGCAGCTCCCACGCCAAGCGCGCCCACAGAGTCATGGTCGCCGCGCAAGTCGCTCTCACGCTTCTTCTTCTCTCCGCTGCCAGCGCCGCCGGCAAAGGCTTCCTCCGCCTCCTTCACGCCGATCTTGGTTACGACCCTCACGCCGCTATGTCCGTTCCCATCCCCATTCACGAAAACACGCACGTCTCCTGGAAAGACCGCTCCGAATACTTCGAACAGATTCGCGCCTCCATCGCCACCATGCCTGAAGTCGTTTCCGCAGGCATCTCCACCAACGCTACTCCGCCCGAAAGCGGCTGGGACACGCGCTTCGAAATCTTCGGCAGCGCCGCCACCGAAAAACCAGAAGCTAGCGTCAACTACATCAGCCCCGAATATCTCGACGTCCTGCACATCCCGCTCTCGCAGGGCCACATTTGGGACCATACCGAAACCATGCGCGCCGCGCCACTCGCGGTCATCAACCAAACCATGGCCCGACAATATTGGCCCAACGGCGATGCTATCGGCCACCAAGTCCGCATTCCCGCCATGAAAGACGAGCCTCCCTATTCTCCCGCCGCCACTGGCGCCGACGGCTGGCTGCAAATCGTTGGCGTCGTCGCCGACGTTCGCGATGACGGCCTTCGCAATCCCATCAAGCCCGCTATATACGTCCCATTCACGCTACAAATGCGCATGTTCACGCAAATCCTGGTGCGCACGCGCGTCGCTCCTCTCGCAATCCTTCACGACATTCGCGCCCGTCTCGTTACGCTCGATCGCGAACAGCAAGTCATGCAGGTTCGCGACCTGGAGGCCTGGATCACCGACCTCCAGGAGTACTCCCAACAGCGCTTCGTCGCCACGCTCTTCGCCATCTTCTCCGTCCTCGCTTTGCTTCTCGCCGCGGTAGGCCTTTACAGCGTGGTTTCCTACGGTGTCGCCACCCGCACCAACGAATTCGGCATCCGCATGGCTCTCGGCGCCAGAAGCTCCGACGTCTTCCGCATCGTCTTCTCCTCCACCGCTATCAACGTCGGCGCCGGCCTAATCGCCGGCATCCTCCTAAGCGTCGCCTTCAACAAGCTCTCCACACGCTGGGTCATGGAAAGCTCCCGCAACCCCTTGATTCTCGCCGGCGTAACCCTCATCCTCATCGCCGCCGCCGCCCTAGCCTGCTTCGTCCCAGCCCGCCGCGCCGCCTCCATCGACCCCATGGAAGCCCTGCGCTACGAGTAGCGCGCGTTTTCTCGCCGGATGTGCAAGCGAAGGGCCGTATAATGAGACGATTGGGAGCCACGGTGAAGCATGATTAGTCCCCCCGTGAATATTCTTGATTTGCCGCTGCTCGAGCGCGCCGAAATGGCCATGAAGGCCGCGATAGAGCGAGTCATTGAAGAGCATATTCGTGAGGGGCTCCCGCTTTATATCTGGCGCGACCGAAAAGTCGTTGCGGTTCCACCCGAAGAGCTGCGAACTCTACCCCGGCAGTAATCCCGGCACGGTCTAAGCTTGGTCCGTCTCCTTTTCCTTAGTTCGTTACATCATGTTTACAAAAAACCCCAGGGGAGGGGTCCCGCTTCCAACCCGAAAGTTTGGCAGCTAGTTACCTGCCACGCGCCGCGACTGCGCACGCACAGCAACGCCCGCAACCCATCTTCTTTCGGGGACTTCCTTCAGGATTCTCTGGATACCCCAGGGGCGGGGTGCATGGGGACCCCCACGTCATCGCTACTTACCGATCGAGCGCCCTCCGCTCCTTACTTCATTACTTCTTTACCTCGTCCCCCTGCTAAAATCAGGGCCGCCAATTCCACAGGAGCCACAATGTCTGAAACCATAGATACCGCCTCTATCCAGTCCCGCACCGAGTCCGACTCCATGGGTAAGATCGACGTCCCCGCCGACCGCTACTACGGCGCGCAGACCGCCCGCTCGCTCATCCACTTCGCCATTGGCAAGGACACCATGCCCCCCGAGCTGATCCGCGCCTTCGGCATCCTCAAAAAAGCCGCCGCGCTCGTCAACCAGGACCTCGGCAAGCTCTCCGCCGAAAAAACCGCGCTCATCACGCAGGCCGCTGACGAAGTCATCGCCGGAAAGCTCAACGCGCATTTCCCCCTGCGCGTATGGCAAACCGGCAGCGGCACGCAAACCAACATGAACGTCAACGAAGTCATCTCCAACCGCGCCATCGAAATCGCCGGCGGCGCAATGGGCAGCAAAAAGCCCATCCACCCGAATGACGACGTAAACATGTCGCAATCCTCGAACGACACGTTTCCCGCCGCCATGCATATCGCCGCTGCCACGGAAACGCGCCAGAAACTTCTCCCTGCCGTGAAGAAACTTCGCGACGCGCTCGACGCCAAAGCCAAGGAATTTGCCGGCATCGTAAAAATCGGCCGCACCCATTTGCAGGACGCCACGCCGCTCACCGTCGGCCAGGAATTTTCCGGCTACGTCAATCTTCTCGACCGCGACGGCGGCCGCATCGCCATGGCTCTCGACGGCCTCTACGATCTCGCCATCGGCGGCACCGCTGTCGGCACCGGCCTCAACGCCCATCCCGAATTCGCCGAACGCGCCGCGAAAAAAATCGCAGAACTCACAGGTCTGCCCTTCCGCTCGCATCCCAATAAATTCGCCGCGCTCAGCGCCCACGACGAACTCGTCTTCGCCAGCGGCGCGCTAAAAACGCTCGCCGCCTCGCTGATGAAAATCGCCAACGACATTCGCTGGCTCGCTTCCGGACCGCGCTGCGGCCTCGGCGAACTCATTCTTCCCGAAAACGAGCCCGGCTCCAGCATCATGCCTGGCAAAGTAAATCCTACGCAGGCCGAAGCCCTCACCATGGTCGCCGTGCAAGTGATGGGCAATGACGCCGCCATCGGCTTCGCCGGCTCGCAAGGCAATTTCGAGCTCAACGTTTTTAAGCCCGTCATCATCTTCAACTATCTCCACTCCGTCGAACTCCTCGCCGACGCCTCCAACAGTTTCGTAGCCCACTGCGTCCAGGGCATCGAAGTCAACACCACGCAAATCGAACACTACGTCCACAATTCCCTGATGCTCGTCACCGCCCTCGCCCCCAAAATCGGCTACGACGCCGCAGCCCAAGTCGCCAAAGCCGCCCACCACTCCCACCTCAGCCTCCGCGAAGCCGCCATCAATCTCGGCTACGTAACCGCCGAAGAATTCGACGCCCTCGTCAAGCCCGAGGACATGACGCACCCGTGAGAACTTCTATGTCACGCAGACTTCGGTTGATCGCGACAATCTCGTGCCTGCTTATGCCCTCACTACTCGTCCCTTCGCTCACATGGGGACAAACGAAGTCTTCGGCCACCGTGAACATCTACTTTCCGAATTATTCGTATCCCGACGCGGTCGCCTCGTTTAGTAAACCGAACCTGAGGAATGCCGAACTCATAATCTTCGGCGAAAACGGCACAACGGACATCCGAGCCCGCTTGCGCAAAGGTGCGTACGAAAGGAGGAATAACGAGGGCGGTGGAGACGCCGTGAAATTTGAATGGGTAAAACCGATCGGGAATGATCCCGTCAACACCAACTTCGCTGTTGCGTATTACACATGGGTTGCATGGATGGGGAGTTCTAGCGACATTGGCGTTGTTCAGTTACTGCAACGTGTGGACGGCCACCTTAGAGTTGCTCAACAGATTCTTTTCAATCTTCCGGGGCAGCAAGACAGCGGGCGCGTATTTCGACGTGAAATCTAGCAGTCTTAAGATCCGCGGCGTACACGGATGGGAGCACTGCTGCCCGACTGAATTGGATTTAATGAGATTTCATTTTGACGACGGCCTGCTCAAACAGGTGAGTCGCAGGAAGGTTCCCTTTGAATAAACGACTTTATGTGGTGAGTCTCTTCGCTTTCGCAAGCTCGCTGCGTGCGCAGAATGTGCCTGCGCAGGCAACGTACACGCTGAAGGCGACGCCGAAGACGGTGGCTTGGGGATATTACGATGCGAAAGCTACGCCGGTGTTGCGCATCAAGTCGGGCGACACGGTGTCGATTGAGACGCTGATTACGAATAGCCCGAAGCGGCTGGAGGATGCGGGATTGCCACCGGAGCAGGTGGAGCAATCGCTGCGCGATATTACCGACCAGGTGAAAGACAAAGGGCCGGGCGGGCATATTTTGACGGGGCCGATTTATATTGAGGACGCGCAGCCGGGCGACGTGCTCGAAGTAAAAATTCTGGGCATAAAACTCGCGATTCCGTATGCGTACAACGCGTTCGGGCCGGGCCGCGGCTACATCCCGGACGATTATCCTTACGCGAAAATGAAAATCATTCCGCTGGATGAAAAGCGCATGATCGCCAAATTCGCGCCGGGCATCGAGATTCCGCTGCATCCTTTTTTCGGCAGCATGGGCGACGCGCCGCCGGAAAGCGCGGGCCGCTTCAACAGCGCTCCGCCGTGGATTATGGCGGGCAATCTCGATAACAAGGACCTCGTCGCCGGCACCACGCTCTACATTCCCGTGCACGCGCCCGGCGCGCTCTTTGAAGTGGGCGACGGCCACGCCGGCCAAGGTGACGGCGAAGTGGACATCACCGCGCTCGAAACTTCGCTCGTCGGCACGTTTCAATTCATCGTGCGCAAGGACATGCACCTAAAGTGGCCGCGCGCCGAAACGCCCACGCACTACATCACGATGGGCCTCAACGACGACCTGAGCGCCTGCGCCACGCTAGCCGTCCGCGAAATGATCGATTTCCTCGTCACCGAAAAGCACCTCTCCCGCGATGACGCCTACATGCTAGCCAGCGTCGCCGCCGACCTCCACATCACCGAACTAGTCGACGGCAACAAGGGCGTCCACATGATGCTCCCCAAATCCATCTTCCTCTCTGGATCTGCGAAATGAGCGTCTATGAACTCCGCGCATCCATGGCAACGAATATGATTCCATCGAGCGTGAGGGGAGCGCGACAGACCGCAGACCGTACCAGGCTAAAGATCGAAGCGGCGATTAGGTTCGTCGTTCTTGCGGTCCCTGGCTTTCTGATCTTTGTGGGCTGCTGTTTGGGGCTGATCATTGAGCTTTCGTATGGTGAACCCTCTACGATGGACCCGCCTCTGGCTCCGTTTATCGCGTTAGTGAGCGGACTTATGATATTGGGTGGCACGGGGCAATGGGGTAGATGGGCATATTTGTGGGTATTTCTGTCGATACCGGTCGCCGGATTGGTTTGGGCTATGTTGTTCAAGAGGGATGGTTTCTACGATCCGCTTGCAACATATCCGAAACTATTGGGAATGGTGGTGTTTACGCTTCCGATGATTGGCGGCTACGCGATCGTGAACCGGTACTATAGTCGTAAGGCTTTGCGAAACGTCGAATTTGTTCCCGGCGCTGAACAGAATCCAAATCCAACAGGGAGATCGAGATCCTGAAATGAACCGTGCCCTCGCTGTTGCTGCTCTCATCGCTGGCTCGCTGTTCCCGTCTGCTTATTCCTTCTTCTCTGCGAACTCTGTGTCTCTGCGGCCCTCTGCGTTAAATCCTCTTCCTTCTTTTTCTCCGCAAACCATCAGCCCAGACTGGTGCAAAGCGCTTCCCCGGCCGGAATACAAAACTCTCGAACGCGTCCTCCCCAACGATCCCTGGTTCGAAGTCTACAAAGTCGCTCCCGGCGTTTTCGCCATTTACGAGCCGCATCAAGCCGAAGAAGTCATCTCCTATCTCATCGTCGGCACCAAGCAAGCGCTGCTCTTCGACACCGGCATGGGCATCGCCAACATCCGCAAAGTCGTAGCGCAATTGACGAGCCGGCCCGTCGTCGTACTGAACTCGCACACGCACAATGACCACGTCGGCGGCAATTCCCTTTTCACTTTTATCTACGGCATGGATACGGACTTCACGCGCCAAAACGCGAAAGGTTCGCGCGACGACGCGCAAGAAGAACTCGCCCCCGGCATGATCTGCGGCAATCTCCCGAGAGGCTTCGATCCGAAGACGTACGTCACCAAGCCCTGGCACGTCTCGCTCTTCGTGAAAAATGGTTTCAAAATCAATCTCGGCGGCCGCACGCTCGAAATCATTTCCACTCCCGGCCACACCCCCGACGCCATCTGCATGATCGACCGCGCCAACGGCCTGCTCTTCACCGGCGACACCTACTATCCCGCGCCCATCTGGCTCTATCGCCCGGAAACAAATCTCGACGCCTACGTCGCGTCGGTAAAATGGCTCGCCGATCTCGCGCCGCAAGTGAAACTCGTCCTCGGCGCGCACAACGTCCCCGTCGCCGATCCTTCTGTTCTGCCCAGGCTTGTCACTGCGATCGAGGCCGTCCGCGCCGGAAACGTCGAAGCCAAGCCTCTCGAAGGCGGCAAAGCCACCTACACGACCGACGGCATAACCTTTCTTCTCAAGGCCCAGCCTGCGGGAGTAAAATGACGGCGTCGGATGCCAGCTATGAGCGCGACCATCACACGAATTTCTTGCCTGGCCCTCGCCGGATTATTTTTCTGCCTCCCTGCTGGCGCTCAATCGCAAAACGCCCCGCCGCAAAAAAAGTCCAAGCACGCAAAACTTCCGGATCCCAAGATTGAGAATTATTACGGCGGCGTCTTTCTCATTGGCGATGGCGGCATTCCCAACGGCCCCTGCTTCCGCGTCAATGGCCGCGTCACCTCCGCCGGATTCTTCAACGACCTGAAATCCTACGACAGCGATGACGGAACTATCTTTCGCCTCGGCACAAATGAAGTCACGCAGTTTCCCGACAAAGTGCTGCTCTCGATGACAATCCGGGATCAGCCGTGCTCCACGGGGCTTCAGCCGGTCGGCACCGGTGTCTATCTCACCCAGGAAGCCATGGGCTCTTTGAGACTCTCGCTGTACTGGAAGCACGGCGTGGATTTGCGACCGGCGGGAAAAGTAGCGGTCGTGCACTTTTCCGTCGAGCCCATCGCGCCGTACGCGAAGGAGCTTGCGGCGGAATTGCCAAAACGCTTTATCTGGTCCTACGAATTCGGTATTCCCGGCGCGGGCGTGCCCCTCACGGACAGCCTCGTGCTCATTTTTCGCACGGCCGACGGGCACATCGCCGCGCGCGTCGCCGCGCGTTTGTAGTTTTGCATTGTGTTTGTAGCGTTTCTCTTCCGGGTCCCAGCACAGTGGCGCCCCGCACAGGTTTGGCCGGCGTCTCCAAATTACAAGGCCCTGCGCGAGCGTTCAACCAAATTGCATTTCCGGCGCGCGGCCCACCGACGTGAGCGGAGCTCCAGTGAGTCTCTGCAATTCTTCGATGTCCCATCCCGGGGCGATCTCGCGAAGCACAAGTCCTTCCGGCTGGACGTCAACCACCGCCAGATCGGTGACGATGGTATCGACGCAGGCGAGCCCCGTCAGCGGATACGTGCATTGGCGCACGATTTTTGGCGCGCCTTCCTTGGTGGTGTGCTCCATACACACGATCAGCTTTTTCGCACCTGCCGCGATATCCATCGCACCGCCAATGCCGCCAGAGCCTTTCGTGCCGGGGATTTTCCAGTTCGCGAGGTCACCTTTTTCGGAAACTTGAAAGCCGCCGAGCACGGCAACGTCCAGGTGGCCGCCGCGCGTCATGAGATGCGCGTCCGCCTGATGAAAAAAAGACGCTCCGGGAATCAAGGTCACTGGAACTTTCATTGCATCGACTAAATCGTAGTCCTCTTCGCCGGGTCTTGCGCGCCGCCCCATGCCCAGAATTCCGTTCTCGCTGTGAAAATACACTTCGACGTTTTTCGGCAGATAATCCGCGATGAGATTGGGGATGCCCCAGCCAAGATTCACGTACGCGCCGTTTGGCAACTCCAGTGCGGCGCGTTTGGCGATCTGCTCGCGAGTCAGCCGCGGTTTATCCGGCATAGCGGACTCCTTTGGCTTGCACAATGCGGTGCACAAAAATCGCCGGCGTCACGACATGTTCGGGTTTGATTTCACCGACCGGAACAATTTCGTCGACTTCCACGATCGTCGTCGTCGCAGCCATAGCCATGATGGGATTAAAATTCCGGGCTGCGAGACGGTAGGTCAGATTGCCCAACTCGTCGGCCGTCTCTGCCTTGATGAGAGCGTAGTCCGCGTGAATGGGCATTTCAAGGATGCAGCGTTTCCCTTCGATGACGCGCTCTTCTTTACCATCCGCGACTTCCGTGCCCACACCGACGGTTGTGTAGAATGCGCACAGACCCGCGGCGGCGGCGCGCATGCGTTCGCAGAGAATCCCCTGCGGCACGAGTTCGAGAGTCACTTTTTTTGCGGCGAGCTGTTCCTGAAAATAAGTGGAATGCGGCCCGGGGAACGATGCGATTACATGCCGGACCTGGCCGTTCTTGAACATCAAGCCCAGCTCGCCATCGCGCGTTCCGCAATTATTGCTGATAGCCGTGATGTCTTTGGTGCCTTTCGCGGCCAGTGCCTGGATCAAGTTGTTGGGAAAGCCCGCGCCACCGAATCCACCAAACATGATTCGCGCGCCGTCCCGAATATCGGCCAAGGCGGAATCCAGGCTCGCATAGATTTTGTTTCGCATGGCTCGCCGTATCCTACCAGAGGCAATGCAAGTCTGCAGGTGCGAGTGTGGCGGGGCAGCAGGGCCACTAAATCCGGACTGGCACCGTGTGGCTCGCGTCGTCTAACATGGGTGGAGGTTCATGAAACGCAAAACTCCCATTTTGATTTTGTTGGTCGCTGCGGTGCTTGCGATTGGCTTCGTGTCGTATTCGTTCCTGCATAACGGCGTGAGCGCAAAAGCGAAACCCAGCGCGCTTGAGGTGGTGATGGCGCGGAAAGCCAGGCACATGGCGCTTCCGAGCGCAGCGCGAGCGCTGGCCAATCCCGTAGCCGCCACCGAGGAGAACTTGCGCGACGGCCGGCTGCACTTTGCAGACCATTGCGCCATTTGCCACGGCAACGATGGCAGTTGCGACACGATGATGGGGAGCGGACTTTATCCCAAGCCGCCGGACCTGCGGCTCGCGGAAACGCAAAAGCTCTCCGATGGCGAACTTTTTTGGATTATCGAAAATGGAGTGCGATTCACGGGAATGCCGGCGTTTTCGAGTCCCGGCGCCAAAGAGGACAGTTGGAAGCTTGTCTACTTCATCCGGCACTTGCCGCAACTCACGACGGAGGAGCGTCTGGAGATGGAGCGCAATAACCCGAAGAGTCCCGCCGATCGGCTGGAGGAACAGCAGGAAAATGATTTTTTGAACGGGATAACGCCGGCGCCTCCGGGGGGAGCACATCATCATTAGCAGATTGAAAAAATATCCGCGTTGGGCATCCGTCGAGTGAGTTGCGTTTCGGGCTATCGTGGAATAATGTCAGGAAAGGGTCAAGCCCGAGGAGAGATGGCTATGAAACTTAGGTTCGCGGCATTGCTTTTGGCGTTTGCGATCATTGGCGGTGGCGCTTTCGCGCACGGCGACAAGAAACACGTTAGCGGCACGTTGCAGAAAATTACCGCGGACGCTGTAATTGTAAAAACTGCCGACGGAACGTCCGTCGAGGTGAAGCTCGTTCCTTCGACCGTCTATGTTCTTCATGTTGCCAACCAACCTGGCACACCTTCCGACGCCAGCCAGGACAAACCCGCGAAACTTTCCGACCTCGCGGTCGGCGATCGAGTGCTCATTCATGCGACTCCAAAGGGCGATACGCTGGAAGCCGCGGAAGTGAGATTCTCCGCTCCCACGGCTGCGGCGGCGAACAAACCAAAATCCTGAAAGACTCTTGGTACGTGCGCTCGTTCCTTCGTCCGCGATTATTCCTCGACCAGATGGCACGAATGAGTCTTCAGAACCAGCCAAACACGGTCGCCCTGCGCAAGATCAAGCGACCTCGCAGCTCCCGGCGTGAGATGCACGACAAATTCCACCCCGCAGTCGACACCAGCCCGAACCAGCGTCCCGCGCGGTTCCATCGTCGTGATTTTGCCCTCGATCACGTTACGCGCGCTGAGATCGTGCGGCTGCGAGGTTGCGAGCAAAATATCCCCTGCGCGGATAGCCACGTGCACGCGGTCTCCCACAGCTGCGTAGCCGAGTGGCACTTCGATCTCGCAGCGGCTTTCGCTGAGACGCACGCGCATCACGCCGTCGGCTTCGCGCAAATCAACGACCGTTCCACCTAACAAATTTTCGAAACCGGCTGCTTGCGCCAGCCGCTTGTGCCGCGGCGCTTCCAGCACCTCCAGGGGCGTTCCCGTGCTTATTACGCGCCCATGATCCATCGCGATCACTCGCTCGCCGAGTGCGTCCACTTCTTCGCGGGTGTGTGTCACGTACAAAATCGGAAGTCGCCGCGCGGCGTTCCACGCGCGGAGGTCATCGACGATCGCCGCCTTCAATTCCGCATCCAGTCCGGTCAGCGGCTCATCGAGCAACAAGACGCGGGGCTGTGTTACCAGAGAACGCGCCAGAGCAATTCTCTGGCGTTCTCCGCCGGAGATTTCTGCGGGTTTGCGCGCGCGCAGTTTGTCCACGCGGAATGCTTTCAGGATTTCTTCGACGCGCGCGGAGCGCTGTTCGTGGGGCAAACCATCGAGGCCATAGGCGACGTTTTCCTCGGCGCTCAGGTGCGGGAAGAGTGCCAGGGTTTGAAAAACGTAGGCAACGCCCCGCGTCTGAGGCGGACGGTTCACGCCAGCTTGCGAATCGAACAACGCTTCTTCGCCGGCGGCAATTCGTCCTGCGTCAGGACGCACCAATCCCGCGATGCAATCGAGCAATGTGGATTTTCCGGCTCCGGAAGGGCCAAAAAGAATGCTGATGCCTGGGGGAAATTGGAGGGAAACGTCTAGTAGGAAAGGAACAGAGCCCGCCCGGGTCCGTTGCAGCTGCACGCACGCGGTTAGCGCGGATGCGTTTACTTCGCCGCCCACGGTGTCCACAGACGGCGTCCTATTTGGCGCCCTACTTGACGATTAACGGCGTACACCACCGACAAAACCGCGAACGAGATAGCGAGCAGTACAAGCGCCATGTGATTTGCTTCCGCGTATTCAAGCGATTGCACGTGATCGTAGATATCTATCGATACGGTGCGCGTGACGCCAGCAAGATTGCCGCCGACCATGAGCACGACGCCGAACTCGCCCATGGTGTGGGCAAAGCTAAGCACCACCGCCGTCACGACACCGGGAATCGAGAGTGGAAGAATGACGCGCCAAAACGTTCGCAGGCGGCTGGCGCCGAGCACTGCGGAAGCATCGAGCAGCTTTCGGTCTACTGATTCGAACGAGGCGATGAGCGGCTGCACGGCGAATGGCAAGCTGTAAAGCACGGATGCGAGGACCAGCCCTTCGAACGTGAAGGCCAAGCCGTGCCCGAAAAACGTTTGCCAGAGTTTTCCCAGCGGACCGCGCGGACCCATGGCGACAAGCACGTAAAAACCAAGAACCGTTGGCGGCAGCACCAGCGGCAACGCCACGACAGCTTCCAACAAAAACTTGCCGCGCCAATTCGAATACGCAAGCCAATAGGCCAGCGGCAGTCCACCCGCGAGAAGAATGGCGGAAACGCAGAACGCGAGTCGAAGGGAAAGTAAGAGAGCATCCATGATTATTTATTCTGCGAGCCAGCAGGCGCGGGCGTGGCGGCCGCTGCGGAAAACGTGAAGCCATACTTTGCGAGCGTCGCGCGTCCGGTTTCGCTCTTCACAAATTCCAAAAAGGCGCGCGCACCCGTTTTGTTCGTGGCGCTCTTTAGAACGATGGTGGCTTGCTCAATCGGCGGGTGCATGTCCGCGGGAATTTCCCAGCGCTTGCCATCTTTCATGCCGGGCGAAACGGCCAGTGACATCGCGACAATGCCGGCCTGCGCGTTTCCGGACTGCACAAACTGGGCGGCTTGCGAGATGTTTTCGCCGAAAACCAGCTTGGGTTTCACCTGCTCGTAGATGCCCGCTTTTTGAAGTGCTGCGATTGCGGCGCGCCCGTACGGGGCGTGCTCCGGGTTAGCGATGGCAATTTTTTGCACGCTCTCATCCAGCAGCGCCTTCCATCCAAGGCGGGTTACGTCGATCCTTGCATCCGCAGGCGTCCAGATCGCGATGCGCCCGATCGCATATTCGTAGAGAGTTCCAGGCTCGGCGAGGCCCGCGGCTTCCAGTTTTCTGGGATAGTCGATGTCAGCCGAGAAGAACAGATCGAAGGGCGCTCCGTTTTGCAGTTGCGAGAAAAAATTTCCGCTCGAGCCGTAGGTTACGTCTACTTTCGTTCCGGTCTGTTTCTCGAATTGAGCCGCGACATCCTGCATGACGAATTTCAAATCAGCGGCAGCGGCCACGCGGATTTCTTGTGCGCGCGTGGCACTGGCCATGGGCAGCGCCATTGCAATAGCCATCAAAAGAGCCCGACGCCTTAACATTTTTGTTCTCCAACGATCACAAGGTATCGTTTCTTCAGGTACGCAAAATCATCACTTCGGTGGACTTTATCAGTGCTGCCGCTCGCTCGCCCGGCTTCAGCCGCATCTCTTTCGCGGCATCCGCCGTGATAATGGCAGTGATGTGTTGCTCGCCGATGGCCATGGTCACCTGCGCCAGCAAACCGCTGTATTTGACGGCTATCACACGACCGTGAAGTTGGTTGCGCCCGCTGATCTTCCTGAAATTGCCGCGGCGCGTGGCGATATCGCCGCGATCCAACTTCTTGGGAATCATGCGGTCGATTTCGCTCTCCGGGATGCGATGATGCCCGCCAGGCGTCTTCACCGTTTTAATTTTCCCGCGGTAGATCCACTGCTTCAGCGTTGGGTAGCTGATTCCCAGGATCCTCGACGCTTCTCGCGGGGGCAATAGTGCGGCTCGGTACATCAAACTCTCCTCAACCACGGTGTTCCGTTTTCTCTAAATGGAAACCGCCATTGTAGTACGTTTTTATGCGTTTCTATCCGTTATTTTGACCAGGCCCTTGCACTCTGCCTCTTATCGCTTCGGCAACTATCATGGAATTGCCGCACTGGAGTTCCCCGGCATCGCGTAAAGTAACAAAAGAAAGAGCGCTGGAATGCGAGTTGGGGGCCACTGATGTCTCTCGTCACCACCAAACTGACCACTGAGGACGTTCGCAAGGCCGTCGAACTTTTTTGGACTACGTTTCTGGCCAAATCAGAAGAAGAACTGAACAATTTTTACGCGCCGGGCAGCACCGTTTTTCAGGTGGCCATGGGCCGCAGCGAACCGGGTCGGCTGGGGGCGATGCGCCGTTCGCGCGAATACTTCCACCCGGAAACGCGCATGGAGCTGAAGTTGAGCCCGATCGACATTGTTTTGTGCGGCAACGATGCGGGTGTCGCCAGCTACACTTTCCAATTTCAGGCGAGCGGTCGAGACGTGGGCGGCAAACGCATGGCGGAGAAACTGGAGACCGTGCGGGCGACGCACGTCATGCACCGAGACGCCTCTGGCAAACTGCGCATTGCGCACGAACACTTCTCGGTGCCGGTGGCGTAGTGCTGTCTGTTGTTGGTGAAAGCTAGAGCCGATCCATAAGTTTCCAGGTACCTCTCGCGACTGATTTGGGCGGTCCTCAGTACGTTCTTTATGATAAATACCGGGAGTGCATCATAGCGCGGCACGACAATTGGCCGCAATTCCGCTCTTAGTGAAGATCATGTGGTCTCCTCGCTCGCGCACGAAAGTGAATCCTTCCGTCTCAAGAACGCGGACCAATTTGCGATAGTGGATGGGGACGATTCGCGACATCGAACAACCCGCTAGGCGGCGGGAAGGGCGAGCTTCATTTTTTCGCGAGCGAGAACTGGCCGCGGCCTGTAGGTCTTGCCTCGGCGTTCAAATCCAGATTCTTCCAGTATCGTGGCCAGTGTTCCCATGCGGGCAGCCTCTTCGATGAAGAGGGAAACCGCTTGGCGCAAACGGGACTTGGCTTGTGCAGCCGTTTTGCCGCAGCTGGAAATATCCAGTTCCGGGGAGTAGGAGATGAAGTTAGTGCCTTCCTTCCACACCTGCGCGCTCAATGTGATCTCGCCTTCGGCATTCCGGGCGGAAACCGTAGTGTTTGCCATATCCAACAACAATCATAGGCTGGGATCGTCACTGAGGCAATCCCGCTGAAGGAGGCCCTGGCCTAATTCCTTAGCGGCTTGCCTGTTTTCAAAGTGAACGCCATACGTTCCTGGGTTTTCTTTTCTCCGCAGAGGGAAACGAATGCTTCGCGTTCGAGGTCCAGTACGTACTGTTCGCTGACGAATTGCGGCGAGGTCAGCGGGCCGCCTGCGAGGATGTTCGCGAGCTTGCGTCCCACGTGCGCGTCGTAGTCGGTGATGTAGCCGCCGCGCTGCATCATGTGGATCACCAACTTTGCGCCTGCCAAGAATTGTTCACCGAGCACTTTGATTTGCGTGGTCTGCGCCCCTTCTTGCCAACTCGCTGCGGGCGGCTTGTATCCTGCGCGCACCAAGGCCAGTGCGGCTTCTTTGGCGTCGCCCACGAGGCGGTCGCGGTTCATGGAGACGCCGTCTTCGCGCCGCAAAAACCCAAGCGCTCGGCTGTCTTCAGCGCTGGTCCCCACTTTGGCCGTGGCAATCGTTTCGAACACCGGCTTCATTGCGTGAAACAGATCCAAATCTTCGCCGCCCGCCGCATGCTCATTCGCGCGGATGAGCATCTCCTTCGTTCCGCCGCCGCCGGGAATCAAACCTACGCCAACTTCAACCAGACCGATATATGCTTCCGCGGCTGCTTGAATTCTTGCAGCGTGCAGGCCGATTTCGCATCCTCCGCCGAGCGCCATGCCTTGCGGGGCCGCAACGACCGGCTTCGGCGCATATTTCAATCCGAGATTCACGTTTTGAAATTGCTTCACGGCCATGTGCAGCTCGTCCCACTCCTGCTCCTGCGCGGCGACGAGCATGAGCATGACGTTCGCGCCAACGGAAAAATTCACAGCTTGGTTGGCGATGACCATGGCGTCGAACTCCGAGTCCAGCCGCTTCAACCCCTTGTGCAGCATGGACATCAGGTCCGCGCCGATAGCGTTCATCTTCGCGTGGAATTCGCAACACACCACGCCATCGCCCAGGTCGATCAGACTCGCGCCGGAGTTGCGCTCGATTTCGCGGCCCGCTTCTTTTTGCGATTTTAGAATGATGATACCCGGCGGTGTTTCGAGCGGTTTTGCCATGCCCGTGGTGACATCAAAGACCGTCGTCTTGCCTTTCTCCGATTCGTAAAATCCTTTTCTGCCGCTGGATAAAACCTTTTCGATCGCAGGCGGAAGCGTTCGCCCTTCTTTCTGTACCTGCGCGGCGAAGGCTTTCACGCCGATCGCGTCCATCATTTCAAACGGTCCCATCTCCCACGCGAATCCCCACTGCAATGCGTGGTCCACATCCACAACGCTGTCTGAAATTTCCGGCACGCGCCGCGCTGCGTAGAGGCACATCTCCGATAGGCCGCCCCAGATGAACTGCTGGGCTTTGTCGCCTTTTTGACCTTCGAGTATCGGGCCAACCAGAGCGCGCAGACGCTCTCGCGTGTCCTCGATCGCTTTTCCCATTTCGAGCGAAGCAAACTTCGCTTTCTGCCGCGGCCGGTACTCCATGGTGTTGATGTCCAGCGTCAGAATTTCTTTTCCGCCCTCGCCTTTCACTTTTTTGTAAAAGCCCTGCCCGGTCTTGTCGCCCAGCCAACCGCGACGGACCATTTCTTCGATCAGCGGCGGGACTTTGTACATTTCGTGGGATTCATCGTTTGGAGCGGTCTCGTAGATGTTTTTGATCACATGAACCAGCACGTCCAACCCGACAAGATCGGCCGTGCGAAACGTCGCCGACTTCGGCCACCCCACCGCGGGTCCCGTACATGCGTCCACTTCTTCGACCGTCATCCCCAGCGTGGTCATAAGCCGAATGGCATTGATCATCGAAAATGTTCCAATGCGGTTGGCGATGAAGTTTGGCGTATCCTTCGCAACCACCACGCCTTTGCCGAGCCTGCGGTCACAGAATTCGTGGAGAGTTTCGATCACTTCGCTGGATGTTTTCGGCCCGGGAATCACTTCCACCAATTTCATGTAACGCGGCGGATTGAAAAAATGCGTGCCCGCCCAATGCTGTTGAAACTCTTCGCTCATAGATTCCGCGATCAAATGCACCGGCAATCCGGACGTGTTGGTGGTTACAATCGCTCCGGGCTTGCGGAATTGCGCCACGCGCGACAACAAATTCCGCTTGATTTCGAGGTTTTCCGCCACAACTTCGATGATCCAGTCCGCCTCTGCGCAGCGCGCCAAATCATCTTCAAAATTTCCGATGGAAACTTTCTCCGCTAGCGCTGGCACGAAAAACGCGGCAGGCTTAGATTTCTTCGCGGCCTCAAGCCCCGCGCGCACAATTTTGTTGCGGTCTCCAGCGGGTGCACCGGGCTTCAAATCTGGCGGAACAATGTCCAGCAGGATGCACGGCAGCCCGGCGTTGGCCAGATGCGCAGCGATACGCGAACCCATAGTTCCCGCGCCCAAGACGGCTGCTTTCTCGATTCGACGTTTCATGGCTTGCCTTTTCCGGAGCCCTTTTTGGATATTGAGACGAGGGGACAGGTTACAAAACCGCCATCCCCTGGTCAAACGAACTATGGCCCCGCCGCAAAGCCCGCGTTAAAGTATTGTAAGAATGAGCCCCGGCAAAGTGACAGACGCCATCGGCTGGCTCCAGTCCGCCAAAGAAAGGCTGCTCTCTCTGGCCGGGCCCGAAGAGCGCAAATCGACCGAGCGCCCTCGTGTGGGTCTCGCGCTCGCGGGTGGATTTGCGCGCGGGATCGCCCATATTGGCGTCTTGCGTATCCTGCGCGAGGCCGGCATCCCCATCGACTTTGTCGCTGGCACAAGCGTTGGCGCTCTGATTGGCGCGGCTTTTTGCGCGGGCACCTCGCTCGAAGAGATGGAGCGCATCGGCTCGACCACCAGCTTCACGGATTTCGGCCGCTGGACGCCCTCCTGGTTGGGACTGGCCACCAATCAACGCCTGGAGAAATTTCTGGCCCAGTTCACTCGCGTGAAGACTTTCGAGGAGATGGCTATTCCCCTGGCGATCGCCACGACGGACATCAACGCGGGCGTCTCCGTCTACTACACGCGAGGTCCAGTCGGTCTCCCGCTGCGCGCTTCCTGCGCCTATCCGGGCCTCTTTGTACCCATTCAATACGAAGGCCGTACTTTGGTGGATGGATTTCTGACTTCACCTGTTCCCGTAGAGGGCGCACTGCTTCTCGGAGCAGACGTCGTGATCGCCGTTTATCTCGAAGCCGGCAACCTCGAACAGCCTCGTACTTTCACCGATGTGCTGAGCCGTTCCTTTAACATTATCCAGCGGCACACCGATCTCACCTGGCGCCAGCAAGCTGACGTCATTATTGAGCCCGACGTAAAACCCTTTGTTTGGGATGATTTCACCAAGACGCCAGACCTGGTCGCAGCCGGTGCCGCAGCCACTTTGGCGGCTCTGCCGGAGATTCGTGCAGCCATCAGTGGCGAAAAGCGCGACTCAGCAGCCTAACAACAACTAGCCAGTCGCGGTTCCAGTCCAATCCATTGCAGTGGACTATTCCGTAGTCACCTGCACCAGCAAAGGCTCACCCTCGCCTTTGCCACGCTGCGTAAGCCACGCGCCCAGGCCCTCGGCAAAGCGCTCCGGCGTCAAGCGGAAGCTGGCTTCGACCTGGCCATCCGCCACAGGAAGCGTATCGTCAAAATCCGCGGAATTCGTGAAATTGCGCATGCAGAATTGATCGAGCCAATCGAGCGGGCAGGCACGGCTCTCGCCGCGAATGACTACGTTTACTTTGAATTTCTGTGCGTACACTCCGCCATCATAACATCGCGGCGAGTGCGTTTCTGGCGAGACGAAACTGACGGCTAACTAGGAAATGCGCGGGCGCTTGACGCTGTGCGCCAAGCCGACGCGCTCGAGCGTCCAGATGAAGTACCAGCCGATATCCGTTTGCCACCAGCGCAAGCCGAGGCGCGCCGAGCCGGCGTGCGAATGATGGTTCGCGTGCCAATTCTCGCCCCAGGCGGTAATTTGGAAAGGGCCAAGCCACCACACGTTCATGCTGGAGTCCTCGATGCCCTCTTTGGCATGTCCGAGATGCGTGAGGCTATTGACGAAGCATTGCATGTGCAGGGTGTAGACCAAACGAATCGCGCCGATCCAAAAGAAGCCCATCCAACCAAAACCGAGCAGAAATCCTGAGAAGATGGAAAGTATGATCACGGGAGATTCAAGCCAGCCCCACGCGGTATACATGCCACGCGTCAATTCGGGAGCCCAGCGGTGTTTATCCGCGGGCAGCGTCTGATACAGCCAGCGCATATGCGCCCACCAGAATCCGCCTTGCTTTGGACTGGAAATGTCGTCCGGCGTGTCCGTCACGGAATGATGAAGCCGATGGTAAGCGACCCAGCTCGCGGGATGGCCGGAGCCGTTGAAAACCGCCCAAAAAATGAGGAACTGTTCGACAAACTTATTGACTTTGAGCGTCTTGTGCGCCAGCAGCCGGTGATAGCAGACCGTTGTGCCGAGCCCTCCGAATGCAATGAAGAGGAGCGCCAAACCAACCACTTTTAGGCTGGGAAGTGGGAACAGAATCAGTCCGACAATCGCGAGCCCATGAATCAGGACGAGATATGCGAAGACGCCTTCTTTGCCGTGTACCGGTTTCCAGAAGGGACGTTCCCACGGCCGTGCTTCTTGTGTGGCGACTAATTCCATGATTTCTCCGGCGATCTTCTTAATTGAATGTGTGAATGCCTGGTGTGTCGATCCTGATAGGCATCACAACAATACCATTTTTCTGCTGTGCGTGACGTAAATCTGTTCGCAATTGGACACCAAAGAGGAAACGGTTTCGCGCCTGATTCACCGCTCGTTCTGCTGAATTCGCACACAAGCGTACCCCCGATAATTTCCAAACTCGAACTCGTACAGCCTTGGGCTTCCCTCGACGGCGCACGGCTCAACAGAGAATCAAATAGGGCTTTAGTTTGAGTCCAGGAAATGTGTGGAGATAGCTGTTCGCTCAGAGCAGCATCGACTACAAAAAAGGGTTATGAGAGGAAAGAAAACTCGAACCTATCGCTGCAGATCTCGCAGCGCATCGTTTAGTTCCACCAGGTCCGAATCGAGCCGGTAAAAGCCGGGGCGCCAGTCTCCCACCGTCTCTTCCGCGGCGAATTTCAGAACAGCAAAATCACCCGCGCCAGTCTTTCCCTCGGAAAGGCTGGGAAAATTGTCACCAAAGAATGTGACGGGATGCTTGCTGACCACTCGTTCGCATTCATTCATGGAAAGCACTGCTCGCAGCATCCCCTGATTCTTCGCATGGGGCTGGCAAAAGTAGAGGTTGGGCATACTCGCGTATCATCGGCAGAAAGGCGGGAAATTCTAATAGTACGTAAGTCCTTTTATTAGTGTAGAAGTTGCGTAGCCGCCAACCCCTCCCGACCCTTCTCATCACTTTCTCCCCTACTTTCGCCCCATTTTGGCCTTTATTTTGGCCCCTAACCTGTCCAACTAACGATAGAATCCCGCAACTGCCATCCGGGGTGAATTCATGGAAGACGAGAGGCGCCGAACTCCCAGGTATCCTTTCATTGCGACGGTCGAGGTCCTTGAAAAAGGGGCGCAGGCCGGCGTCGCCGCACGTGTGACCGAACTGAGCCTTTACGGGTGCTACGTGGAAATGCCCGATCCGCGACCAACTGGAACCCAGGTCATCCTCAAGGTCTACCAAGAGGGCAGATTTCTTGAGACCCAAGGCAGCGTGCTCTACTCTCACCCAAGCCAAGGCATGGGCGTTGGCTTTCAGAATGTAAATCCCCACTATTTGACGGTGTTAAAGCGGTGGCTGATTGAAGCTGCTCACGCGAAATTTGGGAAAAAGGACTGAAATCCGCGGGAGTCCGTCTTGGGCGATCGCATTCTCTAAAGGCTACTTATGCTGCGCCCACGCCAAGCCATCCGGGCCATTTCCCGTCGCGGGTGGCATTGTCTAGTCGCGGGAGCGGAATATGGCGATTCTGTCTGTTTCTAACGCGCCCATGACGCGTAACCACTGCTCTTCAGCGACGACCCGCGTGCACGGGCCGAACGTGCAGATTCGAATCTGTCGTCTAACGGCTTCCTGCCGAAGCGAGTTCAGCACGTCTCGCAGGATGGTACCGGTGAAGGGCGTATACAAATAGAATATCGTTCCGACGGACAAATCCGCCTCTCGAGCGTCTCCCTGGATAAACCTCACGTTGTTCAGGTTTAGCGACCGAGCGCTCTTCCGGGCACAATTGACATAGGACGGCTCAAGTTCGATCCCAGTGCAGCTTGCAGCAGTGCAAATGGAAGCCATCAATGTGACTTGACCCAGCCCGGAGCCAAGATCGATCAAGAAGTCCCATTCTGTGAGTGCTATTCGAACGATGAGATCAAAGATATGGCGCGCGGGCGTGGGCTGATAAGGTACCATTTCTGACTCTAACTGGACGATCTCCGCCGACGGCTCTTCAAACTGCAGGACTCCGCTGATCAAGTCGTCCAGATGGTCGTAGCCTCTGGAATTCGCGAGATTAGCTGCCCCGTTCCCATCGGTCATCCACTCAAGCAGGCTGCCCCCGCCTGCACCCCGCTGAATATCTCGACGGATGGCCTCGTAGAGTCTGAAATTTACAGACTCCAACTCAGCGTAAATGGCCCTCGCCCGGCGATGAAGTGCTGTTCCGATGGGTTGCCCGTCCGAGAGGTAGGCATCAAGGGCATCGAGGGCTTCCATACGTTGACGTAGATGGCGCGGTTCGTCCAGCGAACGGTCCTGCTCCAACTCTCCTATGAGGTTCACCAGCGCATTCTCGATAGACATTTTGTCTCAGCTGATCGCGGGTATGGATCTCGTCAGCGCGGCGTAAAGAGCTTGTTTCCAGCGGGCGTTGTCGATGGTCCAGAAGACCTTCGCCTTGTGTCCTCCGGCGAGACTTGCGGCCCAGACCTCGCGGTTGCGTTCGTCATGCGCGACGTTGAGTCGGTCAACCACGGTCATGCCGCGGGTGAGTTCGCTGCCCGTTTCGACGTCCACGAAATGTTCTGATTGCGAAGTGACGATAGACGGATCCAACGCGACGGCCATGGCGACAGGGTCGGGCAGTGATATCCCGTGTTCGCCTGACTGTTCGAGGAAAGCCTGTTGCGCGCGGCTGTTGCACTCGATGGCAAACTTGGCAACACTTGTGCCGAAACTTAGAACTTGCTGAATGTCGGGTGGATTCAGTACTGCTTTGCCGCGGCAAAGGTGCCAGCCAACGAGTTCAATGGGAAGACCACTTCTCACCACGATGCGCGCCGCTTCCGGATCGCACCAGATGTTGTATTCGGCCGCGGGAGTGACGTTGCCCTCGCAGCACGGCGCGCCACCCATGACCACACAGCGGCTCACTATCGCGGCAATGCCCGGCTTCTTTTGCAAGGCGAGCGCAACATTCGTAAGCGGCCCGAGCGTGACCATAACCAGGCCGGGGTGTGATTCAATCGTCTCGATGATGGCCGCAGGAGCGCTCTGCTTTTCCGGAGCGCGGCGTGGCGGCGGGTAGCCGTGATCGCCCAGGCCATCACGTCCGTGAAACCAAGAGGCGCTTATATGTGGACGTTTTAGTGGTTGTTCCGCTCCTGCAAACACCGGCACTTTCGAATCGCAAAGCTCCGCCGTATAGAGTGCATTACGGCTGGCTTGGTGGACATCCACGTTTCCCGCAACGGTGGTGATAGCCAGAACCTCTATTTGGGGAGAGCGCAGCGCCATGATCAGCGCTACGGCATCGTCGGAAGCTGTGTCGGTATCAATCAGAAATGGACGTTTCACGCGACGCAGGATAACAAATTGTGCCGCGAAACTCGGCACAAAATTCGGCGAGATCTCAGCAAGCTAGCCGCTAGCGCGGTAACCGCCGAAACCGGACTTGTGATCAGGTTTCCGGCAAGGTCGGCGCAGCGGGTTTAGGCACGCGTTGGCTCCGCTGGTGGGGCTACCCATCAACTGCTGTACAGAAAATAAGTCACACCAGCAGCAGCTAACGGCAATATCCACGACCGATTGAACTGGCGACGAATGTGAAGGTGATATCCGACAAAGAAGTTCATTCCGAAGAGCGCCACGGCCACAAGAGTGAAATAGCCAACATTCACCCACTTTGCGAATCGTAACCCGGCAAACTCAAGAAGGATTCCGAGAATTGGAACAATCGCCCTCAGCGCGAACTGAAACCATAAAGCTCTGTTTCGATTGTCCTGTCCCAGGAAACGGAGAAGAGTCATTAGATAGATGAGGAACACCGCTGATCCATTTGCGAGCAAAACCCAAATTGAGCGGGATATTTTCATCTAGCACGTGGATAATTCAAACTCGAGTGCCGTCTTCGTAAAAGAATCCAAATGGAGTTCTCAAAGTCCAGCAACAGACCTGGAACCAACTGATCCCGCATGTGTCCGGCCTAGCTGGCATTCAACACATCCGGTATACCCGATATTCGACTTTCGTACTACGATTGTCCTGTCATGGCCTTTGGACACTCAGTCGGCCCCCGACGAAGCATCTTCTCCGCTCCATTACACTCGCGCTATCATTCACTCAATCCGAGGTGCATCCATGTCTCACTACACCAGACGTGAATTCCTGAAAACCGGACTCGCCGCCGGCGCCCTTGCCGTCACCGGAGGCCTCCCGCTTCACGCGGCGCGCCAGACCGCGACAGATTGGGTAACGCTAGGGAAATCCGGAGTGGAGGTGACGCGGCTCGCGTTTGGCACGGGCAGCTTCAGCGGCCAGGTGCAGCGCGACTTGGGGCAAGACGGGTTTACGAGGCTGGTGCGCCACGCCTACGACAACGGCGTTCGCTTCTTCGAGACGGCCGAGTCTTACAGCGAGATGCACCGTATGCTCGGCGTGGCCCTGCAGGGCATTCCACGCGATAGCTATCGCATTATGTCGAAGGTGACCACGCGGCCAGGCGTGAATCCGCAAGAGAAATTCGACGAACTGCGTAAACTCGCGAATACCGAATACTTCGACATCATGCTGTTGCACTGGCAACATGCCGCGACATGGCCCGCGGACTCGATCCGGTGGCAGGATGGAATTCTGGAGGCGCAGTCGAGGAAGGAGATCGTAAGTCACGGCGCGTCCGTTCACGGTCTTCCGGCGTTGCGCCAAGTCCCCGAAAACAAGTGGCTCGAGGTCGCCATGATCCGAATGAATCACAAGGGTACCCGAATGGACGCCGAGGATTACAACACCGACGGACTGGGCAACGTGCCCGAAGTTGTCACTCACGTCCAGCAGTCCCGCAAAGCGGGAATGGGCGTCATCAGCATGAAACTTGTGGGTGAGGGCACGTTCAACCGTGAGGACCGCAAAGCGGCCATGAGATTCGCGTTCAGGAACGCGGGCGTCGATAGCGTTACCGTCGGCTACAAGAACACTGCGGAGATCGACGAGGCCATCGAGAATTTGAATCTGGCACTCGCGTAGTGGGCCGGAGCGGCAAACTGTCATCGCGGTCGCCAGTTTGTTAGCCTTGCAGAAGACTTTTTCTTCAGTGCACCGCGGTGTAACTCCCGATAGCCGCGGTTTCCAAAGAAGCGGGATTTACGATCAAATTCTGTCCAGAAGACCCCCGATTTTCGGGTAGCGGCCAGTTTTCGATTAGGGCTTACGAGGAGTTAGTCGCGTGGTCCGACGATTATTTCCGTATAGCCGACAAACCTCCCGGAATCCGAAGGGCGCTTCGCAAAGGAGTCTAATGCGGGCATGTGGTAGGTTTTCGCAACTTGCTTGGTTGGAACGGGATGATTAATTGCCCGTTAGTGGCTCCTTGCGCAGCAACTCGTCGATGAAGTTTTCGAGGAAGATCACGTGGCCCGCGTCCTGTTGAGGCGAGCCTCCGGCGTAGGTTGCCACGGCGATGCGCTTTCCGTCGGGGGCCAGGTCGTACTGGGCTCCGACCCCGCCGCTCATCGTCAGAGCTACGCTCTGTTTCGACCATACCCGCGGCTTTTCCGCTACGAACGAGTCGCCTTTTACCGAGTAGCTGGCCACCATAATCTGATCATCCGTGGGATCAAAGAAAAACAGGTCCTTACCGTTTCGAGAAAAGATGGGCGTGGTTCCGCCGTTGCTGGAGACTTGCCAGTGACCGCCTTTGTCTGGAAAAGCGCGCACATAGACTTGGGAACTCCCCGACTCGTTGGAGCTGTAGGCCATCCAGCGTCCGTCGGCGGAGAAGCTCGCACCCCGGTGCCCAAAACTCGTGCTCTGAAATAACTCCGGTTTCCCCACCCGCAATTTCTCTCCCTCGCGTTCCACGGGCAGGGTCCAGAGTTCAAACCCTCGTTCACCAGACTGATAGAAGGCCAGGGTTCTGCCATCAGGCGAGAAGGCGGAGGGGTACCGAAATTCTTTGCTTTGGGCCAGAAGCTCGGCCTTGCTGCCGCCGTCGGCGCGGGCGAACGATATCCCATCCGCTGCCTGATAAACAATGTAGCGCCCGTCGGGTGTCCACACCGGGTTCGTTCCATTCCGTTCGCCGGTTAGCGGGGACAGCGTGTCGCGCCGAAGGTCGTAGATCCATATCCCGGATTTCGTGTCATCGTTCGCGACCGCAAGATGCTCGCCGTCGGGGGAGAAGTGGGGATTTACGAAGAGGCCGGGTTTGTCGAGCAGCGGTTGCAACTTACCATCCGCACCCATCCATTGAATGGCCACCCGAGAGGCGTCGATCTCGCGGCTCCGGTACATCAGCGTTCCCGTGCGCGAAAAGCTCAGCTTGGCGGAGCCAAACATCGCGGAATAAGAAACTTGCTGCAATACGGGCATGGGCGAGCCGGAGGTCTCCAGTTTCACGAGGTCGAAACGAACCGCGAACAGCGTTCCCCGGCTCACATACGTCAGGTAGCCCTTCCCTCCTGAGGCAGCCACATAGCGCCCGTACGTTCCTCCGCGCAGCAGGTTCTTCCTGCGATGGTCCGCCAGCGTGACCACGTCAATTCTGGCGTCATCGAAGCCGACGGTGGCATTCTCCGCGGTGAACACGACGTTTTTGGCGCCGGGCAGTACCTGCGGCCAGCGATGGGTCCGTTCTTCCTCCTTCAAGCTCGGTGATCGGAGTGGGAGTACCGCCCGCGGAGGGGACTTGCGACAGTCCACCAGAGACGCGCAGACTCGCGATAATATTGCCGTCCTCACCCCAATCTGCGCCGGTGTAAGAGGCTGCTGCGTCGCACAACGCGATCTCGGCGCCGCCTTCCACCGAGATTTTTCTCAGCTTTCCTCCCGCGACAAAACCAATCCACTGACCATCGGGGGAAAAGAACGGGCTGGTCGCGCCCGGTGTGATCGGCAGTTCGATGGCGCTCACTTGGTCGAGCCGGCGCGTGAAAAGGTGGGTCCCGGAAAGGTAAGCGATACGCGTGCCGTCGGACGAAAGAATAATGTCCGACCCACCCAACGCGTTTAAGTAGACGTCGTGGCCCAGATCCGCCTCCAGGCGCACCAGCGGTTTCAATTCCGCCGGCCGCGTGGCACTATAGGCAATCCACGATGCTCCTGCCGCAACGAGGGCCAGCACTGCCGCCGCAATCCAGGGCAACTTTTTGTGTCGTGCGGCAGAACTCGGTGCGATGTTGACGTCGCTGGGCGCTTGTGCGATCCACTCTAGTTCAGTTTTTAAATCGCGCGCGTTTTGCCAGCGGTTCTCCGGATCCTTCTCCAAACATTTCTTCAGCACTCGATCTAACGCCGCGGGGGCCACGTCGCCAATCGACGGCGCCGGACGCTCCATGATGGCGGCAATCACCGAGGCCGGAGAAGAACCGTCAAACGCGCGCTTCCCGGTCAGCATTTCATAGAGCACCAGACCGAAGGAGAAGATGTCGCTGCGCGCATCGATTTCCTGCCCTGTGGCTTGAGACTGCAGCTGCTCGGGCGACATGTAGTAGAGCGTGCCCACAATCTCGTTCTTGCCGGTGAGCGCCATGGTCAGGGTGGCGTCGCTCGGAGGATTGTTGCCCTGTCCGATTTTGGCGATTCCGAAGTCGAGCAGCTTGATCCCGGTCTTCGTGACCATGATATTGGCGGGCTTGAGATCGCGGTGTGTGATGCCCTTCCGGTGCGCCGCATCGAGCGCATCACAAATCTGCGCGGCGTACTTCAGCGCCTGCTCTAGGGGCATGGGTCCCTTCAGAGGCGTGCCCTCGATGTATTCCATCACCAGGTAGTTCGGCCCGACATCATGCAGGGTGCAGACGTTGGAATGGTTCAGTGCCGCGACCGCGAGCGCTTCGCGCTCGAAGCGTTCGGAAAACTGTTCGTTGGAAACCTTAATCGCGACGGCGCGATTCAATCGCGTGTCACGCGCCTTGTAGACTTCTCCCATGCCGCCAGCGCCCAGTGGTGCAATGATCTCGTAGGGGCCCAACAGGGTTCCGGGAGCCAAAGCCATAAGGTTAAGGATTGTAACGCGCGGGACATGAGTAGGGAATGGATAACGGGCGACTCGGAAGTAATCCACATGCCCGCAGCAGTAACGGGAAACTGACCCACCACCGATTTTCGGCTAGTTGGCGATTTGTCGCAGTTCCTGCGGTAGAATCTGGTCGTTCACGATAACAGGAGGCGTCTCGGTGGCTAGAAAAGCGAAACTTCCTTGTGCACTCTGTAGTTTGTTACTGACGGCGGCAGTGCTTGTTTGCAGCCCGTTGGCGTTCTCGCAGGCGACGGCACCGGCGGCTCCCCCTCAAAACCAGATACCTCCAGACCAGCTAGCCGCCTGGGAACAGCTTACGCCTTACCAGAAATCGCAATTGGAGCGGACCTACAATGATTGGCCGTTCCTGGCAAAGTTTCGAGAGGCCGATACGCTCATGCCGCAGCCATCGCCGGGTGAAACGCGTGTTGTCTTCATGGGAGATTCCATCACGGAAGGCTGGGGAATGAAAGCAACGGCGACTTCTCCCGGCCGCGGCGAGTTTTTCCCCGGAAAGCCGTATATCAATCGCGGCATCTCCGGGCAAACCACGCCACAGATGCTGGTCCGATTTCGCCAGGACGTCATCCTATTGAAACCCAAAGTAGTGGTCTTGCTCGCCGGTACAAATGACATCGCCGAGAACACCGGGAAGGAAACGATCGAGGAGATTGGCAACAACATCGCGTCCATGAGCGAGCTTGCCCGGGCAAATGGCATTCGTGTTGTCTTGTGCTCCGTATTGCCCGCGAGCGATTTTCATTGGCACAAGGGGCTGGAACCGGCGCCCAAGATTAAAGCGCTCAACGCTTGGATGAAGGATTACGCCGCGAAAAATAATTTCGTATATGTGGACTACTACTCACCGATGGCCAACAGCGAAGGCGGCCTCAAAGCGGAGTTGAGCCCAGACGGCGTCCATCCCAATAAAGCCGGATACGACCTCATGGGGCCTCTTGCGGAGGCCGGAATCGCGGAAGCCCTAAGAAAGCCACTTCCGTGACGCGCCTCTTAATCAACGGGATTGCCGAGCGGCTGCTCCCCCCAACAAAGTCGCAGCACCACATGGTCATAGCGAGACAGCCATGAAATTCGCAAAAATTGTGTTTTGGATTGCGGGCATCTGGGGTCTGCTCGTCATTACGCCTCTGTATTTCCTGTTCGACATCATCGGCCAGAAAGATCCCCCAGCCATTACCCATCCCGGTTTCTTTTACGGATTCGTCGGATTGGCTCTCGCTTGGCAAGTGGCCTTTTGTTTTATGGCCACCGATCCCGTCCGCTACCGCCCCTTGATGATTCCTTCCATTCTCGAAAAGGCCACTTGGACCATCGCCGTCGTTACCCTCGTCCTGCAAGGCCGCATGCACAACTCCGACCTGGTTTTCGCAGGCACCGATGGCCTGCTCGGCCTTCTGTTTGTGATCGCCTACTTCAAAACCAAGCCCAGCTGACTCGAGCTACATCCAGATCGAAAGAAACTGCGTACATAGAGGAGAGGGCAAGCAATTCTTGTCTCCTCTGGGAACAGAGGTCAGGCGCAGTGGTCAACCCGGCACTCGTTTTTTTTAGCTTGACGGCGGCTCGCAATGGGAGGATACCAGATGTACCACAGCCCCGGATTGAGGGACGGGGTTTCAAGTCAGGGTACGTGTGTGCGGCCCTGCCCTCCCAATATCCTTGGAGCAGAATCAATTCGGTTATCACGGCAGGGAATAAATTCGGGCGCCCGCAGGTCCGTAAGTTCGAGTGGGGTTGTGTGCGGACGCTGTTCGAATGCAATTCCACGAAAATGAAGCGCACGTTTCTCGGCCTTCATGGCGTGACTGGCTTTGTGACCGGCTGAGTCGTTTGCTCCAATCTGCCGTCTAACTCGGACGGAAACCGGCAAACGGGCAGCAACGGTGCACCAAAGGGGGCAGGACGGGAAAACGCGGGGACGCCTCACGATAACAACGCTCGCGCCCTGCTCGAACATTTGATCTTCACGGCGGGCAATCCGCCGGAAGGGCAGCAGTAGAATAAAAAATCACAGGAGGTTGGAGAGAGAAATGACAAAGTCGAATAAGTTCCTTATCACTGGCGCGGCCATCGCGGGCTTGCTCGCGGGAACCGGAGCCAGCATTCAGGCTTCCAATCTGCTCAATGGGGGAAAGGCTTCGGCCACCGCCCAGGACACAGACAAGAAGGCTGACACCGCGGACAAGGACAAGCACGCTTGTAAGGGCAAGAACTCTTGCAAGGGCAAGGGCGGCTGCAAGTCGAGCGACAACGGCTGCAAAGCCAAGAACTCTTGCAAGGGCAAGGGCGGCTGCAGGACCGATGGCAAGCCGATGGACGAGAAACCGTCCTGACGGTAATCCTCTAATCGCAAGAAGCCCTCGTAAGATCAGTTTCTCGCTTGGGCGTAACCAATGATGGGGGGCCGGTGCTTCTCACTGGCCCTTTCGTCTTTCCCCTTCCCGGAGACTTGCATGTCAGCGAATCGCTTTAATGGTTTCACCGACTACGGTATCGGCATCGGACTGCGCGCCCCGCATTACAATCACATTCTCACGCGCAAGCCGGTCGTCGACTGGTTCGAGATTATTTCTGAAAACTTCATGATCGATGGCGGGCGCCCGCTGCACATCCTGGATCAGATCCTCGAGCAGTACAAAGTCGTCCAGCACGGCGTCTCGATGTATTTCGGCTCCGCGGAAAAGCTAAATCGCGAGCACCTTCGCCGCTTGAAGGACCTCGTCCAGCGCACGAAAACGCCGTGGCTTTCGGACCACCTATGCTGGGGGAGCGTCGACGGGCGCTACACGCACGATTTGCTGCCCATGCCGTACACTTTCGAAGCCGCGCGCATTACCGCGCAAAAGGTTCGCGAAGTGCAGGATTTTCTCGAAATTCCTATCGCCGTCGAAAACGTGAGCAGTTACGCGGAATATCACGATTCGGAAATGACCGAGTGGGAATTTCTGAACGAAGTCGTTGAGCGTGCGGACTGCGGCATTTTGCTCGACGTGAACAATATCTATGTATCTTCGCAGAATCACAGTTTCAATCCCTTCGATTACGTGAACAGCGTTCCCGCGCATCGCGTCGCGCAGATTCACATCGCCGGCCACTCGAAGTATCGCAAGTACATTCTCGACACGCACGATCATCCGGTGATTGATCCCGTCTGGAAACTCTACGAACGCGCCCTCCAGCGCGCCGGCCATACCGCCACGCTCCTCGAATGGGACGACAGCATTCCCACTTTCCAGGAAGTTCACGACGAAGCGCTGAAAGCCAATAAATTCTTGCGTGCCACCGCGCTGGCGGAAGCCGTATGAAGTTGATGCAGCTTCAGCGCACTATGGCTCGTGCCGTGATGCAGCCGCTCACTTCCTCCGAACGCATGCAGCGCCGCGCTCCCGACGGCGAGTCGATGAAGCGCTATGCGTCGCGCTTCATCAAACCAAATGACCGCCTCACTTCGTTCGAGCGCCTCGAAATTTACAATCGCCAATATTGGTTTCGCGTGCTCTCCGCGCTCAGCGAGGATTTCCCTGGTTTGCGCGCTGTTCTCGGCGAGCGTCGCTTCGACGCCATGGCCAGGGCCTATGTCATCGCTAATCCTTCGCGTTCGTTTACGCTGCGCAATCTGAGCGCGCGCATGGAATCTTGGCTGCGGAAAAATCCCAAGTGGGCCAGTACAAATCAAAGCCTTGCGCTGGATATCGTGCGCCTTGAATGGGCGGACATCGAAGCCTTCGACGGAAAAGCCGAGCCCGCTCTGCGCCCCGAGGATCTTGCGAGCGCCGCAGGCCCGCGGCTGAAACTAACGATTCAGCCGTATGTACGGCTGCTGAGTTTTCGCTATCCCGTAGATGATCTTCTCCTCGAAGTGCGCAAAGAGGACGAAGACACGGATTTCGCCAGCAACGCCTTCACCGAGCACCGCAAGCGCAAGCGCGTCCGCGCCGTTGCGAAGTTGAAGCCAGCGCAAATTTTTCTCGCCGTGCACCGCATCGACTACTCCGTTTATTTCCGCCGAATTGAGCAGGAAGAATTTTCCATTCTCACCGCGCTGCACCAGGGAAAAACGCTCGGTGCGGCTGTCGAGTCCGCTTTTCGCAAAAGCAGGGTCGCGCCGGAAGAGCGGCCTCTGAAAGTACAAACGTGGTTTCAGAACTGGGCCACGCTGGGCTGGTTCTGCCGTCCGGAGAAAAAACGGGCAGCCAGTTGAATCTTGTTGTACATTCGCGCATCCAGATTTCACGTTTCCTCGTAGACAATTCTGGCGACAAATTTCTGTGGAACAAAAACTGACCTCTCAAGAACAAACTGCTGACGAATAATCTTCCATGAATAAAATACTGATAACGACAAAGGCCTGGCACGACAAGTTTTGTCACTACGCTGATTATCTCCAGCATCCATTTCTGCTGTTTGTGCGGCTGTACTGGGGCGTCCAGCTGATGCAGAGCGGCTGGGGCAAGCTGCACAATCTCGATAAAGTGACAGATTTTTTCACGAGTCTTGGCTTGCCCGCGCCGAGTTTCATGGCTACGGCTATTTCCTGCCTCGAGTTTTTTGGCGGCTTCTTGCTGGCCATCGGCTTATTCTCGCGGCTGATTTCGTTTGTGCTGACCATCAATATGCTCATGGCTTACATCACTGCCGACAAGGAAGCGCTCCATTCCATTTTTTCTGATCCGGACAAATTCACCGCCGCTGCACCATACGTTTTTCTGATGGCCTCGCTCATCGTGTTTGTGTTTGGTCCTGGAATATTTTCCGTAGACGCGCTTGCAAGCCGATTCTTCTGGAAAACCCCGCCGGGGAATAAGACTCCCGCTTAGAGTGGCGGGAAGATCGTTCCGTAGTTCTTGCACGCGTAATTCCTGCAATTGGGATAGGATGGATTCCGGGCGTTCATGTTCTGGATGGAAACTATCCTTGGCTTCAGCAAACGCGCTTGCCTTATTCTTCTGCTTCTGCTCGTTCCCTTCCCTGCCACAAAGGCGGCTGATGTGACTTCGACGTTGATGATCGGCGGCTCGCGCATCGACGTGACCATCCAATCGTCCGAGACGCCGAACGCTCCGCTTTCGCAGCCTGACGTTATGAAATGGGTGCAGTTCGCGGCGGAATCCGTCGCCGCCTACTACACGCGCTTCCCCGTTCCTCATCTCACGCTCCGCGTGATTTCGTTTGACGGAACTGGCGTGCGCCACGGCATGACCTGGGGCCGGGATGGCGGCCTGATTGTCATCCATGCAGGAAATAAAACTTCGCCTGCGGAGTTTGCCGAAGACTGGATGTTGACGCACGAAATGATTCATCTCGCGTTTCCGTCGATGGCCGACGAGCACCACTGGATCGAAGAAGGCATTTCCGTATACGTCGAACCCATTGCGCGCATTCGCGCCGGCCATTGGACCGCGCTGCAAATGTGGAGCGACCTCGTTCGCGACATGCCCAAAGGCCTTCCGAAAGAAGGCGAGGCGGGACTGGACCACACGCATACCTGGGGACGGACGTATTGGGGCGGCGCGCTCTTCTGTTTTGTCGCCGACGTTGAAATCCGGAAGCAAACCAAAAACAAAAAAGGCCTGGAAGACGCGCTGCGCGGCATCCTGAATGCGGGCGGCGATATCAACCAAGATTGGGATTTGGAAAAAGCGCTGAAGATTGGCGACCAAGCGGTCGGACTTGATGTGCTGGAGAAATTGTACGCTGAGTGGAAAGACAAACCTGTGCAAGTCGATCTTGCCGCGATGTGGAAAGAGTTGGGTATTGAAGCGAACGGCGGAACGGTAGTGTTGAAAGATGACGCGCCAATGAGCGCGGTGCGGCGGGCGATTGAGATGGGCACTCCGAGCGCGAAAGCTGGCGACAAGGCGTCGCCGGCTGGCCCAGGTGACACAAAGAAAGACTCGCCCACTGCGAGCCGACCGTTGGCAGTCTTTGCCGGTCGGACGGCGAGATCGAACTGACGATTTGAAGCTTGACCCTCCCCTCCCCCCTGTTTTTTGGAAAGATGTGATTCCGTGGGACTTAGTGGGTGGGGGTCTGCAAAAGATGTGATTCTAAGAGAGTTAGCTGGGGCGAGGGGCAAAAGACAAATCGGGAGCGGCAAGGAGAAGCTAAGAGGTGTACCCCACCCTGTACCCCACCCCCGGTGTTTTTTGTAAGAGTGGCAAATAAAGGACTTAAGCTTGACGCGCGTCACTTTCGCTTCTATTCGCGTCAAGGGAGAGGCGGGGGAGGATAAGTTGACAGTCGAAAGTTTAGAGTTGAAAGAGCGGGAGCGGGAAAAGGATAACGCTAGAGTGCACAGAGGTTTCGCAGAGAGGATGGGGTTGCCGGAACGGGCTGGCGACTGACTAACACGGCAAATGTTACCATATACGCCAACACTTTGTCAAGTGTTTACTGGAACGCTATCCGAATCATCTGTGGAAAACTCAGGAAAAGTCAAAAGCCCCACACGCAAACCCGGCGTTTCAGTTAGCGGTACTTGTGCCAGCGGGTTGCAAAACGATCTGCTGTTCATCTGCGGTTCGTACGGCCTGATAAAACCGGTGAAGAGTTTCGTACTGATCAGGCTGGAGGTAAATTACGTCTGATTTGAGAGTGCGCGTCAGCCGCAGGGCGTCTTTGTCACTTTCAAAACTCAAGGTGTAACCGACGAGGTCAGTCTGTGTGTTTTGGGCCTTCGGCAGAATGGCCACCGGCCATTCCGGTGGCAGAGCGATGCGGAGGTCGTCCAGTTTCTGGAATTTCCAGGAGAAATAGAGGGGATGTACTCGCGTTGGATGATCGCATGTGTGCTTTTCCGACAGGCTAAACAGCCCCACAGGCAGGAGCGCTCGGCGCCCCGCGCCGGAGACCCAAGAAGGCACTTTCAGATTGAACTCGGCGAACAAACTGGGTGCGGAGCTTGTCCAGTCCGGCTTGTTGGTAAGCTCGATTTCGGCGGTCGCGGGAATGGAGGCCTGGACATCGTCCTCAAGGAATTTCTTGCGCTGATTCAGGTCCTCGTCGCGTTCCACGAATCGGCGCCAGGCCGCTTCGTGGCCGGAATAGGTGATCGTCAGTTTCCCTTCCAGAGACCCTTGCGAACTGATTTTCAAATCTGCTCTGCGGACGATCTGTGAAACCGAGCTGTCCGGATACGGAATATCTACCCAAGTTCCGCCGTCCTTGTCGAGTTTGAGAGCCTGAACGCCAGTCTCTCCCCAAGGAAGCAGGCCGTAGGAGGTAAAAATAGTGCCGGGGTCAAAGAAGAGATCCTTCCCGTTCAACTTCACGAGCACAGCGTTACCACTCAGGTCGGATATTCGCATGAACTTCGGATTAAAAAGATTGTCTTGTCGCGAAGCGACGTAGACGGAGTAGGCGTCAAATCCAGCGGAGCGCACCAGCGCCAAAAAGGCCCAGTTGATCTGGGTCCGGTTCCCGCGGCCCTGTTTCCAAAGATCCTCGATATTTTTGATTTCCTTTTCCTTGGCCCGTTTTTGCTCTTGCTCGGTTCTTTCGAGCTCATACGACGTGTTCCGGATCTGCTGGACTCTCGCGTATATCTTTTGAAGCTTTACTTCGGCAGTATCCGCAGGGGAAACAATCTGGGGGATTGCTTCCTCGATTGGCTTACGTTTCGAGATAAAGGCTTCCACGTCTACATTCCAGCGCAGACCGAGCTTTTTCCAAAAATTCGGCGGGTCGCCTACGAGGCTAGGATCGGCGTAGTTGAAATCTACTTTAAAACGCATGGAGTCTTCAGGGGGCATGTCCGGCTCGGATTCAAAAGCAGGAATGTCCCGAGAGTCCAAACGAATGATGCCCCCTTCCTTGGTGGGAATCGTGCTGTCTGCTGGAAGCCCGTTGGGCCATGACCACTGAAAGGCAAAGATCCGGGGATATCGTTTGAGGGAAAACCGGGCGTGCTTGGTGAAAAGCTCTTGACTTAAGATCCAGTGAGTACTGAGAAAGGAGTCTATATTGAGGTCCGCCATGTACTGATACTCGATGATGCTGCCAAGTTGCACATCAGGCAGAGCGAAACTCTTGGTCGAATATTTCACGCCGCGCGCTTTCACAATGAGTTTATCGAATACACGGCCGTCAAAGTCGACAATTGTGCCGTCGGGATGAATCGTTCTGGCCTTGATGTTGTAAATCTTCTCGGTTCCCGCGAAAAAAGGAATTTGGACCTCGGCGTAGCTCCGACCTTCCTCTGCGAAGATTTTGATGCGGACGTAGTTGTATTCGCGAATAGGAAAGGAGCTATCGTCGCGATCGACCTGGCGATAGAGGATAATTGCCGGAGCCCCAGGGGCTCGCGGCTCGTTGGCCATCTTCAATTCATCGGGCAAAATGGGCTGCCAGTCGTCAGAGGCGCGCGCAGGACAAGAATAGAACGCCGCGGCAAAGAAAAGCAGAGTGGCGAACTTGCGTGAGCGTTGATAAGTCAAAGCAGTCCTCTGTTGCCAAAACGAAGATATGAAAGCTTAGCCACATCCTGGCTGAAGCAATGGGGCTTGAAGCTGATGGTTCAAAAGATGGGGCCAATCGATGATGCGGCTGCTCTGGGTACTATAAACAATAGGACATTAAAGGTGTCAAGGGCGCAAAACACCTTGACGATTTCTGTGGTTGGCGCAGCGCTAAATGGAGGCACCGCGCTCGACGGAACGTCAGCGAGGCATGGTGGTGCGACGAACGGGAATGTTGACTGGTGGAGTGTCTTCGCTCTCGAAGTCGGCGGGACCCGGATGTGCGGCGTGAAATTCGGGGCGGGACTCTAGGAGGCGGACGCAACGGTTCCAGCGGAGGATGCTGTCGTCGTTGCCGGCTGGGCGGATTTTCTCGGCTTCAGCGAAATGGTGGAGGGCTTCTTCGATTAGCGGAAGAAGGATGTGGGCGGAGCAGCCGGAGTGGAGCTGGGCTTTGGCGCGGCGTTCCTGGAGAAGGCCGGAATAGTAGTGGCGCTCGTAGGGATCGCGGAGGGACTGGAAGATGGAATAGACTTCGCCGTAGCGATCGGCGGCGGCGCCGGTGAACTGGTCGGTGATGGCGAGGCCTAGCATGCGGCGAGCGAGTTGATGATCGGCGTCGACGACGAGAATATCGCGGCAGATGGATTCGGCTTCTTCGGGTTCGTTGAGGTAGCGATAGAGCTCGGCTTTGGCGATGGCTTCCGCGATGCCTGCTTTGGAGATGGATTTGAGTTGGTGCGGCATGGGACCTCCGTGGATGGTGAGGTAATGAGGCAGAGGAGGTAAGGAAGTAAAGATCAGAACGACTCTCCGTTACGGTTCCTCACGCTACTTTGAAAAACCCTGGAGCATGATACCTGAGTTCGGCGCGCGGAGACGAACACTTGTGCAAGGGAGAACGAACACGGAGTGAAGACTGCGACGCGAGCGGCGTAGCTAAGAGCACAGACTCCCGGTTACACCAGGATAAATTCCGTCCGTGCTACTAAGGCTACTTCCCCATGATTTTGCGGAACAGCATCGTTAGCGGATCGTAGAACTGGTCGACGACACGCTCCTTGAGCGGAATGATAGCGTTGTCCGTGATGTGAATATCCTCCGGGCAAACCTCAGTGCAACATTTCGTGATGTTGCAGAGGCCGATGCCGAGGTCGTCCTTGAGCAGGGCTGTGCGATTGAGGGCGTCGAGCGGATGGAGTTCGAGCCCGGCGACGCGGACGAAAAAGCGCGGGCCACCGAAGGATTTCTTTTCGTCATGTTCGCGAATGACGTGACAGACATCCTGGCAAAGAAAGCATTCGATGCACTTACGGAATTCCTGGACACGGTCGACGTCGATTTGCGAGATCTTCCAGTCCGTGTTCTGCTGCGGTCGGAAAGCGGGAATTTTTTTGTTGACGGCGTAATTCCAGGAGACGTCGGTGACGAGATCTTTGATGCGCGGGAAGGACTTCATGGGCATGACCGTGATGGGCTGATCCAGGGGGAAAGAGTCCACGCGTGTTTTGCAGGTCAGGCGCGGGCGGCCGTTGACTTCGGCGGAGCAGGAACCGCACTTCGCGGCTTTGCAATTCCAGCGGACGGCGAGGTCGGGCGCGAGATGGCCTTGGATGTAATGGAGCGCGTCGAGAACGACCATGCCGGGAGCGACGGGAACGGTGTAGTCGACGGCTTGGCCGCCGGTGGCGCCTTCGCCGCGGAAGACTCGTAACGTTGCGTCAGGCATCGATGCGTTCTCCAAACTGCGCTCGGACCTACGAGCCCGAGATTGCTGCGAACCTTTGCTGGGCTAAAGCCCGGCGCCTACAAGAGTCCTGCAAGCATCGCGCTTCAACCAATCCTACTCAGCCATCACGAACTGCTTCAAATCTTCCGGCATGGGCTCGACGGGAGATTCGCGGCGCTTCATCTCCACGCCTTCGCGGACGATAATGTTGTGCTTCTTCTCCCAGACGGGATCGTAATTCGGGAAGTCGATGCGGCTGTGCGCGCCGCGGCTTTCCGTGCGCGCGAGCGCGCTGAGCGCGACTGCTTCGGAAACGGTGAGCATGGATTTCAGCTCGCTGGCGAGGTGCCAGCCAGGGTTGAAAAGGCGTGAGCCTTCGACGCTGGCCTTTGCCGCACGCGCTTTCAGTTCTTCAAGCTCGGCGAAGGCCTTCTTCAGATCCTCTTCTGTGCGGAAAATTCCGACGAGGCTCTGCATGACCTTCTGCAGATCGCGGTGAACGGCGTAGGGGCTCTCGGCGCTGGGATTGGAAAACGGCGCGAGGAGTTCCCTTCGGCTTCCGCGATTTGCGCATCGGAAACTCCTGCATTGGAAACGCGCTTGGCGTGATCCGCGGCAGCCATACCTGCGCGACGGCCAAAGACCAGCAGATCGGAAAGCGAGTTTCCACCAAGGCGATTCGAACCGTGAAGTCCAGCAGCGGCTTCGCCGGCAGCGAAGAGCCCGGGCAGCGTGGATTGCGCCGTTTCGGCATCGACGTGAATGCCGCCCATGACGTAGTGGCACGTGGGACCCACTTCCATCGGACCTTTGGTGATGTCCACATCGGCCAGCTCTTTGAACTGGTGGTACATGCTGGGAAGTTTTTTCTTCACGTACTCGGCGGGTTTGTGCGAGATGTCGAGGTAAGCGCCGCCGTGTTCCGTGCCGCGGCCTTCTTTCACTTCCGTGTAGATGGAGCGGGCGACGACGTCGCGCGTGGAAAGTTCCATACGCTTGGGGTCGTATTTCTCCATGAAGCGCTCGCCGAGTTTGTTGCGCAGTATGCCGCCTTCGCCGCGGACGGCTTCGGTGACGAGAAGCCCTTGCACGCCGGGCGGCCAAACCATACCTGTGGGATGGAATTGCACGAATTCCATGTCCATGAGCTCGGCGCCAGCTTCATAGGCAAGCGTCATGCCATCGCCGCTGTACTCCCAGGAATTGGAGGTGATTGGCCAGGCTTTTCCAATGCCACCCGTCGCGATCACGATGGACTTGGCTTTGAAAACGATGAAGCGGCCATTTTCGCGCCAGTAGCCGAAGGCTCCGGCGATGCGCCCGGCGTCGGTGAGCAGGCGCGTGACGGTGCACTCCATATAAACGTCGAAGCCGAGCTGCACGCCGCGGTCCTGAAGCGTGCGAATCATCTCAAGGCCGGTGCGATCGCCGACGTGACAGAGACGCTTGTACGTGTGGCCGCCGAACGCGCGCTGCAGAATCGCGCCGCTGTCAGTGCGGTCGAAGAGCGCGCCCCATTGTTCGAGTTCGCGGACGCGATCCGGGGCTTCCTGCGCGTGAAGCTGCGCCATGCGCCAATTGTTCAGGAATTTGCCGCCGCGCATGGTGTCGCGGAAATGCGGCTTCCAGCCGTCAGCGGTATCAACGTTGGCCATGGCCGCGGCGATGCCGCCTTCGGCCATCACGGTGTGCGCTTTCCCAAGAAGCGATTTGCAAACGACGCCAACGCTCGCGCCTTTCGCGAGAGCTTCTATGGCTGCGCGCAGTCCTGCGCCACCGGCGCCAATGATGAGAACGTCGTGTTCGCGGGTCTCGTAGCTAGTCGTCACAGGATCCTCAGGTCATGGATGGCGCCGCTGGCCACCAGGCGCACGTAGAAATCGGCGGAGCCGACGGAGATCAAGCTGCACCAGGCCAAAAGCATGTGCCGTTCATTGAGAAAACTGACTCCCCGCCAGGCTGTGTGGCGGGGCTTGCCGAAAGTGGCGCAAGAGAAGCAATCGAGCTTCCCTCCGGCGAGATGCCGCAACGAGTGGCAGGAAAACGTGTAGAGCGTCAGCAGAATAACGTTCGTGGTCAAGACAAGTGTGCCCAAGCCGACGCCGAAGTGGCCGTCGAAGTTGAAAGCCTTAATAACGTCATGCCAGAGAAACAGAATGAACACGACTGCGAGGTAGAAAAAATAACGGTGAATATTTTGCAGGATGAAGGGAAACTTCGTTTCGCCCTGGTATTTGCGGTTGGAAGGTTCACCGACTGCGCAAGCCGGCGGATCGAAAAAAAACGCACGGTAATAAGCTTTGCGGTAGTAATAGCAGGTAGCCCGAAAACCGAGCGGCCCGGCAAGGATGAGCAGCGCCGGAGAAAATTTCCACCAATGATGCAGAGGATCGATGAGCGGCGAATAGAAAGGCGAGAGGTACGGCCCCCATTCGTAAAACTTGCCTTCGAAAGCGCGCAACGTGGCATAAAGACCAAACCCGCCAAGAAGGAAAATCACGGGCAGGATTTCGACCCACCAAGCGTCGCGGCGCAGCGTGCTTCCAAGCCGCGATTCGGGCAAGAGGGTTGGCGAGCCAGCCATCTAGGGACCTCCAGGGTGGCAGTGAGTAAGTTAGCGTCTAAGTTGTGGCAGACGAATTATATCCAAGACGCGGCAGAAGGGCTAATTTCGAGAGCAGACCGAGCGGCCAAAATGATCGGCTGTCCAAATCGCCAATGTTCGAGCGTCTATCTAGTAGCAGAACAAGAAGCCTTCGAAACGGATAACGGGGGCTTGGGAGATTGGCAATGAGCATCGGGAAAGCGTTTTTGGCCATCGGAATCGTGCTGGTGGTCGCCGCGGCATGGCTGGGGCTCCCCAGCTGGTTCTTCGCTGTGGAAGCATTCATAAAACTTGCGGCAGCAGCATTGCTCTTGGCTGGCACGGTGTAGGTAATGTGGCAAACTGGCACCGAAAAGAAATCTTGGCGTGCCTGTCCAAATCCACGCGTCTCGAACGTCACTATAGTAGCGGAACAAAATGTACGCCAAAGAAGCATAAAGGAGGCTGCAAATGAAATACATGCTGTTGGACTATGTGGGCGAAGCCGGCTGGCCCCAATTGACGAGGGACGAGCAAATCCACTGGTTGGGTGCTTATAAAGCGTACATGGAGGCGATGTCAAAGGCGGGGGTGCTGAAAGACAGCAGAGGCCTTCAGCCTACTTCGTCAGCGACGACCGTGCGGATCAGGAGTGACAAGACCCAAGTGCTGGACGGTCCTTATGCCGACTCGAAAGAGCAGCTGGGGGGCTTTCATGTCATCGAGGTGGCCGATCTCGATGCAGCAATTGCCTGGGCAGCTCGCTCCCCGACCGCAGTCTACGGAATCGTCGAGGTGCGTCCAGTCGTCGAAGGAACCTGGCTGACCAGGAACATCCTCGATTTCGTAAAGCCAGAATGAACGTCGCTGCGATGCAGTTTTCAGGACGATCGAAACTACAACTCAAAGAAATAAAGGAGAAGAGTCATGCGCAAATTAATCGTTTTCAACATGGTGTCGCTGGATGGTTTCTTTGTGGATAGCAAGGGCGACATGAGCTGGGCCCACAAACATGATGCGGAGTGGAACGCCTTCGTCGGCGGGAATGCAAGTGGCAGCGGCGTGCTAGTCTTCGGCAGGAAGACCTACGAACTTATGGCAAGCTACTGGCCGACGCCGATGGCGCTCCAGAATTCTCCGATTGTCGCCAAAGGGATGAACGACATGCCAAAGATCGTTTTTTCGCGAACTCTGGACAAGGCCTCGTGGAGCAACACCAAGCTCATCAAGGGAGATCTGGCGACCGAAGTGAGAAAGTTGAAGGAAGAACCTGGGCCAGACATGGTGATTCTGGGAAGCGGCAGCATCGTCTCCCAATTGGCGCAGCAAAATCTGATCGATGAATACCAGCTTGCGGTCAGTCCCATTGTCCTTGGCAAGGGCCGCACTCTTTTCGAAGGCCTCAAGGAGAAGCTGAACTTGAAGCTGACGACCTCGCGCACCTTCGGCAATGGTACTGTCTTCGCGTGTTACCAGCCTGTTGCTTGAAGGAACAGCATGGAAGCTGGACGGAGTGAAACGATGACTCCAAAAACGGCGCGGCCCACGAGCATCACCGAATACATCAATGATGCGCCTAAAGGGGCCCGCAAGAAACTGCGTGAAATGCGTGCCTGTATTCGCAAAGCCGCGCCTGGAGCCAAAGAGAGCCTGAAGTGGGGGATGCCGGCTTTCTCCCATCACAGGATTCTTGTTACGTTCGCCGCGTTCGAACATCACATCGGCTTCTATCCGACGCCGTCGGCCGTGAAAGCCTTCGCGAAAGAGCTTTCCAAATTTGTCACGGCTAGTTCGTCGATTCAGTTTCCGTTGGAAAAGCCTCTGCCTCTTGCTTTGATCCGCAGGATCACCGAGTTCCGCGTTCAAGAGTGCACGCAGGAAGACGCGAAGTGGAGAACGGGACGGAAATCCATGTCTGCAAGCTTTTCCTAGGTCCCGGGTGAACGTATGAACTCCAGCGAAAGCGACGCGCAGGCGCGCAGCACGGCAGACGCCGTCGCGCGCCGCAATTACGGCAAGCTCGTCGCCTTTCTCGCCGCACGCACGCGCGATGTGGCCGCGGCCGAGGATGCGCTCTCCGAGGCATTCGCTTCGGCGCTAGTGGATTGGCCGCGGAACGGCTGTCCGTCAAATCCGGAAGCGTGGCTGCTAACCGTGGCACGGCGAAAGGCGATCGATATGCACCGAGGAAGACTCCGGCATGAGATCGCTGGCGAGCAATTGCGCATCATGGCGGAAGGCCTGGAAGCGGCCGCAGCCGAATCGGAAATCCCTGATCAGCGCCTTGCGTTGATGTTTGCGTGCGCACATCCCGCACTCGATTCCGGAATCCGCGCGCCGTTGATTTTGCAAGTGGTGCTCGGACTCGATGCGGCGATGATTGCCTCGGCGTTCCTCGTGTCTCCCGTGGCCATGGGCAAGCGGCTCGTCCGTGCCAAAGACAAAATTCGGCAAGCCGGCATTCCATTCAACATTCCTGAGCGAGAAGAGCTTCCTGTCCGCCTCGACACCGTGTTGGACGCCATCTATGCCGCGTTCACGGAAGGTTGGAGCGATCCTGGAGGAACCGATGTCGCTCGCCGCGATCTCACCGAGGAAGTTTTCTTTCTGGCAAGGATCGTGACCGAGCTCCTGCCGGACGAGCCCGAGGCTCTCGGCCTGCTTGCTCTCATGCTTCACGCGGAAGCGCGCCGCCGCGCGCGCCGCAACGCGGATGGCGAATACGTTCCGCTTGCCGAACAGGATTCGGCGCTCTGGGATTGGCAGATGATCGAGGAGGCCGAAGCGCTGCTCCTTCGCGCCAGCACTTTTGGTTCGATTGGGCGCTATCAGCTCGAGGCTGCGCTTCAATCGGCGCATGTTTCTCGTGGCCGCACAGGCCGCGCCAACTGGGCCGACGTGGTGCATCTGTACGACGCACTTCTCGCGCTCGTGGGCTCGCCGGTGGTTGCCATCAATCGCGCCCTCGCCATTGCAGAGCTTCATGGCGCCAGTGCCGCTCTCGACGCCATGCCGGACGCCGACACCGATGTGCGGCTCGCCGAGTACCAGCCCTACTGGGCCGCGCGCGCGGAGCTTCTTGCCAAGTCAGGCGCACACGCCGAAGCCCGCCGCGCCTACGAAATCGCCATTGGTCTCGAACGCGCCCCCGCCGTCCGCCGCTTTCTGCAAAAGCGACAGTCTGCTTTGCCGCTTTGAATTTCTCCCCGAGATGTAGACCGCTTGCTATCGATTTCTAAAGGATGGAATCGATTTCGGGATCGATGGACACGTGCGTGGCAGGGATGCCATTGATGCTAAATTTGACGCCGTCGCTTTCGGAAAAGTGGAAGAACCGGCTTATGTGATAGTCCTCGTCGTAGGAAGAAAAAAGATGTTCGGTTTCAGTTAGCGAGAGTTGGAACCCCGATAGTGGGACGGGCTGGCCGAATTGGCCGCCCAAAGAGAGGTAGAGGTCGACAAGTTGTCGGAGCGTCATGGAACTGGTACGGCGAGCAGGCTCGGCACTCATGGATAGCTCTGCACGCAGTGTACTGCGAGCAGCCCGCCAACAAAAGAGATCAGTGGAAGCAGGTGCCGTGCTTCAGCCCGGCACTTTTCTTTTCATGCTCTGTAACTCTGTGCCCCCTCCGCGCCCTCTGTGTAAAATACTTTCCCTGTACCCATCTAGTACCCATCTAGTTACCCATCTAGTTTGTGGCCAGACTGGGGGATTGGTAAGATGTGGGACGGGATTTAGCGAAATGAGGAGGAAAGTTTATGAGTATCGCGGTCGGACAAACGGCGCCGGATTTTACGTTGATGAATCAGGAAAAGAAGGAAGTGAAGCTCACGGATTTCGCGGGGAAAAAGAATGTCGTGCTAATGTTCTATCCCTTGGACTGGAGCCCAACCTGCACGTCGGAACATGCCTGCATGGTGAATGACATGAGATCGTTCGACACGCTGGACGCAGAAGTGCTTGGTGTAAGCGTGGACAGCGTTTGGTCGCACAAAGCGTACGCCGAGAAGATGGGCATTAAGTACTCGTTGCTCGCGGATTTTCAGCCGCGCGGGGCGATGAGCGAGAAGTATGGCGTATACCTGGCAGACAAAGGGATCACGGGTCGGTCGATCGTGATCATCAATAAGGCTGGAAAAGTTGCTTGGGCGAAAGATTACGACATTCCAGTGGTCCCGGATTTGAAGGAAGTGGCGGCGGCGTTATCATCGGTGAAGGCGGCAACAGCGTAGGAAATGAGTTAACGCAGAGACGCAAGAGTTCACAGAGAAGAAACAAAAACGGGCCGGCAATTGCCGGCCCGTTTCATTTGGCACGCATGAGTTTCGGTTACTTTGAGCCGATGTCGTTGCGAACGACCGCCCCGCCCTTCATCACAAATTTCACCGATTCCAAAACGCGCACGTCGGTCAGCGGGTCGCCGTTGACAGCGATAATGTCTGCGTAGTGGCCGGTCTCGATGACGCCAACTTTACTCGACCAGCCGAGGAGATCGGCAGCGCTGATCGTGGCGGCCTGGATAGCGTCGATGGGCCTCATCCCCCACTCCACCATTTTCGCGAATTGTTTGGCGTTATCGCCGTGCGGATAGACGCCGGCATCGGTGGCAAAAGCCATTTTTGTGCCGGACTGCCAGGCGTGGCGAAAATTTTCGCGTTGCAGGCGGCCGATTTTCTTTTCCTTCTCGATGGATTCCGGGAGCATGCCTGCTTTTGCGCCCTCTTGAAGGATGAAGTCATCGTTGTAAATGTCGAAATCGAGATACGTGCCGTGCTGCTTGGCGAGGGCAATGCCTTCGTCGTCGATCAGGCTCGAATGCTCGATGGAATCGATTCCCGCGTTGATGGCGTCCTTGATGGACTGCGTGCCGTGAGCGTGAGCGGCCACTTTGCGGCCGAGTTTGTGCGCTTCTGTGGCGATGGCTTGGAGCTCTTCAAAAGAGTATTGCGGCGTACCGGGCTGGTCACCTTTACTGAGCACACCGCCAGAAGCGCAGACCTTGATGACGTCTGCTCCATACTTGATGACTTCGCGGACCTTTTCGCGCGCGGCCCACGGGCCATCGGCCACTCCATCCGCTTTGTTGTGGTACTCAAACGGCAAAAGATTGTTGTCGCAATGCCCTCCGGTGATGCTGAGTGGAGGTCCGGAAACCAGCATCCTCGGCCCTTCGATTTCTCCGTCGTTGATTCCGTCGCGCACGGCCACATCCGTGTAATCGGTTGCACCGACGTTGCGAACCGTGGTGAATCCGGCGCGGACCGTCAGGCGGGCGTTCTTGACGCCGGTAACAGCTTCTCGCGGCACGGAAATGCCGAGACCCGCATACCCGTTGGCGGACGGATCGAACGTGATATGCGTGTGCACATCGATCAGGCCGGGAAGGCAGGTGGCGCTCGAGAGATCGACTGGGGTGACGCCGCTCGGCAATTTAGCGGAAGCCGCGGCACCGACGGAAACGATTGTGCCGGTATCGTCGAAGAGGATGACTTGATCGCTCAGCATGTGGCCTGCCCGGACGTCGAGCAGTTTGCCGCAGCGGACAGCGCCGGGCGCGGCGCTGGCGAACGAAACAAAAAACAGGCAAACCATGAGGGCAAGCAGCGTTTTGCGCATGTGTTCTCCGTGAGGCACGAATTCGAACAAGAGAGGATATATCGCTGAGCGAGATTTTGGAAATGCGCGAGCCTGCTCTCGAAACCAAAGAGGAGTTTAGTGTGGCTAGCGGCTGGCGGGCGCGGCGGGAGCAAAGGAACGAACGTAAAGGACGAGCTGCCAGCGCTGCTCCTCGGTGAGCTTCCGTTTAAACGCGGGCATGGGTTTTCTGCCTTCGCTGATCTGGTAGAAAATCTCGCCGTCGGTAACGCTGTTCATGTGCTTGGCATCGACCAGGCTAGTAGGAGAGGGATAGTAGCTGGCGGCGTCGGGTCCATCCCCCTTTCCTGTCTGGCCATGGCATTGCGTGCATTTGTCCTGATAGAGGGAGCGGCCAGCGGCTAGAGCTGATGCGGAAGGCTCGATGGGATTCGGCTGGAGCTTGGCTTCTTCGGGCACTTTCCACGGTTTGTTTTCGTAGTAAGCAAAGACGGCGACGACGCAGAGCGTGACGAGTATTAGCACTAGAAAAAATTTGCGCGCGGCAGTTGCGTTTCGCAAGTTGGTTTGCATAACAAAATTTTCGCACACCGCATTTGAAGACGGAAACAAAGAAAGACGAAACATTACGCAGAGGACACTGAGGGCGCAGAGAGCACAGAGAGAACTCGAAGTCGTAAAGACTGACGAGTAGCCAATTCGGCTGAGCTCACTGGCCGCGGAAGATGAGCCAGAGAAGTTCGGCGTTGAAGAAGAGGATGGCGGCGGCGACGATCCAGGCAATGACAACTGTGAAGCGTGAGTTGGTGAACACACCCATTTTGTTGCGGTCGCCGGTGAACTGGATTAACGGGATTACGGCGAAGGGCAGCTGAAAGCTGAGAACGACCTGGCTAAGAATGAGCAGCGAGGTGACTTTGCCTTCGCCGGCGATGCCGATGACGAGCACCGCAGGAAGAATAGCGATCGAGCGGGTGATGAGGCGGCGCAGCCACGGCTTGAGACGAATCTGCAGAAAACCTTCCATGACGATCTGGCCGGCGAGCGTACCGGTGAGGGTGGAGTTCTGGCCGGAAGCGAGAAGCGCGCAGGCGAACAGAGTGCTGGCGAGGCTCACCCCAAGGACGGGACTGAGAAGTTTGTAGGCGTCGGCGATTTCGGCGACGTTGTGCAGACCGCGAGTGTGAAAGGCGGCTGCGCCGAGAATAAGAATCGCGGCGTTGATGAATAAGGCGAAGCCGAGGGCTACCGTGGAATCGAAAATGGCATAGCGCATGGCTTCGCGGCGATCGCGAATGGAGGCGCCGAAGGCACGAGTCTGCACAATGCTGGAATGAAGATAGAGATTGTGTGGCATGACCGTAGCGCCGAGGATTCCTATGGCGATGTACAACATTTCGCGGTTGCGCAGAATTTCCGCGCGAGGGATGAGGCCCACGACAGCTTCACGCCAGATCGGATGGGCGAAGAAGATTTCGTAGGCGAAGCAGCCGGCGATGGTCGCGATAAGAGTTACGACGAAAGCCTCGATGATGCGAAAGCCGCGGCCCTGCAATGCGAGGACGATCAAAACATCGAGCCCAGTAATAATCACGCCGGCGAGAAGCGGCAGCCCGAACAGCAGTTTTAGGGCAACAGCGGAGCCAAGAACCTCCGCAAGGTCGCACGCGGCGATTGCAATTTCGCAAACGATCCAAAGCGCAATCGAGGTGCGGCGAGAGTAATGTTCACGGCAAGCCTGGGCTAGATCGCGGCCCGTGGCGATGCCGAGCTTGGCGGAAAGTGCTTGGAGGAACATCGCCATGAGATTGCTGATGAGAATGACGCTGAGGAGTGTGTACCCAAATTTCGAGCCGCCGCCGATGTCGGTGGCCCAGTTGCCAGGGTCCATGTAGCCGACAGCAACAAGGTAGCCGGGCCCGGCAAAGGCGAGAACTTTGCGAATCCACGAAGCGGTATGGGAGATGGGTATCGAGCGATGGGATTCGGGCAGCGAGGGCAAGTTTGCGGCGCGGGGACCGGCGGAAGAGGACGAAACAGTGGCGGAAGATTCGGCGCTGGCTGCGGTTTCTGCTTCGAGTTGGGGCGGGAACGTGGGTGACATGATGCTTTTTTACTGATACTCAGTAACTGAATTTTTGTTAACTACGGTAAATGTCCATACTAAACTAGACTTAACAACAAAATTTGTCAATAGGACTAAGACGGATTGTTTCTTCCTCAGCGGCAGAGCGAACCTGGCGCGTGCTCCGCGGGCGAGCGCAAGGGGAAGCGCTGTGATACCTTCAAACAAGACGTGAAACGGAAAGCGGACTAAGGGGAGAAGACGATGGAAGAGCAGCGGCCGGTGCCAGGGCAAGTGCAGATCAAAGCGGACGAAAAAGAATTGCAAGGGCAGTACAGCAATTTGGTGATGCTGCACCACAATCTGGAAGAGTTCACGCTGAATTTTATTTATATCTTTCCGAATGGACCGCAGGGGAAGCTGCTGAGCAGCGTGATCGTAAGTCCGGGGCACGCGAAGCGCATCCTACGGGCCCTGGCGGAGAATATCTCGCGCTATGAGGCGCAGTTCGGGCCGATCAAGGAAGCTCCAGAGGGAAGCGGGCCGACGCCGAATGTGGGCTTCGTACAATAAGAGAGACATGGGAAATTGGACGTTGGAAGTTCGGAAGGACAGGCAGTATTCATAGAGGGCCGCGTCTTGTGCGGGCGCTGAGGCGTGTTAAACTATTTCCCTGCTTTGTAGGAAGGGCCTGTAGCTCAAGAGTCTGTTGTTGATTCTGCGTTGCTTAGGTCCAATTTCAGGCCCTTCAAAACCGCCTTCTTGTACACAACTTGTACACACTACGTTGGTGATACCGCGAACGGGGGAATAATCCATGGCGACAGGGCGATGAGATTTGTGCCCAGGCGGGCGTGGTGCGGCTGATGCGCGTGACGCTTTGCTGGGGCCGTCGCGCACACTTCCCCAGCCGGAGAATCCGCACACGGGAAGGATCGTGACCGAGCAGCCGTCATCAGATGAGCAGTATCCGGCCTGCCAAAAGCTAGGTTTTCCATCGCCCAGATCTTTAAACCGTAACTACGACTCGCCCTGGATTCGCTGGCTGTTCGGCAAGTTCATGGGCCCGAGCAATCTCCGGGGAGGGAGATTCGCTCGCCTATCGCGGAAGCCTGACCAAGCCTGCCTCAAGCGCGGCGTTTATGTCGCGTGCCGCTGCTGCCTTCACTTCTGGCCGGAAGTCATCGCTGCCCAGAAAAAAGAGCTGGGTATTCTTGAACACCATTGGCCAAAAAGGAATCGCCGGAGTTGCAGCATTCGCAGGCTCGACGTCCGGATACACTTTCGTGGCGGTGATGTCATTCTCACAGTTGGCGGATAGTCCCTCGGATCACCAATTCCGTGGGCAGGATGCGCTGGCTGAAGGTCATTCGCGGATGATGTAGCCGCTCGAGAAGCATTTTCATACAAGTTTCGCCAATTTCTTCTTTGTGGACACGGACGGTCGAGAGCTGCGGGTCCATCAGAAGGGCCTCTTCACGGTCATCAAATCCCACCAGGCTGATATCGCCGGGCACTTTCATTTCGTGCCGTTGCAGCGATCGCCAAAGCCCGTACGCGATTTCGTCATTGCCGGCAACGGCAGCAGTGGGTCGCGGACGTCGAGACAGGATTCGCTCTACGCTCTTTTGACCGAAATCTACGAAACTCTGAGGACTTCGGACCATGATCGAGACGGGTCTTAGCTTGTTCTCGCGCATCCCTTGCCGGTAGCCTTCGAATCGGCGATGAAGCCAAGGGTAGGAGGTGTCCCCCGCGAAAACAATATGGCGGTGACCCTTGCCGATCAGGTAACGCGTGGATTGTAGTGTCCCATTGAAATCGTCGAAGCCCACTTGGTCGAATTGCTGCTCGTCGCCGATTCCAACCACATTGTTACTGAAGGCCACGAAGGGCATATGGATGGACTCAATCCTGCGGAGAAGATTCGGATAAATCGTCCCCGCCAGAATGAGTCCGTCAATCAAGCGATGCTCCTGAAGAACGGGAGGCAGATCGATCCTATCGGGAGGTGTTCGCGGAGAATAATGCAGCGCGGCGAACAATACGTGCTGTTTCAAGCCGCTTGCATAAGATTCGACGCCCTGCAGGATTCGCGCATGAAAGGGATGGAGAAAATCGCGGTTGCTCAGGAGAAAGCAGACCATTTCTGAGCGTCGTTTGAGAATGCGGCGGGCCTGCGCGTTGGGGCGGAATCCAAGATGTCGGATGGCTTCGAGCACCCGCTCACGCGTTTCGCGGCTGACTTGTGAACTGGAATTGAGCACGCGGGAGATTGTTCCGATGCCAACGGCAGCAGCTTGTGCCACCTCGCGAATCGTCGTTTTTCGTGGAACTGCTTCCATAGAAGTGTGGCTTTATGACGCGGTGGCGTCTTACCGGTTTGAGAAACCCGTCGACCTCTTGCCTGGGCAAGTCTATCACACCAAATTGGCGATGGTATTCTCAGCATCGCGAGAGGATCCTCGCGCCTGGGACAAGAAGTCGGAAAACTGATGCAACAGATTGGCTTCACGAGATTCTGACTTGACAGGAGATTTTTGCTCAGCTAGGGTGTGGAACCAGTTCCAAGCCTTTCGTGTTTTCTCGTTGACTTTCGTCTGAATTTCTTTCGAATCGCGTGGGGTGACGGCATGAAAAAACTGTCTGGTTCGTATCCCTATTGGATGGGTAGCAGGAATAGGATCGATGCGACGATCGCGAAACCATCTACAGTTCCTGCCACATTCGGTCTTATCCAACTGTGGCGCTTCAGCATCGTCGTAATCCTCGGGACTCTGCTCTTGGGTCTCTCCGCGCCGGTCATGGGACAGGCTGTCAATGCAACTTTGGTAGGGACCGTGACGGACTCGTCGGGCGCTGCAGTTGCCAACGCAAAGGTGACGATCACTGAAACGAACACAAATATCAGCCACACGTCCCAGACAAACGAGAGCGGTAACTACGTATTTCCGGATCTGCCGCCGGGCACATACAGCGTGGTCGCGGAATTAACAGGATTCAAGCGAGAGTCAAGACCCGGGGTGGATTTGGTCGTGAACTCGACCGAGCGCGTCGACCTGGTGCTTCAGCCTGGAAACGCTTCGGAGACCGTCACCGTGGTGGCGGAAACTCCCATCCTTCAGACCGAACGAGCGGACACGGGTCGTAAGCTCGATACCGTACTAACGGAGAACATACCCCTCGGTACCAATCGCAATTTCCAAAACCTTCTGAACATTGTGCCCGGCACGACTCGTGCCACTTTCCAGCATTCGCAGTTCTTTAACGCGAGTAGTTCGCTGCAGACGGAAGTCAACGGCCAACTGCGCGAGGGCAACAATTACCAGATCGAAGGAATTGACGACAACGAACGCACCGGCCTGCTTCAAATCCTGATTCCGCCGCTGGAAGCGATCCAGACGGTAGACGTATCAACGAGCAATTTCGATGCGGAGCTGGGCCGCGCGAGTGGCGCCGTCACCAATGTCATTTTGAAGTCAGGCACCAACAACTATCACGGCTCTGCTTATGAATTCGTAAGGAACAATGATTTCAATGCTCGCAACTTTTTCGACAAATCCGTGGGACATCTCGCCTATAACTACTTTGGCGGCAATATTGGCGGGCCGATTAAGAAGAACAAGCTCTTTTTCTTCGCCGACTATCTAATGATCAAAGACCATGAGGCCAACGCGAATACCATCACTGTCCCGAGTATGGCGTTGCTCGCCGGAAATTTGAACGTCGCGACTACAGCGACCGGAACACCGACGACAATCTACAACCCGTATTCTGGCAATCCGGACGGCACAGGTCGCCAGCCGCTAGTCGCGTCGTCCTCTCCCGGTGTTGCAACGGTACCGGGTCCTAATGGAACGACTGTGGATGCGTTTAATCCTGTCTGTACCAACGCCGCCGGTTGCCCGAACGTCGTCCCCATCGCTTTGATCAATCCCATCTCCACCAAGTTCCTTGCGTTTTTGCCAAACCCAACCTCACCGGGCAATGCGAACAACTTCTTTGCTACGTTGCCTTACCACAAGGACACGGATTTCTTTGATGGCAAAGTGGATGCCAATCTCACCGATAAAGATCGCCTAAGCGCACGATTCAGCTACCAGCGTCCGTCAACTTTCCAGGCGCCCATATTCGGGATCGCCGGTGGACCTGCACAAGGCAATTTTGAGGGAACGGGCGTTCAGAACACTTATAGCGCCGGCCTCAACTATAATCGCTTTTTCTCGAATACCTTGGTTGCCGAGTTCCGCTTTGGTGCAGGGTGGTACCATAACGAAGCACACAACAGCGATTACGGAACGGATACTTCAACTACGCTCGGCATTCCTGGCGTTAATCTCGATAAGACCATCACCAGTGGAATTGTGGGTGTTACGATCAACGGTGGATTTTCCAATCCATTGATTGGCTACTCGGCGAGCCTGCCTTGGATCCGCTCGGAAACGAATATTGACTTTGCAAACACCTGGACGAAGATTTTAGGCAATCATACCGTTAAGTTTGGCGCCGACCTGCGCAGGGTTCGCGATGCCTTGCTCCAGGAACAGACCTTCAGTCCACGCGGCGTCTATACTTTCAGTGATGGCCAAACGGCGCTCAATACCGGTGCCGGCGAGTCCAAAACTAGTTTTACAAACGACTTCGCCAGCTTCCTGCTTGATGTGCCAAGCCAGGCAGGGCGCGATCTGGCCACTTTCTTCCCGAACTATCGGGCGTGGCAATTCTTCACCTTCGTGCAAGATAAGTGGGTGGTCACGCCCAAATTCTCAGCGGATCTTGGAGTCCGCTGGGAGTTTTATCCACCCGCCACACCCGTTGCCAAGGGAGGCTTTTCCAATTACGATCCCACCAACAATACGCTTGTCGTCAGCGGCTACGGCAGCAATCCGGACAACCTGGGGATCACGACGCATTACAAATACTTTGCACCTCGCGTGGGACTGGCCTATCGTTTGAGGGAATCGACCGTCATTCGCGCTGGCTTCGGGATCAGTTATACCCCTTTCCCAGACAACAGCTACGCCTACAATTTCCCGGTACGCGCCAATAACTCGTTCAATCCTGCCATTGCGACCTACGGCCCGGCCGCGCTTCCCAGTGGGCAGACTGCGACTTTTGAGACTGGTTTCCCCGCCCTCATCCAACCTGCCATTCCGTCGAACGGGATTATTACCAACCCCACATTGGGCTCGCAATATTTCGTCGTGAACCAGAATTTCAAGAATCCCTACGTGGAATCGTGGAACCTGGCGATCCAGCATTCGCTGCCTGGTCGCTTCGTTCTCGATTTAGCTTACGTCGGCAGCCACAGTGTCGACACCGTGGTCAACTATAACCTCAACGCCGCTACCGTCGTTGGCCTGGGCAATGCCGGGCAGCCCGAATTTCCCACCTTCGGGCGAACCGCCTCTACCCAACTTCTCTTTGCGGGGTTCTCCTCCAGCTACAACGCTTTGCAGGCAAAACTTGACCGGCGCTTCTCGAACGGTTTTACGACCACCACCTCTTACACTTTCGGCAAAGGCATGGGCTTTCAAACCGACGACGATGGCGGCCTGGCATTCTATATAAATCAGCGCCGCAATTACGCCCGCAACGACTTCGATCGTACCCAAACATTTGTCCAGAGTATTGTGTACGATCTGCCGTTCGGAAAGGGCAAGCGTTTGGTCTCTTCTGGTCCTGGCGCCGCGATTCTCGGAGGCTGGCGCGTCTCCAGCTTCCTCACATGGATGTCTGGTCTTCCGCTTTACTTTAGCGCCCCTTCGGGGGGGCTTCTTGCCCCAAACAACACTCAAACGCCGAATTTGATTGCTCCCGTGCAGATCCTTCATGGTATCGGCATCGGCAATCCCTGGTTCTCGACCTCGAGCTTTGCTGCCACGACGGGGACTGCGTTCGGCAATGTGGGCCGGAACTATCTCAGCGGCCCCAACTTCTTCAACCTGGATGCTGCGCTCTCGAAGTCGATTCGATTTACGGAACGCTTCAATCTGGATTTGCGCCTGGAGGCTTTTGGGGTCACCAATACGCCACAGTTCTTCTTCACCACTGGCAATGGTACAGCGGCGGGTCTAACGCTCGGCAGCAGTAGCTTCGGCGATATCACCAGTGCCACAGGTGGCCGCACGCTTCAACTCGGCGCAAAATTCAACTTCTGACGGGGCCGACAACAACGCGCACTGGTACCCGCTTCCCAGCGTAGGTTACAGTTATGCTTGCGATGACAATTGTTCAGGGAACGTGGAATTACAGACGCAATCAAACCTTTTTGACAGTACCGCGTAGGAGGAACCTACATGACTCTTCGCGTTTCGCGCCGCGAGTTTCTCGACACATTTGCAGTGGGAGCAGCCGGGCTGGCCGTGGGAACAACAGCAAAAAGTTATGGCCGGATCCTCGGTTCCAATGATCGCCTGAATTTTGCGGTGATCGGCCTGAATGGGCGGGGGTACGCTCATCTGTCGTCTCTCAAGGCAAACAAGAGCGCTGCCCGCATTTCACATGTCTGCGATGTGGACAGCAACATTCTCAAAAAGTTCGCCGATGTGACGGAGCGCGAGATGGGCGAGTCCCCCGCGGCGGACAAAGACTTTCGCGTGATTCTCGAGCAGAAAGATGTGGACGCCATCACGATTGCCAGTCCCGACCATTGGCATACACCGATGGCCATCGCCGGGTTGCAGGCGGGCAAGCATGTTTATGTGGAAAAGCCTTGCAGCCACAATCCCGCTGAAGGACAAATGCTGGTGGAGGCGCAGCAGAAGTATGGAAAGCTCGTGCAGATGGGCACGCAACAGCGCTCTTCACCACATACTATAGAAGTCATCCAAAAGATTCGCGAAGGCGTGATCGGCCGGCCCTACCTCGCGAAAGCCTGGTACAGCAACGTGCGGAAGTCGATTGGCACAGGCAAAGAAGTGCCCGTTCCGGCGCAGCTTGACTGGGAACTGTGGCAAGGCCCGGCGCCACGTCGTCCCTATAAGGACAACGTTCATCCGTACAACTGGCACTGGTTTAGAAACTACGGCACCGGCGAAACGCTCAATAATGGAACGCACGAGGTGGATGTCTGCAGGTGGGCGCTGGGCGTCGACTATCCGAAACGGGTCACTTCGTCGGGCGGCAGATACCAATTCAAGGACGACTGGCAGTTTTACGACACGCTGGTAACAAGCTTCGAGTATGAGGACAGGATGCTCACCTGGGAGGGTAAGAGCTGCCAGGGAATGAAGTATTACGGCCGAGACCGCGGCTCGGCCATCATGGGAACGACTGGCACCGTGGTCGTGGATCGCGATGGCTACGAGATCTACGACCTCAAGGGGAATAAGACGAACGAGTTCAAGGTCGGCAGCACAACGTCATCCGCCGATCTTCGTGGAGCCGATTCCATGACCGATCTTCACTTCGCGAACTTCATCGCGGGAATCCGGAAGGGCGAGAAGCTCAACGCGCCAATCTCTGTAGGCAACGTTGCTGTTACGATGCTTCAGCTTTCCAACATCGCGTGGGAAGTAAACCGAGAGTTGCAGCTGGACACGAAAGACGGGCGAATCCAGGGCGATGCGGAAGCGATGAAGATGTGGGGACGCGAATACGAGAAGGGCTGGGCGCCGCGTGTCTAAGCTCAGCCGAGCGATGAGATTCAAATGAACGAAATTTTATCGCGCCGCAATTTCGTACGCTCCGGTGCACTCATTGCGGCGGCGCTCGCTGCTCCGAAAGACGCACTCGCCGCTGCGGCAGGTCGCCCACCGGCTGACGAGGCATCACCAATTCGACTGGGTCTAGCCAGCTACACCTTCCGCAACTTCAGTCGTGCGCAGTTGATCGGCTTCATGAAGCAGCTCAATGTGTCCGAGCTGAATGCGAAGGATGTAAAAGATCATCTCCCGATGGATCCCCAGCAGGAGGCGGCTGCGCTCGCGGACTATGCCGCGGCAGGCATCAAGCTTCACGCTGCCGGGACGATCTATTTCCCGAAAGACGAAGATGCCGACATTCGCGCTAAGTTCGAATACTGCAAGCGAGCGGGTATTGCCGTAGTTGTCGCCGGCGATCCGGCGCCGGAGATTCTGCCGCGAATCGAGAAGTTCGTGAAGGAGTATGACATTCGCTTCGCAATCCACAATCACGGGCCCGAAGATAAGTTGTGGCATTCTCCGCTGGACGTGCTGAAGGCGGTGAAGTCGATGGACCCTCGCATCGGATGCTGCATTGATGTGGGACACACGGTTCGCGCGGGCGCGGACGTGGTTCAGGCCATCCACGAGATGGGTCCGCGCGTGCATAACGTGCACATGAAGGACCTGACGAGCTTCCAGAACAAAGAGAGCCAGGTCGCGGTGGGAGAAGGCATCATGCCAGTTCGCAAGATATTTGAAACTCTCGTCGCGATGAAGTACAAGGGCTTCGTCGATCTGGAGTATGAAATCCATCCTGACGATCCGATGCCCGGCGTTATCAGCAGCTTTGCTTATATGCGAGGTGTACTGGTGGGCCTGGGATACCTGAGCCATAACTGAAGCATTTGGTACTTTTATGACTCAACATATAGGAAGCTTCCGAATGAGGGCTGAGAAAGGGAGTGACATGCGTACCCAATATTGGTACAATTGTACCCAATATGGATACGACCACGGGAGCTCTGTCGCAAGTCCTTTTCAGCCACGGCCGGCGGTCCATCCTTGCCCTTCTTTACGGACACGCTGACGAACAGTTCTACCTCCGCGAGATTGCGAGACGAGCGGGAACTGGCATCGGTGCGACTCAGCGCGAACTCGGGCAACTGACTGATGCTGGACTTCTCCATAGGGTTCGTCGCGGCAATCAGGTTTACTACCAGGCGAATCATAAGAATCCCATTTTCGCGGAGCTCAAAAGCATCCTCGCGAAGACGTCTGGAATACGAGACATTCTTCACGAAGAGCTGATTTCTGTTAAGGATCGGATTAAGCTTGCGTTCGTGTACGGCTCGATTGCACGAGGCGAGGAAAAGGCGTCGAGTGACGTGGATCTGATGGTCGTGGGCGACGTAAGTTTCTCCGATGTGGTTTCTACATTGGCTAAGATTGAGACGAAGCTGGGTCGAGAGGTCAACCCGACGGTGTACGGTCCGCGGGAGTTCAGGGAGAAGCTGGCCGCCAAGAATCACTTTTTGTCGGCGGTCGCCAGAGAAAAGAAGCTGTTCGTGATTGGAGACGAGCGTGAGTTTCGCCGATTGGGTCAAGAACGGCTGGCTCGTCGCGCATAAGAGCAGCAAGCAGGAGATCGCCAATCTGCTTGGAATTGTGGCGCGCGACCTGAAAGACAGCCAGGCAAAGGATGTGTCGGACGATTGGCGGTTCGCCATCGCTTATAACGCGGCTTTGCAGGCGGCGACCGCGGCCCTTGCGGCCGCAGGATACCGCGCCGGCCGCGACAGTCATCACTATCGGGTTATTCAATCGCTGGAACTCACCGTGGGGAAAGAATCCAAGTTCATAGGTGCCTTCGACGCATTCCGGAAAAAGAGAAATGTGAGCAGTTACGACATCGGCGGAGGAATTTCTCATCGCGAAGTGGAAGAGATGATCGGGATTGCGCAGAGTCTGCAGCATGACGTCGAGCAATGGATCCGCAAAACCCATGCTTCACTTCTTTAGGGAAACGACGATTTCCTCTTTCTCCAGGACCGTGCTTTCCGTTCTGGCCATGGCGTTTGATCGAAATTGGATCTTTCGACGGAATTCCGCACTGATGAACAAGCAAGTTGAGCCTTGTTTTGAGTTATTGGCTCAGGTGGCCTAGGACAAACGGCCGGTTGAGACTCAATTCACTAAAGATGGTAGGGGTCCCCTCTGACGGGATTATCTTTGTGATGCCTACGTCATGGTTCTCTTTCCAAGACTTGAAATGGCCAAATGGCCTAAAACATTGCTCATTCCAGCTTGGCTATTGCGCGCTGTGGAGTACTGTCCTCTGGGCCGTTCGAATCGCCCGGCGACGCAAATAGGGTTGGGACATCGTGCAGCAGCGACGGGATCGAAGAAATCGCTATCTTGTACACAAGCGGGATTTGTGCATAGTTGCAGAGCACGCTAACCTGGATTATTCACGATTTTGCTAGCAAAAAAAGAAAAGGTGCTCTAAAAGATTGATGAACACTGGGTTTTAGCGAACCCAACATTCTCTTTCGGAGCACCCAGAGATGACATCTTGTATACCACAGCTACCGTTTTCCTTCTACCGACACCGATCCATTCGAGCTGATTTTTCTGGCGGTCAGATCACCAGTGATGCCGGCCTGCTGCCATTACGGGCTTTTGATCAGCGGCACGGACTCACTCGCGGCTTGGCAGAGTGCGTCGGTGATGATCGCGACGATTCGCGTTTGAGTCATCCTGGGTTGTCGTTGTTGCGCCAGCGTTTGTACCAAATCATCGCAGGCTACGAAGATGCCAACGACGCTGACCGGCTACGTCACGATCCGGCGTTTCAGATTCTTGCCGATCAGCCGCTTGGTGAACCTCTCGGATCACAGCCAACTCTCAGCCGTTGGGAAAACTCACCCTCGCCTCGCGACCTCCTCAAGCTGCAAGATGCTCTGCTCGATTGGTTTGTGAAAATCTGTGGAGAACAGGTTCGCAAGCGGGGAGAGATTCTGCTGGATGTCGATTCCACTGACGATCCAACCTACGGTCAGCAGCAGCTCAGTTTCTTCAACGGTGGTTATGACCAGCACATGTATCACCCCTTACTGATCTTCGAGCGTCACACCGGCTGTTTGTTGGCTGCGCGTCTGCGTCGCGGTACCGCGGCAAGTCACGCCCGCATCATTCCTCTGCTGTTGCGCATCGTCCCGCGACTCCAGAGAGAGTTTCCCAAAACCCGCATCAAGCTGCGCGCTGACGCCGGGTTTGCTCTGCCACTGCTCTATGAATTCTGTGAGTTTTTCGGCATCCAGTACACCATCGGTATCGCTGCCAACTCACGCTTGCAAGGGCAAGCGCGGCGGTTGCAGCGTCGTCTCGCAACACGGCATCGTCGCACCGGCAACCCACAGCGATCTTTTTCCAGCTTTCGTTATCGTGCTTACAGCTGGTCTCATCAGCGGCGCATCTGCTACAAGGCCGAACACACCAAATCTGGAACCAACGTGCGCTTTCTCGTCACCAACTTGAAAGGTCTCAGCCCTTCCGTTTTCTCCTTCTATAACGATCGCGGAGAATGTGAGAATCGCATTGAAGAATTCAAGAATGGTTTCGCCGCAGACCGCTTAAGCTGCCACCGCTTCCGAGCCAATGCTTTCCGCCTGCTGCTGCACAGCTTCGCCTACAATCTTGTCAACTTGTTTCGTTTGCAGCTACCTTTGTCGATGCGCTCCGCACAAATCGAAACGCTGCGCATGCAGCTGTTCAAGATTGGTGCGCGCGTCCGCGAAACTGCTCGTTGCATCCACTTTCACCTGGCCAGCGGCTGGCCTTTTCAGAATCTTTTCCAAACCGTCTGCAACTCTTCTTAGATTTGTCTCGCCCGTTCGACAACACACTCTTGGAAGGGCTATGCGGAGCTATCTCGAAAAACAGTTCGGAAGGTCAAACGAGCAACAGCGCAAACGTCTTTGAGAGTCGACGACGGGCCGCCACCCTTTCCTACGTCACCAATCCGTTTTCTGGGCTACGATTCTCGACGCTGATGAATTAACCGGGCTAAGACACTGTAAAATGAAGTGGTTGTGAGCGTTCGCCTCGTGGGTTGGGGCCTGTAGCTCAAGAGTCTGTTGTTGATTCTGCGTTGCTTAGGTCCATTTTCAGGCCCTTCAAACCCGCCTTCTTGTACACAACTTGTACACAATCGCTGGTAAGGAAGATGTCATAGGTCGGTGGGCATCGGCATCTGCAGGATCTGCGCACTCGTTTTTTTTCTGTCAGCGTTCAATGGTAGAGCATTCGGCTGTTAACAGAGGCCTTCAATCCAATAACTCGTTTTTCTGACGTCAGTTAACAGCTTGAGGACCATCCCCAAACACTTTTTGCCTGCCTCCACAATGTCCCCAAGCTCCTACTCCGACTAGCCGCCTACGTTGGCGAAGTCGTGCAAACATTGAGGGCACGCCCTTCCTACAAACGGATGCGCGGTAAATGACGGCCCCGGTCTACATGAGTTGAGTCTAAGATTATCCATAACCGCTTTTCTCTGGTGATCGAGACGACACCGAATTCGGTCAATCATGTGAAGGATCGCCGGGCACTCTTTGCGTCACTTTACCCGCCATTCGTGGAAGCTGCCCAGTCCGATAATTTTGGCTCACGGAACTGCCATCAACAGTCATGGACACGGATGACAAAGAGACATTTTGGGTTCCTGTCCTCATGGAAAAGCGAAGACACAGTAGAAACTCTCGCAGTGCTTCTACCTAACCTGGAAACTCAGAATATGAGATGCAGGATCCGAACTGGCTGTAATGGTCAGTTGGTAGGAGCCGGTTGTCAGCCCCTTCGTGCTTAGATTGAAGATGTACCCTCCCGTCGGGCCGAGTGTGGGATCGAAGCGGAAGTCGTTGTCGGGATTCGCGTCGCCAGAAGCCTGGAGCACCGCAGAAGCGTTCGTACTGGTTTGCAGCAAGCTCAGGGCGTGAACGACAACGTTGGAACTGGACACATCAGCGTTATTCGCGTCGCACAGCTGGATTTTGAGGGGAATGGTGCTGCCACTCTGTACCGAGCGAGTCGGGTCGTACAGCAGACATACCGCGTTTGTGACGGAGTAGCTAACCGTTTGTGCGGGGGCGACGTTGCCCACATTATCCGTGGCGTTCACCGTGAAGGTCTTGCTGCCGGCCTGCACGGTAGAAATGGGAGAACCGTTCGCGACAGTTCCGGTGCAAGTCGCGACTCCCGAGCCGCCATCCGCGCAGGCAAAATTGGCATTCACAGTTTGATTCAGCAGGTAGCTTGCACCTGCTGCCGGAAAGCTAATGTTGATGCTCGGAACCTTCTTGTCCACCATATTTCCCGCGATCGGACCAGCAGTTGCGCAGTTCCCGGCGACGTCGCAGACCGAGTGCGTGCCAGTTGCGGCGTTGGAAGTCTCTGTCCCGGCAGGCACATTTGTAGTCAGGGAGAAACTGGCATCTGTCGAATTCGCAAGGCCGGAAAGCAAATCAGCCGCGGAGCACGCGACATTGACATCGCTGGCGTGCCAGATTCCATCGGGTGCACCACAATTGATCGAAGGCGGAGTCTTGTCGAGCTGAATCGTCTGCATATTCGTGGACTCTACATTGCCCGCGTTGTCGGTTCCGAAAAAGGATATGGTCGTGACGCCTTCGCTACTGATCGTGAACGAAGCCGAGTTTCCGTTAACCACCGTGCTGGCGATGGTCTGTGCACCACTGACGCTGTAAGTGATCTGCTTCACTCCGCTGCCGCCGGCGTTGTCCGTAGCGGCAAGTGTGGCCGTGACACTGCTGTTGTTCCAGCCGGCGCTGTTGGCCTGAGGAGAAAGCGCCGCTGTGGTAGTCGGCGGTTGCGTATCGCCGCCGCCATTTCCGATCACCGGAACCGTCACGGTGTACGAAAGCGCCGCCGGACTGGTAGCAGCGGCGACAGCGCGCCAATACGTGCAGTTGTCGAACGAGGGAATTGTCGTGGCGGCCTGTCCCTGCGCCACGACCGTTATGCTGACAGTGACATGGACATCACGCATAGGATCGCATGCTGGCAAGGCGGCACCATCTGGAAGCAGGTAATTGAAATAGCGCGGGAGCTCGAGATATACGAGCGCACCAGAGGCGCTATCCAATGTACGAATCATGTTTGTCTGCCCACCGGGAAAAGAGATGGTCAGAACAGCGGTCGCTCCGGAAAGCGGCGCACCCGAGGCATCGAGGACTGTGAGCGCAATATTCGCATTTGTCACCTTGGGGTCATCGTTCCGCGGAATCCGCTGGCCTACGATAGTTGTGTTCGTGGGGTCGTAGATGTAATGGCTGGTGAGTCCAACTGCGCCGTCACGAGCGCCAAAGCCATTCCGTTGGGCGTAACCAACGTCATAGAAGTAGGTGCCGGAGGTCCGTGAGACCGCAGATGATTGATCGGAATCGATGGGGTAAAAGCCGTTCATCAGGAAAGGGATATCAATCGGCGCCACATCAGGGATTCCGTCGCCATCGAGGTCGATGGCTAACGGGGGGGAACCAAATGATTTCCGGAACTCGGCGATCGTACCGGTGGGCAAAGAGGCCAACTGCGTCCAAAGCTGGCTCAGCGAAATTTGAGGCGCAGTATTCGTCAGCGTCACGACGTGAGGCAGACCATCAATACCAATGACTCCTGTTGTTTGCGTGTCCCCGCTCAATACAGTGAGGTCCCATAACACTTCAGCAAACGCCCACTCCTCCCCACCTATGTTATTGCCTTGGTTATCTACTCCGAGTGACGTCCAGGGCCAAACCGGCCATTCCAAGTCCCAGCGGGAATCGAATAACGACGAGGAAGAGGACTGTATGCCAAGGCCGCTAAGGGTAACGGTCGTCGGTCCTAGCAGCTCGCGCCCGGCATAGGTTGGCAGGAAATCCGCGAATCCTTCATCGAGGGAATCGCAGGTATCAGGATTGTTGTAACCGATATGAGGGGTATATGGAGATTGACAAGCCGCACGGTTGTTAATGAGATGGTAGAGATGATGTGTGAATTCATGCCACTCGACGAAGGGCCCGTCATCATTTCCAACACCATCGCGGTCGGAATACGCCGAGTAGCCTGGACTCATGACGATCTTCGAAGTCTGAGGGCTATAGTAAGCATCATCCCTGAGCGGGTCCGCGGTGGTGCTGCCATCCGGATCGGTACTTGCAAAGGTGTACACAAAAGCCGTTGGAATATTGGAAATTGGAATGCGTTCGACGGCCCAATCAACGTACTGGCGCAGGCGGAAGTAAATGGCAGCCATTGAGTCTAGATCATTCAGAGGATCGGCAGGAGACTTCGGCCCATAGTTCGATAGCGCGAGGCTATCCGCGGAAAACGATCGGACAAAAGTCTGGGGCGGCCCTGGCACTATTGTGATCTTGTTCTCGATCCACACAGGCTCGGTTGGCGAGGCAGCAAAGCGTATGTCGAAGGCGGGTTGCGCCCCCTGAGGGGCCGTGTTGTCGATCAGCGTGGCGCGAACGATGAAGTCGCCAGTGTAGGATCCCCCGTTTTCGAAGACATAAGTCCCGGCGACGCCGTTAATCGGTTTATTGTCCAGAACGGTGTGATCAATCGCCTGGAGTTCGACTTTCATGCCCTTTAGTGGATCGCCGTGTCCATCGTTGTACTGGATCGTAAGCCCCTCCGGAATCGGCTGCCAATCCAAGAAAGGCGACTCGGATGACTCATCCGCTGCAACACCTGCGATCACGAGGAGGGGGTTCGAAGTTATCACGGAAGGAGTACCGTCCGGAACGTTGAAAACTGCCAGGGCTTGAGATCCATTATTGATTGCTGAGGGGTTTAGAATAGTGCGTACACAAGATTGGTTGGCAGCCAATCCATCATATGCGATGACCGCGGCGATCCGCTGCCCGTCCGGCGAGTAGTGCGCTGAATCATACTCAATAGGAGGGCATGAGCCCGCAGTTTGGTTCGTGATCTGCGTCAGTGCAGAGCCGTCCGCGTTGATTGTGAATAACTGGGAGGTAAAGCCGTTGGCTTCAATATGCGCGTTGAACAGAATCTTTGTTCCATCTGGTGACCAGTCTACGGTCGGCCAACTGCGAGAATTCGGGATACCCTGAGTTCCATCGGCGAAATTGATGGACAACTGGCGGGGCCCATTCGCATCCAGCATGCAAAGGTCGACGGGCGGCTGTCCGTTTGAAGACGCAGAGCGAAAACTGCACGCGAAAACCATCTGGTTGTTGGAAGACCACGCCAGCCGAATGCCAGTGGCGTAACCCGAGGAATTGACCAGAGGGCTTAGTAAAGTAGTAGTTCCGTTTGGAGCGATTCCGACCACCGTTTCAGTCAGTCCGGTCCCGTCGACGTTGACAGTCCAAATTCCGGTGCCGACGTCGGTGCTGTGATTAACAAAGAAGGAGATTCTCTGGCCGTCCGGCGACCACGCCAACGAAGTAATATGAAAAAGCTGGGGCTCTGGAAACGGGACAAAGGGCAGCGCAGCGGGAATTGCCGCGGCGCTCAAGACTTGTCGCAAACCCGTGCCGTCTTTTCCGATGATCTCGATCGAATCGACATCGACGAGCGAGCGGACGAACGCTACCGAATTTCCATCCGGCGACCAGGCTGGGCCGTAGTCATACGAGTATTCCGTGAAGGATCCCAGGACGGTGCTGATGCTTTGCGTAAGCTGTCCCGCACCACTAGTAAATATGTTGGAAGAAACGCTACCCGTCTTCCACACCGCATACGCAATGTTTCCGTTCTGGCCTGGAAACGTCGCCAGGGCGGGTGAGATAAAGGAGAGTACGGCAACGGCGAGCGCAATGCCTCTGCTCCAGGTTAGCAGCCAGCTTGAAGGCTTCGTCCTGCTTGCCGGACGAAAGCGGAACCGGTTGCGCTTTGGTGCGTCGGTTTCGGAACTGGAAAACGCTGTTCTAGTACTGGCTCTCCGGGCAAGAGCTGGCATGGACGACCTCCTCGCAAATGGTTGCCGCGGACAGACGCGGTAGGGTTCGGAGCTTCTATATAGATAATCGGAAACGGCGGGCAAAAGACGACACGCAGCCAGAAAATATTACTCGCCCGACCCAGAACGGTCGTCTGAGCCGCTGGCCACGAAATTAAGATCCCTATCGCAGAAGGTTATTGGTGTGCCGCGATCCCGCGCGCCTCACGCAATCCCGGGTAGTCCGGCCCGACGGTTTGCTCGAATTCACCTATGGCGGTTCGCGCGGCTGCTTGCGCTTCGGTCGTACGGCCTAACGCCTGTAGCGCCCGGGCCCGGGCCAGACTCAGCCGTGCGTCCGGTGCCGAAATCGTACCCGATCGCATCCCCGGCGTAGCGAATACTTTTTCTATGTCTTCATACGCCTTTTCCGGTTCGTGCAACGCCAGTTCGAACCCGGATCTGTCGGCCAAGTAGCTGGCCACCCATCCCTGGCGTCCCGCTTTAATCCCCGCTTCCATAATGGAAAGGGCTTCGCTATTGAGGCGCAGTGCGGCGGTGAAATCGCCCCTGCTCGCCGCAAGGAGAGCACGGTCGCCCGCGAGTTTGCCAAACGCGTAGTGCCCCGGAGGAAGGTCGCGGCGAAGCAACGGCTCCGCTTGATCAAGCATGGCTTGGGATTGGTTGAAATCACGCTCTTCTCTATAGATCCTCGCTAGGGTCAGCATGGCTTGCTCGATCGTTACTTGGTCGCCCATATTTTTCGCCTTCTCCAGGGCCCGTTCTCCGTAGAGCTGCGCTTCCTTGAAGCGAGCGAGTTCATAAAGAACGTTGGAGTATTTCAGGAGAAGTTCTGCGCTCGCTGCATCTTCCAAATCTTTGCCCCGGGTGAGGTCGAGAGCCCGGCGGAATATCTTCTCAGCGTCGAACAGTCTGCCCGACATGACAAAAGCGAACGCCCATGATTCAAACAGTCCGACCGCAGTGCGGGTCTCGTCGTAACCCAGTTTGGACAAAAGAGCAGCGGTTTGCTCATACAGCGGCAGGGCTTTCGCCGACTGGCCGCTAAACGTGTATGCCGCGGCCAAATCGGAAAGTACCGTCAGCCGCAAGTTGTCCGAATGAACTGGCGACTCGTCCAGAGCTTGCAGAGCCTGGAGTGAGCGCGACACTGCTTCCGTCGTCGAATCGTTTCCAAGCGCTACTTCGCTTCCGTCGGTGAGACAGGAGATTCGATCGAGCGTGGCCGCAGAATTGTTGGGAAGTTCCCGGAATCCCTCCTGAAACAGGGCCTCGGCCTGGGCGTGCTGTCCGGATTCGTCCAGAGGCACGGCCAAAGCGCATGCCGCGTGTGCGCGGACTGACGGCTCCGCCAATTTTTTGGAGAGTTCATAAGCCTGCTGCAAAACACGCTTGGATTCCTGCGTGTCCCCGCGCGCGAGATATTGCTCGCCGATCGAGATCAAGAGCTCTACGTGATCGGCAGGATGGTCTGCATAATTCTCCTTATTCACCATCAGCTCGGCGCGTCCCAGCAGATGATTCACTGTAATTGGCGCATTGGAAGGTGCGGCATCGGTGAGGAGGAAGCTATTGAGCTGATTCAATTGCTCTGCACGCCCCAGTTGTCGAAAGGCAAAGTCCCGCTGGGTGCGGGCAGCATGAGCCTGCACCGATATTTCAGCTACCGCAGCAATCGATGCCGCGACGCTGAGGGCTCCCAGGGCGACTGAAATCCGGTTCCGGCGAATGAATTTTCCCGTCCGGTAGGCAACCGTATCTGGTCGAGCGCTAATCGCTTCGTGCTTCAGGTAGCGCCGAAGGTCGTCAGCGAAGGCAGTCACCGAACTGTAGCGTTCTTGCGGGTTCTTCTTCAGAACTTTGCGAACAATCGTATCCAGATCGCCTCGAAGCACCCTGCGCAGTTTGTCCGGTGTGCTCGCACGTCTCTGGGCCACGTCTCTTACGTCAAACTCTGTGCTGGTCTTGGCAACTATATCCGAGACTGATGGCGGTTCGGTGTCCACTATGGCCTTGACCAAATCGGCTGTGGACCGCGTGCAAGCACCTGCGGGATGCTGTCCGGTGAGCAGGACGTACAACAATACGCCAAGAGCGTAGATATCTGTTGCCGTCGTGATCGGTCCACGGGTTATTTGTTCAGGAGCGGCAAACTGGGGAGTCATGGCGCCACCGTCTTCGACGGTAAGCGCGCTGGGTATGGCGGAGTTGCCATCATCCGAGAGCAGTTTCGCGACTCCAAAATCCAGAAGTTTTACCTGGCCATCGTTTCGGACCAACACATTAGAAGGCTTGATGTCCCGGTGCACAATCAAACTTGCATGCGCTCGGGAAACCGCGCTGAGCACATCCAGAAAAAGCTGGACTCGCGCAACCACGTCCAGCCCCCGGTCGTCACAATATTCGTCAATCGGGGCACCATTTACGTGTTCGAGTACGAGGTACGGTTCCCCATTCGAAGTGACACCGGCATCAATAAGCTCCGCAATGTGTGGGTCGGCGAGTTGGCCGAGAATGCGGCCCTCGCGCGTGAATCGTTCCGCGCCTTTGGCGGCCAAGGCAAAATTCAGAAACTTTACCGCAACGCGGCGCTCGAACCGTCCATCGTACCGCTCTGCGAGCCACACACTGCCCATTCCGCCATGACCGATGGCCGAGATTAGTTTGTATGCGCCGATACTCCGGCCAGCTGCGAATTCCGCACTCGGAAAGTTGGAGGCCTTGCCTTCGAGAAATCGCTCCTGTGCCAACGCGCCATGTTCCGTAAGCAAATCTTGCAAGAAATCGGCCAGTTCCGGTCGTTCCGACCGGAATGATTCCAACCAGGCGCAACGTTCTTCCGCAGAAAGCGAGAGGGCATGGTCCAGGTAAGGACTAATTTCACGCCACCGATCGTGGTTGAATGTCGACACTAGGTTTTCTAGGATTCCAGATCTGCGCGAATTTTACGGTGAAGGTAAATCCGCGCTTTTTCCCACTGCCGCTGGGCGGTGCGTTCGGAAATATTCCTAATCGCTGCGATTTCGCCAAACGTGAACCCACAGAAAAACTTAAGATCCACGATTTGCGCGAGCTCCGGTTCAGCTTTGGCCAGGTCATCCAAGACATCGCTGAGCCGAGCGAGATCCCGGTCGTCGATTGCATTTTCGGCTTCGGTACCCAACGCAGTGATATGAAATTGACCGCCGCGTTTCTGAGCGCGGCGATTCCGAGCATGGTCGATAATCACCCCGCGCATCGCGCGGACGGCGTAGCTCATGAATCGAGCGCGGTCGGGAAACGAAGCCGGATTATTCGAAGCGATCTCCAGATAAGCTTGATGTAGAAGAGTTGTCGCCCCCAGTGTTATCGGGACGCCTGGTCGACCCAACTCGCGTTTAGCTACGCGGAGTAACTCGGAGTATAGAGCACTGAAGAGTGCATCTGCAGCGGCGCGATCTCCTTGGTCCGCCGCAGAGATCAGCGTTGGAATCGAAGTTGTCAAAAGCGCCTTCGGTTATCAGAGACGACAACAGACTCTTGCTCGCAAGAGTCTCGTAAGCTTAGCAAAACCGGAACGCCGTGCGCTATCTCAACCAAAAATCCGGCGGGGTCGTTCCTCAAGGCTCGCGGCGTTAAGGAATTTCCACGCTTCGCCCGTAGCTCAACGGTAGAGCATTCGGCCAACCGAAGTATCGCAAGTTGGAAACTGGTTGAGCATGAATTTTTGAAGACGCGGGTCGGGGCTTGTTTTGAGTTATTAGCTCAGGTGGCCGAGAGCTAGGAACCGTTTCAAGCCCAATTTCCTAACGGTGGGACTCATCGTTTTATGAGTTTATCTTCTAACGACCGCCCTTGCGTTTTCTGCTTCTTGATCGGAAATGGGCTAAAACATTGGACTTCCCAGCTCAGCTACTACAACTTGGCGCTGCATGGGAGGTAGAGTTTGCTTGACCGACGCAAGGATGTTTCGCACAGTTTGTACAGTGAGCGAAGCGGAGGAGTTGCGGTCTTGTACCAAAGCAGAGATTTCTCACAATTGCGAAATGCGCTAAACTACCGTACAATGAAGCACTTGTGAGCGCTTCGTTTGCGGTGTTAGGGCCTGTAGCTCAGGTGGCTAGAGCGCGCCCCTGATAAGGGCGAGGTCGGTGGTTCAAGTCCACCCAGGCCCACCATTCAAATCACCAGTAAATACGCGCCGATTCTCACTTTTCCGCTTTTCGGGGCTTTCCCTCAAAAAACCGTTTTGTCAACCGTTTGTCAACTTCACGATTGGCCGGATGGCACTACACTCAGGGCGTTAAGACCCTTCGAGTGAAGCCCGAACGGCTAGCATCGATTAGGCTATGTCGGGAACGATGCCCTGTCGCGTCGAAGGACGTGGAAGGCAGTGCTAGACACTGCAAGACTGTGCAAGGCGCGGGAAATCATTTTTAGTGAGTTTGCGGGGGCGTAGTTCAGTTGGTTAGAACGCCTGCCTTGGGCGCGGACTATCCGACTCCAACAGCTCCATTCCCTACTTTGCCTTCTCTGTGCTTTCAGTAATTTGGGGAATCTGCTTTTCGCTCAACGCTAACCCCAATGGCATGAAAACATCGGATTCTGGCACAGTTTTGGCACAGGGGATGCCTAGGTCGGCTTATAATTCGAGCCAACCGCGAACTATATGGTTCCGTGCAAACGCATTGCGAACCGCGGCCACAGGCGTAAAATTAGATGAGATGCCCGTCCTTATTGGGAAGCGCGAATTGGCTTTGCAGGGTAAGGAGCGATGATTTACTCTGACGAACTCCTGGCTGTGGCGAAGCGTATCTTCTGGTTTGGAACTCCAGAGGAAGCGTTCGAATTTCCGTCGCGTTTTCTTACCTACGCGATGACATACGCTTCGGATAAGGACATTGAAATCCTTTGGAAGTACTTCAGCGACGCGGATTTCAAAGCGGCAGTGGATGACCCCGCACCTGGGATTTTCGACCGAAGCTCATGGGCCAAATGGAATGAACGCTACGGCCGCACTCCCATTCCTCCACTTCCGAGGCGACGGATTCCAGGCGTAGATCCGGCCACAGTCCCAGATTTCTTTCCCGCCAAATTTTGAAACCTACGATGTCTTAATACCCAGATCCTATGGATGTCAGGGAGCACCACAAGGCGTTGGGATAATGTCCGAGTAGCCGACAACCCGTGCCATTATGAACAATCAAGTCTCCAAGCTCCTTCCCATCCTTCAGCCAAGGGCAAAGTGGACCAATCGTACTGCAAGAAACATGTGCCATTCCAGCTCATCCGACAGTTCAGGGCGAGTCGTCGGCAAGCCGGAAATAATTAAGCGGTCAGGTTTACTGGGATAACTTCCGCATAGCCCCTTCACTCGGGCACAATCAGACATGAAGGCCGAATCGACTCAGCATTTCGCGTCTTCCAAGACTGGTGACGCCCAAGGCTCTGCTGTCGAGATCCTGGATCACCCATTTTCTTTTCAGCGCGACTTTCAGGAGGGCCGCCCCCAGAGCCCCGCCGACATGCGGCCGCCGCTCACTCCAATCCAGGCATGCGCACGCGAACCGGCGGCGCAGCGTCCGAGTTGCTTCGATGTCAATGCCAAGAGCCTCGAACGCCTTCGTTCCACGTGCCGTAAGGTCGTATCCAGCGTGGCTTCCCGTCGTACCGGCTGAAAGCCACCCTAGTGCCTTGAAGCGATCGTGTAGCGATACACCGACTGTGCCGGCCATGTGATCATAGCAAGTCCGTGCGGCACGTAGGCGGCTTGGCGTGCTTGGCACGAACTTGTCGCGAGTGCCGCCGGCGAGGACGCTCAAACCTTCCAGTGCACTGGCCACGTTGGGCCCTTCCAAACTGTAGAAGCGGTGCTTTCCCTGGACGAGAACTTTCACCAGGTGCGATATCTTCAGGCGATTCAGGTGTACGCTTGTCGTTGACGGACTCAGTTCAGCCACTACGGAGAGTTCTGTGCTTGTCCGCGCGTGGCCGTCCATCAGGAAGTAGAGTATGCGAGCCCGTGCCGGCTCGCCGATGGCGGCCGCAATTTTGGAAATTGCAGCGTCAGCGTGGTGTTCGACATTCATACTTTGATGGTAGACGAATTGTCGATTTCCGGCAACTGGCATACTGACGGCGATGGATCCGGCAGCACCCTGAACCGGGCCGATCAACCCTTGAGCGCAAAGCGAGGTGCAATTTGCGAAGAGGCTGGATGACGATTGTGTTGCTGGTTGCGGCGGTGGTTTTGGCGCCTGCCGGTCCACGAGCGCAATGGAGAACAAAATGGAGCTACGAGGGGGCAAACGGGCCCGAACATTGGGGCGACCTGGATCCGGAGTACGCGGCCTGCAAGGCCCGCAAGGAACAGTCTCCGATCGACATTCGAAATGCCGAGAAAGCCGAACTCCCCGCCATACGATTCGAATACAAGAGCGGCCCGCTCAAAATTATTAACAACGGCTACACGGCGGTCCGAGTGAACTACGCCCCGGGAAATGGAAACTTTCTGATTGTGGGAGACAAGCGCTACGAACTAACGCAATTCCACTTTCACCATCCCAGCGAAGAGTATATTGAAGGAAAGCCATACGATATGGTGATCCACCTCATGCACGAAGCCAGCGACGGCAAGGTTGCCGCTGTCGCAATTCTCCTCAAGGCCGGCAGCGCGAACAGCACCGTTGACCAGCTTTGGGAACATATGCCCCAAACCCCGGGCAAAGAGGAGGTGATCGCGGGAGTCGAAGTCAATCCCGCCGGCTTGCTACCCCGCGACACCTCCTATTACACGTACATGGGGTCGGTAACGGCTCCGCCCTGCACTGAGGGCGTCACCTGGTTTGTGCTGAAGACTCCGATAGACATTTCGGCAAAGGAGATCAGCACGTTCACCAAGCTTTATCCGCACGATGTCCGGCCCCCTCAGCCGCTCAACGGACGCGTCGTGAAGGAGAGTCAGTAACGCGAAAATCCTCGCTAATTTGAAACCCAACAGCGTTCTCGGTCATCAGAAGTGTGAGCAGTCCTTCGCAGTTTGACCTTTCCTCCAACGGGACTTCTGGCTCGGAATAGTTTCCCGGGTGGCCCGTGATCCGACAGCGTCACGTGCCCCTTATCCTCGTCGGTGAGAACCGTCGCAACTTCAATATCCTCCCTTCCTGTCACACAAGAGGTCGAGAGTCCGAGTCCGGTCCGCGGTCTACCACGTTTCATCATCGCGCTCAGTTCGGCCCGATATGAACCAAGTGTCCGTCTACTTCAAGCGAGTCCAAGATGACAGGTGGTCGAGAACGATTTTCGAACTTTTCTCTTCGATTTCATGGCAAGGTTGCCTCAGATTTGATTTTCCTGCTGGATTGAGCCTTTAGCATGATCGGGAGCTCTGAGGGCACTTGATTTCATAACAAATGAGAGAGAAATTGTGATGAACCGGTCGCACCGAATCGTATCCCACAAACTCCTAACGGCACTTATTCTCGTAATTGCTCTTGTCGCTTTCGTTGGTGTAACGAGCATGGGGCGCTACAGTTCAACAATAGCGTTGAAAGTCGCCTCAGGCCTCGTGAGTCACCAGATATGCTCCTCGGTATTTGTGTCGCATCTGGACGCCAGTGAAGAGTTTCGCGAGACTGCTCCGACACTCGGACCGCTCCGCCACCTGGCGAGCTACAACATCGACTGGCAGAAAAGGAGCGTCAGCGCACACATCGCAGGGATAGCCTACTCGCATGCTTTATATCGGCAGGCCGAGGGTTGCATTGTTCTGGTTGGGCTAGCTCCAAAGCCCCCGGCCGTAATCGACGCGCCAAACGCTTGGCCGACCATCATCGGCAACGCGCTCCCGGGAGTCGGCATAGTGAAGCCGATCAACTCCGCGCTCAGCCTTGCGATCGACGAGCAGTTTGAAGAACCGCAAAACCCGCCGCATCGTTGGACAAGGGCCGTTGTTGTCGTCAAGGACGGGCAGATCGTCGGGGAGCGCTACGCAAATGGAGTCGGACCGCAGACCCGGCTTCTCGGATGGTCCATGTCGAAGTCGGTCATCAACGCGCTTCTTGGCATACTCGTCCGGCAAGGACGGTTGTCGGCGGAAGCCCCGGGGATGTACAGGAGTGGGCAGATCCTAAAGATCCAAGGCACTCGATTACTGTCGATCAGCTCATGCGGATGAAGAGTGGTACAAACTTCGGTGACTCGCTTGAGGCCGGGTTCCTGAGTGGGTTCGATCCTACCAAGCGCATGCTCTTTGCGACGTCGGATATGGCTGCCGACGCTGCCAAGGCGAAGCTTGAAGCAGCACCAGGGATGCGTTGGACGTACTCGGATGGAAGCTACCTGATCCTGAGCCGTATTCTGCGTGACACGGTTGGCGGAGACGCCCAGTCGGTGCTGAACTTTGCGCATCGTGAACTCTTTGATCGCCTTGGCATGGAAAAGCCTCTCATTGAATTCGACGCCACCGGCACGCCAGTCGGGTCCAGCTACATCTTTGCGACTGCCCGTGACTGGGCCAGACTGGGACAGCTCTACGCCCAGGACGGAGTGGTCAGCGGACAGCGCATTTTGCCAGAAGGTTGGGTGGATTACTCCTCCCGCTTCACGCCTGGCAGCGAAGACTACGGGTACGTAGCTGGTTTTTGGACCAACCGAGGGAGCAGCGATGCCGCTCAGCAGCGCGTGACCGCCGGAATGCCGTCGGACTCCTTCATGGCTCGCGGCAGCTATGGTCAGTATGTGCTGGTTTCTCTCTCTCAACGTCTAATCATCGTTAGGTTAGGCACTGCATACACGCGAGCTGGCGATCTACGAGCAATGGAACGATTGACCGCAAATGTTGTGCGAGCACTCTCGCCAAGCACACGCAATTGACCATGTCGGGACGTCGTTGCATAAGATAGGGTAGTCCTGGCAATGCTAATTTCGATGATCTCATTCATCAAAATGTCAGATCGGGCCAAGTTCATAGGTTTTAATCATATATTTATTCCACCGCTCTTTCGTTTGATTGAACGAGCGATGAACTTATGGCGCGTTGTCAGTGCCTCAAGTCCTGTACCTAATGTATCGTCCGTGGTAACGACTTCAAATAGGCGATAATCGCTTTCGCGTCGGCATGATTCATGTGGTAGATGTGCATGGGCGGTCGGAGAGTCTCGCCTTCCGGGCCTATTCCCTTTTCCAGTACTCGTTCGCCCTGTTCTTCTGTAAAACTTGGAAAACCCGCCAAGGCTGGAGCGCGGTCCGCCCAATTGGGGATTGGCCGCACGGGCATGATCCAGATGGGCGATCCTTGTAGCCAAGCCTCATGGTCAAGTTCACCTTGCGCATTTCGCGGTGTATGACATTCGGGACATTTTGCAACTTCTTCTACCAGGTACCGTCCTCGTTCGACTTCGGTTTTGTCCGCAGGTGCGGCCTTTGGCTTTGTCAAACCTACCGAAGCCGCAAAAGCAGCCAGGAACAGCACGAGAAAAAGAACCCTTTGACATAGACCCTTCATATTGCCTCCAGAAAAACCCCACTTTGCAGGTAGAGTTACGCATAGCCTATGGCTGCTTACCCAAAAAGCGCGTGCGGCACGGATTAGACCAGAATTTCCTTTTTGACTTCGAAAACGACAACAATTGTACGCCTACCTCGCCTGCTCGCGATTTTGTAAACCAAATCTCAGCCGCCCCCCTATAGGGCTACTGACACAAACTTCAAAAACGGAGATGTCGGGCGCGCTCCAAAATCGATGGATTCCACCGCCCGAACGTCATCCACCACGAAATACTTAATCATTTCTGTTGCCTCTATGATTCGACCTCCACCATGTAATCACGGCTTTCCCAAGAGCTGTTGTTGGTCCAAAAGAAAGTGAATCGAATCGGCGCTCGCTGCTCTGGGAGAATCGGGATATCCACAAATTCAATTCCGAGTGCCGTTCCCGAAGATGGAATGTCTTCGACCGTCTGCCATTCGTCCCTCGTCCAGTGGAGGCGAAACGGAGTGTCAACCTGGACGCGAAGCGTATAGCCCTTTCTAATGCAAGGTACTTGCCTATTCTGCTTCCACACCTCGAATAGATGACGAGCGCTTCGTCCCGAGAGATAGCGCTCCGCGACTTCTGGAATCAAATCGAAGACTCGGCCGTCAGCCACGGACCTCAACAGCTTGATGTACTCGGCATGGGCCCACATGAGCGGCATCGCTGAACCCGTCGGCCGTCCCGAGAACATATAAACATCGGGCCGGTCCAGTTCGTCCCAAATCTGCTCGGGCAAGAGACCTGTGGCTGAACAAAAACCTTCCATGGCCCGAAGGAATAACTCTGTATCGTGGCCGGCAGCTAGTTCGTAGTGCCCACGCTCGCCTCCCAAAAGTGGCCAACCCCGCCCCTTTCCCCATCCAACAAAAGGTCCGCCGTCTTCTCTCTGTCCATATCCATCGTTGTTGTAACGATGCCAGCAGGGTCCGAAAGGAGTCTCAACTTTGAGCACGGCGTCCACGACCCGCAGCGAATCCACAATCAACGAATCATTGGGTTTTCGAATTCCATAACGCACCAGTTCGAGAAACCCTGCATCGATAATGTCCTTGGCCGGGAACTGGTTTTGAACATCCGGCGGACGGTTCGCAATGATGAGGACACCGCGGTTGGGATCTTCCTTTGGCTGGGGATTGTCAACGCTCTCTGGAAGAATCCGCATGTAGTGCCGGCTGATCCCGGGGACAAGCGAACCCTGCGTTGTGACCGTCCAGGATTCGACGTGAGAGTTCAGAAAATCGGCATATTCCTCGAGGAATTTCGCGGTGCTCTCATCGCGTCTCTCGCGGAAAAAGCACGCAGCACAGACCAGAGCAGCGATGTTCGAGGCGAGTGTGGATGGAGAATAGCCACTCGCTTCCTCCCAGCGTTCCTGCTGAGTAACAGGTCCATGACGGACCAGATATGCAGCCGCGCTTGCAATCATCGGGTAAGGGTCAAAATCCTGGAGAGCGTTAACCCGCTTGATCTGGCGGGCGAGAAGAATAGGAAATGCAACTTCGTCGAGTTGGATTCCCCGCCAGTAGGCCCCCCCATCAACCCAAAAGTTCTGGGGAAAGCCCCCGTCCTCCAGTTGCGCGACGGCCAGGTAGATAAGCGCCCGCAAAGGCGTAACACTGTCGCCAGCAGCGAGCATTGCCGAAGCGCTGTTCACCATATCGCGCGTCCAAACCAGGTGGTACCCACAGTGATCCGAGTCACCCTTTGCTTCTCCCCAGGGAATCGAGAGTGATGCGATAAATGCCCCCGGATAGGACTTGTCTTCGTGAGCGCGAAGCAAACTAAAGCTGCTGTGATATAGGTTCCCCTTGTCCGTGGAAACCTTTTCCAACGAAAGGATTCGGGCGCTAGCGCGCTCCCATTGCTCCGTATAGCGCTTGTGGTGCTCTTTAAAAGGAACGCCAAGTGCCTGAAACAGCGTTGTGATGGCGCGGTGCTTCGTGTTACCGAACGCCAGACCCGTGGTGAACTCGCGTTGAACGTCCAGGCCCAGTTCTCCGATCAGCGCAATGTTACCGTCAGGGGCACTATCGAACTCCCAGTCCATTTGAAAGTTGCCCGCAAGGTCCGTCCAGCCGTCACTTCGTCCAACGTAGCCACACGATGTGCGGGAAAAGTTGATTGTGCCCCCGAGCGCCAGCCAAATCCCTTTCTTCTGCGCCATCAGAATTTTCCGCCCCGCAACCTCGATCGCGTAACCGTTGTTGCTTGATCCGCCGACTTGAAGATGTGGTGCGCACAGAACATAGAGGCGCAGTTTTGAGATGAACGTTTCGTCGCCAGTTAGCTGGGTGCGCTGAAGAATGCAAGCAAGGTGGGGATCTGTAATTATTTCTTTGACGATGGAGTAGCGACCATCAGGATCGACGTTCGTAATGCGGTAACCCAAGGCATGATCGGAAAGACGCTCACATTTTGATTTGAGATTACGTTTTTCGTCATGGAAGAATGTCTTCCCATCCGTGACGAGATACTGAAGATCTCGGATCTGGGGATGGTCCACTGTCGGATAATAAACTTCCGTGATGATACCGTTCCACAAGGTGAACCAGATTCGGCTAGAAGCCGCGTAAGCGGTTCCCACGCCGTCTTTATCTCCGTGGGTCCATCTCGGCTCGATGCCAGGCCATCCGAAGGCTGTGTTGCTGGGTTTTGGTCTCATATCGCACTCTTACGCGCACGGCAGCGTTCCGGCTCTTGGTCACTCCAACCCTCGTCGAGCACAGAGCAGTCATCTTCCTTGATCAGCACTATAGCGTCGCTAGCGGCCTTCATTTTGCCGCTACAAGCGTTTTTGCTGGGAGCAGCTTGGGATTGTGCCAGCCGCCGTCACCTGCAATGATGTGATCAGACTCAACCGGGCCCCAGGTATTTGGCTCATACTCATGAACCGGCGTCGCGTTTCCCAAAATCGGATCGACAACCGTCCACGCAGCTTCCACGCCGTCCTCACGGACGAACAGCATGGGGTCACCCCGAAGCGCATCGCCCAGCAGGCGCTCGTAAGGCGTCATCTCATCGGCCTGCGTCTGCCGCACGACAAGTTCGACTCGCTCACCGGCCATCACCTCGCCGGGCAACTTCGCTCGCGCGCCCAACGAGATGGAGACATCGGGACTCAGACGAAACCGAAAATAATCCGCGTTACCCTGCGTAATAGGGTCGAAGACGGCCTGCGGAGGGCGCTTGAGCAAAACCAATACTTCGGTTGCCGTGACAGGCATCTGTTTTCCCGCACGGATATAGAACGGGACTGCCGCCCACCTCCACGTGTCAACGTACATCTTGACCGCGGCGAAAGTCTCTACCTGCGAATCCGGAGCGACTCCTTTCTCATTGCGGTAGCCCCGGAACTGCCCGCGGACGACGTCCGAAGGAGATAGCGGCCGCATGGCTCGAAAGGCCCGCTGCTTCTCATATCGCAAGGCATCCGGATCTCGACCGATTGGTGCCTCCATCGTGAGCAGCGCCACGACTTCTAACATGTGGTTTTGTACGACATCACGGATCGTGCCCAGCTCTTCATACAGGGCTCCCCGCCCACGCATGCCGAAGTTTTCAGCCATTGTGACCTGAACACTCTGGACATAGGTGCTGTTCCAAATTGGCTCGAGGAATGAATTGGCGAAGCGGAAGTACAACAGGTTTTGGACCGGCTCCTTGCCAAGGTAGTGGTCTATCCGAAAAATCGCTGATTCTGGAAAAGATTTAAGGAGCGTTTTATTGAGTGCCTGCGCCGAAGACAGGTCGCGGCCGAATGGCTTTTCAACGACCAGCCGAGCTCCTTTGTCGCAACCTGCATCGGCCAAACCTTCAGCCACGGTCGCGAATAGGTCTGGAGGTATAGCAAGGTAATAAAGAGGGCGAGAGGAAGAGCCAAGGGCTTTCCGCAACTGGCGGAAGGTCTGCGGTGACCCGTAGTCCCCGTTGACATACTGGAGTTTTGCCGAAAGCGTTGCAAATGCGCGGGGGTCCACGCCGCCGTGCTTCTCAACGCTCTCGTGAGCGCGGGCTCGAAGTCCGTCAAGATCCTTCGCAGACCTGGCCACACCGATGATTGGCATATCGAAGTGGCCGCGCCGGATCATCGCCTGAAGCGCGGGAAAAATCTGCTCGTATGCTAGATCCCCTGTGGCGCCAAAAAAAACAAATGCATCCGATTCGAGCTTCTCCATTTTGAGCCGTCCATTCTCATTCTTTGTGAATCAGATCCCAGCCTCCTGACTGAAAAACTGGTAATCTTCCCGCCAGCCGCCTTGGCCCTGGCCAATGTTTTTGTAACTCTCGATGAATTCGATCGCGCGGATGTACTTCACCATTGTGAACCCAAGCTGTGTTTCAACGCGCAGCCGGAGCGGCGCTCCGTGGTCAATCGGAAGCGATTGGCTATTCATTTCGTAGGCAAGAATCGTCTGCGGATCTTCCGCCAACTCTAAACGAATCGTCCCATAAAAATATCCTGGTCCTTGGGCGTGTGGCTCCGATGTGGATTTGTTGTCGAACGCGTAGAAAACGATGTAGCGGGCGGTGGGAAGCGGATGGCAAAGTTCGACGATGTGATGCAGAGAGACACCGCCCCATTCCGCAACGCCTGACCAGCCCTGGATGCAACAGTGCTTGGTAATTTGAGTTTGTTTCGGCATTGCGCGGAGATCCGCCAGCGTTAGATGCAACCGCCTTTCGACCAATCCTCCGATCTCCAGACTATAGTTTGCAAAGTTTTCGCGGGCCATCGCCAGAAAACTTTCCTCTTTCGGAGGCCGACCATTGACCCAGAAGTATGGCGAGATGTCAGCATGTGAGTAATGCTGCACGGACACTTCATGGCCGAAAAGCAGTGCGCGCACCGGATCGGTGATCGACTGGGTAGCATTCTGGACAAAGCGCGGGCTGCGACGCGAACACACGGTTGTCACAGTATGGATTACCAGGATGCCGGTCAACCCGGACAGCCAGACCACAAGAGCAAGCGTCAATTGCGGATCGTGCGTCTGTCCCAGAACAATCAGCGCCAGCTCGCTCCGGAAACCATGCAGAGCCACGATCGTTACGTGTCCGATGAAAAATACAATGAATGAGCAAAGAGCGAGAAAATGTAGACTCCGCGCGCCCTGCCGTCCGTGAAAGATTTTGATATACCAAGGAAAACGAGCGGCGACGGCTGGGGACATCGCTACTCCCGTCGCAATGCTGAACGGTGCAAGCAGGAATATCACTGCCGCGTAGCTCAACCGCTGAAGTGCGTTATATCCTCCCGGCGTTTTCACGACGTGGAAGCTCAGATAGCTAACCATTGCATGCCATGCGTCCGGGACAATCTGCCAGGAAGTCGGGATCAGCCGCCTCCACTCCGGAGTGACGAAGAGCATCACCACGTATGTCAAACCTGTCAGCAGCCACGCGATATCCGCGAGAAAGTGCCAGTGCCGTCCGAGACCTAGATTTTCGTGGCCTGGCAGGGCAATTGCGGACGGGAATGAGGTTTCCTCGTCGCTCGCCGTCCAGAGTCGGTCCTCAGGTCGCTTCTTCCTCGTGAACTTGAGCCATTCGCTGCCCGGCGTACAGTGATCGTTCCAGTAAAGTCTCGGATGTGCGCTCAAGATCTCAAGACCGCTTCGAATGAGAAGCGACAGGAGAAGAAAATTGAAGAAGTGCGCTGCGCGCAGCCACAATGGATAATCAAGAGGCATCTATGATCACACTCTCAAACCTTGGTTTTCCGGGTCTTTCGTAATCTCTCTCGACAACCAACTGGGGGGACTCTCCCGCTTCCGCGATTCCCGCCAGGGTACGTGATTCGATGACCTTGGACGCGCGCAAAGGGAATAAGCGAATGAACCTGGGAACGTTTCATGCTCATGATGTCGTCAACCTGAATCCCGCGCACAGTCAGCGCATCGGCGATCAGCGAACGGTGGCAACGCCATGGAACCGCTTCTGCGCACATAATCGCGCTTCGTTTCTGCGCCGCCAATTTCATCAATCGGTGTAACCCTGTTTCAAATTCGGCGGTCTGCATATAGTCAGCAAAGCCACGAAATGAGGCATTGCGCCAGCCCATGTTCGGCGAATCGCGTCGTGCATGGCGCAAGCCCCCAAGCTTTCGCAAGTGCACGTAGCCGATCCTTGCGGCTCGAAGCTTTGCAGGCAGGATCTCCCGGTTGAACTGAGGGTTGTGTCTCGATCGTGGGATACTGCGTACGTCTATGACGCGCTTGACGCGGTGCGCCCGTAGAATCTCGAGAAAGTCTCTCCATGTGCGGTTCGAATGCCCTATCGTCAAGACAGCTGGCATTTCGATCTTGGTCTTTCTCACGACGAGTAATCTTTTCCTGCCAACCGGTGGCAGACCACGAAAGCAGCTCATCCAGCCTTCAGGACCCCATTGAGAATTCCGATCGGGCTACAACTTCCAATTCAAGTCGGGCCTTCACTCGATCCAGAAAGGCAAACTTACTTCTGCGGATCAGTCTCACATGAATCAGACGGTTGACCATGCCATGACAACGTGAGCAAGAAAGCGCTATCTTCCTCCGCTTCAACATCATGGGGAACACATTGATCTAGAACAAGCAACTGCCCCGCGTGTAGCTCCACCGTGCGATCCGGAAGCCTAAGCCGAATGTGTCCTGAGAGAGTCTGCACCGAGATCCTTGCCGCCGTTTTGTGTTCTTGCATGCACGTCTCCTTCCTCATCGCGAGAAGGATGATCCTGAGGTCGGGATGCTTCACAAGAGTCTTTGAACTAGGTCCAGTTCCCTGCAGCCAAGCGTCTTCTTTGTGCAGATTTTGTATTTCCGCAGAAAGGTCAAACTGAACAATGGGCGTGCCTAGTGTGTCCCCGATCATCGCGTGCCCCACAGGGCTCATCGGTGACTCTTTCTTTTTTGCTTGTGCCATAGTCTTTCACCTCTAGTTCCATCATGATTAGCTGGCTCGACTGCGCGGTCCCGGAAGATCAACCCGAGGCGCGAACTTAGCAAATCGGAGGTCGCTCGCAGACAATCAATGGCCGGCGTCTTGGCCATTGATTCGCGCTCGACGCTGGGGTACTTGGCCGACGTTGTTACACACGAACAAAGAGGTGTGCACACTTCTCGGCTTTCGCACTCGCCGTCTCTTTTCTCCTAGCTTCGGATCAACAGTGCTTGATCCAAGACGTTATCTTAGAGAGTGAAAAAAAACGCTTCCGTGCAAAAAGGAACACATTTTAATTTGGTCACAGTGTGGCAATCGCAGATGCCAACGCCAATCCGTTGGCTAGCATGACCGCTCCAGCCACTTCTCTCGGAATGGCTGTGACGGAATTCAAATGGCTCAAGAGAGTCTTGAACATTGGTTCCTGACTTTGTTGGCTAGATGCCTCGTCCGCCCACGCGCAAGGCGCATCCACATTCGCGGAAACTCTCATCCTGTGCCAGCCCCAAGTAAGTAACGCAAATCTAAAGCAGATGCTTGAGTACGCGCTAAAGAAAGGGAGATGGATTCTTGGCGCATAATGTCCAATGTGGAACAGTTTCCCTGTTGGCGCGCTGCCATATTTTAGTTTGGGTTAGCGCGGTGATTGGCTGACGATGACAGGTGTCCGAGGCCAAATTGAAATGCCCACACAAAATTCTTCATGATGTTCCCTAACAAGCGAAATGAACTCCACGCGGCGATCCACCATTCGAGAGGTCGGATCTTGATTTGAGATTATTTTGAGGGCGCTCTTCCTAAGGAAAGCTGAGCTATCCAGCTAGAAGGATATGAGCGAAATACTTCTATATCCACTACGATTCGAACCGATCTATCAGTATCGACTCTGGGGCGGGCGGCGTTTGGCCGACCTGCTCTCAGCCCCGCTGCCAGGAGACGGCCCTATCGGCGAAGCGTGGGTGCTCAGCGACCGCGATGATCACTCGAGCCAGGTTGCCAACGGACCGCTCAAAGGGCAGACTATCGGTCAACTGCTTAAGCAGTCCCCGGAGCAATTGCTGGGAAAACTGGCCCAGCGTTTCCGTCGATTCCCTCTGCTGCTGAAGTTCCTTGACGCGCGCGAAATGCTCTCGGTCCAGGTGCACCCTTCGGATGCACAAACTGACCTTCTACCAGCGGGCGAGACCGGGAAGACGGAAGCATGGGTCGTGCTGGAGGCGGAGACAGAAAGCCGCGTCTATGCGGGCTTGAAACCAGGTACCACTCGAGAGGATCTGCGGCGGGCGAGCGCTAATGGGACGATAGCGGACGACCTCGTATGCTTCACTCCTAAGCGCGGCGACGGCGTTTTTCTACCGGCTGGGACAGTTCACTCTCTGGGCGATGACATCGTGGTGTTCGAGGTTCAGCAGAACAGCGATGTCACGTTTCGCCTATTCGACTGGGGGCATGTTGACGCCACGACAGGCCAACCGCGCGCACTCCAAGTTGAGCAGGCGCTCGCCTGTGTTGATTTTGCGGACGGTGCAGCCGGTCTGGTAACGCCCGTGGTGGAGGCAACGACGCCTGTGGAGCGCGAGAGACTCTTTCATTGTGAACATTTCTGGTTGTGGCGCCTGCAAGGACACTCGCCATTTACCGTCGGCGCCGCGGGGGTGCCGCGCGTGCTGGTATGCATCGAGGGCGCGGGGCAGGTCGAGCACGGCGGCGCACCATACGCTCTCGAAAAAGGGGATGTGTTGCTCTTGCCTGCAGTGGTCGGAGCGTGTGTTTTTCGGCCAAGCAGTGCAGCGAATGTGTTGGAAATTGCGCTACCGGAATAATTTACAGACGGTCAACAACTAGATGGTTGACAGGGCCGGGAACGCAAATTGAGATAGCAAGAATTCAGAGGTGAAAAGGATCGTGAAAAAACTCATTGTTTTTGATTTGGACGGTACACTTGCCGAAAGTAAATCGTCACTTGATACCGAAATGGCGGGATTACTGCATGATCTTCTTGGCATCGCCAAAGTGGCTGTGATTTCCGGAGGCGATTGGCCGCAGTTTGAGAAACAATTGCTTTCGAATCTTCCCCATGATGAAAGCCTGGTGAATCTATCCCTCCTTCCTACCTGTGGAACAAAGTTCTTCCAATACGCGGGAGATTGGAAAAAGCTCTATTCGGAAGATTTCACAGAGGAGGAAAAAGAGAAAATCATCGGTTCTCTAAAGAAGGCTGTCGCAGATGCCGGCTTCAAGGTCGAAAAGGTCTGGGGAGAAGCAATTGAAGACCGGGGAAGCCAGAAAACATTTTCCGCACTAGGCCAACAGGCTCCTTTGGAGGAAAAAAAGAAATGGGATCCTGATTTCACCAAGCGCAAGAAGATCAAAGCGATTCTCGATCCTCTGATTCCGGGGTTTTCCGTGCGCCTGGGCGGCGAGACATCCGTTGATGTCACCAAACCTGGTATTGACAAAGCCTACGGAATCAGAAAGCTGCGGGACCTCCTGGGCATCTCATTGGAAGAGATGATTTTCGTCGGTGATGCCTTGTTCGTGGGAGGGAACGATTATCCGGCTAAAGAGGCCGGTGTTGTTTCCATCTCCGTTCGGGGTCCCAGCGAGACGAAACCTGTTACCGAAGCAATCATCGCCTGCTTAGATGGCGATCATCAAGCGTGACGTTGTGAGGGGATTTGATGGGCGGATTTAAGCTAAAGCGCTTGGGACTGGTGATGGAGCCGGAGCCGGGCAATCCACAAGAGATCGAGGGTGTTCTGAATCCGGCTGCCGTGCGGGGCCCTGATGGTGCGCTCTACCTCTTTCCACGGCTGGTCGCGCAAGGCAACTACTCGCGCATTGGCATTGCGCGAGTGCAGTTCAATGAAGCGGGCGATCCCGTAGGTGTCGAGCGGCTCGGGATCGCCCTGGAGCCTGAAGCCGATTATGAGCGGCGGCCCGATGGCGGCGGTTGCGAAGATCCTCGTATCACATTCGTGGAACCGCTCCAAGCTACATCATGACGTACACTGCATTTTCGCTTCAAGGACCACGGATCGCCCTGGCCTTATCCGCAGACCTCTTCCACTGGCAGCGTCTGGGACTCGCGACCTTTGGTCCATACCACGGAATCGAGGCCGGTGGCGTGGACGACAAAGATGCCAGCCTCTTCCCCGTTGCCATTCCTAATCCATCCGGACATCCGGAACTGGCCATGCTCCACCGCCCGCTCTTCCCCGGCACTCGCCCCGAGGAAACCGTCTGTCACCCCGCATCCCGAGATGTAGATCTCGATCGGGAAAGCATTTGGATTTCATATTGCCGGATGGTCATGGAGAGCAGTGGACCCAATCGCCTCGGCCAATTCACCTCGCATCACCGGTTGGCCGCCCCGGTTGCCCCGTGGGAGCGGCTCAAAATCGGCGGCGGCACTCCGCCAGTCCTAACCCGGCACGGCTGGCTGATCATCCACCACGGCGTGAGCGAAATGGCGGAACCGAACGACGGTCGACATCCGTTGTGCTACTCGGCCGGGTTGATGGTGCTTTCGAAGGAGCATCCGCAGTTGATTCGCTATCGTTCGGCGGAGCCTGTATTGACACCCGTGTTGCCGCAAGAACGCAGCGGGATCATCGCCAACATAGTGTTCCCCACCGGCATCGACCGGCGAGACGATCTTGGCTCACCGGACTGCTTCGATGTCTATTACGGGATGGCCGACTACAGGATTGGCGTCGCGCGCCTTAAGGTGCCGGATTTCTTGCCGGCGGGAGGAGTCGTCGAACCGCCAGGAGCAAAGGTGTAACGCGCCTGATTCTGGGAGTTTAAAACAGTAACTTCAGAACTCCTGACATACTCCTAAAAAGCGGCCAGAATTGTGGTTTTTCGAGAGTAGGGTGCGGACCTAAACCTGTCCGCTTTTTGAGTCTGAAATTGTAGGTTCCAGGGTTCCAGATTCCACGGAAATCTGAACGAAAAATGCATAGAGTTTTCTTTTGCTGATCCCTCGGAACCGCAACCTGCTTGGTTTTTCGCTTTCCTGGGTGCGGACCTAAACCTGTCCGCTTTTTCTAAATCCGCAGGTGAAAATCCTACGATTTTGGCTATTACATTTCCTTGACCGAAGGCGCTCGACTTCTCTCCTGGCACATCCCTGGAAGCTGCCACTGGCTTGATTTTCCCTTGGCAGGGTGCGGACCTAAACCTGTCCGCTTTTCGATTTGATTGAGGATAGGACATGCTAAGAAACTATGAGCCCGGCACCACGTCAAAAGGAGTTTTTTGCCCGCCCTACTCCGACTCCCGGTACCGTCTTCGTTAACGATCGCGTTTGTGTCCAGACCGAGGAAGAACAGCGAGTAGTTTTCGTCCATGGCATCGTCTTTTCCCACTATCCAATCGAAGATCGTACTGCCGAGGCCTACGCCATGGTTACGCTCTTCGAATCGGGATACGCGGATCAGAACGATATCGCACGCTGCTTCGGTTACTCGGCCCGAACGCTTCGCCGCTATCAAGAGCACCTCAAGGCTGGTGGACTGAGCGCGCTGGCGCGCCCGGGAGGACGACCTGCAGGCAGTTCTTCCGGACGCAAGAAAAAACATGAGCGAAACCAAACCATTCTCCGCCTCAAAACCAAGGGGATGAGCAATCGATGGATTGCTGGCCGCCTTGGCGTCGACGAAAAAACAGTCCGCAAGAACCTCCGTCGGCTTGGCTGGAAATCGGATCCTGAACCAGATCTGCTCTTCTTCCCGAAAAGCGATTCGCAAGCAAAGCAGCTCCCGGTTTCCGCAAATAAGTTGATCGAGACATCGCGTCCCGCTGCGGAACAGCCTGCAGACAAGATGCCGCAACAACAAACCAATTCGGCGGCGAAAAGTTTGGACACAAACCCTCTCGATCGGTCCATGGATCGTCTCCTGGCCGCCATGGGACTTCTCGACGATGCCCTTCCGGTGTTTGCTCCCTCACGAAGTCTGCCAAGAGCAGGTGTGCTGTTAGCCATTCCAGCGCTCGTTGCCAGTGGCCTGCTCTCGACGGCCGAGAAAATCTACGGCAGCCTCGGGCCTGCTTTCTATGGACTGCGCACTACTCTGGTTGCCTATGTTCTTTTGGCGCTTCTGAGGATTCCTCGGCCTGAGACGTTAAAAGAGTATCCGCCCGGAGAACTCGGTCGCATTGTCGGTCTCGATCGCATGCCGGAAGTGAAGACACTGCGCCGCAAACTCGCACGTCTCGCTTCTCTAAAGGGCAGTTATCGACTCGGCCGCGAGGTCGCTCGGCAACGCATCGCCGAACGTGGAAAGGTACTCGGGTTCCTCTATATTGACGGCCACGTTCGGGCCTACCACGGCAAACGTAAGGTTCCGAAAGCTTATGTGACCCGCATGCATCTCGCCGCACCCGCAACCACCGATTACTGGGTCAACGATCAACGCGGCGATCCCTTATTTGTGGTCACTGCCGAGGCCAATGCGGCTATGACTAAAATGCTCATCCCGGTCTTAAGCGAGGTACGAGAGGTCCTGGGATCGCGCCGGCATTCCACGGTTGTCTTTGATCGCGCTGGTTGGAGCCCAGGAGTGTTTCAGGAGCTGCTGGCTATGGGTTTTGACATCTTGACCTATCGGAAGGGGCGCATTCGGCACATCGCCGAAAACAGATTCACTCTGCACAAGGCCAAGTTGGATGGTCGGCCGGTGGAATACCTTCTCCATGACCAGCCCGTTCGCTTTCTAAAAGGAAAGTTGCGACTACGTCAGGTGACTCGCCTGACGGAGACCGGCCATCAGACGCCGATCGTGACGAGCCGCTGGGAGCTACGCGCCATTGTTGTTGCTCATCGCATGTTCGAGCGCTGGCGCCAGGAAAATTTCTTTAAGTACCTGCGGGAGGAGTATCTGATCGATGCTCTCGCGGAGTATCAGGTCGAACCCGACGATCCCAGCCGTTCCGTCCCCAACCCGGCACGAAAAGCCGCCGTGAAAGAGGTTCACGCCGCACGTGTTCATCTTAGGAAACTACGGGAAAGCTATGGTGCAGCGGCAATCGATTACATCCATGGACCAACGTCCAAAGATTCTGGTTTTGAGATTGCGGAAGAGAAAATTCGCATGGAGATTGAAAAGGCTACAAACCACATCAAGAAACTCAAGGCTCGGTGTGACTCTCTTCCTGCTCGCGTGACAGTTGCGGATGCCCAAAAGGGCCAGGAGATGGTGAAACTTTCCACCGAACGCAAACACCTAACCAACGTTTTGAAAATGGTCGCGTACCAGACGGAGAGCGATCTGGTTGAGCTGATTCGCCCTCATTACAGCCGCGTTGAAGATGAAGGGCGCACTTTCATTCAGATGGCGCTGCAGGATACCGCGGACATCGAGCCCGCGGAGGACCAACTTCGGATAACGCTAGCCCCACTCAGTTCGCCACATCGGTCGCGTGTCCTCGAAGCCCTTTGCGAGACACTCAACAACACGAACACGCTATTCCCGGGCACCCGACTTCAAATCCGTTATGTGGTCGCACCCTCCCGTCTTGAAGCAAAAAGCGGACAGGTTACCGACAACCCACGTCAGGAGTTCTGAACTTAGACTTCTTCGACGCCATCTGTCCACCGACTTTGCGAGACTCCTATCGATCAAGACTAGCTGAGGTACCAACTACTTGAGAATAGATATCGTGAAACCGGACGCAGGCAAGCCCGAATCGAAGCCCAATGCGTGGGACGAGATGAAATCCCTCCCTCGCCCAAAGTGGAGTTCGATGTACCCTCCCGCGCTAGGGAGTCGGTCGGACTGGCCGATTTTCCAACCCACACTCCAACCCACAGAATGCGATGTCTTGTACAACTTCCGCGAGGTTTGGCAGTCCCCGCGGTCTTGTAAGTTGTTGCAAACCAAATCGCGAAAAAGCAGTAACAGCGAATCGTTGGGAATGCAAGAAACAACGGGCCACATTGCGTGGCATCAGGGAGAAGAGTCTGCCGTAGGTCTTTTGTCCTCCCCTCGCTATAGATCACTCTTTACGGTCTAGATTGAACCTGGAAGAAACCAGTAGACCAACGATAGCAAAGACGCTGCCACATCAAGTGTAGCTCTGCAGCTCGGTCGCGATCCGGAAACGAAACATTCCGTCATTCGTTCCAGGTTCTGCAGATCGATGTCCGCGGCAACGAGAAGTCACGTGACGAATTCAAAGAACGCCTTGGCAACAATATCCTCTAATTAAGTGCGCGTACCCACTGAAGCGTGGTCGAGTTGCTCAGGTTGAGTGTGAGCCGCCAAGCCTCGATCGTTTCAACCCACGGAAGGATCTCCAGAATTGTGAGAGCCGCCGTTAGCCGGCGAAAGAAATCGCAGTTTCAGGGGCCGCTCCCGCCGGATCTCCTCCTCCAAGTGGCGGCCACGCGCTTTGAGCAAATCATCCAGCGCGATCAACCCCAAAAATTCTCCGGTTCCAGGCTCGACCACCGGCATCCTTGTAAACCCCTTCTCAGCCATTCTGTAGACTACAACCCGAAGCGGTTCGTCCGGGTAGGCTGCGACGGTTTCGAGTCTGACGATTTCACTCAGCGAGCGCCGCAAGGCGGACTCACCCTCAGCGGCAACTCGCTTGCGTATGTCGTCGCGTGTCAGCACGCCCACGAACTGGCCCGCCGCGTTGACCACCGGCAGCAGCCGCTGACTCCGCCGATGATTCGTCCGAAGCGACTGTTGCAATTCTCCGAGCGTGGTCGTCGCGGACAACACCACAACCTTGGTGCGCATCACTTCGCGGACAAAAAGAATCTCCAGCGGATCGACAGCATATTCCCGGCTCAAGTGATAACCGCGGCGCGCCACTTTTTCGGTCAAGATCGATCTTTTTAGCGTGAGTACTGTGAATGCGTGAGCGATCACACTGCCAACCAGCAGCGGTAGAAAAACGTTCCCGTCGTGAGTCAATTCAAACGCAAATACGATGCTCGTGAACGGCGAACGCATCGTGCCACCCAACACCGCACCCATGCTGATCAGTGGCCAGAATCCCGCGCCTTCGTTAGGAAGGAACATGGCTTCAAGGCCTCCAAGTGCTCCACCCATCATCAGCAACGGCGCCAACACGCCGCCGGATGTCCCCGAGCCAAGCGATACCGCCCAGATGAACCATTTCACCAGCAAGACGCCAAGTATCACGTGCGTCGTCACGCTGCCTTGCAGCAATCCGCCGATGGTGTCGTATCCCACGCCCAGCGCTTGCGGAAAAATCAATCCGCCCAAGCCAATCACCAGCCCGCCAATCATAGGCCACCACATCCAGTGAATTGGCAAGCGCTGGAATGCGTCCTCCGCGGCGTAAACCGACATGGTCAGCAAAGCCGACAACACTCCGGCCAGCAGACCTACCAGAACACATCCCAAAAGACCTTTCGGCCCGATGAAAAGCGGGTGTTCCGGGACTGGAAACAATGGTCCTACTCCCAAGAGATAACGCCTAAGCACGGCTGCCATTGCGCTAGCCAATGCCACGGGAACCAAGCTGCGGGGTTTCCACTCGAAGAGAAGAAGTTCCACCGCGAGCAGCACGGAGGCCACAGGGGCCGCGAACGTCGCCGACATCCCAGCCGCCGCCCCCGCCACCAACAGGGTCTTGCGCTCAGCGCTCGTCAGGTGGAACAGTTGCGCAATCATCGAGCCTACCGCTCCGCCCGTCATGATGATCGGCCCCTCCGCGCCAAAGGGCCCGCCAGAACCAATAGAGATCGCCGAGGAAATCGGCTTCAGCAATGCGACTTTTGGCTCGACACGGCTCCCGTTAATCAGGATGGCTTCGATGGCCTCGGGAATCCCGTGTCCCCGGATTCGCTCCGATCCATAGCGGGCCATCAGGCCAATCATCAGCGCGCCGCCAACCGGCACCAGCACCGCGAAGATTCCCAGGTGATTCCCTGCGGGCGATACCAATGAGGTGCTCCATCGCCCGAAATAAAAAAGATTTGTGAACAGCCCGATCAGTCGTAACAGTGCCAAAGCAACAAACGCTGCTACCACTCCAATTGCCAGTGCCAGTCCAGAGATCGGCAAAAGTCGTGTCGTCGCCGTGAAGTCGCCAAGCACGTCCCACGATTTGCCATGCTCGCTGTACACTGATTTCCTCTTGCCGGGCTCTGCATCTGTTTCGGTAGGATTACCCACGTTTGTCACGCACTCTCCGTTCTGCTGGATTCCTCGCCTGATTGAGGTCCTGGCGCTGACGCGGGTATGCCAGCATTTCGTGGATCGCTTGACCCCGGTCCTTCTGACCACGGCTCGGGCGCGCATAGTCGTGCTCCTCCAGCCGGTCAACCAGTTCCACAGCACTGTGATGTTTCAGCGCCACGCATGACGCAAGTACCCGGATTGTGGTTTCTAGGTTCCTTGGCAGCCCACGGATCGCCAGCAGTATTAGATATTGTCGCGGTGAAACGCCCGTCCTGCGCACTATATCGTCTGCACTGCGGAGAAATCTCCGGATGCGGAAGCGCAGTTCCGCGAGGAGTTAGTACTCCCTAGCGCTGGTCCCCGATGTCACCATGACATTATATCGTGATGCGATATTTAGGACCAGCGTGCGAGCATCTCGTGCGGTTGGCTTTGTCGAGATGGTAAACTATGCTGCCGGACCAATCAGCAAGCTGGCGGCTTGCTTTTGTGACCGGTTACAAAGAATTCAGATATTCGACTAGGTCATGAACCTGCGGGTCACTGAGACCGAGTCCGAAAAAGCTGTTGTAGTGCTGAACGACATCAGTAAGCGTTGCGAATCGGCCGTCGTGGTAGAAACCACCCGTGGTGTGCGTCCAGAGTCCTCTTAGCGGAGTCGTGCGGTAACGATTGTCCGGGGCGCGACTGGCTTGGAAGTCGTCGACTCCGATCTCCTCCGGCGTATGCATGTTCCATCCAGGCTCGGTGAATAGCGGCGAAACGTGGCAGTTCGAACACTTGGCCTGGCCCTCGAAAAGCGCCTTGCCACGAGCAGCTGCGTCTGCATCGAAGCTTCCTTTTGGCGGGGCCGGAGCAGGTATTGCAAGTTGATAGAATTGCAGTGCGCCGAGTTTCGAGGTGATCAAGTCGGGAGTATTGCGGACGTTGCCAAACCCTGCAGCGGCGGCTACGGGGAATTGAGCGGCATCGTTCAAACGCGGATCGAAGAACGTGCCCTTGCCGTGCATCTCGAGATTCGCGACGAACGCGTTCCAATACGTGACAGAACCCCAGCCTGTCCATGTGTGGAGATTGACGCCAACCAGGCCGAAAGCGGGCGGAATGAGAACGGCAGAAGTTTTTCCGTCCGGTCGAAAACCTTTTCCGTCGAGAAACAGCTCGGCATCAAATTTGCCAGGGCCCCAAGCGCCGAGTACGGATTTAACAGTCGCCACACTAACGCCTAACAGGCTGGCAACAGGTTGGAGATTGGGAGCGAGAGAGGTGATGGCGCCTACGTTCAAGTCTCGATTCGCCCAGCCATCCAGGCGATGACCGATGCCAGGAGCGAGTGAATTGTCGACCGTGGAATGGCAGAACGCGCATTGAATTCCGATGGAGCGGAGAATTCCTTGCGAATTGATGAACCCGGTCAGGCCCACTACCGCGTTCAGCTTGAGCAGGGCAACCGTCGTCGCGGGATCTTGGAGATTGACTTTACCGAGTTTCAATGCTGCGATCAGATCGGCCGGAAGCGCGTCTACGTCCACCTTGAGGCCAACCGCCAATGCGGTGGCTGGACTTACTCCCGGCCCAACGCCACCTAGTTTTGCGCCTTCGATTGCCTGGTGGAGCTGGAGAGTGTCACCCCAGAAGGCTTCGTCGCCGAAGGTATCAAAACGGAAGGTTTGCCTGCCGTCCTTAATCATCTGTCGCACATTTTGTCCGACAACCCCGTCAAAACCGTCCGCGGAGTATTCTGCCTTGTCGTTTCGATCCTGAGTTCCTTGGTGTCCATTCGCCGCCACACTTTTATAAGCGGCGATACTCAAAGCGTTGAGAAAAACGAAACCTCCCACCAATTTTCGCCAATGTCTCATAACAACTCCTCTTCACGTCCCCTGGTGAGGCTCCTTCTGTCATACCTAGCGCGCCAGGCTAGGTGGGCTATATCAACTTTTTGCGTTTGTTGTCTGTTACGTGGGCAACAATTGGAGGAAATGCCGTAGTGGGCGGATGGGAGACGAACCTACGCCTCAGCTAGAGTAGTTTTCCAAAGCTTTGATGTCCAGGGTCAGATAACCGTGGTTTGAATACCGGACCAGTCCATGTCGGCGCAGAAAATTGAGTGCCGTCGACACTCTCTCTCGACGAGCTGCCACGATCTGCGAGATTTCTTCCTGCGTTAAATACGTTGGAATCTCCACCACGGTTCCGGACCGATGTCCAATCTTCGCGGCCAATCGAAGTAGAGCCTTAACAAGTCGATGAACGATGTCATCCACGGCCAGAATGTTCACCTGCTCATAGGCTTCGGTCAGCGCCCGGCAGAAAAATTTCACCAACCGATCCAACAAGTCAGGCTGCTTCCGCATAACCTCCATCACTTCGTCATAAGGCACCGGAACGGCCTCTGTGTGCTCCAAAGCTATGACCCTATCGGGACGTTCGCGTTGGGATGCGCAGAGCTCTCCGATGACATCTCCACCTTTTCGAACATCGTAGATGAGTTCGTGACCGTCAGGAGTAATCGTTCCGACCTTGACATATCCACTGAGCAAAAAAAAGAACGTTCTGTCTTTCTCCCCGACTTCGTAAATCACGTCACCCTTCTTGAAGGTGGTCGGCTTTCGGTTCGGTAGAATGGCATCACAAAACTTACCGCGAAAGACACTCGTCAGCGCGCATGAAACGGCCGCTTGACGAATAGCAAGATCATCACAGGCCAGAGCCAGATCATCTCCCTCGAAGGCAGTCGGCTTCGGAGCACGATCACCAAACGTCAGTAACAAGGGTTTTGGCGACATTGTTTGTCCTCATCCGGGTATCGTGTCGAACAGTTCCCTCAAACATGCTGACTCAGCACAATTTCGCCGAGTACGGGTCGCGCTTTTTCCCAATCCATCAAGAACGATGCCAGGCCCATATCCGTTAGAGGGTGCTTGAAAAGTTGCTCGAAAACCTTGAATGGCATCGTGCCGACGTGGACGCCCATTTTTGCAGCCTCGACGATGTGCAACGGGTGACGCAGGCTTGCGGCCAATACCTGCGTGGGAAATTGGTAAGCGCGGTAGATATCCATGATTTCGCGGAGCACATGAAGCCCATCCTGCGCGGTATCGTCCAGTCGTCCCAGGAAAGGGCTGACGAAGTAAGCTCCTGCCTTCGCCACCAGAAGCGCTTGCGCAGCGGAAAAAACCAACGTGACGTTAATCCGGATGCCCTCGCCGTGCAGCACGTGAAGGGCGCGTACTGCGGCGGGTGTCATCGGCACCTTCACAACGATGTTCGAGTGCCAGCTCGCCAGCTCACGCCCTTCGCGCAGCATCCCTTCTGTATCGGTGGATACCACTTCGGCGTTTACCACCCCATTTTTCACGATCTCGCAAGCCTTTAGCCTGCATTATTCGTGAAGAGTGATTCGGCGATGATTGTTTTGAGCGCGCGACAATCCGCGAGGAATGGCAGAGATAAGTTGAACTGCAAGACTGATTCTAAAGTTGTTAGTGGAGTTCAAGTTCAGGTTTTGAAGCGAAACGAGACACCCCAACCAGAAGGTTGACGTGTAAGAAGTTCCTGTCGTGGAGAACCTGGATTATCCGCTTTGCGCGCCCAAGCTTAAGGCGAGACGATGGAAGCTTTCACGATAGGGGAACGCTTGAGGCAAATGCAGCACGATGCGACGCACCGTGACGATAACTTGCGCTCCGAGTTTCAGAAAATGCTCTCGTAAGGTCGCGACTTGCGCCCGGGCGTGGCGGGTCCCTGCCAGGCGAAGGCGCATCTCCTGCATCAGCGCATATGCTGCCGCTGTCAGCAGCACGCGGAACGTGTTCGCCAAAAAGTTCGAGCAACTGGTCCGGCCGATCTGCATGCCGTCGTGCAATTCTTTAATCCGGTTTTCGACATCGCCCCGCTGACAGTAGGTCTTCTCGTAAATCCACTGCGGACTCTGTTTTAGGTTGGTGACTACGAAGCGCGGGTTGTCCTTCGGTTCCTTGTTCGTGGCGCGCACCACCTCGGCTTTGTAGATGACCCGTCGTTTCCACGGCCAAGTCTTTTTGGTAGCGTACCGGCATTCGCCATAGACGTGTTCGGTTTGGCCGGAGAGCTCCGACGCACGACGAGACCGCTTCATGGCCGATTTCACTTTACGCTTCAACACTGCATTGGCGGCCAGGTTCACGAGGTATTCCACTTTCGGTTCGCAATCCAGAAAATCCAAAACTTCCGGGGATGCGAAGCCGCCGTCGAGTCGCACCCGGAGTTTCGCCTTGGGAAAGGCGTTACCTACTCGTTCGATCAGACGGCGCAGAATTCCCAGCGCACCCAGCGACCCAGTGGCATTGCCCCGCCGCAACACCGCCGCTACCAAGTACTGCTCCGCCTCCTCATTAAAGGTGAGAAAACAAACCATCGGCAAGTAACAGTAGCTATCGTAATGGCGATTGAAAAAGGTGAACTGTTGCTGGCCGTGCGTGGGGTCGTCGGTGGGATCCATATCGATGGTGATCCGCGGGGCGCGACCACGTAGACGCTGGCGATGGCGTTCAATGACGCGGTCCGCAAGAGATTCTGTCATGCGCAACAGTTCCTTACGATTCGGAGTATTTTCAAAACGCGACAGAGTAGGTTGCGAAGCCAGGTCCTCGCCGGCGACAGGATCCCGACCAACCAGCAGCTTGTGGATCGGATCGCCAGCCAGCCGTGCCGCATCGTTGGCGTCCTCATATCCCAATGCGATGGCCATGACTCGTTGAGTAATCAACTCACGCAACTCATGCTCCACCTTACCTGGTTGCCGGTCATCTCTCAGACAAGCCGCCAATGCCGAAGTCAGGCCAAGGCGCCGCTCGGCAGCCTGGAGAAGAATTGCTCCACCATCGGAACTGCCCTGTCGTTGATCAAATCTCGCGACCACCGGTCGATCAAAAATATCTGGAAAAAGGAGACAGTCTGTTGTGGTATGTTCGGACAAGCGAAGGCCTCACTTTTGGTCTCAAATCTGCCTAGACAACGGATTTGTACCATAGCGAGGCCTTTCGTGCTTATGAAATCATGAATTTTCCAGGTTAGGATCAGTTCGCGGAACGGCCGGCCTTCCTTGGCGGCCAGCGTAGGATTCGTGGTGATGCCATCGAGCACCCCAAAGTCAGCCGCCCGTTGGATTTCTTCCAGGTTTGCCGTGTCGAGAAAGATCTTCATCGCTACCTCACCTAGTTTGGAGACCTAAATAGAGCGGTGATCGGTCGGTCTCTCAAGTATCCGCGCCGATCGCACTGGAAGCGTGCTGCTTATTTCCAGCTCATTGAAAAACGGCTGGACGGGGCATGCAGCGCAGTTTGCCATTAATTCAAGAGTGCGAGTCTGGAGCGCAAATCGCTGGGCTCTGAGAGCCATTGCAACTCCGCCTCGAATGTTCTTCCTTATTCCCCCGATTTCAATATGAATCTGCCTGGGGAGAATCGCGATTAACCTTGCGCACCGGGGACGAGAAGACCCCGGTGCACAGCCGCTGGCATCGGAAATCAGAGCAGCTTGATCGACGTGACTTTCAACGTATCGCCCTGCACGTCGCCGCTGACGTCCACACGAAGGTGGTCTTTCTTGTCAGAGGCTTTGAGAGCTTCAACGATCTTCGTGTTTCCCTCCGCATCGAACTTCAGGAAGTGCTTGTCCTGCGTCACGATGCCGTACCCACTCTTCTCGCACTTTAAAGCGCAAGCGCGTGTATGAGAGTCTGGATCAGCAGCCACCTTTGTCGAGCAGTTGACGTCGACCACGGACACATCCTTATAGGTCTCGACAGCCGCAATAGCGGGCATCGCGAAAAGTCCTAACAGTGCCAAAAACGAAGCAAGTTTCCGCATAGCATCCTCCGATTGAGTTTTGTGCAGCTCGAATTACTGGGTTAAAGAAACGTGCGAACCTAGCACCGCTTTTGCGCTTTGTTTTGCGGTTGCGTACTGTTCGCGTACTGCTGTCAGTTGCGATAGCGCAAATGCGCCAATGGCGATCTCCACATCACGCATAGCCAGGTCATAGAACATGCCGGTTGTCAGCAGATTCACAGCAATGCCGAGCAGCCAAAACATAACGATGTAGCTTCCGAGTTTTGTCCAGCGACTGAGTACGATCAACCCGGCAATAATTTCCACAACGCCGATGACGTGCATGAAGGTTGTTGCGCTGACCGGAACAACCCTTGTCGCCAGAGGGCTCAGATACATTCCCCAATCGGCCAGCTTGTTGAAGTATTTGTCGATGCCAGTGATGATAGGCCCAACTCCCAAGCCGATTCTCAGCGCCCACCAGCCAACGTTGAGGCGGTTATCAAAATCTGTCATTTCTTGCCACCTGTCTAAGAGAGTGGCAAGGCGACGATTGGATACAGGAATTGTGACATTCCCAGAAAATTCTGCCATTGTGAGACGGCGAACTCTCGACCCTCCCCGTAGCAGGCCGCGGCTTCTGCCGAAATCCTACGCAGGGCCTCCCAATTGGGGCTCGTTTGCGATTCCCAGGCAGGGGTGGTTCGAGGCCCAGGCCCTAATCTGTTGAAGAGCGTCGCTTTGCCGCTCATGACCGTTATTCAATGCGGGTATGTATCCTCTCGTGTTGTTGCGGCTCTATACTTACAGAGCCATGGATACCGTTGGAACACTGGATAAAGCTGCGTCCGAAGGCTGGACCGACCAGGAAATCGTGAATCGGGTTAGAGCCGGCGATACCTATTTGTACGAGCTAATCATGCGCCGGTACAACCAGAGGCTCTATCGTGTCGCCCGCGCGATCTTGCGCGACGATGCCGAAGCGGAAGACGTGATGCAGGATGCTTATGTCCGGGCCTATCAGCACCTTGACCAGTTTGCCGCACGCGCGCCCTTCTCGGCGTGGTTGACGAGCATTGCGGTTCACGAAGCGCTGGGCCGCCTCCGCCTGCGCAAACAAAATCCGCAACTGGACGACACCGAGCAGGAGGGAGAATTTTCTATGAATTTGGTCGAGACCTCGCCTAATCCAGAGCAAAGTGCCTCCGGAGCCGAACTCGGCCAGCTTCTGGAAGAGGCACTGCTTGATCTTCCGGAACAGTACCGTATTGTGGTCATGCTGCGGGACGTTGAAGAACTGAGCACCTCAGAGACCGCCGCCGCGCTCGACCTCAGCGAGAACAACGTGAAGGTTCGTTTGCATCGAGGCCGCGCGATGGCCCGTGGCTGGCTTCTTGCGCGTGTGGGATCAAACGCAAGAAGCGCATTTCCATTTATGGGCGTACGCTGCGATCGCGTTGTCCACGGCGTTTTCGCGCGACTTGCAGAGTTGAGCAGTGACCAGCCGCAGATACACTGATGTCCTCCCTGTGAGTAATCCCCGACCTGTCGGAAGATTCCATTCCGCGACGGGAAGAATTTTATTCAACCCACACTCCAACCCACAGAGTAAGAGGTCTTGTACGACTTCCGCGTGCTTTGGCAGTCCCCGCGGTCTTGTATGTTGTTGTAAAACCTAACCACGCTACGCTGATAAGCGCGAGGTCGGTGGTTCAAGTCCACCCAGGCCCACCATAAATCCCCCAGTGTTTATGCGGCCATTCTCGCTTTTGCCTTTCTCCGGAATTTCCCGCAAAGCCTTTGTCAACGATTTGTCAACTTCCGGAATCGCCATATGCCGCCCCCGACGTCACCGGAGACACCATAACCTGGCGCGGGGATTCACGGACTGCTTGAATTTCTTGCTGACGGCCACTGCTCCACGGCACTCAAGGAACGGAAAGAACATAAACGTTCATTCGCGGCATATTGGATTGTGGAAGTCCTCCCTCCAAAACCAGCGTTCACAGATTCGAGGGGTAACCGTCATCGACACTTGCGTTATTTGGACCATAGTCCGCCTTATCAGGGACGGGCAGCCTGCGGGCAATCGTCGGTGCTGGTCTTCGAGTGGGAACGAGTGGGAATGGTGCGCCATTGACAAAGACCTAGAATTGGCATAGGCTGTGACATATGCCAAGACGATTAGTCACAGCCGAAAGACACGTGAAGGTCTTTAAGAATGGGCGAAACCGGGCTGTGCGGATTCCTCGGGAGTTCGAATTCCCCGGTGAGGACGCCGTCATGCGCAAGGAGGGGGACCGGCTGATCATCGAACCGGCACCGCCCAAGTCCCTGTTGGCCGTTCTTGCCACCCTGAGCCGGCTCGATGAGAATTTCGCACCGATTCTGGATGTGCCTCCTGATCGGGTCGATCTATGACGGGCTATCTGCTTGATACCAACGTGGTCTCGGATCTGGTTCGCAATCCACAGGGCACTGTTGCGCAGCGCATCAGGAAGGTGGGTGAAACAAAAGTTTGCACCAGCATCATTGTGGCCTCAGAACTCCGCTATGGTGCAGAGAAGAAGGGGTCGCAGCGGCTCACGACACAACTCGAAGTGGTGCTGGGGGCTCTGCAGGTTCTTCCTTTCGATTCGCCCGCAGATGTTACGTACGGCCGGGTTCGAGCACAGCTTGAGCGAGTCGGCAAACCGATCGGCGGCAACGACCTGCTCATCGCTGCTCATGCTCTTACGCTTGGTTATGCCCTGGTTAGCGACAACACAAGGGAGTTTGCTCAGGTGCGAGGCCTACAACGAGAGAACTGGCTTCGTCCCTCTTAAAGGGAAAATACTCTTTCTATCTAACTCTGTGCGGCCCAAGGAAATGTCAACGCGCCGCGAAGGTCAAGCCCTTTGCGAGCCTGCTTGAGTCTGATCGAGGAGGCTCGCGGACGCACGCAATCGGCGATGAGCACTACCAGCTTTATCATAAAGTGACCGCGTAGGATTGTTCGCTAGCGAGGCCCGTGCTACAGTGGATCGCCTCTCCTCACGAAGAAAATACTATGCATATAGCACCTTAAAGGCCCCTGATAAGGGCGAGGTCGGTGGTTCAAGTCCACCCAGGCCCACCATTCAAATCACCAATATATACGCGGCGATTCTCACTTTCCCCTTCCAGGGGACTTGTCATCAAAAAACCGTTTTGCCAAAAATTTGCCAAAAGTCGAGTAGACCATAGACCCCGTAATCCGGGGCGTTCCGATGCGCGACCCGCATGAAACATCCAAAGTCGGCTACGGATACCTGGCTAATTTGTTCGATCCTAGACGCTCACTTTGAAGGGCATGCAGCAGCGGTGGACGCCAGCACGTGACGCCTACAACGGTTTAGCAAATGTGATAGCCTCATTTGCAAGTTAGAGTGCACCAAGAATGCACCAGACCAGAATCCTTTTGAGAAGCCTCGACCGTCTGTCTTGGGCGCACGACATTCGAGTCCAGGAACTCTGTCCGTTACTTCTAACTACAAACGTTTACAACAAATTATGGATTCTACTTTTCGCTCAAAAACAGCTTGAAGGAGAATGCATTATCTTTATCTTCATGAAAATCTATTTTGGCTTCACCGTAGCAGGAAACCGCTCCTCTTTGGAGGCGGCAAGGAAAATAGTGGAGCTGCTCGTCCAAATGGGCCACGAAGTGCTCACGCGTCATCTGGTCGAGGATAATGCCTGGGAGGCAGACCGGCTTATCACACCCAAGGAAGTCTACCTGCGGGATATGAAATGGCTTGAGCAGTGCGACCTGTTTATGGCGGAAGTTTCCGGTTCCTCATTTGGCTTAGGCTTCGAGACCGGCTACCTTCTCGGAGCAACCACAAAGAAAGTGGTTTTATGCTATCGGCGAGATGTCGAAACCAAAATATCGCTCCTGATCACGGGCATCGCTCACCCTAATTGCAGCCTGACACCGTATTCGGACCTTGAAGAAATAGAGACTTGGGTCAGGAACAACTTGTTGCAATCAGAATCTTTCCCAATCAAGGATCAATAGGGAGGCTAGCTGCTCTCGGTCAAGAATTGTACTGATTGCGACCAGCCATTACGCCGCCGTCGACATCCCAAATGGCGCCGGTAACCCAGGATGATTTGTTCGATAGCAGAAATGCAATTGATTCGGCAACTTCCTCGGGGCGTCCGATCCGACCGATCGGGTGGAAACTGTTGAAACCTTGAAGGACTGCGTCTACATCCTCCTTCGGAATGAAACCTTCAAAGATTGGGGTGCGTACGACTGCGGGCGAGACCGCATTCACTCGAATGCCAGCACCCGCGAGTTCCATGGCAAGATGCTGCGTCATTGAGTGCAGTCCGGCTTTAGCCATCGAGTAGGCCGAAGAAGGGGTCGCTTGCACAGCTTGCTTGGCCCACATCGAACCGATGTTCACAATGGAGCCAGCTTTCTTTCTAGCTACCAAGTTTTTGACCACTCGCTGGGTGATGAAGAAGATGGCCTTGCTGATCTCGAGGTAGCGGTCGTAATCAGCCTCGGTGTGTTCTAAAAAAGGCTTGGGAACAAAGACTCCCGCGGCGTTGAGGAGCATGGTCGCGTCGCCGTGCTGGGCGTCAATGCGCTCGACAAGTGCGGCGCGATCAATGTCTTTCGTTATATCGGAGGTCTCGCCGAACACAGGACCGCACGGAGTCAACTCAGTAGTCGCGGCACTTGTCTTGTCTTCGCGACGCCCAATGATGACCGCCGTGCCCCCGTTCTGGAGAACGATCTTGGCGACCGCCTTTCCTATTCCGCTAGTTCCTCCGAGAACGATCAGTTTCTGTGCTTCAAACTCGCGTCCCATTAGGTCCACCCTTTCGAATCAGTGTTTTGAGCAGGCACCGCTATACGCAGCGGGCAGCGTCCTCAACGCCACAGTTGGACTGCCAATGGCATGACTCTTGTAAGTCTCGGAATTCGCTGCGCTATGAATGTCTCCGTCCCAGTTCTGGTAAATTGGAGATGCAATCTCGCAAGAGAGCCATCGATTTCTTAGAGCGATCAAGGATTTTCCTTAGCTCGGAAATTGGCTGTTCCTGCCCGCCTCGCATCATCATGATTTCAGCGTATCCGCTGATGGCCGTCAGATCATCGACAAGCCTGTGGGCGATTTCTCTGGTGCTTTGAAACTCATTCACAAACTCCTTCCGCAAGGCTTCACATCTACCGTCTCGATTGCCGTCTTCGGTCACGTTCAACTTGCCCCTCTCTATACTCAACTTTCTCGCTGTCAGTTTGCATCTGTATTTTTCTTTTCGAATCGAAAGAGGTCGGGACGGGCATAGTGCCCTGAAACATCAAAGGTCATGCTCTCGCGATCAATCTGAGTGAGATCCAAATCCGAAACGAGCAACTCCTCACGATCGAATACCGGTTCAATCACATACTGAGAGTCAGGGCCTATGATGGCGCTACCTCCGTGCTCGATCCATTGGCCGTTACGAGGCCGCAATGTGACGCCATCACGAAGCTCGCGAGGCAAATCTTCGGAGGGCATCATCAAACCCACCGCCAGAACGAAACATCGACCTTCGAAGGCGTAGTGTCTGCTGGCTAACTGATGTAGTTCATGGACCGTGGGCCATACCGCAACGTGGATGTGCTCGCCGGAATTGTGCATGGCCATGCGCGCGAGCGGCATCCAATGCTCCCAGCAGATTAGTCCGCCTACGCGCCCGGCGGATGTGGGCACTGCTTCTAACCCGCGGCCATCCCCATTTCCCCACACAAGCCGCTCGGTGTAGGTGGGGACGAGCTTTCTGTGATGGTTACCGAGCCGTCCGTCCTCTGAAATCGTGAGAAGCGAATTGTAGAGCGTGCCGATTCCGGGACCAGCATCGACGCGTTCATTCGCTCCGATTACAATGGTAATGTTTAGATCTCTCGCGGCTTCACTGAGCGCATTCACTTCCTCACCGGGAACGGTGATGCTGTTATCTCTGAGCTTCGCAAAGACGTCTTTCGTGGAGGGGTTTTCCCAGAGTCCCGCGCCGGGACAGACATCCAGCCAAGCAGGGTAGCCAGGCAACCAGGATTCTCCAAATGCGACGAGCCGTGCCCCTGATTTCGCTGCTTGCTGGATAAGATACAGAACCTTTCGAAGGCTGGCTCGTTTATCCAAGTAAACGGGCGCGGACTGCGCGATGGCCACGCGCACTCGTTTCGAATCCGCTGTTGGTTGTCCTACTTTTTCGATCACGCAGACTTCCTTCCCCGAGTCGCGGTTCCGTTTGACGGGCCAATCACGGAGTACCCACTACGCAGCCTGCAAATACTGCGAGAGGCTTAGAAGACAGGGAATGCTCCGCCGCTGCGGATTCCCCCGCCGTGATGGCCCGGCGGTTCTCAGCCATTTCAGCGTTGTCGTCGAAATGGAGACACTCACCATCAGATTGGACACCAAGTTTGGCCCACAAAGCATCTAGGTCGACACTCACCGGCTTGTCTTTCAACTGTGAGTACAGCGGCTGAAGAACATTCACCCCGACCGCGAGGTCTCCGGCTCTGAGCGCATCCTCAAGCTTCCATTCCTTCTGGATGTTGCCACCGGCGTCGAGAATGCCGCGGAGAGCATGCTCCAACCCCTTCGCATTGTTTGTCTGGCGGCGAATCTCGATGTCAGCTAGAAGGCAAAACAGCGCTCCTCCCCAATATGTTCTCCCCCAGGTGTGTGTGTAATCAAGTCCGCGATCTCCCACCTGAGGGAGGCCTTGGGGCATGTCCCGAATAAGATCAGACCACATCTGCTCTGCTTTAAGATGTCCTGCGTGAATCCGAGCGATAGGTTCAACATAGGTAGCGATCCCCTCTTCGATCCAATGGTGCTTTTCGTCTACGGAGGGAAATGCCAGGTGAACCATTTCGTGGGTTAGCATCCAGTCGGAGGCGAGCTCTGAAGGAGAAGTCTCGTTGCCGACACGTATGGTGATCCGTCCGCCTCGATCGCCAAACGCCATCCCGTTGCGGACGCCTTTTCCTTCGAATGCAGTGATCCGAATAGAGACTTGAGGCAAAGGAAAGCGGCCATAATAGGCAGTCACCGACTCAGCGGCCAACTTCACCCAAAGAAATACATCCTTCGTTGGCACTCGCAGAGTGCCTCGTTCAATCGTGATGTCTATCCGAGCGTTTCCGATCAGCAGACTCGAAGTCATCCCACCCCTCGCTATCGCAAAGGAAGAACAAACCAAAAAAAATAGTACAAGCGAGGTTGTCCGGACGAAGAAGCCCGCCAAAGGGGTTCGGAGCATTGAATGACCATGAAAAACTTTCTTACTGGAAGAGCGAGCGATCAGGCTGGAACTGAATTCGCTTGTTTCACCCGCGCGGAACGAGAGAAAAACGCGATCGCCGTGTCCGCAGAGATCTTGCCCGCGCCAAAGATCAGCACAATAAGGGAAACGATCAGAAACGCGAAGGGAGCGGCTGCAATGAACTTGTCCGGATCGGAAAAGAAAGAGAGCAGCGCCTCGCGATCTCCGATTACGTAAGCCATGGTCAAGTTCACGGTGAGAACAAGACCTGTGATTCTGGAGGCCAGGCCCAGAGCCAGGAAAATACCCCCAAAGAACTCGACGCAGGCAATGAAGACGGCCATCTGCGTGGGCATCGGCAAGCCAAGGGTGGCGAAATACTCCCCGACATTGGACAGATGATGGAGCTTGCCCCAGCCGCTTTGAGCAAGTTGCCATCCCCAATAGAGCCGCACAAAGAGGAGGAATGGTGACTCCAGGTACGACACCAAACCGAAGAACTGGTTATGCCACTGCTTAATTTTTGCGATCATTTTACTCATGATTTCTAACTATGCTCTTTTCTCGCGGCGTTTCCCGCCGCGCACGTTTTCATCTGGCTGGCAAAACCACCCCAGAGTTGCCCAGGTCTGAAACGAATGCTGAACAAATGCTCCGCGTTCCGCGTCAGGGACTGAACTCTTCCTGAAAGCCAACGCAATGGCATGCTCGATCGTCTTTCCACTCCGCAGCGCACTGAGGAGCGCAAATTCTTCGGGCTCGATGCGGCGAAAATAAACGGAGAAATCCAACCGATGAACTGCCAGAAAGATTTGTGTGGGTTCAAGCTTCGCCACCGCACGGACCCTACTCCGTTTTCTGCGTTCATGGACAGCGTTGCTTGCAAAATCTGGCGTGTCGTCCCCGTGTTTTACGTCCAGCAGCAGGTCGTCCACCGGATAATGCAGCTCGAGGAGCCGCACATACGGCTGAATGCTCAGCTGGAGATTTGGTACGTCGATCTCACGAAGGTCCTCGGAGCGAAGGGCGGGCTTTGCCCGACCGTCAAAGGCTTCGATGTCTGCCCATTCGAGACGAACCATATCGCGGGCAAGCACGCGCCTATCGGATATCCAGCTCGGATTTTGGCGCAGCCACGCCTCCAAATGCGCCCCCAGATTTCGAATTGTGAAGGAACGTGAGGGACATTCCGTGAGATAGACCTTGCACATGGATTCAAACCGTTGGCTGCCAAGTATGGCCTGCAGCCCGGGAAAATCTTCGATCATGCTTGACAAGAGGCGAAACCAGTATTGCCGATTGTAAATTTCTAAACGTTCAAATGAGGTGAGACGATCATTCGGCTTGATGAACCGGGCCGCGTAGGCGCTCATGCGCCCTCCGCCAGGCGCTGTGCGCCGCATGCGCTCAGACCGCGTCAGAGGTTGCATGACGGCGCGGGCAACAGCCCGCTGAAGAGGGGCGAGCTTCATACTGCCACCTCCAGCGTCGTGTCGGCGAGGAAGCGATTGGCTTTCATGGCTTCTCTGTGAACTTCCTCGAAGGAAGGGATGCTGTCGTCCCACTCGAGCAGTGTCGCAGTATGGCCAGCGCGTTGAATGGCGCGCTCGTAAAGTGTCCACACGAGATCGAGCACCGGATGGTCGTGCGTATCGAGGATGTATTTTTTGAATTTCGAATGACCAGCAATATGGATTTGCGCCACGCGCTCCGCAGGAACACTGTTCACATAAGTCAAAGGATTAAAGTTGTGATTTTGCGATGAGACGTAGATATTGTTCACATCAAGGAGGATGCCGCAGTCAGCCTGCTCAACTACCTCATTTAAGAACTCCCATTCGGTCATTTCCGAAACATGATATTCGGCATAGCTGCTGACATTTTCGACAGCGATGGAAACTTCGAGAAAGTCCCGCACCTCTCTCACTTTTTGCGCGGTAAGGCGAGCTGCTTCGAACGTATAAGGCATGGGAAGGAGGTCGTGCGTGTAGCGTCCATCGACGCTGCCCCAGCAGAGGTGGTCGGAAAGCCACGGAGTCTTCGTGCGCTTCACCAGTTCTTTCAACCGGCGGAGGTGTTCACGGTTGGACTTTTCCGCCGAGCCAAAATACATAGAGACCCCATGCTGCACAACTTTGTACTGTTCAAGAATCTGATCGAGGATGTGCAGCGGCCGTCCACCGTCGATCATGAAATTTTCGGAGATGATCTCAAACCAGTCGACAACGGGTTTGCGGGAGAGAATATGCTCGTAATGTGGAGCGCGGAGCCCAATTCCAATCCCGTAATCTGTAAACCCATTAAAGCGATTTCCAGGCATCTTTTTCCACTCCTTTGGCGAAGGAATGAGGGCCAGGAGAATTCTCCCAGCCCCCCACATCGGACTGCTCCTGATTTGAAACTACTCCTGAGGCGGCTTGGAGCCATCGGTGGCGCAACCGCCCTTGCCCTTGCAGGTGTTCTTGCCTTTGCAGCCATTGTCGCTAGCTTTGCAACCACCCTTGCCCTTGCAAGAGTTCTGGCCCTTACAAGCGTGCTTTTCCTTGACCTTCTTGTCGTCCTTCTTGTCCTGGCCCTGGTCCTGATCCTGCGCGCTGAAGGAAGTCTTCAGCGAAGGAAGCAGGGTCGAAGCCTTAACTGCTGCTCCGGTTCCGGCGAACAATCCCGCGAACGCCGCACCAGCGAGCAAGGCCTTTGTCGTCTTCGTCATATGAAAAGTCTCCTGTCGATTAGAATGAGGTGCGAAACACCATCCGGACACTCTTTCCTCCTCGTAGATCGCGAATCTCGCTGCCTGGTTCGACCAAACTGGCCCTTTGCTGCGATTTCGAGGCGGCCTTGAACGCCCTGACAAACGTGTTCCGTCCACTGAATGAGAGTCACGAGGCGACTAAAGGTTTCCGAGATTTTCAGCATTGATTGGACTCGAAACTCTTTAACGGAGGCGCCGGTTGCTGAGGACGACAAAAGACTCGAAAATCCTAACGGCCGGGCGCGTAATAGCCCGTCTTCGAGTACGAAGTGAGAGGGGGAAGCCCCTTGGGGGTACGCAGCTGGATCTTGATTTTCCGCCAGCGAGCGTCGTGGGCCTTATTGCTTGGGCGATATCCCAAGATATATTGATTGCGCAACTCCGTGCCGATCTTTGCTGCGATGTCCGGCAAGTCGTTCAGATTTTCTACGGTGAAGGAGCGCCCACCACTTAATTCGGTCATTTCGCTGAGCAACGAGGGCCCCAAGAGTTCCTCTGGCGTTCGGCCCCGATATTCGGGCGGTTCAAAGATGCCGATCGAGTAGAGCTGAGTATCCGCCTCTCGTACCTGTCGCTTGATATCTTTTTCGCTGAACCGGCTACTATTGTCGCCGCCGTCGGAAATAATGAGCAGTGCGCGTTTGGCATACTGCGCGCCTCGCATCTGAGCGAGACCCAGATAGATGGCATCGAGTAACGCAGTGCGCCCCTTCGCAGTGGCTGAGAGCAAGCGGGCCTGCAAGTCTTCGACGTTATTGGTGAACGGACTGAGGAGTTCGGGGTGCTCATTGAAACCAACGAGAAAGAACTCATCTTGTGGATTGGCAGTATTGAAAAACTGGAAGGCTGCTTCTTTGGCTTTGGCGAGTTTGTGGGCCATGCTGCCGCTGAGATCCAGGATGACGCCAATGGAGATAGGCACATCTTCTGAAGAGAAATTCACAACTTCCTGCTCAATTTTGTCCTCGAAGACGCGGAAGTTATCCGGTTCTAGGCCCGTGACGATGCGGTTATACGGGTCGGTGACGGTGACGTTGACGAGCGCCAGATCCACGTCGATATGAAGGGATTTTCCTGGCTTGATCATCTGGCCCGGCGTGTCGTGCTTCACGTCGTCAGTGAAGAGCGACTGGGCGGTGACGGGCGTGCTAAATCCAGAGCTGACAGCGCTAAGAAGCAAAAGAAGGAAGATGCGCCCAACCGATAAAAGGTGAGTCTTGATCGTGCTGCTTTTCATGCTGCGTCCAACTTCCTACTTCGCACGGTTCCACCTAACGAGCCGTCAATGACTTTGGCCTATTTCTTCCTGACTAAGATGGGTCGCTGTCGTGTTCGTTTGGTTCAAGAATCATTTCCCCGTGTGCGTAGTCGAATATGACTTTGAATTGCCGCAGAGTCTCCGCCCCGATGGTCCCTGCGACGTTAGGGGCGGCGAAAATACCCGAACTATTTCTGGAAAATTGCGTGAGTGGCATAGACACCAAGAATCCTCCGAGTCTAACAGCCGCCACATGCCCTAGACGGGCACTTACTTCGCCTCCCACGGCAACCACACTTGGTAATTCGACCGTCTCCTGCGCCGACAGAAACTCTGGATGTGCTTCGCTGAAGTCCTTCGTTAGCCAAAGCGCGGTGGTCGCTCCTGAATCGACTAGGAAGGTACCCGTGATTGCTGTCCCGTCTTGCATCACAACCTCCGCGCGTATGGTCGGTATGTCCTTCCAGATAAACTGGAGTGGCAAATGCTGACCCGAACCGGAATACGAATAGGCCGCCGGATCGTAGAAACGGAGCACCTGGTTTGCGTAATCAATCTCAACGACATAGTTGCGGAATACATTGGAGCCGAGGAATCCATCCGTACTCCGGCCCACTTCGCGCGAGAACCAGTCCAGAGGCAGCGTGGCCACAGTTTGATCGCCTAGTTCCTCCCCGCCAAAGATGAGAGTAGTGTGGTTGGCGAATGCCAACTTTTGGGACGACCCTTGCCCGGGTCCATCAACATTCCCCCCACGAGAAACCGAATTCCCAGCATCTTCGATACGGATTCGTCGAAAACAGTGACACTCGAACCGGTGTCCAACATCATCCAAAGTGGTTGTGATCCGTTGATGCTTGCCTGCATGAAAATGAGACTGTCCGCGAGCTCAAAGTGAATCGGCATGGATTCGGCGTCCGAGAGCGAGTGAGAGTGCGGCATCGCTTCGGAGGTGATTGGCCCGGATCCGTTTGCAAGGCACTTGCGGCTGTTGGTACCGAGCCGAGCCTCAGTCCGCCCGCTCGCCGGCAAGGCTAAAACAACGTTGCTGGTCCCGACTGGCCTGCCGTTGGTATTTTGCGCACTGATTGCTGTGGTGGGGTGCCCCGGTAGAATCCGCGCTGATGCTCCAGAGCTATCGCCGCGATTAAAAATTGCTGCGTAACGAAAGAATGATTTCATCTCCCCCGCTTTCACAGAGAATGGAAGCAATGCCAGAAACGACGCGAGAATCCAAAGCATTCTCGGAAATGAAGGATTTTTCTTTCTCATGTTTCTTCTATCCTTGAGGCTCTTTTCGTCCGAACGTAATGGTCACGAGGAATTGCACCGGAACGGGCTCAGTGCCCAAGATGGTCGGCTCGTACCTCCATTGGCGGAGCGCCTCCATCGCAGCTAAAACGAGTATCGGGTGTCCGGAGACTGTCCGCATTTGAACCACGTTTCCGTGCGTGTCGATCACAGCTTCAATCACAACCGCGCCGCTAATCCTGCCGTCTCTGGCCAGGATGGGATAAACGGGGTCAGGCCCAAAGACCAGTCGTGGTGGCTTCACTTTTCCGCCGACATGAATCGGGCCCTGCGGCGCCGAAGCGACCGGAGGTGCAGGTGGAGGGACTGCGCCAGACAGGCTTCCGCCGAGCACGCCGCCAAGTTGTCCTCCAGGTATCCCCCCAGGAACGCCATCACCTTGGACAATGGCAGCCGCTGAATCGTTGGCTTCTGACTCTTCATTTAGATGAGCGACCTGACGCGGTATGACTGTCGGCGCGAGCAACTTCCCAGTCACTGACAAAGCCCTGCGTTTCGGGACGACCGACTGTGCTGACGCGGCTGGAGGCGGTGGAGCTGCGGGAGGTGGCGGCGCAAGCAAAGTCGGATTGAGCTGATGAGTATCGAGCGCTTCGCTAAAGTAAAGAGGAACTACGAGGAGCATCGCTAGCAAGAGCACTTGCACGGTTCCAGAAACAACAAAATCTGCTACGCGTCGCCGTGGTCTAGTCGGGCTATTCTCCAGCATCGCCTCGGCAAAGACCTCCTTTGGAATCGCAAGCCCAACCTGCTTCGATTCACGAGCGAATGGCGGAGCTTCTCCTGGTGCACCGGTCTTTGAATTCTCTTGGGCACTCGATGTCCCGGCTATCTTTGCGTCAAACGGTACTAGAAAACGCGGAACTTTCATTTCTTTTCTCCTTCAATATCAAGAGTTAGTGGCCGATAAAGGCAGCAAGGCCGTGCAGGATCGATCACCCATCTTGCAGCCTGCTAGTCGTTCATCGCGGGCCTTCTCTCGCTGAACTTCGTGAAGCATTTGACGCAGCCGCATGCGAGCTTTGTGCAACTGTGACTTTGAAACTCCTATCGAGCGTCCTAGCGTCTCGGAAATCTCCTTGTGCTGGTACCCCTGGACATCGTGCAAGACAAATATTGCGCGGTACCCTGGAGGCAACCGCTCGATGCAGCGATCGAGAGTCACTCGGTCAATCGCTCCCTCGAGGAATAAGTCGCGGGTACCAATATCGACGGCCGGCGAACTGATTTCATCGTCCAGATCGGCAGCCGCTTCGATCGAGACAGTCGGTGGCGACTTCTTGCGCAGGCGCATAAGCACAAGGTTGGCAGCCAGCCTGTGCAGCCAGGTGGAGAAGGCCGATTCGCCGCGAAAGGTATGGATCTTGCGGAATAGCAGCACGAACACGTCTTGAACAAGGTCCTCGGCCTCGATAGGGTCCCTCAGCATGCGCAAGCAAAGGGCATACACTCGGCGGCAGTGCTGTTGATAGATAGCTTCGAATGCCCCCGCGTCGCCTTGCTGAGCCAGCCGGATCGTGACGCTCAAAGGTGAACTGTCGGGCGAGTTTGGCTTTAGTTCTCCCAATCCGTGTTCGGGTATGAACGCTCGGTTCCTATTGCGCAACAAGCGATGCGCTTTCCTTTGCGAGTGACTCGTCATGCCAACAGTCTTGAACTCAATTACGGCACTCGTCTTGGCTAAATTGTTGCTGTCTTCATAAGGAATTGCCTTCTTTGCAATTCCGCGAGGAGGGCAACGTGCAACGCCCCATCGCGGACTTGCGCTGACCGTTTCAGACTCCGTTGAACCTAAACATAACGCCAATACTGCGATTTCAAGAGCGGTCTCAGATTCAAACTGAAAACTGATGCCTGCATTAGGTGAGAGTCGCGAATCGAATAAAGGTTTCGGATTCCTCAAGGCAGATGGAAATCAAGGACAGTTGGAAGGCAACAGAGCTGATCGGGGCCACCAATTTGCAGTGCCACTTTCAATTTTTCCGAACCGGGCTCAGGTCGCTGCGGGCTTCTCGCCGCGGCGTTTGCAGTCATCTCTTTTACGATCTCGGCAAGAACACGAGTAAATTCATTCGAGCGAAACGCGGCTGCACCAAGGCAGCTCTCGCCGTTTCTAAGAACAGGCAGCCACCAACAACCTTCTTCAACAGGCAATCTGTGGAACATTCTCGAGCACGAGCCTGCCAGCAGAGCCGTCAAATCAGCCAGGGTCTGTTGTGTGTTTAGGCTGAGTACGATGTCGAGTTTAGTGCAACCGAGAATATGAACTACTTCTTGCCGCGACTCCGCAAAGTGGCATTCGCAACCGACCTTTGCTAGAGGGGTTAGGCAAAACGAAAACGAGTGACGACTTTCGCCGATCAGGAGAACGTTGACTGCACGGACCTCATCCATTTCGGAAGCAGCGACGTCAGCCCCTTTTTCTTTCCATAATGCAAGAGCGGGTCTTGGTTGAGATGGCAATTCAATACCCGAAAATTCGGCGGACGAGGGTTGCCATAAGTAACGCCTGACTTATCATCACCAAGGCAGGTCGCATTATCCTTAAGAGCGCGATCAAATAATTAGGTCGCTTCCATACCGCTGTTTGCGTTTGGGGATTCATACTCACTCTGTGTTTGTGACCTCTCGAGGCAGGCTGAACACCGCGAAGGTCATCAGGGTGTTAAATGAGAGTCACAAACCTCACAGAGGTTTCAGAGTTCTTATTAACTGAGAAAATCACAAGGGGCCGCTCGGTACGAGCGGCCCCTTGGTGTTTGCTGTCCGGACCTTACAACTGTTGCTCATTGCAGCTCTATCGCCGGGGGTTCCGACGTCTACTTCTGGTTGCCGTCGCTCCCTGATTCCACTGAAGCTGCCTCTTGTCCGATCGACAACTCGTACTTCTTTCCTGAGAAACGGATTTCAGTCAGTGACGTGGTTCCGTCTTCCGCCTTCCGTGTCACAGACGCGGAATCACGTTCCGGACGACTCAATTCAACCAAGCGCGCCGGTACCGTGGCTATCACCCTGTTGGATTTGATGATGTTCAATTCGACGTTGGGGCCAGTCCCTTCCCATTTGACCTGGTAGTCTCCCACAGCCAGCTTTGTGCCATTGACCGTCACGGGCTCGTAAATTTTAAGCGAACCTTTATTGGCCGCCAATGCGTCCGTAGCCATCAGCATTGCTGCCCCCAAAAGCAGGCCTTTAGAAATCCTCGACACTTTCATGCAGACTCTCTTTCTTTTTTTGATTTTCGTCATTTCGAAGGTTGCAGAACGATGTCATCCTTCGCAGACAGACCGTTTGAGATTTTGATCCTCCAATCTGATGCAGAGCTACTGAAGAAGAAACATCATTGAAAGTGTTTTCGCCGAAGAGAGCCGTCTGAACTGCCTAGTTGGAGTGAGCTCGAGCGAGACGCGCGAGTGGGTCGTTCTTTCACAGACAGCATCTGAGCAAACCAGCGCGGCCATGTTGCACAAGGAGACTCAGGGAATTAGTCCGCGTTCCGCGCCTCCGCAGCGGTCCAAATCGATGCGCCAAGTAGAACTAGGTCCTTGATGAGAAATTGTCCCGCGTCCCCCAATAGCAGAAAACCGTGTGAGAACTGCATCGCGCCGGGCGTTGAGAGAAGAAAACTCACCGTAAGCAAGAATGTGACGATGGCCCCCATGCTGCCGATGAATGAGAGCCTCGCGGAGAACGGCCGCAGGGCGATAAGCCCGGCGACAACGATCTCGATCACTCCAATCAAATTCGAAACGGCCTGCACGCTGAGGACTTTGTACAGCCAGAACATCAACGGACTGCTCGCAACAAGAGGCTGAATGCCGTGCGCTTCCCCAGCAGTGAATTTGAGAGCGCCGATTAACAGAAGTGTGACTACTAATCCGTATCGTGAGACGTGCATGCCAAGTTTTTCTAGTGAAGTCCTCGACTTGGCCTGCAACAGCGCCTTTACAAGCATCTCTTCCGTTGGCACACTCTGACTAGCTGCATCCATATTCCTGGCTCGCTTTCCCGGTATCGACCGATCGAAATAATGTGCAGAGAAACCTCTGCTGAGTCGAGCGCTTGCCGCGCATTTTGAATGAAGCTTCCGGCTTCGGCACGGTGCCGAAGCCGGACGGGGTAACAAATCGCAAGCTTCCAGACATTAAAAGGTGATTTTGCCTGTGACCTGCACGATGCGGGCGTCCACGGCTGCCGCAGCAAACGCGCCGTAAGGTGTCGTCGCTGGTGTGACCGTGCTTAGGATCTGCCCAAATTGCGAAGGATCCGCCGTATTCGCCACCGGATTGGCGAAATTGGGGTGGTTGAGGACGTTATAGGCGTTGGCGCCGATCTGGAGGTGGAACCGTTCGTTCAGCCTGAAGTTTTTCCGCAAGCTGAGATCAGTGTTGAAATAACCCGGCCCGCGCAAAGCATTTCGCCCCAGTGATCCAACAAAACTCGTCGGAGTGCCAAACTCTGCCGCCGTAAAGCAAGGAGTGGCGCTGTTCACAGCACCGCTGCTGCACGACCTTGTGATGGAAGCCCCAGAGGCCGGCTGGGCCAGGACCGTCGCGTCAAACAAGTTGTTTGCGGCTATGGAGTTAACGAAGTTTCCATCAACCACGCTAAAGGGGAATCCGCTTCTCCGGAAGAAAGTACCGGAAACCGTCCAACCTCCAATTGCGCCGTTTAGAAAGCGGTTGCTGGCCTTAATGGGGAGTTCCCAAACGTAGCTAGCATTGAAGCTATGGCGCAAGTCATAGTCGCTGGAGGCATAGCTCGCTCTTGGGTTGAACGGGTCTATTTGATTGAGAATGCTATTTGCAAGGCTGTAAGGAAGAATGCCGCCATTTGAAGAGACATCCAGCGCATGGCTGTAGGTGTACGCTACTCGTCCGGTGAAACCGTGCCATACGCTCTCCTGGGCGGAAACGGTAACTCCATTGTAATTGGAGTACGCACCGTTGGTCAGCTGCTGAACCGTGCCAATCCGCGAATCGGGCGCCGTTGCGGGCAGTCCCAAGGTCCCAAAACCATTCAAATTGGGATTATTGAGAAGCTCGTCATAGCCGCGGTTGCCTACGTAGTTCGCCGAAACAACCGTCCGGGAGCCGAGAGTATGCTGAATCTCGAGGTTCCACTCGACGTACTTCGGATTCAGGATCTTGCTGTTTGTATTCGCCAGATTTGGCACCGCGCAGCCCGCTGGAGCCGCGGACAGAAAGCTGCCGACCGTTCCACCGGAGTTGTACGCCGTCTGGAATGCAGAGTTGCATTGCCCAAGAAGAGTTGCACCGCTACCGAATTCGTTAAAGGCAACACTCCCCGAAGGCAGATTAAAGCTTGTGACCTGCGGGAAATTCGTTGTGTAAGCGTCGAGAATTGTACCTGGGTAGAGATCGGTGAACAGACCTACTCCAGCGCGGATCACGGTCTTCGTCCCAAGCGGCGACCAAGCGAGCCCAAAACGCGGCTGGAACACCACCTTTTCGACGCCTGGGAGAATCGAGTGCTGACCGGTAACGAAAGCCTGGTTATAAGGAATCGTTGGATCGTGTGACAACTGATCGAAAGGCGAGGACGGCAGCGTGGTGCAGATGGATTGGCAAACGCCGGACGAATTCCGGTCCGCGCGCAACGTCAACGTCAATTTCAGCTTGTTGCTCGCGTGATATTCATCCTGGAAATACAGCCCAACGCTATAAAATGCGATGGGCTGCTCTGTATGCAGAGCGAAGTGCTCCGCAGCTGCGAAATCAATAGAATCACTCGCAAATCCCCCCAAGGAAGTGGTTATGGCGGGATACGGGAGCTCACTTGCCGTAAAATCACTGACGTCGTCGCGGCGGAAGTTAACCCCGGCCTTGAAATTGTGTTTTCCGCGGCTAATCGAGAGATCGTCTACAAGCTGCCACTGCTCCACGTTGCGCCCTTGCGGAAATAAGAAGCCGCCTGCAAAGTCCCCTGCACCTGTCCCCAAGGCGGTCAATGCTGTGTCTGACGAGACCAGATTTCCAGGGAAAAGCGTAAGTGCCGCATTCTGGTTTGGGCTACCAAAGATCGCGGAGTAAGACAGGTCAGAGAAGATGAAGTTGTTGACCACGCGAGGGCTGAAGATGTGAGTATAGTTAAGCTGCCCCTCATTCTGGGGCTGAATGCTGTGCTCGTTGAACGCGCTGTTGATGGGATCCGTATAAGTCGGCTGAGCGCCGCGATCAAACTTCACGCGGCCAAACACTTTGTTATTTTCGTTGAAGTTGTAATCCACGCGGGCAGTGAGCAGCCATTCTGTATTGCCGTTTGAGACCGAGCTACGAAAGCTCTCGAGGCAAGGCGTCGTTGTAAATTCTGGGTTAAAAAGCGGATTGGGTGAGGCAGCGGTAGGAACCTGGCCGAGGCTTCCGCAGCTATTTGCAAAAGTTGGATCCGTTGCAGGCACCCCACTGTTTTGAGTCACGGGCACCGCTCGGGAGATTCCCGGGGCGCTATTGTAGAGATTGAAAGCATTCGTATAGAAGGCCTGCGCGGAGGCTGGAACGTTGGCAAGTGTAAAAGCCTCAAGTGCGGGCGTCGGCACATTCACCGTTTGACTGGTCCCGAAGATGTAACGCGTCCCCTCGGTGTCGACAAAGAAGAAAGCTTTATCTTTCTTGATCGGCCCGCCAAACGCCGCCGCCCATGCGTTGTTGTTCTCGAATGGACGCGGAACTCCGCCAGCGTTGTTAAAGAAGTCGTTGGCGCTTAATGCTCGACCCGTCCAGTTGTAAATCGCATCCCCATGGAAGGCGTTTGTCCCGGACTTTGTGCTGTAGTCGATCTGGGCCCCTGCTTGCCGGCCATACTGTCCCGTATAGCCGTTAACCACTACGGCCACTTCTTCTACTTCGTTGGAACCGAGCAGAAGGTTGCTTGCGCCTGAGTTATTGAGGTTGAGGAACGGGTCATTGTAGTCGTTGCCGTTCACCGTGAACAGGTTGGACGTGCCCGGTAGCCCGAATGCGCTGAAGTTACCGAACCCGCCGCCGCTGGAAGTGTTGCCCGTAATGCCCGGCGTAAGGATGGCGTTGTAGGTGATGTCGCCGCCAGGATTCGGAATGTTTGCGATTTCACGATTCGAAACGTTCGCCGTAATATTCGCATCTTCTGTTTGAAGGAGTGTTCCGCCGGCTGTTACCTCGATGTTCGCTGTGGCCTTTTCGATGTCGATCTTTAGGTTGGCTGTGACTGTTTGGCCCAGAAGCACTCGCACGCTTTGATTCAGTGAGCTGAAGCCTGTTTGTGCGACAGTTAAGGTGTACTCACCAGGCTTAAGGAATGAAAACAGGTAGATTCCCGAATCGTTCGTGGTAGCGGTGTTGGTGTCGTCAGTGGCAGGGTTCTTGAGAGTCACGGTGGCATGGGCAACGACCCCGCCCGAGGGATCGGTAACGGTGCCTGTAACGCCCCCGGTCACGATGTTTTGGGCTGCCAACAAATCTGGACTGGCAATCAGGGCCAGCACCAGCGCTGCTCCAGCGATGGATAATGAGAGCCTAACTCTATCCAGGATCTTAATCCCGCTAAAATTTCCGGCTTGGGCCCGCAGGCCGACCGGAATATGAATCGCGAAGGACAACGCAGCGCGGAAAGCTTCTGTCAATTTTTTCATCTTGCACATCCCCCTAATTGTGATTTGCAGCGAGCTACAACCACACCCTTTAGAGAATCTCCGGAAAACTTCTAGGAAACGCCCAAGCGATATGACTAACGACTGTGCAAAAAGTTTCAGAGAATAAATTTATCTTTGCGTTAGATAAAATCAGAGGAACACAAATGCGAATTGAGGACGCGTTGCGCACACGCGAACAGGTATGCATAACTAAAATGGCGGACTAGTGCGCGGAATTCTCGAGATAGTTGCAGTGCCAGCGATCACACTTCGGCAGCTCTGCGCGGGTGGAACTTCGCACTTTGAGTGCGCTACTTCACGTCTTTCAATGACGCATCCAGAATGGACGAGATTGCAGACTCCTCGACTTCGCCCGCTGAGTTGTAGACTGGTTTTCCCGATGCATCGAGAACGGTCACATGCGGGATATATCCCCGATAATAGGATTTCACCAACTCCTGCTGTTGGGCTGTCCGCTTGATGTCCAGATCGATCACCACGAACTGCACGCGGCCCTTATACTTTTGATAGAGGTCCACGGTGCGGCGAGTCTGGCGCTTGGAATTGAAACAACCCTCGCCATAGAAAATTATGTAATTCGGCTTTCCGGCAGAGGTCGCCTCGTCCATGTGATCCCCGCTAATGAGCGGCCCATCGAGGCTGTCGCTCGAATAGTTGAGTCTCGGATTCAAACGGAGGTTCTCGCTGGCGCCGAGTGTAGGGACGTTCCCTGCGAGAAACGCAAGAGACAGTGCTACTTTCGCGACTCTATTCATGGAGCTGAGTTCCTTCCTGCTTCCTCACGTCGAAACCGGCCTGCTCGAGTACTTCACGCTGTTCGCGAAACATGTGAAGGGCACCTTTCATCATCTCTTGCAGTGACGGTTTTCCAGCCTGGGACTTTGCGGGGAAATATCCCCCGCCAAAATAGAGCTTTCCGGATGGACTGAGAAACGCCGTCAGCGGCAGGCCGACCGGCAAATTCATGAACGCTTGCGCTCGCTGCAGGCGAGCCGCAATTTCTGGCTGCGAATCGTAATCAAGCTTAACGGCTACAAACTGGTCATTAATAAATTTTGCGAGCTCGGGCTGGCTGTAACTCTCTCGATCCATCTGCGAACAATATGGACACCACCCCGCTCCCAAGTCGAGAAGAATTGGCCGGTCGAGATCTTTGGCTTTTTTGAATGCTTCCTCTCCCCACGGATACCAATCGACCAGCTCCTGGCTCGCGCGCTGAAGATAGGGAGAACTGCTCCCCTTCAGATGATTCAACCTTGCGGCTCCCGGCGCGGCCATCGAACTCGCCGCGCCAGCAGCCATCAAGGCGCACAGGAGGGTGGAGACCATGTGAAGCAATCTGCACATTTCAGAGAATGAGACTCTATGTAATTCAAAAAGTTTCAGCCTTTGAGACCAAATACCAACCCGCGGGGGTCTACCCTTTTTTCTCTGGCTTGCGCTTCCCGATGCAGATAGGACAGGGGGAATAGCCTTCGCGAATAGCTTCCTCGACTGAGAGAAATTTCAGTTTGCCATGCAGATAGGGACAACTAGGAATGTGAAAGATTTTGTTGTTTGCATCCAGAGAGACCGCTACAAGTCCCTTAACCGCAGGCGAATCAGGAGAGCCCGTCGGACTGTGGTGTTCGAGCCCGGGCAGGAGAAATCGTTTCGCTGAGAATAAAGCGAAGCCCAACGGCACTGCCGCAGCAGCCGCCAAGGCCCAAGCAAGAACCGCACGCCGCGAGGGGTGGATTCTTTCATCCGCTCCTTGGTTCAGTTTCTGGTTCAGCCTAGCGCGCAGACGATCGTGAAACCCCTTGGGGGGCGCCAAAACCCGTTCATCGCGATATAGACGAATAACGTTGCAGGTTCCTTCAAGGACTGCGGCACAGTGCCGGCATTGTGCGAAATGCTCTTCGAGCACAGCCCTCTGCTTCTGATCTAGCTCATCATCGACATAGTCCGAGATGTCCCGCCAAACTTCTTCACAAGTTATTCCCATGGATTCCTTGCCTCTTTGAATGCTAACCCCACTTGGCCGCCTTGCTGCAACCCCGGAGATAGAATATCCCTCAGCATCAAACGAGCGCGTCGCAGGCGCGTTTTGACAGCTCCACGCGTAATTCCCAAGACGTTGGCAGTTTCTGTGATGCTCAGTTCGTTCACGTCGCGGAGAATGAAGGCCAACCGGTAGTGTTCTTCGAGTAACGCCAAAGCCTTCGCCAGGGCCTCACGAGTCTCTGAACGCTCTAGGGCCTCTGAAGGAATCTCGCGCCAATCCGCAAAATCCTTTGGGACATATGCTCCGTCGTCATCGGCCGCGCTTGTCAATGAAAACATCGTTCCATGCCTCATCTTCCGTTTGCGCATCCTGGCTTCATTGATGGCAATCTGAATCAGCCAGGTCCCAAACGCCGACTCCCGCCGAAACTGCTGAAGACGCGCCAGCGCTTTTAGAAGTACATCCTGTGTAACATCCTCGGCGTCCTCTTTGCTCCTCAGCATGGTGATCAGTGTCGCGTAAACCGTACGCTCATAAGGCCGGATAAGCTCAAGGAATAGGTCCCTGTCGCCCTCCAGAATTTTGCTGATCAGGTCCTCCTCAGTCGCTCTGATTCGGTCGTTTCGCGCATTACATTCTGTATTGTCTGTCATTGCCCATCCAGGCGTGCGCCTCCCCTCTGAGGCACGCCGGCTGAGGTCGCAACCAGCCAACGCAGTGGAGCGTTGTAGTTTTCCGTTCACAAGTCAGACACATTCTCACTTCCCGGACAAAGTCTTTGTCCTCTTACTTGTTCGTTTACAAACTCCATGAAGGCCCTCCGTCGACGTAGATGATTTGGTCGGTCTGCAAGCCGGCAGAGCTCCGTTCCGCAACAGACAGAACGCGGTCTGAGACGCGCCCTTTGCACCCGCTCCTCACTGAAAAGCCGCCCGGAAGTGAGATTCCCGTCCGGCGAAATAGTTTCCGGAGAAAGTTCGAATTCATTGGCGGTTAGGGCGAAGAGTTGAGCAGGATAAGGATTCTCAAATGGGTACCATTTTCTGAAACCTTTTGACGAGATGGGAATCACACTGGCCCGTGTTGGCGATAGTTTGGATTCCTTACGAACGGGCGCGACACGTCTCTGTAGGCAAAGATGAGCATGACACTGTCGCAATTACGGGCCTACGAGGCTGAGCTGATGAACAGCGTCTGAGGAAAGCGTAATAAAATTTAAGATAATATAACGTATGGGTAATATAGACCGTGAACCCCTAACAAAAGGAACTTGTTTGCAACCTACTTTAGTCCGTATTCTCGTGGTCGATGATTTCGGATCAATTCGACAGTTTGTCTGCGAGGCGCTGGGGAAGAGACAGCACTTGCAGGTTGTTGGCGAGGCCTCAGACGGTTTAGAAGCGATTCAGAAAGCCGTGGAACTGAAGCCGGATTTGATTCTACTTGACATCGGGCTCCCAACACTGAACGGCTTGGAGGCCGCTCGACAAATCCGCAAACTTGTCCCGGAATCCAAGATAATCTTTTTGAGTCAGGAATCTTCAGCTGACGTGGTGCAAGAGGCTCTGAGGATAGGCGCGCGGGGTTACGTTGTAAAAGTAGGGGCCGCAACCGGGCTACTCACCGCTGTTGAAGCCGTCATATCGGGAAAGCGGTATGTAAGTAGCAGATAGCCAAACTGCAGTTTCACAGTCCCATTTGAAGCGCAATCTAGCGAGGGGGCGCGATGTCGTCAACTGCTGGAGAATAACGGCACTTTGGCACTTTGGCTGCGACAGATCCTGGAAGACCTGGCGAACTCTTCGAAAAATTATTTCGCGGGTAAAAGGTTCTTCGAGGAAGACCACATCCTTCGGGAGAATTCCAGATTACGCGATTCCCTCCTCACGCTTTAGCGAAGAGCTAGTGTGCGCGCACGAGGGGTCGTCCGAAAGGGGTTGTATTCCCTCGAGTATCTCCTTGAAAGGACTTTCTCGACCGGCCTGATGGGAAGTCATTGCACGTGGATGGGCGCTGCGCAATTTGCGGCTCGTTGAGGTGATTAGGGAGTTCAGGAATGAAAGGAGTGGGACCTCGCAGCCTGAACTCCCACTGGATATCCTCAAGGAGAGAATATCTAGTTGCTTCCGGAACTTCCCGAAGCAGACCCGATGTCGTGTGATCTCACTGCGGCCTCCCTGATCTCCGAGCGGGAAACAGGGATGTTATAAACGTCGGTTGCTGTCTGAATCCTGCTTAGGAAGTGCTGTTCACCGGCTCGTTCGAAACTTACACCAGGTTTGTCGGAACGAGCGCTTTCGATCTCAACAGGGTGCACAAACACATTCGAACGATTCTCATAGCTGCTGAAGACCAGTCCCACGGATTTATCTTCCGAAATGCGACTGACTCTGTACGTGCCAGCAGGAAGTGTCTTACCACCGGCCACGAACTCAAAAGGTATAGTTACAACGACTTCGCCTCGATATTGAGCCTTGGCGGCCACACCCAGCCCAAGAACGCAGATAAGTGTGAGTAATATGCTCGCATACCTCTTCTTCATGATTCCTCCTTTGAAACGTTGAGGATCTCGTTGCTGATCCGTGCGGCGCCCAGCTCTTTTATTGCGGGAGCGAGCGATACTACTTGTTTCAACAATCATCCTCCAAACGTATACAGACAGTGAGACGTGCTTGTGGCTGAAAGGTTTCCAGAATTCGGCGTAAAGAGCTTGCCGGTCGCCAGTCCGGTAAGTAGTCGTGGAAATGCCATACGAGAACCGGATGGAACGAACCCCGTGATTTCCAAATAAGTGTGAAACCTTTGGGCTGCTCGAAAATCTCATTGAACTGGCGACTCTGGGCGTGACGACGAGCAGGCACTGCGATCTTCCTCTCAGAGGGACCTCGCGCCCAACGCCTGAGTACAAAACTAGCCACGATAGGAGCTTCAAGTGGGAAACGTAAAGCTTGTAGTCATATACCCGCACCCCAAGGATGTTGGTGCTTTTGAGAAAGTCTATCAAACCGAACACGTGCCGCTGGCAGTGGCGAAACTGAGTGGCAAGACCAAAATGGTGGCAACAAAGGTGTTAGGTTCGCCGCAAGGCTCTGCTCCTTTCTACCGCATTGCTGAGGTTTACTTTCCGTCGATGCAAGCTCTGGAGGAGTGCGCCGCGTCGGACGGCGGCAAAGAAGCCCTTGCACACGCCGTGAAGATTTCTTCAGGGGGGACACCAATTTTCTTGGTCGCCGAGGAAGAGACTTTCGCGTTCACCCAAACGGCAGCTGGTTAGTCTCATCGGCTAGTTGATCCCGGTAAGCGGGGGATGGATCTTAGCAAGTATGGGAATCCGGTGGAGATTCTGAATCGGTTAGGGAGAAGGATAATGCGTCTCAGTCTTACAACTATTGTATTGGCCGCATTTTCGATTCTAGCGGGCGTTTCAGTTCGATATATTCATGCTGCGAGCCTAGCCTCAAGGCCGAGCAGCGATGACACTCCGCGCACTCCCGTGCTAGTCGAATTGTTCACGTCAGAGGGATGTTCCAGCTGCCCTCCCGCCGATGCCCTTTTAGAGAAGCTCGATCGATCCCAGCCAATCAGCGGCGCGCAACTCATCGTTCTCAGTGAACACGTGGACTACTGGAACGATATCGGATGGAAGGATCCCTATTCTTCACACGAATACAGCGAGCGGCAAAGCGCCTACGCGGCGAAGTTCGGCCGCGGGGGAATTTACACGCCGCAGATGGTCGTGGACGGGCATTACGAGTTCGTCGGCAGTGACGAGCGGCAGGCGATCCGCGCGGTCGAAAATGCGGTGAAGCTCGAAAAGATACAAGTAATGCTTTCCGTGTTTCACGTTGAAGAACGCAATAAGCTCGGCGTGCGTGTCGAGACTGGTGCACTGCCTTCTTCCCTCGCAGGGAAATCGGCAAACGTTTTCCTGGCGCTAGCTGATGAGAGCGATGAGTCGCACGTGATCCGTGGGGAGAACGCTGGCAGAACTCTGAAACACGTGGCCGTCTTGCGGGACCTTGTCCCCGTCGGAAAAGTCGGAAGAACTGAAAACTTTTCGCGGAATGTGACGCTCGATCTCGATGCCGGGAATCGACGGGACCTGAGAATCGTTGGGATCATTCAGGAACCGGATGCGGGAAGGGTCTTGGGGGCAGGTTCCGTCCGGCTTTCTAATTAGCTTCGCTCAACTATTTTGATTTAGCGACGGTTAGTTCGCTTGCAACGCCAAAGGAACGAAATTGAATCTGGAGCAGATATGAAACTTGTGATTTGCATCCTTTTCCTCGTCGGACTTTTCGTAATACCCAGCGGGCAAGAAAGCCCAGGCACTGACCACGGCACTACTCCGTCAGTTGGCCTGGCAGTCGGCAAGCAGGCGCCGGCCTTCGCCCTCCCCGATCAGTTCGGTCATGAACAATCCAACGAGACACTCAAGGGATCAAAGGGCACTATTCTCCTTTTCTTTAGATCCGCCGATTGGTGACCCTTCTGCAAAGCGCAGCTCGTGCAGCTGCAAAACGCAAAAGAGAGATTTGAGGCGCAAGGACTTAAGCTGGCCGCGATTAGCTACGACAGTCCGGCCATCCTGAAGGACTTTGCTGACCGGCATGGAATCCAGTTTCCCCTATTAGCTGACCCAGAATCCAAGATCATCCGCAGCTTTGAAGTGCTCAACACAGAAGCGAAAGGAATGACTAAAGGGATGGCCTACCCTGGATTCTTCTTCGTCGATTCCAGTGGGGTTATTCGCGAAGAGTATTTCACAGCAAAGTACACGGACCGATTGACGGCTAATAATGTCATCGCGAAACTCTTTCCTGAGTTGAGCGCGGAGGTGACTCAGAATGTCGCGGCGCCTCATCTCCAGCTTACCCTTGCACAGTCCGATCGCAGTGTCATACCAGGCGGCAGAGTCAGCCTAATTGCCGAAATCGAGCTTCCTCCCGATGTACATGTCTATTCCCCCGGGGTGCAAGGCTATAAGCCGATTCAGCTCACGTTGCAGGCGCTTCCTGGAATTGAATTCCAGCCTGTCGTTTACCCGAGCTCTAAAGTACTCTACCTTGAAGCCATCAAGGAACATGTCCCGGTCTTCGAGGGGAAGTTTCGGATCACTCAGGATCTCACGGTGACGCCGTCTAAGGCTTCAGATGCGGTTCGCTCAGTGTTATCCGAGGAGAGGACGATTTCCATAGCTGGCGACCTGAGGTATCAGGCTTGCGACCAGAAGGTTTGCTATCCGCCCACTTCGGTGCCTGTAAAATGGCAATTGCAGATACTCCCCCTTGACCTCAAACGATCTCCGGAGGGTATTCGCCATAAGTAGCTCTTCCGGGAGCCGAAGAAAATCGATTGTCGGGTTCCGAAAGGAGAAGTCCATGAGTAATGTTGTCTATATCTCAAAGTCGCGCATCGAACGCAAGCAGGGACCTCTTCGCATCGCGCATCTGCCAGGCGAGTCTCAGCCGGTGATCTATAGTGTCCACGGCGCCATCGCCGAGCACTACAAAGTGGACCCGGCAAACTTGAAAGAATCGCATTCCTCAACCATCGACTACGTCATTTCGGCGACCGCGGGTTGAATGATGGGGACTTTCGGAGGTGCGCTGGAAGCGCGCCAAATCGATGCCAGCAACGGCAAACTGACCGCCGAGGTAACCGGCGAAGTAGAGACCGAAGAAGGTATACTTGTCATCCGTCGCATCCACGTGGCGATGCGCTTGGTGGCGCCTGAAGAAACGAGGGGAACCGTCGAGCGGACGCACAGCATTTACGCCATGCGCTGCCCACTCTACCGGACGTTTCACAAGACCATCCAACTCAGTTCGTCGTTCGAACTGGTCACTCCGCCACCGGCGTCTTGACGTCACTTGACTCAAAGTGGGTAGATAAAGTTCGCTGGGCATGGCGAAGCTGGAGCATATGTATAAGAAAGCAGATGAGATCGCACGTTGACCCCATTGGCCGGGAGCCGAGCCATCTTGAGAGCTATTTCGCGAACCCTTTTGACTAGTTGGGAATCAGACTTTTAGGGACTAGTTGACCTGGAGATAATTGCGGTCCCTGATGGGCAACTAAGACCCGTATTTGTCACCAAAGATGAGCATGCCACAATCGCAATTGCGGGCCAACGAGGCTGAGCTAATAAAGAGCGTCTGCGGCGGAGCGCGCGAGGATTTCTACGAGTTGATACGTCCTTATGAGCGCATGATTTACGCAACGGCGATTTCGGTTGTGAAAAATCCCGCTGACGCGGAGGACGTCGCGCAGGAAGCCGTTCTCAAGGCATTCTCTAACCTGGCCAGCTTCCGTGCGGAATCAAAGTTCAGCACCTGGCTTATACAAATTACCTATAACGAAGCAAAAATGAAATTGAGGAAGGCGCATTCGCACCTCTACGAGTCGATTGACGACCAGCAGCAAAGCGAAGAAGGAGATTTTTGGCCCAGAGACTTTGCCGACTGGCAACCTATACCTTCCGAATTGCTCGAACAAAATGAGATACGGCAAGCAGTGCAAGACGCAATCGATTCGCTCAGCCCCAGTTACCGCGAGGTGCTTGTCCTTAGGGACGTTCAGCATTTGAGCATCAGAGAGACGATGATTATTCTAGGTATTTCGGAAGCAACCGTGAAAACTCGGCTTCATCGAGCGCGGTTGCTCCTGAGAGACAGCCTTGCCCCTGGATTCGACGGTTCCTGGATCAAGGGACTGACGTATCGCAAAGTTAGAGCATGGTGAATAGAGAAGGGCGTGATGGCCACGATTGAAATCAGCTGCGTCGAAGTCTGGCGGGAGATCTCCAACTATCTTGACGAGGAGATCTCTCTCGAGGTGCGGGAAAGAATGGAAGCGCATTTCAAAGTTTGTGCGCACTGCACTGCGGTACTCGACGGCACGCGGAATGTCGTAGGACTGATCGGTGACGGAAGGGTGTTTCAAATGCCCGACGGATTCAGCAAGCGGCTACAGGAGAGACTTCAGAAACTTCCCTGAACTCGATCTCCGACGGCCGGAGTCTCCCCTGGGCGGAACGGATCGGGGACATCCTGGTTATCCATGTACATCCATAGCTTCCACTTGTGTTCTTTGTTTCTCCGCCAGATATCCACATAGCGGTCCCTGCGATGGGTGGGCTGACTGCCGTCCTTAGGTCTCAGCGTTAGGTCATGCCATCCGTAATCATAGGCAACGTCCCCTTGCAGACGGATCTCGACGACTATCACCGCAAGTTCTGCTGTGAAGCGTTCGAAGAGATTCGCCAGCCGAGTCTTCAAGGCGTCCAATCCGCTCGCGCCAAATTCACAGGGCTGACCATCCGAGAAATTAACCAGGTCCTGATCAGCAATCGCCAGTAACCGGGACACATCCGAGAGGTTGAAGCAATCCCGAAATTCGCTCTTGGCCACATTGATTGCATACAAGTCGTCCATTTCTTATCTCCTGTGCTGCATCGCGACGTGAATGTTAATTCCCAAGCCTCCATTCTAGCGGAAGTAGTTGTGAGATCATGCCTTCCGGCTTCAGTTCCTCAGATGCCGAGATATCTTCTCATAGGAGCGCTTGAAACCTTTTGACGCCTTCCGAATCAGATAGACGCGGGGATTTTCTGCCTTGTGTGGCACCCTCTCCAGTTCATTCTGAAGGAATATGTGCGATGAACCCGATTTTCCGCCGCTGCTCTATCGGTATTTTGAGTGGAGCGGCCGCTAGTACAGCTTTGACAGCGACGCCTCACTACGCCCTGTGGAACTTGATTCTGGGGGTCGGCATTGGTGCTGCCTATTCTGCAGGGCTTCGGCTAACACGCCGAGCGTATGTGGACAACCTGTTGGCAGGAGCATCACTCGGTGTTCCGCTATGGGGCCTTGTGAGCGTAATCGCTATCCCTTTGCTGTCCGGCCAGATGCCGGAGTGGAGCGCGGAGCAGATGCGCCAGAATTTTCCAGCCTTGGTAGGCTGGGTGGTGTTCGGCGCTTTTCTCGGAATCACCAATCAAGTTTTACAAGACAGCGTCGAATATCTCTTCGGCCCAGAACCAGCCCCCAAAGTGCCGGCTGTTTCGGTGAGCAAACGTATAGTTATCTTGGGCGGCGGGTTTGCCGGCATGCGCACAGCGGAATGTCTCGAAGAAAAATTGCGCGGGGACTTTTCCATTAGCCTTACCCTAATCAATGAAACGAATGCCCTCCTATTTACTCCTATGCTCGCGGAGGTAGCCGGAAGCAGTTTGGAACCCAGTCACATCAGCACGCCTTTGCGGAGCACCCTACGCCGTACTGAGTTCATTCGAGGTGTTGTTGAGGCAGTGGATCTAGAAAAGCGTTTGGTAATTCTACGTCACGATGCAGGTGCGAATGGAGCATTTGGGCGGCGAGAAGTTCCCTACGACCACTTGGTCTTTGCTCTTGGCTCGATTTCAAACTACCTGGGAATGAAGAACATCGAGAAGTTCGCATTCAATTTTAAGAGTCTTCTCGATGCCATCCGAATCCGGAATCACGTCATCGAGATGTTCGAGCGTGCTGATTTGGAGTCCGACGCCGCTCTTCGCTCTTCGCTTCTTACCTTTGTCATTGCTGGCGGTGGTTTCGCGGGCGTAGAACTTGCCGGCGCTCTGAACGATTTCGCGCACGGCATTTTGGCGGATTATCCCAGGATTCACCCAGATGAGGTGGATATTGTCCTCGTTCACTCCCGGGATCGTGTCTTGCCAGAACTTAGCGGCTCTTTAGCACGATATGCTCAAGAGAAGATGCAACTGCGTGGGGTCAGCTTTCGCTTAAACACGCGCATCGTAGACGCATATCCTGGCGTGGTTCTCCTAAGTGAGGGTGAGATTCACACCGAGACTCTTGTTTGGACCGCGGGCACCACGCCGAGTCCTTTGTTGAAATCACTGCCTCTTGAAAAAGATAAGCGTGGTGCTTTGCTTGTTGACAATACTCTGGCCGTGCCGGGGCGCCCCGGTTTGTGGGCACTCGGTGATTGCGCCGCCGTCACCGATGCCGCGACGGGACACCCTTGCCCTCCGACCGCCCAGTTTGCCCTGCGTGAGGCGGAAATTCTCGCGAGCAACGTCCTGGCTCAACTGGAGGGGCGGCCGACTCGCAAATTCCACTTCGATTCACTCGGTGCTCTCTGCGTGGTGGGACACCAAACGGCCTGTGCTGAATTGAGTGTTCCTTTTGCTCGAAGCAAATCCTTACGCTTTTCTGGTCTGTTCGCTTGGCTCCTTTGGCGGGGAATCTACCTTGCAAAATTGCCCGGTTTGGAGCGCAAAATTCGGGTGCTCATGGACTGGACAATCGAGCTCTTTTTCCCACGTGACATCGTTCAGACGATTGATGTGAAGTGAGGAAACGGTCCATGCCAGAAGCACAATCACGGATATCTCCGCAGTTCGGATCGAGCTTTTCCCCTCCGACCTGGATTGAACCTCTTCTCGGCTTTGCCCTGGGTACCTCTGGAGGTTTACTTCAGGGAATGGTGTTAAGGACCTCGCTCCTCTCAGGTGGACTGCTCGGGGCGGCTTTCGGACTTGCCTTCGGACTGTTCTTCGCTCGACGCGCAACCAGTCCTGGTGCAGGACTGATTTGGGGTTTGGGTTCTTCCTTCTTGCTCTGGATACTCACCGCCGGAGGCTTCTTTCACCTGGCGAGTGTTGCAAGACATTCAGCCATGATGTACCAGGACGCCCAAGGACACTTCTCCCAACTCGTTGCCTACGTGCTTTGCCTTGGCATGCCCGTCGGGGTCGGATTGGGGATCCGGGGCGGACTTCGCTCTTCCGGACCAGACAAGAAATTTGCTTGGGGTCGCGCCATTGTAGCTGGAGGTTTCGCTGGCACGCTGGGAGGTCTGATCTTCGGTAAGTGGGTATCCTCTGGAAACTACTATCCCCTCCTGGTGGGATTTGGGGAACTCAGCTCCCGGCGTATGACTATTTCTTTGCATTTTGCGGTCGCTCTTTTGATCGGTGTGACTTTCGGACTGCTCTTCCAGCGAGACGTTCGAGGCTACGGTTCATGCATGGGATGGGGGCTTGGGTTTGGGATCTTCTGGTGGTTTTTTGGGCCTCTGACACTCCTGCGGCTTGCTGCGGGATTGCCCCTCGACTGGTCCGCGGAGCAAGGCACTGCTGTGTTTGGCTCTCTGGTCGGACACATCCTATATGGGCTGATTCTTGGTGTCTCCTACGCCACCATTGACAAGATTTGGGTTCGTTTGTTCATCCAATCTGACCCACTGAATCGAGAAATCGAAAGTCCCGGCCTTCACGTCCTCCGCTCGCTGGGATGGGGCGCGGTCGCCGGCCTCATCGGCGGCCTCGCTTCCTTGCCGGTCATGATTGCCACTGGGGTCCTGCCAAAAGTCGCTGGCGTGGACACCAGCTTCGTAGGTTTTCGCGGCTTAGTTATTCATTTGTCCGTGAGCGCGCTAATCGGTATGACCTACGGAATGCTGTTTCGCAATGAGACTACAAGTTCGGGCTCCAGCATCGCATGGGGGTGGTTGTTTGGTTTGATCTGGTGGTATTTGGGACCGATGACCCTTATGCCGTTGTTACTGACGGGGGTTTGCGATTGGAGCGCGGACGCGGCTTCCGCTCTGCTTCCATCCCTCCTGGGTCACTTGATTTACGGTGCCGTGACCGCATTGATCTTTTTTCTGTTTGATCACCGCTACACGCGTTCGCTTCTTCTTGATCCCCGAACCTCAGCGCGGGAGCTGCGTCGTCTCCGTCCCGTGGGGACACCTGCGCCTGCACTTTGGCTCTTTGCGCTTAGCCTGGGAGTCCTTCTCCCTATTCTACTTGGGTAGCCATCGCGCTCCACTTCTCTCAATAAGGTGTATCTTGGAAAATACTCACGAAATAAATCTCCCTACCGCATTCGGCTGTCAACAGAGAACTTAGCAAACAGCTTCGGGACCATCCCCAAACACCTTTTTCTTGTCCCCAGGATGTCCCAAAATTACTTGCATCCATACGACCGTGATGCGCGATGCGCTTGCACCCGGAGTCGATGGAAGTTGGATGACAGGTCGGCTCGAATTCGCGAAAGTCCGCCCCTTTGTGGAATAGCCGCGCACTTGACTGAAACCGTTGGACGCTAGAGGCATCGAACGACGGTGCCACCAATCTGATAGAGCGGGTTGAAACCTGCAATATTGCCGCTTCCAAGACTGTTCACTCGGGTTTGCGTGGACTGACCAAAAAGAGGCTACTCAGAGGATTATTGCGGCTGTCAAAGTTGTGGTCATCAGCCAGCTATGCATCCTTGCCTTGAGATGCGTTACTGTTAGCCATTCCGCCCTGCGAACTCTCTGCCTCCCACAGTGATGAATGAAGAAGTCCCGCCATAACGTCCTCTTCGAACCGCAAGAAGTATCCCCTTCTTGTGAGCGCCGCCTTATATTCGGGTAGTCGCGTAACCTTGAGCCCCGTGGTGAACCGGAAAGCGGAATAAAGGCCGCCTATCACGCTTCGCGTCCATAAGCGGCCGATTGGCCCATTTGCTTCACTGAAGTCAGAAACGATCCACCTCGCTTGCGGCATCCCCCAGCTCGCGAGTCGGCCGACGACATCTTCAAGTTCTTGATTTGAGAAGCAATCGAGAAAATAGTGTGTAACGATCAAATCATAGTAGTCTGCGGGTGCGGCAAAACTCCGCACATCGCCGGTGTGGAATCTGACTCGTTTTCGAAAAGTTCGGCCCATGCCTGTGACCCGTCGCTCCGCAAGCTCGACCATCGCAGAGCTGAGATCAACGAAATCCACCTCTACCCGCGCGTTGACTCGAAGTAGTTGGGCAAGAAAGCGGCCGTCCCCTCCACCGCACACGAGCGCTTTTCGAGACGTTCTAATCTCGCCCAAGAATGCGAATCGCCGATGCTCAAGGAGCCTTCCAAACAAGAAATGCTCGAGAATCTCGTAGTAAGGAGCGATCCTGTCACAATTCATCATAGTCATCTGAACCTGTTTAACTCTTCCTTTAATTCTTCCTCATATTAGCTCACTAGTGCGAGCCCCCCGGCCAAGACCAAAGTCGCGTCGGCAAGAACTCGAAGCGCTCTACCTGAGAGTCCATTTCTGTGACGGTTTAGGAGAAGAATTAGAAGCGCAGCCAATGAAATAGCCAGCAATCCAGAGCCAAACGGTCCGGGGTGTCGCCGTATCAGGATTACTGCGAATGCGGACGCGGCGAGAGCTGCCGCAAGCTGGTTGATGCGCGTCTCTGCCCATCGGATAACCGGACTACGGCTCTGGAACCAATCGGGATAACGAGGTTCGTTCTCCCAGCACTCGATGGCCAAGCAATTCAAGGAGCACAGAACCGCGAACAGCCCGAATGGTATCCACTCATCCCATGAGAATTCTGAGAGGCGTGACCACGTGGGAAGAGTTGTCCCGACGGCAAAAAGAATGCCAACCGCTATTTCTTTCGGTACAAGACGTGCCATCGATCCATGGCCGGCATGGATGGTAGCCATGTATGCTCCAATTATTGCTGCGAGTTTCATTCCGGCGCTTACTTCCATAGGCGCCAAAAAGTCGGCTGTCACCCAGAGCACCGCGGCGGCCGCGAGCACCAAGAACCACGTCAGAGCCCATCGGTGCTTTGCGCAGAAGACATGTCGCTCGCGCAACACGTGCTGATTCGTCGGTCTCAAGCCGTCAAACACGCGATCGCTAACATAGATGCACCACACAACCAGGCTCAAAACGATTTCATCGGCGGCTCTCAATCGTATATGACTTGGACGTGCAAGAAGCACGGCCCAAATCACAGCGACCGTCGGTGCATCGAGGCTGAGAATATTCCACCACAGCCACCACGGTGTCGTGTGGGACCTCGCTCGCGCTGCCCGAACGTCGTCCTTAAGGATGCCGCAAAGGAAAGTACCATCTGGAGCCATTGCTTGCGAACCCAGCCTGGGCGCACCGTCGTCAATATTCCGCGCCAATGCCATATGATTTCAGCACATCTTCAAGAAGTACCACACCTTCCAGCTTGTGCACGTTGGCCCGGCTTACCACGGGCAAGAGTTCAAATCCGGATTTCCCCAGACGTTCCAGGGCAAGCTGAAGTGACTGATCGGCGTGCAGGTGGGGAAACACCTGCGGATTGACTAGATCAGAGAGTGCTTTCGACCCGCCGTACTCGGCGGCAGCCCGTTCGAGCTTTCGCTTGTTCAGCACTCCGATGACGCCTTGGACGCCGCAAATCGGCCAACAGTGGTACTGACTGATCAAAGCCAACTGCAATGCGTCACCGACACTCATCGCATCAGGCAGTGGTTCCCCGGGGCGACGCATAACTTGGCCCACTTGTCGCCCTCCTCGCTGGTGACGGGTTGCGGCACTCGGCAGGTGAATTCCGTCCTGATAGGCCAACACGTCATAGATCGGCTCACGCTGCAAACGCGCGGAAATGAAGAAACTGACAAGATTCGAAATCATGAGAGGGACAATGACGGCATAGTCTTGGGTCGTTTCGAAGATCATCAGAACCGAAGTCATCGGGGCCCGAACTATGCCAGCAAAAAGAGTTCCCATGCCTACCAAAGCATAAGCTCCTGCCGAGGCTGTATAATGCGGCAAGAAGTGGTGTGCGATGCCCCCGACTGTTCCACCCAGCATTGCTCCCATAAAGAGGCTTGGGCCGAAAATTCCGCCCGCATTGCCAGATCCGTAACTGGTCGTGACCGCGAAGAGTTTCAAGACTACCAAAAGGGCCATGATACCGAGGGTCATTCGTCCATTCAGCGCGTCTCCCACGTAGCCATAGCCGACTCCCAAGACTTGTGGGACAAACAGGGCTATCAGGCCAACAACGATGCCACCTGCGGCGGGCTGGAACCAAACTGTTTTCTTAGGCAAAGTCATGAACCATTCCCGTGTTCTCAAGAGAAGCTTCGTGAACGCCACGGAGACCAGGCCCCCAGCAACTCCTAACATGGCATATATTCCGAATTCCCACGAATTTACGAGCTGATATTGAGGGACTTGGAACAGAGGGTGGTCGCCAAGCAGAATACGCAAGACCATCCAAGACGTCGCGGATGCGAGCACCACGGAACCCAATACAGGCGCGTGAAGATCGCCAGTAATCTCTTCGAGCGAGAACACGACTGCGGCCAGGGGCGTATTGAACGCGGCGGCGATCGCGGCAGAAGCTCCGACCGGGATGAGTGCCTTGACTCGTTCGGAGCTCAGTCCGAGATACTGACCGAGAACTGAAGCGATGCCGCCTCCAACCTGGACGGAAGGACCTTCGCGCCCCAGAGGGATACCAGTGGCAAGAGTCGCTGCGGTGCAAAAGAACTTACCCAACACCGTGCTGAGCGTGATGCGCCCTTCCCGCGCAAACAAGGCCGCCTTGGTTTGGGGAACACCGCTGCCACGAGCATCGGGGAAATACCGATAAAGCAGATACCCCATGCCTAGAGAACCGAGAATTGGAATCAGCACGCGACGCCATGCCGCACTACCAATTGGATAGAGGTGCATCCCCAGGTGCTCGGTCACCAAAATGAACCCGACAACCGCAAGGCCGGTCAGTACTCCAATTACTAGAGTCAGCAGAAGAAAGACTTGCTCTTCGTGGTCGCGAATGCGGGCGAACGAGCGGACCAAGGGTCGTCTCCACCATTTTGGTTTGGGTGGACTGTTCCCTTGCTGTGCCACGCTCTCACCTTCTACTTGGCCGGGACTACACCGAGTAGTCGTTACATGTTCCATATTCTTTGACCTGACCCTCGACGTTCAACGAAGCATCTGCGATGGCAGAAGAGCAGAGCTATTGTCTTGCGTACCATCCAGAGATTGTCGTAACGAATCTCGGGGCAATCTTTCGATCATAATAACGGCCGGCTTTCAAGGCTCAAAACGAGTTCGCCTCTCGGGTCCTAGACACTCTTACTGAACCTATATGAGTCCTCGGCTGTAAAACAACTCAGTGCCAAGTCTGCTTTTGCCTTGCCTGACACTAGCATCTAGCTTCCAAGACTGAAGGGGCGGAGCCACCAAATACGTCGTTTCCATCCTATGCAAATCAATGGTGCTGCTGAAATACAACGGAAGAAGGATCGCGAGTGCTAACAGCACTCCGTGCCCGCTGATGGCAACGAGGAAGTTCATTGCTCGTTTGGGCCGTTTCATCCGATTGTTTTCCAGTAGCCCAGCCGAAAGATTGGCGGTAATTGTTGGCTCTTTGCATCTTTGCCAGCATTCAGTGGCTTCTTTTTTCGCAGGACGCAGCCGTCTTGGGGGGCCGATCTCGTTTAAAATTTCAGTGCCATTCCTTTCGTACATCTCAAAACCCTCTCAGTTAGTTAGATGGAAACATATCGGACCACGATGCTTCAAAGCAGCGTCGGTTGCATTTATATCGTAATACGATATAATGGAAACATGGGAAGGAGAATCCGCGATTCCGAATACGCGGCACTGGCTGAACTGCGCTATCGCATCCGTCAGTTTCTGCGGGGTAGCGACGACGCTGCGAAAGCGGTCGGCCTTGAACCGCAGCAGTACCAAATGCTTCTTGCCCTCCGCGGACTCCCTGACGGGGAGGAGGCCAGCATCAGGCAGCTCGCCGAACGTCTTTTTATTCGGCATCATAGCGCAGTGGGCTTAATCGATCGACTTGAGGCACACGGCTATGTACGCCGCGACCGCAGCCGGGGCGACCAGCGGCGAGTTTCCGTAATTCTCCTTTCCCGAGGCGAGCGTGCTTTGGAGAAGGTCGTGCCCCACCGGCTGCACGAACTGCGAGCGAGCGGCGACGCACTCGTGGCAACCATTTCGACTATTCTGAAAGATAATAAGTCGCCCCGACTTCGGCCTAAAATAGAGAACCTCAGTATGCAGCACCGAAGGCAACTTCGAGGCAAACCGCTTCTCAGGAGACGCAACCGCTAACCGAACATCCGAATGCATTGTCATTTGAAGGTCCGCCCGCCGCTGGCTTCGAATCTGGTCGGCGGGCGGGGGTAAGTAACCTTCTCCCTTAGGTTCCTTCAGGCGACGTTGTTATTCGAAACTGCAGTCCTCGTACCTGTTTTCCCTGGCATTGCTTTTTTCAGTTTGAGTTCGATCACTCCACCTCTGAATCGCGCTGTTGCATGAGCTGAATCGATCTCTACTGGCAGTTGCACGCTCCGGAGCAATCGAACCGAGCGTTTCTGCGAGCGTGCGCTCGTGCCTGCATCTTGTTCCACCTGGGTGCGGCCCCTGCCAATAATGGTCACTCGTTTCGGCTCTAGATCGATCTCCAACTCTTTAGGAGTGAAGTCGTGGACTTCAGCCAGCACTGTCACGCTATCTTGAGATTCACCAATATTAAGGGGCGTCCGCTCGAACAGCTCCGCCTCTGCCTGCAGCCAGTTATCCAGATCGCGCCCCTTGATTCTGCCTTTCGCTTCAAATATGTCGTAGGCCCGCCTGGCAATCGCGTCAAGCATGTCTCTCGCCTCGACACTCAGGCCTGTGGTCCTGATCATGATCGGTGGCTCCGTCGTTTGGTGTCTTACTACGTTTTGTTCGTGCATACCTGTCTCCTTTTCCCCTGAAACCGGCGGGGCACCATAGAATTAATTTACCAACTACTCGTGAAGATCTCCTCATCGCTCCAAGCTTGAGATTGGGTCGGGAACGGTTGTGTGCCGGGAGAACCCGCAGGTCATTGCAAAAAGCAACGGGACGATAAGTCAACGCGGGTCTCCCGGCACAATTGTTGTCACATCCATCAACCGTGAAACGGACTTGCGTTGGCATGCTCGGTGTGCCTTGGAATGCTGGTAACAGCGTTATACAGCAAAGCAAAAATTAGCCCAGCGATCGCACCATCGATTAGTCCATTGACCGTTCCGAGTAGGACATTTCCCATGGTCCGGGTCGAATGAAACCACGGATAGACCGAACTGGTCAGCTGAATGAAGTTGATGCCGTAGTTGGGGTCGACTAGATTTATCAATCCTACGCAAAGCATCGCCCCGCCCCACAAGAGCGCCGCCGCAATTGCCATGGCTTTCAAAGAGAGTCTCATTATTTAATCCTCCTTAGTCTCCGGGATAAACCAGCGAATGAAATTCCCAGCTCCGTCTCGGGAGCCAGCGTTCCTTCGGCGGTCCAGCTTTTGACGACCGGAGCGACGGTCCCGGTGAACGCCGGCCTGCCCGAGGGGAGAGATCGAGAATGCCTTCAGTTCCCTGAACTGGCGCTTGCCTGCTGGATGCTGGCGGTGGGCGCTTTTGACAGCATCTCGACTTTCTTCAGCGGCGGTTCACGGCGCTGCCAAGCGATCCGTGCATCAGGAGCGTCAGCCGGATAAACCTTTGCCGATTGCTGACCGGTGGGTTCCAGGACAAGGTCCGCGCGGCGATTGAAGGCAAGCCAAGTTATTTTCTTGTCTTTCACCATCCACTTGGCTGGCTTTTGGTCGCCTTTGACTAGGAGCGTTTCGGCCATCTTCTGGTCGAGTTGCTTATCTTTTCCTTCGGCGCGGATCTTGATCTCGTCGGCCGGAATTCCCTTGGAGACCAGATAGTCGCGAATGAGGGCGGCGCGGCGTTGGCTGAGGGCGGTGTTGTATTTGCGCGAACCGCGCACATCGGCGTATCCGACGACAACTAGGCTGGCGTTGTGCTCATACACCCCGAAGTTCTTGAATTGCGTCGCGATACTGTCTAGGGTCATTTTCTCTTCGGTCAGGAGACCAACCCTCGGATGGTGCTTCGTGGGGTAGGCCGTCGGGTAGAAAACGCTAAGCAAGGTTGTCGAAGGCGGTGGATCGATGGAGCCGACGACATGCAGCGTGGCGGTTTTGGTGGTCTGCCCGCCGCAGGCATTTGTGGCCGTAAATGTGTAGGTTCGGTTTTCATTGATCGGCCCCGTGCTTGTTTGCACTGGATCGGCGGTCACCGTCCGGGTCCCGCTTATCGAATTACTGTCGAAAGGCTCGATTTTGGCCGAATCCGCGTTGGAAGCCGACCAGTTCACAGTAGCAGTACCTTGCTCCACTACTTTGTCCGCAATCTTGTGATAGCGGATTTCCGGCTGACTCAGGGCAACCGTCGCCGTGGGCATCGCGTCGACATGTACCGTTACACTCTGTGTCGCTTCGCCTCCTGGCCCTTTCGCGGTCAACACATACGTTGTGTCATGCGTGGGTGTCACACTTCGGTCCCCATGGTCGGGCACTTGGCCGATCTCGGCGATCGAAGCGTCCGCGGCATCGGTGGATTTCCACGCAATTTCCGTTGCTTGCCCGCAACTCAAATTGGTGGCCTGTGCGCTCAACTGGGCGGAAACAGGAGCAACCGGCACCGTCGCACTGGCGATTCCCGCATGGAAACGAGGCTGCGGCGGCATAGTCAAGCCTTCCTTCCATTCCTTCGTTTTCATCTCTCCGTTACGGTCTAGATAGACCGTCACCTGTTGGCCCGCTTTCGCTGTCACCGGACCCGACCATATGGTGTTTCCTTCGTGCGTCACTGTGACTTGATATGTCCCAGGCTTCACAAGCAGCCGCTGGTGCCAAATCCAATTCCAATCGAATTCGTCGACATGGCCGACGAAATAGGCTGGAGTCTGGCCGTTCAACAAAACCGCAGCACGGGGATCACCCTTGAATTCAATGTCGGCGAACGGTCCAGCAACGACGTCTCCCGAGGATTGCAGGTTGACGCGCAGATCCGTCGTCTCGCCAGCACCGACGTGGATGTCTTCCGTTTTGGACAAATAACCATAGTTGTAGACGCCCACCTTGTGGTCGCCGGCAGCTAATTCGATCGTTTGACTTCCATCGCGGATGGCCTTGCCATCCACAAAGACGTAGGCTTGTTTAGGATCAACATGGATTTTCAATTTTCCCGACTCCTGTGACGACTGCGCGAAGGCGGGGACCGCACATAGATAACTGATGGCCGAGAACATGGTCGCGATTACGAAACATTTCGTTCGCATTTAAAGAATCTCCTTCCTGGGATTGATTCCGGCTTGGGTACGAATCGCCAATCTGGGCACTTAGTCGCGGGGCCAGGGAGAGCAAGTTTCTCTGGCCCCGCTTCGGCTCACCTCCCATGGCCGTGGTCGGCCATCCCAGCCGGGAGGCGCGTTTGCAGCCTCAACATATCGTGATGCGATATATCTTTCAAGAGTTGCTTTTTATTTGTATCGTATTACGATATATATTCGTGGCATAAGCTAACCAATGCCCCCGGCCACGCGTCTACTCGTTTGTAGGGGCCGAAGGTGCTGCCTGAAAACCTTAACGGTCTTCCAAGAGAGACCTTCTTCCAGGCGATCCGGCTCTACTGAAAGCCGCATGAGTTCGCGGCTCCCTTGGAGGCCACTTCATGAAATTCACATTTTGGATCTTCATTGCATTGCTGGTGTTTGGAACCGTATCTCTACAGACGGCAGCACAGGGCCTACAGAGCCCGCATTCGCATCAGCTGTCGAACTGTCTGGACGAATTCTCGACGTGTAATCGATCGGCATTGAATGTGCAAGAGCTACAGGTACTGCGACGTGTTACCCAGGACCGTAATTTTTTGGAATGTTTCAATCGATTCTCTGACTGCGACAAAAAACAGCTGAATCCCGAACAACAAATCGCGATTGCACGCGAAGAGCGGGATCAAAACTTGCAAAATTGCCTCGATGGTATCGGTGAATGCAACTTGGCTCGGCTGAGCGACCACGAGCGCCAAGACGTTGCGCTGTCAGCGCGTGTCCGAAATCTGCACGCTTGCCTGGACGGAATGGGTGAGTGCAACCCAACGCAGCTTACCGCCGATCAAAAACGACAGCTAGCGGACGCCAATCACGACCGCAACCTACAGAGTTGTCTGGAAGGGCTGGGCGAGTGCGACCACACACAGTTGAACAGCCAGGAAAAACAGGACGTTACGCGAGCCACCAGCGACCGTAATCTGCAGGAGTGCTTCGAAGGATCGAACGAGTGCGATCCCAGTCATTTGACGGCCACGGAGCAGCGCGAGGTGGCCGATTTCAACGCGCACAGTAAGTTACAAAACTGATCGCTCTGCAGCGACGGTACGACGCCATCCACTATAGCTCCCTTCGATTGAAGATATCTGCTGAGGGTGTTTGGATAGTGTGGCGGAACAAGTGTAACCGGACCGATCATCTTGTTGCGCGCGAACCTTGCCCAAGGTTCACACACGTCCCAAGCGTTCTGGTCTTATTATATCGTAGTGCGATATATTCAGCGATGTCGTAGACATCCATATCGTACTGCGATACATCGTAATAAGTAGATGCGTGAAGCATCAAATTTCCACGGCGCTGCAATGGCCACAATCTTCACACAAATCGAGAAAGCCTACTCCTGTTACGTTCCATCTAAGGTTCCGAGTGTGCGTGGCCTTCTTTCAGTCGTGAGCGTTCCCTCGCTCACCGACCGAGGAAAATTGCAAACATTCAGTGATACCAGACCGGACGGTCCCAATGAGTCATCCCGCATGGAGGACCATTGCAAGTATTTGCAATTCCAGGATTCAGAAAAGGAGAAGTAACATGTATAGTAACAATACAAGCCCTCCGCCGTATCATCTCATACCACTTAAACCGGGCATCAAACTAGGGCTGGGAGCCTTCGGTATCGGGGTGATCTCATTCTTGACGATGCTCGTCTTGGGACTCCTTCTTGTGGCCTTTGTGCCACAAACCGGGAACAGTACTTCGGCTGCCAGCAAAGTGCCACTCAAGATTGACAAGGATCCTGCGGCGGTAAACCTCGCCGAGTTCAAAAACGGATACGCCCCTGTCATTGATCCGGCTTTGCCGGCCGTGGTCAATATCTCCTCCACCAAAATGGTCAAGCAACAAAGCGACAACTTCCCCAGCTTCTCCTTTGATGATCCGTTTTTCCGCCAATTCTTCGGAAACCAATCCAACCAGCAGCCCGCTAAGCCGCAGACGGAGCGGGAGTACAGCTTGGGGTCCGGCGTAATCGTGAATCCCGATGGCTATATTCTTACCAACAACCATGTCGTATCGGGAGCGTCTGATATCGAGGTCTTCACGCAGGACAAGAAAAAATACCGCGCAAAGCTCATCGGCGCGGATTCCCGAACGGATGTGGCTGTCGTCAAGATCGACGCAACGCGCCTGCCTTCACTGACCCTAGGTGATTCCTCAAACTTGAAGGTAGGTGACCTTGTGTTTGCGATCGGCGATCCCTTCGGCGTTGGAGAAACGGCCACCATGGGAATCGTCAGTGCCACTGGGCGCGGCCTTGGCGGCGCTATCGAACATTATGAAGATTTTATTCAGACAGACGCAGCAATCAATCCAGGCAATTCCGGTGGCGCACTGCTCGATCTCCACGGCGACCTGGTTGGGATCAACACCGCTATCGTCACTGGCGGAAGCGGCGGCAACCAAGGGGTTGGCCTTGCCATTCCGATAGACATGGCCCGCAACGTGATGGAACAAATTGTGGACCACGGAAAAGTCGTCCGTGGCCATCTGGGTATCTCCATCCAAAGGGTTGACGCCGACATGGCCAAAGCCTTTGGTCTTAACCAGGGTGGCGGTGCGCTGGTTGGTGATGTGACTCCGGGTAGCCCAGCTGCGAAGGCTGGCATCGAACGGGGCGATATCATTCTGGAGCTGAACGGCAAGACAGTAAGTGAACCAGACGATCTGAGCCTGCACATCGCAGAGACGGCCCCGGGCACGACAGTACATTTGAAAATCTCGCGCAACGGCCAGACTCATGACATCAACGTCGTGCTCGATGAGCTCTCTGAGGCAGATGCGGCAGCAGCACCAGGCGGAGACAGCGGCGCCGCTGCGCTACGGGGCGTCCAAGTACAAAATCTTACTCCCGCTGTTGCCCGCGACCTCGGGATCTCCGCAAATACTGTCGGAGTATTGATTACTGGTGTGGATCCCTCGAGCGTGGCAGCAGCAGCTGGCCTGCAACGGGGCGATGTCATTCAGGAAGTGAATCGTAAACCAGTCCGCAATGTGGAGGAATATGATCGGGCTCTCGCGGGAGCACGTGATCAATCGATCTTGCTTTTGGTCAGCAGAGGCCAAGCAACCCGATTCGTTGTCGTTCAGCCAAACTGAGGTTCGAGGATTGTAATCGCTTCTTCACGAAGACGTTACAAGGATTCAGGAGGGCCTTAAGGCCCTCCTGACCGCCAGGTAATTGTGTTAAGGATTCGGAGTGGATGACTCGGTGGCTAAGCTTCAACACCGAACAATGCGAACAACGCTTTTTCGACAATGGTATCGAGTTTGCAGCTGATAGGAACAAGGTGTGCATTGTCCTCACCTCCCGCGTAACCCCACGTCATTCCATCCGGGGATAGTCGCACTTGTATCAAGTAATAAAATCTGATTGGCTTTGTGCCATTTATTTCTACGCTTCGCTCTTTGGATTTGAAACAAATGGTCAGCCCTTTATCTTCTTCACCGATTTTGAACACGTGGGACTCTGTGCTTGCGAATGCACTGCCAAGTGTGCCCATGCAACCAGGCTCGTGATTTACATCGTTGATTTGATCGTGAAATTCACGCGCTATATCAATTTTCAGAAACGCGAAGCCTTTGTCGAGTAATTCATCTTGGTTATCCTGCTGCGTCTCTGTGTGGAGAGCCCTTGTCCTGCGAATGTAACTTGCTAGTGTAGTGTCCCATAAATAGATTTACATTTGAATCCCGAAGCGTTAAGCTGGGATTCATGAACAGAGCGAGCAGAATCACTTTGTCTCCAGAAGAACAATCGACATTGACTGCGTGGGCGCGGGGAAGAAGCTTGCCGCTACGGTTGGTCCAGCGCGCGCGGATTATTCAAATGGCCTCACAAGGAGAGCTGAACCACGACATCGCTCAGACGCTGGGCATTTCTCGGCCCACAGTGCAGCTTTGGCGCGAGCGCTTTCTGGCCCTTCGGCTGGAGGGATTGGAAAAAGACGCTCCTCGTCCGGGGCGGATTCCGGAGATTTCCCCGGCGAAAATAGCGGCTGTGGTTGAAGCCACTCTCCAAACCACTCCTCGGGATGCAACCCACTGGAGCGTTCGTGCCATGGCCAAGGCGCAGGGGATTAGCCGGATGGCCGTTCAACGCATTTGGAACCAGCACAATCTTAAGCCGCATTTGACCGAGACGTTCAAGCTCAGCCGGGACAAACGGTTTGTCGAAAAGCTTCATGATGTAGTCGGACTGTACCTGAATCCGCCGGACAAGGCGCTGGTCCTGTGCGTGGACGAGAAGAGTCAGATCCAGGCGCTGGACCGGACCCAACCGCTGCTGCCGCTGCGCCCTGGGATGCCGGCCCGCCAGACCCACGACTACAAACGCCATGGGACGACGACCTTGTTCGCGGCGCTGAGTATGCTCGATGGCAAAGTCATCGGGGATTGTATGCCGCGCCATCGCCATCAGGAATTTATCCGCTTCCTGAAACGCATCGATGCCGAGACTTCCCCCGGACTGGCTTTGCACCTGATCGTGGACAACTACGGGACCCATAAACATCCCCGCGTGCAGTCGTGGTTGGAACGACACCCTCGTTTCCATCTGCACTTTATCCCCACATCCAGTTCCTGGCTGAACATGGTCGAACGCTGGTTCCGAGAGATTACCGACAAACGCTTGCGTCGAGGCACCTTCCACAACGTACGAACCCTAATCACCGCCATTACCGATTACATCAACAATCACAACCAGAATCCTCAAGCGTTTGTATGGACAGCTTCAACGGAAAAGATCATGAAGAAAATCGCCAAATGTAAAGAAGCGTTAGGGACACTACACTAGCTTTTTCGACCGTTCTGACATTTGGACCTTTGCACGAATCATCCCATAAGATTTATTCGCAGATCAAAGCCAGCCATACCAGGTACTCGATGCTGGATGTTGGCGTCATCTCAAAACGAGCCGCTATCAAGTATTCGAATTTTTCGAGGAGCGCGGCTTATCGTTGGTTGAAAAAGTGGCTCTGACTGCTGGTCGTAGAAGATAGACAAGTAGAGCGCCAGAAATGATGGCGCCGACCAGTCCCTTCGTGACGCCGCCCATCAACGCAGTCACGAAATTCGCCAGAACCTGCGTGACGATAATCACGATAGCCAGTCGCCATCCCCATACGCGACGTTTAAGCCAACCAGCTCCAGAAAAAGCCAACGTGATTCCGAGGAGCAGAAATGGAATCCCGATCGTTTTTCCGTAAGGTGAGAGATGATTGTAGGCACGCGGATTTACTATCCACATGCGATCAAGAACCGTTCCTCGCCACAGCAAGGTCGTGCCTGCTAGCGACGCCAAGCCGGCCCCAAATAGTAGAAAAATACCGAAAGCGATCATACCGCTTGGTAGCCGGGTGATTGAGGCGCTCGATGGGGAGAGACTCATACGACCACCATGCCCATGAACGCCTGACAGTTCATTACCCGATAAACGCGCTGACCGGATGAGTAGATTCTGTTGGCGAAATCTTGAGGGAGAGCAGCTTCTTCGCCATCGATCATTGTTCCGCATATCGATTTGACTTCCGATTGTATGGCTGCCGCGACCAATGCTGCGAACGTATCCAAAAGTTGAACGGAATTAACTTGTTGCCGACACTGCATTTCAACGCTCCAATTTTCTGGTCAACGCGAGACAGCACATATGCATGTCGGAATTGGGTGGAAGTTCGATTCAGTAAGCGCCGCGAAAAAAGAAGTCAACGTGGGTCCTGACCTGCTGACCGGTGACCTGTCGTCAATCCACAAAGGCTTGCCGGTGTTGTCCCGTGATTCGAGAAAGCTCTGCCCCCTCTTGAGCTCTTTAGCGATTATGAGGACGGGCAAGTGTTCGGCAAACTTGGAACCTGTGACTTCGATCTGATCGTCCTTCGCGAGAGAAAAATGATGCTGATTAAGAAACGCAGGGGGGCCGAGATGAACATCTAGGATTCCGTATTCGGTTCTTAAAATGGTATGAGTTCCGACCCAGGTACCTGAGTGAATGACCTTCGATCCCTGCCCCCTCCATCCCAGTGAGCACTGGTGTTGCTCGACAGCCTGTACGGTTCCTGTAATGGTCACAACCGTCGCGGAATCGTAGATGGGCACTGCGAGTTGATTCGCGGAAATCCCGCAAGTCAAGAATATGAGTCCAACGAGGCCGAGAGCCAGTAGGGCCAGTCCCCACCAATTGACGTATGCTGCCAATCGCATTTGCTTACATCTCCCTTCGCCAGATAACGCGACTCGTCGGAGCCCCCGAAAGCAAAAGTGGCAAATAGAAGAGTTCTGTAAACTAAGGATCCGCGCGCCTTTTCCGGATATCGTTCGCTGACTTCTTAAGTCTGAGAAGCTGTCAGAGATGACATCCCCATGGATATATCGTGATACGATATATAAAAGAACGCAAGAACAAAAGTTCGCTGCCTGAGCATTCCACCAGGCACTGTTGCGCCAACTATTTTTGTTATAGGTAGCCGATGACCTCAAATCCAAAAGAGCGTAAACGTTTGACACCGCCCTGGCGGGCGATAGTTGAGATCGGTTTTATAATCTTTCTGTTCTACTCCAATCTTCTGATGGGGGAGTTTACTCCTGCCAACGGCCAGGGAAAGACCTTGGCTTTCGCCTTTGAAGATATTTTCTCGGTGACTAATTTAGTGATTGCCACTATTTCCGGTCTGCTCGGCTACTTGGGTTTTGACTATCTCCGAAAGCGCCTTTAATTTGACGAAGATTTTTGGGATCACAAACTGCAAGGTCGCTCGAAAAGATTCATCTTTTTCGAAATTCGAATCCAGGAGAAAGCAGGTGGAGGCTTGCTGCAGCTCGCCAGCAGCGATTTGACGCTGGTTCATAGTGTCGCTAACGACGTGGGGAATGCTGCGCCTGCTAGAAATCTATTGGCGTCCTCTCCGTGCGCCGCCAGCGGCTGCGTGCCTTTTCGCCATGGCCATCAACTGCCTCCCAACTGGCTAAGAATCACACTATTCATTGCGCTTCACCGGTCCCCTTATTCCTGATTGCGGGGGATCGCTTTCCTGCTTGAGGGAGCAGGCGTAATCCACATCAATACCCTCTTGGTTTGGCGATTCCTTCTTGTCGGAATCGGTCTTGCATTTCTGCTGGAATTGCACCCTTTCGCCTTTCAACCGAAGGGGTTGAGTGATGTTAGCCGCCCGCGCGCTAATCCTGACAGCGGTTTCATGACGGTTGTATCCGATTGCGGACCTAGAATCCCTGCTCACGAGGCAGGCGCTCCATCTCTGATTTGCGGCCTCCTGCTTGGCATGCAGACGCCCTACTGCCTCTCGGGCCTCATCGTGAACGCTGGCGCCAATGCTCGTCCGGGTCCGAAGAGCATGGGCACTAAAAATCAACGCACCAAGTGCGACAAAATGTTTCGGTCCAATTGCGTCAACTTCAGTCCAATAACAACATAGTACTATACATATAGTGCCATAAAAGCCCCTGATAAGGGCGAGGTCGGGGGTGCAAGTCCACCCAGGCCCACCATCAAAATCACCAGTAAATACGCGGCTATTCCCACTCTACCCTTGTAGGGGAATTGTCGTCAAAAAATCATTTTGCCAAAAATTTGCCAAAACTCCGGCCAGGCTATGGCCACCATCATAAAGGGCGTTAAGACCCTTCGGGTGAAGGCCGAACGGCTGGAATCGATTGGCCTATGTCGAGAAGCTGTCCTGTGACCCGAAGGGCCTGGTTCACTCGACGCACGCATTCGGAGCATTCGGTTCCCTGCCGAAGGTCTAACCGTTCGGTTGAAAGCCGTACGGGAGTGGTGTCACTCGGCTCAACTGGGATTTAATCCCTGATAGGCATTGGGGTCGGCGGCGGTTTGGAAAACGCCTAGAGTTTTAGATCATCCGTAAGCATTCTGCCTGCGCAGACTACTGTCTCTGGGCAGACTTGATGTAAAGAACTAGTCGTCGAATCCGCTCCGCGACTTCGGCTTCATCGATGCGTTCCTTCGCTTCAAAATCCGATCCCCACACGGGCATCTCGGCAGGCCCGTGCGCGGGGAGGGTCACTCCATTCTTCAAAACCTTCGCAACATAGGCTTCGGGAAATTTCCCGCCGTGCCGGCGCGCGAGCCTTGTGAGGTCGGGCGGCTTTCGGTACGGCGGAGGAAACGCTCCGGCTCCCTGAAGTCGTTTCCGTGGCAGACCGCGCAATGCCGCGCGTAGAGTTCAGCACCGCTGGGCGCATCCGAACGTTTTCTCGACGGCAAATCTTGAGCCGGCAGAAGCAGGACAAATGAGCCGAGCACGGCTCCCATCAACGCGACACAAACTATCTGGAGACTACGCATCAGAATCCTTTCCGACATCTAGTGAATTGCCAATGCCTTCCCGGCATCCTCGTATCCTGGGATCCGCGAAAGGGCAGATTGAATTTTCGTGACACTTCGGGCCAGAACTCCCGCAGAACATCGAAACCCCTATCCTGCGCCACGGCGAATCCGACTCGCGTTGCGACCGACGCCGCGCCACGCTCGTTGCCCGGATGATAGGCGTTGCCGAGGACGGCGGCGCTGGTGGTGCCGAGCCACTCCGAAGAGTTGAACATACGCGTGCCGTCGACGCGGTAGGCGTGACCTTGCTCCATCTTCTGAATGTCACTCTCGGACAGACCGATCTTGGTTTTCAAGAATGTTTCTGGCTGCCGCTGGGAGCGCGCAACGGTAGCCCCCAAAGCCACAGTCCGAGTATGAGACAACCTGTCGCAAGAAGTTTGCTGGCCAATGTGATGCTTCCTATTCTTTGGGACAGCTTGGCAACAGATTTTCCAAATCTAGGGTCTTCACAGAAGTCGCGCGAGCAGCTGCTGAGGCCGATAGAACACGGGCCTCCCCTCCTGTCTGTGCTGCGGATGCTATCGCCAGCCTACTCCTCTATCTCAAGCCAGAAGAGGCCCAGAATTACCAGCTACATCGCCTCAAAACTCTTGGCCTCGGTCGACCCTGAGATAATCACTCGCCTGCCGTTCAGGATCGCACGGTCAGTACAGGGCACTTCGTTTCGCAAACCACCCGATACGCTTTTGTGTACGGAATATTGCCTGCGAGACTCTTCCTGGCCTTCGCACCCATGACGATGAGGTCCGCATTTGTTTCTTTCGCGATTCGCAGAATCTGTTCGACGGGCTCACCGACGGGGACCTCGAAATCCAGTTTGCAATGCAGGTCGGTTTCAGGCGGCACTAGCTCCTTCAACTGGGCCATGCTGTTCTGTTTCTCCAGAGCCAGGACGGATTCCCCATACGCTTCCGGGTGCGGGAACACATGGACGAGCCTCAGTCTTGAACAATGTTCCTGGGCCAGCGATAGGGCGTACTCCGCCTCGCGTTCGGCGCTTTTTCCGAAATCGGTGGCAAACAAAATATTCTTAAACTCCACTTCATACTGTGGATCGATTGCTGTCGACGGACCGACCGTCAGCACCGGTACTTTCGCTTTGCGGAAAATCTCTTCGGCTCCCGAACCGATCAGGACCTTCCGTACGGCGCCCGCGCCGCGTGTGCCTACCACCAGCAAGTCGATCTCGTACTTCTTGATCACTTCTTCGAGCGAAGGCCAGAGATTTCCTTCCTGGATCACGGCCTTGAATGGCAGTGCGATCAGCAGGCCAGATTTCAAGAGCTCCCGTAGTTTTTCTTCTGCCTCAACGTGCAGTTTCTGCGCGGAAGATACCGCCAATTCAGGCGCCATCAGCGGATAACCATCCAAGCTGATGATGTGGGTGAGGTAGATCGCTGAGCCATAGCGCCTGGCTAGTGAAGCCGCATATTCCAGCGCACGGCCAGAAGCCGGCGAAAAATCCGTTGCGAACAGGATGTTCTTGAAGAAATGTTGTTTGTTCGCGGGAGTCCGCGTTTCCGCGCCTTCCGCGATATCTTGAACCTTAATCATCTCAACCTCCCTTTTCATACGTTGCACATTTTCGTTCGCGCTAGCACGTCTGCAGAACTTCGACGGCAGGTTTCTCGACACAGCAATCATCCTTTGGTTTTCTCGCGGCGCAGGCTGTGCCGGCCGCCACTCGGGCTTGTGACACGTGTCACAGCCTCGAATCGCCGAGCGGCTCCAGCATGAGGCTGTCCAGGAAGGTGATATATGGCAACGGCACCAACGCAAATCGCACCAACCGCGACTCGGCCAAGGATTGTAGCCGCACCACAGCCTGCAAGGAGCTCGCGGTCCAAGTGGCTCAGATTGGGAGCCACAGCGGGACTCGCTCTGGCATTCGCCTTAGCTGGGCTGATTTGGCGGGCCCACATGCAGAACGCAATTGGTTACGAAACGGTTCCGGTGGAACGGGGCCCCATCCAGGCAAGAGTCACCGCGACGGGCAATCTCAACGCCGTCGTTGATGTTCTAGTGAGCAGTCAGGTATCCGGGAACATCAAGGCTCTATATGCGGATTGGAATAGTAAGGTCAAAAAAGGCCAGCTGGTCGCTCTGATAGACCCCGAGATCTTTCAAGCGCAGGTCGATCAGGCGAGCGCTACGCTTCGTTCGGCACATTCGGCTTCGATCGCCGCCCAGGCGCAGCTTGAAAAAGCCAAAGCAGACCTAAGCGCCGCGAACGCGAGCGAAAAAAGTACCGAGGCTATCGCCGCGAAGGACCTTGCGAATGCAACGAATGCCAAAGCCCAGTCGCAACGAGCAGACGAGTTGTTCCGTGAGCAGGTCACAGATCAGCAGGACACCGACACTGCGAAGGCGAATTTCGACGCTTCACAGGCGCAAGTGACGGCCGACCAAGCTCTGATCGATGCTGCAAAGCAAAACATTAAGTCGGCACAGGCTTCGGTTCAAGTTGCGCAGAGTCAATTGGCGACCGCTGTCGCACAAGAGCGCCAAGTGCAAGCGGCACTGCAGCAGGCGCAGATTAATCTCGACCACACGCGAATCATGGCTCCGGTCGACGGCACTGTCGTGGCGCGGCGCATGGACGTGGGGCAAACCGTAGCGTCGACGCTCAACCCGCCAACAATTTTCGAGATCGCGCAAGATTTGACCAAAATGCAGGTGGACACGAGTGTGGACGAGTCGGACGTAGGCAACGTCGCCAAAGGTCAAACAGCGACGTTCATCGTGGACTCCTACCCCGACACCATTTTCCACGGCATAGTCGCCGACATACGGAAAGCTCCCATCATCACTCAGAATGTAGTCACCTACGATGTGGTGATTACCGTGGAGAACTCCGATCTGAAATTGTTTCCCGGCATGACTGCTAACGTCACGATCCTGGGTGCAAAGCTGGACGACACATTGAAGGTGGCGAATTCCGTTTTGCGCTTCCGACCCTCTGTCGCTGTGTTGAAGAAAACTGGACTGCCGCCAATCCAGATGGACGAACAGCAGGTTTATGTGCTGGCAAGAGGTACCCTCAAGGCTGTGCCCGTCAAGTTTGGTCTCTCCGATGGCAGGTTTACTGCAGTGAGTTCGAACCAGCTACAACGAGGCACACAACTCGTAGTGCGGGCGACGATGAGTGGATCGAGCGGCTCATCGACCACGTCGGCGCCCACGGTTCCCCGCATGTAAGGAACATCATGCGCGAGCTCATCGAAACCAAAGACCTGACGAAGACCTACACGCTGGGCGAAGTGACCGTAAATGCGTTGCAGGGCGTGACACTCACGATTGAGCGTGGTTCCTTTGTAGCCATCATGGGAGCTTCCGGTTCCGGCAAATCAACGCTCATGAATCTGCTGGGGTGTTTGGACCGGCCCACCTCCGGCGGGTATTTGCTCGACGGGATCCCGGTCGAAGGACTGGATCGGGACCAGCTCGCCGAAATCCGCAACGAGAAAATCGGGTTCGTATTTCAAAACTTCAATCTCCTCCCACGGATGAGTGCGATGGAGAACGTGCAGCTGCCCTTGTTGTACAAGAGCGGCGAGACCGGCGATGCCGACGAGCAAGCTCGGCGCGTCCTGGCTTTGGTTGGCCTGGCCGGAAGAGAGCACAGTTTGCCTACCCAACTTTCTGGGGGCCAGCAGCAAAGGATAGCGATTGCACGGGCGCTCATTAATGACCCGGAAATCCTGCTTGCCGACGAACCGACCGGGCAACTCGATTCGCATACCAGCGCCGAAATCATGGACATTTTTCTGCAACTCAATCGCACCCACGGCATCACCATCGTGGTGGTAACGCATTCCGACGAAGTCGCCAGGTTCGCGAGCAGAATCATCACCTTCCGGGACGGGCGGATCGTCAGCGATCACAAAGAATTGATCTCTCCTGCTCCCATCGTCATCGCACCGAGCTTGCGTGCGCCCACTGAGGTCTCTGCATGAAACACTTCCTGTCATCGATGCGCATCGCTTTCCGCGCGTTGCAGGTGAATAAGCTGCGCTCTGCGCTCACCATGTTGGGAATCGTGATCGGGGTTGCCGCGGTCATCGCCACAGCAGCTATCGGCTCCGGGGCAAAACAGCGCATTCAGCAGCAGATCGCCAGCATCGGGAGCAACACCATCATCGTCCTGCCCGGGAGTCTGACCAGTTCGGGGCTGCGTATGGGAACTGGCAACGCCGTGACGCTGTCGGAGTCGGATGCAAGGGAGCTTCCAACACAATGTCCAGATATTGCTCTTGCTGTCCCAATTGTACGCGGTGGCGCGCAAGTCATTTCCGGGAACAATAATTGGGCCACGATCATCTATGGGACCACCCCAGGTTATCTTGAAGTCCGCGAACTTTACGTCGGAACGGGTTCGCCATTTTCTCAGCAAGATGTGGATTCCGCCAACAAGGTCGCTTTGATCGGCCAGACCGTTGTGGCGAATCTGTTTGGCGACATCGATCCGGTCGGACAATCGATTCGCATCAAGAACGTGCCCTTCATCGTGGTAGGAGTCCTCGATCCGAAAGGCCAGTCGCCAACTGGACAAGATCAAGACGATGTCATCCTGCTACCCATTTCCACCGCGAAACGCAAGGTGATCGGGATCAAATCGGCCAATGCCGATGCCGTCGATTCCATCACCATGGAAGCGAAAAGCGGGAACCAGATCCAGTCTGCGGAGGATGAGGCTAGAGCACTTCTTCGACAACGTCATCATCTGGCGCCATCCGAAGACGATGACTTCTCCATCCGTAATATGCAAGAGATCTTCGCCGCTCAGGAAGCATCCTCTCATATCATGTCCATCATGCTCGCTGCCGTTGCTTCGGTGTCCTTAATCGTGGGCGGCATCGGGATCATGAACATCATGCTGGTCTCGGTCCGTGAACGAACCCGAGAAATCGGTCTCCGGCAAGCCGTGGGAGCCAAGACGCGCGACATTCTCACGCAATTTCTGACCGAAGCCGTAACGCTCTCGATCGCCGGGGGTTGCGTCGGAATCGTACTTGGAATCACCGCGTCCGCCATCATTTCGCGCCTGGCGAGTTGGAACACCGTCGTGAGCATTGGCGCGGTTGCACTTGCGGTCTTATTCTCCGCTTTGGTCGGTATTGGTTTTGGATATTATCCCGCCCGCAAAGCAGCTTATCTCGATCCCATCGAAGCTCTGCGTTCTGAGTGATGGCGGGCATCAAATCTGCGTGCGATCGGCTGTTGCACTCAGAAGAATTGTTTACAAGAGTTACAGACAGTACGCCTGCTTGGCAGGGCAGACGCTGTCTGCGTCTGGGTCTGATGGTGAATGCTGACTCGATGCTCGTACCGAATCCGGCTAGCCTTGGCATTGAGAATCAACGGACCAAGTGCGTCAAAATGTTTCGGTCCAATTGCATCGATTTCGGTCCAACCACGACAATGTACTATGCATATAGCACCATAAAAGCCTCCAAAACCAGTTCTCGAATGAATTCACGTTGCGCTCGTCCGTTTCCTTCGCGAAAAGGATGCAAAGCGTTGATCTCGCCGAGGTAGTGAGCGGCGCGTTGGCAGAATCCCTTAGAATCCTTACCCCGCAAAGATTGCTCGCCAGCGAGTTGGTGAAATAGCTTCTGCAGTTCCGGTCCGATGTGCTCCGGTCGAGCGAAAAAGGAATTGCCCTTGGCGATGGGAACCGTGCGGAATTCTCCGGCCCACGCGTACACATCCTGAAACAGATGCCGATGGATATGCCTCAAATGATCTAAATCAAAGGATCCTCGAATAGGGTTTTCGTGAAGCTCAAGGAGTCGTGCGAAGAAATGGTCACTTTCAAATTGGCTCAGGCGGTTTGCATCGCGAATCTCGGCAAGGTTGCGGAGGACAGACGTATCCCCGTAGAGATAGGGATCACCTTGAATGTTAGCTTCTTGGCTCAATCCCGACGGTAGAGGCGCCGAACAGCTGCTGTCAGCTGCTTCGCTTCGAGCCGGCCCTCGACGTATTCGTTTGCAAGCGCCATTACTTCCTTGCTAGGAGCCAGGTCCTCGAGTCGTAGTGTGGCGAGCGCCTCGCGCACACTTCTTTTGCGTTTGGCACGCGAAGAAGCATTGAGGCGTTTAGGAGGGACGGTCGTAGTACTCATCAGAGTCCTCTGTGAATGCCCTTATTTTACACCAGCCGACATAAGAAGCCACGGACGATCTTTGGGGCTGCCTTCTCGCCCGTTCCCCAAGGACAGCAAAGACAAAACTGACGCGAAGACAAGAGCACTCCTGACCACTTATGTGCATCGTTGGTTCGGATACTTCGATTCACGCATCCCTCCGCCGCCGTTCGTGTGCCGTTTCGATCTTCTGCGTCATCCGCACGTTGACCTCGTCAAAATGCCAAGGACTAAAATCATGAGTGTCGACGCCAACGTCCATGGAAGGCAAAATCTCGCTTTCCGGCAGCCTGCCGTGTGAATGTCCGTAAAGATGCCATGCGCCATGAGAAGACTGATTCCATACCCTCATTGCATAATGACAAAGGACAATTCGCTGGCCGTTAAGCGATACTTCTGCGAGATCGTTGAGCCAGGAAAACTCCTGAATCAGTTTACGCGTGTCTTTGTCGTGATTTCCGGGGACCCCAAATATCCTGTTGCAGCGAATTTGCTTTCGAAGCTCCGCAGCTCGCGCTTTCGGCCCCATACAAAAGTCCCCAAGGAAGTACAGAATGTCATTCGCCTTTACGGAGGCGTTCAGGCGTTCAATAATCGTATGATTCATCTCCTCAACCGCTTCAAAAGGGCGATTGCAGTACCGAATAATGTTCTTGTGCCCCAGATGAAAATCAGCAGTGAACCAAATGTTTGGCATGAACTTTCTCTTTTGACGTGGAACTCAGCTCAACGAAAATATCGTAGCGCCTTTGGCTGCCCTGCGCTCGCTGAACGATGGAACTGTAACAATTCCTAACCTGTTTGAACGTGCGCCCGTGGCCGGTCAGTGTTTGTCTATCGCATGCCGCCGCTTGGCTGTTCGCCGTCGGCTTAGGAGCATATGCTTCTTGTGTATAGGTGCACGAAGGCACGATTAGCCTCGGGTTTCAACAGTTGCTTTCAGTTTTTCGCTCTAGCCACTCAGGCAAAGCCTTCTCCGTTATCAGCTGGCAACGCCCTACTCGGATTTTGGCCAGGTCTTTCTGTTGAATCGAATAATACAGGAACCGAACAGATAGCCCAGTTACCTCAGCGGCTTCGCGCGGTCGATACGCCACTCTCGCCAGATTGCGGTTCATTTGTCATTTCCTTTCCTGCCCCGAGACGCAACTTCGTTCCTGAGCATCGACGACATGGCCGACATGTCTTTAACAACCTGCTACTAATCAAAATCCATTGCCAATAATCTCTCTGCACCTCACGGGCATCCGGTTTCGCGTGTTCCGTGTCGCTCATTTTTCGTTTCCCCTAGCTTCTAGACGCAGGACCAACGACCTCAATACTGATAAGGGCGAGGTCGGTGGTTCAAGTCCACCCAGGCCCACCATTTAATTCACGGCTGATTCAGATACGGACGGAATTTTTGCCTACCACAGCTCAGGCGGATCAAAAGAGCTCGATGGGTGCCACATGGCCCGAACCAGAAGCAAGTCGAGCATCCCTTGTAACTAGCGCAGCTCCGAGCTTCTCGGCAAGCACGATGTAGGCGGCATCATAGGCTGAAAAATTGTGACGGAGTTGCCAAATTCTGGGCAGAAGCAGGAGATGAGGATGCCAGTCAGACGGAGATCGAGCAGATCGCGGACCGCCTCGTCCGCACGAAGTGCAGAGACCACTCCCTGGAACGCTAGACGCCTCAAGACCTGCGTGACCTCAAGATCTAGGAGGTGAGGCGCGTGCAGGGTTTCGTTACGCGAATAAATGCGCCTCTCGATGCTCTGCCCCGCAGATGTCTGAAGAAGCCAGTCCACGGCAGCAGAAGCATCCAGGACGATCACCGCGCCTCGCGCTCTTCTCGCACCAGATTAGCGGTGTCGATCTGCCCTGAAACCGGATTACGTGTGTGCAGTCGCTCCCGCAATTCTGCGAGCGTTGGCTTTTCCGCGATTTCCTTGATCTCAGCTAACAGATAGTCCGAGAGCGACATGCCTGCCATTGCAGCGCGAGCTTTCAGGCCGCGGTGCAGGGCATCGGGTACGTTACGAAGCTGAATCATCTTTGACATGCTACCAGCATACTTTCATGTCACTCACATGTCAACGCCATGCTCTTCAAAGAACCCACATTTCTAGGCGGCTATCTCGGATCGTAGGCACCACCTCCATTAAATCCACCCCCGGAAGATAGCGGTTGTGCCTCAAGCTGAGGCTGTGGAGAAACTGCGTCCTATTTTCGCGTTCAGAAATGACTTGCATTTGTTCTTTAACTTGTAGCAGTATTGCTACAATATGAAGAGAAAACCACGAGGCCCTCAGGCTGCACACCTCCGGCAGCGCAAGTTTCAACTGCTCCGCCTTTTCTCCATCCCACGCGATCTGCTGCCCGGACCCTCACTCGGAGTCACACCCGATGCGGGAACCCCCGATGCCACTGCGCTCACCAGAAGGGTCATGAGGCTTGGACCCTGACCTTCATGGTGAAAGGCCAGCGACACGTCAAGCGTATCCCCAGGGAATGGGTCGCGGAGGTGCAGCGGCGCGTCGCGGCCGGGCGTGAATTTCAAGACGCGGTTCGCGAAGTGCTGGCGGCTAACGCCCAGCTTTTAGTCTTGGCCCGCCAGCAACGGAAGAAAAAAAAAGAGGAAGCACCCCTGAGCAGCCCCACCCCACGCCGCCTGTGGAAGTACATCAGCCAGCATCTGCACCTGGCCGCTTACTTCCACTCCCCCGGCGATGGACGCTCCAGCCACAAGATCCCGGCGAAAGATTTGTTGTGGTCGATCGTACTGGGCACGATCTGCGGCAATGGGCCTTTCTGGCCATTGAGGCGCTGGCGGGATCGACAGCGCGACGGAATTTAGGAGTCAGCCAAACGTTCGGCGATGATAGCTTGGGTTACTTCACCGAACGTTTAGATCCGGCGCCCACGCGGGCCGCCTTGGCTGCGGTGCTCCATCGCGCGAAGCGCAACAAGGCTTTCGAGGGTTGTCGTTTCGTGGGCCTCGCCTTGGACGGCACCACGGTGGGGCGGCGGCGAAAGTCGAAATGCCCCTTGTGCCGTCCCTACCGCAATGCCGACCGAGAGATCGTCGGCTATCGTCATCACCTGGTCCTGGCGACGGTGGTTGGCGGTGACCTCACCCTGCCCGTGGACCATGGGAGATCTAGCCGACGACGACCGGGGTCGCGGAATGGGCATCGTTGTCGAATACGCCGGACACAAAGCAAAGCCCGTTTGGATTCCGCCAAAACCGTTCACTGGAGCTATGCCCGGTTCGCCAAACCAAACGGCATTCCCGCAGAACCCGACGAGGTCATTGATATGACGTTCGCCAAACAGAATGCAGCCGAGCGCGGCTTCAACCTGTGGGCCATCAACGACAAAGTCTTTCCGAGCGAATCGATGACCGCGGCGTTCCATCTGCGGCAAGGCAAGCGCTACCGCATTCGTATGCGCAATGCCAGCGACGATATACATCCCATCCATCTTCACCGGCATAGTTTCGGCAGGTGTACGACGTTTTAGCGAGGCACACCGGGGAAATCAACGGTGATATAATTCCGCCTTACTGGAGACAACTATGAGTCCCTCGAACAACATCATCGTAAAAGACCCTGATATTCTCGGCGGGACGCCTGTGTTTCGGGGAACGCGAGTACCCGTCCAGGCGCTTTTCGACTCCCTAGAAAGTGGCGAAACGCTCGAGGAGTTTCTGGAAGGATTCCCTTCTGTGACGCGCGACATGGCAATTGCCGCTCTCGAACAGGCCAAAGAGTTCCTGTCTAACCCTCTTGTCACTGACCGCTAAACACGCGTACATGCGGATTTTGCTCGACGAGTGTGTCAATCAAAGAATGCGCAATCACCTGCCTGGGCACGAATGCCAATCGGCTCGGTACGCCGGCTTTGGTGGGCTCAAGAACGGTGAGCTTCTGGACGCGGCCTAAGCTGCAGGTTTTGATGTTCTGGTCACGGTGGACCGCGGCTTTTGATACGAGCAGAATCTGGCTGGACGTAAAATCGCAGTTGTGATTTTTCGGACCAAATCTATTGCTCTGAAAGACTTGTTCCCACATGCTCCTGAGGCCATGGTCGCATTGCAATCAATAAAACCAGGTCAAGTGGTCCATGTCGGAAGGTAACCAACTGGAGTGCCCGTGGCGTTGTCGTGCGGGCTACTTTCGGTCGGTCTCGTTTTTGACCAGGGCCCAAATGCACGGTCCGGGGGTGCGACCGTTCGACTCGAGCGGGAGAGAATCTCTAAAGAATCTCTTGGGACTACGCTTGGAATGTCGTGCGATGGTCGCAATGATTGCCTTCCGGCCGTGAGGGTTGCTTCGGCAGCAGCGTGGAACAGCATGGCAACTGTCATTTCTCTTCGAGAGGTCATCGAGACACTGGAGATGCAGGGCGAGAATTGCCTTTCCTACCTGGATCCAGACACGGGCGAGATCGTCACTGCGACAGAGGAAGTACGGCGTCTGGCAGAAGAGCCGGAGGAATCTCAAGACAATCTCCCTGAATGGCAGCGCGAAATGGTGCGGAAGGTCCGCGCCATGCTGGCGAGCAGCCGCTGCCTGCAGTTGCCGGACCGCTTCAGGATTCATGAGTGGTCTATTATGAATGAATTCGCAGAGGCGCAGCATAGCAAACAGGTGCGGCAGGAACTGCTGGAGGCTATTCATGGGGCAGGCGCCTTTCGGATGTTTCAGAGTACGATCCGGCGCCTGAGCATAGAAAAAAGTTGGTATTGCTTCCGCGAGGAAGCGCTGGCAGAAATCGCACGCGACTGGCTCGGGGCGCACGAGCTTCCGTACAGGTAGCGGCACACGGGGGAGGAGAGCAGCGGGATGGGTTTCGTACCGATTGCAATCGATAAGTACGTCGAGCTGCACGTCCAGGTTAACCCTGACGAGGATCCCAGGGAGCTGCTCACGCGTTTGGGCAGTTGCGTTTCTGACGCCTTGGCGGGAGCGCGTTGCTCCTGCGGGGCACTCATCTGGGTTGTCGGGTCCGTTTCGGCGGGATACGCGTGTTTCACCTGCATCACCGGGGAGGCATTTCCCGCCGAGGACTACGAGATTGATCAGGTCCTCGCAGCCCGTGACGAGCTGACATCGCGTGGATTCGACCACCGGCGAGTTTGAAAGCAGAAACGGAGGACTGAAAATGCCCCTCGACTCCGTCTGCGAGCCGGTTGCGGCCTTCCCTAAAGAGCTGACTGGAGATCTAACCGTCGGATGGCCTAGCGTGATACCGGATGCCCCGCGTCCGGACGTCGAACGATTTCCATATCCTGTCGAAATCTTTGGGGCAATAAGGGGGCACGCCGCAAACTCCATCGGCTCTTTCTTTCCGGCAACCACGTAAAACTGCTTTCGCCCTCAAATCCGAGATATGTGACAGGCGCTCTTGAAGGGTTGGTGGGCGCGCCGATCAGCGATTGCCCGTTCACGGTGATTACTTGTGTCGTCGCGCGACAAGACTTATGACCGGGAAGAGGACTGCGAAGCCGAAGTCTAACCGGATACGAAAATCCAACAACCGAACACGCATAGCGGGGGATACCGACGCAAGCGCCCACGTCCTTCAAAAAAACATGCATTTCTAGCGGAGACCGAATCCCTGCGGCCCGTTTCAATGAAGTTTTGCAGTTCCCGGACGTTGCCCGTCCCACGCATGCCGCGCCCGCGCGCATCCGCTCAGGGGAAGGCCGTCACCTTCGGCGTTACGCGAGGATGCATCGCGGTCGCCTCGCCGGTGTCGTCGATCACATGACTGATCGCGCCGTGATCGCCGAGCGCCACGGTGATCATGTCGTGGAACCGTACCTCCGGGCTCTTCGGCGTCTCGATTGCCCGGGTCAGTCCGACATTCGGATAGGTGAAGACGCTGTATACGCCCAGCCCCCACGCCTCATGCGTCGTGACTCCATCCGCCACCTTGTACGAGGCCCAGCCGTTCACCCCCGGCGCACTCGTATAGCTCGCCTGGTTCGGAGGATCGTAAGGGATCTCGGACTGATAAAAATACATTCGCCCGCCATTGCCCTTCCACAGAACCTGGAATTGCTGGTGATGCTCCACAAACAGGCCATAGATCGTGACCTGGTTTCCATTCACCACCAGCCCGTTCTCGCTGGTATTCAGCTCCCAGCCCACTCCCGCGCCGTGGTCCGCTCTCCAGATCCACGTATGGTCCACCAGGGTGTCGTTGCTGTTGATCCTCAAATTCACCTTCGCCCGGCCCACGCCCGCTCCACCCACGCGAAAGAAAACATCGTGCAGCGCGATCGGGTCGTTGGCATGGCGCGCCCGGCTTCCCTCCGGCCCCACCTCGAGCAGCACCGGAGACTCGCTCGGCCCCGCATCGAAGAGCAGCCCCGCAATCTCGATCCCGTCTTCATCGGTCGTCGTCATCGCCGCCGTGCCCTTTATGGGACGTAGGGTCGCAAACCCCAGCCCCAGCACCACCGCATGCGGCCGGGTCACGCGAATCGGAGCGGCCAGTTCATAGATTCCCGGCGTTAGAATCAGGTTCTTGCCTTGGGCAAGCTGCGCGTTGATCGTCTCCGCCGTATCCACATCCGGGCGCGCAATATAAAACCGCGCAATCGGAATTGTTTCTCCCGGCGTTTCCCCGCCGCGCCAGGTAATCCCAGCACTATCGCTGTACAGCCTCGGAACCCGCACGCTGAACTCGCCCGCAGCATTCACCTGCAGAAACGGCTTTTCGCGCACCACTGGCGTATGCGCCACCTTCGTGTACGGCGGCGCGGGCCATGCGCCTTCCGGCGGATGCACCACACCGACAAACACCATATTCCAGTTCGCACCCGTCCAACTCTTCCAGTCACAGTTGCGCGAGATCCACTGCTGCTGGCTGCCGGAGTCAACATTCCCGTCCACCAGTGAATCCGACATCCAGCCGCCACTTGCCCAGCCGCGATTCTGGTGCAGCACCAGGTCGCCGCGTACATGCATGCGCCGCAGCGACACCGCCTGCGAAACCGCCCACTGCATCGTGCCCCCGACCGGCTTGATCGAGAGCCCTTCCGCAGCTCTCCAGAAGGTGGTCGTCGCATTGTTGTGCTCAAGATTCGCATCCGCATGCACGTTGCCCGCAATCCGTGTTGCATCGGGCGCCGAGCCAAGCCCTATCACCTCCGTGTAGAAGCCCACCGGCACGTCCACCGAATAGTCTCCCGCCAGGAATAGCAGCGCATTCCGCTGCTGTCCAAACTCGTTGTGCTCCTGCGTCGCATACACCGCATCAATCTGCTTCTGGATCGCCTGCGATGACATCGACGGATCGAAGACCATTACATTGGGTCCGAACTCCGGCGTCGCGCCCTTCGCCGCAAGTGTCGGCAGAGCCGTCGTCAGCCACAGCCGCGCCTCCCCCTCCCGCTGTGCGTTCAACGACAAGGACGACAAGGAAGAAAACAGCAGCGTACAAAACAAAAACAGGACCACTCTCAGCTTCATGACGACTCCAGCTCACGACCGATACGGCCTTTTACAAACGATTGCGCTAATAAGAAACAACAGCCGTACCAAGATTCGCCAACGATATGAGCAGGGCAGAATCGCGCTGTCAACCCCGGCAACCACGACAGCCGCAGAAGGAATCGATTGGAACGGTTAGCCGGATCGGAGAGCATAGGCAGCCAACATTTTCTTCTGCCAATTATGCGACAACGCAACAAAATTGTGGGATAGAAGAGTTGGCTCGGCAGGAATCTATGTTCCCTCGGTTACGCGCATTTGCAAGTAAGTTGTTTGTTGTCTGTCTTCAATTGCTACCGAGAAACGCGCATCTCGTCAGTGCTTGATTTCCTGATGAGATGCCGGTCGGGGGAAGACCGGCGACGTATGCAAAGCTGGGGCAGCTACTGTTCCCTTGATGTTCCCGACTCTTGGCAAACCAATGCGCTGAAGCAAATCCCGGAATCGGTCTTCTGAGCGAATCGAATCAAACACTGGATCAACGACGAGGTATGACATCCAGACAGCACGATCACGATAGGCAGTCTCAAGCCATTTGTACGTCTGCTCTTTATCATTGAGAGCGGCGTAGATCTGTGCGACGCCGTATGGCGAAACATAGCGTTTGCCAGAAATGTCTTGCAGCTCACGAATGGCGCGAAGGGCTTCCTTTTTTTCTCCGGCCAGGGCTAGACTCACTCCGACCTGGGCCATGTAAAGTGGGCTATCTCCGGACAGGCTGGCGGCTTTCTGCAGCTCATCGAGACCTTCCTTGTGCTTCCCCTGTTGTACGTAGCTTTCGCCGAGGATGAGGTGGGCGGCTGCAAAGTTCGGATCTAAGTCGACTGTGTTCTGGCTTTGTTCGATTGCGCCGTCATATCTGCGCGCGAGGTAGTAGCGTAAACCGACCCAAGTCCCGATCATGAGATTTAGCGGATCGAGTTCGAGTGCACGTTTGGCCTCAACCAGAGCTTCATCATGCCGCCCCTGGATCGACAGATAATCGCCGTACCAGTGGTGCGCATGGGCGTATTGAGGGTTCAACTCCAATGCGCGCTTGAACTCAGCCTCCGCTCCGGCCCAATCCCACTTGTGATCAAGAACCAGAGCTAGTGAGGCATGAGCCTCAGCAGATTGCGGATCGATTTCAACTGCCTTTTGAGCTGCTGCATATGCCTTCGGAAGCGCCTCCGCCGGGGACATAAACCCGTGCCAGGCCAGTCCACTGTTGCAATCTGCTAATCCCGAGTAGGCGGCGCCGTAGCCCGGGTCTTTACTTATTGCTTGTTCGAAATACAGCGCCGCTTTGGGCATGCTGTCGGCGGTCCGCTTGTTCCAGTAATAGCGGCCTTTCAAGTAGGCTTCGTACGCTTCCGGGTCTACTGTGCGCGCGGAGCTAAGGCTCGCGTGCTCCTCTCCGGTGATCGTAACCTCAACTCTTTGCGCGATGGATTGCGCCACGTCGCTCTGCAGGGTAAGCACGTCGCGCAGCTCGCGATCGTAAGCCTCAGACCAAAAATGTTCGTCGGTGGCGGCGCGAATCAATTGGGCGTGAACGCGAATGCGGTTGCCAACTCGAATCACTGAGCCTTCGACGATGGCGTCCACCCCGAGTGTTTTGGCAATCTCTGGCAGCGCCTCTTTGGTGTCTTTGTATCGCATGACCGACGTACGAGAAATGACCCGGAGATCATGAATTCCGGCGAGCCGTCCGATGAGAGCCTCGGTCATTCCGTCGGCGAGATAGTCCTGCGACGCGTCGCCAGAGAGGTTTTTGAGAGGCAACACAGCGAGGGACTTGATTGCTGGCTGCTTTGTGCCTCCGGCGCCGGTATTGCGGTACACCAGGAAGCCGGCGACGAGAAGCACCAGGAGCGCCGCTGCACCGAATAGCAACCTCAAGCGCGTAAAAAAGAAACTCTCTGCTGACGTTACGACTGAACCGGCTGGCTGAGAGGAGGCAGTTTCGTGTGCGGGGTGGAGCCCTGGCTCGGGCGCTGACGAAGGCACTGTGGCGGGATTCGGATCAACTAGAGGAGGTATGAACCGGTAACCGCGCCGGGGAATGGTTTCAATGTAGCGGGGTTCGTCGGCCGAATCCACGAGCACGTCGCGCAGCTTCTTTACGGCGCTGTTCAGGCCGGTATCGAAATCGACGAAGGTGTCCGCGGGCCAGAGCCGCTGGCGGAGTTCTTCGCGCGTAACGACATCGCCGGCATGCTCCAGCAACAGCGCAAGTACCTGGAAGGGTTGGTCCTGAAGTTTCAGGCGGATGCCGTGTTTGCGCAACTCACCCGACCGCAAGTCCGCTTCGAAGGGACCGAAGCACATCCTGGTGGCTTGGGCCGGAGGTTCCATGCGAGCGTTCCACAAACGTGGCGCAAGCTTATCATCAATTATTGCGAAAGTAACAACTCGGGCCGTTTGTGAGCAACGTGCTTTAATTCAATGACCTAGACGATCAGAAACAAAACAGAGGCGGGCCACCTCCTCGCCATTGCGCGCGAGAGCAGGTCGAGTCACTGTCGGCGCGCTGCGGCGAGTGTTCGAAAAAGTCGCCGAGGTAAGCGGTACTGCTTTCTCCCCCGGCAACGGCGCACTTGAAGTGACCGACAGCACTGGAGGAATGGCCATGAGCAGAATGAGAGCAGTCACACGTTTCGTCGTAACTGTATTAGTCCTCGTGTTTCTGTTTGGGGCTTCACGCCCGTCCGCGCTAGCCGCGACGCCCGACCCGGTCCTGCAATGGATCGGCATCATGAACGACACGGTCCTTGCGGGCGGTACTCCCCCGTTTTTTACCTCTCGCATAGCCGCGATGGTATCCGCCTCGGTTTTCGACGCCGTCAACGGCATTGACCCGCGGTTCCAGCCTCTGCACGTGCGGCCGAGTGCGCCACATGGCGCCTCACAACGAGCTGCGGCCATCCAGGCCGCGTATGTAATCCTTGTTGATGCTTATCCGGCGCAGAGCGCAGCGCTCGCCGCCCAATATAACGCATCGCTGGGGACGCTTGCTCTCACTGAAAATGCAAAATCCATCGCCGCCGGTGTCGCTTGGGGACAAACCGTCGCCGACGCCATCTGGGCGTGGAGACAAACGGACGGATTTACCCCACCGCCTGCTCCCTTTGAAGGCGTCCTCGGCATTGTCGGAACCCCTGCCGCCATCGGCTACTGGCGTCCCACTCCTCCGCCCAATGCGCCAGGAGCCGGTACTCAGTTAGCGAACATGACTCCGTGGGTTCTCGTGCGGGCCTCCCAGTTCCGCCTGCCGCCTCCTTATTCCCTTGACAGCGCGCAGTACGCGACGGATCTGAATGAAACGAAAACCATGGGTGCCTTTTCCGGCTCTCCGCGGACAGCGGATCAATCCGAACTCGCGCTTTTTTGGCAAAGCAATACGCCGCTCACCTGGAACCGGGTCGCCGCTCAGATTTCCGCGGACCGCGGTCTCTCATTCCACGAGAATGTCCACCTCTTTGCCTTGTTGAATGTCACCATGGCCGACGCCGTCATCGCCTGCTGGGATTCCAAATACCGCTACAGCTTCTGGCGGCCGATTACCGCGATCCAAGAAGGTCTGACCCCAGCCGATGCCGACCCCACCTGGGAGCCTTGGCTCGACTTCTTTCCGCCCGGCACTCCTGCCTTTCCGGAGTATCCCTCAGCCCACGCCTCAATTAGCGGCTCCGCGGCGCTCATCCTCGCCTCCACTTTCGGAGACAACACCTCCTTCACCGTTACCTCCGAATCGCGTCCCGGCACTCGTTCGTTCTCCAGTTTCTCCAGCGCCGTTTCAGAAATCGCTGACGCCCGGGTCTTCGGCGGCATCCATTTCCGCACTTCCTGCGACCTTGGCAACACGCTGGGTAGGAACGTGGCGAATTTCGTCGCGAGGCACGCGATGCGCGCGCCAGGTGACGATCAAAACGATCATTAGGTTCAGAGGCTTCGCTAACTCTAAGCACGAGCGTTCGGCTACCCGCGCTCTTAGGAAGCATCTCGGGATGGAGCCCGAGTGACGGGCTAACTGGTAGTTATTCCGGGCCAGAAGTCCTAGCCCGGATTTCTCATAATTAAATAGAAAAGGCTGTTGCTTCATGGCATAACTCTTTTGTCTAGAAAGAAATCCTGCCAAGGAGGAGCAACAGCCTTATGACCACAGAGTGTAACCAGTTTGTCTTCGGATTTCATCCCCAAAAGCGACGCGAGATCCGCGCGCAGTTCGACGGCGGAGCGATCACCAGCGACGGTGGTGGTCTGCTCCTGCGGGAGGTCGAGAAGCGCATTGGGATCCTCCAGCAGTTTGCCGCCTGCTTCACCGATTATCGGAATCCCGATCTGATCGAACACCCGGTGAAGGAGTTGGTGGCCCAGAGAGTCTATGGTCTGGCTTTGGGGTACGAAGATCTGAACGATCACGAGGAGTTGCGGAACGATCCCTTGCTGGCGGTGCTGGTCGAGAAGCCGCATCCCGGCAAGGAAGCTTTAGCCGGAAAGAGCACCCTGAATCGCCTGGAACTAACCAAAGAGACGGTCCGTCAGAAGGAGCGCTACAAAAAGATCGTGTTGGATCACGGAGCCGTGGATCGCCTGCTGGTGGAGGTCTTCCTCGAAGCCCACCAGGAGGCGCCGAAAGAAATCATTTTGGATTTGGACGCCACCGACGATCCGCTGCACGGGAAGCAGGAAGGGCGTTTTTTCCATGGCTACTATGGACACTACTGCTACCTACCGTTGTACATCTTCTGTGGAGAGTTCCTGCTGGGTGCGCGGTTGCGATCGTCGAACATCGATGCCTCAGCGGGAAGTGTAGAGGAGCTGCAGCGCATCGTAGGACAGATTCGTTGCGCATGGCCATTGGTGCGTATCGTGGTGCGTGGAGATTCGGGATTTTGCCGTGAGGAGCTGATGGTCTGGTGTGAAGCGAACCGCGTAGAGTACTTGCTGGGACTGGCGAAAAACGAACGCCTGAAGGCCGAGATCGTGAAGGAGATGGGGGAGGCGAAAGCCCGGTACCAAGAGACCGGACGCGCCGGCCGGTTGTTCAAAGAGTTCGTCTACCAAACCCGGGAGAGCTGGAGCCGTGCGCGACGGGTGGTGGCCAAGGCCGAACATCTGGAGAAGGGAGAGAACCCGCGGTTCGTGGTGACGTCTCTGAGCGGAGAATCATGGCCGGCACAGGCGCTATATGAAGAGCACTACTGTGGAAGAGGGGACATGGAGAATCGGATTAAAGAACAACTGATGCTGTTCAGTGATCGCACCAGCACGCACTATCTGCGCAGCAATCAATTGCGACTGTACTTCTCTTCGATTGCCTACGTGTTGTTGCAGATGCTACGGCGACTGGGACTGGCAGGAACGGAGTTGGCCCAGGCGCAGTGCTCCACCATTCGGCTCAAGGTGTTGAAGATCGGCGCGCTGATCCGCATCACGGTGCGCAAGGTGTGGGTCTCGCTGGCCGGTGGGTACCCCTATGTCGCACTCTTCCAGCAAATCTATGAAAAGCTCTGCGCCGTGCCGCTAAAGTATTGAAAAAGAAAGATCCCGAACAACTTCTTCGTCGCTTCTGTCTACCGCTGGCAAAGTGTGCGCCGAAACAGCCGCAGAGAGAGAAAAACTCTCACGCCCAGTTAAAAACGGATCAACTGTACAACAGCGCGCTGCGAAACCATCATGCAACTACCAACTTGAACAAACTTCATTCCCCTTTTGCCAAGCGGTGAGAAATTGCGGCTAGTCCCGTTATGGGAAGTCTCACCAGATAGGTACCGAGAAACGCGATAGCAGTGACCAACCAATCGCTGGATGGATGCCGACCTCACAGGACTATGCGGAAACCCTCAGCAATTTGCGAGTGAGGATTCGCTCCGAACTAAAGCCGCCGCTCCAAGGATTCCTAAAGATCGCGTCGAGTCCTTGAAAATCACCTGGCAGCGGCAGCTTCGGCACGAACTTGTTCTGCGGGGCAACTTAGCCGGCCACGTTGCAATACTGACGAATGTGGGAGGCCCGCTCCGGGGTGAGGCTCCCATATCCGCTCTGAGAGAATATGAAGTGCTCCAGGCCCGCGGCGGGAACCTCGATGATGCGCGCTGAGGTGATGACCGCCGGACCTCCCGGAATGGCTTCGAGGTTGAGCCCGGCCAGCGCGTCGCACTGGACAAACTACAGGCGCGTCGTGAATGGGGGTTTCTCTTCCAGCATTGTAAGCCAGGCCTCCAGATGGTGACCCCTCATCTGGTGCCTCCAGATTTGCTCTCACGCCTAAAGCGTGCTGGTTATCAAGATGCTTCTATTTCGGGGCCGAGCACGAGAAGTTCGCGCCGTCGTCAGTGCTTCCAGTTCCTTTGTATGTCGCAACTTGTGGATAGGGGCAGAGCGGCCGGGTCCGTTCCGTCTTTCCGTCCCGAATGCGCATCGCCACGATCTGTTCCGGCGCTTTTCCCGCTTCTACCCATTCTTTGATTGCTTGGATCGAATCAAAGGTGTTCGGGCCATCGCCTCCGCCGCAATGGCCCATTCCGGGAGCCATGAAGAGGCGGTAGGAGGCCCGTACGCTAACCGGGCCTCCCATAAAATCGAGAACGCTGTTGTAGTAGTTGATGCTGCTAAGCGGAGAAATCGAAGGGTCACTCCAACCGTGGTACTGCAGCAGTTTTCCGCCACGGCGAAAGAAATCTCGCAGATTAGGATCGGTGGCCCTGGTTACGCCTTCATCGATACGGTCCGCCAATGCCACCCCGGAATTGAAATCGAACGTCATGTAGTCCCACCTAGGATCCTGGAATACCGCATATCTGATGTACGCGGTGGCGTTAGTCTTAGTGATGTCCGGCGGGTCCGCCCACATCCGACCCACGTCGGAACTCCAGCCCACTTCACTACCCGGAACCATCCCTGGAAAGATCTGTTCCCTGGTTCGCGGATTCACAGTGGGACCGTAGAACACCCGGACGACAGTTATTTGCGCAGCGGTCAGGCAGTTTGGAGCGTCTTCACCCTTGCACTCCAGAATCTTCGGATCGAAGTCACAAAGCCGCGGATCCTCCAATAGTCCGTCCTTGACGCCGTCTCGCGCGTCGCAAGCTGCGAGTACCGCTTTGTGAATCAGCACGAGCTTCGAAGGTGGCACCAACCCGCCGGGATTCTTTCGGATTGCCTGAGCTTTCCAGACACTCGCGGCCTGCATGTGTGTCAGAAAGATAGCAGGTGCTCCAGCGACAATTCCGTTGTAGTCAGCTGGAAACCGCTGGGCTTCCGCTAACGCCTGCCGGCCCCCGGTCGAGCAGCCGTACCAATAGGAGAACTTTGGCGACCGGCCGTAGTAGGCCGCGATAATCAGCTTTGCGTTGACAGTCATTTCGTGGGCCGCACGGTAGCCGAAGTCGATTACCTTCTCCCGATGGCCGAGCGCGCAGCTTCCGTCCTGTCCCGTACCCTCATGCCCGGTATCGGTTGAGGCGGCCGCATAACCACCGGCAGCTGAAGTTCGTGGTCGCATTGGCGAACTACAGAAGCAAACCTCCGAGACAGCGAGGGATGTCCAATCCATGTCGCACGAGTTGCATTCTTCAAAACTGGAATATCTGGAGATAGTGACGGCAATGCGAGGATTCTGCAGAGAGTTCTCTGCGAACCAACATGTCGAAATTGTCTTCGCTCATGATGCCATTTCTCGAACGGTGCCATCCGACATTTCACTTTGCCTTTTCCGCGTCTTGCAGGAAGCCCTACAAAATGCCGTCAAGTACAGTGGAGTGCAGCACTTCGATGCGGAACTGCGCGAGTCCTCGGATGCGATCTATCTCACTGTGCGCGATTCGGGATCGGGTTTTGACGTCGAAGAAGCAACGAAAAACTCCGGGCTTGGCCTTATCAGCATGGCGGAACGAGTTAAACTGGTGGGGGGACGGTTTTCCGTTGACTCGCAACCCGAGCGTGGCACGACCATTCTCGCCAGCATACCCCTCAACAAAGCCGCACGAGCAACCGCTTAGGAGCACGACCGTCTGTAGCTGGGATCATCGCTCATCTGATATAAATCTTCTGTTCAAGGGTGGTGTTTATCGAAACTCAACGAATCGCCGATTCTTACCGCGCCGCGACGGTCAAGGGTGCTTGGTACGGACCTACGCTCGCTGAGCTGTTAGCGGGAGTTTCGCCTGAACTTGCGACGACGCCGCCTGTTCCGGGGGCTCATTCCCTTGCGGCCCTGCTTCAGCATTTGCTGCTTTGGAATGAAAGAATTCGAAACACTTCCGACAGCAATCCGATGCCGCGTTGGGAGGCCGAAAAAGAATGGGCCGAGCCGCCGATTCCCTGGAACGAACTTGTCACCCGCTGGAGCCAAAGCCGCGACCTACTCGAAGAGAAGATTCGGAATTTTCCCGCCGAGAGTTTGGGGAAACAGGTTCCAGGGCGCAGCTATCCCTACGAAACGATGCTCCATGGAATCGTGCAACACGCGATCTACCATTCCGGACAGATCGCAATGGTCTTAAGCATGCTGCGGTCGCAATCCGTATAGTGTGTAGCTCGCGGGTCAAAGGGTTTACGCACGTGACTCAGCTTTAGAGGGGAAAATAACAACAGGGATTTTTTGCGTGAGCCACTGCGAATGCAGAAGCGGTGAGACCTATTCCCACGACCACAACGAGGGCGATCCTGACTTTTGTGCGATCCGACAAGCCGGAACGCCGAACGGACTTAACGTCAGCATAAGATATTGTTTTCACCTGCCCCGTGTTCTGATCCGTTAGGGAGAATGAATCCTCGTTAATCACGCTGATGTATCCTTTCTGCTGACTCTTGTCATGCAGCGTCACTTTCACGCGCGACCCTTCGCGAGTACCCCGCTTCTGCACTTCAGCTTTCACTTTAGCCGCTTGCGCTGTTTGCCGGGGACGCGGTTGCGCCGCTTCCTGGCCAAAAGTCGCCGCCGCTACTGCGCTTTGCACGGCCAGGGAGACGGCAAGAAGAAGGGGAAGGCCTCTCATCAGAATCCTCCTTGTCTACGAAACGGGAGCCCGGGAGCCCGACATACGAACGGGATTGCCGACAGCTGCGGCCATCGTGGGCGAGGCTGTAATCCAGCGCAAGCGACATGGAGCGACAGCGGGCTCACAGAGGCGATTGTCGTACTTTGTCTCCCCTGGGCGTATTGATAGAACGGCTCTCCAAGTCCCTCAGTGGAGATGTGCGGCCCGGTTCACCAGATGAACGGTCTGCACTATTGCTTAGGTCCCGGTGAACGCGCCAATCGGACAACTGCCCAACGGCCGCAGCCGAATCGGCAGATGTGCGGTAATCCCTGTAAATCGAGTCCGATGATGAGTTCAAGAGTAGTCGGCTATTCCTGTCGGAGGGCGGACAACGGATCGATTCTTGTGGCGCGGCGGGCTGGGACGTAACAGGCCACTAGAGCCGCAGCTAAAAGCACCAGAGAAACACCAATCAGCGCTCGGACATCCAGTGCGCCGACGTTGTACAAGAGGCCCTTCAGTGTTTTGCCAACGAGGTAAACACCTGGAAGGCCGATAGCCATGCCGATGAGGGCGGCCCACATCCCTTCGCCGACGACCAATTTAAGGACTTGAGAGCTGCCAGCGCCGAGGGCAATGCGAATGCCCAATTCGTGATTTCGCTGAGCGACTGAGAAGGTCATAACGCCGTAAATGCCGATGGCGGCGAGGAATAGGGCGAGAACGGCGAAGGTGCCGAAGACGAGTACGGTGAAGCGGTCGGTGACGAGGGATTCGCTGATGACCTGGTCCATGGTGCGGACGTGAGTCATGGGGAAATCGGGATTCACAGAACGGACTGCGGCGGCGATGCTGGAGGTTAGCGAGCTGGGGTTTCCGTTGGTGCGGATGCCAATGGTGGTGAAGGGCCAAGGGCTTTGGTCAAAAGGAAAATCAACCTCGGCGGAGCCGGTGGTGGGGTGGCTTTCGTACTGGACGTCGTGGAAGACGCCAACGATTTGCCATTCGACGGGAGCGCCGAAGGGAGGAATTTTGTCGGGGAGCAGTTCGACGATTTTGACGCGTTGGGTGAGGGGATCGAGGCCGGGCAGATATTGGCGGGCGAAGCTTTCGCTGACCATGGCGACGCGGGGAGCTCCGGCGAGATCGCGAGCGTCGAGAAAGCGGCCGCGAGTGAGGCGGATGCCGTAGGTATCGAAGTAGCCCGGCGTGACCGTGTTGATCATCGCTTGCGGCTGCTTGTCGGGGCTGTTGTCGGACTCATCAGAGGGCTGGCCGGCGATGGTGAAATGCAGGCGGCCCGCGCCGTTAGTGGGGAGGCCGGGAGCTATAGCGATTTTCATGACGCCGGGGACGGCGGCGATGCGCTCCTCGAGTTGCTGGTAGACCGAGCGGATTTGTGGGGCGCTCGCGGTGCGGTCGTGCTGGATGGGGACGCTGAAGGTGAGAATGTGGTCGCGGCGAATGCCGAGGTCGACTTGAGTGACGTTCCAGAAGCTGCGAAGGATGAGACCTGCGCCGGCGACTAGGATTAAGGCGAGGGCGAACTCGGCGACGACGAGTACGCGACGCAAGCGGTTATGGCTGGCACCTGCGGAGGCTGACCTGCCGCCTTCTTTCAGCATGTCGCTGATATTTTGGCGCGCGGCATGCCAGGCGGGGAAGCAGCCGAAGAGGACGCCGCTGAGAAGCGTTGCGCCGAGCGTGAAAAGTAAGACGGGGATATTAAGGTGTGGATCGGCCTCGTAGGGGATGCCCAATTGGTTTCTCGGCATGAGGCTCATGACGCCGCGAAGAAGGGCGACGGAGAGGAAGGTGCCAAGAAGGCCGCCCATCAGTGCCAAGGAAAGGCTTTCGATCAGGAATTGGCGGAAGATGCGGGCGCGGGTGGCGCCTTGCGAGGCGCGGACCGCGATTTCTTTTTGGCGCGCTGTGCCCCAGGCGAGGAGCAAGTTCGCGATATTGACGCAGGCAATCAAGAGGACGAAGCCGACGGCACCCATCATGAGCCAGAGGCCGAGACGGGTTTGCTTGGGAAGAAAGTCATCTTTGAGGGGCTCGACGGTTACGGTGAGACCAGCGTTTGTTTTTGGATAGGTTTGGGCGAGCTGCTTGGCGATGACGGCCATTTCGGCGTTAGCGGTTTCGAGAGTGACGCCGCTCTTGAGCTTACCCATTACCAGAAGGAAGTGATTCTCGCGACGGATCTCTTCGGGTTTAAAGGCGAGCGGGACATTCATGGAAGAATCACCGACGTCGGAGGGACTGGGAGCGGCTACGCCGAGGACGGTATAGAGTTCGCCGCTCATGCGCAGCTTTCTGCCGACAATGCTGGGATCGCTGCCGAAACGGTCGCGCCAGAATTTATTGTTGAGGATGACGACGTGATCGTTGCCGGGTTGCGCGTCCTCGGCGACGAAATGCCTGCCAAGAACCACTTTTGGGCTAAAGAGGAGATCGAAAAACCCGGGGGCTACGCGGCTGGCCTGGACTTGTTCGGTCCAGTCGGGCGTGGAGATGGTGAAGCCCGCGCCTGTCCAGCCGTTGAGGGAGTCGAACACGGTGGCTTGCTTTTGCCAGTCGAGGAGGTCGCTGGGGGAAGTGCCGTTGCGCTCGCCGCTTTTGTCATGGGACCAGACCATGACGATTCTGTCGCTATCGACGTACGGGAGGGGCGCCAGGAGGACCGAGTAGAGCAGGCTGAAAATGGCGGTCGTGGCCCCAATGCCCAAGGCCAGGGCCAGTAGGGACACCGACGTGAAGCCCGGGCTCTTCCAGAGTAGCCGCAAGCCGTAGCGAATATCGCGCCAAAGTTCGGCCATAGCCGCACCTCTTCGTGTTTATACTCCCGAACTGCGGGTAAAGTTCCATCGTTTCGTGTAGACACAGAATTAGACGAGTGGGAGGGGGAGTGGTTGCGCCTTAACTCTTCAGCGCTTAAGGAAGGAAAGGCATGAACGCGCGACTATACCCGGAGTGGTCGTCCTCGGGACTATTCTGAACACATTGTCGATTATTACCGGCCAATATTCTGGATCACACCCCTAAAAGCTGCAGACGAGAAGGGTTATTCTCTTTCAGTTGGATTTTGTTTCAGGAGGAAGGAGCTCCGCTTCCGGCTCAGATCTTGGCAGGTCAAGCCGGGGCAGAGCTCCAACGAGCTACGATTCTTTTTATCCCACTTTCCGTCTCCCCGCACAAGCTCGAAACGGATTGGGCCACGAGTTGCGCCGAGATCATTCTGCGGCGATGTCCCGCTTGTGAATGCGATTCGATCATCGGCCACGGATGCCGTCGCAAACAGGCGCACGATGAACACCACGACTGGATTGGCATCCGGCGGGGTCGCTGCCCCGGTTGCGGGAAAACCTTTACCTTCCTGCCGTTACTTTCTCTTCCTTACACACACTACAGTTTGCTGGCTCGCTGTCAGGCGCTGCGGCGGCGCTTCGCGGAGCACTGCTCCTGGGAAGAGGCCATGCCTACGCTCAAAGATCCGAATCGCGTGCCCGATCCTTGCACACTTCGCCGCTGGGCCCACGGACTGGACCGCTCTCAGCCAGCCATTTCTTTTTTTCGCCAAACGCTCGCCCGCATGACTCACTGGCTGGGGTGCGGTGATCCGACCAATCCGCAAGCTGAGCCTTTGTCTGGGCTGATTCCGGTTCTGCAAATTCTTTGGCCCTTGCGGCTCTGAGAAAATTTCTCTTCCCACCATCCTTGCCTGGGAATGCTGGCCACCTTCTCCTACGTTCGCCTCCAGAGGCAAAACTGCGCCGTGGGCGAGGATGTCGAAAAACTGAAACAGCGCTTTTCGCTGCTCGATTATCTGCGGCAGCAGCATTGGATCGCCCGACCTATCGCTCTCGGCCCCGAGTTCGTCGGACTCTGTCCCCTTCATCCGGAAACCCGCCCTTCGTTCTATGTCAACGCCAGCAAGAATCTCTTCTACTGTCACGGTTGCGGTCAGGGCGGCGATCTCCTTCGCTTTGTCCAGTTGTCCCGTCATCTTTCCTTCCGCCAAAGTCTCGCCTACCTCAAGCAGCAGAGTTCTCTTACAGCTGACCCTGCTGCCGTGCTGGAGCAAGCCGCCACTTTCTATCAACAGCAACTCGATCGCTACCCCGAAGCACGGCGCTATCTCGAGCAACGAGGACTGCGCGATCCCGTGATCAAAGAACTGCGGATCGGTTATGCTCCCGGCGGGAGCTTGCGCCGACATCTCGCGGCTCAGGGCTATTCTTGCGATCTCCTGCAACGTCTCGGTCTGCTCAACTCACAAGGCCGCGACGCTTTCTACCGGCGCGTCATCTTCCCGTGCTGCCAAGGCGGACGCGTCGTCAACCTCTACGGCCGCAGTGTCGCTGCCGCCTTCGCCCATCGATTCCTCCCCGGATCGAAGGGCGGCTTGTTCGCCTGGGAATCGGTTCGCCAGTTTCCTGCGGTGATTCTGGTGGAAGGTCTGTTCGATCTCGCGGTGTTGTGGCACGCCGGTTTTCGCCATGTCACCTGTTCGTTGGGCACCCATCTCAACGCTGACCAGTTTCAACAGCTGTGCGACCGTCCGCGCACCGTTTATCTCACCTTCGATGTCGACGCCAACGGCAGTGGACAACAAGCCTCGCAACAGTTAGCTCAGCGTCTGTGCGCGCAAGGCATCGCCACTCGCCGCGTTCTCCTGCCCGAAGGCCACGATCCGAACTCTTTCTTCGTCCAGGGCGGTGACGCAGGACAGTTTCAAACTCTTCTGGAGGCTGCTCAGCCATGAAGTTCTGTGTGCACTACCAGCAGACCTCCCACAACGCACAAAGTCCGGTTCGTGTCGTCGAGCAGACCACTGGCCGAGGAATCGGCTGGATCAATCGTTACCTGGATCGCGAATATATCCGCCGCCTGGCGAACACCACTCTGCGCATCTACGCTCACAACCTGCTGCACTTTGTTCGCTGGTGGGAGAGTGTTCATCACATCGGCGACGTTAGGGAAGATGACCTTACCGAGTCCACGCTCCTGGACTATCTGCGCTTCCAGTCCAGCCAACAACCTCGGCCTTCCCCTTCCACCATCAATGACCGCGTGGCCGTCGCCGAGCGCGCCATCCGCAACGAGTTCCCCGATGCTCCCTGCCAGATCGCCCGTGGCTTTCATCAAGCTTTTTTGCGGCGAAGGCCGATGGGTCTTGGCCGGCGGCAAGTAGCGATGAGCCGACTGCGCGTGAAGGTGTCCAAACGCAACATCGTGCCGCTCTCGGTGGATGAAGTAGCGCGCTTCTGGTCGAGTTTCCACACTTCGCGCGACTTGGCCATCGTGGGCTTGATGTTACTGCAAGGGCTGCGGTCCGCCGAAGTATTGGCTTTGAATCGCGATGACGCGTTGCTCTCCGAAGCACAGCTTCGCGTTCGTGGCAAAGGCAATAAATTTCGCTTCCTGCCGCTGGCGCCGGAAACCGTGCAACTGCTCGAACACTATCTGCGACTGGAACGGCCCAAGCCCTGTTCCGCCGCACTCTTCGTCTCGCTCAAAGGACACGCGCGCGGAACACGCATGACCGCTGCGGGATTACGGTCCTTATTCCGCTACCATCGCCAGGCCACCGGCATCCAGCTCGCCAACCCTCATCGCTTTCGACACACCTTTGCCTCCGACATGATCCGCGCCGGAATGAGTCTTCCCGCGCTCATGCAGTTGATGGGTCACGCCGATATCCAGACCACGCTGCTGTATTATGCGCAGACACCTGATATGTGCATCAAGCTGACCTAAGTTGATGATGGCAAGGCGGTGCGCATTGGTTTGACTCAACATAACATCCCCCGCCTGAGTTTTGGCGGATCCCGGTTCAGACAAGTCATGCGCGGTGTCCTCCCGAAGAGTTATAACGAACGGAGCCAGTCGAGAAGGTCTTTATTCTGCTGCCACGACGGAATGGTTCGAACTGGCGAAGGATCACTGATTGCTTCAAGCGCGTTCCGTTTCATTTCGAGATTTGCCCTCGCGTAAATTTGAGTTGTTTTGACATCGACATGACCCAGGAAATCTCGAATCATGTCAAGCGAGATTCCGCTCTGTAAGAGGTGCATTCCTTTTGTGTGTCGAAGCGTGTGCGGACTCACTGCTCGGTTCAGACTCGGACGCTTGTTTCGTGCTCTGACGATATATTTTTGAAGGATGTAGCGGATTCCCGACCGTGACAAGCGTTGGCTGCGTGCGTTCCGGAAAAGAGGCTTGTCGAACTGTTCGGGGCGATCGAGGTGGTTTTCCTGTAGGTGGTCGCGCAGAAGCTGGACCGTGTTATCCATCACAGGTACGGCGCGCATCTTGCGACCCTTTCCCAGAAGGCGTAGCTGCGCAGGTGAATCCAATCGCACATCTCCAACTGAAAGATCGATCAACTCCTGAACACGCGCTCCAGTGTCGTAGAGGACACTCAGCAAAACGGCATCTCTTCGACCTTCTGAGGTTCGCAGATCCGGCTGCGCCAGAGTCTCAGCCAGTTCTTCCTTCGAAAGGTATGCGACGGTTGGACGACCATGCCGCCGCAGGGGAATCGCCAGGATTTTTTGGCACTGCAGCATGTGGGCCGGTTCCTCGGCCTGAACATATCGGAAGAATGCGTGCAAAGTGGCAAGCCGATGGTTTCGCGTACGCGGCGAAGATTTTCTTTCTTTCTCCAAGTGATCTAGGAATGCTTCGACCAATGAAACATCGATCTGTTCGAGGCGCAGCTTCTCTGGGGCGATGCCCTGCACGTCACGGCAGAATCGCAAAAGTAAAGTAAACACATCGCGGTATGCCTTGATCGTATTGGGGCTGAGATTCCGCTGCGCGCCCAAGTGATGGGTTAAAAAGCTCGTTACGTGAATGGAAAAATCGGTGAGCTTCATCGCGCCACCCTCCGGGGAATGACTTCACCGAAGACGACATTCACTCGTGCGGTGATCTCGGGAAAGATTTCGGCGGTGAGATGAAGGTAACGCTGAGTTCCGGAAAGGTTCTGATGCCCCAGGTAGGTGGCCAGAAGAGGAAGTTTGGCGTCGAGATCCTCACCGTCTCGATACCAACGTCGTAAGGTATGGAGGGCGAAGAGGTGACGATAATCGTGGATTCTGGTGCCTTTGCCTCGTCCCGCGTGGGGAATCCCACACTGCACCAGCAGTTCACGAAAAAGTGTATAAACGGTGCGTAAAGCGAAAGGCCCTCCGCTCGGTCCCGCGAAGAAGATCGCATCGGGCGGGCGGCTTCCGAAATGGTCGGCATACTTGCGCAACCGGTTCACCAAGGACAATGCGGGAGGAACCAATCGGTCTTTGCGGAACTTTCCTTGTCGAACCGTAATGATGCCTTGATCGAGGTCGACGTCTCGAACACGAAGTTTCAGCACTTCTCCGACACGAAACCCGCATCCGTACAGGAGCCGGAAGACTTCCGGCATAATGAGGTGCCGCAAAGGCGACCGCGCCGTCGGCTCAAGCGCATCGATCGCCTGAAAGAACTTTCGAAGCTCTTCGTCGGTCAACATTCTGGGTACGAAGGTTGATGGATTACGAGCAGCCAATGTGGAGTCGGGAACGTAGGCGGGATAGCCGGCTTGCAACAAGAACGTCGAGAACTGACGAATGAGGGTGATCCGTCGCTGTTGGGTGCTCGCACTTTCGTGTGGTTTCTTTGCCAACCAGTTCCGGGCCGCGGATCGAGGCAATTCCAGTGTCGTCAATCCTTCTTGCACCAGGAAATCGTCAAGGCGGTGCAAGATGCGAATCGGTTCATGATAGGCGTAACCACAGGCGCGCTTTTCCTGGAGGAATTGACCCATGAAGGGAGCCAGAACGCTCTGGAACGCGGTGGTGGATGCATCATTCGGCATGATTCATCTCCTCCGGATCCAACGCTACGCTCCGCAAAGCTTCAACATTAGCCTTCGCGTAGATCCGCGTCGATTCCAAACTGGTATGTCCCAAGATCTCCGCAATGGTTGTAAACGGCGTTCCCTTCTCCAGGAGCCGAGTCGCTAATGTGTGGCGAAGTGAATGGATGCCATGCTTTTGTGCGGTCCGAAATCGGATTCCTCCTAGCAGGCGCCAATACGTGACGATGTGGTGCAGGTTGTTTCCCTTGAAAGGATCAAAAGGAGGGTTCGCTTTGAGGAAGACCTCTCGATGCACTGTTTGGGGACGACCCGACTTCAAGTAGTCGATCAGAGCTTCGCCTACTTCGTTGGTCAGAGGCAGCCTCAATGGTGCACCTGTTTTCGATTGCGTGACTTCTATGCTCGAATCCTCCCAATGAAGCTGATCGAGTTTCAGTGTGCGAATGTCTCCAACACGCAGTCCCAATCGGCATGCCATCAAGAGAATGGCGTAATCTCGTTTACCTTTCGCCGAACTGCGATCGACGGTCTCCAAAAGCCTGAGGACGAGTTCCTGTTCCCAGACCGATGGGATCGTTGCATCCCGGGGAACGCGGATTTTCGGCAGCTCCGTGCTGAAATCCTTTTGCAGAATCCCACGCATCGTCAGAAACCGGAGAAAAGAACGCATATCCGAAACGATTCGCGCGACTGTCTTCGGCTGCAACCAGTGATCCCGACGGATCTTTCCAAGGGGAAGATCCGCCCGACAAGAGATGAACTCGGAAAGATCGAGTGCCTGAATTTGATCGAGAGTCCGCGCTTTTCTTGAATGGAGAAAATCTAAGAAGATCGTGAGTTCTGTCGTACGCCCATGAAGAGTCCCCGGTCGAAGGTGAAGGCGATCCTTACAATACTGGACGTAGTCACGAAGTGTATTCTGCATGGCCGGAACTAGATGGATCGCCTCCACGTCCGCGAACGCTCGCTCGATGCGGCCGGTCTCAGCAAAATTTGCAAGTACGCTTACTCCCCACACCGTATGCTTGCGCCACCCCTGGCCCGTCCTTTCCCTCTCCTCATCACCGACGCGATACTCCTTTAAAAAACGGGTCGCCAAATCTTCAGAAAGCTCATCACCCAGTTCGTTTCGCTCGGAAAACTCGATGAGATGGTCCCAAATTGCCCGATATCGGTTCCGTGATCTCCGGCTGTAACCCATTCGCTCGATCTCGCCCAGCGCGTCAGTGACAAGGCGCTTAAGTGGCAAGTTCCTTGAAATTGGAAGATTGCTTTGCTCCATGACGGACCTCCTTGGAAATGCGGCGGCCTGTAGCCGCCGAGGAGGCGCATCATGAAAGCTTATGTGCTGTGATCCAAGAGGAATAGTCGGACTGATAAGCACTTACTGAAGCGACTCTACATAACGTTCCGGTGCGCATAATACAGCAAATGTGCTGCAGCACATTTGGTGTATGTGCAAGTCACCCCACAAGACGTCTATCTTCAATATGCGCGCGCCGTGGCGCAGCACATTCGTCCTCTTCCGAGGACTCCCTCATGAACCGCGCGCGACGCCCTCCGCTACAACATTCTCTGGCTCCGGTCTTCGACCGGGCAGTCGATTCCTTCAGCGTTGCACTCAGTCCCGGAACCATTCGTCAGCACCACGGGACGGCACGCAACTTCCTAAACTATCTTGGCGCTGATCATCCGGAGGTGCAGTGCCTCGACCAATTGCGTCGTGAACCCCACATCCTTGGCTGGATGTCCCGCCTGCACTCGCAAGCGCCGCTGCTGTCAACGGCGTCCTATATCAATCGGCTTATCGCTCTACGTTCTATTTTCAACGAGCTGGCTTGGACCGAACAGCTTTCTGAACTCGCTCATCTGATCCGCCGCGAGGACATTCCGCGCCTCCCGCAAAGACTTCCACGCCCACTCACGGCAGAGCAGGACGAACTGCTGCAGCAGGAGTTCCGCTTGCGCAATGATCTCGGCGGCAACGTCTTTCTGCTCATCCGCCACACCGGCATGCGCATCGGTGAGTGTGCCGATCTGTCCTTCGACTGCCTGCGCTCTACCGGCCCAGGTCAATGGGCGATTCACGTGCCGCTCGGCAAACTCAAAACGGAACGTATGGTCCCCGTAGATCCCTTTGTGTGTGAACTCGTCCAACGCCTCCGCTTCTTTCGTTCTCTTGATCCGCTGCCGGCCGATGGACGGCTCCTGGCCCGTCCGGGCGCCAAAGACACGCTCCTTCGCCACTTTCGTGATTACTTGCATCAAGTCTGCCATTCGCTCGGCCTTTCCACGCACATCGTCCCCCACCAATTTCGTCACACCTATGCCTCGGAGATGCTTCGAGCCGGCGTTGGTTTTCCCGCGGTAATGAAATTACTCGGTCACACCTCTCCCGAAATGACCATGCAATATCTTGATGTCACGTTGAATGATCTCCAGCGGGCATTTGAGCTGGCTCGCTCAAAACCTCGGCATCTGGTTCCGCAACCGAGGGTGCCGTCTGCCCCCCCTCGAACTGGCCTCGGCGGAGTGCTCGATTCTTTGCTTGCTACTCAACATGTGCTCGAAACGTTCCGCCGCTCGCTGCCAAACGGACCTTCTCGCCGTCGCCTGGACCGGCTCTCCAACCGCCTTACCAAAATCCTTAGCGAAGCTCGCAAGCTCGCGACGCCCTGAACATGGGCAGAGATTGACCGGTTATGTCGGCAATCCGGAAACTAATGGCCGGCGGGTTTCTTGTCGGGCGGCGGGGGTGGAGGCGGCGGTGGCGCGAATTTGGCGTCGTCGACGGGGACATTTTGCTGGATCTGGTCGATTTGGATGGTGAAGCGGTTGCCGGGGCGGGCGAGGGTCCAGCGGTAGGGGATTCTTACGCCGTCTGCGTCGCGGTAGTCGGCGTAGTCAATTTGCGTGGGCATGCGGCCTAAGGCGGTTTCGGCGTAGCGGACTAGGCGAAGCAGCAGGCCGGTTTGCTGATCGAAGTAAAGGCGGAGGGGCGGCTGGCCTTCGTTGCGGCCGAACACAAGATAGGTATCGTGGCCATCGATTTTTTCGCCGGGCACCACAGTGAACTTCTTGTAAAGATTTTTGAGGTTCGCTGCGAAATACAAGTCGGCGTCGATGCGCACGGCGTCGTTCTCCGCGGCGGACATCATATGCGGGTGGCCTGCATTGCTCTGCCAGCCTTGTTTGCCGTCAAAGGCGGTGATGCTCTCACCGTTGGGCATGTGCATGATGGAGATGCGCTTGTCCGGGGCTTTTGCATAAACCTCGATAGGGAGTTGATGGCCGCCGGCTTCGAGTTTGCCCTTTTCCACGCGGCTGGTGACTTTTTGCAGAGCGGCGTCGCCGCCGATAGCTGTTAGATATTTGTCGAGCAACTGATCGGCTGGAGGCAAAACTGGTTTCGCATCTCCGGGTGCTTTAGCGGGCTCGGGTTCGGGCTTGGCGTCCTCGGTGGCGACGAGGGGAGTGGCGACAGGATCGGCTGCGCCACGATGGCAGGAATAGCAGGTGACGTCGCGGTGGCCTTCGAAATTGTCTTTGTTGATGGCGAACATCATCTCCATCATTTTGCGTGCGGTTACTTTCGTCTTTTTGTCGTCTTTCTCGAATTCGAGACCTTTTTCGCCGCGGACATGGCAATACTCGCATTCGACACCGAGCGAAGCGGTGATGAATTGCATCGACGGAAAAATCTGGTCGGCGGGAACGCCCTTCAGAACTTTGATGTTCTTGAATTGGTCTTCGGCGAGCTTGGGAGCGGCGGGCGATTGCGGCGCGGCGCTGGATTGAGCCCGCGCCCCAGCGATTGCCAAGCCCGTGCTTAGCGCCAATGCGCACACTACGAATGTGGTGTTGCGTCGGTTCAAACTCATCCCTAGCCCCCTAAGCCTTAATTTTGCGAAGAAAAGTGTACCAGAAAGCCGACGCTGACTGCGCGCGCGGAAAATGAGACTTAGCCGCGGCTTATGTGGAGAGAGCGCCGCGTTTGGCGAGAGCGGTGATTCGGTCGGATGCGCGGAAAGCCAGGGCTTCGATGGTCATAGTGGGCTGGCCGCGGCCGCTGGTGACGAGGCTGCTGCCGTCACAGAGGAATAGATTTTTTACGTCGTGTGTTTGATGATCGGAATTAATGACGGAGGTTTTCGGGTCGTCGCCCATGCGGCAGGTGCCGAGCAAGTGCACGCTGAATTCCTGTTCTCCCGCGGGGAACGACCATTGCTTCTTCGCGCCGGCGGCTTGGAGAAGTTCTGCCGCACGGACATTCAGCCAATTGCTTAGCTTAACGTCGTCGGGATGATCCTTGTACGTCATGCGCAGCGCGGGGAGACCCCAGTCGTCCTTCAGGTCGGGATCGAGCGAGAAGCTGTTGTTCTCGACGGGGAGCGACGTGCCGTGGCAAAGAATTTCGACGGTGCGCGTGAAGTTGTGGCTCAAAACATCCTTGAAGCCCTTGCCCCAGCGCGGAGAGCCGGGCGGGAGGCCGCCCAGGGCGAAATTGATCGGCGTCTGATCGAAGCGCGCGTCGAGGCCGCCGCCGCCATGAAAGCCGACTTTATCGGGGTCGAGCTCGTAAAAATCGTGGAGGATGCGGCTGACGGCGAAACCCTTGTAGTCGTTCAGCGGATACTCGAAAACGCCTACGGAAAGCGCACCGCTGTTGAACATCAGATGCTTGCCGACTTTGCCGCTACTGTTGGCGAGGCCATCGGGAAATTGCTTGTTGGCGGATAGGAGAAGCAAGCGTGGCGTTTCCGCGCCATTCGCGCAGACGACGACGGCTTTGGCTTTCTGGCGCTGCACGTTGCGCTGCGCGTCGAAGTAAACGGCGCCGGTGGCGCGGCCATTGGCGTCTAGCTCGATGCGATGCACGTAGGAATTGGGGCGGATTTCGCAACGGCCGGTTTTTTCGGCCATGCGAATGGCGGTGGCGAGCGAGCTAGATTTTGCGCCCACTTCACAGGCGAACGCTAGACAGAATCCGCAATTGATGCACGCGCTGCGCCCTGGGCGCGGCTGCGAGAGAATCGCCATGGGCGCGGGGAAAGGATTCCATCCTAACTTGCGCGCGGCGCGTTCGAAAATCACGCCGCCTGATTTCACGGGGAGCGGGGGCATGGGATACGGCTTGGAACGAGGCGGGTCGAACGGGCTGGCACCGGCCTGGCCGGAGACGCCAATCTCCCATTCAACCTTGGTGTAATAAGGCTCTAGGTCGGCGTAGGTGATCGGCCAGTCGGCCAGAGCCGCGCCGGGGACCGGGCCAACTTTGCTGCGCTCCTTGAAATCGATTTCGTGGAAGCGCCAGAAATTCGCGGTGAAGTGCGTGCTTGTTCCTCCGACGAGACGACCGTAGGCAATGGCGCGCTGCGGCTTGGCCTTTTCGTCCAGAGTTTTGCGAAACGTATTCGGCTGAAGGTCAGGATGATTGGTTAGAAAATCGCGGTTGAGAACCTCAATTTCGTCGTGAATGAAATCTTTTTCGCTGAGGTAAGGGCCCTGTTCGAGCACAACGACACGGAATCCGTTTTCGGATAGTTCTTTAGCGACGATGCCGCCGGCGGCGCCGGAGCCGATGACGACGAAGTCGACTTCATCGGTCGTTTTATATTTGGGCTGATCGAGCATCATGTTTTGGGTTTGTCCGATGCGGGAGGATTCGGCTGCCAGCCTGGATAATCTTTGTCGTAGTAGCCAAACGGCGGCATGAACATGTGCTCGTTCTCGCGACCGATGGCTTTCCAGCCGGCGCCATCGCGATTGCCGCGTTTATTGGCATCGGGATCGATCAGAAATCCAGAGATGGTGTGGACACGGAGCGTCTCGAAGAAAGTCGCCGCGTCGGCACTAGGACGGAATGGGTTTCTTGCATCCGCTTTAGATTGCGCGTCCAAAGATTCCAAGATCTGGTCTTGCTGCTCGAGAGTGGCGGCGGAAAATTTCTTTACGGCTGGGAACAATTCGTGCGCTCTGGCCTGCAGCTCGGGCAAGCCCTCGGCATACAGCTTTTGATTATCTTTGGCAAAAGTGACGAGAGCCCGGTCGATGAAAAATACAACGCCCGCTTCATGTGCACCCGGGGTATCGGTGGTGGGAATGATGCGGGACGAGATCGCGTCGATCTCCGAAGCTTGTTCGGGAGTAAAGAATTCAAATATTGCAGGCGAAGCGGATTTGGCGGCCTCGCGCGCATGAGTAGCCGCCGAGAGCATGGCCCGCCAGTGGGTCGAAACCCAAACGGCTGAAATTCCCGTTAAACTCTGAGACAAAAATCCGCGGCGTGATAGGTGGCTGTCCATAGATTCGCGCGCACATAGCGAATGAAGTAAAGTGAATGTATGCTGTGAGCAACTCAGGGTCAAGAACAAAGCGGCTCAGCATGCAAACCAATTTGGTCCGAATTGAAACACTCGTTTGCGGAGTGTTGCGACCCTAGTGTACGATTTCGCAGGCGCGCGGAAAAAATCAAATTCTCGATTGGTCGTAGCAAAAGAATGGCTACCTTCACAGGCGCGATAGGAACCGGAAGTAAGTGGCTGCTCGACAAGATCGTCGGCGTGCTGGCCGCCACGGGCGTCAATCCCAATTTTCTAACCTTTCTAGGCCTGGTGGTGAACTTCATTGCGGCGGCAAATTTCGCGCTCGGACATTTTCGAATCGCCGCGCTGATTATTTTCTGCGCGGGCTTCCTGGACATACTCGATGGGCAAGTGGCGCGCCGCCAAAACCGCGTAACCGCTTTTGGCGCTTTCTACGATTCGACGCTGGACCGTTACGCGGACATGGCGCTGTACATGGGCCTGCTCGTCTATTATTCCGTGAGCGGGCGCACACCTTACGTCGTGCTGGCTGCCGTCGCGACCGCGGGCTCGGTGATGGTCAGTTATGCGAGAGCGCGGGCGGAATCGCTTATCCCTCTGTGCAAAGTCGGCTTCATGGAGCGGCCTGAGCGCCTCGTTTTGCTGATCATTGGCGGCCTCACGACGCGCATGGGAGCCGTGCTCTGGGTGATTGCGGTGGTCTCCACCATCACCGTGATCGACCGCATCGTGTACACCTGGCAGGAAACGAGAGCTGGCCGCACCATTCCGGGCATCAAGCTACCTTCCTGACATTCCTCAATTGATTTCGTATTCGGCGATTGGGGCAGAGCGATCGCCACGTTCTAAAACTCTACTCGCGCGACTTTTCGTCCAAACTCGCTTCCATCGGCGCAGCGATGATTTCGCGAACTCGTTTGCAAAGCGCGGGGACATCTTTCTTGGTCATTCCCTTTGTCTCTATGACGTCATGAAGATGGACCGTGATGGTCGCGGGCCAAAGCATCCAGTGCCCTGTGCGATGATGCTTAATGGATCCGGCGAGACTAACAGGCACAATGGGAATCCCTAACTGTTGCGCGACGCGGAAGCCGCCCTCTTCAAACACGTCGACGTGGCCGTCGCGCGTGCGCTTCGCTTCCGGAAAAATGATCAGGCTCGTGCCCCCGTCGAGGGCGTCCTGCGTGAGACGCCACATGCGCTTCAAATCGGAAGGGCGGCGCACGTCAGGGACGGGAACGTTTCCGAAGCGCTTCATGAGCCAGCCATACGCCGGAATTTTGAAGTGCGATTCCAGTTCCCAACCACGAACGTATTGCGGAATAGCACAATACAGGATGAAGGGATCAAACAAATTGACGTGATTCACCATGAAAAAGCAGGTGCGCTGCGGATCGAACGCCGACGCGCGAACGACTTGCACGCGCGCGCCAGCGAGAAAGACGATGCGACGGCAGAAGCTGCGTTGAAGCCAGTCGTGCTTGTGCGGGTCCAGAAAAATGCCAAGGAAGACGAGCAGAGGCGCGCACACGAAAAAATGCAGGCCGCTTAAAATCCAGAGAAACGCGCTGCGGAGGGCAAGCAGTCCGCGCTTCATATAAAGATGTCCACAGCAGCAGGAATTATGTCGAGGGACAAGCACTCGAGCGCTGCAATTTCTCCGTCGATCAGCACATCCACGGGAACTTTCACGCCAAAATCAATGTGGCGCACAGCTCGGCGCGAAGCCAATGGATGCTCGATGTGCGTCCCGTCGTAGAGCTTGGGCAACATGCGCAGTAATCCGATGCGTCCGATCGGCCCCCAGCGGACAAACTCAATCAGGCCGTCGGTGGGATCGGCCTGTGGCGCGATCAGCATGGTGCCACCGGTATATTTGGTGTTGCTGAAGGAAAGAAAAAGGCAACGCCTTTCGTCCCATTCCTCATCTTCGTCGCAACGCAAACGAAAAGCGCGGCGGCGCAACTGAACGACGCGTACAAAAACGCCTAGCAGATAGCCAAGATAGCCGAAGGGTTTGAAATAGCGATTGGTCAAAGCACCCACGTCCGCTGTGAAGCCCAAGCTAAGAAGGTTGAACGAATAGACTTCGCCTTTGGTATGAGTCAGCCGAATCAAATCGACGGCTCTTTTTCGACCTTCGATTAGGGCTTCGAGCGAAGCGTCCGCGCCGTCCCTTGTAAAATCCCGGAGAAACGAATTGCCAGTGCCGAGTGGTAAGAAGCCGAGAGCAATGCGTTCCTTGCCGCGTGCGCGTTCATAAACGCCATTCAGAATTTCATGAGCGGTGCCATCGCCCCCGACCGCAATGAACCGCCTGTATCCCTGTTCGTAGGCTTCGCGGGCAAGTTCGACAGCGTGGCCGGGTCCTGTAGAGGCAACGACGTCGATCTTCAGTCCCTTTTCGCGCAGCCTCGCGAGAGCCGGCCCGGCAAGCTTGGCCGAGCGGCCGCCACCGGCGGCGGGATTAACGATCGCAAAGAATTGATGCCTCAAAGCCGTTTTATTTCCTCAAAGGAAATGCTCATTCCTGTTCGCGCATGACCATCTTCACAAAGGCAGAAACGCAGTGGCGCGGTCGAGCCTCGCAATCTGCTCCGCGAGGGAGTTTCTTTTAATTTTGAGCGAAGCTGTGCGTGGAAAATCCTCATCGAACAGAACCACGCCGTGAATGCGCTTGTAATTCAGCAGCTTGCTGTTGCGCGCGGAAATATCGCGGCGCAGCTCGTCGGAGTAAGTTTGGCCGGGCTCAAGGTGCAGCGCAAGCAGCAGCTGCTCGCCGACCAGCGAGCGTTGAGGCCAGATGTAGTTGGCGGCGAAAACGCAAAATTCTTTGACCGGAAGGCTGTCGAAGACCGCCTCGATGTCCTCTGGATAAATGTTCTTGCCTTCCTCGGTCACAACCATGTTTTTCTTGCGCCCGAACAATTGCAAGTGGCCCGTGGCGTCAACGCGGCCGAGATCGCCGGTCATCAGCCATCCGTCGACGATGGTTTCGGCAGTCAGCTCGGGCTCATTCAGATAGCCGGACATGATCGTTTTGCTGCGGACGGAGACTTCGCCGATGCCGTCGGCGCCGGCATTCACGATGCGCAACTCCATGCCGGGAAGCGGCTTGCCGACGGTATCCGCACGAAAGGGTTTCAGGTCGTTGACGGTGATCGCAGTGCCAGCTTCGGTCAACCCATAGCCGTTCGCGACCGGTATGCCCAGATCGTAAAAAAATTGCAGCGTCTGGGGCTCACTGAACGCGCCGCCGACAATAATCGTGCGGAGTTCCCCGCCAAAAGGGTCGTGGACTTGCTTCAACAAGCGGCGGCTGAGGCGGAGCCAGGGCCGGCTTTTCGTCAGCGCTTTGTTGACGACAACGATTGCGTTAAACATTTTGCGTTTGCCGGATGGAAGTTCGTCAAACCGCGCCTGCAAACCCTTCTGCAAATTTTTCAGCACGAGCGGAACGAGACTCACATAGGTGATCTTGTATTTTGAAAATGCCTCGCGCACGTACTCGGGTCGTAGAGTACGCAAATGTACAACGGCTGCGCCACAAATGAACGGCCCGAAAAAGCCAACCATGAAATCGATAGCGTGATTTGTCGGCAGAATGCTGAGATATCGCACGCCCGGTGAAAAAGGGTAGATAGACGTTAGCGCGACGCACTGCTCGAGATAATTCTCGTGCGTCATCATGCAGCCTTTAGGGCGGCCGCCAGTGCCTGAAGAATAGACAATGCACGCCACGTCCTTGCGCGCGCGCGGAACGAAAGCTGGTTCGCCGCTGCCGCGAAACTCTTCCCAGCGCATGGCACCGTCGAGATCGGCGTTCTTGGGTGCTTCGGTCACGAGGGCAGTGGTCACGTTTGTTACGGCAGAGCGGCCCGCGGCCACACTCAGTTGTCTCCAGATGGGATATTCGGTGATCAGAACTTTTGCGCCCGAATGCTCGAGCAGTTGCCATTGCTCGTCCGGAGTGAGTTTGTAGTCGAGCGGCACCAAAACACCGCCGGCGTACAAAATCGCGTAAGCGGATATCAACCACTTGGACTGGTTCGTCATGATAATGCTGGCTCGATCGCCCACGTTGAAGCCCGCGTCTTGCAGCGCCTTGGCGAGCGGGTGCGCGCGCGCTTTGAAGTCCTGATACGTGAGCCGCTCTTTCTCTCGCTCGCGGTCGGCTTCGATCAGACACACTTCGTGTGAGAATTCTTCCAGCGCATCCTTCAGCGCCGCGCCGATGGATTGATATTTCGAGAGGTCCAGCATTACAGGCGGGATTGAATCCGCGAAGCGAGCGTGCGAAAGTCGCTGACACCTTGCACTTCATAGTCGGGTAATTCAATGCCAAAATGATTTTCGAGACGGCTCAGCATTTCGAGCGTTTGTAGGCTGTCGATTCCCAACTTCTTGAAGAAATCGTCCTCAGGCGCAAGCGAGCCCGCCGGCACGTTGAAGTGTTTCGACGCCAGATCGAGCACTTCCTGGGTGGTTTGCTCAAGCGTTCGCATGGAAGCTTAAATTTACCATTTTCCGCACGAAGAAGGAAAATGACCTGCCTCAACGGAAGCCGCTAAATTCCAGGGAACTTTCTACGGCAGATACGGCATCGCGTCGGTAGATTCGACGAATTTCTTTAGAGCGGCCATCACGGTGGGGCGCGCAAACAGGTCGCAGAACAGATCGATTTCCTGCCGCAGTTCTTCATGCGGAATTGGCTTGATAAACTTTTTTGCGGCCGAACGCGTGACGCCGTCAAACTTAACGACTTGGGCCGCGGTCGCACGCGCTATGCGAAGCGCTTCCCCTTCTGCGGCAAGCTGCGCGACGAGCCCCACGGCTTGTGCGCGCGCGGCGTTAACGCTGCGACCCGTCAAGAGAAGATCGCGAATAAACGCGTTGCCCAAATCGCGTTTCAATCGCGGTATGCCGCCAAAGCCTGGGATCAAACCGAGTCGCAATTCGGGAAACGCGAAACGCGCCATTTTGTCAGCCACGATGATGTCGCAGATTAAGGCGAGCTCGAAGCCGCCTCCAAAACATACTCCATGGACAGCCGCGATCGTCGTGAACGGAGCTGCATCGATGGTGTTAAAAGCGGCTTGAATCCGCGCAAGAAAATTGCGCACACCGGAAACGCGGTCTTCTTCGGAAAGTTGCGCGGCACCCTGGTAAAGTTCCCGAAGATCGGCACCTGCGGAAAAACCATGCTTGCGGTTGCTGTAAATGATGCAGGCGGAAGTATCTGATGCTAGCGATTCCATCGCAGCAACAAATTTTTCCAATTCTTCGAGCATCGCGAGCCCAATTTCGTTCGCTGGCGCACGATCGAGCACCAACTCGATCACGCCCTTCGCGCCATTCCCAGCGAAGCGCTTTGCCGGTGAACGACTTCACGCGTTGCTCCCGGCGGCTGCTTTACTTTCCAGCGCCTCGGCGTACATGGCGTTGATTTCGGCAGCGAACCGCGCGTTGATAGCATCGCGCCGAAGTTTACCCATAACCGTGAGAAGCCCGTTTTCTGGCGTGAGGTTCTCTGTGAGCACCGTGAAATTGCGAATTTGGCGATAATGCGGAAGCTCGAGATTCAAGGTATCCAAGGCCGATTGCACGGCGGCACGCTCGACAGCGCCCGTCACCAGCGCGCAAAGAAAGCCGCGGCCATTGCCGACCACAACGATCTGCTGCGCACTGGGAACCAATCCTGCCAGCTTCTCTTCGATGGGTTCAGGTGTAATTTTGTGGCCCGAATTCAGCACAATCAAATTCTTAAGGCGTCCGATGATGCGCCAATTGCCACGAACATTCACCTCGCCCTGATCCCCGGTATGAAACCAACCGTCCTCCATCACGCGCGCTGTTTCTTCCGGCCGATTCCAATAACCGGGAAAAATATTCGGCCCGCGCACGATGATCTCTTCGTTTTCGCCAACCTTCATCTCGATGCCATTGACCGCCGTCCCTACGTAGCCTGGCTCGACCGGAACGCGAGGGTCATCCAACGTGCAGATCGCGGTAGTTTCCGTTAAGCCGTAGGCTTGTAACACTGGAATCCCGAGCATGAGAAAAAACTGCTGGGTTTCCGGAGCAAGCGGCGCTGATCCGCAAATTAAAACGCGAATATTCGGGCCGAAACGGTCTTTAATCTTGATGAAAATGAATTTGCGTCCGAGGCCCAGCCAGAAAACATCTGCTGCGCGCCCGCGGCCCAAGTGTTTCCGCATCCATGCTTCGCGCGCTTTTCCATAAAGAGACCGGATTGGAGCGGACCGCTTCGACAGCGCTTCTTCGACACCCCGGCGAACCCGTTCCAGAAGTGTCGGTACATTCAAGAAATAATGCGGAGAAGCAATCCGAATTTCGTCCGCGAGCTTGGTCAGATCCGTGGACAATGTCAGAACGCTCTCCCGTGAAAGACACGTAAGCAGCAGGATCCACGATGCCGCGAAGCTGAACGGACCATAGTGGAAGACTCTGTCAGGCTCATGCGTTTCCCCCATGAGCAGATCGAATCGCTCGCGTGCGCAGGAAATGATGTGCGTCACATTGCCAACATTCAGACAAACACCTTTGGGCTCTCCAGATGTACCCGACGTATAGATGATAGTCACCAGGTCCGCATCCGCACGAGAGTTCGGCCCCTCGGGGACGACGACCCCATCCGATGCAGGCTCTTGCAGAACATCATCAAAAAGAACAAGCCTTCGCGCGTTCGACCATTGCGGCGGCAAGGCCTTCGCTACGGCCTCGCCCAGCGTCAAATCACTAGTAAACAAAAACCGCGGCAGACAATCTTTCATCATCGCGGCTAATTCGACGGGTGCCTGCCGCGCGTACAGCGGCACGACGATAACGCCTTCCGCCAGCAACGCGAGATTGAACGCCACCCACCGTGCGGAGTTCGGCGCGAGCAGCGCGCAGCGCTCACCAGGTTGAAGCCCCGCGTGCCGCAAATGCGCACGCACTCGCTGCACTTGCTCGAGCAATTCCCTTCCCGAAACGCTGACGAACTTCTCGCCATGAATTTCGCGCAGCACGACGCGGCTATCGGCCTTTTTTAGTTGCGCGAAAATATCTTCGAGAAAACTTGGCATGGCAGCTGGGCCGGGCATCACCGAGACGCAGTTCCAGCAACAGAATGTTGCGGCACAGCGGATGAAGAGTCGTAGCGCTCAACAAGTTGCAACAACGTGTCATTCAAAGGTGGGAGGTAGTCTTCCCACGAAAGGACTCCGGAGCGGAGCGGAAATTCTGGATACGTACGGCGCATGGCGTCTTCTAGAAAAGTACCCATGCGCGCCATGACTTTGAGATTGCGCACAACTGTCTTGCCAATACCATCGCGTACGGAATCCGCCTCCGCCACCAACGTGTCCATCATCTTTATGAGCTTGGGTTCGAGATCGGCGTCGTCGACAGTCAGCAGGAGATGCTGGTGTCCGCGCTCGCGCATGAGATTGCGGATGCGCTCGTCCATGGTGACGCCCGCTGAAGCTACCAAGCTCGGCATGCAAGTCACAATTCCGTGATACCGCGAGGAAACCATGTACGTTGCGGCGCGAAGAATCGAGACGATCTGGAACATGTCGTAGTCGTCGGAAGTGAAAACCGGAATGCCCGGGAGTGCTTTCTCAATATCGCGGCAAGCGACCGCGTCCAGCCGCTCCATCCCGACAAGAATTGGGAAAACATTATGGCGCTGGCGAAACGAGGTGAGCGCTTTGATGAAACTGTTGATGTAGTGCTGGTATTTTTTCTCGACTTCCGGGCCGGACTGAAAAAAGTAAACTGTGCGGTACTGGCTGTCCTTATACGCGCCGGTGGTGGCGCGTGCGAGATATTTCCCGACCGAAGCCTTCACCGGCCAGACGAATGGATGAATCGGACAAACCGCGAGCACGGGAGTCTTCTCATCCCAACCCGCGTCGCGGAGCGTTTTGCGGCCATACGCAGGTGGATGCGGCTCGAACGTCCACGCGGTGTCCGTACCGAGTTCCGTCGGTATGCGCAAAGAACTGAGCAGCTTCTGCGATTCCTCATTGCGTGTGATCACCAGAGAATCGTGCACGTAGCGCTCGCACATCCACTCAATGAGCCCATCCATGTGCCCCGCTTCGCCGCCATAGCCGAGGGAAAGCTTATTCTCCGCGGAGGCGAGGCCCAGCGAACCGATCATCATCGTGGTCAGCGCATTGGCGAATTTACTTTTGAACATGGAGCCTTCGCACGCGATGACGCCGTGATTTTTCTTAACCTCATGAAACAAAAACGGCGGAAACACATCCGGAAGATAAACCTGCTTCGTGCCATCGAAATAGCCCAGCGTGCGATCGAAACTCTGCGTCATCACGCTGAAATCGACTTTCTCCGCGCCTAGCACATGCCGCACCTGTCGCAGCATTTCCTGGACGCGCACGTCCGAGCCCGTGTTTCTAGTGCCGTTGTAGCCAGCAAAAAGCAACCGCAGTTTTTCGCCCGGCGTCCAGCGCTGGCCCAGGCCGAAGGTCCAGCCCAGTCGCCTGATCTCAATCAGCGCGCTTACCCAGGCAACAAGAAGAAAGTCCGTCATGCGCGAGCGCTCCCCGCAACCGCGGATTTTTCCGGCGTGTCAACCTTCATCTCGGGCCATGGTTTTGCCGGATAGCGAAACTTGTTTTGTCGGCTGAATTTCAGCAGAGGAAATGCGTAGTTCGAAAACTTTGCGGGAGATTCCCCTAGCTCGGCCACAACGCGCGAATTGTCGAAGACCGTGTTCCAATCCAGATAAGGCCAGAAAACTTTCAAAAGCGACGCACCGTGGGCCACCGCGCTTTTTCCGTTCGAGAGCCGATTCACCGTCCCAGAAAACGTGCCGCCCATCCAGGGCCAGTAGGCGGGACGCCGCCACCCGCCCGCTTCCGCAAGGGCATCCGTCAATTCCTTGTACGTCTGCGACCCCACCCCCGACGACAGGTGATAAATGCCATGCGGCGGCTCACTCTTTTGATGAATTGCCACAATGGCCTTGCTTACGTAATTTGCGGGCACGATGTCGATTTTATCCTTAGGACGCAGCGGAAGAACAGGCATACGCACCAGAACGTCGAAGGCTTGCACCATATCGAACTGGGAAGTCTCCGGCCGCCGGCTGTCCCCCAAAACTATCGCGGGCCGGAAAATCGTGTGCGGCACATCAGCCAGAAGCTGGTGCAGCATATACTCGCCGAATTTTTTCGTGCGGGCATAGGGATCGTAGTCCGACCGTGCCCAGTCGATGGCCGCATCTTCGGTTACGACTTCGTTGCGCCGCTTTCCGGCGACGGCCACGGTAGACACGTGCGAATACCGCCGCAAACCGTTGCGATTCTGCGCGCGCCGGGCCAGCTGGATCACTTCGAGGCCTCCACGCAAATTGACGTTGAGGCACTGCCGCTCCGATTTGCGGTTCAACGAAGCGGCACAGTGAATGATCGAATCGGTGGTGTCGACCAGCGCATGGTATTCATCGTCGCTAAGGCCGAAACGCTCGCTCGTCAGGTCGCCGCGAAAAATTCGCACGCGCGAATGGAGAAGTTCGCAAAACTCGCGAAACCCGAAATGGAGTTGCAGTGAAGTCCACAGCCGCTCGCGCGCTTCTTCCTCGCTCTTAGCGCGAACCAGAAGATTCAGCGTGTCGCGGTGTTCGGTGAACAATCCCGCGGCGACGTAGCTGCCCAAGTATCCGGTCGTGCCGGTTACGAAGATCGCCATAGAGGGTCTGACGGCGTCGCAGAATTTGACACAACAGCAGCCCGGGCATGCTCAGGAGACCAATCCAGCTCGCGTGGCGCGCGCGATTCGAGCGGGCGGCCCTCCATCAAGGGATAGCACCACCGGCGCAGCGCCGGAATGTGCACGTTGATCCAGTAGTCCCACCAGTCGATCGATTCGGGAGCAAAATCAAAAATCGCTTTTTCTTCCGGCGAGAGCGCCGCGGAGAGGAGGCGCGCGTTCTCGCATTCGAACACGTGCTCATTGTGAAGAATAAACGGTTCATACAGCTCGATGAGCTTTTCCGCGCGGATCAAATCACGTTCCTGTTTGGCGAGCGGAGCTTTCTTCATGTGCAGGGAAACTGCGGCCCGGTTGATGCGGGAGATGACCGCTTTTTGCATCGGAATGGAAAGGCGCTCGTAGCGTTGCTTCGAGACGGGGATCGTCTCGAATTTCACCTTCAGCCAGTGCTCGATTCCTTGCTGCGTTCGGTAATGTTTTCTGTGCGCGAGGCCTGTGAGTTCGATACTGCGCCCCATGTTCACGGGATTAATCGCAGAAGTGGCCAGCTGATACATCCGCGCATGCTTCCGCGAAATCACCGCCGCGGCAATCAGTGTCATTCCCCGACAAACCATGTCCACGGGAATCACGTCGAGGCACTTGCGCTCGTTCGAAGGCAATTGCCGGAAATTGGTTCCTAGCAAATACGACAGCGGCCCGGAAGTGTTGATCCCTTCGTTCCAACCGGTAAATGGCGACCGCTCCGAACTTTCCACAATGGAGGGCCGCACAATCGCAATCGGCAACTCGCCGGCGCAGCGCGCAAGCATGGATTCGCCCAGGCTCTTCGTAAACGTGTATGTATTTGGCCAGCCCAGATGCTGCGCGCGGCGCAGGCCAATGCGCACCAGTCGGTTCCGCGCCCAGCGCTGCCTGTTCCGTTTCAAGACGCCATCGAGCTCCGTTGCCGGCACAGCTGTTGGATCGCCGCCACGCCCAAGCGCCTGTCGCTTTAGAGCTTTCGTAAGCTCCGGGCTTTCTGCGCGCTCTTCGACGTGGCGGATCGTTTCGCGCAAAGAACCAATTTCTTTTTCGGCGTTGAATGCCGGGTCGCGCGCGGGATTGTAGTTACTCTGCAACTCTTCCGTCACGCGCCCGTCGCGCATGCCCACTACGTAGCATGTCGAGAGATGCATCAACCCGGCGTGGTCGCACTTCCGCAAAAAGTTAAGCAGGTGCAGTGTGGAATCCACGTTGGAAGCGAGCGCATCGCGCAAGTCTGGATTGAAATCGGTCAACCCCGCACTGTTTACGACCAAATCGAGCGATTTTGCCAGACGCGCCTGCGTCGCCTGATCGAGGCCCAGCCCTGGCATGCCCACATCGCCCTCGACAACTTCAACCTTGTCCTCGAGCAGCGTGCCTAGTTTGCGTCCGTATTTTTCTTGGAGCGTGTCGAACGCCGGCGACTCCTCGATAATTTTTTGAAAGCGTTTCTGCGCCGAAGTCGTCCTGTTTCTGCGAATCAGCAGCGTAATTTTTCCAATGTTCGGAATATTTTCGAGCAGATCGACAAGCCACACTTTGCCAATAAATCCAGTAACGCCTATTAACAAGATGTGGCGATTCGCAAGAGTCTCGCGAACCGATAACGGACCGGGGCGCGGCGCTCCGTCAAAAAGCGTAACGGATTTGCTCGCAGGGAGCGCAGGTCGCACCGCCGTCTGCACGGCGGTCTCCAATTGCAGCGGCTTTTTCGTCCAACCAAGCTGCCGCAACAGTTTCTCGCGCGCGATGCGGCCATCCGTAGCTCCACTAGTCAGCCAAGCAAAGGGCCCGCGAGGGCGCACGACCGGGTCGAGTATACGTCCCGTGGCGTACCCATCGCGAAATTCCATGCGGTTGGAAATAAACGATTCGACGCCGAGATGCTGCGCCAGCGGCCGCAAAATATGATCCAGGAGCTGGCCGACAAGCACAATCCGCTCGCCGCTCTGTCCCGCTTCGAGCAATTTCTCGACAGCTTCGCGGCGAAGCTGCGGCTTCAGCACGTAGTGGAAATACTCCTCGCCGAGAAGGTCCAAACGGTCGCGGCTCACGCCTCGCAGCAGCGTGTGCAGCAGTCTCGTGGCCAGCGTCCGGTTTATCGCATAATCGATGGGCCGGGTAATCGTTATCCACGCGATTCCCGCTCGACGCCTCCAGCGCTCCGCAAAACTCTGCGCATTCCACGTAAAAAACCACACCGGGCGCATAGCTCCCAGCTCCAGCAGGGAGCCTTCGACGCGCCAGTGGGTCGCCGGGCGCGCCGCCGTACCGGCTGTCACGCGTTTCGAATTGGTAGCTGGGTCAACCATTAGAGATAACCGGCCCTTGTCGGGCCGCTGTTGCAAGGTGAAACATATTTGCGCTGAAAGCTTGAATAATGATTCGCACCCTAAATTATTTCATTCAGGATCGAATGCCAAACGGGCGCCCGCCTCCACACCCATGTGTGTACCACGACCTGGGGGCGTCGGCTGCCTAAGAAAGTGTAAAAGTAGCATCCTCAGCGGCTTACCGCAAGCCAAGTGCGCTTTCTATCCGGGGGCATTGACAAGTCGACTGGAATGTTCAAACGACAGGAATTAGAGGCAGGTCCAACGATCGGTAGCAAGGTAGAACCTGACCGAATGGAAGTCGTTCATGCTCGGCGCCGGGAGGATACTCCCATATCGGCAGAATAGGGTTTTCCTGAGATTCCTTGCCCACGGATCCTGACAGCGCCGAATCGCATTCCTTCTGCCGGATTAGACGAAATTTCTGAACTGACGGCTTGAAGACATCCATTCGAGTGACTTGCGGCAAGGAAGAGTGAAGTCCACCCGGATGAATTCACTCTGGATGTTTTTGGTTTGTTGGACACGAATCACCATCGACCAGTCTCCATTCCCATTCAAACACACAAGTGGTCCTGCATAGGCAACGACTCGCCCTGATATGTTTTCATGAGTAGGGTTTGAAGCTGACGAAGAGAAAATGCTTACAGAATTAGGCACAGAGCTTGGAAAACGTTTCTCATCGGTTCATAGCATTATGTCATGGGGGGCCGTGTTACACGCCCCAGCCGTAGCGCTCGGCGTGCTCGAGCGTGCGCTGCATCTCTTCGCGCAGCATCTCGGTGAACACCGATCCGCCGATCGTGCTCGCGCCAGGCTGTGCGATATCCACAGTGCGGTATCCGCCAGCGAGAACGCGGTGGAGCGACTGCTCGACCCAATCCGCCTCAAGCGAAAGCCCAAATGCATCACGCAACATCAGCGTCGCGCTGAGAATCGATCCAACCGGGTTCGCCGAATCCGTCCCCACCAGCGACGGCGCCGACCCATGAATCGGCTCGAAGAGAGGCGCGCCCGTCCCAAAGCTCGCCGAAGGGATCAGGCCGATCGAGCCCACCAGCGCCGCCGCTGCATCGCTCAAAATGTCGCCGAACATGTTGCTCGTCAGCATCACGTCAAACTGCGAAGGCTTCAGGGTAAGCTGCATCGCGGCGTTATCGACGTACATGTGCTCGAGCTTCACCGAGGAGTAGACGCCACTCATGGCCACGACAGTCCGCCGCCAAAGCTGCGAGCTCATCAAAACATTGGCTTTGTCCACCGAGCACACGCGCCGCGAGCGATTCTCCGCCCTAGCAAACGCAAAGGTCGCAACCCGCTCGACCTCGGGGGTCGAATACGATTCCGTATCCCAGGCGCGCTCGACGCCATTTTCCACCGTGTTCCCGCGCTCGCCGAAATACATTCCTCCGGCAAGCTCACGCACAATCTCGATGTCCAAATCCCCCAAACGCTCAGGCTTCAGCGGAGAAATTCCGCGCAACGGCTCCAGCACCTTCACCGGACGCACGTTGACGTACAGCCCCATGCTTTTGCGCAAACCAAGCAGCCCGCTCTCCGGCCGCTTCCCCACCGGAAGCGAATCCCACTTTGATCCACCGACTGCGCCAAGAAAAACGGCGTCAGCTTTGCGGCAAGCATCGAGCGTTTCGTTGGGGAGCGGCGTACCTGCGGCGTCGATGGCCGCGCCGCCGACCAGAAACTCGTGAACATCAAACTCGTGGTTGAATTCGTTCGCGCACTCGCGCAGCACGGTCGCCGCGGCACGCGTAACTTCCGGCCCAATGCCGTCTCCCGGCAAAAGAACAATGGTCTTTTTCATCTGCATCACCAATTACCGTAAAACTCGCAAACCGCGGCTTGCTCCTCGCACAACTACACCGCGGAACTCGCCTCCGCCGCAACTGCCGTAGGACGACGCCGCATCACTTCATGCGCGATGGCCACCAAGTCACGCGGACGCACCTGCTTCGCTTTATCAGCGAGCGTGGTCACGCGCTTGTAGCATTCCGCCAATTCCTCGTCGCTGGGCTCATAGCCGAGAGTGCGCAGGCTCACTTTCAGCGCGTTCCGTCCGGAATGTTTCCCGAGCACAAACGACCGCGAAGGCACGCCAACCGACTCCGGCGACATAATCTCGTACGTCAATGGATTCTTGATGATGCCGTCCTGGTGAATGCCAGCTTCGTGCGCAAACGCATTCGCGCCCACCACCGCCTTGTTCGGCGCCACCACTGCGCCGGTAATTTCCGTCAGCATCCGGCTCGACTTGAACAGCTCGTCCAGCTTGATGTTCGTCGTCACGCCAAAACTTTCCTTCCGGACCGCCAGCGCCACGGCAATCTCTTCGAGCGCCGCGTTTCCCGCCCGTTCGCCGATTCCGTTGACCGTGCATTCAATCTGCCGCACGCCCGCGCGAACCGCCGCCAGCGAATTCGCCACCGCCAATCCCAAATCATCGTGACAGTGCGCGCTCAAAGTTATGCCCTGCGGATCGTCGAGATGTGCGCGGACCTGCTCGAACATGGCACCGTACTCATCCGGTACGGCATAACCAACGGTATCCGGCAGATTCAAAATGGTAGCGCCCGCATCCACCGCCACCTGACACACCTGGCAAAGAAATCCAATGTCGGTGCGCCCGGCATCTTCGGCCGAGAACTCCACCTCCCCAACGCTGTTCCGCCCCAAACGAATCATCGAGCTAATCGCTTCGAGCGCCTGCTCCCGCGTCATATTGAGCTTCACACGCAGATGGAGATCCGAAGTCGCCAGAAAAATGTGCATACGCGGCGCCGCCGCCGGTTCGAGAGCTTCAATTGCGGCCTCAACATCCTGCTTCTTGGCTCGCGCCAAGGCCGCAATGGGAACGGTTCGTACTTCCCGCGCCACCTGCTGCACCGCCTCAAGATCGCCGCGCGAAGAAATCGGAAACCCGGCCTCGATGACGTCCACTCCAAGCGCCGCAAGCTGCCGCGCCATGCGGATCTTCTCCTCGGTGTTCATCGAGAAGCCCGGCGATTGCTCGCCGTCGCGCAGCGTCGTATCGAAGATGCGTACGGAGTCCATGGAGTCCCCCTATGCTAGTAGTAAGACAGATAGAGCGCTCACGGTCAAATTTATCTTTGTTCTGCTTTTGATAATCCTGCCTTATACTGCCCAAGGAGGCAAAAGGCCATGGATCTCGGCGAACTCCAGGTTTTTCTGATGGTTGCCAAGGAAGGCAGCTTCTCCCGCGCCGCCGAGCGACTCTACCGCACCCAGCCTGCCGTCAGCCTAACAATTCGCAAGCTCGAAGACGGTCTGGGCCAGCCGCTGTTTGTCCGCGGCGCGCGTCCGGTGCGCCTCACAGACGCCGGAACGCTTCTCCAGGACTATGCAGAGCGCCTGATCAACCTCCGCGATGAAGTAAAAAAAGGACTTAGCGAGCTCGAAGGCCTCAGCCGAGGTGAACTCTCCCTAGGCGTAAATGAAAGTTCGATCCACGCCCTGCTCCCTGCCCTAGCCACATTTCGCCAGCTTCATCCGGGCGTATTGGTTCGCGTTCATCGCATGTTTTCTCGCGATATTCCCCACGAAGTCCTCAATTACCGCTTGGACGTCGGCGCCGTTTCTTACGTCCCGCAAGAGTCCCAGCTCCAAGCCACCGAAATCCGAAAGGATGAGCTCACCCTGGTCGTTCCTCCAAAACATGCGCTCGCAAAAAAACGCGAGGTCGATGTCGCCGATCTCGGCAACGAAGACTTTATCGCCCACAGCGTGGAATCTCCGTTCCGCCGCCGTGTCATCGAACTCTTTGCCCGAAACCGCACCGAACTGAAAATGCCCATCGAAATGCCCACCATCGAAAGCATCAAGCGTTTCGTGCAAATGGGTATGGGCGTAGCCATCGTCCCGCGAATGTGTGTCCAATGGGAGATCGAGCACGGTTGGATGAAGGAAGTGAAAGTGCGGCAAATGAACATGCCGCGCCACGTTTACTTGGTCTCGCGCCGCGGCGCACGCCTACCCCACGCCGCCGCCGAACTAATCCGCATCCTCCGCGAACCGTAGGGGCACGGCACGCCGTGCCCCTCTTGCCTGCTCTTTCCTTCCCTACCCTGGCCGATCTGCCTTCCCCGCCATACACATAATCGTCGCAAGCACCGTCGCGCAATGATTCTCCGCTCCCGCCTTCCGCGCAAACACATCCGCCATGCAAACCTTCAACGTCTTCCCCGATCGCACCACCCGCGCCCGTGCCTCCAACTCCTCCCCATCCGCCGGCGCCAGCAAATTTATCTTGTACTCGACCGTCAGCACCGAATCCTCCGCCGCCATCAGCGTATAAGCCGCATACCCGCAAGCGCTATCCGCAATGGCTCCCGTCACGCCAGCATGAAAATACCCATGCTGCTGCGTCAACTCCCCGCGAAACGGCACCCGAATCACCGCCCCACCTGGCTCCAGCGAGACCAGCCGGGCCCCCAAATGCTTCATCAGCCCCTGTCGCTCAAAACTGTCCCGCACCCGCCGCTGATATTCCGCATCCCGCAGCTCAAATCCAGATTGGTTGTTCATGCGCCCGAGTATACCAGCGCATCAAAGACGGTCGGCAAAAGCGTCGTTCCAATTTGGAACGAGTCGGGATGCCAGCCACCGACATGGGCCGCCCTGTGTCAAAGCCACCACGCCATGCCAGAAAATGCTGGCATTGACATTTTTATGATTCATGCTATTCTATGAGGTAAGTAATTCTTCATGTATACTTATGATGTTCACTGCTCAGTCTTGCTGCCCCCGGCCGCTTTTGCGCTAACTTCTTCAGAATGCGCACTTACAAAAATTCGCCTGTAAGCCCTTTAGAATGCGCAGTTCTGAAACGCAGGACTTAAAGTTAAAGTCCTTTAGAATCCGCAGTTACAAAAAAACCGGGAGGGGGGATGGGTGACCTGACCTCAAATTCGCTGCAGATCCTGCTCGACGAAGAGGGTTAGTTCTTTGCGGCAAGGGCTGCCTCAACGGTGGGAAAGTTCGGCAGGAGCTTCACTAGGCCAGCGACCTGTAACACCGCCATGCCCTGCTGTGTTAGCCCGGCGATGGCAAACGACTTTCCAATATTGCGCCGGTGGACGAAGAGCGATACCAGCGCCCCGACTCCTGCCGAGTCCAGAAAGGACACCCCGCTCATATCGAGCACCAGGTGCGCCGAAGGCTCCGGCCGCAGCGTCTGAATGAAGTTATGAACTGTCTCGAGACTCAGCTTCCCGTTAAGGCGCGTCACCAGGCTGGTGCCGTTTGAAGACGAAAGCTTTTCCAAATCAAGGTGTGCTGGTTGCATAAGCTCCGAACGGTAACGCAGGAAGCGCGATTCCAACATTAATATTCTTTAACAATCGATCCGCACTCAAAACTGCCCTGCAACCTGCTTTTTATGAACTGTTGAGTGTATTAAATCGTTTGATATATTTTATTGACTCCGTACGTTTTCCGGCTTACCGTGGATTCGCAAACGTTCCCTCTCGGGTTCAACGAGGCGCCGCTATTTTCGACGGCCAAGGAAGACACATGGCCCAGACACGCGAATTTCCCCTTCATTCGCACAAAGTTTGCAGTTTGCGCCCAACGAATTATTTGAAAACTCTAATAATCCTCGCCGCTCTTGCATTGGCGGCCTCGATCGTCCCCTCCGCCTGTGCCCAACTCCAGCAACCGCTAGTGTTCTCCTCCGCAGGCGCCGTGGCCTCACGCAACGATCAAACAGGCGGACTCACTGCGGTCGCGGGATCTCCATTTACGGCAGCCAACCAATCCCTGGTGATTGACGTACAAGGCCGTTTTCTTTTCGCGATCGGCACCAGCAGCATTCACATGTATCAAATCACCGCTGCCACCATCGGCGCCTATCAAGAGGTCGCCTGCTCGCCTTTCGCTTCATCCGTTACAAATCAACCGGCTTTTATCGCTGTCGAGCCTTCGGGAAACTACATCGCCGTGGTTAACCGCGTAGGACAGAATCCGGGAGACGGTTCGGTGGAGACCTTCGCTATCTCGCCGTCGTCGACGGCCTGCACCCTCGGCGGCCCCGGTCTTACTCCCGTCCCTGGCTCGGCCACCGAACTCGACTCAACAGCCATTGGCTTCGCCCAGCCTCCGAATAAAAAAGCTTTCTCATCTTCATGGGACCGAACCCCGAGTCCGCGAATACCATGATCACGCAAGGCTCGGAGTTTCAGGCTCTCTCCATCGATCCACAAACCGGTTTCATAACCGGGCAGCAATCGAACGCTGCCATTTCCCAACGTGGCGACAGTTTCGCCATGGATCCCCAAGGCCGCTACTACGTCACCGGCACGCAAAACAATCTCCTCGAGTTCGGCATTATCCAGCTCCTCGGAATTGGCGGGGACGCACTTCTCGGAAACGTGCAGTTGCCTCAATACAACTACCCCGATGGTCTGTGGATCGACAGCACGGGAACAAACATTTCTCTGCGTCGCCACTTCCGATCTCACCGGCCCCGAGTTCGTGAACATCTATTCCGTAAACCTGCAAACAGGTGTCCTTACCGCGACCGCGAGTTCTCCTCTCCCGGGCTTCACCTCAGTTCCTCTCTTCTACGTCGACCCCACCGGCTCTTTCGACTATGGATTTGGTACGGATGAAAACACCGCCATCGCCTATACCGTCGATCCACAAACTGGCTACTTCCTGGAAACAGCCAACTCTCCGTTCACCATCCCTCAAATCGCGGGCTCACTCACCTTCAGTATTCCCCCCAGTCAACAAGGCATCAGCGGCCCGTCGGCATCCCTCTCGGCCACAAGTCTATCCTTCGGGTCGATTCAGACAGGCTCATCCAGCATTCCGCAAACCGTCACTCTCACCAGCAATGGCGGCGAAGCTCTCGACGTGAACTCCATTTCCCTCACCGGCGCCGACCCCTCCCAATTCACCGAGTCCGACACCTGCCAAGCACCTTCCGTGCTTCAACCCACAAAATTCTGTTCCATCAACATCACGTTCACGCCGTCGGCTTCCGGCACAGGTTCACAGCAAGCCACACTCTCGATCACCTACAATGCCCTGGCAGCCCGCAATCCGTGACGCTCACCGGCGCAGGAGTCGCCCCGCCGCCGCCCGCTCCCGCGGTAACCGTGACGCCGGATCCCATCAGCTTTCCCACCATCGTCCAAGGCACGTCCAGTACCGCGCAAAATGTCACGGTGACGAGCTCTGGCGGAGGCACACTCCACATTTCTTCGGTTGTCCTCGGCGGAGCAAACAGCGGCGACTTCAACATGACGAACGGCTGCACTGCGGCCGCCTATGCGGTGAATTCCACTTGCATGATAGGCGTTTCTTTCGCGCCGCTAACTTCTGGCGCGCGCGCGGCCACGGTCACACTCACGGATGATGCGATAAATTCTCCTCAGGTCATCAATTTAGGCGGATTCGCCAATCCGGCGCTGACTCTCGGCGCGGCGCCTTCTGGCTCCACATCGGCAACAATCTCGGCCGGTCAGACCGCCCAGTTCAGTCTTCAGATAATCCCAGGCGCTGGCTATACCGGCACAGTTTCCCTCGCATACAACGGGGCACCCGCCGCCGCAACCATCCAGGGGCCGGCTACACTGCAAATCTCAAATGGGAATCCAGCACTCTTCACGGTATCGGTGGCAACCAGCGGTGGCACCAGCGGCATCCTGCCGTATACCAATATCCCTTGTTCAACACCGCTCTCGGTTCTTTGCGCCGCTCCAGGTCTGATCGTTGCCGTCATCCTGCTTTTCTTGCTGGCGTTCGGCGCCAAGCGCATTTCGAGCGCACGACCGAGGCGCCTCACTTTTTCCGGCGCATTCGTTGCGACGATCCTTCTTGCAATGTTGGGAGCTTTCTTGACTGTTGCAGGCTGCGGCGGCGGAAGCACAAGCCTCGCTTCGCCTCAACCGCCTCAGATCGTGACGCCTCAAGGACAATTCATAATAATAGTCACGCCGTCGGCAATGTCCGCAAACGGAAAGCCGCTCCAATTGCAACCGATTCAGTTGACGCTAATCGTGAATTAGGCGCGCCTTACTTGGCAACCGAGATGCGCTAGATCTTCCCTGCCCTATCATCCGAAACGAGCAGCGCCCACGGATACGGAAATTCCGCCCCATAACGCACTGCAGGCGCGCGACATCCAATCTCTTGCGGCAAGCGTATACTTTAATGGAATGCTGTTTGCGGAGCTTACACCATGCGCGCTGTCTTGATTGCGGTCTTGATTTGTGCCGGTATCGGCGTTCTCGCTTGGGCCACGGCCAAGCCCAACGACGGCCGAGCCAACGCTAAAGCTGCGTTTCCAATGCCCGTCGTCGACGCTCCCGTCGCCCCCGCAAAAGCGCAGGAGACTGCCGTTCTTTCCGGTGGCTGTTTCTGGGGGATTCAAGCTGTGTTCCAGCACTTGAAAGGTGTGACTTCCGCGACTTCCGGCTATTCCGGTGGCGCGGCAAAAACAGCCAATTATGAGGAAGTCAGCACAGGCGAAACAGGCCACGCCGAATCCGTGAAAATCGTTTTCGATCCGTCGCAAATTACCTACGGCCAGATTCTGATGATCTTTTTCTCCGTCGGCCACAATCCTACCGAACTCAACCGCCAAGGCCCGGATTACGGCACGCAATACCGCTCATCCATTTTCTATTGGAACGACCAACAAAAGAAAATCGCCGATGCCTATATCGCGCAACTAAACGCCGCAAAAATCTATTCCCAGCCCATCGTCACGCAAGTCGTACCGCTGCAAGCCTTCTATGCTGCCGAGGACTACCACCAGGACTACCTCAAGCATCACCCGTATGAGCCCTACATCATGATTAACGACCAGCCCAAACTCACCAGCCTGAAAAAAGAGTATCCAGACCTTTATCGCAACGACTAATTATCACGTTCGCGGCCTCGATAAATTTTTGCCACTGCTTCCCTTCCTGCCTAGGCAGGTGCTCGGCACCCGCACTTCCGCAAGCTTGGCCGTTATTCCATAGGTATCTAAATGAATACAGAGCTGGCTAGAGCGCGGAATATCTTTCCGGCGAGCCGAGTTAGAGTAGTAGGACACTGCTTCGCGCAGTGCCCAGAGAGCCTTCGAAACCTACAATGAGAGAGGTAATCCCAATGAGAGCAATCCTATGCGGGGTGTGTCTGCTTTTCGCCCTCGCTTCTGCCGCCCAGGCCCAGGAGTCTCACAGCCGCGCCGCTTCCAAGCCAGTAACCGTTGAGTTTAAGAATACCGACGGCCAGAGCGTGGGCTCAGCGCAACTTACCAGCACGCCAAAAGGCGTCAAAATCACGCTCGACATCAAGAATCTGCCGCCGGGCGAACACTCCATTCACATTCATCAAGTCGCCAAATGCGAACCTCCCGAGTTCAAAACCGCTGGCCCGCATTTCAATCCCGGCGGGGCTGAGCATAGCCACGATGGCGCCCCTGCTGGCGACATTCCGAATTTTTCGCTCATCGTCAGCGCCGATGGCACAGCCCACGTTTCCGTAATCGCGCCAAACGTAACTCTCGGCGACGATGACCACTCCGTTTTCAGCAATGGTGGAACCGCGATCGTAATCCATGCAGTTGCCGGTGGCACCGGAACCGCCGCCCCGGCGCGCATTGCCTGCGGGATCATCAGCAAACCGTAACGAAGTTGCCGGCACGGGCGCCCGGATCGATATCGTTTCGGGCGCTCCGTAACCGGTTTACACACCCCACAAGCGGCGCGCACACGGAGTCTTCCCTCTCGATCGTAGTTTGTCGCTCGCAACTCGTCATTTGTCTTCGGGACTAACGATCTTAAACGCAGCCGCGGCTGCGGCCGCCCCAGCAAAATCCGCCACCAGATAAATCCAGATATTCGACCACGCGGACAATCCGAGTATCGAAATCCCCACGGCGATCGCCGGGTTGAACGCTCCGCCGGAAATATTACCTACCGCAAACGCTCCCACCACCACGGTAAATCCAATCGCCAATCCATAAAACGAATTCCCCGCCGTTCCCTTAGCCGTCGCCACATTCAGCACAACGAAAACAAGCGCAAACGTAAACAAAAACTCCGCCAATAAAGCCGGCAGTGTCGCCAGGCTCATTGGAGTGACCGCCGCTCCCGTCCTCAGAAATTTCACGACCACTGCCGCAAGCGCCGCTCCGGCAATCTGAGCAATCATGTACGGCAGAACATCCTTCGTCTCGCATTTGCCGCGTAGCCACACTCCCAATGTCACTGCCGGATTGAAGTGCCCGCCCGAGATATGTCCACCGGCATAAATCATCACCATCAGCACGGAGCCGATCGCCAGCGGCGCCAGCGATCCTATGCTGTTCCCGATGACCGCACAGCCAACGGTCAGAACAAAGAAGAACATGCCTATAAATTCCGTGAGGTACTTGTTCATTTTGATTCCTCCCGAGTCTCGAATTCGTGGCCTCGACAGCGGGGTCTGCGGCGCACCCTATCACGGTTTATTGCCAAAAACGCCTGTCAAAAACACCAGTCCGCCGAATTGGGCTGTACCAAATTTGTACCCTCGGCCAGTCGTTTCCCAACACCCCATCTTTCATAATCCTTGCTCACAGGGCTCTTGGCTCGAAGGGCTGCATCACCTTCACTCCGGGCAGGTTTCACTAGGGGGCATTTCCGTGCGGCGCAACTTATTGATCCTTCTTTCCTTACTTGCCTGCTGGCAGGCAGGTTGTGCCCACGTTTCCGGCTCGCACTCCACGCCCACTCCGCCAACTGCTCCGCCGAACCCTCCGACCTCAGGTAATATCCAGGTTTCCGTCACGCCAAATCCCGCCAATGTGCGCGCGGGCAGCTCCCAACAATTCACCGCCTCCGTCACTGGCACCACCAACACCGCGGTCACTTGGTCTGTCAATAGCGTCGCCAACGGCAATTCCACATCCGGCACAATCACTTCTTCCGGCAACTACACCGCTCCTGCTTCTCTCCCCAATCCCAACACCATCACCATTCAGGCCACTAGCTCTGCCGATTCCTCCGCCAGCGGCTCAAGCAACGTCACCTTGCTCAATCCGACTCCAGTCCTTGCGTCCATCAATCCCACTTTGATTAATGTCGGCGCTCTGTCCCTCTCCATAACCGGCAGCAATTTCCTCAGCGGCTCTCAAGTCCTCCTGGCAGGCGCGCCCCTCACCACAACTTACGTCTCCGCGACCCAACTCACTGCCACGGGAACCGCCGCTACCGCAGGCATCTTCGCCATCTCCGTCAGCAATCCTAACCCCGGCCAGAGCATCTCCAACAGCATCAATCTTCAGGTCACTTCCACCACGCAAGCCAGCGCCTGCAGCGGCATGGCGGTCGGCGCAGGCGCAAGTCTCAACGGTTTCCGCCCTTTCCCCACCAACAATGCTTGGAACCAAGACATCTCCGCAGCCCCAGTAGATCCAAACTCCGATTCCTACATCAATTTCATCGGTAGCACCGTCCCCGTCCATCCCGATTTCGGCTCCGGCGAGTATCAGGGCAGCTACATGGGCATTCCCTACTCCGTTGTCGACTCCTCGCAATCCCCGGTAAACATTCTCTTCAACGCTTATGGCGACGAAAGCGATCCCGGCCCCATGCCCATTCCCACCAACGCCAACATCGAGGGCTACCCCAATCCCGGCACTGGAGATCGTCACGTCCTTGTCCTCGACAACAACAATTGCTGGCTCTACGAACTCTACGGTTCCAGCGTAAATACCGACGGCACTTGGAATGCAGGCTCCGCCGCCGTCTGGGATTTACAGAACTACGATCAACGCCCGCTAACCTGGACCTCTGCCGACGCCGCAGGCTTGCCAATTTTTCCCGGTCTTATCCGCTACGACGAAGCCGCCAGCGGGCAAATCGCTCACGCCATCCGTTTCACTCTTCAGCACAGCACTGCTGCGTATGTTTTACCCGCCACACACTGGGCCTCAAACTCCGCCGCGCAATTCGCTGCGCCCATGGGCATGCGCCTTCGCCTAAAATCCACTTTCGACATATCTAGCTTCTCCTCCACCAATCAAGTGATTCTCAAAGCCCTCAAACAATACGGCATGATCATGGCCGACAACGGCTCGTCGATGTACATCAGCGGCGCTCCCGACGATCGCTGGAGCAACGACGATCTTCACAACCTCACCACGCTAACTACCTCCGACTTCGAAGTCGTCTCCCTCGGTACGGTCTACACCAGTGCTAATGTTCCGCGAGGCTCCGCTCCGACGATCTCCAGCTTCACCGCCAGCACAAGCAATCCCGTCTCAGCAGGAACTGCCGTCACACTTTCCTGGACCGCCACCGGCGCCTCCTATTACATCGTCTCTCCGCAAATCGGCGCCGTCCGGGGTACCACCGCGGTCGTCACACCGTCGCAAACCACCACCTTCACTCTCTACGCCACCAACCAATTCGGCCGCACCACGGCCACCGTGACCGTCACCGTACAGTAATTCTCCGCAACCTCTTGGCGTCACCTACAACAGTTGACACGCCTACGCGCGTGGAGTATCTAATCCTTAACGCGCGTCCCGCCTTTGCCTCCCTCGTTTTGCCGCGCGAACGTCCAAAATTGCAAGGAGCCCTTATGTCAGACAATGTTCGACCCATCCCGGAGGGATACCATTCCCTTACTCCGGCCATCACCTGTAAAAACGCAGCCACCGCCATCGACTTCTACAAAGAAGCCTTCGGCGCCACCGAAATCAACCGTATGCCGGGTCCCGGCGGCATAATCATGCACTCCGAGCTGCGCATCGGCGATTCCGTGATTTTCGTCTCCGATGAATTTCCCGGAATGTCTGTTGCTCCAACGCCGGGCGCGACTCCTTCTTCCTACCTCTTTCTTTACGCGCCGGACGTCGACACCATCTTTAACCGCGCCGTCGCCGCCGGCGCCCAAGTCAGCATGCCTGTCGTCGACATGTTCTGGGGTGATCGCTACGGCAAGCTCACCGATCCCTTCGGCCACAGCTGGGGCATCGCCACCCACGTCGAAGACGTCGCTCCAGATGAAATGGCGCGCCGCTCTGCCGAATGGACAGCCAATATGACCAAAGTCGCCGCAGCCGGCGCAGGCCAAAGCTAACCTGCCCCGCCATGTAACTCGGGGCGCCAGCCCTGAGGTTTTTTCTGCGCGCCGTTTCGTCCTGTCACGCCGCCCTTCCCTCCAGGGAAGGGCGGCTTCCTTTTTCATCGCAGCCATATCCACCGCGTGCGCCACGTCCCGCGGCAATGACTCGTACCGTTCTTTTCAAGTGCCCATCGCGCGGCCATCTGGAAAACCCAATACTCTCGTCTTCTCCCACACAATCACAAATGTTTGCACCGAGGATGAAACAAACGTTGAAGGTGATACTATCTCGGCTCACAAGCGTTTCATCTCACAGCGGCATGCTGCCGAGGGAGAAACAGAAATGAATCGTCGCAACTTCTTGGGAAGATCTGCCGTAGGCGCGGCCGCCGCTTTATTAGCCCCAGCGCTCAGCCGCGGAAGGGCCGGCGCAACTCTGCTCAACCGCGCCCCGTTTTTCAATCGCGGCAACTACCGCCTCTTCGCCGCCCCCGACCAAACCTATTCCGCCCGTGCCATCGAACTTGTCCAGCGCACCACAGTCATCGACATGCTCGCCCCGCTGTGGATCAGCCCCAGCCGCATGCAAAAAATGTTAGGCAATCCCGAGAATTTCACCCCCGCCGATTACGCGCCCTTCAAACAATCCGGCATCAACGTCTTCCACATCGCCATCGGCACCGGCGGCCCGGACGCCTACATCGAGACTATCCAATTCCTCTCCGGCTACAACACGTTCCTCGCACGCCACGACAATTGGTTCGAGCGTGTCGAAACCCCTGCCCGCATCGAGGGCATTAAAGCTTCCGGCAGAGTTGGCATCCTGCTCGGCGTGCAAAACTCCGAGCACTTCCGCAAAGTGGACGACGTAGATTATTTCTACGGCCTCGGCCAGCGCGTCTCGCAACTCACCTACAACGCGCGCAATCTCCTCGGTAACGGCAGCACTGAGCGCCGCGATGAAGGTCTCTCCGATTTCGGCATCGCCATCATCGAACGCATGAACAAACTTGGCATGGCCGTCGACGTCTCCCACTGCGGCGACCGCACTACGCTCGAGGCCTTTGACGTTTCTAAAAAGCCCGTTCTAATCACTCATTCGAATTGCCGCGCGCTCAATCCCACTCACCCGCGCTGCAAAACCGACGAAGCCATCAAAGCCATGGCCGGCAAAGGCGGCGTGATGGGCATCACCGAAGTCCGCATGTTTATTACCGCCAAAGAACCCACGACGATTGAAACTATGCTCGATCACTACGACTACGTGGCCAAACTGGTAGGCGTCGAACACCTCGGCGTGGGCAGCGACATCGACCTGCTCGGCTACGACGCCATGCCCCCCGAAGAATTGAAGCAACTCAAGGCCAGCTACAAAGGCAGCTACGGTTTCCGAGATAAAGTCGACATCGACGGCTACAACTACGCCAAACGTCCCTTCGACCTCGCCGAAGGCCTCATCCGCCGCAAATACTCGGACGCCAACATCGAAGCTATCCTCGGCGGCAATTTCCAACGCGTTTTAAAGGAAATCTGGACTACTTAGACGAGCAGCCACGTTTTCATCGTGAGATGTGGCAACGTGGCGAGCCGCGGCCTGGAGTGTTCTGTGAAAACCTAAGGAAAGATTCTCAGCCGTCTGTCCGTGGCTCCAGGACAGCGTGAGTTCATTGAATCAGTAGTTTTTCGCCAGGTACTCTCGCAGCCGGTTCATCCGGAAGCTGGCGTCACCTGCCTCTATCTCCAAGAGCAGCCGTGCCGCGGTCAATTGGTTGCTGAAGTCGAGAGCCGCCGAAGTGTCGGGATTAGCGACGAGCCCAAGATTATTGTCGAGCTGTTTGGTCTCTTCCCGCACGGATTTGAGCCTGCCCTCTTGCGCCGACACGCTTTCTGCCAACTGCTGCCGCAGCGCCTCCGTCATTCTCACAACATCGCTCTCCTGCACTCTCTTCCATTCGTCGTGGGCTTGCGCTGCACTATCCAGATGTTTGTTGATCGCTCGGTTCGCAAAATTGTAGTTCACGGTGACTGCGCCGTACGGTTGGGCGCCCTGCGCCACTGGATTTACCTGCTGATGCACGCCTACCGAAAGAGCCACATCCCAATTATTCTGACGGCTCAACTTATCCAGCGCTCTCTGCTCGCCCGTCTCGCTGCTTTCTTTCTCGGCAACCAACTCCTTCAACGGCTTGTCGCTCAGTTCAGGGACATAGATCACGCTAAGTTTCGACTGCGTGTCGGCCCGGTCGGCGTCCAGTTTGATTCTCGTGGTCTGCAGGGAGAAGAGCATCAACCGTGTGGCGTTTTGCGCTTCCACCATGTTCGAGGTCTTTTCGATCAATCCATCTAGCGATTTATACGCGCGTTCGATCAGCGCGAGCCTGTTGCGCAGTGCTTCTTTCTCCATGCCGGGGATCGCATATTGCACGGCCTGTTGCGTTTCCGTAGCGGCCTTATACAGCTCGCATTCTTTCCGTGCGGCGTCCATCGTTAAGCCGGCCTTTTTTACGCTCGAAAGCCCTAGAGTGGCGCCTCCTACCACTTGCAATGGCAGGCCCGTCTCGGGCTGCGTCATCCCTGCCACTGCCGTAGGCGTGCGCAGCAAATCTCGCTGCGCCTCCGCTTGCTCCATCACATACGCGCAGTAGGCCTGCTGATCGTTATGTTCCTGCGCAAACGCCTGCGCGGGGACAACAAGCGCTGCAACTATCACAAACTTCCAGGGGCTCGGGAGCATTCTAATTATCCTCAGAACAAGATCGGCTTGCGGCCTAGAAAAACTGTCCTCGATTTCGCGGATTCTTTGCCGTTCAGCTCCATCTGGATCAGGAAGCCGCGAATCTGAGTCTTAAATATTGGATGGATTGCTTGTTGTTCGCCGGTGAATACCTGTTTCACTTCGCCCACTCTGCGGCACAGGATCATATTCAAGTAGCAGTCGTAGACCGCATTGCCTGCCACCGCGCTGGCCGTGTTGTCATACGGTACAAACGCGAAATACAGCGTCTGTCCTCCGGACGCGATCAGGTAATACGGACTCTGTCTTGCCGTGGTAATTGCCTCTCTCAACCGGTCAATCTGCCTTGTGTCTTCCTGGAGCTCTTTCTGGGCGACGTTGATGGCGACGTCAAGCTGGGCGGCTTCCGAGCGCAACTCGGCCTGCTTCTCGAGCACGTCGAGCGAGTCGGTGCCCGTGGTGGTTTTCTGCAGCACATTGTCTGTCAGCAAGACCTCGGCAATCTTGCTGTCTGTATAGGAGCTCTCGGCCTGGTTCAGGGCTGACAACTGCGTGGCTGCGTCGCCCTTGGTGATCAGCCCGGCAGCGAGATCTTTGTGAATGTTGGACTCGATTTCCTTGAGCTGTGCGAGGACCGATTGCGTCTTCGAGTTGTCGGCTTGCTTCTGTGTATCGAGGCCCGCGAGTTGCTGGCCCGTGGCGCGGTTGTGGGCGTGTTCGCGGGCGATGGCCTCCTGCAGTTGAGGTTCGAGCGCGAGGAGAGCCGCGCGGTGTTTCGTCATTTCCGCAATCCCGCTTTGCATTTTCTGTGAATCGACCTTCACATCCTCGATGGTCTGCTGGCTCGTCACCAACTGCTCCCGGAATGCGAGGCTCTTTTCGTCCGCCGCCGAGAGAATCACCGGCGCCGCCCACGAGCTGTTTACCGCGTAAAATCCCGTCACCCACGCATACGCCAAAATGCCAGCCAGCACCAAATACAACATGGCAAGGGCAAACACGCGATACAGCGTAAGCACCAGTTTGTAATGCAGCGATTGCCGCACCGGCGACTTCTTTGTTTCCGCGGGAACCGTGCTAGCTGGTAGTGTCGCCAACGGCCACCTCGTTCACTTCTTTGGTTCGCGTGCCCCAATCCGCGGAGTCCATCGTGAGCAGCGCCAGCGGCGTCAGCAGCAAGCTGCTGACAAGCGACCATGCTACATAGGCTCCGAACGCCAATGGATGCGCCACCGCCTCCCTGGCGCTGTATTTCTTAATCACCCACGTCAGGACCGCTCCGATTCCAAGCGCCACGACGAGCGGCACCGGCCCCGCCCATGCCAATGGGTCCGAACTCAGGGCCGTGATCACCACCAGGAAGCCCACCAGCGCCCCCAGCGGCGTCAGGATCAGTGTCCACACCGCGTTGGGGTGCAGCTTCCACACATGTTGTGGCAATGTTTTCAGCGTATAGAAAAAGTCTCGCACGATGCTCCGGCGCCAACGCAATTGCTGTTTGAACAGCACGGACAGCGTATTCGGCACCGTGGTCCAGCACAGCGCATCATTGTTGATGTACGTCCCATATCCCCGCAACAATGTCTGATGTGTCAAAAATCTATCTTCGCCCTGATTCACAGGTACGCCGAACCAATGCCGCGCTCGAATCGCCGGCTCAATCTCCTGCAGCAGCCCTCGCCGGATCGCAAACAGGCATCCGCTGATGCAGCACACACTCCGTGTCCAATTTTCCGGAATCTTGTAAAGCTGGAACGCCGAGTAGTAAATCACCGCCTGAATCGCGGTAATGACGCTTTCATTCGGGTTCCGCACTCCGACCCTGCCGCCCACCGACCCGATGTGCGCCTCGCTAAAGCACGCCGTCAGCTCGGCAATCGCGTCCGGATGAAATATGCAATCCGAATCGATGGAAATAATAATCTCCGCCGAGGACTGCTCCATCGCATTGCATACCGTTCGCGCCTTTCCGCTGTTCGCCGCGTTGCGCCCCGTCCGAATGCGTATGTTGGTGAAGTCGCGCTGCGCCTTGAGCATCCACTCGTAGCTGTCGTCCACCGAACAGTCGTCCTGAGCAATCACTTCGAATTTTTCGGGGGGGTAGTTGCTCTTGCTGATGCTCTCGATCGTCTTGTAGACCGTCTTGCCTTCGTTGAAGCACGGCATCAGTACGCTTACCGTGGGTTGGTAGCTATAATCCTTTTGCACTTTCGCACTGGGGAACGACACCTTCAGAATGATTCCCATGACGTACTTCACCACGGAAACCAGCAGGCAAAGAACCATGATCAGCCACAGCAGTACCGGAGCCATTTCCGCCACGCCCTCACAAGTACTCCCACACGTACATAGGACTACACTCGCCCCTCTATATGTGTCTACCTGTGTTTGTTAACCCCGTACCACTCAAGCAACGCCACACTCTGAAACCAGTCCGAATCACCGTCGCGTTTTTCAACTTAGCCGAAGAGCCATTCGAGAAGTGTCTTCGGACGGCGGGGCGCTCCACCCTCGTTTTTTGAGGGTGGGCCCTGTGGCGCAAGCGATCGCACGCGTCTCCCGTCGGGCGGCTGCCAATATCCGTAAACACATCTCGTTCCGCGCCTTGAACAATCGTGCGTATCGTGAATCACGCCGTCGATCAGAGCCGTCAGATGCTTTGAGACGCTGACAACCAATCGCCCCGCGGGCAACTCATCAGCACGCAAATGCACAGTACAGCCCGAGCCGATCTGCATCGTCGGCGTCCATACCCAACCTAGTGACTTCATCACTCGCTTGATCGACGTTTTATAGACGCCCGTTCTGGCGTCGCTCTTTCCACGTTTCCGTTTCCCCGTTCGCTCGTACACCGCCGCGCCGTTCACCAGATCATAGATTTGCTGGTACGGCTTTTCCGTCGCGATCGCAATGGCGCGAACGACACAATCGCCCGCCTTGCCCTTGTATCCGGCAGCCAAGCGTCCCCCATCGTCAAACTGAAAATGTCGCCGCACGTGGACTCGTCCCTCCCACATTCGATCGTTCGCAATGATTTCTGGATTCTAGCCTGAAGCACCGCATCGCGAATCTCAATGTGCATTGCTAGTATCCTGTGAGCCGCCATTTACGTGTCGGGTAGAAAGAAAATCCCCGGGCTATTCCTGAAACCCAACCGGGATCGGCGGTGCTGCCGTCGCATGTATCCAAGTCTCCGCCGCGATCAAATGCACCACAAATCCAATCCAGAAAGCGATTCCGAAAAATTCTCGGGGCGTTAAACCTGTGAAAGTACTGGACGCAAAAAACATTCCGATGATCGGCCGAATCGTAGCCACAGCGAGCCCAATCGCAAAAGCCCGAATCATCCACTCGCGATGCCGCGCCACTTCACCCCGCCGGATATGCCAAAACGCTCTGCATAAGGCAAACAAGAAAAGTGTCCCAAAAAGTGTGGTTGCCGCCGCTTGATTTACTCCTCCGATCGCCGGCATCCCAAAACTCATCGCGAGCGCTGAAATTCCGACGACCAACCCGCAAACAACAAACACACGTCCGCTCAAACGATGCCACCGAAGGTGCCGAGCGCGAATGGTTGGATTGAACTGCAGCGGCCCCAAAATCATGAAAAGCAAGCCAGGGACAATATGAACAAGCGTAAGGATCGGGTATCGGGCAAACAAATCATCTAGGGCCGCGAACTGCGCCAGCCGCGGATTAGATGGTGCAGCGGGAGGATGGTAGCCACGCAAAACGATCGGCACCACATGCACCATTCTCCGCACCGCGGCCGCGGATCCGATCACCGCCAGAAAAATAATGCCGTACCAAACCGCCTTTTGCCTCCCAATACCAGGCTTCATACCTACTACTACGCTTAGTTCGGACTCCGCCTTTCAATATCCCGGCAATTATTCGAAATGATTACGGAAAGATCCAACCCGCTACGGCCACGCCGGCGTGTGAACCCCCGCTTCGCGGACCCACCATGCTTGACACCAACGACTAGCTGCCCTATGTTCTTCGCGTAAGCAAGTGGAAGTCGCAAGCTCCCCCTGCTCCAATAATTTCCGCACTGGAGGTATCCATGCCATTAAGCCTCGCAACACTCTCTCTGGTGGAATCACCTGTCTCCATGCAAGAAGGCCTGAAGATTCTGGAACGCGATGATTACTGCTGCAAATACTGTGGCCTGGACGGCCGCGCCAGCTTCGAAAACGCGCTGGTGATGCGCGTCGATTTCGTCCACCCTCGTGCTCGCAAGGGAAAGAAGGATCCCAGCAACCTGGTCGCCTGCTGCACTCCCTGCAATACCATCAAAGGCACCAAGGTCTACCCCAGCTTCGACGAAGCCAAAGCCTTCGTGCTCAAGCAACGCGGAGAGTTTCGCAAAGCCTGGCAATCCAAGACAGCGCGCCAGTCTTCCAAACCAGCAACCGCGTAAAGCGCCGTCATTCCGCGGGACGCACCAGTCTCGGTTTCTGAGGCCATCCGGGTCTTTTGCCTTTTTGTTGGCCGCCTATTTCTCGTCACTCGCTACTTCCTCTTCCTACCATCCAATGTGCTAGCATGCTCGGGCCTTCTAGCGAAAAAAATGTCCCAGAAAACTAAAAACAACACCCTCTGGTTCTCCGTAGTCGTCCTTTTCGCTATAAACATCCTCAATTTCTACGACCGCCACGTCCCCGGCGCCCTCGTCGAGCCCATGCGCAAGGAGTTCCATCTCAACGACACGCAAATCGGCCTGCTTGGAAGCGCCTTCATCTGGATTTACGCGATCGTCGGCGTCCCCCTCGGGCGCATCGCCGATTCCGCAAGCCGTAAAAAGCTCCTCGCGTGGGGCGTCGTTATCTGGACCGCGCTCACAGCTTCCGCCGGCCTCGCCACCACCTACACTTTCCTACTGTTTTCGCGCGTCGGAGTTGGAGTAGGCGAAGCCGCCTGCGCGCCCACAGCCACCAGTTGGCTTGGCGATCTTTTTCCCCCACACAAACGCTCTCGCGTCCTTGCACTCTTCATGCTCGGCGTGCCGGTGGGCGGCGCCCTTGGCTTTTTCTTCAGCGGTCCGATCGCCCAAGCCTACGGCTGGCGCGCCGCCATGGTTTTTGCCGCCTTGCCTGCATTGCTCCTTGTTCCCGCTCTGCTGATGCTCCGCGAACCGCAACGCGGCGCGAGCGAACTCCATCCCGCACCTCTCGCGCCGGCCTCCATGTGGAACGTGCTGCGCATCCCCACCCTCTGGTGGATCATCGCCTCCGGTGCGCTCCTGAATTTCAATTTGTACGCGGTCGGAACTTTCTTGCCGGCATTTCTCAGCCGCGTTCACGGCCTCTCGCTGGCGAATTCAGGCATCGCCACAGGCATCGTCTATCTCGCCGGAGGCGTCAGCGGCGGGGCCGCTGCCGGCTATCTCGGCGATTCCATCGTCCATCGCCGCAAAGACGGCCGCCTTCTTTGCGCCGCTTTATTGGCTCTGGTAGCAATTCCGTTCGCCTGCGTGGGAATCCTTCAACCCGCGGGCTCTTTGTACCTCGCGATGGCCTTCCTCGCTGTGACGTACGCTTCTCTCACGACGTACTACGGCCTCGTCTACTCCGCGATCCAAGACATCGTCGCGCCCAACCAGCGCGCCTCCGCGATGGCCATCTATTTCATGGCCATGTACATGTGCGGAGCCTCCTTCGGTCCCCTCTTGACAGGAAAATTGAGCGACGTACTCGCTCACCGCGCCGCTGCACTCGCGGGATCGCCCTCAGTCACAGAAACGTTCCGCGCCATCGGCCTTCAGCAAGCCATGCTCATCATTCCCGTTCTTTGTACCGCACTCGCGTTCGTCCTATACATGGGATCGCGCACCATTATCGCGGACATCGCGAAGCGCGAATCTGCCGCTCACGTCGTAGCAGCCGACGCGTCTTAGCTCATGACAGCTGGAGTGTGCCGATAAAATGTACAAGTGGAATGTACAAGGTACAATGAACGTGTAGGTGAAGAATGAAAACCGTGAAACCACAAATCGCAAAGCCTGTCGAAACACTCTCGCGCCGGAAACGCATCCAGCGCGAAATCATCGCCTGGATGTGGGTCATCCTCATATTCCTGCTGATCAATGGAACGCTTGGCCAGGCCCGCGTGATTCCTTCTGGCTCCATGGAAAACACGCTGCTCGTCGGTGACCACCTCATCATGAGCCGCCTCGGCTACGACGCTGGCGTGCCTTTCACGAGCTGGCATGTGGCACTGTGGCGGAATCCCAGGCGCCAACAAATGGTGATCTTCACTCCGATCGTCCCGCAAGAAACTTCGGACATCATCAAGCGCGTCATCGGCCTTCCCGGCGAAACGCTCGACATCCACGACGGCTTCGTCTGGATCAACGGTCAAAAGCTCGCCGAGAATTACACGACCGGCCCCAGTGAGACCTATGGTATGCACACACCTTATAGAATCCCCGAGAACTGTTACTTCGTCATGGGCGACAACCGCGGAAATTCCTACGACAGCCGCTTCACCGGCTGCGTTCCTCGCAACCATATTATTGGCACGCCAGTGATGATTTATATGTCCCTAGACGCCTCGCCCGATGCCTGGGGATCCGGCCAACTCCGCGAGCGCTTCTTTGCCTACGCCAATGCCGTGGTCCATCCAGGGACAATCCGCTGGAAACGGCTATTCACAACATTCTGAAGATGATGGCACCGCTTTGAATATTTCTTGATCTTGATAAAAAGGAAGCTGATGACATGGGCGAAACACCGCAGCAATACTCGCAGCGCATTATGAAAATGATCGAAGGTAGGGATCCGCTTAAGACACAGTCCGCGACCCCGAAGAAGCTTGAAAGTCTGCTGAAGCGCGCACCTGCTTCCAGACTGCGCAAACGCCCTACTCCGGACAAGTGGTCCGTCGCCGAAATTCTCGCGCATCTCGCCGACACGGAAATTGTCGTCGGATGGCGCATTCGTTCCATCCTCGGCGCACCGGGAACGGCTATTCAAGCGTTCGACCAGGACGCCTGGGCGGCTGCAGGAAATTACGCAAAGCGCGATCCGCGCAAGAGCATCGAGCAATTTCGCGCCGTGCGCGAGGCCAATCTCGCGCTCTACAAATCACTCAGTCCCGAACAATGGAAGCATTTCGGCATGCACGCGGAGCGCGGCGAAGAAAGTCTCCAGCGAATCCTGCACATGATGGCCGGGCACGACCTCAATCACGTTTCGCAGATCGAGCACATTCTCGAGCCCAAGAAATAAAATCTTCAACTCGCCACGCCGGGCCAGCGCCAATTTTTACTCGTCGCCGCGGACTTGCCACCACTCAAGCCTCTCAAATTCGGCCAGTTTTTCTGCACCGTGGTCGCTGTACCAATTCTTCCAGGCTTGAGGTTCGGCCGGTACATTCGCGTCCGTAATTTCGTGCAGCGCCATATAAGACCAGCCGCGCATCTGCGCGTTGGTATTTGGATCAGCGGCGAGATCAATAAATTTTGGCACCATGCGCATGCGTTGCGCGCGTGTGAAATTTCCGCAATCGGAAAGATTGCATCCCGCGCGATCGCGAACGTTATTAGAAGGATCCTGCGTGAAGGATTCGAACAGCTCATCTAGCGCTTCGTCTTTGCCAAGATACCGCATGCCCTCGACGGCCCACTGCCGCACGTATGCGTCCGGGTCGTGCTTCGCATACTCGAGCAGGACCGGATGAATTCGTTCGTAGGCCACGCCCCGCCCGGCAAGCATGCCAAGAAAATAAACGGCCGCGGGCCGGTAGTGTAGATCCGTGCGCGCGCGATCGATCAACATCTCCGCAGCTTGCTCATTCTTCTGCCAGCCATCCAAAGTCAGATTAATGTCCGCGTTCGCGTAGCGCACGCGCAAATCGCTCGAAAACTCCGATCGGCGCTCCAGCTGTTTCATCTGATCGGTCAAACGAATGTGCCCGACCCAGCTTTCGACTTGCTGTTCGAACAAATCTAGAGCGCGCTGGTCGTGCCCGATCGCGCGTTCGAGCAACTCTTCCGCCTGTGCTTGCGCAGGCAGCGTGAGCACGCGCTCGGCATCTTCGTCGGTCATCGGCGTTGTTGCAACGCGATGCGACGCAACCGCTTTCGCAGCTGAGGCCACCCGCGGTCCATTCGCGCGTGCTTTGTTTGCCCGCGCAGCGCTTGCCGCAGCCTTGAACGTTGAGAATCGCCAGCCTTGCCACGCAAACATGCCAGCGACGCACAAGGCCAAGACAGCGAAGGAAATCACCGTGGCCATACGCGATTGCGGCCGCGGTTGCTGCCAGCCAGCGCGCATGGCGCCGGGTCCCAGAAAACCAGGCCTCGAAGAACTGAAAAGTGGCTGGCCAGGCTGCGGCGGCGGGCCGCAAGCGGAATCCATTTCAACATGCGTATCGATTTTCAGGCCGGCGAGAGCTTCGATTTGCGAAACGATCCAGCGCGCTTCCTGGCGACTGCTGATTTCGTCAGCGAGAGTGACGCGGCGGCCATTCTTTGTGCGCAAGCGAATGGCATACATCGAATTCCCCTGAGTCCCTCCCTGCTGTCCACTCGTAACGGCCACAATGGCGTCGACCTCAGAGAACCGGAACTGTTTTGTGGACCCGACACCGAGGACGCGCGTGGTGGAAACGATTGCTCCGTTGCCCACGCGGATTCTCGCGGTCCCCAACGCAACGTGGAAGAGGCCAAGGACCACGAACAGATCCATCAAGCCGAAAATAATCGGGAAAAACCACGGAGCTTTCGAATGGAACAGAAAATAAACAACGCCCGTCCAGATCACGGTGAAAATGAGAAGAAAGAGCGCCCGCGACGGAGTGCGAAAAGCCGGAAAGTAAAATTCCGTCCCGCCGTCTTGCGAGGAGATGATGACTTTCGGATGCGCTGGCGCAGATATGGGGACAGCATTCGAATCGTCTGAGGTTCCGGCAGCAAGCACAGAAGTTTCTGACAACGAGTTTGCGGGCACCTGTTCCGCGGAGAACGAACTCTTAAACACAGGCAATTCGAAGTCGTCGGAGTAATCAATTCCGGGAATATCTGCCTGCGCGTGCAGTAGCCAAAGGACCTGATCGGAAGAATTATCATGATCGGTAACGTAAGCGTCGGATGGAATCGCAAAGTCCACGGGAATTGTCCGGCTAAATGGGTCCGTGCCCATGGCCCCGGACGAAACGTTTTGTTCCGTCTGCCAGAGCACGGTCTGCACCGTGGAACGGCTGTTGCCCGAACCTGTGATCATCTTTCGCACGCATGTAAGACGGAGGTCGATGCCGTGCGCGGCGTCCGCATCGAGCTTAAGATGAATCTTTCCCGCCAGCCGGGCGCCAGGTGAAAACGGCAGCGAATCAAATTCGAAATAGGTATTGCCGAAGCGGCGATGCCGAAGAGAGGCGCGCAAGGCGACCACGAAAAGAATTACGCCAATCGAGCAAAAACCAACAATCAAGAAGACGCGAGGATCATTGCGGCGGGCAAGTTGCGGGAGGAGGGTGACCGCCACCGGAATCATCACCAGATTGCAAAAGATGCAGACTACCCAGGCGGTGATTTCGGTTTTCTTGTTTTGGCTTTCCGATTTGCGGCTGGCCCAATCCGTCCGCCACAACCATGGCGAGGAGGGATTTGCTTCTTCGATCCCCGCCTGCTGCTTCAACTTGCGATAGCCGCCGAACGCCACGAGCACAAATCCAGCCCCAATCGCTGAGATAAAAAGAGCGATGGCGGCACCCGCAATCGTGCCACTAGTACCAGGATTGTGGCTATTTGCGAGAAATGTGAACAGCGAGAGCAGACCCGGGACAAGGAACATCAGTCCGAAGCAAATAAAGAACGCAGCGGCGCCCTTGGAAGGCTTGGTCACACAACAATTTTAGAAGTTATCCCGGCGGGCGAAATGGGCCGGAAGTACAGGTTTGCTCTTGTAGTTATAACCGAAACATGCGGGCAGCGACGGGGCAATGCCCATCAGTCCGGTTGTGTTCATCGATTCTCTTTGGGCGAGGGTCTGGGACTGTGCCGAAACCGTACTTTAGGCCAGTAGAAGCAGGAGAGCGGGGACGCCAGCCGGTTGGGCAGAAGTGGTGACCATCGGATCTTGGGCTGTTCCTTGAGAGAATTGCAGAATTAGCCCGGAGATGGCGCTGGGTCTTTTCGGCTGTGCGGGGGCCACAAGTTCGTCGGCTGCTAAGCAGAATCCTCCGCCAAAACGCGGACATAGCTCAGCGGGCGGCGCTCTTCCGTTCCGGCCGAGCAGGGACGAGGCCGAGTTGGCGCATCAGCCCTAAATTGTCCGAGCTGATGTAGGAATCGATGATCTTTCCGTTGGCGATGTGATGGATGGTGATGCCGTCCAGGGACATTTTCTTATTTGTGGAAGGAACTCCCCAGAACTCACCCTTATGAGTGCCGGAAATGGTCCAGGAAGCGGCGACCTTATCCTTTTCGGCAACAATGTCCTCGACAGTGAAGCGCAGATCGGGGAAGCCTGCCAGGAAAACTGCCATCTGCGCCCTGTAGGCTTCGGGACCAACCGAGGAGCCGGAAGAATTGTTGTCGTGGAGAGCGTGGCTCGGGGAAATTAGATCGCTCACCAGTTCGAGTTTGCGTTTATTCCAGACTTCTTCGTAGAGGCGACGAACGATTGCCTTGCTATCCATTGGCATGGGGTGCGGCCTCCTCCGCGTGCGTGAACCCCGACGGCCGGAGATTGTCCTGCCTCGCGGAGCGAAAGAATGCGGAAGCTCCGCGGGGTAAGGCTCGCCCGAGCGTACTCCCAAGAAATGTGGTTTGCAATGCAGTTAGTTATGGCTGGAGGGACGAGGACGCGTGTTGACGCAGGAGTGCTGATCAGCAGAAGCACTCGCTTGATTTGGTAGCTTGCAGCCTACGAAAGGTGATGCGGCAGGACGTTTCCATCCTGCCGCATGCCTTCGAACAACACTAAATGTGGTCCTTAGTGGCGAACCGCGGTTACCACGGGATTGGTAAAGAGTGGTAGCGCGGTGGCCGATGTAACCAGTGCGAACGCCTGCACGAAGGGGCTTCCGTGGCGATCCGAGGAAACTGCCGTGTTGATGGATACGGTTTGTTCTGCGCCGGTGGCCAAGCGGCCGACGGTGATAACCACTTCATTGTCTTGTACCGTTGTCGTGTCGCCCGTGGTTCCGCTAAAGGTGACATTGGGGGGCAGAAGCAGTTTGACCTGGGTGCCATTCAGAGAGTACGGCGAATTGTTCCGCAGGGTCACGGTGAAGGTGAGCGCGTCTCCCGGATGCACACGTTCCGGGGCGGAAAGTATCGCGGACACAGAGTTGGCGATCTCCGGCTTGGTGACCGTCCACTTATCGAGCAGCGCCGACGTTCCAGTAGCTGGAGAGGAGACGACCAGTCCCGTTGTAGGATCTACTTCCGTGTCAGGAATCGGACTATTCAGCGGCAGGCCGTTGATGTCCAGGCCGTAGGGGGCGGGATCGGCGGAAGTTGCGGAAGACGTTGTCTGAAGCGGCTCGGTGATCTGGTAGAGCGTCAGCTTGTTGCGATCAACGAGGACGTCACCGAAGGAGAAGACTTTTGCTTTGAGTCTGGCCGTGATCTTTTCCCCTGTGCCGGCGTTGGGAAGGAAGTTGATCATTTCCGGATTGGTCAGATTCGTGTCCAGCCAGGATGCCGGGCCTTGGGGAACAGTGAGGCCGGGCTCGTCCGTGAAGGTTCCGCTAGCTGAGTCATCCTGATCGAGGCCCAAGCCGCTGCCGCGCGGCGGGGCGTAATCGCCATCAAAATCGCGGTTTCCGCCCGCGCCTTCTACTAGATAAAGGACACCGTCGGGCACTGTGTGTGTCGTGCCATCGAACACGCTATCTACGTAAACGGCAGGTGTTCCCGTCGTGGTGCTTACCGGGCCCGCGGTGCGGCTGGTGGATCGAATGGGAAGGCTGCGCTGGTAGTTGTGATCGTGGCCGTTAAACACAAGGCTTACGCCGTGATCTTCCAGCAGCTTGGCAACGGCGCGCATTTGGTTGTTCACGATAGTCGCGTCCCCGGAAGTAAACGCGGGCTGGTGATACACGACAATCTTCCAGAGTTGCTTGCTGGAATCCAGGTCGTTGATGATCCATTCCTTCAGACCCGAAGGATAGGCTGTAAAGACGGGCGGCGCGGCATTGAAAGCGTTCGAACCAGGGAGATTGTCATTAAAGAGGTGCGGGTTCGCGTCGAGATATAGGAAGTGGGTATTGCCATAGTCGAAGGAGTAGTTGCTCTGGTGATCGATCTGCGACTTGACGCCAGTCCCGGTGTCCACCTTCGTAGAGTCGCGAAACGCCTGAAGCGCGGCCGGCGAGGTGTAGTTTTTTTCAAGGTAGCTAAAGAGCAAGCCAGTGGCGGAAGGTGCGTCGCCATTCCAGGCGTATTGAATGTCATAGCCCTGCGGCCCGTTCTGCGGAAAATAGAAGTCGGTAAAGTAAGAGAGCGCGTCTCCGCCGCCGATATTCCCGCTAAAGAGCGGCGCGGAATCGCTGGCCAAGAGATTTGCGTTCACCCCTGTGCTCCCGAGATCGTGATTTCCGTCTACGTGAAAATACAGCTTGTGGCGCAGGATGGGCGCGCCGCTCTCATTCGAATCTTGATCGCTGTTATAAACCGGGAAGAAAAAGTCCCGATAGCTGTCTTCCGAGCCATAGGTGTATACGTTGTCGCCAGTGTTGACGATGATGTCTGGCGAAGGGAGCGAGGGCTGGTTCGGCAGCGAGATTTTATCGGTGTTATTGATCAGATGCGCGATTCGCGCCTCGTAGTCAACCACGCGAGCGGGATTGGAATTGGGTACCACCGGAAAAAAGCCCTCGTCACCGACGACTGCAAAGGAAAATTTTGGCCCGCGCTTTCGAGTGTGGAAATCGGAGATAAAGCCGCCGCCCGGCATCCCGGGGCCCGTCACGGAATATTGATAATCGGTATCAAATTCCAGACCCGACAGAACGGCAGTGTAATTCGTGTGCGCTCCGTAAGCTCCAGGAATGGTCGGCAGAGAAGGGTCGGCTGCAAGATAGTTATCGACAACCCGCGCGCTGGGCGTAACTGAGCGGTGATGGTCCCGATCCCGGTCCCTTCCCGACTCTGTGAATTCCACTTTGTATGCAGAAGCATTGGGCGTGGCTTCATTAGTCTGCCAGGCGACCACGACCTGGTCAGTGAAACCGAAAGGTCCGTTGTCGCCAAGCTGAATATAAGGCGCGAAGGTGACTTGCTGGGCGAAGGCTGCGGGGGCAAGCGCGATGCATGCCGTCATCGCCAGAATACCGAGCCTTGAAGCTAGGCCCACAAAAGGGGACGCTTTCATGAGGATCTCCTATCAGGAAAATTGATTTCGCTGGCGGCGGGGCCTGGCAACCAATAAGCCACGCTCGAAGCACACAGCGAAGACGCGAGTGAGGGTACGCCCCGCCCCGTAAAAACTGCGTGAATGCGACTTCAATATTTGTATTCCGCGGCGAAAGGCGCCGAGCGGAACGGAAGGTCGCCGATATCGCGAGCATTTGACACGCGTTGCGTAAGATTTTCGATCTGATCGTTCAACATTAGAATTAATCTCCCTGCAATCTCCCGCATTCACACTTGGACCGCTCCTGTCTGCATAGAGATTGCGTTTCGTCGAAGACGCCGACAGGATTTCTGGGCACATAAGGGGACTATCGATCGATGCGGACGACGAGACGGCGCTTTCTGCGAAACCTGGCCTGGATGACGACAGTCGCTGCTTTGCCGGGCGAGCATTCGAAACACGCCGCTGGCGCCGGTGAGTCTGCAAAGCTGCTGGACACCAGCGCGCTAGCCCGCTTCGTCGATCCGCTGCCAATCCCGGTGTTGGCGAAACCAGCAGGTCTGCGTCCAAGTCCCGCTGATCCGGCTCTTCAGATTCCTTATTACTGGGTACCGATGCGGCAATTTCAAATGAGTGTGCACCGCGACGTGCTGCCAACCACATTTTGGGGATATGACGGATCGTGTCCCGGTCCAACTTTTGAAGCGCGTCGCGGAAAACCCATCCTGGTGGAATGGGCGAATGAGTTGCCGCGCCAGCACCTCTTTCCTCTGGACCACACACTGCACGGCGCGGAAGCCGACAAGTCTGACGTTCGAACGGTAGTACATCTTCATGGGGGCAGGACGCCTCCGGAAAGTGACGGTTATCCCGAAGACTGGTTTGTGCCTGGAAAGTCGGCCAGTTACTTCTATCCGAATCAACAGGAAGCTGCCGCGCTGTTTTATCACGATCATGCCATGGGCATCACGCGGCTAAACGCTGCGGCCGGTCTGATGGGGCTCTATTTGATAAGGGACGGGCTCGAAGATGGATTGAATCTGCCGAAGGGCGCGTATGAAATTCCGTTGGTCATTTTCGACAGATCGTTCCGGCCGGATGGACAAATCTACTATCCCGTCTCGGGAAAACCGGGCGCGCCGTGGGTCTCGGAGTATTACGGCAGCGCCATCCTGGTAAACGGCAAGATTTTTCCGTATCTCGAAGTCGAGCCGCGCAAATACCGCTTGCGGTTGTTGAACAGCTCAAATGGAAGCTTTTACCGCCTGTCTTTTGGGTCGGACCCTTCCGTCGTTTCGGCAGGACTTGCGTTCCATCAGATTGGCAGCGAGCAGGGATTTCTAGCGGCGCCTGCGGAAATGAATCTGTTGATCCTCGGCCCCGGAGAGCGCGCTGATGTGATTCTGGATTTCGGCGGCAAAGCCGGCAAAGAGATTTTTCTGCGAACGAACGTGGCGATCGTTATGCAGTTTCGTGTCGCGTCGGGAAAGACCGTGGATCGTTCGGCCTTGCCCTCGACGCTTCGCCCGGTACCGCATATTCAGGAGAACGCCGCGGTGATGAGTCGCGAACTAACTATCGCCGATTATCAGAACCGCCTCGGCCGTTCGAACGTGATGCTGCTCAACGGCGCGCATTGGAATATGCCGGTGACGGAGAAACCGGTGCTGAATTCCACGGAGATTTGGTCCTTCATTAATCTTACCGATGATTCTCACCCGATTCATTTGCACCTGGTTCGCTTTCAGATTTTAGACCGCAGGCCTTTCGATCTTGCGGTCTATCAACTGACCAAGAAGATCGTGTTTACTGGCCCGGCGGCGGAGCTCGCACCCGGTGAACTGGGATGGAAAGATACAGTTCGGGTCGATCCCATGACGATCACGCGAATTATCGTGAAGTTTGAAGGCTTTGCCGGGAGATATGTTTGGCATTGCCACCTCCTGGAGCACGAAGATAACGAGATGATGCGTCCTTACATCATCACTCCGGCATGACCGGGATTTATACGAATCGGAAGAAGCGATCGGTAGGGCGCGGGCAACCCACCCCGGAGCGAAAACATCCTAGAATGTAAGGAATCCCACGCTAAAATTAAATCAAGGAAAAGCGTGAGCCGGTCGGACTTCGTCTACTGAGCAAAAACTACGCTTGCCTTGGGACTCCTCGAAAGAGATGCAAGGAATTCTTTCGAAGAGCCCCAGACAAGCTGAACGTAACGTTCGTATAGGTGTCGGCGTACTTCGGAGCGTACTGCTTCAGGGAGTGACGTGGACGCTGACAGCAATGTTGGCGCCATTGTCCTGACGGTAGGTGACGTCGGCGGACGAGCCAACTTTCAGCTTGCCGTCGATAGTCGTGTTCTTGTCAATGGCGAAGGACATGGTGCTCGATGCGCTTGGTTGTGGTGCCTGATCCTGAGAAACAGAAGACCGGGACGCGACAGTGAGTGTGAATGAACTCTGGTCGACAGAGGCAATCTTTCCAGACACCGATTGCGTCTGTTGGGCAGCCTCTTGACTCTGCTGAGTTTGATGCATATTGGCCGGCGGTAGTGCCAAGGCTCCCGCTACGAGAACCGTACCAGCCACTATCGAAGTAAAACCAAATCGCCACGCGTTTTTCATTTCAAAGCTCTCCTCGGAGATTTGGCTGAGCGCAAGTAGTAGTGCAGAAGCCGTGCCAGAACGGCACTGAGGTTGAGATATCTCTGAACTTCAATGATGTTAACGAGTTACACCGACAAGCGGAGATTGCGAAGCGCCATGTCTCCTAGTACCAGAACCGGCAAACTCTGCGCGGCTCGTAAACAATCTCGCTAGGATTTATTGTGGCGAAACTACAGTTAACTTGGCATTGGCAGGCGTATTTGGTTTGGGCGATTCTCTTTGTTCAACTTTCGCCGGCGAACTTGCGGGCGACGGAGGTTGCGCGCCAGCATCGTAGAACGAACTATTGAGCGAAGCACTGACCGGATAAGACTTCCCGTGGTCGGTGAGTTCCGTTAGCAGGAGCTCGTAGCGAAAACCGTCCGGATGAGTTTTGCTCCTGAGAAGAACGAGGAGTCCGCGAACTTCCGAATCAGCGTGGATCACCACGCCTTCTCCAAGGCTCAAGTCCGATACGACGGAACCATGGAATTCGGAGCCATCGTGATCGGCGTTCGAGTCGATGGACGTGAGCATTTTGACGTGAAAAACGGTTCCTTGCGGGAGGGCATCGAGGGGATCTGCGTCTGTGTGACGAAGACGAGTTTGTAAATGAAACGCGAGAATCGATCCAGCCGGCACGCGAATAGGTTCAATCGTGGAACTCGAAACTTGGGCAGGGGAAGAAACTGCAAACACACTGACAGTACACAGGGCTAGGGCTAGAAAACGAGACATTGGGGATTAACCTCTCTGCTTTGGACCGAACAAGCGTCGAAGCCTCATAATAAATTCGCGCGGGAAGGCAGTCAATTCCAAAAGCGGGAGTGCGTGGTGTGTCGATTAGTATTGCCTAGGAGCGCAGGATATTCATCACGATCAATACGACTACCATGAGGATGGCGAGTGCGATCAGGGCAATCCGCAGACCGCTTTTTCGCGGAGCCAGCGCGCTTAGAGAGAATCGGCTAGAGCCAGAAAAACTGAATTTGCAATATTTGCAGGTCTCCGCTTGTTGAGGGCAGATGCCACCGCAGTTTGGGCAAGTTTGCGCAAACATTCTGTCCGACATTTCCGAGAAATAACATGTTAGGCGAGAAAGTTCCAATGGTACCTCGGTCCGTAGTTGCTGAATGGTTTACACCAATACACCACCATCGGAGCGGCACCGTGGCACTTAGAAGAGATCATTTTGTCGGCGAAGGCCTGCGTCCGGTCAACCATCGCTTCAGCTTGCAAAGCGCCGAATATCCTCCACTCGCTAGCACCAAGTTCCTTAATCCGAAACTCTTCTGGCTTCCGAAAACTAACGACGTCACGAATCCCACGACGGTGATGCCCACAGACAGCACGCAAAATCCGATTGCGTAAAATTTGGCCGTGGAGGTCTCCTTGACGAACTCCCGCCATTCGTTCGTTCCGGATGGACCAAGCGAACCTGGCCTCCACTCGGAAGACACATGCATGACTAGCCAAGATGCACGCCGTTCGTTAGATCGAATTCACGAGAGCAGTGAGGATGGCTGACTCTGGAACGGATCGATCACGGTGATTCCCTCCAGCTCTTGACCTTCCTGCAAGTCTTCAGTCAGCAGGAATCGACACGCCGAGGATTTTGCGGCAGCAACAATCAAGGCATCCCAGAACGAGAGCTGATATCGATCCTGGATTTTGCAGCCATGTTCAAGAAGCTCGGCATCAATGATTACAGGACGCCAAGCTAATAGGTTCCTGATCTCCGACCGGGCTAGTTCAGTGACGGATGGCCATTTTCGGAGTATGTTGGCATAAAACTCTTGCAAGACCTGAACACTGATTCGACCGCATTTGCGCTCCCACAACTCGGTGCGCCATGCTCGAGCTCTTTCCTGCTTTTTCAGGTCAGTTCGATCGAGTGCATAGAGCAAAACATTGGTATCAACGAAGACGGTCGCGGTCATGAGTTTCCTCGCGCGTGAGATAAGGAGCGTCCGAACTCAAAAAAGGTTCGCGAGCAAGTGCCTCCCGCATGGCATGTTGGTAGTCTTCTTTCTCGCTCATCTGCTCTTTCAGTATGGCGGCGAGAAAGCGCGATACGCTGGTGTCCCTGCGAGCCGCTTCTACCCTCGCCCAGCGGGCGAGATCTTCTTCCAGGGTAATTGTGATATTTCGAAGGCGCGAACTCATAACACGAATATAGTGTCACACGGACATCGTGTCAAGCCCTTGCGTAATAGCTTGAAATGGGCTGAAGGTCACTGACTGGGCTGAAAAGCAGAAGTCGGGCTGGGGCCGGCAGGTACACAATAAACCATCAAAAGAAAAGGGCCGCGGAATGAGCACGCGGCCCTGAGACACACTAGTGAAGTTGTCTTCTCTTTGACTCGATACGATCTGACAGAACCCGCCCGAATCCTGGATTAAACCAGGTTGTAAACCGAACGTGTATCCCTGCAAATCGTGAGAAGAGCGGGATACATTTGCGTGGCATGATCCGCACACCATAGCGGAGTGAGCCACGACTACTTTAGAAAGGAGGTGATCCAGCCGCAGGTTCTCCTACGGCTACCTTGTTACGACTTCACCCCAATCATGAGTCATACCTTGGGCGCTTGCTTCCTTGCGGTCAGCGCGGCGACTTCTAGTACAACTCACTTTCGTGATGTGACGGGCGGTGTGTACAAGGCCCGGGAACGTATTCACGGCGTCGATCTGATACGCCATTACTAGCGATTCCGGCTTCATGCAGTCGAGTTGCAGACTGCAATCCGAACTGAGCAGAGTTTTCTCCGATTAGCTCCCCCTCGCGGGTTGGCAACGGTTTGTGCCCTGCATTGTAACACGTGTGTAGCCCTGGACATAAAGGCCATGCGGACTTGACGTCATCCCCACCTTCCTCTCCGTTATCCGGAGCAGTCCACGTAGAGTTCCCTCCTTGCGGAGTGGCAACTACGTGCAGGGGTTGCGCTCGTTGCGGGACTTAACCCAACACCTCACGGCACGAGCTGACGACAGCCATGCAGCGCCTCCACACTTGTCCCTTGCGGGAAGGCCATATTTCTATAGCTAGTCAAGTGCGCTTCGAGCCCAGGTAAGGTTCCTCGCGTAGCGTCGAATTGAACCACATGTTCCACCGCTTGTGCGGGCCCCCGTCAATTCCTTTGAGTTTCAGTCTTGCGACCGTACTCCCCAGGTGCAGGACTTAACGCGTTAGCTCCGGGACGACGCACGAACGTGCGGCACCCCAAGTCCTGATCGTTTAGGGCTAGGACTACCAGGGTATCTAATCCTGTTTGCTCCCCTAGCTTTCGTTCCTCAGCGTCAGTAGTGGTCCAGCGCGCCGCTTTCGCCACGGGTGTTCCTGCAGATATCTACGCATTTCACCGCTACACCTGCAATTCCACGCGCCTCTCCCACACTCAAGCACAGCAGTTTCGGAAGCAGTCTCTGGGTTGAGCCCAGAGATTTCACTCCCGACTTGCTACACCGCCTACGAACCCTTTACACCCAGTAATTCCGAGCAACGCTGGCCCCCCACGTCTTACCGCGGCTGCTGGCACGTAGTTAGCCGGGGCTTCTTATACCCGTACCGTCAGTTCCCTTGCGGGACATTCGTCCGGGTCGAAAGGGGTTTACACTCCGAAAAGCTTCATCCCCCACGCGGCGTCGCTGCATCAGGCTTTCGCCCATTGTGCAAGATTCCCCACTGCTGCCTCCCGTAGGAGTCTGGACCGTGTCTCAGTTCCAGTGTGGCTGGCCATCCTCTCAGACCAGCTAACGATCAAAGCCTTGGTAGGCCGTTACCCTACCAACTAGCTAATCGTGCGCGGGTTCCTCCTCCGACGCCTTACGGCTTTGAATCCCCAAACCGAAGTTCAAGGAATGTTATGCGGAATTAGCTTCGGTTTCCCGGAGTTATTCCCCATCGAAGGGCAGATTACCCACGTGTTACGCACCCGTGCGCCGTGCGCCACCTGTATTGCTACAGGCGCGCACTCGACTTGCATGTGTTAAGCACGCCGCCAGCGTTCGCTCTGAGCCAGGATCAAACTCTCGTTTGAAACTGGTAGCTTGGCGAAAAAAAATGCCCTCTGATTTGCATCAGAGAGCCAGCCTGCCAAGCGAATTATTGTCGCTCGATTTACTCAGACCATTCGTGCTCGAAAAGGACGAATGGTTTCGAACGGATTCTGGCACATCGTATCGATTGTCAAAGAGCAAGACCTCCCTGTCCAGCAGAAAGGTACGTCCACAGCCCAACGAGAATACGACGATCACGCGAATAAGTCAACAGGAGATTATCGATTTCCACAGGCTTCCACAGACGGGCGCTAAAGATCGGGCTAAGGCTTTTATCAGAAGCGAGTTACGGACTTCACGGCGCTTGCTTCATGCGAATCAGTGCTGGACTTATTGCGGTTTTGAAATTAGCCTTGCGGGCTTCGCGGAGCGAAAAACGGCGATAGGGTAGTTGCGAGAATGTGGCGCGCGCTGTTTTTAAGGAACTGAAAAAACCGCACAGGCAAGATTGCCTGTGCCACTCAGGGGCAGACTAAATGGCGATTGCAAAGTTGAAGATTTGGAGTGGGGCGATTTTTTGCGGGGCAATGATTGTTTCAACGCCAATGGCTCGGGCGCAGAGTGCAGGCGTAACAGAACAATCAGGACCTTACCCGTCGTTGGAGATTCGTGAGGTAACCGTGATTGATGGATCGGGGGCGCCGGCGTTTGGGCCAGTCAATATTTTTATCAAGGGGAATCGCATCGAGCGCGTTGTGCCGTCGGACTCGATATCGCGCAGAGAGAAGGACGAAGAAGGTGCGGGCAAGAAGGCGCAGAAGGCGCCGGATCGCGTGATCGAGGGCAAGGGCATGTATGTGATGCCGGGATTGATCGACGTGCATATCCACATCAACACGAACAAGGATGTGCCAGCGGAATACATCTACAAGCTGCTGCTTGGGCACGGCGTGACGACGGTTCGAACGTTCAATGTGGGGAACGACGATCCGGCGGGAATGGTGGCGGAAAAGAAAAAGATTGCGGCGAATCAGATTATTGCGCCACGGATGTACGTGTATCCGTTCTGGGGACGCGGCGATGACCCGCGTTATTCGAATCCGGAAGGGGCGCGGCAGATTGTGGACGAGTGGCATGCGCTGGGAGTGGACGGAGTCAAGATTATTGGCAAGCCGGGGCTTTGGCCGGACGTGTTTCACGCGATTGCGGATCAGGCGCGAAAAGATGGCATGGGAGTGGCCGTGCACATCGGGCAGGACGGCGTTTATCCGATGAATGCGGTGCAGGTGGCGAGCGAAGGGGCTTCCACGATCGAGCATCATTATGGCTATCCGGAGTCTTCGTATACGAATCAGACCATTCAGAATTTGCCGCCAGGGTACAACTATTCGAGCGAGCCGGACCGGTTTTTGGAAACGGGACGGTCATGGCTGCAGGCGGATGTGGCGAAATTGCACGGCGAAGTGATTCATTCGCTGCTGGAGACGATGCACAAAACGGGATTCATCATGGTGCCGACGTTCAGTATTTATGAGGCGAATCGCGATGTGACGCGCGCGGCGAATTTGCCGTGGCACTCGACATACACGCTGCCGGTGGTAATGGATTCGTTTTTGCCGAATCCGGCGCATCATGCTTCTTATTTTTATGAGTGGACGTCGAACAAGGAAGCCGATTGGGCGCGGGCGTACCGGCGGTGGCTGGATTTTGTGAACGATTATAAGAATCAGGGCGGCGTCGTTGCGGTGGGTTCAGACACAGGATTTTTGTTTGAGCTGTGGGGATTCGGAACGATTCGCGAATTGGAGATGCTAGAGGAAGCAGGATTTTCGCCGCTCGAAGCGCTTCATGCTGCTACAGAGAATGGGGCGAGGGTGGTGAAGAATCCGGAGTTGGGATTGGTGCGGCAGGGTTATTTGGCAGATCTGGTGGTGCTTACGGAGAATCCGCTAGCGGACGTGAAAGTGTTTTATGGAAATGGCGTGACGCGAGTGAGCACGGACCGCAAGGAAGTGCACGAACAGTGCGTGAAGTATACGATTCGCGATGGAGTGATCTTCGATTCGCAGGCGCTGCTGAGCGATGTGCGGGAGATGGTAGCGAAGGCTAAGCAGGCGCGGCCGGCACAAGCCAAGCCATAGATGGGTGCAACACGAGCCTGGCTCAAGCGAGGGAGTTCTCCGCGGAGAGATGGGAATCACATCCTGGTCCGGAGGCGGCAACGATTGCAGACAATACCTTTTCCGGGTCGCAGCCGTTAAGACCTGCACCCCATGCCGCATTGAATTCGACTACTGCCCAGCGGCGACTATCGATGAACCCGACATCAACAACGACAGTGCGCGGGAGCGATATTGCGTGAGTCATAGCCGTGACGAACGTCCCCGCCCCAGAAGCTTCTCCATTACCCTCGTAAACCGCCGCATCGAGTACTCGTCCGTCGAGCACAAACGTGCGAGCTTCGGCTGAAAAAGCAACCGGCTCGGAAACAAACAGCGCTGTGTCAGGGGAAAGGCCATTGCACTCTGCGGCCAACTCCTCGCCCGACTGATACACGGCGCCGCGAAATCGTTTTGGGACGACTGGTTTGACGAACGAGGGAAAAGTGATCGCCGAGGGCACGATGGGTTATCTGGCGTTTCAGAAACTCGGAAGGCACGCGCAGCAGAAGTTCGTCATCCGGAGAACAAAGCGTTAGACCGAGCTTTTGTTGAAGCACCAGACAGAACGAGTCGGCACCATACACGCGTACTGTCGGCGGGTCGAAAACCGGCGGGTCCCAAAAACGGCTGATTCGATGGACCGCACCTCCGCGCTCCGCGAACGCTTCAGCTACCGAGTCCCGCTCCAAATCAGGCTTATCGGAAATGAGGAGGTTAAGCCCGGTGGTTTTCATCGGCGTATTCCGCTTCGCGGTTCAGTCTATCAAGTATCAGATGACTTGGCCCTCTATGCCCGATTAGCTGCATTGTCGCAAACGAGTCAGAGGCAAGCGGAATGCGAGGCTCGACCTATCCGATGGGCAATTGTTACCATGGCAGCAGCATTCATGGCTAGCCGGATCTCTCAAAAAAAAACGGGGCGGCGCGGCGCTAAAGTCGCGATCAGGAGCGGCGGGCTTGCGCGACGATTGCTTGAGAGCTTGAGGCGCGCGGGGATGTTGCGCGCGGGCGAGCGTTTGAGCGCGGGTGTGTCTGGCGGGGCGGATTCGGTGGCGCTGCTTTTGTTGCTGCTTGAATTGCGCGACGAGTTGGGGATCGTGGTGAGCGTGGCGCATTTGAACCATAAGTTGCGTGGCAAAGCTTCGGACGCGGACGAAAAGTTTGTGGCAAAGCTGGCGTCGAAGCATGGGCTGGAATTTTACGGTGAGAGTGTGGACGTGACGGCCCGCGCTAAGCGGGAGAAGGCGAATCTGGAGGATGTGGGGCGGCGGGCTCGGTATGAGTATTTTGCACGACTTGTGGCGGAAGGAAAAGTGGATCGCGTAGCGGTGGCGCACACGGCGGATGACCAGGCGGAAACGGTGATAGCTCACATTTTGCGCGGAACTGGATTGGCGGGGCTCGGCGGGATTCATCCTCGCACGGAGAGTGTTGTGCGGCCATTGCTTCAGTTGCGGTGGGCGGAGTTGCGATCGTATCTGCGAGCGAAAAAACAGAAATGGCGCGAGGACGCTAGCAATCGGGATACGGCGCGGACGCGAGCGCGGATTCGAAAGAAATTGTTGCCACTTTTGGAGCGGGAGTTTCAGAGCGAGGTGGTGGAGCATCTTGCTTCACTTGCGGAATTTGCGCGGGAGGATGAGGAGTTTTTGGAATTGCTTGCGCGGGAGCATTGTGAGCTGCTCGCGAGAAGAACTAATGTTGACACACGAATCTCTGTAGGGGATTTGTTGCAGCCTCTGAAAAGACAAAACATTTACACAGAGGACGCGGAGGGCATAGAGAACACAGAGAAGAGAGACGACACTTCGGCCCTGACCAAGCGGATGCTGCGTCGTCTAATTGAAGAGAGGAAGAGCGGAACGGGACAAATTACCGGGCAGCACATTGCGGCAGTGCTGGAGCTAGCGCGGCGCGGGGAGAATGGGAAGTCGGTGCAATTGCCAGGTGGCGTCGACGTTCGGCGCGACCGAAATGATATGGTTTTCTGCGGAAATTCGTCGCGGCCAGCGCTGCGAACGAGCGGAAAACGCGCGGAGAAGAAAACTCCGGCAGCGGAGTACGAATACAAACTCGATTTTACAAATACCCGAAATGGCGACGTGACTTTGCCCGTGCCGCAAGCGCAGTGCGTTTTCCGCCTCAGGGTGATTGACTGGCCCGCCCAGAGGGGGGAAACTAGTAAATCAGGGGCGGTCTTAGACCGCGACCGGCTGCGTTTGCCGCTTGTGCTGCGCAACTGGCGTTTCGGGGACAAGCTGCAACCCGCGGGGCATCAGAAGGCGCACAAGCTGAAGCGGCTGTTGAACGAAAAGCGCATTAGCCGATGGGAGCGAGACGGCTGGCCGGTGCTGACAAGCGGCGGCGTTCTTGTGTGGGCTCGCGGCTTTCCCGTTGCGGCCGGGTTTGCAGCAAATGAGGGGACCCGGACAGGAATTTTGATCGCCGAGGAAAAGTCTTGATGCGTGACCGCCCAGCGGTCAAGTCGAGAGCGTCGGGCCGTGCGGCTTATTCTGCCGCGCGAATTGGTGCGAGGGTCGCAGCGCTCGGACGAGAAATTTCGCGAGCGTACAAAGGGCGGCGGGTGGACGTGGTTGTTACACTAGACCGCGGCTTTATTTTTGCCGCCGACCTGATTCGGGAGATTAACACCGCGGTGGTTTGCCACTTCGTGCGCGAGGATGTGCGGGACGTAAACGACGGCGGCAACGAGCGGCGCGAGGTTTATTTCGGCGCGCGGCCGGAGTTGAAGGGCCGCGACGTTCTGCTGCTCGATGCAGTGCTTGAGAGCGGCGTGACGCAAGAATTTCTTCTGCGGCGATTGGGCGAAAGCCAGCCCAGGTCGCTGCGATTGGCAGTGCTGCTGGACAAGACCGCGCGGCGGCGCGTGGGCCTGGAACCCGATTACTTTGGGTTCCGGACGGCATCTAATGATGTATGGGTCGGGTACGGCCTGGCTGCGGACAATGGGACTGGGCGGAATCATCGAGCTCTCTCCAGTGGGGCAGCGCAGGTGAAGCGACGGCAAGGCAGCAAGAAGTAGCTTCGACAGATTTGCCAGTCGCTTCCTCGTGGGATGAATTTCCGCGAGGCCAAGGACAAAGGTGAGGACAACGTGAACTCGAGTTCTACGGCAAAAACAATTCTCTTCTGGATCTCCATCGTGTTTCTCGGCGTGATGCTGTGGAAGCTGGTGTCCGCGAATGGAAGCCAGGCGCGGGAGCAGACGCCCAGCTACACCGAGTTCATGGCCAAGGTAGACGCGGGAGACATCAAGGAAGTAACGCTATACCTCTCGCCCAACAGCTATGAAGTTCAGGGAGAATACCTTCGTCCCCCGAACACGAAATTTGTGGTGACGGTTTTCAAGGAAGCGGCTCCGGATCTTGTGAAGCAACTAAAAGACAAGGGAGCAATGATCAGGGGGATGAAGGAGGTTCGCAGTGGGGATTGGATCCTCATCCTGCTGAACGCCGCGCCTCTCATCTTGCTTGTGGGCTTTTGTTTGTTCTTGATGCGGCAGATGCAGGCCGGCGGAAACAAAGCATTGAGTTTTGGCAAGTCGCGCGCGCGGCTGCTATCGGCGCAGCAGAAGAAAGCGACATTTAAGGATGTTGCGGGAACGGACGAAGCCAAGGAAGAGTTGCAGGAAATTATCGAGTTTTTGAAGGACCCGCAGAAATTCCAGAAGTTGGGCGGACGGATCCCAAAGGGCGTGTTGCTGGTCGGGCCTCCTGGAACCGGCAAGACTTTGCTTGCTCGGGCAATCGCGGGCGAGGCCAACGTTCCGTTCTTCTCGATTTCCGGTTCGGATTTCGTCGAGATGTTTGTGGGCGTCGGCGCGAGCCGCGTACGCGATTTGTTCGAACAAGGAAAGAAGAACGCACCTTGCATTATTTTCATAGATGAAATTGATGCTGTCGGACGGCACCGCGGCGCGGGATTGGGCGGTGGACATGACGAGCGCGAACAGACTTTGAACGCGTTGCTGGTCGAAATGGACGGCTTCGAATCGAACGAAGGCGTGATTTTAATTGCAGCGACAAACCGGCCCGATGTGCTTGATCCAGCCTTGCTACGGCCTGGGCGATTCGACCGGCGCGTGGTAGTTGCGCGGCCGGACGTTAAGGGCCGCGAAGAGATTCTCCGCGTGCATACACGCAAGGTGCCGCTGTCCGACGACGTGGAGTTGTCGATCATCGCGCGCGGCACGCCGGGTTTTTCTGGCGCGGACCTTGCGAACCTGGTGAACGAAGCGGCTCTGTGGGCTGCGCGGCAGAACCGCAAGTTCGTGATGCAGGTCGACTTCGAGATGTCCAAAGACAAGGTGTTGATGGGCGTCGAGCGGAAGTCGATGATTCTTTCGGATGAAGAGAAAAAGAACACAGCGTATCACGAGGCCGGACACGCCTTGGTTGCGGCGATGACCCCGGGAGCCGATCCGGTTCACAAAGTGACGATCATTCCGCGAGGGATGGCGCTGGGCTTGACGATGCAATTGCCTGAAGACGACAAGCACACCTACACGCGGGAATACCTCGAAGCCATGCTCGCTGTGTTGATGGGCGGGCGCTCGGCGGAAGAGATTTTCCTGGGACACATTACCACCGGCGCTGGCAACGATATCGAACGAGCTACGGATCTGGCGCGTAATATGGTTTGCGAATGGGGCATGAGCGAACTGGGGCCGCTGGCGTATGGCAAAAAGGATGAAGCGATCTTCCTGGGCCGCGAGATTACGCAGCATCGCGACTACTCGGAAGATACGGCGATCCAGATCGACAAGGAAGTGAAGCGGATCGTCAACGGCGGTTACGAGAATGCCAAGAGGCTGCTTTCCACCAATCGCGAGACGCTTGAGCGGATTGCGCAGGCATTGCTCGAACGCGAAGTGATCGACGCGAACGAAGTGAAGATGTTGATGGAAGGCAAGCCGCTGCCGGAAAAGCCGCGGACGCCTCCTCCTCCAGCGCAAGCAGCGCCGAGCACCGATCCTAAGGTTGTGCGGCCGGAATTGCGACCGGCACCCGGATTTACGCGCGGGGAGAACCCGGCGAAGGCGTAGACACGAGATAGTGACGGGTATTTGGTCAGCAGGGGCACGAAATATCGTGCCCCTACTTTTTTGGGCTGGGCAAATTTTGGAGGCGGCGCGGCGGTGACCGCCGCGGGTAAAATGGCGTAGAATGCGCTTATGGGAAAGAAAGAACCGGACAATCTGCAGGTGACGTGCCCGTGCTGCCAAGCGAAGCTGGTGGTGGACGCGGTGTTTGGAGCTGTGCTTTCTCACGAGGCTCCTGTGAAGGCTGGGCCTAACGTCGATTTGGAAAACGCCCAGGGGATTCTTGCGGAACAGCGTCGTCAGCGTGAGGACAAATTTGCCGATTCGTTTTTCCAGGAAACCCACAAGGAAGACATCCTCGCCAAGAAGTTCGAAGAAGCGATGAAGAAGGCCAAGGAGGCGCCTGCCGGCAAGCCGCTTCGCGATTTTGATTTGGATTAGTTGTAGGCAGGCACTCCTGCCTGTCCGTTTTTGCTTTTGGTCTTGAGATGGTGACAGACAAGAATGTCTGGACCACCTTGAGTTAGACTTCCAGCCTACCGTTCGAATGAAACCACCCAAGAAATTCCGGTTGAAGCTGCGCTCGGGAACGCTCGTTCTGGGGGAGCGCACGCTCGTGATGGGCGTGTTGAATGTTACGCCAGACAGTTTTTCCGATGGTGGGAGGTTCGAGCAACCCGGAATCGCCATCGAACATGCGCTTGCGCTGGAACTGGCGGGCGCCGACCTGCTTGATATTGGAGGCGAATCCACGCGGCCAGGTTCCGAGGGAACTTCGGCTTCGCAGGAGTTGGATCGCATTCTTCCTGTGCTGGAAGGGTTGCGGGGCCGGCTAAAGATTCCCATATCGGTGGATACGCGGCGATCCGCGGTTGCTGAACTCGGCATTCGCGCCGGCGCAGAGATTATCAACGACGTTTCGGGATTAAAGAACGACACGCGCCTTGCTGAGGTGGCGGCGAAGTATGGCGTGCCGCTCATTCTGATGCACATGCGCGGCGAGCCTGGAACGATGCAGCGCGGGCCGTTCGCGCGGGATGTGCTAAAGGATGTCGCGCGGGGACTGCGCGAATCCGTGGCGAAGGCGCGCAAAGGTGGCGTGGCAAAGTCGCAGATTATCTTGGATCCGGGGATTGGATTTGGGAAGAGTCATGCGCAGAACTACGAGCTGATCGAGAAGCTGCCGCAACTCGGTACCCTTGGCTATCCGCTGCTTGTCGGGAGTTCACGCAAGGGATTTCTTGGGGCGACGCTGGCGCGCGACGGTAAACCTGCTCCGCCAGAAGAACGAATCTGGGGCACGTCAGCGACCGTCACGGCGAGCATTTTGGGTGGAGCGCACGTCGTGCGTGTGCACGACGTTGCGGAAATGGTGCAGGTCGCGCGAGTTGCCGATTGTGTCGCGCATCCCAAGTTGCGCGTTCGCTAGTTGCCGGCCCGCACGTCACTTTTTTCAGGCTACGGTTTGAGCTCGAGCACGTCTGTTGTTTCCCGGTCGATGGACGGCTTGGTGAAGCGCAGTGGAAAGTATTGACCGTGGGTCCACAGCGGCAGCAGATCATCGTAATGCGAGCTACCAGGCTGGCCGCTTTGTCCCGGAACATTGACGCCTACGGCGTTGTCCCAATCGCTCAAGTCAAAAATCTCGCGGTAACTTGCGCCGGCCAGTTGGTCAAAGGAAGTTCCTCCAAAATATGTGGCGTCCACGGTGCTACCGTCGCCGGGCCGAGGAAAGGGGCCGCGATCGAAGAGCGCATCGGCGCCAGGTGCAACGTGGCCAAGCGGATGCTTGAACGAAACACGGTGTAGATTTCCCCAGGCCCAGTTTTTAGGATCGGGGCCGAGCTTGGCCGCGACTTTCTGTTCTGCAGCTTGGACCGTCTGAAGCAGCAGAGCGTCGCGCCCGCCCTCGGGATTTTGGCCGAAGACCGCCGCGCGCGGATGCGACAGCTCTTGCAGGATTTCCGGCAGCGCCAATTTTCCTGCGATCTTTTGCGCTTCCGGGGGAACGGCTAGCTTCGTGACCGCATCGCGCAACTCCGCGTCCCAGAATTCGTAAAGCGTTGCAGCTGTCGAATCAGCGGTGACTGCACAGTCCCAATCGAGCAAGAGTTTGACGGAGCTGCTTGGCGCGTTGCCTGCGGCATGCTTCAACAAAGCTTGCATATCGCGCGCCACTAGTGACACGACGTCATTTTGGAGATTCTCCATGTCCGCAAGGTTGAGTTTGTGCTGACTTTTTGCTGTGGCGCTAAGCACTTCCTTGATGCGCAGGAATCTTTCCGGCGATGCCCATTGAAATCCCACTGCATAGGCATAGTTCTCCGGAATCATTTTGTGATTGGCAGTGGCGACAAAACCTGAGGCTGGATTGTACGTGTGCGGGAGGTCGGCGTTGGGTACAAAACCGCTCCATTCGTAGCCGCCAGTCTCTGGAACGGGGAGAAGGCCGGTCCAGTTTTTGCGCAGAGGGGCGAGGCCGGTGGAATGCTCGCCGATATTTCCGTCGCGATCGGCGTAGACGATATTTTCCGAGGGAACTTTCCAGCGGGGCATCGCTTGCTCAAATTCTTGCCAGTTTTGTGCGCGATCGAGGGCCAGCGACCCGAGGTATCCAGCCGTGCCGGGCTCCGCGCCGACCCAATGCAGAGCTAGCGCGCGCTTTCTGTCTTCCCAGAGCACGGGGCCGTGGCGCGTGAATTTCAGTTTCACTGAGACCGGGGAGCCGCCGCGCACGGCGATAGTTTCTGTTTTGACCTCCATGCGCTCCCAACCGTTCTCAGTCTTATATTGCTCTGGATCGTCGGGATTTAACTGCGCGAGGTAGAGATCCTGCTGATCGAGTCCGAAAATTGTGAAGCCCCAGGCGATTTTTTCGTTGTGACCGGCGGCGACTCCGGGCAGACCGGGTTCGCCTGCTCCGATGACGTTCCACCCGGGCGCAACCAGATGCACGATGTAACGTAGCGAAGGCTCGGCGATGACACGATGCGGGTCGTTGGCGAGGAAGGGCTTGCCGGTGGCCGTCAGCGAGCCGGAAACGGTCCAGTTGTTGCTTCCCTGAGTTGGCGTTTCTGGAAAATGGAGTGGCACGTCGCTGCCTACGAGGTCTTGCAACAGCGCCGGCGACAACCCCGAAAAATCAACGCCGGGAGCCGGATCAAGTTTCACTGGTGGATCGAGTTCGAGGAGCTCCGACGCTTTTTCCGGGCCGAGAAGAGCAACCAGTTGGGCGCTGTGAAGTTCGCTCGCGCCATTTCCTGTCATCGAGTACGCGGCTAAACGGTTCAGACAGTCTTCAGGCTTCCACGGCTCGGGTTTGAAGCCGGCAAGTTGGAACTCAAGCGGGAGACCGATGCCCCGGGGCTCTTGGATTTCTTCGATGTAAGCGTCAATGCCGGAGGTGAAGGCTTTGAGGATTTCTTTTGTGTCAGGAGCGTAGCTTTTGTATTCGGCGTCCATGTCGTCGCGATAACGCAGCAGGCGGGCGTTGACGTCGCGTTTCACCGCGGACGGTCCGAGGATTTCCGCGAGCCGGCCTTGGCCAGAGCGCTTCCAGAGTTCCATTTGGAAGAGGCGGTCTTGCGCGACGACGAAGCCCTGCGCAAAGAAAAGATCGTGTTCGTTCTGCGCGTAGATATGGGCGACTCCCCAGCGGTCGCGCTGAACGCGCACGCTTTGCTGAAGGCCGCGCACGCTGAGCGTTCCACGAATCACAGCCAAAGCTGCTTTTGCGCGGGCATCGAGGCTCGAAGCAGCAGTTTGGGTGGCTGATTGCTCCGAAGAAGCGACTGCGAATACCAGAGTAAGTGCAAGAACCGAAATCGATTTCTTCATCGCAAATTATCTCGACTAGTTGGATTATGCCGCCAAATTTCTCGCCGAAGCGCCGCGAGCTTATACTACTCCGCGCGAGGATGCACGGCCTTGCCGCAGGAATCGGGCAGCCGTAAAACTGTTTCGTCACGGAGAGCATTCCGATGCGCTGCCTCAACTTCTTCTTTTCTTCATTACTTCTTTACTTCTTTGCTTCGCTGTCTGCCTCAGCGCAATTACCTCCGGCGAAAGATTCTCTAGCCCCGGCGCAATCCAGCCAAACCGCCGCAGCTTGTTCCGCAGCGGACGCTTCGAGTTGCGCCCAAGCCGCAGCGAAAATTTTGCCGCAGGTAATGGGACCTTCGCCAATGGAAGAAAACTTGCGGCGCTTGACGGATGAAATTGGTGGACGCGTGACCGGGTCGCCGGAGATGGCGAAAGCCGTCGAATGGGCCGTCGCTGCGTTTCGCGCGGAGGGAGTGGAGGTCCATACAGAGAAGTACACCCTGCCGGTCACGTGGAGCGAAGGGGACACGCGGCTCGAATTGCTGGGGCCAGTGAGTTTTCCCATTCGGCTGAAAGCGGAAGGTTGGTCGCCCCCAACACCTGCGGGCGGCGTCGAAGCCAGTCTCGTCGATGTCGGCTACGGGTCCGAGGAAGATTTTGCGCGCGCTGGAGCAGGCATAAAAGGCGCGATTCTGCTCGTGCACAGCGATATCGGCTCGACTTGGGCTGATCTCTTCAACGAGTATCTGCGGCCGCCGGAAATCATCAGTCAAGCGCTCAAGAGCGGCGCTTCCGCGATTCTTTGGATGGGCGCGCGCGAACGTTTGCTGCTTTATCGTCACACGAATTCATTGACGGGGGCAATCGACAAGATTCCGCAGGCGATCGTAGCGCGCGAAGATGCGATGCGGCTGGCGCGGACCGCGGCCGCGTATCCAGGCAAAGTGCGTGTGCGGTTCAACATGCCGAACAAGATTGGTGGGCCGATCGAACAGGCAAATGTTGTGGGTGAAATTCGCGGCTACGAGAAGCCGGATGAGGTGGTTATCCTCGGCGCGCATCTGGATTCGTGGGAACTGGGAACTGGCGCGCTCGACAACGGGTGCAACGCGGCGCTGGTCATCGAAGCGGCGCGGGCCATTAAGGCCACAGGGTTGCTGCCTCGCCGGACTATTCGTTTTGTGCTCTTCAGCGGCGAAGAACAAGGCACCATTGGCTCTTACGAGTATGTGAAGGCACATCGCGCAGAGATGGACAAAATTCGCGCGATGATTACTTTCGATGCGGGCGTCGGACGTGTCACAGGTTATTCGCTGGGCGGGCGGCGCGACATCGAGGGCGGCGTGCGCGAAGTGCTGAAACCGCTGGAATCCTGGGGCGCGAACGACCACACACCCGACGCATCATTTGGGACTGACAACTTCGACTTTTTGTTGGAAGGCGTTCCCACGCTGGTAGCCAATCAGGAAGTGGCGAACTATCTGGTGAATTATCACGCCGCCTCGGACACGTTGGACAAAGTGGATATTCGCGAGCTGAAGCTGCACACTGCTCTCGCCGCGCTGACAGCCTGGGGCATCGCGGATCGCACAGAGCCCCTCGGCAAGAGGCTTTCGCGCGCTGAACTCGACGTCCTCGTCAAAGAAACCGGCCTCGCTCAACAGATGAAGGCCCTTGGCTACTGGGACGCCTGGCAAACCGGCGCCCGCGGCCGCAAACCCTGAGAACGCCGCTTCATTCAAATCTGGCGAACCTGGTAGAGCTTACCAATTATCAATTCTTAAGCAGCATCCCACATCTTCAGAATTGCTTCCCGGTATACTGGAGTGGACGACATTCATGCGTTGAAGCGCCGGGGAGAGAACTTGGGCACAGAGCAACACAAGCCGGGACACATTCTGGCGCTGGATTATGGGCGCGCCAGGATTGGGATGGCGATTGCGGATGCAGAGGCGGCGTTGGCGCAGCCGCTGGGGACTCTGGATCGCATCAACCGCAACGAAGACATGCGGCGGTTGCGAGAGTTGGTGCGCGAGCATGGCGTGCAACAAATTGTAGTGGGACTCCCGCTGCGTCTGGATGGAACACGCGGCGATATGGCCGAAGAGGCGGCGCGGTTCGGGCAGCGCGTGCACAAGCAGCTTGGTCTGCCTGTGGAGATGGTGGACGAGCGGCTTACGAGTTGGGAAGCGGAGCGGTTGCTCGAGGAGCACCAAGGCCGGACCATTCACGCCCCGTCCAGCAAAAAACGAAAGAAAGAAAACGAAAAGACGGGCGTAGACGCACTGGCTGCGGCTTTGATTTTGAAAGAATACCTGGACCGGCGGCAGCCGGCGCAGGCCGTGCAAGACGCGAAGTGAAGCATGTGCTCTTGGGATTCGCGAGGTTGATTTGAGGAAAGTTTTGCTGCTCATTTTGGTGCTGGTGCTGGCCGCGGCGGGAGCCGGGGCGTGGGGATGGTATTGCATCACGAAGCCATACCAAGGATTCGCGAGCGGAGGTGTTTTCGTTACCGTGCCGCACGGGGCCTCGAGCCGTGGCGTGGCTCGAATACTGGAGAGTAATGGCGTAGTGCGCAGTGCCACTGCGTTCGAAATTTATGCGCGGCGGCATCCGCGGCGATCGCTCGAAGCGGGAGAATATTTGTTCGATCACCCCCTAAGCGGCCGCGACGTTTTCTGGAAGCTGGCCAAGGGCGACGTCTATCAAATTCCCTTCACCGTGCACGAAGGCGAAACTTTGTACGACATCGCGCATGATCTCGAGGCCGGCCACTTTCTTCCCGCCGATGATTTTGTGAAAGCCGCCAGCGATCCAATGATGATTCGCGACATTGACCCGCACGCCCTCACGCTCGAAGGCTATCTCTTCCCCGCGACTTATCAACTGCCGCGCCATCCGGTGGCCGTTGAATTGACCGCCGCCATGGTGAAGAAATTCAAGGAGCAGTGGACGCGACTTTCGCCGCCAATGGCAGGCGACGATAAAACGCGTCTTGCATCCGGCTATCCGATTTCCTCGATCGTGACGCTGGCCTCGCTCGTCGAACGCGAGACACCTAAAAGGGATGAGCGTCCTTTGGTGGCGGGAGTCTTTGAAAATCGGCTTCGCAAGGACATGATGCTGCAATGCGACCCGACGGTGATCTATGCTTTGGAACAAGAAGGCCGTTACAACGGAACACTGACTGGAGCAGACCTGCACGTGCATTCGCCTTACAACACCTATGAGCACACAGGATTGCCCCCGGGACCCATCGGTAATCCGGGAGAAGCATCCCTGCGGGCGGCGCTGCAACCGGCCGAGACTGACTACCTTTATTTCGTGGCTAACACGCAGGGCGGACATTTTTTTAGCGCGACACTGGAAGAACACAACCGGAATGTGACAAAGTACCGCCGTCTGCTGGCGGGGCTTCCGGCCGATCCTCCGCCTCCCCCGCCGCAGCCGCCAAAGCAGAAGCAAACACCCGCGCACAGCAAAAAGAAGGCACACACCAAACCGCGAAAAGGCACTGCTTGATGAGTGATTTGGAAAAAACGAAGAAGGATCTAATTCTCGAAACAGCCCGAGAGATCGGCGCATCGAAATGGACGCTCGCAGAGATCGATCAGTTGCGCCGGCGGTTGCAAGCGGAACATGGTGAAGCGGGGAAGACCAGCTCGGAATATATCGGAGACGTCCTGAAAACCGCGGGCTGGAAGGTGCTGCTCACCCTGCAAGAGGAAGCAGAAGAACAGTACGAAGAAGAGTTCGAAGACCTGCTGCACTTCAAGACGCTGGAAGACGCGGAAGTCAGCATTATGCGGCTGGATGAGCTGATGCGGAAGTTTCAGGCGCATGGCGAGCATGCCGCTGTCGAGCGAGTCTTGGGAATCGCGCGGCTTGGCAAGCGGCGCGCGGAAATGATTTCGAGAAATCACAAAGTGGAGCCGCATAAGCGCGAGGAAAAAGTGGAAATTGCCAATTGGTTTCGCATCTGGCTCGAGACTCCCGACGCGTTTTTCGACTGGCTGGACGTGCGGAAGCAATCACCTGATTTTCGTGCCCGATTTCCGGAAGCGGAGACGCTGGAATGAGTCTTCCCCCCGGCGCGCCGCCTGACGCGCTCGAATTGCCTCCCTTCTCGCTGGACGTGGAAGCGCTGGACCTTGGACCTGGCGTGAAAGCCGTCGGCCTCGAACTGGTCGAAACGGAAAACCGCGAGCCGGTTCGGGGCAAGAAAGCAGCGGAAATTTGGTCGGCAGTCTTTCCCGCTCTGGCACATGACGAGTATTACGTCGTGGATTTTTTCAGCCACATCGATCGCGTTCACGAATTTTGCAAGGCGCGGAAGATTGAGTATCGCGAAGCAGGCGTGCGCTGCGTGGTTCTGCCCCAACCCAGGCAAGGTCAACTTTTCCAGCTTTTCGAACGATTTGAAGGCGAAACATTTGGAATTCGCGCGGGCGCGGCCGCCCAAAATCCTGATGCCGCGCTCGAAGGCGACCTTTCCAAGCGCGGCGTGGACGCCTACCAAGCTGCCTATGAGCGCTACGTATTCTGCGTCGTATGCGAGCCTGAAGACGGTTGGGTGACGCTGCTCAGCGCGTCGCTCTGGGCCAGCGAAGTCATACGCCGCGTTCGGCCCGCGGTGCTGCCGTTCGATATCTACATCGCCCGGCCGCAATAGGTCTCGACCTTCACGATGGGTCGCGCTCTCCCCGCTGACTCGTTCATAATGGACTCTGGCTCAGGGCAGGGCCTGATGACTCAGTTTAAGGGTGGCGGAGTTGCAGTCGGCTGGGCGCTGATCGGGGGCTGGCGAAACTGCTCGGGCAGGAGTGCCTATCCTACCAGGGGCATCCGGTTGATGAGTTTGAGCATGGTTCTTAGATTGCTTCGTTCGTGCTGGAAGGGCGGAAGATACTGATGCGGCGTGGGTTGGCATGCATGGGAGGGGTGACAGTGGCGGTGATTTCCTGCGGCTGCGGCGGCGCGGTCAGCAAGAAACAGCAGGTACCAGCCACGCAGATCGTCGTCGCGAAAGATGCCACGCGCGAGGAATTGCTAGAGAAATACAACGCGATGGCGAAAGGCGTGAAGAGCGTAAACGCCACTGTCGAGCTAAAGCCCACAGCCGGCTCGAAATACAGCGGCCTGATCGAGGAGTATCATGAAGTGAAAGCGTTTCTTTTGGCGGAGCGGCCGGCTTATATCCGCATGATCGGGCAGGCCCCGGTGATTGGCAAGACGGTCTTTGATATGGCCAGTGACGCGGAAACGTTTCGCGTGTCGATTCCCTCAAAAAACAAATTCCTCGTTGGCGCGATTGCCCAGGAGCGGACAAGTAGTAAGCCTATCGAAAATCTCCGGCCACAGCATCTGCTGGAAGCGCTGCTTTGGAGCGAGATTCGCAAGGAAGAAGACGTGCTCCCTGAAGAGTTCAACGACGAGAAGGCGCGATATTATGTACTCACGGTCTTGCATGGCGGATATCGTACGGAAATTTTGCGGAAGATATGGTTTAACCGGGCCGATCTGCAGGTCGCGCGGTTGCAGGAATTTGGACCGAAGGGTGCTTTGCTCTCCGATGTGCGCTACTCGGACTGGGAGCCGCTGACCGCAGATCAGGAGCAAGCGGCGGGAGCGGCGTCAGGCGTTACTTTTTTCCCCCGCGCGATTCAAATCGAGAGGCCCCATGATGATTACCGGTTGGACTTACAGGTGACCAAGCTGATGCTGAATGAAGACATTCCAGCAGAACGCTTCAAACTCGAACAGCCCGCGGGTTCGGAACTGGTTCATGTTGGCGAGGACGCGGCGGAGAAAAAGCCATGATGGGCGAGCTGATTGTCCGCAACTTGCTGCACCGGCCGCTGCGCACGTTGATAGGCGTGCTCGCTGTCGCTGTCGAAGTGGCGCTGGTCGTGCTCATAGTAGGGCTCACGTCGGGATTGCTGACAGAAACGGCCAAACGGATTGAAGGTATCGGAGCGGACGTCATGGTTCAGCCGAACGCCGCTTCCATTTTCATAGGTATAACGGGCGCGCCTATGCCCATCAAGATCGCCGACAAATTGGCGGAATTGAAATACGTGCAATCCGTTGCGCCGGCTCTCTTGCAATTCAGTTCTACAGGCGGCGTGGACGTGGTTTATGGGATCGACCCGGAAAGCTTCCGAGCGGTGTCCGGAGGTTTCGTATTTCTGCAAGGGCATGACATGGAGGGTGCGGAAGATCTGCTGGTGGATGATCTGGCGGCGGCAGCAAAGCAGATCAAGGTCGGCGACACGTACAAACTTCTAAACCACGACTGGCATGTGGCCGGCATCGTCGAGCACGGAAAAGGCGCGCGATTATTCGTGCCGCTGGCGACGCTTCAAGACCTGGTCGGCGCGCCTGATAAAGCCTCGATTTTTTGGGTGAAGTGCACACGCCCGGAGCACACCGAAGATGTAATGGATGAGACTCGTCACCTCTTGCCCGGTTACACGGTCCGTCCAGTGAGGGCGATGTTGACGCTGATGACTTCGACGAACATTCCCGGCTTGCAGACGTTTATTGACGCCATGATCTCTCTGGCAGTCGCCATCGGCCTGCTGGTGATTTTTTTGACGATGTATACGACGGTGATCGAGCGCACGCGCGACATCGGTGTTCTGAAATCGCTTGGCGCGGGCCGGGCGTTTATCGTGCGGGCGCTGTTGACGGAATCAGCCGGGCTTTGCCTGATGGGCATTGTGGCGGGAGTCGGACTCAGTTATGCGGTGCGTGCCGCGTTTCTCGCCGGCTTCCCTACCCTATCCATTCTTATAACCTGGCCATGGGTTTTTCGCGCCGGGGGGATTGCACTAGCTGGGGCGATGCTGGGCGCGAGCTATCCCGCATGGATGGCAAGCCGCAAAGACCCCGTCGAAGCGCTCTCTTACGATTGAAAACTAGAGGAATGTTGAGGTTCTAGAGACACGGCAAGATACACGAACGAACAGCACTGTTAGAAAGGGAAAAAACGCCGCGAACGCGCGCGCAGCGGCTAGGCACAGATGGCAATCACAGCTACAATACAGCAACCTGCCGAAGGGCTGAATGTCCCAGGAAAAAAGAGCTTGGAGCCGATACTTAAAACAGAAAATTTGTGGAAGCTCTACCGCGCGGGGAAAGTGGACGTTCCCGCGCTGCGAGGTGTGAACTTCGCCGTGGCGCCGGGCGAATCGGTTGCGGTGATGGGGCCGTCAGGTTGCGGGAAATCCTCCTTACTGTATGTGATTGGCGGACTGGCGCAGGCCTCCAAAGGCCACGTGCTGGTGGACGGCAACGATTTAACATCCATGAGCGACTCCGAACGTACCAAGCTGCGGCGGAGCAAGATTGGATTTGTCTTCCAGCGCTTTAATCTGTTGCCCACCCTAACCGCCAAGGGCAATATCGCCATCGCACAGTTTATACACGGCGATGGGTTTGATCCGCACCGCTTCGATGTTGTCACCGGCTTGCTTGGCCTTGCGGGACGCCTGCAACATAAGCCGTCGGAGCTTTCCGGAGGCGAGCAGCAGCGCGTGGCCATTGCGCGGGCAATCATCAATGAACCAAAAATTCTGCTGGCCGACGAGCCCACAGGCAATCTGGATTCAAAAAATTCGGAAGTGGTGCTCCAGATGTTGCGGCAGCTCAACAAAGATTTGGGCCAGACAATCGTCATGATCACGCACAATCCCGAAGCCACGACGTACTTTGACCGCGTGGTCCACATGCGGGATGGTGTGATTGTCGACGGAATTCCTGCGGACTGAGATGGCGAGTCTCGGACAGATTTTCTCGAAAACGTTTTTCTGGGCGTACGAGCGCGGCACATGGCAGTATGACGCCGCGGTCATCCTGATTTTGATTTTTGTTTTGGCGACGCCGCGCGCGTGGTTCCACGATCAGCCGCAGATGGGCCTCCCCGCAAACACTCCTGGCCAAGTGGTACTTGTTAGCGAGGAAGGCGAGAGCAAAACATATCGCGTCGATGCGCGCATTCTGGCGCCTCCCGAGCAAACCCCGGCGCTGGAGAATGAGCTGCACAACGCCATGCAAAAATCGCTCCCCGAACTTCGCAACAAACGCTTCACCATTTCCAAGATCGAGCCGGTGCGCGACGAGCAAGGCACGGTGATCGCCTATCATGTGGAAATCCACCGTTAGGAATCAAATTCAGCCTTAGGAACAAGCCTGCGGCCACGCTGCGAGATCCTGATGGTAACTTGGGGCGAAGTTCGTGCATCTCTATCTATATGCTAGGATTTAAGAGAACCTAACTAGACGCACAGCCGCGTACCAACAGGGGCTTCTATTGACCATAAGGCGTTTGATTCCATTCATTTTTGCTTTAGGCGGGATGGCTGTTGGTATAGGCGCAGGCGCCGCGCAAACTCCGTCGAAGTGGGCCACCGAAAGCGTGCTGGACATGATGGATAAGTCCGCGAAGGATTTCCGCAGCCTCACGGCAGACCTCGAGAATATTAAATACACCGCCGTTGTGAAAGACACTTCCACCGAGACCGGACAAATCTGGGTCCGTCACGATCAAAAGATGCGGATCGAAATTTCCAAGCCCGAGCCGCGTACGATGTTGCGCACGGGCAACTCGCTGTTTCTCTACAACCCCAAACTGAATCGCGTCGAGGAATACGATCTCGGCAAAAATGGTGCGATGGTGGATCAGTATGCGCGTCTCGGTTTCGGGACGAAGAGTGAAGACTTAAAGAAAAGCTACCAGGTAACCGTCACGGGGGAAGAAGAACTGGACCACAAGAAAACGGTTGTGCTGGAGCTGACGCCGAAATCCGAGCAGATGCGCAGCCAGGTCACGCGGATCCAGATGTGGATCGACGAAGCTTCCTGGCTGCCCATTCAGCAGAAGTTCTACGAAACCGGCGCCGGCGACTATATTCTGTTTCACTACACCAACATGATGAAGAATCTGAAGATCAACGAATCTGAATTCAAGCAAAACTGGCCCAAGAACGCTAGCCACGAAAAACCACACGTCTAAGCATTTACTTCGCCGCGGCTCGCTCGGTGGCGAGCAATTGTTCTTTGCGCGTGAGACCCCAGCGATAGCCCGCCAGATTTCCGTCTTCGCGGATTACCCGATGGCATGGGACCACGATCGAAACAGGATTGGTTGCGCAGGCGCGTGCCACCGCGCGAACGGCCTTGGGACGTCCTAGAGCGCGGGCCACTTGCGAGTACGTGCGCGTGGTTCCACGCGGAATGCGCTGCAATTCCTGCCACACGCGGCGTTGAAAGGCAGTGGCTTGCAGGTCCAGTGGCAGATCGACTTGCGCGGGCTTGCCTTCGATGCGCTGGACGATCTCGCGGACCCAACGCTGCACGCTGCCGGTGGCAGGCGAGATTTCCGCGCGAGGATATTCTTCGTGCAATTCCGCAACGAGCTTGTTTTGCGCATCGCCCAAATAGACCGCAGAGACCCCGCGTTCCGTAGCCGCGACCAATACTTTTCCGAGCGGTGACTTCGCAATCGTGTATTCGATTTTCATACCCTTTCCTCCCTTTTGATAAGTTGCAGGTGTCATTCCGAGTTGTGCGTTGCTGCGTTCGTAGACGCGGCTGGACGAGCCGTATCCGGTTTCGTAAAGCGCGTCGGTAATGTTTTTTCCTGAGCGAAGCAAACTCTTGAAACGCTTCACGCGCAAAGCTTCGGCGAGTTCACGAGGAGCCAGGCCGGTGACTTGGCGGAAGGCTCGGCGGAGAGTTCCGGCGTTCGAGTTCAGTTTTCTTGCGAGCTCGGAGAGCCGCAGGCCTTCCTCTGACGACTGCGAAAGATATTTCGCGGCGCGTGCTACGAGTGCCGCCGAAGCGGCAATCTCATTTGGGCGGCAGCGAAGACAAGCCCGGAACCCTTGTTTTTCCGCTTCTTCGCGAGTATGAAAAAAAATTACGTTTTGCCGCAACGGGCGGCGGGCCGGGCAGGACGGCCGGCAATAGATGTGCGTCGAGCGAACAGCCAGCACGAATTTGCCGTCGGCACGCGCGTCGCGTTCTAAAGTTGCGCGCCAGTACTGCGCTGCTTTGCGGGGCGAGACTTGCGTGGCCGCGCCTGCGTTCAAATTGTTCATCGTTTGCATGCTACGAAAATAGCGCAGCGTTTGAATCAAATCTATCCGGAAAGGCTCGGCAAAGTGGTTTCTAAAAACGCGGCTAAGTAGCCCCGGCGAATGGGTCTTGGTGGGCGACTCAAGCTTCGCCAGGGTTGGGCAGGACTTCAGAGGCTGCGATGGGATTCTTGTGCGGGGCGGTGATTACGAGAAGAACCGCGGTGAGAATGACGGCGGCAGCAAGGGCCGTACGCAGAGTGATGGTTTCGCCGGCTCCGAGCCAGCCGAGAAAGAGCGCAACGACAGGGTTGACGAACGCATAGGTTCCTACGCGGGCGGCTGTGCTTTTTTTCAGCAGGTAGACGTAGGCTGTGAAGCCTATTCCCGAGCCGAAGACGATAAGATAGGCGATCGCGATCCAGGAATGCGCGGTAACAGCCGCGAGATGCAGCTGGCGGCCCTCTCCCGCCAGCAAACCGACAATCCAAAGTGCAGCTCCACCCGCGAGGCTCTGCATGGCAACGCCTAGCAGCGGAGAGCTCGGAAGATCGTGATGTTTCGAATAGATGGACCCCCAGGCCCAAGCAAAAGAGGCAATGACCAGAATCCCGGCGCCGGTGGGATTGACGCGCTCCGAGCCTCCCAGATGCGCCGGGCCTACCAAGAGAGCCAAGCCGCCGAAACCCAGGATAAGGCTGGCGACGACTCTGGGCACAGGGCGCAACCCGCCAGGGCGGAGCCAATCGAGAAGCACCATCCAGAATGAGACGAGAGCCACGATCAATGCGGCCACGCCAGTGGGGAGGGTCCGTTCGGATAGGCAGACTCCCCCGTTGCCGACAAGAAGAAGCAGGAGTCCGGTGATGACCGCGGTGCGCCACTGGGTAGGTGTGGGCCGAATCCCGGTTTTCCAGCGCAACAGGGGATAAAGAACAAGTCCCCCGGTGAAGTGCCGGGAGGCGGCCAGCAAAAGCGGAGGAAACGATTCGATCCCGACAGCGATGGCGAGATAGGTGGAGCCCCAAATAACGTAGACGGCGGCGAAAGCGGCGATGAGGAGTATGGCGTCACGTTTCTCAGGATTATGCGACGAGGAGACAGAGGCAGCTCTGTTTGTAGATTGATCGAGGGTGGGCGTGGACATTCCGTAAGCCTGAAAAATCGAGAGTAGAGGCAGAAAGCAGAGCTGTCGAGCACCATATTGGACGAGGATATTCACAGAGCAGTGAGAGGACTGCGTGGAATAGTCTGGTACTATTACCAAGTGTTTGACGTTAAGACACTTCGAACGTTTTCCACAGGTTGACGTGAAGAGCCTGAAGTGGCATTTTATCCACCCACTCACCAAGTTTGGGGACCGGGCAAGTTCAAGGGCAAGTGCAGTCGGGGCAAGGGCAGTCGGGCCAGGCATGGCAGCGACGAAGTGGTATCTCTGAGGGCTAGATGGGCGCGACGAACCGCGCAACATCCATTCGGTCGGGGGAAAAAGAAGCAGTCAGGGCCAAACTGGCGCCGCCTTTGCCAGAAGTCGTGGCGCAACCGGTGCGAGTCCCTGCTCTGCGCGTGGCGCCATTGCTCACGCCGGGACAGCCGCGCCGTTTTGCGCGCGTGCCGACGCATGCCGTGGGCGTGACCCACGAGCAGCGCGAATATCCGCGCGCTTCCCTAAAACTTCCTTTGCGATTGCGCAGCGTGGGTGCCCTTGCGGAAGATTTCCCCGTAACGCTTGTCACGCGAGACATCAGCTCGACAGGCGTGTTTTTTCTTTGCCCGAAAGAAATTGCAGTGGGTGCGTTAATCGAGCTCGAAATTGTGCTGGTGAGCCGTCCCATGGGGCACGGCAGCGTAGTTATCGTCAGCACAGCGCGTGTGCAACGGATCGAGCCCGCGGCTATGCCTGGGTGGTACGGGGTGGCGGCTGCGTTCGACGATGTGCATTTCGACCGCGATGATGGCGTGCCTTCCCGATTCCTCCGTCCTTGAGAGAAGTTTCTCCCCAAATTTAAATCGTCACGCTTTCCGAAAAGTGGATCTTTTCCCGTTGCCCTGTCACTCCCGGAGCAATCACATCCTTCCAGCCTCCTTCCCGTGCGGTCGCACTACGGTTAAACCGGGACAGGACAGCAATATCTGCAAATAAAAGAGCGCGGCATCGCTGCCGCGCTCCCTCTCGGCGAGAAGGAAGAGTAGCCCTCTTGAATTAGCGGGAGGTGACGCAGAGATGAATGAATACGAACAAGTGCAGCTTCAACCTTCACGTTTAAGGTGCCCTGTGTCCCAAAAGTGCTCCTTGTCAATTGCTTTAACAGCGCAGAGGAACACCACGCAGGCGAGCGGCAAAGCGTTTGACGGCTTACACCAATTTCAGCGAGGGCTAAAGAAAAGATCCTGAGAAGCCCTGCTCCAGCCCCGGATGGACTGAGGACTGATCAGACTTGGGGTATTGCTCTCGGCCCTGTCACTCATGTGAAGAGAATAGCCATTGGCAAGGTAGGAGGGGATATCGCGGGAATCGGTGACCGGAATATATGGGCCTTCCTTACCCAGTTGGACGTGGTATCGGTCGTCTTTGAATCGGTGCGGAAGCAAACGGGTTCCGCGTTTTTTACCGCGAGAGACGGTAGCAAACAGCATGGGATCCTCCAAAATTAAACCTCGGCTATTCTACAAACGGCGAGGCTGTGACCGTAAGTGGTCCATCTGTGGAAAAGTGTGCATCGTTTTTTCGCGGTTGTATCAGGCGCAGCTTTCCGGGGCCTGCTTGGGCCAGGACTTTGCTACTCTAGGGCTCGATGGTTTCCCTGAAAAACAAAAGCTTGCAAGGAGTGCTGTTTGATTGGGATGGCACGTTGATTGATTCTTACGCCGCGGATTCTTCGGCGTATTTGGCGATGTTTCGCGAGATGGGGATTCCTTGGGGGTTGGAGGAATTGGCGCGGCATTATTCGCCGAATTGGTACCGCGTGTATCGGGCGGCGAAATTGCCGAGGGCGCGGTGGGACGATGCGGACCGGGCGTGGCGTGCGCAGTATGCGAAGCATTCGCCGCGGCTGATTGCCGGGGTACGGCAGGTGCTTGCGCGGCTCGGCCGGGCGCATCACCTTGGGCTAGTTACCAGCGGCGACAGGGATCGTGTGACGCGGCAGTTGCGAGCGTTTCGTCTTACGCGCGTGTTTGGCGCGCGTGTTTGCAGCGGAGATACTCCAGAAAAAAAACCACATCCGGCGCCTCTGCGGCTGGCTTTGCAACAACTTCGTCTGAAGCCGTCAGCTTGCGTGTACGTAGGAGATTCTCCGGAGGATTTGGAGATGGCGAAGAGAGCTGGAGTTCCTGCTATTGCCGTGCTCGGGCCATTTCCGACGGAGAAGCGGTTGCGCGCGGCGCGGCCGGATTTTTTGCTCGAATCGATTCGGGAATTACCTGAAACACTGAAAGGTTTCTGTAGCTAACGCTCTCCACGGGCAGACAGCTTCATCAATTTGGTTTTGGTGGGGCTACCGGTGATGCAGGTGCTGCGCCGGCGGCCGGGACGGGTTTGTAGTCGGTCCACTTGATCACCAGGCGGACCTGGACATTCATATCCTTGAGATTTAGCGTGTCGTCGGAACGCATGTAATTGGGTAGCCAGTATTTACCTTCGACGTTTTCCCGATAGGTTTCGAAAATGTTGAAGGGCATGGTTGCTGAGCGCATGTCGCCGAGATCGTTGACCCACTTTCCATAGGTTTTCACGACCTCGAGGTACGCGGAGTCGACCCACACGATTCCGTCGAAATAGTAATGCGCGCGCTCGACGGTTTTGGGCTTTACCTGAAAAATGTAGCAGTCGACTTCATCAACGAGTTCCTTGCCTAGATATTTCAAATCGTACTTCGCGAGCTGCCCTGTAGTGAGCGGGTAGGCCGGCATGCGCGCCAGCGACTGGAAATCCTCGGGGCCCATCTCAAGAAATTGCAAAGAGGATTGCGGCCGCTCGATGGTTTTTTCGTAGATTTTTCCGTCGGGGCCGGGCTTTGCTTCGATGACTAACGAAAGCTCTCCAGCGGGCTTGCCGTCGGGGCCGAATTCTTGGAGGCGGACTGTTTTTTTATAGCTATATCCCGCGCGGGCCACGATGTACTGATCTTCTTTTTGGGAGAAGCGCTTGATGATTTCCTCCGGGGGCGTGGACGGGGGGGCGGGCGGGACAGGTTCCGTGCCGACGCGGTGGATGTCGTGTTCTGGGGGCGGCGTCAGGGGACCTTGTTGAGCGGCCTGAGCGCGGTGTGCCGGAATCGAGAAGACCAATGCGCAGAGAAGAAAAGCACAACTTAGGAAAGTTCGTGAGTGACGGTCGCGAGAATGTTGCGCGTACGAGTTCATAGCGAATTGGATGCGCCCGGAGCGTCGAAGAGCAGCTTCGCACAGCTCGGCGAATCTGATTGAGTTTAGCGCACTTCGGCGAGAGCGTCTTGCGCACCATGAAGTGTTGCCAACGGGACTCTTGCTTAAGCGCAGTTTCAGCAGAATGCGAGAGGTCTCTGCTACAATTCCGAGGTTTGTGGGCGACGAGAAACAAACCAGGCGCTATTTCGTCTCTGGCATCGTGCAGGGCGTGGGATTCCGCTTTTTTGCGCAACGCGAGGCGGAGAAGCTGCACGTCGGCGGTTACACCAGAAATCTCTTCGACGGCAGAGTCGAAGTGCTGGCGATCGGCTCGCCCGAGCAACTGGAGGCGATGAAGAGGGTCCTGGAGCGCGGACCGCGATTCTCAAGGGTGTCTGGTGTCCGCGAAGAGGAAGCGCCGCACTCGCCGCAATATGCCAAAGAATTTGTGATCGAGCCCGACGCTTAGGACGGGCGCTTGAGAAGGACGCACAAGGAAAAGACGACCATGGGGAGCCGTTCGAATGGATGATTTGAAAAAACTGATTCGCGAAGTGCCGGATTATCCCAAGCCAGGGATTCTTTTTTACGACCTGACGACGCTTTTGAAAGACAAAGAGGGGTTTCATACGCTCATCGACCGGCTCTGCGATCACTACAAAGGACGGACGATCGATGTCGTCGCCGGCATCGAAGCGCGCGGTTTTATTTTTGCTCCCGCACTTGCGTACCGGCTCGGAGCGGGATTCGTCCCCGTGCGAAAGCCGAAAAAATTGCCGGCGAAGACCGCGAGCGTTTCCTATTCGCTGGAATACGGCACGGACACACTCGAAATTCACGAAGACGCAGTGAAGCCGGGGCAGAGCGTGATTATTTGCGATGACCTTCTTGCAACGGGGGGCACGGCTGCGGCTACTGCCAAGCTCATAGAGAAGCTCGGCGGAAAAGTCGAAGGCGCAGCGTTTGCAGTCGAGCTAACGTTCCTAAATGGTCGCTCGAAACTCAATGGCCTGGATATTTTCTCGCTGATTCAATACGACAAGTAGAAGACTACCGCCTGAGCGCCCGCGATGGCCGACAAGATGACACAGTCCGAACAGGACGCGATCGCAGAATTCCCTGCCGTGGCGGAGGAATTCTGCGGATTTATCGATAATTGCGGCGATTACGAGCGAAAGTGTTTAATCCAAGGCGTTTCTGTGCTCCTTGCAAGGCTATGTGAGGTTGCAGCTCGCCTACCGTGGGTAAGCCCCTCGACCGAAGGAACAGATTTTACAGCTGAATCGATTGCTACGCACACGCACGAGGTGTACCGACTTTCGGAAAGACTCCGCAAACAGCTGGGCAATTCGGACGGATACTGGCGGGTCTTCGATCCTACCCAAAAGGAAGAAGCGATTTTGTGTTCTCTTTCTCGGGACATCGCTGAAATCTATTTGGATTTGCAGGACGCACTGAAGCTTCAGACAAGTGGTGCAAGTTTGGAAGACATTTACTTTGACTGGCGTCTTGATTTTCGCAGTCATTGGGCCAGACACGCGACCTCCGCACTAAAGGTAGCCATTCAAATCTCAGACGGGGCGTGAGCCACCGCGACGCTGGCGGAGAGCTTCGAATAAGACCACGCCTGCGGCTACGGAGACGTTGAGCGATTTCACGGGGCCGGTGGTGGGCAGCGAGACGACGAAATCGCAGCGTTTGCGCGTCAGGTCGTGAAGGCCTTTGCCTTCGCCGCCGAGGACGATGCCTACGGGAGAGGTATAGTCCGCTTCGGTGTAACTTTTGTCGGCGCGCTCGTCGAGGCCGATGAGCCAGTAGCCTGCTTCCTTCAGTTCTTCCATGGTTTGCGCAAGATTGGTGACCTTCGCAACAGGTAGATGCGCGATGGCGCCGGCGGAAGCACGTGCGACGGTGTCCGTTAGGCCGACGGCGCGCCGTTCTGGAATAATTACGCCATGCGCGCCTGCAGCAAGGGCCGTCCGAATGACCGCGCCCAAATTGTGGGGATCTTCGACGCCGTCGAGAAGAACGATGAGCCCTTTGCTTCCGTGGCCGGGGCTTTTGTTTGCCGCGGCGAGGATGCTTTCGAGCGTGGCTGGTGCGCTCGCAGCGGCTAGAGCGACCACACCTTGATGATCTTTCGTATTGGCCAGGCGATCGAGTTGGCCGCGGTCTTCGAAGCGGACGGGGATGTCGCGTGCGCGCGCGAGCTGCACGATCTCTTCGACGCGCGTATCCTGGCGGCCGCGCGCGATCAGGATGCGATCGAAGGGGCGGCCTGCGTCCAGGGCTTCACGGATGGCGTGGATGCCAGTGAGCTTGTCCATGGGAGAAGATAGTTTACAGTCGACAGTTGACAGTCGGCAGTTAAAAAGAAAACCCGGGCTGCGCTGTTTCTGTTGCCACCGAGAAAATTCGCAGAACGGCCATACCTAGTTACCAAGCATCGCGTGCGGGTAAGCGCATTATCAGTCGAGAGCGGCGCAGAATTCCAGGATGCGTTCGCGGGCCGACTTGACCGGAACCGCGAAGGATGCGGCCGCGGCTTCGTCGAGGAGCAAGATCACGCGATCTAGATCGCCTTCGCCCGCGCGGCCAGTGAGCGCCAGGCGGATGGGATGAAATATCTCCCGGCTGCCAATGCCCACGCGATCCTTCAATGCGGTCACGATTTCTTTGAATCGCTCGCTGTTGAGAGGAGCACCATCGAGCAAGAGAAGCGCGACATGGCGCAGCACGTCGCGCGCAGCATAGCGGGCGAGAACAGTGTGAGCCTCAACTTTGGCCAGGAGCTCTTGCGCGTTGTAGTGAAACACCGGCTGCAGGAGATCGGTGAGAGAGCGACGTTCCGTGACGTGTGGGCCGAGGAGGGCGGCGGCGCGTTCGCACCACGCCAATTGCACAGGAGAGGTGTCACCGGCGAGCCAGCCTTGGGCGCGCAGAGTTTCAGCCACATTGCGCGCCGTGAACGCGTTCGTTGTGCTCGCTGGCGAATCAAGATTCGGAGTTTCTGGTGAAGGCATCGCGGAATTCTATCGCTTGCTCGCGTGATGAGTAGAAAGGAGCGGCATAGCTATCGTTGCGAGAGCGTGGCGACCACGTGAGCGGCGATAGCTTCGCCGCGGCCGACTGCGTCGACGCCTTCGTTGGTCTTGGCCTTGAGATGGATGCGATCAGCGGAAACGCCGAGCGCACGTGCTAGAGCTTCTCGCATTTTCGGAAAGTGCGGGCCGAGCTTTGGTTTTTCCAGGATAACGACGGCATCGACATGCTCGATCGCGAAATGCTTTTCGTCGAGCAATTTTCGCGTGTGCTCCAGAAAGCGAAGGCTATTCGCACCTTTCCACCTTGGATCCGTGTCCGGAAAATGCGTGCCGATATCCCCCAGACCCGCGGCGCCGAGCAACGCGTCACAGAGCGCATGGGCCAATACATCGCCGTCGGAATGTCCGACTGAGCCTTTGTCAAATGGAAGCTCGATGCTGCCGACGATCAGCTTGCGGCCTTCCGCGAGCCGATGAAGATCGTACCCAATGCCGCAGCGCACGCTCATGCTTTGTGACGCTCTTGTTCGAGGTAGAAGCGGGCGAGTTGCATGTCCGCGGGCTTGGTGATTTTGATGTTGCGCTCGGAGCCGAGGACGACGTGAACGTCGTGGCCGATTCTTTCGACGAGACCGGCTTCGTCCGAGGCGTTGACGCCATCGGCTTGTGCACGCGCAAATGCTTCCTTGATCAGTTTCGTCGAAAATGCCTGCGGCGTCTGCGCCAGCACGACTCGCTCACGCGGAATGGTCCCGATGATAAGCGCGACATCCTCCGGCAAGCTGGCGCGCTTCACTTCCTTTACGGTGTCCATCGCCGGAATGCCCAGAATCGCGGCCTGGCAGCGGCGCGATTCTTCAATCACCCGCGCGATTTGCTCGCGAGTGACGAAGGGGCGCACAGCGTCGTGGACCAGGACAATCTCCGTGTCATCCGAAACTTCGTTGAGCGCCAGCGCGACAGAGTCCTGACGCGAATCTCCGCCTCGCACGACGCGGACAGTCTGCATGAATCGTTCGCCGCGGATGCGCTCTTCGAGCGAGTCAACGACGTCCGCACGCGTAGCAACAATAATGTCGGTAACCAGCGAGCAAGAGGCAATGCGGCGCACACTGTGAATGACGAGCGGGGTTCCATCCAGCTCAAGAAACTGCTTCGGCGTGTCTGCGCCCATGCGAGTGCCGAGACCTGCGGCTGGGAGAATGGCGGCTATGCGGCTCATTTTAGGCGCGACCCGCACAGACAGGATTTACGATGGGGCCGCAAACTTCAGAGTGTACCTCAAGCGGGGGCGTCAGGCGAATCGCGGAATGCTTGAAGAGGTGGTCGATGGGCGCGCCGCTCGTTCAATAAGAACGATGGACTAGTAAGAACATTTTGAGTGACCCGTTACTCCGAGTTACTTGACGTAGAGGCGCGGGACGCGCTGGCTCACGGCGCAGAGGAGGTCGGAGGTCACGGTACCGATGCTGCGCGCAATGACGTTGGCGGCGCGAACGTGTTCGCCGTCGCTGCCGTAAATGGTGACGACATCGCCGAGGTCGGCGCCCGGCACGTCGGTGACGTCAATCATGGTGACGTCCATGGAGATGATTCCGACGATGGGCACGAGCGTGCCTCGAACCAGGACACTGCCGCGATTTCCCAGCGAGCGGTGGATTCCGTCGCCGTAGCCCGCGGCGAGCACAGCGATGCGCGTTGGCCTCTTGGCTATGAAGGTTTCGTTGTAGCCGACGCCCGCGCCTTCGAGAATGTTGCGGATGTTGATAATTCGTGTGCGCAGGCTCATCACCGACTTGAGCGGCAGGCGCGCTTCGATTTCTGGGCGCTGCTCAACCGGATCGTAGCCCGGATGATAGCCATACAAAATCGCGCCGGGACGAACCATGTCGGCCCACGTTTCGGGGCGCGTGGCGATGGCGGCGCTGTTGGCGAGGTGGACGATGCCGGGATCAATTCCGAGCGCGCGCAGACGGTCCAGTGCTGCGTAAAAACGCTCTTCTTGCTGCCGCGTCTGCTCTCCTACGCGCGTATTCGTTAGAACTTCGGACGATGCAAAATGGGTGAAGACTCCGCCGAGTTCCAGATGCTTGCACTTGGCGAGCTGGCGTGCAAAACATTCGACGTCGCCGGGCGCGATACCCAGGCGGTTCATGCCAGTGTCCATCTTCAAGTGAAACGAAACGCGTTTGCGGCCTTTCTTGCCGGCTTGTTTGGCGAGGAAACGCGCGGCGGCGCGATCGAGTTGCTTCAGTTGTTCGCAGCGATGGACGACTGCCGTCAGATCGTGTTCGATGAGGCGCGATTCTTCACCGGGAAAGAAACTCGTCAAAACAAGCACAGGCTTGCGAACGCCGGCTTCGCGAACGGCGATGCCTTCTTCCGTGCACGTGACGCCGAACCAGTCCGAGCCGGCTTTTTCGAGAGCTTTCGCTACCCGTGGGCCGCCGTGGCCATAGCCGTTGCCCTTGACGATGCAGAGGATTTTTCGAGGTGCCTTGCGTTTCTCTTCCGGCGGATTCACGAACTTGCGAATCGCGTGGAAATTCTCCGCAAGCGCGCCAAGATCAATTTCCGCCCAAACCGGACGTCTTACTTCCTTGCGGGGACTTTTCTGTGTGCGAGCCATGACCCTTCCGAGAAAATTAGTTTACGCTATCCAGACGCCGCTATCCGACAGCCACTTTGGATGCCGCTAGAATGACAACCCCTTGCTGTGCAATTGCGAGACCTGTGGAACACTGGGAATGACTTGTCAAAAGCCACCCCCAGTTTTCTTGTAAACATTGCTGATAAAGGACTTACAGCGCCTGTAAGTTATTTAGAATCAACACTTGCGAGGAGCTTGCGTAAACATTGATTCTAAACGATTTAACCTCACCGTGGCGTCCAGCAAATCTGGGCGAGAGCTAGGCCATTCCGGGAGGCATCGCGCAACGTAGCGTGGGGATTTTTACACAGAGGGCCTAGAGGCCGCTGACAGCTCACAGTCGACAGCTGACAGGCAGAGACAGTCTTGTTTGGAGGTCCGCAGAGCGACGCTATTTTCAGAACCAGAGTTTACGGAGAGTGCAGGAACTCTGCGTAGGGCTGTGAAGAAATCCTCACGTCGAAAAAACGAAAGAGCGGCAGAAGACTGCCGCTCTTGAGTGCAAAGATCGAGCTACTGGGCGGCGAGAAAAGCGGACCAGAAAGCACAGTGATGTGACGTCGCGAAATTCGTTTCCTGCATCGGCGACGGCGGAATCAGCGATTGGAAATTTCCGGCAAGAGGGTTGAAGACCTGCCAGAAAGGCGCGCTGGGACTATTGGGCGTTCCGAATTTGGCGAAGTGGGTCCAATAGTGTTGCATGGCGCTGGAGAGTTGGAGTTGCTGGGCATTGAGCGGCGGCCGCGGCACAGTGACGGGAAGAGCGAAGAGATATTGGAGCTCGGAAGCGTGGGCTGCCGCGTACGGGAAAGTGACCGGAGGAAGGAAGTCCTGCGGCGCGTTCTCATCGTTGAACTCATAGGGCGAGAGCGCAACGAATTGTGACATGGAGAGGTCCGCGCCCAACGCTGGACAGGCGAAGGCGGCGTCGGTACCAGCCGCCGCGAAGGCAATGTCCGCGGAAGGGAAACTGGCGAGCGGATATTGCGCGGAGACGAGAGGGGCCGCGGGGCCGACCAGAGTGGCGAGGGCTGCTTCGTACGCGGCCTCGTTATTGGCGATGGGTCCGGTGGTGAGATCGAAATCGAGGGCGGTGAAGAGCCGCCATTCATCGTGATTGGTGCCCTGGATAACCGGGACGCGGTGGAATTGGCCGGTGGCGAGCGCGGTGCCTAACGAGAGGGGGAAAAACTCGCCGTCGATATTAGGCGTATAACCGGCGGGGTTTTCGTTGGCGAGAATGGTGGTGACGGGAAGAGCGCGGAGGCAGGCGGAGGTCTGGGTGCTGCAGCCGGCGGAAGTCGCGAATGCAGTGCCAGCAGCCTCAGCAGTGGCAAGGGTCTGCGTGCTAAGCGCGTAGGCGCCGCTTTCGATGATTGCTTTGTGAAAGAGGCCCGCCGCTGGAGGCGAAACGAGCTGCGAGAAGACGCTGAGGCCACCGGCAGATTCGCCGAAGATGGTCACATTGAGCGGATCGCCGCCGAAGAAAAGGATGTTGTCGCGGACCCAACGGAGAGCGAGTTGCTGGTCCAGGAGGCCGTAATCACCCGCGGAATTGGAATCGATGTCGCGGTCCCGATCCGGGTCGGTATTTTCCGCGGCAAAGGCGGGATGGGCGAGAAAGCCGAGAGCACCGAGACGGTAATTGATGGTCACGACGATAACGCCGTCCTGGACGAGCGCCGTGGGATCGTAATCGTCGCTCTCGCCGGTGACGAGAGCGCCTCCGTGGATCCAGACCATCACGGGACGCGGGTGGAAGAAATCGGCGGAGCTGGGAGTGAAGACATTCAGGAACAGGCAGTCCTCGGTGATGGACGCGCGTCCGAATGGCGAGGGCGGTTGCGGGCAGTGGTTGGCGAAGGCCGTGGCCTCCAGCGGCGCGAACCACGGAGCGTGGGCAACGGGCGGACGCCAGCGCAGATTGCCGACGGGAGGGGCTGCGTAGGGGATGCCCAGGAATTCGCGGATACCGGCGGAGGTGACGGAGCCGCGAACGGGACCGCTGAAGGTGAAGGCCAGCGGGTTTTGCTCCTGCGCATGGGCGACCAGAGGCATGACGCAAAAAAGGAAGGCGGCGAAGAGAATCGAAAGGGTGAACTGCCGTTTTGTACGAGATATCATGGTGTTTCCTCTCTGACCTGGGAAAAGGCTGACGGTACGAGCTTGCGAGGAGTTCTCCTTGAGATCCGCCAGTCCATACGGCGGGGCGGCGGATAGGAAATTGTGATTGTCTATATCATTTTTTTGCGGCTGTCAATATGGGGGGGGAGGGACGGCGGCATGAAGGCCTGCCAAACAGGTATTCCAAAATAGGGGCGCTTCATTTAATAGCCCGTGGCCGAAATATTTCGAGCTCGCGCTCGAAATGTTCCTCTGCTGTCACGTGTCCCTCCGTCTGCGGCGCTACATATCGCCGGGGGAGAATTGGGAGAAGGCGTCGGGGGCGGCTTCCTCGAAGCGGGTTAGGCGGCTGCGGAAGACGAATTTCACGTTGTCGGTGGGGCCGTTGCGTTGCTTGGCGATGCGAAGCTCGGTTTCTTCGCGTTCTTCGGGGCTGGCGCCGGCTTTGAAGAAGTGCGGGCGGTAGATGAACATGACGACGTCGGCGTCCTGCTCGATGGCGCCGGATTCGCGGAGGTCGGAAAGCTGGGGGCCGCGCTCGTCGCGCTCGGGGGCGCGCGTGAGCTGGCTAAGGACGAGGACGGGGATTTGCAATTCCTTCGCGAGGCCTTTCAGGCCACGCGAGATGCTGGCGACTTCTTCCTGGCGGTTGCCGAAGCGGCCGCGCGCCGTGATCAGCTGGAGATAATCGACGATTAGGAGCGAAAGGCCTTTGTCGCGCTTCAGGCGGCGGGCTTTGGCGCCGATTTCGAGCACGCTGATGGAACCCGCGTCATCCACCCACAGGGGCGCGGAGGAAATGGTGCCGAGCGCATCGGTCATGCTGGTCCAGTCAGTGCGGCTGAGATGGCCGGTGCGAAACTTGTGCGCGTCTATCTGGGCGACGGAAGCGACCAGGCGCTGCAGCAGCGACTCCTTGGACATTTCCAGGCTAAAGATGGCCACCGGCTGGCCGGCGCGAATGGCGATGTTTTCCGCGAGGTTCAAGGCCAGCGCGGTTTTTCCCTGGGAAGGGCGGGCGGCGAGGATGAGCAACTCGGAGGGCTGCAGGCCAGAAGTGAGCTTGTCCAGCTCGACGTAGCCGGTGGGGATGCCGGTGATGCTCTTGCCTTCTTTAAAGATTTTCTCGAGGCGCTCGAAATTGTCGCGGACGATGTCCTTGACGGGAATCAAGCCGGCTTTCACGCGGTCTTCGGCGAGCAGGAAGATGGACGACTCGGCGTTGTCGAGGATCATGTCGGCGCCGTCCTCGCCTTCAAACGCGCGCTGCTGAATGTTGTGCGTGGTGTGAATGAGGTTGCGTAGCATCGCCTTTTCCTTGACGATGCGGGCGTAGTGCTCGACGTTGGAAACTTTGGGCATGCCATCGGCTAGCGACGCGAGATAGGGCGCGCCACCGGAGGCTTCCAAATCTCCGCGGCGATGCAGCTCTTCGGTGAGCGTGATCAGGTCGATGGCTTGCTGGGCTTCGCCGAGCGCAATCATCTGGGTGAAAACGCGGCGGTGCTGATCGAGAAAGAAGTCTTCGGCACGGAGATTCTCGATGGCGGTGTTCAGGGCGTTGTTGTCGAGCAGAATGGCGCCGAGGACGGAGCGCTCGGCGTCCAGATTGTTCGGTAAGGGCTTTTCTAATGTCGTATCAACGGGCATTTTTTAACTTTACAACTTCGCCTTTTCTTCGCTTTTGTATCATTTTCTCCGCGTGAGGGCAAGCGCGAAGTTTTTCGCCGCACAATCCAGGGCTTCGTGATTCAAATTGAATTTAAATTACATTCGAGCTGATGCCGCATTGTGCGCGGAAGAGAGAGACGCGTCAACCGCAGGGCTGTGCATCGTTTCGGAAATCGGTGCAAAACTTTTTTTGTGCGCGCGGTCGAACGGCGCACGCGCAAAAAAAAGGGCACGGCATGCCGTGCCCCTACGGATGAGAATTCAAATTAAGAACGGCGTCGGAAATTATTCTTCCTTCGTGACGTGGACGATCACTTGGGCGGTGACGTCGCGGAACACCTTTATAGTTACCGGATATTCGCCGAGGGCTTTGATGGGATCGGCGATCTGGACCTGGCGCTTGTCGATCTTAAAGTTTTGCGCAGCGAGAGATTCGGCGATGTCGGCGGTGGTGACGGAGCCGAACATCTGGTCGTTTTCGCCGGTTTTGCGGGTGAACTTCAACGATACACCGTTGAGAAGTTCCGCTTGTTTTTGGGCGGCGTCGAGCTCGGTGGCGGTCTTTTTTGCGAGCGAAGTGCGAATGCGCTCGATTGCCTTCAAATTGCCGGCGTTGGCTTCCACGGCTAGCTTGCGCGGCAAAAGAAAATTGCGGGCGTAGCCGGGCTTGACGGTAACGACGTCGCCGCGGTGGCCCAGCTTTTCGATGTCTTCTTGAAGAATAATTTGCATGTTCTCTCTCTAAGCTCCTGTTTCCTTCGCCCGAGCAGGCTTACGCCTTCGGGGCCTCGGGTGCGGCGACTGGTGCAGCAGCGGGTGCGGCTGCTGGCGTGGCCGGGTGAGTGGCAGGCGCTCCGTGAGCGGCCTGCGGAACGACCTGACGCGGGGCTTGCGTGCCAGCGGCGCTGCCTGCAAACGGCAGCAGGGCGATGTTGCGCGCGCGCTTGATGGCCACGCCGAGCCAGCGCTGGTGGCGCGAGCAAACTCCGGTCATGCGGCGCGGCAGAATCTTGCCGCGTTCCTGGACGAACTGCGAAAGAATGTCCGCGCGCTTGTAGTCGACGAAATCCATCTTCTCGACGCAAAACTTGCAGACTTTCTTCTTGCGGAAATACTGGCGCTTGCCGCGCGGACGGCCGCCGGGACCGCCCGGACCACCGCCACCCGGTCCGCCTTCGCGACGCGGACCGCCATGCCCGCCACCGGGTCCGCCATGGCCGCCACCGCCTTCGCGGCGCGGCGGACCACTGTGAGACTGCGCTTGTTTCGGTTCGTCTGCCATACAATCCTGCCTTTCTCTCTTAACTCAAAAATTCGTTATTAGCTTGCAGCCGCTGTTTGTTCCGGTGCCGGAGCGGGAGTCGAAGCCGGTGCTGAAGCGGGCGCACTGCGGCGCGGACGCCGCGCGGCGCGCTGTTCGCGCTTTCCGCCCAGTTTCTTCTGGCGCTTCAAATCTTCGTCGAGGCGCACGGTCAGATACTTGATGACCACGTCCTGGACGCGGAGGCGCCGCTCGAGCTCCGCGATCAGCTCGGCGTGATTCGTGCGGATCTGCTGATAGACGTAGATGCCCTCGCGGTGCTTGGCCACGCGATAGGCGAGCTTGCGCGTGCCCCAGTGTTCGGTCTTCTCAATCTTTGCGCCCTTTTCCGCGCAAGTGTGCTCGATGCCGGTGAGCACTTTCTTGATTTCGTCTTCCGGCGTTGCCGGGCGGGCGATGAAAATCAGATCGTACAGTCGCTCTTCCATGATGACCTCTTTCCTCTTTGCGCCGATTTAATCGGCAGCACTTCAAACTCTGTTGCGAAACAAATTCAGCAAAACTGTCTTACTCTTCTTCCGGCTCTTCCGCTTCCGGCTTTCGCCGGTTGAAAATGTTCATCGCCGGCTCGATTCCCTTCGCGAGAATCATTTCCACGGCATCGCCGGCTTTGCCAATCATCTCGGCGGCCTCTTCCAGCTCCGCCTTTTTCATCGGCCGCAGAACGAATTCTTTACGGCTGCTCAGCGGATGATCCGGCCCGCATCCTAACCGGATGCGGGCGAACTCCTGAGTTCCAACAGCGCTAATTACTGAATTCGCGCCGTTGTGGCTTCCGCCACTGCCCTTGCGGTCGATGCGAATCGTCCCGAAAGGCAACTGCACTTCATCCCACATCACCAGCAAATCCGCGGGACCCAGCTCGTACTTTTCCAGCAGCTCTCGTACCGAGATGCCGCTGAGATTCATGTAGGTCTGGGGCTTTGCCAGAAGCACGTCTTCTCCAGCGATCTTGCCCTTGCCTACGAGCGCCTTGCCTTCCGGCCTCTCGACGCGAATCCCGCTGCGGTTCGCCAGCTCATCCACCGCCATAAATCCGAGGTTATGCGGCGTCCATTGGTACTCCGGATCAGGATTCCCAAGACCGACGATGAGCCGCATAGGCCTCTGCCGAGCAGCTGGCTTGCCGCCAGCCGCCGCGATTTACACGTTGCCCCACTACTTCTTCTTCTCGCCCTTTTCGGCTTTTTCCGGTTTGGCTTCGGCTTCGGCGCCTTCTTCGCCCTCGACTTCTTTCTTGCCCTTCTTGATGACTTCGGGCTCGGCGGGCGCTGCAGCATCCGCGGCAACGGCTTCGACGGGCTTCTCTTCTTCGACCTTGAGAGCCACGACGTGCGCCAAGACGCGTTCCGGATCGGTGATCAGCTTCATTTTCGCGGTGTCAATCGGCAGCTCTTTGGCACGGAGCTGCTGGCCAAGCATCAAGCCGGTGACCTCCACCCTGAATTCGGTCGGAATCTCGGCGGGCAAGCATTCGATTTCCACTTCGCGAGTGACGACTTCGAAGACTCCGCCTTGCTGTTTTACGCCAGCGGGTTCGCCGAAGGTGTGCACGGGGACCTTTACGCGCATGCGAACGTCCATGGCTACGCGCACGAGGTCGACGTGGAGGAGATTTCCGGTCACGGGATCCACTTGCCAATCCTTCAAGATGGCGGGCTCGTGTTTGCCGGCTAGATCCACCTGGAAGAGCGTGTTGTGGCCGCTCTCCGAGCGGAGAATCGCGCCGATCTGCTTGGTGTTCAAGGCGAGAGAAATCGCATCGCCTTTGCCACCGTACAGAATAGCGGGGACTTTGCCTGTTAGGCGCAGGCGCCGGGCTTCGTTTTTGCCCCGATCGGAGCGGGGCGCTCCTTCTACGATAATTTGTGGTTGAGCCATACTTTCATTCCTTCCGTGAAATCTCTAAAACTCTAACTGCATGAAGAGCACAGACAAGAGTGTCCGTGCTACTAAATAAAGAGCTCGCTGATCGAAGTTTCTTCGTGAATCGAACGAATGCCGCGGGCCAGCAGATCCGCGACGCTTAAGATTTTGATTTTGCCCATACCTTTTGCGGCTTCGCCTAGCGGGACAGAATCCGTGGCGACTACTTCTCTGATCTGGGAGTTCGCGATGCGCTCAATGGCCGGGCCGGAAAGTACGGCGTGCGTGCATGCGGCGTAAACTTGCGTGGCGCCTTCGCGAATCAGCGCTTCGGCGGTTTTCACGAGCGTTCCTGCGGTGTCGATGATGTCGTCGACGATCAGCGCGCTGCGGCCGCGGACGTCTCCGATCAGGTTCATCACTTCGCTGACGTCCACATCGACGCGACGCTTATCGACGATGGCCAGCGGTGCGTCCAGTTTCTTGGCAAAGAAGCGGGCGCGTTCCACGCCGCCCGCATCAGGGGAAACGACCGTCAGATTCGGCAGATTCAAATGGCGGAAGTGCTCGACCAGGACGGGAGAACCGTACAGGTGATCGACGGGGACGTCGAAGTAGCCTTGAATCTGCGGTGCGTGCAAATCGAGCGTCAACGCGCGGCTCGCGCCGGCTGTCTCGAGAAGATCTGCGACGAGCTTTGCTGATATCGGGACGCGTGGCTTGTCCTTGCGGTCCTGGCGGGCGTAGCAGTAATACGGGAGCACCGCAGTGATGCGCCAGGCAGAGGCGCGCTTGAATGCGTCAATCATCAGGAGCAGCTCGAACAAGTGGTTGTCCACGGGATAGCAGCAAGGCTGGACGACGAACACGTCGGCGCCCCGCACGTTTTCGAGAATTTGAAAATAAATTTCACCATCGCTAAAGCGTCCGAGTTTGGCTTTTCCCAGCGGGACTTCCAAATGGCGACAGATGCTCTCTGCCAGAGGCAGATTCGCGGTCCCCGAGAAGATTTTGAATCGGTCGTCGTTCACGACACTCGCGCTCCGTCAGCTCAGATTTTGGTCCGCACACTTCTTGGCCCAAACCTGGTTTCAAGGCATAGCTATTTGCTTCTGTGGAGACGCTGCGGATCAACCGAGGCAAAACAGAGGACACAAATCTACGTCAACGAGTGCCCTGCATTTTACGAACGTACCTGTCACGCGAGAGAGTCTCGCAAACAAAGGTCTGATCGTCCGGAAACCCAACAGCGGCTCGGCGCGCCTGCGCTGGGCTCGGGAAAACTCCAAACACCGCCGAACCGCTACCCGCCAGCGAGGCTTCTGCAGCTCCTCTTTGAAGCAAAGCCCGCTTGATTTGATCAAGGCGGGGGTGACGCCGGAAAACGGGCCGCTCAAAATCGTTGGAAAGGCCGCTTCCCTGCGTGCTCCAACACAGAGCACAGAACTTCCAAAGTTTAGGGTCTGCGGCGCTTTTTGTCAATGTCAGCGGGCGGGCTTTGAGCCAGCGGTACGCGTCCAGCGTGGGGACGTGAATGTTGCGCGGCGAGACGATAAGGACAGAAAGCTTGGGGATGTCGGGAAGCGGGTAGATTTCGTCGCCGCGGGTGACACCCAGCGCACGGCCTCCAAACAGGAAAAAGGGGACGTCGGCGCCGAGCGACGAGGCAATTTCGAGCAGACGCGGCAGCGGCAGCTTGCGTCCGGTTAGGCGCAAATAGCCTAGCAGGGCAGCTGCGGCGTCGCTGGAACCGCCTCCCATGCCTCGCCCGGCCGGGATTGTTTTCTTGAGCTCGATCTGCACGCCGGAACGAATCTTGAGTTCATGGCGAAGTGCATCGGCGGCGCGGTAGACGAGATTTTTCTGAAAGGGTTCCTGGGAAAGGATGGCATTACCCTGGATCGAGAGCGAAATTCCCGTCTGCTTTGAAGCACGCAGGCGCAACTCATCGTGTAACGAAACGCTTTGGAAAATTGTGCGAAGTTCGTGGTAGCCGTCGGAACGCTTTCCAAGAATATCGAGGCGCAGATTGATTTTGGCAAACGCGGGAATGCGGACTTCGCGCATGCAGATTATTGCGGTTTCGCGTCTTGCGGCGAAGATTTTTGCGCCACGCGATGTTTTACCTGGGAGAGTTTCTTTTCGATTTCCGCTATTTTTTCGTTTTCCACGTCCGCCGGCAGCGAACGGTGCCATTCGGCCAGCGACTTTTCCCATTCTATCGCCGCGAGGTCGGTGCGGCCGGACTTGGCATAAACGTCGGCGAGGTGAGAGCGAATGGTGGCATCGTGGCTCTCGCGTTCGACGGCTTTGCGAAGCGTCGCTTCGGCTTCGGCGAGTTTGTTCTCGCGGAAATAGATCCAGCCGAGGCTATCGAGATACGCCCCGCTATGCGGCTCTTCTTTCAGCGCGCGCTGCACGAGCGCTTCCGCTTCATCGAGCCGTATGCCGAGATCGCCAAGCATATAGCCGTAGTAGTTGAGCACCGGGGCGTTTCGCGGATTCACTTCGAGCGTCTTTTTGAATTCCGTTTCCGCCCGGTCGTAGAATTTCTGGCGTTCGTAGATCGCTCCCAGTAGGAACCACACCATTTCGTTGTCGTGAGGTTCGCCGGGGATGGCCTCCGCGGTCCGAGCTGCTTCTTCGGCTTCTTTATAGTGGCGGCCACGCTCGTAGACCTGCGCAATATTCAGATAAATATCGCGGTCGCCATCGGTCTTGGTGAGCTGCGAACGAAGAACCTTTACGGCTTCGTCCGTCTGGCCGTTCTCACCCAGCAGAAGGGCGTCGGACCTACGTAGCCCTGGGTCGCTGGGATATTTTGCCAGGGCGTCTTTGCCGGCCTGAAGCGCTTTCGGCAAATCTTTCGCCGCGCGGTAGGTGTCCATGATGAGCATTCGCGAGCGGCGATCTTCTTCTTCGCCAAGGCGGCCGAGTTCTTCAAAAGTGTAAATGGCGGCCTGAAAATTCTGGGTGTCGAGGTAAAGCTGGCCGAGTTGCTGGTACAAAATGGCCAGCGAACGCCGGCGCGACGGGAGTGCGCTGGATTGCGACTTGAGGCCGGTGACGGCATCGGACAGCACGCGAATGGCATCTTGGTAGCGGCCTTGGGCTTCATAAAGCATGGCCTCGTTGTACATAACTTCGAGGCTGCCAGGCGCGTACTGGCGGGCTTTCAAGAGATTCTCTTCCGCGTGGTCCAGCTGGTGCAATTCCCTGTAAATCTGCGCCAGACGCAGATAGACGTCGGAATCGTCTGGCATCAAATCGGCGAGCTTCTGGTAAACGGAGAGAGCGTCCGCGAATTTTTCTTCGGCGAGCAGCGTCTGGCCCAAGCCGCGAAAGTGGCTGAGTTCGGAAGGATCCAACTCCGTGGCTTTGCGGTAGGCGCCTTCCGCCTTCGCGAGGTCGTGGGTCTGCGTATACGCGTCGCCGAGAAGATCGAGCAACGCGGGCGAAGGCGTGCGACTGGTAATGCTTTCGAGGAGCAATACGGCATCCGCGGATTTGCCTTCATCGAGGAGGAGCTGCGTGAGCTGTTCGACGGCAGCTTCGTTTTCAGGGTCCTGCTTTAGAAGGCTGCGCAGAACTTCTTCGGCCTTATCGTGCTCATTGCGCAGGCGGTAGAGCCGCGCCAGCCAGAGCGCCGATTCCGAGTCCGTGGGATCCAGGCGGTAGACTTCGCGGTATTGTTCGATGGCACGCGCGGCCATTTCCGATTGCGCGCTCGAGGTCAGATCGCCCAGGCTGCGCAAATAGATGCGGCCGAGAAGCCGCCGCGTTTGCAGGTCGTTCGGGTCCCGCTTAAGTAGCTCTTGAGCCTCCGTTACGGCTTCGTGGACGCGTTGCGCTTTCCAGTACATTTCAGCAAGGCGTTCGCCGATGACGGGTGACTTCGGATCGAGGGCGTAAGCCCTTTTGTAGGCATCGATGGCCTGCGTCGCGAATTCCGGTTGATTGGTCGTCTCGTACTGCTGCTCGAAGAGATGTCCCATCGCGTAGTTGTAGTAAGCATCAGCACGAGGGGAAGGAGCGGTTGACGATTCAGCGGGAGCGGCGTCGGCTTTAGATTGGGTCTGGGCATTCTTCTGGACTTGTGCGTCCGGAGAAGTTTGGGCGGCGGCCACCGCGCCGAGAAGGCAGGTGAAGAGTGTGGCGAGACTGATTCTTCTTAGGTTCATCGTAGCCCCAGAAACAAAAAGTATCCCATGCAGCTGGAACGCGGTCAAAAGTCAAAAGCACGTCGTTTCCAAGGCCCAATGGCGCCCTTAACTAGGATGCAAGAAATTTGAAAAGAGTTGAAATGGAATCTTTGGATGCATCGCCGCCCGGATTAAGCTGGGTGCTTTTTAGTGCAGGAAATGCCGTATGCCTGTAAAGACCATCGCCATGCCAAGTCGGTCGGCGGCGGCAATCACATCGTTATCACGGACAGAGCCCCCCGGCTGAATTACGGCAACCGCGCCGGTTTTGGCGGCTTCTTCCACGCCATCGGGGAACGGGAAAAACGCATCCGAAGCAACGACGCTCCCGGCGAGCGAGGACTGCGCCTTCATTACGGCGATCTTTACGGAATCGACGCGGCTCATCTGGCCGGCACCTACTCCGAGTGTCGCACCGTCCTTTGCAAAAACGATGGCGTTGGATTTGACGTGCTTGCAGACTTTCCAGGCAAAAAGCAGGGTTTGCAATTCGGCGGCTGTCGGGGCGCGCTTGGTCACTATTTTTAGCTGATCTTCCACGATTTCGCCCAGGTCGGGCTGCTGCACCAACACGCCTCCGAGGATGCGCTTGAGCTGCAGTTCGCGATCAGGCTCCAGGCCGTTGGGGGGGAGTTCCAGTAAGCGCAGATTCTTCTTGGCCGCGAAAATCGTTTTGGCCTTTTCGTGGAAACCTGGCGCAGCGATACATTCCACGAAAAGCTTCGCGACTTCTTCCGCGGTCGCGGCATCGATCGCGCGATTGAATGCCAGAACGCCTCCGAATGCGGAAACAGGGTCGGTCGCGAGCGCTTTCAAGTAGGCGTCGAGTAGAGTTTCGCGCTCCGCCGTCCCGCAGGGGGTATTGTGCTTGACGATCACGGCGGCAGGCTGGCTGAATTCCGCCGCGAGGCTTCGCGCCGCTTCCAGGTCGACATAATTGTTATAGGAAAGCTCTTTTCCCTGGAGTTGTTTGGCAGCTGCCAGGCCACTTGGGGAGGTCCCGGCAGGAACATAGAGCGCCGCGGATTGATGAGGGTTTTCGCCGTAGCGCAGAGGTTGTTGTGTCTGCAACGCGATGTGCAGCCGTTCAGGCAGAACGAGCTTCTCGCCCAACGCCACGTGGCCTGCCTCGGCATGGAGCCGTTCCAGTTCCGTGGTGATCATCCCGTCGTAGCGGGACGTCGCGGCAAACACTTTCCGGGCTAGCTCGAGCCGGGTGGCCAGCGAAGTTTCGCGCGCCGTTTCCAGTTCTTGCGCTACACGTTCATAATCGGCAGGATCGGTCACAACCGTGACGCTTTCGAGATTTTTTGCAGCGGAGCGCAGCATGGTGGGTCCGCCGATGTCGATGTTCTCGATCAACTCTTCCGCAGTGAGGCCCTGCTTTGCTGCAGTGGCTTCGAAGGGATACAAATTCGCTACTACAAGGTCGATCGGCGCGATGCCGTGTTCCGCGGCTTGCTTCTGATCCTCCGCATGGTTGCGGCGGTACAACAGACCTCCGTGAACCTTGGGATGCAGCGTCTTTACGCGGCCGCCGAGCATTTCCGGCCATCCCGTAAAATCGGCTACGTCGCGAACGGAGACGCCCGCCTCGCGCAGCAGCTTCGACGTGCCGCCGGTCGAAAGAATCTCGATGCGCAGAGCGGCGAGCCGCTTCGCAAACTCAACGATTCCCGTCTTATCAAACACGCTGATGAGCGCGCGTTCCACTGCCATGCGTTCCTCCCGAGAAAGAAAAGCACAATAGTGTAAGCGCCCAGAAGAAATTCGGAAAGTGGGGAGGCTGCACCCCGATCCGTCGATAGCGGAACGTGTTTTACAGAGTTGCAGGGGCGAGGAGCCTGAATGAGGCTGTACGCCAGCGTAGAACGCCGGTGGGCTGTGTGAAACCGAAGACTACGAATTCTCACCTGCAAGGTGCGTCCTTCGCATACGATGGCGTGCATGCGCAAAATCGAAAAGCCCTCGCCGACCGAATCACCTTTATTGTTCGAGTTCGATCCCAAGCCAGCCGAAGAGATGCTGACGGCGCTGGGAGGCTTACCCCTGGTGGTGCAAGCCTTTCGTTCTCTGGGATTACCAGGCAGTGTGAAGCAACACCTGGTGGTGAAGGAGCGCCAACGGGGTTACGACGAGGCTACGTTTGTCGAGAGCTTCGTGGTTCTGAATGCCGCTGGAGGTGAGTGCCTGGATGATTTTGAGCGACTGCGGGCGGACCCCGGGTTAGGGCAACTGATCGGGCACGAAGTACCTTCTCCGGAAGCAGCTCGGAAGTTCCTGTATGCGTTCCATGAAGAAGAAAGGATTGAGCAAGCCAAGCAGCAACGACTGCCGGATCAAATTGCGTACATTCCTTCAGAGAGTGAAGCGCTAGAAGGGTTAGGAAAAGTGAACCAAGATCTGATCCAGCGATTGGGAGAACGATGTCCGGAGCAGAAGATCGCTACGGTGGATCAGGACACCACGATTATCGAGAGCCGCAAACAAGAAGCCCTGTACACCTACGAAGGGCCACGAGGCTATCAGCCGATGCTGGCAGTGTGGGCCGAGATGGACGCGGTGCTGGCCGATGAGTTTCGAGATGGGAACGTACCGGCACTGATGGCTCCGTTGACGGTGGCGAAAGCGGCGTTCGCCGCGCTGCCCAAAACAGTGACGACCTACTATTATCGCGGCGATGCGGCCTGTCATGAGAAGGAGTTGTTGCGCTGGCTGTCGAACGAGAGACGTGCAGAAGGGCCGCAGGGATGCATTGGTTTTGCGATCAGCGTGCGGATGAGCGAAGCGTTGCGCGAGGCCATTCTGGAAGTTCCGGAAAAGGAGTGGAAGGCCTACGGAGAGCCCGAGCCGGGTATGGATCGGGAGTGCGCCGAAGTAGTGTTCGTGTCGAACCAGCAAGCCGAGCCGAAGGACAGCAAACCACTGCGCTACATCGCCATCCGGCTGCGCCAACGGCAGGGAGGGTTGTTTGCTGACGGCAGTAGCGTGCGACATTTTGCGGTGCTGAGCAACATCTGGGATTGGGAACCGGTGAAACTGATCGAGTGGCATCGAGAAAAAGCCGGGACCATCGAGCGGGTACACGATGTGATGAAGAATGATTTAGCGGCCGGGGTGTTGCCGTCGAAATATTTCGGCGCTAACGCTGCTTGGCTGCGGCTGGCGGTGATCGCCTACAACGTGCTCACCGCGCTGAAGCGCTTGGCCTTGCCGGCAGACTTATTGACGGCCCGCCCGAAGCGACTACGCTTTTTGATTTTCCATATGCCGGGTCGACTGGTGCATCATGCTCGTCAACTGAGCTTACGACTGGGGACGGCCATCGAGGGACTGGCCATGTGCCTGGACGCCGTCCGCTCATTGCCGCTTTCTTCTTAGCATTCCCCGGAAGAGGTTCTTATCGACGGATTTGCAGAGCGCTTTTTGGAAGCGCTTCGAAAAAGAGCCGTCCTTCGGGCTTCCCGATGGACCTCACAAACCTACAGGATTTGCTCAACCATCGAAAGGCGACCTCTAGCAGCGAATTGACTTCGCATCAACTCGCATTCAGGCTGCCAAGCGCCCATGACTAACACCTTACGGACGGATTGGGGCTGCACTGGTCACAATTAGCTGTTGAAAACGGGATATTTGAGATGGAAATCAGAGAGACGGAAAGAATTCTCGCGGAATTTCAAATCTTGAAGGGGACTTGTGGATGAGGGGCGTTTAGGCTTTGACGAGAGCTTTGAGTTTCACCTGGCCATTGATGACTTCAACCACATACTCAACATCGCGGCAATTCTTTTGTTTCTGCAAATCTTTCGTCTTCTTGAGGACAAACTCGTTAAAGCTGGAGCGCGAGAGTTTTTCGGTCTGTTCTCCTGCTGCTTGCTTGGCCTGCAGAAACGCCTGATAGAGCTGGTCGACTTTTTCCGCCTCGCGCTCCGGCTCGGAGCAGGTCATACGGAATGCACCTTGCGCTGCTTGCGCGACCGCTGTGGGGGCCATAGGGGCTTCCACGGGCTTCTCGGGGTTTTTATGGGCGCGTTCCGCCTCGATCGCTTTCGCGGCCGCACCGAAATGCCGCTGAATTTTGCCTTCTTCCTTGTTCTGTGCCTTCTTGCGGAAAATGTCTTTGTACTTGGCGTAGGTCTGGGTGAGGTTGTTGAGGCGGAATCGCTGGCCGTACTTGAGGTCGCCGCCGCGCTCCGCGTAACGCTTCACCATTAATTCGATGCGCCATTCGATTTCCGTCGGCGGGCGCTTCCTGCCCCCGCCGAAGTATTGGTCGTATTCAATTTTGAGCTGACGGATGTCCCGCTCGAGCTGAGCCAGCTCTTCGTCGATGGTCGCCATGGGTGGAAAAGCCCCTGAGTATCATGCTAGGAGCACAAGGCGAAGCCGTCAACCAAAGGAGTTGGAAGCGATGCGGATTGTGTATCCCTCCTGCACCGCGCCTCCTGGACGCTTCGCCCAACGACTTGCCTGCAGAAAGCTGCATTGCTCACAGCGGGGCGGTGTGCTGAAATAAGGGCATGGAAGCGCGCGCAAAGCAGGCTCTTTCCGCCGAGCAGGCGGAGCTGTTGCGACAGATTCCGTCCGTGGACGAACTCCTGGCACTTCCTCGTCTCGCGACACTTGGGGGCAGAGTCGACCGCGCTGTGCTCGTGGAAGTTACGCGCACGGTTCTTGCGGAATTGCGCTCACGCATTACGGATCAGGTCAGATCTGCCGTGCTGGGTGAACTCGCGCTGATAGCTGCCGATCCGGCCTCTCTCGAAGAACACATAAGCTCCATTGTCGAGCGCATTCTTGCGCACTCGCTTCAGCCGGTGATCAACGCTACGGGCGTGATACTTCATACCAATCTGGGACGCGCTCCGCTGCCCGCGGCGGTCGTCGAAGAATTCCGGCGGACGGCCACTCAATACTCGAATCTTGAATATGATTTGGAGGCGGGGGCGCGCGGTAAACGCGACGTGCATACGTCAGCTCTGCTGGAACGGCTCACTGGCGCGGAAGCTGCAATCGTAGTCAACAACTGTGCTGCCGCAGTGCTCCTCGTGCTCGCCGCATTGGTAAAAGGCGGCGAGGTCATCGTTTCTCGCGGCGAGTTGATTGAGATTGGCGACGGTTTCCGCATTCCGGAAATCATGGCGGAAAGCGGGGCGGTATTGCGGGAAGTCGGCACCACGAACCGGACGCGGCTCGCCGACTACGAAAACGCCATCAACGAGAAGACTCGTTTGCTCTTGCGTGTGCATCCCTCCAATTTTCGCATCACCGGCTTTTCGGAAAAACCGGGGCTCGAAGAATTGGCCGCGCTTAGCCAGCGCACGGGTCTTCCACTTGTTGAGGATCTTGGCTCGGGTTGTCTGGTCGATCTCTCCGCGAGTGGAATCTCGGAACCTCTCGTTCGGCAAAGCATTGACGCGGGAGTTTCCATCGTGATGTTCAGCGGCGACAAACTTATGGGTGGGCCGCAGGCCGGCATCATCGCTGGGAAGAAAGAACTTGTAATACGAGTGCGACGGCATCCGCTGTTCCGGGCCCTGCGCGTGGACAAGCTTACGACCACGGCGCTGGAAGTGACTCTCGGCGCGTATCTGCGGGCGGCCTGGGACGAAATCCCCGCTTTGCGGATGATTCGGACGAGCGCGTCGGAGATCAAGCGCCGTTCCGAAAATTTTCTCCGTGAACTCCGACCAGAGCTTCCGCTCGACGAAATGGAGATGGAAATTGTGGATGGCACATCGCTCGCCGGCGGCGGTTCGACGCCCACGCAGGCATTGCCCACGAAGATCATTCGTATCGCTAGTGCCCGTTATTCGGCGGCGCAACTCGAGCAGCGGCTTCGCCGTGCGCCCGGGGGCATTTCTGTGATCGCGCGTGTGGAGAACGAGCGTCTGATTCTCGATCTCAGGACTGTCTTCCCCGAGCAGGAGCCTCTGCTTATCAAAACGCTTGGCGCCGTGCTTCACTGATTCCGCGTCGCACTCTTGAGTGCGTCTCTCGTTTTGCGCCTGTCTACCTTCCTTATGGAGAATGGCTACGCACGCTGTTCTTATTGAATGAAACTGGAATGGCGCTTCGCGCGTCCTACGACATGTTTCGGGGGAGTGGACGGATTCTCCCGGAATTTCGTTACACCCCTGTTGCCCGAATAATGTTTTGTAGAGAAAAAGGAGAATCGCGAAATGCGGAGAGATTGGTGCGTCCTCGCAGGAATTGCTTTGTCATTTGGCTTAGGCACGGCAGCGGCTCAGCAGCCGACTGTCCCCGCGGGCCAGCAGCCGCCGCAACAGCAGCAGCGGACCCGCCCTCCGGCGGAACAGACGGCGGCGCAAGGCGAAGGCGCACAGGGCAAACAAGCGCCGCGGCCTGCCGTACCCGAAGAGAAATCATCGATTACGCACCACTCTGCGCGCATCGGGGGGCAGACGATCAACTACACGGCGACAGCCGCCACGTACAACATCAAGGCGGACGATGGGACCGTGAAAGCCACGATGTTTTATGTTGCTTACACGAAAGATGGAGTCGCCGATCCGGCGAAGCGCCCTGTGAGTTTCGTATATAACGGCGGGCCGGGCTCTGCTTCTCTTTTCACGCACATGGGTATGGGACCGAAGCGCGTGGTTCTAACGGCTGATGGGCACGGAATGCCGGCGCCGTACAGCGTGGTGGACAACGAGGATTCTTTTCTCGATGCAACGGACCTTGTATTTATCGACGCTATTTCGACCGGCTACAGCCGTCCCGCTCCCGGCGAAGCGCCGGCGCAATTCCACGGCATCATCGAGGACGCCAACTGGTTTGCCGATTTCATCTACCAGTACATCACGCGCAATGAACGTTGGGCCTCGCCGAAATTTTTGATTGGGGAAAGCTACGGAACGACACGTTCCGCCGAGCTTGCGGGGGTGATTCAAGAACGCCACCAAATTTATTTGAACGGCATCGCGCTGCTTTCGTCGGTGGCTTTCTCAAATTGGGGCGCCGACAATCGGACAATTTTCTTCCTGCCGACTTACACGACCACGGCCTGGTATCACCACCTGTTGCCGTCTGACTTGCAGAGTCTGACTATCGACCAAGTAGCGCAAAAGGCGCGTGAATTCGCGCACGGTGAATATGCTCAGGCTTTGGAGAGAGGCGACCAGCTCTCCAACGAGGAGCGCCAAAAGGTAGTGGCGGATCTCGCACGCTATACCGGGCTCTCGACCAAGTTCATCGAGGAAGCGAATCTTCGTGTGAGCCCATTCCGCTGGTTTAAGGAGTTGGAGCGCGACAAACGCCGAACTATTGGCCGGCTCGATTCGCGCTTCGAGGGCATGGACGTCGACGCTGCCGGGGAGCGCAACGAGTACGATCCGAGCGAGGCTTCTTACGAAGGTGCGTTCGTCGCGACATTTCATGACTACACGCGGCGCGAGTTGAAGTGGGACAGCGACGCGTACTACACGGTAACCGCAAACGTACGCCCATGGGATCAAACCGGAAACACCGAAGTCGCGGAAGTTCTGCGCGCTGCGATGACTCAGCAAACGTACTTGAAAGTGCTGGTCCTTTGCGGCTACTACGATGTGGCAACGCCGTTCAATGGGATTGAGAACACGTTCGCGCACATGAACCTCGAGCCTCCGGTCCGCAAGAATGTGAGTTTTGCGTACTATGAAGGCGGGCACATGATGTACATCGATGAGCAGCAGCATCACAAGCTGCACAAAGACATCGATGACTTCATCAACGCGGCATACCCGCACTAAGAACGAGTCAGGCGACCAGCCCTCTCTCCAAGCAATGTGCAACTGGACTCGATTGGGAGAAGTACGCGAACATAGTGCGTCGTGCTTGCCTTCACAATTGCCAAAGGAAAGCTAAGGCGAATCGAGAAACCGCTGCCCTGGCTGCGGCGCGGGTGGGCGCTGATTCGCGTTCGGCTTGCCGGAATTTGCAACACCGACATCGAGTTGCTTCGCGGCTATCACGGGTTTCACGGTATTCCCGGCCATGAATTCGTCGGTGAAGTAACTGAGGTGCACGACGTTTCCGCAGCGCAAAAGGACAAGTGGCTCGGCCGGCGAGTCTGCGGCGAAATTAACGTTTCCTGCTCTGCTTACGGCGACCGCTCCGCTTGCGATTTTTGCAAACGTGGCCTCAAGACGCACTGCGCTCGGAGGACCGTTCTTGGCATCGTGGCTCACGATGGCGCGTTCGCCGAGTTTTTGACGCTGCCGCTTGAGAATCTTCATCTTATCCCTGATTCCGTCAGCGACGAGCAGGCTGTGTTTGTTGAACCACTTGCAGCGGCCTGCGAGATTCTGGAACAGGTCGACGCCAAACAATTCCGAGCAGTGGCACTGCTCGGCGACGGCAAGCTCGCTCAATTAATCGCGCTCGTTCTGCACACCGCCGTGCCTTGCGTCGTTATGTACGGCAAGCATGAGACGAAACTCGCTCTCGCCCGCCGCACGGGAATCAAAACTAAAAAAGTGCGCGGCGATGCTTCAGACCTCAGAAAAGTGAAGGAAAGTTATGGCTGGCTGGTTGAAGCGACTGGATCACCTGGCGGCTTCGCGCTTGCTCAACACATGACTGAGGCACGCGGCACACTCGTTCTAAAGTCCACATTTCACGGCGCCGCGCCCATCGAAACGTGGCCTATCGTCGTCAAGGAACTCACTGTCGTCGGCTCGCGCTGCGGTCCATTTGCCAAAGCGATCGCTCTCTTGCACTCCGGCAGAGTCGATCCGAGGCCGCTTATCACGCGCACGTTTCTCCTAGCCGAAGCATCCGCGGCGATCCGCTTCGCCCTGAAATCCGGTGTAATGAAAGTATTGTTAAAAGCCTGAGAGCCTGGCCATTTGTACAAATGGTTCTACGTACGGTTGATACAGGACGCTACGCAAGCCGCGCCAAAACCGTTGTCGATATTTACGACGGTCACATTCGATGCGCACGAATTGAGCATGCCAAGTAAAGCAGCCACGCCGCCGAAACTCGCGCCGTAACCCACGCTGGTCGGCACCGCGATCACCGGCACGGCAACCAATCCACCTACGACGCTCGGCAGCGCGCCTTCCATTCCGGCAACGCAGATAATCACACGCGCCTTCGTCAAGTTCTCGCGATGCTCCAGAAGCCGGTGAATGCCAGCGACGCCCACGTCATACAAGGGTTCGGCGCGATTGCCCATCATTTGCGCGGTGAGCAGCGCTTCCTCGGCAACGGGGATGTCGCTAGTCCCCGCCGAGACCACCAAGATGCTTCCTTTGCCCGTAATCTCGCGATTCCGTTCGATGGTAATCACGCCGGAGTTTTCGTGGAATTTGGCGGCCCGGGCCAGTCTTCCGTTGGCACGTTTTACGGCAGCAAAGATCTTCGCGTCTGCACGAGTGACAAGAATATTGTGATGCGAATCTTTCTTCTGGAGCATGGCGCGGACAATCGCCGCGACCTGCGACGGAGTTTTGCCTTTGCCAAGAATAACCTCGGCAAAACCTTGGCGGAGCGCGCGATGATGATCAACCTTGGCGAAACCCAAGTCCTCGAAGGGTAAATGCTTCAGCCGTTCAGCGGCTTTCTCCGGAGAAAAAGCGCCGAGCTTCACAAGTTCCAGAATTTTCAGCAATTCCTGCTCATTCATATTGTTTGACCGCCGCAAATTCTATCATCGTACGGGCTTGCGGCCTCAACTTGACTTGCCCCAACCCGGCTGCGAGACTCATTCTATCCGCACGGAAACCATGCCTGATACGCAAAAACAAGTCGTCACCGTGGGTGTGACAGGGGCAAGTGGCGCCGTCCTCGCGCAGAAAACATTGTCGTTGCTCGAACAAGACGCGCGCGTGGAACGCATCCATCTCGTTGTTACCGAAGCGGGCCAGCGGCTCTTCTCCGAAGAGCTGGGCATTACTTCGGGTGATTTGAAACAACTTCCCAGCCGGCTGCTGAATCGAGCCCCGGCAAAAATAGAGGTTTTCCCTAACAAAGACATTGGCGCTGCCATCGCCTCCGGCAGCTATGCAGTGAATTCCATGATCGTGGTTCCGTGCTCCATGGGAACACTCGCTGCCATCGCCAGTGGCGTGAGCGACGACCTCGTCTCGCGCGCCGCGGACGTCATGCTCAAAGAAAATCGCAAACTTGTTCTTTGCGTGCGCGACACGCCCTTCAACCGCATCCATCTGGAAAATATGTTGCGCGTGCAACAAGCCGGCGCGGTGATCATGCCTGCGATCCCGGCGTTCTATCATCACCCGCAAACGATCGACGACCTGGTCACACAATACATTTATCGCCTTCTCGCGCAGATTAATCTTCCGCAAGAAAATATGTATCGCTGGACGGGCCAGACAAGCGTGAAAAAGGCGGAGGCGTAATTTCGCAATGGCTGGCCGCATCCGCACCGTGTTGGAGATGATCAAGTTCGAGCACTCCGTCTTTGCGCTTCCGTTTGCGCTGACGGGAGCTCTTTTGGCGGCACGGGCAACGCATCAAAGTCTCACCGGCTGGCCGACTCTGAGGCGGTTCTTGTGGATTGTAGTGGCCATGGTCGCGGCGCGCTCTGCCGCCATGACCATGAACCGCATCGCCGACCTTCGCTTCGACAAAGAGAATCCACGCACGCAGCAGCGCGCTCTCGCGACTGGCGCTCTCTCACTATCGTTTGCGTGGCTCTTCACCCTCGTTGCCGTTGCCGTGTTTTTTGTCGCGGCGTGGCGGCTTAATATTCTGGCGCTAAAGCTCGCGCCTCTAGCGATTGCGATTCTGTTTTTTTATTCGTTTACCAAGCGTTTTACAGACTGGTCGCATCTCTTTCTGGGCTTCGCGCTCGGCATTTCCCCCGCCGCCGCGTGGATCGCCATCACGGGCGGTCTCGACTGGCGCATGCTGATTCTTTGCGCGGCAGTCACGATGTGGGTCGGCGGCTTTGATGTGCTATACGCTTGCCAGGACGTTGACTACGACAAGCGAGCTGGACTCTATTCCGTTCCGAAGCGGTTCGGCATTGCCAACGCCCTGCTCATCGCGCGCGTTATGCATATTGGCGTGGTCGCTCTCCTCTCGTGGCTTGCCTACAGTTTTGCACTTCCGTGGCCGGCCTGGGCTGGCATCGTGGTCGTTGCCGCTCTGCTGGCCTATGAACATTCTCTTGTCAAACCCGGGGACCTCAGCAAGCTGGACGCTGCGTTTTTCGCCGTGAACGGTTATATTAGTTTATTGTTCCTGTTGTTCTGGGGCGCTGCGGCAGCGGTTTGGCGCGTTTGAAATTTTTAGCGGATTGAAAATGAGCGAACTGACAATCACGGATCAGCGGTTGGAGCCCATCGCGGACAAAGTCCTCGCCGGCGAGCGCTTGAGCATGGACGACGGCATCGCCCTGTATCGTTCGCCGGATCTTCTTGCGGTCGGCTGGCTCGCGAACCACGTGCGCGAGAAGCGCCACGGCAACATCACCTATTACAACGTCAATCGCCACATCAATCCGACGAACGTCTGCGTGGCGCATTGCAAACTCTGCGCCTTCGGCCGCGATCCCGACGCTCCCGGCGCCTACACGTTTGCGCTTGAAGAGATCTACCAACGCGCGGAACAAGGCGTTCGCGAAGGCGCCACGGAGTTTCACATTGTCGGCGGGCTGCATCCAGATTTGAGCTTTGAACACTACTTAGAAATGGTTCGCGGCCTCAAACAACGCTGTCCCACCGTGCATATCAAAGCCTTCACGATGGTGGAAGTCCATTACTTCTCGCGCATCGCGAAACTTTCCATCGAAGAGGTTTTTCGCAAAATGAAGGAAGCGGGAGTCGATTCCTGCCCCGGCGGCGGCGCGGAAATTTTTCACCCGCGCGTGCGAAAAATCATCTGCGATCACAAAACCAGCGGCCAGATGTGGCTAAACACCGCGAAGAAAGCGCACGAAGCTGGCCTTCGTTCCAACGCCACCATGCTTTACGGGCACGTGGAGACCGAAGAGGAGCGCGTCGATCACCTGATCAAATTGCGCGAACTGCAGGACGAAACGCACGGCTTCGTCACGTTCATTCCGCTGGCGTTTCATCCGGATAACACCGCGCTTTCGCACATTCCGAAGCCAACGGGCTACGACGACCTTCGCAACATCGCCGTCGCGCGACTGCTTCTCGATAATTTTGATCACATCAAGGCGTACTGGATCATGCTTTCGCCGAGTATGGCGCAGATCGCCCAGCGATTTGGCGCGAACGATTTGGATGGGACGGTAGCCGAAGAAAAAATTTACCACGATGCCGGCGCGAAAACGTCGGAGTTCACTCCGCGCGCCGAACTGGAGCGCCTCATCCGCGCCGCAGGCCGTGTGCCGGTGGAGCGCGACACGCAGTACCGTCCCGTTGACCGCTCCAAAATGCCTCCAATTCAGCCAAGGCCGCGGCCTGACCTGGTCTCTCTTACATTAGACGTTTAGCGCCCTTAGCACTCCCTCAGCGTCGCGGCGTAGCTTTCGCCACTGCAACTTCAAGACCTTTGCCGGATTTGCCAAGTCGATCTTCCACTTTGTATCTTCAGTCCGCGACTCTGCGTCTCATCAAAAGCACCTATCACAGAAAGCAAGAACCGGAGAAACATGCGAACGATCGTCCTTCTGACCATCTCGAATATCTTTATGACGTTTGCCTGGTATGGCCATCTGAAGTACCGCACTTCCGCGCTTTGGAAAGTCATTCTGGTGAGCTGGGGAATCGCTTTTTTCGAGTACTGCTTTCAGGTCCCGGCAAATCGCATCGGCTCGTATGAATTCAGCACCGCGCAGCTCAAAACTATCCAGGAGGTGATCACACTCTCGGTCTTCTCAGTTTTCTCTGTGCTCTATCTCGGTGAGAAAATAAAATGGAATCACGCCGCGGGCTTTGGCTGCATCGCGATGGCTGTGTTTTTCGTTTTCTACTAGTGGTGAACGCACCGAAATCAGCGCGCCAATCGTTGCGGCTGCCACACAACCACGTCCTGGCGCTTTGCAAAATGAAGCAGCGGTTTTGCCGGCGCTAAATAAATTTCCGCAGCCTCCGGCATCGTATTGCTGATCAGCTCTGCTTCTGCAGTTTGCAAAGGCCACGGCGCATGATGAATTTCGCCGGAGATGACTTGCCCCTCTCTATCTGATGTATAAAGACAATACCGTTCAGTCAAAAAGTGTTCAAGCGACCCTGGGCTCGCCGAATACACTTCGCCTGTCGCTCGATACCGTCCGTTGAAAACTCCGCAAGGCGCACCACGATGGGAACGTCCGGATTTATACTCGATCCATCCATTCCGTTCTTCGCAGGACATTCGCGCGCGAAAATACGGCAAGTGAAACCAAGCCCGCGCAATCGCCACTGCAGGCCTGTTCCCCGCATCCAGGCTGAAGAACCAGACTCCAGGTTTCCCGTCGGCCACTACGTACGTTCGCACATTCAATTCCGGAAACGCCGAGAGCCAGGGAACCGCAGGCGTGCCGCGCAGGCGCACGCCGGACATCCGAAATGGCACAACTCCAAGCCATGCTTGCCCTTCATAAGTATCTATCTTCAATTCCGCGGGGATATGCCGCCGGAGTGCAGCCTCTTCCACGCTCCAGTGCGCAAAAAGCAGGTCATGCCAGCTCTGTGCCATGATCCAGGGACCCGCAGGCAGAGGCCAAGGCCGGTGGGCAATTTGCTCCAAATTTGCGGTCACAGGAAATTGCTCGCGTCACTCGACATCGCCATTCCGCCAATATACCCTTCTCTATTGCTGGCGAATCGAATTCTCAGCATTCAAACCAAACGAACATTACAAAAGGAGCGGCATCATGCAACGCAAAGCATCGGCAGTATGGCAAGGCGGCTTGAAAGACGGTAAAGGCACGATTTCCACAGATAGCGGCGTGCTGAAGCAAACGCAATATTCGTTCAGCACGCGCTTTGAAAACGGCGTTGGCACCAATCCCGAAGAACTTCTTGCCGCGGCCCACGCGGGATGTTTCACCATGGCGCTCTCCGCGCAACTCGGCGGTGCTGGAATGACCGCACAGAAGCTCGAGACCACTGCCACCGTCACGCTCGATAAAGTCGGCGACGGTTTCTCCATCACCAAGAGCCATCTTGATCTTGTCGCAACCATCCCCGGCGCAGACAAAGCCAAGTTTGACGCCGCCGTGAAAGCCGCTGAGACCGGCTGCCCCGTTTCAAAACTTTTCAAAGCAGAGATCAGCGTCACCGCACGCCTCAACTCCTAATCCGGCTGCCGCTCATCGACCGCAGGGCGAAACGAGTAAAATGCCGCACATGATTCCAGTTCCAGGTGCCTTCATCGCGGGTGTCGCGATCTTTCTGATCGTTTTGTGGGACGCGTTCGAGGCCATCATCCTGCCTCGGCGCGTGACGCGCAAGTTTCGGATCGCACGTCTCTTTTATAGATCCACCTGGACATTGTGGAGGTTCATGACCAGTCTTGTCTCGTCTCGTAAAAGCCGCGAGGCGTTCCTGGGCTTTTACGGCCCGCTCTCTCTACTCGTACTCGTAGGCGTGTGGGCAGTCGGGCTGGTTTTCGGCTTCGGCCTCATGCAATACGGTGCAGGCTCAGCCGTGGTCATAACGGGCGGCGAACCCAGCTTTTTGACTGACATTTATCTCAGCGGCACAACGTTTTTCACGCTCGGCCTCGGCGATGTGATTCCTCGTTCAGGGTTGGCACGAGCTCTGGTCGTTACCGAAGCAGGTTTCGGCTTCGGTTTCCTCGCCGCGGTGATCGGTTATCTCCCTTTTATTTACGGTTCGTTTTCAAAACGCGAGGTGGACATTTCCCTGCTCGATTCCCGCGCAGGCACGCCTCCGACTGCGGGAGAACTTCTCCGCCGCCACAGTTATCCCCACGGACAGGAGGCGTTGCGCGAACTCCTCAAAGATTGGGAGCATTGGTCGGCCGAGCTCATGGAGAGCCATCTCTCTTATCCGGTTCTGGCTTTCTTCCGCTCGCAGCATGACAACCAGTCTTGGGTCGCCTCGCTTACGGCCATCCTCGATACTTCCGCACTCCTCATGGTCGGCATCGAAGGCGCTTGCGAGAAGCAGGCCGAGCTGACTTTCGCGATCGCGCGCCATGCCGTAGCCGACCTATCCCAAGTTTTCGGCACAGCACCAGCTTCATTGCCCTATGACCGGCTCCCCGCCGAACGTTTGCGGCACATCCGCGACATCCTCGCGCAGCACGGCTTAAAACTCCGTGACGGCGAGGAAGCCGACCGGCGCCTCACCGAGCTGCGCCGCATGTACGAACCATATATTTACGCCCTAGCGGCCTATTTGAATCAAACGCTGCCACCATGGATTCCCGAGAAAAAAGGCAAAGACAACTGGCAGACGACCGCCTGGGGCCAGTCGACTGGCTTAGTCGAAAAGGAGAAGGAATCGCCCCATGTGCACGCAGACGATCACTTCTAGGCGACTATTTTGCGAAGCGAATCGTCACGTCGTAGGGGCAGGATATCTCGTGCCCCTACGGAGCAACAATTTCGCTTTCAGAGATCAGATGTAGGCTGCATCGAGATTTGAATCAACTTCAGTGAAAGCCGGAGGCCACAAAAATGAAAGCGATAGTCGTGCACGAATTCGGCGGTCCCGAAGTCCTAAAATTTGAAGAAATCCCCACTCCCAAACCCGCTGCTGGACAAGTCCTGGTCCGCATCCATGCGGTAGGCGTAAATCCCTACGACACCTACATGCGCAACGGCACGTACGCCGTAAAGCCTCCGCTGCCGTATACCCCAGGCTCGGATGGTGCTGGCAGCGTGGAAGCGGTCGGTACCGGCATCACCAAAGTAAAACCTGGCGACCGCGTCTACGTGGCGAAGACTGTGACCGGGGCCTATGCCGAATTCGCGATCGCTCTCGAAACCCAAGTCCACGGGCTGCCAGAAAAGGCCAGTTTCAGCCAAGGCGCGGGCGTTTGGGTCCCCTACGGTACCGCATATCATGCCCTCTATCACTCCGCGCAAGCGCACGCGTCGGAGACTGTTCTGATTCACGGCGCCAGTGGCGGGGTTGGCACCGCCGCAATTCAAATAGCCCGCGCGGCAGGCCTTACCATCTTCGGCACCGCAAGCAGCCAGAAAGGCCTCGACCTCGCTACGCGCGAGGGCGCTCACCAAGTGTTCGATCACAGTAAACCCGGCTACCTCGACGAAATTATGAAAGCCACCGGCGGCCGCGGCGTGGATATCATCCTCGAAATGCTCGCGAACGTGAATCTCGCCAACGACATGAAGCTCCTTGCAACGAACGGTCGCGTCATCATCATAGGCAATCGCGGAGAAATCACGATCAATCCCCGCGACCTGATGGCACGCCGCGCGTCGGCTCGAGGCTTCACACTTTGGGCTATCACTGCTTCCGAAGAAGCCGATATCCACGCGGGCATCATCGCCGGCCTCGAAAACGGCACACTGCGCCCCATCATCGGCAAAGAACTGCCCCTAGCGGAAGCCGCCCGCGCCCACGTGGAGATCCTCCAACCCGGCGCCGCGGGAAAGATCGTCCTGGTCCCGTAGCAAGAACCCCGCACGTGCTGCGATGCGTCAGACCAGGCGCAGACGAATTCACCTTAGAGGAATCATCCGCGGACCTTTCGCTGTGCGAGGTTCCGCCTTATAATCATTCGTCGGTAGTCGAGCCGTAGCACTTTTTCAATTAATCACAAAACCGTCTTCATCGTGCCAACCCTGCTCCCCATCGCAACACTTTTCGCCGCGCAAACCTCCCTCAGCCATTACTGGCACAAGCTGACCGACCGCACCTTTTCCGGCGTATACCACGCTGACGCTTTCGACCTCGCGATGATGATTCCCTATTTCCTCGTCCTGTTCGTCCTGGCAGCTTACGGCCTGCACCGCTATTGGCTCGTCTACGATTATTACGTCTACTCGAAAAACGTCCCCGGCCCGCCGCCCGAAGTCAAGAATTGGCCGCGCGTCACTGTTCAGCTTCCGATTTTTAACGAGCGCTATGTGATCGAGCGCCTCGTCGAAGCCGTCTCGCGCTTCGACTACCCACGCGAACTTCTGGATGTTCAAGTCCTCGACGATTCCACTGACGAAACTTGTCAGGTTGCCAGCGCCTGCGTGGAACGCCACGCCGCGCAAGGTATGCCCATCGTCTACATTCACCGCACCAATCGCGAAGGCTACAAAGCCGGCGCCCTCGAGAATGGACTAAAGACTTCGCTCGGCGAATATGTAGCCATCTTCGACGCGGACTTTATTCCCGAGCCTGATTTCCTGCGCCGCACGATTCCTTACTTCGTCGACCCTGCCAATGGTCCCAAAATCGGGATGGTGCAGACGCGCTGGACCTATCTCAACCGCGATTACTCGCTCCTTACGCAGGTGGAAACGATCCTTCTCGACGGCCACTTCGTCGTCGAACACGGCGCGCGTTCGCGTCGCGGCACGTTTTTCAATTTCAACGGCACCGCCGGCGTCTGGCGTCGTGCAGCCATCGAAGAAGCCGGCGGCTGGGAGCACGACACGCTCACCGAAGACACCGATCTTTCCTACCGGGCGCAGCTCAAGGGCTGGAAATTTCTCTACCTGCCCCAAATCGAATGCGCCTCCGAGCTGCCCGTCGATATGAACGGATTCAAAGCGCAGCAAGCCCGCTGGGCTAAAGGCTTGATGCAGACTGCGAAGAAAATCCTTCCGCGCGTTATGAAATCCGATGCTCCCTGGCACGTCAAAGCCGAAGCTTTCTTCCATCTCACGGCCAACATCAGCTACCCGCTGATGGTTCTCTTCTCCGTCATGCTGCTCCCCGCAATGATCGTCCGCTTCTATCAAGGATGGTTCCAGATGCTCGTCGTCGACCTGCCTCTTTTCCTCGCTTCTACCTGCTCGATCTCCAGCTTCTACATCGTGGCGCAAAGGGAGCTTCGTCCGAAGAACTGGTGGCGCACGTTTCTCTACATGCCGTTCGTGATGGCCACAGGCATCGGCATTTCCGTCCGCAATGCTCAAGCCGTCTTGGAAGCCATCGTCGGCAAGAAGAGCGAGTTCGCACGCACACCTAAATTCAATATCGAAGGCAAAAAAGGCACGTTCGTCGCAAAGAAGTACAAAAATAAGGCCGGATGGATGCCCTACGCCGAGGTCCTGCTCGGTCTGTACTTTGCTGGTACCGTCGTTTACGCCATCACTAACGAAAATTACGCCACAATCCCTTTCTTGCTCCTTTTCGTCTGGGGTTACCTCTACACTGGCACGATGTCTCTCGGCCAAACCTACTTCGCCCATCTCCGCTTCGGCGTCAATGCCCCAGAAATGCGCCCCGCCGCCACTGGTGCCCCGGGATTTTGAACCGATTTCCTGTCTAAGTACGGTTTGTTTTGCACTTCGCCCCTTCTTGGCAACAGTTCGACCGTCAATTCCCGCCATTGAATGACTTTTAGTTGATATAGGACTAGTCTTGTCGCATATTTTACTTGCAAACTATTTGCAACAATAGCTTTTCCGTCATCTGCCTCAAATAAGGGCTTTGCGACTGTTTTCAGGTTCTTTGAGAGAACGGATAGCGCTGGAAGGGCTACCAACTGGCTTCAAAAAAACGAACCCGTTAGGCGACCAGCACGGCAATTGGAGGGAGCCAGTTATGGGTTTCACGGGGGGCTGTCAGGATGGATGGCACCAAACAGAACTACATAGCAGCTTTTTCTTTTCCCATCTTGAGGCGTCCAGGACTCCTCGCCTTGTGTCTCTCTGTCTCCTTCATCCTGCTCTTGGCCGTCGATTCGTGGGCTGGCGTCGGGGGGAGCATCTCGGGCACGGTCACGGATTCGAGCGGCGCTGTCGTTGTCAAAGCCAGCGTCACGGCAACAAACAACGACACTGGAATCCATCAAACGACCGTCACTGATGAAAAGGGGTTCTATTCGTTTCCGAATCTTCCGATCGGTCATTACGTGCTTGGAGTGACGAGCACGGCGTTCCGGCCGTACCGGCACACGGGGATTGTTATCGACGCAAACAGCGCGTTGACGATCGACGCGGTTCTGGCAGTGGGCGGCATATCGGATGCAGTTACAGTCGTCGAGAATCAGGTCCAGGTCGACACGTCGAGCACACAAAATGGCGAGGTGATTTCCGGCGCTCAGATGACAGCCGTGCCCCTGAACGGCCGTAGCTTTACCGATTTGCTGGCCCTGCAGCCCGGAGTTGTTCCCGTCACCTCCATCACGGGCGATACCGTTCAGGACGTGGGCGCGAGCGTACTATCTCCCTCCGGCGATCTGAATCCCGGGACAATTTCGATCAACGGACAGCGCGAATTTGCAAACAGTTTCATTGTGAACGGAAGCGACGTAGAAGAGGACGTGAACAACGGCGCATCGGTGATTCCCAATCTCGATTCCATCGCCGAGTTTCGCATTCTGACGAACAACTTTGATTCGGAGTACGGCGAATTTAGCGGCGGGCAGATTAATGTCGTCACGAAGTCCGGTGCCAATGCATTTCACGGCGACGGCTTTGAATTCCTCCGCAACACGAATCTCGATGCGCGCAATTATTTTTCTCCCTCGCGCGGGACCTTCAATCAAAACCAGTTCGGCGGCACCTTTGGCGGCCCGATTCGCAAGGACAAGATTTTTTTCTTCGGCGACTATCAGGGAACTCGTTCGACCCAAGGCGTCGATTCCGGCCAAATTCCGGTCCCCTCGCTGCAGGACCGCACGGGCAATCTATCCGATCAAGCCAGTTCTTTTGTAACCAAGGATGCCAACGGAAACACGGTACCCACCACGGTGAGCGGAGCGGGCTTTGCCACCACCCTTTCGCAAAAATTGGGCTACACAGTCACGACCGGCGAAAATTATTTCACGCCAGGATGCGCGAGTAGCGGCCCCAATCCATGCGTTTTTCCAAGAGCCGTTATTCCGCAAAGCGCGTGGTCCGCCCCAGCACAAAATCTCTTGAAATATATCCCCTCGCCGACCAACTCCAACGGCACATTTTCCACATCGGCATTCAATCAGACTTTGCGCGACGATAAAGGTGCGTATCGGGTCGATGGCAACACCCGATGGGGATTGCTTTCCGCTTATTATTTTCTCGACGATTGGTCGCAAAACAATCCATATCCCGTCGCGCAAGGCGGAGCGAACGTTCCTGGCTTCAACGCAAACTATTCCGGCCGCACTCAGCTAATCAGCCTGGGCGACACGAAAACACTCAGCCCAACGGTCGTGAACGAATTTCACTTCAGCTATCTGCGCAACGCAGTTGACCTAGGCAAGCCGATTGGAGGCCTCGGCGTGAGCCTGGCTTCTCAAGGCTTCACGGGAATTCTTCCTCTCTCTCCAAAAACGGAAGGAGTCGAGAGCGTCGCCTTCAACAGTTTTACGATTGGAACGAACACTAACGAACTAAACCAGGTTGGAAATACCTATCAATGGCTCGACAACTTTTCCAAAGTGGTTGGAAGGCACACCATCAAGGCAGGAGGTGAATTTCACTACGATCAGGTCAATGTCAATGCCATCGCGCAATTCAACGGCAGCTTCCTTTTCTTTGGAACGGAAACAGGCTCCGACTTCGCGGACTTCCTTCTGGGAGCGCCCAGCCAGTACAACCAAAGCCAGCTAAGAGCTTTTTACGGCCGTAACAAATACCTTGGTCTCTTTGCGCAAGACAGTTGGCGCCTGACACACAATCTCACGTTCAACTACGGCCTGCGCTGGGATCGCATTGAACCCTGGTACGAGAAGTACAACCAGATCGCGGCGTTCGTGCCGAATGAGCAATCCACCGTTTTCCCGAATGCGCCGCCAGGCATTGTTTATCCCGGCGACCAGGGAGTCTCCCGTACGTTAGCGCCTCCAGGAAATCGCGATTTTGCTCCGCGTGTCGGCCTGGCTTACTCGCCCAGCTCTTTGGGCGATGGCGTGCTTGCCAAAATTCTGGGCGGACCCGGCAAAACAAGCATCCGCGCCAGTTACGGAATCTTCTACACGGCCATTGAAGCGCTCTCAATTGGCGTCATGAGCGCGAATGCGCCATACGGTTCGACCTACACGAGCCCCGCTCCGCCGCAGTTTGCCAACCCGTTCGTCACACTCGCCACGGGCCAGAATCTTGGCCAGGCGTTTCCGCTTCAGCTTGCGCCTTTGGGCGCCAGTGCGCAGCATCCCGATACGACCACAGATTTTTCGCAGTTCGAGCCTATCAGCGGGCTTCCCAACTATCTCCCGAACAATCGTATTCCCTACACCGAGGAATACATGCTGTCGATCGAGCGCGGATTGGGAGTGAGTACGGTGCTCAGCTTCAACTACGTAGGCAATCAGGGACATCGGCTTCTGGTGCTGAAGGAATCTAACCCGGGCGATCCCGCACTGTGCTTGTTCCTGAACAATCCAGCCAATCTCGCGCCGGGACAAGTCCCGTGCGGTCCTTTCGGAGAGGACACCACTTACACGACGGCAACAGGCGCAATCCAGCAGGGCACTCGTGGTCCGTTGGGACCGAATTTCGGGAGCAATGCCAACCAAGCCACCATTGGAAATTCCAATTACAACGCGTTGCAGGTCACGCTGCGGCACACCAGCAAGGATTTGACGGTGCTGGCTGGGTATACGTTTAGCAAATCTCAGGATCAGTCTTCCAATTTGGGCGAAGCCGTCAATCCGCTTGACCCCTCGCTCAGCAAGGCGCTGTCCTCCTTTGATGTGAAACATAATTTTGTCGTGAGCTACAGCTACCAACTTCCTTTGGAGCGCCTCCTGCGTGCCGCAAATCGTTGGACGCAGGGCTGGGAACTATCCGGGATCACGCGATTCAGCTCGGGACTTCCGGTGACGCTGGTCAACTTCGGAGACAACTCCCTGCTCGGCGCAGAGCCAAATGGCGTCAACAACTTTGGCGTGGACGAACCTGACTATCTGGGAGGACCGCTCAAGCTTAATGGCAATCCCCGCAATGGCCGCGCGTATTTCGACGCCGCCCAATTCCCCCAGAACGCGTTGGGGACGCCGGGGACGGCCAGGCGCCGCTTCTTCTACGGTCCGGGGATGGACAACTACGACATCGCTCTTCTCAAGAGTGTGCGTCTGACAGAAGCGAAATCCCTGCAATTCCGCGTCGAAGCCTTCAACGCGTTCAACCACGCGCAGTTCTTCGGCCCGCAAGTCGTCGACGGCAACATCGACAGCTCGACGTTCGGCCAAGTCATCAGCGCGGCCCCGCCGCGCCTCGTGCAGTTCGGCGCGAAGTTTCTCTTCTAGCGCAAGGCCGCAATAGCTTCCAGCTATCCGAGGGGATCACTTCGCCCCGTTCCTGATGCTCGCCCCGGCGATGCTCCGCTTGCGGTAGAGTTTGGCGTGTCTCCACTGATGTTTTCGAGAAACGTTGATGACGGTGCAAAAAATAAACTCCCGGTAACTGGCTTGCTGAAATCGAGCAGGCGGTCGTAATTGCCTGGGGGACGGCCCACGAACATGTTCTGAAGCATCGTTTCCGTGATGCGCGGATCGCGGCTATAACCGATGAAGTAGGTCCCGAACTCGCCGTGGCCCGGCCGCCCGAATGGCATGTTGTCTCTCAGAATCTTGAGTTCTTTTCCGTTTTCCTCGATCACAGTCAGCACGTTGTGCGCGTACGGCGGCTTCTCGGCGTCTTTCAATTCGATGTCGGAGAGTTTCTTGCGGCCAATAATGCGCTCCTGCGTCTCCACCGGGAGAGCATTCCATCCCTTCATGTCGTGAAGATACTTTTGGACGATGACGTAGCTGCCGCCCGCAAACGCAGGATCTTCGTTACCGACAACCGCAGCTTCGCTCGCGGCACCGCCTCGCGGATTTTCTGTGCCGTCGACGAACCCGATGACATCGCGGTCATCGAAATAGCGAAAGCCGTGAACCTCGTCGGCAACCGAAACTACATCGCCGATGTTGTCCATGATCTGTGCGGCCAATTCAAAACAGAGGTCGGGGCGTTTGGCGCGAATGTGAAAGAGGATGTCACCTGGAGTGGAGACGGCATGGCGGCCGCCTGAGCGAATCTCGCGAAACGGATGGAGCTCGGCGGGGCGAGGTGATCCGAATAGTTTGTCCCATGCGTCTGAGCCGAATCCAACGACACATGTGAGGCCGGCTTCCACGTCTCGAAACTCAACAGCGCGCACGAGCCCTGAGAGGTCGGCGCAGAATGATCGTAGCGTCGCATAGTTGTCCTGCTCCGGGCGAATGCACACGACCAGAAAAATTGCCGCGCGTGTGAGCGGGCCGACCACAGTCTGCGGAAGAACGATCTCGTTTAGTTCCTTGGGTGTGTCCATTATCTCAATCTCAATCCACGATGATTCTCATCCATCTGAGTCTTCTCAATAGGTGTAACGAGTGCAACCGCCGCGGCCCGAAAAATATCAGGGTCTGCCTTCGCACGCTTCGTTTGACCTCATATGATGATGGGCACCTCAGCTGGCAATCTCCAGTGCCAGCACCGCAGGGTCCTTCGCGGGTTGGCCGCTCGCAGCGAGCGCATAGAATATACCAATCTCTTTCAGATAATGAAGAAACCCCCTGGCACTGCAACGATTCCGCAACGGGTGTTGGCTGAGGTGGGAAGTAAGTAGGTTTAGAGCATTGTTGAAGCGTTTCTGGCAAAGAGACGGATGGGCATAGTAATTCGCATAGCTTTTCGAGGGTGAATAGCAGGTTTGCGGGGCCATTTCGAGGAGTCCACCGGCAGGAAGACCGCGATGCGGATTCCGGGGGCGAGCCGAAGTTCGGACGCGATGGTGCGGAAAACCTCAGGGCGACATGCCGGCGGGGGCTACCTCACTGTAGAGTTCAGCAGCGATGAGCCTGGCCCAGAAGATTTGCGTCTTACCCTGGCGTGCGGAGGGCTTCACATTGCGCGCCAGGAAGACATGAAAAATGTTGTAAGCCAGGAAGGCCACGAGCAAAAAGCATTCGATGGCGCCGGGATCATGCTTGAACACATGATCGGAGTGCCATTCGTTGGCCAACTCGTTGAAGCCATAATTCTCGATATCCCATCGTTGGTGCCCTAGATGGACGATGCGATCGACGGGAACTTGGGCCAGCGATAGCGTGGTCACCCAGATCCAGTCACTTTGTTGGGGATGGTCCTGCTTGTCGAGTTGTCGACGAACCGCATAAGTCTCCAAGGAACGCACCACGCGCACCGAGGCCCGCACTTGGGGCCAGGTGAGTAAGTCTGGAAAATCCCACCAGCGGCACGGGCGGGAGCGATAGCTACCCGGCTGAGGCGCCACATGCTCAAATAATCCAGCTGCGTCCTGATAGAGGTTGCGCCGTTCATCCTTGAGCACCACCAGAGCGTGTTTGCCGTGAGCGAGCAAGAAATTGAAAAAGGGGGCCTCCGCGTAAAGCGCGTCCGCAAGCACCAAATCGAAGGCCCGCGGGTAGGCGGAGATCACCCGCGCCAATAAGCGCAGGGCGGTTTCCACTTCCTGCTCTCCGGACCGTTGCGGCTCATGATCGAGGAGCAAGCGCACGGCCTCCCGTCCTGGCAGCGCACCAGTCAGCAACATCAACGTAACCTGCCGATGATAAAACTGAATGCGATCCCCTCCCGCCGTGTGGATGGTTCGCTGCAAACAGCCAGAGCAATGACGCAGGTAACTGGCATGGCTTTCGTGACCGTCGAGAACGACTACTCCCAGGCCGTAAATATCCGGCAAGGCCTTATTGCGTTTCAGGCGCTCGTAAACATCATGAATCCCTTGCCGCAACCCGTTGGCATCGAACACCGCATGGACTCGTCCCAGGGTATCTGCACTGAAGGTCGGCTCTTCGAGCCAACGCTGCCAGAAGCGGGCCCGGCCGAGTTGTTCCCAAGAGTTGATGCTGCCCAACCTGGCCCAGAAAAGTACCAGCGACGATTTCACCACCGCCGCTGCAGAAATGCGCGGCTTCTCTCTGCGGTCGGAAACCTGAGTGACGATATCTTTGGAAAGCTGAAAGATTTTTTCCGAATAGGCGATCAGGCGGCGAAGAACGATTATCGTTTCTTTTCCTGAAGTCGTTTCCATTCCAGCTCGGAAACTTCCTCAATCAGTTCCTGCATTAGGCGATAGTCGTTGACGGCTTGGCGCACGCGTTGCTGCCAGGCCTTTGGGACACAAATCTGGCGAAGCTTCCCCGCTTGGCTCTGCACCAGGTACAAAGACTTATGCAGTTGCCCTCGGGCGCAACGGCAATTCGCCTTGCCACAGGTGCCCGAACGCTCAGAGAGAGTGCCACGAAGAAACCATTGAGCGGAGGAAAGCTGCGCAATGCGGGAACGGAAGTTGCGCTCAACGGCGGAGAGTTTGGTGCGGTTCAGAGGGTCATTCATACCTTATACATAGTACATATACAAGACCAAGAGAAAAGTCAAGCGCAAAAATACAATGCGAATTTGCTCTCTGAGCGTACCTCGGCTAAAACATGAATGGAATCAAACAGTTTGGTCGGTTAACAATCTTCGTTGCGGAACCGCTGCTGGCACTGGGAAACAAGGCGGATGGCCGCATGCATATTGGGGAAACCGTGGTGGAATTAACTTCTTTTTCCGTTCGCTTGTTCTTCTTGATCAATGTTGCTACTGACGGTGGCGCGGTTCTCTGCCGCATGACTCACCTTTCGCAGCAGGTTCCTTAGGGTCTCCTTCTCGGAGTCATCGAGCGAGGATAAGGCGTCCTCCAGGCCGCGCGCATGATCGGCAAACACCTTGTGGATCAGCTTCGATCCTTCCGCGGTCAGCGCATTGACCGGAACAATCACGAGTCCCCACAATCCGCCATTATCGTTTTGGGACCACTCCCACCGTGCCGTTCACCCGCACGCTAAACTATTTTGGCTGCATCACTTGGAGTGTTCATGCGGGGCAAGACTTCCGCCGCATTTTTCCTGGCTATCGTGCTGATCCTGGTACTCGGTTCCCTTGCCGCTCAGGCAAAGCCCACCGAGACGCCTGTGCTTTCTCTGCCCCATAGGCCGCACTACGTTTTTCAGCGTGTGGGCGAAAACTTCGGCCTGAGCTCTTTGACCCCATCCTGCATCTTGCAGGACCAGGACGGCTTCATCTGGATCGGCACTCCCGACGGCCTTCTTCGCTTCGACGGTAATCATGTTGTGCGCTATGGCATCGAGCAGGGCCTTCCCAGCACCAATGTGAACCAGCTCGTTCTGGCTCCTACCGGCCGAATCTGGATTGTCACGTCGCGTGGCATCTCTTACATGGAAGGCGGTGCACTTCACCAACTGCCCCTCGCCAAGGTTTACAATTCTTTCCGGCAGCCCTCCGCCCTGGCCCTTGATCCCTGGGGCACAGTCTATCTCGCCACTGAAGGCGGCCTGCTCCGCGTTGATCCCGAACGCCCCAACGATCTCCGTCTGTGGTCTGTCGCCGATGGCCTGCCCAGCCTGGAAGCGGAGTCCGTCAGCATCACCTCCGAAGGCCGCATTTGGTTCGCCTCCGGCCACCGCGTCGGCTGGCTGGATTCTCAGGATCACGTTCACATGTTCCCCGCGCAAAGCGGCCTGCCTCACGAAACCGTGATCGGCATTCTTCAGGACTTTGAGAAAATTCTCTGGGTTCGCACTTCGGCGCATCTCTATCGCCTCAACCCAGGCGCGACACATTTCGTTTCCGAGCTTCCCGATCTTCCCCCCGCGAACGACTATGGCTCGCCTGCCTTGGATCGTTCCGGCAATCTCATGATCCCCACGGTTGCAGGCCTCTATCGCCGCATTTCCGGCCAGTGGGAAGTCATCGATCAAAGCCGCGGCATGGCCGTCAACGCCACTTTTGCCATCACCGAAGATCGCGAGGGCGCCTATTGGATTGGCCTTGGCGGAGCGGGCATTCAGCGATGGATCGGCCGGAAAACCTGGTCCAGTTGGACACAGGCCGAGGGTCTTCCCGACAACGTCGTCTGGTCCGAATTGCGCGACAAACACAAGCGCCTCTGGCTCGGCACTAACAATGGCGTCGCAATGTGGGATCCCCAGGCGGCCCGCTGGCGAATCTGGAAATCGAAGGACGGGCTGAACGGCTCACTGGCTCGCGAAATGATCCTCGCCCCCGATGGCGCCGTCTGGGTCCTGTGCTTTCCCGGCGGACTCACTCGCTTCGACCCCGAATCGCTGACCCCAGAGAAAATCCCGACTCCCGATTCTGTTCCAACCGGCATTCACGTCGGCCCGGACGGCCGCATCTGGATCGCCAACAATCTATACCTCAAAGCGACCCGTACGTCGCAGCGGCCCTTTCAATTCGTGGACGTGCCATTGCCTCCGGAAATCCACCAAGGCATTGGCCGCTTTACTTCCAGCCGCGACGGCGTCCTTTGGGCCGTCGGCAGGAGCGGCCTTTCCCGGTTCGACGGAAAGCATTGGCAGCATTTCACGACTGCCAACGGTCTGTTGCAGGGCGAAGTCGTGGAAGCCGCTGCCGTCAGTGGTGACGAAGTTTGGTTTCGCTATGCCGATGCTCTGGGTCTAAGCTGTCTGCGCCTGGTGGACGGAAAACCGCAGATCACTCACTTTGGCTTGGCCGACGGACTGCCCTCTCTTGACGTTTACATGCTCGGAGCCGATCACGATGGCAACATCTGGGCCGGCGGCGCCTTTGGCCTCACGGAATTTTTGCGCGATGGCCACACTCTTCGCTTCACCCGCGCCGATGGCCTCATCTGGAACGACCTGAGCGACAGCGGCTTTTTCGCGGAAGAGGACGGCACGCTGCTCTTTGGCACCAGCGGAGGCCTCGCGCGCTACAATCCTATTTCCGCTGACGAACGGGTCGAGCTTCCGCCCCGCGTCGTGATCACCTCCGCGCAGCTCGGCTCGCGTAACCGCATTGGCGAACGCAATCCTGAAGCCCCGCGCAGCGACAATACCTTCCGCGTGGATTTCGCGGCTCTCACTTTCCGCGACCCGGAAAATGTCCGCTGCTCGTATCGCTTGGGGGGCCTCGAAACCGAACCTAACGAGACCTCCGGCCGTGAAGCTCGCTACCCCGCTCTTCCTCCGGGCAGCTACAGCTTCACGGTCTCTTGCCGCTCCGCGCGCGGTACTCTCAGCTTCCCCGCCGAATTTTCGTTCACCGTGATACCTGCCTGGTGGCAGCGGTGGTACTCGCGCGGCTTCGTTATTCTTCTCGGCCTCTTCGCTCTCTATTCCCTTGTGAACTACCGCACGCGCAAGCTGCAGAGCGAGCGCCTCCGCCTCGAACAAGCCGTCGCGGAACGCAGCGAAGCCCTCGCCCAAGCCAACAAAGAGCTCGAGGAGATGTCTCTTACCGATCCACTCACGTCCGCGCGCAACCGCCGTTTTTTCCAGGCCACTATCCAGAGCGACGTCAGCCAGGCCATTCGCGCCTACTCTGCACCGGATCCCACGCGCAGCCGCCGCAATCGCGACATCGTTTTCTATCTCATCGACGCCGACCACTTTAAAGAAATTAACGACCGCTTCGGCCACGATGCCGGCGATCAGATGCTCATCGACCTAACCTCCCGCATCAGTTTCGCGATTCGCTATTCCGATGTATTAGTACGCTGGGGCGGCGAAGAATTCCTGGTCGTCTCCCGTTTTTGCGAGCGCAAGGAAGCCGCCACGCTCGCCGCACGCGTCCTCTCCGCTGTTGCCGGCGAACCGTTCAAGATCAAAGGTGCGGGAGGCCTTTCTCTGCATCGCACCGTCTCGATCGGCTGGGCCGCTTTCCCCTGGAACATGAATTCGCCCGTCGACGTTAACTATGAAGAGGTCCTCGCCATCGCCGACCGCGCCATGTACAAAGCTAAGAACGCCGGCCGCAATCTGGCCATCGGCGCACTGCCCCCAGAAGCCGCCGCTGAGCCTCATACCGCCGTCGCTCATGGCGATTCCGAAGCTCGCGTCTCGGAAATCGCAGCCACCGCCGTCTACGTCACCACTTACGGTCTCGAAACCACTTCCATCACCTAGCCGGATTTTTCTCCAAACACATCATCTCGTCGCGCCTCCGGATCAAGGGTAAACTCTGCACTTGTGCCAACCCGCGTCGAAGACGTAACTTTTCGCAGTGGCGCGATCGAACTCCACGCCATCGCCGGCGGCCCCGCAGACGGCCCCGTCGTCGTCCTTCTCCACGGTTTCCCCGAATTTTGGTATTCCTGGCACAGACAAATCGAGCCTCTCGCCACCGCCGGCTTCCGCGTCATCGTTCCCGATCAGCGCGGCTACAACAAAAGCAGCAAGCCGCGCGGCGCCGCGTCCTACAAGCTCTCCGAACTCACTTCCGACGTCCTCGCGATCGCTGACCAACTCGGACAAGAGCGGATCTTCCTCGCCGGCCACGATTGGGGCGCCGCTGTCGCGTGGAGCGTCGCTCTCCTCCATCCTCAACGCGTCGCCAAGCTCGCCATCCTCAACATCCCTCACCCGAGCGTCATGCGCCGCTACTTGCAAACAAACCGACGGCAGCTTCGCCGCAGTTGGTACATGTTTTTCTTCCAACTCCCTTGGATCCCCGAAGCCGCATTCTCCGCTTTCAATTTCCGCCTCGGCGTCCGCTCTCTTGTCCGCTCCAGCCGCCCCAACACTTTCTCCGACGAAGATCTTTCCCAGTACCGCGCCGCGTGGTCGCAACCTGGCGCGCTCACCAGCATGATCAACTGGTACCGCGCCGCCTTCCGCCATCGCAGCAAATTTCCTGATTCGACTGTCCACGTCCCCACGCGCATCCTCTGGGGCGAGCGCGACGCCTTCCTGCTCTCCGCCATGGCCCACGACAGCGTCCGCCATTGCGACAACGCCGAGCTCTACACTTTCGCCAACGCCTCTCATTGGCTTCAGCACGAAGAACCCTCACGCGTTTCCGAACTCCTCATCGATTTCTTCCGCAAGTAGCGAGCTATCCTCAACCCGTTTTTTCTCTGTGCCTTGGCCAACCAAACGAATCGACTCGCACTCAAAAGTGGTACGATTTGCGCCCATGAGATTACACATGAGATCAACGACGACGAAAACTCTGCTCCTTTTGACCGCGCTATTCGCGCTCCTTGGCGTGGCCACCTCAGTCTCTTTCTCGCTTTCGCCCAAGCTCGCCGCCGCCAATCTCTCAAGTGTCCTCACTCCTGACCAGCAATCATCGAGTGCGCAGTCACCCGATCCAGCTCTCGCCGCTCGCATTTCTCGCATCGAAAACGGCCTTCTCCCCACAGTTATCATCAAAGGCCAGCCTCCTCAGTCGATGACCATCGCCGATCGCATGGCGCACTACAAAGTTCCCGCCGTCAGCGTCGCGTTCTTCGACCACGGCCAAATCATCTGGACCAAAACCTACGGCTTCGCCGACGTTGCCTCCAAAAAGGCCGTCACGCCCGACACACTCTTCCAAGCCGCATCCATCAGCAAACCCGTCGCTGCCCTGGCCGCCCTCCGCCTAGTTCAAGACGGCAAGCTCACCCTCGACGAAGATGTCAACGTCAAACTCCGCACCTGGAAAGTCCCTGAAAACGCCTTCACCGTAAAAGAAAAAGTCACCATCCGTCGCATCCTCAGCCACAGCGCGGGCCTCACGGTTCACGGCTTCCCCGGCTACGCCTCCGACGAACCAGTTCCCACCGTCGTGCAAATCCTCAACGGCGAAAAGCCCGCCAACACCGATCCCATCCGCGTCGACGTCGTCCCCGGCACGCTCTGGCGCTACTCCGGTGGCGGTTTCGTAGTGCTGCAAACTCTTCTCTCCGACGTCACTGGAAAACCTTTCCCGCAAATCATGAGCGAGCTCGTTCTCGGCCCCGCAGGCATGACCCACAGCACCTACGAGCAACCGCTCCCGCAAAATCGGGCGTCGGAAGCGGCCACTCCGTATCGCGCCAACGGGGACCCGGTAAAAGGCGGCGCGCACACCTATCCCGAAATGGCTCCTGCGGGACTTTGGACAACTCCCTCCGACCTCGCCCGCATGGCTATGGAAGTCCAAAGCGAATACGATGGAAAATCCGCGAAATTACTTTCGCAGAACATGGCGCGCCAGATGCTCACTCACCAAATCGGCACCTGGGGCCTCGGCTTCGGCCTCGAAACGGCCGGCGACAAGCCGCATTTCGGCCACGGCGGTGCAAACGAAGGCTTCCGCTGCAACATCGAAACCTACACCGACTCCGGCCAAGGCTTCGCCGTCATGACCAACTCCGACAGCGGCGGCGAACTAACCGAAGAAGTCTTCCGCGCCGTAGCCAAAGAATACGCCTGGCCCGATTACAAGCCGATCGAGCACGTCCTGATCAAAGCCAATCCCGCCACCTTCGCCGCCTACCCCGGCACCTACGAAATCCCCAGCATCGGCAAATTAACCATCACATTGAAATCGCCCGGCCTCTACGTAGCAGCCGAACCCTTCGGACCCGACCCCATCGAACTCCTCCCCGAATCCCCCACCCAATTCTTCGTCCTCTCCGGCGACATCACCTTCACCTTCCACAAAGACGCCCAAGGCGCCATCACCGGCCTAACCCTCCACGCCGGCCCCCAAACCTTCGAAGCAAAAAAGATTTCGTAGCTTGAGACGCGCCGATGCCGCAAGAATCGCCCTCTGCTTCCATCACCGCATCTTCCTGGCGAGTCGGAAACGACACCATAACTCTGCTCCTTCCATCTCCTGATTGCCCTCGCGTGGTGGTAACATAACACCGCGAGCAAAGTCAGTCCCGACAAGGAATATGACCTTCGACGAAAAGGACGACTTCAAGCAGATCCCCGGTCTGACGGTTTTTCATCCCAAAGACATCAAGATTCAACCCTGAACGACCAACCCTCCGGCCAAGTCACCTAGCCCTCATCTCTCACAGCTTGGCAGAAGAGGACTGAAGTTTGTTCAATTTGGAAATCGCTAGATGGTTTCGCAGGGCGCTGTCGTGTAGCTAATCCGTTTTCGCTTGGCGTGAGAGTTTTTCTCTCTCCGAAGCGGTTTCGGCGCATACCTTACCACCGGTCGACAGAAGCCAAGAAAAAGTTGTTCGGGATCTTTCTTTTTCAATGCTTTAGCGGCACGGCGCACAGCTTTTCATGGATTTGCCGGAAGAGCTCGACGTGGGGATACCCACCGGCCAGCGAAATCCACACCTTCCGCACGGTGATGCGGATCAGCGCGCCGATCTTCAATAACTTCAGTCGAATCGTGGAGCACTGGGCTTTGGCCAACTCCGTTCCCGGCAGTCCCAGTCGCCGCAGCATTTGCAACAACACGTAGGCCATCGAAGAGAAGTACAAGCGCAATTGATTGCTGCGCAGGTAATGCGTGCTGGTCCGGTCGCTGAACAACATCAGTTGTTCTTTAATCCGATTCTCCATGTCTCCTCTTCCACAGTAGTGCTCTTCATACAAAGCCTGCGCCGGCCAGGCTTCTCCGTTCAGAGAGGTCACCACGAACCGCGGGTTCTCTCCTTTCTCCAGATGCTCGGCCTTGGCCACCACCCGTCGCGCCCGATTCCAACTCTCCCGCGTCTGGTAGACAAACTCTTTGAACAACCGGGCGGCGCGTCCCGTCTCTTGGTAGCGTCCTTTGGCTTCCTCCATCTCCTTCTTGATCTCCACCTTCAGACGCTCGTTTTTCGCTAGCCCCAGCAGATACTCTACGCGATTCGTTTCACACCAAGCCATCAGCTCTTCGCGACAAAACCCGCAGTCCCCGCGCACCAAAATACCTACCTGGGGCCACGCGGAACGAATCTGGGCCACGATGCGCTGCAGCTCCTCTACACTTCCCGCCGACGCATCGATGTTCGATGAGCGCAACCGCGCACACAGCAAGAACTCCCCGCAGAAGATGTACAACGGCAGATAGCAATAGTGACGGTAATAACCATGAAAAAAACGACCCTCCTGGTTTCCGTGCAAAGGATCATCGGTAGCATCCAGGTCCAGAATTATTTCCTTCGGCGCTTCCCGGTGGACTTGCAGGAAAATATCCACTAGCAGCCGGTCCACGGCTCCGTGATCCAGCGCGATCTTCTTGTAGCGCTCCTTCCGACTGGCCGTCTCTTTGGTCAGTTCCAGCCGATTCAAGGTGCTCTTTCCGGCTAAGACTTGGCTGCCGGGATCCCCCTTCTCGACCAACACCGCCAGCAAGGGATCGTTCCGCAACTCCTCGTGATCGTTCAGATCTTCGTATCCCAGAGCCAGACCATAGACTCTCTGGGCCACCAACTCCTCCACCGTATGTTCGATCAGTTCGGGATCCCGATAATCCGTGAAGCAGGCGGCAAACTGGCGCAGAATCCGGACCCGTTTCTCGACCTCCCGCAAGAGCAGTCCACCGCCGTCGCTGGTGATCGCTCCGCCGTCGAACTGCGCCCGAATCTCGCGTCGCTTTTGGGAATGAAATCCGAAGACAAACTGGTTACACTCTGTGGTCATAAGGCTGTTGCTCCTTCTTGGCAGAATCTTTCTAGGCAAAAGAGTTATGCCATGAAGCAACAGCCTTTTTCAATTTAGTATGAGAAATTCGGGCTAGATCCCGAGCGCAGCGAGGGATCTGTTTTTCCCTTCCCTACCTTTCAACCTTCAACTTCTCAACCTTCAACTCTGGCCGGGTGGCCCGGCCGATTTTCACTCTACAATGATCCTGTCTGCCCACTCCACAAGCGAGACAAAAATCGCTGGATTGCCAAATTTCGCTCCCCATTGATTTAAGTCCGTTTCCGCAACCCCACGGGCGCGGGAGCAAGCCCCTCAAGAGAAGATTGGAATATGTTTTGCCACCACCTTCTCGAGCGTTTCGCTCAGCGGCGGCCAGCCAACAGGCAGGATCGCGTTCACCATGGACTTTCGCATCAGTGAAGTGGCTTCGGCGAGGAGGAAAATTTGCACTTCGTGGCCTGCTTCTGCGAGTGCGAGTCCGTGCGCGAAAGGAAAAGCAGCCCTTGTTGGGTCATCGGGTCCCCACGCGCTTTTCATCATGATCTTGAGAGGTTTTTTTGACTCTTGCGCCTTCACGCCTAGTGAGAGAAAAGGCAAACCCGCGAGCTGAGCCAGGAACGTACGCCGTGCCATATTTTTTATCTCCTGCGTTGGAATTCCGGGGAGGCAATTCGCGTTACTCTACACCAGTTTCTCTTCCAAGTCTTGCGTGGCATTCCTGCGAACTCGGCGTGCGGGAGGACAGTCTTAGCGCTGGGTGCCCCAGATGCCGTCGTTCGCACCTGGGTCCTTTGATTCTTCCCTTGCCAAGCGGCAATAAACAGTCCTTCTCCGTCTAACTTCTAACGTCCAGCTCTAACCCCATCGCGCCGCTACTGCTTGTCGTAAATCTGGGTACCCGTGATCTTCCCGTCGGCGGGTGGCAGCGCCATAATTCTTGGGTGGCCTACCGATTGCGGTTTTGCATTTTGCAAACGCTGGGGCACTCTTCTCTCTCGGAATCCGGATCTACTCAATACCCACCGTCTCACCAAACTACAAAACTCCCGCCAACTCCTTCTAACGCCTCGACTTCCCCCCGTCTCATTCGAATGATACCAGTCATGTATTATAACTTGACAGTAATCAGAAACCATGCTATCATTCCCTGTGTTTGTAAGCCAAAACTCGCTCGCCTTCCCTTACTCCTCTTTTCTTCGTCCCCCCTCTGCTTCTAGCGCCCTTCCGCGCCTTCGTAGCGGCGCGTCTTCAGCCCGCCACCTTTGCCTTTGTAGTGGCCGGGCTTCAGCCCGGCGTCCCTTTCCTCATCCTCGCAATGCCGAATCTTCAAACCCATGCCTCTCTCCTTTTTCTTTCCTTCCCTCTCGTTCTGTTCCTAAACTCTTTAGAATCCGCATTTACGAAAAAACCGGGGGGTGGGGGGAAGGGGTGGGGGGCTCCTCTTTCAATCCAAAATCGGTTAACGCGCTTTGGCAGGCTATGCAGCGGTTCCGCAACGAAGATTGTTAACCGACCAAACTGTTTGATTCCATTCATGTTTTAGCCGAGGTACGCTCAGAGAGCAAATTCGCATTGTATTTTTGCGCTTGACTTTTCTCTTGGTCTTGTATATGTACTATGTATAAGGTATGAATGACCCTCTGAACCGCACCAAACTCTCCGCCGTTGAGCGCAACTTCCGTTCCCGCATTGCGCAGCTTTCCTCCGCTCAATGGTTTCTTCGTGGCACTCTCTCTGAGCGTTCGGGCACCTGTGGCAAGGCGAATTGCCGTTGCGCCCGAGGGCAACTGCATAAGTCTTTGTACCTGGTGCAGAGCCAAGCGGGGAAGCTTCGCCAGATTTGTGTCCCAAAGGCCTGGCAGCAACGCGTGCGCCAAGCCGTCAACGACTATCGCCTAATGCAGGAACTGATTGAGGAAGTTTCCGAGCTGGAATGGAAACGACTTCAGGAAAAGAAACGATAATCGTTCTTCGCCGCCTGATCGCCTATTCGGAAAAAATCTTTCAGCTTTCCAAAGATATCGTCACTCAGGTTTCCGACCGCAGAGAGAAGCCGCGCATTTCTGCAGCGGCGGTGGTGAAATCGTCGCTGGTACTTTTCTGGGCCAGGTTGGGCAGCATCAACTCTTGGGAACAACTCGGCCGGGCCCGCTTCTGGCAGCGTTGGCTCGAAGAGCCGACCTTCAGTGCAGATACCCTGGGACGAGTCCATGCGGTGTTCGATGCCAACGGGTTGCGGCAAGGGATTCATGATGTTTACGAGCGCCTGAAACGCAATAAGGCCTTGCCGGATATTTACGGCCTGGGAGTAGTCGTTCTCGACGGTCACGAAAGCCATGCCAGTTACCTGCGTCATTGCTCTGGCTGTTTGCAGCGAACCATCCACACGGCGGGAGGGGATCGCATTCAGTTTTATCATCGGCAGGTTACGTTGATGTTGCTGACTGGTGCGCTGCCAGGACGGGAGGCCGTGCGCTTGCTCCTCGATCATGAGCCGCAACGGTCCGGAGAGCAGGAAGTGGAAACCGCCCTGCGCTTATTGGCGCGGGTGATCTCCGCCTACCCGCGGGCCTTCGATTTGGTGCTTGCGGACGCGCTTTACGCGGAGGCCCCCTTTTTCAATTTCTTGCTCGCTCACGGCAAACACGCTCTGGTGGTGCTCAAGGATGAACGGCGCAACCTCTATCAGGACGCAGCTGGATTATTTGAGCATGTGGCGCCTCAGCCGGGTAGCTATCGCTCCCGCCCGTGCCGCTGGTGGGATTTTCCAGACTTACTCACCTGGCCCCAAGTGCGGGCCTCGGTGCGCGTGGTGCGTTCCTTGGAGACTTATGCGGTTCGTCGACAACTCGACAAGCAGGACCATCCCCAACAAAGTGACTGGATCTGGGTGACCACGCTATCGCTGGCCCAAGTTCCCGTCGATCGCATCGTCCATCTAGGGCACCAACGATGGGATATCGAGAATTATGGCTTCAACGAGTTGGCCAACGAATGGCACTCCGATCATGTGTTCAAGCATGATCCCGGCGCCATCGAATGCTTTTTGCTCGTGGCCTTCCTGGCTTACAACATTTTTCATGTCTTCCTGGCGCGCAATGTGAAGCCCTCCGCACGCCAGGGTAAGACGCAAATCTTCTGGGCCAGGCTCATCGCTGCTGAACTCTACAGTGAGGTAGCCCCCGCCGGCATGTCGCCCTGAGGTTTTCCGCACCATCGCGTCCGAACTTCGGCTCGCCCCCGGAATCCGCATCGCGGTCTTCCTGCCGGTGGACTCCTCGAAATGGCCCCGCAAACCTGCTATTCACCCTCGAAAAGCTATGCGAATTACTATGCCCATCCGTCTCTTTGCCAGAAACGCTTCAACAATGCTCTAAACCTACTTACTTCCCACCTCAGCCAACACCCGTTGCGGAATCGTTGCAGGCTATGCCGGCGAGTTTGCCCGTTCGCCTCGTTCAGCTACAATGCTTGTCCCTTTGCTCGCGAGGTGAACAGGTGAGTGGTTTATCCAAAACTCCTAGCGCTTCGTGTGCTTCTTGTAGAGGCACGACACGTCGTGCCCTCTTTTCTGTCATCTTCCTCGCGATTTCCGTTTTCTCCTATTCCGAACTACCCGCGCACGCCCAGCAACGCCGCGAACGCGAAGCCAACAGCGTCTACGCCGCGCGCCGCGCCAGACTTGCCTCCCAAGTCGATGCGCCAATCCTTCTCTGGGGCTTTACTGGCCGCGAAGAATCCTCGCAGGCGTATGTCTTCGCGCAGGAAGACAACTTCTACTACCTCACCGGCCACAACGAAGAAGGTGCTGGGCTCATTATCATGCCGGCTGCGCGCAACACCCAAGGCGCCGTCCCGGTCGCATCGTGGGATGGTCCGCAGGAAATGCTCTTTCTGCCGCCGAAGAATCCAGCTAAGGAAAAATGGAACGGCCTTCGTATGTCGCCGTCCGATCCCGGCATCCAGGCACGTGCCGGTTTTGCGTCTGTGCTGCCATTGCCAGAAATGCGCGCCACTCTCGAAAGGCTCGCGAAAATCTATCCCACGATGTACACAATCCTTCCCTACGAAAAAGAGAATGGCGGCTATCCGCACGAAAAAGAGGTTGTGGATTGGATTCACACTTCCGTCCCGAAAACCAAGCTAAGAGATATTCGCTCTAACATCGAGGATCTGCGCCAAATCAAATCTCCGGGCGAAATTGCTTTCCTTACGCAAGCTATCGAGCTTTCGGTGGATGCGCAGCTTGCGGCCATGCGCATGATGCGCCCCGGCCTCCATGAATATGAGATCGCCGCCAAAATGGCGGAAGTCCACGCCATGGGCGGCTCGGAGGCGGAGGGCTACGCCCCCATCGTCGGCGCTGGCCCCAATTCCACTGCGCTGCACTACGATAAGCTCGCTCGCAAGATCGAAGACGGCGACATCGTCGTCCTCGACGTTGGCGCACAATATTCCGGCTACTCCGCCGACATCACGCGCACGCTCCCCGCCAACGGTAAGTTCACGCCGCGCCAGCGCGAAATCTATGAGATTGTTCTCGGCGCGCAGAATGCCGCACTCGCGGCCATCAAGCCGGGCATGGACTATTGCCAAAGAGGCTCCAAGAGCGTCCACAAAATTGCCTACGACTACATCAATTCCCACGGCAAAGACCTTCACGGCAAATCGCTGGGCCAGTATTTCATTCACGGGCTTGGCCACGATATCGGCCTCGACGTCCACGATCCCGGCGAATATTGCAAGCCGCTCGAGGCCGGCATGGTCGTCACCGTCGAGCCCGGCATCTACATTCCCGAAGAAAATCTCGGCGTGCGCATCGAGGACGACATCCTCATCACCGAAACCGGCTACAAATTCCTGAGCAAGCGCCTCCCCCGCAGTCCTGATGAAATCGAAAAAATCATGGCCGAAGCCGCCGCCCAGCGCGCCAAAGAACCGGAGAAGGACAATTGACCACTATGAACGCGGCCCTTTATACTGTTTGTTCGCGTTGGGTGCGAAATTCAGCTCAGCGTGCCTCGAGTCATTCCGCGTGCACCGCATCGCAGAGCGGGCTGCCTGCAGGAATTTCCGAAATTTGCAATCGTTCAGGGAGCTTATGAGCAGCGTTAAAGCCACACAACTCCGCCCGGGCATGGTCATTCAGCACGAGGGCCAGCTTTTCACCGTTTTCAGCGTCGATCACCGTACCCCCGGCAACAAGCGCGGCTCGATGCAAACGCGCATGAAAAATCTCCGGAGCGGCGTCATGATTGATTACCGGTTCCGCGCCGAAGAATTCGTCGACCGCGCGATTCTCGATGAAGTGGAATTTGAGTACCTCTACAACGAGGGCGACGAATTTCACTTCATGAACACGCGAACCTACGAACAGATGCAGATGACCCGCGAAGAGCTCGGCGAAACGGTGTACTATCTCATTCCGAACACGACGGTGAAGATCGAATTCTTCGAGGAAAAGCCGATCGGCGTTGACCTGCCGGACACCATGGAATTGAAGGTGCTCGATACCGAACCGACGCTGCAAAAAGCCACGGCCAACGCGGTGATGAAGCCGGCAACGCTCGAAACGGGCCTGGTCATCCAAGTGCCGCCGTTCGTCAATTCCGGCGACAGAGTGAAGGTGGACACTACGGAAGCGCGCTACGTTCAGCGCGTTGAATAAAAGTTAGATATCGCTATCGAGTTCGGTTTGTGAATTTCGATTTTCGCGGTTCGCGTTTCGTATTTAAGGTTTTCCGCCTCCGCAGCTAATTTCCGCGCGAGCGAAAATTAGAAGAGGCGAAAGAGCCCCGGGCAACCGGGGCTCTTGGTTCTTTGAAAACAAATTTTGCTCATTGTTGGCCGCGGCTCTTACGCGTTGTTGGCTGCGGATTTTTCGCCGGCCGGATGCGCGCCGAACACGCGGTCGAAGATGGCGTCGACATAGCGAAGCTGCCGCTGCAGATCAAATGTGTGCGCAAGCGCCTTCGCATCCAAGAACTTCGTGATCCTCGCGTCGTTGGCCACGCGCTCCTGGAAACTCGATTCCGTTTCCCAAGCGGCCATGGCGTTCTCCTGCACCGCTTTGTACGCGTCGTCGCGCGGCATGCCCTTCTCCACCAAGTCTTGCAAAAGTTGCCCGGAGTAAACCAGGCCGTGCGTGGATTCGAGGTTGCGCAGCATGCGTTCTGGGAAAACGCGCATGTCGGCAACGATGGTCGTCATCTTCGCAAGCATGTAGTCGATCAGGATTGTGGAGTCCGGGAGGATGATGCGCTCGACGGAGCTGTGCGAAATGTCGCGCTCGTGCCACAGGGCCACGTTTTCGAAGGCGGCCATCATGTTAGAACGCACCAGCCGCGCAAGGCCGCAAATTTGTTCGGATGTAACGGGATTGCGTTTGTGAGGCATGGCGGAGCTGCCGCGTTGCTCGCCACTGAAGGGCTCTTCGGCTTCGCGCACCTCGGTGCGCTGCAAATGCCGAATCTCGAGCGCAATGGTTTCCAGCGACGCAGCGATGAGCGCGAGCGCGCTCAGATACTGCGCGTGCCGATCGCGCTGGATGACTTGCGAAGCCACGGGAGCAACGCCCAGTCCGAGCCTTTTGCAGATGCGTTCTTCCATCTCCGGGCCGAGATGCGAAGCGTTGCCGACGGCACCGGAAATTTTCCCGACGGCCATCTGCAGCGCCGCGGCGCGAAACCGGCCGATGTTGCGCTGATTTTCCGAAAACCAGTTCGCTATTTTCAACCCAAAAGTGATCGGCTCCGCGTGAACGCCATGAGTGCGGCCAATTTGCGGCGTGTTGCGAAACTGATGCGCGCGAAGATCGAGCACTTCGCCAAACAGCACCAGCCCTCTTTCAATGATGTGGGAAGCATCGCGGATCTGCAGTGCCTGACCGGTGTCGACGACGTCGTTCGAGGTCAGGCCATAGTGCAGCCAGCGCGCGGCAGCAGGATCGCCGATGGATTCGCCGACATTCATCGTGAACGCAATGACGTCGTGCTTTACGCGGGCTTCGAGTTCGTGAATGCGCGGAACGTCCACTTTGGCGCGCGCGCGAATTGTCGCGGCGGCGTCCTTCGGCACGAGGCCGGCTTCGGCAAGCGTCTCCGTGGCGGCAAGCTCAACGTCGAGCCACTTTGCGAAGCGATTCGCATCGCTCCAGACTTGGCCCATCTCTTTGCGGGTATAGCGTGGAATCAAACTGTCTCTCCTTGGGCGTTACTCGAGTCTCGCCCGGTCAGACTTTCCAAGGACGTGGCAGATACAGGGATCGGGTATGGGCGGTGCGCTTTCGACTCCATCATACCGTAAGTTGCGCAGCCGAAGTGTCCATGGCCGGCCTTCGGCGGCCGCCAAGCTGTGCGCCCGGAGGACGCTCTGCTTGAAAGCGGGCCCGGGCGCAGGATACGCCGTGGTCGCCGTAAATGCCGATTGCCCAAGCACTTAGGCGAAACACAAAAAAGTAGGGAGAAGCGCAAACCAAGGAGGGTAGTAGACCGTCTATAGTGTAGGATATAGGCCGTCTATATCCTGGTCGCCGGAGGCGGAATGAACGAACGGTATCGAAACCGGATCGAACTGTTGCAGGGCACGCTCGACCTGCTCATTTTGCAGACACTTCTCTGGGGCCCGCAGCACGGCTTTGGCGTTGGCCGGACGATTCGCGCCAATTCCGGCGATCTCCTGCAAGTGGATGCCGGATCTTTGTACCCAGCGCTGCATCGCCTAGAAAAGAAAAAATGGATCGGCGCCGATTGGAAGATTTCCGAGAACAAACAGGAAGTGAAAGTGTACCGGCTGACAGCGGCGGGAAGAAAGCAACTGATGAAGGAACGCTCGCGCTGGGAACAGATTTCGGATGCGATCGGTGGGGTTCTGAATCCCGCGAAGTGAGAGAGTGCGCGATGAAACTCTGGTGGCTGTGGCGGAAACGCGAAAACGAACTGGAGAAAGAGATCCAGCACCATTTGCAGATGGCGGCAACGGAGCGCAAGGAGCGCGGCGGATCTTCGCGCGAAGCGCAAGCAGGAGCGCGGCGCGAATTCGGAAATGTGGGTCTGGTGAAAGAAGTGACGCAGGATGCGTGGGGCTGGCGCTGGCTGAGAGACATCGCGGACGATGCGCGGTACGGAATGCGGATGATGTTGAAGAATCCTGGATTCTCGATGGTCGCGATTCTTTCGCTGGCGCTGGGCATCGGGGCAACAACGGCGATGTTCAGCGTGGTCTACGGCGTGCTCGTGAACCCATATCCATACGCCAATACGGATCGCATGGTGCATTTGACAGTTCGCGAAACTACGGGCAACCCCTTCTTTATCCACCTCAGCGGGCCGCAACTGCAACAGCTTCGGCAGGCCGAATCGGTAGAGAGCGTTGCAGCTATGGGAGGGTGGAACCTCACCACGACCGAAGGCGATCTTCCCGAAGACGTCCAGGCTGTATACCTCACGTCGAATGCTTTCATCTATCTTGGCGTGCCGACGCTGCTTGGCCGCGGACTGCTGCCGTCGGATGCGCCCGAAGGTCAGGATCCCGAGAATGTGGCCGTGCTCGGTTATCAGTTCTGGCAGAGGCACTACAACGGCGATCCCGACATTGTTGGCAAGAAAATTCAGTTAGTCCATAAGAGCTACGAGATCGTAGGAGTGGTCCGGCCGCGCTTTACCTGGGGCGACGGCGAAGTCTATCTGCCGCTCAAGCTCACAGCCGATCCGGCGCGCACATATTTTCCCATGACTCGGCTCAAGCTCGGCGTAACCCGTGCGGCGGCAAACGCAGAGCTCCAGTCGCTGCTCGAACAATTCGCAAAGCAAACCCCTAGCCACTTCCCAGAGCATTTCCATGTGACGCTAGCTGGATTGAACGACCACTTCGTAGAGCGGATCGGCGGGACACTCTACCTCCTGCTGGCTGCCGTGGCTTTGTTGCTTTTAATCGGGTGCGGAAACGTCTCGATTTTGCTGTTGGCCCGGGGCACGGCACGTGCGCACGAGATGGCGGTCCGCTCGGCCATCGGTGCCGGTCGCTCTCGCATCCTGAGGCAGTTGCTCACGGAAGCGCTGATGCTGTCGCTCGCCGGAGCGGTCATTGGCGTAGCACTGGCGAATGGCTTGGTGAAGCTCATCGTGGAGTGGCTTCCGGAATTCTCATTCCCACATGAAGCCGCTATCAGCATCAACTTGCCTGTGTTGCTCGTTAGCATCGGTCTTGCGCTGCTGACCGGCATCGTGTTCGGCATCTCGCCCGCGCTTCAATCCGCACGTCCAGATGTAGCTCAGGTGATGCAGTCGAGCACACGTAAAATGACGGCTGGAGTTCATGGCCGCCGGACTCACAGCGTCCTGATCGCGGGTCAGATTGCCTTGACACTTCTATTGCTGGCAGCGGCCGGCGTTGCCATGCGAGCCTTCGCAAGCGTGGTGAATGTCAATCTCGGCTACGATCCGCACAACGTCATGCCTGTGGGCATCCCGGTCCACGACAACACTTACACAACTTGGGAAGCCAGAGGAACATACTTCCATCAGCTGCTAAAGAAGGTCAGCGAGATACCACAAGTTGTTTCCGCCGGGCTTTCCACAAATGCCACGCCGCCAAACAACGGATGGGAACTGCGCTTCGAGATATTAGCCAAGCCGGCAAAAGAAGAACAGCGAGCGCGTATCAACTTCGTCAGCCCAGAGTATTTCTCGGTGCTGCATATTCCGCTGCAGCAAGGACGAGTCTGGAATGAAGATGAGACGATGCACGGCGCAAAGCTGGCACTAATCAATCAAACTCTGGCTCGCCAATATTTTCCGGATGGCGATGCAGTTGGCAGCGAGATTCGCTTGCCCCAACTGAAAGGCGAGCCCCCGCTTGCACTGGCGGTCGCCGGAAGCGACAGTTGGTTTCAGGTGGTTGGGATTGTCAGCGACGCCCGCAATGACGGGCTGCGCAATCCCATTATGCCCGCTGTGTATGCGCCGTACACCGTCATGATGCCGGTTTGGACCCAGATCCTAGTGCGAACTAGGATCCCACCGCCCAGCGTACTCCACGCCGTCCGTGAACAGATTCACACTGTCGATCCTGACCAGCAGTCTGACCGGGATGTTCTCGATCTTGATGGCCGGATCAAACATGAGCCGGAATGGGAACAGGGACATCTGATTGCAACGCTGTTTGCGGGATTTGCAATCTTGGCGCTCGCGCTGGCTGCCACTGGCCTGTACAGCGTGATTTCTTACGCCGTTAGCCAACGAACTGCCGAGTTCGGCATACGCATGGCGCTGGGAGCGAGACCTGCGGACGTCCTATTGATAGTGTTTCGCTCGGCGGCGATGAGCGTGGCCAGCGGAGTTCTGATCGGAGTGTTGTTGACGATGGCCCTGAATCGCCTGCTAGTGCGCTGGATCCAAGGCGGCTCGCTCGATGTGCTGGTCCTTGCTGGTGTGATTTTGGTGCTGGTCGCTACTGCCGGTTTGTCCTGTTTCGTGCCGGCGCACAGAGCGTCGAGTCTGGATCCAACGGTGGCGCTGAGATACGAGTGAAAAAGCGAAGGAAAGAAGTGGAGGAGTAAAGAGGTAAAGACGGTGAGATTCGGGGCGTTCGAGCCGAGCGCCTCAGAGTTGGCACGCGCATCAACATGCAGACTGTTTGGTTTCGAAACAGTTGATGGATGGGCTGGCACTGGCCAGCCCTATGATATTGCCGCACTTAGAGCCAGCCTAATAAGATACTTTCGGAAGTGTCCGAATTCGGACATCCCCACCTAACCGCAAAGCCCGTTTCCTGTCTAATGATTCGGATGAGCGAAAGCGCCGGTAGCACCCAAGACCGCGAGGCACTGCAGAACGCGGCGCGAGAGAGCGATGCCCTCGCCGTCGAGCGCACGCTCGCGGGCGAGCGCGATGCCTTCCGCGTACTGGTCGAGCGCCATAGCCAGCAGCTCTTTCGTCTGGCGTACCGCATGACGGGAAACGAGCACGACGCTGAGGAAGTGGTTCAAGAAGCTTTCTTGCGCGCTTACCGGAACCTCGGCCAATTCGGATCGCGCGCAAATTTTGGTACCTGGGCGTACCGCATCGCCGCGAATTATGCGATTGACCGCATGCGGCAAAAACGCACCGAGGATACGCGACGCCAAACGCCGAGCGCGTTAGCAGAAGAGCAGGAGCAGGATCCGTTGGATCTGGTGGCCGACGAAAGGCCGACTCCAGACCGCCTCGCGGGCAACACGGAGCTGAGGAAGAAGATGGAAGAGGCGCTGAAGGAGTTGAGCTCTTCGGAACGAACAGCGTTCGTGATGCGCCATTGGGAAGGTTGCGCGATCGAAGAGATCGCCACTGTGCTGAAATCAACGACGAGCGCGGCGAAGAATACGGTTTTTCGATCGGTGCAGAAATTACGGCGGGCATTGGAACCGTACGTAGGAGCGCGAGGCGCGCTGCAAGCGAAAGCGGCAGGAGCGGCGCCGGAGCCCAGGGGAACAGAACTATGAAACACCTGACAGAAGAAGAACTGATTGCTTATCGAGAGGGGGAGCCTACGCAACGCGAAGCTATTGCCGAGCATTTGACGAGCTGCACCGCCTGCCGCACGGAGCTCGATCGCATCGAAGCGGTGCTGAATGCGCTGGACAATCTCCCCATCCCCGAGCGAGGCCCGGAATACGGGCGAGCGGTGTGGCAACAAATCGCACTGCGGCTGCCAGAAAGAGCCGGACGCGGATGGCGTGCGTGGCTCGAGCCGCGCCGTTGGGTAGCCATCGGAGCGATGGCGGCCATGGTGATTGCCGCGTTCGTTGCGGGGCGTTGGACAAAGAAACCTGACGCCGGAACTCCGGCCGCCAGCGTGGCGCAAGTTCGGGAACGCGTGCTTGTTGTGGCGGTCGGCGACCATTTGGGCAAATCAGAAATGGTTTTGATGGAGCTGGCAAACGCAGCGCCGCCAACCTCGGGGCCAAAGCAAATCAATATCGCTGCGGAGCAGCAACGAGCGGAAGACTTGCTGGACGCCAACCGCTTGTATCGTGAAACGGCGCAACAGAATGGCGATGCGGCCTTGGCCGACGTTCTGGATGACCTCGAGCGCGTGCTGATGGACGTGGCGCACAGTCCGCAGGAAATTACGCCAGCGAAACTGGAATCGCTGCAAAAGCGCATCGAAGCGCACGGAATTTTGTTCAAGGTGCGAGTGGTCGGCAAGGAATTACAAGAAAAGCAGAACACAACGAATTCCGCTCCACCCGCGACGGAATCGAAAGCAAGAGAGAGGAACAAGGCATGAGCATCGGACAACGGACAAGCAGAGCAATCAAGATTTGGGGCCTCGCGGCGGCATTGCTGATCGCGCCATGGATGGCAAAGCCTGCGGCGGCACACAACGCTGCGGCGGCCACAGAATCCTGGCAGGAACAGAGCAGTGCGGACCGGGAGCAGGAAGCGCGCGACCGGGAGCAAGAGAAACGCGACCGCGAACAAGAAGCCCGCGACCGGGAACAGGAAAAGCGCGACCGAGAGCAGGAACGCCTGGAACGGCTGGATGAACTCTACAGCGACGGCCGCGAAGCGCTGGACGAAGACCGTTATGACCGCGCCGCCGAAAAATTCAGCGAGCTTGCCACGCTGAACGGCACGCAGACAGATGCCGCGCTTTATTGGAAAGCTTATGCGGAAAACAAACTCGGCAAGAGAGACTCCGCGCTGACAACGATCGCCGACTTGAAGAAGCGGTTTCCCCAAAGCCGCTGGATTAAGGATGCAGGAGCACTAGAGATAGACGTGCGGCAATCGAACGGGCAGGCCCCGCACCCTGAAGCTCAAACCGATGAGGAGCTCAAAATGCTGGCTATCACCAGCCTGATGAGGAGCGAGCCAGACCGAGCTATGCCTCTGCTCGAAAAAGTGCTGAACGGTCCCAGCACGCCGAAGGAGAAGTCGAAGGCGCTTTTCGTGCTGGCACAGAACGGCTCGGCGCAGTCGCGCGAGATTCTCGCTCGCATTGCCCGTGGAGAAAGCAATCCGGACCTGCAACGAAAAGCCGTGGAATATCTGGGAATGTTCGGCGGACAGCAGTCGCGACAAACACTTGCCGAGATTTATTCCTCAACGAGCGACCCGTCGATCAAGCGCGCCATTCTGCGCAGCTACATGATCGGCGGCGACAAGGAGCACCTGTTTGCCGCCGCTAAAAGCGAAAAAGATGCATCGCTGCGCGCCGAAGCGATCCGCCAGCTTGGAATTGTTCACGCGCCGGAAGAATTGCGCCAGCTGTATGTGGCCGAGACTACGCCCGAAGTGAAAAAGGACATCCTGCAGGCATTCTTCCTCTCCGGCGACGCCAAATTCCTCGCGGAAGCAGCGCAGGGTGAAAAGGACCCGGAAATTCGCCGTACAGCGATTCGCAATCTGGGACTGGTCGGTTCTTCTGAGGCCAAGGAAGCGCTGCTGGCGATTTATGCGAAAGAGACCGACCGCGAGAACAAGGAAGCAGTACTCAACGCGCTCTTCATTCAAGGAAATGCCCACGCACTGGTGACCATTGCGCGAGGCGAAAAAGATCCGCAGCTTAAGAAGACTGCGGTCTCCAAACTCGCGTTGATGAATTCGAAAGAAGGCAACGACTACTTGATGGAGATTTTGCAGAAGTGAGTTTGGACTTGGGGCCCGTACCTTCGGCGAATCGCAAGAAAAGAAATGGAGTGAGGCAGATATGAAGACTTGGCACAAGATTTTGCTCGGGCAAACAATTCTGGTGGCGGGGATTTTTACCGCCGGGACGCTGGACGCAGGGCAGTCGGCAGAAACGCCGCAGGTGGTCAACGCGAAAATCGAGGCGCGGGCGGTGAACGGTTCGCTCGCGGAGACGCTTCGCGGCATCGAAGCGCAAGCGGATAAGCCAGAGTGGGTCGGCTACAGCGTCGCGGAGATTGCGGGCGACCGCACGGTTTGCTGCGGAAATTTCAACGATAACTACGGTAGCTGCGGAACCTGCCGGCTTGAAAGAGAAAATGGCTTCACGACCACGAATTCGCAAAAAGACTCGCAGAATGGAACGGTGCAACTCGAAGGCTCGCGGGGGCTTGTCGTACTCCTCCGCCTCGAAGGCAAGCAAGTGATGCGCATTCGAGAAGCCTCGGAAAATTGCACGCTGGACGCGGGTGGCCTGCCCTTTTTCTGGCTGACCGGTGTGAAGCCGACAGAAAGCGTCGCGCTGCTCACGGATTTCGTCCACAAGGCAACTTTCGAAGGCCATGGCGAGCACGAAATCGGCCAAGGAGCGCTGTCGGCAATTGCGCTGCATGCCGACCCGTCAGCGGACCGAGCCTTCGAATCGTTCGTTGCCGCAGATCAGCCTGAGCTGCTGCGCAAGCACGCATCCTTCTGGCTAGGCGCAGCGCGTGGAAAAGCCGGCGAGTTGCTATTGCAAAAAATGGCAAAGAGCGATCCCAGTCCCGAAGTGCGTTCGCAGGTAGCGTTTGCTCTCTCCGTGAGCCACGAACCGGAAGCGCTGAACGAAATGATTCGTATGGCTAAAGACGACGAAAGCACGCACGTGCGCGGACAAGCCCTCTTCTGGCTCGCCCAAAAAGCAGGACAAAAAGCCATGGGCGCGATCACCGGCGCGATCGACAACGATCCCGACACCGAGGTAAAAAAGAAAGCCGTCTTTGCGCTAAGTCAGATGCCGAAAGACGAAGGCGTCCCAAAACTCATCGAAGTAGCAAAGACAAACCGCAACCGCGAAGTCCGCAAGCAGGCCATGTTCTGGCTGGGGCAATCCAACGATCCGCGAGCCCTCGATTTTTTTGAGCAAGTCCTGTCGCGCTAGCAGGCTAGCGCAAAAGATCTTCCAGCTGGATGCGCGAATCGGTCTTGGCGTCGCGGTATTTGACGATGACGGCACACTGCAGGCTGAGGCCGTGTTTCGCTCCGACGAGATGGGTCACTGCGCGCGACCCGGGAACAACAATAGCTTCCGCGGGGATGACGAGCGGCGAAGTTTCGCTGGCGGTATGCACAGCGTCCCGCACAAGATCATAAACCGGGATCGAGCGATTGAGGATCGTGCCAGTGCCGAGAACCGCGCGATGTTTCACGACCGTTCCCTCATACACACCCGAATTCCCTCCTACCAACACTTCGTTCTCAATGATCACCGGCATTGCGCCTACCGGTTCGAGCACGCCGCCAATCTGCGAGCCAGCAGAAATGTGGCAATTGCGCCCGATTTGCGCACAACTCCCGACGAGCGCGTGAGAATCGATCATCGCGCCATCCCCAACGTACGCGCCCACATTGACAAACATCGGCGGCATGCAGACGACACCGCGCCCAATGTACGAGCCGTCGCGAATGCTCGAGCCGCCGGGTACGATGCGGATGCCGTCCGCAATAGTGAGCGCGCGAACGGGATACGTGGACTTGTCGATGAACGGCTGGCGCGCGGGATCGACCGACATATCCACGACTACACCCATGCGAAAGCCCAGCAGGATTCCTTTTTTTACCCAGGCGTTGACGCGCCAGCCCGTGGGCGAGGCAGCATCCGGCTCCGCCGCGCGGACTTCGCCGCGATTTACGGCGTCCTTGAATTCGCGGAAGAGCCGGAAGTGATCTTCGTTGTATTGAGCCGGAGGCTCGTCAAACAACCGCTCAATTTGCTGTGGCAGCATGCACTCTCTCATGCGGCAGCTTGGGCTGTCGCACGCGTTCGCGTGGCTGCATTAAGCAGGTCAAGCGATTCCAGCACGGCGCGAATGCGCGTCTCGCTCTCCGCTTTTGGCGCGACGAGCGGGAGGCGCCACACCGCTTCGAGCAAACCCATTTGCGCCATGGCCGCCTTCACCGGAATTGGATTCGATTCGACGAAGTTTACCTCCATCAGCGGATGTACGCGGCGATGAATTTCGCGCGCGGCGGGAAAATCGCCGTCGAGAGCGAGCCGCGTGAGCCGCGCCATGTCCGCGGGGATTTCGTTCGAGACGACGGAAATGACGCCGCGTCCACCGAGCGCGATGAGAGGCAGAGTGATTGCGTCGTCGCCGCTAAGCACGATGAAATCGTCCGGAACGGCGTTGAGGATCGCGGCCATCTGCGAGATATTTCCCGAAGCTTCCTTGATGCCAACGATGTTTTCGACGGCGGAGAGACGACGAACGGTCGCGGGTTCGACGTTTACGCCGGTGCGGCCTTGCACGCTATACACAACGATGGGGAGTGTAATCGCTTCGGCGATCGCTTTGTAGTGGTGAAAAAGGCCCTCCTGCGTCGGCTTGTTGTAGTACGGTGTGACGGAAAGAATTCCGTCCGCGCCAATTTCCGCGAGCTCGCGTGCTAGCGCAATGACTTCGGCGGTGTTGTAACCGCCTGCGCCAGCGAGAACGGGCACGCGTCCCTTCGCGAGTTCCACGGCGATCTCTACGACGCGCAGATGCTCTTCGTGAGTGAGCGTGGGACTTTCGCCTGTTGTGCCGCACGGCACGAGAAAATCAATGCCCGCATCGATCTGTCGCTTGATCAACGCGCGGAGCGTTGGTTCATCGAGCGAACCATCGCGGCGAAATGGAGTGACTAGCGCAGTGCCTGTACCGGTAAACATGGTGTTTCTCCTTCTTTGGTTAAACGTCGTGCTGCCGAAAACCTCGGGTGGCGGCCTGAAGGCCGCCGCTACATAGATCCTTCAACTCAATTCCGCCAGGATCTCCTTAAATTCGTAGAAACCTTTTTTGCCGGTGACCCAGCGCGCTGCTTGCAGAGTGCCGCGCGCAAAACCTTCGCGGCTGTGCGCCGTGTGGCGCATCGTGATGGTGTCCGCGGCGGAGTCAAAACCGATTTCGTGTGTTCCGGGAATCGCGCCGGCGCGATTCGAGCTGAGGCTGACGGGCCGCGCGTAGCCCGCGCCGCACATTTCCTCGGCAAGTTTTTTCAGCGTGCCGGAGGGTGCATCTTTTTTTGCGGAATGGTGAATTTCCCAGCCCCAGGCTTCGTATTCCGCGTGCTTGGCAAAGAGAGCGGCGGCGTAAGCAACGGTTTGCAGAAAGAGATTCACGCCCACGGAAAAATTCGCGGCCCATACGAGCCCGGTCTTCGCGTGGACGACCGCTTCGCGCGCAACGGGAAGCTGCTCGAACCAGCCGGTAGTGCCAACGACGGAGTTGACGCCGAGGGCAGCTAGGCGGCGGATATTTACAGGAGCCGCTACGGGCGTGGTGAATTCCACGGCAACATCGACTCCGCGCAGCGTTTCGTGCGACAGGCCCTGTCCGCCTGGATTGTCGCCACCAGAGAATTTTGCGCGCACTTCGAAGCCATACTCGGGCGCGAGGCGCTCTATGAGCTTGCCCATTTTTCCGTATCCGACGATAGCGAGGCCTTGGCTCATGCTTGCGCGCCTCCCGTAGCGAGAAGCTGCTGCACCATGCGCGCGTAAATATCGACCGCATCCGCCAATTGTCTTTTCGGGATGCGCTCCTCGGCGGTATGCGCCAGATGAATGCTACCCGGGCCGATCAAGAATGGCTGCCCCCAGGCGCCGTTGAACGTTGGAATGTCCGTGGCGAAAGCGACCACAGTCGTGGGAAGACCGTCGAACGCCGAAAGACGCAGCGCAGGCGTGTGCAAAACTTCGCGAGCTTCGGCGCGTCCCGCAACGGCAGCGAGTACCTCTAGGCGAATTTCCGCCGGGTCGCCCACGGTGCGAAACATGATTTCCGCTTGCGCGTGATCGGCAACAACATTAGGCGCGCGCCCGCCGGCAATAGTGCCGATATTGAGCGTGCTTTGGCCGAGAAGCGGATCTTCCGGCAGCGGAATAGAACGAATGGCCCGCAAAGTATCGAGCAGCGAATGAATCGCGGAGTGGCCCAGCTCGGGGTAAGCAGAGTGCGCGAGTTTTCCACGCGCTATGATTTCGTAGCGCAGCACTCCCTTCGTGCCGAGAGCGAGTTGGTTTTCGGTGGGCTCGCCGTTGATTAGAAAGCGCGCGCCGCGTGGGTTGACAGCGGCGACTTTTGCCCCCGCGCTGTTGCGCTCTTCACCAACGACGAAGAGGAGTGCGAAATTTCTTGTTCCAGAGTCGAGAAGCTTTTCTGCGGCCGCGATCATCGCGGCGATGATGCCCTTCGCATCGCAGGAGCCACGGCCCCAAATGAATTCGGCGTCTTCAAGAGATGGAAAAAACGGCGGCACAGTGTCCATGTGCGTCGAAAGCGTGACAATCGGCTCGCCCCACCACGCAAGTATGTTGTCGCGATTCGGCTCGACCGCGATGCGTTCGAGGCGGCCGGAAGTGCGCGCGGCGAGAAAGGACAGTTGCGCGAACAAGAAGTCCGCCACATTCTGCTCGCGATTCGTCGTCGATTCGATATCGACGAGCGCGCGCGTAAGTTCGAAAAGATTCATTCGGACCAATTATTTCTGGATGGAGGGAAACGAAAGGAAGGAACCGCGAAGAAATGCTCGAGGCTGCTGCCTCTCGATAGCGCTCCATCCGGCTTTAGCGCTGGCGGCAATGCCGCCATCTAAACGGATGACAGTGGACAGGCCTTAGACCTGTTCCCCAACCTCAGCGGCAACAGCTACCGCTGCGATTTCGGCGGAGTATAACAACCTGGCCCCTTTTGCCTGACGTTCCGAAGCTGATCGGAACTGCTCGCCCGGCTACTCATGGCCTCCGCACCTCTACCAAGAACAACTTAAGTCTAGCGGAGGAATGGAGAAAAAGCTAGTGGAATTTCAGGCAGCGCTTGTGCTTGCCAGTGGCACAGCCACTTCCGCCCCATCGCGTGGTTTTGGCGCGATGAATCTTGGCTGTGCTCCGCAGCACGAAAACTCCAAGCACCGCCAGGCAGGATTGCCTGTCCCACAAAGGCAATGCCTCAACTTGCCAAAGAAAGCAGATTCCTCGCTGCACTCGGAATGACAGGTTATGCGGCGATTTATTTTGCGCGTTAGAGTTCGAGTGGTTTGAGCGGACGGTCTTGCGTGGCAATCAGCAGTTCCCCGTGAAACGCACATTCGGCAGGGCGGCGGTTGAGCGCCTCTTCCGCGGAGAGGCGAGCGAGATCCGGATTGTTATTTTCCTGCGAGAGATGAGCGAGGATAAGGTAGCGCGCCCGCGCATCAAAACCTTCCGGGTCGGAAAGGTACTCGCTTACGGCGTGATTCGAGAGATGCCCGGTTCGGCCGAGGACGCGCTGCTTAACGACCCACGGATAAGGGCCGACTTTGAGCATATCCAGATCGTGATTCGATTCCAGCAGCAAACAATCGGCGTCCCGGAGATGCACTTTCACAAGCTCGGGCATGTAGCCGAGGTCGGTGACGAGCGCCATCTTCGTGCCGTTTGTACGAAACGTGAAGCCAATCGGATCGGCAGCGTCGTGCGGAATTTGAAACGCGTGGACATCGATATCGCCAATAGTGAAATGCTGCCCGGCTTGAATGGTTTCCACGCCGCGCAAACGCTTCCCGAGCCGGTCGGGCAAGGCACGGTGCAGCGCCTCCATAGTCTGCTCGGTAACGTAGAGTGGCGATTTCCAAAGGCCAAGCATTTGCGGCAGGCCATTGCAGTGGTCGCTATGTTCGTGGGAGATGAGGATGCCGTCGATGCGATCAACGGTTTGTTCGATGGCCGCAAGCCGGGCGAGAGTTTCGCGTTTGCCGAGGCCGCAGTCCACAAGGAGTCGGGTGCGCTGCGTCTCGAGCAGTGTAATGTTGCCCGAGCTGCCTGACGCCAGTATGGAAACCCGCAAGCCGATCGCTTTGCCCTCGATTGCACTACAAAATATCACACAAACGAATTTTCAGAATGATGGCACTTCGATTCCCGCCCGTCAACGCGAAAAGAGAGATTAGAATGTTCGTACCATGACGGTTACAAATAAATTGCGATCTGCAGCCGCATCGAGGTCACTGCCGGAGCGAGTCTTAAGCGACGGATTCGCTATCGTTCGCAATGCCCTTCCCGAGCGCGAAGTGGCTGACCTGCTGGCGGTGCTTGGGCAGTCAGAACTTTCACGCAGCAGAGCCGGAATGCACCATGCCATGAGAAATGGGAGCGTCGCCGCGATCGCGCACGATACGCGATTGGCGGCTTTGGCCCAAGAGGTTCTAGGGAAAAGTGCAATTCCCTTCCGCGCGACACTTTTCGACAAATCGCCCACGTCAAACTGGCTGGTCGTGTGGCACCAAGACACGGCATTGCCGCTGCGAGAACGCGGCGAAGTTCCGGGCTGGGGGTCGTGGTCCATCAAGGATGGTGTGAACTATGCGCACGCCCCGGCGACCGCTCTGGAACAGGTGTTGGCGCTGCGACTGCACCTTGACGACTCGGTCGCAGAAAATGGGCCATTGCGCGTGCTTCCCGGAACGCACACGCTCGGCGTTTTGAGCGACGACGCGCTTCACGAGCTTTCGACAAAAATTGTAGCCATCGATTGTCTCGTGCCGCGCGGCGGAATCCTCGCGATGCGGCCGCTTGTCGTACACGCATCCTCGAAATCACAATCGAGCGCTCCGCGTCGCGTTCTGCACATTGAATACGCCGCTTTGTCTGCTATGGCAGACGGCCTCGAGCTCGCGATTGCGTGAGTCGCGTTGTTAGCAGGACAGACGCGAGCGGTCGAGGGTGAAGCCGTTTAGGGGGCCTAGGACGGTTACGGCGATTTGCGCGGGGCGGAAAAAGTCGTGGGCCAGGGATTGGACTTCCGCAAGGGTGACCGTTTCGATGGAGGCCAGGATTTCGTCCAGCGAGTAGAAGCGGCCGAAGTAGAGTTCTTGGCGCGCTAGATTGGACATGCGAGAAGTTGTGGACTCGAGGGAGAGCATCAGCGAACCCTTGAGATGATTTTTTGCGCGCGTGAGTTCTTCTTCGCTTACCGGCGATTCCTTCATGGCGCGAAATTCTTTGATGGTGAGGTCGATGACCTGGCCGACGGTTTCCTTGGCGGTGCCAGCGTAGACGGTGAACATGCCGGCGTCGGAGTAAGGTGTGAGCTCGCTGAAAACCGCATAGGCTAGGCCCTCTTTTTCGCGGATGTTTTGGAAAAGGCGCGAGGACATGCCGCCCCCAAGAAGATTATTGAGGACGGCGGCTGCGAAGCGCGCTTCGTGGCCGAGAGGTAGCGCTGGGACGCCGATGCATAGATGAACTTGTTCAAGATCGCGCTTGGTTTCGAGATGAATGGGCGCTTTGGTCGAGGGAGCGGTGTGATCTTCGAGCGTGCGCGCGGGGCGAAGATCGCCGAACTCGCGCTGGACGAGGTCCAAAACTTTTTCGTGCGTGACGTTGCCCGCGGCGGTGATGACCAGATGATCGGGAGCGAACCAGTCGCGGAAGCGCTCGATGAGGTGTTCGCGGTTAAAAGCGCGCACCGTTTCCGGCGTGCCGAGAATGGGGCGGCCGAGAGGGTGCTCAGGCCAAAAACCGCGCGTGAAAATATCGTGAAGCTGATACTCGGGATTGTCCAGGTCCATCTTGATTTCTTCGAGGACGACTTGGCGCTCTTTTTTTACATCTTCGGAATCGAATTTTGGGCGAAGAACAAGATCGGCGATCACGTCAAAGGCGATGGGCAGATGATCGTCGAGAACTTTGGCGTTGAAGCAGATTTGTTCTTTCGAGGTGAAAGCGTCGAGCATGCCGCCAACGGAATCCATTTCGCGAGCGATGGCTTCAGCGGAGCGGCGTTCGGTGCCTTTGAAAACCATGTGCTCGATGAAATGGGCAAGACCGTTTTCTTCAGGGACTTCGCGGCGCGAGCCGTTGCGTATCCAGACGCCGACGGAGACGGAGCGGACGTGGGTCATCGTCTCGGTGATGACGACCAGGCCGTTGCCGAGGACGTGCTTTTGGATGTCACGGACTTCCGTGGCAGTGGGCATGCTTCAATTGTGACACAGGCGGCGTGGAAATGCGCAGAGCCGGAATTCATCGTGCCAGGACCGCGCCTGTCGCAGAGTTTGCCGCCTCGCAAAAAGCTGACAGGCTAAAGCCTGTCGCTACAAAAGCTTTTCGTCGGGGTGGAGCTTGCCGTATTCGCTGGTGTAGTGAAGGGGGACATCGCCGTAAGTGCCGCGTTCGCGCTGATAGACTTCGCAACTGTCGAACGGTTTGGAATAGACGTGGATGCTGACGGCGCGTTGATTGAATTCCGGTAGATTCAAGACTTGGTGAACGGGTTCGAGGGGATTTACGTGGACGGGATGCGCTCCGTCCATCTCGTAGATTTCCGTGGGAACGATTTTGCAGGTGCCGCAGGTGGCATCTTTTTCATCGACGCGGAAATTCTGGATTTTCAGGCGGCCGATGGGGGCGGACATCCAGCAGTTTTGATCGCGATGATTGTGGATGCGGCTGTGCTGTCCAACTTCCCAACAGATGGTCATGCACTCGAAGAGATCGTTTTTGAAAATGAGATTGCGGGTGTAATTGCCTTTGGAGAAGAAGAGATATTTTTCGAGCGTCTCGGGACGGACAGCGTGCTGGATGATGTAGTCCTGGACCGCTTCGAGAGTGAAGGCGCGCTCGGGGATAGCGACGAGGCCTTTGACCCAGTCGGCGATAGCTAGCTGCTCGACGGAGAGTTGTTTTGACATGATAGGAAAATTATAACGCCGAAAAGACGCAGATAAATGGGCAAAGGAGAAATTCTTCGGCGAAACACGATATTCTGTAGGGTGATTTGCGGCAGAACGGAGCCGCGACCGGGTCGCGGGAATATTCCATGGAATTGCTTGGAAAATCGAAAGACGAGTTGCGCGCAATGTGCGTGGCGATGGGGGAATCTGCGTATCGGGGAGGGCAGATCTACCACGCTTTGTATGCGGAGAGAAAACTCGACTTGGCGCAGATTACGAATTTGCCGACGAGCTTGAGAGAGAAGCTTGCGAAGAAAGTGACTATCACTTTGCCGGTGGTGAAGCAGCGGTTTGAGTCGACCGACGGATCGGTGCGGTATTTGTTTTCGTTGAACGGCGAGGAAAAACCAAGAATTAACACCGAGATCACAGAGGGCACAGAGAAGAAGAGGCCGCTGCGCGCTGCATCTGTCGAGGCGGTGTTTATGCCTAGCGAGGGGCGGCAGACGATTTGTGTTTCGACGCAGGCGGGATGCGCGGTGGATTGCCAGTTTTGCATGACGGCGCAGCTGGGGTTGATTCGGAATTTGACGGTTGGGGAGATTTTGGCGCAGGTGCTGCTGCCGCTGGAAGAGCACAAGGAACGGCTGGCGCCGAGAACGAATATCGTGTTGATGGGGCAAGGCGAGCCGCTGCTGAACTACGACGCGGTGATGGCGGCGTTGCGCATTTTGCTGGATAACTCGGGAATGGGCATCGCGCCGCGGCATGCGACGCTCTCGACGAGCGGGATCGTGCCGGGAATCGAGCGTCTGGCGGGGGAAACGCTGCGACCCAAGCTGGCGATTTCGTTGAACGCGTCGAATGATGAGCAGCGCGATGTGCTGATGCCGATCAACAAGAAGTATCCTCTGCGCGTGTTGCTGGAGGCTTGCAAGAAATTTCCCCGAGGCGCTCGTGAGTACGTGACGTTCGAGTATGTGCTGCTGGGCGGGGTGAACGACACTCCCGAGGATGCGCGGCGCGTGGCGAAGATGATGACGGATCTCGGACGCGTGAAAGTGAATTTGATTCCGTGGAATCCGGGGGCGCTGCCTTTCGCGGAACCGGATCAAGGGCGGGTGGCTGCCTTTCATAAGATTTTGCTGGACCGGGGCGTGCCGGTATTCACGCGGTATTCGCGCGGACGCGACGTGATGGCGGCTTGCGGGCAGCTGGCGCTGACGCAGATTGAGAGTGCCCAGCCGTCGGCAGCTGAGTCCAGGTAAAGAAGCGGCTAAAGCAGATACCCCCACCCCGCCTGTTTTCTGTCAGTGGCAAACAAAAGACTTATGCTTGACGCGGCTCGTAAGAGTGGCAGCTTCGAGACTTAAAGTTGCTGTGTTTTCATGGCGTTGCACGGGTATACGTAAGAGCCGCAAATAAAGGATTTAGGCCTCGGAGTTGCGTGGTCTAGAAAGCAAAAACGCCAGCGGGATGCTGGCGCTACTGGGAATCGAACGAATTGTTACCTAAGCTTACTTATACACTTGAAGTAACCATTTGTCAAGCACCAAAACGGGAAAGTGCAATCAGGGGCGGAGGGCGATGACGGACATTAGACGGCCGGAGGCGGGGCCTTGTTTGCGGTAGGAGAAGAGGAGGTCGGGGCGGCAGGCGGTGCAGAGGTCGATGGTGTGGATGTTTTGGGGGCGGAGGCCGGCGATCAGGAGCTGGGAGCGGTTGGCTTTGCGGAGGTCCAGGAGGACGCCTTTGGGCGGGGGTTGATGGCCGGGCGGCATCATGTTGAGCCACTGGATGGGGTTGGGCTCGTCGCCGGTGCGGAATTCGTGGAAGTAGTCGGGGGCGTCTGGGAATTGGGAGAGGAATTGGGTGGCGACTTCGGTGCCGACTTCATAGCAGCAGGGGCCAATGCTTGGGCCGATGGCGGCGAGGAGATCGCGCGGGTTGGTGGCGAAGTGCATTTGCATTTTGCCGATAGTTTTGGCGGCGATGCGGGCCAGGGTGCCTCGCCAACCGGCGTGGATGGCGGCTATGGCACGTTTTTGGGGGTCGACGAGGAGGATGGGGACGCAGTCGGCGGTTTGGATGGCTAGGAGGAGGCCGGGACGGTTGGTGATGCTGGCGTCGCCGCTGCAGGGATCATTGGGGGAGCCTTCGAAAAGGTGGATTACGTCGGAGTGGATTTGTTTTAGGGCGATTAGGGGGAGATCGGAGGCACCAGCTGCGGTTTGGAAGCGGCGGCGGTTTTCTTGGACGTTTTCGCGGGTGTCCCAGTCGGTGAAGCCGAGATTGAGGACTTTTTCGTCTTCCAGAGGAGAGGCGCCGCCGGGGCGGGTGCTGAAGGCGTGGATTAGCCAAGGTAGTCTGGAGAAGGCGGGTACTTGGAGGAGTTTGAGGCCACCGGAGGCGTGGGTGGTCCAAGGTAAAGATGCGACGCTCTTGCGGGCAGGCGGTTTTGGGAAGCGTTTTGCGACGGCCATTGGAATATCAGTATAAGCGGGAGCGAGACGCGCATGGTAGCAACGGGCGACGTTGCAAAGATGAAAGATGAATGCGCGAAGCGTAGACATTTCGCGAGCCCGGGCCACCAAGCCTAGACTCAGGATTTGAGTAGCGCTTGGCGGTCGGCTCGCTTTCCGTCCATCTGATTTTTCCACTCAAGCCAGCCACGCTTAAGGGTGTCATGGGCGGGAGATGGCGGGAGGTTTTCGATGTGTATCCGACCCTGTTCCCATGCGGACGCGATTTCTTCGTAGCGGCGGCCGGTCCAGTGCATGCAGATGGTCAGGCGAAGCTGATTCAAAAGCGGCATCGACTTGCTCGACCCAAACCGCTGAGACCAGATTCTTGCTTTCTGTTCGTCATCACGAAACCAAGCCTGGAAAATTGCACCTTCCATAAGAAGCATTTTTTGAAATTCTGGCGAAGCAATTCGGAAACGTTCCAGACACTGCTCCAGATATCGCGCCGCAGTCTCTGCATTCTCGCGGTCGTTTTCCACCAGATAGGCAATCCAGAGCCCCTGTAAGGCGTCTAACGATTTGTCGGAGATCGCAGAAGACTGAGAAATCCAGGTTCGGTTTAAATCTCTTAGGCGCGCGCCTGCTTTGATTTGCGCGTTGAGGGCGATGATACAAAGCCAACGCCTCGTTTTCGCTCTGGAGCTGGCAAGACTCAGCAGCCTCGCTCCGTCCGTGAACATTCCATTGCGGCGGAGGTAGGGGATCAGATTCACGAGCGGAATAAGAACCGACAAGACGGAGAATAACTCAAGTGACTGCCGAAAAATAGGCTGCAACCCGTCTGAAAAATGACCCATTAAAAACAGCCACGCGCACACACCCGACATGAGGTTCGCAAAAGGACCGGCGGCAGTATAGATGGCAAGCTTGCGACGAAGTTTTTTGCGGTGTGGGATCTCCATCGCCGCAAGGTCGTCCAAGCTCGAAATTCGCTGAAGCGTGAATTTGATGCCGTTTGCGGATTTGAGCATGCTAAGAGGGCCGATGCGGATTCTCTTGAACTGAAAGCCAACGGCCATGCCCGCGGCTACGTGACCGAGTTCGTGGATCAAAAGAATCAACAACAGAGAGAAAAAATAGAACAGAAAGTACAGTATTGGGTCTTGATCGGCGGAGCTTTTGAATACACGGTCAAACGTCGCACCGACCGACTTGAAGAATTTGGCTGCGAGCGGGTTGCGGTCACTGAGTATCAGGAAGGCTTGAACGAGTAGAAAAATTGCAAGAAGCGGAAGAATAACGATCAAGAGCGCCTTACGCCAGCTCAGGCGATCCCATGGATTCGTCGCGGGGAGTGGACACTCCAAGTCCAGGATTGGTGTTGGAGACTTTGAGGCTTGGGTATTCATCTCGGTGATTGTCGCTCAAGGAGTTAGGGTGCGCCAGACGGGCGTAGGATGTGCGCGTATACTGTGCCTTATTCTTAACACAGAGCGGGCACGATGCATCGTGCCCCTGCATGGAGAGAAGCCGCGTGATTATAGGAATCGGAATGGATTTGGTAGATGTGGAGAGGATACGGGCGGCCATTGAGCGGCATGGGTAGGCGTTTTTGCGGCGGGAGTTATTAGCGGGGTAGAGATGCAGACTTTTCTGAAAGATGTTCAGTACGCTTTGCGAATGCTTGGTAAGAATTTCATGTTGACGGCGGTGATTGTGGCTTCGTTGGCGATTGGAATCGGCGCCAATTCCGCGATTTTCAGCGTTGTCGATGCCCTGCTGTTGCGTCCGCTGCCTTATCCCAATCCGGAGCGGTTGGCGGCGGTGTGGCTGCATTCCCCGGCAATCGGAATTCTGCGCGATTGGCCATCGCCTGGTGAATATATCGATGTCCAGACCGAGAATCATTCCTTTGAGCAGATGGCGCTGGCACAGAGCCGGACCTTTGTGTTGACGGGCCGCGAACAGCCGGAACGGATTTTTGGGGCGCGTACGCAATCCAGCTTGCTGGAGATGCTTGGGGCTAAGCCTCTACTTGGCCGTTTGCTGCTGCCGGAGGAGGATAAGCCCGGCAAACCGGATGTGGCGATTCTAAGCGAGCGAATCTGGAAACGGCTGTTCAACGCAGATCCAGCAATCTTAGGGAAGACGATCGTGCTGAACGGTAACCCGTTCATCGTAGCGGGTGTACTGCAGAGTGGTTTCGTGCTTACGGACGAAGTGATGCCCTCGGAAACGCCGATGGACAAGCTGGATATCTTTGCGCCGCTGCCACTCGGAGCCGATGCAGCGAAGAGCAGGGGCGACGAAAACTACAACATTATGGTGCGGCTGAAGCCGGGCGTTTCAGTGAAGCAAGCGCAAGCGGACATTGAGGTAATCGCCAGCAGGATTCGCGAGAAGGACAAGCGCGACGCCAGCTTCGGCATGCACGTGGTGGGCTTGCAGGAGCAGGTGGTCGGGGACGTGCGCCGGGCGCTGCTTGTGCTGCTGGGGTCGGTCGGGCTGGTGCTGCTGATCGCGTGCGCTAACGTTGCGAACCTGCTGCTTACGCGCGCGGCAGGGCGAGAAAAAGAAGTGGCCATCCGCACGGCATTGGGAGCCGGGTGGCAGCGGATAGCGCGGCAACTCTTCACGGAGAGTGTTCTTCTGGGACTTCTTGGCGGCGCGGCGGGACTGCTGGTCGCACAATTGAGTATTTACGTGGTACGCACAATGAATCCCGGAAATATTCCAAGGTTGGAGGACATCGCCATCAATGGTGGCGTAGTGTTTTTCACGCTTGGCGTTTCTCTGGCGACTGGCATTCTGTTTGGCGTGGCGCCGGTGTGGCGCGCTATCAAAGTAGACCTGAACACTTCGCTGAAGGCCGGAGGGCGCAGCGGGCAGAGCGACGGTGGTTTGTATTTAAAAAGGCGCAGTTTGCGGGGGTTGCTGGTCGTTTCCGAGCTGACTCTTTCCCTGATGCTTTTGATCGGAGCGGGGCTGCTGATTCGCAGCTTCGTGCGATTGCAGAGCGTGCCGCCGGGGTTCACTACCAATCATGTGCTGACGATGGAGGTGGCCGCAGCGGGCAAAAGGTACCAGAACGACAAAGACGAGAAGCCGATCATCAATTTCTACAAGGAAGTCGAGAGCCGTGTGGCGCATCTGCCGGGCGTGGTGTCGGAAGGCGTGGTTTCGGCACTGCCGTTAACGGGCGAGGTGGGTTGGGGACAAATCCACGTGGAAGGCTATGCCCCGCCACCGGGGCAAGAATTGCAAGTGGATATTCGCGTCGCAAGCACGGATTATTTTCGGACAATGGAGATTCCACTGCGCAAGGGCCGGTTTTTTGGCGAGGATGATACGGCGGAGAAGCCGCAGGTGGTGATCATCGACGAGAAATTCGCGCAGCGCTTCTGGCCGGACAACGATCCAGTTGGAAAACACTTGTGGTTCGACCCCAAAAAGCCGATCACGATCGTGGGTGTGGTGGGTGGGGTCAAACAATACGGCCTGGAGACTGACGGCAAGATCGCGACCTACTTCCCCCAACTGCAGCAGCCCGATCAGAGAATGTTTCTGGCGGTGCGCACGTCATCCGAAGCGGCGGGGCTAGCTTCCGCAGTGGTGAGCGAAATCCACGCGGTCGATCCGGACGTGGTGGTTTACGGCATCCGGACGATGCAGGAACGTTTGTACGATTCGCTGGCACGCCAGCGCTTTGCGAGCACTATGCTGGGAGCGTTTGCGGTGTTCGCGTTGTTGTTGGCTGCCATCGGTCTCTACGGTGTGATGTCGTATCTGGTGACGCAGAGTACGCGCGATATCGGCGTGTTAGTGGCGCTGGGCGCGCGGCCAGGGAACATTCTTCGGCTCGTGGTGCGGCAAGGAATGGAATTGGCGGGTATTGGAATTGTGGTTGGTCTTGCGGCTGCCGCGACGCTGACTCGGGTGATGGCTAGCTTGCTGTTCGGGGTGAGTGCAACCGACATGGCTACTTTCGCCGCGGTACCGGCGTTGCTGGCGGCGGTGGCGTTGGCGGCGACTGCGATTCCTGCATGGCGCGCGACGAGAGTGGATCCCATGGTGGCGCTGCGAGAGGAATAACGGCGCGATTGGCGACTATTGATTGGGAAATGGGAAAGGAAAGGGAAAGCCCGAAAAAAGCAGATTCCTCGCTGCGCTCGGAATGACAATTTGAGTAGCGGTGGTGGCGGGTGGCGACCGGGGCTGGTTGAGCGGCGCGGACACAGCGGAACGGAAAGAGGGCACGATGTTTCGTGCCCCTACAAGGGGAGACATTGATTATTGGAATGGGAGTGGATTTGGCGGAAGTGGAGAGAATTCAGAAGGCGATTGAGCGGCATGGGGAGCCGTTTTTGCGACGGGTGTATACCGCGGCGGAGAGGGATTATTGCGAGCGGTTCAAGAATAAGTATGAGCGGTATGCGGGGAGGTTTGCGGCTAAAGAGGCGGCTATGAAGGCTTTGGGGACGGGGTGGAGGCGCGGGGTGCGGTGGGTGGATTTTGAGGTGGTGCGGGAGAAGGGCGGGCGGCCCACCATTCGATTGGATGGAGAGGCCCGGAAGATTGCAATGGAGTTGGGAGTGAGTAGGATCGCGTTGAGTATTACGCATACGGAAGCGCAGGCTTTGGCGCAGGTGATTTTTGAAGGATGAGGAAAAGAGGAAGTAAAGAGGTAACGAAGTAAGGACGTAAAGAAAGAGAGGAGAAAAACATTTTACACAGAGGACTCAGAGAGCACAGAGTTCACGGAGAATACGCTGATAGTGGATGCGGGCTCGCCTACCAGGTAGTTCCCTTCTTCGGTCGTGATCCCAACATTTAGCCAGTGATTTGACTGGAAGATTCCTGGAACTTGAACTCGCAGGTAGTTTGAGGAGAGCGCGGGGGTGTGTTCGCTGCCGGAGTGTTCGTCGCGGTGGAGAGTTAGGACTCGGAGGGTGCGGCCGATTTGTGCGCGGCGGAAGGCGGCGGACTTGGCTTCGGACAGGGCGCGGAGCTCGCGGGCGCGGCGTTTGATTGTGGTGGCGGGAACTTGATCGGGCGAGTTAGCGGCTTTGGTGCCGGGGCGGGGGGAATAGGAGAAGACGTGGAGGTAGGTGAAGGGGTGACGCTCGATGAAGGACAGGGTGGCGGCGTGGTCGGATTCGGTTTCGCCGGGGAAGCCGGCGATAACGTCGGCGCCGAGGGCGGCGTGGGGGAGGCGGTCGTGAATTAAGTCGACGCGGCGGGCGTAGTGCTCGGAGCGGTACCAGCGGTGCATGGCGGCTAGGATGCGGTCGGAGGCGGATTGGAGGGGCATGTGGAAATGTTGGGCTAGGCGATCGGTGCTGGCGAAGAGGTCGATTAGGTCTTGGGTGACGTCTTGGGGCTCGATGGAGCTGATGCGGAGGCGTTCGATGGGGGTTTCGTCGAGGATGCGGCGGATTAGATCGATGAATTCTACGCCTGGGTTGAGATCGCGGCCGTAGGTGCCTAGATTTATGCCACTCAGGACGATTTCGCGGGCCGAAGAACGGACAGCCAGGATTGGCTGTCCCACTTTTACATCCGCTGGCGGGAGTGGTTGTGTAAGCAGCTGTATCTCGCGGATTACGGCTTCTGGCCGGAGGCTGCGGCCTTTGCCGCGGACGTAGGGGATTATGCAGAAGGAACAGCGGTTGTTGCAGCCATCTTGGATTTTTAGGATGGGGCGGGTGTGATGGGATTCGCCGCCTTGGATGGGAGCGGACAGGAATTCGGAGTGGGCGAAAATGTTGTCGGTGAGGATGTTGGCTCTATCGGACAGCGCATCGGGATGAGGAATCTCGCCGAGGTGGGGCGCCAAGAGCGGGGCCGGAGGAATAAGCAGATTCCTCGCTCCGCTCGGAATGACAGTTCCCTTTTCACTTACAAGAGCGAGAGCGACCGGAGCGATTTGAGTTACGAGATCGGAGATTTGGGGTTTGTGGGAATTGCCTACGACCCACGTGACGCCGGGGAGCGTCGCTAGTTCTTCGGGGGCGCGCTGGGCGTAGCAGCCTGTGACAATCAGGCGGGCGGCGGGATTTTGCGCGTGGATTTTGCGGATGGCGTCGCGGGCTTGGGCATCGGCGGCGGCGGTTACTGTGCAGGTGTTAAGGACGACGAGGTTGGCAACAGAAGGATCAGGGGCTAGCGTGCAGCCGCGATCGAGGAGCTGGCGCTCGAGGGCGGCGCCGTCGGCTTGGGTGGCGCGGCAGCCGAATTGTTGGATGTGGAAGGTGGTCATTAGCTTTGTGAGATGGCGCAAAACACTTAAGAAAAAGGATTTTACACAGAGTTCACTGAGTGCACAGAGGGCACAGAGAAGAGGGCGAGAAACACACCTCCCGCAGCAATGCGCTCCGTGGACTGCAGATAGGATAACTGGTTCGACGGGCTACGGGAAGGCGGTCACGGAGGGGTGCTCGGGGCCAAAAGTGGGTATCGTGGAGGCCGACTTTACTCCGTGAGTGGAGGGCCGTTACAATCTGTTGCTGAAAATGTGTGCTCTGCGGCGACACCCCTCTGCGCTGGACAATCCAATGATTTCGGTTGTGATTCCTGTTTACAACGAGAAAGCCACGATTGAAGAAATCCTGCGACGCGTTCTGGAGACAGAGATGCGTAAGGAAATCGTCATCGTGGATGACTGTTCTACGGATGGAACGCGGCAGTATCTAGAAAGCATGGTGCAGGCTCAGGCAAAAGGCGAGACGTGGGCGCCGGCGCACGACGGCGGAGATCCAGTGGACGTGCGGGAGTTACGGATTTTCTTTCAGGCGCAGAACCAGGGTAAAGGCGCTGCTTTGCGGCGGGGCTTTGCGGAGACGACCGGCGACATCGTGCTGGTGCAGGATGCGGATTTGGAGTATGACCCGAAAGATTACCCTACACTTCTTAATCCGATTATTGACGGGCGGGCGGACGTGGTATTTGGTTCGAGATTTTTGTCGGGGCCGCAGCGGGTGCATTACTTTTGGCACTATGTGGCGAATAAAAGTTTGACGCTGCTCTCCGACGTTATGACGAATTTGAAGCTGACAGACATGGAGACGTGCTACAAAGTATTCCGCAAAGAGGTCTTGCAAGGTATCAAACTGAAGTCCAACCGATTTGGGTTTGAGCCGGAGATTACGGCGAAGATTTCGAAGGGCAAGTGGCGGATTTATGAAGTGCCGATTAGCTATGCGGGGCGCACGTACGAAGAGGGCAAAAAGATTACCTGGAAAGACGGCGTGCAGGCGCTCTGGTGCATTTTTCGGTACAAGATTGCGGATTAGTGGATAGTGAGTAGTGGATGGTGAGTAGTGCAAACATCCGTTGGCGAGCGGCGCGTGCCGCTCAATTTTTTGATTCCTAGTAAAACTTAGACAGACGCGGCTTCTGAATAGCCGTGCGGGTGTTTTTGCTTCCACGACCAAGCTGAGGTGACGATCTCTTCGAGAGAGGAGTGCTGGGCTTCCCAGCCAAGAGCGCGGCGAAGTTTGTCTTTGCTGGCCACTAGGACGGCGGGATCGCCAGGGCGGCGGGGGGAGACTTTGCGGGAGATCTTGCGACCGGTGATTTTTTCGGCGGTGTCGAGGACTTCGAAGATGGAAAAGCCGCGGCTGTTGCCGACGTTGAAGGCTTCGCCGGAAACGGTCTCGATGGCTTCGACTGTGCGGACGTGAGAGTCGGCGATGTCGAGGACATGGATGTAATCGCGGACGCAGGTGCCATCTGGGGTGGGGTAGTCCGAGCCAAAAACTTCGACGTGCGGAATGACGCCTTGGGCGGCATCGAGAACTCTAGGAATGAGATGGGTTTCGACGCGATGGCTTTCGCCGCGCTCGGCGGAGGCGCCGGCCGCGTTGAAATAGCGCAGTGTGGCGTAATGGAGTCCGGTGTAAGCGCGGTAGTCGGAGAGGATTTCTTCGAAGCGGAGCTTGGATTTGCCGTAGGGGTTGATGGGATTTTTGGAATGATCTTCGGGGATGGGGACGGTATGAGGTTCGCCGTAAGTGGCAGCGGTGGAAGAGAAGATGAATTTTTTCACTTCGTGTCGAGTCACGGCGTCGAGGAGATTGACGCCAGCAGCGATGTTGGCGGCGTAAAAGGTGCTGGGTTCGCGGACAGACTTGGCAACCAGGGCTTCGCCTGCAAAATGCATCACCGCGTCTATGGCGTGATTGGAGAAAACTTCTTCAATCTGTGAGCGGACGCCGAGATCGGCTCGGCAGAAGATCGCCTTTGGCGGGACAGCGGCGGCGTGGCCTTCCTGAAGATTATCGAGGGCGATGACCTGGTAACCGCGGGCGAGTAGAACCTCCGCGCAGATGCTGCCGATGTAGCCTGCCGCTCCCGTTACTAGAACGTTCAAGGAAGTGACCTCTCTTTTACAGGCGAGGAATGCACCATGAACTCACGCATCTGTTAAAACTATCAGGATGGCGACCCGTTGTCAGCGGAGAATTGGCGCAGGATTAAGGGAACATGACAGTTGCGGCGGCGCGAGACAGCCTAAGGTTGCGACATGCGGCGCTGGAAGGTGAGAAGAATCAGGTCGGCACGGCGGCGGACTCCGAATTTGCTGAGAAGATTGGAGACGTGAAACTTTACCGTGCGTTCGGCGATGTTGAGTTTGCTGGCGATTTCCTTGTTGGAAAGATTTTCGAGGAGCGAGTCCAGAACTTCTTGCTCGCGGCGGCTGAGATTGGTGACGGAATCGGTTTTGAGGCGGCGGCCTTGATTCGTGAGGATGGAATCGACGAAACCGGAAAGGACCGAGCGCGGAACCCAGAAACCACCGCTGGCTACGAGCGGCAGCGCGCGAACCAACTGATCGCGGGCTTCCGTGTAGGTTAGAAGACCCTTAACTCCGAGGCGCAAGAGTTGATAGCTGTTAGCGTCAGTGTGTTGTTCGCCGACGACGATTAGGCGAGCTTCGGGATGCCGTTCCATAAGATTGGCAAGGAGAGCGCCGGTGGCGGGTCGCGCGGCGTGGCCGTCAATCACGTAGACTTGCGCGACCGGCGGCTCGAGATTGCGCATGTCGGGCGCGAGCGTGGATTCGAGCTGCTTGACGACAACCTTAACTTGAGCCTTTGACAAAACGCGTTCGAACTCGCTCAGCACGAGAGGGTGCGGCGAGAGGATGCAAACTGACAGTTTTGAACTTGTACGCTTGGTAGCCACTGTATGTCAGCGTAGTGAAAACTGTCCTAAGGGGCAAGTCTCTTGGAAGGGTCTGTTCTCGAATTGTTACGTGACAGGTAGGGTGCTTTTTCGATGGGGTCCGAGGGGCGATTTTCGCAGTAAAACCTCGACTATGCGTTCGGCGGCATGGCCATCCCAGAATGGGGGGATGCGGCCGGGCTTGCCTTTTCCGGAAAGAATCTGCTGGGCAGCGGCACGAATCTTCGAAGGGTCGGTTCCAATGAGCAGATTTGTGCCTTCTGAAATCGTGATGGGGCGCTCGGTGTTTTCTCGAAGGGTGAGACACGGGACGCCGAGAGCGGTGGTTTCCTCTTGAATGCCGCCGGAATCGGTGAGCACCAGTGTGGCCTTGCTCAGAAGGCAGAGAAAATCGAGATAGCCGACGGGAGAGATCAGTTTTAGCTGGGGATGGGTCTTGATGCCGGCTTGTGTGAGGCGTTGCTGGGTGCGCGGATGAACGGGAAAGATCACAGGAATCTGAGCAGCGATGGAGTCAATGGCGCCGAGGAGTTCGGCGAGTTTTTCGGTGGAGTCGACATTGGAAGGACGATGAAGCGTGAGCACGCCGAAGCGGTGCCACTCGTCGCCTTTTTTTAGTCCGAGGTCATCGCCGATGGGCGACTCCTGGGCGATGGGAAGAAAATGGCGTAGAGAATCGATCATCACGTTGCCCACGAGATAGATGGAGTCGCGGGGACGGCCTTCTTTGAGGAGGTGCTGGATAGCGTCTTCTTCGGTGACGAAGAGAAAGTCGGAGAGGGCATCGGTGAGGATGCGGTTGATTTCTTCGGGCATGGAACGATCGAAGCTACGAAGGCCGGCTTCGACGTGGGCTACCGGAATGCCGAGCTTAACGGCGGCAAGGGAGACGGCGATGGTGGAATTGACGTCGCCAACCACGAGAACGAGATTGGGCTGGTGTTCGATCAGAACAGGCTCGATACGCTTGAGAACTTCGGCCGTCTGGACGGCATGGGAGCCGGAGCCAACTTCGAGATTCACGTGGGGCTTGGGAATGCCCATTTGGCGGAAGAAAATATCGGAAAGAGCGGCATCGTAATGCTGGCCGGTATGGACGAGGATGGGCTCGATCTCCGGGTGGCGCTGCATTTCGCGCATGAGCGGAGCAATTTTGGGGAGATTGGGACGGGCACCGACAATATTAATGATTTTCAGTCGCATGGGCATGAACGCTTCGCCTTCGAATCAACAATAGTACAGCACCCCGATTGTTTCCCTGGGAATGGATCGGAACGCGCTTTTCCTAAGACCAACCGGTCGTGTTGTGTTTTGTGAAGAGCGCAAGGAATTCTGGGGGAAAGGACCGGCGCGGATGAGGGAAAGCGGCAGCGAAGATCAGTCGGGACGGCCGACGGAATGGTATTCAAAACCGAGTGCCTTCATGTGCGTTGGGGAGAGAAGATTGCGGCCGTCCAGGACTAGGGGGCGGGCCATGGTGTCGCGAATGCGTTGCCAGTCGAGAAGTCGGAATTCGTCCCATTCGGTGAGGACGAGCAAAGCGTCTGCTTTCGCGGCGGTCTCATAGGGGTCGCGGCAAGAGACGAGGCCGGGAAAAGCGCTGCGAGCGCTCGAAATGGCTTGCGGATCAAAAGCTAAGACGCGAGCGCCGGCGGCTGCCAAGCGCCTGTAAAGTTCCATGGCCGGCGAACTGCGAATGTCGTCCGTGTCAGCTTTGTGAGAAAGGCCGAGGAGGGCGATCTTTTTATCCTTTAACACCCAAAGGGCGCGATTTATTTTTTGAAAGAAAGCATTCACGCGACCGACGTTTACGTCTTCGGCGGCCTGAAGGATACCGGCATCTACCCCCTCCGCTTGGACCAACTGGCAAAAGGCTCGAAGGTCCTTCGGCAACCGATCACCGCCAAAGCCAATACCTGCTTGGAGGAAGGATTCTCGAATGCGCGGGTCGAGGCCGACAGCGTGGGTCACTTCCAGAACATTGGCGCCAATCTGTTCACAAAGATCCGCAAGAACGTTGGCATAGGAGATCTTGACGGCCAAGAAGGCGTTGGAGGCTTGCTTGATGAGTTCCGCGCTGCGCACACTGGCCAAAAGAAGTTCAGGAGGATCGTGCGGCGGGCAGCCATTGTGGTGGATGGGGCACTGGAAATTTTGTTGAAGGATTGGAGCATAAATCTGTCGAAGAATCGCTTCCGACTCAGCATCGTCCACACCCAGGAGTATACGTTTCGGGTGAAAGAAATCCCCAACGGCGTTGCCCTTGCGCAAAAACTGAGGATCGGCAGCAACTCGGAAGCGGGCGCGAGGATTCGGCGTGGTAACGGAAAGCAAGTGGTTTAACTGTTCACCGGTTTTGACGGGCACATTTCTGCGCAAAACGATGAGCTTCGGCTCATCCACGGCTTTGGCGATTTGATGTGCAGCAGAATCAAGCTTCGCGAAGTCCGGTTTGCCGTTTTCGAGTTGAGGAACACCTATGCAGAGGAAGATTACGCCGGCGCTTCTCACGGCGTGTGTCGCGTCAGTCATAAACGTGAGCATCCCAGTGGTGCGGCTGCGCAAAATCAGCTCATGAAGGTGCGGCTCATAAACCGGGAGATGGCCTTCTGCCAGCAATCGGATGCGTTTTGCATCGTGATCGACGCAGAAAATGTGATGGCCGATGGCTGCCAGGCAACCGCCTGTGACCAATCCAGCGTGTCCGCAACCGATTATACAAACTTGCATAAGTTCACGCTCCGCTGATGGGCATGATTGTATGACGTTTTCACTCGCAGGAAGGCCGAGAGGACGAAGGGTTGTTCAAGGGGTGAACCGAGAGGACGAACCTGAACGATGTCTATGATTTTCGGGCCGAGACTCAAGAAATAGTCAGATGCTAGGTGGGATAAGGATATAGCATCTGACTGTAGGCACTTCGGGGCGCAGGAACGACCGTTCACGCCTAAAAAACACCAGTTCGCTGCAAGACGTTCGATTCCGCCGCGGAACCTGCGTAAAATAGGGGTGTACCCTAAACGCGGCCTTCTCTGCTGGTGTCCCCCATTCAAGAGGAAGTCCGGTAAGGAGTGGTTGCTTTCCCGCCAATGCGCAATTTGAATGAATCCGCCAAGGCTCTGCGAGAGTTGCTCTCGGAGCGGATACTTGTGCTCGATGGAGCGATGGGGACGATGTTGCAGCAGCGGCATCTGACGGCGGAGGATTTCGGCGGGGCGGCGCTCGAGGGTTGTAACGAAAACCTTGTGCGAACGCGGCCGGATGTGGTGCTAGATATTCATCGGAAGTATTTCGAGGCGGGGTCGGACATCGTCGAGACGAACAGTTTTGGCGGAGCGACGATTGTCTTGGCGGAGTATGGACTAGCGGCGGACGCACATTTTTTGAATAGGCGCGCGGCGGAATTGGCGCGGCAGGCAGCGGATGAACTCAGTACCCGGTCGAGGCTAAGGTTTGTTGCCGGGTCAGTGGGGCCGACGACGAAAGCGATCACGGTAACGGGTGGCGTGACGTTTGATGGACTGATCGAGGCGTATTACGCGCAGTCGAAGGGGTTGGTCGAAGGCGGAGTAGATTTGCTGCTGGTAGAGACCTGCCAGGACACGCGGAATATCAAGGCCGCGCTGCTGGCTATTCAGAAGCTTTCTAAAGAAATAGGGATGCAGATTCCGGTGATCGTGTCCGTCACGATTGAGCCGATGGGCACGATGCTGGCGGGGCAGACGGTCGAAGCGATGTGGGCATCGCTGCGGCATGCGAAGCCACTGGCGTTTGGCATGAATTGCGCTACGGGGCCGGAATTTATGACGGATCATATCCGGACTCTGAGCCAGCTCTCGAGCGAGTTTGTTTCGTGTTACCCGAATGCGGGCCTTCCGGATGAGGAAGGCAAGTATTTGGAGACGCCGACTTCTTTGGCGGCGCAACTTGAGAAATTTGTGGATCACGGTTGGCTAAATTTTGTGGGCGGATGCTGCGGCACGACTGAGCAGCACATCCGAGCCATCGCGCAGATGGTGCAGGGCAAAAAGCCTCGCGTTCGTCCTAGCGAATCGCACCGAGCGGTGTATTCGGGAATCGAGACGATTGAGGCGGAAGACAGCACGCGACCGCTGCTGGTGGGCGAGCGGACGAACGTGATTGGTTCGAGGCTTTTTAAGAATCTAGTGGCGGAAGAGAAATGGGAAGAGGCGAGCGAGATTGCGCGGCGGCAGGTGAAGGGAGGCGCGCATATCGTGGATGTGTGCCTGCAGAGTACGGAGCGGGATGAAAAGAAAGATATTCCGGTGTTTTACGAGAAGCTGATTCGAAAAGTGAAAGCGCCGGTCATGATCGATACGACCGATCCGACGGCGATTGAATTGGCGCTGACGTATTGCCAGGGTAAGGCGATCATTAATTCGATCAATCTCGAGGATGGTGAAGAGAAGTTCGAGCGCGTGGTGCCCATGGCCCATGATTTTGGTGCGGCGGTGGTGGTGGGATGTATTGATGAGGACAAGCTGCAGGCGCAGGCGTTTACGCGGGAACGAAAGCTGGCGGTTGCGCAACGCAGTTACAGACTGCTGACGGAAAAATACGGGCTGGGGCCGGAAGACATCATTTTCGACCCCTTGGTGTTTCCGTGTGCGACCGGCGACGAGAACTATATTGGTGGGGCGGTCGAGACCGTGGAGGGCATTCGGCTAATCAAGCAGGCGCTGCCGGATGTGCGGACGATTCTGGGGATATCGAACGTATCGTTCGGATTGCCGGCGGGCGCGCGCGAGGTGGTGAACTCGGTTTTTCTGTATTACTGCACGAAAGCTGGGCTGGACCTGGCGATTGTGAATACGGAGAAGCTGGAGCGGTTTGCGTCGATTCCGCAACACGAAAGAGATCTTGCAGAAAACCTTTTGTTTTCGCACCCGCCAAAAGACGTGCCCGCGGATCATTCTCAGACGGAGCTCTTGCGCAACGTTCCGGCGGATTGGCGCGAGCAAAAGAAAGAGCAGCGCGCGGCAGTCAATCAGTATCACATTGCGGCGATCGCCGAATATTTCCGGACTGCGAAGAAGAAAGAGAAAAAGCTTGCTGCGGACCTGCCTTTGGACGAGCGGCTGGCGAATTATATTATCGAGGGCACACGGGACGGCTTGATTGCCGATCTGGAACGAAAACGCGCGGAAGGCTCATCACCGCTGGAAATCATTAATGGGCCACTGATGGCGGGAATGGCCGAGGTGGGGCGGCTATTCAATGCGAACGAGCTTATTGTGGCCGAAGTATTGCAATCGGCTGAAGCGATGAAGGCTTCGGTGAACCATCTCGAGCAGTTCATGGAGAAAGCGGACACGGCGAAGCGCGGAAAAATCGTGCTGGCGACGGTGAAGGGCGACGTCCACGACATCGGGAAAAATCTCGTTGAGATTATTTTGAAGAATAACGGCTATGACGTGGTGAACCTGGGCATCAAAGTGCCGCCGGAAGAGTTGATCAAGGCTTATCTGCAGCATCATCCGGACGCGATAGGTCTGTCGGGGTTGCTGGTGAAAAGCGCGCAACAGATGGTGATCACCGCGAGCGATCTGCGAGGAGCAGGGATTGAGATCCCGCTTTTGGTGGGCGGAGCGGCATTGTCTGCGAGGTTTACGCAGACGAAAATTGCGCCGAGCTATGGAAAGGCCGTGTGCTACGCGAAGGACGCCATGACGGGGCTACGGCTGATGAACCAGTTGATGGATCCCGCGACGCGGGAACAGGTTCTGCACGAGCACGCGGCGTCTGGAGACGGATTGGCTGTGGCGACGGCAGTGGCTGTGGCTGAGATACCGCAAGTGGCGCGCTCGCCGAAGGTGCGCACAGACCTGCCGATTCCCAAGGTGGCGTATCTCGATCGAAAAGTGCGGCTGGTGCCGGATTTGAATGATCTGTGGAGCTACATTAATCCATTCATGTTGTACTGCCGGCACATGGGGTTTCGCGGGGATTTCGAGAAGCGGTTTGCACAACGCGATCCAAAGGCCGTCGAACTATTTGAAAGCATGGAAGAAGTGAAGCGGGAAGCAGCGGAGTTCATGAAGCCGCGGGCGGTGTGGCAGTTTTTTGAAGCGGAGTCGGATGGCGAGGCTATGCACCTGTTCGCACCGGGTGGCGCAGACCCTGTACACACGTTTCGGTTTCCACGGCAACAGGTGGGAGACTTTCTCTGCCTCAGCGATTACCTGCTCCCGCCGCAAGACGGGAAACGAGATCACATCGTTCTGTTCGTCGTGACAGCGGGCGAAGGTGTTCGCGAGCGATCGGAAAAAGCAAAGAACGAGGGCTACTACTTCAAATCGCATGGAATGCAGGCGCTCGCTATCGAAACGGCGGAAGCGTGCGCGGAGTGGTTGCACAGGCGAATCCGCGAGGATTGGGGCTTCCCCGACCCGCCGGAGATAACCATGGCACAACGATTTACTTCGCGCTATCGCGGGAAGCGGTATAGCTTTGGCTATCCGGCGTGCCCGAACTTGGACGACCAAGCTGGCATTTGGAAGCTGCTGCGGCCGGAAGAAATCGGCGTACAGCTAACCGAGGGATTCATGATGGATCCAGAGGCAAGCGTGAGCGCACTGGTGTTTCAGCATCCGGATTGCACGTATTTTAGCGTGGGCGATTTCAACCAAGAATAGCATTTGGATATCTGAGGTAGCCAGACAGTCTGACCTGGTCCTTTCGCCCCTGTACCTCCCAACTTTAGGCGCCGGCTTAGACGGAGGCCCTGCCATCAGAGCCGATGCCCCACGCACCGTTCGTGTAGTCCCGCTGCTGCTGGTTAGTTCAGACCGATCGGCTACTTGAAGGCTGCGGAGGAGAAGGCCCACTTGTTGACGCCGCCCGTGCCTTGGCTGTCGTCTGCAGTCATCGTGAAGGTGAGAAGCGACACGCCCTGGGTATATACAAGGGCCCAATCGTCGTTCTCGTCGTTGGTGGTCGGAACGTTGTACACGGGCCCGTGGTGCGCCTGCATGAACAGCACCCCCGAGGGGCTCGTCCACCCCGTGCCGGAATTGTTGTCCAGTGAGTTCACCATAATTATGAGCTCGCCAGGATTGGATGGTGTACCCGAACCTACGGTCAGCGGCCCCTGGCTCGGTTGGCTGCCCTGCGCCGCCACGCACCCGTTGCTTCCGAAACCAGTGTCCAGCGGGTTGGCCGGATCCGCCCCCACCACATCGTAAGTCTGGAACGACCTTGAGTTACTTGAGGCCAGGAAGTTGACGGTAATCCTCATGTTGGTCGATGGGCTAGTGTTCGACGCATACCACGGAGACGAGTATTGCGGGGCCTCGGTCGACGAGCACACCTGGTGCCAGGTGAGAGCCGGGCTTGACGTGATACTGGATATGGCTCCGTAGTTCGCTTCGCTATCGATCAGCACCAGGAGATTGCCGACCGTCGGCATGTCAAAGGTCAGCGCTGCACCTGTGTCCGTCCCATTCGTGTCGATGCTCTGTACCCCGGTAACGATGATCCCCGTCGTCGGCCGCGCGGTTCCCCCCGCTGCGGTGGGCAGCGCTACTGCCTCCGAAACGTAGTCCACCGAGTCCGAACTCGTCAGCGTCGGCGTGAATCCCGCCGTCGCTTTGTATTGCCCCCATTGGAATACCTGCGCATTCACCGTATCGGAGCGCCCCTTGGTCCAGGCAATGTTTGCCTGCGATCCGCTTGTCCACGTCCCGATCTGCGGCGCATTGGCCGCGGCGACGTAATTGAATATCAAATCCCCGGTGTGCCCCAGCGCACCCAGCTCCCCGGCCGTTATGGTGCTGGCCGATGTGCCCGTGTTCTGGGACACCGCATCCGGAGTGCACGACGCTATGTTGTTAAACTCTCCCATGGTGGCCTGAACGTACTGCGCGGTGCCCGTGCCGGTGAACGTGAGGGTGTACTGGTAGTGGCCGGCGGCTGGGAACCCGCAGAACGTAATTACCCGCTGGTTGTCCGCCCCGTTGGTAGCGTCCACCAGGTTGGTGAACGTGTCGCCGTGCTCGTTCGTCAGTGCGACGCTCAGCGACCCGCCAAGGGCCCTGAAAGTCGTTCCTACCAGCACCGCGTTGCCCGCTAGCGACAACGACGGGGCCTCGAATACGTACGTGGTAATGGCCGGGTCGGTCCCCGAGCCCGGACCCTGGGTGGTCGACGCGCTGCGCGATGTGACCAGCGTGGGCGCTGCGCCGCCTGCGACAGCGTTCTTAATGGTGATGATGACCGAAGCCGACTTCGTGTTGTCCGCGATCGAGGTTGCGAGGAGCGCGACTGTAGCAGGACTCGGAGCGCTCGCAGGCGCATTGTAAGTCACCGAGGTGGTGGTGACATTGGTCAACGTTCCGCAGGCTGCCCCAGTGCACCCCGAACCTGATAGCGTCCAACTGACTCCTTTGTTCGCTGGATCGTTCTGTACTGTCGCCGTGAGACCTGTGGACTGCGACACTTGCACCGATGCCGCGGTCGGATTCATCGTCACGGAAATGGGCGCAGGAGTCGTTGTGATCGTGATGGTCGCGCTAGCCGACTTCGTGTTGTCGGCGATCGACGTGGCTAGGAGCGTGACTGTAGCGGGACTCGGAGCGCTTGCAGGTGCAGTGTAAGTCACCGAGGTGGTGGTGACATTGGTCAACGTTCCGCAGGCTGCCCCCGTGCACCCCACACCGGATAGCGTCCAACTGACTCCTTTGTTCGCTGAATCGTTCTGTACTGTCGCTGTAAAACCTGTGGACTGTGAGTTCTGTAGACTAGCCAAAGTGGGCGAGACCGAAACAGCTATCGGAAGTGGTGCGCCGGCGCCGAGCGTAGCGGCGGATTTGAAGGCCGCTAGTTGCATTACCCAAGGACCGGTCGCCGAAAGCGGAGCGTTCGCGGAGTAGCTACCGGCTGTAGATACCATGCGATCCTGGGCAATATCGCCATCGGGAGAAGTAATCACGCGCTTGGTGAAGCCAGTGCCTGCGCCGCTGGTGGAGGTGGAGACGGTATTCGCAGAGAATAAGACCGTAGTGGGATTCGTGGTAGTTGCCGTGCCGCTCGAACTACTGGAGGTACTGCCAGTGGAGGCGGCGGTGGAGTCCAGAGGGTTGACGGGATCCAGACCGCTGTACTCGAGAATGCGAACGTCGGGATAGCGGGCTGGTGAAGTGAAGGTGACGGTAAGGGTATTTCCTTTTGCAGATGCGGGAGCGATGTTCTTCGCGTAATAAATGGATTGACTGATTGCACCGGAGAGCACGGTGGGCCCCACGGCTAGAAAATAGGGATTCCCATTGGAATCGCTGACGGAACGAACCGTGGCCGTGCTGTCATTCCATCCGACAACCACCACATTGGTATCGCCGGCGACCTGCGCCGACGAATACGTGACGGCAACGCTGGTGGACGGAGTTGAAGGCACGGCATACGCGCTCTGAACAAACGCGATTGGTGTGGATCCAGCCGCAGTGACAGCACCGGCAGTATTGGAATAGGGGCTGAGATTGCCTGCAGCGTCCGCGGCGCGAACGCGATAGTTATAAGCAGTTGATGGCTGTAGACCACTGTCGTTGAAGGGGGGTGAAGTGGCGAGGGCGATCTGGGAGAAATTGGTGCAGCCTGAACCAGGGCAGCGCTCGACAGGGTAACCTGTGACGGTGGTATTGTCCGTCGATGGCAGCCAAGACAGGCTAGCGGCGGCCGCTCCGAGTGGTGCAGCGCTCAAATTGGCGGGGGCAGTGGGAGGGGTGGTGTCCAACGCGGAACCACCGATAGCCACCACCATATCGTTCTGGATCTCGGCCTGAGCCAGAGCGCGATTGTAGATGCGAACTTCGTCGATTGTACCCCGGAAATATTCACCCCAGATGTCATTGCCTCCAATATGGAGCGGGCCGGAAGCTTGGACAAGATTGGTGGATGCGGACTTGGTGGCAACCAGCGCGCCATTGACATAGAGTGCGAACGTTGTACCGTCATAAGTGGCAGCCAGATGCGACCAAGTGTTTAGTGGCAAAGCGGAGGGCCCAGGAATGCCGGCTTTGCCGCCTGCGGTCATCATGTAGGCATTGGGCTGATTCGCGGGAGAGCCGGCGTAAAGCGTATAGATATAAAAACTGGGTTGTTCCTTCATGATGGCGGTACTCCACGTCGTCGGAGTAGAGGACGGAGAAACCCAGGCTTCGAGGGTCATGCCACTAGACAAATCGAGAGAAGGAGAATCGTTCACGGTCACGTAAGAAGAGCCGCTGAAGACTAGAGCACCGCCAAATTTTCCCGACGTCGTCCAAGTAGCATTGTTGATTGTGCCGTTATTGGAATTTCCAGACGAGTCTGAAACAGTAGTTCCGCTGCCTTCATTAAAGCTGTAGGAAGCAACCAATCCTGTCGTGGCTGCGTGGGCCACTACGAGGCAGTTGCCAAGCCGGGAAACAATTCGGACCGGATTACAGAGAAAGCCCATAATGAGTAGGATGAACGCAAGTATAATCAATAAAGAACGATTGCCGACCTGGACATGCATTATCGATCCCCCAGAAAACACAAAACCGCAAAAGCCATTGATCACGAAGGCAGCCCGCTTAGCGCAGAAGCGCGCAAGGAAAGGGAAACCACTCGTGCAAAATGGATAAGATTGTTGCTACAGGCAGCAACCTGGGTTGGGGGAAGGTAGGCGAGCCAGTAATTAATAAACTTAAAATGGTAAATCTGAAGTACACTTCAATGATAGCCTGGAGAGCACCCTGGGAGAGGATCTCTGGCGCCCCGGGACAACTCTGGACTTCTGTCTCGGGATGGCTGGAAGAGCCGAGAGCCGTGACAAAAAAAGCTCACGGGCCCAACTTTGCCACCGTTTTTCGGTTGCAATTCAGAAACCAAACTGCAACATTGTAACCGTGAGTAACTAAATCAGTTATTCCAGGAGAGGTTTGGCTTGAACGGTAAAAATGTCCAACCCGACTGGAATTCTTACACGAATTGAAAGCTTTATAATCTCTAGTTCAGACAATCTACATTCCTCCAGCTATAAAACTTTCCTCGTGTTCCACCGCTCTCCTGGATTTATACCAAAGCTTATAAAGATCGTCTGTTCAATAAAATACAGAGTGTATGAAAAGATGGACTATGTGCCTCGCAGTCAAGCGCATGATGAGAGCATTCTTATCTGCGAGCGAGAGTGAAGATTTCTGCTGGTCCGAGAGGCGATGTGATTTACGGGAAGAGGCCGAAGACGTCGAGTTCGGTTTGCGTGCCCACGTAGACTTTCCCGTTGGCAACCGTCGGAACGCTGAACTTTACCCCTAGGCCGGTCCTGTCGCGGTTCCCCGCGGCCTGTCCACTATTGTACAGCTCGGTCGCCAAATTTAGCGCATCGAATGCGTGCAGCGTGGACCCCGCCGAACTCATAGCCCACACCACTCCATTACTCGTTCCATTCGCCGACACTGCTGGCGTCGGCGACGGAAAACTGAAATTCCCCACATTCGATGTGGATGTGGGAGAAAACGATAGCAGGCCGGCACTCAAACTGTAGGCTTTCAGTACGTCGTTAACCGCAGACACGTATAAATTGCCATTCCAATATGCTGGTGAGTCGAACATGCCCGTGAACACGCCTCCAGAGGTGTTCACAATCGTCACGGATTGCACGATCTGGCTGTCGTTCACCGGATCGAAATGCCCCATGTTGTCGCGGTCCAACAAATACCAGATTCCTCCCTTCCCCCCTCCCAACACTTCGTGCACGTGCGCTCCCGTTTGATCTGGCAGTATCACCGGTCCTGCTGCACCCAAGTCGACATCTCGTGTCGACAAATCCGCTTCGTTGTCCGGCGAGAAATAATCCAGTACCGTCCCGCCTGGACTCAGCTTCACGATTGAATCCCCGTAGTCTCTTCCTCCCGTGTTGGCATCGAACGATCCGTTCGCGGTAATGAAATAAATGTTTCCACTCGGATCCGAGGCCAAGCCACCTCCGGACATCCAGATCGATCCTTCCGTGGCGTCCGGCGTGGTGCAGTACACCATGGTTTGCTGCAGTGTCCGCGCATCATAACCCAGCACCCACCCGTGATATGGATCGTTGTCGTCGTGTGATCCCAAACCGATATACACTACGCCGTTCGACAAGAGCAGGCCCGGCCGCTGCATATGATGCAACGGCGAGAACGCTACCGTCCCTCCAGAACTTGCAATCCCCACTCCGGCCACAGAGGCCACTATGTCCACAGGACTCCCAGTCTTCTCGTTGCCCGTAGTGATATCCAGTGCGTGCAGCCGCTGGTGGAAGGTCGTGCAGGTAGCCGCGTCGCACGTCTTGGCGACCACATACAAGGTCCCCGTCGAACTGTCGATCACGGGGGTTCCGATAATCCCTATGTTCACCAGAATGTTGGTGTCATTCACTTGGCTGGGTGTCGCCGCGGCCTCCCCTGCCGGCGTCAGATTCACATGCCATAGCGCCGTTTGCTTGGTGTCCGCGTCGAAGGCGTACACGGAATTGTTCATCGTGGCCACAAACACAACGTTGTGCGTACCTTTCCCAGCCACCGCTACGCTGGGCACCCACAGCGGCTGTGCATAAGCCCAGCCGTCTATGGCCTGCGTGAATTGCAGGCCGAATTGAGTGGAGTTTACCGTAGAAGGCGTCAACGCGTACTCCTGCACGTTTTGCCCTGTACGAGCGTTGTCGGTGTGATAGGTAGGAACCCCTGCGAAGTCCGTCACCGCAATAACTGCCGTGGCGTTATTGGAAGCATCTCCGTTAGCCGTGACGGTGATGCTGTGCGCGCCAGCCGCTGTACCGGGTGTGAAGAGCCCAGACGATATGATCGTGCCCACTGTAGCGTTCCCGCCGGTGAAACCATCCACTGACCAAGTCACGCTGGAGTTTGGCAAGTTCGTCTGCAACTGCAATGTCTGTGTGAAAGTGAGAGAGCCCCGCCGCGGACTGATGGTCACCGTCGCGGTGGCCGAGGAAATGGTAATAATGACTGACGCCGACTTGGTGTTGTCGGCGATAGAGGTGGCTTGCAGCGTCACGGTTGCAGGACTCGGCGCAGTGGCCGGCGCGTTGTAGGTCACCGAGGTGGTCGTGACATTTGTCAGCGTGCCGCAGGACGCACCAGTGCAGCCCGTGCCAGACAAGCTCCAACTCACACCCTTGTTCGCAGAATCGTTTTGAACCGTCCCGCTGAACCCAGTGGACTGCGATACTTGTACCGATGCGGAGGTTGGATTCACCGTCACAGAAATTGGCGGAAGCGGCGTCGTGATGGTGATGCTCGCAGAAGCCGACTTGGTGTTGTCGGCGATCGAGCTGGCTTGCAGCGTCACGGTCGCAGGACTCGGCGCAGTTGCCGGTGCATTGTAGGTCACCGAGGTGGTCGTGACACTTGTCAGCGTGCCGCAGGACGCACCAGTGCAGCCCGTGCCAGACAAGCTCCAACTCACGCCCTTGTTCGCAGAATCGTTTTGTACCGTCGCGCTGAACCCGGTGGACTGCGATACTTGTAAAGATGCGGAGGTTGGATTCACCGTCACAGAAATGGGTGGAGGCGGCGCCGTGATGGTGATGATCGCAGAAGCAGACTTGGTGTTGTCGGCGATCGAGCTGGCTTGTAGCGTCACGGTTGCAGGACTCGGTGCGGTGGCAGGCGCATTGTAGGTCACCGAGGTGGTCGTGACATTTGTCAGCGTGCCGCAGGCCGCACCCGAACAGCCGCTCCCAAACACGCTCCAACTCACACCCTTGTTCAGAGAATCGTTTTGTACCGTCGCGCTGAACCCGGTGGACTGCGATACTTGTACCAGTGCGGAGGCTGGATTCGCCGTCACAGAAATTGGTGGAGGCGGCGTCGTGATGGTGATGGTCGCAGAAGCCGACTTGGTGTTGTCGGTGATCGACGTGGCTTGCAACGTCACGGTTGCAGGACTCGGCGCAGTGGCCGGCGCGGTGTAGGTCACCGAGGTAGTGGTGACATTTGTCAGCGTGCCGCAGGCGGCACCGGTGCAGCCCGTGCCGGATAGCACCCAATTTGCACCTTTTTTCGCGGAATCGTTCTGTACTGTCGCGGTGAAGCCCGTGGACTGCGACACCTGCACTGACGCGGAGATCGGATTCACGCTGACGGAAATCGGAGGTGGAAGCGTTGTGATCGTGACTGTCGCGGTAGCCGACTTCGTGCTATCGCCGATAGACGTGGCCTGCAGCGTCACGGTTGCAGGACTCGGCGCAGTGGCAGGCGCGTTGTAGGTCACCGAGGTAGCGGTGACATTTGTCAAGATGCCGCAGGCCGCACCCGAGCAGCCCGTGCCAGACAAGCTCCAACTCACGCCCTTGTTCGCAGAATCGTTTTGCACCGTCGCGCTGAACCCAGTGGACTGCGATACTTGTATCGATGCGGAGGTAGGATTCACCGTCACAGAAATTGGTGGAGGCGGCGTCGTGATGGTGATGCTCGCAGAAGCCGACTTGGTGTTGTCGGCGACCGATGTGGCTTGCAGCGTCACGGTCGCAGGACTTGGCGCAGTGGCAGGCGCATTGTAGGTCACTGAAGTGCTGGTGACATTTGTCAGCGTGCCGCAGGCCGCACCCAAGCAGCCGCTCCCAAACACGCTCCAACTCACACCCTTGTTCAGAGAATCGTTTTGTACCGTGGCGCTGAACCCGGTGGACTGCGATACTTGTAAAGATGCGGAGGTCGGATTCACCGTCACAGAAATTGGCGGAAGCGGCGTCGTGATGGTGATGCTCGCAGTAGCCGACTTGGTGTTGTCGGCGACCGATGTGGCTTGCAGCGTCACGGTCGCAGGACTTGGCGCAGTGGCAGGCGCATTGTAGGTCACCGAGATAGTGGTGACATTTGTCAGCGTGCCGCAGGCCGCGCCCGTGCAGCCTGTCCCGGATATCGTCCAAGTCGCACCTTTATTCGCAGAATCGTTCTGCACCGTCGCGGTGAAACTTGTGGACTGCGACACCCGCACCGATGCGGAGGTCGGATTCACCGTCACAGAAATCGCTGCAGGGGACGTCGTGATCGTGACGGTCGTGCTAGCCGATTTCGTGTTGTCCGCGATCGACGTCGCTTTGAGCGTGACCGTCGCAGGACTCGGCGCTGTTGCCGGCGCATTGTAGGTCACTGAGGTGGTGGTGACGTTTGTCAACGTCCCGCAGGCTACCCCCGTGCAGCCTGTCCCGGATATCGTCCAAGTCGCACCTTTATTCGCAGAATCGTTCTGTACCGTCGCGCTGAAGCTTGTGGACTGCGACACCTGAACCGTTGCCGACGTCGGATTCACCGTCACAGAAATCGCTACAGGGGGCGTCGTGATCGTGACGGTCGAGCTAGCCGACTTCGTGTTGTCGGTGATCGACGTGGCCTGCAACGTCACGGTTGCAGGACTCGGCGCAGTTGCCGGTGCATCGTAGGTCACTGAGGTGGTGGTGACGTTTGTCAGCGTACCGCAAGTCGAACCCGAGCAGCCGCTGCCGGAAAGGCTCCAGCTCACACCTAGATTCGACGGATCGTTCGAGACCGTTGCCGTGAAAGACGTGGAGTGCGACACTTGGACGGAAACGTTAGTCGCGTTTAGGGAAATAGAGAGCTGCCGGGCGCTATTGGAACCCGAACTCACCAGACCAGCGCAGGAGACGAGTCCCCCGCACGACAATAGAGCAAGAGCAACGCTCAACCTTCTCAATGAGGTAGCTTCGAAACTAGAATGGCAGCGCGTCCGCATCGAAAGAACTCCGGTCATTGACATGAATAGACTCCGGCTTCCTCTTAATCCTAGATTTCCGGGAAGAGCCGATTGAACAAAATGCCAAGCCCCTATTCAAAATCTTAGGCTTTGCGCGCTTAAACCTGCTTGCACAATATAAGGCCTTCCCCCGTCTTGTGTACCGTACGCGAGGACAGTGTTTAGCTGCCCTTTAGTCCAGGTCCTCTGATCCCTCCACAACAGGATGGCTCTCAACCAATAACACTGAATTCAATTCACCAGCCCGTACAGCGGAGACGGCGCACGAACCAAGCTGACGTCAGCTTTAGCCGTAGGGGGCTGAGCACTCTGCAGCCGCGCGGGGAAAAGAAGTATAACGATTTGTGGGAATTTAACAAACTGCAGATCGAAATTTCTGAAAGTTTAATGCGACAACTCTGGGGACGCTCCCGGGATGAGTCATTCTCCCGAGGATTAGGCGACTAGAAACTGGACGCGCGCGGTCCGCTTAATCTGGATAGGGAGGTGACCCGACCAAGGGAAGGAGGGCAGCGTCCGTCCACCCCTCCCAGAGAGTGAGAAGGCATTGTCACCCAGACCCTAACTAGCTCAAGGGTGAAGGTAGCTTGCTTCGCAGCAGAACGGGAGATCGTTAGAACTGGGAACCTAGTCGGCCAAGCCTTTGTGAGCCTGGGGGCCCACGAAGACTCGCCGTAGAACGAACCCTACCGCAATCAAAGCAATACCTGCCAGGAAGAGCCCACTGGGCTCTTCCAAGGACATGAACAAACTGAGGAAGTGTCTCACGTGAGTAGTATAGGCAACTTAGGCGCCATTCCTCCTGGCGATAAAATGCTGATTCTAAAACAGTTAAATGTTAACGGCGGGTGAAGAAAGCAGTGTTTGGGAAAACCTGTGCAGCATTGCTGCACATAGTTTCCAAATTCAATTCTCGTCCACAGCAGGATCCAAATAGTTGCAAGGCAGAAAACGACTGTGTCCCCGTCCAAAATGGAGAACAGGGACACAAGACTCGATTTGCACATTTAAGAATCAAGGGAACTGAACGATTTGGGCTACCGAAGGCACCCCATTGGTATCGACTATGAACAGCATGTAAAAACCGGGCGGAGCGATATTAGAGTTAGCAGGAGCGGTGGGGGTCAGACTACCGCTTGTCGTGGTGAAGGTCAGGGGGATGAAGCCCTGGTTTTCATTGAACGCATGCGTAACTGTCCCGAGCCGGATGAGAACGACGGATGCGATGTTCGCGGCGTTAGGACTTTGCACGGTGAAGCCCTGCCCGTAGGTCAGCTGGGAAGGCGCCGAAGTAATGGTTGGACGCGGACCCTTGAAGAGGTATGGCGGTGCAAAGATCTCCGCATTGAACTCGTTCGTGCTGCCTGTGCCGTACTGACCGCTTCCTGAGACGAGCACGCGTGCATCTGGAAGCAGCAAGGCCGTTGAATGGTAGACGCGAGGCGTCTGCATGCTGCTGAGCGTAGCCCAGTTGCCCGTGGAGGGCGTCCAGAGCTCAGCCGCGTAGACAGCCTTGGTTAGGTCGAACGGGTTTGTCGTGGTCTCGCCGCCGGTGGCCAGGACGGTCCCGTCCGGCAACATGGTCAGATTGAGATATGTCCGGGGATTGGCCATTGATGAGGTGGCCTTCCATGCCGGAGAGGACTGCGTTAGATCGATAGTGTACGCGGTAGCGGCGGAGTCAGCATACGGGGAATCGGAGTTGGCCGATGTTCCCGCCTTCAATATTTTGCCTGGCGAGTACATAACCGAGCTGCCGCCGTCGTATAGATTGGGGTCGATGGTCGTCCAGGTTTGCGTGGAGACGTTCAATTCCATGCCAGCGACTGGAAGTTCATAAGAGCCCGCGACAAAGAGATTGCCATTGGGCAAGACAAACATGTGCGGGTAAAGAGGGAGACTGATGGTGGCGGCAGTCAATTGCGTCCAGGTGTTCGCGGTGGGATCGTATAGCTCGGGCGTATTGGCGTTGCAGCCTTGGCAACTGATCGCGCCCGAAGTGGCGAGAAGGCGGCCATCGGGCAACTCCGTGACGGTCGGATACCAACGCGCGTAGGCCATGAGTGCCGCAGAACTCCAAGTCTCGGCGACGGGATCGAAGAGCGTGGCATTGTTAATGCCAACGTAGTTTGTGATGTGCCCGCCCGCAACCAAGATGCGGCCATCACGAAGCTGAGCGTGACCTGAACAGAACAGGTCCATGGACGTGTAGGGCACGGGAGCAAAAGTGCTAGTAGTGGGATCCCATACTGAGGATGCGGGAGAGGTTGTTTCGTCCTCCCACGTCAAAACCTTGCCGGTTTCCAAAAGCAACGAATGAATGCCGACGAGCGGCCAAGTGTAGGGACCATACCATTGACCCGCAGGCTTGGGAGAGGAATTGGCAACCGTAATCGAGACTGGGCTGGAAGTCGTCGACTGATTAGAAGGATTCGATGCGACGGCCGTCAGAGTATGCGGCCCATTGAAGAGGGTGGTGGTGTCGAGACTAAAGGAGTAAGGTGCCGTAGTTAGGGGCGCGCCGAGATTGTTGCCATTGTCGAGGAACTGGACGCTCGTCACAGAACTGCCCACATCGGAAGCGGTAGCCGATAGGACGATGGTGCCGGAGACGGTCGCATTGTTTGCCGGGGCGGTGATGGAGACGGTTGGTGGATTGGGTGGGGGGGGAGGCGGTGGACTCCCGGCAGCGCGAAGAGCAATCATCTGCATTACCCAGTTGCCTGCTCCAGTAAGGTTTGCCGTGGCGTGATAGGTGCCAGTGGTGGAGACCAACATATCTTCGATGATGTCGCCGTCAGGCGCAGTTATGGCACGGCTGGTGAAACCCGTTCCAGGAGCAGCCGTGCTGGTCTGGACGTAGTTGGCGCCAAATATCAGATCGTTGGCGTTAGTGGTGAGGGCACCGCCACTGTCGCTCGTGGCACTATTGCCTGTCGCACCTGCAGTCACATCGATACTGATTCCGACATCGATTCCGCTGTATTCCAGGATCCGAACATCCGGGTAAGAAGCGGCGACGGAGAAATTCACGGTAACGGTGTTAGAGCCTGCGCTGGCTGCAGCTATACCTTTCGAGTAATAGATGATTTGGGTGAGCTCGCCGGGTAGTTCCGTCGGGCCGACGACTATCGCGTAGGTATTGCCACTGGAATCGGTAACGGAACTCACGGCAGCAGCCGTATCGTTCCAGCCGATAACGACGAGGTTCACGTCGCCCGCAGCTTGTGCTGTCCGGTACGGGACGCTGACCGAACTTTGCGGAGTAGAGGGAACGGAATAGTTGCTTTGCACGAAGGTCGGGGTTGCCGGGGGGCCTGCATTGCTGGTGGTAACGGGGATGCCAGGGCTGGTCGCTTTATTACCATTGCTATCGATCGCGAGTGCAGTGAGAGTGTGAGTGCCATTGGCGACAGTGGCTGTATTCCAGGAGATGGAGTACGGCGCTGTGGTAACGGGCGAGCCGATGCTGGAGTTATCGACAAAAAATTGAACGCTGGCAATGGTACCGCCGGTCGCGGTGGCCGTCGCAGTCACCGTCGCCGTTCCCGTGAGGCTGGCATTTGGAGCGGGAGCGGTAATAGAAACAGTCGGAGGCGTTCCGCCGCCCGAACCGGTCGTGGCAGCTTTAAAGGCTGCGAGCTGCATGACCCAACCGCCCGAAGAGGAGAGCGTGGCGGTGGCGTGATAACTGCCAGTAGAGCTAACGAGTTCGTCTTCCGCAATATCACCGTCGGGGGAAGTGATCAAACGCTTAGTAAAGCCCGTGCCCGCACTGGCGGTGTCAGTCTGCACATAGTTTGCGCCGAAAATCAGGTCATTTGCATTGGTCGTGGTTGCAGCACCGCTGTCGCTGGTGGTGCCTGTGCCGGAGGCACCAACGGCCACATCAAGGGGGCTGGAGGTGTCCAGACCTGCATATTCGAGAATGCGAATGTCGGGATACGAGGCCGAGGCGCTGAAATTGACGGTCACGGTATTGGCGTTCGCTGAAGCCGAAGAGATATTTTTGGCGTAGTAGATAACCATGCTCTGCACGCCCGTCTGCACGCTCGGAGAGGTTGCTGCAACATAAGCGTTCCCTACCGTATCCGTGACGGAACTGACTTGCGTGGTGGAGTTATTCCAACCGATGGCGACGATATTCAGGTCGCCGGACATCTGCATCGCGGTAAAGGTCACCTGCACGGTGGAACCGCTGGCAGGAACCGCGTAGTTGGCTTGCACAAACGTCGGTGGGGGTGGTCCTCCGGCCTGTGTGGTGGCCGTGGCAGTATTGGAATTCGAACTGACGAGACCGTTAGCGTCGACAGCTACAGCGTAATAACTGTAGCTAGTGGAAGCGGTGAGTCCGGAATCGCTGTAGGTGGTGGTCGTGGGAGAAGCAATTTGAGCGAAGTTGCTGCAACCCGCGCCAGAGCAGCGGTCGACCCTGTATCCAGCGATGGTGCTGCCCGAGGAGGTGGAAGCCGTCCAAGAAAGATTGATTTGAGTACTGCTGACAGAAGTGGCGGTCAGGTTTGTCGGGGCCGTCGGCGGAGTTCCGCCAGTTCCTGAAGCAGCTTTGAATGCCGCCAACTGCATGATCCACCCACCTGATGAGGAGAGAGTTGCAGTGGTGTGATACGAACCTGTAGCTGTCACGATTTCATCCTCGGCAATGTCTCCATCTGGAGAGGTGATGAGGCGCTTAGTGAAACCAGTGCCTGCCTTGGATGTATCGGTTTGCACATAGTTGGCGCCGAAAATCAAATCATTGGCGGATGTAGTCGTTGCCGCGCCGCTGTCGCAGGTGGTCGAGGTACCCGACGCTGCAGCGCCGACATCAAGGGGATTTGCAGTGTCCAGGCCGCCGTATTCCAAGATGCGGACATCGGGATAAGGCGCAGAGGCACTGAATGTTACCGTTACAGTGTTCCCGTTCGCAGCGGCCGCAGCGATATTTTTTGCATAATAAATAACCGCACTCTGAGTTCCCGTTTGGACGGTGGGACCTGCAGCGACGTTGTAAACATTGCCGACAGTGTCGGTCACAGAGTTGACCACGGTAGTGGAGTTGTTCCAGCCGATGGCAACGATGTTCAGGTCACCAGCTGACTGCGCGTTTGTATAGGTCACCTTCACAGTGGTTCCCGAGGCAGGCACAGCGGAATTGGCCTGTACAAAGGAGATCGTGGCGGCTCGGCCCGCAGTGCCGAGAAATAAAACGGCCGCAAAAAGGGCGCTGAATTTTAGAAAGCAGCGGGCGGAGAAACTTTGAGTCGTCAACATCGGCATACCTCAGGCTCGGGATAAGAAGCTACGACTATCTCAGATCAACCTGGACAATTTAAGTTGAGCGAGAAAAAGACAAAAATTTAATGCCATTTTCTCAGTGAACCTCGGCGGAACGTGGAGATTCCCCACAAACCGCCGGGGTCATGGCATCAAGATCGCAAGGGCGCGGATTCGCTTCCAAGCGGCTGGAATCCTCGACACGCTTGAGCCAGATCTCGCGGACATAATGAAAAATATTGCGGGGGCAATAGCGATTGTAGTCACCAGTGCAGGTGACACCCTCTAGAACTATGCAGGGATTGGAAAGACGGAGGATCTTCCCGTTTGCCTCATCGACGATCTTATCTACCCTGCGAAAGACGCGGTAGACGCCGCCGCAATACTTGACGAGTTCCTTGTCGAATGACAGACCGCGGTTGCGATTGCGCTTATCTAAGGTCTTCAGAATCTCGGTCTTGGGCAAGAGCTGTACCAATTCGCCAGGCTGGAGGTGCAACTCGAGGTGAGGAGTCTTTGTGAGCTTGCCCTCGATAAATGGATATTTACCACCCTTGCGGTAGTGCTGGATCACATTGAAAAGCCAGATGCCAAAGGAACGCAACAGCGGCCAGATTCCTACATTCCCGGAACGGAGGTCTCTCCAATATTGGCGGGGGTCCCACCATTTCATGGGGGACGTCGCTTTGCGCATTTCTGTGGCCTGGCAGGAATAAATCTCTTCGCCGTGGATAGCTGGTGCGCCGCTGGCGTAGACGGATTCATAAATTCTATTGCGCGTGGATGCCGGAGCAATGTCGCGAACTGTCGCACTGCAGGTGGGTAGCACGGTGGCAGGGTTCTCAATCTGGGACAAATTCGATTTATCGGATGAGCCTTTTTGGATCAACTTCAGCCATTTCTCTTTCCAAAGAATCATGCACGCGGCTTGGCAACCGGCGTGGGCCTCTCCATCGCAGCGAAGCCCCTGCAAAATAACCGTATTCTCCATGCGACGAATGCCGTCTTTCACAATGGTGTCGCAGGCTTTATCGACGCGCTTGAAGATGCGAAATCGTTTTCCACAAAACTTGAGCATCTCAGGCATAAACGGCAGGGATTCGAGGCGGGCGTGGTCGTCTAGCGTGGAGAGAACTTCAGCCTCGCTCCGCACTTCGACCAAATCGCCGACGTGAAGACCTACACTTCGATTAGGGATGAGGCTGTTATCAGACATACCGACGTGGAGGTACAGGCAGATTCATCGCCAAGTCCTTGTCCTCTATATTAAAGAAAACAAACCATTTAAAAGGGGAATAGTTCGAGAACCCCTAAGATAGGGGAAAACAATGGGAGTAATATTCCACAACTTTTCCTGGGTCAGGTCAGAGCGAGCTCTCTGCGCCCAGAAAGCACGAAGACCGCAGCAGCCAGGCTCCCAAGTTGGGCACCCTGTCAAGGGAGAGTGGCGGAGATAGGCAGCTCAGATCGAGCGCTGGGTAGTCGATCTCCGAATTGTGGCTCGATATGCCGGATCAGATTGCGGGCGATCCGTTCCACCAACAAGTCCCAATCATGCTGACGTGCAACACATTGCCGGCGGTCTCTGTTCGTGGGACTGCTGGCCTCGGGTAGGAGTAGGCGCGCGATGCACTCCTGCCACTGAACATCGTTTTCAGCGATACCGATTACGCTGGCGAAAGGCTCAAGAGAAGGGATGCGCGTGCCGACGATGGGGCGGCCGCTGGCCAGGTATTCGTGCAATTTGAGGGGATAAATATAGCGGGTGTAGCCATCGAGCACATAGGGCATGAGGCAAACGTCGAAGTGCTGAGGGTACGCTGCCAGCTCGCTGGTTGATTTTGCACCAAGAAAATGAACGTTAGGCAGTGCGCGCAACTTTCCAATGCTCTCCGTGATTTCGGAGTGAGGACTCATTTCGCCGACAATAATCAATTGCCAATTAGGGTTGGCTTTGCTCAAGCGCAGGAGTAATGGCAAATCGAGCTGCTTTTTTACATAGCCGGTATATCCAATACGTGGATGTGGGATGCCGGTAATGTCCGCGGGCGGAGGCACGGCCCTAGAAAAAGAGAGGTAATCAACCCCATTGGGGACGAATTCCGTGTTGGTATTAAACTTACCTTTTTTTTCCAACAGAGCTGGCGAATGGATGAAGACCTGATTTACTCGTTCGAGGAGGTGGCGTTCGTCACCGGAAATAGGAAGATCGGCGGACGAGAAACTATATTCATCATCCATGTGATAGCAACTAAGATCATAGGGGATCAAGTCTAGTGCGCGAAGGAATTCCGGCCGCCACAGATACAAAAGTATCTTGCGGCATCTTTGTTGCAGCAGCAGATTCCGCGCGTGCTCAAGACGCCGACGGAAGGTCCAGTCGGCAAGCCATTGCGGCCGATAAAAATGGGGGAGCCAGGGTTCGGGTTGGTATAGGTGCAATGCGGGTGGGAGGGACGTGGAGTCGGGCGTCCAGGGATGCTTGAAGGCTTCACGTAGAGTGCCACGCCAATCGGCTGGGGGGTTCATCCAGGCGACATGGAAATATCTCGCCAGTCGCGACAGGATTTGATGACGCGTCTGCCAATTTTGCTGCCAATGGTCCGGAGTGAGAGTGATAATTCCAATTTCTGGGAAAAGCGGAGAATTATTCATGTCGGAGGGTGTGGCGGGCGCTGACATGGGTGAAGTTTTCAGCGCTAAGTTTGGGCCAGTGGCCCCTGCTTGTCGCGGCGAAAGCGCCTGAGAAGCTGGACTGTGGCGACCGAAGCATCGGAGAAGAAGCGCTTCCGATTTGTAAAGGTCCACTTGATGAGATGTCCATAGCAAAGGAATCGCATTTTGGCGGGCAGTGGAGTGCGTTGCAAGCAAAGGATCAATTCGGAGAGCTGCCGGAAATGCGGAAGGAGGATCTTCCCCGCGGCAGTGGGATCCATCCAAACGGTTCTTTCTTGACGGCTCGGGTGCAATTCTACAGAGCGCAGCGCATGTTCGCGGTGTAGAAAAAGATAGTCGGGAATGACATGAAAGCGGCCATAGAGTCCGAGCTCTGCGAGCAAGACGCGGTCCGCGTCGGCGTAATTGCCATGCACGGGTGTGCCCTTCAACACGTTAGCGCGGACCACGCCATACATTGCTTCGCACTGGTGGTCTAGCCGGATTAAATCGCGAAAACGGATATGCGCGTGCGGCGAGTCGGTGTTCAAACGATCGCTTTCGACAGACAACTGGCGGTGTAGATTGTCACGCTGAAGTGCGAGGCCGTGTTCTTCGATATCTCCGGTTTTTGAGTGACAAAGAACGATGCCAGGATCTTTTTCTAGAATCGCCACGCAATTCTCCACATAGGTGGGAATGCAGATATCGTCGTGGGACATCCACATGAAGAATTCACCGGTGGAGCGTTCGACGACAAGGTTGTGATTCCCAGCCGCCCCGATGTTTTTGTCATTGCGAAAGTAACGAATGCGGGGATCGCGAGATGCGTACGAACGGCAGATTTCTCCGGTGCGATCCGTGGAGGCGTTGTCCGCGATGACGATTTCAAAATCCTGGAAAGTCTGCGCCAGAAGCGAATCTAGCGCTTCTGACACGAAGTGCTCTCCATTGTAAACCGGCATGCCAAAGCTTAAACGGGGATTCATGATTTTTTGTTCAGCACGATCTTCTAAGCTCTCACGGCTCGCTTTCCTACCAGCCACGGTACCGGCCGCCACTTGACTCCGAGTTTCATTTACCATCGGAAAGAACCGCTTTGCGAGAATAAAATGCCTCCGCATAGCCGCTGGGCGCGTTGGATTCGATTCCGCGAAGCCGCATCAAACCGAGAAACGTGTCCCGAGTAAACCATTGCTTGTCGCGCTGTGTAGCGAAGGCGTCAAACAGATACTTGATTTTCCGCTGACAGATGGCCGCAGCGATGGGCACGAAGAAATTCGGCGAGCCGAGGTCGCCATCGTATTTTGGGATCTCGTATTCGAGAATGAAATGATTTCGGAAGGTGTTCCAAGCGAGGTCGGAAAGCACCCGATGGTCCTGGTGACGGTCGTCCCGGTAATGGGTGAATACCAGGTCAGGAGTGAAATCCGCTTTCAACTCCTCGAAGAATTCCTTGATCTCGGCACCGACGAATGGAAAGAAGGCGTTGCGGAAGTCGCGCACGATGATCCTTTTGTTTCTAGTCCTTCTAAGAAACGTGGCAGCACTTCGATAGGCTTCCTGCTCGCGTTGCGGGCCCGAGCTGAACACCACCCATCGAATGTCAAGGCCGGGATTCTGGGCAAGCAACGTAAGAATCGTGCCACCGCAACCGATCTCGATGTCATCGCTGTGCGCACCGAGGCACAGCAGCCGACGAAGGGGAGTGCGGCGCGCTCCGAGTGAGACGCTAAGCATGGCGGTAGCGCGCAGGCACGTACGGCACAGCATCTTCCGAAGGAGATTCGGCAGAAGCAGGAAGTACGCCGGAGCTCGAGAGCCCGTTTTTCCAAACCTCCCAGGGTGCGCTTCCTTTTGCGTACATGTCATCGAGCTGCTGCTTGTCCTTGAAAGTGTCCATGGTGGCGAAGAAACCGTCATAGGGATAACCCATAATCTGCTTTTCCTGGATTAGGCGTTGGAAAGGCTCTAGGACCAGTTCTTCACCAGCTCGCATGTAGCGGAAGATATCCTGCTTAAGAACAAAATAACCTCCATTGATACGAAGATCCGTACGAGTAATGGCCTTGATTTCTTGTACGAGCCCGTCCGGTTGGGTCGAGACGAGGTGATAACTGAGATTGGGTTTTGCGCAGATGAAGCTGGCGATGCGGCCGTGCTGGGAAGCGAACTGCACAAGATCCGGAAAGTGCAGGTCCGTGAGTCCGTCGCAGTAGTTGGCGAGGAATGTTTCTTCGCCTTCGAGATATTTTTCAATGGCTTTCAATCGCTGGCCGATGTTGGAATTGATCCCTGTTTCGGCGAAAGTGATTTTCCAATCGTGGATATCACTATTGAAAAGTTCGAGACTCTTGCCTCCCTGCGAGAGCATGAAATCATTGGAGATGCATTCGTCGTAATTCAAGAAATACTGCTTGATAGCGTCGGCTCGGTAGCCCAGGCAGAGGATAAAATCCTTGTGGCCAAAATGGGCATAGTATTTCATCACATGCCACAAAATTGGGCGATAGCCTATAGGGACCATAGGCTTGGGGATATTTTCCGCATACTCGCGGAGCCGCATGCCCAAACCACCGCAAAAAAGAACAACTTTCATTAGAGAAGTCTCCTTCCACGGCCCGCGCCGCGTATCACGTCTCGGAGGATGGAGGCCCAATCAATCATAGACCCTCACCTCGGGGATGGGCACGAGGAAGCGACCGCCCCACTCCCGGATAAATGCGTTCTGCTTCATGACCTCGTCCTTCAAATTCCAAGGCAGAATGAAGAGGTAATCAGGCCGTGCCTCGCGAATACGGTCGGGATGAAAAATCGGAATATGTGTTCCGGGCAGGAATTTCCCCTGCTTGTGGGGATTGCGGTCCACGGTGAAATCCAGGAAATCGGTGCGAATAGCACAATAATTTAAGAGGGTATTGCCTTTTCCCGGAGCGCCGTATCCAACGATACGCTTCCCTTCCCGTTTGGCGCGAATGAGGAAATCCAGCAGCTTGCGCTTGGTCTCCTTCACCTGTTCGGAAAAAGAGCTGTAGGAGCTAAGCTGATTGGTGCCAACCGCCTCCTCCCTGGCACGGAGTTCGTGGATGCGGCTGCTCACGGGCTTTGAAGTGTCCTCGGTATGGCGCGCGAAAATCCTCAGCGAGCCACCGTGCGTTCGAATTTCCTCGACATCGAAAAGCGTCATGCCGTGGCCGGCAAAAATCTTTTCGGTCGTATAAAGCGAGAAATAGGAGAAATGTTCGTGGTAGATTGTGTCGAATTGGTTTTCTTCCATCAGGCGCAAGAGATGAGGAAACTCCATCGTAATAATGCCTTTCGGGCTTAGGAGAATCTTCATACCCGCAACAAAGTCGTTGAGGTCAGGAACCTGCGCAAGGACATTGTTTCCCAGAAGCAGATCGGCGCGTTTGCCCTGGGCGACGAGCTCGGCTGCGGTGGCGACGCCGAAGAACTTTACCAGGGTGGGCACGCCTTTTTCTTCGGCGACTTTGGCGACATTGGCTGCGGGCTCGATGCCAAGAGAGGGAATGCCTTTAGCGACGAAATACTGCAGGAGGTAGCCGTCATTGCTGGCGAGTTCAACAACCAAGCTCTTAGGTCCAAAACCAAAGCGGTCGATCATGTGCTCCGTGTATGTCTTGGCGTGTGCCAGCCAACTATCCGAGTAAGAAGAAAAATAGGCATAGTCGCTGAAGATGTGTTCAGCGCTAACGTACTCCTTCAATTGCACCAAGAAGCATTTTCCGCAGACGAAAACATGGAGGGGATAGCAGGGCTCCATCTGATCGATCTGTTCAGCGCTTAGATAACTTTCGCAAAGCGGCGACATACCGAGGTCCACCACGGTATGTTCAATTGGGGCACCGCAGAATCGACAACCCGAACTCGATGATGGCGTCATGCGCTCCCTCTGCTGTTTTGGCGAGCCCCGGAAAGAGCCAGCTCTTCGCGAAACCATTTGACTGTTAGTTCTAGCCCTTCGTGTAGCGGAATCCGTGGTTTCCAGCCGAGCTTTTCCTGCGCCACAGCCATGTCCGCTAAGCGAACTTTTTCCATGGGCCGATCTACCACGGCCCCGAATTGCGGCTGAACGGGGGCTCCTACAATATCGACGAGTTGCATGACCACCTCGCGAATGGAGACCAAAACTCCCGAGCCCAAATCGATAGCGCTACCTTCGATGTTTGGTGCAAGGGCGGCGGCCAACATGCCGTCGATTACATCATCGATGTAGACCCAATCGACAGGCCGCAGGCCGCTACCGAGCTTGGGCGACTGGGTCTGCAGCAACGCGAGCGTCACGTACGGAATGAGTTTGTGCGCGCGCTGCCCCGGGCCGTATGTCATGAACGGCCGAACTTGGACGACCGGAGTTCCATACAGCTTGTGAAACATTCGGGCATACATTGTGCTAGAGAATTTCGCAGCGGCATAGGGCGTCGATGGCGTGATCTCGGAACTTCCATAGACGGGCTCTTCGAGCGAAGCCGCAAGCACGAGGCGTCTAACTCCGAATTGAGTGATGGCAGTGAGAATATTTACCGTTGTCGCCAGATCGTGCCGAAAGGTGGGAAGCACGTGTTCTAGCCCCGGGGCGCCGACGCCATGGCCGCTGAGATGAAAAACAACGTCGGGGTGAAACTCGCGAATAAGGGATTGGATGGTCTCCCAATCGCTGACATCGCCGGGAACCCAGGAAATGCGAAAGGCATCGTCCTTCGGTGCCGTGCGGGACACGGCACATAGTTCGACGCCGCTCTCGTGAAAGCGCCTGCAGATGTGAGCGCCCAGAAAACCGCTGGCTCCTGTAACCAGGACCTTCTGCCCCACAAATGAAGTTTCGAAACTCATGAGAGCTGCCGTTTGCAATGCCCCCTTCTAATCATATCGTCCCACAAGAGAAGCACGATTCCACCTCAAGCTGCACTTTGCAATTCAAGGAGTAAACTTCGGCGATCGACGGGAATGGCCAGGATATTGAACGAAGGCTGGTCGTTTTCATTCGGTGTGTACGATTCGAAGCCCGCCTCGCCGATTTTATAAAGAACATAACCTCGGGTGGACAGTAGCTCCGCTAATTTTGCGCAGGAGGAGCCCATCGCGCGCTGGCGGGCCTGTTCAAACTCAATGATAATGACGGGCTTATGCTCGCTCCTAAGAAGCGAGTCGGCTCCCGAGAGCATGGCGTACTCCGCCCCTTCGATGTCCGCCTTCAAAAGATCCACGCGAGGCACTCGATTCTCCGCCAGATAAGAATCCACGGTTGTCAACGTCACTTCCACGACGCGTCCTGAGAAATTGCTCGGCGGTGAGAGGGAGTTGGAGCCGATGTCGTCAGGAGAGGAAATGTAAAATTGGGTTTTTCCGGCCGCGTTGGACAACGCTAGTTGATTGAGGCGCACATTCTCGCGCTGGTTGAGGCGCATGTTTGAAGCCAACCACAGAAAAGTTTCGGGGTCCGGTTCGAAACTGTGAACTGCGCCGCTTTCACCAACGAGCTCACTGGCAACGAGTGTGTACTGGCCGATGTGGGCGCCGATGTCCAAAAAGACCATTCCAGGTTTGAGCAACCGTTCGAAGAGCTTCACGAGTTCGGGCTCGTAATACCCTTCCCGCTGAATGGTCCTGCCGATAAAATCATTCCAGACTACCCGGACCTTCATGCCGTTCCCCAAACGGGCGAAGACGGGAACGCGGTAGCCGAGCTCGGTGGCGAGTTCGAGTGCAAGCCAGTGGTCGGCCGCTTCCGTGTCACGAGAAAGGCTCAGTCGAACGTGGACCCAGAGCCACAGGGCGCACTTTGTCGCTCCGGGCAGTTTCCTGGCAATGCGCCGTGCTACGTCGGATTTATGCATCCGTAGGCTCCGAAAGAGGCGAGGGAGATATTTTCGAAGGAATGCACATTGTTTTCTTCCATTTCGGCAGGCTGGTCACATCGAAATCCGACGGGAGCTGTCGCTTTTTGTCATCCTGCTACTCGTGAGGCGAGTTTCCTAACCATTCCTAGCATCGCAAGGGTCGAGCCTGACTAATCCACGACAGCGGTGGACACGGATGCGCCGACCTCGGGCTTACCGACCGCGGCAGGTTGAGTCTCGTAAAGAGGGTAGTACTCCTCGGGAACGTGTGCCAAATCTGAACCGCGAAGATAATCGTGCATGGTGGTGCCGGTAGATGCGGAATCGACATTGGGTGCGCCGCGCCGCGCCGCCACGTCATCCACATTCACGGTGCGAAAATCGATGCTGAAACGCGTGCGGCCAGAATCATTCGGCACTGTGGAGTGCATATGAGCGGCGGAAAAAATGAGGATTCCTCCCGGCGGAGCTATCACCCGAATTTGTGGATCAAGTTCCAGGGGTTCTTCAGCATGCGGTTGTTTGCGTGTGTCGACCTTGATATGTTGCGCCGCGCTCTGACGGCTGGTGCGATTCCACTCGTCGTAATTGTACTCGCCGGAACCGTTGCGTACGCCCTGGTGCCAATACTTCGGATGAAAAGCCATGGCGTTGCGTGGTTCGATCGCATAGATGGGAATCCACCAGTTAAGCTGGCACATCGGAGCGGAGTACCATGTGTCGCGGTGAGGATGAAAGGCGTAGGCGATACCTGCGGTGAGATAGTTCTCGCTTGTCGCTGTACGCATCCGCGGCACGTCAAAGTAAGTCTTGTTGAGATCGCACCCCAGTTCGCGAAGCATTCCCTGGATGCATTCCTTGGATTTCGGGTGATGAATGAATTTTGGTTTTAGCTCGGCGAGGATGGGCGCATACTCTTCGACTGGCAAATGAAATTGCGCAGTTTCAGGATTGAGTGGATGGAAAGCCTCCGCTGCCATTTCCTGCGCGAACTGAATGAACGCGAGAGAACTGGGGGTGGGCGAGTAAACAACCAGCTGGCCTTCGTAGAGGAGCTGGCGTCTAGACTCGTCATTTACCGCAGGGTCGACAAAAATAGAGTTCATAGAAAGTCCTTTCTGACTACCTGATGCGAGTGTGTGGCCGCGTTTTCCAAGCATTCGCGTAAGAGACCATGTTGCTTCAACGCTGCGACCGCTTCGCTGACAGTCTCAAAGCTCAATCCGGATCGTTCGGCGATGTCGAGCAAGGTGTGCCAGCCGTCCGAGAGATTCAAAACCCAAAGCATTGCCAGTTCGCGCTGCGCAGCATTGACATGGCCTCCAATGGACCGGTAAAGCCCACGCTTGCCCAGCTGCGGCTCACATTTAGGATTCAGATTCACATAAGTGGAATCGCATTCGAGGATGGAGAGTACGGAGAGACAAACAGAAAAGGATTCCGCAAGGGACGATGGCCGAACAAAATCCAGATTGTCGGCTGAAGTGTGATATTCCGGAAACTCACCATGAGGGGTGCGTGAAAGGCGTCCAACGGGAAGATTGATCCCGGGCGAGCAGAATTGCCGCTCGTCATAGCCGTATGGAGAGAAATCCAGCAAACGATGCTGCTCGGTGTTGTGCTTCAGCACGTGGCCGGCGGCGCGGTCGATGTCTGCATTTCCCTGGCGACTCTTTTTATAAGAGAAATTGCCGAGATCTCCAACACCGGCAAGGACCAGGCCGTGCTTGATGTGCGAGAGTTTTTCTTCGTTAAGGCTGAGCCAGGCAATCGACCCGATGGTGCCAGGGATGAAGAGAAACCGGTACGAATAACGGTGGGGAACGGTTTTCAAGTGACGCGCCAGAGCAGTCGCCACAGCGATGCCTGAGAGGTTGTCGTTGCAGAGTGACGGGTGACACGAATGGCAACTAATCAAAATCTCGTCCGAGGATTCGCCGGGCAGAAAACATTCTCCATAGGTCATATGACCGTTTTCCAGAGACGAATCGATCCGAACTTCGTATTCGTCCTCTTCGAGCTTTTCGAATTCTCGATGAGCAAGGCAGAAGCCCCAGCTCTCGTTGTAATAAGAGGTTCGATACGGGATCCAATCGACGCGATCGGGCAGGGTGAACAGATGCTCCTTGAGTTCCGCCAGCGGCATCCGGCGTTGCACGGGGATGCTGTAGTTCACGACATGGAGATTCGATTTCTGAAAATCAATCACGCGCTCGCCTCTGGAGTTCTTAACAAAAGCGTCGCGGATGTTCCATTCCTTTGGAACGGTCCAATCGAATATAGGGGTGCCGGTTGGCACTTCGTGTAAATCCAGCGGAATTTGCTGTTGGATGCGACGCAGTGTCTTGCGCAAACCGTCGCCGGTGATGCTGCGACACACTGGATACAGTTCCGCGATCAGCCGGTGCATCTCCTGACCAAGCTGCGCGAAGTCCTCGATGGAGTGGAACCAAGCGGCCAAGGACTACACTCCCCCCGCGGCCAGAAAGTCCGGATAGTGCCGGTCGCGCTCGATAATGATACGTTCGTCTAAAGGCCAGGCAATGCCGAACGCCGGATCATCCCATCGCACGCCGCAGGCGTGGTCACGGGCGTATTCGCGAGACATCTGGTAGAACACCTCGGTGTTGTCTTCCAACGTCTGAAACCCGTGCGCGAAGCCTTCCGGGATGTAGAGCATCTTGCGGTTCTCGGCAGACAGCTCGATCGTTGCATATTTCTTGAACGACGGCGATGAATGACGCAAATCGATGATCACGTCGAAAACCTTGCCAGCAGTGCAACGTACGAGTTTGGATTCTTCATAAGGTGCGGTCTGATAGTGCATCCCGCGCAACGTGCCTTTGCGCTTGTTGAAAGAAACGTTGCACTGAACGACGTTGGGGTCCAAGCCGTGCGCTTCGAACTCTTCGCGGCAAAACGTCCTGGCAAAAAATCCTCGATCGTCTTCTTTTCTCTCGAGATCGATCGCGAAGGCTCCTTTGAGCTTCAATTCGGTGAAAATCAAGTCCCACCTTCCGCTGGGCTCTCGGAATCAGTAACTTCTCGCCGGAACAGCATCTACAGATTTGGCCGCCTGCCAGCGGAGGTTCGCATCGAGTCGGCCCGATGCGAGCAGCTCTTGGATATGGCTGATGCGCTGGTAGCGGGGCCCTTCGAAATCCTGGAGGCGCAACCCGACACGTTGATAGGCTTGGTAGAGCTCCTGAGCACCTTTTCGGGCAGTCCACTGGGGTTGGAAACCCGGGACGACTCGCGCAATGCGGCTGAAGTCCGCGCGGTAGCACCGTTTGTCGGGTCCGGCGTCGGTCGCGTACTCAATTTTGCAGTTAGGAACGGTCTCTTTCACAATCTCGCCCAAATCACGGATCTGGTAGTTTTCTTCTGAGCGACCGACGTTGAAAGCTTGGTTGTGTATCTCTTGGCGAGGAGCGGTAAGCACAGCGCAAAATGCCCGGGAAATGTCTGCTATGTGCACGATCGGACGCCAGGGCGATCCGTCGCTCTTTATGTACACACGTCCCGTCGTGAAAGCCCAAGCTACGAGATTGTTCAAAACCAAGTCAAACCGCAGACGAGGAGAAACGCCGTACGCCGTGGCGTTGCGGAGATAAGTGGGGCTAAATTCCGGACTCGCAAGTTTGGAAACTTCCTGCTCGACTAGAACTTTTGACCGGCCATACGGTGTAACCGGATTGAACTCGGCAGTCTCATCGAGAATTCTGTCGCCAGCAGCACCATAGGTACTGCAAGAAGAGGAAAATATATAGCGTGCGACGCCGGCCTCTTTGGCCATCTGTGCCAGGCGAACAGAGGCATGATAGTTGATCTCGTAGGTCAAGTCTGGGTTAAGGTTTCCAAGTGGATCGTTCGAAAGACCCGCCAGATGCATGACGGCGTCGATGCCTTTTAGATCGGATACCTGAACATCGCGAAGATCTTTATGAAAAGACGGCACTTCAACGGGGGGCTCTTCAAAGGTGCATTCGGCAAAGAGATCACTGTCGAGACCAACGACTTGGTGGCCTTCGGCTAGCAACATCTTTGTGAGAACCGAGCCTATATAGCCTTTGTGGCCGGTGAGCAAAACCCTCATTCACGCTCCTCAAACTATCTTGACAATAAGGTGTGGGTTTCTAGACACAAGAGCCTTTTCTTGCGGTCATGAAAACGCCTTGATGGCTATATAGTTTAGCACGCGGGTTGCCAGTGATTCTGGCGGAATGAGAATGTCATCTCATGAAACTGGCTGCCTTTTCTGGAGGATCCGACTGTCAGATAAGGACTTGCAGCTTCAGGCTTCCCACTTTTTTTCCCATTTTCGGCAAACCCTTGTCCTCCTTCGGGAGTACTAGAGCGTCAGAGCGATTTACTCCGAAGGGGCTTCAGACTACGGTAGATAGCTTGGCTAGAGTAGGTCGAACTTGTCGAACTCATGCGCCACCACCACTCCTAGTGGCTCGAGGCGGGCAGATTGGCTGAGCTGGTCCTTGAAAAAGAAAGCATGGTAGACACGGTGATGCGCCAAAAACCTGGTGCAATTCGAAATGTAATCTCGAATTGGGGCGGCTATGTTTTCTCCATGCTCATCGCCTTTTTCCTTTCGCCATTCGTGGTGCATCACTTGGGCGATTCGGGCTACGGCATTTGGGTGTTGCTCATATCGCTGACTGGATATCTCGGCCTTCTCGACCTCGGAGTGCGTAGCGCGGTGACGCGATACCTTGCGAAGTTTCATTCCGAGGGAAATCATGAAGAAGCCGGACGTACAGCCTCCTCTGCGCTACAGATCTTCACCGGAGCGGGCATTTTGGCGGTGCTCATATCCACCGGCGTGGCGTGGTTTGCGCTGGATTATTTTCACATTCCGCCCGCTTATCAGACGACGGCGAAGATCGTCTTACCGTTGGCAGGCCTTTCGGTTGCCGTATCGCTTATCGGAGGAGTTTTCGGCGGAATCCTTGCCGGTCTGCATCGTTTTGACCTGGTCAATGCAATTCAAATCGGAGGCAGTGGCTTGCGTGCCGCGGCAACAGTCGTCGCACTCAAAATAGGCGGTGGACTTGCTACCTTGGCGCTCATCCAATTGATTTTTGCGCTAGTCAGCATCGCGGCAAGCTACTGGCTGAGTTTCCGGCTCTATCCTCAATTGCACTTGCGCTGGACGCGATTCGATTCTGGTAGCCTGCGGATGATTTTCTCGTTCAGCTTTTATGCGTTTGTGCTGCAGATTACTTCGTATCTGATTTTGTACAGCGACTCCGTCGTAATCGCTGCATTCTTGCCGGTAGCGTTTGTCACTTTTTTTTCCATCGCCGGGAACCTTATCCAGAATGCCCGTGCGCTGATCTCTGGAATCTCTCAGACGATGACCCCGCTGGCGAGCAGACTAGAGGCGGAAGGCAATCTCCAAGAACTTCAACGGGTTACTTTGAAGGGCGCGTGTTACTCGACCACGCTAATCCTGCCCGTTACGCTAACTTTCTTGATTCGCGGAAAAACGTTCATTGGATTGTGGATGGGAGCTGAATATGCAGAGCCGTCGGGACAGGTGCTTTGGGCTCTTTCGCTGACGCTGATTCCGGCAGGACTGCAAGTGGTGTGGGCCGTTCTATTCGGTATAGGAAAGCACAAAGCGCTGGTGCCGGTGTCGCTGATCGAAGGGTTCCTGAATCTTGGCTTGAGCATCCTACTCGTGCAAAAAATGGGAATTGTAGGGGTGGCGTGGGGCACGACGCTGCCAAATCTCCTCAGTGCGTTGATCTTTTGGCCCTGGTACGTGAAGCGCTCGTTGAAAATCCCCATTCGTCAGTTCGGAATGGTAACGGGTCTAAAGCCAGCCATCGCTGTGCTTCCCTTTGCTCTCGCCTCCTATCTGATCGAGAAATGGCGCCCCACTTCTCATCTCTCGATCTTCTTCCTGCAAGTAGGCATGATTCTGCCGCTGGCTTTCGCAGGGTTTTGGTACATGTGCGTGACACCTGAGGAGCGGCAGAATTATCAAAGGCTAATTGGAGCGAAATTGAGGATGCTATTGGGCGCAAGACGTGCCAATGGGGCATGAAGAATATGCTTGTGCGCTAGTCACCTTCAGGAATCCGTGATCGACAGTAAAACTAGACAGAAACACTCAATGCTGTTTGCAATCCCTTGCATTCGGCAATCAGAGACCCCAGAGTGCCAAATTCGAAATCACTTAGTAGTTTGTGCAATTTTGCCTCGGTTCCGCGCAATCCGAAATAGTGGCGCAGGTGAGCGGTGAGACTCCCTCGCATTCGAGGTTGGCCTGTATCGAGCTCCCAGGGATGGAGGTAAACGCAGACTGGCCTCTCTTCCTGAGAATTGATGAAGCCAATGCCCCATCGCGTATACCAATAGGGTAGAAGCCGCAGATACGCGCCGCCCCCAATCGGCGAGCGTCTCCGCCCAAGCGCCACAGTCGGCATCGGGAACTCCACGATCGTTCCGCGTGGAGTGCAAACCAGGAACGGAAACCTCGGCGCAGCGGGCATGCCGTAATTGGGGTGCCGGACTGGGAAGATGCTTGAATCGAAGGTGAACCCAAGTTCCAAGAGAATCTCAAAGGCCCAGAGAGACTTCTCACCAATGGAAAAACTCGGCGCACGGTAACCGAGGATGGCCTTTCCACTAGCTTCTTCGAGAAGCTCCTTGGCCCGATATGTGTCCTCGCGAAACTCGTCGGGAGTCATCTCGTAAACGAGTCGGTGTTTGTGACTGTGACAGGCAATCTCGTGTCCTAGGTCAGCAATCTGGCGGATGAGAGCAGGCTTGCTTTCCACCAACCACCCCAGAACAAAGAAGGTAGCTTTGCAGTCCGCATCGCTGAACTGCTGGAGCAGCTTGTCAGTGCTTTCCTCTATGCGGCTCTTCTTCGACTGCCAATCGTCCGCGCCGGCTTCTTGGGCGAACGCAGTGACGTGGTAGTAGTCTTCGAGGTCAATACTGAGCGCATTCTTCATTTTGGCTAGTATAACAAGCAATAGTAAGTCCAAACTTGTGAGCTCGCTGCCGTGTTTCCAGTTCATCAGAGGGTGGGACCGCGGATCTCTAGACTCTTTTAAGCGAATTAGAAGGAGCGGTGTTCGGCACTCAATTCGAGAACATCGGCAGCTGATTGCTCTACCAAAAGGCGGGTCCGCATTGTGTAAATTAGCAAATGACCTACACGGAGTTTCCCGTTCTGTGCCCTGATGGTATGCTCCCATGGTTGATCAACTTCTGTTGAGCTACTCCGGGAAGAATCGTTCCCACAAAAGTACCGAGGAAGGGCGTGAAACAGCCGTGAACACCATTCCCCGACGCATTCTGCTGACGGGCGGAGCAGGGTTTATTGGCTCGCATGTTGCCGAGGCTTTGTTACGCCGCGGTGCGGAACTCACCGTTGTTGACAACCTGGATGAGTTCTATTCTTCAGAGTGGAAGAGAGCCAACCTTGAAGAAGTCCGGCGAGTAGGCGAATTCAACTTCTTCTCACAAGACATTCGTGATTATGAGGGCATTCTCAAACTCACGGAGCAAATACGGCCGGAAGCCATCGTTCATCTGGCGGCGCGCGCCGGAGTTCGGCCTTCGATCGAGCAACCGTTGCTCTACCAGCAAGTGAATATTGCGGGCACCCTGAATCTTCTGGAGATTTGCCGCGAATTGGGAGTCGGCAAGTTCATCTTTGGCTCCTCCAGTTCCGTGTACGGAGCGACCAGCAAGGCGCCTTTCTCGGAAGACCAGGTCGAGTGTAAACCTATTTCGCCTTATGCAGCGACAAAACTTGCCGGTGAATTACTGTGCTATACATACGCTCATCTCTTTAAATTGTCCGTCGTGTGCCTGAGATTCTTTACCGTGTACGGCCCGCGGCAGCGGCCCGATCTCGCGATTCATAAATTCACCGCGCTGGCAGAAGCGGGGAAGCCGGTGCCGATCTTTGGTGACGGTTCAACCGGCCGAGACTATACCTTCGTAGAAGATATCGTCGCTGGGATCTTGTCCGCACTGGCCTATGAGAATCCAGGGATTGATAATTTGCGCTTCGACATCTTCAATCTTGGAAACTCGCACCCGGTGAAGCTTTTGGAATTGGTGGATACCATCGAACAAGCCACGGGGCGCAAATTGATCCGCGAGCAAAAAGAACTACAACCAGGCGATGTACCGCTGACTTGGGCAGATATTTCGAAAGCTCAGAGGTTGCTTGGTTACCAGCCGGCCACGCAGTTCGGCGATGGCATTCAACGATTTGTTTCCTGGTATCGCAGCGTGGGAGCCGGGCGACGTTCCTAAAATGTCGCGGATGGCCTCAACAATTATTCCTGACCCGGCTGCTGTTGGCATATCGGCGGCGTATTGGTTTTTTTATGCAAGCGGGCGTGCAATCCGAAAACCTGTGCAGGGCGGAGACCGCTGATTGCGAATCTTGACCTTCACTACTCTTTTTCCTAACTCCGTCAATCCCCTCCACGGAATTTTCATCTACCAGCGCATGCTTCACGTAGCAAAGCGACCGGGATTGACCGTGCAGGTAGTTGCGCCTGTGCCGTACTTTCCACGGTGGATCAAGTCCGCCCGTTGGGGAAAGACCAGCCGCATTCCTAAAGAAGAAAAATTCGGCGAACTTACCGTTTTTCATCCGCGGTATTTGTTGATCCCAGGCATTTCTATGCCTTTACATGGCCTGCTAATTTTTCTCGGGAGTCTTATCACAGTATGGAAGTTGCACAGACAAAACCGATTCGACGGTATTGACGCACATTATGTCTATCCCGACGGTCTTGCAGCTATCCTTCTCGGAAGCCTATTCCGAATACCTACTGTACTTTCAGCGCGCGGAACGGACGTAAATCTCTTCCCTGGCTTCCGACTTATCCGACCGATGATCCGCTGGAGTTTGCGGCAGGCCGCCGGAATCATCGCTGTTTCGAAATCCCTGAAACAAGCGATGGTGGAACTAGGTCTGCCTGAGCACAGAATTCAAGTTATCGGGAATGGAATTGACCCGTTGCGCTTCCATCCCGTGGAGCCTCGCGAAGCGCGCAGATTGCTCGGGCTTGCCGATGACGAACAACTCATCGTTGCCGTAGGCGGTTTGATTCCGAGGAAAGGCTTTCAGTTCCTAATTCCGGCATTTGCGAAAATTGCGCCCCACTTCCCTAAAACCAAGCTCTACATTCTGGGGGAAGGTGACTACCGACAAAAGCTGGAGGCCATGATCGATGAACTTGACGCGGCTGACCGTGTTTTTTTGCGAGGAAACATTCCGAACGACGGATTGAGACAATGGTTCAGCGGAGCACAGATCAGTTGCCTAGTGAGTTCACGCGAGGGCTGGCCGAATGTACTCCTCGAATCCATGGCGTGCGGAACCCCGGTGATCGCAACCAACGTCTGGGGCGCTCCTGAGGTGATTGTTTCTCCCGAGTTGGGCATCCTCGTCCAACAGAATGTGGACTCGATCGCGACCGCCTTAGAGCAGGCTCTGCAGAAATCATGGCATCGCCCGGAAATAGCCCAATACGCGAGCAGGCGTACCTGGGCAGTTGTGGCAGCGGAAGTCGAGGATTATTTGCGGCAAAGCATCGGAGTACGAAGTGAGGCGCGCTGAGCAATGGCCTGAATCCTTAAGCAGTCTCGTCGGTTGTTTGTTCTTCTCAGGTAGATGGGGTCGAACGGGAAGCGATTGAAACTTCCAACACTCGGAGAGTCAGCTCCAGAGAGAGCAATCTGTTCCATTGTGCATTGAAAGGAAAATCGTGGTCATGTGCCCGCACGAGGAATCGAGTCACAGCTTCCGGATCAAGTAATCGCATCACTCTCATCGTGGAAGGATTCAGCAAATCCTGCACCGCTTTTTCTTGAAGTAACTGCAAGCGAAACGGCTGCGCGCCAGAAGCCGGCTTCTTTCCAAAAGTGGGGCCGAACGTTATTCGTCTCAATTTTGACAAAGCGCGGCCGCCCAAATGGCTGACAATCGGTAAGAACTTATAAAAGTTTCGCCAAGTAACTGGAGCCGCCGGATACCCACGGTCGAGGGGATAATCTGCCAGTCTTGGCTGGTACTTGGCAAGCATCCTACGTACTAGATTGCTCCGCAGTCGAAGCCTGGTGTCGCTTTGGAGCACCGTCTCCAGAACGGATCGCAGGCCGAACGGAGAAAGACAAGGCCACAATTGATTGGTGCTGCTGGCAATACGACCTTGCCATCGATGGATACGCATGGTCAGGTTGGCGTGGTCCATTTGAACCGAATTCGGAAAGCCGGAAAGGCCCTCGTTGATATGTTCAATGACACCGCCGAGGTGGTTTCCTAGATCAATGCGCGTGGCCAGCGGAAAAAGCTCTGCATCCACATTTGGCAAGACGTAACGCGAACGTGCCAGACGATGGGCATCTAGCTTCTTGCGTGCTCCAGTTTGCGGCGCGAGGAGTTCCCACCAAAGGGCACGAGCAATCCCACCATATGAACCATTAATGCTGATGTCATACCTTTGAAGCAATACTTCATGAATGGATAGGATGCCTGCGTACTCGACGGGATCGAATTCTCCGTCTGTGAGTGTGTGGGCTTTCTGCACCTGGGCAAAAGAGAGTTGCTCCGGCATCGGCAAATGGAGATGCTCCATGCCAAGGATGCCCGCGAGACCATCGGAGATGACAACGTCGGGATTATCTTTTGCTCCCGAGACGACTGTGGCGAATGCACCGCCAGCACCCAAGAACCCTGCAGCCAGCGCGCGCGAGTCGTAACCACCAGTCAGGTCGCACGATACCCGCGGGAAATCCCGCAAGATATCGCGTGAGACCCGCTCAAGGGATTCCCAGAGCGCATCGACAGCCTTCGCGCTGCCGAACAACTCAGGTGTGAGTTGCTTGATTGTCCAGTATCTCTCCGACTCCTTCAGCAAGCCATCTCGATACTTGAACACCGTTGCAGGCGCCAACTTGTCCACTTCACGAAAGACGGTGCGATTCTGATAGCTTACTCCCCCGAGCAGGAATTCCTGGCATCCGATGGGATCGAGATTAGTGGTGTCCAAGCTAGCAAGTAAAATCGAAGAGCCGGAAAGAGCCGTCAGATTCTTCCAGGTGCGCGAATATGCGTGACAACTCCCCATCGCGTCGGTGAGAACGATGAGTTCTTTAGTGCGCCCATCACCGATTGCCAGGACGAAAAATCCGTCCAGTTCTCTGGCGAGTTGATTCGGTCCCGCCAGGAGATAGCGTTCGAGCAATTTCGCTTCATGCCCATAGCCGTAACCAGTGCTGTGGAACCACGTTCCTATAATCAGGAGCCAGCTATTCGTTTGCGGGTCCTGTGCGATCGAGGCGCCAGATCCGTTGTGCCGAAGAAAAACGGACGCGCGCGCCCAGCTCGTCTCCACGGTGGAATCCGGAGTCTGCGATTTTACGTCATGTGCAAACTTTAGACCGCGCTGGAAAAACCGAATTCCTTCTTTCTCTAGATCGCAAGACGAAATAACGATAAGAAAATTACCCACGCTTCCTCTCTACCTTTCCCCGTTGGTTGCACGTCATTGCTGTCTGGTGATATTTCTTGCATTGCGCCGAGAAGCATGCATCATCTTATCCACACCGGCCCCAACCCAGTTGAGCGAACGAGCGAATAAAACCTCGCTTGTGAGTCCCAAGTAACGAGGTGCACAACCCGCTAGCTTTGTTCAGCATACTGGCAAGTCGACTTGTGGAGGAGACAAAGAAGAGCGATTGATTCTGGACTTGTAAACGATCTGTTGTCGCAGTTGTTTCTAGGATTCGGGGCTTAACGGCTCATAGGTGAGGAATGCTGATTACTCTAAAGCGAAACCAATTTCCTGCATATCCCCTCCGATCTGCGGGAGCCACGTAAGTCCTATTACCTTCCCTATCGCATTGATTATAAAAGATTTACATGAAAGCATGGCTTAGCAAGGCCGTTGACTTCGGCACTAAGATTGCTCAGTTATAAGCGTGTTCACCTTAAACCTTCCTAACAAGTGGGGACGATAATGAGCCGGGCTGTGAGTGTTTTCGGTTTGGGATATGTTGGTTCTGTGACTGCGGCGTGCCTCGCGCATAAAGGCAATCGCGTCATCGGAGTAGACGTAAATCCCGATAAGACAAAGATGCTGGATTGCGGACAGAGCCCGATTCTTGAGCCGCAGCTGGATGAAATCATCTCGAACTCAAATAAAGCAGGTCGACTGCGTGCCACTACGAACTCCGAGGCTGCCGTTTTTGACACGGAGATCTCTTTCATCTCCGTCGGTACTCCGAGCCAGCGCAACGGAAAGCTGGACCTTAGCGGCATCGAGAAAGTCTGTCGGGAGATTGGTCAGGCGCTTGGAAAGAAAACGGGGTTTCATTGGGTAGTGCTACGAAGCACTGTGCTGCCTGGTACAACAGAATCGGTTGCCACCCCCGCGCTGGAAGCGGCTAGCGGCAAACGGTCAGGAAAGGACTTCGCTGTTTGCTTCGTACCAGAGTTTCTGCGGGAAGGCAGCGCGGTAGCAGATTTCTTTGATCCACCTTTCACGGTCCTCGGCTGCACCCAGACAGAACTGCTGGGCCCTGTGCGCGAGCTATTCGATTGGGCTCCAACGTCGATTTACGAGACCTCGCCCTCGTCAGCGGAGATGGTTAAGTATGTATGCAACGCCTTCCACGCTTTGAAGGTGGGGTTCGTCAATGAGGTGGGAACGCTTTGCAAGGACATGGGAGTGGATACGGAAACCGTCGCGTCCATTTTTGTGTCCGACACGCGGCTTAATGTTTCCAAAGCCTATCTCAAACCGGGGTTTGCCTTTGGAGGGTCCTGCCTGCCTAAAGATCTCCGCGCCTTGACTTACCGCGCTAAAGAACTGGATTTACGACTGCCGTTGATGGAGTCTTTGCTAACCAGCAACAACGAGCATATTGAAAGGGCAGTCGAATCCGTTCTGCGGACTAATAAGAGAAAGGTTGGCGTCATCGGATTGAGCTTCAAACCAGGAACAGACGATTTGCGCGAAAGCCCGCTCGTCCATCTCGTGAAGCGACTGCTCGGCGAAGGCTGCCAGGTGCAAATCTGGGACGCTAATGTTTCGATGGGACGTTTGATCGGCTCCAACCGCCAGTTCATTCAGGACGTGATTCCGCATATCGGCTCGCTGCTCTACGAGAATCCGCGCGAAGTCGTGGATAACGCAGAAGTGCTGCTTATCGGAACGAAGGGTATCGAGCTTGAGGCACTCTATTCTTACGTCCGACCAGATCAATTTGTATTGGACCTAGTATTCCTGGAAAAAACCGGGCGCTATCGAGGCAATGCGGCCTATGAAGGGATTTGCTGGTAGGATTTGAACTTGCGAGTACTGTGGGTAAAGTCCGGTGGATTGGTTCCGCTCGATACTGGCGGCAAGATCAGGAGTTTTAATCTATTCAAAGAATTAGCACGGCGCTGCGAGCTGGATCTTTTCACATATTACCCCAAACATGATGGTGACTCACACTTCGAGTTGAGCCGGTATTGCCGCCGCGTGCAGTGCGTACCCCTTCAAATCGCGGAAACGAACAGTCTCGGCGACTTGGGCCACTACCTCATCAATTTGTTCTCCCTTCGTCCCTACTCGATAGCTAAAGATTGCCATCCGACGGTCATTCGGCAACTTCAGCAGCTTCTCTCCGAACAATCTTATGACGTAATCGTCTGTGACTTCGTGCAGACCGCGGCGGTCATTCCATGGGACCACCCAGCTCCGAAAATTATCTTCACACACAATGTCGAAGCGCAAATCTGGGAACGCCACTATAAGGTCTCGCGCAATCCTTTTTGGAAAGCCGTTTCGTGGCGCGAATTTTTAACAATGGCCCGCTTCGAGAAACACTCTATCCAGCAGGCGGATCACGTACTAACCGTTTCAGATACCGACCGCGACATATTTGCCAGAACAATCAAGGAAGAAAAGCTTACGGTGATCCCGACCGGTGTAGATTTGGATTACTTCCGGCCTGGCAAGAATGAAGATGAGCAAGCCGATTCCATGGTTTTCACTGGATCCATGGATTGGACTCCGAATGAAGATGCGATCTTTTATTTTACACAGCAAATTCTCCCTCGCATCCTCGACGAATTGCCCTCAGCAAAACTGTGGATTGTAGGGCGGAACCCAAGCGCCAAGCTTCGAGCGCTCGCGGCAGCCAACCCCGCTCTGAACATCACCGGCACCGTTGATGACATTAGGCCTTACGTTTATCGCTCTCCGTTATACATAGTTCCCATGCGGATCGGTGGTGGGACGCGCATCAAGATTTTTGAAGCCATGGCGATGGGCAAGGCCGTGGTTTCAACGACGATTGGTGCCGAGGGTTTGCCCATTCACCATGGAAGAGATTTGATTCTGTCAGACGAACCGGAAGAATTCGCGCGCCATGTTATCTCTCTGATGCGCAACCCGCGAGAGCGCGGCGAATTGGGGCGAGCGGCCCGGCTATTGGTCGAACAAAAATATGGCTGGGCAGCGGTAGCCGATACATTCTACCAAGTCCTGCTTCGCGCGGCGGAGAATTCCAGAGGACGTTCATCAGACCATCCACCTTCCGAATCACCAAGTGCACATGTAGACGTGCTCTGCCAATGAACTACGAGCCCGCGGCGATTGGATTGCCCTAGGCTTCGGGCTTCTGAAGAACCGCGATGATGTTGGTTCTAAAATTACGAAGAGAATCCAATCGCAGAGCTGCAATCAGCAGCAACTCTAGCATAACGAGCGGCCCCAACATCACGGTCTGCGCTGAAGACTCGACCATTGCGAGCTCACGAACTGCAAAACCGCTCGTCTCCGCCAGAGATCGGACGGTGCGAAATGTGTTGCAACGATAATGCGTGGGAAAAACGTCTTCTTCCTTACGGCCCTGCAGCAACTCCACAGTCTTCACACGCAGCGGCCGCGGCATGAGCGTTGCCACCAAAGATGCATATCCGTAAAAATTCGGTGTGTGAAACAGAAACGCTCCCCCGGGCCGCAAAATTCGGCGAATCTCAGCGAGCAACGCCGCTGGACCTTCCACATGTTCGACAACTACATTTGCCGTGACGAGGTCAAAACTTTCGTCCCGAAAGGGGAGGAGCTCGATGTTTCCGTGAACCCGGTTACGAATCGCCTGATGCTTTACCAAGCTTGGAAAGTCGCTGTCAATTCCCACAACCATTTGGCACTGCTTCACGATTGCGGCCTGATCGACCTGCCAATTTGGCATCCAATCCGGAAGCAGCTGATGTCCGCAGCCTAGATCGAGCCAACGGGTCTGCGGCGTCAAGCAAGAGATCAACTTCTCCTTATAAGCAAACTGCGAATTCCTCAGGCCAGGAACGATTGCCCGTTGCAGTGGGCGGTAAGATTTGTATAAGGCTTTTCTCAAATTGCCCATGAAGCCTATTCGTCCGAAGATCTTCCGCAATCCCGAATAAATAGTCTTGCTTGCGAAGGTTTGGTTGGTTGTTTAACGACAAAAAGGTCTCGCGGTTTTTTCTCCGCCACGACCTTCACTGCGTGAATTTGTGAAATCGTCCTCACGGTTTTTCCGGTCTCGCGTCTGCGGCAACCGTCAAACGACCGACAGCGGATTTAAGTGAATCATCGGAAGGATCCTGAAAAATAACGTAAATGTTACCATCCGGCCCAATAGTGGCGGCGCTATGTTTGTACTGTCCACCGCTGCCGGAGTCGATCACCTGAATACGCCAGCCCTTGCCGTCCCAATAAGCATGCTTGAGTGAACCGAAATCGCCATAGATGATATGCGGCGTGCCCGCGGAGTCCAGAATAAGTGAACTATGAAGGGCGACCCAGCCCGCGCTCGCCAATGGCGATAGCACATCGACGCCGTCTCTCTTCCAAGTATTCCCCTGCCTGCGGGCGAACTTCAGTGTTTGATCCTGGAAATAGCTGATCATGGGGGTGCCGTCCGCGGCGATTGCAAGGGAGACCGCCATACAGGGAGGCCCGGCCTGCGCGTCGTCGCGTCCGCGGCTGTCAATGGTTTCGAATGACCAACTCTTGCCGTTCCAAGAGGCGTACCGGAGCTCTCCTTTCCTCCACGAGCTGTAACCAATATGCGGATTCCCTTGAGAGTCGAGAACGAGGGAATTCCATTTCCCAGTTTCACCATCAAAATCGATAGTCTTCGCGAGCCAAGCTCCACTCTGTAGCGAGGCATATCTCAAATGCAGAAAAAGTTCACGGTCGCGGGACATATACTGATACCAGGTCAAAAATTTGGTTCCGTCGGGCGCGACAGCGAGTGAACAGGTATAGGAAATGACGCCAAAATTCTCTCCGATCTTCTGCAAGTACCACTTGCCATCCTTATATTGCGCAAAGCCGAGGGACTCGTACGCCGTAAAGCAGATATTAGGATTGCCTTGAGCATCGATGGCGATGCCGGTAAAACCCTCCTCCGCTTTCGCACCGATTGGAAGGTTGAACCAGTGTGAAGAATCGGAGGCGCGGAAGGCGTACTTTACTCCTTCTCCTATCTTAATGTAACTTGCATGGATCCCTCCGTCACGATCCGCTACGACCGAAAGAAACGCCCCAGCGTCGTCCACTTTTTCCGTCTTCCAGGTCCAACCTTGAGCGGAAACAACTGGCACCAGAATCAACATTATGGCTAAGGAAAACAGCAATCTCTTTGTCGCCAGCGCGACATCAAATAAATGGGTATTGGCCGGCCTCCACATCTTGACTCCTCTCTCGGTAAGGAAAAGAACAAGGTTCAGGGATTCGCGAATCGAAATGGTCATGTGCTCGCCAACTCCATCTCTGGCGTGACCTCGATCCGTTCGTGGCGGGCTTGTCGTAAAGCGCTAATCTCGCGCCGGCACATGATCTTTAAGACGACAACGGAAGCGATCAACTGGTAAAAAAGGTCAAAGTACGGACGCCCGAGGAAAGCTCCGCAGACCATAAATGCGATTAAACTGGCCTCTAGCATATGCGAATAAGGGATCATCCACCGAATTGAGGGGACCAGAACTGCGCGTTTCCGTATCGCGCGCGTCGCACTCCAGGTAAAACCTAAGAGAAGAAGAAACAAGCCAAGGCCGACAAACCCGTGCTCTCCCAGCATCTGGAAATAGATGCTGTGAGCAGAAGCAGCCTGATAGCCACCCGGCAGCGGTTCCGGCTGGTAGGCTTGAAACAGTGGGACGTCAGGAAACGCCTGAAGTCCCCCTCCCGTAATCGGATAATCTTGCGCCAAGTTCCAAGCAAAACCCCACGTCACAATCCGCTCCTTCGCTGTTTCATCCAGTGAGCCCTGCCGGATCGTCTCCATGCGATCCATCCATTTCGTCGGAGCAAATGTGAAAACCAGAAGCACAGAAGAGACGAGCATTACTCCGGCGAGCACTTTCCTGCGAGAGTACACAGCGAGATAAAGGATTACAGCAGCAAGACCAAGGAGTCCTCCCCGAGAATAAGTGAGAATGACCGACGCGATGCTGCAGACAAACATGAACCGCAGGAATAATCGTAGCCGTGGATTTTCTTCATCCCTGGCAAGAAAAAATAAAATGGGAAGCGACATGTTGAGGGCCAATGCCATGTCGTTGTTGTCAGTGATAAAAGAATCCGGTGGCCCCCAAACACGGGAGCCACCGGAGGTCTTCAGCCCAAATGCAACGGCCTTGATAGCCAGCAACCCGAAACTGATCGCAGTGACGAGGTAGAGATACTTCATTCGCTTCTTGGAATTCACCACAAGAATCGAAACCCACGCCATGAGCAAAATCTTGCTGATCCGCTCGAACTGGGCTATCCCTTCCTGAACGTGACCGGCGAACTTTGGCTCAGCGGAAGCGTACCCAAGAGTGATTGCCATCCAAATCCAGAGCATGGCCAGGACGATAGCCTCGCGCGTGAAGATGCCCTTGTTCAGTTTCTTTGTGAAGATGAGTCCAGCAAGGGTCGGTACTGCAATTACCATAGCCACGGGAAAATGGTATGCATAGCCGTACGTATAGCGATGTGGCGAAAAATAACCAACCCACGACCACATCAACACCCCGAAGTACGGCTCCAGGAAGCACAATGGCAAGGAACCCAAGATGATTGCTAATACGAAATATCCGCGCATCGTTTCTCTTTAACTCACCGTTCTCCCTCGGTTAGGAAGAGTGCTCCGTAGGGAGGAAAGCTCGGCTGCGGTTTTCCCCGAGTTGGTATCTGTACCGCTCAAGAAGAATTGGTTTAAGCGGAATGCAAACATGGCCAAAGAACTATCTTCACCAATCTGTACCCGTCGCAAAGCGAACGGGTTTCCGCTCGGCACGTTAGGCCCTTGACTGGTCGTGGCCGCGGAACGGTAGCCGCAACGAACCAATGCGGGTGTTGCTTCAGTTCCGCAGTCAGCCGGTTGTCCAAAGGGATAGGCAAAGTCCAGCACGGGCGTTCCGAGTTTCTCCTCCAACAGGCGTCTGGACTCTTGAAGTTCTGTCTCCAGCAGTTCAGGCAACAAGCGGCTGACTACCGGATGCGTCATGGTGTGCGAACCAAAATTGATTCCGGCTCGCTGCATCTCGCGCACTTGGTCCCACGTTAACATTCGGTCGGAGAGCAACGCCGGTGGGATCGTCACTTCCTTCTCTAGTGCCGCACAGTGACCGCGCCTGCGTTGGTCGGGTAGCTTGCGCAATGCGAGAACGATTTGCTGAGCAGCGTGAAGCCGGTCATCGGAAGAACCCAGATCAAACCTCAAATGCCGTCCAAGATCGAGATCGATTGATTTAGAAGGCCATTCCTGCAGAATGAGGAAAACACGGTCATACCAGGAGACTTCGCCAGTTTCGATGGCACGACCAGTTAGAAAGATCGTGGCGGGAATTCTGTATCGCTGCAGTATTGGCAAAGCAGTGGTGTAGAGATCGCGATAACCATCATCGAATGTCACCGCCACGGCGTGTCCCGTTGGCGCTGCCCCTTTCATCTCGCTACATAGCTCCTCAAGCGAGACAATGCGATAGTGTTCGCGAATGTAGCGCATTTGCGCTTCAAACTCTTTAGCGGCGAGTTTGCAATAAAGGGGGATGCCTTCGGTTCCTACACGGTGGTAGCACAGGATGACGTATTTTCCAGACGGCACTCGGCGCCAGCCGAACGGATTCCACTTTGAGTTGGGCCGCCGCTCATAGAAGCGCGAGAACTTTTCCAGGGCGTGAATTCCCCCGCTATGGAGCAAAACAGAAACCATCGCCTCGCGCCAGCCAAACTTGCTCGCGGTCTCACCGGACATGGGCAACCTCCCGAGGAGACTCGAGGTGCTGGCGATGCCAAAGTTCGAGAGCCAGCAGGTACCACACAATCGTCCCGTAATAGGCGGCGTGGCCTTCACGGTGGAGCTTCGCCAGCTTGTCAAAGAACTTAGGCTGAAAGTACCCGCGCTGTCGCGTCCGGGCATCGTTGAGCACGTCCTGGACGAGTGTTTTGAGGTTCTCATCTTTCAAGAGCCACTGGCCCAACGGCACGCCGAAGCCGTGTTTTTTCTTCTGCAACACTTCGTCAGGCAGAATCCCTGTCATAGCCTTTTTGAAAATATAGCGTTTCTCAAAACCTTTCATCTTCAGGCTGGAAGGAATGTGACCAGAAAACTCCATAAGTCGCTGATCGAGCAGCGGATATCGGACGCGCACACCGGCCAGCTCCGCCATGCCGCTCACTTTTCTCAAATCGTTGTCCGCAAGAATGAGCTTCAGATCAAGGTACATGAGCTTATTGAGTTCGCTGCTGGCGCGAGCAGCCTGAAAGTGACTGTCCGGAATGTCCATCCAATGCTGTGGAGGGACTTCTTTCACAAAATCGGCGGTGAAAATTTCTTCGGGTGGCAAGCTGAAGAAAAAATTATACGAGAAAATTCGCCGAGGATTAGGAATCTGGGCGCGACGCACATACTTTCGTGGAAGACTGAGCCGCCCGCCATTCTCAGGTAGCAGATTCACAAACGGTTCCAGTAGGTTTCTGCGGATCCACTGCGGCACACGATGATAGAGCGCGAAATAATGATCAGCAGCATAGCGCTCATTGCCTGCGAAGATTTCGTCGCCCCCGTCCCCAGCCAGAAGTGTATCCATACCCTCTTCGCGGGCCATGCGAGCGCAGAAATAGGCAGCGATGGCGGACGCATTCGCAAAGGGCTCGTCGTAGTAATTCGCGATCTGCGGAATCATCTCGAGAGCGTCCTGCGGCACAAGTTGGCGCTCAGAGTGCTTGGTGTGAAAGCGGCCAGCCGTGGTTCTGGCAAATCCTATCTCGTTGTAGCGCGACTCGGGGAACGCGATTGAGAAGGTGTTTACAGGAATGAGCCGTTCGGACATAAATGCAACAACGCTGCTGCTGTCAGTTCCTCCACTCAGGTAGGCCCCCGTGTTTGCCGCTGTCAACCCGTCAACATGACGGTGCACCGCCAGACGCATTTCTTCGCGCAGCTTGAGAGTCCATCCCTGCTCATCGTGGTCGCTGTCTTCCCCGTATTCGACGTCCCAATACTGTTTCTGATGGACTTCACCCTTTTCAAAAATTAGCAAATGTCCTGGTTTGAGCTTCTCCATCCCACGATAGATCGTGAGGGGAGCTGGAACAACGCTAAACAAGAGAAACTGCATGATTGCCACAGGATTGATTTCTGAAGCGAAGTCCTGCACCGCCTGGATCGCGCTTGCCTTAGAGCTAAAATAGAGAGAATCGCGTTCCACCTTCCAATAGAGGCTCTTAAATCCCTGGCGATCGATGGCAATCAGAAGACGGTGTTCCCTTTCATCCCAGAGCGCGATCGAGAATTGTCCACGCAGTTTGTCAAGAAAGTCGTTTCTCTGAATCACGTAGAGCCAGGCCAGCAGCTCCGCAAGTTCCATTCGATCGGTATTTGCGACCTTGGCTGAAACTGCCTCCTTGATCTGGTCGACATTGGTCAGGTCGGCATCGACCGCAATCAAGACACCGCTAATCTTCCCAACTTGTTGCCCGGGCCAGCGCTGGGCAACACCGAGCGAAATGGACCGCGCTGACACAAATCCGCGCTCTTGTTCATCTGGCAAAGCCAGGGCAGCCAGCATCGGATCGAGACGGAGCCTCAGTTTTTCTGAGCCGTTTTGGTAGATCCCGCAAATGCCACTCAATTGAAATCCTCACGCCACAAAGGTTTCTTTCCATTTCCGAAACATCAGAACGGTCCACAAATGATTGGAACGATCATAATGACCCTTCTGATGCTGTTCCCAAATTTTCCTCAAGTACTTTTGGTCCAAGTAGCCATCATCCATCGAGCAAATAGCACTATAAGCCATTTCTTTCAGTTCCTTTCGGAACCACCGGGCCAGCGGTACGGCAAAACCCTGCTTGCTCCGATATAGCGTTTCATCACTCAAGGTAGGGCTCATGGCCTTCTTGAAGATGTACTTACCTGTGCCTCCACGTAATTTCAAATTGGAAGGAATGGTCGCGATCAGTTCCATCAAATGGTGGTCAAGGAGCGGCGCGCGAACCTCGAGTGACACGGCCATGCTTGCGCGATCGACCTTGGCCAAAATGTCGTCGGGCAAGTACGTTTTGATATCCACGTACTGTATTTTCGACAGCAGATCATCGGTGTCTGCCCGGTCGTAATGTCGGCGGAACACATCGATGGAATCATACCTGTGCAAACTCGCGGCAAAATCAGCCGACAGGAGATGCGGTTTTTCGTCCGGCCGAAAGATAGAAAGAGAATTGAAATATCCCTCAAGCGGAGAGCGGGATAAGCTCTGCAGCGTGGCTTTTCCTCGGAAGACGCGCGGCGCCCAGGCTAGGGCTGGATACAAGTTGCCGAGCGGGCGGAAAATCCCGCGGCGCATTCTCGCCGGGACCCATCGGCGCAGACGGTTCTCGAACTGATCGAATTTATATCGTCGGTAGCCGGCAAAATTCTCATCTCCGCCATCCCCGCCCAGAGCCACCGTCACATGCTGGCGCGCAACCTGGGAGACGTAGTACGTGGGAATCGCCGACGAATCAGCAAACGGCTCGTCATAGTGCCACACCAGCTTGTTGATGATGTCGACCGCCTGCGGGTAAACTACCTCTTCGTAGTGTTCTGTGTGAAATTGTTCCGCGACCCTTCGCGCATAATTCGCTTCGTTGTATTCCTCATCTTCGAAACCAATCGAACATGTGGTCACTGGAATTTTCAGCAGATGGCTCATCATAGCCACCACGGCCGAAGAATCCACTCCTCCGCTTAGGAAAGCGCCCAGAGGTACATCGCTCATCAATCGCACACGCGTAGCATCGCAGATGGCGTGACGAAGGCTCTCCGACCATTCCTCTTCCGAGCGATTCTCAACTTTGGCAAAAGAAATATCCCAGTAACTTACTTCCCGGGATCCACGCGAGGAGACTTCCAGGTAGTGTCCGGGCTGTATCTTGCGCACGCCGCGATATATCGTTTTGGGTGCTGCGATGTAGCCAAGAGAAAAATAATCCGATAGTGCTTCCGAGTCGATATCCTTAGTTATCCCGCCGGCCGCAAGGAGACATTTCAGTTCGGAGCCAAAGAGTATGCGCTTGCTGTCCGCCGCATAATAGAGGGGCTTCTTCCCGACACGATCACGCGCGAGCAATAGTTTTCGCTCACGCGAGTCCCATAGGGCGATGGCAAACATTCCACGCAACCGGCGGAAACACTCCGTGCCAAACTCTTCGTAAAGATGCACGATTGTTTCCGTATCAGATCGCGTCGCGAAAATATGGCCTTTCTTGACGAGCTCGGCGTGCAGTTCTGGAAAATTGTAGATTTCCCCGTTCAACATTACCCAGATGCGGCCATCCTCATTCGAAAGAGGCTGGTGGCCGCCAGCCAAGTCGATAATGCTGAGGCGCCGGAATCCGAGGCCGATTCCCGGTCCAACGTAAATCCCTTCGTCGTCCGGACCACGATGAACGATTGTCTCCGTCATGCGATGCACTAGATCACGGGAGATCACTTCCTTGCGCTCGTGTTCGAAGATGCCGCAGATTCCGCACATAATCTCAGCTCGCGATCCGAACAGCGATTCCGCGCCGAGCAGCAAGCTCCAGGTACAGATCGCGGTAGTTCCGGATCATCCGGTCCAAACTAAAATTTGCTAGGACACGCTGGCGCGCAGCAGCGCCAATTGTTTGCAGCAACCCCGGATCCCAGGCCAAACTCTCCAGCCGAGTGGCGAGTGTCGATGCATCTCCCGGCGCAAATAGCCAGCCTGACTTAGCATCCTCGACGAGCTCGGGATTGCCTCCAACCTCGGTGGCGACCACCGCCACACCGCAAGACATCGCTTCTAACAGGGTATTTGACATTCCCTCACATAGGGAGGGGAGAACGAACGCATCGAACGTATTGAGCAACCCGGGGACGTCTTCACAGGCACCCGGAAATGACGCGCGCCCTCGGAGAAAGTCGGAGGACGCAACACGCTGCTGGAGGTGCTCTAGCTCGGGTCCACCACCCGCGATGACCACGTGCACATTGATTCCTCGGGCCGCGAGGATCTCTGCCGCCCGGAGTAGGGTCAGATGGTCCTTGATCGGCACAAGACGTCCGACGGTCCCCACCACAAAGCGTTCCGCCGGAATTTCCCAAGCCTGGCGAGCTGCGAGACGCCCGTCTGCGTGCGGGAAGAATCGAGCAGTATCAACACCGTTTGGTATGATGCGAATCCTGCTTTTCGGCAATCGCACCTGTTGCGCGTGATACGTACGAAGCTCGTTGGACACCGTGAACACTGCGTCTGCCATCGCGTAGAGAGCGCGGCGGAAGACACGCCTGCGCATGGGAAGCCCCTCAAGCATTTCTACTTCATATCCATGCTCGCTATGTATGGCCACAGGAACCCCAGCCAGCCGGGCAGCCAGAATGGCCTCGATAGCCCCCCAATTCCGCGAATGCACGATATCCGGTTTGTATGCCTTCATAATGCGCATCAATGGCAGCACCAGAAACTCGAACTTGTCCTTGAGTTCGCCGGCGACAAAAATCTTACCTTCCAAGTGAAAATCGCGGACGAGCGCGTCATCAAATCCACGCGTAGTGCAAAAACAATGTTCAAAGGATTCAGCTGGCAGGCCGCCAATGACCTTTAAGATCCCATACTCGGTGCCGCCCATCCCAAGACGCGTGACAACGTGAAGAACACGCAAGGCCCGCGATTCGATCGTAGGGCGCGTGCGCGGACCGGAAGTCGCGGCCGCCACCCAATTTTCTGCCGTTGTAAGTGTCTTCATTGCTCGAGTCACTGATTCAAAACGCGAGAAGCCAGTAAGCGATCCAGAGGCCCTTTTGAAAATCAGGGGAACCAACGCAGGACATGCGGCCCTATCGCTCTCGTCAGCCAGGCAGGAAGATTTCGCCAGACGCGTGCGGCCCGCTCAAACTTCGGATTCACGGGAGAAAAGTTCGGCACGGTTTTACGCCGCACGAGATGCACGCCATAGTGGAGCGGCTCCTCCACCATGTTCCACTGCGTCTTGAACGCGTAGGAACCGGTCCCTTTCTTGCTTCGGCCGAAATCAAAACATCGCATGCCTTTTTGCGCCGCGTATTTCATTAACTCCCAATACATCAGGTTATTACCGGCCAAGCGCGGTGCATCTTCGCTTGCCCCTGCGTAGTACGGAAGAATGGTGTCGCGAAAGAAAAAGGAGACCACGCCACAGATCGGTCGAGCGGCCGAGTACACCATCATCAGATCGAGGTGCTGTGGAAATTCCTCTGCGAGATGATGAAAAAGGGCCACAGGAAAAGCGGGAGTGCCGTGGCGCTGCAAGTTTTCGTGGAAGAGGGGCAAAAAATCTTTCAGCTGCTCCCATCCATGCTGCGCCCTCAGGCCGCCTTTTTGCGCCTTGCGAATCATGTAGCGCGTGTCCTTTGGAAGCTTCTTTAAATTCTCGTCAACGTCCGAAGAAAGAGCCGTCGTGAAGGTCACATAAAGGGCATTCGCATGGAAGCCAGGCAGGGATTCCTCTTTGCGATTACGCAATTCCAAATAATCCACATTCTCGGAACGGGCCTGATCCATTAGGTGCTTGAGCAACCGCTGTTTCGATTCTTCATCTTCCGCGCATATACCAGCGTAAACCCCAAACGGCACCGAGAGCAGACAGCGCCCGAGAACCCAGTTCGAGATCCGGAAAAGTGGGGCGATCGCGGTAATTCTTCCGCCGCGCTCCGTATAGAAGTAGCAAGACTCGAATCCAAAGGTCTTCTCGATGACGCGCTTCCAGCCGCTCAACTGGAAAAACGTTCCATTGGCCTGATCCAAGACGAATTCATCCCATCGCGCGTCGTCACCGGTTTCAAAGGCTCGCACAGTTAGTGGCAAATTCTGGACAGGTACGGCGACAGCCTCAGCAGAATTCACGTAAAGGTTAGGAACCGCCATCCTTTAGTTGCTCCAGGGATACATTTGCTTCTGCGGCGGAATTTACAACCGCGCTTCCATCATACTTTTCAAAGAGCCACACTTCGTCGACGCCAAAATATTTGGATATGAGCTTCTTCATGGTTTCCGATGGCTCCCGGTAACCATGGATGATTTTGCTGAGATTGGCCTCTTTAATTCCGAGCTCTCTCGCAACGTGATTCTGATGAATCCCTCGCTTGAAGATTTCTAGTTTTAGATTCGGGTACATAAGGGCACTCTTGTCTTTGCTTGCGTCACAGTCCGCCGTTTGGTAATGATTCCAATCAAATCGTTTCGTAAGAGCCGCATCCCGCGCCTAAGCATCCTCCCGCCATCACTTCTGGATTCCGTTTCCACTCCCGTAGTAGTCAGCGTGATGACAGCTGTCTCGTGAAGTAGCAACAGATCCGTTGAAAACCAGGCCGAGGAATTTCTTAGCGTCCACCTGAGCGGAGGCCTTCTTGAGCAGTTCGCGCCTTGTTTGCAGGGCACGCACCACAACCAGCACGCCGTCACACGGCGCGGAAATCAGTTCGAAATCCGCTAAAGTCAGAATGGGTGGAGAATCAACCAGAACGACCTTAAATGTCTCCGCAGCCCAGCCTAAGAGTTCTTTCCAACGACTCCCTGCGAACAGTTCGGCTGGGGGTGTGTCGCTGGAGCCGGCTGCTAGGACGTACAAATTCGGCTGGTCGGTGGCGACTATTGCCGATTCAAAAGGTACATCGCCGGCCAGAACATCCGACAACCCCGGCCCCGGCGGCTGTCCCATCAGTCTGGTCAATCCATGAGACCGCAAGTCTGCGTCGATCAGGAGAACGCGCTGATCCTTCAGCTGTGCGCATACGAGCGCCAAATTCATGCTCGTCAGGGTTTTACCTTCACCGGGTAATGCACTGCTCAAAACGATGGAGTGCAGCCCCTGTGTCTCCTGCATACGCAGGAGGCGCGTCCGCAGAGCGCGGTAGGACTCGGTCGCCATCGTAGTGGTCATAACGTTTCCGGAAAAAATAACCCTGCTGTTTGAAGAGCGCGGAAGATGGATCTTCCGGCAACCGTCAAGGCGCTGCGAGGAAAGATCCGTGCCCACGGCGTCCGCGGTACCGATCGTTTCCTTAACGGATTGCAGCATGCCCTCGAGGTCCAGCTTGTTGCTCGTGCCCTCGCGGAGTTCCCAATCCTGTGCTTTCTGCGCCTGGTTAAAAAGTTTGCTCATAGTTGGCTCACTCCCGCGCGGCGGCGAGATTCTGCTTCATGGCGTCGATAAGAACGTCTACGACGCTTCGAAGCACTCTGATTTCAGAACGTGCATCTTCGTTGGTACTTACAGCCGGCTCGCTTTTCGCATTCACGGAAGAATCCGGAGGGGTGCCCGTGCGAAACTGCTTCATGGCCTCAATGAACACGTCTACCGACGAATTCGGGGACGTATTCCCTGCCGCGGCATCCTTGGTGGATGCCACCGCGGCCTGCTCTGCAATGGAGTCGGTCAGTTCAAGTGACTTGGCCGCTTCCTCCACGATCCCCGGCGGAATCTGTGTAAGTTGGCCGGCACAGCCCAGCATCAAACAGGCGTCGCACAGCAGATTGATCAGTCGCGGCACTCCGCTGGTGTAACGCTGTACCTCCTCGAGCGCTTCTCCAGAAAATGGAGATGCCCCCTGCAGGCCTGCAGCGTGCAATCGCTCCGCCACGTAGGCACGCGTTTCCGGCTGCGTCAGCTCTCGCAAGTGGCATCGTGTGGCGATGCGCTGTTGCAGCGCGCGCATTTCGGGCCGCGCTAAGAGGCTCTGCATTTCTGGCTGACCCGATAAAACAATCTGCAAGAGCTTCTCTCGGTAAGAATCCGTATTACTCAACAGCCGGATCTCCTCAAGGAGCTCCGCGGATAACAAATGAGCTTCGTCGACAATTAGCACGGCTGTCCCGCCGCGCTGTTGGGTTTCGAGCAACATTTGATTCAGTGCCGCCAGCCGGCGAGGCTTGCTAGTCGAACTACAAGGAATTTCAAATTCGTCCAAAACAGCTTCGAGGAGTTCTTCTTTCGTCATCGTGGGATTCAGCAAAAACGCTGATGCGATCGGTGTCTTGGAAACCCTTGGGTTTCTCAGCATGTGCAGCGTAGTGTGAAGGAGCGTCGTTTTGCCCGTTCCTATCGGGCCGCTGACTGTGATCACTCCCCTGTGATGGAGGACCCCCTCCACCAAGCTGGAAAGGACAGCCCGGTGTGGTATCGCCAGGTGCAAAAAACGCGGATCGGGTGTCAGCCGGAACGGCTCTTCCTTAAGTTGATAGAAGGTCAAATACATTTTAGCTGAGGCGATCCTTTACTATGGCGAGCAACACGCCAAACCCAGCGGAGAGAACAAGTGTGGCCGCCAACGCAGCAACCATTCGGACACGATGCATTCGTGCTTGACCCTTCGTGACAATTAGGGGCACGCCTGCAAGGATAGATTTGCTGCACAATTGTGCCGCTTCTTGCTCGCTGTGTATGGATTGATCCATCAGGTCCATCCCGACCGCCATTCCCAAGCCCGCTAGCAAACCAAGAATTAGCCCGCCAACGCTCATCAATATCCTGTTTGGACCCGCCGGACTGGAAGGCACTCCCGCTTCGTCAAGAATAACAAAGCGTTCTCCCTTTTGGCGGCTTTCCATGTGCTGTGCCTCTTCCGCAGCCAGTTTCTTTCCCAGCAGGATGTTATAGTTTGAGCGCAAGGTGTCGTAATCACGCATCAACCCAGCCATTCTCTGCTCGAAAATAGGCTCCATCTCTAGCTTGGCGGATTCGTCGTTAATCTTCTGTTGCAGAACTGGCTGCAGCTTGGTTTGTTCGTCGATTTCCTGTTCGAGCTTTGATACCCTCGCTTCCAACACGGGGTTTCGTGACTTCACGCCTTTTTGAGGCTCGGAAGTGATGGGAGCTGGCGGCGGGTTTTTCTGTTCATCTGCAGCGGCCTGTGCTTTCAGGTCGTCCAGCTGAGTCTGCAGTTTCCGAACGTCCGGATGTCCTGGACCATAGTGAGCCCTCAGATCACCCAATCTCGATTCCAACTTGTTGATCTGAGCTTGCCGGGGCGACGTTATTGCTCCCCCGCCTTCCGAATCGAGATCAACTGTTGGGTTAGTATTGAGCATCAACGCCTGCGTGTAGACCTTTTCTTGTTGGTCACGATTGATGCGGTCCTGGCTTGCCTGCAATTGCGTGCGCAGGCTTGTCAATATCTCCAGATGGTACTGTTTCGATTCAGGAAGGTCGGTGATGTACTGCGTTTTGATTCTTTGCAATTCCGTTTCTTTGCTTTCTAGTTGTTTCTTCGTTTCCTGTAACTCCGTATCCAAAAACTCTGTGGTTCCAGTGAATTGCTCCTCGCGCGCCTTGAGGTGTTCCTCGATCGTGATCTTGGCAAGCTGGTTGGCCACCTTTGCTGCCAGGACCGGGTCCTTGCTCGTATATCCTATCTTGAAAGCACTTAGTCTCTGCCCGCCTGCGTCAACCAGGTCGATGCTGATCGACTTCTGAACTTTGGTGATTGCTAGTTCTGCCTGCCCCTTGGCTCTCAGCTCGGGATACAGGTTTGTCTCTTCGATCAGGGAAGCCAGCTTGGTTGGAGACATCACTTCTTGGCGAATCGTAGAAAGGCGGTCCATGATGCTTGTACTTACCGTCGAGGCTACTACGCTTGAAGGAACCTGTTGTGGATCGATAAGAATGACCGTTTCAGAATGGTATACATTCTGGATTCGCCAAGCCAAAACGGTACAGGTAACGAAGAACGCTAGCATAGTCAGGATAATCAACCACGCTTTGCGACGGGCCAGCTCGAGGTAGTCCCCGATTTGCTTCTCTTCGAAGAGCTCGCCACCCACCCCTGCATCACTTTGTGTTGCTTTCACTACATCGCCTCCGGGACCGTGTTCCTAAGTCCAAAACCGTGCCAATGGAGTTGTGCCGCCACAGTCGAGATAGTTGCATCTAGTAGGAGTGCATGTTCGATTCCAATCGATCCTCCTGGGTGCCTAGACCGTTGAATTCTTGTAAGTCTTTATTTATTAATAGCTTACGGAAGATCTAACACTTTGGTCGGTTTGCATTCCGCGTTATGGTCGTAGGCCGAGGAAATTAATTTCCCGTGTTTGCCAGTCTCTTTTCCTAAGGTATCCTCGAGGCTTACCACTCCATGCCTCACCTGTCTTGGTGATACATCAGGTTAGAGTCGTTCGGTGGCATAAGACCACGGATATTCTGAAATTAGGACATTACCTGGGTTCGAGCAACTTTGAGGGAGGCCGTGCAAGAGTTAACTTGGACTCCAAAGGCGGTTCTTCCAATCCAAGTCTGAAAGCCAACGACGTGCGCCCTCAGACCACGTGAACTTCATAACCTAAGCAAAAAACGCACCCACGCCAAGCAGAACGTGTGAATGAATTTGCGTCGCCGACTAATAGATCTCTGGGCGTTGAACAGCGGTCCAGATAATACCAAAAGTGTAACTGGTTTGCGCTCCGGGAATAACCTCGTTATCCGATCCGTGTTGCCATCTTTTTTCGTAGGCAGCCATCAAGTTTACCGTGTCCCGAAGCCGGAATGTAGTGCGCCCCGTGGCATAGGTCCCATAAATAGTTTCAGGCAGAAAGGAGGTCGAAGAATAATTTCCGTATTGATAAGATCCAGTTGCGGAAACGGACCAGCGGCGAGTCAGGGCGAAGGTGTACGTTCCATCATATCGCGTTGCAAAACGATTTGTTAGAAAGGGGTCAAATCGGGTGCCGCGATTGTATGCGATTGCCGCTGACGATCGCCGAAATGTTTTTACCAACGAAGCAGATCCTGTCGTCGTCCATTCGGATCCCGCCCCGCCGCCGCCCACCTCAGTAGCGCCAAGTGTCCCGCTGAAAGACCAGCTCGGTGCAAAATGATAGCTGAAGCTTACTCCGAACGTATTATAGAGAGCATTGGTCAGCTGACCTGAAAACGAACGTTCCTCCAAGGAGTAAAACAATCCCGCTGAAACCCGGCGTGTAAAAGCATGATCATACGCCACAGAAGCTCCGTATGTGTAACTGGACGTTGGCGTGTCGGAAACGTCCGTGTGCTCCCAGAGGAAGATCGGACTAATCAACAGCTGGTCCCGGCCACTTATTAGATATGCCAAGCTTGAACGGAACTGGTCGGAATAATAACGGCTGGAACTTCCAAGCACCGGACTCGTATCTGTCGTTCCCAACAAACTATCCATACTAATACCACCGTTCACTCCGATCAGCTGGCTGCTCCGCGAGACAAATTCGTCGCCCAAGCTCAGTACAACGCGCGGACTAAGCAAGTATTTTGTATCCAGACTCAACGCTGTATTAGTAAAGTCGTTTATGACCTGGCCATTGAGAATTGTGACTTCCGGGGAGTACTGGATGGCAAACCGCTTTCTGCCAAACATATGGTCGAACACGATATCCGTCTGCAGTACGGCCGCGTTTCCGCTAGCATGTGTAAATTGCAGAGTGGTCGGGTCTTGCTCGAGCCCAGATGCCGACAAATAAAAAGCAGAGGCCGACGCCACGTAAACGGGCCCCCACCGCAGGGGACTGTTCGACATTAACAGATTATTGGCTTTGCCAAGCGCTTGAATCTGATATTGGTTTGCATCAACGCCAAGCACAGGTTCCACAGGGGGTTTTTGGAAAGCATTATCCTGGCCAGAAGCTGATGCGTTGGGATCCGACGGCGCCTCGCTTCCTGCTTGGCCCGGGGCCGGAGGCTGTTGAACTGGAGCCTGCGGTTCAGCTACAGGAGGCTTTGGAGGGTCCTGCGCACGGGCTGGGATACTGAACAGAACAAGCGCTATTCCCATCCCCAGGAAGATTTGGCTTCCCAACCCCCTCGAGCTTTTAGCCTGCATAATGCCCCCACTTCGCAATACTCATTACGGGACGATAACCATGTCCCCGGGCTGCAGTACGAAATTCTCTGCGCGTCCGGCGATCGCATTTTTATAGTTGAAAGGGATGCGTGCCTGTTTGCCCGCGGTAGTCCTCAAGATATACATTCCCTTGACCTTGGCGAATGGGCTGAATCCCCCGCCTTCGCCAATCAATTCCAGGATCGTCTTCCTACCGTTTAACGTGAAGGCGCCCTGATGCTGGACGGAACCGAACAGGTATACCTTGCGGCTTCGAATTTGCCGGACGATCACCGTCACTTGGGGCTCATTCACAATCGGTTTTAGCTTCTCGGAGAGCACAGTCTGCAATTCGTCCGTCTTCAGACCAACCACATAAACCTCATTGATAACGGGGAGGGTGATTTTTCCATCAGGACGGACAACGCAATTCCCGCTTAGATCGGGCTCTCGCCAGACGGAGATCTGAAGCTCGTCTTCCACCCCGATCCGGTAAGTGTCAGGATTGCTGTCGGCGAGCGTGGAATTCAGAGTAGCCCCCGGAGCTGGGCTGTTACTGGTCTTATCGTTTTTCTTGGGAGGATTGGAAGTTGCATCACCTGGCTTTGCCTGAAGTGTGGACGGATTAGCCTGACCAGAGCAAACTGTGCAGCTCAGTGCCAATCCGCACATGGTGAGTCCGAGCACCAAGCCTGAATGACAAAAGGTCAATCGGAACAAAATGTTGCCTCCTCTATAAGCAGCAAAAAAATCCGGCTGGCACCGTAGCACACAGAATGAGCAATACTCATGCCATCACAATTTAGGCCCATCTTATTCATTTGTAATAATTTACCACTTTTTACCAAGACTGACCCCGGACCGGCGGAACATCACTTCCTGTTCCATGCCATCTGCTTCTCACTTTGGCCGATTACCCTCCGTTTTTGGCTGGAGCAAGCGTTTTGTTGAAGATCTGCCCAAACTCTCCGTTGGACACGAACCATTATGGCTTTGACGATGCTCCCGGATCCGGAATCTTCTTGCGTGAGATGATAAGCTCGTCGTACCACGTGTACATCGTCGGATGCACCTGAGCTCCGTCCTTATGCGTATGGTAGGGAGTTAGCCATATCTTCCCGTACTTGCTGGTTGGATCTTCATTGGCGAGATCGTATCCGCCGGCATCCCCGCTTGTTGGGCTAAAATCGATTGCTAATTGGGAGGGTTTCCCTTCCTCCGCAACCCACAGCTGAATCGTGCTGTCCCGGTGATACTTTTTGTCGTTCTTGTACCAAGTCCCAATCTTTACGTGAATTTGAAAGGTCATCCACTGGTTGGCCTTGTACCCGACACACGGTGGAATCCTAACTTCCTGCCACAAACACGGCGGCTTGGTCGCGTTTTGTATTTCATACTTGCCACCACGGTAGACGTTGAGTGGCTCGTATTGACCGTCTTTTTCACCACAGCTATGGTAAAGCTGCGGGACACCTCTTTGACTGACATTTTGCAAGACGATCTGCAGTTGTGTGCAGGCATCTGCCGGTTTCCGTCCCGGCTTGTCCCCGTCGGCAATGATCACCTGCTTCCAGCCGTCACCACCGGTGAAGTGTGTCGCAAGGAGTTCTGGCGAGAAGCGCTGCCTCCACTGGATATAGAATTCGTCGCCTTCCCCGAATTGCGCTGACAAATCCTGTGAAAAATTTATGGAAAAACTTCCCGAGTCTCCCGAACCGGATTGGGAAGGAATCAGAAATCGCAGTGAACCAGCCCCGGAGGCCTTTACATCGGAGACAATAGTCCCGTACTTTACCGGCACGCTCCATGACTTTCGTATGTACTGGTCTGCGTCCACCGGATCGTCAAATCCGTAACACCGAACAACACCCGGGGTGGCGCAGCGCGCTGCAAAATCTGCCTCGGCAGAACCCCCTGGCGCGCTTCGAACTGGCTGAGAATCAGGTGCGACAATCGCTTGTCCGGCTGCCTTGTCATTATCCGCGCCCCCGGACGCGCTGGATAATTCTCTAGCATCTTGGACGGAGCTATTTGATGCCTTCGTTTCGCTTGTAACTACTCCGCCACTGAGGTTCGAACCGGGCACCTTAACCGGCCCATCTGCGGGACGATTCATGGATGTTACGGAAATTTCCTTCCCCGGCGTCAGTCTGAGTAAAAATGCATCTTGTTGCCAACCGTTGATCACAGTAAAAACATTCAACGCAGGGGAATATTGAAATCTGTAATCTCCACGGGTCAACTCATCGAATTCCGGACCGCCGGGAAACGTCCGTTCCGTGCAGACTTTGGTATCCGGATCAAAAACATGCACGGAATTGGTGTGTCCCTTTGTATTCGTCCAGGCAATAATGCGGTCTTGTACCGAATCGTAGGCCAGGCCAGGGTAGGTGACGCCCATGAATGCCTCACATCCAGTCACTTTCTTGGACCAATCTTGCATCGCGTAGTTGCTTTTCGCGGAGATATCGATGACAAACATCCCTGGCGCGAAATCTTTCTCTTGTGCCCCGACGATAAACATCAACTTGCGTTTCGGGTCAATTACAGAGTTGTTGTAAATGGAGATCTGAACGTCGTTTCGCAACTGGGTGTAAGTGTTTGTCTCGTACTTGTAGGACCACAGCGCTTTGCGGTCGTGCAGAAAAACCACTTGCGAATTACGGTCATAGCTGGAAACGGCCGCCAACGTTACGCCCAGTGGGCCTTGCCTCGCCCCAGCAATATTAACTGGATCCATCTTTTGCCATTTGAGATTTGCCAAGTCCAACGTCCAGGTATCGTCTCCCCCGCCTCCTCCCGCACATGCCAAACTACCGCCGAAGGCCCACAACCGATCGTTGTGTTCTAGATAGGCGACGCCATCGTATGTGTGCCGCGAGTTGGGGCTCCCATCAGAGAGCGCACTCACGCAGGTAGTACTTCGGAAGGGGTTGATCGGACCAGGATCATTGAGCCGTGTCAGCGTTAAGCCGTTCAGATTCAGGGCATAGAGCTCGTTTCCATAGTAATCGTTGTGTCCCCCTCCCCAGAGGATCAGTCGATTACGCCTCGTGTCCATTACCCCTGCACTCCAGGCTCTAATCACACCCGCACAATAGAAGCTAAACTGGTAACCGCCAGCATCAGGCGGACACACATCGTGCAACTTGGTCCCTGGGAGCTCGATCCAACCCAATTTCCCAGCTTCTGTAGGTGCCGTGACGGCGGCAATCTGGCCTTGGGGAGAGATTTCCCGGGCGAATCCGCCTACTCGACCACAAACCACTGAGATCGCAAGAGCGATGAACAAACCTGTCGCGATGCGACGCAGATTCTGAGCGACGGGGGTTCGTGCGGCCAACGTCTCATCGTCAATTGCAGGAGAATGTTTCATCATTTTGGATAGGTTGCGAAGCAACTGGAGAACTCGCTCTCAAGCCACCTGACCGCAATGAATTCTTACCTCTGTTCCTCGCCATAAGAATTATTAGTGCTCCCTCCCTCTAGGCGCTTCATCAAGAGAAATATACGCACGAGCAGCTGATACGCGATGGTCCATGACAATCGAAGCAAGAAATCCGGGAGCTTTCTTAGTGGTTGCATATGGGATGTAAGAGATGTGGAGGAGAAAACTATCCTGTCTTTAGCTTGTCGCAATATCCCTTTCAGGGTTGCATTCAGGACGTCATCACTTGGCCCCGCGACCGTAGATCATCACCTTGAAAGTTTCAAAAAGTATCGTCAAATCCAATGGGACGGACATATGTTTGATGTAAAAGAGGTCATGCTCCAGCTTCGTCCGGCTCTCGTCGACACTCCCACCATACTGGTACGTAATCTGGGCCCAACCGGTGATCCCGGGCCTGGTGGAATGACGTAGTCCGAAGAAAGGAATCTCTTTTTCGAGCTCGTTGCAGAAGTGTGGGCGTTCCGGCCGCGGCCCCACTAAGCTCATCTCACCTCGTAGCACATTAAATAGTTGCGGCAACTCGTCCAGACGGAACTTGCGTAGAAAATAACCTAGCCGCGTCACGCGGGGATCGCTCTCCGTCGCCCACGCGGGCCCGTTGGCTTCCGCATCCTGCTTCATGGAGCGAAACTTCAACATTTCGAAAGTCCGTCCCTGATAGCCCACGCGAGTCTGGCGAAAAATAATAGGCGATCCGGATACTAGCCAGATGGCCAGGGCAAGAATTCCCATCAATGGCAGTGCCAGCAAAATACCGACTAAGCAGATACTCACATCCATGAAGCGCTTTACATTCAAAACGAATTTAGACTTTTGGAAACCTTCGGACAGGATGAGCCAACTTGGCGATATCTGCTCTAGCATGATGCGACCTGTGATTTTCTCGTAGAACCGATGTGCGTCCTCGACCTGTACCCCGGCAAACTTGAGGTCTAGCAGCTGCCGAACTGGAGTACGGCCGCGGCGTTCGGCGAGTGACAAAATCACCCGGTCAATTTTTTCGCGCTCCACGATCGTGTCCAGTTCGTCCACACCACCGATGATCCCGGGGTTGACCAGGGACTTCCCGATGTTCTCGCCTCGTTCATCGAGAAAACCGACTACCTTCAGGTTTAACTCTGGGACCGAAAGAATTTTTCTCGTCAGAGAAATGCCCGCAGCACCGGTGCCGAGGATCAGTATCTTTTCCGTCTTCCTCAGGATCAGCCAAGTATGTTCCGCGACCAGCCGGATTCCCATTGCGAAGAAGAGAATTAAAGGAGCGGAGAGGAGCGCAATTCCCCGTCCAAAACTCAGGCGTGGGTCAACGTAGTAGATTATGGCGAGAACAATGCACGATGTGCCCAGCGCCTGTAACAGGCGGACGAACATTTCGCTGTGTTGATTGATCGTGCGCAGATTGTAAAGGTCGTGGTGGTACAGCGCGAGCATGCATACCACCAAAAGCGTCAAAACCCGCCATGGCATTTGCGGCGTTCGAAGGTAGCCGAAGAAAGAAACTACCGTGTCATGATAGAGAAACCGCAGTCCCATGGCCAGAAAAACACCTAGAAGAATCGCACAGATGTCAGCGAAAGCGAGTACCAGAATCTTGGGTGAAAGCTCTTGTCCACCTATTTTGAGCATGGCATGTGACTCGCTGCGACTGGCGCGTCTCTGTTCCTCGGTGCGGTGCTGCGGTCCGCCAGGAATTAGATTACAGCTCGCTTCGATGACTCGAGCACCCGAGAGCTGGTGTAATTCTCCGTGTCAGTCCTATTCCAGACACAGGTGAGCATTTGCCCTGCCATTGGAAGTCGGCATGTAACCTTAGGCTACTTAAATCTATCTTCCACATAATAAGGGACTTAGTCTCAATCAGGACTCCGCTCATCCGTAGGAGAACCGTAATAGCTATCCTTTCGCTTCCGCTCTGCTCACCGTGGGAAAATCCATTCTTATTTGATGAACTTGGTTCCCCCCAGCCTTCTAATCCAACGTGTCCAACCCCCAATAGCGGTTCGCCGCTATCAACGTTCGCATTTCAAAAGACTTAGCGGTCATAACCAACCGTGCACTGAGAGGGAACGGCCTTCACGGAAACGTGAAAGTGACCTCACGCACAGAATGCAGTAGACTTCATTTCTTCGAAGTGCTCCTTCTGAAGTCATCCAGTTGATTGAGTGTCGCCGTTCCGTAGTTTTGGGTTACAGCGGAAAACACCCGCCTTTAGAAACACGTTGACCTGCACCAGTGTTGGGGCGCGAACTGGACTGTGAGGACATGCGTTATAGTGAGTCGGCCGAATTGAAGGGAGCAAATGCGACGCGTATTGATGGTGGCATTCCATTATCCGCCCGAGAGTAGCAGTAGCGGAGTGCTTCGCACACTGAAGTTCTCCAAGTACCTGCCGGAGTTCGGTTGGCAGCCCACCGTTCTCACCGTGCGGGAAAAGTACTACGACAGCCTTGATCCCTCCCTGTCGCGCCAAATCCCAGCCGATGTCGAGGTTTGTCGCACGCGAGCAATCGACACTCGTAAGACATTTGCGATCCGAGGGAAATACTCCCGACTATTCACGACTCCGGACCGTTTTGTGGGGTGGATTCCCTTTGCTGTGCACGCAGGGATGCGCCTAATTCGAAAAAATCGTATCGACGCATTGTTTTCGACGAGTCCTCTGCCGAGTTCACACCTGATTGCCAAAATCTTAAAATCAATCACACACCTTCCCTGGATCGCCGATTTTCGCGACCCTTGGACCGAGCCGGAACTTGAGCCAAACCCGCGTGCTCTCCGTTTCCGGTTGGATTCCGCGCTGGAATTAGGTGTCTTGCGTTCCGCCGATCACCTCATCTTTACCACCACACGGGCCCGGAATGATGTCCTGCGCCACGCGGGGCAGGAGCTAGATGGCAAATCTCTTGTTATTCCAAATGGTTACGATGAAGAAGACTTCCAACAATTGCCGGACGTTGTCCCAGAACGATTCCCTTTCTTGATCACGCATACCGGGTTTGTAGACGAGTCTTATCGCTCTCCCGTAGGGCTCCTTACTTCACTGGCGGAATTGATCGAGATGCGCAAGATTTCGTCTCAAGAGATTCAAGTGCAATTCATTGGCGGAGGCAGCTACGTCGAGTCCAAAGATTTCCGCTGCTTAGTAAAAAACCTGGGCTTGCAGGAGGTAGTACGCGTAATTGGCCGCAAGAGCTACGGGGAATGCCTAGAAGCCCAGATGCGATCTCATATCTTGCTGCTGCTGCAATGCGGGGACGACACCCGTTACGCGATTCCTGGAAAAGCCTTTGAATACTTGAGAATCGGACGTTCCATTCTCGCGATTGCACCGGAAAGCGCATCTTCGGAACTCTTCGACGAAGTTGGGGGCGCCCGCGTCGTGCATCCTAAGGATCGTAACGGCCTAACTTGCGCCCTGTTGGAACTTCTCCGGAACGTCCGGAATGGACAATGGAACAGCGCCGTTAACAAGGTCGCGCTTAATGCCTATTCACGGCGCGCGGGAACCGCGCGGCTGGCGGAGACACTTTCCCTCTAATCTGGCGTTTTGGTATCATTCCCAGAATTTTTCTCTTTGTTTTCTTTGCTCTCTCGAGTCTTCCGGAGCCAACGACCCAGCGAACTCTCCTTCAGAGCAGGAATCCAACGGATTTCCAACCTTGCCAGAAACTGGGCATATGGACGTGAGTTATAAACATTGATCTCTTGGCATTGGTAAAACTCGTCCGTCCATGCCAGCTTGTATCCAACCATGCCGGGACCCATATCGTAGACAGAATAGCCATTTTGAAAGAGTTGCTGGACTATGCGCGTATCGAGATAAGATCCCGGAGAACTCGATGAATACTCCGCATCATAATGAGCTCGCAATCCATAGACGGTGCGATGATCCTCGATATGGTATTCAGTGGCGAGAACTTCCTCACCTTTCTTCAGCAGCCATATCCGCAGATACCCTGCCTGGCTCGCCACTTTCGTTAGCTTCTGAAAGAATTCTCTTTCGAACTTTGCGCTCAGCAGGTCGGCTCCTTGCCTCCGGGTCCAGCTTCTTTCGCTAACTTTTAACATCAGCTCGAGCCCTCGTTCGGCATCTTCGGGAAGTGTAACCTGCTCGATGGTGATCGGCCCCAGGCGTTCCACTCGATTGGTAATGCCGCGCCGCGACTTCCTAAACGCCGGAGACTTCGACTTGTAAAAATCTTCCCACGTTTTCTCGATGCGCAAAAACGGTGTCCGGCCGACCGTGGATTCGCGGAGCATCCATTTTTCTCTTTGCAAAAGGTCCCGAAGGAACGCGAGCTGTGGCGAATCCTCCCGTAGTTTTTGGAATGAGAGAACATCCCAGTCTGTGTAGGTCTTCTGAAAATGAGTTAAGATTGCTCTCAGACCTGTTTGAGGATCCACGAAAAGGAAATCAACGAAAGGGGTAAGGGGATTTTCAAGAAAACGAATTTCGCGGATGGGCATCCGCCGAACGTGACTTCTTTGCTTAACGAAAGGCGCCCCCCCCACCAGCCGTCCCTCCTCGCGCACAAGCAAGATCAGAAGTTGTTGATCCGCTGCGAGAGATGCCGCACAAACTTCGAACCAGCCATGGCTCAGAAACACCGAAGTTGCTCCCGCTGAATTCTGCAGGTCATGCCACTCCCCTCGGATTCTTCCAAATTCCGAGGGGCTACGAATTTCTTCAATCTCTAGCATTTGCTTTCTCTCCCGCACCCGCTCTAGGCAATCCTAAGGCAAGAATTCATATTCGTCGGCAGGGGTTTTCGATTTGGATTGCCAAGAGGACCAGAGGTTGATCCTTCAACCTTCCAGTGGAATCTTGGTGCACTGTCACCTGAGCTAGTCAAGTGCTGTTGGGCGTCCAAAAGAATGCATGTTCCGTTCCGGGTCGTCGCGACCTGCGCAGTCCGGACATTTCTGTATTAAGTCTCATAAGAATCACTAGAATAGAGGTACCTATCTAAACTTTAAGATATGATGGCAGCATGCTCATAGCTAATCTGAGGAAAAGAATTTCTCAAAAGGGTATGCAAGCTAGCCAGGCCGGTCGCATAGAAGGAACAACCTCTTGTCTACTTGAAAATTGGAGCGAAATCGTTTGCCTGAAATGCACATAACACTATTATTTTCATATTTATACAAGAGGATTGTTCTGAACTTCGCTGTCAGAAGAAGGCGTGCTCTCGAGCATTTCCCCTCTCAGGTGGCAGTTCCCTTGCTCCATACCTCAAATGGGGCCACCGTCGGCCTTGCTTGTAGTCCACATCCGGACTCTTTTCTGGCGTGCGTCGAGGTTTACTGAACTCATGTGCGGAATCTATGGCATCTTGGATCGGACTGATCGGCGCATCCCAGGAGAAGCCCTCCTTGACCGGATGGGCCGCACGATTGTGCATCGGGGACCCGACGACACCGGCTGCTATTTCGGTCGCGGCGCTGCTCTGGGGATGCGTCGGCTCAGCATTATTGACCTGGCTGGCGGGCACCAGCCCATCTGTAATGAAAATAAAACGATATGGGTCGTCTGCAATGGGGAGATCTACAATTTTCAGGAGTTGCGAGAGCAGCTCGAATCACAGGGCCACACGTTCCGTACCCAGTCGGATACGGAAGTGCTCGTTCATCTGTACGAACAGGAAGGCTTGGATTTCGTCAAGCGGCTGCGCGGCATGTTCGCGATTGCAATCTGGGACGAGCGGTGCGAACGCCTTGTCCTAGTGCGAGACCGCCTGGGCAAAAAGCCGTTGTACTTCCGCCAGGAGCCACATCGAATCCTGTTCGCCTCAGAGATCAAGTCCATTTTGCAAGATGAGGGCACCTCACGCCGTGTGGACTTGAATGCACTTCGTGAATATCTCGCCCTGGGGTATGTACCCGCTCCGGCTACCATGTTTGAAGGGATCCAAAAGCTTCTCCCTGGACACATGCTCGTGGCTGAGAAGGGTCAGATAAGTGACCATTCGTATTGGGACGTAGACTTTTCCAGAATTGAACAACGTAACGAAGAAGAATGGATTGAGCGTATTCGGGAAAAACTTGTAGAGTGCGTTCGCATACGGCTAGTTAGCGACGTTCCGCTCGGCGCGTTCCTCAGTGGCGGGATCGATTCCAGCTTCATCGTGGCCGCAATGGCCAAGCTGATCGATCAGCCAGTCAAGACGTATTCGATCGGTTTTCAAGGCGAGGATAATTTCTACAACGAACTGCCTTATGCGCGCATCGTCGCCGATGCTTTCCATACCGACCACCACGAAATCATTGTCCGACCGGACGTGGCCGAACTGCTTCCGCGGTTGATCTGGCATTTGGATGAGCCCATTGCGGATTCCGCTTTTATTACAACTTATCTGGTGTCCCGGCTGGCACGAGAGAGTGTGACCGTCATTCTGTCTGGTGTGGGTGGCGACGAGCTCTTTGGAGGATACCGCCGCTATCTTGGCGACGGCCTCCGGCGTTATTACAGTTTGTTGCCTCGCACCCTGCGCTTAAAGTGGCTCCCAGGTTTGCTGGCTCGGCTTCCGCAGGATCGCCATTCCGGTTGGAAAAATACCGTGCGGTATGCCAGTAGTTTCGTGAATTCGGCCGAGTGGGATCCAGCCACCCGCTATCAGCGTTATGTGTCCGTTTTCCCGCCGGACGTTCGGCGTCGGATGCTAGGTGAGTCGGCCGAGCCTATGGGCAATGACTCCTCCGCTGTTTTGCGTTCGTATTTCGACAAGTGCGGTGGAGCGGACAGCCTGCACCAGAACATGTATGTGGACATGAAAACCTCTCTTCCGGATGACCTGCTGACATTGACTGACAAGATGACCATGGCGGCCTCCCTCGAATGCCGGGCGCCTTTCATGGACCATGAATTGGTCGAACTCACCTCGAGTATGCCGTCGCATTTCAAGGTTCGCGGTTTGTCCATGAAGTATCTGATGAAGAAAGCCGTGGCGCCATGGCTCCCAGCCGAGATCCTCAACCGCAGGAAACGCGGCTTTGGAGCGCCCGTTGGCGCTTGGTTGCGAAACGACCTCAAGAACCTAGTTCAGGAAACGCTTTCCCCAACACAGGTTCGCCGGCGTGGTTTCTTCGAACCGGACGTAATCCAGGAAATTATCTCCTCTCACGATGCTCAGAGCAGCGATCAGACAGACAGCTTGCTCGCGCTAATCTGTTTCGAAGTGTGGTGCCGCATCTATCTGGACGGCAACGACTGGCAGGACACCACGCAGAACCTGGCCGTTTCGGCCCCTTGTGGACAGCTCTAGCTGCCACTGAAGAAGCCTGAGCCTCCATTGGGTCGCCTTCCCTGAAACCTGAGTTTCGTCTGGCCCGTCTTACCTAGCGAGAATGGGGCTCGCTGGGTGGAGGTGTTTCCCATCGTGTCCTTATTGGAATTCATACTTAGTCCTTCAAATAGAACCGAACGAAGTGGTTGCGGTTCATCTAAAATTAACAACATGCACCGAGCAGACGGTCGATCAGTGGTATCTAATGCTGACGACATCTGCTCCGCGGAAGAGATCGACAGATGACCTGTCTGTCTGAGATTCTTGTTGCGGAGGCCATGGGTTTAGGTATGAGACGCGATGTCTAGAGCAACTACAACAAAAGGCCTATCTTATTGGTTCTGGCTGGTCATCATAGGAGCTTTGTTTGCAGCACAGCTCTTCGCCTACTCCATCTATTCACGGGACCAACGCTACCTGCAGAAGGTTATGGATCGGATTGCTAGCCCAGTGCTTCCTCCCAGCGAGCAAGTCTTGCACGTGTTGGATTATCTTCGAGAAAAGCCTGTCATCACCAACGACTCTTATTTTTTCCTCCCGATCTTCGGCTTCATGCGCGCCACAAGCCGAGAGATCGACGAACAAGGCGGAGACTGTGCGGACCGCGCCCGCCTGATGATTACGCTTCTCAATTTGCGCGGCATCCGGGCCTCCAAGTGGGCGCTGTATTCGCCTCGCAGCTTTCCACGACACGCCGTCGTGCAAGTTGATACAGAGAAAGGGCAAATGGTCGCGGATGGCCTTTATGGGCTCGTATATCCGCGGCCCGGAGGTGGGTATTACGGGATCGCAGACCTGCAACATACGCCCACCCTCGTGCCTCAGCGCATCCACGAGCTCGAGGAACGTCGTCAAGAACCAGGTGCCACGCCGCTTGAGCAGTATCCGCTCGACACCTACGTCTATGCGCATGCTCGCTCCATCAACTGGGACAAGACCGATGCCACTCTTGTGCTGTACCGTCTTTTACATGCGACTCTGGGGGATCGCGTCAATCAGCTTGTGCGTCCAAAGTGGGTCGAGCAACCCGCTCTCATGTTTATTTTCGGGTTGGGAGCGCTACAAATCTTTGTTCTGTTTGCATGGTTTGTCAGCACGCGATGGCGCAGACTTCTAACAAGTAGGAACGTAAATAAGACTAATACTTTCGGCTCTCGCGAGGTAAATTCTCCTGCTCAGCCAATTGCCCAGTAATCCTTCTAGGCTCACAATTAAGCATCGGAAGCGAGGAGTAGCAACTCATGGAGTATCATGAGACACAGCATCTACCGGTGCGCTCGCGCCGTGACACCTGCTCTGAATGAAGATCCTCTTCATCTGTCATCGATTCCCGTTTCCTCCTAATCGTGGGGGGAAGATCCGTCCTTTTCAGATGATCCGGCACTTGTCGAAAAACCATTCCGTAGTGGTTGCAAGTCTGGCACATACAAAACAGGAGCTTGAGGAAGGCGCGGAGTTAAAACAATATTGCGAAGCCACGATTGCTGAAGTGGTCCCCGACAGTTCACGCTGGCTGCGCGCCTCCGCCAAAATAGGGCGCAGCGCACCCGCTTCGGCGGCATATTTTTGGTCACCACGGCTAGATCAGCGGATTCGCGAGGCATGGAGTGCCAATAAATTCGACCTCGTGATGGTCCACTGTGCTTTTGTCGTGCCGTATGCGCTGAATCTCCAAGGGTCTTTTCGTGTTCTCGATTTCGGCGACATGGATTCCGCGAAGTGGTTTGACTATTCAAAATTCCGAAGATTTCCTCTGAACCTTGCCTATAAGATAGAAGCGAATAAGCTCCAACAGTTCGAAAAGAGGGCGGCGCGGTCCTTTGATCGCTGCACAGTCACAACGCGCGGAGAATGGGAGGAATACCAGACCATGGAGGTACCCACTCCCTGCTCGGTTATCCCCAATGGCGTCGACACAGAATACTTTCACCCGCAGGCTTCGATTCCACCGCCCTTGGCTGCACCCGTTATCGTCTTCTTAGGGCGCATGGATTATTTTCCGAATATCGACGGAATCTCGGATTTTGCCCGAAACGTACTCCCACAGGTCCGCGCAAGCATCCCCAATGCGGAGTTGCGAATTGTGGGCTCGAATCCGTCGGCCAGCGTACGAAGCCTGGAACAACTTCCCGGGGTGAAAGTGACAGGCCACGTGCCGGACGTTCGTCCCTACCTCGCAGAGGCTACCGTGGCCATCGCTCCTTTGCGAATCGCCCGAGGCACGCAGAATAAGGTGCTGGAATGCATGGCCGCTGGCGTCCCTGTTGTTTCCTCGCCGCAGGCAGCCCGCGGCATCCAAGCAGTCCCCGGCGAGCATCTTTTGGTCGCTGAAGAGGCCCGTTCGTTCGTCGGCCAAGTGCTTGACGTCATAAGGAATCCTGAACTTCGAAGTAGGCTCGCCGCTCAGGGGCGTCAGCAAGTCCTAAATACCCACTCCTGGAGCGCGTCCATGAAGCTGCTCGATGAGCTGATCGAGACCCTGCCCTAGAATGGGAAAGAACGTGTCACTTCCGATAGATGAGAAAAGAATTTCCCGGGGTAGAAAACGTCTGCTCCCGTGGACGAGTATAAGGCAGGCGCTCACTCTTTCAGTATTTTTGTAACATGTTCATTACAAACTACTTAATGAAAGTTGAAGAAGGCGTGCCCCTGGCACGCAAGATGCCTCTGGTATAGATCCCGGCAGAGTTTGGTTGCCGCGAAGATATTTGGAGGAGCGTTTCGGCATCCTCCCGGCTTGCGCCGCGCGAACGATTCATGTATGCCCTATAAGACCCCCGATGAAGGGAACTGGGTGTGGAGGTGACGCAAATGACTGTAGAACTACGAAATGAGCTAGATTCTTGTGCCGCACAAGCGCAGATCCTGGAGCTTTTTGCAACACCCGTTCTGCGCTGTTTTTGGCCCGATAGCGACGCTCTGAACGCCGAGCTCAAGAATGTTATCCTCTCCCGGATGCAAAAATCTCAGGGTGTGGTGCAATCGAATCGGGGCGGTTGGCACTCCGAATCGGACTTGCAAACCTGGCCTGAGGAGTCCGCGCAGGTTATGGTCGGCCGAATGAATCACTTGGTTCAGGAGGCGGTGCGTCATATCGCCCCAAACGCAAAAGAAGAGCACCTCAACGGCTGGAAAATCAAGGCTTGGGCAAATGTGAATACCCAAGGAGCCTACAATAAGCCTCATTTTCATGATGGTTTTGGCAATCTGTGGTCGGGCTTCTATTACGTCGATACGGGCAAGACTCGTGAAAATGAAAACGTTGGCGGCTGCACAAAATTTCAGGATCGGAGCGGAGTGCCCAAAGAAATCCTAACGAATCCGGATCCCTACGAGCGCGAAGTAACGGTGAATCCAACGGGCGGCCTCATGCTCATGTTTCCCGGCAGACTGTTTCACTACGTCGAGCCTTATTCTGGAGACCAGATGAGGATTACGATCGCCTTCAACCTCAAGCACCCTGGCTTTGTAGTTCCCTACTACGAAGGAATGCAAGAACAAAACTGGATGTGGACGAACTTTCGTGGCCTGATGATCATCCCTAGCAAGGTGCCGGAAAAACTGCGCGCAATGGGTATTCTCGTCAATAAATTGGGGCAAAAACCACCTTCTTCTTCGTGGTGGCAGCACCTGAAGGCCTCCGTAGATCAGGCGACAGCGGAAGCGAGCGCGGACGCGGATAGAAACTGGGGCCGCCTTTCGTCTTCCCCAGGCGCGCGATCATAGCGAAGAGCAACGCCTTCGGGAGAGGAGGTCGTCTGGCGAAATCAAAAGCGCGCAGATGTTCATCTAGGTGCGCGTCCGCGACCCAAATGGCCAGACGGGATGGGCTCTGCCTAAACACACCCCTATTCGCCGTTGTCCTCCGAATCGCCTTCCGGCACATGATACATGCTGGGAGAGAGCCGTCGAATCAGGGTCAGGCTGTTCTGCCGCCACTTGTGAGGCTCCAGTAGACTTACCATTTCGAAGCCGCCGGATTCCAACGATGCGTGGGTTTCTCTGAATTTGTTGAGAATGGCAAGCTTCGTGGGATTCGTCAGAGTGGAATGAATCAGCAGAAATCCTCCATTAGGATTTAGCAAATCCCAGTATTCCTGCAGGAATTCATCCAGCATCCCGCAATCGAACCAGATGAAATCGAATGGCAGGACTTGCGGTTCAAACTTCTTGGACATTCCGCGGAAATCACCTTCATAAAACTTAAGATAGGTATCGATTTTCAGTTTGCGGGCGACATCCATGACTTTCAGAGCGCTCGTCGCGGGATGAGAACTGTCGTCGATCACACACAGGGCCGGAGAGTAGGGGACCTCGTAATACTCCGTCTCGGCTAGGGGGAGGGGATGCTTCCCTTTGAGCAGTCTCCGCAATCCGCGATGTTCGTCCGACCGGACTTGGCCTTTCAGTATCTTCTGACTGTCCTGGTATTCCGCTAGATTGTCAGCTAGGGACTGCAACAGGAATATCGTGGAATACCCGGCTCCAATTTCCAAAACTTTCCGTGGGCGAGTGCAGCGAACGAGGGAATGCAGCAGGGGGCTTACGAGTTCGACGCCCATGCTCCAATTCCGGTCCAGGGGCTTCACGGTCTGATAAAATTCAGCGTTTAACGGCATCCTCTGTCCTCCACCGGCAACGGAACGGGCACGAAGAGGTGTCGCGTTGCACGGTTCTGCCCAGCCTGTTCAATACCAATCGAATTCTGCGAGTATACTTCATGTCTCTCTCAGGACTGCCCGGCTATCGCGCATGACGTTATCAGAGCTTAAACGCCTCTAAAAGAAAGAAAATGCCCCGGAAATTGTCTCCAATTCCCGGGGCGCCGAAAAGTAACTTCCGTTGTGGTTACTTACTACTTTGGATCGGCAATTTTCGTCGTCGACACAATCAGCTCGTCTATCCAAGTTGTCATCGCAACATCGGAGCCTGAGAAGTTTGTCAGGAAATCCAACATCCACGCCTTCCCGAACGGGTAGCCACTTGGGTTGTACCAGCAGAAACCGTTACTTGTGTCCGGTCCATAGTGCTGCACTAGCACCGAAGGCTGGCCAGCGTGGGCGGCGTAGAGTTCAAACATGCTGTTCTTAAATTGCGCAGGGCAGCTTGTCAGCGCGTCCGTTCCGCCCGAACCGTCCCAAAAACCGCCTGTGCCGAGCTTCAGATGGATCTGCCATGTCGTCCACTCGTTAGCCGCGTAGAGAAAACAGTTCGCGGACGAGTAAGGCGGCCCATTAGCCTGATAGAGGCACGTAGCTGCGCTTCCCGAACCGTTTTGCAAAGCTATACCAGCGCCGTTGATGAAGGCGTTGTAGTTGTCGTAACCGCCGACCGGGCTACCGCACATAAAATAATTTCCGGGAATCCCTCGGTCGGACACGTTCTGCATAACCTGCTCATCGTCCGAGCAGGCATTGGCCACGCACACGCCGTTCGACAGTACGCCGTTCCCGCACGTCCCCCCTATCACGTCTTCATCGGCTATGATGATTTGTTTGGCACCTTGAGTCGTGCCATCACTCGTGGTGATTTTCGCGGACAGATAGTTTGAATCCATATACTGCCGCCATTGAATCCAGATTTCGTCGCCGGCGTTCTGGACAGCCCAGCTGCAATGCTTCAGGTCGTCAGGGCCGTTGGTGTAACCGCACGCATTTAGAGCAAAGCTTCCGCCCGCGCTCTCGAATCCGGTAGGGCCAAGGACAAACTTCAAGCTTCCCCCGCCCGAGGAATAGTTTGCCGCGTCAATAGTCGGCGAGGGAAATCCTTGACTCGCGTGATCCTGTATGTGACCGCCGCCAGGCTGTCCCTGCGGTCCAGGTCCAGTGCGGAAAATGTTCGCGTTGAAACCCCAACACCTCCGCAAGCCAAGGAGGAGATTCGAGTCCGGTTGCCAGCAGCGTGAAGAATAGTCGACGTCAGCCGCAGTGTAGCTGGTTAGCCGCGCATAGAACGCTTGCGTCGTCGCATCATTGACGGTCGTATAGATTTGGTCGATTGGATCGTAAGAAAAGCGTCCGAGAGCGCCCCTGGTAAGAGGACTGCCGGCGTTATCTGGATCATCTACGTAAGCAGGACCGCCGCTGTAGGTGTTAGCAGTGCACACCGGCGAGGAGAGCGTCGAATCGTTCATGGTGTAGATGGTGTCTATGGTGCCGCTACCGTTGTACCATGCAGCAATCTGGCCGAGGTCCGAGTTCCATGCAAGGCCAACCCATTGGTAAGCGCCAAGGACAGGGCCGCAACCATTTGAGACCGCGCTGCTCGTCACATCGTGCGGGGCATAGCCATCGCTGCCACTGAGATTCACGTATACCAATTGCTTCGTCGCGTTGTCTCGTTGCGCACCAAACAACCACAGGACATTCTGGCTCGCATCGACGATCGAATTTGTGCCTTGACCGTACTGGACGAAGGAACTATTCAGGATGGTCCAGCAATTGTGATCGAAGTCGTACTTGCGAAGGGTTCCGGCACCGTCCTGGTGATAGACCATCCCGTCGTTCGGGTTGTAGGCTGCCGAGTCGTCGCCGAAGGAAAGGTCGCTCGTCGGTGCTTGGATCGTGGCTGGGCACGGACTTGTCTTGCTATAGGAGTTGTCCATGCGTTGCCATGAAGCCGAGCAGTTTGGCTCGCAGGTGTTCGAGGCGTCAGAGCGCGGGATGCTCGAAAGATCCAGCGTCCACGTGTCATTGACTGGACCGCCCGTCTGGCACGCCGCTGAGCCACCCCAAATCCACATGCGGTCTGCATGAGCGATGTAGACTAGTTCGCCATAAATATGCCTGGAATTCGGACGGTTGTCAGAGAGCGTGTCCACGCAGGAACTGGAACCCGGCGCCTGCCCCCCGGAAAAGGGACCATTCGGAGGAGACGGCGGGTTGTACCGCACCATCTGGCCAGCCGGGAATTCCAACCCGTAGACCTCATTGCCATAGTAGTCGTTGTGGCCGCCACCCCAAAAGAGGAGCCGATCACGCTTGACGTCGAACATTCCGCTGCCCCAAGCGTGGACGTTACCAGTGCCCTGCGAGTCGCAGTATTGGGCAAAATTGTATCCGTATCCCCCGTAGTTATCCGCAGGGCAGACGTTCCCTTGAATGCTAATGCTGCCGAGCGGATACCAGCCTGCGCCGCCGGGCTGGTTCACGCCACCGGAACCTGAACTCGCGTTGTTCACGGTGATGGAAACTGGCGAGCTCGTAGCTTTGTTATTCGAAGTGTCGGTCGCCACCGCGGTTAGTGTGTGGCTACCATTTGCGTAACTCAGGGTATTGAGCGCAAAGGTGTAGGGACTTGAGGTTACTTGAGCGCCCGTGTTGCCCCCATCCACCTGGAATTGAACGCCCGCAACACCCACGTTATCAGAGGCAGTTGCGGTTACGTTGATCGTGCCTGATACGCTGCTCCCGGAAGCCGGCGAAGTAATGGAAACCGTCGGCGGCGTGGTGTCCTTCACGTTGCTCACCGTTACGGTCACGCTTGCGCTGGTTGCGGAGTTATTCGATGTATCCGTCGCGATCGCTCGCAGGGTGTGCGTCCCATTCGTTGATGTCGTTGTATTCCATGAATAGGAATAAGGAGCGGTTGTGACCGCTGCGCCTATGTTCGCGTTATCCAGTTGAAACTGCACGCTGGCTACCGCAACGTTGTCGGTCGCGCTCGCCGAAACGGCTACAGTATTGGAAACCGTCGCGCCGTTCGCAGGTGCCGTCATGGACACTGTCGGCGGCGTAGTGTCCTTCACGTTGCTCACCGTTACGGTCACGCTTGCGCTGGTTGCGGAGTTATTCGATGTATCCGTCGCGATCGCTCGCAGGGTGTGCGTCCCATTCGTTGATGTCGTTGTATTCCATGAATAGGAATAAGGAGCGGTTGTGACCGCTGCGCCTATGTTCGCGTTATCCAGTTGAAACTGCACGCTGGCTACCGCAACGTTGTCGGTCGCGCTCGCCGAAACGGCTACAGTATTGGAAACCGTCGCGCCGTTCGCAGGTGCCGTCATGGACACCGTCGGCGGCGTAGTGTCCTTCACGTTGCTCACCGTTACGGTCACGCTTGCGCTGGTTGCGGAGTTATTCGATGTATCCGTCGCAATCGCTCGCAGGGTGTGCGTCCCGTTCGTTGATGTCCTGGTATTCCATGAATAGGAATAAGGGGCGGTTGTGACCGCTGCGCCTATGTTCGCGTTATCCAGTTGAAACTGCACGCTGGCTACCGCAACGTTGTCGGTCGCGCTCGCCGAAACGGCTACAGTATTGGAAACCGTCGCGCCGTTCGCAGGTGCCGTCATGGACACCGTCGGCGGCGTAGTGTCTCCTGAATTGTTCACGGCGACGCTTACTTGCGAGCTAGTTGCGGTATTGCCTGCCGCATCGCTGGCCGTTGCTGTCAGTATGTGGGTCCCACCCGTGAGCGTCTTGGTATTCAGGGAAAACGTATACGGCGCGGAAGCCACCGGCGCGCCTACACTGGCGCCGTCAACTTTAAACTGGACGCTTGGGACACCCGCGGTGTCCGTGGCGCTCGCTACAATCGTAACGGTTCCTGTAAGTGTACCACCCGAGGCAGGAGAAGTAATAGAAACGCTCAGGGGTGATGTGGTGGACGAAGTAGAAAAGACCATGTCTCCAGTAACGGCTGAGTGTCCATTCGTGTCCGTGGAGTGAATCTGAAAATGGTACGCCGTTCCGGCGGTCAGGCTGGCGAGCGACAGCTGGTGGTTGATTACCATCGTCGTGTCAACTGCTGTGCTGTTGCCGTAAGAAGAAGTCTTGCCGTAGTTGACCTGGGAGTTCGCTGGTGCGCTTGTGACCCACTCCACCAGGAAACTCGTAGTAGTTGGAGAAAGTGCCTGTGCGTTGGAGATGGTAAGCGCGCTTGGGTTGCCACTTCCGGTAGTCTTCCCTGAGACCAAACCTGCGCAACCCGCCAAGCCGATGCTGGCAATGCCCAGCAATAGCGGCGCAATTGTGCTTAAACCTCTGCTGATGCCCTTTGCAGAACGCCTCGTCGTAACCATTTGTCTTTGTTTCCCCCGATGTCGATGGCCTGCTCCCAAGCTGCTGCCGCTCGCGTTCCCACGCTCACTCAGGCTACTCGGCGCATTCTGGGGGGGTAACTGGACATCGGACGAAAAAGAGGACAAGTGTGCTTATACGACCCGGCACTGTCCTCTAGGGCAGTCTCCGGAGAAACGCCAAGCCCTTAGACTCATCGAATAGGGTGCAAATGGCCAGAAACGTTGAGGTTAAAAAGATTGAGAAAGTGGCGGGGAGGCTAATTCTAGTCCGCAGGATGGGTAGGTCTACTGGGCCGTCTCGGCTGAAGTTCGGATCCCGGCCTTGCACTCCGGGCGGTGCGCTGAGATAAACCCGTCTCTCGGATTTTGTAAATCAGCGCCCTATAGCTGATTTTCAGCACTTGAGCCGCACGCCGCCGATTCCAATGGTTGGCCTGCAATACCCTCAGAATCAGGTCCCGCTCCATTTGAAGGACTGCATCTTTTGCGATCTGCTTCAGAGGGATGGTACCGGCCCTTCCAGTTTCCACCGGCAGACTCGGAAACGGCCTCTCTGGGCGGGGATAATACAAATTCTCTTCCGATCCCAACACGACATACCGAGCAACGATATTTTCTAGCTCCCTTATATTCCCAGGCCAATCTGCATTTTCGAAATTCTGCATCGCCTGGCTGGAAAACGCAGGCGCATTTCGCTGGAAAACTCGGTTAAATCGATTAAGAAAGTACCCAGTCAGTGTGGCGATGTCTTCACGACGTTCACATAGCTCAGGCATCCGAATGCTGAACACATTGATTCGATAAAACAGGTCTTCTCTGAAGGTCCCAGAGTTGATCTCCTCCTCGAGATTGCGGTTCGTAGCGCAGATTACCCGCGCATTGACCCGCCTGTCCTCTTCATCGCCAATTCTTCGAAATTGGCCATCCTGCAGGAGTTGAAGCAATTTTGCTTGGAGAGCCCCGTCGAGCTCACCGATTTCATCTAGAAACAACGATCCTTGGTGCGCCAATTCGACGCGTCCCGGCTTGGAGGTGAGTGCACCCGTGAATGCCCCACGTTGATAACCAAAGAGTTCGCTTTCTAGGAGTGGCCCCGGGATCGCCGCGCAATTTACCTTTACGAAAGGTCCCGAACCCCATCTCGACGTTGCATGGATTACCCGCGACAGAATCTCTTTGCCAGTCCCGCTTTTGCCAAGCAACAGTACAGGTACATCGGTGTCTGCGATTTTTTCTACCTTTTGCCGAATGGCCTGCATCGTGGAAGACCGGCCAAAAACGACGTCTACAGGAGGAAGTCCTGTGTTCTCCCCGTGAGCCAAATTGTGATTGACCATTGACACTAATACATCCCCTGGAGATGACCGCCGATAGCTCGATTCGATTTCTCACCCCTAGGAGATGCATTCACGTCACCATATAACGGGGGAGGAATGTACGGACGTTTAATGTGGGAAATTACTTTCCCGGAGGTTGTAACCGTCTCTGTTTGCTCGTATTAGAGTTGATACAGGGTATCTTGTGTAGTTCATTTATTTCGTACTAGCTCTAGTACTTGGGGCAGACATCAAAGGGGAAAAGGATTACCGAAAGCAGAGAATCGATTACCATATTGCTATCTCCTGCTTGTCATGGCTTGGCACCCGCGTGAACAGGCCGGGAAACCTTCTTTCGCCTTTCCAGAACGTTTAAGGAATGGTCAATTCGGTACGCTTTGACGGCCGACCGCTTGCGGAGCTCAACTCAAGTGCCCTTGTAAATGCGGCGCAACTAGCTTGCAGGGATCTCGCCATCAGGCAGTTTCGCCATTCTCGCTTGCACGTCTATTGCTATTCTCGACCCTGAACACCCGGCTTGCGTCGTACGCAGACGCATACGAACTCTCCCCATTTTGAAATCAGAACTTCCCCGTATCTTTTTGCGATCTACCGTTACACTTGGAACTACTCATGCGCGCTACTCGACTGTCTGCACTTTGTTCCTACGCGGCTGTTTTGCTCGTGCTTGGGGGGGTATGGTTCCCCTTGCTTCATCACTTCTGGATCCCGAACAGTGAGATCAACTCGACGACCATCCTGGCAGCGCGAAACTCCCCCTCCACTGCAGAATTGGATGAGCTAGATGGGCTGAATTTTTTTTCACCAGGCTGGGAGAGTGATAAACAGCTCTTGAAAATAGCGGAGACGCTACTGCGCGGAGAGGTTGACTTGCCAGGCTATCCAACAGCTCGCATCGGGATGCCTTTTCGTTCGGATGATCTGGAAAAAGAGCCCCCAGAACTGCAGCTCACTCTGGCAAGCTTGACTGTGCCCGACACTCTGCTAGAGGCCTATCAGCGGACTGGACGTGAAGAATTCCTAACCTCTGCGCGAGATGTAATCGTTGCTTGGGCGAGCTATGAAAGGAGCGCGTGGTTGCCCAAGGGATTTCTATGGAATGACCACGCCATCGCCGCCCGGACGCTGGTGCTCGCTAAATTCTGGCGGCTCTACCGACATCACCCCGCCTATCAACAAAACGTAGCTGAACTTGTCCTCGAATTTGCCTCGCGAAACGCCTCTTTCCTCGCACGGCCTTCCCATTTCACATTCGCGACCAATCATGGCGTAATGCAAAACCTCGCTTTGTTGCATCTCTGCCTGGCATTTCCGACATTGCCGGACGTGAAAAAATACGAGGACCTTGCGATTGCCCGGCTCCGTGAACAATTTGAATTCTATGTCAATCAGGAAGGCGTGGTCCTTGAACACTCCCCGGAATATCACGAGACGGGCCTGCATTTCCTGGCCTTGGCCATCAGATACCTCGCCCTCCTCAGAGAACCAATTCCCGCCGAGTGGCTTCGCAAGTATGAAAAGGCAAGCACTTTCTATTCTCTGTTAAGGCGCCCGGATGGCTCATTACCCCTCATCGGTGACACAAATGAAGGCGGCAATCCCCGAGGCCCCGAGATAACGAATCTTGACCCCTCCGGTTCGCCTGGCGCATTGCATTACAGTTCGAACTGGACGCCGACGCAATCGGACAGTCTCTTCCCCGTCTCCGGCTATGCGGTGTGGTGGGAGGGGCTGGAAGCGTGGCCCGATTCCAACGCGCTGCGGCAAACGGTTATCGCTTGGTCTTATTCTCCGGGTGGCGCTCACAAGCACGCCGACGACATGAGCGTGCTGCTTTGGGCACAAGGACAGGCATGGTGGACCAACACCGGGTATTGGCCTTACGGGCTAGTCGGACGGACCATTGCAGAGTCCTGGCCCGGATCGAATGCACCCCGCCTGCTTGATGAGCCGATCGACAGTGTGCGTGAAACGCGGTTGATCGGATCAGGAGTCTCGGAACGCATTAACGCCATCCAACTCGAACGCAACGGGCCGCGGAACTACCGGGCCTCACGACAAGTGATCTACTGGAAGCCAGACTTGTGGATTGTCCTGGATCATGCCAGTGGAGTCGATGATGGGAAAACCACTCACACCTGGACAACAGCAGCGAACGTCATCATGCGGCCTGGGCCTATCGAGGGCTCGTATTCGCTTGAGTCGAATCGTGTGCCTGCCAAGCTAAGTGCGTTCTTGTTCGCATCCCCGGGGGCAAAAGTAAACCTGGTGAAGGGCAGCATGGATCCTTTTGCAGGTTGGCAAGTCGTTGGGCACATCCCCGAGCCAGCGTCGGCGCTCGTCGTCGAGCAATCCGCCAAAGACTCGTGGTCAGTTGCTATCTGGGAGAGCGGCGTCCGCGGCGACTCATCCGGGAGCTTCACAAAACCACCATCAATGACTCGCTGGTATGGCGACACAGAATGGGAAATCGCGCTTCCTTTGACAAGCGGACAGGTATCAGTCTCCAGGGAAAACCAGGATATTACGATACGCAAGGGAGAGGGCCGCGTCTCTTCGGCGGTCTTGAAGGTCGTCCCATCTTCCGACCCGTCTGCCGCACGCGCCGAGATCGACCGCACTTTTGCCGCAGCCGCGAAAGAATATCCGCGTTTCCGGGACCGAATCGAGTACCGCTGGAAGGTAAGCTATATTTTGCTACTGCTTTTCGCTTTGCAGGAATTTGCCTTTCTTACTTGTCGCCGGTATTTGAGCAAGCATTACTCAGCGCTGAGAATCGCGGTAACGCTTGTTTGGGCAGGCGCAGGTTTCTGGATTACAACCGTCTTCCTCCGTTGACCATGCCCTCTCTTCCATCCGGGTCATTCAATCGGGGAGAGAATAATACACTGCACATCAACCGTGAGACAGGTGGTTTTCAACTCGTTTGCTTCCCACTTGAGGAAATTGAAATATTATAAGGACAGGTCGGCACACAGTTTCCAATCACCATCGATCGTCAGCAGCCACTAAGTGAGGACGGCCTCCCGCCGAACTTCTGCCGCTCGTCACAAACGATAGTAAATGCTCTTCTGTTTCATCGAGCACTGTCAACCAAGGTGAAGCCCTGGAGTAGCTCAAGCCACTTCTCCCCGGATGATGTCATAACGCTCGATCACAGCAGCCACACCCATGCGGATGGCGCCTTCTTCTAAGTGCCGCTCCACGCGCACAACCTTCCCCAGCGCTCGGACAAATACTTCGGTTCCGTGGGTGATCTCGGCGGGCAGCGTCAGGGTTATATCTAATTCCGAGCCGGTCGCGAGGTCTTGCTCTATAACAAAATACAAACCCCTCGTTGATATGTCTCGCGTCTTGCCTTCCTGAGAATCCACGACGCGTTCCGCAGGCACTCGAATGATCACTGGCAAGGACAAGTCGTATCGCCGAGTCGTGCGCCTTTCTGTCATCACACCAATCCTCCAACGTTTTCGCGGTGGCGCGACTCGGACTACGCCGCCGGGGCCTTAACCTTACAAGAATTGAGGAGAGCTTGCTAGTTACGCCACTCCGAACATGCGGCCCTGTATAGCGGGTCGGCGTAACGATTGCCACGTCGCCACCCCTCCTGCTAGATCAGACAGTTTGCGTCCTCAAAAGGAAAATTGCAGCGGCACGCGAACCTATTCGTTCCTGGTCCCCACTGCGGCGGGCGTTTCCACTGCGGATGTGGCCGCTGACGAGCGCCGCGCGCGCGGTGTATCCAAATTAAACTGCCTCATTTTGTAGAGTAGCGCCTTGTAGCTGATGCCCAGCATTTTCGCGGCATCCTTGCGGCACCAACGCGTCTTCTCCAGGGCATCCGCGATCGCTTCCATTTCCGCTTCGTCTTTCAATCCGCGGACAAGCGCTTTGAGCCCTTGCTCGCGAGGCGGGGCGGACTCTTCGCGCGGAGAAGTTCGTTGCCGCGCGGAAGACATTTCCACCAGCTCCCGCAAGCTGCCTTCATCGTCCTCGAGAATTACATATCTCTTCACGAAATTTTCCAGCTCGCGCAAATTGCCCGGCCACGGATAATTCACCGCCGCATCCAGCAAATGCTTCGATGGTCCAGACGGCGTCTTTCCGAATTTCTCGCTGTACTGCTCCAAAAAATGCCGGAACAACAGTGGAATCTCGACCAGCCGCTCGCGCAACGGCGGCACCAAAATCGAGAGAACGTTCAGCCGGTAATACAGGTCTTCACGGAAACGGCCCGTCTTCATGGCTTCTTGCACGTCAACGTTGGTTGCGGCAAGCACGCGCACATCCGTATCGATCAGATGCCGCCCTCCCAATCGTGAATATTGATGATCCTGCAGCACGTGCAGCAGTTTGGCCTGCAAAGGGGTCGTCATCTCCGCGATTTCGTCGAGGAAGATTGTCCCCTTGTTGGCCATTTCAAACTTGCCGGGCTTGCTCCGGATTGCACCTGTGAACGCCCCCTGCTCGAAACCGAACAACTCCGACTCCAGTAGTTCACCGGGCAGCGCCGCACAATTCACTTTTACGAAAGGCTGGTTGCGCCTCTTCGACCGCAAGTGAATCATCCGCGCCACAACTTCTTTGCCGACTCCGCTTTCTCCACAAATAAAAACAGGCACATCTACGGGAGCAATCTGCAATATCTGCTGGCGGATGCGCACCATCTGAGGGCTGGCCGCGAGAAAGCTCAAGTCTTCTGTCACCTGGTCGCAGTAATCGCGCAGTGCCTGGTTCTCCGTCGTAAGCTGCTTCTTCTGCCGCGACTTTAGCATCGCCGCGTCCAGTTCCGTCTTTTCGAACGGCTTCGTCAGATAATCGTGCGCCCCGATCCGGATCGCTTCGACAACCGTGCCCACTTCATTCGAACAGGACAGCATAATAACGTTCAGGCTGCGGTCCGCCTGCATCAGCTCTTTCAAAGTTTCAATCCCGCTTAGTTCGGGCATCAGGACGTCCAGAATAATGAAGTCCGGCCGTTCTCCCCCGTTCACTTTCGCAATGGCTTCTCGACCGGAGCTGACCGTTTCCACATCGTATCCGTCCACTTCCAGCAGAGTCTGCAAATACTTCCTGATGCTCGGCTCGTCATCCACAACCAGAATTTTTTCTTTAGCGGCCATCGAATTCTCCCTTTGCCTTGCCCCAAGTCCTCAAAAATTATCCTTGATCCATCGGCAACAAAAATGTGAATTTGCTTCCTATCTTCGGTTCGCTTTCGACCCAAATCTTCCCGCGATGCGCTTGAATCAGGCGCTTTGCAATCGCAAGTCCGAGACCCATACCCGAAGTATTGCGATCAACCCGCACAAAATCCTCGAAAATCTCTTGATGATGTTCCGCTGCAATCCCGGGACCTGAATCCGCCACCGAGACTTCCACGCTGTTCGGCCTCGGCAGCCGGAATCGCCGGCGCTCTTCCACCGGCGCAACCGCTGCCACACGGCGCTCCCAAAAATGCGGGCCAGCTTTCAACGTCACGCTTCCACCCACCGGCGTATGTTTCAACGAGTTGTCCAAAAGATTCGCCGCCGCTTGCTGCACTTTCTGGTAATCGAATCGAAACGTCGGAATCGATGGATCGAAGCTCGCCTCCAGCTTCACCCCTTTACGTTGAAAAGCCTCCGACCATCGCTTCGCCAACTCATCCAAACAATCGCGAAGATCATTCTCTCGAAGCTGCAGCACCAGCTTTCCACTCTCCAAAGCGGAATAGTTGAGAAACATCGAAACCAGGCGCACCAGCCGCTCGCAGCTGTCCTTCGATTCTTCCAGAATGTCCCGCTGTTTATCTGTCAAGCGTCCCAGAGAGCCCGTCAGCATCAGGTCGTAGTAACCTTTGATCACGGCGAGTGGCGTCTTTAATTCATGCGCGGCCGAGGCCAGAAACACCGTCTTCTGCCGGTTCACTTCTTGCAATTTCAGATAGGCCGCCAGCAAATTTCGGTACGTAATCTCTCGTTCCTGCAAGAGCTCTTGGACGGTGAGCTGCGTCGCCGAATCGGGCGCGGCTTCAGCGGAGGGCTCCGTCTCCAGTTGCACAATCAAACAACCCGGCTCGGCAATCCACTGAATGCGCGCGCGAATCTTCTTCGCTCCGCGCGCGACAAGCATTTCCACTTCATGCTCTCCCGCGTCGATTTTCTGGCCGATCTGATTTGGCTCGACTTTCAGGAGGTCGTGGAACACATTCCACTGGCTAAACTCACTCGCGCTCTCGGTTCCCAGATATTGCCGGGCATTCTCATTCGAAAGAAGAATTCTCCCGCTTTTTTCCGCCACCCAAATGGGCGCTTTGGATGCTTCGAGCAGCGCCTTTACAAACCCAAACGGCAAGTCTAGGACTTTCCGGTGATCGTTAACCATAGGTGTGGCAATGATCCCAGGCATTGGGGGAGTCTGACTCTCCACTGCAGTAGGAAAAAATTTTCCCTTGCTGAATGCCCATGCTCGCAGAGGACTTTCTGACTGTCAATGGCAAAAGCGTTCCATTTGCACATTTAAGGAAACCCAGTGGAATAGGCATGAACAAGAATGGATGAACAAGAAATTGCCAACCGAGACCGTCTTTCAACTGCATATAAATAAAAGACTTATTCTCATCTTTTCCGATTCGAAAATGGCATTCGATATGCTTGTCTCCGTACTAGTTCCCTGGTACTAAGCGAGCTATGGCACACACTGGTCTTCTCAAGGATGGTCAGCGCGTGGATCCCTCTAATCTAAGACGGTCCCCTCGCATTCGACTCCAGATGCCCGTCTTCCTGCGCGCGGCTGATACGTCCGGGGCTGAATTTATCGAGCTCACAAAAACACTAAACATCAGCTCCACGGGGGCTTGTGTGGCCTCCACGCACATTCTGCGTCCCGACCAGATCGTCCATCTCACTATCCCTGCCCCCTCCTCCGCTTCCTCCGGGATTGTTCCCAGTGAAACTCCGCCGATAACCGCCAAAGTGCTCCGCCAGGATTCTGTCGGCGAAATGCGGCTCTTTGGACTGGAATTCCTCAAGCCACTTGAGTAAAGTATTGCCGCTTTGGTGGACGGCTCCCCTTTGACTTGGGTAGAAACGATACACCTGCCCAAACTGTTCCAGATCCGTTCTCGAAGAATCGGCCCTATATCCAAGATGTTTAAGGACTTATTCAGAGATCTAGGTTTGCCCGAATAACCCGGGAGCTACTGGAGGCCCGACTTGATTGGTCCCTAGCTTGCTCCACATAGAAAGCGAAAGCCAAATGTGCTTTCCCCAAACCCCGCGGGGATAGGCCAGATCAGGTGTACACCGGATATGCCCAGTCCCGGCGCCCCTGCGCCCCCGCGTTTGCCGATTGAGGATTCCTATCTCGAGCTGCTTGCTGACACGCTCGAAGGCTTGGATGTACCCGCGCGCGGACAGTTCCTCCAGCGTTATTTCCGTACCATAACTCATCTCGATCTTCGCGAAGCGCAGTGCGTCCAACTCTGGGACGAAATGCTTACGCGCCGTCGCGAACTCAGCGAACACATGGAGAGGCAAATCTCCTTGAAAACGGCTCTTATGGACGTGCTTACCTCCGCAGGACTTTTCCGCGTTCCCATTCTCATCGAGTACGACGAGCTGAAGAAACTTCAGTTGAATGCTGTCACCGATCCCCTCACTGGCCTCTACAACCGCCGACTCTTCAGCGAAGCCTTCGAAAAAGAATTGAATCGCGCACGCCGCTACGGCCAGCCTCTGGGCCTCGTCATTCTCGATTTGCATCGCTTCAAGGAAGTCAACGACAAGCATGGCCATCCGCGCGGTGATGAAGTTTTGCGCGCCGCTGCCACCACGCTGAAAAAAGCTCTGCGCACCTCGGACTCCGCGTTTCGTATTGGCGGCGACGAATTCGCCCTCCTGCTTCCGCAAACCGATGCCGCCCAAGCCTTGGCACTAAGCCGCCGCGTGGGAACTGTTTTTGAAGAATCCATCGCGCACTTCCAAATAGGGGTAAGCGTCAGCATGGACCACGGCGTTGCTACGTTTCCCCAGGACGGCGATCAAGCCGATCTGTTAATCCGCGTAGCCGATGAGCGCCTCTATCGCTTGAAGCACGCGAATCACGGCAAGACTCCCTCCGGCGGCTCTCGCACGGAGATGGCTTCAGCTCCCGCCACGGAACCCGCAGCTCCCGCTCCTTCCGAACGCCAGCCTCCCCCTCCGAAGCCCATTCCGTTCGAATCCAAGCGCACGCCAGATAAACCGGATACCGCCATCTCAACCGCGGCCTCTACAACCGCCTCGGAAATATCCGGCAGCCACGCTCTGGCAGTTCCTCCCCCAGCCCGTGTCTACACCGTCCCGCGTAAAGCCGAACGTGTCTCCATGTCCGGCACAAACGCCTACGCCGTCCTCGGCGATCAGGGCGTCCGTCGCGCCCGTGTCTTGGATCTCGGCTTTGGTGGGGTTGCTCTCGAACTTGAATCGCAGGAAGAAATCCCGGAAAGCATTCTTGCCGTCTTGCACGTGCCGATTCTTCCCCCCGTGCGTGTCAATCTGAAGCCCGTGTGGTTCCAGCGCACACCGCAAGGCGCCTACCGCATCGGCTGTGCATTCGTCTCCTGAACTCCGGCCGTCTCAACACGAATCTAGATTTCGCACGTCGTTCTCCAACATCAACCACCCGTCTGCGCGAGATGCAACCGCAAATGACGTGAAGTAAAAAGCAGCGCCTGCTGTATATGCGCTAGCCCCAGTCCCCAACGCAACACTGCCTGTTCGGCCGAGTCGCCTTTGGCAGCAAGCCTGATCCATATCGCGAATTGTTTCTGAATTGTTTTTTCCTTGCTCCCCGAACTGCTCACAGAGATACTTCCCGGCGTCAAACAAAGTGTCGCCTCGAGAGTCTCCGCGGATCCCGCTTCCTTCAAAAGTTCAATCAGCTTCTCAATCAAAAGAAAATGCAGACTCCGATTGCCGCTGTGCTCGGCCTGCCGAAACTCGAGAACAATGTCTCCGAAACAAGCTCGTCTGCTCGGCGATTCCTCCGTCGACGGTCCAGCGAGTGGCTGCGCAACACCAAAGAGCGAATCGTCGCTCTCAATTGCTGCAAGGAAACTCTTGATGGCCAAGCCGGCTGCCGCATCTCCAGCACGTGCGCCGCTCAATCCAGTCCGTTTGGGGATCTCAACAACCGCCTCTACGCGCATGCTTGCGAAGCTACGCGAAGGTATTCCCTCCTGCAAGCGCAAACCCCAGCGAATGACGGCTCATCGGCATCGCCGGTCCTTCCGCCCATTCCCGCAGCATTCAGGTCCTGTTAGAATCCGCCTGCAAATAGTCGCGCGCGGAGGCCTTTATGAACGAACCCACGCCAAGCCGTCCCCACTGGCCCGACTACCCAGCCATGCCCAAGGATCCGTCCCAAGGCCTGAAACCCTGGAGCTGGGCCCTCGAGCGTCTGGAAAAATCTCACAACTATTGGATTGCCACGACGCGTCCAGGGGGCCGTCCTCATCTCATGCTGGTCTGGGGAATCTGGTGGGAAGACGCGTTCTGGTTCAGTACGGGCCCAAATACTCGTAAAGCAAAAAACATCGCAGCACACACATACTGCTCGATCGGCACAGAGCGCGCCGACGAAGCCGTCATCCTCGAAGGCATTCCGCAAGAAATCAGAGACCGCGCCGTCTGGAAGCGCTTTGCAGGCGTCTACAACAAAAAATACGGCGGGGATGTCGAACCCATGCTCACAGCCTCGGACGGAAACGTTTACCGCGTCGAACCTCATGTCGCGTTCGGCCAGGACGAGCACGCCCCCAACTTCGCCGAATCCGTCACACGCTGGCGTTTTTCGAAAACTTAGACCGGTCGAAGCCAATCCCTCATCCTGGAAACAAAAGCAAAGCGCGTTCTCCCAAGTTGGTGTCCGCGAATCCAAACACACTCACGGCTTCGGTGCTTGGTTCCACATCTCCTGCTTGACCTTCCACTCTCCGCTCGCCTCCCGGTGCAGCACCAGAGCCATCTTTCCCCGCGAATCGATCACCGGCTTCCCATCCGGCGGCTGCACCACCTGATGTTCCGTCGCCCATTCCGAAGCCCAATCCCCTGAAATCTGTATATCGTGAAAATCTATTTCTTCTTTCACCACTTTGTACCCCGGCATCTGCGAAAGAATATTTTCCACCCACGCCACAATAGATTTCTTCCCGATCAGCGGCGCTTCCCCAGGCATCAAACTCACGCCGTCTTCAGCCCACGTCGCAAATATCCCCGCAGTATCCATCTTCAAATGCAGTTCCACATATCGCTTGTTGAACGCGTCGATTTCCTCTCTTGAGCCGGCCGCTCCTCCTCTAAACGCACCCACCACCGTCCCACCGACCGCAACAACCAATGCCATCCCGCGTATCCAGCTCATAGTCACCTCCAGCCCCGCTCAGTCTTGGATCAAAAACACAGCCGAATCTTAAGTTCAAATCCACAGAGGATGAATTCCCTCGGAATCGCATCACACACCCAAGCTTGCACAGGCGTTTTGACCATATTTGGAAAAGCCGCCGACTTCCCTTATAATAGACGTTCCTCGCGACCTAGCGACGCGGCTGTAGCTCACCACTTCAAGGGTGAGGCTCTTCCCCCGAACAACGGACAACCGTGCAGACCGGACGCGAACGAAATGGAGCCTCATGAAACCCGGTATTCACCCCGATTATCACGCCGTCACAGTGCATTGCGCCTGCGGCAACAATTTTCAAACTCGCTCTACGATTAAGGGCGAAAGGCTAAATGTCGAAATCTGCTCCAATTGCCACCCGTTCTTTACTGGCAAACAAAAGCTGATTGACACCGCCGGCCGCGTCGAACGCTTCACCAAGAAATACGCCGACGCCGCCGCCAAAGTCGAAGCCTCAAAAACCGCCGCCGCAAAAAAGTAACCGCGCGGCATATCTCAACGCTTCTCCTCAAAGGGACAGACTTCAAAGTCTGTCCTTTTTTCTTTACCCATTACTTCTTTACTTCTTCTCTGCCCTCTGTGTCCTCTGAGCTCTCTGTGTTAATTCCTTTCTTCCCGTGTAAAATGAACCACCAACGTGGCCACACAATCCCGCATGTTCGAGCCCAGCAGTCCCGGCGAACTCGTCGAAACCGCTCCCCCACGCGTCACTCTCCGCAATGCCTTCGCGCATCCCTACGATTCCGCCATAGCCGCCGCCCGCACTTGCTATGCCTCGCGCCTGATCGTCCCCGAAGAAATCACCGACAAGCAGCGCCTCAACATCGGCGCCGCCACTTTCTACAGCGGCCATCACACCGTCTACCAGCACGCCCATTTTGAATTTGGCCTCGAAAATGTCAGCCGCCAATTCGTCTGGTCCTTTCTCCATGCCCACCCCTTCTACAATTCCGAGCAGCAAAGCCAGCGTTACGTCCGCCTCGATCGCGCGCAAGCCTACATCCCAACCTCTTCGCTCTTCTTCAACGACGCCCACCGCGCCATCTACGAACAAGCCATCGCCCGCGCCTGGAACACCTACCGCGAACTCTCGCTTCTCCTCGTCAACGACGCCCGTGCCATCCTCAGCGACATCTGGCACATCGGCCCCATGTCTCACCCCAAGCGCATCCAAAAAATCGAGCGCGCCGCCGAAAAACGCGCCATCGAAATCGCCCGCTACGTACTCCCCGTCGCCGCTTTCACTACGATGGTCCACACCATCTCCGGCATAGTCCTCCACCGTCTCTGGCGCATGAGCGCCGCGAGCGACACTCCCAGCGAATCCCGCGCCATCATCGGCGAAATGGTCGCCCAAGTTCGCGCCATCGATCCGCAATTCTTTGAACGCTTCGGCACCGAACCCCTGGAAGAACGCCCAGAGTGGAATCTCGCCACTCTCAATGGCGCAAGTCACTCACCCGCCGATCCCCATCACGGAGAAACCTTCGCCCGCGAATTCGACGCCAAGCTCCAAGGAAAAACATCCAAACTCCTCGACTATTCTCCCAACGCCCCCAGCGTAATGGCCGAAGCCTACCGCGCGGTCGTTGGCCTAACCGAATCCCAATGCCTCGACTCCGAAGCCATTGACCGCCTCCTCAACCCCGCGCGCAATCCCTACCGCCTCGAAATCCTCGACATCGGCGTCCACGCCCCCATGATGCGCGCTCTCCAGCACGCCAATTACACCTTCGCCAAAAAAATCAGCCACACCGCCGACTCCCAGGACCAACGCCACCGCATGGTCCCCGGCTCTCGCCCCCTTCTCACTCTCGCCGATACCCGCGACCCCGACTACATCACTCCCGCTCTCCTCAGCCAAAATCCCCGCGCGAAAGAACTCTACAACCGCGCTATGCAAGACGCCTGGTCCGCCAAAAATAAGCTCATCGATGCGGGCGTCCAGCCCGAAATCGCTCTCTATCTTCTCCCCAACGCCAAATCCATCCGCCTTGTCGAATCCGGCTCTCTCCTCCATCTCCTCCACAAATGGACCATGCGCACCTGCTTCAACGCCCAGGAAGAAATCTACGCCGCGAGCATGGACGAAGTCGCCCAACTCCGCCAAGTCCATCCCCAACTCGCAAAACATATTGGCCCCCCCTGCCACCTCCGCGCCAATATCGCCACCCCTATCTGCACCGAAGGCTCCCACTTCTGCGGCGTAAAAGTCTGGCTCGACTTCCCCAACACTCCCCGCCGCATCTGATTTTCTTTTTTTCGCCCGCTTGGTTGCCCATGTAGGGGCACAGCAATGCTGTGCCCGACCTCGGCAACCACTCCAAATCGAGCAGCTGTCCGATTTTTCCGTTTATAAACTTTAAAAGACGTAGCGATTTGTCACTCGAGATTCTTATCCGCCGTCGTCGCCGCTCTCGGCTCGAGCGTGTAGAAGACCTTGCCGTCATCCGCAATCGTAAAGCTCATGTAGAAACCGCCCTCACGGCGTCGCGGCGTGGCCTGAACCAGATAGCTCGCGACCCTTCCGTCTGCATCCCGGGCGGGAACATATTTGAAAATGTAGAACTTTGCGTACGGCGACACCCCTATCGTCGGTAGCAATTCTGGATATCCCTGCTGCTGATGTTCATTACGGTAGGCGTCGAGACTGGATTGGAACTGGCGAAGCGCTCCAACGGTTGCCGCTTCTGGTGCCGCATTCTCCTCACCAGTCCCATTCAAGCCCAGAGAATAAAAAACCAAAGGCGCGGTCACAATCAGGAGCAGCAATCGCCATCTCAATCGAAGCGCAAAGAAAACCACGAACCACGAGAAAACATAAACGAAATGCAAGAACTCCACCGCCCCGTGCCGGAAGAACCCGCATCCATTCCAGTCAATCGGCGTGAACAGAACCACAGCGAAGAGTCCGGCCCAGAGGACCACTCTGCTCCAACGCAGTCTGGATCGAAGACGAAAAGTTGGTTGCCGCTCCCCGTCGGGCGCCATCTTGTCCCCATCGAACTTAAACCTCGGCACGCTGAGCTTACCCCGGGTCTACCTCTGAAACCACTAACGCTGCCACACGTCTCATTACCAGGAGGGCGCCTCCCTTGCCCGTTCGCCTCAAATCCCTGGCATGCCTCCTGGTATCCGCGCTTCTGCTACCCGCATCGTCCTTCTCCATGGACAGTCCACTATCTGAAGAGGCCGTCCGCGATGCCTATTTCCTCGGCCAACACCACGACCAAGCCCTAAGCCTCTTTCTTGCCAAGTACATGAAGATCCTCCCGATGCCCAAATCGGGCCCGGATATCGCCTCGATCAGCTTCTTGACCCCGTTCGCTCTCTTCGCTCAGGAATCCAGCCAGCGCACCATGAACTACAGCGCCCAGCAAGCCGAGCAGGATCACCGCAATCAGGAAGAAATCGTCCGCATCGTCATCCAGATTCAGCTTACCGAAACCTATGGCGCCCTGATTCCCACTCCGACAGGCTCCAGGTCCGGCTCCCCCATCGGCTTCGCCAAACGCCCTGACGATTTCTGGAAAGATTTCGAAGTCCAGGTTGTCGACAAGGATAGGGTTCTCGTCCCGCTAAGCTCCTCGGGAGACTCGGTTTATTCCTGCGACATCTACGGCGGCTGCATTCTCAGCGGCGCCACTCTCCAGTTTGAATTTCCCGCCAAAGCCTTCAAGTCCGACTCCCCCACTGTTCAAGTCACCCCTCCCGAGGGCGACCCCGTCTCCGTCGACTTCGACCTCTCCCGCCTCCGCTAGTCACGATCGCCAGTGCAAGGTCACGGGACCCGACATAGGATGCACCATTGCCGCGCCGGTGCGCCGCGACTCCAACAAGTTCGCTTTCAACCCGAAATACCACTTGGCGGGCCGGTCGGCATCGTCGATCAGCATCAACCGTGGATTGTGCTTCAATCCCTCAGCCTGCAGGATCATCGTCTCCTGATCCTGGCGCAAGAACTTCTTCGCAAAGATCCGGAAAATCGTTACCGGCAGCAGCAGATTCCAAGCCGCCACAAAATCAATCCGGCAAAGGTCCCTCTTCACGGGCGTTACGGTCGCTCGGCTGGAAAACCACAGCTTCCCGCTCCGAATCTCCTCCGTCCGGATATTCGGCAGCACAAAATCGATCGTCGTCGTCACCGGCTCGCCCGTATATTTCTGCAGCATCCGGTATGGCGCGCTATTCGAGCTCGGCGTGTGCGGACTCATCCGGAATCCATTGGGAATCGGCTCAAACTTTTTTTCTTTCTCATGAATGCTATGCCGGCTGCGCCAGTACCACGATTGATGCACAAACGGTCCATGCGCCGGATCCATCAAACCAATAATCCCCTGGTCCACGTGCGAAGGCAGCTCGCAAGCCAGATGCGTAATCCGGTATTTTTCGCTGAAAGTAGTCAGTTTCGGTGCCGCAGCAATCGTCTCTGGCAAGCGCGATCCGTGCGAGTTCATGTAGACCCAGAAATATCCGTCGCGCTCTTCGCACGGACAGTGCCCCGCAAAAATGCGCTCTACCTTCAATTTGTCCTGGCTAGTCAGCGAAGGAATCTCCACGCACCGTCCCGTGCAGGCCTCAAATTTCCACCCGTGATAGCTGCACTCGAGCGTCTTCCCGTCAAAGCGCCCGTAGGAAAGCGGAATCCCTCGATGCGGACAAGAATCGCGCATGGCAAACGCTTTGCCCTCGGAGGTGCGCCCCAAAACCAGAGGAACCTCCAGAAGCATCGCGGTCGCCAGCCCGTTGCCTCTAACTTCCGTGCTTCGCAGAGCCGGATACCAGAAGTCCCACAAAAACCCTGTATCGCTTTCGGCAACGGTTTCCGGCGCCGCCGCCGCGCCAGCTTGCATCAAGGATTGCACCGGTTCGCTCATCGCTACGGCATCGTAGTACACCGCGTTATACCGGAGCAACCGGCCAGCGCGGTCGTATTACGGCGACCGCATTGCCCGTGGCGAATCCTGGCAAATGTCGAGCGCATCCAATTGCTTGTCTCCAGTTTCAGGGGTATTCTTATAAGTGAGCACTTCGATGTACGCCGCCTTCTATTAGCCGATCCCGCCTCGCTCGCCCTTGTCGCGAGCTTGCCCTTTCTTTTGCTGCGCACTATTCACTGTTCACTACCTACTTTTTCGAGGATTCGCCATGGCCGTAATGACGCTATCAGACAAATTGGATCAGCTGGGCACTCGCTACGATGAGTTGACGCAGCAGCTTTCGACCGCGGAAGTCGCTTCAGATTCCGCGCGCTTCCAGAAAATCGCCAAGCAGCACGCCGAACTCGAAGAAATCGTCGCAAAGCACCGCGAGTTCAAGCAACTTGAAAAGGACCTCGCCGGCGCGCACCAGATGGTCGTCGAAAATGAAGACGCCGAGATGAAACAAATGGCGCTCGACGAAGAAAAACAGCTGATCGCGCGCAAAGAAATTGTTGAACGCGAGCTAAAACTACTCCTGCTTCCGAAAGATCCAAACGACGAGAAGAGCGTCATCGTCGAAATTCGCGCCGGAACAGGTGGCGACGAAGCCGCTCTCTTTGCGGGTGAACTGTTCCGCATGTATGCGCGATACGCGGAAACGCTAGGCTGGAAAGTGGAAGTCCTCGAAAGTTCGCCTTCCAACCTCGGCGGCGTGAAGGAAATCGTCGCGGCAATTCAAGGGCACAAAGTCTATTCCAAGCTGAAATACGAAAGCGGCGTTCATCGAGTGCAACGCGTGCCCGCCACGGAAACGCAAGGGCGTATTCACACATCCGCGGCAACGGTAGCGGTCCTCCCCGAAGCGGACGAAATCGACATCAAGATCGAAGCCAAGGATTTGCGCATTGATACCTTTTGTTCATCGGGCCCTGGCGGACAATCGGTGAACACGACTTATTCCGCAGTTCGTATTACGCACATTCCCAGCGGCCTGGTCGTCTCGCAACAAGACGAAAAATCGCAAATCAAAAATCGAGCGAAGGCTATGCGTGTTTTACGAACGCGCTTGTATGAAATGGAACTTGAAAAACAACAAGCCGCCATCGGCGCCGAACGCCGCGGCCAAATTGGAACCGGCGACCGCTCCGAAAAAATTCGTACCTACAATTTTCCGCAAAACCGAGTAACCGATCACCGCATCGGCCTGACGCTCCACCAATTGACAGAGGTCATGGAAGGAAAGCTCGGCGCGCTAGTCGATGGCCTGGTAAGCCACTACGAAGCCGAGCGCCTGGAGCAAGAATTAGGCGCCGCGTAAGAGCGCATTGCCTGGCCGACTCTTCAGCAATGCATAACTCTTTCCAATTCCGTCTCTTTTTTCTTATCCGTGCTCTCTGTGTCTCTGCGCTCTCTGCGTTAATTGCCTTGGCGTCTTTATACCGGGTGCATCGATGATCGCGGACCCTGAGCACGTCGACGTTCGCACGGCGCTCAAACGAGGCATCGCCGAGCTTCGCGACGCGAATGTCCCCTCGTACACGCTCGCGGCGGAGTTGCTGCTGCTGCACGTCCTCGGGCGCGACCGCGCTTGGCTCTACGCGCATCCTGAGGAAGTGATCCCTGGTCTCGACGCTCATCGATTTCTTTCGCTAATTCTCCGTCGTGCCGAAGGCGAGCCCACGCAATACATCACCGGCAAACAGGAATTCTGGGGCCTGGATTTCGAGGTAACTCCGGACGTGTTGATTCCCCGCCCCGAAACAGAACACGTCATCGAAGTTGCGCTCGACCGCCTGGCGCTCCGAGAGATTCGCGCAGGCCGAAAACAAACTCTCACGGGCCAGAGCCTGCAAATCATCGACGTTGGCACTGGCTCAGGCTGCATTGCCATTGCTCTCGCCAAAGAGCTGCCAGGCGCGCGAATGGTTGCGACCGATATCTCCGCCGCGGCTCTCGCGGTGGCGCGCCGAAACGCCGCCCGCTATGCGTTCGCGGATAGCATCCGCTTCGTGGAGTGCAATCTCCTATGCGATGCCTCGAACTCCAAGGCTGCAACCTCGGTTGTAGGGGCGCAGCATGCTGTACCCCTACAAGGCATGGTCTCATCAACCGGCGCGGTGGACTCGAGACCGTTCGATCTGATTGTCAGCAATCCGCCTTACGTTGGCCGCAACGAAAAGAATTCTCTAATGCGCGAAGTCCGCGACCACGAACCCGAGGTTGCACTCTACGGCGGCCAAGAAGGCTACGAACTCTACGCCGAGCTAATCGCTCAAGCCGGTCAACATTTGAAGTCGGGCGGAATCTTCGTTCTTGAGCTCGGTCACAACAGTCTGCCCGCCGTAAAGCCGCTCCTCGACTTGCCACATTGGACAAACGTAGCCGTGACCAGGGATTTGGCTGGGATCGATCGCGTCATCGCTGCCGAGCGCGCTTAATCGAGGGCGAAGTTGTGGCGAAGATGGAATCGGGAGTAGGCTAGCGGCATGCCGGAGATGGCGCGGTTTCGGGCGAAGCATGGGCCGCTGGAAGAGCGAGCGGCGGATGCCATCGCGTCGATCTTGCACGTCGACATGGATGCGTTCTTCGTGTCGGTGGAACTGCTCGAGCGGCCGGAACTTCGCGGCAAACCAGTGGTCGTTGGCGGAAGACCCGATCAGCGCGGCGTGGTTACTGCAGCGAGCTATGAAGCGCGTAAGTTTGGTGTGCACTCCGCTATGCCGTTGCGTACGGCCGGAAAGCTCTGTCCGCAGGCGGTTTTTCTTGATGGGCACCACGAGAAATATGGGGAGTGGAGCGACCGCGTCTCGACGATCCTTGCGAAATTTTCTCCGATCGTCGAGATGGTTTCGATCGATGAGGCCTATCTAGATCTTTCCGGCACGGAGCGTCTACACGGGCCGCCATTGGCTGCAGCGGACAAACTTCTTCGCACAATCACGCGGACAACGGATCTTCCCTGCTCCGCTGGGCTGGCCACAACGCGCCTCGTGGCCAAAGTCGCCTCGGACCAAGCGAAGCCGCGCGGACTTGTTTGGGTTGCGCCGGGGCAGGAAGCGCGATTTCTTGCGCCGCTTCCTGTGCGGAAAATTCCAGGCATCGGCGAAGTCACTGAACGGGCGCTGCGCGCATTGGGCCTCGAAACCGTGGATCAGCTCGCGGCAGTGGCGCCGGAAAAACTCGAAAAAATCTTTGGCCAATGGGGCGATGCGCTCTATCGCAAAGCGCGGGGCGGCGATTCCTACGAATTCGTCATCGACGCCGAACCGAAATCCATTTCGCACAATCACACGTTTGGTGAGGATACGAACGATACGGAAGCGCTACACGCCATGCTCAGCCACCTCTCGCAAAAAGCGTGCAAACGCCTTCGCGAAGCGGGACTGGCGACACGCACGCTGACGTTGACCATCCGCTATGCCGGCTTCGACACATACACGCGCGCGAAAACTCTTTCCGAGCCCACGCAGCTCGACGCCGACATCTTTCGCGTGTTACAAAAACTTTTTGCTGAGCACCGCGACATGAAACGCGAAATCCGTTTACTTGGCGTGAGCCTCGGCGGCCTGACACACGGCGGCGAGCAGCTCGATCTACTGGATGCCGAGCGGCGCGAACGTCTTGAAAAATTAACGCGCGCGACGGACAAGCTGCGCGACCGGTTTGGATTTGGCAAAGTGCAGTTCGGCGGCTCGCTGCGCGCAGACGGCTCCAGCAACGACCGCGACGATCCGGGATTGTCTACCTTAGGAAGGGCAAACCTCAAGAAGTCGAGTGAGTCGTGAGGCCAGTCAAGACGAATCGGATTGGATGCCCTATACTTCTCGCATGAGTCCAGTAACTCCTCCTTCTGGAACCGCGGATCGCATGCGTGGCGGCAAACTTTCCGGATTCTGGCAACGCATCAGCGAAGGCCGCCGGATTGACGAGTTGTGGTCGCAGTTCACGGCAGACGCGCGCTCCAGCTATGGGTTCTACATGACGGATGCCGTCGCCGAAGACATGGTGAACCGTCGAGGACGGCCCCGATTCTTTCGAATTGCGAAGACTTTGTTCTGGTCGCTGGTGATGAAGCTGACGCCGGCGCGACGCATGCTTCTGATTCTCGCCTTCGTGTTGCTGGTGTTCTCGGGCTTCCATTTTGAGTTCAGCAACGATGTGAAAGGTGATTTCAATTTCACTTTTATCACTGTGATCCTGCTTCTGCTGTTGCTTGCGCTGGAGCTCGCTGACAAGGTGACGATGAAGCGCGATTTGGAGATTGCGCGGGAAATTCAGACTTGGCTTGTGCCATCCCATCCGCCGCAAGTGGCTGGCGCGGAGATTGCGTTTGCTTCGCGGCCGCAGAATTCCGTCGCGGGCGATTACTATGACGCGTTCTATCCCACGCTAAGCGCCGAAGAAAATGGAAAGCTCATGTTGGTGATTGCGGATGTTGCGGGAAAGAGTATTCCCGCCGCGCTGCTGATGGCCACGCTTCAAGCGAGTTTGCGCACGATTGCTGGGGAAGGCGCTCCGCTAGGCGAGCTCGTTGTGCGGCTAAATCGCTACGCTTCCGCGCACAGCCTTGATGGCCGGCGCTTCACGACGGCCGTGCTTGCGGAATACGAACCGGCAACTCGGGCTCTGGTTTATGTAAACGCCGGCCACAATCCGCCAATCCTACGCCGCGCCGGTGGAGAAACCGAAAAATTGGAGGTCGGAGGTTTGCCGCTTGGGATCGACGGCGCCGCGGTCTACGATACCGCAGCCATCGAATTAAAATCAGGCGATGCGTTGATTTTTTATACGGACGGGGTCATCGAAGCGTTCGACGAAAAAGGCCAGGAGTTCGGCAATGCCCGCTGGATTGAGGCCATCCGCGCGATGCCGGATTGGGGCGCTGCAGAATCGCTGCAATTTTTGATGAAGCGCGTGGACGATTTTGTGGGCTTGACGCGGCAGTCCGACGACATTACCTGCCTGGTGTTTCGCACTAAATAATAATTTGCAGAAACTAAGGTCTATGCGGGATTCGCGTTGGCGGCCCGAAAGTCGCATAATCGCGGTGTGACGCCTCGCGAACTCGCCAACTCGATCTGCGACACGTTACAGCAAAACGGCCATCAGGCGCTGCTCGTAGGCGGTTGTGTGCGCGACTTGTTGCTCGGCCGCGAACCTGCCGACTACGACGTCACGACCGATGCTACTCCCGAGCGCGTCATGGAATTGCTTCCAGAAAGCATTGCGGTAGGCGCGCAGTTCGGCGTGGTGCTAGTGCCTCGCAGTGGTTTGAAAGTGGAAGTCGCAACGTTTCGTTCCGACGTGGGTTACTCCGATGGACGGCATCCGGACCGCGTGGTCTATTCGAAAACGCCACAGGAAGATGTGCAGCGGCGCGATTTCACGATTAACGGTTTGCTGATGCGGTATGACACCGACGAAGTTCTTGATTTTGTGGATGGCCAAGCCGATTTGAAGGCTGGAGTGATTCGAGCGATCGGCGAACCGGACCTGCGCTTTGCGGAAGACAAATTGCGCATGATGCGAGCTATCCGGTTCGCGGCGCGATTCGGCTTCGAGATCGAACATGCGACTTTTGCCGCGATTCGGCGCCATGCTGGCGCGGTTACGGATGTCTCCGCGGAACGGATTCGCGAGGAACTCACGAAACTTTTGACGGAAGGCGCGGCGCGGTCCGGATTCGAGCTGCTGGAGAAATCCTGGCTGCTGTCGATTGTGCTGCAAGAAATCGCGGCGATGAAAGGTGTCCCGCAGCCGCCGCAATTTCATCCTGAAGGCGACGTGTGGACTCACACATTGTTGATGATCGAGGAACTCCCTCGAGGAGCTTCTCCGACGCTTGCATGGGGGGTGCTGTTGCACGACGTTGGCAAGCCGCCAACATTCAAACCGGCTTCCGAAACCGGCGACCGCATCCGATTTGATCACCACGTCGACGTGGGCGTTCGAATGGCGGAGGCGATTTGCCGGAGATACCGGTTTTCTAACGAAGAAACGGAGCAGATCGTTGCGTTGGTCGCCAACCACATGCGATTCATGGAGGTGGGGAGGATGCGGACCTCGACGCTGAAGCGATTCGTGCGGCTTCCTCATTTTGAAGAGCATCTGGAATTGCACCGGCTGGATTGTCTCTCAAGCCATCGCAAGCTGGATTCGTATGGCTTTGTGCAGCAATTTCTGGCAGAAACGCCTGCGGAGGAGGTACGTCCACAGCGTGTCCTAACGGGTACTGATTTGAGCGAAATGGGCTATATCCCTGGACCACTATTTAGCGAAATACTGAGAGCCGTGGAAGACGCGCAGCTCGAGGGGCAGGTGACAACAAAGCTAGAAGCTGAGGAATTGGTGCGGAAGAAGTTTGCTTTGAACAAAAGCAAAGGCTTGATATAGAAAGATTCCAAGCGGCGGCTGAAAGCAAGGGTCGAGAAGGAAGCGATGCGACGGAATTCCATGTATGTATATGATAAAAAAGCTTTTACTACTAGAATTGCAAGGCAATAGATCAAATGCTTAGAATATGAGCATGTCATGCTAAGATTTCATGCTACCTGTATTCTCATCTCGTCGCACCTTTTGGCTTTGGCCAGCATCTAACCTTTTTAAGCGCGGGACATTGTTCGCCGCGCTCGGATTTAGGGGACACTCACTATGGCTGAGAAAAAGTATACGGTGCCAGAGATTCTCGCGATCCTGCCGGTTCGGGATACGGTCCTGTTTCCAGGGGCTGTTTTGCCTTTGACGGTAGGGCGAGAGAGCTCATTGGCCCTAGTTAACTCGCTGGAAGGCGAGGAGAAATTATTGGGGGTTGTGGCGCAGCTGGACCCCCGGATCGAAGATCCTGCTGCTGCGGACCTGCACAAGGTTGGTACGCTGGCGAAGGTTCATAAGACCGTCAAAATGCCCAACGGGAACGTGGTTATCTTCCTCGAAGGCTTGCAGCGCGTAAACGTCCTGGAATTGATCGGCTTGCGGCCGTTCCTGCGCGCGCGCGTCGAATCGCAACCCGAAATTACGGGGGATGTGGATGCGGAGCTCGAAGCTTTGCAGCGCAATGCGCAAGACCTGTTTCGCGACGTGGTAAGCCACTCACCGCAACTCTCGGACGACTTACAATCCGTGGCATTGAACATTGAAGACCCAGGCCGCCTGGCGGACTTTATCGCCGGGACGTTGCCGTCACTTTCGACGCTGCTGCGCCAGGAGCTGATTGAAACACCTAGCGTGCGCAAGCGGCTCGAGATGCTGATCCGCGAACTCTCGAAAGAGCTGGAAGTGCTGGAGCTGCGCTCCAAGATTCACGAACAGGTGCAGGAGCAGGTGGGCCAGAACCAGCGTGAATATTTGTTGCGCGAACAGATGAAGGCCATCCAAAAGGAACTCGGCGAATCCGACGATTCGACGCAGGAGATCGACGAGCTCCGCAAAAAGATGGATGAGGCCGGGATGTCGCCCGAGGCGAAAAAAGAGTGCGACCGAGAATTGAAGCGTCTCGCAAAGATGACGCCGGCGTCCGCGGAATACATGGTTTCGCGCACGTACCTGGAGTGGATGACTTCTTTGCCGTGGGCAAAGTCTTCAGGTGTGAGCGAGATCGACATCGCCAAGGGGAAGCAAATTCTTGACGAAGACCACTATGACCTCGCAAAGGTCAAGGAGCGGATACTCGATTACCTGGCGGTGAAGAAATTGCAGCCGGGGATGAAGGGACCGATCCTGTGCTTCGTTGGACCTCCTGGCGTGGGCAAGACTTCGCTTGGGAAGTCCATTGCACGGTCGCTAGGCCGCAAGTTCGTGCGCATCGCCTTGGGCGGCATGCACGACGAAGCGGAAATCCGCGGCCACCGGCGCACCTATATTGGCGCGCTACCGGGACAGATTATTCAAGGACTGAAGCGAGCGGAGTCGAACGATCCAGTGATGATGCTCGACGAAGTCGACAAACTGGGCCGCGATTTCCGAGGCGATCCGTCTTCGGCGCTGATGGAAGTGCTCGATCCGGAGCAGAACAATGCGTTCCGCGATCACTACCTTGACGTGCCGTTTGACCTCTCAAAAGTGCTGTTTATCGCCACGGCGAACTGGATGGATCCCATACCGGAACCGTTGCGAGACCGCATGGAGATCATCGAACTGGCCGGATACACCGGCGAAGAAAAGGTTCATATCGCGCACAAATATCTGATCCCCAAGCAAGCCCAGGAACATGGCTTGAAGGTGGGAGAGCAGATTGAATTCTCGGACGACGCGCTGCGGGAAATCATCCACAGCTTCACACGGGAAGCCGGCGTGAGAAACCTCGAGCGGGAGATCGCGACGATCACGCGCAAACAAGCGCGGAAGATCGCCGAAGGCAGCTTGGAGAAGATGCAAGTTACGCCGGAAATTGTCCGCGATTACCTTGGAGTGCCCAAGTTCCGGGCAGAGAAAGAGGTCGTGGAGCGCGTCAAGCAACCTGGCGTGGCTGTTGGCCTGGTGTGGACGCCTGTGGGCGGAGACATCGTGTTCATCGAAGCCAGCCGCATGCGCGGAGGGAAGCAGTTCACGATGACCGGGCACCTGGGCGAGGTCATGCAAGAGTCGATGACCGCGGCGCTGACATGGACGCGTGCGAATGCGGAGCGGTACGGAATAGATCCGGACTTCTTCCGCAAGCATGACATCCACATCCACGTGCCGTCAGGCGGCGTGCCGAAAGATGGCCCGTCAGCGGGAGCAGCGATGGTGACGGCGCTAATCAGTTTGCTCACGGGGCGGCCCCTGCGCGACAGGCTGGCGATGACTGGTGAGATGACGCTCTCCGGTGTTGTGCTGCCAATCGGCGGCGTAAAAGAGAAAGTCCTCGGCGCAAAGCGCGCGGGAATTACGGAAGTGCTGTTGCCGGCAGATAACGAGCCAAACGCGGTAGCGGATCTTCCGCCGGATATTCTCGGCGACATGAAGATCACTTACGTGCGGAATCTCGATGAGGTGCTGGAGCATGCGCTGTCCAAGGAAGCGGTGGTGCCGCCTATCGTGCCGCAGCCAGAACCGAAGCCGAAACGCGTTGGCGGGGAAAGCCCGCGGGCGATTCATTGATTGGGAAGTGAGTAGTGGAACGCGCATGGCGGATGACGCCGTGCTGAAGTTAAACTAAGAGAAGCCCAGCGAAGTGACGTTCGCTGGGCTTTTGTTTTGGGCGGGGCGCGCGGAGTAGAAAGCAACTCCTGCTAACATGGTTTTCGACGACACAGGGGCACGATCAGGCGTGCCCCTACAAGAATGGACGATGGCTCGCGAAAAACAAATCACGGTCGACGTGCCTGCTGAGTTGGCGCAGCGGTTGACGGAAGGGTTGCAGCGCGAACGAATTGTTCCGCGGTTTGTGGATTCGTATGTTGTGGAGCACGGACGGCACGCTTTGCAGGTTCACGCTTCGCTATACCGCGATTTGCTCGAGTTGCTGCGGCGTGAGGCCCTGCTTGCGGTGACGGCAAGGGCGTTGGAAATTACGTACGCTGAACCGCTCCCTGCGGGGAGAGCGAAGCCGAGGCCAATGTTGCGAAAAGATGGCGTTGCATTTCGCCGGAAATTTCTGGCGGCGCTTTCGCGGCAGCAAAAATGGAGCGCGGGTGATGCGCTCGACTTTCAAACGGACTTGCAGGTGTATGAAGATTTGCTCGCACGGAACACTTCGACGCGGAGAACCCGCAAGCCGTTCGAAGCGGCGAATCATCCGTTCGTGGACCGGTGCGCGTTTTTGCTGGATTCGTCGTTTCTCGAAAAGGCGCGGATGGCGGCGAGCCGCGCGCTGAATGACCTCGAAAATCTCGCAGCCCAGGCTGCGGGCTCCGTTCTTCATGCGCAGGAAACAGCGCAGGCGCGCCGCCGCTAACGAAGGCGTTCCCCCGCTAAGTCTACTGCTCGAACGCCTTCATCGAAAAGACCGGCTGTCCCGCCAGCGCTGTCCGGAACCCATAGATCGTCAACGCCGCGATCGCCGTCATTCCCACTAGCGAAGGCACCGCATACCACCGCGACAAGTGAATCGTCGCCGGGAAAATCAGCAGCACCTGCTGCACCACCAGACCCACCACCAGTGTCAACAGGCCAAACCGTTTTAGCACCAGCAAAAACGAAAGATACAAAACCACCAGGAAAACCGCGCTGATCCACGGATATTCGCTGCTGTTGTTGCCCAGCGAAAGCAGCGTCCCCGCAACCGCCACCACAATCGCCGCGATCCACGCGCTCCGCAAGATCCGCTGCAGCACAAACAGCATAAAGAAAATCCCCAGCGAATCGATCGTCTGGCCCAAAACGTACAGCAGCACTTGCGCCAGCGCGTGCCGCAACCCCAGCAGCGATTCCGTCGAAACTCCTCCCGGAATCGGTGGTAGTTTCCCAAACAGCGGCAGCAGAAAGTTGTCGCTCGCCTCCACCACAAATATCGCCACGCCGTATACCGCTCCGATCAGCAGGTCTCGCCCCACCAGCGGATCACGCAGGTTTCCCGCCAGCAACCTCGTCCACGAAATCAGGGTTTGCGGTTCCCGCCGCCGCACGAACGGCTCGAGCGCTACGTACAGCACCATCGCAAAAAAGGTCCGCAGCGCCGCCGAGGCCACCGCCACCAGAAAGCTGATAGCTTCCAGAAAATTAGGCAAATGATGCGTGCTCAGAATCCACAGCACCAGGAACGTCACAAACACGAACGCTCCCAGTCGCGCGGCTCCCTTCATATCTGCGCGATTCGCTTTAATATTCCACCGCGCCAGCGCCACGCCGCCGACAAACACTGTCAGGATCAGCAATACGAGGAGAACGGAGGCAATCTTTTGCGTCCGCGTTTGATCCGTCTCGGTGTCTCGGCCCGCCGTCGTCCACGGATAGACAATGCGGTAGTACACCGGCTCGCCATGAAATGCTGCTGCTTCGACGCGAATCGGCATGTCTGGCCGCGCCGGCAGCGTTCCCGTCCACGCCGCTCGCGCATCCGTCGCCGCCAGTGGCGCCCATTCCGGCTCGGCTCCCCGAAACTCACTCATATTCAAGCCGCTCGCCGCAAAAAATCCCGGCCAATCCGGCGTCTTTGCATTCTGCACCGGCGCGCTCTTCTCCGGCGGTACCACCTCGAACCGCACGAGGCGCCCCGTCGTGCCCAACACCACCAGCGCCATCGCGGTCGTGTCCATCGGCGGATCCCAGCGCGCAACCTGCCCTCCGCCCACCGCACTCGGCCCAAAAAACGCCTGCGCAAAGAGCGGGTTCGGACTTTGCCGGTACCAGAACGTCATCGCCGGCGCGTCATCTTTCGCAAGCGCATCCCAGCGCGCCGGGCTTTTGCCGTGTGCCTGAATGTAACTCAAGTACCCGCCATTAATCTCGAAACCGTAGGCCGAGTCCGCTGCCTTCCCCGCCAACCCCAATCGCCCAATTACCTCTCGCGCCCGCGTCGCCAAAACTTCCGGAGGACTATCGAGCGTCACCCGATTTACCAATTGCGTCGACTCGGCGATGAGCAGCGACGCCACCAGCCCCAGCGCCACAATCGCGAGCAGCAACAGCGCAACTAGCGGCCGCATCCCTTCCTTCGCTCCCGCTGCTGCCACCATTTCCGGGGACGGCGTTTCGCCTGCAGCCAGAGCGGCTGCGAGAGGATCGCCTCCGGGAAGTGCGGCGGCAACTTGCAGGGCCGATACAGGGCGTTTAGCGGGGTCAATTTCCAAGCAGCGGAGGATGACGCGTTCGATGAGCGGATCAAGATCGCGCACGAGAGTGGAAGGATTGGTGATTGTGCCTTGCTCGCGAAGCTTGATGAGCTCGGGCAGAGTGGAAGCTTCAAAGGCGCGTTTGCCTGTGAGAATTTCGTAGAGGATCAGACCGAGCGAATAGATGTCACTCTTGGTGGTGACTTCTTTTCCTGCAAGCTGTTCCGGAGCCATATAAGCTGGCGTGCCGGCGCGAATATCCGCGCCTTGGATGCTTGCGGCGATTCCGGCGAGACCGAAATCAGTGATGCGAATTTTTCCGGCGCCATCGAGCATGACGTTGGCGGGTTTGAGGTCGCGATGAACAACGCCGCGCTCGTGTGCCGCGGCCAGTCCAGCGCATATTTGGCGCGCGACTTCCGTAGCTTTGTCGGGAGAAAGCCTGCCGATGCGGCGCACGACGGAGGCGAGATCTTCGCCGTCGACGTACTCCATGGAGAGGTAGGGCGTGCCGCTCGCGTCGCCGATATCGAAAACGCGGCAGACATTTGGATGTGAAACTTGGCGTGCGATGCGAACTTCGGAGTGAAAACGCGCCAGGGTGGCAGCATCTTGCGAGAGACTCTCGGGAAGGAACTTGATGGCGACGACTTGGCCGAGCGTAAGATCTTCGGCGCGATAGACCTCACCCATTCCGCCGCGGCCAGCCATGGCTACGACGCGATAGCGCTCGGCAATCATCTGTCCCGGCGTGAACCGGCCACCACCGATGGGGTCGGAACTTGTCAGTTTCACGCTGGCGCCGCCAGTGGAAGGCGTACGCGGAGGGCGCGTGGGAGTTGGAGCGGAGGAAGGTTTGCGAGGCGTCACGGCCGTTCCGGGCGGCGCAATCGTGTCCTGCTCGGCACTCAGATCATTTGAATCGATGGTCGGCGCGACGTTGAGATCGAGTGCTCCGCCGCAAGAGGAGCAGAACCGCCCGGTGAAAGAGACCTGTGAGCCGCACGAGGAGCAGTACATGGGAGGCGAGATTCTACCACTGCCGGAGGGCTCGCTGCGAATGGACGCAATCGCTCCCGGCGAAAATTACGAGATGCGCTCGACTTGCACGGCTGTGCCGTAGGCCAGCACTTCGGTCACACCCTGCATAACTTCCGTGGCGTCGTAGCGCATGCCGATAACGGCATTCGCTCCATGATCGCCTGCATGTTGCAGGAGCAGTTCATAGGCGTCTTCACGAGTTTTCTCGCAGAGGTTCGTAAGAATGGTGATGTTGCCACCGACGATGGTTTGCAGAGCCGCGCCGAGGTTCCCGATCACGCTGCGCGACCGGACGATGATGCCACGGACAATCCCAAAATTTCGAACGATGCGGTAACCTGCGAGTTCGGTTGCGGTCGTCACCATGCTGAAGTCCACACGACTAGGCATATATTTCTCCTTAGGCGAGACGTTTACCTGTGCGATTCTACCCGCACACGCGGCCATGCGCGAGCGCGGTCCGTCTGCTATTCTCGAAATACGTGGAAATCCTATTCTATTTTCTGGCGATTCCGCAGATCCTTCTCGGTCTCTATCTGATCGGACGGGGAATGCAGTGGCTGGGCTATGCGCGGCGGCGCATGCACACGGATCCTGGCTTTTATTCGCCGAAGGTCGCTGTGCTGTGTCCGTGCAAGGGAGTCGAGGCGGCCCTCGAGCGAAACCTGGTTTCGCTCACCGAATTCGATTATCAAAACTACGAGATTTTCTTTCTGATCGCGTCGGCCACCGATCCGGCCTATAACATCGTAAAGCGCGTTGTCTCATCGTCACGCGCGAAGGCGCATGTGGTGATTACAGAAAAGCCAGATGGGTGCGGCGAGAAGGTGAACAATCTGCGGATGGGAATCGCGCAGTTGGATGCAGAATTCGATGTGCTCGCTTTTGTGGACTCGGACGGACGCCCTGGAAAAAACTGGCTGCATCGCATGGTTGCGCCCCTTGCTGATTCCCGCATCGGGGCCACGACCACGATGCGCTGGCTGATTCCGAACCGGAGCAATTTGGCGACAGCGCTGCTTGCGGCGTGGAACGCTCCGATCGTCACCATGCTCAGCGAAAAGGGAAAGAATTTCTGCTGGGGTGGAGGCACGGCGATACGGCGGAGCGTCTTCGATCAATCGGGAGTCGTGGAAGAATGGCAACATTCGGTAAGCGATGACTATTCGATGACACGTGCGCTGGAGCGAGCGAACCGATCAATTATTTTTTTGCCGGAATGCATAGTGCCTTCTTTTGTCGAGACAGATTTTACGGGCTTGATGGAATTCACGAACCGGCAAGTCTTGATCACGCGTGTGTACGCGGAAAAAATATGGGGGATGGCCGCCGGGACTCACCTGCTCTACTGTCTGTCGCTCGCTCTCGGAACGATATTGACGCTTAGCGATTTTCTGGCAACGCGGCCGGCGTTTCATTTGGCGGCGCTCACTTTCTTGCCGGTGCTGCTCTCGATGATTCGAGGGGCGTTGCGAGCCGCGGGCGTGTCGGAAGTCTTGCCCGCATATCGCTCGCAAATCGCGGGCCAGGCGTGGATCTATGTGCTGTTGACGGTCTTCATCCCATTCCTATATTTGGTGAATTTCATCAGCTCACTTCTTACGCGCAAGATACGTTGGCGCGGCATAACGTACGAGCTTATCGCACCGGAACAAACCCGCATTATCTCGCATTGAAGAGAATCCAGGCAGTCGAGGTCAGGGAAGTTTTCCACAGGCAGTTTTCCGCAGGCGGAAGCAAATCATGGGCCTTAGGCAGACAGATCTCTTAAACATGACTAAGGTTTATTCGCTGGGGATCTGTGCTTTCTTGTCCCAAAATGGGCTTCAGCCTTTGTGCACAGGCAGAGGCGTTAGGGAAAAATTTCGTGCAGTATGCAATTCCTACCCGCGAATACGCCCGCCCCTTTACTCACGGACCATCTAAGTACTCCTCTTCTGAACGAGTTGTAGTACTTGAGAATTCGGTGAAGAAAATGCATAGATGAAACAGTTCGGTTTCTTAATGCAGGCGAACTGGCAGGGAGCTCCTTCTCGCAGCTCGGTGTGGCCTTTCTGAGGGTCCAGGCACCGGGTGCACAGCCCTCTGTTTTGGCTTCTTACCTGTCCGCTTGCCTACGCAATGCAGCTTGCCTCCCGACGGGGAGGTTCAATCTAAAGAAAAAGCTTCGGTTGTCCGACGAGGCTGCATACTGAGGGGTGCGTGTGAAGCTTATCCACAGAAGTGAACAACATCATACTTTGAACAGTCCCCGCCCAGCAATTCCTCGCGATCATTATTATTTTTATGAAAAAAACACTGGCGTAACTCATTTTCACGTGGAAGCAGGCCCTGACGGATGTTTCCCCGTGGACCAGGCCGCCGGTCTTCTGGCGATGCACTGCATGGTGAGAGGGCAGACGCCAAACGACTACGTGGTGATGGTTAAGGCGGAAAATGATCTTTTGGAAGGCCTGACCGAAAAGGCGGAAAAACTGCTGCAGGCGGGACATTCCGTCGGGAGTCCCGTGAAGCTCACGCGCCGCGAAGAGGAAGTGCTCGGCGGCGTAATGAAGAGCTTGGCCAACAAAGAAATTGCCGCGACTTTGAATCTTTCCGAGCGCACGGTGAAATTTCACGTGTCATCGTTGCTCGCCAAGTTCCGCGTGCGAGGGCGCATGGAGTTGGTACGCGAGGCCTCGCGCAATACCATTGGGCCGATGCCCATGCCGATGCCCGTCGCAACCAGGGAAGCACGCACATTTGCACCGGTGCCGCAGAGTTATAACAATGGCTCTCGTGGCGGTGCCATTGTCCCGCTGGCAAAACGGCAACTGATGGCGTAATCCAAACTCATTGGCAACAAATTAGGGAAAAGGCAAAGGCCCGGTCCGATGAAATCGAACCGGGCCTTTGCGTTTTTTGTGGGCGCGTTGCGTCGTTAATTACTTCTTTGCAGCTGCGTAGAGCTGCGCGGCGGAGTCCCAGTTGACGACGTTCCACCAAGCCTTGATGTAATCGCCGCGCACGTTCTGATATTTCAGGTAGTAAGCGTGCTCCCAAACATCAATACCCAGTACGGCTTTGGCGCCGAGCATAAACGGGGTGTCCTGATTCGGCGTCGAATCGATAGCGAGCTTACCATCCTTGACGATAAGCCAGGCCCACCCGGAACCAAAGCGGCCAAGTCCAGCAGCTGCGAATTTTTCCTGAAAGCCTGCGAAGGATCCAAAAGTCGAAGTGATGGCTGAGCCGAGATCACCTGTTGGCTCGCCACCGCCGCCCTTTTTCATCTGGGTCCAGAAGAGGGAATGGTTCCAGTGGCCGCCTGCATTGTTGCGGACCGCGGCGCGAATGTTCTCCGGGATGGAGTCGAGACTCTTCAGAAGATCTTCCAGCGATTTGGCCTGGAGATCGGCGTGGCCATCGAGCGCTTTGTTCAGGTTGGTGACGTAGGCGCCATGGTGTTTGTCGTGGTGAATTTCCATGGTCTTGGCATCAATGTAGGGTTCGAGTGCGTCGAATGGGTAAGGCAACGGTGGGACGGTAAATGCCACGGGTTTTTCCTCCAGTTTGAGATTTGAAGCAAACTCTGATGCGGTGCCGGAACGCAAAGCCGCAGAAGCGCCGCTGCCCGCTCCAAGCAATCCCGCACCGATAATCCCGGTATTCACCAGGAAATTCCGGCGATTCATGGGGAACTCCTGCGGCGAGGAGGTTGGCCAACCAGGCGACTGTATCATACCGCTCTATCAACCAACTGTTCCATACTGCTCCTTACTGAGAGATCCAGGGACGCCCTCTAAGCAGCAGTGTTGAAGGCTAAGAACTCGCCACGGTTATTGGATGCGCGAAAGGGCCCATTGGGCAGATTCGGCGATCAGCGGCTCGCGAGAGGCTGAGAGCTGCCTTAGGAGTTCACAAATCCTTTCACGCTGGGCCGTGCCAGGCTCAGGAACGGAATTGCCGAGGGCGATGCAGGCGTTGCGCACCAGACCGCGCCACTTTGTTCGCTTGACTGGGCTTCCGCGAAAGACCGTGCGGAATTGGTCTTCACTCATCGCAGCCAGCCACTCGAGCCGCGGAAGGAAAAGAGATTCTTCGTCGTTCCCCTTAGCAACGACAGGGCGGGATTGTTGTGAAAGAGCGGTCGTCGCCTGTGGAAAAGTTCTCGGCTGAAACTCAGCAGCTTGTGTCACGGGGGCACGGCGATTCCACGGGCAGACGTCCTGGCAGATGTCGCAGCCGAAGACGTGGCGACCCATGGGTTCGCGCAATTCTTCAGGAATGCTTCCGCGAAGCTCAATCGTTAAATAGGAGATGCAGAGGCGTGCATCCATCACGTAGGGCTCGACAAGCGCTCCGGTCGGACAGGCATCGATACATTTTGTGCAGGAGCCGCAGAGATCCGGGGAAGGCAATTCGGCTGGACCGATCGTGGGCGGGATATCAAGAGTTGTAAGAATAACGCCGAGAAAAAAGAAGGAGCCGAGCTTGGCGTTCAGCAACAACGTGTTTTTTCCGAGCCAGCCTAGGCCGGCGTGTTTAGCAAAGACGCGCTCGTGTAAAGGACCAGTGTCAGCGTAGACGCGTGCTTCATGTGGTCCGGTGAACCGTTCAGGGAGGCTACTCGCCAGGCTTTGGAGCTTCTGCTGGAGGACTTCGTGGTAGTCCTGTCCCCAGGCGTAGCGGGAAATCCAGCCGCGGGGCGCGGTTTTCTCGGGCATGAGCGCATCCACGGATCGTGGCTCGGGGGAGTTGTAGTTCAAGGCACAGACGATTACGCTGCGGAGGCCGGTCATTACTCTTTGCGGATCGCTGCGGCGCTGGTCTGCGAGATACTTCATCCCACCGGCATAGCCACGCGCGAGCCACTCTTGCGTGGGGTCCAGCTCGGGAAACTTCTCCGCGCGCACCACACCACAGAGATCGAACCCCAGCGCGCTTGCCCGCTCGACAATCCACGCGGTGTCGGAACCGTTTCGCACGGATGTGGTGTGAGGGGCCATAAAGGAATTGTGCCGCAGGAACGCGCTCGACGCGAGCGGCGGAGACACAGGTGACCGGCTTCCGGGTTTAGTGAGGGCAGATTACGCAGATTGCTGAAAACTGTTCAGGGCGGCGCTCTCTTCGGTATAGACGTCGAAGACGGTGTATAGCTTTGTTAGCTGGAGCAGATCGTGCACTTTCTTTGTCAGATGCAGCAGCTTTAGCTCGCCGCCGCGGCCCTTCGCCGTGGTGTAGGCACTGACGAGCTCGCCGATACCCGAGCTATCGATGTAATCCACATCCGCGAGATTGAGCACGATGTGGATGCGTTTATCGTCCAGCAGACCGCGGATAGTTTTGCGAAGCAGTGCGCTGCCTTCGCCCAGAGTGATTTTGCCGCTGAGGTCCACCACAGTGGATTGACCGGCGTCTCGATGTGTCGCGCGCAAGGGCATGATTTTGTTTAGGCTCCTTGATGTGGGGAAGCGCCCTGGCCACCCTGGCCATTCGTTCCCTGGTTGTCCTGCAAAGGTAGCTTTTTCGCCATTACAATTTCCGCGCCGCCCGTGCGTCCCGGCAGCACGTCGAATTCGTCCATAAATGCGCGCATCAGGAAGATTCCGCGGCCGGAGGTGCTCAAGAGATTTTCTTCGGCCAGCGGATCGGGCACGCTGGCGAGGGTGAAGCCGTTGCCTTCATCAAGTACGTGGATGATCATTTTCTCGCCGGTGAGATCGACGGCTAGATGAATTTTCTTTTCCGGGCGCTCTTGATTGCCGTAGTGAAACGCGTTGATGACGCCCTCGCGCACGCTCATACCGATCTTGTAGCAATCGTCCTCGCCGAAACCCGCGGCTTCGGCTACGCGAATACACATCTCCTCAGCTAGATTTACGCTTTCGACTTGCGTCTCCAGCGTGATTTCGAGGTGCTTAGGGTCTGTGCCCATTCGTGGCGCCTTCCGGGAGGCAAATTGCACCCAAGACGCGCACTTATCGGTAACACAGCGGCTAAACCTAAGTCAATGGAGCACTTGATGTAGGCCACAGACGTGCGGACCTTAAGGTGAACCTACGGTTCGGCTGAATTCCGCAAGTAGGAATCCTGGAAGCGGCTAGGCCCAGTAGGAGCGGTCCAAGGTGCGGTATTGGATGGCTTCGCTGAGGTGGCGAGGATCGATATTGTCGGAGGCATCCAGGTCGGCAATCGTTCTGGCGACCTTCACGATACGGTCGTGGGCGCGTACGGAGAGGCCCAGGCGGGTGATGGCGTTCTCCAGGAGTTTCTCGCCCTCGGCAGAGATTGCGCAATGCTTGCGAATCATCTTGGGCATCATTTGAGCGTTGGCGTAGGTCTTTTTTTCAGTACGGAAGCGGTCGAGTTGCCTATCGCGCGCCGCTATTACGCGCTGGCGGACCGCCGCTGAGCCTTCGGAAGCGGAGGGAGCGCGCAGCTCTTTGTACTTTACCGCGGGCACTTCGATGTGAATATCGATACGATCGAGAAGCGGTCCAGAAATTTTCGAGACGTAACGCTGGCATCTGCTGGCATCAACTACGACGGGTTGAAAAGATTCCGGAGCGTTCACCAGATCTACAGCTTGCGGCAGCGTCTTAAGAGCAAATACGTTGACGCCCTCGACTACGGCCGCTTCGCGGGCGTTGGCTTCGGGCACGGCGAGAGACTTCAGGCCAACTTCGCGCGCGGCGAGTGCGGCGGAAAGCGCACCGCGTACAGACCGAATGCTTCCGTCGAGCGATAGCTCGCCGAGGAACATACACTGGTTCAGTTGCTTGCCGAAAAAGTGGCCCATGCATCCGACCAGGCCCAAGGCCATGGGGAGATCGAACGCCGAGCCTTCTTTGCGAACGTCGGCGGGAGCGAGATTGATGGTCACTCCCTGGCCATGAGGAAATTCGAAGCCACAATTACGCAGAGCGGACTTGATGCGTTCGCGGCTTTCCTTCACGGCATTGTCCGGCAGGCCGACCACGTTGAAATCCTGCATGCGGGCGGAACCCACGTCGACTTCCACCTCGACAAGATAGGCGTCGATGCCATAGACGGAGGCGCTTTGTGTTTTGAAGAGCATGGCAGAGGCTGGCGCATTACGCCGTGGGCAGCATAAATCAATCAGATACTATATATCAGAGACAATCCGTGAAGGCGGGCTGCTTGGCTGTCTCAACTGAACCCGAGGACAGGATGCGGAGTATACGGCTCCTCAAGAGAAGCAATCTCCTCCGGAGTGAGACGCAGCGAGAGAGCTGCGACGGCGTCCGAAAGGTGGTGCGGTTTTGTGGCGCCGACAATCGGCGAAGTGATGAAGGGTTTGCTGAGCATCCAGGCAAGCGCGAGTTGGGATCGAGGAACGCCGCGTTTTTCGGAGAGTTCACTTAAGCGGTCAACGACCTTGTGGTCCGCGTCTTCCGTCTTCGAGTACAAGGTCTTGCCGAACTGATCCGTCTCGAAACGCTTGGTGCTTTCGGCTTGCCATGGGCGAGTGAGGCGGCCACGCGCGAGCGGGCTCCAAGGTATGACGCCTACGCCCTCGGACTGGCAAAGCGGCATCATCTCGCGCTCCTCCTCGCGATAGAGCAGGTTGTAATAATTCTGCATGGAATCGAAACGAGTCCAGCCGTGAACGTCAGCGAGATAGAGGGCTTTGGTGAACTGCCACGCGTACATGGAGGAAGCTCCGATATAGCGCACTTTGCCTGATTTCACGACGTCGTGGAGCGCCTCCAGTGTTTCTTCGATAGGCGTTTCATAATCCCAGCGATGAGTTTGATAGAGGTCAACGTAATCGGTGCCCAGGCGGCGAAGGCTCTGGTCGAGTTCGTAGAAAATGGCTTTGCGGGAGAGACCGCGGCCGTTGGGCTCGTCGCGCATGACGCCATGGGCCTTGGTGGCGATGACCACGGATTCGCGGCGGGCATTTGCTTTGAGGAAGCGGCCGAGGACCTCTTCGCTGGCGCCCGCCGAGTAAACGTTGGCGGTGTCAAAAAAATTGATTCCAAGTTCGAACGACTGGCGGAGGAAGGGTTGGCTCTCTTCTTCGTTGAGAGCCCAGGCGTGGCTGCCGGGCTTGATCTTGCCAGTCGCAGGGGCCCCATAGGTCATGCAGCCAAGACAGATGCGGGAGACTTTGAGGCCAGTCTTGCCAAGATTGATGTAGTCCATTTTTTCTCCAAAGAGAGTTCTGTGCTTCGGGCCACTGTGATTGGCAGAGACTCGCGCGGTCAGAGTTGCCGTTCCAATTATGCTTTCTCGGGAGACCTGACACCATAGAGGGCCAAGACATCCTTCAAGGTGACAATGCCTTCGAGTTTGTGAATATTGGCGCGGCTGACTACGGGCATGGCGTTGATCTGACATGCGCCCATGCGTTCCAGCGCCAAACTGAGAGGGTGGTCGACGTGGAGATGCGGGAAGTCTACTCCATCGATGAGTTCTTCCAGTCGTTTAGGCTCGGGACCGGCCGCGGCAGCTTGCTGAAGCTTGCCAAAACTCAGAACGCCGATCAGACCTTGATTGTCGCTCACAGGCCAAGCAGTGGACTCGCTCGAGCGTATCTTTTCTAAGGCTTCCACCACCGTCATATCTGCGGACAGAATCTCTTTTGCAGGCCGCATGGCAAGTATCACTTGCCGGTGCCCTTCCTGCTGGCGAGTCTCGGCCGTGGGCAGGTGGATACCGTCCTGACGCGCCAAGGCTTCGTAGATGGGTTGCTTCTGCAGGCGCGACGCGATGAAAAGGCTCACCAGATTTGAAATCATCAAGGGAACAATGACTGCATAGTCGCGCGTGATTTCAAAAATCATGACCACGGAGGTCATCGGCGCGCGGACGATGCCTGCAAAGACCGTGCCCATTCCCACGAGAGCATAAGCGCCCGCCGTGGCTACATGGTAAGGAAACAGGTTGTGGGCTACGGTGCCAATCGTTCCTCCCAGCATGGCTCCAAGGAACAGGCTGGGGCCGAAAATGCCGCCGGCGTTTCCAGAGGCATAGCTGGCTGTGACCGCAAAGAGTTTAAGAACCAAGAGCAAAACCATGAGGCGAAGCGCCATGCCTCCGTTCAATACCGCGCCGACGTGTTCATAACCTACGCCCATGACTTGCGGAACGAACCAGCCCATCAAACCGACCACTAGGCCGCCGATTACGGGTTGAAAAGGAAGCGTCCTGCGCGGAAATTTCAGAAAGCGTTCGCGCATGCCGAGCAAGAGCCTGGTGAAGGCCACGGACACGAGGCCGCCGGCGACACCGAGTATGGCGTAAATGGCGAATTCCCAAGGATTGACGAGCTGGTATTGCGGCACTTTAAAAAGCGGATCATTGCCCAACAAGAGCCTTAGCACGCCCCAGGAAGTAGCGGCCGCGAGAACGACCGAACCCAACACGGGTGCGTGGAGATCGCCTACGATTTCTTCGAGGGCGAACAACACAGCCGCTAAGGGGGTGTTGAACGCAGCGGCAATGGCCGCAGCCGCTGCCACGGGGATGAGCGCTTTGACCTTTTCGGGGCGTAGCCCAAGGTGGCGGCCCAACACAGAAGCGATGCCGGCGCCGACCTGCACGGTTGGGCCCTCGCGCCCCAGAGGAATTCCGCTGGCCAGCGTGGCGGAAGTGCAGAAGAATTTTCCAAACATCGTGGCCGCAGTGATGCGCCCTTCGCGCGCGTAAAGAGCCGCTTTCGTTTGCGGAACACCGCTGCCGCGCGCATCCGGAAAATAGCGGTACAACAAATACCCCATGACCAAGGAGCCCACAACTGGAATGAGGACGCGGTGCCAGGCAGCTCCGCCGACTGGATAGAGCCGCGTGCCGACCCGCTCGGTTAGCAGAATGAAAGTAACGGCCATCAGGCCCACCAGAGCACCGATCAGCAGCGTCAGGATCAGGAAGACTTGTTCTTCCCGTTCATTGAGCAGCGCATTCCAGTGCCGCGCGGGGGATTTCCACCAGCTTGCGGAAATCTGTTCAGAGGATTGCGTCATTGTAGTATTGGCGGCTTTCGGCGCGACCTTTCCTGCCAGTCTTCCCGCCTAGCCTGATTTCATGGTTTTGGTCAGTCACGTCTCTCGCACTTCTCTCTTGGCTGTTTTTTTCTGGCCGTTGGCGTTGCGCCGGCCGCGATCGAGGAGGGCTTCGATTGCGCCGACCAGGGCCTCCCCGCTGGTGCGCAGTTCACTGATGCGGTTCTGCGCGACCTGTTCGAGCAAGCGTTCACCTCGCGGCAGCAACGTCACAAATACGCGGCGGCGGTCGTCACGGCTGCGGGTTCTGCGCACGTAGCCGTTCGTCTCGAGGCGGTCGATGAGCTCGACGGCGCTGTGGTGTTTTAGCGCGAGCCTCTCCGCAAGCGTCTGAATGGTGGCCTCGCTGCCTTCTGGGAGGCCGCGAATAGCGAGCAGCATCAAGTATTGCTGAGGCTCAAGACCGACGGCGCGCGCCTTGGCGTCGCCTTCACGCAGAAAATGGCGGATGCGGTAACGCAACTCGGCCAGCGCGCGGTATTCGGCGGGGGTGATATCGGCTGCCACAGGCTAAGTATATCGTAGTGCGATATACCTTGCCATGCGGCACGGGGGACTGGTTACTGGCAGCAATCGCCTGCAAGTGAGGGGGAAGATTTACAACCGCTTGCGGAAAGCTTTCTGGGTTTTGTAGTGTTCGTATCCCTGCCGTTCGTAAAATATGTGGGCGCGTTCGCGGATCACGTTGGAACGCACGGACATGCTTGGGCAGCCGTGCTTGCGCGCCCAATCTTCGGCGGCTTCTAGCAACCGCGCCCCGGCTCCGAGACTCCGCTGCCCTTCCCCAACGATCAGCCCGTTCAATTCCGCGCGCGTGCCGACTTCGACGAGATTCGTAACACTGACGTGCGCCCAGCCGACGACTCCTGCGTCCGCTGATTCCGCGACGAACAACGCGTTTTGCGATGCGGGTTTCAGTCTGCGCATTCGTTTCGTGATCTCCACGGCCGTCGTTGGATATCCAAGCTGGCCGCTAAGCTCCGCCAGCCGACGCGCGTCACTGCCGCGCGCACGGCGAGTTATGACACTTCGTTTCTCGGCTTTCTTGGCCATCTCTCAGCCTGCTTTCTTGCGCAGCCGTTTCTGAACCGCTTCGCTTTTTAGTTCACGCAGCGCGTCTGCGGCGATCCATCGCGCGGTCCGAGAATCGTGTTGTCGCATTCGCTCCGCAGAGCGGATTGCCGCCGAATTGAGGCGGAGATTTCTTTTTCCGATATTCCGCAGCGCCCAGTTGACCGCTTTCCGCACGAAATTCCGTTTGTCGTAAGCTTCGCGCTCGATCACGGGAAGAAAGCGCTCGAATCGCGCATCTTCCGCCGATTTGTCTTTATAACTCAAATACGCGGCCAGGGAAAATGCGGCGCGCTTTTCGAACTCCGCGCTCCGATTGCTCCACTCGTAGATTTTGTCCCAGGCAGGCTTCGCGGCCGCGTAGAGATAACAACAAACTGTGTCGACCACATCCCAGGAGTTGAAATCACGTACCCAGCGCTCCATTTGTGCCGAGGTGATTTTCTCCGATTCCCCGATCAGCGGGGCGAGGATTCTTGCATCGTGAATGCCGGAGGACCAGAGTTCCTCCGCCAGCGCTTGATCTTTTCCTATGTGCCGCGCGAAGGTGTGTAACACTGGTGCTGAAATCCCATAAGCCTTCGGAACGTTTACACCGAAATAGGCCAGCTGCGCGCGCGCCTTTGGATCGGCATTCTTTTTCAGTTCGCTCAGCACCTCGGCTCTCGTCCACTTTCGAGTGGCTTTCGAGTGGCGCGCAGGGCTAGAACGTTTTGTCGGAGTCGAGGAGGATTGTGACCGGTCCTTCATTTACCAGCTCCACGGACATCATTGTTTGGAAAACTCCTGTCGCGACGTTCACGCCTAATCCCTGCAAGGCTGCGTTGAACTCTTCGTAGAGCGCTTTGGCCTTTTCTGGCGGAGCGGCGGAGATAAAGCTGGGCCGACGTTGTCCGCGCGCGTCACCGTACAGCGTGAATTGCGAAACGACGAGGGCCGAGCCTTTGACGTCCAGCAGCGAGCGATTCATTTTTTCCTGGTCGTCCTCGAAAATGCGCAGGTTTGCAACTTTCTCGGCCATGGAAACGGCAACCGCGGTGGTATCCTCGCGGCCGACGCCGAGCAAAATCATCAGGCCAGCGGCGATTTCGCCCGTAACGCGCCTTTCGACCGTCACACTCGCGCGACTTACCCTTTGCACTACGGCTCGCATCCGGCTTTCCTATTTGGCGGTCTTCGCCGACTTTCTTGGCAGCGGCAGCGCGGCGCAATCCCGCGGCGCCGGCTGACACTTTGGGCAGAAATAGCTGCTCCGCCCTGCGACAATCGCGCGCCGGATCGTTGTACCGCAGCGGTAGCAGCCCTCGCCTTCGCGGCCATAAGCCCGATGGTGCCGCTGATATTCGCCTGGCTGGCCTTCGGCGTCAAGAAAATCGGAAATCGACGAACCTCGCAACAGGATTGCTTTTTCGAGGATTTCGCGCAGCACGCGATGCAGCGTCGCTACTCGTTTCTTTTTCAGAGACGCGCCGAGGCGGGCCGGATGAATCTTCGCGCGCCACAAGCTCTCGTCCGCATAGATGTTCCCGACGCCCCGCAAGAAGCTCTGATCCAACAGAAGAGCCTTGATCCTGGCGCGACGGGTTCGGGTTTGCTTCACAAACTGTTCGGCGCTTACTTCCAGCGGGTCGGCGCCGAATGTGCGCAACTCTTGCGCGAGCGGCTCTGCGGAAAGATAGGCAAGGCGCCCGAAACGCCGCGCATCCGTGTAGCGCAACTCTCGATCATCGTCGAGCACGAAACACGCATGAGTATGGTTTTCGAGAGGCTGGGCCGCAGGATTGGGAGCGATCTGTCCGGTCATTCCCAAGTGCACGAGCAGTGCGGCGGGCGCGGCATCGCCACTTGCAGCCGAAATCCCGGCGCCATCCACCGGCGAAAGCCGCAACAGCATGAATTTTCCGTAGCGTTCAACGGCTTCGATTTGCCTGCCCGGGAGATGCTGCTCAAGCGCAGCAGGGTCATCGATGAAATCCGTTTTTCCCAACCGCACGGACAGAATTCGCCGGCCCACAATTGTTCGCCGCAGCCCGCGCGCTACTGTTTCGACTTCAGGAAGTTCTGGCATGAAGGGATCGCAAACAAAATAGCACATCCCATCGCCACGACGCAGGCCAGCGACACGAATCCAAAGAGATCCGCGACTTGCGGTGACTTTTTCGAGTCACTTCTTCTGATAATTCGGCGCAGACGGGGGCCCGGGGATTACAACTGGATGCGCCTTCAACGCTTCCAAGGTCACCTGGACGGCTTTCTCGAGTTGTGGATCATGGCCGGCCGCGACGGAAGCCGGATCGTTCTCGACTTCGATGTCCGGAGCAATTCCATGATTTTCTACTTCCCACTCGTTGTGCAAGCCAAATATCGCCACGCGCGGAGCCGTAACGCCGCCCCCATCCAGCAGCGGTGGGTAACCGTAAATGCCAACGAGGCCGCCCCATGTTCGCGTTCCGACCAACGGTCCTACCTTGTCTTGTTTGAACATCCACGGCAACGCATCGCCGCCCGAGCCGGACATTTCGTTGATAACCATGGTCTTAGGGCCGTAGATCTGCGCGAGCGGCGAGCAGAATTCCTCGCCTTCGCGGGTAATGGCGCAATTGCGGAGCGGCCGTTTGAGGAGATCGATGATGTAGTCCGCGATGTCGCCGCCGTGGTTGTAGCGCTCATCGATGACGGCGGCTTGTTTGCCAACCTGCGCAAAGTAATAGCGGTTGAAATTGATGAAGCCTCCGGTTGCTGTGTCCGGCACGTGAACGTAAGCGACTTTGCCTCCGCTCATCTGATCTACTTTACGGCGATTGTCTTCTTCCCAAGCGAGGTTGCGTAGCGGAAATTCGTTCGGCAGCGGCACGACGGTCACTTCGCGAGAGTCCTTGCCGTCCGGGTTCGGACCGACCTTGATTCTGATTTGCGTGCCCGCCGTGTTTTCAAAGTAGCTGTAGAGGTCGATTGGCGGACGCACTTCGCGACCACCCACTTCCAGGAGATAGTCTCCGACCTTGACGTCGACGCCCGGCTGGGTCAGTGGCGCGCGCAATTCAGGATTCCAATTTTCTCCATTGAATATACGCGCAAAACGATACCGCCCGTTCTCTACTTTGTAGTCCGCACCCAAGAGTCCGCCCTTCACCCGCTTCGGCTGCGGCACATCGCCTCCGCCGATGAACATGTGTCCGACGGTAAGCTCTCCAAGCATCTCATCGAAAAGATGATTGACGTCAGCCCGCCCTCCTGCACCTTTCAAGTACGGCGCATACTTCTTCTCCTCCGCGTTAATATTCAGCCCGTGATGGTTCGGGTCGTAGAAAAAGTCGCGCTCAATGCGCCAGACTTCGTGGTACATCTGATTCCACTCGACGCGCGGATCGGTGTACACCTCCATCCCATCGAGATTCAGTGCGCCATCTCCCGGCTTAACCACAACCGCGGTCGCGGCGATGAACCATGGCGCGCTAGGCCCGGGACCTTGGCGGTAAAGAACCTTTTCGCAATTCGCCGAAACTACGAACGCACTCACGCCGCCGACAAACGGCTCTGTCTTCCGCGTGCTCAGGTCAAATTTGGAAACCGAGATCATTGTTGGCTCGGACAGGCTCGGCACGCCCGGGATTTCACTCAGAAACAGCACGCCGGTCTTGCCCGCATCCAGGCCGACGTAGTTCGAAGCTTTGATGGGCATGGCCACGATGCGTTGGCCGATTCCATCGAGGTCGATCGTCACCTTCACTTCGTCTTTCTTTTCGCCGTCTTTTTTCTCGCCTTCTTTTGCTTTATCTGCGCTCTTGTCGGCTTCCTTTGCTTTGTCGGCGTCCTTGCTCTTTTCGTCGCTGGCCGATTTTTCCTCATCGCTCTGCGGTTCGACGGGTGAAGAATCGCCCTTCTTCAGCACAACCGCGTAAATGCTTCTGGATATGGGGTGTTGGAAGCTCGAGAGATCGAGCCACCCGATGGAGAGTCCCAGGTCCGTGCTGGCCGCGAAATAAAGCGACTTTCCATTCTTGTCGAACACCGGATACCGCGCATCGCTGGTGCCGTCCGTGATCTGTGATTCCTTCCCCGTTTCCAGTGAATACACGAAGATGTTACGCATGTGGTTTTCGAGATACTTCGCATACGTCAGCCACTTGCTGTCCGGCGACCATGTTTCATTCACCGTCGAGGACGGATCCTCGTACCGGTCGGACGTCACCTTCACCGGAGTGGCTTTTTCTACGTCCACATACCAAAGATTCAGGCGCTTGTCGGTGTAGGCGATCTTCTTGCTATCCGGAGACCACAAGGGTCCATAAAAAAACGAAGGGGGATTGCCCAAGTTGATTTTCTTCACCGCGCCCAATCCGGTTTGATCCACAATGTGCAATGCGTATTCGCCGGATTCATCGGAGAAAAACGCGATGGACTTTCCGTCCGGCGACCACGCAGGATCCCGTTCCGCAACTGCCGTCGTTCGCGTGAGATTTCGCACGTCGCCCTTCTCTGCCGGAACGGTCAAGATTTCGCCGCGTGCTTCAAAGACCGCGCGAACACCAGTTGGCGAAATTGCGGCGTTCTGAATCTTGTCCCCCACCTTTTCATAGTGTGGGCGTGTCGCCGGCAAATCGCCGGAGATATGGATTTCCACTTTGCTGGCTTTTTCGCTTTTCAAATCGAGTGTATAGATTCCGCCGAATTGTTCATATACAAGCGCATCCGGTCCGGCGGAAAGCGATTTAACGTCGAGGCCTTTGTTGTCCAGCACCTGCTTTACATTTTTTGTTTTTGTGTCGTAAGCAAAGATTGTCACGGCCCCTTTACGGTCCGACAGAAAATAGACAGTGTCGCCGATCCAGACCGGATCATCGTCGTTCGAGTTTTCGCGAGGCACTTTCTCGAGTTGCAAGTCACTCAACCGCAGCACATAGACGGGCGTTGTTTGGCCGCCATGATAGCGCTTCCATGCGGTTTGCCATTTCAGGTTCGGCACATAAGCGATGTGTGTAGCATCTGGCGAGTAGGAAGCCGCTTCCCCGCGCCACATGGGCAGAACTTCCGGAACGCCGCCTTCGACCGGAACTGTGTACAAGCGGTCAAAGTCCGCGTATGCCTCGCGGCCCGAACTTATCAAAACTTTTTTGCCGTCCGGGGTCCATCCGACAACAACGTCCGGGTCGGGATGCCAGGTTAGACGTTTTGGTTCACCGCCGTCGGCGGGCATAACGTAGGCGTCGATGTTGCCATCGTACTGGCCCGTGAACGCGATCCAATTTCCGTCGGGAGAAAATTTCGGCCGACCCTCGTGGCCGCCGGTCGTAAGCTGGCGCGCCTCGCCGCCTTCTCGTGGTACGCTCCACAGATATCCGCCGTAGGCGAATACGATTTGCGTCTTGCTCATCGTGGGCGCCTGCACGAGAAGCGGAGCTTCGTCCGCCGCGCTGGACAAACTCGCCGTGCACAACATCGCAATCAAAAAGGCCGCTATCATTGCCGAGATTCGAAAACGCATCATTCCTCCTGAAGAACACAGCATAAACTGTTTGCGACAGCGCGAATCCCAACGGGTCTTGCTATTTCTGAGGTGCCGCCGGTGGCGGCCAGAAGCCAGGATCGCCAATGGGACGCTGGTCTATCTTGTCGGCGTACTTTTTTATGGCAGGCCCGATGGCAGATGCGTTTCCAATCAGCACAAAAACCAGATTATCGAGAGGAAAATGCTTCTCGATAATTTGCTTGGCGATGGCCGGGGTTACGGCGTCAACGCGCGCTTCCAGTTGGTTGACCTCGTCGTCGCCGAGCCCGTAATACTCGTTGACCACAATGCGACGGGCAAGCTGGCCCGAAGTTTCAATGGTCGGTGGAAATTGCCCCTTGATATAACTCTTCGCCGACTTGAGCTGTTCTTCGGTCACGCCGTTCTTGTGAAGCTTTTCCAAAACCTGGAGCGCAAGATCAATCGCCGGAGTCGTTGTTTCGTTCTTCGTGAAGCTGGTTATTTCAAACGGTCCGGGCGCCTTGCGCGAGTCAAAAAACGACCGCGCTCCATAGGTGTAACCCGATTCGACGCGCAAAGCTTCATTCAGCTCGGATGTAAACCTGCCGCCGAAAATCGTGTTGACCACGCGAATCGCGACGCGGTCGGGATCGTTCAGGGCGGTGCCGATGTTTCCGATGGCGAAATAGGTCTGCGTCGCGTCGGGCTTGTCGATTAAAAGCAGTCTTTTCCCTTTTGCAGGCGGAACGGCGGTGATGGATGTCGTTGCAACCGTCCGTGCGGGCCACGTTCCTAGTGTTTCTTCGAGCTTCTTCCGCATTTCCGCGGCATCGAACTTGCCGGCGATACCGAGAATGGTGTTCCCCGGCGCGTAGTTCGCTTCATAAAATTTCACAATGGCATCCCGCTGGATGCGCTTTAACGAAAGTTCATCACCATCCGATGGATGCCCGTATGGATGCGAACCGTATAGATAGCCGCCGAAGTACAAGCCCAGCACGGACTGCGGCTCGTCTTTCGCGGCTTTCACGCCGTCCAGGCTTTGCGCCAGGACTTTGTCGCTCTCGGCTTGGGGAAACGTCGGATGCAGCACGGCATCCGAAAAAAGCTCCAATCCGCGCGCTAGATCCTTGGTAAGAAATTCTGCATTGACGCTCGTGAAATCAGCGCCAGCATCTGCACCGAATGAGCCGCCAATGTAATCGAAATCAGCGGAAAACTGCTGGGCGGTGCGCGTCTTAGTACCCTTGCGCAATAGCGCGGCCGTGACCGAGGCAAGACCTTCTTGTCCTGCGGGATCAGCGGCAGCTCCAGTTTTGACGATAGCGAAGACATTGATCAGCGGGACGCCGCGCTTTTCCATCAGTAGCACGGTCAATCCGTTTTTGAGCACGAATTTCTCGTGCGGGGGCAGCCGCAGCGATTGCGCCGGCACGGCTGGGCAAATCTGAAGAAAAAATCCAAAGAGTGCAAGAAGGCGCAAAATGTTTCTTTCGCGTGTCATTGTTTTGCCTTCTCCTGGTTCTCGGGAAGCAGCGTCGCGACCGTGCGGTTGTTTGCACTGAAGTATTTTTTCGCCACGCGCTGGACGTCTTCTTTAGTCACAGCGGAGTAGCTCTTCGCCGCATCGAACAGCTTGTTATAGTCGCCCATGAAAACCTCGTAGGTTCCGATCGTATTTGCGCGCCCGTTGATCGTCCGCATCTCCCTGTAAAACTCCACGAGCCGGGCGTTTTTGGCTTTCTCAAGTTCCTGATCGCTGATCGGTGCGCTTTTTATTCTCTCTAGTTCCTCGTAAATCGCTTTTTCGCAGGCCTGAGGATCCACGCCCTGCCGCGGCTGCGCCGTGATAATGGCCAGCGTGGGATCAAACGCCGGCTCAACATAGGAGGAGACGTCGAGCGCTAGCTGGTCCTTGTCCACGACCCGTTGATACATGCGCGAGCTTTCTCCCTGAAACAGAACGCTGCGGAGAATGTTGATCGCGTAGAAGTCTGGATCGTCGGTTTTTGAAACGTGATAACCGATCATCACAAGAGGAAGTTCCGCGGGCTTGTGAACCACCAGCCTCCGCTCGCCCATCTGTTCAGGCTCGACGGTGGTTACAGGAGGCGGCGGCGCATGGGACGGAATCGGCTCGATGTATTTTTCGCAAAGCTGAAAAATCTCCTCTGGCGAAACATCTCCGACCACCACCATCGTGGCATTGCTGGGCGAGTAGCCCATTTCGAAATGGTGCTTCAGGTCTTCCATGGTCCAGTGCTCGATGTCGCTCATCCAGCCGACGACAGGCCATTGATAGGTATGCGCGATGAACGCGGTGGCCCAAAGCTGCTCGTCGAGCAAACCTCCATTGTCGTTATCTACGCTGAGCCGCCGCTCGGAAGCGACCACTTCGCGCTCGGAAGCGATTTTCTTGGGGTCGAAAGTTAGATCGCGGATGCGGTCGGCCTCGATGTCGTAGATGAGCGGCAGCGCCGAGCGTGGAAACCAGTCTTGGTAGACAGTCACGTTTTGCGTGGTATAGGCATTGTTCGAGCCCCCGTTAGCTTCCATCACCTTGTCGAGGTCGCCCGGCCCGTATTTCTTGGCCCCGTTGAACATCATGTGTTCGAAAAAGTGCGAGAGGCCGGTCGTTCCCGGATGCTCGTTGCGCGACCCGATCCGGTAGAAAATATATAGGGCCACATTTGGGATGCTATGGTCCGGCTGCACCAGCACCTTCATTCCATTTTTCAAAGTACGAGTGCTGACCGGAAACTCTTGCGATTGTGCCCACACCGGCGGAGCAGCCACAGCTATGGCGCACAACAACAGTAATGCGGTCCTGCGGTACCAGATTGGTTTCATGAACCCCACCCTCACCCGAACTCTTTATCTAAGACGTATGTGGCCTAGGAAATGTTTACGGCTATCTGGGCCTCTTCACGGCAACAGCGCAAACACGCGGACTGGACCGCCCGATCCGCCCTCAAGCTTGATCGGCGCTACAACAAGAAACGCACCTTTTTCCGGCAGTTCGCTTAAATCCGATAGATTCTCAAGGTGATAGAGACCCGCTCCAAGCGCCAATCTATGCACTGCAAACTGCTCTGAAGCGCCGCAATCCACGCTCATTGTGTCACATCCAATGCCGCTGACCTTGTGCTCGATCAGCCGTTCCACGGCTGCCACGGAAAATCCAGGAAAATGCATACGCCCTGCTGCATCCTGGTTGAGGTAGCTCTTGGTATCCGGCCAGCGCGAGGCCCATCCGGTTCTGAGCAGCACAACCGATCCCTCTGGAACGCGCCCGTGCCGCCTTTCCCACTCATTAATTCGCGAGGCAGGAAGTTGGTAATCTGCGTCAGCGGCACCTTCAGCTCGAACATCGAATACCGCAGCCATCCCAAAAAATTGCCTTGGCGGGATCTCGTCAACCGGCATCTTCCCTGGAGGAAAATGGATCGGCGCATCTAGATGCGTCCCGTAATGCTCAAGCATCCAGAAGCTGCGCGTGAAGTAGCCGTCCTTCTCCACGCTGGCGTTATTTTTGGCCTCGAAACACCGCTCATCGCCAGGCCACGGAACCAGTTTGTCGTTGATAGCGTAAGCGAGGTCCAAGACTCGCGTCTTCCCGGAGAGGATCCCCTCGAGCATAGCGTCAGGGAAGGGGTATGCCAGGCGAAGCGACAATTCCAGCCATGCGCAGGATTTCCTGGTACTCAGCTTCGGTAATCTGCGAAACCAGCACGCGCACGTTTTTCAAAAGCTTCATTTTTTTCAAGGTGGGATTGGCGCGCAGCTCAGCCAGTGTGACTTGCCTCGGCAAACGGTCAAAGGCTCTCAGGTCGGCGACAAGGTTTTTTTCTTTGTGGTCATGCGGATCGGGATATGGATCGCGCGTGATTTCCGCGATCGAGTAGAGCGTCCGTTCCGGTGCGGAGTGATAACAAAGTACGCGGTCGCCTTTACGCACCTGTTTGAGGGCACGAATGGCGTCGGGCTTCGACTCCGCACCGTGCCACATTTCCTTGCCCTTCACGAAGAGCGTGTCCCAATGGTAGTGGTGCGGGTCGGCGCTAAATATCCAGTAGTGTCGTTGCGAGGTCGGAGTTGCCATCGAGGCGTCGAGTCGGCAGCAATATACACGGGGACGGCCAAAAAGCGAAACAAAATGTTAGGGTTAACTGCGATTCGGCATGTGCCGAGGAAATCGACGCAAAAGCGAGAAGGGGCTCTAATTCTAAAGTATCCTCTTTGTTTTTATAGAGTTAGATGAAATTTCAAACGATGTCGACAAATACGTCTTCACCACGGACTTCTGTCGGATAGCAGGGAACCGCCATATTTGGGTTCTGGAGGAGCTTTCCTGTGGTCACGTCGTACTCCCAGCCGTGCCAGGGGCAGGTGACAATCTTGTCCTGGAGCGACCCTTGCCCGAGCGGCCCGCCCCTGTGCAAGCACGTGTTGTTGATAGCGAAGAACTTACCCGCCACGTTGGCGAGCGCGACGGCTTTGCCCGCGACCTGAATTTCGTGGATGGAACCCGCTGCTATTTCGGAAGCTTTGGCGGCTCGCACGAACGGCATAATCTCTCCTCAGTGATGACCCAGGAAACGGCAATCGCTGTCGAACATTTCGCCGCGCAGTATAGTGCCGGCCTCGTATCCGCGTCAAAGTAGGCTTAGGTCCGAAACAGGGAGCCTCGCCGTTTCGCGATCCTGGTTCGGCCGCTCCATATCCAAATTCTCCTCCGGACGAACAGGAAAATTGCCAGTCCTATCAGGATCCATCCGCACCAAACAAGCCATTCGCGCCATATTCCAAGCTGTGCGGGAAAGACCCGCGCCAAAACAAGGAGCCAAAAGCCTCCGATTAAGAGGCTTCCCACGAGTTTTGTATTGTCTTGGAGGTCGCGCTCAAAGTTAAGCAGGACCTTTACCAAGAACTGGACGAGATGGATCACGTTTCCACGCCTGTGGCTTTCTGATTCTACTTATACGCAGGTGGCCCGACGAGGGGCGTACAGGGTCAATTCTTCCTAGGCGAGTGGTCCTGGGCTCTTTTCGCCATCATTTTCCAGTACGTAGCGGGCCGAAGCCTTTGAACAATGTCTATCTTGCGAGCGTCGCTGCCTATAAGGATGCGCGGTTCTCGCCGCTCGACACCTTTGAGGATGCGGGCCGCGGCTGCTTCCGGCGAAGTGGGAGTTACCTTCTCAAAATAGGCGACCGCGGCTTCCCGTTTGCTTTCGGAGGCATGGGCCCCCAGGCGCGCACGCTTCGCGATCGGAGTATGAATTCCGCCGGGGTGAACGCACGAAACAAAAACAGAGGAGCCTTCCAGTTCGTGCCTGACCGCTTCGGTGAATCCACGCACGGCAAATTTGCTGGCGGAATAGGCGCTTTGCCCCGCTGGGGCAATAATACCGAACACGCTAGATAAATTTACAATCTGCGCGCGCGGCTGTTGTTTCAAGACTGGCAGGAAATACTTCACGCCGTGTACGACGCCCCAAAAGTTGATTCCCAGCAGCCAGCGCAAGTCGTCGAGCGAGATTTCTTCAAAGGTGCCATGAAGGGCCACGCCCGCATTATTGATCAGCAGAGTTACGCGTCCGTGGCGTGCAACCACATCTTCGGCGAAGTCTTTGACGGCTGCTTCATCAGAGACATCGAGGACGTGCATGGAAAGCGCGGCTTGTTTGGCCGTCAGCGAAGCCGCCGTCTCGGCTAGCCCCTTCTCGTCAATGTCCGCAATGGCCAGCGCGGACCCCACAGCGCAGAGCTGCTGTGCGAGGGCACGCCCGATTCCGCTCCCCGCGCCTGTAACGACAGCGACTCCGCCGTGAAGAAAAGACACCTACGCGCCCGCGCCCTGCACTTTGGCTAAGAGTTCGACGAATTTCTGTTTGCGTTCCGCCTGGTCATGGCCGCCTTCGGCTTCGGCAAGCTGCGTGATGTTCATCGAGCAGAACTTCGGCCCGCACATCGAGCAGAACTTTGCCTCTTTGTAAAAATCGTCTGGAAGATTCTCATCATGCATAGCCTTAGCTGTCGGTGGGTCGAGCGAGAGTTCGAACTGCTTGTTCCAGTCAAACAAAAACCGCGCATAGCTCAAGGCATCGTCGCGGTCCCGTGCTCCGGGCCGGTGACGTGCCACGTCCGCGGCATGCGCTGCAATTTTGTACGCAATCACACCCTGCTTCACGTCTTCCGGATTCGGCAGCCCGAGGTGTTCCTTGGGAGTCACGTAGCACAGCATCGAAGCCCCGTGCCATCCGATCATTGCCGCGCCAATGGCACTCGTGATGTGGTCGTAACCTGGAGCAATATCAATCACCAGTGGTCCCAGCGTATAGAAAGGCGCCTCGTGGCACCATTCCATCTCTTTGTCGACCTGCTCCTTGATCTTGTCGAGCGGTACGTGTCCAGGTCCCTCGATCATTACCTGAACGTCGTGATCCCAAGCCTTTTTCGTAAGTTCGCCCAGCACCTTCAGCTCCGCGAATTGCGCTTCGTCGCTTGCATCGGCAATGCATCCCGGCCGTAGCCCATCGCCGAACGAAAAGCTCACGTCGTATTTCTTGAAAATCTTGCAAACCCTCTCGATATTCTCGTAGAGAAAATTCTGCTTTTTGTGATGCTCCATCCAATGCGCCATCAGCGACCCGCCCCGGCTGACAATTCCAGTAATACGTTTCCGAACCAGCGGCACATGCTCGCGCAACACGCCCGCGTGAATCGTCATATAATCCACGCCCTGCTCGGCCTGTTCTTCAATCACCTCAAGCATCAGGTCGATCGTCAAATCCTCGGGACGCCGCACGCGCGAAATGGCCTCATACACTGGCACGGTGCCAACCGGCACCGGAGAAGCATCGATGATCGCCTTTCGGATCACGGGAATATCTCCGCCCGTCGAAAGATCCATCACCGTGTCCGCGCCATAGTGCACGGCGTGGTGCAACTTCTTCAGCTCTTCCTCAATATTCGAACTCGTGGCCGAATTCCCGATGTTCGCGTTGATTTTGCACTTCGTGGCGATGCCGATGGCCATCGGCTCCAGGTTGCGGTGATTCACATTCGCCGGAATGATGCAACGCCCCCGCGCCACTTCGCTGCGAATCAGTTCTTGCTCGATCTTTTCGCGGCCAGCCACAAACCGCATCTCTTCCGTGATGACGCCTTGCCGCGCGAAATGCATCTGCGACATATTACGATTCCCGTTCGCTGTCGCAGCTTTCGCTTCTCTAGTTTCGATCCAGCTATCGCGTATTGCCATGGAGCCCCCTCAGAAACCGCATCAAATGACCATGGAAAGAAAATGCTCTCTCGTCCTGCTCATTTGGCAGCAACAGTGTGGATTATGGCACCGGGGGGAGACGTGCCGCAACTAACCCGGCGAGTAGTTTGAAAGCGAGGAAAGGAAGGAGGGTTTACCGCCGCTTCGAAGCATCTGTCCAACTAAGACCAAAAAAAGGACAAAGCACGGGACCATGATCCCGTGCTCGGTCGATTCTTATCCCGGCCGCTTTCACGGCCAAGAGTTAACCTTACTGAAGCGCCGGGCTAGCAGCCGTGGCGCCCGCACCTGACGGGTCATAGCGAATCACACCAGACTGGTCAGAGAAGAACATGCGCTGACCGGTGGTGCCAACCGTGACAGGGGTTCCGGTGACGGAGTAGCCGACCGAAGGCGTGTTGCCGTCCGTGGTCAAAACGAATACATAGCCGCTTTTGGTGCCGCCTGCGAGAACTGCGTCAAGCAAGCAAGCAGCCGTCGAAACGGCCGTGCAAGGCGAAGGACCACCCAAAGCCGCCAGCGAAGCTGGGAAACCGGCGTTCGGGTAGGTGGACGAATACGTCACGGCGGAGGTATTGATCGTACGGATCGAACCGACCGCAGACGCTTCGTTGGCCGCCATGCGCGACCGGAGGAGGTTAGGAATTGCAATAGCCGCGATGATCAGAATGATCGCGACGACGATCAATAGCTCAATGAGAGAGAAGCCTTTTTGCCGAGTACGCATTAATGTAATTCTCCTTTTTTTGGGACCTGGGCTCGGGGTCCCACCCTCTGGTGGGCCTCCTAGTTCGACCATTATGCAGTCACGACTCAATCGGGGCAATGGGACGGATGCCCCAATTTGGGACAGCCCAAACGGTTCAGACTCGAAGGCCGTTTTACTGCACAAGAGTTCTAGTACTATGTCTGTAAGTGTAGCTTTACGGGCGGTCTGGATTGCGGAAGAATCTCCTCACAGAAGCGCTCCCAAAGACGCATGCCGTCTATGTAACTTATTGAATACACATATCTTATATTCATTTTCTGGTTCGAACGTCCTTTGTCTCCCTGAGTACCGCGTAATTCGCCAAAATTATGCGAAGGAAAATTATCGCGAATCAGATAAAGCGTGAGCGTCCAGGGAACGACAGGAAGTGTGGCCGCTAAGAGCCAATGTAAGATCGAGATCTGCGAGAAGATTCAGAACCACATCGCGCACACCTTGTTCACCGGCAACCGCGAGCCCCCAGGTATAGAGTCGTCCAAGCAGAACGGCGCGCGCACCCAAGGCAAGCGCCTTGAAAACATCGGACCCGCGGCGAATGCCTCCATCGATCAGCACGGGAATTCGTCCGTTCACCTCGCGCACGATGGCAGGGAGAGCGTCGAGTGTGGCGATCGCGCCGTCGACCTGCCTGCCGCCGTGGTTCGAGACGATCAGGCCGTCGACACCGGCGTCGAGAGCGTGAGCGGCGTCGTCCGCATGCAAAATGCCCTTCAAAATAATAGGGAGAGACGTGTGCTTCCGTAGAAAGGAAATGTCGCTCCAGGTCAAGGCGGTGTTGGAAAAGAGGCCGCTCCAAAGTTGAATCGCCGCAGCCGGATTCTGCTCCGGCGGCTGAGCAAGAAGCGCGCGAAAAACGGGATCGCTGAAATAATTTGAGAGACCCTGGCCGAGTATAAAAGGCAAATAGGCGTGCTGCAGATCGCGTTCTCGCCAAGCGAGCATGCTCGTGTCGAGAGTAACCACCAACGCCTTGTATCCGGCACGTTCGGCGCGTTGCAGCATGCTGGCGGTCAGCTCGGGATTCTTTCCCCAATAGAGTTGAAACCAGCGGACACCGCTCCCCGCGCTACCGGCTGCTTGGGCGACTTCTTCGATGGAACGGCTTGCGGCAGTGCTCAAGGTGAACGGCAAACCAAGCGCGGCCGCCGCGCGTGCCGATGCGAGTTCCCCTCCTGGATGAAGGATGCCCTGAACTCCTACTGGACCCAGAATCACCGGCGCTGGCAGTTGCGCGCCGAAGAGCTCGACGCTCAGGTCGCGCTGGGATACATCGCACAACATGCGTGGCACGATCCGCCACCGGTAAAAGGCTTCGCGATTAGCGCGCACGGTGTCCTCGCCGCCCGCTCCGCCAGCTACATAGTCGAACGCAGGCGGAGGAAGCGTTTCCTTCGCCTTCTGCTCGAGAAGAGAGTGAGCGATCGGAATCGAAAGACTACCGCCAGTCAGACCGAGTGTATAAATCTGCTGCTGGCGCTGCATGCCGGAGGGAACTAGTGAATTCGGAGTTTGCTCGCTCATGGCGGAGCAGGATTATACACGGAGGCTAAACGCACGCGCCTAATTTGAGATTAAGGTGTCCTTGGCTGGGAAGGAGAAGGCACGCCCGGAGGTAGTCTGGGAAGACACCACTTGCCGATTATGGGGTAGCCAGCCCACTCTCCATGGTTCGCCTTGATGCCGTACACGATGCCGAGAATGACGTTGGCAACCCACCCAAGCCCCCAAAACAACCAGAAGAAAGGAAAGACAAAGATAAATGCGGGCGGGGGACCATTCGGAGCGTGCCCTCCAGAAGCGCTGCTAAAAACAGTGGCGAAGATCGTAAAAATGAAAATAATCATTCCGCCAAAAAAGAGTGCCATGTAACAGAGCTGCCAGATCAGGGATTGTAAAGCGTGAAATTTCACGAAGCGGGAATCCTGCTTGACGCAGTAAATGATAAGTGGCGCGATGAAACCTGTGAAAACCTGAAGCAAGTGCGCAAGAAATGCTATGCTGCGCTCGTCCTGCGTAGGCTCGGGCAAGTCAGTAAGAATCGGCTGATCCGCCATGGCTTTACACTACCCCATCCAGTTACAAGGTAGCTTGAAATCATCGCTAACACCGTAGGAACAAACGGCATTGTGCGCAATCAGAGATCAATGCGTGGCCGGCTTCTCACCGAAATGATGGAGAGCCGCAGGAACCGCGGGAACGAGTGTGGAATCGATGGGCTTGACAGTGCGATGAGGGCTGCTCAAGATTGAAGAACCTTGAAAGAATCTCTAAGCAGCAGGCTCGCAGAGATCGCCCTTCCCGATTGCGATGGGCGGGAAATCCGACTTGGCTCTTTGTGGGCCGGGCAGGCTGCCGTGCTGGTTTTTCTCCGCCACTATGGCTGAATTTTTTGCCGCGAGCACGTCGCGCAGTTGCGCGAGCACGAGCAAGCCTTCCGCGACAAAGGAGCAGCCCTTGCCGCGATCGGATTGGGCGACCGCAATTATGCGCGAATATTTCGCGAAGAAACGAGCATCACCTTTCCTCTTCTGGTCGACGAATCTCGCCAGGCTTATCGCGCGGTGGAATTGAAGTCTGCGAACCTTTTGCATCTTTTGCGGAGCGAGAATGCCGCGGCAAGAAAGCGCGCGCGTGCCGGCGGCCATCATCAGCACAAGTTAGGGCAGAATCCATTTCAGCTCGGCGGAAGCTTCGTCTTCGGTCCGGGAAATGTGGACCGGTTCGCCCTCATGAGCCAGACGTTCGGGGACAACGCCACCGTTGCGGCGCTACTGGGAGCACTTCCCTAGCTTTAGCTGTTGCGGACCCTACACAGCAGCTTAGACGATTACAAACGCGGGACGAACCGCTGATAAAATGGGGGTGTGAAGACGTCTCGCTCAATCAGGTGCTGGCTGGCGCTGCTATGTGCGTGCTTGGCGGCAGCCATCAGCGTTGCACAAACCAGGCCGGCGAGCGGGAATTCGCGCCAGGAATTTCTCGACAAACTGGTGGCAGCAGCAATTGAGCGCACAAATCATTCCGTGAAATACATTTCCGCGTACGTCCACATAGCTTATCCCGGTGGAGACGTGCCCGCGGACACAGGGGTCTGCTCCGACGAAATTATCCGCGCCTACAGAGCCGTCGGCGTCGATCTGCAAAAAGAAGTTCACGAAGACATCGTGAAAAATTGGTCGGACTATCCACCAAAGTCAAAGTGGCATCAAGCGCATCCGGACCCGAACATCGATCACCGCCGAGTGCCGAATCTTATGGTGTTTTTCGCTCGCAAAGGAGAGGCCTTGCCGATTTCGTTGCGTGCCGGAGATTATTCGCCAGGTGATATCGTCACGTGGGACTTGGGCGGCAATGTGCCACACATCGGGATGGTCGTAAATGTGAAGTCCGCCGAGAGCCGCCGATTTCTGATCGTTCATAACATTGGCCAGGGGCCGAAGATGGAAGATGTGTTGTTCAGCTGGAAAATTACGGGACACTACCGGTATTTTGGACCGCCTTTGCAGTAAGCCCACCGAGTCTTCAACCCCGATCGAAAGGTCCCATCAGGCGAGCGATTTGGACATAGCAATGTAGTGGCCTGGCACTTTTGTCTGCAGCGATGGCGAAAACGGCGCGGTGCCGGTTTCGACGTACCCGAGGCGGCGGTAAAACGGCGGAAGCGGTGTACGTTGACTGATAACACGCAGGTCAACAGCGCAACAACCCGCAGCGCGAAAATAATCTTCCGCGGCAGCCACCAACTTGCGGCCCAGACCTGAACCCTGGCGCGGCGGATCCACCGCTAGCAAACCTAAATAGCCACGGTCTTTACGTATTTCCAGATAGACGCACCCCGCGAATCCGGCGGAGTCGTGCGCCACCAAAAACTTGCCTGTTTCCATGAACGCCTGTGTCTCCTCGGCGTTAATACGATCGCCGTCGAAAACAAATTGCTCGACAAGGAATGCTGCGTTGATGAGTTGGACGAGCGCGGGAATGTCACCGCGGCTTGCGCTGCGGATACATACGCCTTCACCATGCGAGGAAGATTTTGGCGCTTGCGTCATGACGTCACTCGGGCAAAAGCCCCGGAGCTACCTCTTTTGGTTTGCCGCCGCTCTCTTTTTGCGGCGACGCATCTTCCGTTCCGAGGGCCGGTGAAGGCTTCAACCTCCGAGCATGAAGCAGGCGCAGCGGTCTGCGCCCCCAAATTGAGTAAGACCTTCGCCTAGCCTAGGGCGGCCTTCCCATGGAACCGGGCTGCCGAGCCTAGTTCTTCCTCGATGCGCAGAAGCTGGTTGTATTTCGCGATCCGGTCCGTGCGGGAGGCCGAGCCCGTTTTGATTTGGCCAGCGCCTGTGGCAACAGCGAGATCGGCGATGAAAGTGTCTTCGGTTTCGCCGGAGCGATGCGAAATGATCGAGTTGTAGCCGGCTTTGCGCGCCATTTCGATGGCATCGATGGTTTCCGTCACGCTCCCAATCTGATTGAGTTTGATGAGAATCGCGTTCGCAATACCCTCTTTAATGCCGCGCGACAGCCGCGTCGTGTTAGTCACAAAGAGGTCGTCGCCTACAAGCTGAATCCTTTTCTTGGAAGACTTCGCGCCGACCGATTGTGTCAGCGCCTTCCAACCGGGCCAATCGTCTTCCGCCATTCCATCTTCGATAGAAACGATTGGATATTTCTCGACCCAACTCGTCCAGTACGCCGTCATCTGCTCCGAAGAGTGAGCGGACTTATCCGACTTTTTGAAAACATAATTCCCGCTAGTTTTGTCGTAGAATTCGCTGGAGGCCGGATCGAGCGCAATGCTGACATGTTCGCCCGGCTTGTAACCCGCCGCGGCAATCGCTTCGAGCACGATCTGAATCGCTTCCTCATTCGACTTGCAGCTCGGCGCGAATCCGCCTTCATCTCCTACCGCAGTCGAATATCCGTGCTTTTTCAGAGCAGCTTTCAGCGCATGAAATATTTCCACGCCCCAGCGCAGGGCTTCCGAAAAATTCGGCGCCCCAATGGGCATGACCATAAATTCCTGGAAGTCGACTGAGCTATCGGCGTGAGCGCCGCCATTCAAGATGTTCATCATCGGAACAGGCAGAAGATTCGCGCTCTTGTCCGTGGAATAGTGCGCCAAGTATTTGTACAGCGGAAGATTCTGGGCAGCCGCGGCTCCGCGCGCCGCGGCCATCGAAACAGCGAGGATCGCGTTAGCCCCGAGCCGCGACTTGGTAGGAGTGCCGTCTAGTTCGATCATGCGCTTGTCCAGCCCCCGCTGGTCGGCAGCGTCCAGGCCCACAACGGCCTTGGCAATTTCGCCGTTAACATTGCCCACGGCCTTTAGCACGCCCTTGCCGAGATACCGCGACTTGTCCCCGTCGCGTAGCTCCAGCGCCTCATGTTCCCCGGTGGATGCACCAGACGGGACCGCGGCGCGCCCCTTAGCGCCGGTTCCGACGTACACGTCGGCTTCGACAGTGGGATTCCCGCGCGAGTCGATGACCTGCCGCGCGCTGACGCGAGTGATATTCGTAGACATATCTGTCTGTTCTCCTGGATAAAAGCGAATTAATGATTTTACAGAAGATTGCCCCGGACGCACAGAGGCAAGGAGAAACAAGAGATCGATGAGTTGGATTGCCCGCTATCTTCACTGCTAAGCGGTTTCAGGTTCTTCGATAAGAGATTCCTGTCGAACGACGACCACGATCCCCGAATCCGTCACGTGGAACCGACGCCGGTCGGTCTCCGTGTCGTATCCGATCTCCGTTCGCTCGGGAAGGCTAACGTGACGGTCAATGATCGCGCGGCGAATGCGTGAGTGTCGCCCGATATTCACGTGGTTGTAGATGATCGAATCGCTCACTTCGGAATAGCTGTTCACGCGAACGTTGTTCCCGATCACGCACCGCTGCACTCGTCCGCCGGAAATCACCGAGCCTCCAGCCACGATAGAGTCGAGCGCCACGCCCATGCGCTCGGGATCGGCAAACACAAATTTCGCGGGCGGATACTGGTGCTGCCAGGTACGCAGCGGCCAATTGTTGTCGTACAAATTGAAAACCGGCGATACACTCACCAAATCCATGTTCGCTTCGTAGTAGGCGTCCAGCGTCCCGACATCGCGCCAGTAAAGCGCGTCCTTCTGATTTTCATCCACGAAGTTGTAAGCGAACACGCGATGCTTCGAAATAATGCGCGGGAGAATGTCCTTCCCAAAATCGTGGGCCGATTTTGGATCTTCGGAGTCCGCGAGAAGTATGGGGATCATCAGCTGCGTATTGAAAATGTAGATCCCCATCGAAGCGTTGCAATTACCCGGATGATGCGGAGAATGCTTGGGCTCGGCAGGTTTTTCTTCGAACCCGATGATCCGCCAATCGTTATCGACTTCAATCACGCCGAATTGCCGCGCGGCCTGCGCGACGGGGTGTAGGATGGTCGCCACTGTCACATCCGCAGTAGACTCCACGTGCTGCTTCAGCATCTTGGCATAATTCATTTTGTAAATGTGGTCGCCGGAGAGAATAAACACATACTTCGACCGTTCACTGCCGATCGAGTAGATGTTCTGATACACGGCATCCGCCGTCCCCTGATACCACTCCTTCGACACGCGCATCTGAGGCGTAAGCACTTCGATGTAGTCGCCGAGGCCAGCCAGTGGCGACCATCCCGCCCGGACGTGCCGGTTAAGACTCAGCGCTTTGTACTGCGTCAGGACAAACACGCGCCGCAAATCGGAGTTGATGCAGTTCGAGAGGGTAATGTCGATGATGCGATATAAAGCCCCAAACGGAACCGCGGGTTTCGCCCGGTCGCGCGTCAACGGCCACAGCCGTTCGCCCTGGCCTCCGGCGAGGAGTACTCCTATGGCATCGCTCATCGCGGACATGGCTGGCCTCCGGACACATTTTTGAAAAGCGGCCCATTCTAACAGCACTTGCAAGACGGAGTGCAAGGAAGCCAGGAATAGAAGAACAGCCAATCCTTTGGCGTACATCCTCCCCACCCGTTGTTTACTTATAAATTAGCTCAGTAACTACAGGGATACTAAATCCTTGCCTCACCCTGCTCTCTCGAAAGATTCCTTGACTTCCATGCCCCCAATTGATTAGAAGATGCCATCTACCTCAGGGTGAGTCCAAACCGTGCAATGGTGCGCAAGTCAAAATGCAGTCCATGGAGCATGTTTTCGCAAGAAGCTCTGTGGGAACCATCAGTTCGCTATCGTTTGCGGTGTGCGTGACCGCATGGCGGCTGGCGTGCGATAATGACCGGGGCGGTGTTCGAACCAAGCAGTGACGCCGCACGTAGCCAATCCGAACCGGATTGGGGGTGAATGTAAAAGTGGCTGAAGTCATTATCCAGGAAAGTGAATCTCTGGAAAATGCACTGCGCCGTTTCAAGCGCAAGGTGCAACAGGAAGATATCATCAAGGAAATCAAGAAGCACAGCTTCTACATGAAGCCAGGCGAGAAACGCCGGGCCAAAGAAGCCCTTTCGCGGAAGCGACTGCGCAAGAAGCAGCGGCGAGAAGCGGACTAACCTCCGCCTCGCCGCCTCTCAGCGCCGCACTTCCGTGATTTAGACCCCGGTTAGGCAGAGACGTTGGGTTTCTGTTGCAGCTTCGTATATGCAGGCCCAAGGGACCCCAGCCCGGTACCCCCGGACTATAGGTTTCGCCACAATACTTGGTCCTCCGTGCGAAATGTGCCCATCCCCCTCTCTGACTCGGGCAAGGGGAGAGCGGCTCATGGAATATCACGACAGGGTTCTGAAGTGTGCGGAGTGCGGCGCTGAATTTGTTTTTACTGCCGGCGAACAAATGTTCTTCGCCGACAAGGGATTCAAGAACGAGCCAAAACGGTGCAAGGGCTGCAAAGCCAAACGCGCCGAAGGGGGCGGCGGAGGCGGTGGTGGCGCTTCCCAAATGCGCTCGGAAACGAAGACCACTTGCTCCCAATGTGGAAAGGAAACCACTGTCCCCTTCCGGCCCACGCAAGGACGTCCCGTTTTTTGCCGCGAGTGCTTCCAGCAACGTCGTGCTCTCGGCGCCGCCTGAATCAGCGGCTTGAGCTAAGAAAATTGGTATCGGAATAGAAGGGCCATTCAAGCAAGGCAAAGGTGGGACAGAGATTCGTGTCTGTTCCATTTTTGGTTTGTGGTGGCCTGCAAACTCTACTTCTACGCATGAACAGAAGCTGTACTCGCCAGTTTGATCCCGCCTCTGATTCGCGCACGCTTTCGGACTTGTACCAAAACTGTCCTTCCGGTCAGGTGACTTGCTCCTCGCAACGCCATAACTTCTCGCCCACAGCAACCCGGCCTTACGCTTGGGCTCTCCCCCACTCAGCCCATCTCGAACCAGGTTCTTTCCGAGCGTCCTGATTTCAGGCACGACCAAATAGCTAGGTGTCCTTCCTCAGCAAGCCCCAGGGCTTTAGCCCAGGAAAACATCGCGCTACCGGTCTGCCTCAAGGAGATGCTATGTCGCCAGGTTCACTCGCACGTCTAGTCGAGAAATCGAAGTTCGTTTCCGTCCGCAAGCCCGTTGTCGCTCTTGCATTCTTGCTTGCGGTTTCTTTCGCCACCGTCACGCTCGGCCAGCATTCCCCGCAAGATCCGGGTGTCCGCGGAGGAACTGTCAACTCCGGTCAGCCGTTGTCTTCCGTTTCACAAACTCCGGGCGCGCCAGACTTTTTCGCAAATGGCCTGCTCCGCTTCCAGGAGATCGAATCCGTTCAGGGCGGCGCCAACAACGGACTCGGTCCGCGCTTCAATAGCAACCAATGCTCCAGCTGCCATTCACAACCAGCGATCGGCGGAACAAGCCCGAGTGCCACCGTGTTCCCCTCCATCGGCCCGAATCCCGAGACTCTGGTTTATAGCCTGGACGGCGCACAGAACACTCTCCCATCCTTCATCAGTCCCAACGGCCCCGTCCGTGAAGCCCGCTTTAAATTCTTTCTGGGTCCCAACGGCTCTCTGAGCAGCACGCCCGATGGCGGAGTCCACGACCTCTTCGTCATCTCCGGCCGCAGCGACGCAGGCTCTTGCGCCATCAAGCAGCCAAATTTCCACGAAAATCTGGAATTGAACAACGTCATCTTCCGCATCCCGACTCCGACCTTTGGCGCTGGCTTGATCGAAAACATCTCCGAAGAAACCATCTACGCCAATATGCAGGCAAACGCCGAGCAAAAGCAGGATCTGGGAATCTCCGGCGTTCCCAACCGCGACGGAAATGACGGCATGATCACGCGCTTCGGTTGGAAAGCGCAGAACAAGTCTCTCGAGATATTTGCCGGGGAAGCCTACAACGTGGAAATGGGCGTCACCAACGAGTTGTTCCAAAATGAGCGCGCCAGTCCGGATGAAGCCCAGGCCGGCGGCCTTCCCGCAAACTGCAAAATAAATCCCACGCCCGAGGACACAACCAACTTTATCTCGACACAGTATCCCGCCGTCCCCAGCGACGTCGTGCAATTTGCGATGTTCATGCGTCTTCTCGCACCCCCAACGCCTTCCACTACCTCGCCCGGCGGCCCGCAATCGATTGCTAATGGCAGCCGCAACTTCAATCTGATCGGCTGCGCCATGTGCCACACGCCGACCCTTCAAACAGCGCCCTCGACTCTCACCCCGGGCCTAAGCCAAGTGAACGCCAATCTTTTTTCTGACTTGCTTATTCATCACATGGGTACGAATCTCGCTGATGGCGTCTCGCAAGGCGGTGCCGGACCGGATCAGTTCCGCTCAGCGCCTCTGTGGGGCCTCGGTCAGCGTATTTTCTTCTTGCATGATGGCCGCACCACGGATCTTCTGGACGCCATCAAGGAACACGCTAGCTCCGGTTCAGAAGCCAACGGCGTCATCAGCAATTTCAGACAGCTGAGTCCTCAGCAGCAGCAGGATCTCCTGAACTTCCTGCGTTCGCTTTAGCGTCCTCCAAAAGCAGAGTGGGACAGACATTCCTGTCTGTCCCACTTTTTTTCGTCCGCTCTCGCAGACCTTGCCCAACGCCTTCGATGGGAACAAGAAAAATTACTGTATCTGGGGCGCGCCGGAGACCATTGCAACTTCGCGAACTCCGCGCGAGCAGATTGTTGAACGGGAATCCCGGGGTCGGCATCTTTCCGCACAGGTGAAAAAATCGCCGTATGCCGCGCGGGCCTTTGCGGTGCCGCTGGAGAGTAAAGATGACTCCGTTCTTCCTTGACAAGAACCTATCTCAGGTATATACTTTTTATCAGTAATATTTCGTGTTCTTGCCTTTGCGCCAGCCTTTTGCTGGCGTTTTTTGTTTTCTGGGCGCTTTTCTACCTAACTCCTTTATCAGCAACACATGCAGTCCAATCTGTGCTTGCCAACGTTGGCGCAAGCAAGTTCTTTAGAATCAACATCATCAACATCTACAAGCCCGCCCCGGAATGTTGATTCTGTGCCGCGTCTTTCTTCCGGGCCGTCCCTGCTCCAAATACGCTGAACACCTCTCCGCCTTTTAGCAAATTCGGAAGCCATCATCCCTACGTCTAGGTGTAAATTCTTGCCCGGCAGGGTATGATAGCGCCTGAGAACCTCAAATAGACCACGGCCATCCGGAGGGCCACCCCATGGCTCACCGCTTCACTATCGGTGTTGAAGAAGAGTTTCAGATCATTGACCCCGCTACCTGCGCGTTGCGTTCTCACGTCATGCAGCTTGTTTCGGCCGCTTCTCCGGACATCGTCGAACAAGTCAAACACGAGATGCACCAATCGATCGTCGAGACCGGTACCAAAATCTGCGAAAACGTCGGCGAGTTGCGCATCGAAATGCATCGCACGCGCGGCGAACTTGTAGCAGCAGCAGAGCGCGTTGGACTGCAGGTTGCCGCCGCCGGCACCCACCCATTTTCCAGCTGGATTGATCAGGTTATCTCACCCGGCGAACGCTACGAACATATCGTCGAGGAACTCCAGCAGCTAGCCCGCTCGCTTCTGATCTTCGGCATGCACGTCCACGTCGCCATGCCCGACAAGCAGACCACCATCGACATGATGAACATGGTCCGCTATTTCCTGCCGCACCTGCTCGCTCTCTCGACCAGTTCACCGTTTTGGATGGGACGCAACACCGGCTTGAAATCCTTCCGTACCACCGTCTTTCGCCGTTTCCCGCGCACGGGGATCCCAGAACAGTTTGAATCCTGGAGCGCTTACGAAAATTTCGTCAATCTTCTGATGAAACTCAACTGCATCGACAACGGAAAAAAAATCTGGTGGGACGTCCGTCCTCACCCGGTGTTTGGCACTCTCGAGTTCCGCATGTTCGATGTGACTACCAAAGTCGAGGAAGCCGTCTCCATCGCCGCCCTCACGCAAGCCATAATTGTAAAGCTTCACCGTCTCTACGAACGGAATCAGAGCTACCGCTTGTACCGGCGCGCCTTAATCGAGGAAAACAAATGGCGCGCCGCCCGCTATGGCATCGAGGGCAAACTGATCGATTTCGGCAAAGAAGCCGAAGTCCCCATGCGCGAACTCGCTATCGAACTGCTCGAGTTTGTGGATGACGTTGTGGACGACCTTGGCAGCCGCAGCGCCGTCGAATACATTCACACGATTCTAAAGGACGGCACCAGCGCAGAGCGCCAATTGCGCGTCTATCAACAGACGGGCGATCTGAAAGCCGTCGTAAGACATCTGGTCACCGAAACACGCGGTGTCACCGAGCCTCGGGTTTCATCGGCGCACGCTATCAATTAGAAGCATCTGCAAAGCACCAGGTCTCTGTTGCATTCGTCAGGAGTGACATCATGAAAAAGGTTGGCCTTCTCTGCGGGCGTGAGTACAGCTTTCCTCCGGCCTTTATCGTGCGTGTCAATGAACTCGGAAAGAAAGACGGCGTTGCGGCGGAATTCGTAAAACTCGGTGGCACGCGCATGGGCGAGCCTTCCGGATACCGCGTCATCGTCGATCGTATCTCGCATGAAGTCGAATACTATCGCGGCTACCTCAAACATGCCGTTCTCCAGGGAACCTACGTCATCAACAATCCGTTCTGGTGGACTGCCGACGACAAGTTTTTCAATTACGCCGTCGCCTCGAAACTCGGCATCGCCATCCCAAAAACGGTGCTGCTGCCCCAAAAGGGATATCCCAGCGACGTGGACATCACCGCCGAATCGCTCCACAACCTCACTTATCCGGTGGATTGGGATGGGCTTCTCGATTACGTTGGCCGCCCTGCGATCCTCAAACCTTTTTCGGGTGGCGGGTGGAAGCACGTCTACAAAGTCCACAATAAGGAAGAGCTCCTCGCGGCCTATGACAAAACTTCACCCTATTGCATGACCCTTCAGGAGTTCATCAACTTCGATAAATACGTCCGTTGTTTCACGTTTGGAAAGTCGGATATCACTCCCGTTCACTATGACCCGAAAGAACGCAAATACCTCGTCGATCACAACTATTTGTCACCCGAGCTCGGAGCCCGCATCGTCAAAGATGCGCAGACAATTAACGAAGCCCTCGGCTACGAGATGAATACCATCGAATTTGCGGTCCAAGACGGAGTGCCCTATGCAATCGATTTCTTGAACCCCGCGCCGGACATGGAGCGCGACCGCATCACCGAATTTTATTTCGAGCATGTCGTCGACAAAATGGCGCGGCTGGTGATTGATCGTGCGCTCCGCGGGGCGGCCTCGTTTCCCTGGCCCCGTTGGGAAGAAATGCTCCGCATCGGCGCGACGAGCGGATTCACCGGCGCTCCCAAAAGTGTCGCCGCGACTCAATCATCGTCGCCTAGTCCCTCTACCAGCTGCTCTTCCGGACCTACGGACTTCAAAACAAAATGACGAGCTCGCCAAAGCCTTCGATCGCCCCTCACAATCCCGCCGAGGAGTGGAACGACATTTTGAAAGCCACGCTTCTGCGGGTTCCGGCTCTTCCAGAAGATCTATTCAAAAGGATGCGCCGCGCAAAACTCACTTTTGGCGATCGCGTCCACTGCCCTTTCCTCCGCCCGTTTTTTCTCTCGCCGGAAGATGAAGAGCGCGTCCGCTCCGTGGCGGAAACGATCGCCGATCTCGGCGAACGCGTCGTGACGGCCGCCCTCGGAGACAAACATTTATTCGCCCAGCTGCATCTGCGACCCGAAGAAGAACGACTGGCGCGTCTCCCTGCCGCTTACGGCCGGGCCAGCACCGCCTCCCGTCTCGACGCTTTTCTCTTGCCGGATTCACTCAAGTTCGCGGAATACAACGGAGAATCTCCAGCTGGCGCGGGATACGCGGAAACGCTCGCGGAAATCTTTCGCGAACTTCCCATCATGGGGAAATTCGCTCAGAGTTATTCAGTCCACAGTTACCCGCTCAGTGCCAAACTTCTCGATGCCCTGGTAATGAGCTATGTGGACTGGGGAGGCTCCGCCAGCCCTCCGCAAATCGCCATCGTTGATTGGGAAGACGTCCCCACATTTAGCGAGTTTGAAATTCTGCAATCGCGTTTCCAGAAGATGGGCGTTCCCACGCTCATCGCCGATCCCCGCGAACTCGAGTTCGACGGCCAGAAACTCGTCGCCCAAGATACAAAAATCGATCTTGTTTACCGCCGCGTCCTCATCAACGACATCGTCGCTAAACCTGCGGAATGCGCTGCTCTGGTAAAGGCCTACACCGCCAACGCCGTCTGCGTCGCAAACACGTTCCGCTGCAAAATTTCCCACGTGAAAACCTTTTTCGCTGTCCTCACCGACGAACAAAACGGAGCCCTCTTCTCCCACGACGAACGCGAACTCATCCGCCGCCACATTCCCTGGACGCGCGTGGTGGCTGACGTAAAGACTTCGCATTATGGCCAGCCGGTAGAACTCCTCGCCTTCATCGGCAAGGAGCGCGAAAACCTCGTCCTCAAGCCAAGCGACGAATACGGCGGTTCCGGTGTAACTCTGGGTTGGGAAACCGACGAAGACGCGTGGGACACAGCGATAGGCCGCGCCCTCTCCGCAAAAAATGGCGCCTGGATCGTCCAGGAACGAATCCCTATCCGACGCGAAGTCTTTCCCTACATCGTCAATATCGGCAAAGTCGATTACCGGGACATGCTCGTCGATTTCGCACCCTATCTCTTCCGCGGTAAACTCTGCGGCTTTCTTACCCGATTAAGCGCCACTGGCCTTGCCAACGTCACCAGCGGCGGCGGCCAAGTCCCCGCCTTCCGGGTTAGTCCGCGAACGGCTTGATCCCCATTTGCAGAATAGTTTTGATGATCTCGCGGTTTCCATAACAGCGGCCAATTTCATTAGCGCCTCTTCAATTTTCTGCCAATTCTTGTAAAATTAAGAGATGTACTTTGGCCACCCAGACCCAGAGTTGATGCCCGGCGCGAAGAACGCCGTGGAGACTTGCCTGAGCGTCCGTCCTGGCGAGCACGTCGCGCTAATCGCCGACGAAGCTAGCCGTTCTGTCGCCGCCAGCATCGCCACCGCCATCGAAGAGCGTGACGCGCAATACACCGGTTTGTTGCTTGAAGATTTTGGCCCTCGCCCCATGACAGCCGCCCCGCCGGAAGTTTTGCAAGCTCTCGAAACGGCCGATGTAGGCGCGATGTGCATGACGCCGCAACCCGGCGAGCTCGGTGCGCGCATGGCCATCGTCCGCGTCGTCGAACGCCGCCAAATCCGCTACGCCCACATGGTTGGCGTAACTCCCGAAATTATGCAGCAAGGCATGCGCGCCGATTACCGTATGGTAGACCGCTTGAGCGACAAGCTGCGCGAACGCATGCTGGGTGCGCAAACGCTCACGGTAAAAACCGAAGCGGGCACTTCCTTCGCCGCTCATTTCGACCGCGGCCTCGATTGGGTAAAAACCAGCGGCCTCATCAGCCCGCGTTACTGGTCCAACTTGCCCGCCGGAGAAGTTTTTACGACTCCCGCCACAGTCGACGGCACTTTTGTCTGCGATGCCACTGCCGGAGATCATTTCAATGGGAAATACGGTGACCTGCAAACCACTCCCCTCGTCCTGAATATCGAAGGCGCCCGCTTAACCGGCGTAGACTGCGCGCGCAAGGACCTCGAAGAGGAATTCTGGCAGTACTGTCACACCGATGAGAATAGCGATCGCGTGGGCGAACTCGCCTTCGGCACCAACCTCGGCCTTTCCGCCATGATCGGCATCCTGCTGCAGGACGAAAAATTTCCCGGCGTGCACATCGCCTTCGGCGACCCCTACGGCAGCCAAACACACGCCGACTGGAAATCAAAAACCCACGTCGACGTCCTCACCCGCAACTGCGACGTCTGGATCGACGATGATCAGGTCATATCCAAAGGCCACTACCAACTCGACCGCCTCGGCCTCGCCTGATCTCGCAATCCTTCGTCCTTCTGAGCTGCGTGTTTCGATCGCAAAGCTTTGGACTGCAATGCAGGATTCTCGCTAGTCCTCGAGCGTCGGCAAGCTCTGCAATACTTGCGAGGCCCTCGGCCGATTCATCACCGTATCGTCTTTCCTGATTTTTCCGTCCCGGAAGACCAAAACGCGTTTAGCGAACTGAGCGATGTCGTGCTCATGCGTGACCAGCACGATCGTCAACTCTTTGTCGTTCAAATTCTGAAAAATCTCCATAATCTCCACCGACGTCCTGCTATCCAGATTCCCCGTCGGCTCGTCCGCCAGGAGAATCGATGGACGATTCACCAGTGCCCTCGCAATGGCCACGCGCTGCTGCTGCCCTCCGGACATCTGCGACGGAAAATGCTGCGCCCGTTCCGCCAAGCCCACCATCGCTAAAGCTTCCGCGGCGCGTTTCTCGCGTTCCCCTTTGTCGATTTTCGTGTACAGCGTCGGCAACTCCGTGTTTTCCAGCGCCGTTGTGCGCGCCAGCAAATTGAATCCCTGAAAGACAAATCCAATCTTCTGGTTTCGAATCAGCGCAAGCGCCTTCTTATCGTGCTGCGATACATCCGTCCCTTCCAGCAAATAGCGTCCCGTGCTCGGCTTGTCGAGACATCCCAGCATATTCATGAACGTTGACTTCCCGCTGCCACTCGCCCCCATGATGGCCACAAATTCTCCGCGTCCGATTTCCACGCTCACGCCGCGCAGCGCGTGTACGCGCGTCTCGCCCAAGTCGTAATACTTGTGCACCTCTTCGACGCGTATAACTGCGTTCGCCGCCGCCCCACTCGGCGTCTCCCGGACTTGGTTTATAGCTGCCATTGATGTCCTTGGATTTGTCTTGCTCTTGAAATGCTTACCGTCTTATTCCACCTAGCCCCTGCGATTTTGCCGCCACTGACCGGATAATCACGTCGTCCCCCTCTTTCAACGCCCCCTTGAGAACGCCGCTCACTTCCGTAAACGCATGATCCGTAATTCCAAGTGACACCTTTACCGGCTCCACTGTGTTGTCGGCGTGCAACTTCCAAACCACCGCGCTATCTCTCTTCGGTGCGCGCGGCGGATTCTGCATTGTCGCCACAGACTGCCCCGCATTGACAGTTCCAGTTAGAGCCGGATCCTCAACAGCCTGCTTCGGCTCGCTCGCGTCGATCCCGTATTGTTTGTAAACCGCCAGAATTTCTTCCGCCGACATTGGAGGCTTGTAGCGCAGCGCCGTATTCGGCAGCTTCATCGCATTCTTCACCGTATCTACGGGAATTGTCACGTACGCCGTCATTCCCGGAAACAATTTCAGCTCCGGGTTCGCGAACTCAATAATCGTATCGTAGGTCACTACGCTCTGCACCGTTGTCGCGTTCATTCGTACTTGGCTTACCACGCCATGAAACGTGTCCTTAGGAAACGCGTCCACTTTAAAGCTAACGGGCTTCCCGATCTTGATGTTCCCGACGTCCGATTCGTCCGTCTTCGCATAAACCCACATTTTCGTCAGGTCCTGCGCAATCGTAAAAATAGTTGGCGCTTGGAGCGACGCTGCGACAGTCTGCCCCACATCCACATTTCTTGCCACCACCGTCCCGTCGATCGGTGACCGGATTACCGTGTAGTCCAAATTCGTCTGCGCCACCGCCACGGCCGCATCTTTCTGGCTGACCTGCGCCTGCGCTTGCGTCACGTTTGCGTCGGCTGCCCCCACGGACGCACTGGCGGAATCGTAGTTCGACTTCGCCAAATCCAGCTGCTGCTGGCTCATCACTCCATCTTTGGTCAACCGCACCGCGCGATCGTAGTCCGCCTTGGTCTGCACCAGCCCTGCTTTCGCCTTCTCGAGGTTGGCCCGCGCCGCTACCAGATTAGCCTTCGCGTTTTCCAAATCCGCCACCGCCTGGAGCATCGCGCCCTTGAACAAAGCAGGATCGATCAGCGCCACCACATCGCCTTTATGAACACGCGAATTGAAATCCGCGTTCAGCTTCGCAATGCTTCCGGAAACCTGCGAGCCTACTTGCACCGTGATCACGGCGTTGATGGTTCCTGTCGCCTCCACTACATCGTCAATCTCGCCGCGTTCCACTTTCGCCGTGAAATGCTGCGCCTGCGTGTTGCGGTTCAATCCAAACGCGGCAAATAGCCCAATAGCCACCACAACGCCCGCCAAAATCAGCCATCGCCCTCTACTCTTCATCGATCGTCCCTGGAATTAGAATTTCGCAAGAGTTTTACTCATATCGCAGCGCTTCAATCGGATCAAGCAACGAAGCCTTCCGAGCCGGGTAATATCCAAAAAAAACGCCTACCGCTACCGAGAACACAGCCGCCACCAGAATCGATTCCACCGACATCTCCATCGGCCAATGCAAAGTCTGCCCCACCAAATACGACCCAAAAATTCCAAACAAAACGCCCGCCGCCCCACCAACAAGGCTCAGCATTATCGATTCGCCCAGAAATTGCAGTTGAATCGCCTCTTCCGTCGCGCCAACCGCCACCCGCACGCCGATCTCCCGCGTGCGCTCCGTTACGGAAACCAGCATCACATTCATAATCCCGATTCCTCCGACGAGCAGCGACACGGAAGCAATCGCGATCAACAAAATCGTCAAAGTCTTGCTCGCATCGAGCTGCGCCTGAATAATGTCTTCCGGATTGCGGATGTTGAAGTCATCCTCTTCTTCGGGCCGCAAATGATGCCGGTCCCGCAGAACCGCCGTCGCTTCCTGCCCCGCCATTTTCACCGCGTCTTGCGACACCGCCGAACACAAAATGTCGTCCAGCCAAGTGATGCCCTTCAGCTTTTTCTGCGCAGTTGTGTAAGGGATGATGATTGTGTCGTCCTGATCCTGACCCGATAGTGCAAGTCCCTTCGGCTGAACCGTAGCCACGACCTTGCACGGCAAGCTGTTCACGCGAATTACCTTCCCCACTGGATCTTCTACGCCAAACAACTGATCCCGCACAGTCCGCCCCAGCACGCAGACATCCGCCGCCCGGTCCACGTCGTCCTGCGAAAACACCGCCCCCTGATCCACAAACCAACGCTTTATCTCAAAATATTCGGGAGAAACTCCACGGTACGACGTGTGCCAGTTTTGATTCCCATAAATCACCTGCACGGGGTCGTCCACATTTGGAGATACGCTCTTGATCAGCGAAACCTGATTCTTGATCGCCACCGCATCCGCATACACCAAAGTCTTTGTATCGTGCGTTCCCGTCCGCACCCCGTTAACCGCCCGCCCTCCCGCCTCCACCCAAACAAAGTTGTCGCCCAAATTATTCAATTGCTGCTCGACCCGCGCCTGCCCCGCCTTGCCGATCGCCACAACGCAAATCACTGCCGCGATACCGATGGTGATCCCCAAGACTGTCAGTACGCTGCGCATCTTGTTTCTTAGCAGCGCCACTAGGGCGGACCGAAAGAGAGCCGAGTAGTTCATCGTGACTTCAGTTTCTCTACCTTTTTATCGGACGCTTCGTCCCGCGGATGTCCACCCTACTGAGATCGCCCGAGAATCGAACGATTCACGCTAGCAACAATTCTCCTCGGCAGGACATGAATCCAACATAAATGAACGCCCGACCAGCCCGATCATCATAGGCTGCCTGGCCATCGCCGCAAGCCTATGACGGCTGGAAGGTCCGAGATCGCTCTTTGGAGTAGGGTGCTAGTCAACTTGTCAGTGGTTTAGAAGAGGCGGGCGACGTATTCGCGCATCTGGTGCTTCCAATAAGGCCAGTCGTGGCCGCCTTGAGGACCCCAGTTGTCCAGCGAATGGCGGATTCCCTTGCCGGAAAGGACCTCAGACAATCGATACGTGGGGCCGCTGTTTTCCCATTGACCTGTGCCCGTGCTGATGTGGATGTCGCACGAGGCGAGCTGGCCCAGGACCCAAGGATCGTTGAGATTCGCCAGATAATCCACGGGATTGTTGAAATAGAAATTGTCGTCGTACATTCCGTCCATGAAGTTGCGGACGTCGTACACACCGGACATGGCGAAGCAGCGCTTGATCACGTCGGGATGCTTGAAGAGCGAGTTGGCCGCGTGATACGCGCCGAATGATGCGCCCATGGTAGAGATGGCGATCCCTGGGCTTTGACAATTGTCCCAGATGAAAGGCACGACTTCTTCGCGAAGATAGGAATCGAAAACGGACTGTACATAACTGCGGTGAAAAGGGTGCGCGCCTTTGTTGTAAAAACTCAGGCCGTTGATGGAATTGATGCTGAAAAATTTTATCTTCCCGCCTTCGATGAAATCGGCCAGCGCGCCGATCATGCTCTGGCCTTCCAGCTCGGTCTCATCGCCTGCGCTGGTCGGAAAGCCGAGAATCGGTTGCCCCCAGTGGCCGTGGACAATCACACCCATGTCGATGCCCAGCCGAGGAGAATACCAGCGGTGATATTCGCGTTTCATAATATGTTCCTTGCACGCCGTGCGGGGAAAGAGAGTATGCCAGCCGTCCCGGATAGGGGCAATGAAATTGAACAGCGGAACAGACGCCGAGCTGGGTGTATATTTGAACTAACAAAACTCGGCAAACGGGGACAAACTGAATGGCCACACCTTCCACGACGAACCGCCCGACCCCGGAACGCATTTTCGGTCTCATGAACGCGTTCCAGCAGACGGCGGCCCTGAAATCGGGAATCGAACTCGATGTCTTCACCGCCATCGGAGCGGGCGCGAATACTCCCGCGCTGCTCGCCACCAAAATCAGCGCTTCCGAGCGTGGTTTGCGCATCCTTTGCGATTACTTGACGATCATGGGCCTCATCACAAAAGAGAACGGGCGTTACGCGCTGACAGAGGAGTCCGCACTTTTTCTTGACCGCCGGTCGCCTGCTTCTCTCACCGCAGTGACAGGGTTTCTAGGAAGCACTTGGCACAAGAAAAATGTAGAGGCTTTGACCGACGCGGTGCGCAAAGGTGGAACGGCGGGGGTGCAGGGCGACAACTCCAAACCGCAGGATGAAGTTTGGGTGGCGTTCGCGAAGTCGATGGCGCCGCTTACGGTGCCGGCGGCTAATTTTATCGCGGAACTTATCGGTGCCGCCGAAGGCAAAGCCTGCAGCGTGTTGGATATCGCCGCTGGACATGGAAATTACGGCATCACCATCGCCAGGAAAAATCCGAATGCGCAGATTATTGCCGTAGATTGGCCGTCCGTGCTGGCCGTTGCACAAGAGAACGCGCAAACCGCCGGTGTTTCCAGCCGTTACACAACGCGCCCAGGTAGCGCGTTTGAAACGGATCTTGGCAGCGGATACGACCTTGTCCTGCTGACGAATATCTTCCATCATTTCGATATGCCAACGTGCGAAACGCTGATGCGCCGCGTTTATGCCGCGCTCAAGCCGGGCGGAAAGGCTATCACTCTCGAGTTTGTGCCGAACGAAGACCGCGTGACTCCGCCGGCGGCAGCAGCATTCAGCCTCAACATGCTCGTCGGAACCGACGCCGGGGACGCCTACACATTTTCGGAGTACGAAAAAATGTTTGCGAATGCAGGGTTCGCGTGGACCGCCTTGCATCCAGTGACTGGAATGCCTCAGCAGGTGCTGATATCCCGGAAACCAGAATGAAAAAGAAAAAGACATTAAGAAAAGCTACAAAAAAAACAACCAAAAAGGCCTCGCCGAAACCGTCGCGCAATATGGATCGCGAATTCCGCGAGCAGGTGGTTTACCTGCTAAAAGGCGGAGGCGCGCACGTCCACTTCACGGATGCGCTGGAGGGATTCCCCGCGGAGAAATATGGAGCGTTTGCGGACGGCTTGCCGCATACGGGCTGGCAGCTGCTCGAACACACGCGGCTGGCTCAGTGGGACATCCTAGAATTCAGCAGAAATCCAAAACACGTTTCGCCGCCTTTCCCCGCTGGATACTGGCCAAAGACGCCTGCACCCCCTGATCGCAAGGCCTGGGACGAGAGCATAGCGGCGTTCGAGCGCGATCTGCTCGAAATGGTCTATCTAGTGGCGGATCCACGCACCGATCTGTCCGCCAAAATACCTCATGGCGAGGGGCAAACGATTTTGCGGGAAGCGCTGCTGCTCGCGGATCACAATGCCTATCACCTTGGCCAGCTTGTGGATTTGCGCCGGGCCCTCGGCACCTGGCCCGAGACTTAACCAAACCAGTCTTGCAAGTATCCGGATTGGCGGTAGGATATTGCACTAGAGTTGTGGGCGGAGAGTTCGGATCGAGTGCGGAGGCAGCATGATTCGAGTCGAAAATGTGTTGAAAATCGATGGGGAAGCGGGAAACGCGCGCCGTGATTTTTTGAAAGGGATTCTTGGAGCAGGTGCGTTCGTGCTCGGCGTTTCCTTGATGCCGGAGCAGCTTTTCGCGGAGTCACCCACCGGCGTTGCAGGTGATCCATTTCCGCCTTCGGAGAAAGCGCCGCTGCAGCCTAGCGTCTATTTGGCGGTCGGTACGGACGGAACTGTTTATATCGTCGCGCACCGTTCTGAGATGGGGAATGGAGTGCGCACGTCTTTGCCGCGAATTGTTGCCGATGAATTGGACGCAGACTGGGCGCACGTGAAAGTCGTGCAGGCCATCGGCTCTGAAAAATACGGCGACCAGGATACGGATGGTTCTCACTCCGTAGTCAGCTTTTTTGTGCCGCTGCGCGAGGCGGGAGCGACCGCTCGGCTGATGCTGGTTCGTGCGGCCGCGCAGCAATGGGGCGTCCCGGCGACGGAATGCTCGACGGAATTGAATCATGTGATTCACAAAGCATCAGGAAAAAAGCTGGGCTACGGCGAGCTGGCGTCGGCAGCCTCAAAATTGGAAGTGCCGAAGAAGGAAGAGCTGAAGCTGAAGCCCCGTGGTGAGTGGCGCTACATTGGAAAACCCGCGGCGGGTTATGACCTGAAAGACTTCTGTACGGGCAAAGCCCACTACGGGCAGGACACGCGCATGGACGGCATGCTGTATGCGAGCGTTCTCCACCCGCCGGTATTGGGCAGCACCGTGAAATCGGTGGATGATTCTGCAACGCTGGCGGTAACGGGCGTAAAGCAGACCGCAACGATCGATACGTTCAAACCGCCGGTTCTTTTCCAGGCGCTTGGCGGCGTGGCCGTGCTCGCTGACAACACGTGGGCGGCATTTCAGGGCAAGAAAAAATTGAAGATCGAGTGGGAGACAAGTCCCCACGGCGTTTTCAGTTCCGATCCCTATAAAAAGGAATTGCAGGAAACGGCGCGGAAGCCAGGAAAAGTGGTGCGCGATCTTGGCGACGTGGACGCAGCGTTTGCGAAAGGAGGGAAGATAGTCGAAGCGGAGTATTATGCGCCGCTGCTGGCGCATGCGTCGATGGAACCTCCGGCGGCACTCGCCGTGTACAAAGACGGAAAAGTAGAGGTGTGGGCGCCGACGCAAAGCCCGGTAGGCGCGCGAGATGCGATCGCAGCAGCTGTCGGTGCAAAAAAGGAGGACGTGACGGTCAACGTCACGCTCCTGGGTGGTGCGTTTGGCCGGAAATCGTTTCCCGATTTTGCGGTCGAAGCAGCCGTGCTCTCAAAAAAGACGGGCAAGCCTGTAAAAGTGATCTGGAGCCGCGAAGACGACATCAAGTTTGATTCCTACCATTCGGTGTCCGCGATGTACATGAAAGCGGCTCTGGGTGCCGAAGGAAAACCGACCGCCTGGCTGCAGCGAACGGTGTTTCCTCCCATCGGCTCGACGTTCAAAGCGGGCGAAATGTATTCGGATGGAGATGAACTGGGGCTGGGCTTCAGCGATTTGCCGTTTGCTATTCCAAATCAACGTTCCGAAAACGGACCTGCCACAGCGCACGTACGAATTGGATGGTTCCGTTCCGTCGCGAATATTTATCACGCCTTCGCGATTCAATCCTTCGAAGATGAATTGGCGCATGCCGCCGGGAAAGATCCGGTCGAGTACGCGCTCCAGCTTCTGGGGCCGGACCGCATTATTCCCAAAAGCGAGTTGCCGAAAGACTATTCCAATTACGGCGGAAGCTACGAGCAATACCCGATCGATACGGCGAGGTTCAAACGAGTGGTGGAGACAGCCGCTCAAAAATCGGGTTGGGGAAAGATAAAATCGGGCAACGGCGCTGGAATCGGAATTGCTTTGCACCGCAGTTTCCTGACGTACGTCGCAACAGTTGTACAGATGCACATCGACGACGCGGGACGTGTGCACGTAGACCGAGTGGATTCCGCTCTGGATGCCGGAACAGTCGTGAACCCCGCTATGGTCACAAATCAGTTTGAAGGCGCCGCGGTGATGGGAACGAGTATTGCCTTCTATGGGTCGATTACGGCCACGAATGGCGTCGTCAACCAATCCAACTTCGACGACTATCCGATGGCGCGAATGAATACCGCGCCGCGTGAAGTGCACGTGCACATTGTTCCGAGCGACGCTCCTCCGGGAGGAGTTGGCGAGCCGGGCTTGCCCGCGTTCGCACCGGCGCTATGCAACGCGATTTTCGTGGCGACGGGCAAGCGCATCCGCGAATTGCCTCTCTCCAAAGCGGGCTTAGCCTAACGTGATCAAAAGAGGCTTGCTTCTTCTTACTGCGCTTGCGGCGGCGGTTTTGCCCGTCTGCGCGCAACGCAAAGCGGTCTTGCCGCAAATTGACCTGCCACATCCTTATTACTTCCGCGAAATGTACTTACCACAGCTGACCAGCGGCCCAAGCAGCGTGTCTTGGTCGCCGGACTCGAAAGAAGTGGTGTATTCGATGGCTGGATCGCTCTGGCGCCAGAAAATTGATTCGAAGGAAGCGCAGCAGATCACGGATGGCGCGGGATACGACTACCAGCCGGATTGGTCGCCGGATGGAAGGAGCGTGATTTACGTTTCTTATCAAAAAGATGCGATGGAGCTGTGGCTGCTGGATTTGGGCTCCGGAAAATCACAGCCGTTAACAAGCGGACGCGCGGTAAACGTCGAACCGCGGTGGTCTCCGGACGGAAAACGAATTGTTTTTGTTTCGACCCAGTACAACAAACGTTTTCATATTTTTCGCGCCGCCGTGAACGAAGGAAAACTAGAGAATTTGGTGCGGCTGACAGGAGAAACCAAGAGCGACCTGCCGCGCTATTACTACAGCGCATTCGATACGGAGATCAACCCGGTGTGGACGCGCGACGGCAAAGAAATTCTTTTTGTTTCAAATCGAGGTCACATTCACGGCACGGGGGGGTTCTGGCGGATGCGTGCGGAGCCCGGCGCCGAAGCGCGCGAGATTCACTACGAAGAAACGAACTGGAAAGCGCGTCCAGATTTTTCGCCGGACGGGTCACGCATGGTTTACAGCTCGTATCTCGGTGGGCAGTGGCACAACATCTGGGTGATGCCAGCCAACGGCGGCGATGCGTTTCCGCTGACCTACGATGGCTGGGATTGCACGAATGTGCGTTGGTCGCTGAACGGAGAGCAACTCGCGTTCATTACTAACTACGGCGGGGCGCCAACGACCCGGATTGAGTTCCAAAGTGTTCCGGGCGGACCTCTCGGTGCTTTGGAAATCGAAAAGCGAAATTATATGAATCCACATGGGACCATGGAGCTCCGCGTGGTCGACAGCAGCGGCAACGACTTGCCGGCTCGGGTTTCAGTAACCGATGAGAACGGAAGATTCCTGGCTCCGGATTCAGCCTGGATTCATGCCGATGATGGATTTGACAGAAGTGAGCGGCCGTTCGAAGCACATTACTTCCATTTACAAGAGATGGCCAGTCTTGTCGTGCCCACCGGTAAGATCAAGATCGATGTGGCAAAAGGTTTTGAGTACAAGCCTGTTACGCAGACTTTGCGGGTGCAGCCAGGGGATTCCAAGCGAGTCGAGATCAAGCTAGAGCCATTAGAGAATGGGTTGCGCGACGCAAAGAACTGGATTAGCTCCGACTTGCACGTGCACATGAACTACGGTGGCGCTTACCAGGACATCATGGCCCGTCTATGCGAGCAGGCAAAAGCGGAAGACTTGCGTGTCGTCAACAATCTGGTCGTCAATAAAGAACAACGATACCCGGACATCGCGAGTGTTGGAGAGAACAAAGAAACCTTCGCCCCCGGGAGCGTCGCGGTCATCAGCGGGCAGGAATTTCACACAAGCTATTGGGGACACCGTGGACTCGTTGGACTGCGAGGCTCACTTCTCTTACCGGGTTATGCGGGATATCCGAACACCGCAGCCGCGAGTCTGTACCCGATGAACGCCGATGTGTATGACTTGGCGCATTTGCAAGGAGCGCTTGTGGGAGCAGTGCATCCATTTGACGCAGAGCCACATCCGTTTGCGAATCCGCCTGAGCGAATTACGGACGAGCTTCCCGTGGACGCGGCGCTTGGAAAATTGGATTATATGGAAATCGTCGGATTCAGCGATCATCGTTCGACAGCCGCAGTGTGGTACCGGCTGCTGAATCTGGGATTCCGTTTGCCGGCAGGCGCAGGAACGGATGCGACTGCGGATTACGCCGCCCCCATACGAGGGCATGTTGGCATGGACCGAGTCTACGTGTGGGTGCCTGAGTTGCCTCCGACGACCAGTTCCTGGAAAGAGGGATTGAAACAGGGGAGGACGTTTGCGACGAACGGGCCGCTGATCGAATTTACACTTGGGAGACAACGAGTCGGTGATGAAATAAAGTTTGATGGAGCGCAGGCGACGGTACCGTTTACGGCCACGTTGCGGTCGATTGTACCCGTGGATCATTTCGAGGTGGTCTGCAACGGGCGAGTCGCGCAGACGCTAAAGCTTGCGGGGGCGCGCGACTCCGCGGACGTCACCGGGTCGCTCCCACTGAACGAGAGCGGGTGGTGCGTGCTTAGGGCTTCGAGCAACAACGCAGAGTATCCGGTGCTGGACAATTACGTGTATGCGACAACGAGCCCCGTTTACGTGACGATTGGAGGCAAGCCGCCTCGTTCGCCGGAGGATGCCAAGTATTTTGCGGCGTGGATCGACCGGACGATTGACACGACCTCACGCTATCCCGACTGGAATTCAACCTCCGAAAAAGAGTACGTGCTGAAGCGGCTTGCAGAAGCAAAAGGGGTCTACGAAAAGCTGCAATAACCCCAGACAAGGCAGCAAAGCTCCGCAAAAAAGGAACGCCGCGGCTGAAGATTGCCGCGGCGTCCGAAATAGAAAAGGAATTTACGAGAAACTACTCGACGATGTGAATCGCTTCCTCGATGTGGTGGTGCGCCTTGTCGATGTGTTCGAGAGCGCGCTGCTGGAGACCCTGGGCGAAGGCATTGTCTTCTTCCTGGGCAACGTCATTGTGAGCTTTGTTCACAAGTTCGAGCGAACGGTGGAGACGGCCGCGCCAGTCGAGGCCAGCATCAACCGGAGCATGATCATTGATATCCTTGCCGTCGTCGATGGAAGCCTTCTTGATTTCGTTGATGGCCTCATCGATTTCGTGAATGGCCTTCTTCTCCTGTTCACGCAATTCGCCGCCATCAGGACGCTGCAGATGGGCGCGGGCATGACGGAGATCCGTCAGAGCGTGAAGATAAGCGGGATGCTCTCTCGGAGGCTGCGGCTTCGCCGCGGTGGAGATGACAGCAGAAACGAGGAGTAAAAGAGCGAAAACTGCGAACGTCAGTTTGTTAAGGCTTTTCATCGTACGTGTGGCTCCTATTCGATTGAGATGGATCTACGAACGACCCCGTTTGGCTGAAGCGATCAGACCAAACTAAATGCGATTGATAGATTGCGAGCTAACGGCCTGCGGCCGTCTTTGTTTCACCGTACCGTGCGCCCGTGTTGCGGACAACGTCGCGATTGGAAAATGAAGCCTGCCGGTTAACTGGCGCAGGGGACAGGGCGAACAATTCTCGAAGAGCAGCAATTGCCAGAGGAGTAGTCCGCATTATCATCGGCAGACATGCAGAACCGATCGAGAGCCCTTCGTTTTGGCAGCCGGGATACTTAGTAGAGTCACACCGTGAAGCCGGAAGAATTGCGGTGCGCGTGAAGAGTTGCGGCGCGCGTTGGGAAACGTAAAATCGCGCATATGCAAAAGGATAGGTTCGATGGTGGACACGCCGGCATTTGAAGGTAAAACCAACGGTTGCTTTTAGAAAAGCTATGTTGCTGATTCTTCTAGCCTCTAGCTGCGTCATGGATCATGATTTTGGGGGGTATTTGGAGGGTTATGTTCTCGATTGGTTCTCGACAAGGTTCTGTTCTCGTGTTGTTCTCGAGTTCGGAGCTCTATTCAAACCTGGAACCTGTATCCGAACCCGAGTCCTGGTGATTTGAGAAGATCTGTTGTTGATTCATTTAGCCTCTTGCTACGTCATGGATCATGGTATTGGGTGTATTTTGGGGTTTGTTTCTCGAACGGTTCTCGATTTATTTTTGTTCTCGTATTGTGCTCGACTTCGAAGCCTGCACCTAACCTCGAACCCGTATTCGAGCCTAAATCCTTGACTCGAAATCTTGTCCCGAAAAGGCCAGTTCTTACCAGACCGTTTCGGTTGGTCTTTGAAGAGTTCTGTTCTCGAAAGGTTCTCGGATTCGAACCTGTATCCTGACCGGAGTTGCTGGTTATTTTCATCAAACGGAGAACTTAGAGGGATCGAAGTAAAAAAAGGTCAGCGTTCGTCGCGAACGATAGCGGAAAATCTTTCTCCCGACAACCGTGGACCGAAGTCCAGACGCACTAGTTCGCGTGGGGGCAGAAATCGATGTCGCTATCCCGGCCAGGACGGCAACAAGAGAACAATAGGAGGAAGGAACTGAGGAAGAAAAACCGATGTGGAGTAGGGAGGGACTTAGACTATTTGTCTTTCCATTTGTCAGTGGAAGGATGTATTGATATCTCGCTTACAGTAACGTCAAAATGGGAACAACGAAGACTGTGCCGGCCTAAAAAAATCGCGGGGTGAGAGTGCCCTACACCCAAGTAAAGGAAATTCAGCGTTCCGATCGCTTGGCAGTTGGAGGGCTGTCTTCAAGCTCCGGCGCTGTGCTGCTTGCTTTTCACCGGCTTGGTGGTGAGCGCCGAGGAAACCACTTGTAGGCTCGAGTTCTCGGCGGCTGCGGAGTCGCTACTTGCAGAATTTTCAGTTTGCAAACCGTTTTCCGGGAACAAGACCACCCTGAATGTCTTCGCAAAAACAATGCCGTCCAACCAGGGGGTCCAATTGCGGACATACCAGGCTTCGAGCTTGACGCGATCTTCGAGGGTCAGCTGATTTCTGCCGCTCACTTGCCAGAACCCAGTCATGCCGGGGCGGGCAGAGGCAATCGTGCGAAGGTCAATCCCGATGCGATCGAGTTCGTGCGGGAGATATGGACGAGGGCCTACCAAGCTCATCTCGCCCTTGAGAACGTTGAACAGTTGTGGGAGCTCATCAAGACTCCATCGCCGAAGGAATCCACCCAGCCGCGTGAGGCGAGGATCGTGCCCCCGCAATTTGGCATACTTCTGCCACTCGTCCATCGCCTGTCGGTTGGATTTCAGATACTTCGCTAACACTTTATCGCCATCTACGCGCATCGTCCGAAACTTGAGACAGAGGAAATTCCGTCCCCGGTATCCAAGTCTTTCTTGAACGAATAGCGCAGGCCCCTTGGATTCTAACTTCACCAAAATAGCGACGATCATGCATATGGGAAGCGCGATCAGCGTAAGGGCTGTCCCGAGCAACAAATCGAAACCGCGCTTCAACCAGCCATTCCAAGGCTTTGCCAGGTTGTTGGAAAGTTTGAGCATCATCACACGCTCGCGAAGAAAACCATCCACTTGCAGATTCATCATTGGAAGGCCCCACAGTTGAGGCACGACATAGATGTTGTCGCAATGTGGCTGGAGCTCGTGAACGAGAGCCAATAGCTTCTCCTCACGCAGGCTCGGCAAGGCGATCAATATGTCCCTGGAGTTCGTTCGCTCCATTTGCTCGCGGGCTTCCGAAAGACTCCCCAGGATATTTACGGTCTTGCCTTTGCAAGCTCCTATGCAACTGCCTTTCTTATTGGGATTGTCATCGAGCACTCCGGCAACCTCGTAGCCCAAAAACGTATCAGCCGCCAATCCCCGCATGGCGAGCACCGCCATGTCGGTCGCTCCCAGGATCAAAATGCTCTTTTTCCATGGGCCCAGCGCCCCCAGGGAGCGCTTGGTCCAATAACGAACGATGGGCAAGAGAACAAAAAGATTCATCGCTGTGAAAAGAATAGTCGTGCGGGACACGAGCGGGCTAAGCTGGGTCAAGGCGAGAGCTGCCAACATAGCGATTAGGCTCAGCGCAACCGCTTTAATTAAGTAGCCAACTTCATTCCATTGTGAACGTCGCCGAGTGTAAAGGCCTTCGACGCCGAAAAATATAAGAGGCACTAGCCACAACCACCCGAAGGATAGGTAGTGCAGGAATGGAAAGGTCGTGGGCTGGAGATAAGCGTCCACGTGGGGAACGAAATATCTTCTTATGAGGATCCCTAGTTCTAGAGAAATGGCAATCGCAAATAGATCCGTCAGAACGAGGACGAGGACGCAAACCACCTGACGAGACAAGATGCTCGCTCGCGGCCGATGGCCAGACAATTTATTCCCGTTCAAGGGCAGCGGCGGGCGTTCGGGCGCTATTCTGACAGTCGACATAGATCTCCTAAGAGAAGCGGGCTCCACAGTGCACTTACAAAGGCAAGACAAGTTCGCCGAGGGTAAAAAGATCGCGGACAGCTGCCGAATCGGAAAGGCACAGTTTTCGGATTTAGGCTTGTGTTGAGAGAATTGCGAGAACGCTTCGGCACTTGAACTCACCGGGTCGACGCTCAACAAAATTTTGAAGGTTCGACTTTCGATTTGGGTTAGGAATGATTCTTCCCGGGTCAGTCGTCGCCAATGTTTCCGGCTGCCGTTGCAGTCTTTTCGACCGCAATTTCACCTCTCGACGTGGAAAATGGCTCAGCATCTAGCGAGGGGATATCGCAAGCGTTCAACATGGAGCGTTCGAATCGGCGGAGAATATCGTCGCGGTTCAAATGAGACACAGCGTACTTTCGCGCCGCGTGTCCTAACGTCTGGCGCAAATCGCCGTCGGCCGCGAGGTCAAGTAAGGCTGACACAAAGGCATTCAAATCACCGGGTGGGACAACTATCCCATGTCCTAGCACCGCGCTTGCCAACTCGGTGCCGGGAGTGGCCGTTGCCAAGACGGGGCGGCCACTCGCAAGCATTCCCGTCAACTTCGACGGCATCACGAGGTCGGCAGCGCCGGCGCGTTGCGGAAGGAGATGGATGTCCGCCAGGTTGAGCAAATCATTCAAGCGCTCGGATGGTTGGAACGGCAGAATTGTGACGTTTGATAAGCCCTTGGCCTTCTCAACAAAAACCTGCCGACAAGAACCGTCACCGCAGAAGACAAATCGTAGATCGGAACGGTGCAACAACTGGCGCGCAGTATCCACCAAGAGGTCGAGCCCTTGCTTTTTCCCCATGCTTCCTGAATATAGGGCAACAATGGCGTTCTCCGCGATTCCGAGCTCCCTCCGGAGAGAACTAGGATTGGGGAGAGGGAAGATTGCCCTCGTGTCGACCCAATTAGGGAAATGCACGCAACGCGACTGATCTACACCTTTTAGCAAGAGGCGAGAAACCATTTGTCCGGAGATCGCCGAGACCCGATCAAACTTGCGCAGCAGCCATCGTTCGAAGGTTTGGGCTAAAGCTTGTCCGCGGGAGAACGTTATATCTCCCAATTCGAATGCCGCATCCACTTCAAAATCCTGAATGTGCAGCCAAGCCTTGGCGCCAGCCAATCGCGCGGTTAGCAATGCTTGCGGGGCACAGCAAAACGTCGGCTCTACCAATAGCACCAGGTCGGGGCGCCAAAGCGCTTGCCACAACATGACTGGCAGGCTGCTGAGCGCAAAACTAGTGAGGTGAAACAATCGTTTTAGTCCATCTGGATTCCTCGGCACCCAGGTTGGACATCGGCAAACCTTTAACTTTTCTGGCTGCGAGGGAAGCTGCTGCCAGTCGTAGCGCCATGCGCCGAATCCGGGCGTTACACGCCATTGAGGGAAGGATGGAGGCGCTGTGACGACGCGGACTTCGTGGCCGGCGACGGCGAGCGAGTGCGCCATTTCTCCCGTGTATTTTCCGACTCCCGCAGTTTCGGGATAGAAATTGATTCCGTGGATAAGAATGCGCACGCGTTATGCCTTCGTAGCGATAACTAGAAGACAATCTCCTCGTCGGAGTCGATTGCCAAGCCATAGTGCTGGGAACAAGACAAACCCGGAAAAAAGCATTAAAAACAAGGTCAAGAATGGATTCCGCAGACGTGAGTTTTTTCTGCCTTCTCTTGCGAAGAGCCACGCGATACAAGACTGCGTCACCCAGAGTGCAGGGGTAATCTGGCGGGTTCGCGTGCTCTGGAAGCCTGCATCGGTCAACAAACGATGCAGAGTTTCCTCAGAAAAGTGCGAAATGTGAAATGGCGCGTGCCAGTTGATCCAGGAACGGCCGAAGGCATTGCGGAGCCAACTGCGGCTGTTCGGGCAACTGATCCAGAGTTGTCCGGCCGGCTTCAGATTTCGGCGAAGATTGATCAGGACCTTTTTGGGATCGGGCGCATGCTCCAAAACATTCGAGAGGACAACTACATCGTAGGAGGCCGGCGCGGTGAAATCGGTCGTATCGCCCACGTGGACTGTGAAGCCCGATTCTCGCGCTACGTCGGCTGCGGTTGGGTTCAACTCCAGACCCTCCACCTGAAAACCATTGCGGGCATAAATTCGGAGGCCGCGGCCTTCGTTGCAACCGGCGTCGAGCAAGCGCCCGGATCCTTTGCGTCCATGAAACGAAATATCGCCGTCGAGAAAGATCCACATGCGGTAGAGCCAAGAAGAAAAGAACCATTCGCGGAGGCGTGTGTAGGCGGTGTCTCGTTCGCCGCCAAAGTTGTAGTACGACTCGTACAGACGGCCTAGCTCTGCAGGGGTCGGTACGGGAGAGATTTGCTCCAAACCGCAGTCGAGGCACCGCCACGCTTCATAGGCACCCTCGATTCCAAACCGCGTGTCAATTAGCCCGTCGACGGACTTCTCGAGCGCGCCATTGCACAAAAGGCAAGCTGCTCCCTCGCGCGCGAGGCTCCCCGCCGGTATCACCAGAGACCCTTCGCTCCAGGAAGTCGTTGGCACACTCATGCCAAACTCCCATGCTGAGATGACGGCTCCAGCGAAAGTGTTTCCATTAGGCCTACTGTGTGCCCGTCCTCGATCGGCTTGCGCGCGCAAACTAAGACGTGGGCAGAGAGACTCGTCAGCCTGAGACGGCTAATAGTCCACTCATAGCACAGGCTTGCCAGCGCTAATGGGAAAAAGAAATAAAAATAGGATGATTGGAAATACGTCACGTTTACATCAAGCGCGGTGAATCCCTTCTCCTCGCACAAATGTCGAAACGTTCGTGGAGAACAATACTCGTAGTAAGCTGGAAAAACTCCGTATTCCGCCGCACCATCCTTAAGTGCGTATGCGACCTTGCGGGCAAACGAGACCGGAATCGCACGATTGATCAAACTAAATGGTGCGTTCTTGTTGGGGAAGAGAGTTATGAAAACCCCGCCTGGTTTCAGAACCCGAAAGGCCTCTTCCACAAAGCGCCCTGCGCCTTGCAAGTGTTCGAGTACGAACCGCGATGAAACGATATCAGCGGATTTGTCTGGAAGTGGAATTCGTTCCGTCACGTCGGCGACTCTCCGATCAGAGACTTGGCGATTCCTTTCAAGTTCTGAGGGGGAAATATCTATCGCAATTATGTGAGTACCCGGACACTCCTCCGCGAACACGCATTGCGCTCCACCCCCGACATCCACGATTACTTGCCCGTTTTTCGCAAATCTTGCAACTATGGTTGGATAGTTCTCCGATATTGTATTCACCGAATGTGGAAAATAAGACTCCAGGTGCTTGGATAGCTTCTTATTAATGTCTATAATCCACATTTGTTCTGGCTTAAATCGTCGAGTTGTTTGGGATTTAATCCGTGGGATTTGTCTCACAACTGCAAGGGAGCATTTCTAGCTTTACCAGCCTAACGAACTATCGCCTTTCGTCCTCAACACAGATTCCTGCGCCGTCAAGGGCACTTCCGGGCGGTTCTAACTGTTCGGGGTCCGGAATTTGGCGACAATCTCGCCCAGACCGCTGTCGGGATTGGGCCCCATTTTTCGGCAATCGTACCCCCAAAATTCAAGTAATCGCCGGCATTCCGTTTCCACTTCTCGTCCATGGGTAGCCAGGAATAGAACCGGCTGGAACCGCTGTAACGTCCGACCGGCGCCGCGAAGGGCGAGTAATTCCGCTCCTTCGATATCCATTTTCACGTAGTCCGGCGGGAGAATTTTCCCTTCGTCCACGAGAGAATCCAAAGTTGCGGTCGGGACCGTTATGCCGCCCTCGCCTGAGAGGTGGCCCATAAAACCGGTCTCCTCAATCTCAAAGGAAGAACTACCATTTTTGTCACTCACGGCCATCGCCAGAACTTCTACATTCGTCACGCGATTGAGCGCGAGATGTTTCCTGAGGTAGGAGAGATTTTTTGGAACAGGCTCAAAAGCAAACACCTTACCCGAACCAACAAGCTTCGACGCCAAAAGCGAATAGAACCCAACATTTGCCCCAACATCCCAAAAGATGCTGCCCGGCCGCACTTCTCGCGAGATTAATTTCTGTTTTTCGTACTCATAAAATCCAAGCCAGCACCGATGGATTGCCGACCCGACGATCCAGCGTTTGCCACGAAGGCTACCCATCAATACGCGCACGGACATTGTGGGCGGTACTAATCTCAGCGCGTGATGAGCTAACCCAGCAAGCATATTTTCACCCTCTGACGCCGGTCGCGTTCAGCCAACGCCTGTAAACGATTGGGCCATATACAATGTTGAACTTTCGCTGCTCCTTTTCCCGAGGTGATTCCGCAGGCGGGCTCACATCTGCGTGAGCTGACACAGAGGTGGCAAATGGCTAGTGCAGTAGAGCCCCCGCTGCAATCGCAGACCCCACATCAGCAAGGCAGTGAAAACGAATGTAATGAAGTTGTCTTCAAAAGACGTTCGAGCAAAAGAGACCATTAAAAGAAAAAGAACTGCTAACAGGAGTGCATGGCTTTCCATCTTCGGTGTCAGTTTCGCTGACAGAAACAAAATAGAAATTGTAAAAGATGGCAGCATGAGAATAGCGAAAACCCCGAAATTTGCGTAGAGTTCACCAAGTTGCGTCGTACTAAGGCTTGTGACACCTCCGGGCTCGTATAACTTTGCGATCTGAACGGGAAAGTTCTCGGGCTTGTTCGGATACAACTGCCGAGGCACTATAAAGGTGACGGCTTTGCTGTAGGTCGCGCCGTAAAAAAAATTGAACTTATCCCCGAAATCGTTAACCATATGTAATAGCTGCATGACACTTGAGCCTTCCGTTGTGTCCATGAGTGTTGCCACCACTCGACCGTCCATCTCTCTCTCGATGTAACTGGGCACGCTATCTGTAATGGCGCTGAGATCGTGGCGGACATACGCCCATGCGCTGAAGAGTAGGAGGACTGCAGGCGAGAGGAATAGGAGAGCGTAGATCAGTTTTTTCCGTCGATATAACCAGCACGCGGTCAGAAAAGACAGCCCATAGAGTGCGATAAAGATTCGATTCCCACTCATCACCATTTGCAGGATCAAGGCAAATCCCAAGAAGCACGAGAAGCGCCACTCCAATTCATGTCGTTGCAATTGCCGAGCCGTGTAGAGCGCCGCAGCGGCGGTGAATACGACTTGGTTAGCTAGTGAGAACTGGGTGTACAAGACAAACAGATCTCCGAACCTCGCAAACGACTCCACTTGGCGAAGATACCAATGTGAAATTAAGAATGATTCCAAACCGCCGGCTCGCCAAACACTAAACACGTAGTCAACCATGGCAAATCCAAAAGTGAGAAAAACGATTCTCTTGAGCTTTTCCTTGTTCAGCGGCAGGTAGAAGGCACTCCGCATCAGGTCTTTCTTGGGCTTAAGTACGAGAATCACCTGGAAAGCCAGGAACAGAGCAAGCCAGACCACCAGCATGGGAATGATATATTTGCTATCCGATAGATCAACGGACGCATACAGCTCGTTTGCTTCATATACATCTGGTATCCGATAGCCACCGTGTAAAATCAGAATAGTCAGTGGAGCCATCACGAAATAACCGAGGCCCACAAGCCACCCCATAATTGGCGTGAAGGGCGTGCGCTCGTCGCGTACTCGCTTGAGAGCGCACCAATAAGTCCATAAGAGAACCGCTAGGAATGGAAGATAAACAAACTTCATCTAGTAAGCCTGCAAAAGTGCCGCCAAACCAATTAATGGAGAACTTCAATGAAACTTTGTAAAGGGAAACTCAACCGCTTAAAGCTCTTTCAAACAAACTTAAGTATTTGAGAGCGGCGCACTTCCATTCGTAAGCGGACACATGCCTGCGATTATGTTCGGCTTGTGCTGATGCTGTTTTTTCATCTTTCCAGAGCCGCAGAATCATGTCCATCAACTCCGCAACATTTAGAGGCTCGAACAGGTTTAGCTGCAACACGCTTGCGAGCTCCTCATTTGGAGGAATCAGAGAAGCGATGATCGGCGTCCCCGCAGCAGCGGCCTCCAAAATCGGTAAGCTGTTGGATTCATGCAATGAAGGCATGACAAGAAAGGCCGCTCCTTGGTACAAACCGACGAGATCTGCGAAGGGGACACTACCGAGGTAATGAACGTAATTCATGGATTGGTCAGCTATATAGTCGAAGACTCCGGAGGCAGCGCTGTACTTTCCTCCGGTGAGTACCATAGGAATCTGTAACCCGTGCCTTGCCTCAATTTGCTTCAAGGCCTGCAAAGCCGTTATGTGGTTCTTGTGTGGCCAGAATTGGGCCGGAAAAAAAAGAAACCGCTCTGGAATAGAGTACCTACTGCATAGGGAAATTGCGTCGACGGGCGTTGAGAATTCTTCAACGCTTACACCCTCGTGAATAACTGTAACTTGCTCCTCGGAAATGCAATCGAAGTGTTGCAGAAGGTCCTGCTTAATGAATTCACTGCTTGCTTGAAAGAACAGGGCGCGCTGTGCGCTCAGACTGTAGGTGATGCGACGGCTCAGCCTCTTCGGCCAGCTAAAAAATTCCGGGTAATGAACGTGCTGGATATCATGCATGGAGAGGACCGAGGGCTTTTTGCTGTCGAAGGATTGCAGCACGACTGACGGTGTGTAAATAATATCTGCGTCTTGGTCCATCAATTCACGCATCTCTCGAAAAACCCGGTTGCTCACGGATTCGTACATTCTCTCGCTGCACGAAAGCAGCGCCCCCCTGCAGAGGCTCTTCCGCAAAGTGTGTGCCAAATCGTCAAACACCATGACCTCGAAACTCTTCTGGTTCTCGAGCGATTCGAATAGGTGCTGATTCCCGCTGGTCGCATATAAACGGAAATGGTGACCGTTCGCTGTCTTGGCGAACCCTTCCAGCAGACCCCGCGTGAAAGTGTTGAGCCCACCGACAAAGGACGGATCGAGATTGAGGCAATTAATTCCGATCCGCATAAAAGCGCCGAATCTGCTCGATTACATAGGACTGATCTTCATCCGTCAGGCTGTAAGATGATGGCAGAGAAATGCCCTGGCGGTAGATCGATTCACTAATCGTGAAGTCACTGCCGGTAACCCGGATATGCTTCCCGTCCGCGTAACAAGGCTGCTGATGCAACGGAAGAAAGAACCGGCGACTTTGAATATTCTGCGCACGCAAGAACGAAGAGAGCACCTCAGGATCGTGACACATAAAAGAAGTAAACCAGAACACTGGCTCGCACTGTGGATCGATATAAACTGGACGGAAGTGCTTCACGTGGTGAAGTTCCTCTACGTAACGATCGTGGATCACTCGTTTCTTGCTGATGATCGTGGATAACTTTTTCATCTGAGCGATGCCAATGGCAGCCTGCAAATCAGTGAAAGAGAAATTGAATCCGATCGTCTCATGAATGTAGGTCCCTTTGCGATCGCGACCATAATTCTTGATCCGATACGCGGCCTTCGCGAGAGCGTCGTCGTTGGTCAGGACGATGCCGCCTTCACCGCAAGTAACTGTTTTGTTTCCGTAGTAAGAAAGGATCCCCATATCTCCAAACGTACCCACGTGCATTCCCTTGTATCGAACACCGATGCCCTCAGCGGCGTCCTCGAGGACTAAGAGTCCATGACGCTCGGCAAAAGCCATTACCACCGGCATGTCCGCACTTTGCCCATACAAGTGCACGGGCATCACAGCCTTGGTCCGGCCCGACACAAGCTTTTCAGCGCGAGTGATATCGATGCAGAATGTGTCCTCCCGGACTTCGCAGAGCACTGGTACAGCCCCAGCTAGGATCACGGCATTGGCGGACGCGATGAAAGTTAAATTGGGAACGATGACTTCATCGCCGGGTCCGATCCCCATGGCTTTAAGGCAAGTAAACAGTGCCATGGTCCCATTGCAGACTGCCACGGCGTGTTTAGCGCCGGTCAATTGCGCAGTCATGCTTTCGAACTCCTTTGTCAATTCGTGTTCCACCAAAAACGTGGAGTCGATGACGCGAGTGAGCTCCCGGAGTTCACTCGCGTCGACCCAGGGTTCGATCTGGACGATGAGTGCTCGTTTCAATTGCTGTGCAGAGTTACTCATTCCCACATTCCTCGTTGGCTCAAAGAGACTCACGGGGCTTCCCAGAGGTCCTTCAACTTTCCCGTCTCGCCGGTCACTACCTGCACAACCGGCATATCTTCGATAAGTTTCATGCGATCGTTCCCCCGCACGTAAGTTAGTTTTCCCGATCGGTCCCGTGACTCACGGAATTTGCTCGCAACATAAGCCTCTCGGAGGCCCAGGCCGCGAAATTCGCCGGCTATGTCTGCCCGGATAAAAAACGCATTGTGTCCCAAGACATTGGAACCGAGGAGCAAGTACCCATTTTTCTCAGCAAGATGGTGCAGCGCGCCGAGGGAACAGCCGTAGTACAAATTCGAATAGTGTGAAGCTGTCCTGTCAAAATCTTCTTTATAGGGCACGGCAAGCGGCCGCAAACCGAACAAGCTGTTGTACTCGACGATGACGATCCGAGGCCGAATGGGCTGAATTGCTTCCCAAATCCAGTAGTCATTTCCGTCGATGTCGATGGAGAGCAGACCAACGTCTTCGCCAAACCCAGAATCGCAGAGCAATGCATTAATATTCTCGCGCGTGATCCAAGTGCATTTGGCCTGCAGATCGTATTGCCAGTAGATATTGTCCTGCTGGATGTGCCGGATATCTGCTGCACAGGCATCGAGGACCATCCCTTGCCAATGATCGTTGAGCAGGAGGAATCGAGTATTGCTCTCCTCGTAATTTTCCACACCAAACTCGATGAATGTTTTATTCTCGATGCGTAGATTACTGATCAAATATTGAATAATCCCATCTTCATCAAATTGTGAAAATACCTTGAAGCCTACCTTTCGAAAATCCGTGTTCGGAGGCAATCTGGCTACTTGCCAGGCCATTTCCTTTCCCAGTAGGCGCAATGTTGTTTCGCCGTGGTATTCCGCTCTTCCTCTTAGCTTTTGATAGATGAGCTTCAATCGCTTCTTCATCAACTGTAAGTCTCCGGTTTAGTGTATTAATTAGTTTGTGTTTCCAAGCAAGGACAACTTTCATGGAGTTAGCCCATTTTGTCTCAACTTGTCGCGAATATAGTACGCGAATCTCCTGCGCCGTGATGGACGACACGCTCGCTGGATCTTGGCGATAATGGAGGGGTCAATTTCTACGGAGTGCGGGAAGCGGTATTCGGAATTCCTTTCCAACACAAATTCAGACTGCCTCGCGCACCCCGGGCTGCTATGCACCCCCGATCCGTCCAAGCCAATATTTTTGACTTTGGCTGTGGTTGAGAGCAACGCAATTCCGCCTTTTGTGAAATGGGCGTATGCCCAACGAATCGCCCAGGAATCGATCTTCCCCGCCATCTGCAAATCCAGCATGCGTGAAAGGTCTTGGCCACCCCGGTCGAACAATTGCCGTCGACTCTTATCGGTCTGGAAAGCGGCATAGTCTGATACGTCCCAATCGACAGTCTGCCATCGGTCCTTCCATGTACCCCATCCCCAGGAACTGCTCCGATAAGAACATAAGGCATCGAAGGGGTACTCCTCGGGAATACTAACCGCAAAGTTAAAGCCACTGACGGAGAGAATTTTAGTTTCAGCTTCATATCGCTCAAGAGCCAGATTCATGAAGTCCAGAAAATCAGGCGTAGTAAGCAAATCATCTTCCATGACGATGGCTCGCCCAAACGTGCTGCTTAGCTGCGTTACGCCGTTAATCACTGAACGGGCCAAGCCCAAGTTCCGCTCGCGCTCAATAACGGTCACGGATCTAAATCCATCGATGGTGCGAATAAAATTCCTGACTTCGCAAACTGCTGTAGCGGCGAACTCATTTTTTGCGCCGTCCGCGAAGACAAATAAGTGGCTATGCTGCGCGAGCTTGTTTGCGCGGAGAGATTCCACTGTCCGTCGTGCATGCTCCGGACGGTTGTAAACAAACAATGCGATGGGAGCCAATTCCGCGGAGTGGGTAGAGAAAGTGTGCGAGAAAGCAGGAGTTACCGCGACATTGCTAGCGAGATTTTGGCTGCGCAAATTGCTCACAAGACGCTCAGTTGGGTCGTTTTGCGATAGACGACCAGAAAGAACCCGGAGGCCAGGGCAGCCGTGTAGACACTCGCGGAAAGCAGGAGCCCGTACACGGCGCCCATCAGGCCGAAGCGAATGACCAGGGGAATCCCACCAACGAGCGTTGCCGTTCCGCTGCACAGATATGCATAAAAGACAAGCTTTGGCTTTTCGGCAGCACTCAGCGCGATGCCCATCACAGTGCCAATTCCCATAGTCAGCGGGAGAAATGCCAGAATGTAAAGCATGGGAGCGAGATCATCAAATTTCCCGTGGTACAGCCAATGCATCGCGGGCTTACCCACGATTCGAATGGCAAGGGCGAAGAGCGCGGTCGCGGTCACAACCGCCAATGCATAACGCATTGAAAATGAAAGGAATTTACCCATGCTGTTGGTCGCGTACCGCACGGCCAGCGCGGGGAGAACCAAAAACGATAAGGCAATGAAAACTTGGTCCATCGGCGCTACGAGCATTTGCATGGCCCGGAGGCCGGCGACATCCTTGACAGAAACAAATCCGGCGACGATCCAGTAATAGCCCTGCGTGGTGAGCTGAAACACAAGTGCGGTTGCAAGAACCCATTTCGAATACTTCCAGTGTTCGCGCCAATAACCCGGCTCCAAATCTAAAAAGGTCGGACCTGACCTACAGAGCGCGAGTTTCCTTCCTAAGCCGAGGCCCGCGGCGATCCAACCCAGCGAGAGGATCAAGAATACGGAAAAACCATTCAAAAGATGCGCTCTGGCCACGAGCCAGAGCGCAGAGGCGACCGTTACGAAGTGAATGAGAGACGCTTGGGCTGCAAACGCTGGCTGACGCTGCAAGTAAAACACCCGCCGGAGAAACGTGCCGGACAGGAGGACCCCTACGGTTAGCCCCAGGCCGAGCAACGCGCGAGAGATGTAGAGCGGAGCGTTCCAGTAAAGCACCAGGCAAACCAGGAGCACCATAATGGAGAGCAGGAGTCCGACAAGCGCGTTTGTACGGATCATCAAACGCAAGTATTCGGAAAAACGATTGCGGTACCTTCCGGAACCGTAAACGGTGAACGGCTCGAGGATGGCGGAATTGTGGAGGCCAGTCAAAAACGTGAAGAGCGAGTAAGAGAGCGCGAACATCCCGTACTCTTCCTTGGTCTGAACACGTGCCAGCATAACGTTGGCCAGGAAACTAGCTCCAACCGCCAGCGCTTGGTCGGCGAAACTGTAGCCAACCAGCAAGAGTCTGGAAGCGGCGGGCAGGGCTGAGACGACAGAACTAAGCCAGCCATCTGACGGTTCGATTTCGATCGCAACAGGACGAGCGACGCGCAGCGTCTCGTCAGTGTTCAATTGAGGCATGTTCCCCATGATGGCTCGTAGAGCGGTCACAGCTTTAGCAATCGTTCAAAGATCTAGAACTTGAATTCCGAGAACCGAAGACTCCTCACACTGGCTAGACAGTGGCCTTAACAGGCCGGCATGAGTTCAGTCTCGTCAATCTCCACTGCCACGGATCGCATGATTAGTTCGAACGATAGAATAAAGCGCGTCTTGTTTTTTCTACGCAGGACGATTCCATCCAGACCCCGCAAAGGTCCACTCGTGACTCGGACGCGACGTCCGGCGTTCAAGTAAGGATGTGGTTCGAACTGAGGACCGTGGCCCAAGCAGTTCCGTATGGCCTGGATGTCTTCTTGCGGCAAGGGAGCGGGATGACCATTAAAACTGACCAACTGAACCACCCCGGGAATTTGCAAAAGCTGCAACCGATCGCGCAACGCAAGCTTCACGAAAACATAACCCGGGAACAATGGCATCTGAAGGCGCACGCGGCGGTCTTTCCAGCGCCGCGCCGACTCATAGAGCGGCAAGAAGTGCTCGACGGAACGATTCTCCAGATGTTGTGTCACACGTTTTTCGTGGTTTGCGTTTGTATAAGCCGCATACCAGAGCGGTTCAAAGTAGCTGGCTTCCATTCCCGGATACTCAGAAGGATTCGTTGTGCTATCCGAAATCTCAATGCAGCTTGCCAATCCCATGAGTTTTCCTCTGATACAGCTTCGCCCCGTCGCTTACAGGGCACTTGCGACCTAACCCGTGCAGAATAAATCGGTTACAGACAAAACTCTTATTTCTGCGCCGCTTCCTTACCATTGCGGCGGAACCACGGACGCGGCCTCTCGGAGCTAGCGACTTCTCCCTTACCGTTCTGCGAAAAATGCGGAATCGCCGCCTTGACGGTTGTAAAGATTTCCTGCGCCAACTGTTTGCGAGGATCTTTCGAGTCCGCCTGATCCCAGGACGCTTTTCCGAACACCCAAGTCGTGGCGGCAACAAAGGACAATGTCATTCCTAAAAAAAGAATCAGTAAGCGAGGGGGAAACGATTTTTTCTCCGGAATATTTGGGTAGTCAAGTACCTTTACTGCTGGGATCTCTTTGACTTCCTGGACTTTAGCCATCTCGTATTCTTTGGTCAGAGTTTCGAAAACCGCTTCCTGCACTCTGGTGCGGCGGTAAAGGTCCGCGTACGTGACACCAAGCAGAGGGAGTTTCCGGATGGAGGGATAGAGGGAGTCGCTAGGCTGGCTGGAAACCTCCGTCATGCTCTCGCCCTTCCCACCCAGCTTATCGAGTTGGTGCTTCAACTCGTCAATACGGGCTTTCACGGATCGCACGCGCACGTTATTGTCGGTATAAATTTGCTTCAGGCCTTCGAATTCTGATTCCGCGGCGATGAGCTGACCTTGGAGCGTCGCTGCGGCCTCCACCATGGCCTTGCCTTGTTCCTTGACATCGATCGCCGCGTTCTTGCTCGCGAATTGGCTGAATTCTTTCTCAGCCGATTCCAAATCTTTACTCACGGCCTGCAGGCGCTCTTCGAGGAAAATGCGTTCGCGGCGGGCTGACGAGGTGCTCAACTCAGCGACAAGGCGGTTGAGCTCTTCCACGTACGCCTGGCCCATTGCTGCCGCGCGCTTCGGATCGTGGTCCGTGACGGTGAGAGTGATGATTTGACTCTTACGATCAACGGAAATACCTGTGCGCTCAGCTAGGTCCCTACTTGCGTCCTCTATGCGGCGGACACCATAAAGCTTCCTGAGGTCAAACTGCTTGATCAGTTTGTCCTGAACCGTGCGGCTCGAAAGGATCCCAACAAAGATATCGCTCGTACTCTTAAGGCCAAGCACGTCGTTGGCGATGCCTCCTAGGCCTCCGGCACTGCCAGAGAGCGCCGCCGCAGCCATGGCAAGACCTCCCGTTTGTGTGTTGTCAGGCGGCATAAGGCGTGCCGTCGATTCGTAGCGAGCCGGGATGAAGACCGCGATCAGCGCGCTCGCAAGAAAGGCAGCTAGGACAACGCGCGCAAGCAATCGACGATGTTCCCAAAGGAGCCGTAGGTGTGCGACTAAGTTTTCATTGGCTTGCCGAGTTTCCTCAGGTTCGGGCGAGAGAGGGAGCGGGTGTTCCGGCACCTCAGGGACCGGCTGACGAACAGGAGCGCTGGCCGAGAAGTTCATGGGCGCCCTCCTTCCGCAGGCGTTTTGTCTGTCGTGTCGGTTTGAGCAGTGTGAAAAATCCTTTGTGGCTCGAACGTAATCCCGACCGAGGCTGTCACATTGTGCGCCACATTGGACTGAATCACTGGGAAGAGCCACCGCTCGTGTTGCACGGAAACAGAAAGACTGAGATTCGAACGCAACGAATAATCAGTCGCCACACCCAAGTCCGTGAGCGAGCCACCGCCTGGGAGGAACTCCTGGCTGACCTTCTGGTGGCGGAAAAAGAGCTGCAAACGATTGCGCGGACTGAACCAATAGTTCGACCAAGCTTGCGCCCCTTGTCCCCCGCGGCCAATCCAGCTCCCTATTAAGTCTCCGTTGTTTGTATAACCGTTGCGCCAGGTCCCGTTTTGATAAAAAGAACCCGGTTGCTTGGTGTTTGCAGCCACTCCACCGGGGACATCCGTGTAGACCCCTTCGGCTCGAAAATCCAACCGCGAGACACGCGGGACGTGCGAAAGATAGAGCCCGGCATGCCACGCGGAGACATCCATATAAGCAATGGGAGAAAACTCGTCATCGGTGAACGCGTCGCCGTAAAGCGTCAGCCAATTCCGCAGGCCTGGTAGGCGATAGCTGAAACTCAATCCGGATCGGCGGTCTCCGGGCTTTGAGGCGCCGCCAGCAGCCTCATTGCCGGTCGTGAAAAGGCTGCTGGTTAGATGCTTGAACGTGAGGGGATAGCCGGGGCCGCCGTAGATCGTGGTGCGGAAGAAAGCGAACTCAAAATTGGGCGTCGGCTTGAAACTGATCATCTGCCCGTGAATAAACGGCTGCGGATTGAGGGATTGGCCGAACTGGCCGACGAGGCCTGAAGGGTTGAAGACAAACTCATATCCTGTAAGCTGGCCAAAGAAGAACTCCGTCCGCATCGGCCCCAGCCAATGGAGAAAGCTGGGCAGTTTTAACGGCGTAATACGGTTGATGCGGAACATCCTTATCGGAGGAGCGTTGTTGCTAAATAGCATCGGACCGCCATTGCCTGGACCCCACCACAAGCTCTGCTGTCCGAATGTGATCTGCAAATTATCGAAATTCAACCCAACATAAGCGTCGAGAAGCTGCATCTGGCTAACTGAAGGTATGGGCGTGGCCGGTGGAGTTAAGGCAGGAGCAATCGTGCGGTTATTTATTATAAGTGCCGCCTCTGGAAGCGATGGCGCGGAGGGGCTCTGCTGGTACTCAGCCCGGACATACCCGACCCAGCGGCCGGCAGTGGTCCAGGCGGAAAACCCGGTTACGGAATTAAACCCTCTCTGATACGGGCGGCCAAAGTCATTAATGAGAGTCTGGCCAAATGTGTAACCGTCCGTGAGGGTGAGTGGTTCACCCGCAATTTCAGTGGATCGAGCATAGACGGACTCGATCCGTCCACGAAATTGTGAGCCCGTGCTTGCTTCGTCGAGTTCATCCTTAAATTCAGCCGCGAGAAATTGATAAGTCCTTTGTGCCTCCGCAGGTTCTCCATCAACTCGGTCAGAAGCTTCAGCCAGCATTCGCGCGCATTCGCTCCTCGTCCATGGCCGGACTCCAGAAAACGCGCTGTCAATCATACCCATCCCAATCAAACGATCAAAAGCGGGATAGACCCAGCTATCCATGGGGACATAGGGTGAGCCCGTATTGCTCGAACTGAGATTTCCTTCGTTCCGAAACATTTGGCTGATCGATCTCCAGGCTTCGCCGCCCAGTCCAGGATCATGATTTCGGCTGTAGATATTCTGTCCGATCAGGTTGCCCATCATGCTGCCGACGAACACATCAGAGGGAAAATGCTGACGCCCATGAATCCGAGAGTAGTCAACGAGGGAGGCGAGGCCGTACACCATGATTTTCACATAAGGACTGGGATACTCGTGTGCGATGACTCCTGCAATGGACCACGCCGCCGCCGCGTGCTCAGAGGGAAACGATGTACCGCCTTGAAAGAAAGGCCCGGTGCCGTTGCCTTGGTAAGGCCGTTCGCGCCCAAGTGGGTATTTGAGTGACTCGACCATTATCAAGCTATTCAAGGCCGCCTCGCCGGCCAGAAATCCGGTCTCGCTCCAGTGTTCGTTGTGCTTGACGTGGCCCAGCACCCACATTCCGCCCGCACCCCCGATGAGCGCTCCGATTCCAGCATTAGAAATTGTGATGTAGTGGCTAACCGTCGAGGGGTTGTGCGACAAATTCTTGCTATAGTCGTAATCTGTCACGAAAAGGCCCGCGGTAATCCCGCTCATTGGCACTAACCACTGGGCATCCGAGAATCGAAGCTTCGCGGGACTCGTCCAGATTTGTTCTTGGTCTTGCAAGAATTCCTTCCCTAACCCCTTAAAGCTCCAAGGTGGGGCCGCGTTAAACTCCGAATCTGGATCGGTAACGATTTTCTTCTCCGCACTCGTTTCCTTTGCTCCCGCGAGCGAACTGCTCTCTTTTGAAGCCTCCCCGCCTTGCTCCTCCGCTTGCGGCGGCACCGGCCTGGCTAGGGCCGTGCTCAGCGTTAGACTCCACGCCGCACAGCTAAACGCCATCACGATGAAACACCTCCGCATCATGAGCACCCTTTATCACGGATGGATATACGCCACAGCCAAAGCTACAGACGAAGCCACTGACGCCGATTGCATGAGCAGCGCCCAGTTTCGACCTCCGATTTTTGGTGCTTTTTCGGGCACAATGATAGTGTCTCCCGCCCGCAAGGTCGCACTCATCGGATCGCCCCCCCACCAGCCATCGCTGTTGTTTTTCGCGGCGATCACAGAGCCGTCGGCACGGACCACAAATACAGCTTTCTTATCCGCGAGCTGCGTCACTCCACCAGCTTGGCTGAGATACCACTTGGCGCTGTGGCCTGGCCGATAACTGATGGCCGTTGGATTGAACACTTGGCCGTTCACCATCACGTAGCCCGCTTTTTTGGGAACATAAAGAACGTCGCCGTCGCGAACCTGCACGTCTGCCGGAGTGTTTCGCCAACTCTTCATATCTGGGGAGATATGAATCACCACGCGGCCAATCGGGGCACTCGCTTGCAGTTGAGCGAGAGTTGCTTCTGTCTGACCGATGGCCGTCAACTTAGCGTTCTTCTCATCAGCATTTGTGTCCGGCAGCGCTTTGAGCGTTACCTGCTCCGCCTTAACCCTTTGCACGAGCTCCATATGGGACTTCGACTCCAGGTCACGTACTTCGCGCCTCATCAAAACTGCCCCGTAGGCATAGGCTTCCGAATCAAGCCCTCCGCTGCGGGCCAAGACAGAGCTCAACCGTTCGCCCGGCTCTATACCGTAGGTGCCGGGATGCAGAACTTCCCCTCGCACGGTCATGGCCGCACCAATGTCGGTCCACCGGGGCAGCTGGCGAACTGTCAAAATATCCCCGTCGCGGAGTGGCACGTCGGCCTTCTCTTCTCCGCTCATAGCTGCCGTAAGGTTAATCTCCAGACGATCGCTGGGATTAGCTCGAGAGGCGTTCATATCGAAACGCGCGAGATCAGCGCTTTCCGTGTACGCGCTTCTCTTTACTCCACCGGCCACGCGAACCAAATCCTCGACATGCATGTTCGTTGTGAGCGGGTAGCGACCTGGCTTGGCCACTTCACCCGTGATGTAAACCGTCGGCGGATCCACTCGCGCCGCATTGCGGTGAATCAACAAGCGGTCGCGTGGCTGGATCAAAATGTTGTCCACAGGATTTCCCGCAAGGGCTTCGCGAAGATCAACGCTGAGAATTTTCATCGTGCCGTCTGGCTGAGTGCGGAATAACTGAACAGAATCAAGCGAGGCATCCTGAGTGACCCCACCAGCCAGGTAGATTGTGTCCCTAAGGTACGCTTGACCTGAAGTGCGATACTTCCCAGGCTCCCGCACTTCCCCACCAATCCAAACCTCCGGGGCAGGCTCAAAATCGTAGCGGCTAAATACGCGAACGGTATCAAGCGGCTGTAGTTTCGGTCCTGAGGCTGGATTTGCAAGAGCCGCGCTTAGATCAAAACTTTCGACGCTCGGATGAAAATCGGGTGGATTCAGCCTGATGATTTCTGCATAGTGCGGCGCCGGCTCTGGCAATAAATCTTTGTAAGACCCAATCAGGTCAGACAGGTTCATCCCCTGTTTGTAGGAGAATCGTCCTGGACGCAGTACATGCCCTTGAAGGTAAATGGCGTCTTCGTTGTAGGGAGCGATCGGAAAGATATGCACCTCGTCGCCGTCATTGATCTTGAATCCTTCGAGCTGTTTCTTGGCTGAATCAGCGTCCCCGGTGGGTGAGAGGTCGAGAGCAAGCATCGTGCGTTTTTCGTGGGCTTCGATGCGTTGCACCTCAATGTGGTGCAGGGTGGCAGTTGGAAGGATTCCACCAGCGAGTTCAAGCACGTCCGCAAGCGAGCTTTCGTCGTGCAGCTCGTAGATAGCCGGTCGCCGCACCATTCCATCAACAGTCACTTGCGGACCCAAGGCAGGGACGAGCAGCGTGTCGCCATTCTCTAAGCGGCTCATATCGGACCGCACTCCGTGCAACAGCAAATCGTAAGCATCCACCTCTTCCACGAGCTGCTTGCCCCGCAAATGTTTGAGCGCCCGCAGCGAGCCGCGAGGAGTTACTCCACCTGCGGCAAACAAAGCGTTTAGCGGAGTAGAAAGCGAACTGATGTCGTATGCGCCCGGCTGCGCAACGTCTCCGACAACATACACACGAACCGTTCTCAATTTTGAAAGGGAAACATCGGCTGAGACATCCCGATACTCGGTTCTCAGCGCCTGTTGCACTGCTAGCTGCACCTCGCCAAGACTTCGCCCACTCACCAGGAGCGGCCCGGCTTCTGGCAACGACACGCGCCCTTCACGATCGACGACGCGATACATTCTTTGCGAAACACCGCCCCAAAGATCAATTTCGAGACTGTCGCCCGGGCCGAGCACGTAATCAGGTCCGACCGGAAGGTCCATGGGAATCGCTTCTGGGTCATTCGCAGTGTTGCGGAAAACTTCCAATCCAAAACGCTCGGTCGGCCGCTGGCGCGTCGATGCCTGCACATACATGTCATAGAGCGACGGTATGTCGGAATAAGGATTCGCACGGTGGACCATCCTCACCGGCGACACGTCCTCCTCAGTGGTTCTTTCATTCGTGGGCTTTGCGCGCGAGGATCGTTCCATTCCGTTCTTGTCTGAAGTAAGCCCTCCGTCGCCTCTACCTGATGCAGTGGGCAAGGAGCGCACGTCTCGGCCGATAGGAGATCCATCAATGGCGCCCTGGCCCAAAGCTTGAGAGCCGCCTGCCAAAGGATTGGTGTCACGCTTGACCGAACCGGAAGTCAATTCGAAGTTCAGCGAAGAAGCACCACCATTGCCCCCATCCAACGGGTCCGACGCCTGCGGCAATCCGTCCGCTCGTAAGATCCGCGAAGGGCTCTGCGAGGGCTGTTGTTCAGGCACCGCCTGCTGGTTCGGCTCTGGCGATGACATCCCGCCGGGAGCGCGCGTACTTTGGCTGCGACCTGCGGAAGGCTGCTGCTGACAATCCTCGTCTCGACGAGGATCGCACGTCGCCGTACGTTCGAGATCCCTATCGCTTCTTTGCGGCTTAAGCGCATCTGTATCTTCCTGTGCCTCAATCTGCACTAGCCGCCGCGCCCGCTCCTTGAGGACCAATTCGTTTTCTTTTGCATACTCCGAATCTGGATTCGGCGTGGGAATTAAGTATCCATATCGCTGCAAGAGCCGCGTCGCGATCGATCGAAACACTACGTCTCGGTCCAAACGATCGAAAATTGCTTGATCCGTTAGAGTGGAATCCTCGACGACTTGTCCGTTATCGGTAGCCTCCTTCGCTACCCAGCGCTTCAATTCCACGAGCAGCCCTTCATCCTTGACGAGTATTACTCGAATCTGAGTTGCAGAGGCCGCTACCCGGCCCAGGTTTTCCTGCGCAAAGTCTGGTGATTGTTCGACACCATTGGTGTTCCGGCTTTGATCACGCGTCGCACGTTGCTTCTCAGCTTGCTGCTGCGCGTGAGCCAGTGAGCAAAAAAACAACGTCAAGGCCAGCCCCAAGATAATGTCCTTCACTTTTTTGCGGTTCACCATAATTTCACCTTAGTGATGGGCCTAGACATCTTCAATTCGCTCTGTCCGTGACCATCGAGCCTCGCAAAGCATTCAACATCCCTTCTTCAGAGGCTTCGATATTGCTGGAGTGGATATCGAGAGAAGCCCAGTAGTAAACAATAAAATTCTTCGCCGGGGCCACCGCGATGACGCGCACTTCCGGATGCTCACGGAATAAATCATCGCAGACGCGTGGCCGACTTCCAGGTTGATCGAGTGCGATGACCACGAAATTTGGCAGGGTCTTCTTTACACACTCCATAATTTCCGACTCGTCGGCGACCTCACCGACAATTTCGATGTCGGGTTGGTCTGCGAACGTTGTCAGAATAGTTTCCCGCAAAAGACGCGGACGATTCGCCACGAGGACCCGGATGGCTTTTTCCATGAGACGCTCCCTGCGGCACAAGTATCCAGTTGTCTGAAGATTGGCGAAAGATTCAAAAAGAAACTATCGGCAGGGACTAGTTCGCAACAGGTTTAGGAACCTATCAAGCCTTGGTGGATACCAATTTTGATCTAATGAAATTCGCGAGAGCGTTCATCGTTGGCACTGTCGGCCAGAGACGACACCTGTCTTTAGATCTTTTCTTTTTTGTGGCGGCCGGGCAATCCCGACCGGGGCAAACCTGCATCCATTCACGCAAACCCAGTATTGCCTTAGCCCGTGAACGGAGTACGTCATCATTCATCAACTACACAAATATGGATATCGTTCTTCTTGACAATAACGCGAAATTAGGTTTAATTTGGGCCCGCACATCGGCGATCAGGTCTTTTGCGCATTGTTGCATCGCAACTACTTCGTCGAGTGGTTAATCTGCTGTGGGTGATGGATCCTTTGAGCGAACTCGTCCTCAGTTCGTCTATACGGACATTCTTACTGATTGAGAACCGTTTACTGCGTGAAGCCCTTGTACGGCTTTTCAGCAAGCGAGCCGATCTTCTCGTTGTTGGACAGTGTGGCTATGCTGACGCCGGAGCTCTCCACGAGTTCGATTCCAAATGCGATGTCCTCGTCATCGACTCTTTGCAAATACCGTGTCTCTCCAGAATTACCGCCATCGAGGCTACAGATCGTACTTCCTTTAGAACCATCGTCATCGCACGAGAGTCCGACGAGAAACATTTTCTGGCCGGCGTCCGTTTGGGTATAGCAGGCTATTTGCTTCAAGATGCATCTGCTTCAGACGTTGTTGCTGCTGTGCGCGCCGTCTTCCGCGGAGAGGCAGTATGCCCTCCCCAACTTTGCTCGGCGCTATTCCGTTTCGTTGCTCAAATGGCGAGAGAGATGCCTGTTCAAAACGCACCTCCGAAACCCGATCTCACTTTGCGTCAGCAGCAACTGGTGGCTCTTGTCGCCAAAGGTCTCACAAATAAGGAAATCGCTTCTCACTTGAATCTTTCTCAGTTTACGGTGAGGAATCACATTCATCGAATTTTGAAACAGGTGGACGCCGAGAGTCGGAGTGAAGCTGTGGAAACCATTCGCGCTTACGGCTACTCCATCAGCTCATGAGGACTTCCTAGCCCCTACCTTGCGAGCTGAAGCCGGTTCCGATTATGATCTCGTAGGTTTGTGTTACTGACGTGGGTGTTTAAAATCTGAGGAATCGATTTGTCGATTGTAGTCACTACATTGATGATTTTGGCGCTCCTGCCCTTCGTGTACTACTTGCTTTCTCTCTTTTGTGTGATTGCCTATTTCCGCGGCGCACGCAAAGCCTCGATACCAAAGGTGCCATTCATGCCCCCCGCCAGCATTGTAAAACCGGTGCGCGGCCTGGACTACGAGGCTTACGAGAATTTCGCCAGTTTTTGCCGCCTCGACTATCCAGAGTATGAGGTGCTGTTTGCAGTTTCGGATACCGACGCTCAAGTTTCCGCCGTCATTGAAAAATTGCGCACCGATTTCCCGGCATGCTCCATCCGCGTGATTACCGAGGTGCCGTGTCTCGGCACCAACGATAAGGTCAACAATCTCTGCCAGCTCGTTCAGGACGCGAAATACGATTTCATCGTCATGAGTGACAGCGACGTTCGAGTGGAACCTGATTATCTCAGGCAAGTAATCGCCCCATTCGCAGATCCGGAGGTGGGCGCGGTAACTGCGTTCTTCAAGAGTCTCAGCGCTGGAAATCTGGCGTCAAATCTTGGCGCCTTGGGTATGTACATGGACTCAGCTCCCGCCGCCCTCGTGGCAAAGAAAATGGAAGGCAAAATGCGTTTTGCCTTCGGTTGGACCATGGCAACATCAAAGAAGCACCTCGCCGAGATCGGCGGCTGGAAAGAAATGGCCAACTATCACTCCGACGATTTTGAGTTGGGCAAGCGTATCGCGCGGTGCGGCCACCGTGTTGAACTAATGGCGACGCCTGTGTCGATGGTCTTTCCAAAAGAAACTCTTGCGAAGTATTTCAGTCGTGAGTTGCGTTGGTCAATTGGATTAAGAAGCGTGCGCCCCTTGGGATACTGGGGACTTGCATTCACTCACGGCTTGCCATGGGCTCTGTTGGGAGCAGCGGCCGCAGCTTCGATCAATTCAACGTCGCTAGCAGTCACCTATTTGGTTTCCTATCTGATTCTGCGGGTGGGCTTGACGTGGACAGTAGGAAACTGGGGTATCGCCGATCGGAACCTCACAAAAATCCTGTGGCTCGTCCCGCTTCACGATGCCATCAATTTCGTCATTTGGTTTTTGGGTTTCTTCTCGAACAAGATCAAGTGGAGAGGCCTGACCTACTACGTTAAGTACGGCCAGCTCATCCCGATTCCATCTCACTCTCACGACACTGCGCCTCGGCCGAAATCGATATCGACAGTGGTCAGCAAAGCATAAGAATCCGGCGTACAACATTCAAAACTGCACGACGGGATCTGGCTGGCTAACTTTATGGACTATGATTTGGGGGATTGCGGTCTCGACACTCGAGTGCTTGAACCGCTGGAGAATCCGTTCGGCCCGAATTTGTTACCTATGTAGCTGGTTCCCCCATTACTAATCCTCTTTGGGCTTCCTAATTTGTTTCTTGATGAGTGATTTGAGGAATCATAGAGCTAAGTCTTCGTCAGCCACGTCCCTCGATTGACAAAGACTTAACGGGCAGTTCCCCAGATCTATCGTTAACTAAGCTCAAGGCCGAACCTCAGTGAATTTTCAGTCTGATCCTATATTATGGATGTGTCCGATCACCGAAGTCGTCTCATTGCTCTCCGACGGACCAGGAAACGACATGGATCTTTCATGGTAATGCCAGGCTTGAAGACTGGCCGTGATGCCGCTCGCCGCCGATTCTGGTTGGCGATGTCGGGGTTTGTCATGGCGCTTGCGCTAATGCCCTTTTCCTACAAAGTCGAACGTCGCCTGGAGACCGCTGCTCACATCAAAGGCGGCGAATCCGAAAAAGTTGCCCAGGAACTGGCGCAGCGTTTCCAGTCTCCGTACACCGACCGCCTGGTTGTCGCGATCAGCGGTATTCCCGATCCCGATTCAGCAGAGAGCGCAGATGCATTGGGCTTCTTAACCAGTTCATTGCGTAGCGTGCCTGGAGTGTCGGGCGCCGTCTCGAGTCTGGATTGGCCAGATCCTCTGTTCACTGGGAACAACGGCGGAGCATTGATCATCGTCGGGTTGGACCCGCACGATAAAGTTGTCGAGGCGTTGGTCCCCAAACTGAGGGCAAGAGCAGACTGGATGGAAGGTCAGCTCAGGTCGCAATACCCCAATATCAAACTGGAGATTACGGGTGAAACGCCACTGGCCTTCGATCTTCGAAAGGTCAGCGCAGATGATGTCAAGCATGCCGAGGAACGCGCGATGCCGGTAACGCTCTTACTGCTGTTGCTGGCTTTCGGCAGTCTTGTAGCGGCGCTATTGCCGCTGGGAATTGGAGTACTCTCCATCTCGATGGCGCTGGGTGCGGCTGCGCTGCTCGCGCACTACCTGCACCTGTCGATTCTGGTGCTGAATCTGGCGACGATGCTCGGCCTTGGCTTGGGCATCGACTATGCATTGTTGATGGTGAGCCGATTTCGCGAAGCATTGGCCGAGGGATATGATCCCGGCCAGGCTGCCAATATTGCTGCCGGGCAAGCGGGGAAGACGCTGCTAATCTCGGCCACGACCGTGGCAATCGGATTTTCAGCGCTGCTGACTGTGCCCATCAGCGAACTGCGCTCCATCGGAATAGCCGGCCTGCTGGTAACCGTCTTGAGTGTCGTACTGTGTACATTCATTCTGCCTTGGGTGCTTGGTCTGCTCGGGCATCGCATCAATGCCGCCAGAGTGCGTCTTCCAGGCAGACAATTCAAAACGCGGGACAGCCTAGGCGCGGCGAGTGAGCGGTGGGTACGGTGGGGCAGCATCATAACGCGTCGGCCCTGGACAGCTTTACTTGTCGCCGGGGTTCCGTTACTGATCCTTGCATTTCAGGCACGGAGAATCTCTCCCGGGATTCCTGACCATGACTCGCTCCCGGCCGCAGCCGAGTCGGTGCGAGCACTGCACACGCTGCAAGGCATGGGGCGGTCGGGTATTGTGCAGTCCCTCCGAGTGGTCCTGGAGTTGCCGCCGCAGTCACCGCCGCTCTCGCCGACTGGCTGGCTTGCCGTCAGTCGCTTGACGAAGCGCTTCCAGAGCGATCCTAGAGCGGAAGAGGTCTTATCTCTTCCGACCCTCACGGGAATGTCCGACACTGCGGATGCTGTCGACGATGTGCCCGAGTCAATCCGCAAGGGTTTTCTTCGCGGCGATGGCCAAGCGACCTTGATTGAGTTGCTGCCAACCGCTACTCTTTCGCCCAACGAACAGATACGATGGGTACGAGAGGTGCGTTCCTCGGATGTCGCGGCGATAACCAGCGTGCCCGGCGCTGTGCTGCGCGTCGGCGGCGTTCCCGCACTCGACGCAGATTATGACTCGGTAGTAAAAGAGCGGTTGCCGAGGGTGGTCCTTGGCGTCATATTGGGGAGCTTGCTGGCGCTCCTGATCGGGTTACGTTCTCTATTTGCGGCTGTCAAAGCAATTCTGCTCAATCTGCTCTCCGTTGGCGCTTCATTCGGTGCGTTAGTTGTCGTTTTTCAGGAAGGCCACGGTAGCAAACTCTTTGGGCTCGACGGACCGACCGGCACGGTATACCCGATCGTGCCGATTCTCTCGTTTGCCATCGTCTTCGGATTGAGCATGGACTATGAGGTCTTCCTGGTCGCCAGAGTCCTGGAAGAACGGCGGCGCGGTCTATGCGAAAGATCAGCGGTTATCGAGGGCTTGGCGCGTACGGCCGGGCTCATCACGAGCGCCGCGGCAGTTATGATTGCCGTGTTCATCTCATTCACCGTGGGAGGCTTTCTGGTCGTCCAAATGCTGGGCTTTACGCTGGCCGTGGCGGTGCTCATTGATGCGACAGCGGTGCGGATGGTTGTCGGGCCGGCACTATTGCAACTTGCTGGCGACTGGAATTGGTGGCCCTTTGGCCTATATGGGGCCCCAGCAACGTCTGAAAAGAAACTTATGCCATGACGGCACAGACCGTGGATGCTCCAGTGACAGCACCGGCCTTGCAACAGCCTAACTTAACTAAGCGATTCGATTTATTCACTTCTCTCCTTGGGCGCTGAACTGGCTTATATCAAAGTCCTTGCGTCCAAGATTTGACTTTCCCGAGCCTCCTTCGATTACAAGAATCGAGGAGCCGGGCTTGCCCTGCAGCTTTGCCTCCACTTGCGTCGCAGACCAAACGCCGCCGACCCGCCGCAGCCCATAGTAAATGAATTCCTTCTGCTGACCCGTCCCGCGAAGCGTCTTCACCACATGCACAGGGTACAAAATGCCGCGGTCAATCCATGATGTTACCGAATCATAGTAAGTCCGGTCCTGAGAGCCGGACTTGCTCTTAAGGACAAAGCAATCCCGTGCGCCGTATTTCTCCGGTGCCAGAAGTTCCTGATTCTTCCAGAAGAACTGGCTCTCTACCATGTCTTCAAAGGAGAAGTCTGTTCCGACTAGCGGGTCGTTCCAACGTTCGAATGGCAACGCGCTAGCGGCCTTCTGGCCAGGAAGTACCGCCTCGATGGTGACGTGCCCGGTCACGGTCATATACAAAAGAAGGCTCGTCTTCTCTGAGCCAGGCCCCGAGATCTCGCATAGCAGACGTAGACCATCGGGAAACCAGTGAGCCTTGGCGACAAACTTGTAGCTCGTGCGCTTGCCATTGCCTTCCACCTGTGTGAGTCGCCCGGTCATGCGGTAGTCCAATTTCTCAATACGCTGCCGCGAGCCAGTCAGCACAGTCTCCAGGTCAGTATTCGCCGCGAAGGCCCGCGATGGATGCACCAGCGACAACAGCACTAGCAAAGCGATGCTCGCTTGAGTCGTTCCAAAGGCGCAATGCACCCGTCTGGCCTCTGGATACCGGCCAAACTTGCGGCTGGGAGAGAATATTTCGATGCGGCGCAGGAAGGTCATATCTAATGTATACAGCCAAAGTCCATATAGCGCCATCCAGGCGGCGGGTACTGATTTTCGAGCGGTGGTATACGACCCATTCCAGAACCCACACTTTAGGTGACAGGCTTCCAAACTCTTTCGGGACGAGCACGATCGAACCTGCCGGAATAGCGAACCTCGCGGGATTCCTGTGCCCTGCTTATTTGCGTGGGGAAGCCTATCTCGTGCTGCACGACGGCAACCGCGCAACAGGGGAATTTCAGAAATTCATTGATCGCCGAGGACAAGTGGGGAATTTTCCAGGGGCGCACTGGCCCGGCATCGGGTGGGGCGGTATGGGAGTAGTCCTTACAAGGGACGGAATAAGAGATACGCCAGTGCGCATATCTTGGGAGCGGAATTGCGGCGGCTGATTCCTGCGGCCCAAGGCCGGCCGTGGGTACCACTCCCTACGAACACAAAAATAACCGACGGTCTAGCCCAGGGAACGTTGGATAGGTTCTCTTTGGTGACGACGTTCAGCAGACGCAGACGTGTGTGTTTTAAATCAAAGTAGTTGTTGGTGGGCCCGCCAGGATTTGAACCTGGGACCAACGGATTATGAGTCCGCTGCTCTAACCGCTGAGCTACGGGCCCCTTGATAATAAAGGACTTATTGCCCACTCAAAACGACCTCAGCAATTTTGCGTCATTCTTGCGTTGCAGTCTACTCAACTTCGGAGGTCGTTGCGCTTCATTCAATCACAAATGCGCCGCCTGATACAAATCACCCCCCACTCTATTGATCGGCGACAATCGCGCTTCCATCTTCTCTAATGCTTGCACGTTCCTGGCACGAACGAAACAAACCGATGACGCCTTAGAAAGGAGAAACCAGGTTAATTTTAGTTTCATCTCACTCCGTTCGCAAGCGTTTGAGTCTACTGGCTTTGGCGTTGACCATGCCGTTTAACTGTCCCCGGCCCGAAAGCCTCCGGGACAGAAAGGTCAATCGCGATCACATTGTCTTCCTCGAGCTGTACCTATATATAGAGGAAGCATGGGAGTTTCAGCTTCAGTATTTGCGATGATCTGTGCTCTTTGTTTTGACAAAAATCCTGTAAAAAGAGAGAGCAGCGGATTTCAGCGGATCCAAATTCCGCTGCTCCCGCGGTCAACTGCCGCGTCGCAGCAGTTCTCAGAAGGTCGCGTCCATTGAGGGCGTGGGACTTTTTGAGCCGGCGCTCTAGAACCCTTCGGTTAACGGGAATTTAGATAACTTAATAATAATACAGGAGCAGATGTTTTCCGAGGAGAATCAGTTGCGGCGGAGCACAAGAGCCAAATCCTCTTCCGTATTCAGCTTTTGTTCTTGGTTCTCCATCGTTTTTCCACAACTACCGTGACAATGGAGTGACAGCCTGTCCTTCGGGAAACAACCGAAGGGCTTGCTAATGTTGACGATCCGCAGGCGAATCCTAGCAACGGTTTAGCAAACGGGTGATTGCGCTCTGGCTCGCTGGTAAGTTGTTGACAACTCAAGACGCCGTTCGACTCGCTCTGGACGCTTTGGGCACGGTTGGCAGGTTATTGGGATAAATTGGGATAAAGGATTTTGCAAACTCCGCGGCTCCATCCTCCTTCTCAGCGCCACTCCGATTCTCTTGGCCACGTTCGGCTCGCTCTGGACGGTTTGGCCACGATTGGCAGCGTATTGGGATAAATTGGGATAAAGGTAGCCGATAGGTTGCAGGTGGCGGTTTGCTCACTCTAACTGACCCGTTTGTACGGGCCGATTTTCACGTGTTTTATTTGCCTTAAATTGCCAGCCTTCCCCACCCTCTTTGACGTGGCGCTCCCACCAATGATTTCCGGCTTCCCAACCGGGAACTACTCCGTTCGTGGACAAGAAGCGCGTTTTGTCGGCACTAATCCGACCGACGAACCGATAACTTCCGGCTTGCTTTTACGAGATGGGATGTTTCCGCAAAAAAGGTCTTATTCAAACGCCGCATGAGATGCTCCGAAGCGTTTCGTCATTTTCTCGCGGAAGGTCGAATCCTCACAGAGTTTTCGAATTGAACGATCGTAGCGTTCTTTGGCCTTGGCTGCGCCTCTTTCTGAGGCGCGACTCATCTCCCACATTAGTTCTCCGACAAGAGCAGCGAGAACGTGCTCAGCGTGATGAGCTGGAGTGCCCGTCGCCACCATCTTTTCAAAGGCTGTTCTCACTTCAGGCACCTGTTCAATCTGCCCTTTAGCAGCTGCATGCATGACTACATGGGCCAAAGGACTCACGACATTGCCCTCAAACTCGACTTCATAGGGAGCTCCCTCCCGCACGTCCGCAAATTCGAGGGCGTTGTGAATGTGCTTCAGGTGCATGTGTTCTTGCATTGCCCGCGCAAACACCTGCTCTTCCTCCGAAAGTTCAGCCATCGTGCTGGACTTTACTGCTTCATAGGTGAGCTTCTGCAGTTGCCCGGTCAATTTGCGTAGCTTCGCCAGTTGGTCGCCCATTCCCTCTACTCCTAAATGCGTATCGACAAACGAACGGTGCGTGCGCCTATACCCCGGAGACCGCCTTTTTTTGCAGAGAGCGGAGTCCCTCGCGCGAACGCACTGCCTACTTCTACCATGTATCGGTACTATGAGGAACCTTTCCGATTAGTCAAACCGGACAAGTCCTTTTGGACCGATCTACTTTTCCGGTAACGGCGTTGACCAGGAATTGGGAATGATTAGAATTGTACGGGACTCTTTCTCATCTTGAATAAGCATACCAACGCAGGTTAACAGTGTTCTCGTCACTTCCCGAATCCTGACGGGCCGATGGCGGACCTGCCCGCCTCGACGCGACGAATGATACGGGTGGAGATCCACAAACTGATCAGCGGTCCAATGAAAAGAGCAGTACTCGCGACGCACGAAGCAATCAGCACGATACGCCGCTTCAGCCGGACTAATTCTTTAAGCGAACTTCCCACGAGCAGCACACCGAGGAGTTCTCTACTGCGTCCCTCCAAGGGCATAACGTGAAAGGTTTCGGCGGCGGAGGGGTCGCTGGTCCAGTCGATGGTCTGGACGAAGGATTGCCGACGCTTTTGAATCTGGTCGATGAGCGGCGCAAAGCGGTCCGCTTGGGCCACCACTGCAGTAGTATCTGTGAGATCTGCGGCGACAAGCGTTGGTTCTAGACCGCGATACAGTAGCACCCGCATGCCGGGAGGAAGGGGCAACAACGACAGGAAATTGCGGTCGATGCGGCGGCCACCGATTACGTACAAATGCTTACCGTTTCCGCTGGTGACCGAGCGAACTGCCACGAGCGACAAGGCTTCGCCATCTGGAAGTTCATCTCTCTTCAAGAATGCTGGTGAGTCACTCCAGTCCTTTGTCGCCAATACCCAATCGTTCTTTTGGCCCACACGCGCAGGGTATTGCGCAGAAGAAATCACAGTGCCATCCCAACCTACGATCTCTACGAAATCCATTAGTTGATCGTGTACTGCGTCAATCGCGTCGTTGGCGTAAAGGGATTGATCCGCCTTGGGCTGCGCCAGATCAATTGCCATTTTTAGAGTGATGTTCGAGTCCGCGAAGTTTTGCACCAGCTTGACAACCTCGTCCCCGCGCTGAACAAAGTCTTTCCTGAATTGCCCAACAATCGCCTCCGTTCGCTGCGCATCCGTCATTTCAAAAGCCGTGATGGCGTAGTGAGTCACGACGCAGGCAACAGAGACTGACGCCAGCACCGCAGTGAGGAAAACAGATAAGAGTGTGGTTCGCGCCTGTAACCCGTTCATGATCTGGTCGCGAACGAAGGTTTGACGGTTGTTGATTTGCGTATAAGTCCCTCCTATAGAGCGGAGGAGCAACTCGCGAACCGTAATTCAGAAAGAAAATACATAGCTTACGAGCAACTCTCTGCTCGAAATGAGTCCGTTAAGACACACTGTGTCTGTGCGGCAGCACACGTTTGTGCCCGCCTAGTCGGGTTGGCGACTCTCGATAAACCGCCTTGCCGAACGTCTGAATTTCACTTGTACGGTAACGGCGTTTGATCGGCATAGGGGCGGCGGTCACCCGCCGACCCCTGCCACACCACCGTGCGTACGGGTCCGTACACGGCGGTTCGAGATGGTTACGCTACTTCACATCCTCCAAATGCGGAAGTCCGAGCGATTTGAAATAGGCTGTGGGAAGCGCGACGGATATGGCCTTGGCGTGGGCGAGGTACCAGGGACCGCGACTGCTACAGGCGGTGTTGCGAGCCAGTTTTGGATGGATCCCCAGTGCCAAGAGAGCTGCCCGACGACGACGGATTGTTTTCCATTGTCGCCAGAGTGCCACACGAAGTCGCGCACGGACCCAGCTGGTAAGTGATCCGAGAATGCGAGGAGTTTCGCAGAAGCCGAAATAACTGCGCCAGCCCCGCATGTATGGGGCTAGTTCCTCCATCGTCGTTTCCAGGCTGACGCCCTTTGCACGTCGTGTGATCTCCCGGACTCGCCGCTTAAAACGGACCAAGGACTTTGGCGCGATTGCGCGCTTGACCTCAGGTCCATCTGTAAAGGTGAATCCGAGGAACTTCCGCTCCTGCGGTCTCGCCACCGCACTCTTGGACTCGTTCACTTTGAGTTTGAGCTTCTGCGTGATGAATCGCGTAATGCTCTTCATCACTCGTTGACCTGCTCGCTCACTTCGCACGTAGATATTGCAATCATCTGCGTATCGAACATAGCGATGTCCACGACGCTCCAACTCTTGATCGAGTTCATCGAGTACGAGGTTACTCAACAGCGGCGAAAGTGGACCCCCTTGGGGAGTTCCTTCCACGCTTGGACTGACTAACCCGTTCTCCATCACCCCAGCGTTCAGGAACGCTCGAATGAGTTTTAACAGCCGCTTGTCCTCGACGCGTTTCGCGACCTGCCCCATCAATTTGTCGTGATTGACTCGATCGAAAAATTTCTCCAAGTCGAGATCGATCACCCAGCCGTAACCTTCCGCAAGGTACAGCTGTGCTTGGGTTACTGCTTGATGTGCGGATCGTCCCGGTCGAAAACCGTAGCTGTGATCGGAAAACGTTGGGTTCCACCGCCGCTGCAGAACCTGCATCACCGCTTGCTGGAGAAATCGATCGAGCGTAGTTGGGATACCAAGCTTTCGCATCCCTCCTCCGTCCGGCTTCTCGATTTCCACGCGCCTTACCGGCTGCGGTATATAGGTCCCGTTCAGCAGTTGTTCCCGGATGGTGAGCCAGTGCTCCTTCAGGTAGCCACTGAGTTGGCCGACGGTCATCCCGTCGATCCCGGCGCTACCTTTATTCGCCTTCACCCGCCGTAATGCCTCCAACAGATTTTCTCGCTCACATACTTCCTCCATGAGTCGGATGGTGTTAGCTGGGCTTTCGGGTTCATGCATCGCCTGACGCGATTCGGTCTCTTCCCTTCCGGCTCGGCGGGCTTCACCCTTCCGTTCGGATGAGAAGTCCAATTTCTTTTGGATGTTCTGCCGCTTGTCGCGCTTGAGATCCATGTCCTACTCGCCTCTCCTCTCGTTCGGGTCTTCAATCACCGTTCCCGGCTCGGCCTATCTGTTGGCTCCACCTTTCGGTATTGGAGTGCCTCACTAGCTTCGCCGACGACGCGATCTACTACACCCTCTGCTGACTTCTGCCCTGCGGTCAGATGGCCTCTCGGCCCTCTCAGTCGCCGAAGCGACACAGGACAGATCTCCCGGGGTAATTCCAGCTGCCTTCTGTGCACAGTCGCCGAATCTACGCTTCGCATCTTTGATGGATTATGGACTTCGCAGTACGTTGCCCGCTCGTCCGACGCTCACGCCTTATATTCGGTTCTTGTTCATCGACTCGCACATTTGCTTGACGCTTCCTTCAGACCCCGCCTCGCGGCGATAGCCCTTGCGTCATTGCTAACCCTTCACCTCCATCAGGTTGGGTAGAGGATTTGCACCTCCTAGCTGCTGAACATGCCCGGCATACAACGTAGCCGCCCAGCGGCGGACGCTGCGCGTGGGATGTACGGAGAGGTGGTTGCCTTAGAGCTAAGATAAGTTTGGGTCACAGGAGGTCCCCGTGACCCATCTACGTAAACTGATGCTGGAAGATCTCCAGCGTCGTAATTATTCTGAAGATACCATACGCAGCTACATCTACACCGTCGAAGATTTTGCTCGACGATTCAACTGTCCTCCGGACCGCTTGGGTCCGCGGCACATTCGTGAATATCAGGCCGAGCTGTTTCAACAAAGGAACTTGTCATCGGGTACGGTTGCGATCCGTCTCGCGGCTCTGCGGTTCTTCTACACCAAGACTCTAAGAAAGGCTTGGAGCGTCGCGGACACACCTTATCCAAAAAGAAGGCATCGCCTGCCGGCGATCCTCAGCCAGGAAGAAGTCGCTCAACTCATCGATGGGGCCTGCCCTTCTTTCCATCGGACGATCCTGATGACCCTCTATGCCACCGGCGCGCGGTGTGCCGAGCTGACCCACTTGAAGCTCAGCGATATCGACAACAAGCGTATGGTGATCCACATCCAAGACGGCAAGGAACGCAAAGATCGCGATGTCATGCTCAGCCCAGTGCTACTTGAAGAACTCCGCGCACATTGGCGCCGCTTGCGGCGAAAACCCAGCCAATGGCTCTTTCCCGGCAACCACCTCCACAGCGGTGATCAGCCCATCGACACGAAAACCGTTTGGCATGCGTGTCATAACGCCGCCAAGAGAGCGAACATCCAGAAAGGCGTCCATCCGCATACTCTGCGGCACTATGTCGAGTCCCGGGCTATCCCGAGTCCGCTGTGCCGCAGATGCTCTTAATCCTTAAAAAACGCCGTCCCTGCGTAGCTTGTTGGACCAGTTCACTCGGCATAGTCCGGATGTCACGCCAAGAGCTCACGCCTGCGAGGAGGCACCTCATTCCCGCTTGCCAAGACATCTCTTGAACGGGCGTTGAAGGCCAAGATGCCCGTGCATGGCCTATCTCGCTGCATCAAGCCGGCTCCTTGACGGATTCGTCAGAATTGACGACTACGCGAGCCTCAGCAATTCTTCGGAAGTCAGGCAGTCCGGATTATGTCGAGTCCAAAGGCGGTCAAAGACCTGATAGATCTATAGTTTTTGGATCTACTCGGCATAGTCCGGGACTCGACATAGTGACGACTATGCCGAGATCGGCATAGGCGGCATTGTTTTGCCACTCACTTGCTCGAAGCAGGTGCGGATCTGCGCACCATTCAGATCCTGTTAGGCCATCGCGATTTGAAAGAAACCACCATCTACCTGCATCTTTCGCAGCGCCATCTCCAGGCCACACCGAGTCCTTTGGACTCACTACAGCTCAAAGACAGGTCACCGCAGGAGGAGTAGATGGATCGGCCGCCGCTCGAGGTGGCCGATCTCATCCGCGCTGCGGGAGAAGCCTTCATCGAACGAAACCGCCATTGGATGCGCTGGAAGCATCTCAAAGTGCTACGGGCCATGGCGCGGTGTCGCACCGCCGCTCTCGGCGGACATCTCGATGAATGCACTCGCTGTGGACATCGGGCCATTTCCTTCAACAGCTGTCGTGATCGCCACTGCCCGAAGTGTCAGATCGCTGCCCGGGAACGCTGGATCGCCGCGCGTCAACGAGAACTTCTTCCAACACCCTACGCGCACGTGGTCTTCACACTCCCCCGCAGATTGGCGCCACTGGTCCTGCAGAACAAGAAGCTCCTCTACGATCTCTTGTTCCGTACCACTGCGGAAACTCTTCTGGAAGTGGCCCGCAACCCGTTACGCCTGGGCGCTGAAATTGGATTCTTCAGTGTGCTGCATACCTGGAATCAAAAAATCGAACTCCACCCGCATGTCCATTGTGTCGTTCCCGCCGGCGGCCTTTCGCCCGATCACACCCGCTGGGTTCGCTCACCAAACAACTACTTCCTTCCCAAGAAGGTGCTGCGCAAAATCTTTCGCGGCAAGTTCGTCGATGCCCTCAAACAGGCTTTTCAGAATGGTCAGCTCAACTTCCAGGGAGACCTGCAACTCCTCGCTCAGCCCAAGATCTTTGCCGCCTGGCTCCGGCCGCTGTTCCATCAACCCTGGGTGGTGTACTTGAAACGCCCCTTCGGTGGCCCCGAATATGTGCTGCAATATCTGGGCCGCTACACCCATCGCGTGGCCATCTCCAATCATCGCCTGGTCTCCTTTGCTGACGGAACCGTCACGTTTCGTTGGCGCGATTCGGCCCACAACAACGAGCAGAAACTCAGGCCCCTGTCGCTCGACGAGTTCTTGCGCCGCTTCCTACTGCATATCCTTCCGCAAGGCTTCGTGCGCATCCGCAACTTCGGCTTTCTCGCCAACCGGCGGCGTGCCACGCTCCTACCGCTTTGCTTTCACCTTCTCGGCTCGCAACAACAGCCGAAAGCTGAACAAAACGTCTCCACCACCAACGACTCGTCCGATCTTTGGCACTGCCCCAAGTGCGCCGGCCCGATGAAGGTCATCGAGCGGCTTACGGCTGGCGAAATCCAACTTCGCTCTCCGCCCGTGGTCGCCGTGGCAGCATGAACGCGCGCTCTCCAATTCGAACTCTTCGCGTGCCTCGGCACGGTTCGCACTTCTTTGCCTTGTCGTCGAATAACTCTCTTCTTCCAGCTTCTACAACCACCTTTTTCACCAAACTTTTTCGTCGCAACCAGATTCCGCACGCTAGGTGTCACGTGCTGCAACCTGGCGCTCGCACGTGGCGAACCTCGACGCCGCTCCTTCCCATCATTGAATTTCCATAGGGCCCGCGTCCGCCGCAAACTGGGCGGCCACGTTCAAACGGCTTAATCGAACGCGCGCAGAGCACCCTGCCTGCCTTCACGTATTCGCAAAAACGCGCGTCCGATTAAGCGCTAGCGTTTACACTAAGCGCATTCTACCCATGTTGGAGAACCCCGTTTCGGGCTAGTGATCGGGACGCGATAGTGCGACTATACCTCAACTGAATGAATAGCGCGGGCTACGCGGAAACGGTTCGCAACGCTCATTTCAGTTTGACTGAGGTGCACCATGAACGGAAGATTCCATCATTGTGCTCGGTGCCTTTGTTTGGTCTTTCTGATTCTTCCCAGCTTTGCCTCTGCGCAACGTCCGGACTATGACTTCATCATCTCCGGAGCGCACATCGTCGACGGCACTGGCGCCCCTTGGGTCGCAGGGGACATTGCCATTGCCGGTGATCGCATAGTCGCCATCGGCGACCTGAGCAAAGCGTCGGCTCGAAAACGCCTGGACGCAAGGGGGCTCGTCGTCTCGCCAGGATTTATCGATGTGCAGGGGCAGTCGGAATTCAATGTACTGGTCGACAATCGCGCGGCCAGCAAAATCACACAGGGCGTGACCACCGAAATCACAGGCGAGGGGAACTCGATCGCTCCTATTAACGACCGCCTCAAGAAAGAGATCCCAGACATCGCGACGAAATATGGCGTAACAATTGATTGGTCGACGCTCGACGAATACTTCCAACATTTTGAACGGACAAAATCCGCCATTAACCTTGGCACCTTTGTGGGAGCGGGCGGCGTCCGCAATTATGTGATCGGAACGGTCAATCGGCCCGCGTCACCGGCAGAACTTGAGCAGATGCGCCAGCTCGTCGCCCAGGCGATGCAGGACGGCGCCATGGGAATCAGCACAGCGCTCGAATATGTTCCGGACACTTTTGCGTCAACGGATGAAATTGTGGAATTGGCCAAGGTCGCCCGCCAATATGGTGGCGTCTATTTCACGCATCAACGCTCGGAAACCGACGCCATTTTCAGCTCCCTGGATGAGGTCTTCGCGATCTCCCGGCGCGCCAACATTTCTACGACGATCTGGCACCTCAAGACGGCATACCACGAAAATTTTGGAAAGATGCCGGAGGTGCTTCGCCGCATCCAGGAGGCTCGCGCACAAGGCATCGACGTGGCGGCCAGCGTTTATCCCTACACGCGCGCCAGCAACGGATTGGCTTCTTCTTTTCCTCCGTGGGTTTCCGAAGGCGGAATCGACCAGATGATTGCCCGTTTCAAGGACCCGGTTCAGCGCGAGCGCATAAAGAAAGAAATGGATCAGCCCAGCACTACTTGGGAAAACGAGTGGCTCGGTTCGGGCGGAGACGGCTCTGGCATTATGGTAATCGGCTTGATGAATCCCGCGCTCACAAAGTATGAAGGCATGACGCTGCAAGAAATTGGCCGCCGGCAGAACAAGGATCCAAAAGACGTGGCAATGGAAATAGTCATGGCGGATCCGGCCACACAGCAGGTCATTTCCATCATGGATGAAGCAGACGTGCGGACGGCGGTCTCTAACCCGATCGTCACGTACGGATCGGACTCCGCAGCCCAGGCGGAGGACGGCCCTCTGAGCAAAACCAAGGCGCATCCGCGCGCGTTCGGAACATTTCCGCGCGTGATTGGGATTTATGCGCGCGAACAGCACACGATGAGCCTGGAAGAAGCAGTTCGCAAGATGACGTCTCTGGCTGCGAGCCGCGTAGGATTGATGGATCGCGGCATTCTCCGTCCGGGAGCGTTCGCAGACATCTCGGTGTTCGATCCCAAGACCATTCGCGACACCGCTACTTTCACTGATCCGATGCACTATTCCGTGGGCGTGAGGTACGTCTTTGTGAATGGACGCCCCGTGATGTGGGACGGAACAATTACCGATGAACGCCCGGGCCGTCCCGTGCGCGGTGCGGGCTATCAACCGAAACATCGCTAGTGGTTTGCAACCTGCCGGGAGTTACAAAAGAGCGAACTGCGCCTATTTATTCCATGCGAGAAGTAATTCGCGAAACAATCTTTACACGTTCAGAACCATAAATCCCCCGGCCTAGGGCGCCGTTTGTTTTCCTGCAGTGGTGCAGCTTGCATTTTTCCCCGATGAATTTCACTTACCTGGTTAGTCGGGTGCATTCAATAGGTCGATGCAACACCACCTGATATAAATCTTCCTTCTGAGGTGGTGTTTATGACGCAAGGGAAATACGTGGAGCTTTCCGTGGCAGTCCTTCCCAAAAAGCTGAAACGTGTACACCAGGGAGTACGGGGTTACCTCCTCAGTGCATCCTCGGCACTCGAACTGCGACTGTTGGGCGCTCTCTAAGGCAGCCTGTTGCAGTAAAGGGTGACCGCTGACTGTCACCGCAGATTCAACACTTCCGTCTCGCCGTATTTGCAGCAACAAGTTCACATCACCACTGACCGACGTTTGCCGCGCCAACAGAGGGTAGACCGGCTTCGACAACTTCGCTAAGACGACTCCACTTTGTGTAGCATCGGATTCAGCAGGGGCGTGGGCGAAGGAATTTTGCAAAACTGGATAAGACAGGGAGCCTGCCGATGCGAATGCTACCCCAAGAATCAAGGAACGCCGCCTCATGCAATAGAGTCTAGACCGAATGGGTTCCGCGAGCCAGATGCCGATCAAGGGCCTGGTAAGTTCTTACCGGTAACTTGAAAATCCAGGACTTTTCCGGTTACCGCGCTAGCGTAAATCAGGCTTTGACTTCCCCCTGATGCGGAGTAGCATTTCACCGAAAGGGTTAGAACACATGGACCCTGTCGGAATCTTGCCGGTTCTCGTAATTTTGGCCTGTCTAGCCTTCGTTGTTTTTCGAGTTAGAGCACTCTGGCAGTGTTGGACCGGCGTGTTGATCGTGTCAGGAGATAAATGTTTCTACGTGTGCGGCTTCTCGGCTGATGACCCTCTCGGCCTGTCGAGCCTCCACATTCTTGACAGGAAAGGGAGAGTTTTTTTGGCAGACGGAAACGAAATTCATCGCCTAAGAACCTCCGAACTCAAAGCATGCCTTCTTGAAGATGAGTTAAGAGTCACGGAAAGAAATCTCAAGACTTATAGGAAAATCTGCATAGTCCGAACGCATAACCTCATCTGCCTCCCTCGCACTGCCCGCTGAGTCGACTAACCGGACAACGGGTTTTTGGCCCAGATTCTTTTCCGATAACGGCGTTAATCGTCCAAGTGGATTCTTTCTGAGCAGGTCACGGAAGTTCGGGTCGCGATCAAAACACTCGTGCAGCCATCCGAAGATCGCCGACGATGCTTCCAATTAATTGTGCCGTGGAGTCTAATCAGATTTGATAGCGGCAGTATCGATTCCAAGTAGATGAGCGATATTCAAGGCATTTGATCGGCTTAACACTCCATTGCGGAGCTTGTAATCAAAAGACAGATTACCGAACTCACCTGAATCCTCAAAGTAGACGTTGCGACCGGGCAAGCCATTGGCTGCAATCTCAGTCAAGGCGAGGTCGTGTGTAGTAATTGCCCCAATCGCCCCTCGTAGCATCAACGCCCGGAGCACCCATTCCGTCGCGATCCTTCGGTCATGAGAATTTGTTCCACTCATAATCTCGTCAGCTAAGAACAAAAGTGGGTTTTGATCTGCCGCCTCGATCATGCGTCGTAATCTCTGCATCTCTGCCAGAAAATGTGACAGGCCGTCCACCATGGAATCCTGGATGCGGATTGCGGCACCGATTGCCAGCGGTGACAGGCGTAGCTTCGCGCATCGAACGGGCGCTCCCATCAATGCCAAACTCACGTTCAGACCTATTGCGCGAAGAAATGTACTCTTGCCCGACATGTTCGATCCACTGACGATGAGAAACCGCACCGCGTCACTCAATTGGATGTCATTCCTTACACAGGTATTTTCTTCGAGTAGTGGATGACCGAGCCCTTCGGCCTCGAATTCTGGACCTTTTTCCACCAGTTGCGGAAATGTGTCTCCGGGATGTTCATAGGAATACGTAGAAAGTGAAATCAGTGCCTCGAATTCTCCGAGCGCGGCTACCCATTCCAGCATTTGGGAGCCGTGACGGCGACGCCAGTGTTCGATAGCCATTGCGAACTGGGTCGCCCACAACAGGCAATACGATAGATACGCGAACCATTCATTCTCGCGTTCCTTGACCAAACGGATGAGTCGCTGCAAACGACGTATGTTGGTGGAAGCGGCCGACCCGTCGCACGCCAGGGAACGAGCAAGCGTATGGAGTTTCACCGAAGTGAATTGCTCTCGCTCCACAATTTGGAGGAGTTCACACACTATCGGGAGTTCGATGGAGAGTGGTCCCAGCGATTCGAGCAATAATTTGACTTGATGACGAAAGGTTCCCGCAAAGATGGCCTGAATTGAGAACAGCGCAACGAGGCAGACCCACAAGTTATGTAGACCTAAGAGACCAGACCAAAACAGAACCGGCAATGCGATTGCGACAAGCATCAAAAGGAACGCCAGTGGCCGAGCCCACGACGGAAATAGGGAAGAGGGTTCGGCGGCCCATGTTTTCAGGAATTCGGGCCGACAGTCTGAGACCACCATAGGGCCAGAGGTCGCCAGGGATTCGGGCAAATCTCGCCGTTCACGAAGTTCTGTAACTGCCGCATTTCGCGCTTGGATTTCTTCTATGCTCGCGGGAACCACCATCCAGTTGGCGACCGTATCGCGGCCTATCTGTGTTCGAGCTGAGCACAGTAATTGATAGAGTGAGCCACGACCGAAAAGATCTAAGTCCTTTGAATAGAAGTGGTCTTGATCGATGAAGCCCTCGCCTCCGTCCAGCAATTCCCATTTCCGGTCAAGTCTGGCGATTCCCTTATCGTAATAGTTGGCAAGGCTAGAGAGCTGCATAAATCTGCGCTGGTGCAGGTGACGCCGCTGCACAACAATTGCTCCAGCGGAGACCACTAGGATGGGCACCCAAATCGGCAATCTCTTGGCAACAATAGACAGATAGAAAGCGAAGCAGGCGAGCAATCCAATGAGGACCAGGCTCATTGTGTAGCGCCAGAAACGGCTCAAGTTTTCGTTGATGGCACCGCGCAATTCATCCGCCCGTCGAAGGTAGAAGGCAGACGGACCAGCAGATTTCTCATCCATAATGCTTGCCACATGGAGAAGACTACCACTAACTCAAAACGGGCGGCGGACAGTGTGAATGCCCGTGTACGCTGCTAAGTCCTGAGTAGTCGATTATTACCGGCCAATATTCTGGATCACACCCCTAAAAGCTGCAGGCGAGAAGGGTTATTCTCTTTCAGTTGGATTTTGTTTCAGGAGGAAGGAGCTCCGCTTCCGGCTGCGATCTTGGCGGGTCAACGCCGGAGGGCAGAGCCCCAATACGCTACGATTCTGTTTATCCCACTTTCCGTGCCGCCGCACAAGCTCGAAACGGATTGGGCCACGAGTTGCGCCGAGGTCATTCTGCGGCGATGTCCCGCTTGTGAATGCGATTCGATCATCGGCCACGGACGCCGCCTCAAACAGGCGCACGATGAACACCACGACTGGATCGGGATCCGTCGCGGTCGCTGCCCCGGTTGCGGGAAAACCTTCACCTTCCTTCCACTGTTTTCTCTCCCTTACACCCATTACAGCTTGCCGACTCGTTGCCAGGCATTGCGGCGGCGCTTTGCGGAGCATTGCACCTGGGAAGAGGCAGTGCCTACGCTCAAAGATCCTAACCGCGTGCCTGATCCTTCCACACTTCGCCGCTGGGCCCACGGACTGGACCGCTCTCAGCCAGCCATTTCTTTTTTTCGCCAAACGCTCGCCCGCATGACTCACTGGCTGGGGTGCGGTGATCCGCCCAATCACCAAGCTGGGCCTTTGTCTGGGCTGATTCCGGTTCTGCAAATTCTTTGGCCCTTGCGGCTCTGAGAAAATTTCTCTTCCCACCATCCTTGCCTGGGAATGCTGGCCACCTTCTCCTACGTTCGCCTCTAGAGGCAAAACTGCGCCGTGGGCGAGGATATCGAAAAACTGAAACAGCGCCTTTCGCTGCTCGATTATCTGCGGCAGCAGCATTGGATCGCCCGACCTATCGCTCTCGGCCCCGAGTTCGTCGGACTCTGTCCCCTTCATCCGGAAACCCGCCCTTCGTTCTATGTCAACGCCCGCAAAAATCTCTTCTACTGTCACGGTTGCGGCCAGGGTGGCGATCTCCTTCGCTTTGTCCAGTTGTCCCGTCATCTTTCCTTCCGCCAAAGTCTCGCCTACCTCCAGCAGCAAAGCGCTCTTACAGCTGACCCTGCCGCCGTGCTGGAGCAAGCCGCCACTTTCTATCATCAGCAACTCGATCGCTACCCCGAGGCACAGCGCTATCTCGAGCAACGAGGACTGCGCGATCCCGTCCTGATCAAAGAACTGCGCATCGGTTATGCCCCCGGCGGGAGCTTGCGCCGACATCTCGCGGCGCAAGGTTATTCTTGCGAGCTCCTAAAACGTCTCGGCCTTCTCAACCCACAAGGCTGCGACGCTTTCTACCAGCGCGTCATCTTCCCGTGCTGCCAAGGCGGACGCGTCGTCAACCTCTACGGCCGCAGTATCGCTGCCGCCTTCGCCCATCGATTCCTCCCCGGTTCCAAAGGCGGCTTGTATGCTTGGGAGCAGGTTCAGCAGTGCTCCGAGGTGATTCTCGTCGAGGGGTTGTTCGACTATGCCGTGTTGTGGCAGGCCGGTTTTCGCCAAGTCACCTGTTCGTTGGGCACGCATCTCAACGCTGACCAGTTTCAACAGCTGTGCGACCGTCCGCGCACCGTTTATCTCACCTTCGATGTCGACGCCAACGGCAGTGGACAACAAGCCTCGCAACAGTTAGCGCAGCGTCTGTGCGCGCAAGGCATCGCCACTCGCCGCGTTCTCCTGCCCGAGGGCCACGATCCGAACTCTTTCTTCGTCCAGGGCGGTGACGCAGGACAGTTTCAAACTCTTCTGGAGGCTGCTCAGCCATGAAGTTCTGTGTGCACTACCAGCAGACCTCCCACAACGCACAAAGTCCGGTTCGTGTCGTCGAGCAGACCACTGGCCGAGGCATCGGCTGGATCAATCGTTACTTGGATCGCGAATATATCCGCCGCTTGGCGAACACCACTCTGCGCATCTACGCTCACAACCTGCTGCACTTTGTTCGCTGGTGGGAGAGTGTTCATCACATCGGCGACGTTAGGGAAGATGACCTTACCGAGTCCACGCTCCTGGACTATCTGCGCTTCCAGTCCAGCCAACAACCTCGGCCTTCCCCTTCCACCATCAATGACCGCGTGGCCGTCGCCGAGCGCGCCATCCGCAACGAGTTCCCCGATGCTCCCTGCCAGATCGCCCGCGGCTTTCATCAAGCTTTTTTGCGGCGAAGGCCGATGGGTCTTGGCCGGCGGCAAGTAGCGATGAGCCGACTGCGCGTGAAGGTGCCCAAACGCAACATCGTGCCGCTCTCGGTGGATGAAGTAGCGCGCTTCTGGTCGAGTTTCCACACTTCGCGCGACTTGGCCATCGTGGGCTTGATGTTACTGCAAGGGCTGCGGTCCGCCGAAGTATTGGCTTTGAATCGCGATGACCCGTTGCTCTCCGAAGCACAGCTTCGCGTTCGTGGCAAAGGCAATAAATTTCGCTTCCTGCCGCTGGCGCCGGAAACCGTGCAACTGCTCGAACACTATCTGCGACTGGAACGGCCCAAGCCCTGTTCCGCCGCACTCTTCGTCTCGCTCAAAGGACACGCGCGCGGAACACGCATGACCGCTGCGGGATTACGGTCCTTATTCCGCTACCATCGCCAGGCCACCGGCATCCAGCTCGCCAACCCTCATCGCTTTCGACACACCTTTGCCTCCGACATGATCCGCGCCGGAATGAGTCTTCCCGCGCTCATGCAGTTGATGGGTCACGCCGATATCCAGACCACGCTGCTGTATGTGCAAGTCACCCCACAAGACGTCTATCTGCAATATGCGCGCGCCGTGGCGCAGCACATTCGTCCTCTTCCGAGGACTCCCTCATGAACCGCGCGCGACGCCCTCCGCTACAACATTCGCTGGCTCTGGTCTTCGACCGGGCAGTCGATTCCTTCAGCGTGGCACTCAGTCCCGGAACCATTCGTCAGCACCACGGGACGGCACGCAACTTCCTAAACTATCTTGGCGCTGATCATCCGGAGGCGAAGTGCCTCGACCAATTGCGTCGTGAACCCCACATCCTCGGCTGGATGTCCCGCCTGCACTCGCAAGCGCCGCCGCTGTCAACGGCGTCCTATATCAATCGGCTTATCGCTCTACGTTCCATTTTCAACGAGCTGGCTTGGACCGAACAGCTTTCTGAACTCGCTCATCTGATCCGCCGCGAGGACATTCCGCGCCTCCCGCAAAGACTTCCACGCCCACTCACGGCAGAGCAGGACGAACTGCTGCAACAGGAGTTCCGCTTGCGCAATGATCTGGGCAGCAACGTCTTTCTGCTCATCCGCCACACCGGCATGCGCATCGGTGAGTGTGCCGATCTGTCCTTCGACTGCCTGCGCTCTACCGGCCCAGGTCAATGGGCGATTCACGTGCCGCTCGGCAAACTCAAAACGGAACGTATGGTCCCCGTAGATCCCTTTGTGTGTGAACTCGTCCAACGCCTCCGCTTCTTTCGTTCTCTTGATCCGCTGCCTGCCGATGGGCGGCTCCTGGCCCGTTCGGGCGCCAAAGACACGCTCCTTCGCCACTTTCGTGATTACTTACATCAAGTCTGCCATTCGCTCGGCCTTTCCACGCACATCGTCCCCCACCAGCTTCGCCACACTTATGCCACCGAGATGCTTCGAGCAGGTGTTGGTTTTCCCGCGGTCATGAAATTACTCGGTCACACCTCTCCCGAGATGACCATGCAATATCTTGATGTCACGTTGAATGATCTCCAGCGGGCATTTGAGCTGGCTCGCTCAAGACCTCGGCATCTGATTCCGAAACCGAAGGTGCCGTCTGCCCCCCTTCGAACTGGCCTCGGCGGAGTGCTCGATTCTTTGCTTGCTACTCAACATGTGCTCGAAACGTTCCGCCGCTCGCTGCCAAACGGAACTTCTCGCCGTCGCCTGGACCGGCTCTCCAACCGCCTCACCAAAATCCTTAGCGAAGCTCGCAAGCTCGCGACACCCTGAACATGGGCAGAGATTGACCGGTTATGTCGTCTTACCGGACATCATGTGATTTTTTGATCGACTTCTCCGGTAACGTTTATCAGGCACTTGAAGGTTGTCGAACCTATAAGGATTCCCGGCGTTATAATCACGAACCATGGCCCTTGCTCCAGGCACACATCTAGGCCCCTATGAAATCCTCACTTTGCTCGGCACTGGTGGCATGGGGGAAGTGTATCGCGCACGCGACACGCGACTGGATCGCGATGTCGCGATAAAAGTTCTTCCTGCAGAGCTTTCAGCTGATAGCTCACGGAAGCAACGTTTCGAGCGCGAAGCTAAGATCATCTCGTCTCTGAGCCATCCGAACATCTGCGTCTTGTACGACGTCGGCAATCAGAACGGGACCGAATACCTGGTGATGGAATGCATCGAGGGGGACACTCTTGCAAAGCGTCTTGAACGGGGCGAACTGCCGACGGAACAATTGCTCAAGATTGGCACCGAGATCGCCGGTGGGCTGGACAAAGCGCACCGAAGTGGTGTGATTCATCGTGACTTGAAGCCCGGTAACATCATGCTCACCAAGACCGGCGCGAAGCTGCTCGATTTCGGACTTGCTAAGCCCGCCGTCCCCTCACCCAATGCCATTACTTTGACGAGTGCAGCCAAAGCAACCCCCGTTACTGATCAAGGCATAGTCGTCGGCACCTTTCAATACATGTCACCCGAGCAAGTCGAGGGAAAGGAACTTGATGGCCGTAGTGACATCTTTTCCCTCGGTGCCGTGTTATACGAAATGCTCACCGGCCAACGCGCCTTCCAAGGAAAAAGCCAATTGAGTGTGGCTTCCGCGATTCTCGACAAAGAGCCGACCCCACTCAACACGTTGAAACCGCTCACGCCACCGTCATTGGATCACGTAATTCGCCGCTGTCTCGCCAAGGACCCGGATGAACGCTGGCAGACCGCACGGGACCTCGCTCTCGAATTAAAATGGATGGTGGAGTCAGTGAGTCAAGCGGAACCGCTTGCACCCACGAGGCAACCAAGGACTCGCTGGCGGCGGCTTGCTGTCGTCGCAGCGGTGTTCCTGGGTTTTGCCCTGGCTCTAAATGCATTCTTGTATTGGGGCAAGACGCCCCTCTTGGCCGCGCCAGTGCGATTCGAGATCCCGGTGCCTGCAGGCAGTCTCAACTTCGCACTTTCACCCGATGGACGCCAGCTTGCTATCCTGGCGCCCGGTCCGGACGGGCGCAGGCTCATCTGGATTCGCGCTTTAGATTCGCTTGAAACGCGCCCGCTGCCAGGCACAGAAAATGTCTATGGGCCGCACGCCTTCTGGTCCCCGGACAGCCGGTTCGTCGCATTTCAGTCGGGAAGCAAGTTGAAACGGATCGATATCTCCGGTGGCCCACCGCAGACGATCTGCGATACCTCAGCCTCCGTTCTCGGTGGCGCTTGGAACAAGGATGACATAATTATTTTTGGCACCGACGGCAAAGGAATCATGCAAGTTTCGGCCTGGGGCGGTGTTCCTACCTTTCTTACGACTACGGGCGGGCGCAACGAGATTCACGCTTTTCCTTCTTTTCTGTCGGACGGGCGACATTTTGTGTATTTGAGAGCACCTGAAAATTCTGGTATTTACATTGGGTCACTCGATGCTAAACCCGAACAACAAAGTTCCAAGCGAATTCTCGCCACCTCCCTAATGGCGGTTTATGCGCCTTCCTCCGACGCAGGATCGGGACGACTGTTTTTTATGCGCGATGGCACCCTGTTGGCTCAGATGTTCGAAGAGCGGCGACTGGAGCTAGTGGGCGAGCCAACTCCAGTTGCCGAGCAGGTTGGGACCTTCCTACTCTCCGCAGGTTTTTCCGCGTCGGCAAACGGTGTCATAGCATTCCGCGCCGGGAAGAGTGCCACCGCGCTTTCCGGGCTCAGCTGGTATGACCGCCAGGGCAAAGAGCTAGGTGATGCGGGGGAATCCGGAACATTTTCTTACGACGATCTCGCGCTGTCGCCGGATGGAACGCGAGTGGCCGCCACGCGAATCGACCCGAAGTCGTTGGGTGCCAGCCAAGTCATCTGGCTGCTTGACTTGGTTCGCGTCGTGAGCGCCCGCTTTACTTTTGATCTCTCTCCGGATCTCGCGCCGGTATGGTCCCCGGATAGCAGCCGAGTGGCCTTTACTGCTGCGCGGGCCGGCGGGACTGGGATTTATCAGAAAGCTGCGAACGGTGCTGGGAAAGAACAGGTGTTGGTCAGTCCAACAGACGATGCGAAATTCCCGAACCATTGGTCACGCGACGGCCGTTTCCTGCTGTATACCCAGCAGGATGCAAAGACGAATGCAGATTTATGGGTTCTGCCGTTGACGGGAGACGGAGTACCCTCTGGGGAGCCGATGCCGTTCGCGAATACCGAATTCAGCGAGGGCCAGGGGCAGTTCTCTCCCGATACACACTGGATAGCCTATGCTTCGGACGAGTCCGGTAGAGTAGAGGTATATGTTCAGCCATTCCCCACGCCTCCGGGTGGAGGAAGTAAGACACCGGTTTCTAGTGATGGTGGCAACCAGCCACGCTGGCGACGGGATGGTAAGGAGTTGTTCTATCTTTCTCTCGACGGGAAACTCATGGCTGTGGACGTCACGGAGGGACCGATATTCAAGGGGGGCTCCCCTAAACCCCTGTTCCAGCTGCCTGCAACCAGCGTATACAATAGCGCGGCATTGGATGTTTTCCGCTGGGATACTACGCCGGACGGCAAACGATTCCTGATCAACACGGCCAAGACATCATCTGAGCCTCTTACGGTAATTCTGAACTGGACCGCAGAGCTGAAGAAGAAATAAGTCTCTTAGCCAGGGGCAAACTACAGGGTGTGAGACTAAGTTGGCGGTGCATGTGTGAACTTGTCCGAATTCCGTTGTGCTCGAAATGCCCCTCAACATTCACAGCCGAGTGTTTTCCTGAATCGGAGCGGTCGGCGAGACTAACTTCCGATTACGGGTAACCGGACATGTTCCGATTTCAGAACTCTTTGTTCTGTTCTCGGAACGGGACTTGTCCGGTTTCGGCTGTTAGCACGTAGCCGCTGGCGCGGCGGACGCTGCGCGTGAGGTAGTGGAGCGTTGGTTGCTTGAGGGCTTGGGTGTAAGTGTGGGTCACAGGAGGTGTTCCCGTGACCCATCTTCGCAAAATGATGCTGGAAGAACTCCAGCTTCGTAATTATGCACAAAATACCATACGCCACTACCTTCGTGCAGTAGAAGATTTTGCTCGACATTTCAACTGTTCGCCAGATCGCTTAGGTCCTCGACAGATTCGGGAATATCAAGCCGAGTTATTCCAGAAGCGCAAGTTGTCAGCAAATTCCGTAGGACAACACCTGGCGGCGCTGCGCTTCTTCTACATCAAGACTCTTCGCCGAGCCTGGAGCCTTGCCGAAACTCCCTATCCGAAAAAGACCCGTCGCCTGCCGACGATTCTGAGCCGGGAAGAAGTCGCGCAACTCCTCCATGCGGCGCGCACCCCTGGCGAACGCATCCTGCTCATGGCCCTCTACGCCAGCGGCGCCCGAAACGCCGAACTGACCCACTTGAAAGTCAGCGACATCGACAGTCAGCGCATGGTGGTGCACATCCGTGGCGGCAAGGGCCGCAAAGATCGCGATGTCATGCTCAGTCCCAAGCTACTGGTGGCACTCCGCGCCCACTGGCGTTATTACCATCGGAAATCCAGTACCTGGCTGTTTCCCAGCCACTATCGCAAGGATCGGCCCATCGATACGAAAACCGTTTGGTACGCATGTCAGAAAGCCGCCCAGCGCGCCGGTCTCCAGAAACGCGTGTATCCCCATTTGCTTCGCCACTGTTTTGCGACGCATCTATACGAGGCGGGCGCGGATCTCCGCACGATTCAGATCCTGCTCGGTCATGAAGATCTGAAAGACACCCTGATTTACGTGCACCTCGCGATACAACGCCTCAACTCCACCGCGAGTCCTTTGGACTCGCTAACACTGAACGACCAGCCGCCTGACGAGAACTAGATGAGCCGGCCGCCTCTGGAGGTGGCCGATATCATCCGCGCTGCGGGAGAGGCTTTCATCGAGCGAAATCGCCACTGGCTCCGTTGGAAGCATGTCAAAGTGCTGCGGGCCATCCAGCGGTGTCGTACTGCCGCACTCGGTGGCCATCTCGACGAGTGCACCCGCTGCGGACATCGTGCCCCCATCTCCTATAACAGTTGCCTTATGGGGAGTTTTTTCTAATGGGGAGTGGCACAGCAAGAAAGGCGTGCCGTACACGAAGCCACGCCCTTTCGACTCTCCATTAAGGCTTGACCTTCAGAAGGGCGAGCAGCTTGTCAGGCGGTCGGAACTTGCCCTTGCGAAGACTTGGCGGCACGACCGCCTCGATAGCCTCTAGCTTCTCGCTAGGATCGGCTCGAACGTAGACTTCCGTCGTGGTCAGATCACTATGCCCCAACCACAGCGAAACTTTTCGAATGTCCTTTGTTGCTTGCAGCACGATCATTGCGCAGGTATGCCGAAGCACGTGGGGCGAGACTTGTTTGCCGCGCAGCGTCAAGCATTTTCGGTCCGCAGTTTCGGTGTGACGCCGCAGGACGTATGCAACTCCCCATCGACTGAAGGGCGTACCGCGGGCGTTTACAAAGAGTTCAGGCGATGCGACCTGTCCGCGAATGGCCAACCAAGCGCGCAGTGCCGCAGCCGTCGTCTTCCAAAGAGGCAGCGCGCGTTCACGGCGGCCCTTGCCTCGCACGCGGATACTCGCTGACTGAGGTGCGATATCGTCGGTGCGTAAACCTGTCAGTTCGGAGACTCGGAGGCCCGCGCACACCGCCAGGTGCAATATGGCTCGGTCTCGAACTCCCATTCGCGTGGATGGATCAGGAGCGTCGAGCAGGGCCTGCATTTCTTCCTGGGCCAAATACGGCACCAATCGATGGTCGGTTTTCTTGAAGGGGATCGCCAAAACGCGGCGAACCTGTCCGACGGCGGTTGGCTCATGGTGTTGCAAAAACCGGAAGAACGAGCGGATGGCAGCCAAACGGATGTTTCGTGTCTCCGCGGAGTTGCCACGTGCGGTCTCCAGATGTTCCAAGAATGAGCTGATCAGCGACGCGTCTAACTGCTCCAGCATGAGAGCTGATGGCGCCACTCTGAGCTTCTGGGACGCGAACTCGAACAGAGACTGGAAGCTGTAGGCGTATGAGTCGCAGGTGTGGGGGCTGACACCTCGATGGCGGACAAGATGTTCACGGAAGAAGGCTTCTATGTGCGGTGCGAGAGGAGTCATGGCCGCACTCCTTGCACAAAGCTCTCGGCGACGACGGCGATGTCGCGCAAAAGCTCAGGCGTGGTTTCCAGGTACCAGTAGGTGGTGTTGATGTTGACGTGACCTAAGTAGGTAGCCAAAGCCAACATGTGCTGCCCGATTCGTTGACGGCCAGTCGGAGACGACTCCAGTGCCCGAACCGCGAACGTGTGACGAAGCTCATGAATACGTGGCCATCGACCGCGGGAGGGCTTGATCCCCGCGGATTTCAGCAGGCTCCGGAACATGCTGTGAACTTTCCAGTACACGAGTGGTTGCCCGTCATCCGAAACGAAGACGTGAGCGCCAGCGCGTCGCGTTTCTTGACGGTGCGTCAAGTAGCGAGCGAGCCCCGTCACTGCGGTGTCGTGCAACGGCACCAATCGGGTTTTCTGGAACTTGGTTTTGCGAATCAGCAAACCGTCTGGAGTGATGTCGGAGACCAGCAGATGCAACGCCTCCGAGACTCGCAGGCCGGTTGCTGCCAACAGGCTGATCAGGGTCGCATATGTTTTGGGCCGCAGCGAGTCGGGCGATGGAAGCCTCGTGGCGGCAAGGACAAGGCCGGCAATCTCCTCGCGCGAATAAATGTGCGGGACGCGACGCGCCTTCCGATAGCCGAAGTAGTTCATCGGTGGCGATTCGTGCCGGGAGTCCTCCGCGCGAAGGTACTGAGCAAAGAGGCATACGGTCTGATAGCGGACGTGTCGTTGCGCGACAGATCTCGCTTGGCTGGCCCAGTGAATGGCTGTTGCTGTGCGGATATGCGTTTGCTTTTGATTGGTCGCGAACCCTGCAAAGCTGCGCAGGAGATATTCGGTATTGCTGAGAGTGAAGCCGACGGCGCGCCGTACGGCAAGATAGGTTTCGACAGCCGTAATCATCGAATTACCCCCGGCCACGGCTGAGCGATCTGTTTGAGTAGCGCGACATCCGCCTTGGCGTAGTAGGCGGTCATGTCGATGCTGCGGTGACGGAGGACCAGACCGGCCTGATCCAAGGGCACACCATTCCGCAACATCTCGGTGGCGGCGGTGTGACGCAGCAGGTGGGCACCCTTGGCAGGAGTTTCGATGCTGGCGCGTTTGAGCGCGTGTCTCACCACGGACGAGACACCATCTCCGGAGGCGAAGGGCCTGTAAGGAGCGATGCTTCGAACAAACACCTGATCCGTATCGATGTTCGTGGGCCGCCATTCCAGATAGCGGAGCACCGCATCGCCGACATCCTGCGGAAGCGGTAGCCGTACCTGGTATCGTCCTTTCCCTATCACTTGCAGCGTGCCGCCATTCCAGTCGATGTCCGTGAGACGCAGCTGCGCTACGTCTCCGGCGCGCAATCCTAATCTCACCAACATGAGTACAATCGCCCGGTCACGAAGACGTCCGGGATCTGCACCATCACAGGCAGCGATCAGACGGTTCACTTCTTCTGCGGATAGACAGCGTGGAAGCTTGGCCAGCCGCCAGTGAGCGACAGCGGGGATCGCGAGGGCGAGATCGTCACGGGATTCACCATGGAAGTTGAGATACCGCAGAAACGCCCGGAGGGAGGTAATCAGCTTCTGTGTGGTCTGAGCTCCACACTGGCTGGCACGTTGTAGAAGAAAGTTGCGTACGACATGCGCAGTCCATTGACCGACATCCTCGCCGAGGGCCTGGAGCAACTCCGCGGCGCCGCGAGCGTACAGCCGAAGCGTTGGCGGCTTCACCCCGCGATGCGTTTGAAACCAATCGCGGAAGGCAGTGACAAGAGCTGGACCGGCGTTCTCTTCCCGAACTGGTTCACTCGGGCAGATGCCGCAGCCCACCAGGCGTTGATGGAAAAGCTTCACTCCAAAACGCGCGTGATAGGCGATCTTTGCTCTCTTGTAGTGAGGGCACCGACAACCGCGGAGATGGCCAACAAAAGCATGAAGCGTGTTGAAATCGATCTCTGCCAGAACGCCGCCTCTCCGTTGAACGAAGCAGCCGAGATGGGCGGCGGCTCGAATGTATCGAACGGCGCTGGCCAGAGCGTATCCTTCGCGTTCGAGGTCATCTGCGAACGCGTCTATGTGTGGTCCACTGATTCCACCCCGCAAGCGTCTTAGCGTCTTGGGCGCGGAGAAATATTTTTCTAGCATGGGCTCTCCTTGTTGAGCATCGGCCATGAATGGCCGCATCAACGTAGCAAAGCCCCTGAAGTTATGGTGAGTCGCCGCCCGCCCAACCCTATTCGAAAAGGCCGCCCTGAACAGGTTCCCGCGCTCCACTCCCCATTAGAAAAAACTCCCCATAAGGCAACTGTTATAGGAGATGGGGGCACGATGTCCGCAGCGGGTGCACTCGTCGAGATGGCCACCGAGTGCGGCAGTACGACACCGCTGGATGGCCCGCAGCACTTTGACATGCTTCCAACGGAGCCAGTGGCGATTTCGCTCGATGAAAGCCTCTCCCGCAGCGCGGATGATATCGGCCACCTCCAGAGGCGGCCGGCTCATCTAGTTCTCGTCAGGCGGCTGGTCGTTCAGTGTTAGCGAGTCCAAAGGACTCGCGGTGGAGTTGAGGCGTTGTATCGCGAGGTGCACGTAAATCAGGGTGTCTTTCAGATCTTCATGACCGAGCAGGATCTGAATCGTGCGGAGATCCGCGCCCGCCTCGTATAGATGCGTCGCAAAACAGTGGCGAAGCAAATGGGGATACACGCGTTTCTGGAGACCGGCGCGCTGGGCGGCTTTCTGACATGCGTACCAAACGGTTTTCGTATCGATGGGCCGATCCTTGCGATAGTGGCTGGGAAACAGCCAGGTACTGGATTTCCGATGGTAATAACGCCAGTGGGCGCGGAGTGCCACCAGTAGCTTGGGACTGAGCATGACATCGCGATCTTTGCGGCCCTTGCCGCCACGGATGTGCACCACCATGCGCTGACTGTCGATGTCGCTGACTTTCAAGTGGGTCAGTTCGGCGTTTCGGGCGCCGCTGGCGTAGAGGGCCATGAGCAGGATGCGTTCGCCAGGGGTGCGCGCCGCATGGAGGAGTTGCGCGACTTCTTCCCGGCTCAGAATCGTCGGCAGGCGACGGGTCTTTTTCGGATAGGGAGTTTCGGCAAGGCTCCAGGCTCGGCGAAGAGTCTTGATGTAGAAGAAGCGCAGCGCCGCCAGGTGTTGTCCTACGGAATTTGCTGACAACTTGCGCTTCTGGAATAACTCGGCTTGATATTCCCGAATCTGTCGAGGACCTAAGCGATCTGGCGAACAGTTGAAATGTCGAGCAAAATCTTCTACTGCACGAAGGTAGTGGCGTATGGTATTTTGTCAGTAGTGTCCCAACGTTAGGTGAACAGAATCAATTGGTTATCGGAAACGCGTTGAATTTCGTCGGTCATCGTTTGTGCAAGTAGTTGATCCAACGGGATTTTCTCGAACATGGTCAGGCTGAGGATCTGTAGGATTTCATACAGGCTGGCCGAAAGATGTAGTCGCTTTTTGACGATGGCGACCAGAACGTAGGCGGAAACGGCTATCCAGATTTGTGACCTGACTGCGTTTTCCGAAGTTCCAAAGAACGCTTTGATTCGCAGATGCTGCTTGATCCATTTGAAGAACAGCTCCACTTGCCAACGACAGCGGTATAGCTCGGTGATCGTAAATGCTGGCAAGACAAAATTGTTGGTTAGAAAAATGAGGGGCTTGGCGGTTTCAGGATCCTTGAAGCGGATGCGCCGCAGCGGTGCCTCGAAACCTTGATGCGAGTAGAAGCCAGTGAGGACGACACTCTGGTCGCAGATCAACCCGGTCTCGCGATCGACCGGATGCGAGTAGCGCCGTTGAACCTTGAGGTTCGACTTGCCACGGGTCACGAAGAAGCTGCCGGCCTCGTGGAAGCGATAGAGGCGTTCGAAGTCCAGGAAGCCACGATCCATGATGTAGAAAGCGCCCGGCTCGGGCAGCAGTTGGTCGAGGATGTTGACCTCGTGCACCTTACCATCACTAATGTGAATGAAAGTGGGGATGTTGCCGCGCAGATCGAGCAGCGTATGCAGCTTGATAGCTGCCTTGGCCGTGCGGAACACCGCCCACGGAAATACCGACAGACACAGATCGATAGTCGTGGTGTCGAGCGCGTAGACGGTTTCTCGCAGATCGACGCCGAAGGACTCCTGCGCATACAACGGCCGGGCGATGCCGATCAAGCTCTGGGCAAAATCGGCGTAGATGCGCCAGTCGCGCACAGCGTTGGCATTGGCCAGCGTGTTGCGAGCCACCATCGAACGAATCCCGAGATGATAGAGCTTGGAACTCTGTGCACGCAGGCATACTTCAATGTCTCGAAGACTCTCCCGAAAGGTCAACTGAGCGAACGCCATGCACAGGAATTGATCCAGACACGAGAAGGACTTCACTTTGAACGTGCCCCGATAGCGGGTGACGCAACGGCGGAAGGTGGTCAACGGAAGATGCTGCATCAGTTGCGCGAACACCAGCTTGCCTCGGTTCATCGATGCCCCCCACGGAGTTATGCTTCGCAGGGTGGCAGGATCGGCATTCGCAGATCAAATCGAGACCAAGAGAATTTGCCGGTTATGCTTTTCTCATCAATAATTTACGGGAACCGAGAGTCACGACGTTGGGACACTACTGGTATTTTGTGCATAATTACGAAGCTGGAGTTCTTCCAGCATCATTTTGCGAAGATGGGTCACGGGAACACCTCCTGTGACCCACACTTACACCCAAGCCCTCAAGCAACCAACGCTCCACTACCTCACGCGCAGCGTCCGCCGCGCCAGCGGCTACGTGCAAACGCTAGCGCTTAATCGGACGCGCGTTTTCGCGGATACGTGAAGACAGGCACGGTTCTCTGCGCGCGTTCGATTAAGCCGTTTGCACGTGGCCGCTGGCGATTGCGGTGGACGCGGGCCCTATGCAAAATCAATTGCGGGAAGGAGCGGTGTTGAGGTGTGCCGGGGACTGCGCGACCGAGAGCAACTGGCGAGACCATGTGCCAATAAGCTTGCTACCACAAAAAGTATCGCGATGACCATGCCCGAAGAAGCTGGAACAAGAGATTGATGCAACGGCAAGACGCAGAGGTAGGGGGCGTGGCGAAGCGCGCGAAGGATTCGGGTTAGAGAGAGTCGTTTCATGCCGCAGCAGTCACCATGGGTGGAGAACGAAGCTGAATCTCGGCAGCGGTGAGCCGCTCGATAACCTTCATGGGTCCTCCACACTTGGGGCAGCGATAAAGAGCCGGAGCGTCTTCGGTGGAGGAAGCGTGGTGTTCCGCTTGCGGCTGTGGTCCTGAGCTCAGCAACTGAAAGCAAAGCGGCAGAAGCGTGGTGCGCCGACGGTTGGCCAGCAAGCCGAAATGTCGGATGCGCACGAAGCCTTGCGGGAGGATGTGCAGTAAGAAGCGACACAAGAACTCGTTGACCGATAGCGGCAGCAACTTCTGTTTGTTGTGGTCAGCGGAGTCCCGCCAGTGAAAGGTGACTTGACCATCGGTGAAGGAGACCAGGCGGTGGTTGGAGATGGCCACGCGATGGGTGTAGCGGCCGAGATATTGCAGCACGTATTCAGGGCCCCCGAAGGGAGGTTTCAAGTAGACCACCCAGTATTGTCGATAGAGGGGTCGCAGCCAGGCAGCGAAAGTCTTGGGTTGAGCGAGGAGTTTCAGGTCTTCCGGGAAGCACAGCTGGCCGTCCTGGAAGGCTTGCTTGAGCGCGTCGACAAACTTGCCACGAAAGATTTTCCGCAGCACCTTTTTCGGAAGAAAGTAATTTTCTCCCGAGCGAACCCAACGGGCGTGATCGGGCGAGAGGCCGCCGGCGGGAACGACACAATGGACATGCGGATGAAGATTAAGTTGCTGGCTCCAGCTATGCAAGACGCTGAAGAAACCGATCTCTGCGCCGAGGTGTCTGGGGTCGCGCGCCACTTCGAGAAGGGTTTCCGCACTGCTACGAAAGAGGAGATCGTAGAGGAGCTTCTTGTTCTGCAGGACCAGCGGCGCCAAGCGGCTGGGCAAGGTGAAGACCACATGGGCGTAGGGCGTCGGTAGAAGTTCTCGCCGACGCGCAGCGATCCAGCGTTCCCGAGCCGCGGTCTGACACTTCGGGCAGTGGCGATCGCGGCAACTGTTATAGGAGATGGGGGCACGATGTCCGCAGCGGGTGCACTCGTCGAGATGGCCACCGAGTGCGGCAGTACGACACCGCTGGATGGCCCGCAGCACTTTGACATGCTTCCAACGGAGCCAGTGGCGATTTCGCTCGATGAAAGCCTCTCCCGCAGCGCGGATGATATCGGCCACCTCCAGAGGCGGCCGGCTCATCTAGTTCTCGTCAGGCGGCTGGTCGTTCAGTGTTAGCGAGTCCAAAGGACTCGCGGTGGAGTTGAGGCGTTGTATCGCGAGGTGCACGTAAATCAGGGTGTCTTTCAGATCTTCATGACCGAGCAGGATCTGAATCGTGCGGAGATCCGCGCCCGCCTCGTATAGATGCGTCGCAAAACAGTGGCGAAGCAAATGGGGATACACGCGTTTCTGGAGACCGGCGCGCTGGGCGGCTTTCTGACATGCGTACCAAACGGTTTTCGTATCGATGGGCCGATCCTTGCGATAGTGGCTGGGAAACAGCCAGGTACTGGATTTCCGATGGTAATAACGCCAGTGGGCGCGGAGTGCCACCAGTAGCTTGGGACTGAGCATGACATCGCGATCTTTGCGGCCCTTGCCGCCACGGATGTGCACCACCATGCGCTGACTGTCGATGTCGCTGACTTTCAAGTGGGTCAGTTCGGCGTTTCGGGCGCCGCTGGCGTAGAGGGCCATGAGCAGGATGCGTTCGCCAGGGGTGCGCGCCGCATGGAGGAGTTGCGCGACTTCTTCCCGGCTCAGAATCGTCGGCAGGCGACGGGTCTTTTTCGGATAGGGAGTTTCGGCAAGGCTCCAGGCTCGGCGAAGAGTCTTGATGTAGAAGAAGCGCAGCGCCGCCAGGTGTTGTCCTACGGAATTTGCTGACAACTTGCGCTTCTGGAATAACTCGGCTTGATATTCCCGAATCTGTCGAGGACCTAAGCGATCTGGCGAACAGTTGAAATGTCGAGCAAAATCTTCTACTGCACGAAGGTAGTGGCGTATGGTATTTTGTGCATAATTACGAAGCTGGAGTTCTTCCAGCATCATTTTGCGAAGATGGGTCACGGGAACACCTCCTGTGACCCACACTTACACCCAAGCCCTCAAGCAACCAACGCTCCACTACCTCACGCGCAGCGTCCGCCGCGCCAGCGGCTACGTGCAAACGCCGTTACCGGAGAAGTCCTGGCAAAACCACATGTCCGATAAGACGACTTCCCAGGCACATCCCGATTCTTTTTCCCAAGAAAGTTTAGCGGACAGTAACGCCACACTCACGAATGTCCCCTGATTTGAGGGATTGAGACCCATCCCAGATACAGATGCCGTGAGCCCAGTAGGGCCCGTCTTTGGGGTCCATCCCATGAACGGAATACGATCCAGGAGTCAATCCGGAGATGTCATACAAGCCTTGCTGGTCCGAGGTGACGACGGTTTCGCCTGCGGGACCAGAGATTCCAACACTCGTTCCAGGCACTTCCTTCCATTCGCCGGTGGACTTCCGCCGAGAGGTGTATCCCATGATGCGAACGCTATTCTTCGGTGCGCCATCACGAAGTGCGCGAAGGTCAACCTCAGAATATTTTAGAGCCCCAGTGCGCGTGCAATGAGTCTCGAAGAAAGGTAGAAACTGTGTCAGTCCGCGAGACGAGGCATTTCCATCGACGAAATAAACCTCACCCCGTTCAAAACCGCTACCGCCTCGTACAAAGAAAGTGAGTACTACAATCTTGTGGTCCCACCATGGGAGCCCCCAATAACTCTTCTGCACCACCGCGAGGGCCCAATATCTTCTCGGGTATCCTTGCTGCGGTGGACTCGTCGTCCGGGGCCACAAAATCCTTGTCGAAAGGACTCGTGCAATGAAGACCGCTTGCTTCGGCGACTGCTGAGCTGCAAAAGGCTGGGGGATATAATGGCATTCAAAGACCTCAGGGGTGAGTAGCTCGCGTGCGAGCTCAACGAAGAACATGAAGAATATGCAAAGTCCGACGAAGAATATTTTTCGTCTCAGAATCCACTTGGTCGCAGACAAAATTGAATAGCTTTGCTTCACTCGATAATAGTGACATCAACTTGGCAACAGGAGCCGCTCTCTCATCGCGTACTGCGTTGAATGAGTACAGCTGGAAGCGCGTTTGTCCACTTTTGAGGGGCCAAGTCCTGGTAAACGCTAGCGCTTAATCGGACGCGCGTTTTCGCGGATACGTGAAGACAGGCACGGTTCTCTGCGCGCGTTCGATTAAGCCGTTTGCACGTGGCCGCTGGCGATTGCGGTGGACGCGGGCCCTATGCAAAATCAATTGCGGGAAGGAGCGGTGTTGAGGTGTGCCGGGGACTGCGCGACCGAGAGCAACTGGCGAGACCATGTGCCAATAAGCTTGCTACCACAAAAAGTATCGCGATGACCATGCCCGAAGAAGCTGGAACAAGAGATTGATGCAACGGCAAGACGCAGAGGTAGGGGGCGTGGCGAAGCGCGCGAAGGATTCGGGTTAGAGAGAGTCGTTTCATGCCGCAGCAGTCACCATGGGTGGAGAACGAAGCTGAATCTCGGCAGCGGTGAGCCGCTCGATAACCTTCATGGGTCCTCCACACTTGGGGCAGCGATAAAGAGCCGGAGCGTCTTCGGTGGAGGAAGCGTGGTGTTCCGCTTGCGGCTGTGGTCCTGAGCTCAGCAACTGAAAGCAAAGCGGCAGAAGCGTGGTGCGCCGACGGTTGGCCAGCAAGCCGAAATGTCGGATGCGCACGAAGCCTTGCGGGAGGATGTGCAGTAAGAAGCGACACAAGAACTCGTTGACCGATAGCGGCAGCAACTTCTGTTTGTTGTGGTCAGCGGAGTCCCGCCAGTGAAAGGTGACTTGACCATCGGTGAAGGAGACCAGGCGGTGGTTGGAGATGGCCACGCGATGGGTGTAGCGGCCGAGATATTGCAGCACGTATTCAGGGCCCCCGAAGGGAGGTTTCAAGTAGACCACCCAGTATTGTCGATAGAGGGGTCGCAGCCAGGCAGCGAAAGTCTTGGGTTGAGCGAGGAGTTTCAGGTCTTCCGGGAAGCACAGCTGGCCGTCCTGGAAGGCTTGCTTGAGCGCGTCGACAAACTTGCCACGAAAGATTTTCCGCAGCACCTTTTTCGGAAGAAAGTAATTTTCTCCCGAGCGAACCCAACGGGCGTGATCGGGCGAGAGGCCGCCGGCGGGAACGACACAATGGACATGCGGATGAAGATTAAGTTGCTGGCTCCAGCTATGCAAGACGCTGAAGAAACCGATCTCTGCGCCGAGGTGTCTGGGGTCGCGCGCCACTTCGAGAAGGGTTTCCGCACTGCTACGAAAGAGGAGATCGTAGAGGAGCTTCTTGTTCTGCAGGACCAGCGGCGCCAAGCGGCTGGGCAAGGTGAAGACCACATGGGCGTAGGGCGTCGGTAGAAGTTCTCGCCGACGCGCAGCGATCCAGCGTTCCCGAGCCGCGGTCTGACACTTCGGGCAGTGGCGATCGCGGCAACTGTTATAGGAGATGGGGGCACGATGTCCGCAGCGGGTGCACTCGTCGAGATGGCCACCGAGTGCGGCAGTACGACACCGCTGGATGGCCCGCAGCACTTTGACATGCTTCCAACGGAGCCAGTGGCGATTTCGCTCGATGAAAGCCTCTCCCGCAGCGCGGATGATATCGGCCACCTCCAGAGGCGGCCGGCTCATCTAGTTCTCGTCAGGCGGCTGGTCGTTCAGTGTTAGCGAGTCCAAAGGACTCGCGGTGGAGTTGAGGCGTTGTATCGCGAGGTGCACGTAAATCAGGGTGTCTTTCAGATCTTCATGACCGAGCAGGATCTGAATCGTGCGGAGATCCGCGCCCGCCTCGTATAGATGCGTCGCAAAACAGTGGCGAAGCAAATGGGGATACACGCGTTTCTGGAGACCGGCGCGCTGGGCGGCTTTCTGACATGCGTACCAAACGGTTTTCGTATCGATGGGCCGATCCTTGCGATAGTGGCTGGGAAACAGCCAGGTACTGGATTTCCGATGGTAATAACGCCAGTGGGCGCGGAGTGCCACCAGTAGCTTGGGACTGAGCATGACATCGCGATCTTTGCGGCCCTTGCCGCCACGGATGTGCACCACCATGCGCTGACTGTCGATGTCGCTGACTTTCAAGTGGGTCAGTTCGGCGTTTCGGGCGCCGCTGGCGTAGAGGGCCATGAGCAGGATGCGTTCGCCAGGGGTGCGCGCCGCATGGAGGAGTTGCGCGACTTCTTCCCGGCTCAGAATCGTCGGCAGGCGACGGGTCTTTTTCGGATAGGGAGTTTCGGCAAGGCTCCAGGCTCGGCGAAGAGTCTTGATGTAGAAGAAGCGCAGCGCCGCCAGGTGTTGTCCTACGGAATTTGCTGACAACTTGCGCTTCTGGAATAACTCGGCTTGATATTCCCGAATCTGTCGAGGACCTAAGCGATCTGGCGAACAGTTGAAATGTCGAGCAAAATCTTCTACTGCACGAAGGTAGTGGCGTATGGTATTTTGTGCATAATTACGAAGCTGGAGTTCTTCCAGCATCATTTTGCGAAGATGGGTCACGGGAACACCTCCTGTGACCCACACTTACACCCAAGCCCTCAAGCAACCAACGCTCCACTACCTCACGCGCAGCGTCCGCCGCGCCAGCGGCTACGTGCAAACGCCGTAATCGTCCAAGTGAAGTTTTACTTCACATCTCCGGCACGACTTACCAGGCACTCCCCGAAGATTTCTCCCCGTCTTTGCCTTTCTCCAAGGCATGCGGTGCGTCATTCGGACTCTTCTGTTCTTCCGGACTCCCAAATGGGTCAACTGTGAAATTGAATCGTGCACATCCTTTCTCCGCGACATCCACGGGCGCGAACTTCACATGCGGGAAGGTTGAAATCCTCCCTTTGGCAGTCAAGGAAACCTGATAGCGGCCCGGAGGCAGTCCGCTGATGTTGAAGTTGCCACTATCGTCCACTAATACTTCATACCTTTGCGTTGTCCCCTGTATCGTCACTCTATCTCCGACCTCAGGCGCTTCGAGGCGCACCTTGGAATACAATTGCTCAGGCTCAGTAAATCGAAACGCGGTTCCAAAGATTGTTGCCCCAGGAGGAGCGTTGGGAAGACCACGTAAATATTTCAAGTCTTCACCAGCGTCCTTTTTCCATTTCGTGCCGGAACAAATGCTCACGTAAATCTCGCCACTCTTGAGTCGTCGCCCATAAAGAAGGTACTCATGGCCCTTGGAAAAAGGAAAACCGCAGAGGTCGCCCCCGGAGGTCACAGTAACCTCTTTTTCAATTAATCCTATAAAGCTCTCCTCAACTTCAAATTTCACGAAAAGCCTTTCTGTGAGAGCCTTCTCATTGTCTAGGAGAATTGGAACATCCTCTTTTCGTATTTCAGCAGCTCGTCCCAGAAACACTACGGAAATGCTGGGCCGCCAAGCGCTTTCGCAAGCTGGGACATCCCACCCGCAAGGGCTCTCACCTTCGCAAGAATGGTCCCGTGTTATCACTGTTTCTTGAGAACGGCAGGTATCATTCAAAGTTAAAGCAAGAGTGAGTCCTAGGAGGATTCGGAGCATTCAATGTGGCTCCCGGCCATATTCGCAATCTATCTGCTTGCGGATATTCTTGCAAGATAGGTTCAGCAAGTGCCTGGTAAACGCTAGCGCTTAATCGGACGCGCGTTTTCGCGGATACGTGAAGACAGGCACGGTTCTCTGCGCGCGTTCGATTAAGCCGTTTGCACGTGGCCGCTGGCGATTGCGGTGGACGCGGGCCCTATGCAAAATCAATTGCGGGAAGGAGCGGTGTTGAGGTGTGCCGGGGACTGCGCGACCGAGAGCAACTGGCGAGACCATGTGCCAATAAGCTTGCTACCACAAAAAGTATCGCGATGACCATGCCCGAAGAAGCTGGAACAAGAGATTGATGCAACGGCAAGACGCAGAGGTAGGGGGGCGTGGCGAAGCACGCGAAGGATTCGGGTTAGAGAGAGTCGTTTCATGCCGCAGCAGTCACCATGGGTGGAGAACGAAGCTGAATCTCGGCAGCGGTGAGCCGCTCGATAACCTTCATGGGTCCTCCACACTTGGGGCAGCGATAAAGAGCCGGAGCGTCTTCGGTGGAGGAAGCGTGGTGTTCCGCTTGCGGCTGTGGTCCTGAGCTCAGCAACTGAAAGCAAAGCGGCAGAAGCGTGGTGCGCCGACGGTTGGCCAGCAAGCCGAAATGTCGGATGCGCACGAAGCCTTGCGGGAGGATGTGCAGTAAGAAGCGACACAAGAACTCGTTGACCGATAGCGGCAGCAACTTCTGTTTGTTGTGGTCAGCGGAGTCCCGCCAGTGAAAGGTGACTTGACCATCGGTGAAGGAGACCAGGCGGTGGTTGGAGATGGCCACGCGATGGGTGTAGCGGCCGAGATATTGCAGCACGTATTCAGGGCCCCCGAAGGGAGGTTTCAAGTAGACCACCCAGTATTGTCGATAGAGGGGTCGCAGCCAGGCAGCGAAAGTCTTGGGTTGAGCGAGGAGTTTCAGGTCTTCCGGGAAGCACAGCTGGCCGTCCTGGAAGGCTTGCTTGAGCGCGTCGACAAACTTGCCACGAAAGATTTTCCGCAGCACCTTTTTCGGAAGAAAGTAATTTTCTCCCGAGCGAACCCAACGGGCGTGATCGGGCGAGAGGCCGCCGGCGGGAACGACACAATGGACATGCGGATGAAGATTAAGTTGCTGGCTCCAGCTATGCAAGACGCTGAAGAAACCGATCTCTGCGCCGAGGTGTCTGGGGTCGCGCGCCACTTCGAGAAGGGTTTCCGCACTGCTACGAAAGAGGAGATCGTAGAGGAGCTTCTTGTTCTGCAGGACCAGCGGCGCCAAGCGGCTGGGCAAGGTGAAGACCACATGGGCGTAGGGCGTCGGTAGAAGTTCTCGCCGACGCGCAGCGATCCAGCGTTCCCGAGCCGCGGTCTGACACTTCGGGCAGTGGCGATCGCGGCAGCTAATGGAGAGCTCTCCATTAGTTGCCTTATGGGGAGTTTTTTCTAATGGGGAGTGGAGCGCGGGAACCTGTTCAGGGCGGCCTTTTCGAATAGGGTTGGGCGGGCGGCGACTCACCATAACTTCAGGGGCTTTGCTACGTTGATGCGGCCATTCATGGCCGATGCTCAACAAGGAGAGCCCATGCTAGAAAAATATTTCTCCGCGCCCAAGACGCTAAGACGCTTGCGGGGTGGAATCAGTGGACCACACATAGACGCGTTCGCAGATGACCTCGAACGCGAAGGATACGCTCTGGCCAGCGCCGTTCGATACATTCGAGCCGCCGCCCATCTCGGCTGCTTCGTTCAACGGAGAGGCGGCGTTCTGGCAGAGATCGATTTCAACACGCTTCATGCTTTTGTTGGCCATCTCCGCGGTTGTCGGTGCCCTCACTACAAGAGAGCAAAGATCGCCTATCACGCGCGTTTTGGAGTGAAGCTTTTCCATCAACGCCTGGTGGGCTGCGGCATCTGCCCGAGTGAACCAGTTCGGGAAGAGAACGCCGGTCCAGCTCTTGTCACTGCCTTCCGCGATTGGTTTCAAACGCATCGCGGGGTGAAGCCGCCAACGCTTCGGCTGTACGCTCGCGGCGCCGCGGAGTTGCTCCAGGCCCTCGGCGAGGATGTCGGTCAATGGACTGCGCATGTCGTACGCAACTTTCTTCTACAACGTGCCAGCCAGTGTGGAGCTCAGACCACACAGAAGCTGATTACCTCCCTCCGGGCGTTTCTGCGGTATCTCAACTTCCATGGTGAATCCCGTGACGATCTCGCCCTCGCGATCCCCGCTGTCGCTCACTGGCGGCTGGCCAAGCTTCCACGCTGTCTATCCGCAGAAGAAGTGAACCGTCTGATCGCTGCCTGTGATGGTGCAGATCCCGGACGTCTTCGTGACCGGGCGATTGTACTCATGTTGGTGAGATTAGGATTGCGCGCCGGAGACGTAGCGCAGCTGCGTCTCACGGACATCGACTGGAATGGCGGCACGCTGCAAGTGATAGGGAAAGGACGATACCAGGTACGGCTACCGCTTCCGCAGGATGTCGGCGATGCGGTGCTCCGCTATCTGGAATGGCGGCCCACGAACATCGATACGGATCAGGTGTTTGTTCGAAGCATCGCTCCTTACAGGCCCTTCGCCTCCGGAGATGGTGTCTCGTCCGTGGTGAGACACGCGCTCAAACGCGCCAGCATCGAAACTCCTGCCAAGGGTGCCCACCTGCTGCGTCACACCGCCGCCACCGAGATGTTGCGGAATGGTGTGCCCTTGGATCAGGCCGGTCTGGTCCTCCGTCACCGCAGCATCGACATGACCGCCTACTACGCCAAGGCGGATGTCGCGCTACTCAAACAGATCGCTCAGCCGTGGCCGGGGGTAATTCGATGATTACGGCTGTCGAAACCTATCTTGCCGTACGGCGCGCCGTCGGCTTCACTCTCAGCAATACCGAATATCTCCTGCGCAGCTTTGCAGGGTTCGCGACCAATCAAAAGCAAACGCATATCCGCACAGCAACAGCCATTCACTGGGCCAGCCAAGCGAGATCTGTCGCGCAACGACACGTCCGCTATCAGACCGTATGCCTCTTTGCTCAGTACCTTCGCGCGGAGGACTCCCGGCACGAATCGCCACCGATGAACTACTTCGGCTATCGGAAGGCGCGTCGCGTCCCGCACATTTATTCGCGCGAGGAGATTGCCGGCCTTGTCCTTGCCGCCACGAGGCTTCCATCGCCCGACTCGCTGCGGCCCAAAACATATGCGACCCTGATCAGCCTGTTGGCAGCAACCGGCCTGCGAGTCTCGGAGGCGTTGCATCTGCTGGTCTCCGACATCACTCCAGACGGTTTGCTGATTCGCAAAACCAAGTTCCAGAAAACCCGATTGGTGCCGTTGCACGACACCGCAGTGACGGGGCTCGCTCGCTACTTGACGCACCGTCAAGAAACGCGACGCGCTGGCGCTCACGTCTTCGTTTCGGATGACGGGCAACCACTCGTGTACTGGAAAGTTCACAGCATGTTCCGGAGCCTGCTGAAATCCGCGGGGATCAAGCCCTCCCGCGGTCGATGGCCACGTATTCATGAGCTTCGTCACACGTTCGCGGTTCGGGCACTGGAGTCGTCTCCGACTGGCCGTCAACGAATCGGGCAGCACATGTTGGCTTTGGCTACCTACTTAGGTCACGTCAACATCAACACCACCTACTGGTACCTGGAAACCACGCCTGAGCTTTTGCGCGACATCGCCGTCGTCGCCGAGAGCTTTGTGCAAGGAGTGCGGCCATGACTCCTCTCGCACCGCACATAGAAGCCTTCTTCCGTGAACATCTTGTCCGCCATCGAGGTGTCAGCCCCCACACCTGCGACTCATACGCCTACAGCTTCCAGTCTCTGTTCGAGTTCGCGTCCCAGAAGCTCAGAGTGGCGCCATCAGCTCTCATGCTGGAGCAGTTAGACGCGTCGCTGATCAGCTCATTCTTGGAACATCTGGAGACCGCACGTGGCAACTCCGCGGAGACACGAAACATCCGTTTGGCTGCCATCCGCTCGTTCTTCCGGTTTTTGCAACACCATGAGCCAACCGCCGTCGGACAGGTTCGCCGCGTTTTGGCGATCCCCTTCAAGAAAACCGACCATCGATTGGTGCCGTATTTGGCCCAGGAAGAAATGCAGGCCCTGCTCGACGCTCCTGATCCATCCACGCGAATGGGAGTTCGAGACCGAGCCATATTGCACCTGGCGGTGTGCGCGGGCCTCCGAGTCTCCGAACTGACAGGTTTACGCACCGACGATATCGCACCTCAGTCAGCGAGTATCCGCGTGCGAGGCAAGGGCCGCCGTGAACGCGCGCTGCCTCTTTGGAAGACGACGGCTGCGGCACTGCGCGCTTGGTTGGCCATTCGCGGACAGGTCGCATCGCCTGAACTCTTTGTAAACGCCCGCGGTACGCCCTTCAGTCGATGGGGAGTTGCATACGTCCTGCGGCGTCACACCGAAACTGCGGACCGAAAATGCTTGACGCTGCGCGGCAAACAAGTCTCGCCCCACGTGCTTCGGCATACCTGCGCAATGATCGTGCTGCAAGCAACAAAGGACATTCGAAAAGTTTCGCTGTGGTTGGGGCATAGTGATCTGACCACGACGGAAGTCTACGTTCGAGCCGATCCTAGCGAGAAGCTAGAGGCTATCGAGGCGGTCGTGCCGCCAAGTCTTCGCAAGGGCAAGTTCCGACCGCCTGACAAGCTGCTCGCCCTTCTGAAGGTCAAGCCTTAATGGAGAGTCGAAAGGGCGTGGCTTCGTGTACGGCACGCCTTTCTTGCTGTGCCACTCCCCATTAGAAAAAACTCCCCATAAGGCAGCTAATGGAGAGCTCTCCATTAGCTGCCGCGATCGCCACTGCCCGAAGTGTCAGACCGCGGCTCGGGAACGCTGGATCGCTGCGCGTCGGCGAGAACTTCTACCGACGCCCTACGCCCATGTGGTCTTCACCTTGCCCAGCCGCTTGGCGCCGCTGGTCCTGCAGAACAAGAAGCTCCTCTACGATCTCCTCTTTCGTAGCAGTGCGGAAACCCTTCTCGAAGTGGCGCGCGACCCCAGACACCTCGGCGCAGAGATCGGTTTCTTCAGCGTCTTGCATAGCTGGAGCCAGCAACTTAATCTTCATCCGCATGTCCATTGTGTCGTTCCCGCCGGCGGCCTCTCGCCCGATCACGCCCGTTGGGTTCGCTCGGGAGAAAATTACTTTCTTCCGAAAAAGGTGCTGCGGAAAATCTTTCGTGGCAAGTTTGTCGACGCGCTCAAGCAAGCCTTCCAGGACGGCCAGCTGTGCTTCCCGGAAGACCTGAAACTCCTCGCTCAACCCAAGACTTTCGCTGCCTGGCTGCGACCCCTCTATCGACAATACTGGGTGGTCTACTTGAAACCTCCCTTCGGGGGCCCTGAATACGTGCTGCAATATCTCGGCCGCTACACCCATCGCGTGGCCATCTCCAACCACCGCCTGGTCTCCTTCACCGATGGTCAAGTCACCTTTCACTGGCGGGACTCCGCTGACCACAACAAACAGAAGTTGCTGCCGCTATCGGTCAACGAGTTCTTGTGTCGCTTCTTACTGCACATCCTCCCGCAAGGCTTCGTGCGCATCCGACATTTCGGCTTGCTGGCCAACCGTCGGCGCACCACGCTTCTGCCGCTTTGCTTTCAGTTGCTGAGCTCAGGACCACAGCCGCAAGCGGAACACCACGCTTCCTCCACCGAAGACGCTCCGGCTCTTTATCGCTGCCCCAAGTGTGGAGGACCCATGAAGGTTATCGAGCGGCTCACCGCTGCCGAGATTCAGCTTCGTTCTCCACCCATGGTGACTGCTGCGGCATGAAACGACTCTCTCTAACCCGAATCCTTCGCGTGCTTCGCCACGCCCCCTACCTCTGCGTCTTGCCGTTGCATCAATCTCTTGTTCCAGCTTCTTCGGGCATGGTCATCGCGATACTTTTTGTGGTAGCAAGCTTATTGGCACATGGTCTCGCCAGTTGCTCTCGGTCGCGCAGTCCCCGGCACACCTCAACACCGCTCCTTCCCGCAATTGATTTTGCATAGGGCCCGCGTCCACCGCAATCGCCAGCGGCCACGTGCAAACGGCTTAATCGAACGCGCGCAGAGAACCGTGCCTGTCTTCACGTATCCGCGAAAACGCGCGTCCGATTAAGCGCTAGCGTTTACCAGGACTTGGGGCTATCGAAGTTTGAGGTTTTGGTCGGCGGCACTCAGGTTGCCGTGGAGGGCTTCCTGAACAACCATGCGGAGACGATACGTTCCGGGGGGAACTTCCAGATTCATTGCGCCGTTGATACCGGTTTTCGAGAAACGTTGGAAACTTTCAGGTTTCAGCGCCAGCTCCATATCTGCTTGCTTGCCAGTGACAAAATTGCCCTGCAAATCAAAGAGCGCAGCCACGAAGGTAAGCTTTTGTACGTGGCGGTCTTTCTGCTGGTCGAATGGGAGCTTTTGAATGTCAATGTGGACTTGGACCGTAAGTTGCCGTTCGCCCGAGGCGGCGGTGCCGAGCTTCACGCTCATCGTGGTGTGAAGATCAGTCTTCTCGTCAGTTCCTCGCATCAAAGCATCCATCTTCTCAGCAGGGCTGGGTTGCTTGCTGGACGCTTCGGTCGGAGCAAAATAGCCCGGCCGCACCTGCATAAAGTCGTGGCTCGCACTCCTCAGTTCAACTTTAATCTTGTGGTATTTGCCGTCAGTTGACGGCGTGAATGCCAGTAGATACGTGCAGTCGGGCAGAAGGCCGATCTGATGAAAGCCTAGGTCGAGATCGTTGTTGTTGCGGAAAAGCTGGCCGCCAGTGCTTTCGGCGAATCGGGCCATAGAGGAGTCAAGTTCGTCGAGCCTGTCGCCGAGCGTCCGCATTTGGAATATGGACGCGCTGAGCGGAATGTGGGTGGATTCCACAGACTCGTCGAGCGGCGTGCCTGGAGCTTCGGCATACAATCCCTTGGCATCGAGCGAATTGATGACTATCCCGGTCCGCACGGCCTCGTTAATGATGGCGTCCATGTCCTCGTCGAGGGTAGCCGAAAGAAAGCCGGACGACGCGAGGAGTAGCATTCGTTTCCCAGAAATTCTGGCAAGTTGATTGAGGCTATTCTTAACGCCATCAAGCGTCGCTTGTGACGATATCCGTGCCTGATCCCAAGTCTGCTGCGCTTGAGCGAGAACAGTATCGATGATTTCGGTGGGAACCCCAATTGCCAAACCTGAAGACACGGTGGGTGTGAGGTTTAAAAAATTGCTATCTGGTATGCCTTCCAGCGCTTGCGGGCTGCACGCCTCTCCACTACAGCTACAGGCTTCCACGCACTTCGCTTTCATGGCGGCAGGATCGCCTTTCACGATTTGATAGGCCTCGTAAGCAGTCATTCTTGGGCACTGCGCCAAGCCACCTTTGGATATGCGTGGATGCGATTGGATTTTTGTTATCGCAGCGATGATCGCATTGGAATCACCTGTGAATTCAGGTGTGCTGCCGCCTGATGTCGTGAATATCGAGATGCGGTCACCATTACGAATAGCTTCAATGATGAAACGCGAAGCCGCGAGTTTGGCGTGCGCCAGATCGGGAGGTGCTGTGTTTATGTCATCGAAAAGAAGGCCGATCCATCTACCGTCTGGATTCTGGCTCAGCGGTTTTAAACCAGACGTCTGGGTGGCAGTCGCGTCTCTCGTCGAGGGGAATCCTGAGCTTGGGGGAGTATGCGTTGTTGCATTGAATGTATCAACGGAAAATGCGGTGAGATCACGCTTCTTACCGTCATCAAATACTGCGAAGTTGTCCTTCGTTAGACCCGGAACCGCCTGGCCGCGACTGTTGCGGACGACCACTTCAAGTTGAACAAGGCGGCTTTCAAACCGAATGCTCGCCAGTTGGTACGCATGACTGCTGAAGCGAACTTCACCGGGAGAAAGTGTCTGTGGTGCGGCAGCTATCTGCGCAAAAACGGCCCAAGACAGGGCTATTCCCCCAACAGCGAGCCCGAGAGCTATACGTAAAACACGCATGCGCTAACGCCAGTGTTCAATCTAGCGTAGACACAACCGCGATACAAGTAACGCAGCCCGTCAGTGCCCGATTAGTCGTCTAATCGGACATGTGGTTTTGGGCCGTTTCCACCGGTAACGGCGTTTAATCAGTACCTACGCCTCTTGAAGACGTTTTTCTTGGACTGTTTTGTATTGTTTTGCGAAGGCTTAGACCTACTGAGAAGTTCCAGCGGCATTCCATCGCAGCACGGGACGACGTAGACAGCAACCCCACCATGGTGGCACGGGCACTTGCAATCTTTCGTTCGCTTCATCTCACAGCTCTACCGTCACCGCCAGCCCTCTTCAAGCGAATTTCGTGGTGACCATCCGGGGGCGCGCTTCCCGAAACGGTTTGCGGCTCGAATCCCACCTTACGCACTGTGATGGTGTATTTCACCCCGCGCTCGTGGCTAATATACCTAAAGATGAAGCCACCGCTGCTGCCAGTAAACTGTTGCACAGACTTTACTGGTGTGATGGCCGCGTAGACTGGGCCGTTCACTTCAAGAGTTATCTCGGCATTCTGCACTGGCGCACCGTCTTCGGCAGTTACTAGCCCGGTGACGCCGAATGTGTAGTCGTGATAGCGCCGGACCGCACAGCCTAGACCAAGGGTCGCAGAGGCTAGGAGAACAAGCGTTAATAGTTTTTCTCTCACCACAGCACGCATCCATGCTGCAACAGTTTGCGTATCCAAGGCTGGTGAGCAATAGAAACGTGTGGGCTACAGGCTTGTCAAGTCCCGATTAGTCGGATTACCGGAGATGTGGATTTCGCTGATCGGCACTTGTCCGGTTTCGGCGTTTGCACGTAGCCGCTGGCGCGGCGGACGCTGCGCGTGAGGTAGTGGAGCGTTGGTTGCTTGAGGGCTTGGGTGTAAGTGTGGGTCACAGGAGGTGTTCCCGTGACCCATCTTCGCAAAATGATGCTGGAAGAACTCCAGCTTCGTAATTATGCACAAAATACCATACGCCACTACCTTCGTGCAGTAGAAGATTTTGCTCGACATTTCAACTGTTCGCCAGATCGCTTAGGTCCTCGACAGATTCGGGAATATCAAGCCGAGTTATTCCAGAAGCGCAAGTTGTCAGCAAATTCCGTAGGACAACACCTGGCGGCGCTGCGCTTCTTCTACATCAAGACTCTTCGCCGAGCCTGGAGCCTTGCCGAAACTCCCTATCCGAAAAAGACCCGTCGCCTGCCGACGATTCTGAGCCGGGAAGAAGTCGCGCAACTCCTCCATGCGGCGCGCACCCCTGGCGAACGCATCCTGCTCATGGCCCTCTACGCCAGCGGCGCCCGAAACGCCGAACTGACCCACTTGAAAGTCAGCGACATCGACAGTCAGCGCATGGTGGTGCACATCCGTGGCGGCAAGGGCCGCAAAGATCGCGATGTCATGCTCAGTCCCAAGCTACTGGTGGCACTCCGCGCCCACTGGCGTTATTACCATCGGAAATCCAGTACCTGGCTGTTTCCCAGCCACTATCGCAAGGATCGGCCCATCGATACGAAAACCGTTTGGTACGCATGTCAGAAAGCCGCCCAGCGCGCCGGTCTCCAGAAACGCGTGTATCCCCATTTGCTTCGCCACTGTTTTGCGACGCATCTATACGAGGCGGGCGCGGATCTCCGCACGATTCAGATCCTGCTCGGTCATGAAGATCTGAAAGACACCCTGATTTACGTGCACCTCGCGATACAACGCCTCAACTCCACCGCGAGTCCTTTGGACTCGCTAACACTGAACGACCAGCCGCCTGACGAGAACTAGATGAGCCGGCCGCCTCTGGAGGTGGCCGATATCATCCGCGCTGCGGGAGAGGCTTTCATCGAGCGAAATCGCCACTGGCTCCGTTGGAAGCATGTCAAAGTGCTGCGGGCCATCCAGCGGTGTCGTACTGCCGCACTCGGTGGCCATCTCGACGAGTGCACCCGCTGCGGACATCGTGCCCCCATCTCCTATAACAGTTGCCGCGATCGCCACTGCCCGAAGTGTCAGACCGCGGCTCGGGAACGCTGGATCGCTGCGCGTCGGCGAGAACTTCTACCGACGCCCTACGCCCATGTGGTCTTCACCTTGCCCAGCCGCTTGGCGCCGCTGGTCCTGCAGAACAAGAAGCTCCTCTACGATCTCCTCTTTCGTAGCAGTGCGGAAACCCTTCTCGAAGTGGCGCGCGACCCCAGACACCTCGGCGCAGAGATCGGTTTCTTCAGCGTCTTGCATAGCTGGAGCCAGCAACTTAATCTTCATCCGCATGTCCATTGTGTCGTTCCCGCCGGCGGCCTCTCGCCCGATCACGCCCGTTGGGTTCGCTCGGGAGAAAATTACTTTCTTCCGAAAAAGGTGCTGCGGAAAATCTTTCGTGGCAAGTTTGTCGACGCGCTCAAGCAAGCCTTCCAGGACGGCCAGCTGTGCTTCCCGGAAGACCTGAAACTCCTCGCTCAACCCAAGACTTTCGCTGCCTGGCTGCGACCCCTCTATCGACAATACTGGGTGGTCTACTTGAAACCTCCCTTCGGGGGCCCTGAATACGTGCTGCAATATCTCGGCCGCTACACCCATCGCGTGGCCATCTCCAACCACCGCCTGGTCTCCTTCACCGATGGTCAAGTCACCTTTCACTGGCGGGACTCCGCTGACCACAACAAACAGAAGTTGCTGCCGCTATCGGTCAACGAGTTCTTGTGTCGCTTCTTACTGCACATCCTCCCGCAAGGCTTCGTGCGCATCCGACATTTCGGCTTGCTGGCCAACCGTCGGCGCACCACGCTTCTGCCGCTTTGCTTTCAGTTGCTGAGCTCAGGACCACAGCCGCAAGCGGAACACCACGCTTCCTCCACCGAAGACGCTCCGGCTCTTTATCGCTGCCCCAAGTGTGGAGGACCCATGAAGGTTATCGAGCGGCTCACCGCTGCCGAGATTCAGCTTCGTTCTCCACCCATGGTGACTGCTGCGGCATGAAACGACTCTCTCTAACCCGAATCCTTCGCGTGCTTCGCCACGCCCCCTACCTCTGCGTCTTGCCGTTGCATCAATCTCTTGTTCCAGCTTCTTCGGGCATGGTCATCGCGATACTTTTTGTGGTAGCAAGCTTATTGGCACATGGTCTCGCCAGTTGCTCTCGGTCGCGCAGTCCCCGGCACACCTCAACACCGCTCCTTCCCGCAATTGATTTTGCATAGGGCCCGCGTCCACCGCAATCGCCAGCGGCCACGTGCAAACGGCTTAATCGAACGCGCGCAGAGAACCGTGCCTGTCTTCACGTATCCGCGAAAACGCGCGTCCGATTAAGCGCTAGCGTTTATCAGACTTACGCTGGGACTGGTTCTCTTGAGCTGGTAGAATCTGTCGGAGCAAGAAGCACGTGGCACACAATCACGAAAGTATTTAGCTAACAGTTCTGTTCAGTCAGATCGGTCGGTTCATTCTCTGCGAACGGGAGGGTGAGGAATGGAACAAGCGCTAACGGTGCATCGGCTCCATTTCGCATTCACCATAACTTTTCACTACATTTTCCCGCAATTGACCATGGGCCTCGCCTTGCTCTTGGTTTATCTTAAGACCAAATTCCTTCGCACCGGTGACGAACACTACAATCGCTCCGCTCGATTCTGGGCCCGCATCTTCGCGATTAATTTTGCCATCGGCGTCGTCACTGGAATCCCGATGGAATTTCAGTTTGGCACCAACTGGGCGGCGTTTTCGCGAGCTGCCGGCGGCGTCATTGGGCAAACGCTGGCGATGGAAGGCGTTTTTTCTTTTTTCCTCGAATCTAGTTTCCTCGGTCTATTTTTGTTCGGCGAGAAAAAACTCGGCCGCATCGGACATTGGCTGTCCGGCTTTCTCGTATTCGTGGGCTCGTGGCTCTCCGGCTACCTCATCGTCGCCACCGATGCATGGATGCAACACCCCACCGGCTATGTTCTCGGCCCGCACGGCGAAATCGAACTCTCCAGCTTCTGGAGCCTCGTACTCAACAAATGGGCACTCTGGCAATATGCGCACACGATGCTCGGCGCCGTTCAAACCGGTTGCTTCGTGATGGCGGGCGTCGGCGCATTTTATTTGCTAACCCACCGCGATGAAATCTACGGCCGCACCTTCGTGAAAGCTGGGGTGCTCGTCGGCGCGGTTGCCGCGCTATTGCAACTCACTCCCACTGGGGACATGCAAGGGAGACTAATTGCCGAGCATCAACCTATAACACTTGCAGCCATGGAAGGGCTTTTCCAAACGCAGAGCGGCGCGCCGCTCGCAATTCTTGGCCAGCCCGACGTCGCTCAGCGTAAGCTCGATAATCCCTTGGAAGTCCCCAGCATGCTGAGCTTTCTTACCTACCGCAAATGGAACGCCGACGTTCGTGGACTCGATGCGTTCTCTGAAAATCAATGGCCCGATGCGATTCCGCTTCTCTATTACAGCTATCATGTCATGGTCGGCCTCGGAACGATCTTCATCGCGGTGATGGTTTTGTCCGCGTTTCTGCTTTGGCGCGAAAAACTTTACAGTGCGCGCTGGATGCTCTGGATTCTGATGCTCGCCGTGCCGCTCCCATACATCGCGAACACCGCCGGCTGGATGACCGCCGAGCTTGGCCGCCAACCTTGGTTGATCTACGGTCTCATGCGTACCGCGCAGGGCATCTCGCCAAAAGTCGGCGCGGGCAATGCATGGTTCACATTGATCGGCTTTATGGGCATGTATTCTTTGCTGGCGATCCTCTGGCTCTTCCTCGTCTATCGCGAGATTGAGCTCGGCCCCGAACCGGGGGCTGGCTTGGATACGGAAACCGCCGTTATCATTGCCGCGGACTGAGACGCAGGAGGAAGTATGGGAATTATCTGGTTCTGGCTGGTGGCCATCATGCTTACGGTGTACGTCCTGCTCGATGGCTTCGATCTTGGCGCCGGCGCCATCCATCTGCTCGTCGCGAAAAGCGATGAAGAGAGGCGCCAGGTGCTCGCCAGCATCGGCCCGGTTTGGAATGGCAACGAAGTTTGGCTGATCGCCGCAGGTGGCACTCTCTATTTTGCATTTCCCGCGCTGTACGCTAGCGGCTTCAGCGGATTCTATCTGCCACTTATGATCGTGCTGTGGCTACTGATTTTGCGCGGTTCTTCGATCGAATTTCGCAATCATATCAAGAGCAAAGTGTGGGATCCGTGCTGGGATTTCGTGTTTTGCGCTTCGAGCCTGCTGTTGGCCGTTTTCTTCGGCGCGGCCCTCGCTAATGTTGTCCGCGGAGTCCCTCTCGACGCCAGCGGCTATTTCTTCGAGCCGCTCTGGACGAACTTTCGGCTCGGCGACGAAGTCGGCATTCTCGACTGGTACACCACTCTGGTCGGCGTGTTCGCCCTGGCCGTTCTTGTGATGCACGGCGCTCTGTGGGTCCGCATGAAAACCAGCGGACCTGTAAGTCAGCGTGCGGCGGCGCTGGCACGCAGAGTGTGGTTTGTTGTGCTTGCGCTGACCGTCATCGTCACTGCGGTTACGTTCAAGGTGCAGCCGCAGTTGAAAGAAAATCTCACCACATTGCCGCTGGGCTTGATCTTGCCTTTGCTCGCTGTCGTCGGACTTGCCGGCGTCCAGTTCGAATTGATCAAGCGCGACGAACGCAAAGCGTTTTTCGCATCATGCCTCTACATAACCGGCATGCTTACCAGCGTCGTCTTTGGTGTATTCCCAATGGTTCTTCCCGCACGCAATCCCATCTACTCGCTGACGGTCAACGGCGCGAAAGCCTCCGACTACGGCCTCAAGGTCGGCCTGATCTGGTGGGTCGTCGGCATGATGCTTGCCGCCAGCTACTTCATTTTTGTCTACCGCTCCTTCGCCGGCAAAGTCAGCGTTGAAAGAGACGGCCACGGGCACGGCTATTGAGGCTTACGCCGAAAGTACCCCGGGTTCGCGAATCCGAGTGTTGCCCGGACATTCCGACGATAAGAGTCACACAGTGCGAAGGAGCGAAGCTAAGTCCTGATATGTCGATTATTACCGGCCAATATTCTGGATCACACCCCTAAAAGCTGCAGACGAGAAGGGTTATTCTCTTTCAGTTGGATTTTGTTTCAGGAGGAAGGAGCTCCGCTTCCGGCTCAGATCTTGGCAGGTCAAGCCGGGGCAGAGCTCCAACGAGCTACGATTCTTTTTATCCCACTTTCCGTCTCCCCGCACAAGCTCGAAACGGATTGGGCCACGAGTTGCGCCGAGATCATTCTGCGGCGATGTCCCGCTTGTGAATGCGATTCGATCATCGGCCACGGATGCCGTCGCAAACAGGCGCACGATGAACACCACGACTGGATTGGCATCCGGCGGGGTCGCTGCCCCGGTTGCGGGAAAACCTTTACCTTCCTGCCGTTACTTTCTCTTCCTTACACACACTACAGTTTGCTGGCTCGCTGTCAGGCGCTGCGGCGGCGCTTCGCGGAGCACTGCTCCTGGGAAGAGGCCATGCCTACGCTCAAAGATCCGAATCGCGTGCCCGATCCTTGCACACTTCGCCGCTGGGCCCACGGACTGGACCGCTCTCAGCCAGCCATTTCTTTTTTTCGCCAAACGCTCGCCCGCATGACTCACTGGCTGGGGTGCGGTGATCCGACCAATCCGCAAGCTGAGCCTTTGTCTGGGCTGATTCCGGTTCTGCAAATTCTTTGGCCCTTGCGGCTCTGAGAAAATTTCTCTTCCCACCATCCTTGCCTGGGAATGCTGGCCACCTTCTCCTACGTTCGCCTCCAGAGGCAAAACTGCGCCGTGGGCGAGGATGTCGAAAAACTGAAACAGCGCTTTTCGCTGCTCGATTATCTGCGGCAGCAGCATTGGATCGCCCGACCTATCGCTCTCGGCCCCGAGTTCGTCGGACTCTGTCCCCTTCATCCGGAAACCCGCCCTTCGTTCTATGTCAACGCCAGCAAGAATCTCTTCTACTGTCACGGTTGCGGTCAGGGCGGCGATCTCCTTCGCTTTGTCCAGTTGTCCCGTCATCTTTCCTTCCGCCAAAGTCTCGCCTACCTCAAGCAGCAGAGTTCTCTTACAGCTGACCCTGCTGCCGTGCTGGAGCAAGCCGCCACTTTCTATCAACAGCAACTCGATCGCTACCCCGAAGCACGGCGCTATCTCGAGCAACGAGGACTGCGCGATCCCGTGATCAAAGAACTGCGGATCGGTTATGCTCCCGGCGGGAGCTTGCGCCGACATCTCGCGGCTCAGGGCTATTCTTGCGATCTCCTGCAACGTCTCGGTCTGCTCAACTCACAAGGCCGCGACGCTTTCTACCGGCGCGTCATCTTCCCGTGCTGCCAAGGCGGACGCGTCGTCAACCTCTACGGCCGCAGTGTCGCTGCCGCCTTCGCCCATCGATTCCTCCCCGGATCGAAGGGCGGCTTGTTCGCCTGGGAATCGGTTCGCCAGTTTCCTGCGGTGATTCTGGTGGAAGGTCTGTTCGATCTCGCGGTGTTGTGGCACGCCGGTTTTCGCCATGTCACCTGTTCGTTGGGCACCCATCTCAACGCTGACCAGTTTCAACAGCTGTGCGACCGTCCGCGCACCGTTTATCTCACCTTCGATGTCGACGCCAACGGCAGTGGACAACAAGCCTCGCAACAGTTAGCGCAGCGTCTGTGCGCGCAAGGCATCGCCACTCGCCGCGTTCTCCTGCCCGAAGGCCACGATCCGAACTCTTTCTTCGTCCAGGGCGGTGACGCAGGACAGTTTCAAACTCTTCTGGAGGCTGCTCAGCCATGAAGTTCTGTGTGCACTACCAGCAGACCTCCCACAACGCACAAAGTCCGGTTCGTGTCGTCGAGCAGACCACTGGCCGAGGAATCGGCTGGATCAATCGTTACCTGGATCGCGAATATATCCGCCGCCTGGCGAACACCACTCTGCGCATCTACGCTCACAACCTGCTGCACTTTGTTCGCTGGTGGGAGAGTGTTCATCACATCGGCGACGTTAGGGAAGATGACCTTACCGAGTCCACGCTCCTGGACTATCTGCGCTTCCAGTCCAGCCAACAACCTCGGCCTTCCCCTTCCACCATCAATGACCGCGTGGCCGTCGCCGAGCGCGCCATCCGCAACGAGTTCCCCGATGCTCCCTGCCAGATCGCCCGTGGCTTTCATCAAGCTTTTTTGCGGCGAAGGCCGATGGGTCTTGGCCGGCGGCAAGTAGCGATGAGCCGACTGCGCGTGAAGGTGTCCAAACGCAACATCGTGCCGCTCTCGGTGGATGAAGTAGCGCGCTTCTGGTCGAGTTTCCACACTTCGCGCGACTTGGCCATCGTGGGCTTGATGTTACTGCAAGGGCTGCGGTCCGCCGAAGTATTGGCTTTGAATCGCGATGACGCGTTGCTCTCCGAAGCACAGCTTCGCGTTCGTGGCAAAGGCAATAAATTTCGCTTCCTGCCGCTGGCGCCGGAAACCGTGCAACTGCTCGAACACTATCTGCGACTGGAACGGCCCAAGCCCTGTTCCGCCGCACTCTTCGTCTCGCTCAAAGGACACGCGCGCGGAACACGCATGACCGCTGCGGGATTACGGTCCTTATTCCGCTACCATCGCCAGGCCACCGGCATCCAGCTCGCCAACCCTCATCGCTTTCGACACACCTTTGCCTCCGACATGATCCGCGCCGGAATGAGTCTTCCCGCGCTCATGCAGTTGATGGGTCACGCCGATATCCAGACCACGCTGCTGTATGTGCAAGTCACCCCACAAGACGTCTATCTTCAATATGCGCGCGCCGTGGCGCAGCACATTCGTCCTCTTCCGAGGACTCCCTCATGAACCGCGCGCGACGCCCTCCGCTACAACATTCTCTGGCTCCGGTCTTCGACCGGGCAGTCGATTCCTTCAGCGTTGCACTCAGTCCCGGAACCATTCGTCAGCACCACGGGACGGCACGCAACTTCCTAAACTATCTTGGCGCTGATCATCCGGAGGTGCAGTGCCTCGACCAATTGCGTCGTGAACCCCACATCCTTGGCTGGATGTCCCGCCTGCACTCGCAAGCGCCGCTGCTGTCAACGGCGTCCTATATCAATCGGCTTATCGCTCTACGTTCTATTTTCAACGAGCTGGCTTGGACCGAACAGCTTTCTGAACTCGCTCATCTGATCCGCCGCGAGGACATTCCGCGCCTCCCGCAAAGACTTCCACGCCCACTCACGGCAGAGCAGGACGAACTGCTGCAGCAGGAGTTCCGCTTGCGCAATGATCTCGGCGGCAACGTCTTTCTGCTCATCCGCCACACCGGCATGCGCATCGGTGAGTGTGCCGATCTGTCCTTCGACTGCCTGCGCTCTACCGGCCCAGGTCAATGGGCGATTCACGTGCCGCTCGGCAAACTCAAAACGGAACGTATGGTCCCCGTAGATCCCTTTGTGTGTGAACTCGTCCAACGCCTCCGCTTCTTTCGTTCTCTTGATCCGCTGCCGGCCGATGGACGGCTCCTGGCCCGTCCGGGCGCCAAAGACACGCTCCTTCGCCACTTTCGTGATTACTTGCATCAAGTCTGCCATTCGCTCGGCCTTTCCACGCACATCGTCCCCCACCAATTTCGTCACACCTATGCCTCGGAGATGCTTCGAGCCGGCGTTGGTTTTCCCGCGGTAATGAAATTACTCGGTCACACCTCTCCCGAAATGACCATGCAATATCTTGATGTCACGTTGAATGATCTCCAGCGGGCATTTGAGCTGGCTCGCTCAAAACCTCGGCATCTGGTTCCGCAACCGAGGGTGCCGTCTGCCCCCCCTCGAACTGGCCTCGGCGGAGTGCTCGATTCTTTGCTTGCTACTCAACATGTGCTCGAAACGTTCCGCCGCTCGCTGCCAAACGGACCTTCTCGCCGTCGCCTGGACCGGCTCTCCAACCGCCTTACCAAAATCCTTAGCGAAGCTCGCAAGCTCGCGACGCCCTGAACATGGGCAGAGATTGACCGGTTATGTCACGTAATCGGAAACTAGAAATGAAGCTGTGAAGAAACCTCGATTGAGAGTTGGACCGAAAATTTAGGGTGAGCTTCCCGGATTGTGGGCCTGCTTCGAACGAGTGTCTCGGTCCTACTCGCTCTTCTCTTACTGTCTCAGGTGATCGCTGTTGTTGTGCGGAGCTTGCTCAATCGGATCCAATGCTGCAGATTGTAGGTGAGGCAAGCCCACAGCATTTCCATCTGCACTTTCTTCAAGCCCCGTACATGGAATTGCCGCAAACTCAGTTTGCTCTTGATCCAGGCGTGACAAAACTCCACGATTCTTCCCCGACGACGATATTGTTTGCGGGCTTCTTCGCTAGCCATCTTCTTGCGAAACGCTATTACCACCGGACTTTCTTCGGGGTGCGCCACCGAACGGCCGCGCTTTTGGTTGTCTGGGCAACACTCCGGTTTGCGAGGACAAGCTTGGCAATCCTCCAGCCGGGCTTCGTAGAGGTGGTAAATCACCCCTGCTCTCCTCTTGCGTTGTCCCGCCGGATGCAGGACTTTGCCCTGCGGGCAAACACAGTGGTTCTTCTCTGGCAGATAAGGAAATGCGCTCGGCGGAAACCGGTTCGGCAAGTTGACGCCCCGTGGCACATTTTCATACCGCATGGTCCCCAGAAAATCGATCTCTCGCCCGGCCATCTTCTCGATATTCTCTCGCGTGGTATAGCCGCTATCGGCCACCATCTGTTGCGGCTTTTTCTCCAGCCGCTGTTCTAGGCGATCCACCGCTGGCAATAACTGCCCGCTGTCGTTGGGCTCCTGGGTTATCGCCACTCCCACAATCAGACCCTGCGCCGCATCGGTAGAAATCTGTGCGTTGTAACTGAGCGCTAATCCGCCATTGGGCTGATGCATGGCCCTGGCTTGCGGATCGCTGGTGCTCACGCGCGTTGCCTTCTTGGCTTTTTCTCCGCTCTTGCGCGCCTGCCACTTCTGCAACTCTTCCAACGCGCTCTCTAGCCGCTCTTGTTGCTGGCGTCGTGCGCGTACTTGGGCTTGCTTGGCTTTCGGACTGCTCTCCTCGTTCCGGGGATCGCCCATCTCCGCTACACGTCGTCGCGCCCGCTCCAGATGTTCGCGAATCGTTTCCTCCTGGCAATAACTCCTGCTGCTCGCCTGCGCCTTGATCTTGGTGCCATCTTGCATCACTTGCTCCAGCGTGATCAGTCCTTCCTGGCTCAGCGCCGCTAGCACCTGCGTGAACAGTTCATCGAGTTCCTGCTGCTTCTCCACACGGAAATCCGCCAGCGTGTGATAGTTCACCTCCTCCCATCCCGTCAGCCACTGGAACGCCGGATCGTACGCACAGCGCCGGGCCACTTCTCGCGCCGAACCAATCCCCTGGCTATAGGCGTACACCCACAAACTGATCAGCAGTTGCGGATCAATCGCCGGCCGCCCCCCTTCCTCCGTGCTGCTCTCGATGGCTTGATAAAAGGCGCTCAGGTTTAGGCGCCCTACCAGTGTCCAAATGGCTTTCGCCGGATGGTCTTCGCTGATCAGGTGTTCTACATCCACGGCCCGCCAACTCATCTGCTGTCGGTTCACGTGGCGAATCAGAGGCTGCTTGCGGATCGGATTTTCTTGGCTCATGCCGCGAGCTTACGGCAGACTTCTTTTTTTGCAAGATGGAAATTCAGAGGGTTTCTTCACAGCTTCAATCCACATGGACGGTAACGGCGTTTATCGTCCAAGTGCCGCGACGGTTCGCTTCGATTGCTTCTCGAACGCGGGTGCAGGATAGCTTGCGGGTAGCCGACAATCCGGGATTTGGCCCCTTAATCGCCACAAGCGCGTTTTTCGTGATCGATTGGGATCAAGTGCAGAGTCAGAAATTCATCCAGTACGCCTACGTTGACTTGCGTTCTGTCCCCAACCTAAGATGAGCGATAGTGACTGACTTTTCCTCTCTGATCGGCCGAACTGTCTCCCACTATCGGATTGTGGCGGAGATCGGTGGCGGCGGAATGGGAGTCGTGTACAAAGCCGAGGACACGCGGCTATACCGTTCCGTCGGTTTGAAATTCCTGCCTGGTGACATCTCCGACGATTCCGCCGCTCTGGAACGATTCCGGCGCGAAGCACAAGCCGCATCGGGGTTGAATCACCCAAACATTTGCACCGTTTACGACGTCGGCGAGCAAGACGGCCGGCACTTTATCGCCATGGAGTTTCTCGACGGCCAGACGTTGAAGCAGCGGATTTCCAGAAAGCCGCTGCCGCCTGACGAAGTGGTGGAGTTTGGGATTGAGATTGCGGACGCGCTGGACGCGGCCCACGCGAAGGGGATCGTACATCGCGACATCAAGCCGGCAAATATTTTCGTGACGTGGCGCGGACATATCAAGATTCTGGATTTTGGCTTGGCAAAGTTGACACTTGGGCGTGGCGCCGTGGATTTTTCGGCGATGCCTACCGTCACCCACCTCGAACAACTCACTCATCCGGGCTCGGCGATTGGCACCTTCGCGTACATGTCGCCGGAACAGGTGCGGGGGGAGGAAGTAGACACCCGCACGGATCTGTTTTCGTTCGGTGTAGTGCTCTACGAAATGGCGACTGGAGTTCTGCCGTTTCGTGGCGAGACTACGGGCGTGATCGCGGAAGCGATTCTTAACCGCACCCCGGTTGCGCCAGTTCGGTTGAATCCCGACCTTCCGCCAAAGTTGGAAGAGATCATCAACAAAGCGTTGGAGAAGGACCGAAAGCTGCGCTACCAGAATGCCGTCGACATGCGCGCGGATTTGCAGAGGCTGAAGCGGGATTCGGATTCGGGGCATAGCGCCGACGTAACGGTCGATGCGTCCGTGAAGCTCACGACGAAAAGCACTCGAATTCGAAGAGCGATGATGAGTTTCGTAGCGATATTGATCGTAGTACTGGCGGTGGGCGGCTGGCTGTTTTTCTCCCGCAAGGCGCCTGCGCTGACAGACAAAGACGCCATCGTCCTCGCGGACTTCACCAACTCCACCGGCGATCCGGTTTTCGACGGCACACTGCGGCGGGGTTTGGCCGTGCAACTTGAACAGTCTCCTTTCTTGAGCCTTGTTCCTGAAGACCGCGTCCAACAAGCGCTGCGCATGATGAACCAGCCTGCCGATGCGCACCTGACTTCGCAACTCGCGAGAGAAGTCTGTCAGCGCACTGCCAGTGCCGCTGTCCTGCAAGGTTCAATCGCAGCGCTAGGGAACCAGTATGTCCTCGGACTACGAGCGGAAAACTGCCGCACTGGGAAAGTTCTCGATGACGAACTGCTCCAAGCCGCTAAGAAAGAAGATGTGTTGAATGCCCTGAGTAAAATGGCCCGCACCTTTAGGACGCGTGTCGGTGAATCGCTCTCTACCATTCAGCAGCATGATGTCCCCCTCGAGGAAGCCAGCACGTCTTCGCTTCAGGCTTTGCAATCCTACAGCATGGGCTGGCAACGTAATGCCTCAGCGGGCGCCGATGCCGGTCTGCCTTTTTTCAAACGCGCCGTGGAGATCGACCCGAAATTTGCGATGGGCTATGCTGCGCTCGGGCTCTACTACGGGACGACTGGTGAGTCCGACCTTGCCGCGGAGAACATTCGCAAAGCCTACGAATTGCGCGATCGTGTGAGTGACAAAGAGAAGTTTTTCATCACTGCCTACTATGATGGCCGCGCAACAGGAAACCAAGAAAAGGCACAGCAGACCTGCGACCAGTGGGCGCAAGTTTATCCCCGCGAGTGGACACCTCACACTTTCCTGTCCGGTTTCATTTATCCTGTGCTTGGCAGATATGAAAAGGCAGCAGAAGAGGGTCGTAAGGCTATCGAACTTGCTCCAGACACTTACACCGGATATTTCCTCCTTGGCTACGACTTTGTTTACCTTGACCGCCGGGCAGAGGCTGAAGACGTGCTTCGGAGGGCATCCGAGCGAAAAATGGAAGCTCCTTTCCTGTCGCTTCTGCGATTCGATCTCGACTTTTTGAAAGGCGACAGCGCAGGCATGCAACGGGAAGTGGCCGCGGCTCAAGATAAGCCTGGCGCCGAGGACTGGATTTCGGACCGCCAGGCTTTCGCACTGGCGTATACCGGTCACCTGCAAGAAGCTAGACGGTGGTCACAGCGAGCGAGCGATTTAGCGCGCCAGGCAGGACATCGCGAAAGAGCGGCACTATTTGGAACCAGAGCCGCATTGTGGCAAGCCTTTTTCGGGAATGCGGCTTTGGCACGGCGGACGGCCAAGGATGCACTTGAGCTTGCCAAGAACCGGGAGGTCAAGTATGGCGCAGCGCTCGTGCTGGCCATGTCCGGCGATGCTTCCCAGGCTCAGTTTCTGGCTAATGATTTGGAACGGGATTTCCCCGAGGACACTTCGGTCCGCTACAACTACCTCCCGGCTGTTTACGCCACTCTGGCGCTTGACCATGGCGATCCTTCCAAGGCGATTAAACTTCTCCAAGTTGCCATTCCTTACGAATTAAGCAGTCCGCGCAGCGCCACATTTGCGTATTTTGGAGCCCTCTATCCGGTCTACGTGCGCGGCCAAGCATACTTGGCCGCCCGCCAAGGTGCCGAAGCCGCCAGGGAATTTCAGAAAATTGTGGATCACCGCGGAATCGTGATTGGAGACGCGTTCGGCGTGCTTGCGCGTCTCGGCATGGCCCGCGCCTACGCAATGCAGGGTGACACAGCCAATGCTCGCAAGAACTACCAGGATTTCCTCACTCTTTGGAAGGACGCCGATTCCGAGATTCCCATCTTGAAAAAAGCGAAGCTGGAGAGCGCAAAACTGCAGTAGCGTATTGCTTTCGATTGGGAATGGATGACGGCAAGCCAGAAGTAATCTGGATCATAAGGCCCATTGTGCGAAATCGCGACTGCCTCAGTCCACTTGCCTGTGTAGTCGTCTTACCGGACAAATGAATTATTGGGCGACTTCACTTTTCGGGTTTCCGCCTTAATCGGGCACCTGAATTAGTCCTGAGTTTGACGTTGATTCAAATGACTTCCAGCATACTTTTCGAGCCACTTTAGTTCTTCGCGGACTTTAATTTTCCCGTGCCAGGGATTTCCTTCGAGACCGTGTCCTTCGCCAGGAAAAATGAGCAAACTGTTAGGAATCCCTCGCGCAGTGAGGGCACGTTCGAGCAGGTAGTCCTCTCCAACAAAGACGTTAGTGTCTTCAGCGCCCGCGACGATATGAGTGGGCGTAGTAACCTTATCGATTTTCCAGATGGGAGATTGAGCGTTGTAGTTGGGTTCTGCCTCCCACGGCGCTCCTCCGAGCGAGTAAGCGAACGAAAGAGGGTCTTTATTGTTGCCCCAACCAACCACAAACTCGACGTCGCCTGCGCCTGTAACTGCGGCTTTGAACCGGGTTGTCTGCGTAATAAGCCAGTTCGTCAAGAAGCCACCGAAGCTATAGCCTCCGACCGTCAGCCGCGCGGGATCGGCGATGTCGTCCTTGATTAGAGAATCGATCCCTTGCAATATATCGCTCCCCGGGCGGGAGCCTGCGTGAGGGACAAGGCCCAGGGTAAAAGCGTCTCCATAGCCCACAGAGCCGCGGTAGTTGGGCTCGAATACGAGCCAGCCTTGCGTCGCAGCCAGTGCGGACCATGTGTCCCAGTCCAGCACGAAGCGGTTGCCGTCCGCCGATGCGGGTCCGCCGTGGATCAATGTGAGCATTGGCAGATGCTTGGCACCAAATTTCCCAGGTGGGTAGATCAGCATCCCTTCGATGTCCACGCCGTCATCGGCTTTCCAACGGTAGGGTTTGCCGTTTGGCAGCTCACGCTCCGTGAACAGGCGGTTGAAAGCAGTTATGGGATGGGCGTCCCCTAGCTTATCCGGGCCGTCCGCCAAGTAAACTTCGTCAGGTCGCTGCAGCGAGGAGAAAACGAACGCCAGGCGTGGTGATCGTTGCGCAGCAGAAAAGAGTTCATACGTGCCAGCCCAACCCGACTGCCCAACAAGGTCGGACGCGGAGTCCGGGGCAACATAGGCTTTGACTGCGGTACCGACGCGTGCGGCGCAGATGACGCTGCCATCATGGGTGACCGAATAGCTTTCCAAGTCACCGCGAAATTCCGACGCCCACCGACTTGATTTCCCTCCTTTCAGGGAGATCGCGTAGAGCCTAGTCTGAGGCGTCTGAAAGGGGCCTTCGGGTGTACCGAAACCGTAAGAAAAAAGGATTTGCAGGCTGTCTGGAGACCATGCGTCGCTGGCGGCTGCCCAAGGGTCCGGAGGGCCAAGAGTATGGAGGACCAAGCGCGGTGCTCCACCATTGGGTAGATCGACCACGTAAACGCCATGAGGTTCAGACGATTCGAGACGCCCGGAACGCGAGCTAGTAGTGATAGCCAAGAAGTTCCCGTCAGGTGAGGCGGCGATCTGGTCTATGCGGTAAGGTACAGTGGCAATTTTTGAGGGCTTCGGGGATCGCGTCATTCGATTTGATTTGGCGATGTTGCGAGACGCCTTGGAAGCCACTTCGACACCAAAGACCGTGTCTCTGCGCTCCGATTCACGATATTGAATCACATCCTTCCATTCATCCAGGTACGCGGCATTTTGTTCGTTCGTCAACTCGTCCCGAGCGGCAAAATAAATCCAGTGGGAATTTGCGGACCAAGCGAAGGCATGGATTTCCAGGTCGTCGGAGGAGACGGGGAACGACTCACCACCTTGAGATGAAACCACATAGACTCGCGCGACAGCGTTCTTGGCGGTTTGGGTCGCCCCGTGCTCAGTATCTGTCGAGTCGGCAGGAGTGGACTCTCGGTCCGAGATGAACGCTACGGAGAGGCCATCCGGTGACCACTGTGGCCCGCTGTCATGCCCGGATCGTGTGAGCTGAACGAGCGAGCCTGCGCCAGAATCGCGATAAAGCCAAAGATCACTGCGGTAACGGTTATTCGGAAAGTCTCGGCGTACGGTCTCAATGACCACTTCATGGCCATCCGGAGAAATCTGGAGAGAACGGATCTCGACAGAGCTGAAGAAATCGTCGAGCGTCAGTGGCGGTTTCTGCCCCCACGCCCCGGAAAGCACGAAAAGGAAGAAAGCGATCAGAAATGTAATGAGTCTGACTGCCGACAAAGTATCCCCTTGTCCGACCCGCACGCGGTCAGCGACGCGACGCGCAAGCCAAACCGGAAAGGCATGACGCGTGGAGATTAGCACTCCTATGCCGATTTATGACGACTAGTTTCAAGTGCCCGATAAGTCGTAATCGGACATCTCTCCGAGTAGAGGAGAACCCGGCGTGCTGTAGGGCTTCCTTGGCTGTCTCCGCCGTTTCCAGCTTCGTGCCCGTTTAGGTCGACCATGGCAGCACCGACGCTCTCCCCCCTCACAGACCCCACCGTGCAGATTTCCACGCAGCGGGTTCCTCAGGTGCCACTCACCTCACAGTTCCAAGAACGTGTGATCCAAGGAAGCAACAAGGGATGGTGACGTAGGAATTCGGTATATTGCTCCCACGCTAGTCCCTTCCCACGAGTTCGGCGACTGAGCCACTTCCGCCAGATTTTGCAGACGGCCCTATAGAACTGCCAGATGCTCCTGGAGTTCGTCGGACGTCCGTAATACTGGTAGTGGCCTCGGAGCTTGGCGTTGAGGGTATTCAACTGCTTGTCCACAGGCTCATGGCGGTGCTCCCGGCACCATTCGGCTACTGCCGTCAGGCCCCGTCGGAGACGCTTCTTCATCGTCTTCGTATTCACCATGAACTTCCCTCTCCGGCTGCGTGCACAGATGTGCGTGAAGCCGAGGAAATCGAACGTGGCTGGTTTCTTCCCCTGCCGCTTCGCATGTTCCTCCGCGTATCGCCCAAAGTCCACCAGCCGTGTCTTCTCCGGGTGGAGCGTCAGACCGTATTTTGCAAACCGCTTCGGTAAGACCTCCATCACCTTCTCGGCATCCTCCCGATACTGGAAGCACAGCACGGCATCATCGGCGAAGCGTATCTCGTGTGCTGCCCCCCGCAAGCGGGGCTTCACTTCGTTCTCGAACCATTCGTCAAGCACGTAGTGCAGGTAAACATTGGCGAGAAGCGGACTGATCGTCTGCCCTTGCCCTGTCCCTGTTTCGCTCACGAGTAATCGGCCCTCGTCGATGACTCCGATTTGAATCCACTTCCGTATCAACTGGAGAACGCTGCCATCGCTGATTCGCTTTTCGATCATCTCCATGAGCTGCCCTCTCACGATCGAATCGAAGTAGGCGGTGATATCTAATTCCAGGATCCAGCTCGTGGGTTTTGTGCAGATGACTCGTCCCACCTCGTCCAGCGCCTGGTGCGGTCCTCGTCCCGGTCGAAACCCGTACGAGCATTCGAGGAAATCCTGCTCATAGATGGCGTTTAGCACTTCGCCCGTCGCCTTCTGCACGATCTTGTCCTCCAAAGACGGTATGGAGATAGGTCGCTCCTTGCCGTTTTCCTTGGGGATATAGATCCTGCGCAGCGGTTGGGCTCGGTACTTGCCCTCTTTGAGCCGCTCATGAAGCTGTTGGATATTCCTCGCGGCATCCTTTTCATACTTTTGGTATGTGACGCCGTCCACTCCTGCGCTAGCTTTCTTTCTGAGCCCTCGGAAAGCCGCATACAACGCCTCAGGCGTGATCAGATGAGCGATCGAAAAGAAACGTCGCTTCGGATCCTCCCTGGCTAGTTCGGATATTCTGCCGATTTGTGTGGACATAGTGTGTCGAGGTCTGAGCCTCGGCTATGTTTCCTTTCGTCAGATACGTGCACCTGTTCCCCCCTTCCCTCCAGTGGGTTCTGTGGCCGCTCCTCTCGGAAGCCCTGCAGTTCCCCACCTTCATCGGTACTACGGGTTCGTAAGACTGCTCCTCCATCCATGGACAGACGCCTACGGTCTCCCTTGGCGTCCGCTTTACCGCTCTTGCGAGCGGAGATGGCGAGCTCTCCTGGGTTCATGGGGAATCCCTTTGGAAACATGCCCTGAGCTAGGGACTCCGGCGACCCCGCACGACCTCGCAATATCGGTCGTCCGGATGCTGCCTTCCGCCTTGTTAACGGCGTCGGCATCGCAACGAGCCGGATTTCGGAGCTGAATCTTCACGGCCTGCTTCCTTGCTGTGTACGCTTCGCACCCACCAGTCACCCGGTGAATGGCAACACTCGCTACCGGCCTGCGTGCTCGCTTTGGCCGTACGGGACTTGCACCCGCTGGATTCCATCAAGGGGTTTCACCGCCTCATCTTCGGTTCCTCCTCCTCCACGCTTTTCCCAGCGCGATAACAATGCCGACCCCTGTCAAGCTCTTTTCGAAGACACTTCTTTCTTTTTACCTGAAAGAGGTTTTCTCTTTCGTTTTCTTTCGTTTTCTCTCTTCTCTGCATCGACGACCACGGCTCGTTTGTAATCTAGCGGTCGGCTTCAGTCCGACCTAAACATCTCTTCGATCCGTACTTCGACCATGATTACTAGTTCAAACTCCCTTTTCAGGGAGCGGGATGCCCATTCAAGTGCGCGGCGTTCTACTTCCCGCCATGTCCGATACCGAGCTGTCCCGCGTACGAACCGAACTCTAACTTCGGTGAATACTCACAACCATTCCGCCACATCCAGTACAACCGAACCGCCAGCCGGCGCCCCATCGCTACCTTGGCAATGCTTTTGTGTCGACGCATCGCCAGGTGCTTGTACCGACGTCTCCAGTCAGGATGGTTGCGCGCTGCTGCTTGGGCCGCCTCCACCAGCAAGAAACGCAACAAGGAACTGCCTTGCTTGCTGATGTGCCCTAATCGCTGCTTGCGAGCACTGGACTCCTCACACGGAATCATCCCCACGTACGTGCCGATCTGCTTGCCGCGTTCGACAGTGCTCGTCCTTGTTCGCTGAATAGTTTTTTCTTCCAGCGATAACCCTCGTTCATCGCCAACGCCTGCAACTGATTCATGATCCGCGTGCGCATCTGCACCAACCGATGCCGGTGCCACAGCAGTTGCCGGAGATCCCGATTCTCTGGACTAGGTACCCAAACTTGCGGAAAGTTATTTTCCAGCATCAGCCTGCGTAAGAGTCGAGCATCCTCGCGGTCGTACTTCTGCTTCTTCACTCGCTTGGCCTTGATCTCCGCGGGATCGCCCATCCATACCTCGAACCCCAGCTCTGCCAGTAGCCGCTCGAACCAGCGTGAATATCCGGTAGCCTCCATGCCTACCCGCACGCAGATTCCTCGCTGCTTCAGGTCTCGATAGAATCTCTCTGCTTGCCCGTCACTGTGGTTCAGTTCCTGTTCGCCACACTCACCAGTCTCTTCCATTAAAAATGCAATCGCCTGAAAGCTCGGGTGGTAATCTACGCCTATAATCATCATGTCTGGCTCCTTCCTCCCGGGCCTTGGTCGTCAACCAAAGTCTACTCGGGTCGGGGGAGCCAGCATTGTTATGAAATCAAGTCTGACTTCCCAGAAATCGAAGAGAAACAACTGCGAATTCAGTTGCGTTCTTTTTGCGTTGTAAGATCGGAAATGATGGGCAATGATGGGTTGTGAAGGGGAGTTAAACTCTTGAGTTTTCAGCTATCTCGTTTGTTTGACGCGTCCGGACGCAGTTTATGAGTCCGCTGCTCTAACCGCTGAGCTACGGGCCCACCGTAACGCACAGATAATACAAGACTTACTTTGATACTCTCCCGAAATCTCGGGCAAGATAGCCCCATTACAATCCGCTGTTCTTGGCCCTCGTGCTCGAGTTGTGCAATGCAATTATGCAGTATCTATTGGATTTTTTCCTAGAACTCATTTCCTCATGAGATTTTTTTGAGTCGAGTATGAGTCCAAAACCCTACTGTACCCAACTGATCGCCGCGTTTCTCAACGACTGAGGACTTCGTACATCGCAATTCAGCACCCCTCGATTTCGTGGTTTCTTCCCATTAACCAGCCGGCAACCATACTTCGCCCATTCTGGCATCTCCCATTCTGGCATCTTGGCAATCTTTGCCAATGGTGCTAGAATGGCGTTGTAACTGAACATTGCGAAAAAAGGCCGCTGCCATGCCAACTCGGAACGTCAATCTGACAGACGAGCTCGATCGCTTCGTAGCCAAGAAGATTAAAACGGGTCGTTACGAAAACGCGAGCGAAGTTGTGCGCGCCGGTTTGAGGACTTTGGAGCGTGAGGAACAGCGACACGAGGCGAAGCTCGCAGCCTTACGATCGGCCATTGATGAAGGCGACAAGAGCGGTATAGTCGAGGGCGATGTATTTGCGCGCGTTCGGAAGAGTCTTAAACTTCCCGTGTCATCCCGCTAGCCGTGGCAACGTTTCGGTTTTCGCGTCGGGCAGAAGCCGACTTACTGAGTATCGCCGAATACACGTTGCGCACCTGGGGCAATGACCAAACAGCCCTTTACCTCAACGAACTTGAGGCCTGTTGCAAAAGACTAGCCGACAGCCCGGCCTTGGGGCGGCCCTGTGATGAAATCCGACCTGGATTACATCGTCTTGAACACGGCAAGCACGTCGTATTTTACCGCCAGGAACACGGAGGCATTCTTGTCTCCCGCATCCTTCACGAGCGCATGCTCCCTGAGAGACATCCGATCGAAGACCAGGAAGACGAGCGTTCGTAAGCTGCCGCCTCACTCTTGCCTTAAAAACTTTTGTGGACGATGGGACAAAGCCGCGGGCTGTGTTAAATTATTACTCGCAACGACCCACGGAGTTTTATTAGCGGTTTATTGGCGGTTCTGGCAGGGACAGCTGCTACCGTAAGCAACGCCAGCAAAACGTGCAACGTACGCAAAACTTGCAGAGGCCTTGTCCCACAAGGCTTTAGGGCAAGTCGTAGGACCACGGTTGGGGACGTAGTTCAGTTGGTTAGAACGCTGCCCTGCCATCCTATCCGCTGAGTATCTCCCTTCTTATCAAGTATTTCTGGGAAAATGCGAATTTCCGCATTCTAACCAAGTCGCCCAGCGCGGTGTACCCGTATATATTAAGGATGGAAAGCCCGGGTGGCCCGATCAATTGCGCTTGATGATGAACACGGTCTTGTCATCAATACGGTCCTGCTCGCCGATCTGACGCAGATGATCGTCTCTCTTAACTGCGTAATCCATTACCGCATTGCAGATTTCTTTTGCAGATTGGCGATACTGCTCACGCATCACGTCTTCAAGTTTCTGCCGATCTTCTTTGTCGCTGCCGTCGTAGACCCCGTCGGTATAGAGTAAGAAAATGTCCCCGGGACTCAGCAACGTGAGCTCGGTCTCATTGGAGGAGTTCACATCGGCCTCGCGGGAGTCCAGTGAGCGATACCTGTTCCGATCGGGATCATCTTCCGGAATGTGCAAACCGAGCGGCAGAAATTGCACCATACACTTCTCATGAACCTCCATGAACTTCCGATATTCCGCGGAGAAGACCAAGGGGGGCGGATGTCCGAAATTCACGAATCGAAAGTGGCCATAAGGGCGGACCTCGCCGTAAAGCATGGTCGCGATCTCCTGGGCATTCTCTTTCTCGCTTCTGCCGAGAGCATTTCGTGCAGTGACCGATTGCGCCAATCTCAGATTGATCCTCTCGAATAACTCCGGTGTCGTCTTCCCGCGATAATCGAGTTCGGCAAGCATGAGAGCATGGAACGTGTCATGGACTGTCGACGCAATTTTCGCGGCAATGATTCCGTGTCCTTGAGCATCCACTAGTAGCACGCCTGCCGTGGTGTACAACTCACGAAGGTCTTCAGAGACGCGAACCTGTTCCGAGCTTCGCGCCTCTCTGTACGCGGATTCCATTTCGGGCTTGTAGCCCGGCCTTGATTTCAGCCATTGCACCTGATCGTCCACCGAATTGCGCGGCCCCGCGCCTACTAGGAGCGGCTCGAGATACTCCTTTGACAGCTTCAGCGTTCGCTGAATGCGAGCATCAATGTCGTAACGCTGCTGAAAGTTTATGTACTCAAACAGGTCGCCGCCGACCGTTCCGGCGGGAATCGAATTGCCGTACATCTCGATTCCTTCCACACGCGGAATCACTCCTTCCACCGGCATCAGCCGTTCTCGGAGATATTCGTCAATTGTTAGAGGCATGTAGGTGTTTGCCATAAGAGAATTCCCGGCGAAGCGATTCACTTGTTTGATGCTTGTCCTGACTCGGTCAACCACACAAAAACGACCCAGCTGATTCAGCCATCGGGGTTTATTTCGTTGGCCGCGCCCGTCTTTCATACCAAGGTATCGGCGATACCTTCGTCCAATTGTTTCGCCTTCACGCTTCTGGTGTTGTGCCTCGCCACGTTGTATGCGCGCCGAAAATAGCGCAATTCCCTGCCGCGACAGCTGTCCTGTCTAGGCTATCCTTTACCCTCGAGCGCCAAAAAACTCTCTCGAAGGAACCCGCGCGGTATACGTGTTTAATAGGATGGAGGAATACGGGCGTTTTCGCGACCCTGTCGTTCGCCACAACTCCGCGAGAGCTTAACGTCAACGCTGTAACATGTTACATGACCTCTCTGTATGTTGTTCATTCTGCATGCGCTCTTAATTTTGGCGAAGGACAGGCCTCTGTCGCTTAGTTATGCTGGCCGGGCAAGCTTCCTAGGACTACTCGGAGCCACGGGTCAAGGGATTTGGCTTAACGCAAACTCCTCTTAAGATTGGTAAACCCCTATATGAGGGTACGCGCGTCGATGCGCGTGGCTCACTTCAATGCGTCGAGGTTCCCGGGATCGCCTAGAAGGGGAAAGTGAACAACGCGACCAGCGCCACGAAGATGAGTAGTTTCTTGCTCATTGGCCAATTTCGACTCTAGGCGGATTAGACGCTTGAGTCAACGAAAGGATACAGAAGTGCTCTGCGGGTCGAGTTATTTCTGAGGACCGAATCCGCCAGGATGGCTTCGAGAGCTACGATGCATCGGACTGCCGTGAGTGCAATGAGACCCGGCTAAACGTGAAGTTGACAAACGGTTGACAAAACGGGTTTTTGAGGAAGATCCCCAAAAAGGTGAAAAGTGAGAATAGCCGCGTATTTACTGATGATTTGAATGGTGGGCCTGGGTGGACTTGAACCACCGACCTCGCCCTTATCAGGGGCTGTTGTCGTGCTATATGCATGTATTGCTCCCGCTGACGACTTACGAAAAGAAGATCAAGGTTGCGCTGCTTCGGAAGTATGAAACGAAACCACGCGCCACTGCTGCGAATCGCGGATATAAGCCTTCGTGAAGCGCCAATCGTCAGATATTTCCTGTCCGTTCATCGAGCGAGTTCTCTGCAATCGCCCGGTAACGATGGCAGCATTGTCGTAGACTCTCACGCGAATGTCGGATGTGCGATAGGTGATGAATTTCATGCGCCCAGACCGAGCAAATCTGAGCGCTTCGGATTTGGCCAGTACGGGCATTCTGGGTACCGCAATTTCCATGTCGTCTGCCCACAGTTTCTCTAGCGCATCTGCATCTCCCCGCTCGTGAGCCTCATTCCAAACGGTCTCCAGCCGCTCAAGCTCGTGAACATCGGCACCGCGCGTTGCTTGGCCAGAACTCCTAGAGCTTGCCGCGAAAACCATCGCGATCGCTGCCCAAAGAACTACACAAGAAAGAGGCTTCACCGGAAATGCCCTCCCGCGCCAGACAAGGTTAGCATTCGGAATCCGGGGAGAGCTAGTCCTCCACAAACCGCCATTATCACAGCTACGCTGCTTCTTCGCGCCAATGTTCCGCAGTCCTCAACCTCTTCCTCTTCGCGCGCTGTACCATTAATTTCGTTCATGCCAGGGAGATTATTCCTAACCTACTGATTCCGAGCGAATCACGGGCAGTTCGGAAATAACCTGTCGAGCTTAGTGCAGCAGCTTCACACACCGTTGCAGTCGATTTGCACTCATCGCGCGTGTTTCGCAGGTAGGTTGATCTCCCCAACCTCCGCTTCGGAAGCAGTAGCACGACACTAGTGCTCGCGCGGAAACTGTTTTCGAGTGGCGGTTTTCCAAACCGCCGCCGAGCAAAACGGTTCTTACCGATAAGATCTCAGTTCAACAAGCCGCTGTACCAAGGACGATCACCGCACGGCCACCATGGGCGTTGAGGTGAAACAACTGCGAGTTCAGGTTGCGTTCTTTTTGCGTTGTAAGACCGGAAATGATGGGCAGTGATGGGCTGTGACGGGGAGCTAAACTCTTGAGTTTTCAGCTATCTCGGTTGTTTGACGTGTCCGGCCGCAGTTTATGAGTCGGCCGCTCTAACCGCCAAGCTACGGGGCCTACGCACTCCACAAGATACTACAAGAGAAAGTCTTAGTGCCGCGATTCGACCTCTCGCAGCAGCCTGCGCTGACCATCTCCTAGTGTTAACAACTGTTTAGACGCTCACAAATGGACATCGCTAGGAAAAGGGAATAGCATGCGCGATGGATGAAAAGCTTACGGCGCGCGGGAGACCGACGGGGATGACGCAACGTGCGAAAACAGACGAGCTCATAACTGCTGCGTTGGACTCTTTTCAGATTGAATTACCTTCCTGGGGCTTCGCGAATACCGGAACACGATTTGGCAAATTTCTGCAGCTGGCTGCGGCTTCAACAATCGAGGAAAAATTCAGCGATGCGGGGGAAGTCCATCGCCTGACGGGCGTCTGTCCCACGATCGCATTGCATGTTCTGTGGGATTTGCCTGACGGGTTGGCAGGTGTCGCAAATATTAAAGCGCTGGCCGAAAAGCATCGAGTGCGGCCCGGTTCCATCAACCCGAACGTGTTTCAGGACCAACTCTACAAGTATGGGTCCCTGGGCAGCCCGGACGCCTCCGCGCGAACTTCTGCGATGGCCCACCTCTTGGAGAGCGCCGACTTGGCCAAGCAACTGGGCAGCCGCGACGTTTCTCTGTGGTTCGCAGACGGCTCCAACTATCCAGGAACGGCGAACATACGACAGCGGCGAAAATGGTTCGAAGAGAGCCTCGCGAAACTTCACGAGCAACTTGCTCCTGACCAACGAATGCTCATCGAATACAAACCGTTCGAGCCGGCGTTCTATCACACCGACATTGCCGACTGGGGCATGGCGTTGCTGCTCGCGAAGAGGGCTGGGCCAACGGCCAAGGTGCTCGTGGACACCGGTCACCATTACCAAGGGCAAAACATCGAGCAAATCGTCGCATGGCTGCTGGGCGACGGCATGCTCGGCGGATTTCATTTTAACGACCGCCGGTACGCAGATGACGATCTGACCCTCGGCTCCATCGACCCGTATCAAATATTCAGGATCTTCAATGAGATTTTCTATTTTGAGTGGGAGACAGGGAAGCGGGCAGATGTGGCGTACATGATCGACCAGAGCCATAACCTGAAAGGCAAGATTGAGGCGATGATTCAGACTGTGACGACCGCACAAGAACTGTACGCGAAAGCAGCGATTGTGGATCACGAGAAGCTGGCCGCCTGCCAGACCAAATGTGCGCTGGTGGATGCGGAGGTCTGCCTCAAGGAAGCCTTTTCAACCGATGTTCGGCCAGCAATCCGCGAATGGGCACGTTCCCACGGACTGCCGGAAGATCCCTTGGACGCGTTTCGGAAAAGCGGCTATCTCCAACGGATCACCGAAATACGCAGTAAGCGAAACGCCGCGTCGCTATCGAGTTATGCGTAGCGCTGCGACGCCGCGCATTCTCTCCTGAAAAACATGTCAGAGACATCGGGCGGGTCCACATACCTCGCATTCGACCTGGGCGCTGAGAGCGGCCGCGCCATCCTGGGGCGATTCCACTCCGGCCGCTTATCCATCGAGGAGATTGGCCGATTTCGAAACGAGCCCGGGATCAACAACGGCGGTCTTCGCTGGGATGTGCCGCGTTTGTGGCACGAAATGAGATCAATACTAGGTTCTATCGGCACGCGCGGCGTCAAACACATCAATGGAATCGGGGTAGATTCGTGGGGCGTGGATTACGCACTTCTGGATGAGAGCGGCACACTTTTAGAAAATCCATTTCACTATCGTGACACCCGGACGCTAGGAATGATGGAGCGCGCGCTAAAGATTTTGACGCCGGAGATGGTTTACCACGTAACTGGAATACAATTCCTGCCCTTTAATACGTTGTATCAACTGTACGCAACTCAACTCCTAACACCACACATATTGGAAAGGACCAAACATTTAGTGACCATCCCCGACTTGTTCCATTTCTGGCTGACCGGGAAGATCTTATGCGAGCGTACCAACGCATCCACCACGCAATTCCTTGACGTCCACAAACGAGAATGGTCACTGGAAATCCTGCACAAGCTGGGAATCCCCGCTCACATGCTTCCGCCTCTTGTCGACGCGGGTTCCATCCTAGGAACCGTTCTTCCAGAGTTGACCGGTGGCATGGATGCACTCTTGGGTACCCCGGTGATTGCTCCCGCTTGCCACGACACCGCCTCCGCTTTTGCGGCAGTGCACTCCGGCAAAAATGTGGCGCTGATAAGCTCGGGAACATGGTCGCTGCTAGGCACGGAGTTGGCTGGCCCAGTGGTTACCGACGAAGCGCGACGTCTGAATTTCACGAACGAAGGCGGCGTTGGCGGAACTGTGCGGCTGCTGAAAAACATTTGCGGGTTGTGGCTGCTGGAGCGCTGCCGCAAAGACTGGCAGAGCGAAGGCAGAGCCATCGAATACCAGGAGTTGCTGGCGCGAGCTGCCGCCGAGCCACCTTTGCAGTTCTTGGTCAATCCGGATGATAGCTCTTTCGTCTTGCCACAGCACATGCCGCAAGCGATTGCAGCGTTTTGCGCAAAGAGCGGACAATCGAAACCGCTCGGACCGGGCCCGGTGACGCGCACGATATTGGAGAGTCTGGCGCTGAAATATCGCCAAGTACTGGAGTCGCTCGAGAGCCTGGTGGAAACTAAGTTTCAGGAAATCCGCATAGTGGGAGGAGGCTCGCGCATCGATCTGCTCAACCAGTTCACCGCGGATGCCATCGGGCGGCGCGTGCTTGCTGGCCCAGTTGAGGCGACGGCACTTGGAAATCTTGCTATGCAAATGGTGGCGACAGGGGCCGTAGCCTCACTCAGCGAAGCGCGCGACCTCATCTCGACGAGTTTTCCTCCGCGTGTTTTTGAGCCGAAGGAAACGGATCGCTGGGGAGAAGCGTTCGAACGTTTTCAGTCGTTTTCGACTAACTCCACCGACTGACTCTCGCATCACTTTACCGGAGAAAGGCCTCCGGCAGTCCGCCGTCAACCGGAATGATGTGGCCCGTGGTGCAACGCGCCTGGTCGCTGGCCAAAAACAATATAGCGCGAGCGCAATCCGCAGGTTCGACCGGCTGATGCGTAAGAGTTCGCTGTGCATAGAAGCCTGCCAAAAGAGATCGCAACTCTTCATCGGTTTGCCCTTGGCGGAATACAATCCCGTATTTCTTAAGCGACGCAATTACGCGATCGCGCGGAAACATCGTCGAACCCTTGACCACCGCTGCGGGGCTGACGCCGTTCACGCGAATGCGCGGTGAAAGAGATACCGCCAACTCGCGTATAAGGTGGCTCACCGCGGCTTTGCTTACGTCATAAGCTTCGCTGCCGCGCTTGGAAACCACCGCGTTGGCCGAACTGGTGAAGACCAGCGATGCAGCGAGGTCCTGCTTGGCAAAAATCGCGGCAGCTTCGTCGGACAACAAGTAGTTGGCGGTGACATTCAGATCGAGCGTGCTGTGCCACTGTTCATCCGAGATTCGACCGTCCGCAGAGGACGGAAACGAGGCCGCGGTGTTAATCAGACAATCAAAACCGCCGAACGCGGCGACAACCGCTTGCAGTCCGCGGTGAATCGATTCGCGGTTGCGAATATCGAGCGCCAGCGCAAACACATTTTCCTTGCTGCAGAATGCCGTGACCTCCTTTGCAACGCTTTGCGCAGCTTCAAGATCGCGGTCGGCTACAACAACATGCGCGCCGCGCTGCGCCGCCTGCAGTGCCGCTTCGCGCCCGATCCCGCTCCCCCCGCCAACGATGACAAACACCTGCCGGCTGAACTCTTTCTCCGGCGGCTGACGCCGAAGCTTAGCTTCTTCCAGAGCCCAGTATTCGATGCGAAACGCTTCCGAAGGTGGCAGCGCGACGTAGTTGTGCTTCACGGTAAACGCGGAGTGCGGAGCCGCCGGTCCCGCCTGCGGCAGGCTGGCCGGCGGGTTTCCGCCGTCAAGTCCAGTAGCGCCTTCCATCACGTGGATGGCGTTGACGTAAAACTCTCCGGTAATACGCGCCTCGGTCTTGCTCTTGCCAAAGCTGAACATTCCCACACCTGGCACGAGCACAACAGTAGGGTTGGGATCGCGAATCGCCGGAGATTCGCCGCTTGCATGCTTGCCGTAATAAAGCCGATATTCTTCCCGATATTTCTTGATGGCCGACTGAATGGCGGTGTGAAACTCTGTAATATCACTTGCGGGATTCCAGTCGACGAATAGCGGGCGAATCTTTGTGCGGATGAAATGATCGGGACAACTGGTTCCTAGGTGCGCCAACTCAGCGGCCCAATTCGAATTCACAAACTGCAACACTTCCGGTAAGGCATTGTAGTTTCCAATCAAGCGCATCGCGTCTGATACCAGCCCTCGAATCACTGGAAAGATGCTATCGGCAATTTCTTTGCGATCGGGACGCATCGCATATCGTTGACCGCCAAAAACAGAACTGGTCTTGCCCAGGTCAGCATGCCCGAGCACAAACTGACCGATCTGATCGATGATCGTAATTGTGTTGAGATAGCATTCCCGCTGCGTTTCGCCCCAGGTAAAGAGCCCATGTCCCCCGAGCACGACGCCGTCACAGCCAGGGTGATTCTTCACGGCATTCTCCATCATGAGGCCCAGCTCAAACCCCGGACGCTGCCAGGGCACCCACGCGAGATGATGCTTAAAGCGACGATTAAACTCTTCAAGTCGCTCCAGGCCGTTAGCCGTCGCAGCCAGCGCGATGCCCCAGTCAGGATGAAGATGGTCCACGTGACGAAACGGAAGGAATGCGTGCAAAGAGGTGTCGATGGAAGCGGCCACGCTGTTCTTGCCAAATGCGCAGAGCGGATAAAGCTCCACCATCTCGTCTTCGTGGGTAACGCCGCGATAGCGACTCTTCAGGCTAACGACCTTATCAAGAAAAAGAGTAGCGAAACCGCCGCGCTGGATGCTTCCGAGGTCGCCGCCGCTCCCCTTAACCCACAAAACCTTCGCGGCAGTGCCGCTGACAGGATCGGTCTCGACGATTTTCGAGCTGGTGTTTCCGCCGCCGAAATTTGTTATGCGAAGGTCGGCGCCCAGAAGATTCGAGCGGTAGCGAAGCAATTCCGGCTCGTCAAATTTCGCGGCCAACTCCGCATCCCAAAGATCCTTCAGATAGCGCAGTTCGCGCACCGCGGGCCTGGACGCCTCCATGAACTCCTCCATGTGGGAAATGCAATCGGCGCAGCGCCACTGATTCCAGCACAATCAGACATAGTTATCTTACATGACGCAATGGGCGTGAGCGAAGAACGCACCGTCCCGAAAATATTGCCTCGCCGAACTCTCATCGAGTATCATCCGGCGGCGGTGGGGTTCCCGAATTCCCTGCCCGCAGGCAGCCTTCACATGCCTCCTTCCTCATTGCTGGAGATCAACGGAATCTGGAAACATTACGGCGCCACAGCGGCCCTGCGTGACGTCTCCGGATCCCTTCGAGCGGGAGAAATTCTCGCGCTCATGGGACACAACGGCGCCGGAAAGTCGACCCTGGTGAAGATTCTCGCAGGCTCAACGCGGCAAGATTCCGGCGAGATCATGGTAGGAGGCAAAGCGCTTTCGGGCGGAGTGCGCGAGGCGCGCGCCGCTGGAATTGCCGTGATCTATCAGGACCTGAGCCTCTTTCCCAAACTTACGGTTGCCGAAAATATCGCTGGAGAGCCCACCGGCCGGTTCAGCTATTCATTTCGCACTTCAAAACGCGCTGCCGCTGCTAGTCTGGAGCGCGTCGAGGCAAATTCGCCGCTACTCATGTGTCTCGGCCGCAATGTGGAAGAACTGCCGCTCGCTATGAAACAACGCGTGGCCATCGCTCGCGCGCTTACGTACGATTCGCGAATCCTCATTCTTGACGAACCCACAGCCGCGCTATCCCTGCAAGACACCGATCATCTGCTCACTTATTTGAGAAAACTGGCCAGCGATGGCGTCGGAGTAATTTTTGTTAGCCACCGTCTTTCCGACGTGCGGCGGATCGCCGGTCGTTACCTGGTTTTGCGCGATGGCGCCGTCGCGCTTTCCGCAGCGCCAGCAGAAGTCAGCGGAAACGCACTGGCACGAGCCATGTTCGGCGAAGCCGCGGAGAATGTCGCTGGCCAGCCGGATCGTGCGGTCGGCGAGACGCGGAGTAACATGCCGCGAGGCGCGCTGACGGTGCGCAATGTGACCCGCCGCGGAGAATTCAGCAACATTTCTGTCACCCTGTGCTCCGGCGAGATCACCGTGCTTACCGGCTTGACGGGATCAGGCCGCACGGAATTTGCCGAGTCGCTGGTAGGTTTGCGGCGTTTTGACCGCGGCGAACTGTCTATATCCGGAAAACCGCTGAGCTTCTCCGGTCCGCGAAGCGCGATGTGCCAGGGATTGGTCTATGTACCAGAAGACCGGCTGCGCTCCGGCCTTTTCGTCCGGCGAAGCACGGCAGAAAACTTGGTGGGCGCAACTGAACATCAGCGGGCACGCTTCGGTTTTTTGGGCAAGCAAACCAATAAAGCGTCCGCGGGAATTTCCGATTTTGCCATACGTTGCCAGGGACCAGACTCGATTCTCGAAACTCTGAGCGGGGGAAATCAACAGAAAGTGCTGCTGGCGCGCTGGCACATGGCCGGAGCACGCATTTTGATCCTCGATGAACCCACTGCGGGCGTGGACGTCAGTGCCAAAGCGGAAATTCACAATCAGCTTCGAGAGTGGGCCGCCGCCGGAGCAGCTCTTCTGGTCATTAGCTCCGAAACGGACGAGGTGCTCGACGTCGCCGATCGCATTTTGGTTTTTCACGCGGGCTCTCTGGTCTTAGATGGCCTCCGTACAGAAATGAACCGCGAACAATTGCTGGCCGCCATGCTCCACGGCAGCGCGACGGTAGAGCAAATTCCAGCGCAAACGCAGGGCGAACCGTGATGTCTTCGATCTCCAGCGCCTCGGGACGGCTGCGCCCGAATTTTCATCGCCACGAAACGAAACTGGCCTCCCTTCTCCTCCTTCTGGGAATTGCACTCGCCATGGCCGCGCCAAGATTTTTTTCGTCCGTAAACCTGGCGCTCCTCGCTAGAAGCATGTGCGTTCTGCTGATTGTTTCGGTCGGAATGCTAAACGTTATCTTGGCCGGGGGAATCGACGTTTCCGCAGGCGCTATTTTGGCGGTAGTAAGTGTTGCATTGGTGCGTCTCGGAAATCATGGACTACCCGCCTCCGTTGTGCTCCCGCTCGGCTTGCTGTCCGGCGGTTCTCTCGGCGCGGTGAACGCCGCGTTGATTGCAGAATTGCAAATCCCCCCGATCGTCGCCACGCTCGGCACAGCCGGGTTGTTTCGCGGTCTGCTCCTCGAATGGACCCAGGGAGAATGGGAGAGTTCCATTCCGTCCTGGCTAAACGCCATCGGAAGCCCACGCTGGGGCGGCCTGGATGTTTCCGTATTGGCAGCGGCACTGGTGATGCTCGCAGCGGCCTGGATCCTTCACCGTACACAGATTGGGCGCGCTCTCTTCCGCTTCGGTGATTCGCCGCTCTCAGCGGCACGCACCGGCATTTCCCCGCGGCAGCCGATTTATTTCGCGTACATTTCGCTTGGTCTATTAACCGCCGTCGGAGCAGTGTTTTATGCCGCACAACTCGGCGCAGTGCAAGGCAACGCCGCAAATGGCTACGAACTCACCGTCATAGCCGCCGTCGTTCTCGGTGGCGCCGATGTTCTGGGAGGCCGCGGCAGCTTGCTCGGTGTCTTCCTCGGAGTGCTACTGCTCTGTTCGCTGCAACAAGCGCTGGTCCTTCTTCATGTGGCCACTTTTTGGCAAAACATCGCCACCGGCGCAATCGTCCTCGTCGGCGTGATCCTTAGTAGTGCACAGCGACTCCACCGAACTCCTATACTGCAGCAGAGTTCGTCCACATGACCCAAACCTCATCCGCCACTCTAGATAAATTTGGCAATTCCACGCCGAAATACGCCAAGCGAATGATGGAGCTGCGTCGATCGGGAAGCCTTCAGCCCGGTGTAGTCGCGCTGTTGGTGTTGTTTTTCTGTGGATACGCCGGCTATCGCAACGGCGACTTTTGGTCGGCACTGAACTGGCAACTTCTTGCGCAACCGCTCGCCGAAGCAGGGCTGGTATCTCTCGGAATGATGTTCGTTATCGCCTCCGGAGGAATCGATCTTTCTGTCGGGGCCATTATTGGTATCGCGGCAGTAACCGCGGGCATCGCCGCTCAACACAAGTTGCCCGTCCCGGCAATCGAGGCGGCCGCGCTCGCCGCAGGAATGTTGTGCGGCACTTTCAACGGCTTTCTGATCGGTGTTCTTCGCCTCTCGTCCATCCTGGTTACTCTTGGCAGCATGACTCTGTTTAGTGGTGTGGCATTGGCCCTCAGCAATGGAAACAGCTTCGCGGGCTTTCCGGACGGTTTGCTGTGGTGGAACGACGCAACGCTATTGGACACCCCAGTCGAATTTCTTCTGTTCCTCGCAACCGCCGCTGTTGCCGCAGTTCTTTTGCGTTATACGTTGTGGGGACACTATGTCGTCGCGATTGGCAGCAACCGCGTCGCGGCGAGATACTCCGGCTACCCAGTCGCTCTCACTCTGTTCGGCGTTTACACGTTGCAAGGTCTGCTGTGCGGAATAACTGGCATTCTGCTCGTCGCACGGCTGGCGAGTGCTCGCGCCGACATGGGTCAAGGTTTAATGTTGATGGCCATCGCCGCTGTAGTTCTCGGCGGTGCGCCGATCGTGGGCGGCTCGGCTTCCGTGATCTCGACTCTAGTTGGTGTTGCCGCCTTCTATATCGTTCAAGACGGTTTGCTGCTTCTCGATGTTCCGCCCTTTGTTCAATACGCACTTACCTCTGCCATGCTGCTGGTAGCGGTCGCCGCCGGAAATCTCTTGCGAGGAAGCCGGGAGGATCGGCGATGAAGCCGGGTCGAAGCAATCGATTCGCGAGTCTCACGCTGGCCGTACTTCTTTTGGCAACTGCCTGCTCGCGGCTGCCGCGAAATTCCAAAACGTTGTTCGTAATGGTGCCAAAACTGGTTGGCATCCCGTACTTCAACTCCGCACGTGATGGCGCGTCGCAAGAAGCAAGCCGACTAGGCCTTCATTTTTTCTACACCGGCCCCACCGCCGCTGATGCGAGCCTCCAGGTGGACGTCATCGCTAGCTTGCTCGCAAGGCATCCCGCGGTACTCGCCGTCTCTTGCGATGACGCCAACGCACTCGCCCCGGTCCTGCGCCGCGCCCGCCGCTACGGCATTCCCGTGCTGACGTGGGATGCCGACGCGCAACCGGACGCTCGCGATTGGTTTGTCAGCCAGGTCGAAGACGAAACGCTGGGCCGCCACGTCATGGACGTTCTTGCTGAGCAGCTTGGCGGCCGCGGGCAATACGCCATCATCACCGGTTCGCTCACCGCGTCCAATTTGAATGCCTGGCTCTACTGGATGAAAAAACAACAACAGGAAAAATACCCGGAGATGGAATTAGTTGCCGTAGTTCCGGGCAATGACGACCAACAACAATCCTTTGTGCAGGCACAAAGCTTGCTGCAGGCCTTTCCGAATTTGCGAGGATTTATCGGAAACAGTTCCGCCGCACCGCCGGCCATCGCCAGAGCCATCGAGCAGGCGGGACTCTCCGGTCAAATCGCCATCGCCGGACTCTCGACACCCAATCTAATGCGCCACTATATCGAAAACAAAACGGTGAAGACGATAACGCTGTGGGATCCCGGCAAACTAGGCAAGCTGACTGCCGCCGTGGCTGCGATGATGCTCCGTCACGAAACTCCGCACGACGGGATGGACGTCCCCGGAGTCGGCCAGATCCGCGTGTTCCCGGAAACACGCAAAATTGTGATGGGCTCTCCGCTGGATTTCACGAGAGAAAACATCAGCCAGTATTGGTTCTGAGTGCAACTTCACCCGAAATCAGACGAGGCCCAGCCGCTGTGCGCAGGACCGCAGCATTTCCGGCTCCCATGCAGGCCGCTCCGGACTCTTGGGATGAGTCCGCATCGAAGGAATGCGCCCGGTCAAATGCAAAAATGCCGCTGCCGAATGCTTGTAGGCAGGAACTGGCTCGCGGAAAGCTACATTCCCCAAATACTGCAGCGCATCGGAAAGCGCATAATACGCAGCGTCGCCTGTTTTCCAAAGACGGTCCCGCTCGGCAAACTTTTCCGGAGCAAATGTCGCGAGTCCCAACAAATAGTCGGAACCGTATTCAATCATGTTGATGCCCAGATCGTTGCCGGTGTAGATGCGAAACTCCGGACGCCGCGCGTCGCGCAGCGCCAGCCGTTCAAGCTCCAGCGGCCGGTCCAGCGACGAGTGTTTTATCCCCTTCAATTCGGGAATGTCCATCAAGCCCTGCATCGTGTCTGTATCAAAAATTTCGCCGTTAGGCGCGAACATGCGTCCCAATTCAAAGCCCAACACGTGCGCATATCCGCGGCAGACAGCTTTATACGTCGCCACTTTTTCAATGGACGGCTTTCCATGCAGGCGCGCCGTTTGAAACAGAATGGGTATTCCACCCATCCTGACGATCGCGTCCATCTGCTGCCTGTAAAGTGCAACGACGTCACCATCACGTCCTTCGATATATGCGCCAGCGACAAACGGCACGTTCTCGCCTAACGCCTCACGAGTCCAGCCAAGCACCTTGAGTTTCTCCGCATCGCTCAGATAATTCACGTACCCCGTATCCATGTTGACCGCGTTCAACAGTCCAGCGCGATGCGTGGACGCGAGATGTTGCTGAAAAGCCACGACAGCCACTTGCCCATTCGTCTCGTAGGGCAGAAGCGCAGCCGCGATGCCCTGCACTTCGCGATGCAGCTTTCGACGCCCCTGTATCGTTTTGATCGTCATTCCAGAATATTCCTTCTCGTCTCGTCAGATCGCACTGCTATCGTCGTGCTTTGGCCACTTTAAGAAGTTCCGCGGACGCCGACTTTTTGTAATACGAGTCCAGTGGATAACATCCGGATGGCAATCCGTTCCTCGGAGCTGTCGTGCAATCGCTAAATGTTCTGCAAACGAGTTTGTGTTGAAACGCCCGGCCCTCCACCACATCGGAAAGCATCTCCGGATAACTGAGTACCATGCGTCCCAATCCGATCGAATCCACCCATCCCAAACGCACCGCCGCTTGCGCCACGTTCGGCAGAAAATCCTGCAAGTAACTGTAAGCTGTCCCAATAATAATAAGTTTTGGGAAGCGTTGTTTCAGCTGCTTCGTCGCTTCCAATTGCCTCGCCACGCCGGTTAGAGGATCTTCAGGCGGATGATATCCATCCGAGGGCGGATAAAACGCCGGCCGTTGAATGTGTGGACAATAATAAGGACTCCCTGCTGTAACGTTCACAAGACAAATATCCTGCTCCTCCAACAAACTTAAGAAGCGCATCGTCTCGGTGAGATCCGGTTGCGTAGGATCGCCCTGGTCGACTCCAAACCCCCACCGGTAAGGAATCAAATGCCGGTGTTCCTCGGGAATCCCCGGTCCCAACTTTCTCGGTGTCGAACGCGCCGGATCCGGCCGATAGGGAATCGCGTCAAAGGCCGAAAGCCGCACTCCAATTTGCAATCCCGGAGCGACCGCGCGTATTCCCTGCACTACTTCTCTCAAGAATCGCGTGCGATTCTCGAAGCTTCCGCCGTACTTCCCTTCCCGCGTATGGGCGCTGAGAAATTCGTGCCCCAGATAACCGTGGCAATGCTTAATGTCCACAAAGCCAAAACCCAGTTTGCTCACCATGCGTGCAGCGCGGTGAAATTGCTCAATGACTTCTTCGATCTCCGTGTCGGTCATCACCGGATAGTCCGGCGATAAATTCAGCCTGCGGTCCAAAATCGGGTGACGGTACAGAATGCGCGGCTCAGGATGCCCCTTTTTGTTCGGACAGCTATAACGGCCCGAATGCGTCAACTGCAATCCAATCAAAAGACCGTCATCCGAACCTGAAACATGACAGTGCTCCACAAGGAGCGCTTCCTTCAGCCTCGCCAATCCAGCTTGTGTATGCGAAGCCGCCACAAGCTGATTCGGATTGGCGCGCCCCTCGTGACAAACAGCGACCGCTTCGCCTCCCCAAATCAGCTTTGCGCCGCTGCGCCCAAATCGTTGCCATCGGCGAAGCGTATGTTCGCTGGGATTGCCATCCGGCAGTCCGTCCCAGCCTTCCATCGGGTTCACCGTGAAGCGATTGCCAATCTTGATTCCCTCGCGGACGATGGGCTGCGCCAGCGGAGACTCGGCGCCGCGAATAAGTTCGGAATCGCAAGGAATCTTCAGGCACAGGGCCGTGAGACGCTCCTGAAAGTGCGTCACGTCTCGAACGCTTCCCAAACGCAGGATTTCGGTTGGGTTCATGCAGCTCCGCAAGGGGAGAGTAAATTCTTATCCGTGAAATTCGCGAGCTTGAACGCTAGACATCGCACAAATCTACTGCTTGCCGCAGCGAAGTTAGCGGATCGCGCGAAGGCACGAACTCGTGCGCCACATAGCCTTGGTAATTGGTTGCGGCGATTCCGCGCATCACTCCATCCCACTGTACTTCCTGCGTACCGTCGAGCTCATGCCGCCCGGGAACACCGCCCGTATGGAAATGTCCGATCCACTGGATGTTCTGTTGGATGGTACGAACCAGGTCCCCTTCCATGATCTGCATGTGGTAGATGTCATACAGCAGTTTGACGCGGGGTGAGTTCACGGCTTCGACGACTTGTACTCCCCAGGCGGTGTGGTCGCACATGTAATCTTTGTGGTCTACCTTACTGTTGAGAAGCTCGATGCAGATAGTGACGCCGTAGTCTTCGCCAATCTTCTTGACGCGGTTGAGCCCAAGAATGGTGTTTTTGGCGCCTTCTTCGTCGGACATGCCCGCGCGGTTTCCGGAAAACGTAATTACATTCGGCACGCCGGCCTTGGCAGCAAGCGGGATATATTTGCGAAAGCCCTCCTCGATTTTCGCGTGGTTTTCGACGCGGTTCATGGCTTTGCCAATCTCGCCGCCGTCGGCATAGCCCATGCTGCAAACCAAGCCATGACGCGCGGGTACTTCGTATTCATCGGGATTCAGCAGATCGACGCCCTTCAAACCAATCTGCGCCCCGTAGATGCAGAGATCGTCAAGCGCAATCCCTTTGTAACACCAGCGTGAAACCGATTGCTTGATATGGCCCTTGCGCTGGATCGGAGCTTTCTGCTCTTGCCAGGACATGGATGGGATAGAAGCCACAGTGGCTCCCGAGAGTGCACTCTTCAGCATCGTGCGCCGCGATAGTTTAGTCATGGGAATTCACCCAGAGTGTACCGGAGAACGACGAACAGGTGCGAGCACAGTTCTCTGCATCTCCACAGAGGCGATCGCTTTCAAGCTGATCGTCCGTCGCGCAGAATGAAGCGTTTAACCCAAGCTGCCTGCAACTTTTGCACATTCTTCTCTCCTCCCGATTATTCTTCGAAATTTTCAAGTCATCCAGGAAAGCAACTTTGCGAGATCAACTACCGTAGTCGACTCGGTCCCGCGAGGCATGGAAGGTCCAATCGCCACTGCTTCGCTGTGATTCTCGAACCACACCAGGAATGATGATTGCTCAGCTCCCGTCAACCGTTGCTGGTTCAACCAGTTGTAATACGCTCCCATATCCGCATCCACCAGCGAGCCCATAGAATCGAGTTCTACTCGGCTGTCGGTTCCAGCAGAGAGCATTTCGTTCATCGGCCTCTGTCGTTGTCGCGGAGCGAAACGGACCAGCAGCGTAAGCGGCTGCGCGCGTCGCAGCGCTTCGCGTGCCGCCCATTGTGCAAAAGTCGTGCTGAAAATCTGCGTGCCCGAGCCCTCCGTCAGCAGTTTGACCTGAAAGCGATCCATCACGGCGCCCACTGATTCTACCGCGCTACCGTTCTCGCCTTGCGTCACCCGCGGCTCCAAACCAAGGTCCGCCGGCCGCATTTGCGCCAGCAAAGTCCGCAGCGTCTCTGGCCCCATGCCGGGCCGTTCGATCTCCACGCGTATTTTGCTCGACAAGGCTGCGCGCGCCGGCCTGAGTGCGTGATAGGAGACAGAAGTAAGTGCAATATCGTGGGCCGCTTCTTGCCCGCCATCAATGTACCAATGGCCGTGAACAGCGGGATGCGCTTTGGCTCGAGCACCCACCACTTCCAGAATCTGCTTCAACCCATTTTCCGGCTGCACGCGACTGTAATACACGCCGTGTGGACGCAGTTTGCGAAACAGAATTTCATCAGGTGTCGTGACTCCCTGGCCAATCACAGTAATTCCCAGTCTGGGAATCGTAGGAGGTTCCGGCGGCACCGCTGCCCTCAGACGCTCCGCGTAAGCGAGCGCCGCAATGCGAAACGCATCCAGTTGGTGCGTCGTCCAGAGATATGCCGAGAGCTGTTCTACAAACTGCGCTGGCGCGTTAATCCAATCGAACTGTTCAAGCTGCGGGGAAAGGCGGATTTGCGCGAACCCTTGAAACCAGTCCTTTGTCTGTTCCGGCGAGAGCGAGCTCAGATTCGCCATTTCTTTCTCGATCGCTTTTCGCTCCGCAGGGAACTTGAAATCGTAATCGATAACCTCTCGCAACAGGCTCGGCAAAAAGCTCAACGGCAGATGCTGCAGCGCGGCAAGATCGTTCGTGACGAGTTTTCGCGCTTCCGGTGGATAACCGCTGAATTGTTCGGGCTTGAGGTCGATGCGCGGCATAAAGTTACGCAAACTCAACGATGGGTCTACCCTGGGCAAGCGACGCATTAAACCCCAGGATCGACCCAATCGACGGCACAAGATCGGTGGAATCCAGCGCGCGGTCGATGACCACTCCTTCGCGAACGCCTGCGCCCATCGCCATCATCCACGTTGTGCGAGAAAGCGCATCGCCGGTACGATGATGCTGAAATCCGTTGCCGCCGGAATCATCGTCCGCGTCGCGTCCAAAATCCGGCAGGATGAAAAGGGTGGTGTTGCCAGCATATTCCGGTTCCGTCTGAATTGTTTTCCAGAGCTCGGCGCAAAGGCGATCGGTGCGGCGGATGCCTTCGATATAGAGCGAGTATGCACCCGCATGCGCGATATCGATGTCGTGCAGAGTAATCCACAAAAGGCTGGGGGCGATTTGCTGCATCAGTTGGCGCGTGATGTAGACGGACAGTTCATCGGGACTCGAAAGCGTGCGCGCATGTTTTTTGAAGTCGTCCACGGAAAGTTTCAACAGCATCTGCAACTGTTGCAATTCAAATTCGCTGCCGCCCAGTTCTGGCGTGTAAAACGGCGTCTCGTAGTTGTCGCGCAACAAATGCTCGTAATCCCCGCCGCTCGCGCTTGCCGCGGTCAAGAGATGCTTGGGCAAAATTACGCCGGCGCCAAAACCCGGACCGTAGGAGCGATTGTTGCTTTCGCCGATGCGATTGAAACCATTGCTCGGTGCTACCACCCACGCATCGGACGCGGGGCGCTTCAAATCCTTGCGAAAGTATTCGAATACCGTCGGGTGCTCCGGAGGGAGTGACGCAAAGTTATTGACAGTCTCATAAACCCCAGTGGCCAAACTGGCGGTGGCCACGTAGTGCCCGAGGATCCCGCGATTAATCACCTGCGTGAAAAAAGTAGATCGCGGAATCAGTTCACGCATCAGGTGTGGAATGTTTTCCTGACCCTCCAGCGCAAACGTTTCCTGGTCGCGTGCGCCGCCCCCAAAGGTGATGACCACAACCTTCCTTTTCTTTTGGGGAATCCCGGTTCGGGCCAGCAGGCCAGCCCCGAGCAGGCTGCTACCTAAGGTAACCCCGGCGGCGCTGCGCAAGAACTCCCGGCGCGTGAAGCTTAATCGCCTGGCAAGTTCCCGAGGGTTTGCGCCGAATTCGTTCAACCTGGAACTCGAAAGACCAACCGAATTTCGCGGCGCCTTGGATCGTGATGACATGTGGTAGGTCATTGGAAACGCAATGCTTAGCGTAAGCTACGCCCCGCTTTCCCGGAAGTCAAGCATCGGCAGCAAGCTTTAGTTTGACCCTTTCGAGTACTCTTTTCCTACGGATGAGAACCAGCCATAAAGGGTCTGTATTCAACCTTGTGGTTAAATACGGACCAATTATTCGAGCTCAGTTCATGGAACCGGGAGTAGATCAGGGCTTGGAAGAGGGTGAATCTTTCGCGGCGTAGACAAATTGACGAACCTCCGCCCTTTGTTTCTCGAGATCGGCTAGGTTCTGTTCGTGAATCTTTTGATAGACCTGGAGTTGCTGTTGGGCCGACTCCTTTTGGCCAGTGCGGACGTAGGCCTGCCCCAAGCGATAGTGGGCGTCGGCAAGATCGGGGTCCAGTTCGAGGGCTCGCACGTACTCCGGGATAGCCTCGGCATACTTGCTCTGATCGGAGTATAGATTGCCCAACTGCAGGTGTGCTTCGGCGAGTTTGGGATCGAGTTCGAGAGATTTTTTGAGAAGTGTTTCAATTTGTTGGAGATCCAGGCCTGGATCCTGAGCCCGCGTTCCTTTCCATACACTCATCGCGTAATAGTAGAGGGCTAGGGCATTGCGAGGTTGGAGTTCAGCGAAACGGCGAAATCGTTGGATCACGTCGTCGGCCTGGTTCGGCGAGCTGTAGTAGGCCCTGGAAAGAAAAATGTAACAGCTCGGATCGGAAGGGTTTAGATCAGCCGCCCTTAGCAATGATTTGACGGCATCGCCGTAGTTGCCATGCGCATAAAGGGCCATACCCAGGCCGATGGCCAGTCGCTGCGAGGCAGGGTAGCGCTGGGTAGCGTCCTGGAAGACCTCGATGGCCGGTCCAAGGGTTCGGTGGAGAAGGAGTTCGCTGCCCCAATCGAACAGGTGGCTCTCGCTAGGATCGGCGTGGGCAGCAAGTTCGTACTCGTTCACCGCTTGGACGAAGTTCCCGTCTTTTTCCTCCACCTCAGCAAGCAAGTTGTGCAGCTCAGCGGTGTTCTTGACTCCTAGAAGCCGCTGGATTTCCCGCCGTGCGTCTGACACACGACCTGTAAGGAGGTAAGCCAGCGACAGGTCGTAGCCGTTGTCGTAAGAGGAGGGATCGATGCGCTGGGCACGCTCCAGATAGGTCACGGCATCGGCGAGCTTTTTGGATTGGACGTAGAACTCGGCGAGATTGTGATTGGTGTCAAAACTCTCTGGATCCAGCTCAACAGCCTTCTTGAACTGCTCGCCGGCGCGATCGAGTTTTCCCAACCGAACCAGATTGGCGGCAAGATTCGTCCGCGCTGGGGCGGAATTGGGATTTAGCCGAACGGCTTTATCAAGGTGTGGGTTAGCGGTGGCGTCCTGGGACTGGGCGGCGTAGATCAGGCCGAGAAGTTCGTGAATCTCAAAGCTTTCCGGGACTTCTCGAACCAAGGCTTCCAGCTTTGTAGCTGCTTCCGCGTAGTGTCCCGATTCGTATTGCGCGACCGCAGCCTGGAATTCCTGGTTGAGGCGCTGGTCTTGTGCGGCGGAGGCGGGCACCGCCACTGCGCATGCCAAGAGCATGAAAATAAAAGAGTTGATTGAGCGACGGAGTATAAACACGACGTTCCTAGGTTATCACTCGAGGATTCAGAAGGAAAAGAGCGAGCACAAAAACTTCCCCATAGAGCGCCCTCGACGAGCGCTCTATGGAGAGGGGGTGTGGTTTGGTTAGAAAACCAGCTTCAAAGCGAACTGGATTTGCCGCGGATCGTAAGGAGAATCGCGCGTGGATCCGATTTCACCGAAGTTTGGACTCGTGAAGTTGCCCGAGCCGGAGACGGCCACCACGCCGTTGCCGCCAAAGTTCGGGGCGTTGAAGTTTGGATGATTAAATATGTTAAAGATCTCAGCACGGAACTGCAGCGTGATGCGTTCCGTAATCGAGAAATTCTTAAACGTGGAGAAGTCTAGGCGGTGGAATCCCGGTCCTTCGATTTGAGTTAGTTCACCCAAGGCAGCAGCGCCCGTCAAAGGTACGCAGCCCAACGGGAGAGCGGTCGGAACGCCCCCTGGACCAAGAACGCATGGCTGATTAAACGCTTTCGGGTTTCCGTAGTAGTTCAGTTTTCCATTTTTGTCTGTGTAGAATCCGAGATCCAGGGGTTGACCTGCAACACGGATGACATCGCAACTTAATCCTGCCGCCGTGCTGTTCGGGCAGCTGAGTCCGATGGGTTGGCCGCCCTGGAGCGTCGTGGACCAGTTAATGCTCCAGCCGCCAATCACCTGGTTCTTCCAGCCCGTGGCATCGGCAGCGAACTTCTTGCCTTTGCCAAAGGGCAATTCATAGCCGCCGCTGAAGTGGAATACGTTCCTAATGTCGAAGCCAGCCAGACCGTAATCGAAATGGATGCCGACGCCAGGAACGCTCGGCGCACGGTAACCGGCAACGCTACCGCCATTGAGCAAGTCGCCGGCGTCGGAGAGGGTCTTGGAGTAGGTGTAGGTTGCAAGGAAGTTCAGGCCGCCTGCGAACTGCTTTTCGATCTTGGTTTGCAAGCCCTGGTAGATGCTATTTCCCTGCGTAGCAGCATAACTGCTGCCCCGCCCGAAATCCGGATAGGGAACCAGGCTCGCTTGGTTAGCGTTGTTGTCCGTGATCACCGGGACGTTGTTGCTCCCCGGGAACGTCTCCAAATGGCGGGCCTGCGAGGTTACGTAACCGGCCTGAACAGACATGGTGGGGGTAATCTGATATTGAATCGTCAGATTGCCGCTCATAGAATAAGGAGTTAGGTAGTTAAATTGAATGCCGCGCAAGGCCAAGCCACTGGCGTTAACCAAAAGTGGGCTCAATGGGGTGCAGGAAAATCCGGATTCAAAGGTCGCCAATCCGTTCATCGGATTTGCGCCGATTCCGCCGCAGGGAGTTCCTCCGGGCCCGGCAGTGGCAAACGGATAGAGGCCGGTCGGGTCAAACGCGCCCGTGCTCGTTGTCTTGAGGCCCGGGAAGAAAGAGAAGTTGAATTGGAAAGGATAGTTTTCACCAATGTTCGGCGAAAAACCACGATTCTCAAACCCGTTGTAGAAGATTCCAAATCCACCGCGCACGACCAGCTTGGGAGTGACCTGGTAGGCGAATCCTACGCGCGGTGAAAAATTGTTATTCTGCGAATTTCCAAGGCCGCTGCCGTACTGGTTGGTAGCCAGGCATTTGATTCCGTCTTGAGCGAGCAGCGTGATGAAGCTATCGGAAACGAAGGAGTCTGTGCAGGAGTCCTTGCCTCCGGGCATTAAGTAAGTTGGCGATCCATTCAGATTGGGGACAAAGTTGGCTTGATTCGAATGGTGCTCGAAGACGAGCCCAAAGAAATCGTAGCGCACCCCCAGATTAAGGGTCAGCTTGGGGGTAATTTTCCAGTCGTCCTGACCGTATCCGCCATAATAATTCTTCCCGTTATCGGTCAAGGAGATGTTTGAGACGTAGTCACCATTGGCTCCCCCGACGTAATCAATGGTTCCTACACCGGGTTGTGCTGTTTTTGGAATCAAGAGGAAGTCGGCAATACCGACGTTGCCAGAAGTTCCGCCGGGGGAGTCCGTGTAACCGCCGAAGTTAAATTGGCCGTGAGACCACGGCGGCTGCAAGGTGGAGAATTTGACGTGTTGGTATTCAATCCCCATTTTGAAAGTGTGTTTGCCATAGATCTTGGTGACATCGTCGGTTAGCTGGAACGTCGAACTGACCTCATTCGAGGGCAAGAAAGCATTGCTGCCAAGGGTCGAGAGGGCGCCGATGCCGAATGCCGGAAGGCCCCCGTTCTGTGAGGTCTGCGGAATGTCCAAGACGCCGTATTGAGCCGGAAGACCCTGCTCGCTTGCCACGGGGCTTTCGCGGGTGGTATGCAGATAGTTGAAACCGGTGCGCAACTCATTGATGAGCGTGGGCGAAAATGTGTGCGTATATCCAATCGCGGTCTGCTCTGCGATAGCGGTCTGGGGGCCCTGCTGGAATGCGCCGCCATCCGGGACCCCCCCGAAGATGCCAGGAATAAAATTCGGGTCGTCCACGAGGCTGAACCTGAAGAAGAGCTGGTTCTTCTCGTTGAAGTTGATATCCATGCGGGTATCAAAGGAGTTCCTGTGTTCATAGAGCTTCGGCGAGGTGGCAAAATTCCCGAATGTCCCCGGAATAGTGGGGCTTGGAAAAAGGTCCAGAAGCTTTAGAGCATTCGGATCCATCCGGCTAAAAGGGAGCATATTCAAATTGCAGCCCGCTAGGGTGAAGGTTAGAGTGCTGGATGCGCAAGTACCGAACGGATCGCGTGTAAAGCCGGTGGTTGTGGCGACCAAGCCGCTAACGGGGTCGACTTTTCCCGCCGTGACTAAACGGGTTGTCGCCGGATCATAAATCGTACCTATTGGAGCGGTGCGTCCCAAATCGTCCTTGGTCGTACCTGACTGACCAGTGATGTAATCCTGCAGGTTCACGAAGGGCCCAGCTGCGTTCCAACTGGCTCGTTCCGCAGCGGTCGGAACAGTACCTGTCAAAATGGTCCCCTGAACCCGGCGAAGCCCTTCGTAGTCGCCGAAGAGAAACACCTTATTCTTGCCGTTAAATACTTTCGGGATGAATAGAGGGCCGCCGGCGGTAACGCCGAACTGGTTCTGGCGAAGTTCGCCCTTCTTGACGGCACCTGCGTTTTCAAAGAAGTCCGCGGCGTCCAGCTTGTCATTGCGGAAGAATTCCCAAACATCTCCGTGGAACTCGTTGGTTCCGGATTTGATGGTGGCATTGAGAACGGCGGCGCCGGAGCGACCAAACTCAGCGCTAAAGTCCGATGTTTGCACCTTAAATTCCTGAACGGCGTCCACTGGGGGAAGGACGACAAAGTTCGTGCCGTTCAGGAAGTCCACAGTGTCAGAGTTGTTGTCGATACCATCCAGCAGGTAATTGTTCTGAGCTGGGCGAAGACCGTTGGCCGTGAAGGCGCCACTAGCGGCGTTGCCGCGGGTATCAGCCTGGGGCGTGTTGACGCCCGCAGCAAGCTGAGCCAAGAAAGTGAAATTCCGGCCGTTGAGAGGAAGATTATTGACGCTGCGCGAGTCCACGACTTGGCCGACGGAAGCATCCTGCGTTTCGAGGACAGGCGTGGTGGAGGTGACCTCGACAGTGGTCGTGACATTACCCGGCTTCAGGCTGAAATCGGCGACTACGCTTTCACCGACGTTGACGGTGACATGCGGCCGTACGACCGTCTCGAAGCCTTGGAAGGTGACGGCAATCTTGTAACTACCGATTCTGACAGGAGTGAACTTGTATCCTCCGTCCGACCCGGAAGTCGTCGAGAGAGCGGCATTGGTGCCTTCGTTAGTCATCGTGACCGTGGCCCCACGGACCGCTGAACCGGAGGCGTCTGTAACCGTTCCCAAGATGGAGCCAGCGTCCACCTGAGCCCGGGCAGGCGAGACGCACAAGAGCGTGAGAACCATCGCGGCGGCAATCGCCAAAACTGCCCTGGGGATTAAGATCGAACCAGTCATTCGCTTCATGAACTTCCTCCTAAGCACCCGCAGCGTAAACGCACGGTTGCACCCCAAGCGCGAGCCAATATCGCGGAGCAGCGCTCCCGATGGGGCCCCGTAACAGAAGCAACGACAGACCGCTGGCTGGATTCGCACATCGAACCAGACTAGCCAGAGAAGCCGCTGCTCCACGCCACCAAGGTCAGATAATTGGAGAAAGCCAAGGCAACAGAAAGGGCGTAAATCGCACGACCCCAATTAAGCGACCCCAAAGCACTTAACCGCTTAACCTGGCAAATATCACGGTATTTTGTATGTTGTCAAGCACTATTTGTGATTTATACTCCGGGCAGGTGCAGGATTTCCGGTAATTAGGCTAATGGTGTAGCTTAGAGATTTGGTCGAGGACAGCTGATGCTGGCAATATGGGGTTAACCATTCGCGATGTGGCGAGAGCTGCTGGAGTGTCCACCGCGACGGTCTCCAATGTGTTGAATAAGACCGGAAAAGTGGGGGAGCGCACGCACCGCCTGGTGCTCTTGACGGTGAAGCGACTCGGGTATTTTCCGAACGCGCATGCGCGGCATCTGGCTTCCAGAGACAGCCGCACGCTTGGGATTATCGTTTCCGACATCGTGAACCCGTTTTTTCCTGAAGTGATCAAGAGTTTCGAGATTCGAGCGCGCCAGCTCGGCTACGACGCCATACTTAGCGATACGAATTACGATCCGCGCCGAACCCGTGAAGCCGCGGAGCGCATGATGGAGCACAACGTGCGCGGCGTGGCCATCATGACCTCGGAAATAAGCTCGCGGCTCATCCTGGAATTTGAGCGAAGGAGAATTGCCGTTACGTTTCTGGATCTGGCGCCAGTTCGCGGGTACGTGAGCAAGCTGCGGATCGACTACTTCTCTGGAATCAAGCAAATCGTGGAGTATTTGCATAAATCCGGGCACCGGCGCATTGCCTTCATTGCCGGACGTCCGAAGCTTAAGTCCAATATCGCGCGGCTTGAAGCCTACGAACAGTGCATGAGGGAGTTGGGATTGCAGCCCGGGCCGATCGTCCATGGAGACTTGCGCTTTGAAGGCGGCCTGACAGCGGGGTTGCATATCGCCAAACTGTCTCCAAGGCCGACCGCGGTAATGGCGGTAAACGATCTTACGGCTGTGGGCGTGCTCAAGGGATTATTGAAGGGGGGTTGCCGCGTGCCGCAGGATATTTCGGTAACGGGATTCGATAACACGCGCCTGGCGGAATACAGCAACCCTTCCTTAACGACCGTGGATATCCACCGGGACATGCTCGGTCAAATGGCGGCCGACGCTCTACACGAACTCTCCTGCTCCGCCACCCCGCAGGGTCGGGAATACCAGATTCCTGCTGAACTGATTCTGCGTGAATCTTCGGGGCCCGCTCCAGCGGAAAAGTCCTGATCGAGTTCCCGGCGCTCCGTGCTTCGTACGACCCGACTCGTAACTTGCAACGTTGGTTGCTTCAGAGCGGGCAGGTTAATCTTTGGCGCAGCTTCGCCTGGATGCTAGCATCGGAAGGCCGAACGATAGCGGCGGGGATAATCGAGAATGGCGCGCCGGAAAGATAAAGAGCAGGATTTCACGCGGCGCGCTTTGCTAAAGAAGATGCGCTGGGCGCCGCTGTTATTCTTCCCCGCGCCCATCCACGCGCGGGCCTTGCACTCGTTCCTCAGGGAATCTCCCGCCGAGCGCAACTCCTCTCTCGACTTCGCTGATTTTCGAATAACACCACACTATCCGGCGAAATCTCCGCTGGATGACGTTCTCCGGAAAGTCATTCCGGGCGCGGATGAATACGTTTCGGAGAAGTATGCATTTCAAATCATCCGCCTTCTCGAGGAATGGAGCCAAGCTCTGAAAGACGGAGCCTCAGCTCAGAACGTCTTGGCGAAATTCCTAGACGCATCGCTCGAAGCGTGCTCGCTCGTTCCCGCTCAACAAAGAAGCCTGCGATCGGAGTATGGGATCGAGGTCATTCGAAGAACATTTAGCAGCACCGTGTTACCGGGGCGCGAGCGCTTTCTCCAGGAGATAAAGACCTATCTCGGTCCGATGTCGCGCGTGGATACGGCGGAGTTTGAGATTACGGGAATCGAAGAAGTTGGCGGATCTTCCCAGCTGGCTCAGGTCGACATTCGCTACGACCTCGCAGGCACGACGGCAGAAGCGCAGCGCGAGGAGCGCATTGGATATTGGTTGACTCAGTGGTCGCACGATGACGCAAACGGATGGCGCGTTCGCCGATGGGAGGCGACAGAGGAAACCTTCAGCCGGGCGCGCACACCGATATTCATCGACGTCACTTCCCATGCGCTTGGCCAAACGAATTCCTACAAAAAGCAGATGCTTCATGGAGTTGATCATTGGCGGACCGTTTTGGACGGGGCGTGCGGAATCGATGTCTACGGCAACAACGGGGTGGCGGTGGGCGATTTCGAGAACGATGGGCTGGATGACTTCTACGTCTGCCAGCCCCCGGGGCTTCCGAACCGCCTCTATCGCAACCGCGGCGATGGCACGTTCGAAGACGTAACAGAAAAGGCGGGTGTAGGGGTGCTGGATGGCACGGCTTCGGCGCTGTTCGCCGACTTCGAAAACAAAGGACTGCAGGATCTTCTGGTGGTTTGTGGAAGCGGGCCACTGCTCTTCCTGAACCAAGGAAAAGGAAAGTTTGTGCTGAAACGAGACGCGTTTCAGTTTGCCCAGCCGCCGCAGGGAACGTTCACGCACGTCGCCGTGGCCGACTATGACCGCGACGGGCGACTCGACATATACTTCTGCCTCTACACCTACTACCTGGGGCTGGAGCAGTACCACTATCCAGCACCTTATTTCGACGCGCGCAATGGGCCGCCGAACTTTCTGCTGCACAACGAGGGCAATGCGACTTTTCGAGATCGCACCGAGGCCGCAGGGTTGAACGTGGATAACGACCGCTACAGCTTCGCGTGCGCCTGGGGCGACTACAACTCCGATGGCGCACCCGATTTGTATGTGGCCAACGATTTCGGGCGAAACAATCTTTACCGCAACAACGGCGATGGGAAATTCACGGTGGTCTCCGGGGAGGCGGGCGTTGAGGACGTCGGCGCGGGGATGAGCGCAAGCTGGTTCGATTTCGACAGCGACGGAAAGCAGGACGTCTACGTTTCGAACATGTGGTCCTCCGCGGGCATACGCGTTTCCGAACAAAAGCGCTTTCACGAAAAAGAGCCGGAGGCGGTTCGTGCGCTCTATCGCCAGCACGCGCGCGGTAATTCGCTGTATCGCAATTTAGGGAATGGAAAGTTTCAGAATGTGAGCCACGGAGCCGGGGTTGACGTGGGACGCTGGGCTTGGGGCTCGGACGCCTGGGACTTTGATCACGACGGCTACGCGGACTTGTATGTGGCCAACGGATATATTTCAGGACCGAACGCTAGTAGCCGCGACACGGGCGAAGTTTCGAGTTTTTTCTGGCGGCAGGTGGTGGCGAATTCGCCACCGAGCCCGATGCCAGCCGCGAATTACGAGTTGGGGTGGAACGCGGTCAATGAACTGATTCGCTCGGACGCCTCGTGGAACGGCTACGAGCGAAATGTCCTCTTCGCGAACAATCACGATGGGACTTTTTCGGATGTCTCGGGCATTTCTGGATTGGACTTTCTCGACGATAGCCGCTCGTTCGCGCTTGCTGACCTCGATCGCGATGGGCGTCTGGAAGTAATTCTCAAAAACCGAAATGGGCCGCAGCTTCGGATACTACATAACACGATGAAGGAGATTGGCAATTCAATCGCGTTCCGTTTGCGGGGAAAAAAGAGCAATCGCGATGCGATTGGAAGCGCGGTGACGGTCGAGGCCGAAGGACATCGGCAGATGAAGTATCTGCAAGCCGGTTCTGGATTTTTGTCGCAGCACAGCAAAGAGCTTTTCTTCGGTGTCGGAAAAGCCGAAGGAACAGTTCGCGCGATGATTCGGTGGCCCAGCGGATTGACGCAGGTGTTCGAACACTTGCCGGTAAACCGCCAGATCGAGATTGAAGAAGGCACTGAAGATTTTGCGGCAAAATCGTTTGCGGCTGCCCCTTTATATGAGGCCGGAGAGGCTCAGAAACCGGAGACGTTATCTTCGTCGGTTGAAACCTTGCTCATCGAACCCTTGAGCGCTCCAGAGTTTTCCTTGCCCGATCTCGCGGGCAACACGCACAGTCTTAAGTCGTTTCAAGACGGCCTCCTGCTGCTGCATTTTTGGGGAACGGCCGCGCCAGGTTGCCGGGAGCAATTGCGCACGCTCCAAAAGAACCAGTCCGTTTTCGCCTCGGACGGAATTCGCATGTTGGGGATAAACCTCGACGATCCGAGCGATACTTCTGCCCTGCGATGGTTCGCCGCAAAGGAGGGCATTACTTTTCCGATCCTACTCGGCACGCAAGAGGTGGCGGGCATCTATAATATTATTTATCGATATTTGTTTGACCGGCGCAGGGACCTTGCTCTCCCCACATCTTTTCTCGTCAATGCGGACGGCATGATCGTCAAGGTTTACCAGGGGCCGCTGAAACCGGAGCGGCTCGCGGAGGACGCGAAATCTATGCCGGAAACGGCCGCCGCCCGCATGAGGCGGGCGCTGCCGTTCGATGGCACGCTTTACCAAGGCACCTTTCAGCGCAACGAATTTTCGTATGGCGTGGCGATGTTTCAGCGCGGCTATCTGGATCAAGCTGCCGCGTCGTTCAAACAGGTCATTGCCGCCAAGGCGGAGGAGCCGGAAGCGTATTACAACCTGGGAACGCTCTATCTTCGGAAAAATGCGTTAGCGGATGCGCGGCGATATCTCGAACAGGCCGTGAAGCTGCGCCCCGATTATCCGGAAGCCTGGAACAATCTTGGCATGGTCGCCGGTCAGGAGGGTCATTCCGACGAAGCCATTGGTAACTTCCAGCAGTCCTTGTCGCTTAGGCCTGGATACGTCACTGCTCTACTGAACCTCGGCAACTTGTATCGGCGGCAGGGAGCGGTTGAGGATGCCGAAAAACTCTTGAACCGCGCTCTCGGGCTAGACCCTGATAATCCGGAGACGAACTACAGCCTGGGAATGCTCTACGCCCGGCAAGAGCAGTTAGAGAGCGCGGCGAACTATTTGGAAAAGGCCGTGAAATTGCGCCCGGATTATCCCGACGCGCTGAATAACCTGGGCGTTCTTTTCGTGCGCCAACAACGCTATCCAGAAGCAAAGGAAAGTTTCGAGACTTGCATCCGCGTGGCGCCGAACTTCGACCAAGCCTATATAAATCTGGCCCGCCTCTACGTGCTCTTGAACGATAAAGATAAGGCGAGAGAGGTTTTGCTTGCGCTGCTCCACCAGCAACCCCAGCACAAGTTGGCTCAGCAAGCACTGGAGATGCTAAATTGAGTTTTTCGGCGCTGCCCACGGTGGCCCACGGAGGAACATTAGGAAATGCTTAGTGGCGCATCGCTTAGGCCTCGATTCGCTTTCGCTGCGCGCTCGCCAAGGCTGTGCCGATTCCTTTCACTGCTTCTGCTCTTTATTCCCGCGGCAGGATTTGCGCAACAGACCACACCTAGCGGCAGTAAAGCCCAGCAGCCTCCGAAGATCTCGCCGCTTCTTCAAGAGGCAGAAGATCTCCTCAGTAATGGCTCGATCGATGAAGCGAAGAAGAAAATCGAGGAAGAGCTGGAGAATAATCCCTCAAGCGTTGAAGGCTACAATCTGCGGGGGATTATTTATACCGACCAAAAAGACTTCGCTAATGCGCTGGAAGCTTATACCAGGGCGCTGAAGATTAACCCCAACTCCACAAGGACCATCAACAATCTCGGGCACTTGTACGTCGCGCAAAATAAGCTCGATCTAGCGGAGAAAGAATTCAAAAAAGTTCTGCTTCTCGAGCCCGGCAACCGTGACGGAAATTACAATCTGGGCCTGCTCTTGATGGCCAGGGGTTCGCCGGTAGCGGCTATTTCGCATTTTCAGCGCATTCACCCCCGAGACACCGCAACCCGTTTTAACTTGATCCGCGCCTACCTGCGGGCCGGCAGAACAGCAGAGGGGTTAAAGTTAGCCACGGATCTTTCCGCAGAAAATAAGGCCGACGTGCAATTGCAGTTCACGTTGGGTGTGTTGCTCGCTTCTGAAAAACAGTACCGCGCGGCGGGACTGGAATTGGAGAAAGCCAACGCCCTGCAGCCGGAAACGTTGGAGATTCTTTACAACCTCGGCCAGGTTTATCTTCGAAGCGGCGAATACACCAAAGCTGAACCGGCGTTGCAGCGAGCGCTCAAGCTGAAGCCCGATTCACCGGGAACGCTCTACTTGCTCGCGCAGGTCTATCAGGAGCTAAACCGATTCGTGGATGCGATGGATTTGCTGGTTAGCGCCCACAAACTAGCTCCTCAAAATACGGATGTCATTTTTCTCCTGGCGCGGGTCAGCATGACGCAAAATTATTATGAAGATGCGATCCCTTTATTGGAATCGGGCGTGAAAATCGATCCGCGACGCGCCGATCTCCGCGCTGCCCTCGGAGAGAGTTACTTCATGTCCGGGAGAGTGCAAAAAGCCATCGAGGAGTTCAAGTCGCTGATCGAATTGGATCCCTCCCCGCGATCTTACGTGTTCATGGGTCTTTCTTACCGGCATCTTGGGCAATTCGACGAAGCCAGAAAATATTTTGAGGCCGGCCTCAAGCAGGACCCGCACAACGCCTCTTGTCTATTCAACATGGGCTACATCGAAGAGCACCAGGGAAATCACGCGCGAGCCGAGGAACTGCTTCAGGCCGCTCTACGCTCGAACCCAGATCTTTCCGATGCCATGCTGGAATTGGCAAATCTCCGAATCGAAAACAAAAAATTCGCGGAGGCTGCCGACCTATTGCGTCGATACGTCAAGTTAAGCCGCGAGCCCGCAGCAGGCTACTACAAGCTTGCCATGGTTGAGAGAAGCCTCCATCAGATGGACGCCGCAGAGCGGGATTTGAATGTTTTTCAAACGCTCTCGAAAAGCGCTCCCCTGGGTCCCTACCCGTTTCAGCACCTTTTCGACTACATGGACAACCGCTCCAGCCTTTCCAGTCAGAACCGCACTCAACTGGACCTGACTCAGCTGACCGAAGAGATCAGCAAACATCCGGATCAGCCCGAGAATCTCTATATGCTCGCGGAAACTTATCTGAAGCTGGGAAAGCCTGAAGAAGCCCGAAAGATAATCGCGCAGCTCGATCAGTTGAGCGCGGCCGACTACCGGACGCAGACGGGAGTGGGAGTGCTGTTGGCGCGCTATCGTTTGTACGACGACGCCATCCAGCATTTTCAGGCCGCCCTCGGCGCAAATCCCGATTCGGATGACGTGAAATTCGATTTGGCCGACGCGTACTTTCGAAAAGGCGAATACCCTCTGGCGCTTGAAATCACGAAGCAGGTATCGGAGCAGGGCCAACAGGACGGCGCCTTTCTGGCATTGCTCGGGGATATTTATGCCCATCTTGGGAATACTACGCAGGCTTCGGAAATTTTCCGCGATGCAATCACGCGAAACCCGGATAACGATCAGTATTACCTATCCCTGGCTCTGGTGGAGCTGCGCGAGAATAATGCCGGCGGCGCCGAGGAGACCTTACGGAAAGGTCTCAGTCGAACTCCTGGTTCCGGAAAAATCTATTGGGGGTTGGGAATTGTCTCCGTCTTGGAGGGCAAGACTCCCGAAGCTGAAGAGGATTTCGAGCGGGCCGTGGATCTGCTCCCAGAATGGCCCGGGAGCTATTCCACGCTGGGCTTTTTTTATTTTCAAACAGGAGAAATTGCCAAGGCCCGAGAAGTGCTCAATCGCTTCAAGGGCAGCAACGCCGCCGGTGGCCTGGACATAAATCGCATTGAAGAAGCGTTGTCGCGTGCGCCGGACGTGCCCTCCGTGATTCGCGAACCTATGCCGATGGCTGCCAGGTTGCAGTTATTTCAGCTGGCGCTTTCGCTGGCCGACCGGACCCTTTGAGACCGCTGGGGGAAACTCGCGGTTGAACGCACAAATGGCCGGGGCTAGAATGCGTGAAGAGCTCCAGTATTTGAAAATGTTGAGAGGAAAACGCTGCGAACTTTATGGCCGCGCTGCTGATGGAACGGAAACCGTCGAGATAACCTTGGAATGGGGAAAAAACCGGAGACACACAGGCAACGGTTTCTTGTGAGCATGTGCGGCGCCATCCTGGCGCTGAGCGCGGCAGTTGGCGTGATCTTCCATCAAAAGGCTCTCGCGGAGCAGACTCCAAATACGAATTCGCAGGATTCTCGCATAACTGTCCGCTACACCGACGTCCGAAAAGAAGCCGGAATTAGTTTTCTGCAAGACTCCACGCAAACCGAAGAAAAGTATTATCTCGAAACCATGGGCACCGGCGTCGCTTGGCTTGACTACAACCAGGACGGCTTGATGGATCTCTTTTTCGTGCAATCTGGCGAAACGGACGCCTACAAACCTGCACATCCCTTGCTTTCCGCGTTATACCGCAACAATGGCGACGGTACGTTTACTGACGTCACCGAGAAAGCTGGCCTCGGTGGCATGGGACATTACGGACAGGGTGTGGCCGTCGGAGACTACGACAATGACGGCTACCCCGATATCTACGTCACCGGGTACGGCCGCGCGATTCTCTATCACAACAACGGTGATGGAACCTTCACCGATGTCACCGCCAAGGCCGGCGTCGCCGATGAAGGCGGATGGTCCACCAGCGCCGGATGGTTTGATTATGACAAGGACGGCTGGCTCGATCTCGTTGTCGCCAATTACATTGAATGGACGCCGAAGACAAATCTGTGGTGTGGGGAACGCCGCCCCGGCTATCGCTCGTACTGCAATCCGAATAATTATAGGGGACAGAAAACCAAGCTCTATCACAACAATCACGATGGCACTTTTACCGATGTGAGCGACGCATCCGGCGTCGGCAAACCCGAATCGAAAGGCATGGGAGTGGTCCTCGCGGATTTCAACGGCGACGGCTGGCCAGACATTGCCATCGCCAACGACACATGGCCTAATTTTCTATTTCTCAATAAACACGACGGAACCTTTCAGGATGTCTCGCTCGTTTCCGGTTTGGCGGCGAGCGAGGACGGGCGTTACGAAGCCGGCATGGGCATCGATGCCGCCGACGTGGACGGCGACGGCTGGCTCGACGTTTACATCACGCACCTCGATTTCGAATTGAATCGTCTTTACCACAACAATCATGATGGAACGTTCGACGACTACACGTATCGCTCCGGCATCGGCAACAAAGCCATCCACCTGAGCGGCGTATCCATGAAGTTCCTCGACTACGACAACGACGGCTGGAACGATATCGTGCAATTGAACGGCGCCATGCTGGACAACGTTGCGCTCTATCACGGTGAAGTCAGTTACAAAGAGCCCTTGCTCATGTTCCACAATTTAGGAAAGGGCCAGTTCGAAAAAGTTTCGGAGAATACATTCGGTCCAGACTTCTCCCGGCCCATCGCCGGCCGCGGCCTCGCTACCGCCGACTTCGACAACGACGGCGACATCGACATGGCCATCAACGTCCGCGGCGATTATCCCGAACTCCTCCGCAACGATGGCGGCAACCAAAATCACTGGCTGGAAGTTCTGCTCATTGGCACGCGTTCGAATCGCGATGGAATTGGCACATCGCTCAAGCTAACCTCCGAAGGGTTCGTGCATGTCGAGCAATCCAAAGGCGGCATGAGCTATATGTCGGCGAGCGACTCGAGGATTTTTTTTGGACTCGGCAAACGCACGAAAATTGAATCTCTGGAAATTACTTGGCCTAGCGGACAGGTGGACAAGTTGGCGAATCTTCCCGTCGATCGAATCATCGCGGTAAAAGAAGGCACAGGCATCGTGCCGCGTTCGTTCCCCAAAATAGCGCCAAAGGTAATGAGTCGATGAAGAATCCCCTCCGGCGCCGTTTCCTCGGTTCTTCTTCAGTTCTTTTGGGCAGCGCGTTGTTGGACGCACTTGTGCGCCCGCTCTGGAAATGGAAACGCTCTCTGCTCCTTGACGCTGCAGCTGAACCAATTCCTCAAACCCCGAAACCGGGCAGCTCAACATCGGCTTCGCCAGTCGTGTTCGTCGACGTGGCCAAGGAAGCTGGTCTGAATTCCCCAAACGTCTGGGGCGGCGTCGATCAGAAAAAATACATTATTGAAGCCAAAGGCAGTGGATTGGCTTTTTTCGATTACGACCATGACGGCTGGCTCGATATCTATTTAACGAACGGAACGCGCTTCAATACCAACTGGCCGCCTGGGAAAGTTCCCACCCCTCATTTGTACAAAAATAATCGCGACGGAACTTTTACCGATGTCACGGAAAAATCGGGCCTGGCACGCACCGGTTGGCAGACCGGCGTCTGCGTCGGCGATTACGACAACGACGGCTGGGACGATCTCTTTTGCTGCTTCTGGGGACACAACATTCTGTTTCACAACAACGGAGATGGGACGTTTACCGATGTCACGCGCAAAGCCGGCGTTTACGATGAACAGATCCGCTGGGGCTCAGGCTGCACCTGGCTCGACTATGACCGCGATGGACGCCTCGATCTTTTCGTCTGCCACTACATCAAACTCGATCCCGAAAAAACTCCTTCGCCGACCGAGCCTCCCGTTTGCCAGTGGAAAGGCATTCCCACGATGTGCGGCCCGCGCGGTCTTCCCGGAGACACCAACCTCCTATATCACAACAATGGCGACGGAACTTTTACTGACATCTCTGAGAAGTCCGGCATCCTGAAGCCAGGACCGCGTTATTCCATCACCCCCGTTTCCTACGATTTCGACAATGATGGTTGGCCGGATATTTATGTCGCCGTCGATTCGCAGCCCAGCATCCTGTTCCATAACAATCACGACGGAACTTTCACGGATGTTGCGGTGATCGCCGGTTGCGCGTATAGCGAGAATGGCCATGAGCAAGCAGGGATGGGCATCGGCGTGGCCGATTACGACTGCGACGGATGGTTCGATATTTTCAAAACGAATTTTGCCGACGACACCTGCAACCTATACCACAACAACGGAGACGGTACCTTCAACGATGTTACGTTCGCCTCCGGAATCGGCGTCAACAATCAGTACGTCGCCTGGGGCTGCGGGTTCCTCGACTATGACAATGATGGCTGGCCGGACCTTCTTCAGGTCAATGGACACGTTTACCCGGAGATTGAAGGCCACGACACAGGCCAGACTTTCAAAAATCCGCGTCTGGTCTACAAGAACCTCGGCGATGGGAGATTCAAGGACGTTTCGTCCGAGATGGGCACCGGCATCAACGAGCATTTCTCGAGTCGCGGCGCTGCCTTCGGCGATTACGACAACGATGGCGACATCGACGCGGTGATCTTAAATATGAACGATTTGCCTTCCCTTCTTCGCAACGACGGAGGCAACAAGCAGAATTGGATCAAAATAAAATTGATTGGGACCGCGTGCAATCGCACCGCCATTGGCGCTCGCGTCCGCGTCGTGACGGGCAAGCATGTCCAAATGGACGAAGTTCACAGCGGCACCAGCGTCATGTCGCAGAGCGACCTGCGCCTGCACTTCGGCCTCGGAAAAGCTCAAAAGGTGGATCTTATCGAAGTGAAGTGGCCGACGACACAGAAGTTGGAACGGTTCACAGAAGTGGGTGCCAACCAGATTCTCACAATCCGCGAAGGTAACGGTATCGTCGCGTCAGTCAAACCAAAAACCAAATAGCCAAAAATAATTTTCCCCTGGTTTTTTAACGCGGCGGAGCGGCCGCTGGCTGGTCCTTCAAAATAATCAAGAATTGCCGAAGTTCCCGCCGCTGCCGTTCGATTTCGGCAGCCTCTGTTTTCTCGGCCTGTTCATACGCTTGAAATTCTTCTAACGCTTTCGTTTTCGCGCCCGTTCGTTGGTACGCCAGGCCGAGCTGGCGATATGCCTCTCCAAGTTGAGGGTTTATTTCAATCGCCTTTTTGTAATCGCGAATGGCTTGCTCGAAATCGCCACGTGCGAAACGCAAAACTCCCAGTTGAAGATAAGCTTCGTCGAGCTTGGGATCGATGACCACAGCTTTTTCGAGTAGCGCTTCCACACGCTTCAAGTCCGCTGGATCTTCAGATCCCTTTTCGCGCTTCCAGACGCTAATCGCGTAGTAGTAATTGGCGAGAGCATTCCCGGGCTGCTCCTGCGCAAACCGCGCCAGCTTTTGCTCGCTGCAAGGCAACGGCGCGGGCGTCGTCTTTTCGATCTTGCCGAGGAAAAGGTATGGCGCCGGGTCGGCAGGGTTCATATCAGATGCCGCGCAAAGGCGCCGCGCCGCTTCGTCCCAAGATCCATTCGAATAAAGCGCCGCGCCAAGCCCCGTCAGCATTCTTGCCGAATTCGGATGCGCGCTGAACCCGCGCGTAAAAACCTCGAACGCTGGCTGGGCCGCTTTGTGGAGGAGCAGCTCCGTCCCCCATTCGAAATAATTCTGCTCACTGGGATCCATCCTCGCGGCCCGCTCGTACTCGTGTACCGCATCCAGAGGATCATTCAATCGCTCGTCAAGTTCGCCTAACAGACGATGCCCCTCAGCGTTATCTGCAACCGCAAGCGCCTTTCGAACTTCCTCGCGAGCCCCTGCGAAATCACCCATAGCTCTGTCAGTCAAAGCCACCTCGTACTGCTTACCCGAATTGCCCGCGGGCGCCGCCTCAGGCTCGCCGGATTTCAGTGTGAGAGTTTCCTTCGCAAGCGATTCGCTGGTTTTCGAACTTGCCGCCGCGCCATGCAAGCCCAGATTGCTCCAATCAGTAACACCGGCCACTGTGAAGTTTGGCTCGTCCTTGAATTGCATCGCTTCTGGCGAGAGCTTAGAGGGCGTCGGGGACGCGGATGACTCGATTTTCATCGTTGGTGGCGCATGGAGGACTAAATCGACGTGCTTCTTATCGCCCAGCAGCAATACCAGCGAGTCTGCGACCGTATCGCTATATCCCGTTTTTTTCGCCCGTACGGTATACGTGCCGGCGCGAATGGAGGAAAGGACGAACGTCCCATCCACCTTCGATTTCGTCTCGACAATCTTTGTGTTGCCCTTCTCTTCGAAAAGCACCGTCGCATCAGCGACAGGCTCGCCGGACGTGTTTCGAACCGTTCCCTCGACGGTGACCGCGTCCGGCTGTTGAGGGAAATGCTCCTTCGCAAAAACCAGCGCGCTCGTGGAACTCATCAAAGCGGCAGTCAGCACGGCGAGAACCACAGCACATCGATGGCGAGTTCTTCGAGAGGACGGCCACGACAGGCGCAAGCAGTTCGTCATCCAGGTCCATTTCTGTCGTCCGCGCACGGGGGTCCTAGGTGTTTTTCAGACTCCAGGCAATTCTAGACCCTGTGAAAGTCGCCCGCAACGAGCACTCAAGTTCACGCTTGAACGTTCAGGGTCCGTCGTTCGATGTTTGGCGAGGGTATTTAGAACTTGTTACAAGCGCTTGCGGCAAGCTGCGACCTCATGTACCCTCCCAACTTTGCGAAGCCAATCTGAAAGATGCGTGGCCCGTGATATTGATGGATAAGAAAAAGCGGACCAGCCTAGCGTTACAGGTTCCGTTGGTTTTGGTTTAGATAAGAATTGATGACACGACGGTCGACCATTGTTGAGAGGTTTCGTTCGCGATTTGGCGCGGACCCGCACGTCTATCGCGCTCCGGGGCGCGTCAACCTGATCGGAGAACACACTGATTACAATGACGGATTTGCCATGCCAGCGGCCATCGAGTTTTATTGCTGGGTCGCTGTCGGCGCCAGAGAAGATCGCATGCTTAAGATCTACTCCGAGGAATTCTCCGCTGAGGCCGAAGCGGATTTGGATTCCGCCACGCATCAGCCCTCCAAAACGTGGAGCGACTATCCCGTCGGAGTGGCGCTGCAACTAGATCAGGCTGGGTTCAAACTTCGCGGTGCGAGTCTTCTTATTGAAAGTGAAGTCCCAATGGGTGCGGGGCTTAGCTCCTCCGCTGCGATTGAAGTCGCGACCGCGCTGGCTCTCGCCGATCAGTCTGGCTGGTCTCCGGACCGCGTGCAACTGGCGCAACTCTGCCAAAGAGCGGAAAACGAATTCGTCGGCGCGCGTGTCGGGATTATGGACCAGTTCGTTTCTTTGCACGGGCTGGAGAACCACGCGCTAGTTCTCGATTGCCGAGCGCTGAGCTTTGATCCGCTCTTGATTCCCGATTCCGTCAAACTGGTGATTAGCAACACCATGGTCAAACACGAACTAGCCTCCAGCGAGTACAATCGCCGTCGCGCGGAATGTGAAGAGGCCGTCCGCCGTCTTGCTGGAGTTTTGCCAGGAATCCGTGCGCTTCGCGATGTGAGCCTCGAGCAGCTTGAACGGCATCGCAACGTGCTTTCCGAAGTCATTTACAAGCGCGCTCTGCACATTGTCACGGAGAACGCCCGTGTCCTCGACAGCGCGGCGGCGCTCCGCTCCGGCGATATCGCGCGCTTCGGAATGCGCATGGCCGAATCTCATCGCAGTCTTCGCGATTTGTACGAAGTCAGCTGTCGCGAACTGGATTTAATGGTGGACTTGGCATACCAGCAAAAAGGCGTCTATGGAGCGCGCATGACGGGCGGCGGATTTGGCGGCGCTACCATCAATCTCGTGGATGCGCGTTACGCAGGCGAATTTAAGGAAAAAATGGCCAAGGCCTATCAAAAAGAAACAGGACTCGTGCCGCAGATCTATATTTGCAAACCAGCCGAGGGCGCGGGACCGTTTCCAATCTCCGATCTTTGACGCTGTCGGAATAGCGGCCGCTGGTTCTTCAGCGTAAGTTGATCCCTTCGCGTACTCGAAATCTCTACACAACTTCTGGAGCGCTGGGAACGATTTCAAAACTCAACTGCTGTGCGCCCAGCACGGGATGCTTGGCCGTGAGCTTCACCGTTCCCGGTTGTTCTTTCGCCCGAATCCAGATAGCCCCCGTGCCGCCAATCAGAGCGAACGGATTGTCGCCGATAATCTCCGCGGGGCCTTCCAACTCCAACTTGATGGCGTCATTCGCAAAGGGCCGGATGGCGCCAAACTCGTCGGTCACGCGCAAAACCACTCGGGTTGTATCCGCTCCATCTGCGTTGAGACGTGTGTCGTCCGGCAACAACGCGAATTTCTGATCGACACCCTTGCCGGAAAGCGTCTTAACAATTACCTGTTTACCGTCGATATAACCCTCTATGCGCAAGTCCCCCCAGTTAAAGACGGCACGTCCCAGATCCGCGACAAACGGCGCATAGCGAAGGTGGGCAAATTCAGTTTTGTTTGGATCGGCCTCCGCCACCAACTTGCCGGCAATATAAAATTTCAGATGGTCACAGTTCGAGCAAACAACGGCCTTAGTGAATCCAATCGATTCGTCGCCACGCGCCCAATGGAAAGCGGGCTCGAGCACCACCTCGTCCGAGGGATCGCACTGGGACTTGTAGAAGCCGGCAGCGGGCTTCGGCTCGCGAAAAATGTCGGTCACGCCGTGATAACAGATGCGGTCGCCGCTGCCAAAATCCCCGTGCGTGTTGTAGTCGAAGGCGCACCAGCCGAGACCGCCGGCGTACTGCGGATCGGAAGCAAGCTGGTCGTGAATGCGTGCATGACGCAGCGTGTGTTCGGTCAGGCGCTCGACTTGATCGATGGTCTTGGTGGGATACGTGTGGCCCACGAATTCCGTGTTGAGATAGCGCGGATGATTTGGCTTCTGCAAGGGGAATCCGAAATCGTTCATCGTAAAAACGTCTTCCAGGAATTCTGAGGATTGGAAATAGCGGATTCCGCACGTCTGGCGAGTAGTGTCGAGACTATGCGCGACTGCGTTGGTGCGCGTGTAGAAATCGTGATCATCTTTCGATTCGTTAATGCGCACGCCCCACAAAATAATGCTGGGATGGTTCCAGTCGCGGCGAATCATGCGGCTGACGTTGTCGATGGAGATCAGCTTCCATGCTTCATTGCCAATGTGCTGCCAGCCGGGGATTTCTTCCAGGACAAGCAATCCCATTTCGTCGCAGGCATCGAGGAAATGCCGCGATTGCGGATAGTGCGATGTGCGGACGATATTGCACTTTAGATTTTTGCGCAGGATACGCGCATCGCTGCGCTGGGCACGGCCGGGCATGGCCTGACCGACAAAGGGGAAAGTTTGATGACGGTCCAAGCCGCGCAACTTAATGACCTTGCCATTCAGCTCGAAGCCGTGGTCGGTGAATTGTGCCTCGCGAAAACCAATCGTGCGGCTGTCCCGATCGACTATCTCTGTTCCTCTCAACAGACGCACGTGGACGGAATACAAATTCGGATGGTCAAGATCCCAAAGTTTGATCCCGCTGAGGTTGTCGAAATGCACGATGTGCGCCACTGGGTCGGGCGCGGCCTCCGACGGCGGAACACGTTGTGTCGCTTTGGCCAGTACGTGATCGCCTTCGCGAAGTTCCACTTCTAGCGTGAGCGCCTCGTGTGAGGCTTCCATGTGCTGAAGGAAACAGTCCACATCTAAACCAGGATGTTCGCTGAGCACAGCCTTCGGCTTCGCGAAAACATTTTCAATAAAAGTTGTTGGAACAATGCGCAGCCAAACCTCCCGATAGATTCCCCCAAAAGTAAGGTAGTCGATTTGATTGCCAAAGGGCGGTATGTCCGGCCGCTCCGTCGAGTCTACATCCACCGCCAGTACGTTTTCTCCGCCGAAGTCGACGTGTGGCGTCAGATCGAAAGAGAAAGGCGTGTAGCCTCCCTTGTACTCGCCGAGCTGCACTCCGTTGATCCAAACTGTCGAGGCGGTCATGACACCTTCGAAGTCGACGAAGACACGCTTGCCGCGCGCCTCCGCGGGAAGCCTAAAACGACGCCGGTAAATGGATACAAACTCATACTGCTTGTCGTCGAAGCTGTGCCAGGGCAGGCGGACATTCGTGTGGGGAATTACAACGCGCTCAAACGTAGAGTCGTCGAACTCCCGCGCGTGCACTCCTTCGACAAATGTTTGGTTGTAACGCCAGTTTCGGTTGATCGGAAAAACGAGCCGTCCATCGGCATTGGCGGCTCCGGGCGCAGACTTGCTGGCGAGAAGTCCCGGCGCAAATGTGCTCCCTGCAATGACGGTGCTCGTGGTTTTCAAAAAGTTTCGTCGGTCCATAATCTTTAGCCACCCTCTCCGATCTCCGCTCGCAAAAAAACCGCGAGAAGTTTGCGCCGCGAATCTTACCAGCTTTGTCCCCCCGGATCAGTAGGAAGTGGAGCAATCACATGCAATGAGCCTGGAAAAATCGAGCGGGTGGGGAGCGCGATCGTATTTAACCGGTCGGTTAAATACACTGCCTAAACATCCCGCCAGAAGCGGCCCGGACACCTAGTCAAACGTGTACAAAACCGGCCCTCGCTCCGCGCAACTACCTCTACGCACAGGACTTAGCCGGGATACGCTGTATCCTTAATATAGCTCCTTTCAGAGAACTCCGCACCCGCTCCAGAGGTTGCTCCATCATGGACAACCGACTATGCTGCTAGTGCTGCAACGGCACCGCCGAGGGTGCGCTGCGGGGGTGCTGACCTCATGCAAAAACTGAAGAAGCTTTGTGTTTGTCTGCTTTGCTTTTTTTTGTTGAACGCCGTTCCTTCTTTCGCGGGAACCGATTCGAATCCGACGGGTAACTCTCTCGATCAGATTCGCGCTTACATATCGACTGGTTGGGATTCGCTCACTCGCTCGCTTACGGACTGCGCCACGGTTGTAGACACAAAACTTTCCTCGGCCTCCGTACTTTATATTCCCGCCGATTTTGCGGTGCCGGCCTCGGTCCAGCAGCTTGAGAAACAGTGCAATGTGCAGGCCCAGCATTTGCCCGCTGTGATTCACCACATCGGAGAAATGGATCCAGGGAAAATTGATCCCGCCGGGTTGCTCTTCCTCGAAAATCGTTACGTCGTGCCTGGGGGAAGATTCAATGAGATGTATGGGTGGGACAGTTATTTCATTATTCGCGGCTTGGTGCGCGACGGCAGGATCGATCTCGCCAAAGGCATGGTGGAGAATTTCTTTTTTGAAATCGAGCACTACGGCGGAGTGCTGAATGCCAACCGCACTTATTATTTGACGCGGTCTCAACCCCCATTTCTAACTTCCATGATCCTCGCCGTGTATGATGCGCAGAAAGCCAGCGGGCACGCGAACAACGATTGGCTCGCGAAAGCGTACGATTATGCCGTGAAAGATCACGAGCTCTGGACGAGCGAGCCACATCGCGCGGGATCGACCGGCCTCTCGCGCTACTTCGATTTCGGCAACGGCCCTGCGGCGGAGAGTGTAAAGGACGAAACGGGCCACTACCGGCAAGTGGCGGCCTATTTTCTGCAACAGCCTGACCTCGGCCGGGATTACGTTTTGGAATCAAGCGCGGCAAAGCCTTCGCCTCTGGCGGCCGCGCCTCTATTTACGCTCCAGATTTGCGATGTTGCAAAAACTATGGCCCCCGCGGTTTGCGATCCGGCGGGAACCGTGGCGCTAAGCGCGGACTACTATAAAGGCGATCGCGCGATGCGCGAGTCAGGTTTTGACATTTCCTTCCGCTTCGGTCCCTATGGTGCCACGACGCACCATTACGCTCCCGTTTGCCTCAACAGCCTGCTCTACAAGACCGAAAAAGACCTCGAACAAATGAGTGCTGCGCTGGGCCGCATGGAAGAATCGCAGAAGTGGCGCCAGCGCGCCGAGCAACGAAAAACCGACGTTCAGAAATATCTGTGGGACAGCGAGCGTGGACTTTTCTTCGACTACAATTTCGAGAAGCAAACCCGCTCGACGTACGAATATGTCACCACGTTTTATCCGCTGTGGGCTGGCATTGCGACTCCGGAGCAAGCACGCGCCGTGATGCAACACGTCGGCAAGTTCGAACAGCCCGGCGGATTGGTGATGAGTCCCTACGAAACCGGCGGACAGTGGGATTTTCCGTATGCGTGGGCACCGAATCAGTTGATAGCCATCGAAGGCATGCGCCGGGCCGGATACAATGAAGACGCAAATAGGCTTTCCTACAAATTTCTTTCGATGGTAATGGAAAATTTCCGGCGAGACGGAACGATTCGCGAGAAATACGACGCCGTGAAGCGCTCTTCAGAAACGCAAGTGACCGCCGGGTATCACATGAACATCGTGGGGTTTGGCTGGACGAACGGCGTGTTTTTGGCACTTTTGCACGAACTGCCACCAAGTGAAGTCGCGCGGCTTACCAAGGAACAGGATCAAGTCCCCGTCGCAGTCCACTAGAGCTTCTCACTTCGTTCTTCTTTCCTGTATCGCTCACGCGTTCGCTGAACGGATCAATTCCAGCCGGGCTTCATCGCGTGCGGGAGTAGCCCCCGTCTGGCTCGCGACCCACGAACCCATGCGATTGGCGGCCTCATTCATCGTGGCAAGAGAATCGCGCCGCAGATAGTGATATACGAGCGCTGCCGTGAATGCATCGCCCGAACCCACCGTGTCCGCTACGTGCACTCGAATGCCCAGATGCTCGTGTTTGGCGTATTCGCTCACCAACAAACTTCCTGCCGCGCCGCGCGTGATGCATACGAGTTTTATATGAAATGTATGCCGGAGCCACAGCGCCGCGGACTCTTCATCATGAAACGGAAAACCGAGCAACTGCACGACGGTCGGCAACTCGTCGTGGTTTAACTTGATGATGTCGGCGTGTTTCGCGGAATCAGCGAGGACCTGCGCGGAAAAGAAGGACTGCCGGAGATTGACGTCGAAAACACGCGTGGTTTCCGGCCGGATTGTTTTCAAGAAGGAGAATATGGTTTGGCGGGACTGCGGAGACCGCTGCGCCAGAGAACCAAAGCACACTGCGTCTGTCTTTTGCGCCAACGCTTGCCACGCGGCAGTCCATTCGAACGCATCCCACGCGACTGGCTCGGCGATCTGAAATGTCGGCTGGCCCTTCGCATCCACTTCGACCTGTACAACTCCCGTACGATAGGTGGGATCGAGCTGTATGCACGAAGTGCCGAGACCGAGATGCTCGAGGCGGTGTTTGGCCTCTTCCCCCAGATCGTCGTTGCCGACACGGCTGGCGACGATTCCGTCATCGCCCAATAGATTCGTCATGTACGCGAAATTCGCGGGCGCGCCGCCAAGCTGGCGTCCCTCCGGAAAAATATCCCAGAGCAATTCCCCCAGTCCGACTGTCGTGAACTTTTTCATAGCCATTCTGGTCAAGGCTTCGAATTGTGGTTTTGCTCCAATTGACCTGCCACCTGGAGTTCTCGGTCTGCCTCTTCGTTCTTTCCCAAATCGCGGTAGGCCAGGCCCAATAAGTGATGTGGAATGGGGTTGTTGGGATCCATGGCAAGCGCGCGCTGCAGTGCGCGCACGGCTAGCTCCGTCTCGCCTTTCTTCTCTAAGACTTTGCCGAGGAGAATGTACGGCCCCGTCGAAGTGGGGTCCAGCCAAATAGAGCGTTGCAGAAGCCGTTCCGCTTCATCGAATTTCTGCACGCGTGAATAGCCATCCGCAAGCTTGTAATACGCAACGGGGTTGCCGGGATTGATCTCCAGCTCTTTGCGGAACTCCGCGATGGCATCGTCTATTTGCGAATGATAGAGATACAATTCCCCAAGAAGCTGGTGCGCTAGAGGCAGTTTAGGATCGAGCGCCACGGCTTTGTGAGCATACTCTTCAGCCACAGGTGCGAAATCCTGCCGCAGCAGCATTCGCGCCGCAAACAAGTAGCTGGCCGCCGACTCCGCAGGCACGTCGAACATTTTTGCAAAGGCTTTGCGCGCGTTCGGGTATTCCTTCGTCTGGATATAGCAAATCCCAAGGATGTAGGCCGCATCGACATTGGCGCTGGGATACCACGTCTGCACCTTTTCGAGCGCTGGAATCGCCTCGGCGGGCCGTCCAGCCAGGTAATACGACAAGCCCAGCAGTTGCTCGGCCTCTCGGTCCCCTGGGTTCTCTTCCAACGCTTTCTTGAAGGATGCGATCGCGTTCAGATAATCGCTTTTCTTGTAATACGCGGCACCCAGTTCACGGGAAAGGCCTTTCATGCCTGGATGGGCTGACCCCAGCTGATGAAGGGCGCCGATCGCATCGTCGTACTTGCCTTGCTGCGAGAGCCTCCTCGCCTCATCGAACTCGTTCCCGGCCTGCTGATATGGTGCTGACTGAAGAGAGTCGATTGCTGAAGAACGCTGTGCCGCCTGCGTCATTTCAGCGGCGTGCATTAAACAACACGCGAGAAAACTGCTCGCCAGCACAATGCTAGACCAATGAACTTTAACCATGGGGTCTGTCCCAATACAACGGAAACAAATTAGACCATAAAAAACGGGGAGCCGGTGAGGGCTCCCCGTCGGTTTGGGGTGTGTTGTCTTTTCTTTGTTAGAAAATGAATCTAACGCCAAACTGCAGTTGACGCATGCCAGTCGGAGAACCCGGCGAGTTATCGCCCTGAATGTCGGTGATTTGTCCCGCGTTGGCGCCGCAACTCGTATCAATGCAAGTGTTACCTTGATTGCCGTTGAAACCCAACACAGGATGGTTGAAGACGTTGTACGCGTCAAAGCGGAACTGCGCTTTGTAGCGTTCCGTGATGTTGAACGTCTTTGATAGTGACATGTCGTCATAGAAGACATGCGGGCCTCGATAGGAATCGAATCCTACGTTGCCGATCTGGCCGCAAGCGGGCAATGCGAAGGGACCCGATGCCGGCCGCGCTAGGGTGCAGGTGTTCGTACCTACAGGCGTAGTGGACGCGTACTGCAGCGGGGCAACTGGCGTGTACCAGAACGTCCCGTTGGCATTGTTGACTACACCGGTCTTTAGCTTCTCGCCGGGAACCATGTTCGGACGGCATATGCTAACGTCTGTGACCTCGCTGCATTCTTGGACACTAGGCGTCCACGGCAGGCCGCCGCCCCAGGTCAAAGTGTTGCTGACTTGCCATCCGCCGATCGCGAGGTCCATTGCCCGACCGGCGCCGCTCATGAATTTCTTGCCTTTGCCAAACGGCAGTTCATAAATCGTGTTGGCTACGAATTCGTGGGTCCGATTGTCCGGGTTGGGGCCATAGGCAAACTTCTTATCCACGTCGTAGTAGTTAGAGTCGTACGCGTAGGCTTTCGAGAACGTGTAATGCGCAAGGAACTGCAGTCCCTGACTGAAACGTTTTTCCGCCTTGATCTGCAGCGCGTTGTAGTTGTTGTTGGCGTCGTTGCCAAAATAATTGCCTATACCGAATGAGCAACACGGCGTGTAGCCGGGTATCCCACCATAGTTGAACGTGGGAACACCATTCAGAAAGAATTCACGCCGGTTGTTGGCCGGTATGCTCGGCGTGAATGCCGCGACAGTGCCGCTCCAAGGAGCGGTGCCGCTACCGACGGCAACATCGTTGATGCCGTAGGACGGCCCTGTACCGGCGAACACGTGCGTACCTTTGTTGCCGAGGTAAGTGACAGTCAAATTGATGGTCGGCGTGAGTTGACGCTGTAATGTAGCATTCCATTGGTCGACGGTTGGAAGCCGCTGAACTCGTGGCCGAATATAGGTAGAGGCGGTTCCATCGGGGCCGTCAATCGGCAGAAAACCGTTTGTCGTGAGATCGTTTAGTAAGTTCGCGAAGCTAAACGCGGGTGGGCCGTTCACCAGGTTGAAAACGGCGCTGCGATTATCTGTAAATCCGGTTTGCCCCGGCAAGTTTGAATCCGATAGGTTCTGCGACGCGAGGATTGGCAGGTTCTGCGTGACGGCGTGGCCGAAGTTAGAGCCGAACACGCCGATGTCAAACCCGCGACCGTAACCGAGGCGTAGAACGGTTTTGGAGTCAAACTGATAAGCAAAACTCGCGCGCGGAGCAAACGCTTTGAACGTATTCGAGACGTTGCCGTTGTCGGATACCCCTCCATACCCCGCAACAAGAAGCTCCCCATTATTCAAGTCTCCAAAACCCGCGTTGCCTTTGGCAGTTACCGCCTCTGGATTGTAAATCTCCCAGCGCAGACCTAAGGTCATGGTGAACTTCGGGGTGACGCGCCAGGTGTCTTGAGCATAGGTGAATTCGCGCCATTGATGCCCGATGGCTTGGACGTTTGGCGGACTCACGAAGCGCTGAAAGTTACTGACGTCGCCTAGAAGCATGGTAGCCAAAGCCATGCCACCGCTCCCCGCGAGGGAAGTGTCACCGGAATCGAAGTTCAAGATGCCAGTACGGCTCGAATCGCTTGGAATGCGGAGGTTAGTCGCGTAGCGAATATCCGCGCCGAACTTAATCGTGTGATTGCCCATGATACGCGTCCAGTTATTCACAAACTGAATCTGGCGCTCTCGTTCCGTCAAGGGGCAGTTACAACGACCGATGTTAAGGCCGTCTCCGAAAGCGGAAAGAGTCTGATTCCCTGAAAACTGGAAACCCGAGAGACCGCCGGTTTCTGGCGGACCTTGGATGCCAGGGCCGGAGTTCAGACCGGGGAACCCGAATCCATCCATCGGGCTTTGCGACGCATCCGAGTAATGCGTCACCGGATTGTATTGGAACCATCCAACGCGGACGTCGGTCAGCCATTTCGTGCCGAATGACTTCGTGAATCCGCCTGCCACACTGTAGTCGTGGTTGGTCGAAGTGCCGTTCAAGCCACCCGGTCCAAAGCCTGCGCCGCCCAAAGCACCCAAGCCGCCTAACCCTGACAAGTTGAAATAGTCGAGGCTGAACCGCCCGAAAACCTGAATGTTATGCGGTGCGCTGTAATCAATTCGCGTGTCAAACGAATACTGATTGTAAGGACCATTGCCGTTAGACACGAAGTTGTTGTTGATTCCAGACCCTGTAGGCGTCGGAAACTCAGCCAAAAGTTTGCCCATGCCCGCCGAAATTCTACTTATGGGAATCTGGTTATTGGGGAAGGGAATGCGACCAGAACCGTCCGCCGGGTTTCCCGTTGCAGGATCGTAAATCTGAAAGGGATACTGGCTCAAATCGCAGGTACCAGTCGTGTTCGTCGCCGGATTGCAGGTTTTGATCACTTCTTCCGTCGGGGTCGTATACAGATTCGTGATGCCCTGAATCTGTTTTGTACCCTGGTAGTCTCCAAAGAAAAACAGCTTGTCCTTGAAGATCGGCCCGCCGATCGAACCGCCAAATTGCTTCCACGTTGCAGGTGCCAGAGGCACACCGGGTTTGTTCGTGAACGGATCGCGTGCCTGCTGGTCGCTGTTCCGGTAATAGTAGAAGCCCGTGCCGTGAAAGTCATTCGAACCCGACTTGATCTGCACGCCAACGGTCCCCGCCACTGCTTTGCCTTGCTCCGCGTCGAAATCCTGAAGAGCGATCTTCGCTTCCGCGACGGCGTCGAGGTTGGGATTCACAACGATGATGCCCAAGATCGCGTCCTGGTTATCTGTGCCATCGAGTTCAAAATTAGTTCCAGAAAAGTGCTGCCCGTTGACGAATATCTGGCCCCCGCCCTGAGGGTTTTCGGTCGCGGCGTGGCTCCAGCCCACCAGTTTCTGGGTACCGGGGGAGAGCAGCTCGAAGTTTGTAAAATTGCGATTAAGGACTGGCAGGTCTTGGATGTACTGCTGGTTGAACTGGATATCGACGTCCGCGCGGTCCGTCTGAAGCTGTGGAACGGTACTTGTGACTTCGACAGTTTGCGTCACTGCCCCGACCAAGAGTTGGGCATTGACAGTAGCTGCGGTGTCCGCATTAAGAAGCACGCTGGGTATTTCCGTTATCTGGAAACCAGTAGCTTCAACGCGTACTTTGTAAGTGTCGGGGATTAAGTGCGTAACAGAATAATTCCCACTTTCATTCGTGGTCGTATCGTAGGTAAAGCTCTTGGTGGTCGAAGTAACGGTTACTTTGGCTCCAACAACCGCATTGCCTTGAGGGTCCGTCACTGTTCCGATGATGCTTCCAAAAACAGCCTGCCCTGACGTTCTCGGCGTATTCAGCAAAATTGAGCAAAACAGAACAGCCAAACCTAATACTACGAGTCGCTTTGCCATCCCACCCCTCCTCGCAGATCCGTTTCCCGTATCTCTTTTTGCTTTCTCGTCTTGCTTTTTCGGTCAAATCGTTCAGAAGCCCGGCCCCCCCCACATCGACAGCCACAACTCTGCCAAGCTTCCGCGCACTTTCGATTTGGTTGAATGTTACTAAGGAAGGCTTCGCCTAAACTCGCAAAGAACGAGCTCAGCTCAACCGTTAAAGGCACCCCCAAGATACCCTTCAGCGCCCTCGACTTGCGCCGCGCACAAGAACACTAGCCTGTTAAGGCCACCGCGTTCCGCCCCTGACGCACCCTGCGCGTCGGCACCACTGCACAGGCGGATGATGCGGCTATATTGATGCGTACTATTTGTTTTTTGGCTTGCTGTTAGAAGTCTCAATGCGTCTGATACGGTTACATCAAATAACTCTCCGCCTTGCATGGAGATGCGTGCCTTGTTACACTCCTGTTACTCCGACGTATCAAGGACCTATGTGACCGAACGGGAGCAACTTCTCGAGCAAATTAATAGGCTCGTCGGCAGCCATGCTCTGCATGGCTCAGAGTCTCTTTGCAAATTGCTTCGTTATTTGGCGAAGCACGCCGTCGATCATCCGGGTACGCCCATTAAAGAATTTCAAATCGCCACCGAGGTCTTCGGACGCTCCGACGATTTCGATCCGCAACTCGATTCCATGGTTCGTGTTCAAGCGGGGCGCCTCCGCTCCAAGCTCACTGAATACTACAGCTCGGACGGGGTCGAGGACCCCACCGTGGTGGAGCTCCCCAAGGGAACGTATGTGCTTTCCTTTCACCATCGCAATGCGTCGGGGGCAAAGTCTCCTGCCAATAGCCTAAATGGCGGGGGCAATAAGGAAGCCCTAGAGAAGAGCACGGAGCGCAGATGGGGAACCGAGGTTATTTCCCTTTCCATTTTCCTGGCTGCGGCCATCACCGTCATTGTCTGGCTTCTGGCGACTCGTGCCTCGGCTCCAGTTGGTCTCGCGAGCGAAAGCGAACCGGTGCCCGCCGCTTTTCGCGTCTTCTGGAAAGGATTCACCTCAGGACAGGAAGAGCCTTGGGTAGTCTTTAGCAACGCAGCTTTTGTCGGCCGTCCCGAGACGGGCATGCGCTACCGCGACGCAGCGCGTGACGCAGGAGCGCCCATCCTTGACCACTATACCGGCGTGGGCGAAGTCTTGGCGGTTCACGAACTCGATCGCGTCTTCGGACTCCTCCATCGCCGCATCCGCGTCAAACGTGGGAGCCTCTTTTCGCTCGACGACGCCAAGAACAACAACCTGATTTTCATTGGTTCGCCTGTGGAAAATCTCTCGCTGCTGGAAATTCCCGGCACCCAGGAATTCTATTTCGAGCAGTTTACCTCCGGGCCTCGTAAAGGGGACCACGCCATTATCAACAGGCACCCACAACCCGACGAAGGCAAGGAATTCTTCGCAACTCCTTCTGGTGTGCCTCTCACCGAGGACTACGCCGTCTTGGGCCTTGTGAAAGGGATCAATCCCGGTCAATCCGTGCTAATCCTCGCGGGAAACACCACGATCGGCACACAGGCCGCCGTCGAGTACGTTTGCAGGCAGAGCTCTGTCGAAGAGTTGCTCTTGCGGCTTTCCGTTTCACAAAACGGCGAACTCAAGCCGTTTGAAGCCGTCATTCGAGTGAAAGTAGCCCGCGGCGTGCCGGTGGAAACTGAATTGGTTGCCATCCGCAAATCCACGACCTAGCACCCCAGCGCTCTCGCATCAGCCTTTTTGACGTGCGCCAGGACTTCCGGCCACACTTTCCGGGCACTACGTATCATCATCGATGGTGCACCAGAGAACTTACCTGTTGTTTTCCCAAAGGAAGTGTGCCATCCTTCCTGTTGGAAACCAAAATGGCGGTGCTATGAAACAAAAAACGGATGTCCTGCAGGGCACTTTGGCGTTGATGGTTCTCAAGACTCTCGACGTCCTGGGACCGCTGCACGGTTACGGAATCGCGCGCCGCATCGAGCAGATCAGTGGAGATCTACTCGCCGTGAATCAAGGGACTCTGTATCCCGTGCTATTGAAGCTGGAGCAAGAAGGCGCGGTCGAATCCGAGTGGGGTGCCTCAGAGAATAATCGCAGGGCGCGCTTCTATCGCCTGACACGGGAAGGGCGCAAGCAGCTGCAGGCCGAAACCAAGGATTGGGAGCAAACGGCGGCGATTATCCGCCGGTTCTTCGATGCCAAAGCGGAGGATTTGTCATGAAATCTCTGAAGCGCTTTCTCTCGCGTGTGAGCCACTTCGTGACGAGGCGGCGGGACGACGAACGATTGAAAGAAGAGATTGAGCAACATATCGCTTTGCAAACCGCCGAAAATCTTCGCGGCGGATTATCACCCGTGGAGGCACGACGCCAAGCCATGCTCAAGTTTGGCGGCGTGGAGGCGATGAAACAAGACTATCGAGCCGAGCGAGGCCTGCTCTTTATCGAGAATCTCCTGGGGGATTTGCGAAACGCCGGGCGAACGATTTCCCGTATGCCAGGGCTTGCGGCCGTGATCATCCTTTCGCTAGCCATCGGCATTGGCGTCAATACAACGATCTTTTCCTGGATTCAGATGATCCTGTTCCAACCCTTGCCCGCCGTGACTGGTGCATCGAACTTTCTGCTGGTCGAGCCTCGCTCGGACACAGCCGGGTATCCAGGCGCTTCCTGGCTGGAATACCGCGACCTGCAAACGCGCATGCCGGCACTGCGGGATATCGTGGCATCGCAGATGGTGCCCTTCAACGTGGGCCAGCCGGGCCAGACCGAGCGGACGCACGGGCAACTCGTTTCCGGCAATTTCTTTTCTGCGCTGGGACTTAAGCCGGCGATCGGACGATTTATTCGCCCGGAAGAGGCGGAGCGGTCGGGAACTGAGCCTGTCATTGTCATTTCGTATGATTACTGGCAAACGCGCTTTCGCGGCGCTCCGGAGGCCGTCGGACAAAAGCTGCGCGTTAACGATCGCGACCTAATCGTCGTCGGCGTAGCGCCTAAGGATTTCCAGGGCACCATGCTCCCCTTGAAGTTCGAACTATGGGTGCCGGCCACCATGACCCCTGCCCTGCTCGGCGGAACACGCGACCTCGAAGATCGCACCAGCCGCGGTTTTTCTTTAATCGGAATGCTAAGGCCCGGTGCGTCGCGCCGGGAAGCGCAGGCCGAGTGCAGCACCGCGATGGCTCAGCTTGCGGGCGACTATCCTGACGCCAGCGCCGGTTTTGGTGGCGAGATTCTTGCCTTCTGGGAGGCGCCGCGCGGTCCGCAGCGCTTGCTGATCAGCGGGCTAGCCATCTTGCAAGGTGTTATGTTGCTCCTGCTCTTGGCGGTCTGCGGGAACACCGCAAATCTCATGCTGGCTCGTGGAAGCACCCGCCAGCGCGAGATGGCCGTGCGCGTGGCCCTGGGCGCGGGACGCTGGCGTATTGTCAGTCTAGTGCTCTCTGAGAATATGCTGCTCGCTCTCCTGGGAGCAGGCCTCGGAGCAGCCTTCGCCGTTTGGGGCACCACGGCATTGCGCATCGCGCCTATGATTGGCGCATTTCCGATCCTCTTTCCGACCAAAGTGGATCAATTCACCCTCGCCTTCGCGATTGTGCTCGGTGCTGCGTGCGGCTTGATTTTCAGTGCGGCGCCGGCCGTCCATCTGGCACGGCTCGATCCACAGGACAGGCTTCGTTCAAGTTCCAATACGCCGCCCCGCAGCCGGGCGCGCAAAGTTCTGATGGGCGTGGAAGTCGGACTTGCTATGGTCGTTCTGATCGCCGCGGCGCTCTTCTTGCAAAGTTTTCGTTCGGCACGCCAAACGGATCCGCGATTCCGGCCCGAGGGAGTTTTGCTGGCCGCCTACGACTTAAGCGGACGCAATCCCGACGAGGCCTCCGAGCGCGAATTTGCTGCGCGCCTTCTGGAACGCTTGCGCTCCTTGCCAGACGTCGAAGCCGCCGCAATTGCCACGAATGTTCCGGTGGACTTGCATGGAATTCCGCGGCGGCCTTTCACTGTGGAAGGCCGCGTGCGCACGGAGCCCGGGCAGGATCGAGCCATTTCCAACACCGTCACGCCGGGATACTTCAATGTGATGGCCATCCCGCTTCTTGAGGGAAACGACTTTGCCGACATGAGAGATAAGGCGGCGCCCGCACAAGCCATCGTCAATGAGGAGTTTGTCCGCCGTTACCTCAAGGGCGCGGATGCCATCGGCCGCCGCCTGCAGACGCGCACGCAAACCTTCGCGATCATCGGCGTGGCGCGCAATTCGGCCTACGACGCGCTCGGCGAGCCTCCACAGCCGGCGGTCTACTTCTCGTACCGGGATCGTCCAGCGGACCAAGGCGAGATTCACCTGCGCACGCGGAGCGGCAATGAAACCGCACTCACCTCGGAAGCGCGTACCGTTCTCCGCGATGTCGACCCCATGCTCCCTCTTTACGACGTGCGGACATTCTCCCAGCACATCGAACGAAACCTCTATCTTCGCCGCATTCCCGCGCGGATGTTCGTCGTGCTCGGGCCACTCCTGCTCGGCCTCGCCGCCATCGGAATCTACGCCGTGGTTTCCTACGCCGTGGCTAGGCGAACGAGAGAGATTGGCGTGCGTCTGGCGTTCGGCGCAACCAGCGGCCGCGTCGTCCTGCAAATTATTCGCGAGAACTTGGCTGCAATCACCTTGGGCACCGCGATTGGATGGGTACTCGCGCTCGCGATTTCCTTTCACGTGATAACGAAGGGCCCGGTCAACCTCCCGGTTTTCCTCGGAGTACCCGCGATTCTTTTGAGCGTCGCGACGCTGGCCTGCTGGATTCCGGCACGGAGAGCTAGCCGAATTGATCCGGTGGCGGCGCTCAGGCACGAGTAAAAGCAGGGAGGTCGTGGCCTACGCTTTGAGGGCGGGTGGTTAACCTCGTTTATCAGGCAACTCCGCTCGATTCGCTGGTATTCAAGAATGGCAACAAACGGTAGCGACCATCGGTCGCTTCTTTGAAGTGAGACCGGAGGATTCGTCATGAAAACTCTAAGGCGGTTTTTCACCCGGCTGTTTAACTCGGCGGCCAAGCGGGCACAAGAAGAGCGGTTGCGCGAAGAAATTGCGGAACACATCGCCCTGCAAACCGCCGAAAATGTCCGCGCCGGTTTATCGCCCATCGAGGCACGGCGCCAAGCCATGCTGAAGTTTGGCGGTGTGGAAGCGATGAAAGAAGACTACCGTGCTGAGCGGGGACTCCTCTTGATCGAGAATTTGGTGCGAGATCTCCGCTTCGCTTTCCGCATGTTGCGCAAATCTCCCGGCTTTACCGCCGTTGCCGTTGCGACGCTGGCATTGGGCATCGGCGCAAACGCCGTGGTTTTTGGTATTTTGAATGCGCTGATCCTGCGCCCGTTGCATGTGCCTCACGCGGAGAGTCTCTACGGTATCGAGCGCGGGAACGATAAGGCTGTGAATCACTCGTATCCCGATTATCTCGATCTGCGCGATCGCAACCGCAGCTTTGAGGATCTGGCCGCTTACAACGTCACTTCGGTAGGTCTCGATACGGGCAACAATCCATCCGCCGCTTGGATTCTCGAAACTACCGGAAATTACTTCGATGCACTAGAAATCCAGCCGTATCTTGGCCGCTTCTTTCACGCCGCCGATGAGCATGGCCCAAACAGCGCTCCTTATATCGTCCTCACCTACGCGTATTGGCACAGCCATTTTCAGGATGATCGCGGCGTGGTGGGTCGTATTGTTCAGCTGAACAAGCATCCTTTTATCATCCTGGGCGTAGCGCCACCGGAGTTCCGCGGGACTTTGCTGATTGTCTTTCCCGATTTCTGGGTGCCGCTCGTTAACCAGGAACAGGTCGAGGGCGTAAATGTGCTGGATGCGCGCGGGAACCGCGGCTTATTGATGGTGTTGGGGCATCTGAAGGCGGGGGTCACCCCAGCACAGGCTGTCGCTGATCTCAACTCGATTGGTTCGTATCTGGAAAAGACCTATCCAAAAGACGATGGCCAAATGACTTTTACCTTGGCGCGTCCCGGTCTTGCCGGCGATTGGTTGGGCGATCCGATGAAGGCATTTCTTACGGGATTGATGCTGCTGGCGGGATTAATTCTGCTGGCCGCATGTGCCAACCTGGGTAGCCTGTTTGCTGCGCGCGCCGCCGACCGTTCCCGGGAAGTTGCTCTGCGACTCGCGCTTGGATCAAGCCGGATGCGGATTCTGCGGCAACTCTTTACCGAAGCCGTGCTGATCTCTTTGATCGGAGGCGCTATCGGTCTATGGGGCAGCGTTGAGCTGTTGCACGGGCTGAGCGTATGGCAGCCGCTTCCAACAGCGCCGCTCCAAGTGCCTGTACACCCAGATGCAAATGTTTATGCAGTAGCTTTGCTGCTGAGTTTAGCGAGTGGGTTTCTCTTTGGCGCTGTCCCGGTCAGGCAAGTGCTTCGCACGGACCCATATCAGGTGATCAAGTCGGGATCAACCGGCACGGTGGGGCGGCGTATAACTGTCCGAGACCTCTTGCTCGTAGTGCAAATCGCCATCTGCGCGGTGCTGGTGACTTCTTCGCTGGTCGCCGTGCGCGGGCTGGCGCGCTCGCTCCACACCAGTTTCGGTTTTGAGCCGCACAATGCACTGCTCGTAGAGACCGCTCTGAGTATGGCCGGTTATAGCAGCGACAGCGCGCCCGCAATGCAAAAGCGCATGATCGAAGCTTTGGTGACCATTCCCGGCGTAAAGACCGTGGGATTGGTCGATCGGCTACCGTTGTATTACGGCGCGAACGGCACGCATGTCTTTACCGACAAGACTTCCGATCTGCGGCCATCGAATGCCGCCGCCGAAACCGTTATCTACAACATATCTCCCGAATACTTCGATGCGGCCCAGACCACCCTGTTAGCGGGTAGGCCGTTGTCCTGGCATGACGACAAAAGCGCGCCACCTGTAGCCGTAGTCAATCGGGAGTTTGCCAGCAAAATCTTTGGCTCCGCAACAAACGCACTGGGCGGATACTTCAAGAGGCCGGATGGAACCCGCATACAAGTCGTAGGCATCGTGGAAGACGGGAAATATGGAAGCCTCGCCGAAGATCCGCAGGCCGCGATGTTTCTCCCCTTCCTGCAATCGCCTGCGGGTCAAATGTGTCTGGTGGTGCGCTCCAACGGCGATTCGCAGCAACTAGCCGCTGCCATCAAGAATGCCGTAACGCAGCTGGATGCAGGGCTGCCCTTTGGGATCCGAACGTGGAACCAGGAACTGGAGAGCGCTCTGTTTCCTTCGCGTATGGCCACGCTGTCGCTGGGTGTTCTGGGTGCGATGGGCGCGATGCTCTCCATCACCGGCATCTTTGGAATGGCCGCGTACTCGGTCAGCAAGCGGCTGCGGGAGTTGGGGATTCGCATGGCCCTCGGGGCACAACCTAAGGAAGTGTTACAGGCAGCATTGGGACGAGCCATCAAATTGCTGGCTTTTGGTTCAGCAGCAGGATTGCTGCTCGGAATTTTGGCGAGCCGTGTGCTGGCTTCCATCGTGTATCAGGCAACTCCCCGCGATCCGCTGGTATTGGCCGGTGTTGTCCTGGCGATGTCATTGCTGGGGTTGCTGGCTACGTGGATTCCGGCGCAGCGCGCCCTGTCGATCGATCCTATGATACTGCTGCGCGAGGAGTGAAACGTAGAGCGCGGGCCAAAGCACAACATCGGAACGCCCTTCAAGGGGCTCGCGGGGTGGGCGCCTTCATCAATTCCACAAACATCTTGTTAAATCTTGCGAGATCCAAATCCATCTGGATTTCGACCAACTGGGCGCCAAGCTTCGGGTTGTCTCTCTCTACCCACGTCAGCGTGTTTCCGTAGGCCGCACCATGGTCGATGTCCACGCTCAAATAGCGCGTCTCTTTCTTGGTGATCAGGGTCGGGTCAATCCACGCCGCAGCCGCCAGTTCATCCCACATATACGAACCACCCTGGTCTGCCATGAAGAACTTCACTACGTACTGCGCTGCGGCGTTGTTGCTCTTCTTGATTTCGGCAACCATTTCGTCGGTGATTCTGGTTTTGACAGAGATGTCCACCGGCGTGCAGACAATCTTCTTCCACGGCGCCTCTAACACGCTCTTCGCGGCCTCTGGATCGAACCAGAAATTAAATTCGTGCCGTGGGCTGCTGATGAACTCTGGATCGTCCGTCCGTGGGTCCAAGCTTCCGCCCATAAACACCAGGCCCTCGGCCAATTCGGCAAAATGTGGATCGATGGCGTTCGCGAGCGCCAGGTTCGTCATGGGGCCGCCTTCGTAGATCGTCACTTCATGCGGATATTTGTGGACCATGCGGATCAGGAAGTGGGCGGCGTCCTCATCGGCCGGCCGTGTAGTGGGCTGCCCTTCCGGCAGCGTCGGAATCACGTCATGTTCATGCCACCAGCGATCATCCCAGGCACCCGCAAAGGCGACTTTTCCGTATCTTGCCTGCCACAAAAGGGCTTCGTTGCGGCGATGCACGAGTGGAAATACGGCTCCTGGCACAACCGGAATATCGGTGCGGCCAATGAGCTCGAGGAGTCGCAGAGTATGCGCGACCTCTTCGTCGCGCCATTGGTTTCCGCTGACGACAGTTATGCCCAACACTTCGACCTTGGGAGATTGAATTAAGGTCAACAGCGTTTGCATGTTGCTGCCGCCGGGCCCCGAACAATCCTGATTAATGATGACTTTCCGAGGCTGCTGCGCGAATCCCGGGCTGCTGGCAATCAACAAGAATGAAACCAATAGCTGTAGTCTTAGAATCCTCATCAAGGGCCTCTTCGGAAGTTCGTGGTCTCCAAGCAACCTGTCTATTTACTTTGCAGAGATTTGCTCCACATCAAGCCAGGCGCTGCCAGCTAACTCGAAACGATTCTACACACATCGCCGTTAGAACCAAGCCGCAGCGCAGCGGTTCCGCAACGAAGATTGTTAACCGACCAAACTGTTTGATTCCATTCATGTTTTAGCCGAGGTACGCTCAGAGAGCAAATTCGCATTGTATTTTTGCGCTTGACTTTTCTCTTGGTCTTGTATATGTACTATGTATAAGGTATGAATGACCCTCTGAACCGCACCAAACTCTCCGCCGTTGAGCGCAACTTCCGTTCCCGCATTGCGCAGCTTTCCTCCGCTCAATGGTTTCTTCGTGGCACTCTCTCTGAGCGTTCGGGCACCTGTGGCAAGGCGAATTGCCGTTGCGCCCGAGGGCAACTGCATAAGTCTTTGTACCTGGTGCAGAGCCAAGCGGGGAAGCTTCGCCAGATTTGTGTCCCAAAGGCCTGGCAGCAACGCGTGCGCCAAGCCGTCAACGACTATCGCCTAATGCAGGAACTGATTGAGGAAGTTTCCGAGCTGGAATGGAAACGACTTCAGGAAAAGAAACGATAATCGTTCTTCGCCGCCTGATCGCCTATTCGGAAAAAATCTTTCAGCTTTCCAAAGATATCGTCACTCAGGTTTCCGACCGCAGAGAGAAGCCGCGCATTTCTGCAGCGGCGGTGGTGAAATCGTCGCTGGTACTTTTCTGGGCCAGGTTGGGCAGCATCAACTCTTGGGAACAACTCGGCCGGGCCCGCTTCTGGCAGCGTTGGCTCGAAGAGCCGACCTTCAGTGCAGATACCCTGGGACGAGTCCATGCGGTGTTCGATGCCAACGGGTTGCGGCAAGGGATTCATGATGTTTACGAGCGCCTGAAACGCAATAAGGCCTTGCCGGATATTTACGGCCTGGGAGTAGTCGTTCTCGACGGTCACGAAAGCCATGCCAGTTACCTGCGTCATTGCTCTGGCTGTTTGCAGCGAACCATCCACACGGCGGGAGGGGATCGCATTCAGTTTTATCATCGGCAGGTTACGTTGATGTTGCTGACTGGTGCGCTGCCAGGACGGGAGGCCGTGCGCTTGCTCCTCGATCATGAGCCGCAACGGTCCGGAGAGCAGGAAGTGGAAACCGCCCTGCGCTTATTGGCGCGGGTGATCTCCGCCTACCCGCGGGCCTTCGATTTGGTGCTTGCGGACGCGCTTTACGCGGAGGCCCCCTTTTTCAATTTCTTGCTCGCTCACGGCAAACACGCTCTGGTGGTGCTCAAGGATGAACGGCGCAACCTCTATCAGGACGCAGCTGGATTATTTGAGCATGTGGCGCCTCAGCCGGGTAGCTATCGCTCCCGCCCGTGCCGCTGGTGGGATTTTCCAGACTTACTCACCTGGCCCCAAGTGCGGGCCTCGGTGCGCGTGGTGCGTTCCTTGGAGACTTATGCGGTTCGTCGACAACTCGACAAGCAGGACCATCCCCAACAAAGTGACTGGATCTGGGTGACCACGCTATCGCTGGCCCAAGTTCCCGTCGATCGCATCGTCCATCTAGGGCACCAACGATGGGATATCGAGAATTATGGCTTCAACGAGTTGGCCAACGAATGGCACTCCGATCATGTGTTCAAGCATGATCCCGGCGCCATCGAATGCTTTTTGCTCGTGGCCTTCCTGGCTTACAACATTTTTCATGTCTTCCTGGCGCGCAATGTGAAGCCCTCCGCACGCCAGGGTAAGACGCAAATCTTCTGGGCCAGGCTCATCGCTGCTGAACTCTACAGTGAGGTAGCCCCCGCCGGCATGTCGCCCTGAGGTTTTCCGCACCATCGCGTCCGAACTTCGGCTCGCCCCCGGAATCCGCATCGCGGTCTTCCTGCCGGTGGACTCCTCGAAATGGCCCCGCAAACCTGCTATTCACCCTCGAAAAGCTATGCGAATTACTATGCCCATCCGTCTCTTTGCCAGAAACGCTTCAACAATGCTCTAAACCTACTTACTTCCCACCTCAGCCAACACCCGTTGCGGAATCGTTGGCCGCAGCGGCTGTGTGCGTCATTATCTGAGGTCCTTAGGGTACACTCCGCAGTCATGGCTAGGTCAGCTTCCGAAAAACAAGAAATCTTTGTCATTCCCACCGAAACACCTTCGCCGAGAGCGCCGTGCAAATCACAAACACGACGGCCAGTGCCGCTACGTCACCGATATGCGCCGACCATGCGTCGCCCCTCCAGATCCCTTCGAGCAGCGAGACCGCATAACTTAGCGGCACAACTCTTGCCACGGCGTGGAGCGCTGGCGGCAAGGATTCAACCGGCACGAAGAGTCCCGAGACAGCGATCATGGGGTACAGAATGATGGCGCCGATCGGCTGCGCAAAGCGAGCCGTGGGAACAATGCTGGCGATGAGAAAACCGATCGACAGGATGCTCCAAGTGCTGATCAGCAGCGCCATCGTGAACGAGAAAAATGGAACATGCACACCGACCGGGTAGTAACGTTTGCCTGCCAGGACCATCAAGGCCAGCGTGGACGCTGTGAGTATCAGCTTCACGATCACGTGGGCGGCAAGAATTGTCTGCGGACGCAGCGGCGTGGCGCGGAGCCGCTTGAGAATGCCGCCCTCGCGGTAGATCGAGATAATCGTGACCAGCGAAAGCACCGCGCTGAGCGCGATCAGAATCGATGCGAGAACTGGCAGGCCGACGCGCATAAACCCGGTCGGGGCAAATGAGGACGGAGCCTGTCCGCGGCCAACGACGCGACCCAATACAAGGAAAATTAGAACAGGGAAACCAATTGTCCCAAACGCGCCAAGCGGCTCGCGCAGGAATATCTTGATCTCGATCCAGGTCAGTTTCCATAGTCCACGCAGCATCATTGTCGGCCCTAATCGCGAATCGAGTGACCGGTAAGTTTGAGAAAGACGTCTTCAAGGTTGGGTAGAATCGTGCGGAAATCCCTAACCCGGATCCGATTCTCGGACAGACAGTGAATCACCTCGGTCACGAAATCGTCGCCCCGGCCGCGAATGGTGAATCGCCCATCATTGCATATCACAGCCTCAACTCTCGGGATCGCCCGGAAGCGTTCTTCAGCGCCGGGCTCGTCAGCGGCGAGAACGACTGTTCGCTCGGGGCAATGCCGGTCGACGAGCCTCTCCGGCGTGTCAATATCTATGATCCGCCCGTGCTCGATGATGGCTACCCGGTCGCACAGCCGCTCGGCCTCTTCCATCAGATGAGTGGTCAAAAATACTGTCTTGCCGCGCTCGCGGATGCCTCGCACCAAATCCCAGATTGTCCGCCGCGACTGCGGGTCCAGCCCGGTGGTCAGTTCGTCGAGAAACACCACCTCCGGATCGTTAATCAGCGCAAGAGCAATAAACAGCCGCTGCTTCTGGCCCCCAGAGAGGTTCATGAACCAGGCGCCCCGCTTATCGGCCAGGCCGAGCTGTGTGAGTAGGTTTTCGCCGTCTACCGCTTTCTTCTGGTAAAGCGAAGCCCAAAGGTCTACCGCCTCCCAAACCTTGATCCTTTTCTGCAGCTGTGCCGCCTGCAGCTGAACCCCGATGCGTTCCTGCAGCTTGTAGACTTGGCGAAAGGGATCTAGACCCAGAACCGAGATGGTGCCCCGGTCTGGCGTGCGCAGACCTTCTATGCACTCCATCGTGGTGGTTTTCCCGGCGCCGTTGGGGCCGATTAAGCCAAAGATCTCACCGTCGTTTACTTCGAAAGACACCTCGTCGACAGCCACTGTTGTGCCGTAGGTCTTGCGCACTCCGGAAACTTGAATGACTGGACGCATGATAGTTTGCAATAGCGCAGATTCTCCGAACCGAATCGAGAGTTTATATGAGGATGTCCGATTGTTGCCAACTCCTGACTAGTCGAATTCCTGGACATGTGGCCCTCCACGGTTCAGAAACGGCGTTGTGGGAAACGATAGGCGATTCTGGGGAAACACATTCAGATAATGGACCGCCGCGGCTGCGGGACAACTTCTGGTGCCACCAAAATTCGCACGGGCTATTGGCTTGGCGCTTTCAAATGGGGGTCCAGTTCAAACGCTTTCTGAAATTCTCTGGCCGATTCCTCTTTATTTCCTTTTCTCTGAAGCGCCAAGCCCAGCTGATAGTGTGCGGAAGCATAGGCCGGCAGCGATTGAATGGCCGCGCGGAATTGCGAAATCGCGCCATCCAGATCCCCTGCGTTCAAAAGCTTGCGCCCGGAGTTTGTCGCGAACATCGCCGCTTGCTCGCTCGATTTCTGTTTCAGTAGCTCCATGCCCGTGCGGCTCTCCGCGGCAGCTCCGTCCGTGTCGCCGAGCTGCCGCAGCACGGCCCCCAGATTCGTGTGCGCCCCGGCAAAATCCGGCTGCAAACGAATGGCTTCTCGCAGCGCATCGGCCGCCGGCTGCAAGTCGCCTTTTTGCTTCAGCACGGAACCCAGCGTGTAGTAAGCCTCCGCATAATCTGGCTTTGCTTGCACTGCGGCGCGCAACTCCTCCGCTGCCGCCGCAAATTCCCCCTGTTGCCAAAGCGTCACCCCGAGCGTGTAGTGAGCATCCGCCAGCTTCGGATCCAGTTCCTCGGCTTTCTTGAATTCCGCGATCGCTTCCGGCAAGCGATCTTTCATCTTCAGCGCCAGGCCCAAATCGTAGTGAAACGCGGCGTTCTGCGGAGCAAATTTCAGTGCGGACTGAAAATGTTCTACCGCGGCGTCAAAATCCGTCTTCTGCAAATAAGCGGCGCCTAGATTCCCTTCATACCCGGCGTCGTTCGGTTTGAGTTTCAATGCGGCTTGAAATTCCTGAATGCTGTTTCCCGCATCGCCAATCTGTAGGAGCGCGAGACCCAAATCATTGTGCGCATCCGCACTCTCCGGCCTGATCTTCACCACCTGCCTGAAGGCCATTACCGCATCTTCTCCATTGCCGGAGCGCTGGAGCAGAATTCCCAATTGTTTTTGTGCGTCGGCATTGTAGGGATCCAGCCTGGCCGCATACTGAAATTCGAGCAACGCCGCGTCCGCCGCGCCCTTCGATTCGAGCGTTTGTCCCAGATAGTAGTGTGTCAGGGGATTATCTGGCTCGAGTCTTGCGGCCACGCGCAATTCGGACTCGGCTCCCTCGATGTCTTTTTGCTGCAAACGCAAGACACCAAGATGCAGATGAGCTTGCGTGAATTGCGGCTGAAGTTTTAGTGCTTCAGAAAACTCAGCTGTTGCTTCCTCCATCTTCGATAGTTGAACCAAAACCGAACCAAGATCATCATGCAGCTCTGGCCGGTTCGCTTCGACCGCAATCGCGCGCTTTAATTCCTCGCTAGCACCGGCGGAATCGCCTGAGTAAGAGAGCGCTTGGCCCAGGATGTGATGTGTCTCCGAATCCTCGGGAGCCAGCCTCACCGCTTCACGCGCCTCGCGCACCGCGTCCTGCGCATCTCCCTTCCGCAACAGCGCGCGGGAGAGATTCATGTGCGCTTGCGCAAAATCCGGTTTCAAGCTCACTGCGGCTCTGAACTCGGCAGTGGCCGCTTCCGTCTCACCTTGCGCGAGCAAAACCCATCCGAGCGAATTGTGCGCTTCGGGGCTTCGCGGAATCAATTTGACTGTTTTTTCAAACGCCGCGCGTGCTGCCGACAAGTCCTGCCGCTGCAGTGCGTCCAGCCCTTGGCTGTAAAACGAATTGGCAGCCGCGGCGTCGGCGCTCGAATTCGAGTTTTTTGTTTGCGCGCGTCCGCCCGCACAAACCAGGAGGAACGCCAGCGCAAGCGCGCCGGCTCTCAACGCAGCGCGCAACTCGTGGCTAAACTCGAGTGAGTGCCAGTCAAATCTCGTATAAAGCTCCAAAGAAAAACGCCCGTACGAACAATTCCATTCCATTTTGCCAGACTGCCCCCGGCCGCGCTCTTTCAACGCTCCGTCTTGACCCCGCTTAACCCGCACCTTAGTATGCCAAGAGTTCATGATTTCCGGTCCGACCCATCCTTCGCGGTTCCGTTTCGTAGCGTTCTGGATTTCTCTTGCACTGCTCCTGCCCTTTTCTATTCTCTTCGCCGCAAGCCAGCTCCCAAAAAGCAATCCGAAGCCCCTCGCTCATTTCACCGATATCGCGAAAAAAGCAGGCCTCACAGCGCCTGTGGTTTTCGGCGGCGTGGACACTAAGAAATACATCATTGAAACCACTGGAACGGGCGTCGCCATCTTTGACTATGATGACGACGGCTGGCCCGACATCTTCATCGTTAACGGCACAAGCCTCGATGCGCCCGCCTCTGGAAAACTGCCCACAAGCCATCTCTACCACAACAATCACGACGGCACCTTCACCGACGTCACGAAAAAAGCCGGCCTCACCCACTCCGGTTGGGGCCAGGGCGTTTGCGTCGGCGACTACGACAACGACGGCTGGGAAGATCTTTACGTCACCTACTACGGAAAAAACATTCTGTATCACAACAACGGCGACGGCACCTTCACCGACGTAAGCGAAAAAGCTGGCGTCGCTGGCTCAGGCAAAGCCTGGGGCAATGGCTGCGCCTTCGTTGACTACGACCGCGACGGCCATCTCGATCTGATGGTCGCCAACTATGTGGACTTCGATCTTTCCACTGCGCCTGCTCCCGGCGAACGTGCTTCCTGCGTCTGGAAAGGTGTTCCCGTGATGTGCGGCCCGCAAGGACTGCCAGCGGCCAAAAATATTCTCTATCACAACCGCGGCGACGGCACCTTTGAAGACGTCAGCGCAAAATCTCACATCGATAAAACCGACGGCCATTACTCCTTGAGCGTCTCCACCCTCGACTACGACGACGACGGTTGGCCCGACATTTTCGTCGCCTGCGACAGCACCGCCAGCATTCTCTATCACAACAATCGCGATGGCACTTTTACGGACGTGGCAATCATCGCCGGAGCAGCCTTCAACGAGGACGGCCACGCCCAAGCCGGCATGGGCTCAACCGTTGCCGACTTCAACGGCGACGGCAAGCTCGACATTTTCAAAACAAACTTCTCCGACGACACCGCAACTCTCTATCGCAACAATGGCAATGGCACCTTCGACGACGTCACCTATCCAGCGGGCCTCGGTCTCAACACAAAGTATCTCGGCTGGGGCGCCATGTTTTTCGATTTCGACAACGATGGCTGGCCCGATCTTCTTCTTGTGAATGGCCACGTCTACCCGGAAGTCGACAGCCAGCACCTCGGTAGTACGTTTCAAGAACCGCGCATTCTCTATCACAACAACGGCAACGCCACGTTTACCGACATTTCCGCCGACGCCGGACCCGGCATCACCACGGTAAATTCTTCGCGCGGCCTGGCCATCGGCGATTTGTGGAACGACGGCCGCCTCTCCGCGGTGATCAGCAACATGAACGCCCCGCCAAGCCTTCTCGTCAATGACGTTCGCACGTTCAATCACTGGATTGCATTTCATCTCATTGGAAACTCATCCACATCTGCGACATCGCCGGTTTCTGCATCCGCTTCTGACGCACCACACTTCAGAACCAGCCGCGACGCCATCGGGGCCCGCATCACCATGAAAGCCGGCACGCGCCTCTTCGTGGACGAAGTCCGCAGCGGCTCCAGCTACGATTCGAACAACGACATGCGCGTCCACTTCGGCCTCGGCTCCGCCACGAAGCTCGATTCCGTGCAAGTCCGCTGGCCCAGCGGCCTCCTCGAACAATTTGATAATCTTGCTGTAGACAAGATCCACACGCTAAAAGAAGGCACCGGCGTCGCTGTCAAACCTTCGGCGAAAAAGTGACTCGCCGAGTTTCGTGCCACATACTAAAATCTTCCCAATCAATGTGACGCCGCAATGAAACCGAAATCCAAGTCCAAACAAAAAACCAAGCCCCAACCCAGGCAAGTCTCAAAATCATTCGAGGCAACACTCGAACGTCTCCGTTCGAATCTCGGCTGGGTCGTCATTCGCATTCCGTTCAACGTACAAAACACCTGGGGAACGCGCGGCATGTTTCGCGTGAAAGGCGAAATCAACGGCTTCGCCTTTCGCACTTCGTTATTCCCCACGCGCAAAGGCGAACACTTTTTGTTGGTAAACAAAAAAATGCAGGCAGGCGCACACGCATCCGAAGGCACGACCGCGGAATTCTATCTCGAACCGGACGTCGAAGAACGAATCGTTGTGGTTCCCGTTGAACTGAAGCACATCCTCGCCGAAGACAAGACCTTTCGGCGCTGGTTCGATGCACTGAGCTACTCGATTCGTAAGTGGATCTGCGACTGGGTGACGCAACCAAAGAACGCCGCTTCCCGCGTTCGCAGAGCCGAGCAAGTCGCCGAGCAGCTTTTCTCCGCTATGGAAGCCGAGCGCGAACTCCCGCCTGCGCTGAAACTGGCTTTCACACGCGATCCTCGCGCTCTCGAAGGCTGGAATCTCACGTCGCCGTCGCATCGCCGCGGTCAACTCATCGCTATCTTTTACTACCGCTCGCCCGATGCACGCGCTCGCCGCATCGACAAAGTAGTCTCTGAAGCTATCGCCCTCGCCGAGAAAAAATCGGAGAAGTGATTTGCCTCGTCGGCAGCGGGCAGCAGCCGTCGCCCGCTATTTCAAAACATCCGCCCCAGCTTTAGCACACTGCGCGTCTTGCGAGCTGGCCGCACCCGACACTCCGATCGCCCCAACGATTTTCCCGTCCATCACCAGCGGAATTCCTCCCTCCACGGCCACAACTCCTTTCAACGTCAAAACTCGTAGTCCATCTCCGCCCGCCGCCAGCGTATCCTGGAACGCTTTCGTGGGCCGCTTGAAGAGCGCCGCACATCGCGCCTTGTCAATCGCCACATTCGCGCTCCCCAATTGCGTGTTGTCCATTTTCTCGTAGTACACAAGATTCCCGCTCGTATCGACGATCGCCACCGCCATATTCCAGTGATTCTTCTCCGCCTCCGCCAAAGCTGGTGCCGCCACCTTCTTGGCATTCTCCAGGCTCACATTCGCACCATATGGACTCGGTGCCTGCGCCGGCGCCGGCGTTTGCCCCCGCCCCATCGCCAATCCGCAAAGCAAAACCATCGCCACAACAACCGACCTCACTACATTTTTCAATGACATCCTCTCTCCTCCTTTAGCTTTAGCAATCAAAACGCTCCGCCTCTCCAATTTCGCGCGCCAGTCTTCGCCTCTCAGTCCTCGCGCTTGATCGACACGTAAATCGGTCCAGCCCCCAGCATACTCACCAGGAACCAGCTAAAACGTCCAGCTCGGCTCATGGCCTGAAATTTCAGATGATCCCCAGCTGCAACATCCAGCTCCACCGTTTTCCAATTCCAAGTGTTGTCCACGCGCAATCGGTGGCGTCCCGCCGTCACTCGAATCGAAATCGTGTCCCCATAATACAATTCCCCAACATTCTCTCCGTCCAGCTTCACGATGATTTGACGCTGCTGCACATCCTCCGGCGATTTCCGCCGAATCGTGATGCTTGCCTGCCCTTCTGAGGACTCGGAACCCATCTACGTGCTCTCTTTCCAAGGTCATTGATGCTACTTCTTTCCGCATGACACCAACAAAAATTCTAAAAATGCCAGACTGCCTCTTCACATCTGGCAAACCTCTGCTACAATCCCGTCCATGAACCGACGCACAGTGCTCCAATCACTTCCCGTCGCAACTCTTCTCCCCACCGCAGCCTGGGCCGCTCTCGTGGCCAGCGACTCTTCTCCGCGAGGAGACTCCGCACCGCCGCAATCCTCAACCACGGTCTACGAACTCCGCGTCTACCACACTTACGAAGGCAAGCTCGATGACCTTCTCCGCCGCTTCCGTGAACACACCATGCAACTCTTCGAAAAGCACGGCATAAAAAATATCGCCTACTGGACTGCCACCGAGGATCCGCTAAAAGGCAAAACTCTCATCTACATCATCTCCCACCCCAGCCGCGAAGCTGCCACCGCCAACTGGAAAGCGTTCAGCGACGATCCCGAATGGAAACAGGTCCGCGACGCCTCCGAAGCGAACGGCAAAATCGTAGAAAAGGTCGACTCGACCTTCATGACGCTAACCGACTTCTCCCCGCCCATCCGCTAATTCTTCTCTGTGCCCTCCGTGTCCTCTGTGTAAAGTCCTTTTCCTCTATTTCGTAATCTTCGCAATGAACACGGAGTAAGGCTCCATCGGCAACTCCATAAACATCCCCTTCAACTGTTTGTGAAAACTCGTCAACAAAACTTCCATCTTTGGCTCCACAAACCCCGCCGGCGAAAGATCGAACCGCACCTTCTGCACCGCCGCCGACATATTCAGAATCACCAAAATCGCTTCACCCTTATATCTCCGAACATACGTCAACACATTCGGATTCTCCTCGTTAAGCGAAACGTAATCCCCATCCAAGAGCGCCGCCTCCGTATGCCGCAGCGCCAGAAGCTTTCGGTAGAAACTCAAAACAGAGTCAGGGTCCTTCATCTCGTCCGCCACGTTATGCGTGCTCGCGCTCGTCGGCACAGGCAACCACGGCTTCGCCACGCTGAATCCCGCATTCGCCGTGTGATTCCACTGCATCGGCGTGCGCTCGCCATCGCGTCCTTTTTCAAGAGGCCATCCAAGCTTGCCAATCGGATCCTGCACATCGTCTTTGCTCTTCGGATCGTTATTCTCCATCCCGATTTCTTCGCCGTAATACATAATCGCCGACCCGCGCAGCGTCAGATAAAGCGCCGCCATCATTTTCGCGATGTCGTCGTTGTGCGCGCCATCCGCATACCGCGTGTACGACCGCACGATGTCGTGATTGGTGATTACATAAACGGGCCAATGCCCCGCGGCATTCACCGCCGCGATATGTTTCCGGTATTCATCGGCCGAAAGCCCCTTGAAACCCGTCATCATCAAATCCATGGGCATCTGCAGCTCGTCGTTCTTTGTTCCGTAGTAATCCTTGAGCTGCTCCACATTGCTCGTCCACGTCTCCCCAATCAGCACCGAGCCATATTCATCGGCGGTCGTCCGCAATTTACGCATCGCATCGTGTACTTCCGGCAGTTTCTTGTTGTACTTCTCGTTCATGTTCGGCCGCCCGAATTTGTCTTTTCCAGGAAGCACTGGATTGTCCGTAAGGTTCGGATCCTCGTAGAGCGTATCTACCGCATCCAAACGGAACCCCGCCACGCCGCGCTTGTACCAAAACCGCGTGACATCCAGCATCGCCTTTTCCACCGCGGGATTTCGCCAGTTCAAGTCCGGCTGCTCAGGATAAAAATAATGGTAATAATACTGGCCTGTCTTCGGATCCAATTTCCAGGCTGATAGCCCAAACGTCGAGAGCCAATTGTTTGGCGGCTGCCCCGGCCCTTTCCCGTCGCGCCAGATGTACCAGTCGCGGTGCTCCGCAGTCTTCGAAGATTTCGAGTCAATAAACCATTTGTGCTGGTCCGAAGTGTGATTCACCACAAAATCCAGAATCACGCGAATATCTCGCTGCTTTCCTTCCGCCACCAGCTTGTCAAAATCCTCCATCGTCCCGTACATCGGATCGATCGCCTCATAATCCGAAACGTCATACCCGAAATCCACTTGCGGCGACGGAAAACACGGCGTAATCCAAATCGCATTCACTCCCAGCTCTTTCAAATAATCCAGTTTCGAAGTAATCCCCTTCAAATCGCCCACGCCATCATTGTTGCTATCCGCAAAACTCCGGGGATAAATCTCATAGAACACAGCATGCTGCCACCACGCATGCCCTTCCGCGTCCACGCCCTTCTGCTGCGACTCCGCTCGAGGCGCAGCCCTTAATACTGCCAGCGTCATCGCTGCCGTTAGCACTGTTCCCAAGAGAGTATTCTTGAATAAAGGATTGCTCATCCCATTCTCCAGTCGCGGCATGTATCTCGCCTGCCGCTGCAACGAGTGACTCTTATTGCTTTAGAAATTTTCTAGGTACTTTCGGTGGGTGAAAAAAGATCACCACTCGCTGGTGCGGGTATTCTTCGCCTTCTTTCCCTTCAAAATGAATTCGCAAATTCGTTCCGCCGCTCTCATTACTTACTAATTTCGCTCCGCGAACCGATTCGATCATGCTCGGGTTCCAAACCGCCAACTCGTAGGTTGCTCCCGCTCGTCCGGCGGTAACCAATTCCATCGGTGCTGTCACATCCTCCATGTTCGCGGATAGGATCCGTAAGTCAGAGCTCGCGCGTCCCAGCTCCGGCAGCCGGAAGGCGTACGACACGCCAAAATCATTCGCCACGGGGATGTGAACGACGTTTTTTCCTTCCTTCAATGCAACTCTTATTCTCAGGTGATGATGCTCGGCCAACATTCGTTGGTCATAGGTTGTCAGACGTCCGTTCACGTTCACGCGGCCGACTAACGCCGTGTTTGCCAGTGCGGGCTCGAAATCCAGCGAGCATTCCCCGCCTGTGCGCTTTATTTCCAGCGTGATTTCGTCCAGGGTCTTCTGGTAGATCAGATTCAGCACACTGTCGCCAACGCGTACGTTATTGATTTTGAAGTTCGTCCAATCCGCCGGAACATGCGGTGCGAACGTTAGCGTTTTTTTCGTGGCGTCCTTCTCCAGCCCGAACATTCCTTTCAGCAGTGGACTCACCACCATTGAAGCCGACCAGATCTGGTGCGGCGAGCTCGTCGCCAGCGGCTGGTAATAGTCGCCCGAAAGCACTTCCGTCACATGTCCAAGCGATCCGTCAAGCGCCAGCAGCGCGTTCGCGCGCAAATTTTCATACGCCGGAAATTCCTGGTGATATCGGTATTCCGCAACAGACGCCCATCCTGTGAACAGCGGCCACACCGACCCGTAGTGGTATCCGCCCCCGCTGAAAACCGCCGAACGGTTGGAAATGATCCTCATTCCCCAGTCCGTTTGTTGGTCCGCATCCGTAAGTTGCTGAATCGTAGAAATTGCTGTCGCGTCGCTGGGCAGCCCAAACCACATCGGCACGGTCGTCAGCACCGTCGGCTCTTCCACCTGCTTGTCGTTCTTGTCCAGCGCAAACGCAAACCGTTTTTTATCCGCGATCCAGAAACTGTCGTTCACCAGAGGCCACTGCTTCGCGAATTCATTTTCCAAGGCCGTTGCGGAATCCACTTGTCCTGCGAAACGCGCCAGATTCGCAAGCGCTCGCAGCGCCTCAGCTCCCAGTCCGCTCTGATAAAACTCGCTCTTCACCGGAAGCAGTGGCCCGCCTTCCACCCAGCCGTGTCCCACTCCCTGATTTTGCGGCAGGCCCCGCGCGTCATACGTCGATTTCAAGAATTGATACGCCTTCCGCACGCTGGCCCATTTTTCTTTCGCAAAATTCGTATCGCCACTGTTCACCACGTAATCGTTCACGGCAATGATGTACAGCGGCGTCGCATCCGCCGACGCGTACGGGTACGGATAGTCCTTAAACCAATTCACAAAATTGGCGCCCTGCGAAATTTCGTGCGGAATCTTTCCGTCTTCCCGCTGAAACTTGCTCACAAATTCCAAAGCCGTCTTCGTGTTCGCAAAGTCTCCAGCCGCATTCAGTGCGAACGATGTCCAGAACGAATCCCGGCCGAAATACCACGCGAACCCAGGTCGTTGGCTGTCGCCCGACGTGCGGTATCCCGCCACCAGTCCTTTGCCAAGAAATGGATTGGTCACCATCCCCTGCACCAGGCTGACTCTTGCCCAGTCGTACGCCTGTTGAAGCTGTTTATCGGGGAGTTCCAAACTGACAGTCTGATTGAGATAGTTCCGATAATACTCCGTCGATTCCCGGAGCATCTCGCCGTATCCAGAAGTAATCCGACGATACGCACTTTCGGCCTCTGCCCTCCCTGTCATTGAACCTGCAATCACGATGATTTGTGACGATTTCCCCTTCGCAATCGTGCCGAGCCGAAACGAATTCTCCTGCGACTCCGAATAGTTTGTCTGAAACTCCACTTCAGCGTTTTCCGCAGTCGGCGACCCTACAATCGCCGCAAACCTCCTTTGTTCTTCTCCGAACGTGAAAGCCTTCAGCCCGGAATCCCATCCTATGTATGTCGCGCCGAGTGCCGCGGGCCACTCCAACTGAAAATCCCGGTGAAACGCTGCTTCAATCTCGAGCGGACTCTCCGTTTCCACTTCCAGCAAAATCACTGCCCCCGGCTCCTTCACAGGCACAACAAATGTCTCGCGCACCGAAAATGTATCTCCGGTGTAAACGATCGTGCTCGACTCCGGCCGCGTGATCAGCGTCCGCGCCAGCGAATCCGCCGGAGTCGTTCTGCCATCAACGTGAAATTTCAGATGAAAATCTCGAAATATCTTCAGCGGATAGACCCACGCCTCCATCCGCCCCGATTCATTTCCAAGCAGCCCTGCGCGCATTCCCGTCGCCGAAAGAAATTCCCACGGCCGGATGGTCCGCGTTAATTCGATCGGCTGTGTCGCGGCGACAGAGGGCGCCGCGGCTTGCGTATGCGCCGGTTCTTGTGCTCCAGCTAATTCCTTCGCTCGCGCCGGTTCTTTCACCCTGGCTGTCTCTTGTGCCCGTGCGGTCGAGGCACCCAGAAAGATGAGCATGGCTACGCCAAGAAATCCCGCCCGAAAGCATCTCATTGTTCGAATTGTGCCTTTTCTATCGATCACGGTAGGAAGGTCCATAGCACAAGAGAACCGTTCATTCTCTTGCGCCCTCAGTGCGAATCGCAATTTAGCCGTACAATACGGAGCGGCGGCAAATCTTAGCATGAGCCAAACCCGGGAAGGTATTATTCCATTTGTCCTCTTCACGTCGCGCTTTTCTTAAATCTCTAAGCCGCTCCGCGCTAGTGCTACCGCTCGAAGGCGTCCTGGCTCTGGCGCGCCCTCTCCATTCGAATCAAGCTCCGGCTCCGATGACCAATTCGAATTCATATCCTCCGCCACCAAGCGATATCGGCGTCAGCTTCATCAACGTCGCTCGCGAATCCGGCCTCAACGCAAAAACAATTTTCGGCGGCGAACACAAAAATAAATATTTGCTCGAAACGACAGGCTGCGGCGTCGCTTTCTACGATTACGACAACGACGACTGGCTGGATATTTTCTTAGTGAACGGCTGGCGCCTAGAAGGCTTTCCCAAAGGCCAGGAGCCCGTCTCGCACCTTTTCAAAAATAATCGCGACGGCACCTTCATCGACGTTACGGCGAAATCGGGGCTGATCCACTACGGTTGGGGACAAGGCGTGTGCGTCGGCGATTACGACAACGATGGCTTCGACGACATTTACATCACGTCATTCGGCAAGAACGTTTTGTTTCACAACAACGGAAACGGCACGTTCACCGACGTCACTGAAAAAGCCGGCGTCGGCACGAATGGCAAACGCTGGAACACCGGCTGCGCGTTCGTCGATTACGATCGCGAAGGCCATCTCGATCTCTTCGTCGCGAACTACATCGATCTGGATTTAGCGACCGCCCCGCTGCCGGAGTCCGGCCCATGCGTTTACAAGGGAGTGCTCGTCGCGTGCGGCCCGCCGGGACTGATCGGCGGCAAAAATATTTTGTTTCACAACAACGGCGACGGCACGTTCTCCGACGTTTCCGAGCGCGCCGGAATTCTTCAAGCCAACGGAACGTTCGGGCTCGGCGTGCTCACCGGAGATTTCAACAACGACGGCTGGCCCGACATCTATGTCGCGAACGATTCGACGGCCAGCGCGCTTTATCAAAACAAAAAAAACGGCACGTTCTCCGACGTCGCCATGGAAGCGGGATGCGCGCTGAGTGCCGACGGCAAACCTCAGGCTGGCATGGGTGTTTCCGCCGCTGACTACGATCTCGACGGGAACCTCGACATCGTCAAAACAAATTTCGCGGGCGACACGCCGTCGCTGTACCACAACATCGGCGGCGGAAATTTCGAGGACGCCACGTTCACCGCCGGTCTCGGTAAGCATACTCAGTATCTCGGCTGGGGCTGCGGTTTTTTCGACATGGACAACGACGGTTGGCCGGACATTTTAATTTGTAACGGCCACGTCTATCCCGAAGTCGAGCAACTGCGGACAGAAGCCGGTTATCCGCAGCAGAAAATTCTCTACCGCAATTTGCGCAACGGCCATTTTGAGGATGTTTCTTCGCAAGGCGGCACGGGCATCATGACTCCGGTCGCATCGCGCGGCGCGGCGTTCGGCGATTTCGATAATGATGGCGACATCGACGTGGTCGTGAACACGAACAACGATTTTCCTCAGCTGCTGCGCTGCGACTCGCGGCTCGGAAATAACTGGCTGAAAATAAAAACCATCGGGACAAAATCGAATCGCAGCGGAATCGGCGCGCGTTTGCGGTGCGTGACGCACCCTCCCGGAGAAACGAAGCCGCACCAGCAAATTGACGAAGTGCGTAGCGGCGGCAGTTATATCTCGCAGAATGATTTGCGTGTGCACTTCGGCATCGGAAAAGCGGAGAGAGTCGAACTGCTCGAAATCCGCTGGCCGAGCGGCGCGGTCGACACGTTGAAAGACGTGAAGCCCAATCAAATGATCGTCGTGAAAGAAGGCGCGGGAATTGTTCGTTCCGCGACATTCGAGAAGCTGAAACCAGCCAGTCCGGCACCGCCCGCCAAGCCGCCGACCGCACGCGCGAAACCAAGCAATTCTGTGGAGTAGGGAATTGTCGAGAATGGCCTGCCGGACGCACAAAATATTGTTGGCGGTTTTTCTCGTTGCGGCCTCGTTGCGTTTCGCGGATGGCGGGATTCATGTCGCTCCGAGCGAGCAACACCTGCCGTTCGGCGCGTTGCGGCGGGCGTCGGACACTCCGATTCTTTCTCCCAGAGGCGCGAGATGGGAATCCGCAGGCGTGTTCAATCCGGCGGTCGTAAGTTTCGAGTCGCCGTTTTGGCTGCTCCACCAGACGAAAGTCGTGACCCAGAGAACAGTGATGCTCTACCGCGCGCAAGATGCGGCGGGAACTTCGCGGATTGGGTATGCGGAGAGTATGGATGGGATTCATTTTACGCGGCGAGCCGAGCCGGTCCTTTCGCCCGAGGCCGATTACGAAAAAGACGGCGGGGTGGAAGATCCGCGGCTGCAAAAATTTGGCGACACGTACTATTTGACCTACACCGGTTACGACAAAAAGGATGCGCAGCTTTGCCTGGCCACGTCGAAAGACCTGATTCATTGGGAGCGCAAAGGGGTGATCCTGCCGGCGTACAAAGGAAATTGGAACGTGGCGTGGACCAAATCCGGCGCGATCGTGCCGGAAAAAATCGGCGGAAAGTATTGGATGTACTGGCTGGGAACCACCGCGGATAAGACCGACCAGATGGGGCTCTCCTATTCGGACGATTTGATCCACTGGACGGAGGCAACGGAAACTCCAGTGCTTGCGCGGCGGCCGGGAAGATTTGATTCGCGCGTGGTCGAGCCGGGGCCCCCGCCCATTCTGACGCCTGAAGGGATTGTGCTGGTCTACAACGGTGCGGACGACAAACTGGTGTATCGCACGGGAGTCGCGGTCTTTGACCGGGCCGATCCGCGAAAACTGATTTCGCGGACGGATGAGCCGGTCTTCGCACCGGAGAAAGAATGGGAGAAAGTTGGGCAGGTGCCGAACGTGGTGTTTGTCGAGGGCATGGTGAAGTGGGGCGGCAAGTTTTTGTTCTACTACGGCGGGGCGGATAAGTTTGTGGGAGTGGCTGAGGCGGAGGAAAAAACGAAGTAATGAGGTAAGGAAGTGAAGAGGCAGCGAAAGCCGAGATTTCGGAGGAGTTTTAAGAACCGCCAAACGGGCGCGCATGACTGGCAGAAGGCCGGAAAAGATTCGCCCCTCAATTTACGCCACGATTATAACATATTGGTTACTATTGTCAAGGGATAAATGCTAAGCTCTTTGTTTGGAGTCGGTTGGCAAAGAGACCTTGCGACGGATGGTCCGAAGAGGCGAGGATTGAAGAGACAAGAAAAAGAAAGAGCCACTCTTGCATGAACCAAACCCGCAAGGATGGGGCACCCGCAATCCACACCGGAGGCGTTTGCAGCTGACAGCTTACAGCTGACATTCGACAGAAGAAGAATCTCGGGGGGAATATCAAATTTATGGAAAGCAGATCGGAGAAAGTCATGAAGGTTGAAATCGTTCACTGCCCGACGTGACAGAACAACAAAGTAAAGGTCACGAGTCTCGTGAACCTCATCAAGAATCGCCTGAATATGGAAGTGGTCCTTACGCCGGGAAAGACTGGTCAGTTCGATGTGGTCGCGGATGGCGAGAAGATTGCCGAACGAGGAGGAAACTGGCTCACGCGGAGCTTCGGCGCTGGGTATCCCGACCTGGATAGCGTGATCGAGAAGCTAGAAAAGCACAGTAAGAATAACTCATAAGGCTTTGGCACTCAGCACTCATTTAACTCGACATAGTTCTGGAGCCGGCGGCGTACCGGGGCAGTAGCCAGACATGAAGCGCGCGGTTACGTTTCGAAGATCGTTGTCGAGGATGGACATGGCGCGGTCGGCGATAGACAGTGGCACGCCATAGTGCGCCTGGGCAATTCCGCCTGTAATGCAGGCCAGCGTGTCGCTGTCGCCTCCAAGCGATATCGCGTTTCGGATGGCATCTTCGAAATCTGTTGATTCGAGGAAGCACACGATCGCCTCGGGAACTGTCTCTTGGCATGACTCGTCAAACCGGTACGTAGGTCTAATCTCATCAACGGTTCGGGATAAATCATAGTGGAAGTTCGCCGTTGTGTATTGCCTGATGTCGGCTTTCGTACTTCCTGTCCTGGCAAGAAAGATTGCAGCTGCGGTTGCTTGCGCGCCCTTGATCCCTTCTGTGTGATTGTGCGTCACGGCCGTGTATTCAGCCGCCCGGAGCAGAACCTCATCCAGCGTTTTGAACGCAAACCCAACCGAACTGATTCGCATCGCGGCGCCATTGCCCCAGCTATTGTAGGGCTGGGATTCCGGGGCTTGCGCCCATCGGTGAAAAAAACCTCCGTACCCTGCGTTTGGATAACGCTGATAGTAGGCCTTCATAAGGGGAACATAGTCGGTGCCGGTCAGGAGCGATTCGGCCAGGGCAACGGTGAGGACTGTATCGTCGGTAAAGCAGCAATCCGGACTGAACAGATCGAACTGCTTGGTCTTGATGTTGTTCCACTCGTAAACCGAGCCGATAATGTCACCCGCTATTGCACCGATCATTTGGAGCTTCCTCGAAAGCGGCCGTGCCACGTCGAAAACGCATTGGACTGCTTGGATATTATCCTCGGCGGAAGACAATTAGTCATCCTTATCGCGACGTTCGAGATCCGCATTCGATTTGCATACGTCTCCGACCAATAATTCCAGATGGTCTGTTGAAGGACGAAGAGAGATTTCTCTCTTCGCAGGCCGACACGTTCGCAGGAGCGAACGTGAAAGAAAAAGCTTCGACCTGCTCCGTTCGAAATGACGGTGGGGTGTTGCGGTAAGGATAGGGGCGAGAAAGGTCGCGGGGGCCGTTAGCTACGCGATAGTCCAGAGGATGTCGATCTTTTTTTCGACGGTGGCGAAGTCTTGGTCGCTGGTGGCGAGGGGGGCCTTGCGCTGGGCAGCCAAGACGGCAGCGAAGCAGTCGGTATAGGGGAGTTTGTGATCGGCGCGGAGTTCGGCGGCGGTGCGGGTGAGGGCGAGATCGGCTTCGACGATTTCGATGGGGAGCTGTGCAATGTCTTCGATGATTTTGCGGGCGACGCCGGGGCCGTGGGCGCGCCAGGTGGAATAGTAGACTTCGCCCCAGTTGACCACGGACATGAAGAGGTGGAGCTTGCCGTCTACGGCTTGCTGGAGGAGGACTTCGACTTTGGCGGCGCCGGGACGGTCTTCGAAGAAGGTCATTAGGGCGCTGGCGTCGAGAACGACTCTTTTCATGGCTTGAGAGACTTCAGAGCCGGCGCTCGTGTTTGCGGTCTTCGAGGAGGAGTTTCAGGGCGGAGGGTTCGGCTTTTAGGGAGCCGCGGAGGCTGCGGACAAATTCCGGAGTGAGGGGTTGAAGGACGAGGCGGTTTTCTTCCTCTAGGAAGGCGACTTGGGTGCCTTTGCGGATGGCGTATTTGCGGCGGAGCTTTGCAGGGATGACGAGCTGGCCCTTGGTGGTGACGGTGGAGACTTCGGTTTTCATCGGTGGTCCTACTGAAGAAAGTATACTACCAGATTGGATGTAAGTCAAATGTAAGCTTGGCTTACTTTAACGCCTTTGTGGCGCTGTTTGCGAAAGGAAAGAAAGGGATTTTACACTGAGGTCGCAGAGGCGCAGAGGTCACAGAGAAGACGAGAGAAAAAGTAGATTCCTCGCTGCACTCGGAATGAGAAATTCTTGGTGAGGCACGTTCAGGGGAGGAAGACGATCAGGGTGTAGATGCCTAGAGTGGTGCCGAGGGGCAGGTCGGCGACCGAGAGAAAAGCGGCGACTAGAGAGAGGGTGCGAGCGGATTTTCCGGCGAGGAGGGCTAAGCCGGCGAGGAGACCGAAGAGTCCGGAGAGGGCGGTCACGATAATGGCGGCGATATAGAGCACGTGGAAGATGGCCATGAGGGACGCGTAATCGACGACGCGGGTTAGGAGGGCGCCGAACATTACCGTGGCTGTGCCGGCGTAGAGGACTAGGAGGATTACGGCTACGAGACGGAGGATGGCGTAGACGATCCAGAGGGCACCGAGGGTGGTGGAGTTGGCGCGCGGGTTTTGTGGGGTTGCTGAGCTGGTGGACATGGGTGCTCCTTAAGAGTTCAAACTGTAGCGCAAAAGTTTGACATGGCGGGTAGTTAAATTATCTCGGGTAAATGCGGTACGGCGGAGAAATAGGAATAGGAAAAGGATTTTACACAGAGGGCCGCAGAGACACAGAGGTCACAGAGAAGAAGGAAAAAGCAGATTTCTCGCTGCGCTCGGAATGACAATTTTTAGGGCTGGCGCCTCGGAAAGAAAGGCCGGTCAGGCGCCGGAGAGGGTTTGCCAGCCGCGGCGGCTTAGGCTCCAGAAGATGAAGTAGCCGGAGAGCGCGGCGATTGCGAGAAGCACAAAGCCCATGAACCATTCGTGGAGGACTAGTTCGCCGATGGAGAACATGGCGCAGTAGACGAGGAGGCAGCCGGCGATCCAGTCGTAGGTGCTGGCGGCAAGATCGCGGACGGGGGTCACGTCCGGGGCCAGGGCGGCAATGCATTTCCAGCCGTGGATGGTGGGGCGGACGCGGCGGTAGAACTGGACCAGCTTGGCGTCGGGTTCGGGCTTGGTGATTAGCGTAGTGATGAGCCAGACGATGGTCGTGGCGGCGGTGGTGATCAGGGCGGTTTTGGCGAAGACGACCGAGCTGTTGCCTGCGAACTGGACGCGCGTTAGCGACATGGAAACGACGAAGGCGGCGATCATGGAAGAGATTTCGCTCCAGGCGTTGATGCGCCACCAGTACCAACGGAGGAGGAGGACGGAGCCGGTGCCGGCGCCCATGCCGAGGAGAAGTTGCCAGGCGGATTGGATGCTGGTGATGTTGGCGGCAGCGTATCCGCTGAGGATGACGAGCAGGACGATGATTATTTTGCTCGCGAAGACGTAGTGCTTGTCGCTGGCTTTGCGGACGAGGAAACGGCGGTAGAAATCGTTGATGAGATAGGACGTGCCCCAATTTAATTGCGTGCCGACTGTGGACATGAAGGCGGCGAGGAAGGCGGCAATCATCAGGCCGCGCAAGGCTGGCGGAAGAAAATCTCGCAGGACCATGACGTAGCCTTTTTCGGGTTCTGCGGCGAACTCGGCGCTGGGGTGAAGACCGCCGTGCGGGGAATAGACGGCGACAGCGACCAGGCCGGTGATGATCCAGGGCCAGGAGCGCATGGCGTAGTGGGCGATGTTGAACCAGAGGGTGGCGCCGAGGGAGTTTTTTTCGTCCTTGGCGCTGAACATTCTTTGGGCGACGTAGCCGCCGCCGCCGGGTTCGGCGCCGGGATACCAACTGGCCCACCACTGCACGGCGAGGTAGAGTGCGAAGGTGATGACTGGGAGCGTCCAGAGGGCGTCGGTTGTCCAGCCGAGATGGAAGGACGGGAAGAAAGAGAGAATCGACCCAGTGGTCTCGCCGGATTGGCGGGCCACGGCGTCGACGTGGGAGAGCTGGATTTTTAGGAGGGCCATCCCACCAATTTTGGCTACGGCGATCCAGGCGAGGACGACGATCATGGTCATCTTCAGGGCGAATTGGAAAAGGTCGGTGACTAGGACGCCCCAGAGGCCGCCGATGAAAGTGTAGATGCCGGTGAATGGGACGAGAAGAAGAACGCAGATCAGGAGGGCGGTATGCTCGGGCGTGCCGAGCGTGTAGGTGGTGAGGTTGTGGCCGGCTACGCCGATGCTGAGGACGCGGCCTTGCGCGATGGCGTCGCCGAGAAGGACTGTCGTGATGCTGATCATGGCTTTGATGACCCAGCCGAGGATGAGGCAGTTCATGAGGGCGCCGAGGTAGATGGCGCGGAAGCCGCGGAGGAAGGCGGCGGGTTTGCCTTGGTAGCGGAGCTCGACGAATTCGACGTCGGTGAGGATTTCGGCGCGGCGCCAGTAGCGCGCGAAGAAAAAGACGGTCATCATGCCGCAGAGGCATTGCGACCACCAGAGCCAGTTGCCGGAGATGCCGTTGCGGGCGACGAGGCCGGTGACGAGAAGCGGCGTGTCGGCCGCGAAAGTGGTGGCGACCATGGATGTGCCGGCGAGCCACCAGGAAACGTTGCGGCCGGAGACGAAAAATTCTTCGGTGCTGCCGGAGGAGCGGCGGCGATAGTAGAGAGAGATAAGGAGATTGAGGAGCAGGTAGGCGGCGATGACGATCCAATCGGTGGCGGTGAGGACCATTTTTCGTTTTGCTCCGCGAGCTGCGCGAACTGGTGGTGCGTTGAGCGGCTTAGTATACTGCTATATAGCTCTTTGGATGCAAGCTAAATTGGATTAGCCATTTTACTGCGAACTCCTTGGATTTTGATGGTTTTCCGAATCGATTTGAGCGATAGCCAAAACTTGGTATATATAGCACCGGCTGGCATAGTGTTGTGTGGCTGTGTGGCCGAAGGCGATAGTACACGGGAGAGGCGGAGACAGGCAACGTTGAGCTGTTTATATTCTGATGCGAGATTACGGGGGATGAGGAACAGGGCGGGGAAATGCTTGTACTACTGAATTCAAGCTATGAGGAATTGAGCCGGGAGGCGGCGCGCATTGTCGCTAGCGCGGTTCGGAGCAAGCCGACCATAACGTTGGGGCTAGCTACCGGAAGCACTACATTGGCGATGTATAAGGAATTGGTGCGGTTACACAGCGAGCAGGGTCTGGATTTTTCGAAAGTGGTGACGTTTAACCTCGACGAATATTTGGGGTTGGCGGCGGAGCATCCGCAGAGTTTTCATTGTTTTATGCGAGAGAATTTTTTTGCACATGTGAATGTTGCAGCGGCGAATATACATATTCCTGACGGGACGATCGGCGGCGATTATGAGGAATACTGCGGCGCGTATGAACGGGGGATTCGCGAGGCAGGCGGAATTGATTTGCAGATTTTGGGGATTGGGCGGAACGGGCACGTAGGATTTAACGAGCCGACTTCGAGTTTTGGGTCAAGGACGCGGTTAAAAGTTTTGACGAACGAGACGATTGAAGATAACCGAAAGTTCTTTGCTGTGGGAGAAGAGATGCCGCAGTGCGCAATCACGATGGGGATTGGAACGATTCTCGAAGCGAAGAAAATATTGTTGCTGGCGACCGGAGCGGCGAAGGCAGAAACGGTTGCGGAGGCGATTGAAGGGCCAATCACCGCGTCCGTGACGGCATCGTGCCTGCAGTTGCATCCAGACGTGACGTTCGTGATTGACGAGGCGGCGGGGGCGCGGTTGAAGCAACGGGATTATTATCGCCGCGTGATGGAGTTGACGGCACGGTTCACTCCTAACCGGTTGTCGTGAAATTTATTGATGGGCACTACTTGATGCGGAAGGTCACCTCGATCGGAACGACTGTGGCGACGGGGTTGCCGTCGGGGCCTTTCGCCGGACGGAATTGCCACTTTCGCACTGTATCGATGGCGTTTTGCTCGAGGCCGTAGCCAGCTTTCCTTACGACCGAAATGTTTTCGGCGTGGCCGTCGGCGGTCACGACGACCTGCAGGACAACGCTGCCGTTAAACTTCGCGGCCCTCGCCGCGTCGGTGAAGCTTGGGTTGGGGCAGTAGACACAGGCGGGAACCGTCACTCCGGCCACTCCGGGACGCGCGATTCCAGCTAAAGCTCCACCGGATGGTCCCGCAGCACTCGTCGCGGCGTTTTCCGTGGATGCTCTTTCATCCGTCGCACCTGGACCTTGCCCAACCTGCGTTGGCCCTGCTTCTTGCACGACCTTGTAGCCCTCGCCGATGGCAAAAAGCGCGGCGTCGGGCTCCCGTCTCTGCAGCTCGGTTACGCGCACGGTCTGTACCCCATAGCGCGGATCCGTCCGCTTGGTCAGCAAATTGAGCCGCAGTTCGGCTGCATACCAATACTCGGTAATAATCGTAAGCGGGCGGTCGTTGCCGAGCGCTCCGGTGGCGTAGGTTTGCGTCACTCGCGTGCCCTTGACGGGGAGACCTTCTAGACTGTCGGTGCCAATCTCTTCGCGCGTCGTCTCCGGCTTGGCCGTTCCTGCAACTGGAGTCGCTTGCGCCGCCCCGCCAATCACCCACTGTCTGGCCAGCTTGCTCAACGGAAATAGATCCGTTCTCGTTCTTGTCGCGGGATCGTACAACTCGATGCGAGTCAGCTTGGGCTCTTCGCCTTCGGCGGTGATCCAGTTGCGCATCTCGTTGTGTGTGCGTCCCGCCGAATCGCGAGCATCCAGGTTGTAAGTTTTGTGCGTGATCTGCGTGCCATCCTGTAATTGGCTCACCGTTTCCAATTCCACCTTCGCGGAAAACGGCAGACCGCGAACCGCGGGAATGCGCTCTCCATACACCCATTCCGTAACTCGCCCCTCGGAGGTAACGCTTACGGGGGCAGAATCAGGTGTCTGTGCATTCGCACGGGGAGGGAGGGAAATCGCAACAATTGCTGCCGCAAGGGCCAAGGCAAAGCGATTCATGATGTCACCGCCAAATCTTAAACTGCGACTAGGGGAGTAGTCACAGCCGCCGCTTGTATAAGCCTATCACCATTCGGACGGCCCGGACATTGCCGTAGACATATCTATCGGGGACCTACTGGCTTGAGGCTGTTGCTGTGGCGTGGTTGGCGGAGACACTTGCGCGTCTTGTCAGGTAAACTATTCTACGGTTGCAGAGATCAACTTGGAGAGGACAAAGCGATGGGCAATCGAGACGTAAGAAGCAGAGAGAAAAAGAAGCCGAAGAAAAAAGAAGTCAAGGTAACGTATCAGCCAGCGAGGCCCGCGACCGTTTACAAGCCGGCGCCCGCAGCCCCGCCGACACCCACAGCCCCGCCGACACCCACCGAACCGACGAAGCCCTAGCCTATCGCGGGCTCCGCAAAACGTGCTCACACATTAGGTAGTGCGGCGTCTATTCGAAATGGGGTGAAGGGACGCAGCGAAGTCGTCTTTCTGCCTATTTCGTTCGCTACAGAACAATGGAGAGGTGTGTTCATGCGCAAAGCGTGTGGAATTTTTCTCGGGCTGTTGATTGGAATCGGATGCCTGGCGGGCCGGGCGGACGCACAATTTAAAAATGGCAACCAGGCGACGGAGTTGAATTTGCCGACGGTGAGCCAGCGTGCCGTGGTGATACAGCGAATTGGGTTGACCGATATAACGATCGTCTATCACGAACCTTTCGTGGGTGGACGCGAAATCTGGGGAAAGACAGTGCCCTACGGCAAGGTGTGGCGCGCCGGAGCCAACGAAAATACGACGATTACCTTTGCGGATGACGTTTCTGTTGAGGGGAAGGCGCTGTCAGCGGGCACGTATGGTTTGCACGTGATTCCGAACGCCGACCATTGGACGATTATTTTTTCGAAGAATTCGACGTCGTGGGGAAGTTTCAGCTATGACGAAAAAGAAGACGCTTTGCGCGTGGATGTGACGCCGCACCCGGCGGAGTTTCGCGAAGCGCTGACGTATACGTTCGACGATATCAAGCCGGAGTCGGCGGCGGCGACGCTGCGATGGGACAAGCTGGCGGTGCCATTTCACATTTCCGTGGACGTGAAGGCGATCACCGAGCGCAGCATTCGAAACCAACTGCGAAACACGGGAGGATTTACGTGGGCGGGCTATGACGAGGCGGCGATGTGGTGCCTGGACGGCAACTGCAGCCTGGAGCAGGGATTGAAGTGGGAAGATACTTCGATCCTAAACGAAGAAAGGTTTGAGAATCTTCTGACGAAATCGCAGATTCTGGCGTCGATGGGAAAGAAACAGGACGCGGATGCCACTTTTGCAAAAGCACTGGAGAAAGCGAGCGGCGTGCAGCTGCATGTATATGGGCGGGGACTTCAGATTCAGAAGAAGCAGGATGAAGCGTTCGCCGTTTTTAAGATAAATATAGATAAGCGCCCTAACGAGTGGTATACGCACGGAGAACTGGCACGGATGGCTTCGGCAAAAGGCGACTTTCCAACCGCGCTGAAAGAAATGAAGCTCGCGCTTGCGGGAGCGCCGGAACAAACGAAAACACAAATCCAGGGACTCATCGCTCGTCTGGAGAAAAACCAGGACATCAATCCTATTTAGGGCCTCTATAGGATCTTACTTAGGATGCGGCTGTTTCCGCGTGGCGGCTTTAGGGAGCGATGCCGCCGAAACAGAGATATTTGATTTCGACGTATTCATCCATGCCGTATTTGGAGCCTTCGCGGCCGAGGCCGGATTCTTTTACGCCGCCGAAGGGCGCGACTTCGGTGGAAATGATTCCCGCGTTGATGCCTACGATGCCGTATTCGAGAGCCTCGGCAACGCGCCAGACGCGGGCAATGTCGCGGCCGTAGAAATAAGCGGCGAGACCAAATTCTGTATCGTTTGCGAGGGCGATCGCGTCCGCTTCCGTTTTGAAACGGAATAACGGCGCTACGGGGCCGAAGGTTTCTTCACGTGCGACGGCCATTTGCGGCGTTACATCGGTGAGAATAGTCGGCTCGAAAAAGCGGCCTCCGAGCGCGTGACGATGACCGCCGACGAGTATTTTTGCACCTTTGGATTGCGCGTCGCGGATGTGGCTTTCGACCTTTTCGATGGCTGCGTCATCAATCAATGGGCCTTGCGTTGAGCCTGCTTCCAATCCAGGGGCGGGCTTTAGCTTCATTACAGCGGCGGCTAGTTTTTCCGCGAAGACGTCGTAGACGGTGTCCTCTACGAGCAAGCGATTCGTGCAGACGCAGGTCTGTCCTGTGTTCCGATACTTCGAAGCGATGGCGCCTTCGACGGCGGCGTCCAAATCCGCGTCTTCAAAAACGATAAAAGGGGCGTTTCCTCCGAGCTCCAGAGAAAGCTTCTTTACCGTGCCTGCGCACTGGGCCATCAGGATTTTGCCGATTTCGGTGGAGCCGGTGAACGAGAGCTTTCGAACAATGGGATTCGAGGTGAGTTCGCCGCCGATTTCGGTGGCCGAGCCAGTAACAATATTTAGCACGCCTTTGGGAACGCCGGCGCGTTCGGCAAGCTCGGCGAGAGCAAGCGCGGAAAACGGAGTTTGCGAGGCGGGCTTCAGCACCACGGTGCAACCGGAGCCGATGGCTGGGCCCGCTTTACGAGTGATCATGGCCAGAGGAAAATTCCAGGGAGTGATGCAGGCGACGACGCCGATCGGCTGTTTGATGACGACAATTCGTTTGTCGGCTTGATGCTGAGGAATGATGTCGCCGTAAACGCGCTTGGCTTCTTCGCCAAACCATTCAAGAAACGCGGCCGCATAGGCAACTTCTCCACGCGATTCGGTGAGCGGCTTGCCTTGTTCGAGGGTCATGAGCCGCGCCAGGTCCTCCTGATTAGCCATCATCAGATCGAACCAGCGGCGGAGGACGGCGGCGCGTTCTTTCGCTGTTTTCTTGCTCCATAAGAGGAAGGCAGTGTTTGCGGCTTCGATGGCGCGGCGAGTTTCGGCGCCGCCGAGTTTCGGCACTTTGCCGATGATTTCCTTCGTGGCTGGATTGTCTACATTTATCGCTTGGCCAGAGCTGGCTTGAATCCATTGTCCATCGACGTAGCAGGCTTCGCGAAAAAGCCTTGAGTCTTTTAGCTCTGCGGCCGCGCTCGCGGATTTTGTAATAGTGTCTTGCATGGAATGCTCCTGAAGATCTCCCTATGTTAGATGCGACTCGCGGTTATTGGGCGCTTGCAAATGAATTAGCACGCAACTATGCGTGAGAAAGCGCGGCCTGATTGCGTTCCGCGACGCCTGCTAGCGCGGCTTCGAGCACGTCCAATCCTTCGTTGAACTGTTCGTCGGTAACAACGAGCGGAACGAGGATGCGAATCACGTTGTTGAACGTGCCGGCGGTGATCATGATGAGGCCATGCTCGTAGCAATATTTGGCGATCTCTTTAGTTTCCGTATCGGCGGGCTCGCGAGTTTCGGCGTTGCGCACCAATTCGATGGCGCACATGCCGCCGAGGCCGCGAACGTCGCCGACCAGTGCCCATTTTTTCTGCCAGCCGCGGGCGCGTTTTTCAAAATGTTCGCCAATGGCGGTCGAGCGCGCGAGCAACCTATCTTTTTCGATGGTTAGGATGGCGGCAAGCGCTGCGGCGCAAGAAGCTGGGTGTCCACAGTAGGTGCCACCGAGAGAGCCGGGCCCGGGCGCGTCCATGATTTCGGCGCGGCCTGTGACGGCCGCGATGGGCATGCCGCCGCCGAGCGATTTCGCCATGGTGATTAGGTCGGGCTCGATGCCGAAATGCTCGGAAGCGAACCATTTGCCGGTGCGCGCGAATCCGGACTGGATTTCGTCGGCGATGAAGAGGATGCCGTGCTTGCGGCAGATGGTTTGGAGAAGCTTGAAGTAGTCGCGGGGCGGAATGACGAAGCCTCCTTCGCCGAGAACGGGTTCGACGATCAGGGCAGCGACAGATTCCGGTGCGACAGAGCGCTTGAACGCGTCTTCGAGATGATGTGCGAAGTCGGCGGAACTCGTGCCGGATGGATTGCGATATGGGTAGGCGAACGGAATGCGGTAGATGTCGCTGGCGAACGGCTGAAAGCCCGCTTTGTAAGGATGCGTTTTGCTGGTGAGCGACATCGTGAGAAGCGTGCGGCCATGGAAGGCGTCTTCGAAGCAAATGACGGCAGGACGCTTCGTGTAGGCGCGGGCGATCTTTACGGCATTTTCGATGGCTTCGGCGCCGGAATTGAGCAGAATGGTTTTTTTCGCGAAATTGCCGGGGGCGAGTGAGTTCAGTTTTTCAGCGACGGCGATATAGCCTTCGTATGGCGTGACGGCGAAGCAGAGATGCAAATGTTTTTCGAGCTGCTCTTGAATTGCGGACATCACGCGCGGAGAGCGATGGCCGATATTGAGGCAGCCGATGCCACCGGCGAAATCGATGTACTTGTTGCCGTCGACGTCTTCGATAGTTGCGCCATCGGCGTGCGCGGCGAAAACGGGCGTGGCGTTCGCGGGGCCGCGAGGAATGGCAGCTTCGCGGCGCGCCATCAGCGCACGCGAACGCGGCCCTGGGATTTCCGTTCGAATCTGAATCGTAGCCATTTTCTCTTCCTTTTTGCCACCAGCCCGGATGCGGCTGGCGTGCGAAACTCTAGTACCAGCCGATGGGCGCTTCGTCGAGATTGACGAAGACTTGTTTCGTTTCGAGATATTCCTCGAGACCCCAGGGGCCTAGTTCGCGTCCGAAGCCAGACTGCTTGTAGCCTCCCCACGGTGCTTCGACGTACGTCGGTTGCATGTGATTAACCCAGACGATGCCAGCGCGCAGGGACTTCACGACGCGGAAGGCTTTATAGATGTCGCGTGTCCAAACGGCAGCGGCGAGGCCGTATGGCGTGTCGTTAGCAATGCGGATGGCGTCGGCTTCGCCATCAAAAGAGATCACGGACGCTACTGGGCCAAAGATTTCTTCGCGGGCGATGCGTGCAGTGTTGTCAACATCGTAGAAAATCGTCGGCTCGACGTAGTAGCCTTTGCCGAATTGCTTCGGGCGGCCGCCGCCGATGGCGACTTTTGCCTCTTTCTTTCCGAGCTCGAGATAAGAACTGACGCGGTCGTATTGTTCTTTGCTGACGAGCGGGCCCATTTTCGTTTCGCGTTCGCTCGGAGGGCCGAGCTTGATACGCTTTGCCTTTTCAGTCATGGCTTCGACAAATTTCGAATAGATTTTCTTTTCGACGAGGATGCGGCTGCCTGCGGAGCAGACTTCGCCTTGATTAATGAAAACGCCAAAGAGCGCGCCATCGACGGAGGCTTCCCAGTCGGCATCGGTGAAGAAGATGTTGGGAGATTTGCCGCCGAGTTCGAGAGTGACGCGCTTGAGAGTGTCCGCGGCGCTCTTTACGATAATCTTTCCGACGGCAGCACTGCCGGTGAAGGCGATTTTGTCCACGCCGGGGTGTGCGACGAGCGCGGCACCTGCGGTTTCGCCGAGGCCATTGACGATGTTCACGACGCCGGGCGGCAGACCAACTTCGGCGAAATAGTTTGCGAATTCTAGTGCGGTCAGCGGCGTTTGTTCAGCCGGCTTGAGAATGCAAGTGCAGCCAGCCGCGAGAGCTGGCGCGAGTTTCCAGGCAGCCATCAATAAAGGATAGTTCCACGGAATAATTTGTCCGGCGACGCCGACGGGCTCGCGGAGAGTGAAGCTGAGCGCGTTGGCGGGAACCGGATTTACACTGCCGAGGACTTTAGTCGCGAGGCCACCGTAGTATTCGAAACAGGTGGCCACGTCCGCGATGTCGTATTCGGCTTCGACGATGGGTTTCCCGGTGTTACGGCATTCCATTTCGGCAAGCAGGGCGGTGTTCTGGCGGATTTTTTCGGCTAGCTTGAAAAGGATGCGGCCGCGATCTTGTGCGGTGGTGGTGGCCCAGGGGCCACCGTCGAAGGCGGCACGCGCGGCTTTTACCGCTCGATCGACGTCAGCGGCGCCGGCAGTGGCAACTTGCGCGATGACTTCTTCGGTCGAAGGGTCATAGACGGGGAATGTCTCTCCCGAGGCGCTGCTCACCCATTCGCCGTTGACATAATTCTTGTACGTTCGAACTCCCGCTGTCGCACTGCTGGACATCACAGCCTCCCAAAATCGTCTTGGCGGGAGCGCCTTCACGAAGCGCACCGCGTTCAAACAGTCGAAACAGCCTCCCGGAGTTTTCTCGCCGTCTTGCGCCGCCCGTAAACAAAAAAGAAAAACGCGGCAAGCCCTATGAAAAATAGCGTGCCACCAAACATCCAAATCTCGTAGGAAAGAATCGAGGTGACCTGCTGCGCCGGAAAAAAAGCCAACGTGATTCCCAGAATCGTGGTGACCAGCCCGCTGGCGCCGGAAAGAATCAATGTCGTCTTACTATGGACGCCTTTAACAAAAGAATTGCCAAAGGCAATTTTTAGCAGCGCGCCAAACATGTACAGAAAAGGGATCAACTGAAGAACCACGGCGAGTGAGAGCAGCTTCTGGAAAGTTTCCTGCACGCCGGTTTCGCTGGCCGTTAGATTGGCCACGACGAAGCCGAACGACCGCAGGATGTACGCTACAAACGACAAGCCGATCAGTTTATTCCAGAGCCACCAGCCGCTAAAATTCAAAACGACGAGCACCATCGATACTGCGGCGTGAACGATGAGCGCAGCGTATGGTGTGCGGTAGCGCGGATGCACCTTACCCAGCCAGGCGGGCATGTAGGAATCGAGTCCTGCGACAAATGGAATTCGCGCGGAGCCGCCGAGCCAAGCCGACGCGATGCCCGCAATAGACAAGCTGAGCAAAAACGCGAAGGGCGCAACGATCCATACAACTCCGACACGGCTGGCCATGTGACCCACCGCCTGAACAATTCCTTGCAGCACGTTGATATCGCCCTTTTTGATCGCGATGAGCAGCGTCAGGGTCGCGCCGATGTAGAGCGCGCCGGAAAGGACGCCGCCCCAGGCGACAGCGCCGGGCAGTGTCTTTTGCGGATTTTCGATTTCATCGCCCATGACTGAAGCAAGCTCGAGGCCAACCAATCCGAAGCAGATCACGCCGAAGGAATTCAGAACGAATTTTGGGTTGGGAGGGATTCGGAAGTCAGCCCAGGTCACGCTGGTACCGAACCGCAAACACACGACGACGCCCAGGCCGATCAGGACGGCGGCGGCAATTCCGGTGCCGATCGCGCCGAGATTGTTGATCCATTTCCCAACGCCGAGCCCGACGATATTCAGAACGACGAGAACGATGAGCAGTACGAGCGAGGCGGTCAGTGCAAATGTCTTGTTGTCTCCCAGCGCTTCGTGACCGGGGCCTAGCGCAAAAACGGAGACACCGACGAAGTACAGCATGACCGTGGGCACGTACATCATGTTGTTGGTCCAGTAGCACCAGCCGGAGAGAAAACCGTGGAAATCTCCGAAGACTTCCTTGGCCCAGAGGTAAACGCCGCCTTCGCCGGGATACCTGTGGGCAAGTTCGATGACCGCGATGCCTTGCGGCCAGAAAAACAATAGGAGCGAAATAATCCACAGCCAGATGGTGACGCCGCCATTAGCGGCGATCGAAGGAACGACGTTCAGGTTGAAAACTGCAACAACGAAAAGCAGAACGAGGTCCATGCGTCCTAACACACGGCGCAGGTGCGGCGCGTCTTGAGCTACAGGCGCGATAGGCGCGGCGGAAGCAATGGCGGCCTCGTTCTGCAACGGAACGGTCTCCTAAAATCAATGGCCCGCGGCACCGACGAAGTGTGCGCCACGCTCGACCTGCGCTTTTGCGAGAGAGGGCGCGACTTCATCGAACACGGCGAGATGCTTATCGATGTCGGCTTCGGTGTGCTGGACGGAGATGGTCCATTGCTCGTCCCACCAATAGGGCTGCGGCAGGACGCCGCGGTTGACCATCGCGAACCAGTAGTGGCGCCAAAGATCGACGTCGATTTTCGTCCAGTCGCGATAGTTGCGAATTTCCTGCGGGTAAAGCATCAGCGCGCCGTTGACTCCGGCACTTATCACGTAGGCTTGCAGACCGGTCTTCTTAACGATGGCGCGGTAGCCTTCCGTGAGCTTCGTGCTGAGCTTGCCAACATGCGCGTAGTTCTCGCGCGAAAGAACATCGCGGAACGTGGCAAGCCCCGCGGCCATGGCCACGCGATTCGTGTTATAGGTACCGCCGTGAAAAACTTTGTGCTGCGAAATCAGATCCATCACAGCGCGGCTTGCGCCAAACGCGGCAAGCGGCAGTCCGCCGCCGATGGATTTGGCCAGGCAAATCATGTCCGGCTTCACCCCGAAGTATTCGCTCGCGCCGCCCCAGGCCAGCTTTGCGCCGGTTTTTACTTCGTCGTAGATAAGCAGCGCGCCGTTTTTCGTGGCGATATCGCGCAAACCCTGCAGAAAACCGGGCTGCGGCATGCATAGCCCGACGTTCATCAAAATAGGTTCGAGGATGATCGCGGCGATCTGCCCGGGGTTTTCGCGGAAACGGCGTTCGACACTGGGAAGATTATTGAACGCAGCGACAACCACATTCGCAAGCGACGCCTTGGGCACGCCGCCTCCGCCGGGAACGGAGTTGGGCGCATCGGGGTCGCCGTAGTCTTCGGCCTTGGGCTTGACGCTGACGAGCGCGGTGTCATGCAGTCCGTGGTAAGCGCCTTCAAATTTTAGGATTTTTTCGCGGCCCGTCGCCGCGCGCGCGATGCGGCAAGCGTGCATGGTGACTTCCGTGCCGCTCGAGCCGAAGCGCACCATCTCGACGGGATAGCGTTTGCAGATTTCTTCCGCCAGCTCCCACTCCATGTCGTGCGGCATGCCGAAGGTCGTTCCTTCATGCAGCTTCTGCTCGACCGCCTTCACCACGGCGGGATGGCAGTGTCCGGCCATCAGCGCGCCGAAGCACAGGTTGTGATCGATGTATTCGTTCCCATCGATGTCGTGAATCCTGCTTCCCTTTCCGTCTTTCACAAACAGTGGATAGGGCTCGTAGTGACGATAGTTGCTGGCAACGCCAAGCGGGATGCGCTGCAATGCACGCTTGTACGCGTCCGCGGATTTTGGCGTGCGCTTTTCGTACGTGGCGATTTCCTTCTTCAGTGCGTCGTGCATTTTGGTACTCCGTGATGGGTAGCCGTCTTGCGGTTTCCCGTGGCAGGTCTATTCCCTGCGGTCAGTCTCAGATTGAAAAGCTCTGGAAATGCGTGGAACTGGCTCCTAGATTATCGCACGTGCGAAGGCGCGACCCCTTGCTGGCCGCGCCTCTTTGTTAGATAGAAGCTCCTTCGATGGCTAAAACAGCAGTTTCAGCGCGAACTGAATCAGACGCGGGTCGCGCACCTTCTGCGGCTGGCCAAAAGTTGTGCCCGCGTTTCCGGAGTTGCCATCAATGCTATAGAACTGTGCGTGGTTGAACGCGTTATAGATTTCCGTCCGGAATTCCACACGCAGCTTTTCGCCAACCTGGGTGTCTTTGAAGATGCCCAAGTCCCAATTGTTAATGGGAGAATTGCAGCAGACCGTGCGCGGTGTATTTCCAAATTGGCCAAGCGTGATGGCCGTGGGATCCGTCGAAGGCCCGGTACTCGGATCATAAATTGTATTGTCGAATTGGTTTGGATCGAATCCAAAACCAGAAACCGGCTGACATGGAGTACCTGTCCCTGAAAGCTGGCCGGTCCCGAAAGCGCAGACTGTACCGCGCGGATTTGAAGTCTTGAAACTGGTAACGAGATTGGGTTTCCCCGGGCATTCGAATCCCTGGATGCTGCCTTCCAACTCACTGTCGTTGCAGTTGTTGATCAAGATGGGGAAGCCGCTTTGAAAGGTGTAGATTCCGGATACCTGCCATCCGTTCAGGGCTTTGCCTGCAAAGCCCTGCTTCTTCGGAATCGGCAAATCCCATACATAGTTGAAAACGAAGCGATGCCGTGCGTCGTAGAGAGAGGGCCCGTAGGTTGCATTAAAGTTGGTCGGATTTAAGATTTCCTCGAAGCTCGAGGCGTTGTCCAGCGACTTGCTGTAGGTGTAGGAAGCCTGAAATTGCACCCCATGGGAGAACTGCTTTTGGAAGAGCGTCTGCAGCGAATTGTAATTTGAATGCGCTGCCGTATCCTCATTAAAAATGCTTCCGAAGGTCGGAGTTCCATCAGCCGGGCAACCGTTGGTCAAAGGATTTGGATTCAGAGGCTGGCAATTGGGAGACGAATAGGGGCGCAACCCGACGAGTGTAACGGGATTGGCCAGCACTGTTCCGGCAGGTATGACCAAGCCGCCCGCGCCAGCGTTGTAAGGCAAATGGAATCCACCCTGAGGAATGACCGTTCCCGCAGGAATGGTGTAAGCGCTGTCCTCACCAAACGTGCTGCAAGTACCCGTCCCCAGGGTCGAATTCAGATCCAGGCATGTTTGCCCGTTCCCGGCGTTCTGATCGTAAATAGCGAGAAGCCGGTGGCCCTGCGAGCCGACGTAACCGATTTGGAAGAGAATATCGCCCGGCAATTCGCGCTTGATGGTGAGGTTGTACTGCGCCGAGTACTGTGTCCGTAGCGTCGTCGGAAATTGTCCGAACAGCAAAATAGAACGATAGAGTGACCAGTCCACCGCCTGCCCACGCGGAGGAGTGAGGAAGCCATTAGAAACGTTGGGCTTGGTCGTCCCGTCTTGCCCCACAAAGGGAGTGCTGAAGAGCGGGTTCGAAACGGAGTTGCTTATGCCGAAGGGCGGTTCGGCGACAAACTGCTCGAGAACCAATTGTTCGATTGGGTTGTAGAAGAGTCCCCACCCCATGCTGACAGTGGTCTTGTTTGGACCGCCGGTCAGCTTGGAGAGCATTCCATCTTTCCAGCCAGGACTCCAATTCAGGCCGAGCCGCGGCGCAAATGCTTTGGTGTAAGTGTTGATCAAACCGCCTGGGACGCCCTTGTCACCCGGGACTACCAGCCCCGTTGGCAGGGTACCCGTGTTGGCGCAGTTTGGCGTGGGAGCTCCTGGTACTTGAAACTGGGGAAGCTGCGAAAAAGTCGCAATGCTTACCGCAGAGAGCTGGCAGGGATAAATCGTCGAATTCTGCCCCGGATTAAACCGTTGCACTTTCTGACCGATGTCTGTCAGCGGTGTATTCATCTCCCACCGCAAACCATAGTTGAGCGTGACGTTAGACTTAATCTTCCAACTGTCTTGGGCGAAGAGATAGAGCGAAGTGCTCCGAACCAGTTCCTTGTTGCCGGAGCCTTGCGAATATGAGGTTGGCAAGCCCAGAAGGAAATTCGCATAGGGATCGGCGGAGCCCGTATCATTCGAACCGCCCGACCCCAAAATGTACTCTCCGTTTACGTTGAAGTAGACAGTCTGGTCGAACTTTTGATAGCGGGTGTCAGCGCCAAACTTGAAGCTGTGGCTGCCGACGATCTTGCTGTAGTTATCGCTGAACTGAAACGTATTCCCGGTTTGCGGCAATTGTCCTTCAAAGTTGTTCCCGAAGAGGCCAGTGGTGCCATTCAGAGTGACAAAAGGCACGCCTTCAAACTTCGAGCCGAGCCCTGGGTGGATTCCGCATCCGAATTGGCCGGGGCACACCGGCGTATTGGGGTCTGCGGCCGTACCCAGAGGATTCCCGTTCGCATCGACCAGTGGTGTGTCGGACGTTCCACCAAAACACTGCGCGGCGGGGATGGCGCTGCCGCAGGAAGCAGTTACGAGATTCGTCGTCGTCGGCGTGTAGAATTGCGGTTCGGCTTCCCGGAACAGCGTAAAGCGGAACTCGTTCACAGCTGTTGAGCCGATCGTCCATGTATGGCTCGCATTGACCTGCTGGACGTGCGAGATAATCCGGCCCCCGAAATTGCCCAGCGAAGCGCCCGCCAACTGAAAGATAGCAAAGGGATCGAGAGTGTTGTCGTTGTTGTAGTAATAATAGACGGAGAGCTTCTGGTCCTTGTTCAGGATTTCGTCGTAATGAACTGAGAACTGATCGCCCCTATCCGTGGACTTGGATACGTCTTGAGCGAGCGAGCTTGTGCCTCCCGAGCCCGGAAGATACTGCAACATACTCTGCGCGACTGGATCAAAACACGACGTAGGTATTTTGTTATTCGGAAAAATAGCGCTGTACGCCGTTCCAGCAACGGGAGTAGAACCTCCCTCCATCGTAATGGCGTTGGCGCAACCGGGCCGATTCTGCAAGATCGTGGCCACCGTATTATCCGTAAGAGTCCCGCTGAATGGCGCAGCAGTGCCTCCTGCGGAAAAATCCCCAGCCTCGTCCGCGCCCGTGGGGACGGGTACTTGCTGTGAAACGATGCCTCGCACGATACGCCGTCCTTCATACGAACCGAAAAAGAAGATTTTGTCTTTTATGATCGGGCCGCCAATCGTTCCACCAAACTGGTTCTGATTGAAAGGAGGTTTTAGAGTCGGCTGAAACGAAAATCCATGTGCGTTGAGAACTGTGTTGCGGAAGAATTCGTATGCGCTGCCATGGAAGTCGTTCGTGCCAGACTTGGTCACCACGTTGACGACTGCGCCGGAATTGCGGCCGTATTCGGCGTCAAAAGAATTACTGATCACGCGGAATTCTTCGATGCTGTCCGGCGAAGGTTGCACTGCCGGTAGGTTGGCGAACAGGTCGTTTCCATCGCCGCCGTTCACGGAATAATTATTCGAGCGGCCGCGGCCGCCATTCACGGTAACAACCCCAGGCTTGTCCGAGCCATAAAACAAATTATTGCCGATCTGGGACTGGACTCCAGGCTGCAATTGCAGCAACTGATAAACGTCGCGTTCGTTCAGCGGAAGTTGCGTCGAGGAGCGCTCGTTGACGACAGCACCGAGCTGTGTCGACGTCGTGTCTATAACCGGCGGAGCGCCAGTGACCTCTACTCTTTCCGCCGAGGAACCCAGTTGCAGCGTGACGTCGACGCTGATGACTTCGTTCAAGTCCAGCGCAACTCCTTTGTGGATATATTTCTTAAACCCCGCCTGAGTGACGTCAATTTCATAGGTGCCAACGGGCACTTCGATGAAGATGTACTCTCCGGTCGCACCGCTCTGCACGTCGCGGGTCGCATGCGTCGCCTCATTGACGAGTGAAACCGTGGCGGCGGCCACGGAGGCTCCGCTGGGATCGCTGACCGTTCCGCGAATCCGGCCACCAGTGCTCTGCGCCCCGGCAAGCGGCGCGGCGAAAAAATTAGCCGCCGCGAGAAACATCAGAGAAACAATGTTGCAGCGGCGGAACGTATTGCTCCGCCAAAATCCGGCAGCCAGTTTCATGAACTCACCCCTTGTCTCGAAGAATTCTCTTGGCAGTGGATTCTTCGAGGTTGCTGTGCCCCCGAAACCTTACTATAATCCCGCAAACTTAGAGAAAGCCGGGAGCCGTGTCAAGCGGAAAGAATTTCTCCAAGCCATCAGCAAATCGAACGGTGCGCCGGCTGCTGCGCATCAGCGAGGTGGCGCGCCGTGTGGGCATTTCCTCTTCTGCATTGCGCGCCTGGGAAGCGCTGGGCCTGGTTTCGCCGCATCGCACGGAAAGCCGCTATCGGCTCTATGCGGAGGCTGATGTTCGTCTGCTGCAGCGCGCGATTTTTCTGCGCCGCGCCCGCGGACTGAATCCCGCAGCCATCGTGCACGTTTTGAAACGCCAAGGCGTCGTCTCTGCGCCGGCGGAGAGTGTTCCTCTTCCCGGCCAGCGTTTCCGGCGGCTGCGCACTCGGCGTGGACTCTCGCTCGCACAGGTGGCGCGGGCCACGAAAGTTTCGGTTGGCTTTCTCAGCGCGCTCGAACGCGGGCAGATGCGCTCTTCCATTTCAACTCTGCGCCGCATTGCGCGTTTCTACCGGACGAATATCCTCTCGCTTTTTGAAACCGCGGCGGAAAATCCTCGCCTCGTGCGTCCCAGCCAGCGAAAAATTCTGGAGACCACTCCCGGGGTGCGCATGGAGCTTCTGGCCTGGGGCCAAACAGCGATGGAACCGCATCTTTTTCGCATCAAACCCGGCGGCGGCAGCGGTGAATCTTACTCGCACGAAGGCGAAGAGTTCTTGCACGTCCTTCGCGGTGAATTTGAGATTTGGCTGAACAGCAAGGAACACTATCGGCTCAAGCCTGGAGACAGCCTCTATTTTGAGAGCTCGACGCCGCACCGCTGGAGAAATCCCGGGCGTTCCGAGACCTGGCTGCTATGGGTGAATACACCACCAACGTTCTAAAAGGCAGGGACTCGTGACTGGAGGCTCGCGGATGCCGCCAAAAATTCAGGTAGGGACGTGCGAATGACCGCATTGCGCAAAGTCGTGATCGTGCTGGCGATTGCCGTTCTTATTACTTTGGGATCCTCTACCGCGGCCATCGCGCAGGATGCGAAGACCCAGTCCGCGGACACTATCCTCATCAACGGCAAAGTGTATACCGTGGACGCCAAACAATCATGGACGCAGGCTGTGGCTATTCGCGGCGAGAAAATCGCCGCAGTGGGCGATGACGCCGAAATAGAAAAACTGCGCGGGCCGCAAACAAAGGTGATCGACGCCGGCGGAAAGCTGGTCCTGCCCGGATTCGTGGATTGCCACATTCATTTCCTGGAAGGTTCGATCAGCCTCGGCCAAGCCAATCTCGAAGGCGCGAAGAATCCCGCCGACATCCAACGCATCTTGCGCCAATACGCGGCGAAACATCCCGGCGATAGCTGGATTCTCGGCGGCGGTTGGAACTACGCGATGTTCGACGAAGAAAATCTGCCTGACAAAAAATATCTCGACGAGCTGTTCCCAAATCGCCCCGTTTTTCTTTCCGGCTATGACGGACATACTTCCTGGGCCAATTCGAAAGCGCTAGCGCTGGCAAAAATCAACAAGGACACGCCGAATCCCGCCAACGGCGCTATCGTGCGCGATCCGAAGACCGGCGAAGCCACGGGAGCCCTAAAAGAATCCGCCGGCAGGCTGGTCGGCAAACTCGTGCCCAAGCCGACGCCAGCAGAAAAACTCGCTGCCCTCCGCGCCGGCATCCATTGGGCCAACGAAAACGGCCTGACGCGCGTGCACAGCGCAGGCGGCGATTTCGAGGAGTTTGCTCTTTACGACGAACTACGCCGCCTCGGGAATCTGACGCTTCGCATGTACATCGCCTATTTTCTGAATCCGCCGGAGTTGCGCCCCAAAGATATCGACGCGATCGAAGAAGCGCGCAGAAAATACACCGGCGACTGGCTCTCCGGCGGCGTGGTCAAGATGATGATCGACGGCGTCATCGAATCGCACACCGCCGCCATGCTCGAACCCTACACCGACGATCCATCCACGAAGGGCAAATTGTTTTGGGAGCCGGACAAGTATAAAGCTGCCGTCGCGGAACTCGATAGACGAGGGTTGCAGCTCTTCACCCACGCCATTGGCGACTACGCCGTGCGCACCGCTCTTGACGCCTACGAAAACGCCGAGAACGTGAACCACTCGCAGGATCGCCGTCCGCGCATCGAGCATATCGAAACTATTACTGCCGCGGATATTCCGCGCTTTGGAAAACTCGGCGTAATTGCGAGCATGCAGCCGTTGCACGCTTATCCGGACGAAGATACGCTGCGAGTCTGGGCCGGAAACGTTGGACCGGACCGCGCCTCGCGCGCATGGGTCTGGAATAGCATCGCAAAAAACGGCGGTCACCTGGCCTTCGGCAGCGATTGGAACGTGGTGACGCTGAATCCGTGGGAGGGCCTGCAGATGGCCGTCACGCGCCAGACCACCGAGGGCAAGCCCGATGGCGGTTGGATGCCGGAGCAGCGAGTTACGCTGGCGCAGGCCGTCGAAGGCTACACACTCGGCGCGGCTTATGCGGGGCGCCGGGAAAAAACGGAAGGCTCGATCGAGCCCGGGAAGCTCGCCGACCTCATCATCGTTTCACAAAACGTTTTCGAGATCGATCCGCAAACGATTGCGCAAACAAAGGTCGTAAAGACAATCGTGGGCGGAAGAGTTGTCTATCAAGCAGGCACGAAATAGAAAAAGCTTTTGCCATGACTGGGTCAGACTCGGGCCGGCGACAAATAGAAGCGCAGGAGGATGCAGATGATGGGGAAACCGTGGAAAGTATGAACCGGCGCGAAATTGTCCTGGGAATCTTGGCGCTCGCAATGCTCTGCGGCGCTTGCAAGCAAAAAGAGGAAACGCTCAGCTTGCTTGTCTGGGAAGGTTACGCGGATCCCTCGTTCGTGCGCCCTTTCGAGGAAGCGCACCATTGCAAAGTCTCCGCATCGTACATGGGTTCGAGCGATGAGCTAGTGGCCAAACTGCGCGGGGGAAGCGCCTCGAATTACGACGTGATCTCTCCGTCAAGCGACGTCGCTCACTCCATCACGACCGCTGGCTTGGCCGCACCGCTGGATGTTTCTAAGTTCCCCTCATACCTGCAACTCTCGGCCAGACTCCGCGATCTTCCTCTGGTGAAAAATCACGAACAAGTTTATGGCGTTCCTTTTATGTGGGGGCCAAATCCTCTGCTGTACGACACGAAAGCAATTCCTCAGCCGCCGGATTCTTGGTCGGTTCTGTGGGATCTGAAGTACAAGGAAAAAATCTCCGTATGGGACGATCTTTCCACCGTCTATATGGCAGCGCAGGTTCTCGGCTACGACAAACCTGATCCCTCCCAGCTCTACAATCTGAGCGACGAACAGCTCGAGGCCGTGAAGAAGAAACTGATTGAGCTGAAACCCAACATTCGAAAGATTTGGTCGACTGGCGGCGAGCTGACCAACCTCTTTCAAAATCATGAAGTCGTTCTAGCGATGGGCTGGCCGCTCAACACCAACGACCTTCGCAAACTCAATTTCCCGATCGGCGAGACCATCCCGAAGGAAAACACTACCGGATGGATCGACCACTTGATGGTAACAGCCGCCAGCAGCAACAAAGAGCTTGCGTACGCCTTCCTCGAATACATGATTGAAGCAAAAACGCAAAAACTAGTGACCGATAGAACGCATTACACTCCCTCGAACCCAGGTGCTTCGCAATTGCTTAGCCCCGAAGAGATAAAGGGCCTGCACCTCGACGATCCCGACGCCTATATGCAGCGAATTTATTTTTGGCAGGATGTGCCGCGCCGCGGCAAGTACAACGAAATCTGGAACGAGGTGAAAGCCGCGCAGTGAGCTCTGCCGCCATTCCGCAGCCTGCTTCCTTGGACGCCAACGCTCCGCTGCTCGAAGTGCGCGCTGTGGCCAAGCGGTTTGGTGCGCGCGACGTCCTAAAAAATATTTCGTTGAACATCGCCTCCGGAGAATTTCTCACGTTACTCGGCGAAAGCGGTTCGGGAAAAACCACTCTTCTGCGCCTGATCGCCGGCTTCGAACAACCCACGGCCGGCGAAATCTGGATGTCTGGCGAGCGTCTCGACACGCTGCCGCCCTACAAGCGCCGCGTAAACACTGTTTTTCAGAATTACGCGCTATTCCCTCACCTGAACGTGCGAGACAACGTCGCGTATGGCTTGCGCGTGCAAGGCGTTCCAAAGAGCGAAATCCCAGGGCGCGTCGGCGAATCCCTGAACATGGTGAAAATGGCGGAATTCGCCGGCGCTCGTCCATCGCGACTGAGCGGAGGCCAACAGCAGCGCGTGGCTCTGGCGCGCGCCCTGGTGAATCGACCGCAACTCTTACTGCTAGACGAACCACTCTCGGCGCTCGATGCCAATCTGCGCAAGCGGATGCAAAGTGAATTGAAATCGCTCCAACGCGAAATAGGAATCACCTTTCTCTTTGTCACGCACGACCAGGAAGAAGCTATGGCGCTCTCGGACCGCATCGCACTGCTCCGCGATGGCGCGCTCGAGCAAGTCGCTTCCCCTCGCGAAATCTACGCGCACCCCGCCACCGCTTACACGGCGCAGTTCATCGGCCAAACCAATTTGCTGCGCGGAGAAATCCGCCGAAGCATCGTCACCTGCGGCGTCCTGCGCTGGCCATTGGAGGAAGAGGACGGCCCCGTCGTCTTTTCTCTTCGCCCGGAAACGATTCGTCTCTGCCTGGACGGCAAACGCCAAACTCATGAAGTAAAATTTCGCGCCACTGTCCGCCAGCAAATCTACGGCGGTGCCAGCGAACTGCTCGAAGTGCAATGCGGCGCCGATCAACTCCTGCGCGTGCGCCTGCCCGCCTGCGGCCCTCTCACCGGCGAGCACGATTTTGTTTTCTCGATCGCGGATGCTATTCGCGTCGCGGACTGACTTCGCCATGTACTCACGCGCTTACAAAACGATCGTCTCGGCCCCGCCGCTTCTCTGGGTCGGACTCTTTCTCCTGCTGCCCTATGCGCTCATGTTTGCGCACAGCTTCTGGGCCGTGCAAGACGGCGCCATCGTCCATCACTGGAACTTAGCCAATTACGAAAAACTGCTCACGAATCCCCTCTATGCCGAAGTTCTCTTCCGCACCATGCGCATCGCCGGCTCCGTGATGCTGTGTTCGCTCCTACTCGGCTACCCGCTAGCCTATTACCTCTCGTTCCATTCCGGTGCGCGCAAGGAATTGCTCTACCAACTCGTCATCGTCCCGCTCTGGGTCAGCTATCTGGTGCGTGGTTACGCCTGGAAAACAATTCTCGGAAGCGAAGGCGTGCTCAACGGCTTCCTCCAATACCTCCACGTCACTCACGAACCCGTCAGCTTTCTGCTCTACAGTCCGTTCGCCGTCATCCTGATGCTCACGCACATTTACACGCCGTTCGTCTTTCTTCCCATTTACGCCTCTCTCGAACACATCCCGCGACAGCTTGTGGAAGCTTCTCAGGATCTCGGGGCATCACCTACCTCCACTTTTTTCCGCGTCATCCTTCCGCTCTCGATGCCCGGCCTTCTCGCCGGAGCCACCTTCGCCTTCGTTCTCTCTCTGGGCGATTTTCTGGCTCCGCTGCTCGTCGGCGGCTCTTCCGGCACCATGATCGCCAACATCGTGCAAACGCTTTTCGGCGCAGTGTACGACTGGCCGCTCGGCGCCGCGATTTCCGTGTGCATTCTGCTCCTCACTCTTTCGCTGCTATTCTTCACCCAACGGCTCGAAAAACGCTGGTCCTTCAAATGAGCCGCAAATCTCGAACTCGCCGATCTCCCCTGCTCGCCATGTACGCCGTGCTCGTCTTTGCCTTCATCTATTTGCCGCTCGTTGTGCTCATTCTCTATTCCTTCAATCGCGACGGCGTCGGTGGATTTCCACCGCAGCATCTCACCCTCGATTGGTATCGCCAGCTCTTCGCCGACGGCCCCATTTGGGACTCCGTGCTCAATAGCCTCATCGTCGCCAGCGGAGCCGTCGCTCTTTCACTCACTTTGGGCCTGCTTGCCGCCCTCGCACTTGATCGCGCCAGCTTCCCCGGAAAAGCGCTCTTTCGCCGCCTGGCTCTCCTCCCGCTCATTCTTCCCGGTATCATCACCGGCCTTTCACTACTTATGTTCGTTGTGCTCTCCGGCTTGCAGCTCAGCCTGCTGACTGTTTTCCTCGGCCACGGCACAGCCCTCATCTCCGTTGCCACGACTGAACTTTTCGCCGGCCTCCAAAAAACCGACCGCGCGCAGGAAGAAGCCTCGCTCGATCTCGGCGCCACGCCCTGGCAAACTTTCTGGCGCATCACGCTGCCGAATCTCAAACTTTCGCTGATCGCCGCCGGACTCCTCATCTTCACGCTTTCGATGGACGAAATCGCCGTCACTTTTTTCCTGATTGGGCGCGACAACACGCTTCCCCTCGAAATCTGGGGCCGCTTGCGCCGAGGCATCACGCCGGAGATTAACGCCGTCTCCACACTGATTTTTGCCGTTTCTGTTGCGCTTATCATCATCTGGTATCGGATACGTATGCGCAGCGTTGGCTCGGAAACGAAGCAATTGCTTGAAAGGCCGTAGGACCCATGGGAGGGCAAATGCCGCACTCGCGCCGTGAATTTATCAGATACGTCGTGGCAGGCTCGGTCGCATCTGGCTGTCCGGTAGACGCCGCACTCTTACCTGCGCCGGATTCCGCGCCGTCAGCTTCGAAGCCAATTGGCGCGCCCCTCCTCGATGGCGAACATTTCGAAATCTGCCACCAGGTCCGCGACGGTCACCACTTCGATCTGCCCGCCGCCACAGCGAAAGCCGACATCGTGATCGTCGGTGGCGGCGTTGCCGGTCTTTCCGTCGCGTATTTCCTTCGCGGCAAAGATTGGCTTCTGCTCGAAAAAGAAGATCATTTCGGCGGCAATGCTTACGAAGAAGAATTCGACGGGCAGTATTTCGCCACTGGCTCGGCCTATGCCTATCACGGGGACGAAGGTGACCAGCTCGCCTCCGAGATCGGTCTGAAACTCCCGATGGTCAACATGCCCGATCCCACCCTGGTCAATAAGACTTATGTTCCGGACACCTGGAAAACGGGGATCGCGCAGCTTCCTTATCCCAAAGCCGTCGTCGCTAGTTTCGTGAAATTCCGCGAAGACATTTTGAAAATGAAAATCAACGAGCGCATGGCGGAACTGGACGCATTGCCCTTCTCCAAGTTCACCGCCGGCTACGCTCCTGAAGTTCAGCAATGGTGGGACATTTACGGCCCTTCAAACTGGGGCGCCACTACACCGGACACTTCCGCGTTCGTCGGCCTTTACAACGCCAACGATCTTTTCACCGGCGGCGACGGCAAACGCGCGATTTTGCCGGGAGGTCTCGGCTGTATTACCCACAAACTTGTCGAAGTCCTCCAGCCAAAATACCAAGACCGCATGCTTGGCGAAGCCACGGTCGTCGGTGTCGTCCAGCAGAAAGACGCCGTAAACGTAACTTATTACCGCCAGGGAAAACTCACGACCGTTGCCGCAAAAGCCGTGCTGATGTGCACTCAGAAGCACATCGCCTCGCGCATCGTTCAAGGACTGCCCGCTGAACAGCGAACCGCCATGCGCCGCACGCGCTTCGCTCCCTATCCGGTGGTCAACGTCATCTTCGACAAGCCCGTCTACAATCGCGGTTACGACAATTGGTGCCCCGGCAATTCCTTCACCGACTTTATCGTCGCTGACTGGACCGTTCGGAACGATCCCGGCTACAAACAAAAAAACAACATCCTCACCTTCTATACTCCGCTCCGCGAAGAATTCCGTTCCACTCTTCTCGACGAAGCAGATTGCAAAACCCTCGCAGCGCGCGTTCTCACCGATTTTCAGAAAGTCTTGCCGGAATTCAACGTGGATCCCATCGAAGTCCGCATCTATCGCCGCGGCCATCCCATGTTCATGTCCGTGCCAGGCCAATACACAAAGAACCGCATTGCGGCCGCCCACTCGTTGGACCGCATCTATTTTGGCGGAAACGATTCCGGTGGGCCAGAATCCCTCACCAGTGAGGCTGTGCGGCTATCGCAAGTCGGCGCCGAATGGGCGAACCTTGTTTTGGCGGGCAAGCCCGGCGCAAAAGAGCTGGCGGAGAAAGCTCTCGCCGCAACCACCGAATGACTTCTTCCCCAGTCTTCCCTTCCCTCTGCGCTCCGAGTTGTTATATAGGTGAGGCATGGAACGCTATGCGCTGATGTCATTTCGAGGAAGTCCGATGTTTCGCATCGCCCGGCACTTGGGCATTCTTTTGTTTATTGCGATGGCGTTCACTTGCGTTTTCGCGCGCTCGCAGGATAAATCGCCCTCGACCGTCATTATTAATGCTCAAGTCGCCGACGGCACCGGAGCGCCTCTGCGAAGAGTGAGTGTCCGAGTTTCCGGCGATCGCATCGTCACCCTGGGTGACTTCAAACCCAAGCAAGGCGAGACAACTATCGACGCCAAGGGGCTCGTCCTCGCTCCTGGTTTTATCGACATTCACAACCATTCCACCGAAGGCCTGGAGAAAGATCCGCTCGCGGAAAGTCAGATCGCCCAAGGCATCACCACGGTCATTCTCGGCCCCGACGGCGATTCGCCCTGGCCCATCGCGCCCTGGCTTGATACGCGGCGCAAAAACCCGGCATCGCTCAATCTTGCCGTCCTCGTCGGCCACGCCACCGTTCGCGAACAAATCCTCGGCAAGGATTACCAGCGCGCCTCAACACCGGCCGAAATCGATAAAATGATCCAGCTCGTGGATCAAGGTATGCGCGAAGGTGCCATTGGCCTTTCCAGCGGCCTCGAATACGACATGGGCACCTATAGCACTACGGACGAAGTCGTGGCCCTCGCAACCGCGGCCGCAAAGCTTCATGGTTTTTACATGACGCACATTCGCGATGAGGCGGACCTCTCGTTCCAAGCTTTGGACGAAGAGATCGCTATCGGCGAGCGCGCACATATTCCCGTCGAGCACTCGCACATCAAGCTCGGCACCGTGAACGTCTGGGGCAAAGCTCCGCAGTATATCAGCGTGATTGAAGCCGCCCGCAAGCGCGGCCTCGATTTTCTCGCCGACTGCTATCCGTACGACGCGTGGCATTCGAACATCAAAGTCCTCGTCCCGGACAAACAATATGTAGACCCAAAAAGCGTCGCGAAAGCTCTGGCCGATGTCGGCGGACCGTCGCACGTCACCATCGTCGAATTCCCCCCAAACGCTGCGTATGAAAACCACACCATCGAGGACCTCGCTGCGCAGCGCGGCATTTCTCCCGTCGAGATGTACATCCGTATCATCCGCGAAGGGGACGCCGCCAACACCGAAGCCGAGGTCATCGGCCAATCCATGATCGAGCGCGACATTCAGGCGTTCTATCAACAGTCCTGGGTTATGGTCGCCAGCGATGGCGGCATCGGCTCGCGCCATCCGCGCGGCGCAGGCACGTTTCCGCGCGTGCTCGGCTTTTACGTCCGCGAAAAGAAATGGCTCACGCTGCCGGAAGCCGTTCGCAAAATGACTGCGCTCCCCGCGCAGCGCCTCGGCTGGAAAGATCGCGGTGTCCTTCGCGAAGGCGCTTTCGCCGACCTTGTCCTCTTCAATCCCGCCACCGTCATTGACCGCTCCACGTTCCAGAAACCGTTCGAACTTCCCTCAGGCATCGAGAAAGTGTTCGTGAACGGCGTGCTCGTTTGGGACGGGGGCAAAGCCACCGGCGCGCGCCCCGGCCGCGTCCTGCCGAACTAATCTGATTTAGTCCATAATAATCGCTCCACTTTCGGAGGAACCATGGCAGACCGCCTTGAAGATTTTCAGAAGACTCGCGCCGATTTGAACGAAGAAATTCTCAATTGCGGCCATCTCGGCATGAAGCGCTTCTTCGCTTTGGATCATCAGGCGTATGAGCCCGGCGCCCTCGGCACGAAATCGAAAGAGCTTCTAGGGCTGGTCGCCTCCGCCGTCCTGCGCTGCGACGACTGCATCACCTATCACCTCGTTCGCTGCGGCGAAGAAGGCTGGAATCGCGAAGAAGTCATCGATGCTTTGAACGTAGCCTTGATCGTCGGCGGCTCGATCACCATTCCCCACGTACGCCGCGCCTTTGCCCGCATGCGCGAGGTAGATTCGTTGAAACCTTGAGCCGCGCCGCATACTCTAAGTAAGCAGATAGGAAAAGGAAGTAAGATGAGCACGGCCCCAGCCACTGCGGCATCTCAACACGAAGGAACCGGCGCGCGTCTACGCAACCTGGTGATCGGCGCCCTGTTTGCCCTCGTTCTTTTGATTCCCAGGCTTCTACACGTTCGCCGCAACGCGCAATCCTGGATGGCCTTCCGCGTTTTTCTGGGGTTCGCAGGCGCCGCGCTTGTCATCCTGCCGCTCAGTCTTTGGAATAGCTGGCTGGCCGCGATCGCCGGTCTTGGCATGTTTCTTGCGGCCATCCTGCTGCCTCCCGCCAAGCCACACAATCTTGCCGACGACAAAGCGCGCGAACTTGGCGCTCTGGTCATCGTAAACGGCGGAAAGTATCAGCCGGGCAATGGCGCGCCAGCGCCGGTTCAGCTTTTTGTCGGCGCAGAGCAAATCTGGGCGCTCGATTCCCACTTCCAGCCGCTCCTCGTCATTCCTGCCGCCGAAATCACTTCGGCGAATGCCTTGCAAAAAAAGGATCGCTGGATTCTGCAGGTTCGCTGGTCGGATAACGCCGCCGAATTCTTCTATCAGGGCGTCTTTGCCGAGCACTTCGCTCGCGTCGCCGAGAGCACGCTCGGCAGCGTGATGCACTCCCCGCTTCCCATTTTGCCAAAGAGCCGCGCTGCCAGCGCTTAGCCAGCAGCTAAGCTAAAATGTCCCACTCAGTCACAGTCAGGGAGACGAGCCCGTGAACACGCGACCAAGCTCCCCGAGCGACTACACCGCCCTGGTGGGAGCCACGATTTACGTCAGCCCGACGGAAACGCCCATCCACGACGGCGTCGTCCTCCTCCAGGGCGAAAGAATCGTTTCCGTGGGCAGCAGGGCGCAGATGCAGTTTCCCGAAACCGCCCACGTTCTCGATTGTTTCGGCCTCACCATCACCGCTGGCTTCTGGAACTCTCACGTTCACTTCTTCGAACGCAAGTGGGCCGATGCAGCAACCATCCCCGCGCCTGAACTCGGCCGCCAGCTTCAGGACATGCTCACCCGTTACGGCTTCACCAGCGTCTTTGACACAGGCTCCGTTTGGGAAAACACGCGCCGTCTTCGCGACCGCATCGAGTCCGGCGAAGTTTCCGGACCAAGGATTCGCTCGACGGGTGAGGGCCTCGTTCCTCCTGGCGCTCTGCCCTCGGACCAGGTTCTCGGCATGATGGGCGTTATGAAATTGCCAGCTCCGGAAATCGCCGACGCGGCGCAGGCTGCAGCGGCCGCCAAGAAGCTGCTCGACGCGGGCGTCGACGGCATAAAAATCTTCGCCTCTGCTCCTCGCAGCGCCCCGCTTCCGGAGAGCGTGTTCCAAGCCGCGGTCAACGAAGCTCATCGCGCGGGCAAACCCGTCTTCGTTCATCCAAATAACGCGGCAGATGTACTTACCGCCGTTCGCGGCGGAGTCGATATCGTCGCTCACACCACACCTCATTCCGGTCCGTGGGACGAAACTCTCCTCGCCGCGATGAAGGAACGCCGCGTTGCGCTCACTCCTACGCTGACTCTTTGGAAATACTACCTGCGCCACGACCGCCTCTCCGCCCAAGAAAAAGTAACCGAGACAGAAATCGGCCAACTCCGCTCCTGGCTTGCAGCGGGAGGAACAGTCCTCTTCGGCACAGACCTCGGCGCCGTCGAATACGACCCCACCGAGGAGTACGCCTTAATGTCCGAAGCAGGCATGACGTTTCCTCAGATTCTCGCATCTCTGACGACCGCTCCCGCCGAGCAATTCGGCGACGCCAACAAACGAGGCCACATCGCCGCTGGTCTTCAGGCCGATCTAGCCGTCTTCCACCAAGACCCCGCCATAAACCTGCGAGCGCTGGCCCACGTCAAATACACGCTACGCGCCGGCAAGATCATCTATCGCGCAGCCGAGTAGCACCGCGCCAGCCCAGCGTTTCTAGCTTCGCCGGCACGCCGCATCACTTAAAGTTTTTCTCTTATAAACACCCGCACCTGCTGCAAAATGTGTCAAACTATCGGCATGGCGCGAGGATGGGAAAGCAAAGACGTGGAATCCCAGGTCGAATCCGGCCAGGCTCCAAAGGGTCACTACGGCAACAACACCAAGAGCCCTGAGCAGCTTCGCCGTGAACAGGAGCGCAAAGACCTGCAGTTATCTCGCATCAGGATTGCCCACGACCTCGACGCCGCAACAAACCCCAATCATCGCAAGTCTCTCGAAGCCGCTCTCGCTCACCTCGACAAAAAAATCTCCGACCTGAACTAACATTACTTCTCGTTGGCCATTGTCCTAACCCAGTCGAATCCGCCTCCGTGAACTCTGTGTGCTCTGTGCCCTCAGTGTAAAATGTTTTTCCGTTCGATTCCTCTCACCGCACAAAATCCTCCGCCAACCCCCAAAAATCATTCACGTAATAGTGCGACAAAACATTCCCAAACAAATAGCAAATCCCCTGGCAAGGCGGAATATCTCCATACATCTTCTTTCCACGCGAAAATATCTTCGCGAGCGATCCATGCCGCAACAAATTCCCCGCCACCTTCCGCAGCGGCTCGCACGGATAAAAGACATCCCCATTCGGATAAACCCGCGGAAACATCGTCGGATAACACTGAAAATCCCGAAATCGCAGCAGCGTCTCAATAGTCCGCGGCGTCCCGTTGATTGGCTGCGCCCCGCTGCGACGCCGCTCGATAATCGTATCCACCAGCGCCTGATACTTCGGATTCTGCAGCAGCTTCAGATTCGGCATCTTTTCCATCTGCGCTGATTGCGCCGCAAACACAAATCCTTCCGCGCCACACCAATCCAGCAATTTCTCCACTTCCCCGATGTTCCATTCTTCGATGACCGTGCTGATCGTAATCCGTTGCGGACTTCCCAAAACTTCCTTGGCCATCGCCAAATTTTGCAAAACCTTCGGCAGCGCCGCCGGCTTCGAAAGCGCATTCGAAGGATCAGCGGCCAAAGCATCCAGACTGACGACTAGCCCCGTCACTGCCCGCAGAATCCCGGGCTTGCGATCCAGCAAAGTCCCATTCGTAATCAACAGCACCGACCGAAACTTGCAATGAAACCGCGCCGCCTCCACCAACTCCTCAATATCCGCCCGCAAAGTCGGCTCGCCACCGGTAATTACAATCGAGTCCGTCTCTTTGCGAATCCGCCGCAACAACCGGATCGTCTCTCCCGTCGACAACTCGTCGCTGAAAACGTCCGGCTCCTTCTGCGTGCAATACGAGCACGCCAAATTGCATTTGTGCGTCACATAGAACGTCACCGCATACGGCGCCACCACATTCGTATGCAAAATGTTCCGCCGCCACCCATTCCGAAAATAAAGCCCAAAGTTTTTCGCCACAAACGGCGCCTGCCGCACCAATCCGCGGATCAAAGCCACCTTTGATGGCCGCCTCTTATCCAAGACACTTGCAGGAACAAAATTGGGAGTTCGCGAACCAGTCGTGGACATAAGGCCAAGATTGTAGCGCAGTGCAGCGCGTTGGGCCTCTTCTCAAAAAACTCGCCAGGTAGTCAGTTTCTCGTTACTACGCTCGTCAAGCATGCCGATTTACTGGCGCTCTCCGAGTGCCCCGTCATCCGACCGCAATCGCGGATTGACCCTACCGAAGCTTGCCAATCTATTAGATTTCGCTTTTTCGCATCGTATTTACTTGCGTTAACAACTCATCTTAAGTAAGGTTAATTATGCAAACGGTCCAGATGCACAGAACCCGGCTTACAACGATGCTGCGCTCAACTCTTTCGATATTTATTTTTGTCGGGTTGTTTCTTGCTCTCTTGCCTGAAGCAGCCTTCTCCCAGGGCGAAACTACCAGCGCGATCGTCGGCCAAGTCAGCGATGCAAGCGGCGCGGCGGTACCTAGTGCCACGGTGACGGTTACGAACAAGGAGACTGGACTGAGGCGGAACGCGAGTACCGATGACTCTGGCCGATTCAACTTTCCGCAGCTGAAACCCGGTGCGTACTCCGTCAAGGTGGAAGCAGAAGGCTTCGCACCACAGCAGAATGATGCTGTATCCGCTGCCCTAGGCCAGAAGCAGACTGTCGATTTCAGACTCAAGATTGCGCAGTCAAACCAGACCGTTGAGATAGGCAGTGAAGCCCCGATCCTCAACCCCGGGAATGCGAATACTTCCACGACTCTCAATGCACACGCGCTGGAAGACCTTCCCAATCCGGGGGGTGACTTAACCTATCCACTTCAATTCGCAGCCGGCGCACTCGTCAACACGGCAGGCAGCGGCAATGATTTCGTTGGCGGTACGAATGGGTATGGCAACGTTGAGTTCAACGGACTCCCCGCTCTCTCGAATGGTTACATCGTCGATGGCTTGGAAACAAATGATCCGCTGACGAATCTGAACAGCGGGCTCTCGACAAATCTGGTCCTCGGACTGAATTCGATCTCGGAAGTGACGGTCAATACGCTGTCCTATACCGTTGACGAGGGGCGCTATGGAGCGTCGCAGGTCAATTACGTTACAAAGTCCGGTACGAAGCAGTTTCATGGAAACCTATATGAGTTGTGGAATGGCTCGAAGTTCAACGCCGCCGACTATTTCACGAATGCCACTCCTGGAAATCACAAACCGGGATCGACTGTAAACCACTTCGGGGGCAGCGTGGGCGGGCCGATAGTTCAGGACAAGTTGTTTTTCTTCTTCGATAGCGAGTGGGTTCGGATCGCACTGCCCATCGTCACGGCCACTACCGTCCCAACTCCGGCGTTCCAGAGTTACGTTTTGCAGCAACTCCCTTTGGGAGGAACCGATTCCGTCACGGGGTCGGTCTACCAGCCTTCACCGGAGTCAGTGCCGTTCTATCAGAAGATGTTTTCGCTGTACGGAAATACCAATGGAACGCCACTCATGGTCTTGGGCTGTCCGTTCGATGTGGGTGGCGTTGCGCCCGCCGCGGCCAACGACGGGAACGGTTGCGCCAATCGGCAGAGCATTTCGCATTCGAGCAGTGACCATGAACAGGTCCAGACGGCGCGAATCGATTACAACATCGATGAAAAGAACAGCACGTGGTATCGCTTTCAAGCGGATACCGGGCTGCAAGCCGCCTATACAGATCCCATCAACCCATTGTTCGACGCGCTTTCCCCACAGCCGCTCTATTCTTTCGCCGCCGGCTATACGCACGTTTTTTCG
>CAWHXI010000001.1:0-721787 GCA_963833345.1 uncultured Acidobacteriota bacterium | reverse complement strand
CCCAATCAGTCCGCAGCGCGGATTTTCAGCGCCGTACGGACAATCCTCAAAGCCGGGAGTTCGAAGGAGGAGAGTCATGCGACATTAGGTACAGAGTGAAAGATGCTGAAGTCGTTGCTGAAATACGACTGAAGAGTGCTACATGCAACTCACATTTTGCAGATGCAAAAAGCCTCTTGCCACGATGTTCACGATGACAAAAGCGACGCGCATACCTTTTCGTTGACAGCGCCGAATCATAAGAAGTCACATTCTCCTCAACAGTACGTGCGACTTCCAGTTTTTCAAGATAGGAATCGTAGTCGTGAGCTTCGGCAAGGGATTCAAGACAGGCCGGAAATGGTGGGAGCAGTCCATGCGTGACGAGCGATTCAAATTGGTTGTGAATAGAAGCCGCTAGGTTTCTGTCTTCAATTAGGGCTCCCACTTCTATGTTTCGGGCTTGTCCGGACTCGGTGAAGTTTGCTGAACTGACAAAACACTTGACTCCATCTATTACGATGCATTTCGGATGTAGTGATGCTCTCTTCGAAGAATTGGTCTCCAAAGCTCTTGGATCGTAAAAGACCTGTGGATACTTTTCCCAAGACCAGTGCTTTGTCTTGAATGACAGATAGAAGGACTGCACAATTTCTTCATTTGAAGCCCGTTCATCATCGTCTCTCGCAACATTCAAGAACATCCGCACGCTAAGGCTTGGCACCCGGGCCATGCGCTCACCCAACGCACGGAAAATCTCCTTGCCGCGTGAAATTGCGAAACCTGCCACTAGCACTGAAGACTCCGCGCAGGAAAAGAGCTCACGCACGACAACGCTTGTGTCACGGCTCCCAGCACCTGGCATTTCAGGACCGCTCCAAACCAATTCAACTTTATCAGCGATGTGTTCAGACGTAGCCCTGGCATCGGCTAATAAACGCAAGAGATGGGCGATCTGAGGAGCCTGAACGCCACTGTTATAGAACGAATGCAATTCCTCAGCAACGCCTTGACACTCTTGTGTAGGGATATACCGCTGCAGCGAGATCGAATTGAAAGGCGGAAATAAGCCACCACTGTCCATTACAGAACGACTGGAGAATTGCTTCATTAGACGCGAGATTGTCATTTTCTCTTGCAACGTTTAGGAACATTCGCACGGCGACTGACGGCACCTGGACCATGCGGTACGCCAAGGCTTTGAAAATCTCGTTGCCGCGTGAAATTGCGAAACCTGCGACCAATACTGAAGATGTCGCTCCTGAAAAGAGCTCGCGGACCACGACGCTTGTGTCGCGGCTCGCAGCTCCGGGCATTTCGGGTCCGCTCCAAACAAGCTCAACTTTGTCCGAGGTTTGCTCAGAAGCAACTTGCGCTTCGGCTAGAAGGCGCAACATATGAGCAATCTGTGGAGCCGGGACACCGCTATTGGAGAAAGCACATAATTCCTCAGCAACGCCTTGACAATCCTGAGTAGGTAAATAACGTTGCAGCGAGATCGAAGTGAAAGGCGGAAGTAAACGGCCACTGTCGATCGAATCCGCGAGACTTCTCAGCGCCACGCTGGGCATCTTGTGTAACGGCGGCGCCATCAGACAGCCTCGACGAAGAACTCAGCCCCGAGAGCTTCGACTGTGGGCACTACGAGCGCTCGATCAAGAAACTCGTTTCTGCGTTCGCAGGATGGTTCCGCAATCAGGAGGCATCCGTGACATGCAGCACCCACTAGAAATCGTTCTTCTTGAGGGTTGTTCGGCTTATGTTGGGCACACACGGGGTCATTCGAACACAATCGGCCTAGCTCTATGGAGTTCGTCAGGTGCTGCTCAAGATGCCTTCCGGCATCAACCAAACCACCCAGAGTTCCCTCGGCGTCAGGTGTTCCTGTGTAGAGAAGAATTCCATAGCCAGCTTCGCCTGCATAGATTCTTTCCCGAATCGATGCCGCTGCGTATCCACATTCGAGGGACACTGCAGTAATCAGTAAATGTGAGAGCGAATGAAGAAAAATGTACTTGAGGCCAGGAAAATCAAGACCGGAACCCGAGTTTTTCTTTTTCCACTCCTTAAACGCCAGAAAAAGCTCAAGCCCCCGGTCACTCACCGGTTTTCGTTTAGACCATTCGTCCAGCGCATGGGCATCAATCGAAATGAAGAATCCTTCGCCACGATTCTCCACAGCGGGGAGCCAAGATACTTCCAAAGCAAGACTGGCTCTACGAACGTTCAGCGAAAGCTCTCCTTCGATGTCCGGCATCTCTGCCTCGAAGCGTGTGAAACCCAGCTGGGAGATTACTTCGCGGAGACGGTGCACCAAGACGACGCGATCGATTGTCTCCAATAATCCGGTTCTCGGATTTGGAAGGGGGAGTCTTCGCGCATAAAAATCTCCTTCGGGTCGGTCGCTGCCAATTTCATCGCCACTAGCCATCAGCATCTCAATCTCAGCCTGCTTTATGCTCTTCCGAGAGGGCCCGGCCCCCAATCTTCGACGTTGAATCTCTCCGAACACTTCCTCATCCGAAAGTCCTTCGAGAGCACCGAACACCTTCGCCTTCTTCCGCTCCTTGCGCAGGTCGTCAATCGTCTCGGCATACTGCAGGAAATCTTCCCAGACTGGGTCGACCGCCTTCTGAAGCTGACCTTCCCTATCGGGTATCGAAATGACACTAAGAACCTGAGGAAAGTAGGCATTACTTGCCGAACGCACCAGGAGCCGATTTATCTCGGGCGTTCCTTGGTCGCCTCCACATTTTTCCTGTGATGCAGCACCGAGCCAAGGTCGCAATCCTTTGCAGTAGCCGAGAGGTCTTTTATCCATCTCCGCAGCTTCCGCGAGAGATCGCGATTGCCCACACTCACACCGGGCGAATATGTCTGCCAGGTCGCCACTAGTCCCGCGTTCATCCATCCAAAGTTGGCGCTTACAGGACGACTGCCCGCGATGAACGAAATCGTGCCAGTCTAAGTCGCTGATATGACCATTCACGCATGCCTGGACAAACCGGACGGGTACGACAGGACGCTTCTTTCGGTCTCGGTCCAGGTATCTACCATCAACGAGCGCGAGGCGATTCAAAAGCGGGCGAGAACGGAACACGTCGCCCCAGGGAACTTCAAATTGCGCAACGAACCATTCGGGAAACTGCCATCCTGTTATGCCAGTTTTGGGAGCGTTTGGATCCTGAAGGTCGATTGGAGGCGCTTGCAGTTTTAAGTTTGTGAGCTGCAGGATGTCCTGTAGTTTTGCCACAAGCCGTTCTTCGAAAATCTGGTCCGAAACGCCTTCCCAATGCTCCAGACCGCCCACGATCACGGCATGGTTTGGCAAATCGACCATTGCTCCGGGGCCGAAAGTGGTCAGGACCTGACTCTGACGAAGCTGTCCGTGGGCACGCAGAGGTCGCTGACTCATTCGTCCTCCGCGGGCGATTCAAGCTCTAGCCCATTCATTTGTTTGACCCATAGGTTCACACTCGGCTCTACCCCGCGTAGTGACCTGCCTGCCTTAAACTTTCGTTGCCCCGGTGGGAGCGTGGGCAAAGCCTGGTCCAGCGGATCGCGTAACAGGGGCGGTGCTAGCCCCGCTTCCTGTTGATATTGCAATCCGACGCCAACCTTTCTATTTGATTCGGCTATCTTGACCCATTCGTCCAAGAGATCTTGTACTTGCCCCCTAACTTTCTGCCTGAGCGCTTGTCTCTCAGTTGCGTCCATCCTTCGATCGAAATTATCGACTCTTCGAGTCATCGTATCCGGAACAAATGAAAGACTGGCTCTTTGAGCTGTTATGGCCGACGCGGCAAGTGGAGCCGTCAGCTGCTCCCAGCCGAGGCGAGCGAGTGAAACTGTCACTGCTGGAAGCCCACGATCAATCGCTCTGGGCGAAAATGGCGTAACGCTTGTTGCCTCCACTGCCCTGTAGAAAGATGCGTGATAAGTTTCAAAGCGTTCGTAGTGGGATCTGTCACGAGGTTTATGGACGTTCAGAAGCGTGACGACGAGGCCGGGTTTGTTGTCATCACGCCCAACGCGGCTTGTTGCTTGGATATATTCCGCAGTCATCTTCGGCTGCCCTAACACCACCATTAATCCAAGACGACTGATGTCGAGGCCCACCGAAATCATGTTTGACGCGAGGGCAACATCCACGTGCCCCTCAGAACTGAACGGCAAAGCGAGACGACGTTTCGCTTCCGCGACACGGTTTGTCTTTACTCGTGAGGTCAATTCGATCGCGTCAAATCCGATTGTTCTTTTGGCAAATGGCCCTTCTTGCTCGCCAACACGCAGGCGTTTCCCATAGCCCTCCAAGCGGGATCGAACTTCGTCTTCAACGATGCGCCTACTGCCTCCCAATTCCCTCAAACTATTGAAGTATCCAACAAGGGTCATATATGGATCTGCGGGATTGTTCAGGTCCTTTTTGCCGCCCGCAGCTTCATAGGCTTTTTGTGCTGCAGCCAAGAGTGCGAGGTAAGCGCGCAGCAATACGACCTTGAGGCTCTTTCCTTGCGCGGCGATCCCCAGATATCGCCGACCCGGTATCTCTGTGACAGGAACTATCCGGGCGAAGAATGAATCATGTCGATTTGGTCCGGGTGGAGGAAATATTTCAACAGACTGGCGCGCGAAAAGAGCGCCAATTTGTACCTCTGCGCGGCGAACAGTCGCCGTGGAAGCAACCACCTTCGGCCTGATCGTACGTCCATCGACAACTCTGGAACTCAGTTCATCAACAGCAGTCTCATACAGCCCGACCATTGTCCCGAGCGGACCTGAAATCAGATGCAACTCATCCTGAATAATCAGGTCGGGTGGAAGGAGCTGTTTTTCGAGCTTGCTCCCGCGGTTGGGATCGCAGGGACCGTAGAAACCGCCCTTGTCCCAACGATCTACTTTTCCAAAGAGCGCACCGCACTGGCCGACCCACGGGAGATTGGCGAACTTATCCACTGTGGCGATCAAAAAGCATGGGATGCGTCGGTACAAAGGCTCGTCAACCGCCACAATCGGGAGATGTCGGTCGCCCTTGAAATCGCAATTGCGATTCATACAGACAATATGCAAATCCGTTGGGTTGTCTGCGGTCGGTACGAGGTTAAACGAAGTAGTTTTGAACTTCTCGCCGCACCACGGGCACGTCTCAAGAGGAATAGGCGAGGGCTTCTTATCATCGTTCTTAAATGCAATCGTCTTAGCGCGAGCAGACTCCCGGTTGTTGTCCCCCTTCTGTCCCATGCGGTTCGGTGTGGCTGCTTGGCCAACCCACAGTCCAATCTCAAACGGCCACTGGCCGAGTTTGGCCACATCCTTTTCGCGCTCCAATTCCAGGGCGCAAATCAATGCAGCGGCTCGACCTAGTTGGTCAAGCGTGAGCAAGCGAAGCGTGTAGCGCATTAGTACGCTCACACCCGCCGATGCGACTCCAGGATTTCTCAGTCGCCGTAAGACGAGCGTAATCGCAGCCAACCCCAGGTACGCTTCAGTCTTACCACCCCCAGTCGGGAAGAAAAGTAGATCGACGACATCTCGGTTGGCATGCGCCGGCTCGGATATTCCTCTGAGATTGAGGAGGAGGAATGCGAGCTGAAAAGGTCGCCATCTAGGGGGAGCAAGTTCGGTAGGTTGTTTGCCTTCTATTTGTGCCTGGCGCCTCCGAGCGGCGGCTGCCATCGTCCGGTTTGCGATGCGAAATGCTTCGAGAACGATAGGATCTTCGAGTGCTCGAATTCCTTCATCTATCCGACGACCCGAAAATTCGGCTCTGCGCATTAGCTCGTCGGCCACCTCGAGTCGCCGGCCTTTAAGGCTGAGTCCCCCACGCTGCGAACCAATCCACGCGGCGTATCCACTAACCAATCCACTCAGCTTTTGCTGCATTTCCTGTGCGCTACTGGTCCCGGCAAGGGCTTCCATCGATAGTTCTACGCCTGGAACTAAGGCAGGTTCCACCTTCTCAACATCCGCCGCAGGCATCCATTCAGTAGCAATTTCGTGGCACTGACCCTCGCCTGATACAGAGGCATTTGTAGCGACTCCATGGCCGACCGCATACTCACATACATCGCGGTATTGCAGGTCTGCCACGCGTTCATCCCAATCGTTAGTGTCATACCCACGCAAATTTGGCCGCGCCACAAACGACTGATCTGCATGCACCTTTAGGCAGGTTTGGAAAATCAGTCCCTCGTCCTTGCGTTCATCCGGCGCTGGCGGACGATAGTTGACGAGGAAGATCGCTACTGCACGCGTCCCTTCCGGCAACAGAGGTTCTGAAGTGCCACCGTCGGTGCGCGCCATTCGGACCGTTCGTACTGAGGTAACGATTCGCACGCCATTGCTATTCGGCACTTCTTTAGAGTTCGATTTCCCGGTCGCGGCCGGCAGGTTGACGTCAATCGTTTCTGTTCGCTGGGTGCGGCGCCAATTCTGGACTGACTTTCCTGCGGCGGTATTCCCGGGTCCTCCCGTTGCGCCGTTGGGCTGCTGAAGAAGTTTGTAGTCGCCCCATTGCGCAGTGACGCGGAGGCTCTTAGTTTCGGGAGGAACTAACACACTCAAACCGATGGACGACGGAAAAAAGGCCTTTCGCGCGGACGCCCTCTCGGGCGGAGCGTCGTCGTCCGTTCCTGCGGTAGCGCCTATCAAATCTAATTCGTCATCAGCAGTTACTTCACGGCGTTGGCTCTCGGGAGCCATAAACGGCACTAGATAGCCGGTCAGATACCACCGGGATGGCGGGATGGGTAGTGTCTCACCTTCGTGTTGGCTGCCGGGTTCGGGCCCAATTAGGTCCGTCTGAAGTGCCTGGACAAGTCCATCGCGAACTTCTGCCGATGTCATTGTTTCTCTCCGTCCAAAAGACCCGGAACCAGCGGCACGACGACAGACGCCGGTCGTTTATTAATTTTTCGCGTGGGAGGGTTCGTGGCCCCTAATCTTGGTACGACTCCACCGGAAACGGCCTCTTCCGATGCGCGCTGACGATTCAGTTCAAGCAGCCGCGCGAGAACTTCATCACGAACCTCATCGGGCCAGCGATACCGCCACGGTTTCTTCCCTCGGCGAGCCCCGTCATCTTCGTTCTCTTCAACTTCATAATCGAGAAGGAGTTCACACTTGGGCTGAATATCTATCCATCCATAGGCACCGAGAACAGCGCGGTCCATCTCCGCATGCAATTGTTGTAATCTTCCTATTGCTGGGTCGCGCTCTTCGGGATCGTGAAAGCGATTGTACGTCGCCGTCAATCCCTTATTGTTCCGAACCATAAGCGCGGACCGATATTCATAATACTCTTGCCCTGTCTGCTTCAGAGTCTCCAGAGATTCGAAGTCTTTTGGAAACGGGAAAGTTTCAAAGCAGTCGGACGGCGTGTACCGAAGGTCGTCCTTCATCGACGATCCGCAGAAGCGAGCCCATATCTCGTGCACACGGGACTGAAGTACCGAAAACGCAGAGTAAGAATCGAAACCAAAAAGCTTAATCGTGTGCGCAGGAATGAAAGACGTAGGGATAAACGCAAAAGTAAAGTGGGCGGTCACCTCGGATATACCCAGGACTCTGTCGCTGCTCTGAGATGCTTTTCGATATTCCAAGCTGGGACGCCGGAAGTGCCACCATTCCTTTTCATCCTCTGAAATCTCGCCGCGTTTCAATAGGTCCGGCTTGACTCTCGTCGCCAGCAACTCCATTACTTTCGGATACATCTTCATTTCCTCTACCGACAGGCCATCCACATCCACGACGAAGCGTGGCGGTACTATACTCGGCGATGAGTTTAGGTCTTCGCCACCAAGGTAGGGCTTTAGAAGCATCAGCCCTTGCCGCCGAGGATCCGGGATTGCGTGTAACCACAAGAACTCGATGGATTCAGGCCTTGCCAGAAATCCTAAACTACCAATTTCGCAACCCTTGAAGCTCTTCGTCGCGTTTGCACCAAGGCGAGCTGGATCCTCATGACCTCCGGCGTGGAACAGGTAAGCCGTGATAGTGGGCACCAACTTCCCGTCGAGGTCGAAGGGCGCATTTCGACTGCCCTTGACGACATAAACTACACTAACGACCACAGCTGCGCGCCCTGGCCATCTATAACGCTTTTGCGCCGCATAAATTGTTCCGCCGTGCGTGCAAATCCATCGCAATCCCGTCGATCGGGTGTCTCCCTGCGCGATCGTGTTAGTTGCAATGAGGCCGAAGGTTCCGCCTTGTCGCATGAGGTCGAAGCCTCGCCTAAAGAAATGCGCGACGAGATCGCTGCCTCCGTGGCTTTCTAGGTTAATGGTGCGTATGAATGATAGGAATCCTTCACGATGTGAATTTATGACAGTGTTTTTGCCACCGAAGGGTGGGTTACCCACGAACACATCGAACCCGGGATTGTGTCGAGAAAATACCTCAGGAAACTCAATTTCCCAGTGGAATGGGCTAATAGGTAGCTTTCCTCCATGTAGGACTTCGACAACTTCAGTTTCTTTCTGGAGGTCGGTGAGATTGCCTCGATAAGCACTCAAAAAGAGATCGCGATAGCTGACACGAATCCTCTCGCGCTCCTTCTCTTTCGATGCGTTAAAGAAGGCCGCAACAAGCAAATCGCCAGCGCAGCGGACACTCTCGAGTGTCTGATCTGCGAGACCGAGCTTTTGCTGCTTGAGCAAAATGCTCGCCACGTTGTCCTCGGTCATTTCGAGTATTTCTTTCCTATAGGCCGTGACTCTCTCAATCGATTTTTCGAGGTGCTCTTGCCCAAAGACGCGTGGATGAGAGCGAGATGTGTCCCAGTGAAATTGGCCAATTTGAAGCCGACTGAAACCCACCAGTGAATCACCGTATCGAAGCGCATGGTCGAGAAATGTGAACGGATGGTCCTTCGCCAGAGTTGCGAGCCAAAGGGAGAGCTTTGCGAGATCGACTGCGAAGCGATTAACGTCAACCCCGTAGAGGCATCGTTGTGCAACGAGCCGCCGGGCATAAAGACTCGGGTCCTCATCGGGTGGGATGGCTGGCAACTCCTTATGATGATTCCAAGACTCAACTAGCTTGTCCCCCAGGTATCGGCAGGTCTCCACCAAAAATGCCCCTGAGCCCATCGCAGGGTCGCATACCTTCAAATCAAGAATCCGGTCAGGCCGAGGATGCTCACCCATTCTTTCGAAAATTGGTTGCAGTGTGGTCCGAACAATTGGTTCAGTGAGTGAGCGCGGAGTGTAGTCAGATCCTGAACGCCGCCGCTCGTCGGTCGGCTGGAGAAACATTCCTCCCTTGGGAACGACGTACGGTGTGAGCCCTGATATTCTTCTCCCCAAGGCCGTGAGCAAATCTTCTGTCGTCTTAGCCAACTTAAATTGTTCAAGTGCCCGACCGTCAAGATCACATCCAGCGACTTCTCGCAATAGTTTGGGACGATCATCTTCATTCGCGCGAAGCAAGGCCTCAAGGTTCACGACAACATTGTCTGGGCGTAAGCCGACACTCGGTCCGGTGGCAATCTGAAGCTCATACCCCATCATGGCTTCGTAGACGGAGCCGATCTGCTCCACATCGAGAGTGCGATATGAAAGACGCTCCCCATCTAGAAGCAGCAAATTCGAGAGGACACGATAAATCACGCCATCCGAAACACGAGGGGGTTTGAGGGAGTCTTCTGTCTGTCTGATCGATCCATACAACCGCCCTTCGAGGAAGGGGTATGCATCGGGATCGAAAAGCTTGCCACGACGCGCCGGAAGATGAATCGAGCCATGTGCAGCTCCATCATAGATTAGGCGGAAAAGGGTGAGTAGTTGCGCCCATCCTCCATACCGCTGGTCCATAGTGTCCGGAAAACGGGCATTGTCCTCGCGAAGACGTTGGAAGAGCCCAGCGACCGAGTAGTTGTTCACATAGACCGGGTCTAGCGGAAGTAAGCCTCGGTCCTCGGCGTAAAGGATGAAGACTAGTCTCATGAGGCTGGCAAGAAGTCCGCCATAAATGTGGGTTGGGTCTTTCTGTAGAGCGTCTTTCAACAACTCGCCCTGAGTGGCTTCATTGGCGGCTTGAAAACCCCGTAGCAACTCGTTGAGCGCGGCGAGAACCTGCTCTGCAAGCTTCGTGGATACTTCATTCTGGTATTTTCGGCTGTCCCGGAGAATCGCAGGAAGGCGCTGCGCCGTAGGCACTGTGAATAGCCTGTCAGCTGACAACAGCATATGGAGCGCCGCTACGATGGGGCGACCAGCGACCTCGCACATGGCTTGCACAGGAAAAGTGAGACTACCCGAGGACTCGCCTCGCGGGGCGTAGACCAGCCTGAGATGTGTTCCGTTACACATTAGGCCGATGGGAACTTCCGCTTCTCGAAGTAAACGTTCGAATCGAGCCTGCGGGCTAGCGTGCCACTGACGACCGTCCCGCTTTTCCGAAGCGTCGAAGTCCGTCCCGGTTTCAACGGTCTTAATCAGAAGCAGCCACTTTCCGTTGTTGTCGGGATCGGGGACTGCGTAATTCGGCCTTAGCGTTTCGCCATATTCTGAGAGACCGATCAGGAGTGATTCAGGAATCTCAGCTTGGCCGGGTGCCCCGATAAGGTCTGAAGGCTGCCACGCAAGAAACTTGATGCAGAACTCACACAAGTCACTTAGGACCGGCTGTTCAACGCGGTCTCGGTCCGGGCCGGCCGACGTTTTTTCACTTCGGACAAGATCGATCAAGATCTGCTGAACTGGAGCGATGTTCCGGTTGACATGAGCCTGTGCTGCACACAGGGCAGGCGGGGACACTACCAGGCCCTCGGGCTGTAGAAACCCAATCCATTCTTGATGCCAACGATACTCGGGGTCTGTCGCCATATCGTTGTTCAACCTGAGATCGGCCAGAGATAAACTAAGCCGACAGGTTCGATTCGTCTCGCCTTCACGACATAGCTTTCGCGGATTCGTGCTGGTTCGCGTCGCAGCTCGTCTTCACTCGCCTTCAGGCGTTTCTCCCAATGGCGGTGGTCCGCCTCAAGCTGACTTACTTCCATTGGCTCCTTAAAACTTAGAACCAGCTGCGTGTCGGTCTCGTACTTTTTGATGGCTTCTGAAATTCGTTTGCGTTGTGCTTGGATAATCTGAGAAAGGTCCTGGGCTTCCTTTTCCCCTCTTGCTGTAAGCTTTTCCATCGCACGAGCAGCCAAGTCTTCTGATCTCCGTTCTAAGAAGTCGAGCAGTTCCTTTACATCCCGCTCTGCGGAGTTCGCAAGATTGTGCTTCACTTGCTCTTGGACATCATGGAGACGGGGGTCGACAAGCGATTCCTCCAAGAGAATTAACGTCTTCTCTTCGGAATCTTCTGCATACGGCTTGAGCGGTTCTTTCCTCGTCGCAGGATCTGTCCAGCGGGCGGTTACGGCCACCAATTCATCATGCAATCTGGATGCGCGAGGACCATACATCGACAATCGCCCTAGAAGAATGACTCTTGGAATTGCATCTCGTGTCTGACTCACGCATGCGCGTGAAAGGTCGTCATGCACAAAGCCCTGAGTCAGAAATCGATTGAGGAGGCGCTGCGTTACGCGGTGCTCCAGATGCAGATGTACTACATCCTCGTCCAGCGTTCCGAGGTTCTCAAATACAACCGGACGAATGGGCGCCTCTTTACGCCATTCCCAGACCTTCTGGTCCTTATGGCGAGGAAGTCTCAGAGTGTCCAATGTATCGACCCAAGTAGGGTCGGCCCCAGCTCTTCGATCAAGCGCAGGGAACTTCCAGCGCTGCACGTTTGGGCCACTTTCGTGCGGACCGTTAATCGGCTCCAGAGGCGTAGAACCCAGTAACTCCAAAGAGCGGGAGATTGCCCCGCGAAAATGGTCTTCACTCAGAGCTAGGCTTTCCTTCGATTTGGCCAAGATGTCGCGAAGTTGCTCGACCTGACTGGTCAAGTCAGCCCTCCTCTGTCGGACCACTTCTAGTTCTTCGGCCACCAATGCGATTTGGTCTGGTGGCAAATTTTCTGTCTCAATATCTTTCGCGATGGAATCAATTTCGTCTCTGTTGATCCCAAACTTGAGCCGCTTCTCAATTACGGGTGAGAGGCTCCCCAATTCTCTCTGGATCGTCTCCGTTTTCTTAACCAAGACTTGCAACACACGATCCTCAGGGCGTTGTTTGTAGACGAAGTAGTAGCAACGCACTTCAGGTGACCGCTGGAGCTTTCGATCAATTCGCCCGTTTCGCTGTTCCATGCGGCTTGGATTCCAGGGCACATCGAAATGAAACAAGTCGGCGCAGTGGTTTTGGAGGTTTATACCTTCGCGTGCTGCGTCGGTGGCGATCAAAATTCTTAAAGGATGTTTCTTGGGATCGGTATTGAAGGCGTGCTTAACTTCTTCCCGGCTTTCGTCATCCATGCCACCGTGAAATGTCGCAATGCGCGCATCCGACTGGGTGGTATCGGCGATAGCTGCACTCAACTGCTGCAGAAGGTATCTCTTCGTGTCGGCGTATTCCGTAAAAATGAGAGCACGGCGATCATTCCAATGGGCTGCCTTACCGGCAAGTAATCGCTTCCCGAGGTCCGGCAGGCCAACGCACATGTTTTGCCGCATCCACCCTACAAACCATCGGACTCGGGCATCGGGAAGGCCCCGGGCCTCGTCCGCCATTCTTGACATTTCTTCAAGCAGCCTTTTTTCTTTTAGAAGCTGAGCGTTTTCCGCTTCTTTGTTTTTAACAGTGACTGTGAGAAGCGTGGCTGACTCGACCTGACTCTCTTCTTCACCTCTCACCTCATCTTCCGTGATGTCGGCTCGCTCGTCGTCGGCACTCGGAGGCGAGATCAGAAGTGACAAATCCTGCTCAGAAGGAACGGGCCCCGTTGAGGTTTTACCCTCGGCCAGCTTCTTTTCAAAGGCCCTTCGGTGCACGCCAAGCGTAAGCGCAAATGCCTCAACTGAGGAGAGCAAGCGTTTTTGTAGAGATGTTGTGACCAAACCCGAAGCAATCTGAATCTGATTTCGTAGCATCTCTTAAGCGAGAGTCCCTCGCATGGCGATAATCGGCGAGAAGATTCGAGAGTTTTAGTTCTGCCGATTCCTGTGGTAGGCCGTCTATATCAACCTGGATGACTCTGCGCACGGGAAAATCTTCCCCAATCTCGCGAAGATCATCCTTCAAACGGCGAACCATGACCTCATCTAGAACTTTGGGACTCTTGAGGGGAACACCCCGGCAAAATCGTTGTGGGTCGAGGATCTCGAGCAAAGCCGCAAAGCTATTTGAATGACCATTATGTGGCGTCGCACTCAGGAACAGTCGATGCTCAAATCGCCAGGCGATGTCTCGCACTATGCGAGTGAAAGCGGAATCAATTGCATATCGGGCGCCACTTGCGGGTGCCGCATTGTGGGCTTCATCCAGAATCAGTAGCGACGAGGGTGAGAATTCGCCCAGCCAATCTCGAAGTGGACCGGAGTACGCTTCATCTCGCAACAAAGCGTGCGAGATGATAAATCGCGAGTGCGTGGCCCAAGGATTCACTCCGTAACCGCGTTCTCTGCGTCTTCGAAGAACGTAGTCACGGTCAAAGACAACGAAATTGAGGCCAAAACGGCTCTCCAACTCATCCTTCCACTGGAGAATGACAGATGGAGGGGCGGCAACAACAACCGTGCGCACTTTCTGCCTCATTATCAGCTCGCGCAAGATCAAACCCGCTTCGATTGTCTTACCGAGACCAACATCATCCGCTATGAAGAGATTGGCCCTGGGAAGTTGGAGGGCCTTCCTCAAGGGTTCCAGCTGATACGCCTTGACTTGAATTCCCGCTCGGTAGGGGGCCTGGAACAATCGGGGGTTTGTCGATGTGACGAGATTCCACCGCAAAGTGTGTAGGTATGCAGAAAACTGTTTGGGTGGGTCGAACCCGCGCTTGGCGATGTCCTTCCACGAGCTCGCGGCAATAATTTGCCTGTCGACTTCTTTTTCCCAGAGAACCTCCAAAGATGCGCCCTGACAATCGTCATCTATGCAGGACAAGCGGACCAGCGTTTGTTCGCCGGGATCCGAACCGGGAGAAACTTCCTCGACCAGATACTGCCGTGACCGAACTCTGACAAGTGTTCCCGACTCGAGGACCATTTTTTTCGGGCTTCTCCCAATCACGAAGTGTCTTCAAGCGATAGTCTACCCGCAAGGAACGAGAGCTTCTCGTCCCAACCATCATAGGATGCATCGTGCTAACCCACGAATAAGTTTAGCAGGTATATTAATCGTGCAATTGAAGTCGAGCAACCAGGATATCTCGTTAGCGAGCTTTCTGTTTCCTCGATGCTGAAACCGGCTGTCTTTGTGACAATTGCGACGGGCGACTGACAATCACAACGTAGCAACGGATTCTTCCCGCGGAAGCGGTTGCCAGTAGCTCGACACCGCTTTGCAATACGCAACTTGCGAAGCCAGATATCCCCTGCTTCGCGGAGCTCGCATGGATCGTCGAAATGCTTCCCGAGTGGCCAGTATTCAAAAGCTGCAAAAGGTCGAAGGCCTCGCCGCCCCGGACCTCTCCGACCAGAATTCGATCGGGACGATGACGCAAGGCGGCTTTCAGGAGATCGCGGATGGAAACGGCGGGTGTGCCATTCTGTTCGCGGCGCGCTTCAAAGCGGACGAGATTGGTGTGCGCCAGTTGGATCTCGGCGGTGTCTTCGATGAGCAGAAGTCGCTCGTCTGGCGGAATGAACTTTCCGAGTGTCCGGAATTACGGCCAGGCACAACCCGGTGGAGTCCATTTGAGATTTCACTGGGTCAGAAGTATGAAGTCACACGACTATAACGGAAGTCAGGATGTACTCGCTTCGGCTTCGCATGCGGAAGGTTATGAAATAGGGCCAGACCAGACAAATCAGACTTGGATCGGGACTACGACAGGAATGGAAGCTTGAATGGGTGTGTAGATATCGACTTCTCCCGCGGCGGCCCTGATCGATACGAGGAGTGCGTAGCGGACGTCCATATCGTATCGCTTGTGAAATGGTTTTTCTTTCCACCAGCCTCCTACCGGGTAGATTGCGATGGCGTCCCGGCGAGCGAGCTCCGCTGCGTTGCCGCGCCAATGGTCGGAATGAAGAGAACCAGTGTTGCGAACGGAACCCAAGAACCAGTCGTCGCCGCCGGCATCGGGTTGAACACCTTGTTCCTCCAATTCGATGGCTCCGTTGATCCGAGCTTGAAAGGCGGCTAAGGACTCCAAGCTTCGTTTAACGGCGAAGCGGAGAGCGTGGGACGCGTAGCGGTGTCGTCGCATCCAGCCTCTCTCACCAGGATTCGGTTCGATGAAGTAGGAGAGCGTAACGCGAAGTTCGACTTCCGTCTCCCCAAGAGCTTCCAGTTGGGCGCGGGGCCAAGGCAAAGAATGGAGATGCATGTCTCGGGTCTTGATACCACCCTTGGCGTCGCGAAAAAAAGGACGCAGGCGGTCTTCGACGATCAACGTGGTGTCGTTGAGTGTGCTAAAGACGGCGCGTCCGTGGTTCGGGACGCCGTATCCATAGCGCCGAAGAAAGGCGAGCTTTTCGGCCCGAGTGGGATTCTGACCCAGATGGGCAAGCATAGTTGGGGTCCACTCGGCGGAATGGACAAGCAAGCCGCGTATTGTTTCGGGCCAAAGCAAGGGAGCGGCGGCAAGAACTCGGCCCGCCAGATTGGCGGCGACTGCGGTGGCTCCGCTTGTTTCGCCGATGATGTCAAATTGCTGGACGTTGGGTTGGTAGTGCGTCGTGAGAAGTCCCAAGTCGTCTGGAGAATCGACGGTAACTCCGTCTGTCGCCCAATTGCCTCCTTCGCAAACCATATCGGGTTTGATCGGCCATTGCCGTTCCCAAGTCAACGATGTGCGGCTCGTCGGCGATAAGTCGCCGGACGGCGCGAGCGCGGACCATCCTTGGAATGTGGGGTCGGTGATCTGGGTCTTTTCCGTGAACGCGCCGACCGTCAGAGCGTTCCAACTCTGCGCAGGGCTTAATATAGACTCAACGTCTGTGCGGTTTAGGTAGTTGGCCGTAGGGATATCGCCGGGCTGCACGTTTCCGGCCGAGATCAGGAACAAACGCCGCGCGGTATCATCGCCGAAGCACAATCGGTCGATCGTTGCGGACCAGGAGGAGGGGCGGCCACGCCTAACCTGGAAGTCTGATGTGACCGCGAGGCATACCGCGCGAGGCCGGTGCGGAGCGGTAATCTCGGCACGAGAGAGACATTCGGCAGTCACGGCGCCGTAAAGTCTCGGGTCGTGCTGGATTCCGTCGGGATGAAGCAGTTTCACGGATTCCAAGCGGTGACCGAGACGTATGCGCGTGTTATTGCTGAGCGCTTGTTTCAAGTCTCCCAAAAGGGCCACGCCGCCCATAGCGGTGCCGTGGCCTCGCCAGAAGGCGCTATCCCCGGTGCCCCAACCCGGATCGTAGGTATGAAGGTCGGCGGGCTGGATGCCAATCGTTAGGAGGGGGTGGGTGTGCGTAATTCCGCTGTCGAGTAAACAGACCGCAACGGCGTCCTCGCCGGGTCCATCGACACGCCCCCTAAGCTCGTCTATCCATTCTCTTTGTTCGATATTGTGCATCTCCAGAAACATCGCCGGGGTGTCCTTGGCCAGACGAATTTCTGCTATGGAGTCTGTCGTTGTCAGGAGCCTTCCGAGGGTGGCGAGGTCGGAGAATGCGAGCACGACTTCGCGTTCGGGAAATTCGATGACCTCCTCGAGCTTTACCGGGATTTCAAGAGCGGTCGCGGCCGCTCGAAATTGGTCGCGTAACCCAGCGCGAAGCCACACCTCCCACCAAATTCTTTGGTTTTCGGCGGGCAGAAGGTTCTCGTCGTCCGTGAAGAATTGTCGGATCACCGCGAGGTCGATGGCCTCGATACGGTTCACGAGAGTCTCGTGGCGCGGTCGGCCCTTGCCCGTGACTTGCGTTTGGTATGCTTCGAGTTTTTGTAGGAAGTAGTTGGCAGCTCGGTCCGGCACAAAAACGGTAGCAATTGTCGTCGGGTTTTCTCCTGGACCCCGTTTGACGGCGAGCAGTTCGATACCTCGCGTTCGATTTTCCAGATTTTGAACGAACTCCTCATTTCCGGGCACAAGCTCAAATTGCAGGTGGAACCCGCGAGAGGTAGCGTCGCCTCGGGCCTCGGCTCGGGCGCGCGCTCCGACCAACGCTTGATTCAGTCCATCCAGCAGCATGCGGGCATGAGCATCGCGATCTCGCGCTGGAGGCGGAGGAGTCTGTGCTCGCTGCCTGGTTGTGTATCGCTCGGAGCGACCGATATTGCGCAGATGAATGTGGGGATATTGGCGGGGAAGCTCAGCCATAGCGCCGAGCCTCGGTTATCCGTTTAACAAGTTGTGTGTTTGCGCTCATGAAGGGCGACCAAGAGTTCCTCGGTCGTAATACGGTCGGTTCCCTGAAGTATGGCGTGTTTGGCCGCTTCATCACTGGCTCTTACGAGTTCACCCTGGCTCAGGTCCGAGACTTCACCGAGGACCTGCGACCAGTCCACCGCATCTGCGTTGAATTGTGCCAATCGGGACTGGATGATTTTTGTTGCGGTTTTCTGTTCAGGAACAGCATATTCGATGACGTCATCAAAGCGACGGAACAGCGCTCTGTCCAAAAGGTCCGGATGGTTGGTTGCGGCAATAACGATGCTGTCCGAGTCATCCTTTTCAAGGAGCTGAAGGAAGGAGTTTAAGACTCTGCGAATCTCTCCTACATCGTTCGTCTGGGTCCGGCGAGCACCCAGGGCGTCGAATTCATCAAAGAGGTACACTCCCTTTTCTACGGTCATCGCTTGGAAGATCATGCGGAGCTTGGCCGCCGTTTCGCCCATGAACTTGGTGATGACGCCTTCGAGTAGGATGGTAAACAAGGGAAGATGCAGTTCGCCGGCGAGAGCGGAGGCCGTCATCGTCTTTCCGGTTCCGGGCGGTCCGACGAACAACAATTTGCGCCTTGCACGAAGGTTGTGATGCCGCAGTTTTGTGTTTTGCCTCTGCTCCAGGAGGGTTCTCCGTAGCCGCTTTTCCAGCGCTTCAGGCAGCACCATGCTGGCCAGTCGAATTGTCGGTTGTTGAACCGAAAGGAGATTGGCGATCTCTCCTCTCGGTTGAAGTACAACGACTGAGCCCGGACGTTTTTCGATTTGGGATCCGCGGGAACGTGCTTGGTCCACCAGTTCGCGAATCTGTTCCGCGACCCGAGCGTGCCCAAGGCGTGCTTCGCGCGCAGCGAGTTCCATGGCGACGGAGAGAAACTCGTGCTCGTCACCCTGAACGTGCGTGCGCAAAAGGGCGATTAAATGTCGCGCAGTGCTCATAGGAGAAGAGTGTCATTCATCATGCGAAGAGGCAATCGGAAGTGTATACGAATTCGCTTTCGGGTAATACACGGGGATATCGTGCGCATGACACTCCGCTGCCGGCTTGGAAGGAGGGCCTTCGGTCTTTGTGGTTGTGCCAATAGGCGGTGGCGGAGTCGGTTCGGACATCATCTTAGGTTGGAACGCCTACGGAAGAAGCTTCAGGTAATGGCCACGGAGCCGTTCCTTAGAAATCGCGCGGCACGGCACACGCGGGGGAACGGGCGGATGGGTTTACCGTCTTCGGGCTATGGCGCTGGCATCGTTCGATCCGATGCGGAAATAGAGTAATAATGGTCTCGCGGGTGATAGAAAATGTTGCCGTCCGAGAAAATCGAGCTGGAAATCTACAGACGCGTGAAGTCGCTAGGCCCGAGCAGGGCAAGCGTGACACTTCCTGTGTTGGTTCAAGCAACGGGAGCAGATCATGCAACTGTCACGGACCGCCTCAAGAGTTTAGAGGCAGAACAACGGATCGCTTTGTTCAAGTATTCAGGGGGTTCGACATGGCCTCGCTCGGAGTATGGCAACGATGAAAACGCATTCTTTTGGACTGGATCGTTTCTTGTTGAAATCATTCCACAAGCAAGGAAATATTTTGAAGATCTGGAGCAACGGGCAGAAAGGGAATCCGACAAACGAATCGTCTTCATCAGTTGTGGGCAATTCGCTCCTGCAGAGATTCTGCTCGGGAAGCGCCTCGCGGCGAGAGTTTCCGAGCTCACCCCGTTCGAAGGTTATTTCGCAGAGAATCAAAGTTCTCTCGAAGGCCTCTCCAGCCACATTTTTCACGCCTTGGATCAGTGTGTTGCTTTTGTAGGTGTAATGCATAACCGGGGCGAGGTGGAAACCTTGGGTGGTAAGAAGCACACGCGCGCTTCGGTCTGGATTGAACAGGAAATAGCTATCGCGGCTTTCCTGACGGCAACCCGCGCAGAAATTCCAGTGCTCGTTTACGCTCCTAAAGGGATTAAGCGCGAGGGTGTGCGCGAGCAGCTGAAGCTAGCACCGATTGAATTTACAGACGAGGATGATTTGTTGGCAGACTTTGAAACCCAGCTGAATAACGGAGTTTTCAAGTCATTGAGCAACAAGCCGCGCGTCTCAAGTGAAGAACAGCGAAGGTCCGACCGGCTTCGTGCTAGCGGTGAGGAGTTACATTCCCTATTCGGGCAATGGTTGAATTCTCTGTTTGGTTTTTCTCTCAGGCGGATCATGGTAATGCAGGGAAAGCTTACCTACAATCAATGCCTCGACCTTGACATCAAAGAAGGCAAGCCTCCGTACGATTTTGGCCGTATTGAACTACTGATTGATTTAGATTTCCCTATCCTGCGACCTGCGTACGATCGAGTTATCGACGAGCGTACCAAACTTCACAAGATCGAGGTTGAATTCAAGCGTTCTTACGAACAAGGCGACGTGGACGGAGAGCGATTCGTGGGACCGTACGTCAAGTTACAAAAATCGATGGAAGTTCTCGGAGAAGAGTTTCAGCAGCAGCTTCTAAAATGCCTTCAAACACCGAGGACATGATTTGTTGATGGCCTTTCGGTTCGCCGTCCGGCGGGCTTGAGCCCAGCTGGGTGGACGACTATTTCCTCAACTTCGGCGTGCCGCAGCGCATTCAATGACAGCGATTATCTCCTGAGTATCCCCCCAGCTCGCGACCGGCCGCTGCATTTGGATTAGGAGTGGCGGAGTCCTCCCGTGAGATCCCTTCAAACGAATGCCACAGACCCCCTTTCCCAGCTCCACCGCCTTGTTTAGCTCCCAATCCACCATTTCGCGCCAGGCAGTACCATTCCCGATGAGACAGACCACTACCTCCGTCCTACGAATTTTTTCAAGAATCCCTTGTTTGATGTAAGGAATACGAGTGCTATTTATCGGTTCAAGATTGCCGTCAAAGAAATCGACATCAACATTGGGGGAGTGCGCCATGAGCCTAAAACCCCTGACTTGGGCAAGATCTTCTGCATGGAAGCTTATGAACACGCGACGCCTCCGCGGGTGGTATGTCAGCCCCCTTCGATAGGCCTGCAACAACTGAGTAAAGGAATCGAACCCTCGTTGGTCAAGTAAATTGCCTAGCTTCATGTCGTCACGAACGTTCAGATCAATTTTGTAACGGCGCTCAAGTGTTCGAACGAGGGTGTCACTTCTAATCACGCGAAACATTTGTTCACCGAGGCATTTTGTGCGGCCTTACCGAGAAGCAAAAGACCCTCGTTCAAATTCGCCCATCTTTCGCGAGCCTCCAGTAGTAACGTCCTGAGGGCGTGAGTCTACACGCTGTTGACAACTGTGCGGCGTCGTACATGTGTTGCGTATCCACCGGCACGACAAGATGCACACGGTTAAGGGTCTGGAGGTCCGCAAACTTGGCTGTATTGGAGGCGTCGGCTGTTGTCGATGTGTGTTCATAAGAGGGATCGAGCGGCAAATCTTCAGCCGGGAGAGGAAACAGCGCAGGCAGGCGCCTGAGGATGCCGCGATCAATTGGTGGCGTACAGCAACGCAATTCCAGCACGCTTGAGACGTGGGACTTAAATAATGGCCTTTGATCCCAGGCCCCGAGTGCGGCTTCAACATAAGCATAGATGGCCGGCGCGCTGACTGCGCCGAGTAGATTGGCGGCTCCGCCCTCAAGAGCATCGACGACAAGCGACGTGAAGACACCACCGCCGCCAGCCTCTACCGATACCTGATCGCCTCTGCCCGCCGTAAGGATTGAAATACCTTCCCGGAGAATGGCTTTGGTGTTGTCGATCGCCGGAGGGTTACCTAATTGCCCCGAAAAACAGCAATCGAGCAAAATCACGACTTCTTTAGCCTTCGAGTCGTTCGCCAGTTTGAGAACGTCACTCATCGGGACGCCTTCATCGTATTTCTTAGCGTCTTGCGTCACGAGATACCCATCGAGATTGTTTATTGTTCCGTGTCCGGAAAAATGAAACAAAGCAACGTCAGCGGGATCCTTGAAGAGCCTCTGCAAGTGGTCTCGGAGAATGGGGCGGGTCACAAGAGTGTGTGGTGCTCCCTGCGGGGCCAGCAGCGTCTTGCATTCGAAGTTAGGCGAACCGTCTTGCTGTTTCTCCAGTACCGCCATCATGCGTTGGGCGTCGTTTACGCACCCGTTAAGGGGTCCGAATCCGTATTCGTCAATGCCAACGCATAGGGCACGTCGCATAAAAGTTTTAGCGATTTCCGGCGATCAGCGCCTTGAGATTGTCCCATGTCCACGTATAAATCTTGTCATTTGTGCTTGCAGAAGCAGGTTTGGTGCAAGTCTTATCCGAGTATCCCCATAGCAAGAAATAGGGCTTACCTTCTTCTCGTGCGATCGTCAACTCCGTACTGACACCGGTCGCCGCATGAGTGTTCTGCCCGCACAGTACAATGACTTGGTCAACACTGCGGATCTTCGTTCGTACTTTTGCCTTCCAATCGCCGGGGAAGGGGTCTTTCACAGACCAGTCGTGCATCTCGAAAGGCGAATCCGGATGTTTAGATTGGCCGATTAGGAGGTTTCTAAGGCTCTCGTCGTGATCGTAGTCGAATGCAGTGAACACTCGAACCGGTTTTGTCGCCATTCGGCCTCCTTGTTACTGACCCAAGATTCCCTCAAGGTCAAGGTGCTGATTGTTTGGGAACAGGCGATTTTCCGCAATACTCGCACACTGATGTTAACCGCCCCAGAAGTTTTTTGCAGTTGTAACAAATGTGCGGTATGCCTGGTTGTGCCGAATAAACGGCTTGCATGAACAGAACTGCGTTCTTGGCAGCTCGCATTGCTTGCTTGAGTGTTCCAATTTGAGCGCGCCCAAGCAAATCGGAGAATTGGAACTCTGGCATTGGAAAAGGCAGGGGAGAGTGTGGTGCCAGCATTTTCGGTGAGCCGCCCAGGAATAGTGGCGTGAACCTGCCTTTATACGGATCAACCGCGCCATTTTTCATGGAGTCGATGAGTATTCTCGGCTCACCGGTAACCACGCAGTATGGAAAAAGGCAGAAGAGGTATAGAAAGATAGTCGCAGTGTGGGTTCTGGAATCGCAGACAAGCACGAACAAGTGTTTTGACGGCTCAAAAGGAAACTGCTTAAGCAAATTCGGCTCCCAGAGAATGCCAACTCGAGTGGCAGACGGCTCACCTTTGATGTAGGCAATAATGTCCTGAAAGCCGCCCTTAACCCAGTTGCGCCCATACTGATGGATCAACAAATTGAGCGCATATTTGGCTACAGTCCGATTGGCTTCGGGGCTGCCCAGTAGCCCTGCATCGAACCCTGCTTCCACGTCGATGATCTGTTTGACTTCTGTGCCCGGCAATTGCTGCCAAATCAAGTTGTGATGTCTTGAGCGCAGGGTTTCCCCTATTTGGGTCTCCTGTGCCTTGTGAAATATTCTGAACTCCTTTTCATGACCTGAGGAGGTTTCTTGATTTCGCAACGGCTTCGGATGAATTTCAGCATTTCCGTCCCCAGTCACGACGAACTTGAATTCTTCAGAACCAATTTTGCCCTGTAGTTGGACTGAGGGCACGATGCCCTGCCCGTTTGGAATTTTGAAAAAGTTCAGGAAAAGAGCCAACCCATTGATGAACTTGCCTTCAAAACTGTGGCCAAACGTGTTGTTGCAGTCGGGGCACACCGCATCCTTGATCGATTCCTTGCATCCCAGCGCCTCGCTAATGACATGCTCATCAGAGGAAGCAGCCTCAGCGCAATAGAAGCATCGATTTACCGAGCCCACATCTAGATTGTAAGGGCCAAGCATCTTTCGAGGCGCCCCAAACGGAAGAAATCATCTAGCGGGCGTCTCCTCTCTCGCAGAGAAAATCGTTAAGCGGGACGATCAGTCCAATAGCACGACACTAAATCGAAGTCGTCCATTTGCAACTCTCGAAAGCGTGATGATGAGCGAGGGTTCGTGAACCATACACGACCTGGCAAAGCGCCCGGCGATTCCTGCACTTAGCGCGGAACGAGAGCGACTTCGCCATCGGTCATTCGGAGACTGCCAAAAAGTTGTTCTGCGGCTGCCATCTCTGTTGGTGACGAGGGCGGTGACGGCTTGATCGTAAGTCCCACCTCGTAACCGGACTTCTCCCGGTCAATAATAAGCAGGCAGTGAGTCTTACGAAAAAATGCCATCGCAGCGACCATCAAAATCTGCGTTCGATTATTCAACTCCTTAGGCTCAACGCCCGCGCAGGAGCCAAACACAAACACCCATTCGGGCTTGGAGTCGAAGTGCAGCGCCCTGTAAGTGAAACCGTCCCCAGAATGATCGAGCTTCTCGATTGCTCCATAGAACGCCCGTCCAAGTTCAGACCTCTCCCGCAACCCTAGATTTGCGAGCACGGCCTGCATCTTGAGATAGTTGGCGCGGTTATCGGGTGCGTCATACCGCGCAAGCGCTTCGGCGGATAGACCTGCCGCGTAATCATGCCGGCGGGTCGCGAGCTGATCCGCAACGTGTTCCACGAGTCCGCTGTAACGATCATGCTCCCGTTTTGATTCCAAAGCCCGATGCAATTCATCCCGGCACGCTGCTACCGCAATCGTGGCGTCGGCCTTCCCCACGCAGCCAGCCAAGCTACCGCCATGCAATATGTAAAACTCGAATAGCGCCCGCTCATCGCCGATAGACCGAAGATCCGCGTACGGCAAGGTACGCCTGGCATCCAAGTAAGCGAGAAATTCCGGCGCGGTTCGTAGTTCAATCGCAACGTTTAGAAAATCATTGAGTGAAAGGTACGTGATCGGCGTGTCCTGGTACTGCAAGGGAAGATTGTCGGCCTGCGCTTTAAGATCGACACGCTCGAACACCTCCACGAGCACGATGCCGTGGTTGATGTTGGGCAATCCATCGGACAGCTCAACGCGTCCCCTACGTGGATGGTCACACCAGATTGGTTTTCCGCGAGCTGTACGCAACGCTCCGCATAGTTGGGCAACCGCTCTCTTCGCTTCCTTTTGTGCCCACGATAAAGTTTTTTCGGAAGTGCGAGCGAATGGGTCCTTTTGCGTTTTCTGGGACATCAGTATGCCAACGCCGGGGTAGGCAACAAGAAAATCCGCGACTTCCTTTTGTGTTCCACCGTCTAACGTTTGCAGACTGCGAAACACGAATTCAGATACGAACGGCAACGACAGAAAATCCCGCACGTATCGTTCGGCCCAAATGCCGCGTTCCGGTGGTGCTTCCGGCATATCTTTTTTTCACTCCTTCGGTGTAAATAGCATATTTCCATTAGTTGGCCATGGTCAACGCCAATAGCCCACAGCCGAACCGGGATGAAAGAGAAGTGGCTGAGGTGGAGGGCTGGATTCTGGAAATAGCCTGACTCTCTGGCTATCGCCTGATAATTTCAGAATGCCTTGAGGGTGGATTCGGGTCGGGAATCGGCGAGCGTGAACTTACCGCCCTGAACGGCGTCCGCGATGTATACTGCCCGGAATGCCAGCGCCAGCCACTATACCGCCCCCGCCAGAAACACCGAAAACAAGTGTTGATCGACTGGCGCTGATAGTCAGCATCATTGCGCTGATCGTTGGTGGAATTAGTTTATGGGACAGTCATCGGATTTCTGACATTCAGATCGCGCAAGCCGCCCCACAACTTGAGGTCAAGCATTCAGAACTGGTCCGGCTGGAAAAGACCGGAAATCCGAACGATTTTACTCTCGTCATGGACACGGTAAATACAGGACACCTGCTGGCTAAAGTGCGAGAGGTTGGCGTGCAGCCGAACATCTCAACGGTATTGTTTGACGACGGAACAAAGAAGGCTTGCTTCGACGATTTGAACAAGCAGACATTCACGGACAACAACGGAATAGAGGAGAAGATTCCAGCCGGAAAATTCTCGCGTTTATTCGTCAACCTCAAGCTTCCCGAGAGCTGCAAAGATACCGGCTGGCGGTTCTTCGCTGAAGTAACATTCAAGGGGCGCGATCAGGTTGATGCTGCCTATGAGGGCTCGGATGAAATTTTAGCGATCGTTCCGGCCATTAAGCCCTGAAGGCTTTGCAGATACCCGGGGTCCCCCGAGTGTCATACCAGTGTCATGTGCGTTGTGATGAATTGCGGGAAATGGTGAATAAAAACTGAAAAGAGAAGGTAAATCTGACTAATCCCATTTAGCTAGAACTTGCTGAATCCCCTCGATTTGTCCCCGGCTCCGGCAACTTGTGATTAAATTAGGTTCAAGGCTGTTAACCGAATGCTTGGCACGAAATCGGCTGCCTCCACGATCTTCAGAATGGTGGTTCGCCTCGATGATGCATCTGTGTTAGTATGAATCTCGCATGAGCGCGTTGATATTTACAGGCGGTTTACAGGCGGTTTTCCCAGGAACGTCTGCAGTCAGGGGCGAGCCAGGCGACCTGTACGCTGTATGCGAATCTTGCAAACCTATTATTTGCAAGGTTTTACGCTAAGTTGTTGATTCCACGGCTGGGGACGTAGTTCAGTTGGTTAGAACGCTGCCCCGTCATTTGTTAGAATCCCACACTGTCACGGCAGTCCTGTTGCTCCGCGCTATCATTAATATATATCGCCCCACCAAGGCGTGCAGTTCTCCAACCAGAAGCCCCATTCGACTTGCCTGAAGTCATTTTTTCCCCTACCCTGAAGATGACCAACCCACGGAGCAGCAACACATGACGATTCATCTCACGCCGGAACAAGGGCGTCGGCTTCGAGCTGTCCTCGACCGCGGTGCCTACAAATCCGTTGAGAAGGTTGTCGAGGCTGCTTTAACGACCGTTGAACAACGCACCGTGCCAGGTTTCGCGGGAACACTAGAAGAACTCGATACCCTGCTCGCTGAAGGACTTGCCTCAAAACAACTCACGGAAGATGAGTTTTGGAGTTCCGTAAGCAAGCGAACAGATGCGCTCCTGGCTGAACATAAGACCGGCCCGCGTTCGTGAAGGTTCTGTATCGACAGAGCGCCAGCGACGACATCGTTCGTCAGTTCCGCTACTACCTCCTTACTGCAGAAGCACCCGAGATCGCCCTTCGCTTCCGGGAAGCTGTCAGGCGCACCATTCAGTCATTAGGCCAAAATCCTCATGTAGGTCCGCGATATTCTTCCAGCAATCCGCGAGTTCAAAATCTTCGATCATGGCAGGTTGCTGGATTTGAAGCCATTCGGATTTATTACGCTCTGAGGCAGACGCCATGCACATTATTCGTATCCTGGTGAGGCGAATCCTTCAAAGTGAATGAGTGGGCCTGCTTCAGATTGGAGGCGATGGACCGAACGCCGCCTTGCCTCACTTAAGACCTCTCATTCGCCAAAGCTCCGCGACGCCTCAGCGTCTTCTATGTAATGTTACACGGCGGCGTCTCTGCATGTTATTCATTGCAGAGGCGCTCTTGCTTTTGGCGAGGGACAGGAAAGAACAACACCAAGAGAATTCCTGTTCATCTCTGATCTCTTCTTTCTCGCCCTTCTGCTCATTAATTAAGAGTACTAAACCTGTCTCAGAGATGTTGGCACCGAGGGTTGTGGTGTCGTGCAGCGAATGCGTTATACTGCGGCCTGCATTATGCAGCGAAATGCCTTAACAACTCTAGCTCCTATAGTGCCGGAAAAGCTCCCATTGCTGCGGAGCTATCTTAAAGAGATTGGCAACGACATTGAACACAACCCGTATGTGCGCTTTCGAGAGACTCCCTCCACTCACTTTGCGCGTTGGGTAATCTTTGATCAGCAGCCCGCAACCAGGCCCAGACTATATTTCAGCGCATGCTACGATGGCGAATTTGGTTCCTATATCGCCGAGCTCTCGTCAGGGCTCGGCAAGGGAATGGAACCGATCTGGTGTTGCTGCGAGGGATACATATCCGGGTCAGCCTCGAATGCCGATTCATTCGCTAAATTCCTCCAACCCTACTCGTACGAGCCCGATATTTTTCTTGTGGCCTTTCCCGATCTGACTGCGCGCCAAATCCTTACGAACATTGAAGCCCGCGAGCTAGTGGAGGGCTACCTGGACACAATCCAAGGAAGAGTAATCGCGGGTGACGCACGATCATGCCCGATAGAATCGACGGCAGTAAGGCCTGGAACAGACAAGCATGTTAAGTCCTATTTGGAGGGATTCGTCGCGAAGCTAATCGATCGACTGGTTGGGGTCCAACCGGGTGCGATGACCCCAAACACGATGCTGTCCACGGGATCGAAACTGATTGAGATCGAAGATATTGTCGTGCAGAACCAAATGACTATTGTCTCGAAGGTGAAGCCTGGAATATGGCCGCGCCTGTTACTTCGCATCTTTCTGCGGTTGGGCCGGAGGTTCGATAGCCCAAGCTCCACAGGCCAGTTCTCGGGGCTTTCAACAATTCACTTCGCACGGTGGGTGTTGATCGACAACGGAGATAACCTTCTGTTTGAAAGCAACTACGACGGCAGCTGGGAGAGCTACATTGATGATTTTGGTGACCATGCCGCAATGGGTATGAACGCGGTTTGGGGCAACTGTGTAGGTTTTCCCAAGGGAGGCTGTCTGGACATTGAGTCTTTTAAGCAGGTCATTCGTGCCAATCAGCATCCGGCCCAGGTTTTTTACAGCGCGTACCCTAACGAGACGGTTGAAAATATCGCTCAGGATTTGAGTCTGCGAAATGCCGTAGGCGCGGCGAGTCAATTCGTGAGTGGATCCTATGTATAGTTTCCTTGCCGACTAGGAACTCACCAGATGTCCTAGGCGAGACCCGGAGATTCATGAGCAACGATTCGCTGCAGACGAGCGACATTCAGGGAATCATCGTCAGTGGCTACGGCCATCTTTATTTTTCCTGTTATTTATTTCTTCAAATCGAGGATGCGGTTAAAGCAAGGGAATGGCTTGCAGTACTTGCGGAGAAAACGACCACCGCAAACTGGAACGGCGACTCGGACGCGGCCGCAACAAAGCCGGAATTTGCGGTCAACATTGCATTCACGGCACCCGGGCTTGCCGCCGTAGCGCTCCCAGAGGAATCTCTCAACACATTTCCTCAAGAATTCCGGGAAGGTATTGCAGAGCGGTCTCGCTCGCGTCGGCTTGGTGATAATGGCGCTAGTTCGCCGACGAATTGGGACATTGGCGGGGTTACCTCAAACGGGTTGCCACAGGAGAGAGTTCACGGCTTGCTGATTCTTCAAGCCTCTTCTAAGGAGGTACTTTCTCAGCATCGTGCGGAACATGAAAAGCAGTTGGAACGGTATCGGATCGCCGTCATTCGATTAGAGGAAGGCCACCGCCTTCCCGACCATACCGAACATTTTGGTTTTCGGGACAGCATATCTCAACCGGAGATCGAAGGTAGCCCTAAGAAACCAGCGGATGGGCAACTACCTATTAAGGCTGGAGAGTTTATGCTAGGCTACCGGAACTCCTACGGCCACTTGCCGCCAACGCCCACAGTCCCCACCTCGTGTGATGTGAACAAGCACCTTCAGCCGATCCCGTATGGCACCGGGAATGGCAGCGGCGTGGATCTCCGGGATCTCGGCTCAAATGGGAGCTATCTTGTATTTCGCAAACTGCATCAGGACGTGGCATTGTTCCGGCGTTTCTTCCTAGAGCGCTTTCCCGATTCTGATGAGCGAGCCTTGATGGTGGCCAAGGCAGTCGGGCGATGGCCCAGTGGAGCTCCGCTTGCCCTCGCCCCCGACCACGACGATCCTACCTTGACCCAACTCCCCAAGAGCAATGACTTCGGTTACACAGAGACCGATCCGCGGGGGTATGGCTGCCCGATAGGTTCGCACGTACGGCGAGCCAATCCGCGAGACTCCTTGGCAGGCACTGCAGAAGAATCTCTTACGAATGTGAATCGCCACAGGATTCTGCGGCGCGGGGCAAGCTACGGCGAGCCCTTGTCCGAAGGTCAGACAGAAGACGATGGTCAGCCGCGGGGTCTACTGTTTCTCTGCATCAACGCTGACATCAAACGACAGTTCGAGTTGCTCCAACAAACCTGGATTAATAATCCCAAGTTTCACGCTTTATACGGTGACCGTGACCCAATGGTAGGCGACAATATGGAGTCTGGGGAGAAGGATCGCGGTCCGTGCAACATGACCATTCAACGTCAACCGGTGCGAATACGTGTGAAGCAGCTGCCACGTTTCGTCACCGTCAAAGGTGGGGGCTACTTCTTCTTGCCGAGCATAGCCGCCCTCCGCTTTCTGGCGTCGTTGCACTGAGAAATCGAGCGACTGTACGATATCGCGAATGTCTGCTTCTGGCCGAAGGAGTCTTGTGGCACAACTGAGCGATGATGAAGAGCTATGCGCAGAAATCTGCCGTAGCGTTGTCCTTAATATGGATCAACTATATCCTCCAGGCGTTTCGCCCGTCCGTCGGGACGCGCATCCGAAGACGCATGGTTGCGTTCGCGCTGAGTTGCAAGTCGAGCCAGACTTGCCCGAGGATTTGTGTCACGGCCTCTTTCGGACTCCGAAGAAATACGACGCTTGGATACGTTTTTCCGCGGGTTCTCCGAGGATCCAGAATGATTGCCGACCTGATATTCACGGAATGGCAATTAAAGTGTTGGGCGTTCCGGGTCAAAAGTTATTGCAAGAGGAGCAGAATGCGACGACTCAAGATTTTCTACTTGCAAACAACCCGGTCTATTTTATCCGCGATTTGCCGGACTATGTCCGCTTTGCCTCAGCAGTCGCTAGTGGTAAGTTGTTACGGTTTTTCTTCAACTGGAACCCAAGCAAATGGAGGATAAGGGAATCTAAGCTCTTGGTCACGGCAAACCTTCACAGGATGAGAAACCCTCTAACGGCCCAGTATTGGAGCCAGACTCCTTACGCACTCGGGCCACATGTGATCAAGTTCTCAGCGAAACCGATTTGCGCATCCGTGGCGATGCATGCTCAATGCAAAGGGCCTGATTTCCTTCAAAACGCAATGGTAACGTTGCTACAAGAAGGTGACGTGAATTTTGATTTCCTTGTACAGCTGCAAACCAACCCTAAAACCATGCCGGTCAATGATGCTACCGTTAATTGGGACGAGCGCGAATCGCCATTCCGCAAAGTTGCGTCAGTGCATATTCCACGACAGAGCTTTGGGTCGATGGCTCAGATGGCCTTTGCGGAGAACCTATCGTTTACGCCGTGGCATGCGCTGGTGGATCATCGGCCGCTCGGCGGAATTAACCGCGCACGACTGTCCGTATATCAATCGGTCTCGCGGATACGTCATGAGCGAAATGGTGAAGTTCGCGAAGAGCCAACGAGTTTTGACGTGCCGCTAGCAAAATCTTAGCTTTGTTCTGAATAGTGGACGGCGGCCGGATTCATTGGGGAAATTCGAACATCGCGGCTACCGCATAGCGATAAGACAAGTCGGGACGGTTTTGCTTTTTGTCCCAGCCAGACTTGCGAAAGATGTGAATGTCCCAAGTTGCATGAACATACGCTCCGTTGTCCCTGATCAGTATGTAGACCGTTCGCTCAGAGACATCAAAACCGAGCATGAGAAGTTCGCCATGAATGCGTGGCGCTCCCCACGTGGGCTTCTCAACAACCATCCGGAAAATCAATTGCCGAATTTCCTTCGACGTCTGTCGTCTCCCGATGGGCCTCCTCACTCTCGAGATCAGCTTCCAGTACGAACGGAATCCGCCCCTGTGCCGACGCACCACGGTTTCGGGCGTGACCGCAATGAGGGATTGTTGCCATCCTGACCAGAATCGGCGGACGGCGACCCAGAAGAGCTTGTCGAGCAGGTCTAATCTTGGCCGCGGATGTCGACGTTTCAGGACGGCGAGTTGTTGACGTAGCGCCAGATTCTCCAGTAGGAGGCTCCGGCGCGCGCGCAAGAGGCGAACCAGCGTTCCGAGGCACAGGACTGTGTCGTGGGACCGCGAAGTCTGACTCCGAAAGCGTCATTCCTGGTGTCAAGACCAAGGAACGTCGAAAATCTCTCCGATAGTACGGATCAAGAACATAGACATGATATAGTGCAGATATCGGGCGAAGGTTGGCGAAAGAGGAACACCAGCTTTGCGGGTTTTGTTGATCTCCACGTACGAGATGGGCCGACAGCCTTTCGGCCTTGCCTCGCCCGCAGCGTGGTTACGGACCGCAGGATTCGATGTCGACTGTCTTGACCTTGCTGTCGAAAAACCGTCTGAAAACTGCACGCAGAATGCTGGTCTGATTGCCTTCTACCTTCCGATGCACACGGCGACGCGAATCGCCGCCCGAGTCATTCCCGCCTTCCGAAAGATAAACGCGACAGCACACTTTTGTGCCTATGGTTTGTATTCCTCTATTAATGCGGAGTTCCTGTCGAGCCTAGGTGTCCAGACCATTCTGGGGGGTGAATTTGAGGAGGGATTGCGGAATCTTGCGGCACGCCTCAGCCAGTCCAACTCGATCGTTTCCGAAAACCCGCAGTCCGAACCTCTAATCTCGCTCGCAAGACAACAGTTTCTCGCGCCGGATCGCACCACTTTGCCAGCACTGAACAAGTATGCGCACCTTCACATGCCTGACGGAACGCATCGGACCGTGGGTTACACAGAAGCAAGTCGCGGATGCAAGCACCGGTGCCGACACTGCCCAATTGTTCCGGTCTACGATGGTAAGTTTCGCGTCATACAGCAAGAAGTCGTTCTGCAGGATGTAGCCCAACAAGTCAGAATGGGTGCCGAGCACATTACGTTTGGCGATCCTGACTTTTTTAATGGAACTGGCCACGCTCTTCCCCTGGTTCGTCGTTTGCACCATGAATATCCGTTCCTCACCTACGATGTCACTATCAAAGTCGAGCATTTGCTAAAGCATGCGGATGCTCTTCCAACCCTTCGCGACACAGGGTGCGCGTTCGTCACATCAGCTATCGAATCAGTTGATGATCGAGTCCTCTCGATTCTAGACAAGGGTCACACCAAAGCGGATTTCATCGAGGTTCTGAGATTGTTTCGCGAAGTAAGACTGAATCTCGTTCCGACCTTCGTCACGTTCACGCCATGGCTGACGCTCGAAGGATATGAAGACCTCCTCTTAACGTTGGCGATGCATGGCCAGGTGGAGAGTGTCGCCCCAGTTCAGTGGGCCATTCGACTCCTCGTTCCGAGCGGTTCGCTGCTCTTGGAAAGGCCCGAACTGCGCTCAGCGTTGGGCGAGTTCGACGAGTGCGCGCTAAGCTACCGATGGACTCACCCGGACTCCCGCGTAGATCTTTTGCAACGAGAGGTAGAGAGTATCGTAAAGAGAGGAACGACGGAAAAGTGTACCCGATCCGAAATCTTTAGACAGGTCTGGAATTTATCGCAACAATTCTTGGAGTCAGCGTCCGAGCAGTTCAAGCCTGTGCCGATTCTTCAAAGCCGTGCTACGGTTCCTTTCTTGACGGAACCTTGGTTCTGTTGAGCAGAGCCAACGACGGAGCAGTTTGCTTCGTTCTAGCGCGGCTGGAAGCCGAACCAAAGCCGAAAGCATTGCCGTCTGACGCTAGGTATGCTTGGAGTTGTTCGACCGCGCTCGTCGAAATCGTGTAGTAAACCCAAGAACCGATTTTGTGCCGGTCGAGCAATCCGGCGTCATGAAGAATCTTTAGGTGTTGCGAAATCGCGCTTTGTCCGACATGGCCAAATTTCCGTGAGACATGGCTAACGCAGACAGTACGATCCTGGGTGGGCACTCGACATCCGTCCTTCGCGTTGCTTCGACAGTCGTACTCCTGGCTTCGTACATATTCAAAGATCTCTAGCCGCGTTTCATTGCCGAGAGCCCTAAAGATTTTCCAAAGCATGCCTTTGAGTGATCCTCCTCGAAGATCAGCCATCTTACCGTAAGCCCTGACCGAAAAACCCTTGACTCTTGACTCCACTTCGATTTTAATGGTTAGCAGGACTTCATGATATCATGAAATCCTTAGGAGGTTTCTCCAATGGCGCTCAAGATGACCGCTGAACTCAACAAAATCTTCGACTCATGCAAGGAAGACACCCTCGATGCAAAAACCTCCCACATGATCGCCTTGGCCGTTCACTTGGTGGGCGACAACGCGGCGAGCGCGACAGAAGTTGCTCGCCGAGCGCATTCTAGCGGAGTCACAGCGGAGCAGCTCCATCGCGTCGCTTGTCTAAGTGCGTGTACCGGAGGCGTGCGGATAAATGATCTCCACTTCCGAGTTACGAAGGACTTGCCGGGGATGTCTGGCGCAAAATCCTCCGAGGTGCACCAACTGGAGCGAACCACATTCAGCAACTGCTCGGCAAAGGCGCTCGATAAGAGAACGACGCACTTGGTTGCATTAGCGGCGTGTCTTGCGAGCGGCTGCCAATGCGCTCGCGGACACATCGTCGAGGCCCGAAACGCTGGCGTCACTGCTGCTCAGCTAGCGCGTTGTGCTTGTATTGCCTCATGCATCGTAGGGCTCCGAGTGAAGTACGACTTCTTGGAGCATCTAGAAAGCGTTAAGAATTGCAACGCGTGTGCCTGTTAGCCAGTCGCGTCGTCACACTCAGCGACTGATATTCGACGTTGGCCGGAAAGGAAGCTTTCAGCGGAACCGGCTTCGCGCAGGAGCGAAAGCTTCCCCGCTTGTAACGCAACTTCTGGCGGAGTGGCGTGACATAAGAAACCCGTCGGCGACGCCGTAAGCCCGTACGCGCCCGAATTAGGAAAAGCAAGCACTGCTCCTGGGGCAAGGGGAGGAAGTTCACACTCGGCGGCAAGAACGTCACTAGGCATACACAAGCAGCCGAGCACGTCCACCGTCAAGCGCGCGTCAGTCTCTTCCAGCCCGAGAACTGCTGGCTTCTGACACCGGCTAGGTAGGTTCAGTCCACAGATATCAAAGTGCTGATGCACGCCTCCATCTACCACGACTGCCGGTCGTCCATGGTGGCTTTGTTTTTCGACAATCCTCGTTAGGTACCATCCGCAAGGTCCTACGATATAGCGTCCTAACTCAACAGACAGGCGCGCTCCAGCCCATTCTTGGCATAGGCGTTCTAACTCTCTTCCAATCGGCTCCAGATCGAGTTCGGTTTCATCCTCAGAATACGGAATACCGAACCCTCCCCCTAAGTTCAACTCTTCCGGTCGAAGCTTCAACTGGCCAGCGGCGAAATCGCAGAGATCAACTGCGGCTCGTAAACTTCGCACGACCTCTGACGCAGGTAGCAACTGAGAACCCATGTAAGCGTGAAACCCAACTACTTTGACCGAAGATTCGAGAAAAGGTAAACAACGGTTGAGCTCGTTAGCCGGCACGCCAAATCTTGAGAATGCTCCCATCCCGCAACAACTCTCCTCGTGGGTGTGTGGTCGAAGACGCAACAGCGCTCGACACGAAAAGCCGCTTGAAGCCAACCTCTCAAGTTCGCTAACCGAGTCGATGGAGATCAGAAACTCTGAAGGCCTCTTGAACTGTCCAAGCAAGCTCTTAGACTTAGCAGGTCCTCCAATAAGGATACGAGAAGGAGAAAAGTTCGCAGCATTCGCGATCAAGAACTCCCCTTCCGATGCCACGTCCGCACCAAGGCCCAAGCTGGCTAGTATGGAACATATTCCGAGCGACGGATTCGCTTTCAGAGAAAACAGGATCTGCACGCTCTTCGGGAGACAAGCCCGCAGTCTTTTGACCCTCTGGTATAGAACGTCAACGTCGTACACGTAGAGCGGTGTGCCGTATTGCTGAACGGCCCTGGAAAGATCAGCTCTGGAAGTATTAGGCGCAACAGCAGGTCTGCTGACCACATTCCTCCCGGCGGAAGCCTAGGCCAGCATACAAGGCATTGGGCGCAGGCTGGCGAGGATCTAGCAGCACACGCATCCGCGAACAGCCCTGCCTCGCGAACAAGGCCATCATCGACCGAACCACGGTTCGACCAATTCCGATGCCGCGAGAGTCGGGTAGCACTCCAAGGCAAGAAACATAGGAAGTTTCCCCATCAACTGATCCGAGAGCGACCGCACGATTCTGAGCTACCATCCAGAGGGCCGGCCCAGTCTTCCCGCGCGATTCACTTTCCAGCAAATCAACGCAATGCCTGGCCTCCCGAAGCGCCTCCTCGCGAGGACGCTCACCGAAGTGGGAATCCGCAATCAGCGGAATAACAATCTCACGCGCTTCCTCTCTAGAAAAGGAATCCAAAAGCCGAACCTCGGCGGCTTCCGATGGCACAAACGATCCGTAATCGTTCAACTCGCGTGTCCAAAATTCGCACTCTAAGGGGCTGAGCACGAATTCGATTGTGTTGGCCGCGCCCTTCAGAGCAGCGCACACGTCATCTACCGACTCGCCCTCTGCAGACAAGAAACCTATGTAACAGCTCTGTTCAGGAAACGGAAGAATGCTGTCTCCAGGACCAACCGTCACGATGGCTTCCGTTATTCCAGAAACTCCTCGCGCGGCTTCCAACCCTTTAACCGCTTCCAATCGTCCCTCACTGGGAATAGGCAGCATCATTGCACCAGCGACTCTCTCCGATGCAGGAGGTAGTCGGACTTCGCGTCCCAGTGCCAGCAGCAAGACTGACGAGTGAATGTCTTCGCGAAAGACCTGCCGAAAAATTCTTGAGCATGCGCCCCCAATTAGTCGCGCGCCGACTTCCAACACAAATGGGCCACGCTGCGTCCAGCGAATCTCACAGTGCGCGAAACCATGAGAAAGTCCGAGAGATTGGGTAGAACGCATCGCCACGTCATCAATCTGGTCGATTTCGGAGGGGTTCAGTCTCGGAGGAGTTACGTATATTGTTTCCTCAAAGTATGGTCCATTTAGAGGCTGCGGTTTCTCAAATCGACAGAGAACTTGAGCTCGCCCCCGTTGGATCATAAGCTCGACGGAGAATTCAGAGCCCTCCAAATAGCCTTCAACGAGTTGTTCCTCATCGGAACGATTACCCGTATCCAAGCCGAATTCACGCACGATCCGACGGAGGCGTCGATATGCGGTTCTCATTTCCGTTTCGTCATTAGCTCGAATTACGCCTTGACTAGCAGAACCACGGACTGGCTTTACAACAACTGGATAACCATTGACTCTAGCCCATTCGACCGCATCGTTCTCACCGAGTGCCAGGTGATAGGGCGCAATGGGGACAGCGCCAGCAGCAAAGCGCTCTTTCATCAGAACTTTGTCGCGTGCAGCGAGTGCGGCGTCAACTGGGTTTCCCGCCAGACCGAAATCGGCGGCAATTTGAGCAACTATAGGTGTGACCTGATCGTCGTAACCAACCACTGCATCGAACGGGAGGATATCGTAGAGATTTCTTGCTGCCCGAACGACTACACTCGGATCACGGAAGCGAACCACCTCTAGGTGATCGATGAGGCCCGAGGGTACGCCGCATGGAGGCCGGGGCGTCAGTACGAGAGTCCCGTAGGACAATGCTTTCGCCGCCCGGAGAGGATCTTCCGGCACGCACGTCTGATTCCCGAAAAGAAACAGAATGTTTCGCATGGACCTAAGCCGCCGAGGCGATGCGCGCTCTATGAAAGTCCTTCAAGGCAGCGTTTGCCCGAACAATTGTTTCCAGCTCTGCCACAACTCTTTCAAGTTGTGGTCCCGGTATCGCACAATAAAGTTCGTCGTCACCCAAGTCCGTGTAGACACGATTGCCGACGCAGCCGAAGCTGTTCGTAGCAAGCCCGGTTTGTAGTACATGCGGAAGGAATGCGCATGTTGGCCGCATCATCGTGGATTCAGCTGCAATTCCAGCTCTTGTCGCTGCTTCAGTGAGCAGCATCAAATGTGTTGCATTACCGCGAATCAGAATAATTTGGGGATCGAATGGAGCCTCTTTCAGAGGTGCGTACACCGCCAGCTCAAAAGTTTCCTCGCGATGAGGAACTCGGGGGATTTCCTCTTCATGAAGATAGTTCAGGCTAATCATTTGAGTGAGCGTCGCCTGGAGCTCCTCTGACTTGTTCTCTGCGAGCTTGACGCCATGTGTGTACGCACCGATCGTGCAGTTTTGATGGTCGTCTGCGGTCGTATAGAATGTCGCACCGTCGCTTGCCAACTTCCAGTAGGAGCAACTCGCGGGTCCAGATGTCTTCACCCGAGCGACTCCCGAAGGGGGCTTATCCATGAACGCAATCGCAACAGCTGAGTGTTGGAGTTCCAAGAGACTTTGAAGTTTGCTTCCCAGATCCGAAAGGTTCATGGTGTCCTCCTGCGGGGAGAGTCGTGGGATTGCTCGTTGCCTTCGCGAATTATAGGTCACCTCAGAGTAAATAGAAGATGTTTTTTCAAGATGACGCGACCCGCAATCGCGAGCCAACTGCAGGATGCTTCCCCTGAACAAAACGGGGCTTGACTCTGGACTATACTCCAGGGTGTACATTAGCAGAGGAGATCATAGCAATGCACATAGGCATCGTCTCAAAGAAAATCGGTCTCACTCCCGACGCCATTCGCTTCTACGAGCGAAATGCTTTGTTGCCGAATCCTCCTCGAAGTGCTGGCGGTTTTCGCCAATATGCGGACACCGATGTTGAGACGCTGGGCTTCATCCGGCAGGCCCAGAGCTTGGGATTCACGCTCAAAGAGGTTCGAGAGCTCTTGGAGTTGCGTCACCGTCGGTTGCAGCCCTGTGCTCCGGTGCGCCGACGACTGGAGCAAAAACTCTCGGACGTGCGCCGCAAGCTCGCGGACTTGCAGAAGTTAGAGCACGAGCTGCGGGCGGCTTTGCGTGCTTGCGACAGAAAACTACGCAAACGATCGGCCCGGTGCCCGCTGTTGTCTGGATCGGATGCGAAGAGACCGGAGGTTTCACAGTGAGAGTTGAAGTCCTTTATGTAACGGAATGCCCGTCACATCTCGCGGCGGTGAAGCTGGTCAAAGATATCTTGGTTGCGGAAGGTGTTGCGGCGGAAATCCATGAGGTGCTCGTGAAGGACGTAGGGATGGCCAGCGAACTTAGATTTTGCGGTTCTCCAACCATCCGAATCAACGGACGAGACGTGGCAGGAGAGTCGCAGAAAGAACAGAGTTTCGCGCTGAGTTGCCGTTTGTATCCAGGGTCGACGCAGAGCGGTCTTCCACCTGCGGAAACGGTTCATCGGGCAGTCGTCGAAGCCCGGCAAGGCGACAGACCGTGAAGCAAGGAACTGGGGTTTCGGCCTCGTTGGTGGCGATCCTGAGTTCCGCTGCGACGATTAGTTGTTGCCTTCCGCTCGGATTCGCCGCTGCTCTTGGAGCTGGGGCTGCGAGCGCTTTCTTCACCAAGCTGCGTCCCTGGCTTTTGGGACTTTCGCTCGTGTTGCTTGGCCTCGGATTCTGGCAGCAGCATCGCGCTAAACAATGCGCAGTCCGGGGCAGACTCCTTGGCACTGTGCTGCTTTGGGCGGCGGTTGTGGTGGTCGTGGGAATGATTCTTTTCCCGCAGGAAATCGCTGGCGTTATCGCTGATCGGTTCTGGAAATGAAGAAGAGAGCAGTAATCGTCGCTGTGCTAGCGCTCGTTTCGGCCCTAGCCTTCGCGTACTTGTGGGGGCCCTCTGCGGTGCCCCTCGGCCAGGAACCGCTTACCGTCCTCTCGACTTCAGATTTAGGTAAGTTCGTCAGTGCCTTTGATGGCGACGCCGATGTTCCCCGGATAGTATTGCTGCTGTCCCCGACTTGACCAGCCTGTCTGCGGGGGTCTTCCGCAGCGGAGCAACTCCTTGAGCGTTACACGTACCGAAACTTGCGCGTGCTGGTTATTTGGGAGCCGATCCTTGCGACTGACTGGAGGCCGCCGAGCGGGAACACTCTGGCCCGAATTCCAGACCGGCGAGCACGACAGTTTTGGGACCCAAAACATCTTGTCGCAGAAGAATTGACTCGCATCGCAAAGCATAAGTCGGGACACTTGGAGCCGGACTGCTGCGTGAGGAAGGGATTCCATTGGGATGAGGCTATCCTCTATGCGCCAGGCGCGCACTGGAAAGACGCACCAACTCCGCTGTTTTGGAACGGACCAGTTTTTCGAATCGCTTCGGCGCTGGAGAAGGCATTGAACGAACAGCCGTGATGAATGGTCAAGGAGGGATTTGAAGGAGTTGGATGGGTCGTCCTCGGCTGCCTATCGCGAACACTGCTTTCATTCCTCGGCTGCAAAATCCGAGCGCCCAGCGGCGCCCAATACGACGCTTGTTGCGTCGCGCCTACCAATCGTCGTAGTGGTCGCTGGTTCCTCATGGGCCGCGCGCCCGTAGCTTTGGACTCCAGAATTCTTGCTTATCGGCATCGCGTGTCCGGCGAACGCCGCTCGATACGGGAGAGTGCATTGTTACTTCGCTGGCCCGCTGTTTCTGCTTGGGACCGTCTATGCCGTGCTCGCCGAATTTCATCTTGTCCCGTATTTGGGAGCACTCGTTCCCAAATTGTTCCCTAATGCGGACAGCACGACAGCGAGACTTTAGTCGATCCGGCAGTAACAATATAGGAATTGCTGGGTGACTCCACTTGGTGTTTGGTGCAGCTCCTTAGAACTCTCCACCAAGCGGAAGCGTGCGCCGAACTCATCGTGAAGCGATTTCGCGTTATAGCGCATCACTTCGAGCCCGCTGCATTTCGTAGGGCCCTCCGGTCCAAACGTGCTGACAATAACGTGGCCGCCAGGCTTGACAGCCCGGGCGACCTGCCGAACGTAAGCCACACGTCGCTCTGTTGCCGTAAGGAAATGGAATACCGCGCGATCGTGCCAGAGATCGTACGCACTTGGTTCCAGCTCGATTTCGGCGATATCGGCGACCAGCCAGCGCATCTGCTCCGAGGCCACGCCCAATCGGCTCTTAGAGGCGTCGATTGCGGTTTGCGAGACGTCGAGGATGGTCAGATTCTTGTATCCTCGAACAAGAAGGTCGTCAACCAGTGTTGACTCACCGCCGCCTACGTCAATGATGGAGCATGAGGGTGTGCCCGCCGCCCGCTCAATTAGTGCAAGGGATGTTTCAAGATGCGGCCGGTACCAGCTGACCGCTTCCGGTGCCTTGGTCCTGTAGATTTTTTCCCAATGCGTCCTTGCATCCATGGAAGCACCGCGACTACCCGATACTCTACAAGCAAAACCCTTTCGTCAAATGAAGTCTACTACAGATCCCGGACGCCGCCAGCTTCAGATGTGTGATAGATGGCGCGTCTTCGGCATACATGGAAAGTATCGACACCAACGTATTGCGGCGCGCACGAAGCCCGCAGACTTTCTTGCTCCCAGCCCATTGGGTCACCTTTCTGCTGTGCTTAACGAATCTTGAGAGAAGCGCCGGATAGACTCTACGGCGTCGGTGATTCTGACTCATTACCTCTCAAACTTGATGTGACGGCCACTCTGGGAGAGGCCAAATAGGGACAGCTCTGGCGCTATCAGGTGACAGCCAGAGCGCAATATCCTCCAGATCATTTCCAATCTTGCGGAATTGCACCGCGTGTGACGAACCGAATTCGTTCCGACCGCTTGAGTCGAATCTTATTCTTCCGAAAAAGCTCTCCAGGTCTAAACCTCTGATCGCCGCTTGTACCTTTTCTGGATCAGCCACCTGCGCCTCGTGTAGGGCATGTTCGAATACGATTCCACACGCCGTCGAAGCGGCTGCAAGAGCAGACGCCCGTTCGCTGAACTCCTCGAAATAATTTCGTCCAAAGTCCGAAGCCGCAGTAAAACGGTCGTGGGCGCAGTTGTCCATCCTCTCAGTCCAATGGACGCTTCCAATCAAGTTATCAGCCAACACTCCCAGCTGGTCCCTAAATGTCGCAACTGTCATTCCGAAATCCAGAGCGATTGCTCCGGGCGTAAAGTCAGTCTGCGCGCAGGCTCTCACTAGGACGATCGCCTCTTGCCGGTGTCCGTGATGCAATAATAGGTCTGGCCCCAGATCCCGGATTGTAGTCGTTAGCGAGACGAGATCCGCAGTCAAGTGTGGATGTACGGTGACACCAGGCTCTTTCTCACCTCGAATCTCCCCCAGTGGTGACAGCAGAACGAATCCATACTTTCGAAGACGTCGTGCCGTAGCCCTCGCACGCTTGAGAACGTACGGATCGTCACAGCACATGATGCTGGCGGTCACGGGTTTCGGACTCAGCCGTCTCCAGATTGCCCGTAGAACGCCATCGAATCGAAGCTCATCCGAAGCGACACCCGAAACGAATCGATAGTTCTTTTGGAATAGGTCATCATCCACTCCGATCCCTACCACGAATGGCACTCGGCGACGCTCTGCAACTTCCCCCACACATAGGTTAGCGACCTCTGGGTAGCTGCCCAACATGAACTGGACGCCCCTCTCAACCACCAGTTGCTCAGCCAATTCGGTGAGGCGCAGGACGTCCCTCGTCGACCCGGTGTCAGAATATTTTATCTGCACTAGATGGGGTTGGCCGTCAACCATTAATCCACCGGCCGCATTCAGACGTTCTTGCCAGTACTGATAACCAAGACGGATTTCTCGCCCCTCGACTGCTCCCTCGCCAGAGAACGGCAAGCAAGCCCCGAACGTCATCGTCCTTGTCATAGGCGGTGCCGACCATGGAGCAAACGCCGCCCCGTTTGGACCTCCAAGCGTCGATATTTTTCGCCGTTCACCAAAATTACCGAAATCAATCTCGGAGAGCCACCTGCTACGCCCATGTGTTACGTAAGCGGAGTTCTTATCTGGCGCGATCATCACTTGGACAGGATCGATACCGGTGACAATTCGATGCACTACCTTTTCTTGAGCCAGATCAATCACGATGACTTGACCCTCCCAAACAGCGGGCGCGAGCACGAAACCGTTGTCGGGTGTCGCCTTTGAGTAAAGCAGCTGAGTAACACCTAGATCGCCAATACGCTGGCTAACGTGCAGTGTTTTTGGGTCAATTAACGTAATCTCGTTCGTGGCCGATACGAGCAGCCGACCATCCGGGGTGAATGAGAGTGAACGCACCGCTCCGCTAAAATTCAGCAATCTCGCAGTGATCTCTCCCGTGAGTGGATTCATTCGAGTAACGCCCGTGCGCCCTGAAAAGATCCAGAGGTCGGCCCCGTCGGGAGAAAATACAAAGTTGTGACTTCCTTGGACAGCGTCGAAAATTGATGCCGGCCGTTCAGCAACCTCCACAGCCGCCAATTTCGACTCCGACTCTCGGCTCATACGTAACGGCTTCACTGCCGGAAGAGGGACGTCGAACTGGTCGATGATCAGTCTCGTTTCGAGGTCAAACACAATCAGTTTCGTCGGATCCTGCCCGGCAATTGTCGTGGGGTCTCGCTCTCGTGTTCCCCAAACCCGCTCAACATTTGTGTACAGGCGCTTTCCATCGGGGGACACCTTAACTCCGTGCGGTCCCCAATACGGATATTCCTTCGTGCAGGTATAGAGGCGATGTATTTCGACACGGTTCGCGATGTCTATGACCGAAACCGCGTTGCCAGCAAACCCGAGATTCAAGTCGTAGTCGCGCAATCCGAAGTTTGATACATACGCTGTCCTCCCGTCCTTGGAGACAGCAATCTCATGTGGCCAGAGGGACAATCGCACTCGACCAACCTCTTCCCCAGTCTGCGAGTCATAAAACCCAAGGCTATTGTCGCTCTCTTCAACTAACAGGATCAGGTAACGCTCACTCACTTGAATTCTCCAGCGAACAGATTGCGAAGGCTACTTCACCAAAGCACAAACCGGAACGCATAGATTCGTCGCCATTGCTCATCAGAATCTCAACCCTGACCGCGTGACTGCTACTGCGTAGAAATAGAGTTCGCCGTCTAGCGATCGCTTGATATTGTCCGCACGCCGGAATCCGTGTTGTTCGCCAGCAAAAAGGAAGTAGCCGAACGGAATTTGTTGCGCACGAAGGGCCTCGACCATTAGTTCAGTCTGATTGGGTGGGACCACCTTGTCATCTTCGCCCTGAAAGAAAATCACTGGCACCGAAAGCCGCGAGGCGAAATGTATCGGCGACCTCTCACGGTAGGTCTTGGCACCTTGAGGATAGGGGGCAACCAACCATTCCATATAATGGGATTCAAACTTATGTGTGTCGCGTGCCAGCGCCTCAAGGTCACTGATGCCATAGTAGCTGGCTCCGGCATTGAATTCCTTGTGAAATGTCAAGGCACAGAGCGTCGTATAGCCACCTGCGCTCCCACCTGTAATTATTAGTTGATTTTGATCAGCCTCGCCGTTACAAACCAAGCTCTTTGCGCCGTTTATGCAATCCGCCACATCCACGATGCCCCACTTGGTCTTTAAGCGCTCGCGGTAATCCCGCCCGTATCCTGTACTGCCCCCGTAGTTGACGTCGATAACCGCAAACCCTCGAGAAGTCCAGTATTGGATCCTAAAGTCCAACGTGCCTGCGGCAGCGGCTGTGGGACCACCGTGGCTCTTTGTGATCAATGGTGGAAAGCTGTTTCTGGGGGCCACAAATTCCGGGTTTCTGGGTCGATACACAAATGCGTGCGCGGACAATCCTCCATCGGTGGGAAAGTCTACGGCAACCGGTACAGAAATGTAGGGCTGCAAATCTGGTCCGGGCGGGTTGGCGGATTGACGCAAAACCCGCCTCCTCCCAGTCGTCAGATCCAAGTCCACTATCGCTAACGGCTCGGTCGGTGACCCGGCCCTGACCACTACGCGCCCCTTCGAAGCACGTACGTACCCAAAATCAGTTCCCGGAAGATCAATGGGCATAAGGCTTTTGTCTTGCAAATCCAGTAAAGCAAGTTTCCAGTCCCCCTTCATTGTGTACGCACAGGCGATTTGTTGATCTGACACGAAGGAAAAACATGACAATCCGAAGTACCACTGAGCCACTCCGAACTCAGCCTCCAAAGAGATCAATGGCTCAACGCCGTTTTGCCCTAAACGATAAATGTTCCACCACTTAGTCCGGTCTGACACGAAATACAGCACTCCGGACCGCGACCATTCAGGCTGAAAGACCGACTCGTTTTGACCGCCAGCCACTAGCACGGGTGACACAATCGATCCATCAGGGGCAACGTCTCCGACCCAAAGCTCTGTCGCAACCCAAGGCATATATGGATGGTTCCACGTCAACCACGCCATGTGATTTCCGTCAGGGCTAACGCGTGGGTTGGAATAGAAGTTGTTCCCAGAAATCAACTCCCGTACGCCTCGATCTCCGGCGAGATCAACTCCAACGATGCTGTTGACCGCTTCAACTTTTGGATCACGGTGATCTTCTTGAACGCAAACCAATCGGGCGTGGCGAGGATCGATAATGCCATCGGCGTATCGCAAGTTGGTCTGCGTGATGGCTCTTGGTTGACTTCCAGAATCGATTCGATAAATTTTTTGATCCTCAAAGTTTGAAAACAAGATCGTGCCGCCAGAAACGGCGTATGCACCGCCACCATATTCGTGGACACGCGTCCGCGCATTGAATGGCCGAGGCGTCACATCTGCAATTGTACCGTCAGCATGACACCGCACGATTACTGCCCGTCCGCCTTCGGACGGCCTCGACTCAACCCAGTACGTCTGCTGGCCGTCCAATATTACGTCACTCAAACCAACAGTCTCTGAAACAATGAAGTCCGATGTTATCGGTGACCTCCACGAACCGTATCGGGCGACAAATTGTCCGCTCATCCAAACTCCCGCGCGACGATCTTAAAAACAAAACTATTGGCCCAGAATCTCCTCGACAGCACGCAGGGCCGAAATTGCGGCCCCTTGAATCCACGCTTGATCGGTTGAGCAGTGTTCTCCCGCAAAGTGGAAGCTGCCTTCGGGCTGAACTGCCGAATTGAGGTAGAGTTGTTGATCGCCCGGCTCCAAGAACGAAAATGCACCCCTAGACCATTTGTACTCATCCCAATTCATTGACGCGTGGTCGTCAGCAAGGTCGCGTATTTCAGGGTGGAATCGAGCTATTTTGTCGACGACGCAGGAGGCCCGACCCTCCGGGCTAAGGGAACCTAATCGGCGGGCATCCTGGCCCCAGCAGTAACTACCCAGAAGTACGCCCGGCTCGTGGCTCAAATCCTCACCTAGCCGCACAGGACTCGCAAGGTTGTATGCGGTCGTGATGCCCCTGGCCGACGCCGTCAGAACATCCCTCACAAGATCAGCCGCATGGTCAGATGGGTAGTACGTGGACCGAATGATCTGGTCTGACATGGAAGCGCCACCAACAATTTCGTATGGAGGGCGCTCCCAGAAACGCTCGCGGCAGTGGATGAGAACCTTTGTGGACGACGCGTAACTTAAATTGCGAATCGCACTCATCTTCTGGGAGCCGAACCCCGTAATGTCAAGCCCTCTGAACACCGAAAACGGTATCGTGCAAATTACCCAGTCTGCCTCCACTTGGTGCGGCTCCTCACCCTTAGTGCACAGCAAAAGCTTTCCTTTCTTTCCAGCCCATTGCACGGCCAACAGCTCCGTCTTGAGCTTGATTGTGTCGGCTGGTATCCGTCCGGCGAGTCCGGTCGGCAGAAGATCCATGCCTCCTACGATCTCCGTCAGCCCGCCACCGGTTCCGATGATCTCGTCGCGAATAAACATTGCGGCCGACTTGTCCCACAGCGATTCCAAACCTGTGGTTGTGCCGATTAGTTCTAGTGCTTCACTCCCCGGATGGATTCGGCTTCGCAGAAACGCTAAAAGTGAATTCGAGTCGAGATTTAGGCTAGGAGCAGTCGTCGGCCTAAAATCGAAAAGGCTTGCTTCATCATCTGCCGAAAGATCGCGAATCGCTCCATCAAAATGTTCACCGAGGATCGCTGGGGCAACGGCCTCGGTTGCGAGTCTCCGCTCCGCCGGAGACAACTTGAATCTTGGGAGCAATTGTTTCCGAGCATCCTCGATTCGAGTCTTTACATCGCGGATGTCGTAAAAGCACTTCAGGTTCTTGTGGGCGGTGACAAATGGGCGAAGTTTCAGTCCGCAGATATTCACCGCATAATGTCGGGTGTAGTCATGGCTCGCTGGAATGCGCATCGCTCCCAACTCGTTGTACTGCCCGTCCTTGAACCGGTACGTGAAAACGCGACCACCCACTCGATCACTTGCCTCAATAACTTCAACCGAATGGCCCAGATGGTGCAGTTCGTACGCCGCAACGAGCCCGGCCATGCCAGCGCCAAGAATTACTATGCGTTTCCTACTACCAGACTTGTCCTTATCCCGGATATGCGCCAATTGTTCATCGATAGGCCTCATCTTATGACGTTCCTGTCCTTGAGTTCTTCCCGTGGACGATACTCCATGGCTCAAGTGTTTGGACGTAGCGAAACGAACAGAATTCTCGTACACGAGTCTTTAAAGGGTCAACTAATATTTTATGTATAAACCACGTTGGAATATTTCTGGGAACCGGATCCATTCAGTGGTGCTCTCTTTGAGCCACTGACCATTCATCAAGTACATACTTGCACTCCCCAGCCCCATCATTCATTGTCGTCAGAGATTGGCGTTTCGTTTCTGTTCCGGCTAATCAAACCGACCGCAATCAAATGGGTACGGCTTATCTGAAGTGTTGGTTGTACAATGAGCGAGAACAAACGGCCTATCTGGTCATTAGGAACGCGGCTAGGTAAAGGACAGGCCCTCCTGAGCATGGAGAAGTGTTATGAAAGTGCTCCTAATAAATCCTTGTCAAAGCGTCAGCTTGATGACCTTTTCGGAGGCGAAAGATATCACTGGGTGTCCGGGGTACATGCCGAATCTGGCCCTTCCTACGCTTGCCGCACTAACGCCAGATGGGATAGAAATCGTTCTTGTTGATCAGAATATTGCACCGATACCCTTCGAAGAGCGCTGGGACCTCGTTGGAATAACGGGCTACATAACGCAGAAACGGCAAATGTTCGAGATTGCGGACGAGTTCCGCCGGCGTGGACAGACGGTAGCTATCGGCGGCCCGTATGCCAGTCTATCCCCATCCACGGTCCGCCCTCACGCCGACATTCTATTTATCGGCGAGGCGGAAGGAACATGGCCTCAATTCCTAACGGACTTCAGAGCGGGCAGTTGGAAACATGAATACAGGGCCGTGGAAGCGGTAGATATCGGTCTATCTCCAATCCCAGATATCAGAAATGTTAGGAACAAAGATTTCTTCATGGGGGTCGTGCAAACCAGCCGAGGGTGCCCCTTTGAATGCGAATTCTGTGACGTCATCGTATACCTAGGGCGAAAACAACGTCACAAATCACCAGAACGAGTCGTTGCTGAGATCGAGCAGTTGTATCAAGGCGGTTATCGACTGGTTTTCCTTTCCGACGACAACTTTACTGCCAACCGCACAAAAGCCGCGGCGATAATGAGCGCTATCGGCGAGTGGAATGGGGGCAAGCGGCCACCCGTTTCTTTCGTGACTCAGTTGTCCATCGACGCCGCCAGGGAGCAAGACACCCCGTTGTTGGACTTGTGCGCTGCCGCTGGTCTAAAACTGGCCTTTGTTGGTATCGAGACTCCAGATCCGAATGCTCTGCGTGACGTAAAGAAACGTCAAAATCTTAGGGCTGACCTGGTCGGGGATATTCGAAAAATTCAAAGCCGAGGAATCATGGTCCAGGCAGGGATGATCTGTGGTTTCGACACAGATACAACGGACTCATTTCGTGCACAATACGAATTTATCCAAAATGCAGGCGTGCCCATGATCGCTTTGAGCTTGTTGAGTGCGCCCGAGGGAACCCCGCTGGAAAAACGTTTGTTTAGCGAAGCTCGGTTGAAGCCAGATCCGCTGGTGGACATTTACCTCCAGACGAACATCATCCCCAAGCGCATGACCGGCGAACAGTTGCAGCATGGAACTAAATGGCTTCTGAACAAAATATACGCTCCCGAAGCTTTTCTTCATCGAGTGCAAATGCTCGCAGACGTGTTGCCCGAAACACGTCAAAGATCAGGCGCAACGCGGGAAGCAGCTGAAGTTTGGCAACGAATCATTAATTCCTATAGAGGATTGGGAGCTCAGTTCGCGGAAATGCCATGGAGAGCTCTGAGGTACTTCCGCGGAAAGGAAATCGAGGGCTTAGTCGCTTCTCTCATTTTTTACAAGCATGTCGTTTCCGTGCTTCGCCACTGGGGGGCCTGGGATGAGAGACTTTCCCGCACCGATGATCCCGACTTCGAGAACGCAGCCCTCACCACCTTTCGAGCCGACGCGTGATTTGGCCTTTACTGCACGCTTCGCTCGAGGCCAAACACTAGACCAAATACTCGTAACCGCCGAGAAACTACCTGCGAATACGCTTCATTTACGAATGAACCGCGCTCCACCCATCCAGAGCAAGAAACGATGTTGGCGCAAGCAGGCATTCCTTTCGCACTCCCTCGCATTCCCCTTTGGCCGATTCCCTGCTGCAAACTACAATTGCAACCTGCTCACACCAATCTATCGGAGATGGTTCACTTTTCGGCGCCCTTTTCGACCATAACACGCAGGCGAACTCGCGCAGAGAGCGAGTTCATGCAATTCAGAACTCCTTTTCGATTGGCAGCCCGTGTCAACCCAATCGGCAATTGGTTGCGAAGTTTGTGGGCAGAACAATGACGTAATGCCTTGTGGAGCCCATCTCGCTGAAGATGTTGAAGGCAGGCCGTATGTTCGGACAATCATCAAAAGGATAGCATCCACAATAGATAACGAGAGATGGCGTACGCGGACCAGTGTCAACCCATTTCTTCAACTCGGCGAGACCCTGATTGGTGGAAGCAGTGCCGTGAAACGTGTAGCCGGGAATGCGGCCCCCCGGAAAAGAGCGTCAGGAAACCGACGTAGAGAATAACCGGCCGCAAAGCTTTTGTTTCCGACAGTTCGCGAGCCAATTCATCAGCCTGGACAACTTGACTTTCCCCCCATGACTCAAATGTCTTATCCTGATCCGCGCGAGGCCCTCCGACCGGAACCAGTCCGAAGAGGCACGCCAAAGAGGCCAGCAGGGCACAAATTACCAGATTCTCCAGGTTGTCAATCTCGGTCTGCGTGCGCAATCGTGCGAAGCTCCGCGGACGATTGTAGTGCTTAACGATTCGATCGGACGAACGAAATGGTGATTTTCTTTCTAACTCGCGATTTCACCGCTGGCCGGCATGGCAACCGGGCCAATAGTGTCCAGCAACTGAGCCGCTATTTGAGATATCGTCGGTCCGTCGAGCAAACTTTCGATCGATAGATTGACACCGAAATCTGTGTCCAGCCGTGTCTTGAACTCGATCGCCATAAGAGAATCCAATCCCAATGCGTCCAAAGGTGCGTGGACATTAAGACGAGAAGGTTCGACCTGAAGTACGCGTGCCAGTTCACTTACAATGCAGCCCTCGAGCAAATGCTGCCGCGTGGACGGTTCAGCGCAGATTATCTGCTGCCGAATTGCACTACTGCTGCTCGCAGCATTGTCTCGTCCGAGTTCAACCCGGAAGTCTGCGAAGAGCGGCGTGTTGCCGACGACAGACTGTTGTAACCATTTTCCCCAGTCCACGTTGACGACGATCGCTTGAGCTTGTTCCTGTTGGATTAGCTTCCCGAGCAGATCGAGACCTTGGGCCGGTGGGATACTCGCTATCCCCAATCCCGCAAGCCTCCGGCTCGCAATTCCTGCCGCCATCCCCACCTCTGCCCACGGTCCCCAGTTTATGCTGAGCGCCCGCATTCCTCGATCCTGGCGGTATTGAGCTAGGGCATCCAAAAAAGCGTTTCCCGCAGCGTAATTTGCCTGCCCAGGCGAGCCAAACACCGAAGCAACTGACGAGAAAAACACAAGAAAATCAAGAGACGCACTTGCCGTCTGCCCATGCAGATTCCACGCTCCCGCAATCTTGGGGGCCATGACATCTCGCAAGCGCTGTTCGTTTAGTTGGAGCAACAGACCGTCATCCAACACGCCGGCCGCGTGCACAATCCCTGCCAACGGAGGCATCGTCTCTTGGACTCGATCAAGAACACCGCGACACTGTTCCGCATTCGAAATGTCGGCCTGAGATACCTCAACCCTTGCCTTCGCCATAGGATCCGAATTCAGAGTCTCTTCGACAACCTTGGAAGCACCCTTTCTGCCTAGTAGCACGAGGTTTCGCGCCCCGTTGTCCACCATCCACCGTGCCACAGCCAGACCGAGACCACCCAAGCCGCCTGTGACCAAGTACGTACGATCCGGACGAAGAAGACTATCTTTCTTCTGTCCCGAACCCGCTGTGGCCGACGTGCTAGAAAAAGACACTACGACCTTCCCAATGTTTCTAGCCTGAGCGAGATAGCGAAAGCCCTCTGCGACATCAGATACTGGGAACACACGGCTAGGAATTGGCTTTACCGCCCCCTTGTCAAAGAGAGCCATGATTTCGCGAAACATAGATGACGCGAATTGAGGCCGCTCGCGGAAAATTCTCTCCATGTCGATTGCGAAAAACGAAAGATTATTCTGGAAGGGCAATAGCCCAATCTTGCTGTTTTGAAATATGTCGCGTTTTCCGATCTCGAGGAACCGCCCATAAGCACGCAGGACCGAAAGACTCTTCCCGATGGCCGCTCCAGCGAGTGAATTAAGAACGACGTCAACACCTTTGCGTCCCGTCGCCCTCATCACTTCATCGGCGAACGCCAACGACCTGGAATCAAACACCTCTTTGACCCCAAGGCTCCGCAAGTACTCGCGCTTCTCAGTACTCCCAGCGGTCGCAAATACTTCGGCCCCAACATGTTGGGCGATCTGAAGAGCCGCCAACCCCACCCCACCCGCCGCCGCATGAACAAGGATGCGTTCGCCCGGTTCCAAACGCGCGAGATGCCGCAACGCATAGTGCGCGGTCATGAACGCAATAGGGATACCGGCTGCCTCTTCGAATGTAAATCGCGAAGGCTTTCGCACTGCAAACGCGGCAGGAGCCGTCACATACCTGGCAAGGCTTGCGGGCGCGACAGCGATCACCGCATCACCCGGTTGGAACTCCTCAACACCGTCACCTACGCCAACGATCGTGCCCGCACTCTCATCACCGAGCCACAAATCCTGCTCGTTCGAACTCGGGTAGATACCCAACGCCTTCATCACATCTCTGAAATTCAAGCCTGCCGCTTTTACTTCAATCTCAATCTGGCCCGGCCCTATTGTTGGTCGAGAGGTTTCCCGAAACTTCAAGCTGTCTAGAGCTCCGGGAGTGCCGACTGTTACGCAGAAAGGGCAATTGACCGGAATCGTAAAGTGATTCGAGCCGGACAGGATCGGCTCACTTTGGCTGTTCACCACCCTCGTCAGTCGGGCAACATGCCGCACTCCAGCCCGGAATGCAATCTGATTCTCTCTATCGTCAGTGCAGATTTCACGCGCAAGAGCAGCTATGTCGTTGGACACATTTGCAAAACCTAGGTCGATATTCGTACACCGAAACTCGGGATGTTCGTTTGCGATCACCCGGCCAAGCCCCCAAACAGGGGCTTGGCTGACCAAGACCGGGTCGGATCCGACTCCCACCTTCTGTACTCCCCGGGTTACAAGAAATAAACGCGGAGAGGTCTTAAGCCCCGCTTTCACTATCTCTTGTACGAGGTGGAGGATATTACTGCAACCAAGGATCTGGGCTTGCTCGATCGATTGAAGAGTCGTCTCATGCTCTGTTCCATTCAGGAGACTCCACAGGTAAACCACTCCGTGGCAATTTCTCATGTTGTATTGCAATTCATTGTCGAGCACCATCGCAAGCTGCGAAGGATTCTGCGCGGAGACCGTATAAGTGGTCCAGCCATCGCCGTCACTGTGACGCGTAAATGTCTCGCCCGGAAAGAGAATTACACAACTTTGGCCGTGACTCGAGAGCGCTCTCGCGACTTGGTTCCAAGGTCCGACGGGATCGGCGAAGATTAGCCATGTCCCTACTCCCAAATCGCTATCCGGCCGGTCAGGAAGTGGCATCGCCCGCCATTCGATTGCATAGAGCCAGTCGTTTGAATTCTCTTTAATAGCAGGCACACTTCTTTGGAGCCTTTGCAACTGAAGGCCCTCAACCTCGGCGATCACGTTTCCGGTCGAGTCAAGTAGACTTCCATCTCCGGTGAGTACGCGATCGCGCGTTGCTGCCGACGATGTCAACCGGGCGTGAACCCACAATTCGCCGGCAGGGAGAGCCGCTGCGTGCATGCGCACACAACCTATCCCACTCGGAATAAATGTTTGGCCATCGTCCTCTACAATCGTCAACAAAACTTGCCCGCAGGCATCGAGAACTGCAGGATGCATATGATAATGTCCGATGTCTGATTCTATGTCCGCTGGCACCTTAATCCGTGCCAGCGCTTCGTGATCGCCCCGCCAGAGCCTTTCGATTCCTTGGAACGAGGGTCCATATTCCAAACCCATTTCATTTAATTTTCTGTAGCAGTCCGTCCGTGACATTTCTTGAGGACAACGTTTGAGGATGCCAATCGGGAATTCGGGCAATGCCTGCGGCGAATTTCCTCCTGACGTATCGACGAGTCCACTCGCGTGCAGGATCCATGACCTCTTTCCTTCGTCCGAACGGCTATAGCAGTAAAAATGAGACTGGCCGTCTAGCTCGGGAGAAAGTATCATCTCGACTCTCCGCGTACCATTTTCCGGCAGCAGAAGAGGTCTCTCGAGTCTCAGATCTGATATCGCTCGGGGAGCCCGGCTCGAAACTTCAATGGAAGCCGCAATCGCGCTTTCCAAATAGGCTGCGGCCGGGAATACAATCTTTCCTTGCACCCGATGTTCACCTAAGTACGGAGTGCGTGCCACGCTCAAATCAACTTCCCATGCAGGATGTGGCGCATCCATGCGCCTTCCGAGCAACGGATGCCTTTCTTCGCCTTTCTTCACGAACTTCGAACTTCCGCGGGCTATAGCCGGGTGCCAAAACGGTTGCTGGTTCCACTGATAAGGTGGGAGGCTCGCGTGCCTTCCAACCGGGTGAAGCTTGTGCCAATCAACCGGATATCCGGCCGTGTAGAGACCGGCCAAGGACCCGAGCATGTGCTCTTGTTCATCCGTGTTACGGCGCAAAGATGGGACCAAAAGCGCGTCCGTTTCATGCTTGCCATCACATTCAGATATAGCGCTGAGCAAAGTCGGGTGCGCACTGATTTCCACAAAAACATTGAAGCCGCGCGCAAGCAGATTCTCAATGGCTCGCGAAAACAACACGGTACCTCGGAGGTTGTTCCACCAGTAGGTCTGATCCAGTTCAGGCCCTGATACCGGCTTGCCCGTGACGGTCGAAACCATAAGTGTCGAACTAGATCGTGGGATCACCCCTTGAAGCGAGTCCTTAATCTCGGCTTGAAACGCAGACATCTGAGGACTGTGAAACGCGTAGTTCACCGGCAAGTACTGATGCGCTATCTTCCCCTTATGAGATTTGAGCAAATCTGCCAGCGCGAGGGCATCGCCGGACAAGACTGTGCTCTCGGGACTGTTGCAGGCGGCGATCGAGAGCGTTTCCTCATACCCGCTAAGCATTCGCTGCGCCGTTTCAAATGAGGTTCGAACCGCCGCCATTTTGCCCATCCCAGCGGCTCTTTGCATCAATCGTGCACGATGAAAGACTATCCGCACCGCATCGGAGAGGGAGAGCACACCGGCGAAGTGCGCCGCCGCAACTTCCCCCATGCTGTGCCCAACGACCGCGTCTGGTTCCATGCCCCACGAGCGCCACAACGCGGCAAGGGCGACTTGGATAGCGAAAATAGCTGGCTGACCGAATTCCGTCTGACCCAGACGAGACTGGGATTCCCCAGTCATCAATTCTTGCAAGAGAGACCAACCAGAGTGTATCTGGAGAAGATCGTCACAAGCTTGCACTGCATTTCGAAAAACCGGCTCGCAGCCGAGAAGCTGCCGACCCATCGCATACCATTGATTTCCCTGCCCGGGGAATACGAACGCTACTTTGAGTGGACCAGCGCTTTTCTTATGACCCGAAAAAAAACCAGCCCCAACCTCTCGATGAACGAATCTGCCAAGCCGGGCTGCAAGTTCCTCCGGTGAACGTCCAAGAACGGCCAGTCTGTAATCGTGATGGCACCGCCGCACGCTTGCGGTGAAACATACGTCTCTGATCTCTTCCTTCCCATGGATCCCTTTGAGGAACTCCTGATACCTTTCCGCGGTTGAGATTAGTCCCTCCTCGCTGTGTGACGACAGCGGTAGCAGAACAGGCCTGTCCATATCGGTAGGTAACTCGGCCTGAAGTGGAGTGACGCCCTGCGGTGCTTCTTCCAAGATCACATGCGCATTGCTACCGCCAAAACCGAAAGAGTTCACGCCAGCGAGCGCCAAAGATGACGTCGCAGGCCACGGGGCCGTTACCTCCTGGACCTTGAGAGGAAGCTCCTGAAATGGAATCAGAGGGTTAGGAGACTTAAAATGGAGGCTAGCTGGAATTTGTCGATGCTTGAGAGCGAGAGTTGCTTTCATCAGGCTCGCAATTCCTGCTGCAGCTTCCAGATGCCCGATGTTCGTCTTTACAGAGCCGATGGCACAATGTCGACCCGGTGGACGACCGTCAGCGAGTACGTTGCCCAGAGCTCTGGCCTCGATTGGATCGCCCAAGGCAGTACCCGTACCGTGTGCCTCAACATAGTCGAGTTGACCAGGCAAGATCCTCGCGTCCTTGCAGGCCTCTCGAATCACTGCTTCCTGAGATTCACGATTTGGAGCTGTGAGTCCATTGCTGCGCCCGTCCTGATTGACAGCGCTCCCCCGTATCACGGCGTAAATCGGATCACCTTGAACAAGTGCCTCGGAGAGAAGTTTGAGCACGACGATTCCGACTCCCTCGCCTCGCACATATCCATTTGCGGCTGCATCGAATGCCTTGCAGCGCCCGTCGGGTGACATCATGCCGGCCTTGGTAAACGCTATCGTGATGGTGGGCGATAGAATGATATTGGCACCACCCGAGATGGCAAGGGTGCACTCACGCCTACGCAAACTTTTGCAACCCAAATGCACGGCCACCAGTGCTGACGAACAGGCCGTGTCCACGACCATGCTTGGCCCTCGAAAATCGAAAACGTAAGAAATCCGGTTGGCGGCAATGCTGCCTGCGTTCCCGGTTCCCATATAAGGTTCAATGGCAGTCGCGTTCGTATCACCGCGTCCGTAGTCGTAGCTGGACAAACCGAGGAAGATGCCCACAGGCGTTCCGGCAAGGCAATCGACACGTTGACCACCATCTTCGAGGGCTTCCCATGCGACCTCCAACAACAAACGTTGTTGTGGGTCCATGCATGCAGCCTCACGAGGAGATATTCCAAAGAAAAACGGGTCAAACTCGTCGACCTGTTCAAGAAATCCTCCCCATCTTGTATTCATCTTCCCCGGTGCCAGAGGATCACGATCGTAGTACTCCTCGATGTCCCACCGGTCGGACGGAACTTCAGAGATCGCGTCCTTTCCATCAACGAGTAAGCGCCAAAACGCGGCTGGATCAGGGGCACCCGGGAAGCGGCATCCCATGCCTATGATGGCAATCGGTTCGTGACTGTCGTCGTGAGAGATCATCAGTTGTCTCACCCAAATCGTCTAGGGTTCTGGAGCCTGATCGCAGGTGCGCTGCCTCTCAGGATACCTGGTCATGGTTCTCCGGATGACCGTTTGCGTCTTCGAGATCTCCTACAACAGCAGCGTGGTTCGCGAGAAAATCGGCCATCGATGCGATGGTTGGATAGTCCCAAGCCAAGGTGCTCTCGAACCGATGGCCGAGGAACTCTTCCAAATCACCAACCAGCATGACTACCGTCGTGGAATCAAGCCCAAAATCCGCAAACGGCTTACGGACATGGACGGCATCAGGCGGAATGTTCGCCTCGCGGACCAGCCATTGTGTCAACCATTTTTCAATATCTTGCCGACTCCGACGAATCTTCAAGCCCACTTCAACGCGAGTCGCCTCAGGCTCTGTCGTCTCGTCCATTTCTCCCAAAGTATCGCGCCGCTCTGCTCGCGAAGGTGCCTTGAACAAATCGGGGACAGATTCTTTTTTCGTTGATGGAGCATCTCGCCGCAATAGCCAGTCAAGACTTTCTTCTTCCCCTGCCAGAGTCTGTTCGATATCTCCGATCGAATCGACGTAGCCACCTACACAATCGACAACCTGTTCCGATCGGGTAAGATGAGCGTCCATGTTGGGGTCGACGGCCGCCGCCAGATCGCGCTCAAACTGCCGCTCAGCCCAAGCGACCACTCGTCGGAAGTGGTCAGAAGGCGAGCGAAACGCTGCTTCCCGCACGAATCCCAAAAGAATCGCGGAACAAGCCATCCGACCGGCCACGAAATGCGCCCAACGCAACATGGAGGCGCGATCCGGGAAGGAGCTGGCGCGGTCCGAGTAGTAGCTATGGATGCGTTCGGCTGCGAGACGCAAGCCGCTCAATACGTCCGCTCCATTCAAAGTGTCTCGCAAGAAGAGATCTAATTCCTTAGTGCCGTGGAGGACATTGGCACCAAGGAATGCCTGAAGGGTCTCCGTCGGTCCTTCAAATATCCGAAAGACTCTTGCATCGCGGAGAATTTGAGCGGCAATATTGCTTTCCACATACCCGCGTCCCCCCAGCAGTTGAACCAAATCATCGGCCGCCAGCCACAGATGCTCCGTGCCGACGATCTTGCAAACAACAAACACTTCCGGAGGCACTGGGCAGGCGTTGTCCAACAATTCTGCTGTGCGTGAAACGATGGTTTCTGTGGCCGTGATCGCTGCGGCCAACTCAGCAAATCGCGACAGCGTTACGGGATTGTCGAGCAAACTTCCCGTCGAGATGACCCGTCGCTTGGCATACCGCAACATCAACTGCGCGCATCGTTTCATGCCGCCGATGGCGGTCGCACCCAGACCCAGCCTGCCGAACATCATAGCGTCCTGTGCCACTTCTAAACCGCCTCCGAGTGTTCCCAGAAGACTATGCTCAGTTACCGGCACGTCGTTCAGATAGATCGCGTTTTGCACCATGCCGCGCATTCCCATAGTCAGCGCCTCAGGACCGTGCCGCAGCCCTTTCGTTCCTTGCCGAACTGCAAAGGCAGCCATGCCGCTGGATCCGCTGGGTCCTTCCTCCAATTTGACAAACACGTTGATTACGCCAGCCCAAGAGCCAGATCCAATCCAGAGCTTTGAGCCACTGATGCGCCAGCCTCCCTTGGAATCGCGAGTCGCTTTCGCAGAAATCGCCCTTGGATTGGAGCCCGCTCCAGGTTCAGTAAGCGCGAACGCCGCCAACTCGCGGCCTCTTGCCAGATCCGGGAGCATTTCGTCGCGTAACTCTTGGTTTCCGTATTGCGCAAGAGGTCGAATACCCAGGGCATTGTTGTTGCCTACGAACAACGCAAGGGTAAGATCGATTCCGGCGAGTTGCTCGATCACGCGAACTACATCACGATTGTGAAGCGCAAGACCGCCGTGGATTGCACCGACCTGCATTCCCAATATGCCGCGATTTCCGAAATCAAGGACGATATGTGGAGGTATGCACCGGCGCTCATCTATCAGCCGCGAATTAATTCGCTCGGTCGCGTACGCGCGGAGCCATTGAATCAAATCATCAGCACGTTTCTTGCTTGTATCACGCCCTATCTCATCATCAAGAGATAGATCAGAACTTTCAATGCGGGTTTTGTTTTTGCTGTTTGTGGCAGCGTCGGTCACAGTGGACAAATCCCAGCGCTCGATCACTTCCAAACTACCACTCATAAAATCCGTTCGGCATGCGTGCCGTCGAATTTTGCCGCTTGTCGTTTTGGGGATCGCTCCAGAATCTACGAGCGCAACGACATGGACAACCAGTTCCATATTCGCCGCCACGGCACCTCGTATGGCTTGAACAACTTCTTCGAGTTTTTCCTTTGGGTAGTGCCGCGGCATTTCTTGGACGAAAACTAGCCGTTCGCGCCCTTCGTATTCTACCGAAAACGCGGCCCCGCCATTTCTGCGTATACCCGGGTGACTCTGGTTCACCACATGTTCCACGTCCTCCGGATAGATATTTCGCCCATTAATGATTATCAGGTCCTTCAAACGCCCGGTGATGTAGAGATCCTCCCCTTTAACAAATCCAAGATCCCCGGTGCGCAGGAATGGAATACCTCTCGAATCCGCCAACTCTGCGCGAAACGTTTCAGTTGTCAGATCACGCCGGTTCCAATAGCCCGCCGCAACACTTGGACCTGTTACCCAGACTTCACCGATTCTACCTGGCGATACCTGCCGCCTCGTCTCCGCATCAACGATGGCAAGCGACTGATCAGAGTGGGCGGTCCCGCACCCCACGACATTTACGATGCTCTTGTCTTCTTCACTCTCCGGCGCTTCCTTTACTTCCCCGCGCGCCAGTGAATCACGAAAGAGTCTGTGTACCGCTGGCCGACCGGCCTGTGACTTCGCCGTCACCATAAGGGTTGACTCGGCCAAACCATAGCAGGGTCGAAACGCTTCGACGCGGAAACCTTGTGCCTGGTATGCCTTTGCAAATCGCTCCAGCGTCTCGTGGCGCACTGGTTCGGCGCCATTGAAGGCGATAGTCCAACTGCTTAGATCGAGATCCGCCCGCTCCTCAGGCTTTACCCTATCAACGCACAGATCGTAGGCAAAGTTCGGGCCGCCGCTTATCGTGCCACGATGACGCGATATCGCTCGCAACCACCTGACGGGGCGTTGCAAGAACGCCGAAGCGGACATCAGCAGACAAACAGCTCCACTGTAGACAGGTTGGAACAGGCCTCCGATCAAACCCATGTCGTGGTAAGGGGGTAACCAGCTGACGATGATTGATTCTTGACCGACGCCGAACGCTTGTTGCATTACATGTTGATTATGCAAAAGGTTTTCGTGAGTTAGGATGACACCTCGCGGGTCACCGGTGGACCCGGAAGTGTACTGTAACAAGGCTGGCGTCCCCGCCCCGATCACCGGTTCCTTCCAGGGGCTGGGCTCCGATGAGTGCGCCGTCGTGCTCAACCATCGAAGGCCTGCGAGATCGGGGAAACCCGACAGCAGGGGTTCTACTGCCGATATCAAGGCTGGGGAACTAAGACTTGCCGCTGGGCGCGCATCCCCACAGATCAAGCTTAACTGATTCAGCGCCTTGCGCTTTGGAGAGGAGAGCGGAACCGCGACAACACCGGCATAAATACAACCAAACAGTGCAGCAAGATAATCCAGGCCTGCTTCATAGAACAGCAGCACTCTCTCACCGGCGAGTCCGGTGTGCTGCAGAAAACTCGCGATCCCTCGCGCCCGAGAGTCCAACTCTCCGTAAGTTACGGCTGCTGTACAGTCATCGTCACGTAGATATCTATAGGCATAGTCATCTCGGCGAGCGTACGCTCTCCAACGCAAGAGCTCGACCAAATTCTTCGCTCGACCAAACGCGGGATATTCCTGATCGCCAGCAGCGAACATATGATCCCAACTTCCGAAAGAGCGGCGACGAAGCCTGCTCGATGCAAGGCAACATTAATAGAACCGATAGAGTGCTCTTTTGCTAGATAAGCATAGCAGAACAGCTCAAGAAGTCACTCTGCGGCTTGCCCTAGATACCGCTTAAGATTCCTGCGACCAGGATCGCGAACCATTTCTTTGATGACCAAAGACACCTCGTTTGTTGAACAAGTGCACCGCTGCTTCTATTCCAGTTCCGATAAATGAATTGACCATCGCGAAAACCAACCCCGCCCGCTCTTTGAATCCCATTTCATCCAGCACGGCTAGTATGAGATCCTCGGCGTACGCTCTTTTTTCAGGTCCTGGCAGCTCGATGTACGCCTCAGCTTGCTGGACTGCCTCAAATATGAGTTCGACAGCTGCCGTTAGCTGCTCCCGATGTTTCGAAATCCAGATAATCAACTTGGACACTTCGCCCAGAGCGTCTCGGACTCCTTCGATAAACCCTTCATGCTCAACCGCCTCCAACGCTGCCATCAATTCAGGTGAAAGATGGCCTTCGTGACGGAAAAGGCTGGAGATACGGCTGGATATCACGACGATCGCAGCAAAAAGAGGGCGAAACACTTTGCCCAGCCATTTTCGACCGGTGGCCATCATCACCACAACTGCGTTGCGCGGTTGATCGTCCGTTGCCCAGAGGCCATAACGGTTTGACATGGAAACGATCGCATCTACCATCCAGTCAACAAAAATCTCTAGAAATATCGGCATCAAGACTTGCGGAATATTGCGGATCCGCAAATTCCTCGCAACCAGCAGACGCCGCATAACTTCCTTTACTTCGGCCTTTTTTATCGCGCCCAGGCCAGGCTGTTTCCCATACCGGCGCTCCTGACCCTGTACGAGAGTTTCGACTAAGTCTATCCAGACGACGATGGCTCGCTCGGCAGCGTCCCCGTGTTTGGCGAACCAATCGATCGCCCCTATGATGTCCTGCTCGACCCCATTCCCGAGCACAATGTGAATAAGGCGCCGCAAGTTCCATATCTCGGCTTGAAATTTGCGCTGCGAATCGTACTTCTCATTGTCTGGCGACCCTGCGCGACCCAGAGCGTTCAGAACGGAGCGCGCAAGGTGATCGATATCCCGAAAGATCGTTACGACATCATCCAGGATTCCCTGACCACGGCGACTCAGACCGAGGGCTCTCACCGGAGTCCTCTCCACTGAACAAGGACCGATACATACAAGAAGCCCAGAAGAGTATAGAGAGGCCATGCTAGTGTTACGCCAAAGACCGTCGGCAACCGTGGGCTCGCGACTAAGATCGCGACCCCCACGGTCAGAACAGACGTCACCAACAGTCGCGTCCGCCGATTTCTGAGCCGTTCGACTTTGGGATCCTCCGAAACCTTCGTATTCAAGATGAAGCGATTTTCGGAGAGATCAGCGAGAATCCGCCGGAATTGCCCGGGCGAATCTTTCAACAGCCCAAGGATAGTGAGCACGATATTCTGCAGGTTTTTTGGCTGAAGAGTACGGACAACCTCCTCCCACGCAACCGTCGTAAAGAATTCCTGGCCGACCCTTTGCAGGTCTGCATCCGGAGCGATCCCGGTTGCAACTGTTTCCGCCGTAAGCAGCGCTCGGTACATCGATAAGATGCGCGTAGGCACTTGGAATCCGTGCTTTCGTGCGGCACGCATTACCCCAATCATCCACTGAGCAATCGGCGACCGTCCTTGTAGCTCTGCATTGTCGTGACGGGCGAGTTCCGTCAGCCAGATCTTGGCCTCCGCTACGAAATCCATCCGGAAGCTCTCCACATCACTCTCCGGGCCCGCGACCAACACGTCCATCAGGGCTTTAAACATCTGGTCGACATCGCTGTTGTAGACAGCGCTCAGATAGCGTAGTTGCTCCTTTTGCACCGTCTCGTCCGACTTGTCGCACAGCCCGAAATCGACATAACCAATTACATCGCCTGCTAACACGAGCAGATTCCCCGGATGAACATCGGCGTGGAAAAAGTGGTAGTCGAAGATCTGAGTTAGCGTTGCTCGCATGAGATTTTCTGCAAAGGCGTTCCAGTCCACTCCGAGATCAGCAACCAACTCTCGGTCCTTCGGCTGCCCGGACCTCATGGCGACCAACACCTCACTGACCGCCACTCCACGCAGGAACTCCGTCACCAGCACTCTCTTCCCGCATAGTTCCGGATACGGTTGGGGAACCCTTTGTGAGCAGCTATTGGCGGTCAAATCCGAGAGTTTCGAAAGATTCGAAAGCTCACGAGTGAGATCGATCTCTTGCATCACCCAGTCCCTAAGTTCTTCGAACAGATCCTTCGGAGATACAATGAGAGACACATGTCCCAATTCCAAGAGTCTCGCCAACAAACCTGCGCGTCGCAAATCTCTCCGGACCCGCCTCTCAATGTTGGGCCGTTGAATCTTAATCGCAACTTCGTTTCCATTCTTCAGACGTGCGAAATGAACCTGAGCCAGAGATCCGGCCGCGGCGGGTCTCGGGTTGACGAAATCAAAGACTTCCGTTGGATCCTTCCCCAAATGCTCAGTCAAGATGGCCTTGGCATCATCCCAGGGGAACGGGGGAACCCTGTCCAAGAGCCCCATCAGTTCGTCGCAATACTCCTGGGGCACGATATCTGGTCGTAGAGCGAGGAACTGCCCGAGCTTGATAAATGTCGGTCCTAGGCGCTGCAAAAGTTCACTAAACCCAGCCGGACCACCTACGATCAGATCAGCCAGCGACCTCTTTCGATGCCGCCGTATCTTGTGAACGTCTGGCACTTGCCACCCCTCCCCATGCGTATGCTAGCAATGCTCCCCCAATAATCAGAAACACCAGGAATGTATGAGAATTGATTCCAAGGAGTAGTAGTGAAACCGCGATAATCGCCGCAGCCATGCTCTTCGTTTCCCCGTTTGCACGCTTGGCGAACGCTTGTGCTTCCTTCTCGATGCTTCGACCCGTCAAATCGCCTCGGACAGCCAGCTGGAGCATGTCTCGCGTGTGCCGCGTGATCGCGAGAATCCCCGAAGTTGCGTCCGGCGCTTGGAGCTCAGCGGATAGAGCGTGCACCAACCTCTCTACGAATGCCGGACGGATCTCCTCGAAGAAATTTCGCAGCTGTCTCAATAGGTCGAAGTGCCCCGACAACCGCAGAGCGCTCGAATCGAGCGCATTTAGGGTTCGCCAAAACAACAGCGTGTCCATACTCATCCGGACGTGATTCCGTCGAACGACGTCGAAGATTTCAGCTGTGTAACGCCCCAGGTGGCGCTCATGAACGGGCGAGTCAGAATCCTGTGAGACTTGGTACCAACGGCGGAAAACCGCACGCCCTTCACTTTCAAATTGCTCGATGTCGGTTTCCTGTGAAGGGAAAGTCAGTTGCTCAAAGCAATGGAAACTCTCATTGATTCTTCCGAGAGCGACGTTTTCGATGTATCCCGCGAGAGCTTCGCGCTCATAGCTCGTCAATTCTCCAAAGATACCAAAATCAACAAAAGCGATCTGATTGTCATTCCGTATCAAGATGTTGCCCGGATGAGGATCCCCGTGAAAAATACCAGTTACAAATAGCTGATGAAGTGCCGCAAACGCAAGGTTCCGACCAGCTTTTTCAAAATCAAGATTCGGAAGTTCGGCGCGCACTAAATCGACTCGGCCACGGTCAAGAAGCTCGGCGATTTTTGCCAGACTGACACCCTCGACGAACTCCATGGTCAGAACTCTGGCCGTAGTTAGATCCAAGAATATTCTCGGCACGATCTCGTTCGCCGTGGCGTACTTAGCCATGACAACAGCTGTCCGCGCTTCGATTCGAAAATCCAATTCCCTGTTCGTCCACATCCCGAACTGGTTGACAACCTCGATCGCGGACAGGCTTCCGAAGACTTTTAACCTGTCGGCCAAGGTCGCGAGACGCGCGAGATTGCGAAGATCTGCCATGAAAAGGCGTTCGATTCCTGGACGTTGGACCTTGACCGCGACGCGTTCACCGGAAATTGTGCGTGCTTCGTGTACTTGGGCTACGGAAGCAGAAGCAATGGGATTCGAATCAAATTTGAGAAAGACGCTTTCTAACGGACCCTTAAGTTCGCTTTCAACGACACCCCTGACCTCGTCGAACCCAAGAGGTGATACATCCTCAAAAAGCCTTGTAAGTTCTCGATACAGTCCCTCAGGCAGGAGATCAAAGCGGGTGGCTAGATACTGTCCAAGTTTCAGATACGTCACACCCAGCCTTTCCAGGGCGAGACGGATCATTTTCGGAGGCCCCATGTGCTTTCGCGGGAGGAAGTGCAGCTTCCCCAAGGCAGTTTCCCAGGCGAGACGCGCCGCTACCCAAAACAAAAGTAGAACTCGTGAGATGTCCAGAAGAAACAGGGAAATCCGATCCACTGGGCGACACCCCCAAAATTGACCAGCTCCGGATTCTCTGCTGCGTCACCAATCAATCAGCTTTGGGGGTTTCCGTTTCAGATTTCATTTTCCCACTAGGTGTCCCTTGACGACGAGCCTTAGAGAGGTGCTCCGCTCTTGACAGGGCATTCGCAGCTCGAGAAAGTTCTCGTTCCGCGCTAGACCGTTGCACGGATTCAGTTTCCTTGTACGCCTCATAAAACTTCTCAACGACCTTCCCGGGAATCTTGAGAGACTCATCAATAACACTGTTCACGCCTGCAAAAAAATCCCTCGGCAGGTCAGCGACCAAACTTGCCGGGGAAACCGGTTCGCCCGCTCGCTTCTCATGCTGCCCCCGAACTCTATTGACGCGGTTTCGGCTCAACACTTCGTCGCCCAACTGGCTGACAAGATCAGCGGCAAGACGCAGTTGCTCGACAGACGCCAACGCTAAGCCGCGGAACAACTTTCTGCCCTCGTCAAATGCGCGCTCGGGTAAATCTCCACCTACACCAGGGGGTTCTCGCTCTTGTTCTGAATCGCGTTCGTGCCCTCGCCCCGGCTTGCGAGCCAATTCTGCCTGGAGTTCCTCTACACGAGCACGCAACCGAGCAATCTCGGGTTGCAGATCCCCAGTGGACTCTGATTCGGTTGTTTTGGTTTCACGCATTGGAATGCCTCGCCAGGGCACACAGTCGACATTTAAAACTCAAAAAGACGCTGCCGCATAATGGGCTGCGGCGGTGGACTGCGTCCCGCCTAGAGTTTATGGTAAGGGAGTTCAGAACGCAAGATGATGTCTGCTCGTGGCCTGCGGCTAGCAGTGTAGTTAACCCAGATTAAGCCCACGAATCGAACACTTATCAACTCGGGGTTTCTGCAGTAACCGCAACCGAGCTCGATTCGGAGTTTCTGCGCTTCCCCACCCAATTCGTGTTGAGACAAAACTCGACGACCTTCGGGTAGTACTCACGGACATGAGGTAGTTTCAGATTGCTGGTCGCCAGCGCTTGGGACGCTCTTTTGTTTTCAAAGTACTGGAAAGTCGCAAGGTGCGGAAGAGAATATCCGAGAGCAGTAAGAAGCGCGTTAAGCAGCTTATCTCCCTTTTTCCTGCTTCGTTCCGCGAAGGCTTCGAATTCGGAAAGGCTTACCAACTCAGGCAACTGTATCGGCATCCAGGTTCGCCCGATCGGATTACTCTCAAATAGCGCTACGGTTGTGCTCATGAGTTCGCCAACCGTGAAGCTTTTTTCTGGTCCGGCACAAAGATGAAACACCTGTCCTTCGGAGAAGCCTGAACCGATGAGGTGGAATAGCGCGCCCACGGCCCATTCTGTCGGAATCAGATCAATCGGGGCATCTGGATGCCCCGGCGCGACAGGGAGCACGTTCCTTGGAAACAGCCGGAGCAACTGATGCACGTAGTTGAATCTAGTGACCTGTCCGGTCTGCGAGTTTCCAATAATTGAGCTAAACCGCACAATGATGGTCGGAAGATCCTTCATAGCATCAAGGACCAGTTCTTCGGCTTCGAACTTTGATTGCTGATATGTGTTGAAAAAACCGGAATGCTGGCGATTGGCCGATTCGAGGATGTTTCCAGAGCGTCGTCCAGCAACATACGCTGTGCTAACGTGAGCAAACTTTTGTATTCTTTTGCAACCCCGCGCGAATTTGAGCAAATTCCTGGTACCCGTTACGTTCGTAGCCCGTATGGTGTCCAATGGCAACCCAAATCGAGTATCTGCAGCACAGTGAACGATTTCCGTGACTGATTTCTGTAGGGCTGAGAAGATCTCTGGCCTGAGACCGAGCTGTGGCGCAGTCATATCCCCTTGGAGCACGCTCACTTCGCCGTTTGCGGAAAACAGCTCCGACAGTCCATCCCGGCGACGCGTCAACACAAAAATCCGAAGACCGCGCCCCGCGCAGGCGAGACTTTTGCACAGACCTCCGCCTACTAGCCCAGTACCGCCAGTCAATAAGACAGCGGGCGTGTCTCGACTCTCATGTGTCGGCCACGAAGACGGCGTTTTTGGCCCAACGGATTGCATTATCGAAATCGGATTAGCGTCAGATGTAGCTACGGTTTAACTCTATATAACGTCCCCGATTAGGTGCAGGGTTCCAACGGGCATGCTGTCAGAGATCTCGGCACAGTTGACCGTCAAATCGCGGCCCGCTCCCCATCTTGTTGTTTGTTCGATATGGTTCGTGAGGAATGCGAACACCCCGTCGCCCTCCGCCTGGTTAGCGTGGAGGAAGGCAAGGTTGAGCCGGGTTCTGTCAGCGAGATTCGCCGCGCGGTCCTAGCTCACGACGCAGTTCCCGTCTCTGCACACCAAACAACCCGTTTAGCGAACCCACCATGGATCGATAGGCTGCAAGCGCTCGGCAAAGGAGGTCAGATGGTCTCTTGTGAGTTTCTGCGAATCGGAACGTATAACTGCCCGCAATACACAAGATATGCGTCTCACCACCAAGGGTCTCCGGAAGAGTTAGGACCACACGCTTCTCTTGGGGGTTGAACTTCCAAGCCACAGGCTGGCCGCTGAAAAGAGCTTCCCGAATTTCTGCTCCCGACCGGGAGCTGAGGTCAGGCTTTCAATGGCTGGGAGCGCGAATCTCTATCTTCGTCTGCGCTGGATCCAACACTGAATGATCTACGATCTCACCCCTGCCCGAAAGACGCAGGCTATGATCGTCATCGAATATCGACCCTTGGGAACGGATCACCATATCAATCGGGGCCAAGATCTCCGGTTCAACACCCATGTCCGTGAGGAGCTCAGTAATCTCGTTGAAAGCGATTCGGACACGGAACTCCACATCCACTTTTCCCGTCTCGTAGTTGATAACACCATGGCTGCCGGGCTCACCTAGCGTCATGGTCAATGGTCCCGAATCAAGCTCTCTACCTTGCCATTTGAGCTTGACGCCCTCTTGCACTGTTACGTCGAACCCTATTACGTCGAACGGCAGAAGACCCTGCTGCATTTTGCGGTCCCTCCCGGCAACCGTCTAAGACAATAGGCGCTACTGTGTGCGCTGTCAAGCGTCCAGCCAGTCAACCAACGATCTCGGAACTTTGGAGGGGACCAGGAACGAACGGGTCCTGGCGGTAGCATTTTCTGCTCACTTACGGAGCGGAGCGAAACGGGCCTATTTTCAGACAGTTTTTTTCTTGGAGGTCGTAGCCCTCGGGAATAGCTTGGTGATGGCGAGTGGTCAGATGCGAAGAAAGAGAATATTCAGTTGTTTTCTGCTGGGCGTCAGCTACTGTCGGCTGCATAAGGGCGGGAAAGACTGAGCCACAGGTGGAGCAGCAGTTGAGCACTGCTGTGCACCCGATGTTTGCCGCGGTGGAGATAGCGGAGGCGGTAGAGTCGTTCGATGGTCAAGGCCAGCATGGTGAGGAGCCAGCCGATCAGCAGACTGTTGGCATGATGATGACAGATATGCTCGAGGCCGTGACGACTCTTGGCGTCGTTGAAGCCTTGGTTTTCGATCTCCCAGCGGCTTTTGGCCATGCGGAATAGCGATTGCGAACCCACGGTGGAGGAAGGGAAATTCGTCAGCCAGTAGGCTTGCACTACCTGGCCGTCCGGCTTGTGCTGACGATAGAAGAACACGCGCACGGTTTCCCAATCGAGCGTGTCCCAGGGATCGAAGTCCTCCGCGTCCCAGAGCTCCACGCGATCTGCTCCGTGCTGGAAAACCGTTGCGGGAGGCCCGCAGGGAAAACGTTGCTGGGCGGCGGCCAGTAACTCCGGCAAATTGTCTTTCAGCCGTGCCACCACTCGGAGACCGAGTTCACCTGCCGTATGCAGGAACGGTGCGGTGGCGAATTCTCCATCGACGACCACATATTGCGCCAAGCGCTTTCCCACGCTCCCGATCACCCGTCGCAATAAGCGCTGCCCGGCGGCGTACTCGCTGTCGCCCGGTCCGTAGGGTTCCCCATCGCAGGGCAGAGACAGGCCGGTTCCCACCACGCTGACCATCACAAAAGAATGTTGATAGCCCAAGATCTGTTTCGCAGCGTTCTGCTTCGGCCGACAGAGGGTGCAACCCTGCTGGGTTCGCCAACCCGCGCCGGTGCCGTCGAGGGCCAGGCCGATCCAGCGGCAATCATCAAAGGCCTTGTTGCGCTTGGCGCCGCGGATGAGGGAGAGCAGGGCTTGCCGTGTTGGACCGGGATCGAGCCGCTCGGTGAAATAACCCAAGGTATCGTCACAGAACGGAGTGGCGATGGAGAGAGTGCGTCGTGCCGAAGATCGTACCAGTGCCTCGACGGCATGAAAACTCGATTCGCGGAGGATTTGGCCGATCAGCAGGGCCCAGAGCAGAGCCTGCGCCGGAATCTGCGGTTGTGGCCGACCGTCTCCAGGATCCCGGAGATACCGTCGGAGGCGAAGACGCCGTGTCACATAGTGGAGCAGATGACGTGGCGTCGAACGGTTCATTTTTTCTTTTTCTTAGGTTTCTTGCGCTCCAGCACGAGCAGCTGGGCGTTGGCCGCCAACACTTCGCGGACGGCGTCTTGAAACTCCCGTCCCGCTTTGACCCGGCGCCGCACTTCCTCGACCCAGTCCTTGGGAATGTGCTGGACACGTTTTTTTCCCTGCACCATAAAGGTCAACGACCAGACCGGATGGCCACGGTCCTCGGCACAATGACAGGTGGGCTTGCCGCAATGGAGATGCGAAAGGGAGAGCGAACCAGGGAGGGCATCGGCGGGAATAGAGAAACGCCGCAGCAGCTGAAACTTGCGCTGACGCAGTCGAGAAGCGAGCGGTCCATTGCCCCTATGGATCATCTTAATGTATACATACAATAAGAAAAAGTAAAAATCAAGCCATGTCAGCGAATGCGAAAATAGGAGTCTACTGCGGAAGGGTCGCGAAGAGGGACAATAGAGCGGCCACGCGGGGGTGGACTGGGCTAGCCCCTGTCAATCTTCCGAAACGGCTGCCAGTCAACAGAGCTCTGGACTACCGCGGATGCGAGTAGCATTCCCTGGATATTTATCTCGCACACAGTCGAGAAGCTCTCACTCATGGAATACAACTAAATTTGACCCATTCCCGACGCCGGTTTCACTCGTTCACGAACCAAGGAGATCAATTCGGCTAGATCATGGCACGCGGCCAGTTCAGAGCTGCTGATTAGTATCTCCAAATCCGTATTTCCGGCCGATTGAAAAACCGCTGGAAAGTCGTGCTTAGAACTCGGGTATCGTGCGGCAAATTCGTTGCGGTGCAGGAATTCCGTTGACACTCCAAGTCCTTGAATGAACCGAGCCCACTCGCGCTTGTTGCCCAGCATATCGCTCGTAAGCGCGCAGAGGTTACAGCTATAGGTCCTCGGGGAAATCAATTTGTGGGTGAAATTCATGAGCGAGTTGACAAGACCGCCATCAACTGCGTAAACGAAAATGACAGTCGCCATGTCAACAGTATAACGCCCCGCAAACTCGATAGCGACTCGTCACTGCCTTCCGCTCTGTCCAATCTGAAACATGAAACACGTCAGCAACCATTCCGATTGCAGCAGGAATCTCTTGGTCTATGAAGGGATGTCTTGCGTGCAAGCGTCTCTACTTCATCCATCTACATGAAGTTTTTTGTATGATACGCAGACAGAGCTGTGGCTTCCTCAAATCCGAAACCCAGATTCTGGAGACGCTCACGTCGTGCTTGATCCATTTCCCGGTGCAGTTCTCTGACCAAGTGCGCCCCTAGCCGAATTTGTGCAACCGAAGTTCCCCCTCCAGCCAAAATCACCAGGGAGTCATGCACATAAGGATTGAGGCCGGAAATGGACGCTAACATTCGGCTGCGACGTTCGACTGCGGCCACAAGAGATCCTCGCCGCTGAGGTTCCCTTTCAAGCAAGTACCGGAGATGCGCGGTCCCGAAGGCAACATGCCGTGCCTCATCGCGGTGCGCATATTGCGCGATCTTAGCCGTGACTGGATCCGGGGCGTACTTCTCCAAGAACTTAAGCAGCGTCAGGAAGGTCCCCTCTCCCATCACACAGAGCAGAAAGGTCGCCGTTGTAAAGTCGGGCTCCTCCAACAGGGTTTGCAGAGAAAGCTGGCCACTTGCCGCAGTAGTTCCGAGGCCTATGCCGCCCACTTCCGCACGACGCGTGAACACCTCAGCATGACGAGCTTCATCTGCCACCTGGACTGCCAAAACCTCAACCACTTCTCGAAAGTGAGGATGGATGCGCGGGATAAAACGGGCCGGAACATAGAGCGCAGCGAACTCGTTTTCAGTCAGAAAAGTCATCACTTGGCTTACGGCAGATTCAACCTCCTGCCAGAGCGCAGGCAACTCACACCACGGGATGTCGCGAGAGCCTGACCATTGATTTGCGACTGCTTGCTTATAAATCGCGACAAGTTCCTGGCCCCAAACGTCACGTTTCTTATTGAGCGGGAAAGATAGCTCAGGACCTCCAAGTTCTATCTTCGCACCGCGCGGAGCGAGTCCCCATGCTGGGTCGGCGACTTCGGCAACTTCCCGGCCGTGACGCATGACCGTTACCGGACCAACGCCGCGCTGAATCCGATGCAGGTTGGCCCCACCGTTTGCGCCTTCGAGGCAATGCCCTTCCTTGCGGCACCAAGTTGCCAAATCTTCCCCCAGGCCAGGCGTGTCACCGCTTACCTCAAACCATTCTCCGACAGCAAGATCCCCAATAGTGCGTCGAAGCAGCACGCTCGCCCCGGCGTGCAGGCTGAGATCCTCAAGCTGCAGTCGCGCTTTTGGAATCGAGTTGGGCATAAAACTTGAATCGCTCAACAGCTTTCTCAAGTTGTTGGTAGCCATTGGTGCGGGCCGGAAGCCAACGCGTCAAGCCCTCGAGTTCCATGAGAGTCCGCACTTCGGGATCCTGGAAGGACATTCCAAGTAAAATTTCCATAAACTTTTCCTTCCGATCTCCTGGAAGGTCATCCCGTGCCGTGAAGTTACAGTGGTCGTACGGAGGGGTCGTGGCTAGAACCCGCAAAGCACCAGGATCGAGCGTCCCTTCGTTGACGAACACGCTGTAGTTGCTGTCTAAGATCGCCGCGGCATCGGCTTCTCCGGCAAAGAGAGCGCGCGCGGCATCACGCTCGCCGCCTACATGGTCTCCGTGTTTGCCTACCATAACCTCGTGATACAATACGTCACAATCTTGTCCGGGTACCACTCCAACTTCTGCGAGCATCGAGAGCGGGATCAAGGTCGCCTGGGGAGAATCCGAAGCCCCAACCGCGATCCTTTTTCCCCTCAAGTCGCGCAACGTCGTAACTTCGGAGCCCTTCCGGACCAAAACTTTTGTCGATAGATCACGGTCCGTATCCCGCATGGCAAGTGCGCAACACCGTCCCGGACTCTTTATCTGGCATCGCACCCAGGCGAGGGGCGAATTCCACGCGACGTCGATATAGTCTGAAAGCAGCGCATCGACTTGCGTGTCGTAGTTGGAGAAGAGAACGTAGTCGATCCCAAATCCCCGCCTTTCGAAATAGGCTCTAAAACCCTCCCAAATCGTTACCACCTTCGAATCGTACGCCACTGCCCCGATGCGAAGCGGGTGATCCAATGCCTTAGAGGCCGAATCCGCGGTCATAGTTCCTCCTCGTCAAAAGAGTGGAAGCCCTAAAGAAGCCTTTCCTAAGAATTCCTTGAGGAGATCGCTAGAGGGCGCCATCACCGGCGGGGCCTGCGCGTCGCGGAAGATTCGCTCGAGCCCTCCTTTGCGGCCATAAGCTGTACCTCCGCACATTGTCATCGCACGCGAGGCGACGAAAAGACACGCGTCCGCCGCGCGTGCCTTGATCCCTAAAATGTCGAGCACGGCTTGGTCATCCCCTGATGTCGCGCGACGTATGGTCTCGCCCAAGTATGCACGCGTTGACCGAAGTTCGAGCGCCATCTCACCGACAATGAACTGCGTCCGGGGAATCTCTGCCATGGATGTCCCGCCGAGATGTTCGTATTTCCGAGATCTGACGTGAGCGCTTGCTTTTTGGAAAGCAGCCTCCGCCATACCGAGAGAAACAGAGGCGCACCCAATTTGGAAATGAGGCAGAACGACCTGGAGCATGGTCTCGAAGCCGCTTTTCTCTCCGCCAATACGGGCCTCCTCATCCACTTTCAACCCTTGAAACGTCATCGGGGCGCTGGCATTGCCTCGCATGCCTAGTCCATCAAACTCGCCACAGATCTCCCACCCTTCTGCTTCTTTAGGGACATAGAAGATGTCGATGTCCGTCGGTCCGTTGGCGCTAGCGCTACGCGTGGAAACGACATAGCTGTCCGCTTTGCCGGCGCTCGTAACAAATGATTTCCTCGCACTTAGTAGCATACCTTCGCCATTGCGAATCAACTGGCTGATCGGACAATAAAAGTGCCCTCCTGAGCCGGGCTCGCTGAACGCAAGCGTGGTTACGTGTTCGCCTCTCGCGATCGCGCGAAGGACGGTCTCTTTGAGTGAGGAATTCGCCTTGGCAACCAAAACCGCAGTTCCACAGTAATGCATAAGAGTGACCATGGCGGTCGAGGGACAACTTTGCCCTATACATTCAAGAACCCGAGACATCTCCAGCATGCCGCCACCGGCGCCGCCGTAGCTGGTTGGTACGAGGAGGCTGAGCAGGCCACTTCGCCCAAGGGCAGCGAGATTCTCCTGGGGAAAGCATCGATTGCGATCTACTTCATCGGCATTAACGGCTAGAACTTCTCGCGACACCCGATCGCTCTCTGCAATTAGCTCTTCGAACCTCGATACATTTCTTTCGCTCGTAGTCGCGCGTGCCGCGGAACGATGTGTGGACACTTAGCACCTCCGATGGACCAACATTCGACAATGCACCCAGTCAGATATTCCTAGTAACTCTGATGCCTTCGACCATACACAAATCACTGCACCCGAGCTTCAAAGTCCACGTTCGTCGGCTCAACCTGTCTCGGAAATGCCCGCAGCTCGCCAAAGTCGACCGAAATTCCCCTGATCACAATCACAGGTGGCAGTGGCCCTCCAGCTTACCGGAGCCACCGAGCATACCGGCTCTGAAGCCACCTTCTTCCCGAGACCTCGAGGTACGTGACGACGCCCCCAAGCCATTAACGAATCACTTAGGTAGCCAACACTTTGCCTGGCTCCGCTACGCCCGCAGTGTCCCGAGCCACGTCACTTTACTCCGTCGATTATGGTTCATCAATAGAGTTTATAGGGACTAATGGACACTCCCACTAACGCGTCCCTGCCAGAATCTAGTTGCGGCCAGCTTCGTTTGGCCCCTCGTTCTTTCCGCTGTTCTTCATTCTCCAATTGCGTATAATGGTGCTGCTTCCATTCCCCCGCCCGCTAGCCAAAGGAGGCCCTCATGACTCTCTTCCGTTTCTTTCTCTCTTCTACCGTGATGCTCGCCGCCCTCGGTAGCATTGCAGCCCATGCTTACCGCGTTGCAACCGGGAAATCTTCCGTGGCCGCTCCATCCCGCACCTTCGAATTTACGTATCAAGTGCAGGTGCCCGCAAGTCCCGACGCTCGGGCTTCCGCCCATGTCTGGATTCCATTGCCACAAGCCGACGGTTATCAAGATATCCGCAATCTCCTGATCGAGAGCCCGGTCACGCACACACAAGGCCGCGACCCTGAATACGGCAACGCCTTCGCCATGTTCACTCCAACTGCCGAGCAATCCGCGCAAGGCTATGAAGTAACCCTTCGCTTCACCGCAACGCGCCATGAACACCTTGTGTCACTAACCAGCAGCCATCCGGCGGACAAGTCCGATCCAATGCTTAGACGGTACTTACAACCCGACAAACTCGTGCCGCTGAACGATACCTTTGCCCAGTTGGCCAAGGAGCATACGGTCGGCGCCACAACGCCGCTCGAAAAGGCCCGCCACATCTATGACTACGTCGTTTCTACGATGCGCTATGACAAGACCGGCGAAGGTTGGGGACGTGGCGACGCCGTTTGGGCCTGTACTTCGAAACGGGGAAACTGCACCGATTTTCACTCCGTCTTTATTGGCATGTTGCGCGCATCCGGAATTCCGGCACGCTTCGAGATTGGCTTCCCCTTGCCCGAGGGAAAATCAGAGGGCGACATCCCTGGCTATCACTGCTGGGCCGAGTTTTATATTGACGGCATGGGCTGGATTCCCGTTGACGCCTCCGAAGCCTGGAAAAATGCGGCCAAGCACGATTACTTCTTCGGGGCTCACGATGACAACCGCATATTTTTCAGCTACGGTCGAGACATTCACCTCTCGCCCGAACAAAAGGGCGATCCACTCAACTACTTCATCTACCCTTACGCGGAAGCTGGTGGCAAGCCGGTAAAGGACCTACGGACACATTTTGCCTTCCGCGACATCGCCGTCGCGGCGCAAACCTCGTCTGGTCGTTGAAAGCACCCCAATCCCAGGAGATGCACCTATCCCGAATCGCGGGCCGGCAATCGTGCGAATCCCTGGTACGTATAGCTCATCGCACGGGGCCCGAGAAGGTAGGCTGTCTTCAATTCCGCTATTTCGAGTCCTGCCCCGGTGATCAGCTCGTCTATCTTACGATTCAGATGACAACCGCCTCCTATACGCTTCCAGACCGGCGTAAGCCGGTCCTGCCAAGTCGCGACACCCGGGTCCGGTGCCCGGCCATGCTCAAGAAAAATGAGACACCCGTCCCTCTTGAGAACTCGTTTCATCTGCTGAAGCGCCATGGGAGCATTCACGATCGAACACAGCGTCCAAGTCATGACAATCGTGTCGATACTCTTATCAGCGAGGGGCAGCGGATCTTCTGCCGATTGCGAAATAAATTCAATCTGGATGGGTCCGCGAGCCCTTTTCCGTGCCATTTCCTGAAGCTCGAGGGAGGGCTCCACGCCATACACCTGTTGGACCTTCGGCGAATAGAACGGCAGATTCAGACCGGATCCAATGCCGACCTCCAGCACAGTGCCCCGAGCCCGAGGCACCCAAGCGGCGCGCAGGCGGGCGGCGTCCCTATTCTTCATCGCGAAATCAATAATGAGGGGCAGAACGCATCTCGCGTAAAAGCCCATAAGGCCCTCCCGAGCTGATGAGTCTTACTCCGAGTTCGTGCGGGACCACGTAACATGCGATCTCTTTAGTCGGCTCATTTCTTATGTCGAATTCCCCCACTAACCACGGGAGAGAAAACATCTGGTTTTCCAGGAGGCGCCATCTCCAGTCTCAGGACCAAGCTTTCCGGACCGGTATCTGCCTCGCCGAGAAACTCAATCGCTTTCCCATCCGGAGAAATCTGAACCCGATAAAGGATATGGTCGCGGACAGTTTCCGGGCATCTGACTTCCATCAAACTTCCATCAACGGACCCAAACTCACCCAAATAGAAGGAAACAGAACCAATTATATGCGGGAAGTCATCAGATTGATTTGGTTGGAGATAGTTAGGGTTCCTTTTGCTGCGTTGGGTTGAGTTTCGATCACGAATCGGCTGCTTCCATTCGTTGGGCTCTGCTTCGGAATACTGGTTCGCCTCTCGCCCTTGTGTGTGTTAGTATAAAACTCGCATGAGCGCGCTGAGATTTACAGGCGGTTTACAGGCGGTTTTGCCAGGAAGGACTGCTATCGCAGGCGATCCAGGCGAACAGTGCGCTGTATGCGAATCTTGCAAAGCCCTTGTTTGCAAGGTTTTACGCTAAGTTGTTGATTCCACGGCTGGGGACGTAGTTCAGTTGGTTAGAACGCTGCCCCGTCGCTGCACACTGTCACGGTCGATTCCCTTCCCCCACTCCTCAACAACTCTAGACGCTCCTTAAACACGCCCCAGTTGAAAATATACCACCAGGTGTGGTATATTTAGTGCCAGAGAACGAGATGGCAGAACTCTTCACACTCGACGAAGCCGCCGCGATTGCGGAGATTGAGCCTGACACCGTTCGAACCGCGCTAGAAAAGAGAACCGTAACCCCTTCTCGCAAGATCAAAACGGGCAAAGCCGTGCGTTACCGTTTCTCCGAGGGCGATGTACTTTTTCTTCTCGTCCTCGCAGAGTTCCCCTTCCCCCTTTCCAAGGAAGACAAAGACTCCCTAGCTCAAGTACTCGCCCACGGAAGCAAAACCGCGAGGCATTGGGTTTCTGACGGGCCGGACGTCGTGTTTCGCTCTGGGGACATGAAGATATTCATTGAGTGCAAGCATTTCCGCAAAACCGTCGAGAGAAACGTTGCCGCGTATCGCTGGGGCAAGGAGCGCATCACTTCGTCTCCGGACGTTCTCGGTGGGGAACCTGTCTTCCGGGGCACGCGAATCCCTTTGCAACACGTCGCGGCACTCTTCCGTAAGGACGTTCCGGACGACGAGATCGCCGAGGACTTCCCTGCTCTCGATGAGAGGGACTTGGCCTATGCGCGGCTCGCGGCACGACTTGGACAGCCACCAGGACGGCCGAAGAAGCGCTTGCGAATCAAAAGGGAGCCCGGTGCCCGCCGTTGATTCGCATATTGCTGGACGAACATGTTTCGCCGTCTTTGGTCCGCAAACTCGGTGATAAGGGTGTCTTTGCTGTGGCCGCAACACATGTCGGTTTGTTTGGGGAACCGGACGCGAAAATCTGGAACTACGCTTTCGAAAATGACTTTGTCGTCGTTACAGGCAACGCGCGCGATTTTATCCGGCTTCTCAACGTCGAGGTGCACCCGGGTCTGATTGTCCTCCGCGAGGGCGGCCTGACCCGCGACGAACAATGGGACCCCATCCGACCCGTAATCGAGCACGTCTTGGAATCCAGCGATGACAATTTCTTGGTCAACAAACTGGTTGAAATCTCGGGTGTGGACGAGTGGGAAATTCGCGAGATTCCGAAACCTTGATCAGCCAACAACTGCGAACGGTGATCGCTTCCCTGCCCGGCTAAGCCTCGATCTCCACGTCGACAAGTTGGAAATACCTGGGGGTGGAACGCTGCCCTGTCGCTGGTTAGAATCCCACACTGTCACGGCCAATTCCCTCCGCCGGCTCGTCATTTCGCTAAAGAAGTGACGCGTGGTTTGTGCGTATCCACTGCTCAACGTCTTGCTGCAAACTCTGCGCAATCGGCGCGATGGGAGATTCCGCCGCCAATGTCGTAGCTGCTCACGTTTCTCTTTTTCCGGAACGCATCGAAGGCGCGGATGAACTTCGCATCTTTCCCTAAGGTCAGTTCCAGTGACTGAATGACCCGGTAGTGATGATTCTCGCGGGACGCGCGATACCCAGCGGCCGCAAGGGCCGCCGTCGCGGCCTGCAATGCCGCGTTGTAAGCGATCGCGAACCGCCAATCGTCCGACACGTCTTTCGCTTGGCTGTCTTTCAGGTCCCGCGCCACAATTCCGAGCAGGTTGCCGATCTCCTGCTTGCTGCTCTTGTGCGCGACGAGCCAGCCGTTATTGACCCAGTCGGCGAAACTCACGCTCGTCTCCAATCACAAAGAGTTTCTTTTCCTTCGCCACGCTTGAAAGAAAGTGATTCTTGGCTGCGAGCTTTTCGCGAAATTCGCGGGGACCGAAGACGGTTGGATTCACCTCCCGGCCCAGTTTCCGTTCGATCTCGCTGAGGGCGGCCACCACGTCCTGGAAACTCACGTTGCCCACGACCATCAGATCCACGTCGCTCGATGCCTTTTCCTCGCCTCGCGCAATCGAACCGTACACAAACGCAAGTTTAACTCGGTCCGCCAATCGAGCGAGTCCTTCCTGCAGAGTGTCTCGTATTCCGGACGTCTTCGCGAGAATGCTTTTCAATTCTTCGAAAATCGGATTCTCACGATTCGCGCGGTAATAAACCTGGCTCCCGCGGCGAAGCCTGTGGAGAAGCCCGGCGTCCGTCAATTGTCCGAGTTCTCGCTGCGTGGCTCCAATCCCTGTTCCGGCGCGACGTGCAATTTCGCGCAGATAGAATTGTTCGTCAGCGTGGCCATAGAGCAGGGCAAGGATCGACCTTCGGCTTTGGCCGAAGAGGACTTTCGATAGCGAAAGGACCTCTGTACCCATTCCAGGTACAATTGTACCTATATTGGGTACGATTGCAACATCTTTGGATTGAATAGAACGAGCCCTGTCGTTGGTTAGAATCCTACACTGTCACGGCCGCCTCAGGGACCATTAATCATCCTTTTCCCTTCCAGCTGAGGTTCGAGCATCAGATCAAGAGAAACGCTTGGCCACCGCCAGCCTGCCCCGTGTTCAGCTCTCAGAAAGCGAGTTTTGCCCTTACTATTGAGATGTTGGCGACCAGTTTTCAGCTAACTGCGGGAAAAACCGTTCCGTTTTTGGTCTTTGCTGAAGTTTGGCGAATCACAGGCATGCCGTGCCCTCACGATAAACAAAGAGAATCTCCCTTCGACCACCGACCGCAGATTAATCCTCAGAGAGACAGTAGAAAAGTAAGCAAAGCTTTCTTTTCCGCGGGCTTCAACTTTTCGAATTGTTCAGTGACATGGGCGGCTTCGCCGCGGTGTCGGAATATGGCGTCGGCAAAGGTAAGGGAGGCGCCATCGTGCATCAGGCGGGAGTGCAGGCGGACACCCCAGAGCGGCGCGGTCCGGATTTTGTTGGCGGAGTTCTGGCATTCCGCATAAGAGAAATTTCTCCAGGTGCGCTGGGTAAATCTCTTTCCGTAATGCTCGATGGAAGCTTGGACGATGCCGTCGCCGGTGCCAACGTTGTGCAGGAGGAAGTCGCTGAAGGGGTGGAATGTTTTATCACCAAGGGCGGGCGGTATGGTGAAGTTGCCGCCGTTAATGGGAGTTCCGGCAGGGGCGGTGGTGAGCGTTGTGACGTGGCAAGTGACGCAGCCAATTTTGTCGAACACGGCCTCGCCATGTTTAGCGTCGGGAGTTTGGGAGAGTGTGACGTCGCGAGCGGGCGCTTCGGAGGCGCGTATGAAGCGCGCGAAGTGGTCGATGTGAGCAAGCCCGTCGGCGGCGGGTTGATCATTGGGCTCCTTCACGGTGTTGCAGAGGTTGGTGACTTCGTCCGGTTGGAGAGGATTAGTGATGCCCATCTCGTTGAGATAGGCGTCAGCGGCGAAGGAGAGAAGGCTGGCATGCTGATCCTTCCAGCCGAAGCGGCCAATGCCGGTCGTGCCGGCGACTTCGACGATGGGAACGTAGAGGGTTTGGCCGCAGATTTTGCCATGGTTCTTCTTGCACTGATCCTTCGCGAGATCGAGGAGGGTTTGGTCGGAAACAGCCTCGACAAATCCGTCGCCGAGAACATTCACAGAAACGCGGAAAGTCCGGATATTCTCGGAGTCGGGCACGTGCTCCTGGATTTCGGTTGTGGGGAAAGCACCGCTGGGGCAGATGGCGCGGTCGTTAATAAGAGAGCGGCCTTTAATGATCTCGGAACCATGATTGATGGGGATTTCGGGGAATTGAAACCCACCCTGAGCATTATTGTGTCCGACGCGCAATTCGGTAACCTGGGTGGAGCCGCCGGAGGTGGGATTCTGATGGCACTCGCGGCAGGACTGCGCGTTGTAAAGCGGGCCGAGGCCCTCGGCGACGTTCAAGACCGCCTCAAAGTTGTTTTGATCGACCGTGTGGGTGGCGGCGTCGACCATACCATTGCTCTTGTTGTCGAATCCGGTGGGGGCTTCTGAGGGCGGCGGTGCGAACGACAGAAGACCGAAAGACAAGAATAAGGAAAGGCCCGTAAGTAGCTTCATGGGGACCTCGCAGGTGGCTGGTTGATGGGGAATGTACTCCTCGGATAGAGGAAAGCCAATTAAAAAAATGGATAAAAAGAAGCGAGAGTCCCGCGGCCTGGTGAGCGCTAACTAAACCGGGCGGCGAATGCCGAGTTTGTGCATGCGCCCTTGGAGCCAGCGATACGCCATTCCGTTTGGCGAAGCGCGCGGAGAATATGCTGTCGCTCAGCGTCTTGGAGGGTGGAAATCAAGGAAGAAGAGGAAGTAAAGGAGGCTAAGGAAGTAGAGGAGGAGTCCGTATCGGACGCCGGAGTTAGCGAGGCAGGCTTCAGCTCGGAAACCGGGACGTGAAGTTCCTTGCCGGGAGAGAGCAGCACAGCACGCTCGATGAAATTTTCAAGCTCGCGAATGTTGCCTGGCCAGGAATAATTGGCGAGAGCGTCCATGGCATCGGCCGGAATGTATGCGACGTCTTTGTTGAGGCGGCGGCTGAACTTCTGGACGAAATAGCGGGCGAGGTGGGGAACGCGAACTCGCTGTTTTTCATCCATTCGCTTCTGTGTTCCGAGGCACAATCCATTTTCTTGGTCCATTCATACTCCGGAATTCGATTGTGCTGATGGTTCCTCGAGATTACTTGAGCTGCACTTCTGCTCATGCGCGCATCTGTGGTAGTATGAATCTCGTAATAGCGCACAGAGATTTGTAGGCGGTTTGGGGGCGGTTGCGCCGGAAACAGCCGCATTCTTTGACACGGAATGCAGATCGTGCGCTGTATGCAAATCTTGTAAGAGCTTTATTTGCAAGGTTTTAGGCTAAGTTGTTGATTCCACGGCTGGGGACGTAGTTCAGTTGGTTAGAACGCTGCCCTCTCGTTGGTTAGAATCCCACACTGTCACGGCCGATTCACGGCCAATTCCCTCCCCCGCTTCAAAAGATCACGCGGACACGCGTATATAAGGATGCCTCTCTACTGATTCCAGCGATTCACAAAACTGGAAATTGAGGGAAGTTATCGGAGCCGCACCCAGCAGTCGGAGGAAATCTATGAAACGAGAAATCATTCGGGTCGAGCCACTGGAGACCTACCTCGAAAAGTACAAGGCACCCGCTTCGATGGTGACTAAACACGGCGACACTATTTACGTCTCAGGCGCTCCGCCGTTCGATCCGAAAACCGGAGAGATTTTCCGAGGGCCTATTGAGCGCCAGACCGAGATCGTTTTAGACCAGCTTAAGCTCTGTGTCGAAACGGCGGGTTCGTCCTTGGACAACATCCTGAAACTGAATGTCTACGTGACGTCAGTAGATATGTTCCCTGCTGTTAACGAGGTCTACAGGCGTTACTTCCCGGAGAATCCTCCTGCTCGAATCTTTATCAATGTTCCTGCTTGGTATGGCGGCTTCGACATCGAGGTGGACTGTGTCGCCGCTGTTCTATAAGAATATTCTTTAGCTTCCCGCTCTTTGGTGAGTCAAGGGTGTTGTGGTCTATCGTTCGGGCTAGTACCCACTTGGGAGGTAAGCGTTAATCAGGCAGGTAGTTTATTTCCGCGAATCATGGGCATTTGCGAAAGCGCCATGACGACCTATCCATGGCCGCGAAACTTAAGCCGATAGGGGACCTTTTTGTCTAGCGGGAAGAAAATACTCTGCCCCGTGTATTCCGACTGCGGCGGAAAGTTAACCCACTTCGCTGTGTCGTTTTGGAAAGTATTGTTTAGGTCGAGTCGTGCGGGCGTTGCGGTCACGCCGATGTAGGAGCCGTTCTTACTGATGAGGTCTCCGACCGGAATTATGGGCCCCACCACGTTATTGGGCATGATTACGAATGTTGACCGCTGCTGGGTCGGAGCAGCGCCGCCCATAAGAGGAACCGGAGATCGATGATGGCGCCGAAGGTCAGTGCGTTTTCCTGAATTGCTTCGCCTTTTAACGGCAAACTGAGAGTGATGGTGGCTGTATGAATGATCTCTTAAGACAAGCTCTTTCGCTTTCGCTCTTCGTGAAGTGCGTTGCCGCAGCCGTCGGAATCCTCATTATTCACGCCGCGTTCCGCGTGCTCGAACAAACGCTGCCCCGGCGCTTTGGCCGGGCCGACGCGCGCTATAAGGTTCGCAAGTTCGTCGTCTTTTCCGGATACCTCTCGATCCTCCTTTTCCTCGCTTTCCTCTTTGAAGATCGCTTGGGCCGCCTCAGCTTTGCCGGCGCCTTCTCCATCGGTTTTTCAAAGCTGTACGCCGTGGGAGACAGAGTTCAGATCGGCGACACTCGAGGTGACGTGATCGACATCGGGCTTCTGCGAACCACCTTGTTGGAAACTGGGAACTGGGTCAGCGGGGACTTGTACAATGGCCGGATCGTTCGCATCCCCAACAGCGCTGTCTTGAAAGGGATCGTTTTCAACTACTCGCAGGGATTCCGGTTTATCTGGGATGAGATTAAAGTGCTGTTTGCAACCAGCAGCGATTGCCAGTTTGCCAGGGAGATGCTTTTGCGCGTAGCCAAAGAGTCGATTGGCGAGTACCTGGTCGAAGCGCACTCTTCCTGGAAAGAGATGAGCGACAATTATCGAAGCCAAAACCCTCCGCTGGAACCTACCGTCGCACTCATCGTAAATGCCGGATCGTTGGAATTCACCGTCAGCTATGTGATCGACTACACGAAACGAACCGCCGTGAAAGATCAGCTGTTCACGAAAGTAGCAGAGGAAGTTTCGAACAGCGATGGGCGGCTCCAATGGGCATCATCGGCAGTTACTCTCATTAACCAGCCAGCGGCTCCTGACGCGATCGAAGCGCGGCGGTCATCCTCGACCCGCGGCGCGAGCCGCGCGGCAGATTCCCATTAATACCCTTTAGCTTGCCGCTCCTCCCACCGCCGAAGTGACAATGTCCCATAGAGCGTGTCGAAGTTCGAGCGCACGACCCCCTTGAAATTTGCGGGCGGATATTCCGGGATGCTGACGAACATATTCATCGAGCCTTTGCCGAAATCTTTCCCGGGTTCGATGTTCGTAAATTGCTTCCGCGTGACGCCCATCGTCACGAGCGGACAAAAAATTAGATGTAGGTTAGGACGAGACCCGGTCTCGCGACTGAATAGAGTTAGCCTGCCGCTACTGGGGCTGAACGCTGGTGGGTAACGCGATTTATCGTCAACTACGCACCCTCCCCTCAAGGCTCCCACGAGAATCATGCGAACATTTGCATGCTCCCTGGGAAGACTCTTAGTTCACAATGTGACGCGGCGGACCGTGGCAATCGTTCAAAGCCATTGAGAGAATTGATGGCAGCCGAAGAAACCGCGAATCATTTTGACCTCCCATGGCATCACAATAGCGGGTCCCGCGTCCGGCGGGCACTGCCCGAATCTGGTTTTATTTTGGTGACAAGATGAGCCGACTCAACCTGCACATGATAACCGTGGGTCTCACATTTGTGGCAGCTTGTGCCTTACTTGCTGCCGCTTCACAGGATCAGACTCAACGGCAAGCACCACCTCCGCCAGCATCCGGCGCACCACCTGCTCCCAGTCAACCTCCCGCCCAGCGACCGTATCAACAGGAAAATCCCGAACAACTTCAACAACTTGTCGCGCCAATTGCGCTCTACCCTGATCCGCTCGTCGCCTCCGTCCTCGCGGCTTCCGCCTATCCATCGGAAATCGCTCAAGCCTACGACTGGCTCGCTCCTCGCCGCAATTTGTCGCCTCAGGAAATCGCAACCGAAGCGGACAAGCAAAGCTGGGATCCCAGCGTAAAGTCCCTGCTCGCATTTCCTCCCGTCCTTCAAAATTTAGCCACAAATCTTTCCTGGACCTCCGAACTGGGCGACGCCTACTACAATCAGCCCACTGACGTTACGAACGCGATTCAGGAAATGCGCCGCCAGGCGAAAAACCACAAAATCCTCAAAAGCAACGACCAGATCAAGGTTGAAGACAAGCACGGCTACATCACAATCGAGCCCAAAAATGCGGACTCCAAGGTCGTCTACGTCCCCGCGTACGATCCTTGGGTCGCATACGGCTATCCCATCGCTCCGTGGCCCGGCTGGGTGGGGGTTCCCGGCGTTTGGTATGACGGCCCCGGCCTCTATTTCGGCGTCGGGTTTGGCCTCGGTCCGTTTTGGGGATTTGGCTGGGGATGGCCAGCCTGGGGGTTCGACTGGTGGGGAGGTGGAATCTGGTTTGGTGGCGGTTATTATGGGGGCCGCGGCTGGGATCACTGGGATCGTGGCCGCTACTATGGCGGCCATCCGGGTTTTGCAAATCGCGGCCGGCCGGACGAGGGCTTCGGTCGCGGCTTCGGCGGTCGCAATCCAGGTCTGCGCTCAGGCCCATTTAGCGGCTTCGGCCATGGCGCTGAAAGCCGGGGCTTTTCCGCTCGCGGCCAACAGAGTTTCGGCGGTTTTCGTGGAGGTGGCTTCGGTGGAGGAGGTTTCCGTGGTGGCGGCTTTGGTGGCGGCTTCCACGGCGGAGGCGGTGGCCGGCGCTAGGCCCGCGTAAAGCACCATCTGACTCTGGCTCATTTCACGCTATTCGTAGCGATAGACTCAGGGAAGTGCAGAAGAAAAGAAAAAGGAAGATGAAAATGTCGCGTGATGCAAAGAAGATTTTCTCGTCCAAATTTTCGTTCACGATCGTGGCGCTGCTCTTCATCTTTGCCGCGTCGACCATTCTCGCGCGAGCGCAAGACGCCTCATCTCCGCAAACCGCAGCTCCCGCTAAGCCTTCGCCCACTCACCACGCTGCAGCGCACAATGTCCCCAACGCGAAGCAGAAGACTTTTTCGTCTCCTAAGGAAGGCGCAGAGGCTCTTTACGACGCGGCGCGCGATCATGATGAAAAGGGGCTGATCGCCATTCTCGGCCCCGGCGCTCGCGACATCGTGATTTGGACCGACGATCAGGCTGAGCGCTACGCCCAGGACGACACGTTCGCGAAAAAGTATGAGCAGATGCACCGCCTCGTCGCGGAGCCAGACAACGAGACTACCGTCTACGTCGGCGCAGAAAACTGGCCTGTGCCGTTCCCGCTCGTAGAGCACAATGGCTCATGGTTTTTCGACTCCGATCTCGGCAGCCGCGAAATTATGTTCCGGCGCATCGGCGAAAATGAAATGGACGCCACAGAAGCGCTCCGCGGCATCATCGCCGCCGAAAATCAATTTGATACCCAAAACGGCGAATATGCGCAACACCTGAATTGCTCGCCGGGCCGGCACGACGGCCTCTTTGCACCTGAGAACGGCAACGATATGGACAAGAACCCCATCGGACCTTACCTGGCTGAGGCGAGTTACAAGCGCTCTGATCGCACACCCTTCCACGGATACTACTTCCTCCTGCTCACCGCGCAAGGTTCGCACGCGCATGGTGGCGCGCGGAACTACATCGTCGACGGCAAGATGACCGGAGGCTTCGCGGTCGTCGCGTTTCCCGCGGTTTATCGCTCCTCAGGCGTAAAAACCCTCATCGTCAATCAGAATGGCATGATTTACGAAAAGGATCTCGGTGCCAAGACCCCCGAGATCGCTTCCAGCATGAAAACCTATGATCCCGACGGTACTTGGGCGCGCGCTCATGCCAACCAATTCCTGACTCTCACTTTTCCGAACCCTTAAAGCTCGGCAGTTGATTCGATCTGAGGAAACTGCGAACGTCAAAGTGGTACGCTGCTCAGCCGATTGAATGGCTTCGAAATAACCAACCACCGGCGTCATCCAGCCTCGTGAGTCCAAATGCGGTAACCATGGCGAATGCGCTGCCGCAAGCCATTGGTGCGCAAGCGAGTCATCCAAACCGTCAAGTAATCACATTGTTAGGAGACGGCGACTCTGTGATGCAGTGGCCATACTCAATTTGCGCGGATGGTGATCACGGGCCGAAGCTCTTGTTGATTCAAATAAATGTGCAGATATGGAACCGAATCAGGCATCACGAAGACGCCAAGGCGTGTTGATGACCACCTGTACTTCGCCAAAACTCCGCACGAGGCGATTCTCGTCCATTGGGACATGTTACGCGGTGTCTTTGTATGTTGTTGATTTCACATGCGCTCTTGATTTTGGCGAGGCACAGGTGCAGCCCTCCCAGTCGCACATGTGAAAGGACGCGACCTGAGGCTATAGTGCGAGCTCTGCCGTTTGGCGTTCCCTTCCCGAGTCCGAGATGCGTGCGGTCCTCGTGGTAGTAGCGAATATACTCGGAGAGCAGGCGTTTCAGGCGGCGTTCGTCAACTGCGATGATGTGATCCAGGAGATCACGGCGGCAACTCCCTACCCAATGCTCTGCGACTCCATTTCTGCCAAGGACTTTCGAACGAAGTGCGGACAGGACTCACACTCAGGGATCGAACCGCATCTCGCCTGGTGGCTCGACCGTTCCGCAAATAAGCAGGACAACGAACTCAAGCAGCAATTACGCTGCCCCCCGCGGCGTGCTACCGAATTGGCGACCTCGAACCGCACCTGTGTCAGGTCGGCGATAGTCGATGGTCTCGAGAGTAGACAGCGTACAATTAGGTTTCCTTGGTCGTCAGACGGAAGCGCTCTTGAAAGCAGGCTAGGCTCATGCCCGATATAGTCGACTGGCAGCAACCGCCGCGACGGTTTCTCCCTCGCCGTCTGTTTTTCCTTGTTCTGGCCATCCTCGCCATCGTCATTTTCAGCAGCCGGACGGCGTTATCGTATTACGTTGACGCCCTCTGGTTCGGGTCGCTCGGTTACGGGAACGCGTTCCGGAAGACACTCACCCTTCAATGGGCAGTCTTTGCAGCATTTTTTGCTGTCACATTTCTCTTTCTGTACGGATGGTTCCTGGCGCTGAGGAGGGCTTACCAGTCCGATCTGCCGGACGATTACAGGATGGTCATCGGCGGCCAGCCGTTGAAGCTGCCAGTTGCGCGCATCCTGCACCTCCTCGGTCTCGGGGTCTCCCTCGTCGTCGCCATCGTGACCGGGGCCAACATGATGACTGAGTGGCCTACCTTCGCGCTTTATTGGTACGCAACACGCGCGACCGGTGGCGCTGTGGATCCGATCTTCGGCAAGACGATTAACTTTTATCTATTCGCCCTGCCCGCATGGCAGATCATTACGGGCTGGCTGCTGACAGTAGCCGTGATTGCCTGTGTGATCGCCGCTTTCTTTATTTTCGTTACGGGCAGCACACGAATGCTCTGGGGGCGACGAGGCATGTACACCTCGCGGCCGTGGCGAGGGTTCTCGATTGCGTTTGGGTTGTTCTTGCTAACCCTCGCCATGCGCGCGTATATCGCCCGATTCGAGCGATTGTTCGACGAACATACGATCTTTGGCGGGGTGACCTACACGGATGCGCACGTCATGCTTCCTGGAATGCTCGCAGTCTGTGTCGCACTCGTTTTCGGTGCTGCGATTGCAACCATCAATGTCGTGGCGGTGCCGCGCGCGCGCTGGCTGGCGGCAGCAGTCGCTCCAGCCGCGGTCTGTTATCTCGTCCTTCAAATATTCGGCTGGTACGTCAGCAGCTTTATCGTGAAGCCGAATGAATTGGTTCGCGAGCGACCCTACATCGCCTATAACATTGACCTGACGCGTCAGGCCTATGGATTGGACCGCCTCTCGCAGCGCGAATTTCCCGCAGAGACAACTGTAGACGCGGCCGACCCTGCCAACAATCAGGCTACGCTGCAAAACATCCGGCTGTGGGACTGGCGCGCCCTGCAGGACACGCTGCGCCAGATTCAGGAAATCCGCACCTACTACGACTTTCCCGATATCGACATCGATCGCTATGAAATCAACGGCACAATGCGTCAGGTGATGCTCGCCCCACGCGAGCTCAACGTTGAAAAACTCCCGGAGAGCAGCCGCAATTGGATCAACGAGAAACTTATTTATACGCACGGCTACGGTATCACCATGAATCCCGTGAATGGGTTCACGTCGGAAGGACTGCCGACCCTGATTCTGAGTAATATGCCTATTCAAAGCACCGTGCAGAACATCGTTGTAAAGCGCCCGGAGATCTATTTCGGCGAGCTCACCAATACCGACGTGTACGTAAAGACGCGGCAACAGGAATTCAACTACCCGCAGGGCCAGACCAACAGCCTGACGTCCTACGAGGGCAACGGCGGCATCCTCCTCGGCGGTTTCTTTCGCCGACTCCTCATCGCATCCGACCGAGGTGACCTGACGAAGCTCCCGTTTAGTGACGATATTAGCCGGGAGAGCCGGCTGCTGATGCGTCGCAACGTGCGCGATCGCGTGGCAGCGCTCGCGCCATTTCTCACGTACGATTCGGATCCGTACATCGTCGTCGGCGACGATGGTCGGCTGTCGTGGATTATGGACGCGTTTACGACCTCAGACAGCTATCCCTACTCGCGCCACTATGCGCTCGGCAACACCCTCGTTAACTACATGCGGAATAGCGTTAAGGTGGTCATCGACGCCTACGATGGCACCACGACGTTCTATGTGTTTGACCCGCAGGATCCAATCATCATGGCGTATCGCCAGATTTTTCCCGCTCTGTTCCAAGATGCCTCGGCCATGCCGCCAGCGCTGCGCAAACACGTGCGGTATCCAGAGTTGTTGCTCAAGCTGCAGGCGGCCGTGTACGGCCTTTATCACATGACCGATCCGCAAGTGTTCTATAACCGCGAGGACCTGTGGACCGTCGCTTCGGAAGTCGGCATGGACGAGTCCGGCCAGCAGAAGACGCAGCCAATGGAGCCGAACTTCGTGCTGATGAAACTGCCGGGCGAAAGCGCCGTCGAGTTCGTAGAGATTCTGCCATTTACGCCAAACAACCGGAACAATCTGATTGGCTGGATTGCTGGGCGCAGCGACGGCGCACAATACGGGACGTCGGTAGTCTACGACTTCCCGAAAACGAAGCTGGTCGACGGCCCTCTGCAAATCGAAGCACGAATCGATCAAAACGCGCAGCTGTCGGGACAATTGACGTTGTGGAATCAGCAAGGTTCCCACGTGCGGCGAGGTACTCTGCTGGTGATTCCCTGCGGACGCGCGCTGTTGTATGCAGAGGCTATTTACCTGCAGGCCGAGCGCAGCCCCATGCCCGAGTTGCGTCTGGTGGTGCTCGCGCTGCAAGACCGGCTCGCTTATGGACCGACATTCGAGTCGGCGACGAGAGCCCTCTTTGGGGGAGAGGTCTCGTCGCTAAGCGGCACAACTGCCCCCGCGGAACCGGAACGAGGCGCAGCGGCGCCGGCTGCCGCGACCAAGCCTGGGGGAGACGTGAACGCACTCATCGCGGGAGCGGCCAAAGATCTCGCCGACTACCAGCGACTTACGGCAGAAGGCAAGCTCGGTGAGGCTGGACAGAAGCTTGAACAGTTAAAGCGCAAGCTCGACGAGCTGAACGCGCGTCAAAAGTGATTGTTTTCTTTGTCAAGATTCATCGGACTCAGCTTCGCCAGTAGCAGGTATCTGTGTTAGGATAAATCTCGCATGAGCGCACAAATTCTTATTAGCGGTTTATTGGCGGTTTCGGCAGGGACAGCTGCTACCGTATGCACCGCAAGCGAACAGTGCGCTGTATGCGAAACTTGCAAAGCCATTATTGGCAAGGTTTTAGGCTAAGTTGTTGATTCCACGGTTGGGGACGTAGTTCAGTTGGTTAGAACGCTGCCCTGTCGCTGGTTAGAGTCCTACACTGTCAGGGCCAATTCCCTTCCCTATTCGACAGAACGCGCGGAAAATCGGCATATATAGCGGGCATGTCGCAGCAAAGCATTCGATGCGAACGGTGCTTCCGACTCCCTGCATAGGTGAGAGTCATTCTAATGCTAATGCCGATTCTAAGTGGATGGGTTCGATTAGTTTGGCAGGTCTGACGTCCAAACTGTGAAGGAGGCGATGGCCAGCCGCCTAAAAAGGAGACCGGGAATCCGGAGTGGGGTTCCGGATTCCCGGGGGGCCGCAGCGTTGAGTACGGGGAGTGAGTTAGCGGGTTCGGAGGAGGCTGGCGATCAGCGTGACTTGGCCCTGGGTTTCATTTTTCGCAACCTGTGCCATTTCCTTCTCTCGTGCCGACTTCAGGAGTTGCCGTCCGGTGGAGTGTCCGGCGGTCCAGACCTGCGAGAGAAAATAACGGTCGCCATAGCGGTTGAAAACCAGTTTTGATTCGGATTGGGCTCCAGCCGAGACAGCGGCGTTCGTGTTGATGAACGCTGACGAAATTGCGTCTTTGCGGTCGATTAAAAGAAGCGTGTGCGTTGGGCCTGAAGTCTCGACCAAGTACTCGCCGGCCGGAAGGCTCGTATTGCCGGCCACGAAGTCAAAGGGGATATTCACCCTCGTGGTTTCCTGCGCTTGCGCGACTCGCGTGGATGCCAGAACTGCTAGGGCCATCATGGCTGCCATAACCAAAGCTCTCGTTTTCATGGGGACCTCCTCTTTCATATTCCGCTGGCGGCGTCCAAGCTGACTTGTGTTTTGCTTGGTTCGCTTATTTGCTCAGCGCTTCATCATGCTGCGCACTTTGACGCATCCCTCCAAGCAGCACAATGCACTGGCGGTGAACTGGGAAGCGACTGTGGGTGAACAAGTGAGTCGAGGGAACAGAAGGCCTAAGCGGCCACGGACGGAACGGATTCGGCGTTAGAGTGCTTTGCGAAGATTCCAACTTGCCGATTGGTTCCCGATCTGTACGGCGCCGCCCATCGTGATACGCTTCCACGATGCCACGAATCCAACCGTGCCTGTGTGGTCACGCAAAGACCATCCATAACGCCAAGCCTGTGAGCAATAAACTGCAGAGCCCGTGGAGTTTTCCAAATTGCAAGTGTCGAGCGTATAAGCACAAAGGGTAATCTCGGTTCCACTTATCCGCACGACCATCCAGGAGTTGATAATTATTTTCTGCTAGCATTGTTATTATCGTGCCATGATAGCGGCGCTACGACCGAAGGAAGGACAAGAATTGTGATCGTCCAATACTTACTGGTATTTACTCTATTTTCCGCAATATGCACTTTGGCACAAGAGGCGCCGAAAGCCGGTAACGCCGAAGTGGAAATCCGCGCTCTTGAAACAGTCCGCCTAAAATCCCCCAGCAAAACGGAGGTGTGGTCCGGCAATGTAGCCAAAGACGCACTCTTCCACTTGGGAAACGGGACTGTCGCGAGCAAGCAGGACTTGCTTGCACACATGCACCAACTGGTGATCGAGGATTCGTTGGAAATGTCGGGCACAATGTTCAGCCAGTTTGGCGACGTGGCCGTCTTTTCCTATGTGTTCAGGCGCACCCACCATGAGGATGCCAGTGCAGTTATTCGCCAGCACATTCGACGAACACTGGTTTACCAGCGCACCGGGTCCGGCTGGCAAATGATTGCCTCCGCCGTTGCAACCATTCCTTTCGCCGATTTGGAATCGAAGCCGGTCGATCCGAAGGTTCTCGACACCTATATAGGCATCTGGACTGCCACACCTGCTCCCTCTACGGTCACTCTTACCCGGGAAGGCGGCAAACTCATGGCGCAGGAGTCGAATGAAACTGAGAAGACCGAACTCCTAGCGGTGTCCGACAGTACGTTTGTGATTCGAGGAGATTCCAATCTAATCACGTTTGAGAAAGGAACGGATGGCAAGGTAACCCGCATGCTCTTTCACGATGTCGGTGGATCTGTTCAGGCGTATGACAGATCAATAATTGATAGAAAATATCGATGACGAAGGGCTGCTTCCAGAACTACCTGGAAGCAATTGTTGTAACCAGACGTTTACACTCAAGATCGACATTCGCAAATCGGGTTCTGGTCGGTTGACGCGGTAACCCGCCGAAATCGGTACTAGCCCCCACTTCTCCTGTTACGCGACGCAATATCAGATGGCCGTCCCCATGACTTTTTTCTTCACCCTCATCACGCTTTCCTAAGTGGCCGGACCGTGTTGCGAGTCTGAGAGGCGGATTGAAACTCCGGGTGGCGGGATACGGCAAAGCGCGGTATTAGACGGCAAATTGATGGTGCAGCGGGGATTCCGCGCTTTGCTGTTTGACATAACGCGCCGCCTTGTCGGATGGTGGCGAGCATCGCCTACATTGGGCCAAGGGAGGAAACATGAACCGGTTGCGGAAGAGTATCGCAAATGCGTCGCTGTGGAGCGCCGTATTTTGGATTTCGTTTGGCGGAGCAGCAGCGAGCACGGCGCGAGCGGACGAGTGGCAGGTTAAAGCCGGGGCGGAGGCGCCGGACATGGGACCGCAGGCGCTTGCTTTCCTTCCCAATGAGTTATGGATTCACGCCGGCGATACTGTACGGTTTGTATTTACGACCCACGAGCGCCACACAGCGACATTTCTGAAACCGGGCCAGGTACGGCCGCCAAACTTTGGTCCGGTATTCGGAATCGAGGTAGGGTGCCCCGGGAGCACGCCGGATGGAGCGAGCTTTGACGGTTCGTCGTGTGTGAATTCCAACATATTGCTCTTGAACGAGGCGAGCGGGCCAGGACCGCTGACGTATAGCGTGTTTTTCCCGTCGCCGGGGAATTTCAAGATGGTTTGCCTGGTGCACCCGGATATGACGGGAGTGGTCCACGTTGTGGACCCAACGGCGGCGCTTCCGCACGATCATGACTTCTATGAGGATGCAGGGAAGAAGGTAGAGGGATTGTTGCTTGCGGACGCCACGCGGCTGAAGGGTGAGGTAAACCATGGAGACGAAGAGCGATGGCAGAGTGGGCCGGTGGCGGCTGGTGTCGGGCAGGTGGTAACGACGACAGGAGCGGGGTCACAAACGGCATCGCTGATGCGGTTTGTGCGGGGGATCGTTGTGGCCAGAGTTGGAGACACAGTGGAGTGGACGAACCTCGATCCATCGATCAATCACACAGTGACGTTTGGAACGGAGCCGGACGATCCGCGGCCGGCGTTGAATGCGACGCCTACATCGGATGGCGCGCGGCAGGCCATCATCAGCTCGCCGTCGGACAGCGTGAACTCGGGCTTCCTGTCTCCAGCTCCGCAAGACCGGGCAAACCTTGCGCAATCGAATCCAGGAGTGACGCGGTTTCGCGTGACGTTCATGGCTCCGGGTGCTTTCCATTACATCTGCGCGATCCACGACGAGGAAGGAATGAAAGGCACGGTGGTCGTTCATCCCTAGGAACGGAACATGACGTTGCGGTTTGTGCGGATGTGCGTAGCCGCAGTTTTGTTGGCTGATCAGCGCGGCGTTGCACCGGCGGCGCAGCAGGCGAACGGTGACGTTAGTAAGGCCGAGCGCGGCGCAGTGACGTACCGGGGCGGTCTGGTCTCGCCGCCCCTACCCAAACCTCGATTTGTTCTCACGGATAGTTCAGGCGCGCCATTCGATTTCCGGCCACGGACGGACGGTAAGGTGACACTGCTGTTTTTTGGATACACCTACTGTCCTGACGAGTGTCCGGTGCACATGGCCAACCTTGGAGCAGCGTTGAAGGGATTGCCAGTGAGCGTGAGCGACGAGGTGAAGCTGGTGTTCGTGAGCACGGATCCGAAGAGGGATAGTCCGGCGCGATTGCGGGGGTGGCTGGATAATTTCGATAAACGTTTCGTGGGCCTGACCGGAAGCGAAGCGGCGATTGAAGCAGCGGAGCGAGCGGCGGGGGTGCCGGTGGCGCAGAAAGGAGAGCTGCGCGGCGGGAATTATGGAGTGGCGCACGCCAACTTTGTCGTTGCATACACGAAAGACAATTTAGGACACGTGGTTTATCCCGGCGGGGTCAGTAAGGATGATTGGATTCATGATCTGCCGCTCCTCGTTGAGGCGAGGTGGGCGGAGCGGTGAGGCCCTCACATCTACCGGGATTTCTCAGAAATTTACTTCAAATTCGAGTATTCGTGGCCGACGTGTGAGACCCCTGCGCGCGAGGCATTCCGCACACAACAGAGGGTCATATTGCTGCTGGGTTGGAGCACCGTTTGCGAAAATTACGACTTGTCCTGGCCGATACCGGTAGAAATCTGCGCGTTGTAATTGAGAGCTAATCCGCCATCGGGCTGATGCGTGGCCCTGGCTTGCGGATCGCTGGTGCTCACTCGCGTTTCCTTCTTGGCTTTTTCTTCGCTCTTGCGCGCCTGCCATTTCTGCAACTCTACCAGCGCTGTCGTTCGCCACAACTCCGCGAGAGCTTAACGTCAACGCTGTAACATGTTACATGACCTCTCTGCACGTTATTCATTCTACATGCGCTCCTAATTTTGGCGAAGGACAGGGGTGGTAGAACTTGCTCTGCATCGGCCCCCCGCAAATGAAATGAACATGGTCATGCTGGTTGAGCTTGAGCGTTTTGTGGCGGAAGTCGAATCGGCCGGGGAACACGCGAGTGTCCTGATCATCCACAGTCTTTTGAAATCCGGCTTCAGCGCTGGCGGTGACCTACACGAATTATACGCCTACGCTTTAAAAACCGTAGCCGCCGATAGAGGCGCAGGGATCAGGCCATTTCTTGAACTAAGCCATCGCTTATTTGCATCGATAGATGCTTCGCCCTTAGTGACTATCGCTGCTACGCATGGCATATGTTTTGGTAGCGGATTCGAACTTGCGCTAGTTTGTGACCTCATCGTAGCTGACAAAACGACGAGGTTTTGCTTCCCGGAACTGCGTCTCGGATTTATTCCTGTTGGCGGCGGCATCCCACGTTTGAAGCGGGATTTGGGAAACGGTATAGTGCGCGATCTGCTTTTGACTGGTCGCAGCATTGGTGCCGACAAAGCAATGGCTATTGGGCTCGTGAGCCAAGTAGTCGCAGAGGGGCATGCGTTGATGGTGGCGCGATCGACAGCTGCTCAGGTCAAGAAACTCGATGTCACTGCTCGAGTCGCTGCGAAACGGTTCATAAAACCAATTCCCGACGCAGAACTGCATCGCGAAATTGACATTTTCTGCGACTTGTTCGGTCGTCCTGCCGTGGTCGAGGGGTTGCGTAAATTCGTTGAAAACAAAAGCGTGATGCCTCACTTGCCGTAGCCAAATCGGTTTGTTCGGATGAACGATACTTTTGCTTCGCCGCGACGCAGTTTATTCTGATTCCACCATACAAACTATAAATAACTAAGCCAACGCCATTCTCGGCGTTGCCTTTTGAACTCCATATACCGTCGGCAAGGGAAATGCAGGATCAGAGGAACGCAAATCCACATGAGATAGATAAAGGATAAGCCGTGGCCATCGCCATCCGGAAGTGGTTGAAGAATAAAATCCCAGCTCCAAAGAAATGCGGATGGTTGGTGGATCAATCGGGCTACAACGATGGCCATGATGTGAATCAGGTAGATATGCAGCACGTAGTAGAACATCGGGACGCGCCCGAATACGAGCAGTACTCGTCCCAGTTCGCGCTCTGCCTTCACTCCGTCAAACGACGCCAGCGCAATCAAAGCCGGACCGAGAGTCATCAATAAATAGTCCAGAGATGGCGGATACTTAAGCGTATTGAAGAACGAGATCACGGAAAGTGTGAGAGTCGGCTGCACACTCCACGGGCCCACCGACGGCGCTGGCGAATTCGGTCAGCGTAATCCCTGTGCTTCGCCAAAATTCTATGCGCACTACGAATGGCGCGATTCCCTGCCGCGACGGCTGGACGACGCCGTTTCAGCACGGCCAACTGCTGTCGTAGCACAAAGTTCTCAAGGACGAGATCCCGGCGGCTACGGAAGAAGCGAACGAGCGATCCAAACGCGAGCCGGAGCACGCTGAACATGGTTGGAGTTATAATAGAGTGCTGGCGGCGCGTCGCTGCTATGTTATTGATTTCATAGGCGGCCAGAGTTTTGGCGAGCACCAGGACCCAGATTTCCCCTGCGTTAGCCGCCTCGCGCCCCACGTGTCTCAACCGGGATTGCTATCCCGCCTCGCGTTGCCACTATTGTATTTCGTTTCATTGAAACGCTTCGCCGCGCCGCAACACTATCCCCATAGCTAGGCGACTCCAACGCGGCAGCAGGAAATGCGCACTCATTGAATTTCCACATCGTCGTCGCGCCTGCCTTGTCGTGCACGCAAGTCGAATCGAGACCGCGCGGCTCGCTCTCGCCGCGATGTCACAAGCTCGCTTTCGTCAGCCGCGCATTTCACATTTCGGGAGGGAAAGAGTTCATGATCACTGTCAAATTCACAATTCCAGAATTGGCAGGAAAATTTACGCTTACCACGCCCAAGCTCTATCTCTGGTTCGCCTATTTCTGGGGCGACATCCACACCCTCGCAACGCCGCAACCCGTTTCTGTCTACGTTCCACCCTCTTCCGACACGCGCGACGCTTACCCAGATTTCACGTTTGATCTCGTGGCCGTGCCAATCCCGCCAGGCTTTGGCACGTTTCAAGTCAATCTCGACGACGCCGGCGCGGGCCTTGACGCCGCGGGCGTCTTGGTCCTGATTCTCGGCCAGCACGATACTCCGGATGACGCGATCAGCGCCGGTTACTCGGCCTTCGGAACCGCCGTCTCACAGCAGCTCAACTCTTACGTGGAAACCAATGGCCTAGTGGCGCCCACTCCCGACCAGGTTCACGCCCTGGCCCAGTCGATACAGAACACGGTGACCTCCGCCATCAAGAACAAGCTCAGCGATTGGGACAAATTCCTCACCTGGATCAGCCAGGAAACCCAGGACGAGTTCATTGGCTACAGCTACGCCTTTTTTGGCCCTGGCCAATTGACTCCGCCTCAGCAGAACACTCCTCTCAATCTGCCGCCGATTCAAAATCAGATTCAGTACACGTTTCCCTACGCTACGCTAAACGTGCAGACCCTCGCCGGCCCCGACCCGTGCCAATCGCTGGTTGTGGCCGTCAACCAAGCGATGACCAATGTCACCAACCTGACGAACCAGTTGCATCAGCTTCAGGCCGAGTATGCCGCTGCTAACCGGACCCAGAAGGCTGTCCTTAAATTCAGCATCAACGAGATTCTGAACACGACTCTTCCCGCCGCGCAGAGAGCTTTGACCAACGCGCAGCGCGCTCTCTATCGCTGCCGCTTCATCAACGGTCTGCTTCCGTCCAACGCCGGCGTGCTCCAGTAGTCTCATCGCTGCCATCGTGGGCGGCCTTTCTGGGACGGCTCCAGCGCATGATTTCTTGGAGCCAGACGGCAGTTGTTGGGTTAGCGCGCTTATCGGGTATCAGGTTCAACTGCCATTCTGATATTCAGTCACCGGGACGCAAACTCAGCGGGAGGCTTTGTCCAAATGTTTCAGTGCAAACACACTCTGATGCAGATGAGCAGCGGGCCTGAACTTCGCCCCAAGCTCGAGATTAGGATGCGGTGGCGGGATCATCTGGCGGCCATTTGGGTAAACCTTGTTTGTTCGGGTCTCCAGTACCGGCGAACTGTATCGATTCTGTACGCGCCTTCGGAAAGCAAGAGCAACCCGACGTTAGGGCACATCGAGTTCGACACCGTCATGCTCATCGTCTACAAAGGCGCGGTTTGCCAGCAAGTAGCTTTAACGATGCAACCACTCGAAGCCCGTTCCGGAGGATCATCGGATTCAACTGGCCCTGGGACCAATGAGGAAAAGATTCAGGCTAATCTTGGAAAAGAAGATTTGAAGCGCGGGGTCGGCAGTTCCTCTCGCGCGACTTCCCTGAAGAACCAGTGATCGAGCGGCGTTGCTTATTGGGGAGGCGGCGATGCAATATCGAGCGAACGGAACGGAATCCCTGGGGCGGCGGCGGCATCTGTGGTCCTTTGCGTGGCTCCTCTTTCTGTATCCTTCCACGGCTCTTGCAGGGACCTGGGTGGCTTTTCAGAATAGTTACACACGCGGCACAGGAGCGCCTGTCGCCGTCACGAACACGTTTACGCTGCTCAATCCCGCGACGCAGTACACTCTGAAAGCCTTCAATGGCGGCCTGCAAAACGATACGGCAGAACTCGTTTCCCATAGCGTGGTGTACCTGAACGGAGTTCAAGTAGTTGGCCCGGCTAACTTCAAACAAGGTGTCGCCGAAGTCAGCGTGACCATTTTCCCCGGGCTCACGAACACCCTCTCGGTGCAGGTTCGGGGCAAGCCGGGCGGTGTCCTGGCGATTCAAGTCATCGGTGTAGACAATGATCCGCCTAGCATCACCGCGAGCCTCAGCCCATCGCCCAATGCCGCGGGTTGGAACAATTCCCCGGTGACCGTGAGCTTCACCTGCTTGGACAAGACCAGCGGAGTGGCCTCTTGCCCGCCGCCCATCACGGTGAGCACCGAAGGAGCGAATCAGGTTATTTCAGGCAAGGCCACCGACGTCGCAGGCAATACTGCGACCGTCAACGTCACCGTCAACATCGCGCTCAATTTCTTTATGCTGCGCAGTTGGCAGGTTGGGCCCAAAGGCAACGCCGCTTCGCCACAGGGAAAATGCCTGGACTACGGAGGTTCACCAAGAGGGAACGGAGCCACGGTTTTCCTCAATGACTGCAACAATGCCCACCCGATTCGTGTCCTGGACATTTCTGCTCCACCCAATGTCTCTCGAGTAGGCAGCATGGGAATGAGTTTAGGTCACGAGGTAATGCTGTTTGCCGGTAACCAGGTAATCGGCATCCACAATCCTCAAACGAATTCGCTGGGTGACAGACCATCTACATCGCCACTGCCTGCAGCGGAATACTCGCTGGAGCTTCAGGTCCCATTCAATTCTCCACGAGGAGGTTTGATTTCTAGTCCCCTTAACCAGATTTTTCGGCTCGACGGCGACAGCATAATTTTGGAAGGCAGTTCTGTAGACCCAATGACAGGCATCGTGGTCCCAGGACCATGTGTAACTACCGATGCAACGAAATTTGTATGTCCGCCGCCTCCGCCACAACTGGTGATTCAGATTCAGAACGCGCGCGGTACCAACGGCTCTCCTCTCGTTGTGGGCGCACGCAACCTCGCCGACAACGAATTCTGGGACTTCAACGCCGTAGACGGCTCCGGAAAGTTTCCGACGAGTGGTTTTAAGCCGGTCTCGACGAACTACGACCTCTGGAATAATGTGTGCGATCTTCCCAAGGTCAAGCGGGGCATCGACCCACCCCGGGTCGACGATCCAATGAACACGGATGACAATACCCCTCTCAACGTCTCTTGCTCGCAATTCAGCCTCGGATGGGGCACCGTTATCATGCTCTCGAACCAAACAGCTTGTAATCCTGTGCCTGGACCGGGCCTGGGTCAAACCCAGGATATTGGTGAGTGCATCAACCTCAGCAATTACCCCCCGATCTCCCTGCCTGCTGGCATGACCCTGCGGGGGAACCGCCGCGGCATTAACTTTGGGCCACAACTGTATTTTTCCTATCAGTCTTTCTGGCAAGGAGCACAGATCGGCCGACAGGGCAGTTGCCTTTTTGCCTCATGCATGCTGGAAATTCACGGCGACTATGCGCGCGTCACCGGATTGCGCATGCGCGGTGAAAACAGGTCTACGGATACAAATGCGCCCGTAACCGCTGCCATTGGCGTAGGCTGGCCGGGAGTTTCCGGGCCGTTTTTCAGCGTTGCGACGACCACTCAGTTTATCTCCACCATTGACCATAACGACGGATCCGACTGGGGAGTTGCAGTAGTCGACGTCAACGGACCCTACATCTTGAACCAAAACGCTGACATCTGCTCCATAACGTACCAGGGCATTTCAAATCAATATACACAGTCGTGCACTTCCGACATCCAGAACCCGGCAGCAAAAGGGTTCCTTACGGTTGCAGATGACGCCGCGACCCTGGCCAACGCCCACGTCGCGCGCAATTTCCTGCACCACAACGAACGAGATAGTGGTGGCTATGGCGTGGTCACCAGCGAGGGGGGCCGAGCGTTTGTCGAGGGAAATACATTTGTATCGAATCGCCACGACATCGCTTCAGATGGCGAGCCGCACAACGAGTATCGCGCCGCGCACAACCTGGTCCTGGGGAACTCCCCGGAATACTCGAGCTGTTTCCTTTTCTTTTGCCATTACTACCACAATCAGGACTTCGATATGCACGGAACGGAAAACGGATACGGCGGCGTGGCAGGGTTCTATGTGGACATCATCGGAAACACCTTTCTCGGCACCGACCGGCAAAACTACTGGATACGGGGCGCCCCCATCTTTAATACCGATTTTCACGGTAACGTTTCGCTTAACAAACAAGACAATACGAGTGGCAACGGCGATGCCATACAGGTTCACGGCTGTCCGCCTGGCATAACAAATATCGACTGTGGCTTCACCGCTTTTCCTGTCAATATTTTTAACAACCAGTTCGGCGCATCCGATCCCACCATTCGCTTCGGACCCTCTTCCCTTGGAGTTGGCGATTTCGATGGCGACGGCGATGACGACCTGTTTCTGGCAACCGGTGCAGGCTGGTACTTCTCGCCCGCCGGCGCCAGGGAGTGGCGCTTCCTTAACGCGGCGCCCGACACCATTGACCAACTCCTGTTCGGCGACTTCGACGGCGATGGCCGCACCGACGTGGTGGCGCTCCGCAACGACCAGCTCGTAGTCTCCTGGGGAGGCATCTCCGGTTTTGAACTGCTCAACGCGAATCCCCTTCCTTGCGGCTCGATGACGGACATGGCTGTCGGCGATTTTGACGGCGACGGCCACCCGGATATCTTCTGCGCAGACGGCGGGACTTGGTGGATATCCTATGGCGGCAATACCCCGTTTGTGCAAGTGATCGTGGCCTCCCCCCTCCGTGTCAAAGACCTTCGGTTTGGCGATTTCAATGGCGACGGAACCACGGACGTTTTCGGCGTGGTGAAAGGTGCGCTTTCGGCTCCGAGCTGGCAGGTTCGGTATGGTCCCAGGGGCTATCGGGGATTTCTCGGCGGATGGCAACCGCTTCCAGTCTCGTTGACCAGTGCCGTCGATAACCTCTACGTCGCAGACTTCAACGGCGACGGGATCGCCGATGTCGCGACGGACTGTGGCCCCAATGCAGACCCGGGATGCTGGCAGATTTCCTACGCAGGCTCCGGAAACTGGCAGTACCTCCCCTTTGCATATGGGCCGTATATCGCAGGTATTGGTCACTTTCTCGGCCACGTCGAAGCAGATCTGCTTTCGTGGAATAACGTCGACTTCTGGATCTCTGTCGGGGGAATTTCCCAACTTACCAGCTACAGCACGCAAGACATGAAATAACAACGCCATCACGCACAGCACACGCCAGGAGCAGCAGCACTGTAGCGAGCCAGCCAGACATTACATTCACATCTAGCAGGTCCCGGAGAAGTTGCCCATCTAACGCTCGCCGAAACGAATCTGGAAATTGTCGGCCCGGAGCCGGGGCGGACCCAAATTCTGAACGAGTTGTCGGCAAACCGAAAGTTATCTTCAGACCGCGTGGCTAAGTCCCGGTAAGCCTTAACTGCGTCTTCGACGCGTCGCTAGTGCCAGAAACTTGTCTAGAGCTCCCGTCTTTGCCAGTGTGTTTCTGGATTCGATTCGGCAAGCTAAGGCCGATATACGACATGGCGCTTCGTGCCCGACGGTAAGCATGGCTCCGGTACTGGCGATCACTAGTCTGGTGGCAAGGACCTCGTTGTAAAGAGTCCTTCGACCCCGTTGGAGAGTTTCTTAAACCGTTCGTCACCGGGCCGAACCGAATCCTCATTTCCCAATGAGGAGAGCAGAGATGAGGACGGATAAAAAGCTGTGGCGAAACCGAAAGGCCAGGAAGGAACTCGCGCGGCGGCTGCAGTCGGAAAACCCAGGCTGGGAAGTGGTACACCCACACGCCGCGGGAATCGATGTGGGCAACAGTGCGCATTACGTGGCCGTACGACCGGATCGTGATTCTCAACCCGTGCGCCGATTCGAGTGCTTCACCACGGATCTGCATCGCTTAGCTGACTGGTTGCAGAGCTGTGGCGTGAAGACCGTGGCTTTGCAGTCCACGGGCGTGTATTGGATCCCCCTGGATGACATTCTGGAAGAGCGCGGGTTCGAGGTTTATCTCGGCAACGCCCAGCACACCAAAAATCTGCCTGGACGAAAGAATAATGTGCAGGAGAGCCAGTGGCTGCTGAAATTACACACCTACGGCTTGTTAAATAACTCGTTCCAACCACCCTCAAAGATCCGGACCCTACGCACCTACTGGCGGCAGCGCTTGCAACACGTCACGGGAGCGGCGACCTGTGTGCAACGCATGCAGAAGGCACTAACCCAGATGAACATACAGCTTGCGAATGTGATCAGCGATCTGAGCGGGGTGACCGAACAGCTGATCATGCGAGCTATTATTTCCGGGGAGCGCGACTCCTCGAGACTGGCAGAACTCAGTCACCCGCGGATTCAGGCCAGCCGTGCAGAGATTGCCAAAAGCCTCGAAGGCACCTGGCGCTCAGAGCTCATCTTTGTGCTGCAGCAGGAACTCGAGATGTGTGACACCTACCAGCGCCGAATTGCCGAGTGCGACCAGCAATTGCAGAAACACCTGGCTGCTTTTGCCGATACCGTCACTCCTCCGGCGAAGGAAGAACTACCTCCGAAAAAGAAGAAGAAACAAAACAAGAACAATCCACACTTCCATCTTGCCGACGAACTGCAGCGTATCAGCGGCGTGGATCTAACGCGCATCGACGGTGTAGATGTGTTCGTCGCACAAACGGTCATCAGTGAAGTCGGACTGGACATGGGCCGCTGGAAAACCGAGGCACACTTCGCTTCCTGGTTGGGGCTCTGCCCGGACAACCGCATCAGCGGGGACAAAGTGCTTGCTCGAGGAACTCGCCACGTGCTCAACCGCGCTGCCAACGCCCTGCGCCTGGGAGCCTCAACGCTGCTAAAAAGTCAAACCTACCTCGGTGCACAGTACCGACGCTTACGCAGCAAACTCGGTGCCCCCAAAGCCATCACCGCCATGGCTCACCGCCTAGCCCGATTGGTCTCATGAGTTGGAAGTACTTATGGGGGCAGAGATTTAGAACTGCCCACCATTGCGTCAAGCCTTACCTCATTTGTTTGGAGTGCAACGTTGGTTGGGAATTGCTCCACATCGTCAATGTAGCGAATATACGACCAGTCGGCCGAAAGCAGTGTTGTCGCTCCATTTTTGTCCCGGTATCGGTGGCGGGAACTCGGCCAGAAATACTTTGCCATCAGCAATCGTCGGGGGGCTTTGCTTGGCAAACCATCCCCCGCCGCTACCGTTATCTTTACTGTTCCAAAGCTCTACGAGCTGCCCGTTTGTTCGGGGTGTTGCGTCGAAAGCCTCCATATATCCGTGGACAATCTTGTTTATGGCATTGCATGGTGCATTGTTCGGGGTTAAATCGGCGCCCATCGAATCCATACAGTGAAACGTGTTATTGATCCCCTGGAAAAGCCACGTATTATCGCTCCTTCTGTAGAAAGAATCCCAGATGTTCCCAGCGCTGTCCCTGTAGGCAAAATGCTGTTGGTCAGCGGAATCGAACACGGAGACAAATACATCCCCGGCCGCTGGATGCCCGTTCGTATTGATCTGCTGGAAGTGCCAGCTGTTGTCGCTTCCTCTGTAGAAAGAATCCCAAATGTTCCCAACGCTGTCCGCGTAGGCAAAGTGTTGCTGATCAGCGGAGTCGAACACGGAGACAAATACACTCCCGGCTGCTGGATGCCCGCTCGTATTGATCTGCTGGAGGTGCCAGCTGTTGCCCCCCTGTGCATAAAAAGAATCCCAAATGTTTCCGGACCCATCCCTCCAGACAAAATGCTGTTGGTCGTGGAAAGCCGAGACGAAGATCCCACCTACGGGTGTGTGCCCGCCCGTGCCGATCTGTTGGAAGTGCCAGCTATTGTCGTTCCGTCTGTAGAACGAATCCCACAGATTCCCAACGCTGTCCGTGTAGGCAAAGTGCTGCTGATCAGCGGAATCGAACACCGAGACAAATACGCTCCCGGCCGCTGGATGCCCGCTCGTATTGATCCGCTGAAAGTGCCAGCTATTGCCTCCCTGTGCGTAAAAAGAATCCCAAATGCTTCCGGACCCATCCCTCCAGACAAAATGCTGTTGGTCGTGAAAAGCCGAGACGAAGATCCCGTCTACGGGTGTGTGCCCGCCGGTGTTGATCTGTTGCAAGTGCCAGCTATCGTCGTTTCCTCTGTAGAACGAATCCCACAGATTCCCAACGCTGTCCGTATAGGCAAAATGCTGCTGATCAGCGGAATCGAACACCGAGACAAATGCACCGCCGCTGGCCGGAATGCCAGTGTAGTTAATCTGCTGGAAGTGCCAGCCGTTGTCCGCCTGCTCGTAATAGGAATCCCAAATGACTCCATCGTTGTTTTGAAAAACAAAGTGTTGCTGATCGTTGAACGCGGAAACGAACGGAGTGCCAACAGCATATTGCCGCGCATCCCCATCGGGCCGCGCCGTCCAAAGAATGCCTGTTTTTGTGTTGCTTCCGTTCCAGGAGAGGGATAGCACGCCACCTGGCATGCTCATCTCTGCTGCGGTCACAGGCGCGGAAGAACCAACAGGATTAGACGAAAACTTTTGCCCATCGAAACGGTAAGCCTTCAGGAAATCTTGTTCTGGCCACACGTATAGATTTAGGTTCCCGTTCCCCAGGTTCCAGACCACTGGTGCTCCGTGAACATGTGGATAGCTATCCAGGACGTTGTTCCAGTTTGAGTTGTTGAATCCAGTAGCGCTATCGTTGGAACCGTTCAGGGAGCAAGGCAATTGAGTCTTTGCAGGCGGTTGATATTGATTTTCCGCAACGCGAAAACACTGCCCCGTTGTGCAGTCGGGAGTACCCCTCCAAGTCCCCGGCATAGCCAGGGCGGTGTCTGTTTTCCCCAAGTTCTCCTTATCGAGCACATAAAGAATGCCACTCTTTCCCACTCCGAGCAGCTTACCAGCGGCCTGCACCACTGTCGGTCCTGAGGATCCCAGATCCAGATCACAGGCTGCTAGCACTTCGCGTGAAGGCGGAGTGTACCAATCCACCAGCTGAAGGCTACCGTCGCTGTTGGCAAGCTTTACGAAAGCATTTGCAAGATCCGGCCGGCCAGCAGTCGATTGGAAGCGACCATTTCCACTCAGGAAATAGACATTGCCCTGATCATCGGCGGCGGGGCCGTTCCCAGACTGCCAAATACCGCCCATGCCAGTGTCATTGGTCGGAGTTGTAATGAAAACTCCGGTCTGTACCAAATTTGGGAGCGAATAAGAAAGTACCCAACCGTGATAGTTTGGAGCGTCCCAATCGTTTTTCGGGCCGCTCCCGAAAGCTAAAATTAGGTGGTTGTTGGAAATGAGCAACGCGGGTCGATTCAGATGGTCCGACTTATCGAACGATACTGTGGTGGTGCCTTGGCCAGGAGCCGTTCCACTGACAATCACTCCTGTCCATTGACCACTTGCGTTGGGTTGAATGGCAAGCGAGGGCAGATTCAGGGTGAAAATATGAAATTTGTCATCTTGTTTCAGTTTTGCAACGACGTACAGCATACCCTTGCTCGGATTCGGCGGATTACCGAGGTCGATAGCAGGAGTGCTGGTGATCCCATTTGAAGGAAAGATCGTATAGAAAGAAAGCTGACCAATGCTTCCAGGGGCCCCCAGGAATACGGACATGAGAGGCTTCGTGTTTTCGTCGGCTGTCCGATCGTCCGCGTCGAATCCGTAGACCATATTCTGAGACGTTGCGACATACACTACGTTCCGCAACCGGCCCTTCACCGGAACGCCGCGAACATACAACGGTTGTCCCCAGATCTGGCCTAATACTCGACGAGCGAAGGTTTTGCCAAAACTCTTTGAGTCGACATTGGATGGCTGCAAGACCGTTTCGCTTGAATAGACACCGCTTCGATATGTGTCGTTGTGATGGGTCAAGACATCGTACTTTGGCTCTTGCGCCCTAGCGGTGGGCAGTACGTCGAGGACGAATAAAATTGCAGCGATGAGTGAAAACCGCTTCATGGCTCTCTCCTCCCTCTATGCGTTAAACCTCATGAGCTCGAGTTTTCATACTGAGTTCAAAGAGAGAGTCTACATCACAACCGTATACCGTGAAATTAGATGAAGCGGTAAGGGACTTTTGGATCAGCATTTCGCCTCAGCGAACAGCATTGCGACGAGCTTCGACGGATCGCTCCCGCAAGACTGGAGCGCTCAAGAGAAGCGCTGGGATGTCTATCATTCCGTCAGAATGTGTGGACTGGTACTAGCATTCGCACTTCTTGCCCTTAGTATCGGCGCGCGTTGAACGCGACCGGTGCCTCGTAGTAGGTCATTTGCCTGGTTAGCCGTAACCGGACATCAAGTGAAAATCTATGCCAAACGCATTTGCCTGTAGTACTTATTGGGAGTTGATTCTGAATCGTGATACCTGCTCCGTTGGAGTCATGCCACGGCCTTAGACCACCGAAGGATTCTAGCGATTGATGCTTGAGCTGTGGTATATATCTTGTCAATTTCCTAGCCCTAATCACGCATACCAACCAAACGCTCAGGGAAAGCTCAGGGAGGTGTCCCAATGACTCAGGCTATCCACCAGCGAAAAAATACCAACAAGCAACCGCTGCGTCCGTCGCTGATTTCGGGCTCTGCGTTGATTGTATTTCTGTTGATCGGAACCATCCATTCGTTTGGTACGAACGCTCCAGCTGGAACGGTCCTTCTCCCACGAGGGGCTGATCGCACCATCGACCTTTCAAGTCTTGTAGGGCAGACCTATCTCCAAGCGATGCAGGCCCCCGGAAGCGGCATCTTTGACAAAACCGAAGCCGATAATGGTGCAGCCGTGACGATCGCCCCCGCGGACCAAATAGTAGCGGACGTAAATCAGTTCGATTCGAAGGTCAGCCAGCAAGTGGTCGGCATGTTTAAGAATGGTCAAGCCGACTTCCAATCGGTGATGTCGACCATCCAGGGAAAATCATTCTCGCCGCAGACTATACGGGGCGGGATTCAACCTTTCATTTCTAGTTCCAATCTAAAACCAAGCGCTAGTCCCAATATCGCGGTAGACGCCAGCGCCGATATGGCGCTGCTGGCAAGCGGCTCAGGAACCCTGATTACAATCGATCAGGCGAATTACTTTTACAACGTTGGATACCAAAAGCCTAACGTGAAGTCCGGGCGGAGTTATGCGGTGGCTTCAGGGCGTTCGCTCCTGGATCCTTCCGATAAAGACTACCTCACCGAAATGGCAGCGTATTTGAAACCTGCCACAACCCCTGATGCAGGCCCATTTTATGCGGCTATACTAAAGGTCCTTACCAACTGTAACTCTTCGGACTATGCGACTTTACCCGCGCCTGCCCAAGTGACTGCGACAGATTTTCTGGCGATCTACACCGCTGAACTCGATCGTCACGTGATGGTCAATCTAGTCCCGAGCACGCACCCTTGGGAAATTGATCTTGCCGAAGTGACGTTTTTGACCTCGTACGGCGCGGCCTCTGGAATGGTGATGAAGAACGGGGCGCTCGTTCCAGGTACGGCGGTCGCTTACTATGCGGTCGGCACTAGCGGAAGCGGAATCGGCGAGACACGCAAAGACTTCGTTAAATTGGCAACACAAATCACTACGTTCGAAAGCAGTGCACAGCATCACCCGGAGTTGGTCAATGCAATTGTGAATCTAACTCCAATATCGGACCAGAAGATTCTGTCTCAAGTTAAAGGGGACGTCATCCGGCGTTACCTGGTTTATCTCAACCGTCCGGAGTTTCAGAGCAGCATACAGAGTCACGCCAGCGATTTTGTGAATGCTATGGTTGCGTTCCTTAAGCAGATCAATGCCGACAACAGTCAGATCACTCAATATATCCATAGCAATCCATAAGACAGACAGTTGTCCTCGAAAAGAGTTCAAAATCTCTGTGTGAGCTCGGCCTGTTAGAGGAGCGAGGTGAAGCAATGAAAAGAATGACCTCCACGCGAATTTTTGTTGGGCTACTCATTCTGCTGATATGTCCCCTTTCTGTTTTCGCCCAGACTGCGACCACTAACCGAAACGTCATTCTTCGTCGCGATCCCTCGACGGCTAGTGTCGCCCTTGCTCATCTCTCTCAGGGAGCGAGATTAACTCTGGTAGATGACGCGCCAACTAGCGGTTTCTATCATGTTAGGACCGAGGATGACCAGGTCGGTTGGGTCTGGTCGAAGAACGTGACTCTTTCCGGCCCGTCTACATCACCGCCCACTCCCCCATCTCCTCCGACTCCTCCCCAGCCATCGGAAACGCAGTGTGATCCGACCCTGTGGAGCCATGTCTACCATCCGCAGCGCCTTATCGTGAAACAACAATGCATCGCTGTCACTGGTACAATCGTCGATGCCACTGCGGGCAAGAAGTCTGACGGCGTTCGCCACGAAGCTGATGGCGACACCCACGGCTGGCTGAAGGTGGACCCGGAATTTGAAAATCTATTGAACGCCGGGAACATAAGCGATGAAGGAGGGAATCTGGTTTTTGAGATTGTATGTAGATTCCCTGTTAGCCAGCAGGACGCCAAAGCGGCGTGTACAAACTATATGGATCATGTCTCTCTGCCTCCGGTCGGCTCTCACGTTCAAGTAGTTGGGACATTGGTCCAGGACACTTTCCACGCGAAGTGGATGGAGATTCATCCTGTTACGAGAATTGCGGTACTCCCGTAGAGGCAGTGACCGTGCCTCTCGCCGGTTGCATACTCACCGCCGAATGTTCCCAGATTTGTGCCCACCACCAATCCCGGCCCAATGTGACAGATTGTGAAGGCTGAATCAGCGATTCGTCGAGTTCGTCAGTGTGCAAAAATAGTTTCTGCAAGTCGCCAATCTGGCGAAGACTACCTTGTCATTCGCCAAAACTCCGCGACGCCTCAGCGTCTTCCATGTAACATGTTACCCGGCGTCTCTGCATGTTATTCATTGCAAAGGCGCTCTTAATTTTGGCGAGGGACAGGCGAGGGATCACTCGCGATTCCGCGCCACAAACCGCCTGGCCGCCTGCGCCATTGGGGAAGTAACGCCAGCGCAGTTATGGGTTCAATTCTGTCACTCCAGTTCACAAGTCTTAGCTGCAAGCATCTTCACGTGGCGCTCTGCGTTCCCGAATCTGACGGCGATTTTCCTTCAGCTTTTTGCGCGCGCCTCCACGGCGGAAAATGTTGCGATTGCCACACCTTCTTCAGCCAGGGGTAGGCGAAGGTGGTGAGCAAGATAACGCAAATCCAAATGAACCCGTTCATGACCGTTGCTCCTTGCCGCGTCGTTGGCGTGGGCACTCCTGATAACGGTAATTGAAGCTTCGCTACGAGGTTTTCCGCCAGCGCCCAACAGGCTTTCGGCAACGTTGTGAAGTTCTGGTTCAACCCTCCTTCGAGCGCCTGTAGCCAGGCGCCAATGATCATCCAGATGAAAACAGATGCCAGCACTACGAGGATAGCTCGCGTGTACTTGCCGGCGAGCCTCCGGCCCCGTGGATGCAAGAGCCCCACCGCGCACACAACAAGCAGGGCCGAGAGTACCAACATACGTACTGCCGCCTCTTTTCGGATCGGAAATTTCCAGAGATACTGCGTCGCGTTCAGGTCCACATGATCCAACAGTGGTTGCCGAACGCGCGTGCCTAGCAGTGTGAGCGCGGACGGCTCGACCACATGCGTGGAAACCCTGGCTGGAAACGGAGATTCGCCATAGGCATCGACGCCGGCCTCGTAGTCGCCTGCGAGTACGCGTTGCAAATGTGTTTCAAGGTCGCTCTGGTTATTCTTGAGCATGTCCGCTAGTGATGCGATGTCGTCGCCGTCGACGCCATCGCGTGTCAGGAGGAGGGCTTCGACGCCAACGGTAAGGAGCCCCGCTTTCAATTCCTGGTAATCCATCTTTTGAAGAGAGGTCTCGATGTACATGCCGTTGTTCACGAGCAGGTCCATGGACTGCTCATCCAATCCCAGAAGGCGTATTTCGAGGTTTTTGTTCGCCAGTGTGCCGACGATCTCTCTTGTCGGCGCGACCGACGTACGGAAAACTGCATCTAACTGCCCACTCCGCAGGCGCTTCTGTGCCCCCTCGAACGTCATTGCTGAGTCCACAAACTCCAAGCTTTTCGCTTGCTCTGGAGTTTTTCCGGAGGCCTGCAGCACCATCAACGCAGACAGGTGACTTCCGCTGTTAGCTGGCCCCATCCACACGCTCTTTGGGCGTTGCAGACCAGCTGGAGAAGTTACATAGAGGTGTGGCCGCACCAAGATTTGCAGTTTCTCGGCGAACAGCGGTGCGATCAGCTTGGTACTCGAAGGCTTTTCAAATGGCTCTTCCGCAAACCACGCAAGATGCGCAGCGTCGCTTTGCACCAAGGCAAAATCAGCCTTGCCGCTCTCCAGCGCTCTGATGTTGTCAACAGATCCGTTTGAGGTACGGCAAGCGATTCTCAACCCTTTGTGGCCGGCGGCGATAGTCAGGGCGCGGCCTACCTGAGCGTAGTACTCGCCTTTCGGTCCGGTAAAAAGTTTATAAGCGCCGAGGGCTTCGTCCTTAGGGCTGTTAGTGCACGGACCTTCTTGGGCCCACGCTGCTGGCGTCCCAAGAAGACCGAGAAGAACGACAAGGCATAGACTTCGTTTCTCGTGCAATTTAGCTCCGGGCAATACCAAGAAGGCTCCGTAACTTATATCTACGTATATGTCGGAGAAATATAGCGAAAGGGTTTGCAGCTCGCAAGCAGCTTATTGGCTGCGAACGCCAATCATCATCGGATAGTCGGCAACCTTACCTAATCGCGTTGCATCAGAGTTCCCCGTCAACTGCTCGAAATACTCACTGCCCATTTCGTAGGGCCTCGCGAAATTTGGTTTTTGCGAGTAGCCAGGAGTTTGTCAACCTAGATTAGTGGTCGCGGAACTCGATGAAGTGAGGCGGTTCGGGCAGTTAGGCCTGTTTCGATTCGCCGCACTGATTGTAGCCATGACCCTCAAGGCAGTAAGTTGTAGAGGACCACTGGTTGCGGAGTCCAGCTCCGTCGGGTTCGTGATCCCCGGTGGAGAATGATTTGCTTCCAATCAGGTACAATGGCCAGGTCAGCTCCCAAGGGTTCGACACCTCTCAAGATTAGTCGAGATCAATCTCGAGCTTGATGCGGCGCGGCTCATCTTCTCGCCGCTCTTTCTTCGGTTCCTCCTTGTGTTCATTGTGATGCTCCGGGCCGTGATCTTCAGGAAACTCTCGCGCCGGGCGATGCATGTGCGGATCGAGAACAAACGTGAGACCGCCTACCACGAGTCCGTCTGCCAGAACGATCACTTCGACGGGCACATACCCAGCCAATTGAACCTCGGCGTCCGTGAAGTCCTGGCCGCCGATGAGGCGTGGCCGAATCACGCGGCTATCGTGCGCCCCGAGTGAGAACGAGCCACCCCCCGGATTGTCGAATTTCATTGCCCAGCCGCGAGTCACCAGAAACGGCGGTAGCACCGCGCGGATTTCCATCACCGCGGTTTTGCCGAAGGGATTGCTGGCCCAGAGTTCCCGCTTTTCGAAGGTCTCTTCCAGGGCGTGACGATGGCCTCCGCCGGGAACCGGGATGACCGCACGCAATCCGAGATTGTTGTCGCACGGCACCATTCTCCACAGCGGAGTTGGTCCTGTCGCGGATGGCAAACCGCTTAAAGGGTCGTTGTTTGCGCGATCGCCCGCAACCGTTGCGCTCATCAACATGCACTCGTGTCCGAGGAATTCCGGGTGCCAATCGAACGGACCCACCACTACTTGGCCACCGGAGGGCAAACTCGGAATCATGCGCGAGTTAGTCGTCATCGGCTTCCAGTCATCCGGCCATACTAGCCCGGCGGACGGCCGGCAGTGCCAACCGTGGACGACCACATTGTTCGCCGTAAGTGTTCCGCGGTTTTTCACCCGCACGTAGGCAGAGTTCTTCTTCCCGACAATGGGTGTCTGATGCTCCAGATGACCGTCCGGATCGTGGCGGTTCCAAATGTCAGTGGTCTCCCAAAACCTCTGGAGGTACGGATATTGATTGGCTGGCCCGTACATGTATTCGCCGTGGCGGCCATCATCGATATATACATCGATTGGAGGCGGGGCACCTATATTGTTATTCGGCTTCGGCATCGTCACCGGCTGATAGAGACCCTGCTTCTCAAAAGCCCAGCGGATTACCTTCCAGTAGCAACCACCGACTTGCGCCGTGGCCGTCCAATCGCCGAGCTCAGCGGACATCAGAAACGTCGCATACGTCAAGGCATTCGGCGGGTTGGTGGGCTGGGTGAGGCCGCCGATGGTGCGCAGGATCAAATAAGCGACATAGCGTCCGGCAAATTCGCGCATCGCGAGTTCGGTGGAATCCCCGCCGATAGAACGATAGATGCGGAAATGCGTTGTGCACAGAATCTGCTCATTATTGTAGCCGCCAGGGTCTGGTGGCCCGAATGGATTCAGGGCGATGACACCGCTCCACCCCCAACCAGCCGCCGGTGTGCGATCCTGGCGGCGGTTAACGACCGAATTCAGCCACGGGAAGGTCATGAACCGGTCGGGTGCTTTCGAGTCAAAGTCATTGAGCACTGCGCCGACACTGTCTCCGGCACTGTGTGCGAACCCGAAGTTCGGCCCATTCACATGATTGTATAGGGTACCGTGCCCTGCCAGTTCGTGCAGGACGACACGCTGGTCGCAGGCAATGCCGAGAGGTTGTATGACGTTGGTGGTGTCGGCGAGTGCGAAGGCGGTCTGCAGGATGCCAAACGCACCGTTGCCCAGGCAGTGCGCGTTGACGATGTTGCCGCCGAGGCCACGGTGATCCACAACCGTCGGGAACAACGTGCCACCGAAATAGACACTCAGATCGAAGCCAAATTCCCGCATTAGGCGGAAGAAACGGTCCGCGTGATAATAGGCGTTTACCGCCGCAAAGTTGTCGGTGCGCGCGTTGAAATCGAAATCCGTGCCCACTGGCTCGGTGGGCGGAGCAACTGGCGGCGGCTCGACATCCTTGATTTGCACGATGTCTCCGATCAAGGCGTACTTGCCTCCGGCCGGCGGGTCCAATTTCGGGAGCAGAACTGCGGACCGGAGGGGGTTCAGCGCGGCATTGCCTGCGTTTGGCAACGGGCCGCCGTTCATGGTGATGGGATCCTGCTTGAACACGAGGCCATCCACGCTGGCGACAAACGCGCGCAGCATCAAGACGGCGAGGGATTCCACTTCCACAAGCGCTACCCACCGCAGGTCGGGCATGCCCGTCACGCCGAGCGCAAAATATACGGCGGCGATCACATAGTGCCGTCCATCCTTAATCTCGTCGGGCACAGGAGGCAACGACGGCTGAGCATGGAGATGGCGATGCAGTCCCGCCTCCTCGCCGCCTGCAGGCTCCGCCAGGAGTTCCTCGGCCGCTAGGACGCGCTTCGCGGCTTCGTAGCGGTAAACATAAAGCCGTTGCCGGTCGATCTTGAGTGAGCTCCGGTCGAACTTTTTGTCCTTTGCGGACAGGCCAAGGCTCTGGGCGAGTTTGTCTTCGTTGAGATTGGTCAGCCGGCGCAAAACAGCCTCGGCAGGCTTCTCTACACGTACGTCCACATGAGCCGTGGATTGAGCGCTGAAAATGCGGAACGGGTTGAGCTTCATCTGAACTGCGAGTCCCGCTTCCCACACCGGCAGCCCAAGACACGTCTGGCTAAAGGTGACCGTAGTGGTATCGAATTGCGTTTTCTCCGCCCACAATCGGAACTCGACACCCTCTGCGCTGGGAGCCGATTCCGGGCTCGCACCGAGGGAACGCAGTTCGGGGCCCTTCAGCCCCAACAAGTCCGCGAACTTCTCAAGATAGTCCTGCGCCGCAAGCAAAGGGCTCCGCGCCGCCGACTGGTAGAACTGCTCAACATGGAGAACGCCACGTACGATTCCGTTGTCGTCCCGATCGATGTATGCTTTGGTGAAATCATCGAATTCCTGCGGCACGATACACCTCCCGTTCCGAATGCGGCGACACCGCGAGGCCCGTTAGGACACACACGATCTCTCAATCTCAGCGGCTTGGCAGCGGCAGAATCTCAAGACATACTCCAATTCTTGAGCGAGATCTCGAACTCACAGCAGGCGGCAAACCATCGCAGGCGAATCTTGTGAACTGCCAAGGGAGCCTCTTTGTCTCATACAGATCCAGCCGATCCGGATGCTCCGAATTTCCGGCTATGACTACTTTCCGATATGACTGCTTCCCTGTCGAAATCGATCCTGTTCGAGAAAGCTGTTGCCCGTTTGAGGCAACCTGCAAAAATATAGTGTAATCTCGTCAAAGATCGTTTCAGATTTTCTTTCAACAATTGAACGTGTGACATCGCCGCGCCCTGCACTCCCAAAAGAGTCTGAATCGAAGCTGGGCTGTGCCTCTCGAAACCTCGAAACATCTGAGCCGATGAGGATTATACTCTCCTGGATTATTCTCCTCTGATGCCCATTTCTCTCACGACACTCCTTGCATCGACATCGGTCAGAGCAGCGTCGGCAAATACATGGTGCGTAGCCCCAAGCCCCCGTCTCAGACTTGGCGTACATTTCTGGAGAATCACGCCAAGCAACTGGTGTCCATCGACTTCTTCACGGTGCCCACGATCCGTTTTCAGGTCCTTTACGTCTTTCTGGTGCTGGCCCATGATCGTCGCCGCATTCTGCACTTCAATGTGACCGCCCACCCGACCGCGGAGTGGGTTGGACAGCAACTCCGCGAGGCATTTCCCTTTGACCAACTCCCGCGCTACCTGCTGCGGGATCGCCATGCGATCTTTGGCAATGACCTCCGAGAACAGGTGCATAGGGTTCGACGCTGGCAGTGGTGCGAAGACTGATCACCCCGCCAGCCAGATAGAGTCGTGGAAGCGTGAAACTCGACTGTTGTTCAGACTGAAGCACACCCCGCACCCGTCGGCCTTCCATGTTGACGGGCTGCGGATAAAACATATGATCGTGCATCCCGATAATGCCGGGAAAAACGGTGTGATCGGGGAGGTCTAGAACTTTGGCGCCTGCGGGATTGGGAGTGGAAGCGGCGTCGCCGATTGCGGCGATCTTGCCATCGCGAAGAATTAGAGTCTGATCGACACGCGGAGCTGCCCCAGTGCCATCGATCACTCGAACATGCGTCAGCGCGATGACCGGATCATCAAAGTTCACAAATTCTCTTACCGCTGGTGAGAGCGTGCCGGCAGGGGGCGAATGTGCAGCGGCAAAGAACCCTAAGTACACAACCAATGCAATCAACAGCAGCGGAAGCGATCCCTGGCGCACTGCCGGTTTGAACACTATGCGCTCCTACCGATGGCGGCGAGTCACGTGAGAAACCACGCGCCGCGGAAGGGACTTAAAAGCCAGCCTCACGAGAAAGGGTGGCCCAGAGTCTAACACGCGAGTTCATTGCACGCAGAGTCTCTCGGGGTCGACGACAGCACAGCTCGCAAAATACACAACCTGTAATTCATACCTGTGATTCTTACCTGTGAAACATGTATGAGACGTGTAGAGAGTATGCTCGAAATGATCTAAGTCCTTCTCTTTTGTATCCGTGGTAGGTTGACACTGTGGAGATGTGCTAAGCGGGCACGAGCCTGCCATTCCCAACGCCAGAACGCGCCGACCGGTAGCCAGAGCTGGACTTCGATTCCGCCCGAGCCTACCATTCCCACATTGCGGGTCGGCCCCCATGATTCTGCAGCTCTTTTTTGCTGCACGCCCGGAAGGACAATCGCGGCAAGATCAAGGCGCTGTGACCAGTCTTGAAAAAGAGGGTTGCGGAGTGTGATTCGAATCAAACACATATTCGAGGCTCACATCATTGTCCGAGATCTTCAGCGCTCGGTTGGGTTCTACCGAGATGTTCTGGGACTGCAAGTAGGGATCGAACAGCCTGAGCGCCCGGCGGCTTTTTTCTGGGTCGGCGGCCGTGGCAAATCAATGCTGGGGATATTCACGATGGGAAGCTGGCCGACACAGATGATGCAGCATCATCTGTCCTTTCAGGTGAAATTGGAGGACCTCTTAGCAGCCCCACAAAGGCTGCGATCTGCGGGCATAACCCCAAAGGGACGCCGCACTCCGAGTTGTCCGAGAGGAGAACCCACAGACGAGCCGATCGTGTTTGCTTGGATGCCGGCGGCATCCATAATCTTCGATGACCCCGATGGAAATCTTCTTGAGTACATCGCCATCCTGCCGGATCCACCGCACCCAGAAGTGGGCGTTGTACCGTGGCGCGAATGGAACGCTGGTCGTACTCCTCAAATTAGTGCATCTGGCATCAAGGGCCCGACTCCTGTTGAGCGACTCTCGAAGACCACATCAGCATCCGCGACCTCCAGCGGTCCATCGGATTTTATCGCGATGTGTTGGGCATGGAAGTCGGGCTTTTGCAGTCACAATCGCCGGAAGGCATGGGCGGAGCACTGCTTTGGGTAGGAGGACGTGGCCGCTCCATGCTAGGTCTCTATTCGCTGGGCTCAACTTGGCCCTTAACGATCATGCAGCACCACGTCGCTTTTGAAGTAACAATCGAGGATTTGCTCACGGCCCCGCACAGGCTGCGAGCTGCTGGCGTGACTGCTAGGGGGGAAGCCGCGAACCGATTGACGAGCCTGTGGTCTTTAGCTGGATGCCGGCAGCTTCCGTTTTCTTTGATGATCCTGACGGGAATTTCCTAGAATACATTGCGATGCTCGACGACGAACCGCAACCAGAACTTGGACTGCTGCTGTCGTGGAGTGAATGGCAGTCCGGTCGGAGAAAAGCCAAGTAAAATCTCACGATTCGGAAAGTGCTGTACGCACCGCATTCCATTCGTGGAGATGCATGGCGAGCGAGTCTGGGTTTTCTTAGTCGGTAAACGCAGAGCAATCCCACAGTTTGTCGGCGTGAGAAATGGTACCTGTGATTCCTACCTGTCGTGCCTCGCCAAAATCAAGAGCGCATGTGAAATCAATAACATACAAAGACACCACGTAACATGTTGCACGGACGAGAATCGCCTCGTGCGGAGTTTTGGCGAAGGACAACTCTTCGGTGACTGGACGCACCGGAGCTGCGGGCGGAGCAGTATGGGCGCCAGTATCCGAGCCCTGGTTTGCAGCAACTGCGGGGGTGCGATGCACGACCAGCATCAAGCATGCGGAGCGCGCAAAAAGCGAGAACACACGAAGAAGACGTTTCATTCCGGCACGGGTGATCTCCATGGTCCCCTCCTCAGAATTATCGGATTGTCTTCCTGTAGAAACGCGCTGTGAACTTGGAATCTATGCGTCAACGGCCCAAAGAGCTAGTCTACCGCGCTCCAGTTCAAGAATTTTCTCGTCACTCTTTGGGCCCAAATGCTCGTGGATGATACCTCGCATCAACGCTTGAGTCGAGCGAGACTAGAGCCAGAGTGGCGTGGCCCATGTGGTTTGGTGAGAGCAACGCTTCGTGTCCCGAGCGACAAGTAAAATTTGATAGGAACGTTAATTTTGATCGAGCCGCTACATCGACGCGATGATCGAAGCGGGCGTGCGCACCGGCCTTGGTGATGAATGGGTTCGCGTCGGCGCAATGAAGCTGGTTTGCGACGGCTCGATTTCCGAACGCACAGCGCGCCTCTCTACACCGTACGAAGGGCGCCCCAACGACTATGGAATCATCGTCATGACCGAAGAAGAGCCCTGCACCTATGGCCGCAAAACTTCACCGTCATAGTTTCCTGGTTCGCTCTTAGGTTCGATATACACGGCTCCCACTTAGCCGCTGTATTGCCTCGCATGCAGATCGGCGCCTGCGCAATTGTGCTTGCTGACCCAATGTTCAACTTACACCGCCATTCCTAGCGCATACTATCGCACTTTTATAGGAGCAAGTTGACTGCGGAGCGAAACGAGTTGCGAGCCACAGACACTATCCCTTTGATGTTCCGCAATGACGCACGGGTTATTCTCCGGGGCATTCGATTGTTTGCGCTTCTACCAGGCAATTGGTTTGAGAGCGGAAAGGAGCGGGAACAGAGAATGGCTGATGACCTATGGGCGGCGAGGCAAACCAAGAAGCACCTTAATTACAAGAGTCATCAGTGAGATGAATAGCAGGAGCAGGATTACCGCCGCAACAATGGAGCCCAGGACGAGGGCCGCAATCAAAATTGCCATGAACAGCAGACCAGCCAAGAGGATGATCCCCGCTGATCTCAGCCGGCCAAACTTTCGGGGGGGCGGATGACCTCCGGTGTCAGAGGCGGGATGCTTGTTGAAGACGATCTGGAAGCGAGCCATTGAATTCTTACTTTTATCACAAAGCCATGCATTCGCAGCGCTGCAAGAATCGCTGTGAGACGTTTCGAGGAGTTGTAAATTCTGAGTGATGAACCGCCACCACACTCTGGGTCAAATCACAGATCCGACCAGGAATTGCTGCTTGCGGGCTTATCCATAGTTTGAGCAGTAAGCGTAAAAAGACGTTGACTGAGGTCCTAGAAAAGAAGTAATAGTCACGTCCAAGATAACACCCGCACGTGAGGTCGGCCTTGACCAGTCCCCTACCAGGCGTTCGTTCTCTACATAGCCGAGCGTCCTTCTTGCGCAGGCCTGTTTGTTGCTCCCGTCGGGCGACCAGCGCCGCTCGATATTTCCATAGATTTTTGTTTGGAGCAGATAAGAGTGTGCGCCCAACTTTCCAGCAATCCCAAGAATGCCGTATATATTTCTGCCTCTTGCTGGTGGCTCTGGTTTTTGGTCTTGCCGGATGCGCGAACGCCGGGTCGACTCCCCCGGGTATATCGGCGGCGGTGGTCACAGTGGTAACCGCGGTCTGGAAACTTCGCAATCTTGGGGCGTTGGGGATTTACAGAAGCCAAATGACTGGCGATGCCCTGAAGGATTACATCACTCAGGTAGGGCAAGATGTGAAGCTTTTCCTGCGTTTCCGAGCCGAGGCGCATCTGGCGACGGACTCAAGCACAGACAATGTTACGCAGGCGGTGGCGGCCGAGTACGACCTCGTTTCCAGTTTTATCAAAAGCACCGTGGAGCTTGATCCGGATACCTCCCCGTCGTCCTTCATCGCGGGCACGGACAAAGCTCCCGGGCATTTGGATCTGAGTGACGTCCTGCGAGTCTTGAGCACGGACGGTGCGGTAAGCCAGGGTACGATTCAGGTTCAACACGTCAAACGGTGGGAACGCGCGATGAGAATTATCTGGCGCGCCGCCGCACTGGAACCGAATTTGTGGAATCCGAGCTTTTCCTCAGATGCCATGATGGAACTGCTAGACCGCCGACTTCGCATCACGGAGCGCATGTTGTATCAAATTTCAGAAGAAGTTGGGAGCCGCGGGGCACTTCAACCCTCTGCAGCAAAGCCCCACGGTCCTTGGTTGGACGGCATACGCATAAGAATGTTCGAGTATCCTTTTCTAAATGATGATCCCGCCCTTGAGAATCAGATCGGTGCAGCCAACATAGGCCCTAACGGAATATGGATCAAGGACTTTGCCGGTGAGGTTCTCTATTACAATGAAGGAAACAAACGGCGCATTCGCGCGGCCGCCCAAGCGGAGTTCGTACCGGCCTCCGGCGCGGACACCTACCCGTATGACCTGGTTCCTGGCACTAATCCAGCGCAAGCCATCGATGATCTCTTTACGCCAGCGGAGGACTGGTGGGATAGGTCTTGGATTTATTGCGACCACGTACTTGCGGCGCTACATATAGAGGCGTTGCGGTTCGGGAAGCAGCGCCGCGAGGGCAATGACAATACCTTTAACTCCGCCGTAAACGGGCATTCGCAGGGATGGGCAGAACTTCGTCCGTTGCTCCCACCTTCTCCTGGCGATCCTCGTTTGATGGCTGATGACGCCTCAAAGCCTCCCGGTGAGCCGCAGTTTTTCGCGAACGGCCCTGTAAGGCAGCTTCAACTGGGGGACCACATCGTATTCTGGAACAGCATTATGTACGGTTTGTTGAACGATGGCGCCTGGTCGTTGGAGAACGCAGTTGTTGTGGGTATTGAGTCTGACTGGACCGCGAATGACATAGGTGATTCGGTCCACCTGATGGGACATGGAACTTTCGACACGTTGGCAGGACGTTTTCGCGAAGAACTAACTGGCGGGTTGAATTCGAACCTGGCAAGGGCGCGCGGTCTCGCCAAGACTACTGCGGTTAACAGTGCCCCCTGGTTGCGGGATGCCGCTCCGCTAGTGCGCTGGGCCCCGTTCGGGGAATCGTGGGTCGATGAAACGGGCGCACCTCAGGACCCGTGGTGGATTCGCGTGCCCTACGATCCAACGCCTGACTGGCAAGAACGAGCGCTTGGCAGGGACGCAACCCTTCGGACCTTGCCGGATGCTGTTGAATATGATCCAGCTGCAGGTTTTACGAATCCTCCTCCTACATCGGCAAGCGGTGCTGGCCCCACCAACGCGGCGTACTTCCCGCTTTGGTGGCCAGCGCAACCAGGGAAATGGCAGGGATACATCCAACGGCGAAAAAGTGGAAACATTCCTTCCACGTTTCGATTGGAGCCTGTTAGGTTCCAAGGAGCTAATATTCCGGGCCTGATCGTGCCCAGTGAATTTATTCCAACTGCGGCCACTCCAATGGTCTATACGGTTCGCCCAATCGTGACACGCTAATCATGGCTGATTCACTGCAAAATGCGGCACGGCTACTGGCTGCAAGCCTCGAGCGTGTTGCGCGCGGGCTCAGTGGCGCTGATCAGGCAGTGATTTCATTTGTTGAGAATCTAGGCTGGACCCTACCCTCCGTTCCCCCAGCCATTAAAACTTTGGCGTCTCTCGCCCAAGTCATCTCAGAGACTTACACCACACTGAATGCCAGTCTGTCGGGGCAAAGCGCGAGCGGAACCCCTAGCCCCGATCTGGTGGCGCAGTATCTCGATCTGGTTTCGAAGGTTCCCGGTCTGATTTCTCAGTTGGGAAGTTTGCCTTCTTCTCTGCAGGCACAGCTTCCAGCAAACTTCCTGGCGTCCACGAATTTTCCCAACCAGTTTCCGCGCAGGATGCTGGATCTGTGTCTGTACGAATTGATGGTGGCTAAAACGAAGCGTATGGAATCAATCCTGCGGTTGGCAGGGCTCGTGGAGGTCGTACAAGAACCGGCTAACGCGGCGGTTTTTCAGCCCGCCTATTTGAGGCGCACCATCCGTTGGGATCGGTTCGGCAAATTTCTGGGAGACCCTGCGACATTGCTGAGTGATGCGTACGCATGGGGCGGGGCCACGTTTGACGGGGCAAGCCTGCTAGAGGAGTTTATGCATCTCAGCTTTGCTCTAGCAGGCCCGGCGGAGATTGATTGGCCGACTCCAGAGCGTATCCAAGCCATCATTGGCGCGTTGCCAGCCTACGACGCCGTTGGAACTTGGCAACTGACGATTCCACTGATTGATCAAGATGTTGTTCAAGCAGATATCTCGATACTTCCCTTAGCTGCGTCTGGCGGCGCGCCGCCTGGTATCGCGCTCGGATTGTTACTGAGTGCCTCGGTCCCGCCCCAGATTCAATTGTCGGACTTGCTGAGCTTGCAACTTGATGGTCCCGATGGGCTTAATGCCGGCGTTTCGCTGGTGCTCCGACCTGGGCGCGCACCGCAAGTTCGCCTGGGCTTGGAAGGTCCAACGGGATCCAATGTTAGCGCCACGCGAACCGGCGCGACCCTCACCATCGGCCGGACCGATCCCATGTCGTTGCTGTCCTTGCCGTTAGGCTTGGATTTGCAGGTGGTGGCCGTAACCGTGGGCGGCGGCATTGACGCTGGATCGGGCAGTCCGGAACCATTCATCGCCGCAGGCCTAACGGGTGGGAAACTCATGCTCGATTTGTCTGGCAGCGATAGCTTCGTGTCCGAGATTATTCCGGGTGGCCCGCTAGAGCTTGATTTCAATCTCGGCATTAGTTGGACGCCGAGCGGCTTGGCGTTCACCGGGAGCGGCGCTCTCACATTATCAGTGCCGCTGCATCAGCAACTTGGGCCGTTTGAAATCGACAGCTTAACAATCGTTGGTACTTTATCTGGCAACTCACTGCAGTTGGAGACCAGCGCCACGGGAGGGGCGGATCTCGGGCCGCTCCAGGCAACTGTAGACCGCATTGGTCTGCAATCCACCCTGTCCTTCACTGCGGGAAATCTCGGCCCCATGAATCTGGCGTTTGGCTTCAAGCCCCCGAACGGCATCGGGCTTTCCGTGGACGCCGGAGTAGTACAAGGCGGAGGTTATCTCTATATCGACACGGCACACGGGGAGTACGCCGGGGCGATGCAACTCGAGATCGCGGATTTTCTCTCAGTTTCGGCCATTGGCCTGATCTCTACGAAGATGCCAGACGGATCGAGCGGATTCTCGCTGCTGATCATTATCACCGCAGATTTCGGCGCGGGAATCCAATTGGGATTCGGATTTACGCTGCTGGCGGTGGGAGGTCTGCTCGGACTGAACCGATCGCTGTTGTTCCAGCCGCTGATGGATGGAATTCGAACGGACTCGATCGAAAGCATTATGTTCCCGCAGAACGTGGTCGCCAACGCCACGCGGATCATCGCCGACTTGCGGGCGATCTTTCCTCCGCAGGAGGGAACCTTCCTGATCGGGCCGATGGCCAAGCTGGGATGGGGCGAGCCAACACTCATCAGTCTTTCGCTTGGCGTGATTATCGAAATTCCCCCCGGTGACATCGCGATTCTGGGAGTCCTGAAGCTTGCGCTTCCCGCGGATGACATTGCGGTGCTGGTGCTGCAAGTGAATTTTGCCGGGGCGCTGGAGTTCGACAAACAGCGTTTGTACTTCTTTGCTTCTCTTTACGACTCGCACGTGCTGTTCATAACGCTGGAAGGCGAAATGGGCGTGCTGATGGCGTACGGCGACGACGCCAATTTCGTCGTGTCCATCGGAGGCTTTAACCCGCAGTTCAACCCGCCGCCGCTGCCGTTCCCTACGCCGAAACGCATTGAAGTGGACATCATCAACGAATCATATGCGCGAATCCGCTGCGACGGATATTTTGCCGTCACCACGAACACAGTGCAGTTCGGATCGCAATCGGAATTCTTTTTTGGATTCAGTGCGCTCAATCTCTCAGGCAGTTCTGGGTTCGACGCGCTGATTCAGTTCTCGCCTTTCCACTTCAGCGTGTCGATCTCAACTAGTTTCAACGTCAATGTTTTCGGCCTAGGCGTGTATGGCATCGACATGGCCCTGACTCTAGAGGGTCCCACTCCCTGGCACGCGCATGGCACGGCGTCCATCTCGTTCCTTTTCTTCTCGATAGGAATTGGCGTGGATTTCACCTGGGGCGACAGCCAGAACACCATGCTGCCTCCCGTCGCAGTGATGCCGATTCTTGATGGCGAATACGGCAAGCAAAGCAATTGGAAATCAGTTCTGCCCAGTGGTTCCAATCTGCTGGTGGCGCTGCGCCAAATGGACCCGGCCGAAACGGCCATGGTGCTGCACCCTGTCGGAACACTTCAAGTAAGTCAAAGGGCCGTACCGATCGATCTGCTACTCGACAAAGACGGAAACCAGCAGCCCAGCGACGCCAACTATTTCACGCTCGATGTGACGTCCGGCGGACTCAACAAGATCCGGACGCTCACGGAGCAGTTCGCGCCCGCGCAATTTAAGAACATGGATGATGCGACCAAGCTGTCACAGCCGGCCTATGTGCCGATGGATAGCGGGATTGAGCTCGCGGCCGCGGGAAATGCTTATGCATCAGGAACCGCCATCACTCGTAACGTGCGGTACGACCTGACCGTGATTGATACCAAACTACGGCGAGTCTTCCGTAAGTTTTACGTTTATACCGGATCTCTTTTCGTGCACTTTCTCGCGGGATCGAGCGTCACACGTTCCGTTCTCTCGGCCCGCCGCCAAGGGCAAATGCAGCCCTACGCCGATCACGTCGCCGTGAATCCGGAGACATTCGCGGTGGCCCTGCAGAGCAACAACAAGGCGTACAGCGTAGAAGCGACTTCGTTTCTGAGCCAGGCGGCGGCGCAGGATTATCTGTCGCGGGCCGTTGCCAACGACGCAACTCTCAGCGGCACACTCCACGTTCTTCCGCAGTTTGAGGTGGCCGCATGAAAACGATTGCGACCTACTCTTTTTTGCCATGGCTGCGGCAAGGCGTGGCGAACACCATCACGGCGGCCGACGGCGATACCACCGTCAAGACCCGCGCCGCGATCAATGTTGCACTGCAACTCTCCGGCCAACCAGTAGGCGGCGGAGCAGTGCTCACACAGGGAATTTCTCAGAACATCGCGCTCTACGGTCCAGGCGATATCGTGGGCATCGATGCGCGCGCTATTGTTCGGCTGGAACCTCGAAATTGGATCACCAATTTCGAATCGAATTATTTTCCGGCGATCGATTTTTACGATGAAGATTTCCCGTGGCGCTACACTCCAGCAAGCGCGGACAGCACTGGATTGAAGTTGCGGCCGTGGATCGCATTGGTGGTGCTGCAGGAGAGCGAATTCACGGACGGACAAAATGATGGCAAGCGCCCGCTATCGTTCGTGACGGTGACGGATGCGACGGTGTTTCCGCCGGCGGATCAGCTTTGGGCCTGGGCGCATGTGCATTTCAACCAGAGCTTGTCCAGCGGCCCGACTGAACTGGTTTCGCCTGACATGACCGCGGTTCTGCCGCGCGTGCAAGCGATCGTCAGTCAGAATCCTGATCTGGCTTATTCGCGCATATTGTGCCCGCGGCGGCTTGCGGACAACACCGGCTACCACGCATTTCTGATGCCGGTATTCGAGACCGGACGTTTGGCGGGGCTCGGTCAGAAACCAGACGCTGCACCTTTCGCCACGCTTTCCGCGTGGGCCACGTATGCCGGTAAGGCAGAGGCCACCAACTATCCTTATTACTATCGCTGGTATTTCCAAACTGGCTCTCACGGCGATTTCGAGTACCTGGTTAGCTTACTGAAGCCCCAGCCGCTAGACCCACACGTCGGAACCCGTGATATGGACGTGCAGGATCCAGGATCGAATATTCCGGGCATCATGGACACCGAGCTCGGCGGCATCTTGCGACTCGGTGGAGCCCTGCGGGTCCCTGATGCGGACCTTTCCGCTGCCGATCTGGCTGAACGGCAAATGTATGAGAACTGGGACCAACCGTATCCTCACCCGTTTGAAACGGCGCTCGCGAAGTTCATCAACTTGGCGGACGACTATTCCACGCAAACGTCAGCTGCTGCCAACACGGCGACAGGGATCGGCTTAGGGATCAGTGATGATCCGGATCCGCTGATTACTGCGCCGCTCTATGGCTGCTGGCATTCTCTTACGCAACGTCTGCTATTCAACAGCGATGGTACGTCTGCGCCGAACAACACGAACTGGGTGCACAAGCTGAACCTCGATCCGCGATTCCGCGCGGCCGCGGCCTTCGGCACGCAAGTGGTCGAGAGCAACGCGGAAGAGTACATGAACGATGCCTGGGAGCAGATCGGCGACGTGCTGGCGGCGAATTCGCGGATTCGCCGGCTGCAAGTGGCGATGCAAGTGTCGTCGCGCTGGTACACGCAATCGCTGACTCCGCTGGCGGCGAGCAATGCCGAACGCGCGCTGACGGTGACTGCGCCAGTCGCGGGGCGAGTGCTGGTGTCGGGAACCACGGTCGCGGCGGCGGCCAGCGCAAACGTGGTTTCGCCGGTAGCGGCTACGGTTTTGGCGACACTCAGCACCAGTCTTGTTCCACCTGTATATGCATCGGCAGCGATGCGGAGAGTGACGCGGCCCGGTGCGCGGCTGATGCGCTTGCTGCCCTTTACCGCGTCGATTACGCCGCAGAATTTGCTGGCGCGCATAAATAGTGGAGCGGTAAGCGCGGCGCCTCCGAAGGTGGTGCCTCCCGGTGTGCCAACAGTGAATCAGATTGCAGCAACGGCAGCGCCCACGAATGAACCGAGCTGGGTTCTAAACTTGCTCCTGAAGTATCCGTGGCTGCCCACTGCCGTACTTGTGACGGCAATTGTTTTGGCGGTGCTGCTCGCCGTATTTGTTCCTGTTGCCGGAATTGTATTGGGGATCGCCGCGATTGTCGCTGGCGTGCTTGTCTTCAAGCTCCTTAGGAAATGGCAGACCGCCAACGCGCCGTCGCAGAGCGTCACCGAACAGAATCAGACGCCGGCTGCCGTCGCTCAACTGCCGAAGAGCCCAGACTTTGTCCTTACCAATCCGGGCAGCAGTATTCGGCCGACTACCGGCACGACGGATTCCCCCACAGCAATGAACTTTACGAATGCCCTGCGCGATTCCTTCTCGCTTCTGACCGCGACACGAAGTGTTTCGGCGCGTGCTGCGCCCATCGCACTGAACCTGGCTACTCTCACCACTACGATGATGCAGGCCGTCGATCCACTCGTGACCATCCCGAAGCGTGCGCTCTCCACCATTTCTATTCCTTCATGGATTGCTCAGCAGCTGGGCGATCAATTCGGCGAGGTGATGGCCTATCCGAAAATCGATCTACCTATGTATCAGCCGCTGAAAGGCATCTCTACGGAATTGTTTCTTCCCAATCTCAACTTGATTCCCCCCAACAGCATCACGCTGATCGAGACGAACCAGAAATTTATCGAGGCCTACATGGTAGGGCTTAACCATGATTTCGCGCGCAAACTGCTTTGGCGCGAATATCCGACGGACCTGAGAGGAAGCTATTTTCGGCAGTTCTGGGATCCGGGAACGTACTTGAACACGGACAATCTCACCCCGGATCAGATTAAAGAAAAGCTGTATGACATTCCGGAATTGCACCGCTGGCCGCTCACCTCCAATCTCGGCGACCACAACAATCGCGAACCTGCGGGACAAACCGGTGAGCAGGCCGTCCTGGTAATTCGCGGCGAGCTCCTGAAGAAATATCCCACCGCGGTGATTTACGCGCATCACGCACAGTGGGCCAGAAACGCCGACGGCTCGATCGACCTTTCACAACCTCGCTCGCTGCAGGATATCGACGATGCTTTCGAGGAAAACCCGCCGCCGGCTATCATCCGCACGCCTCTCTACGAAGCGAAAGTCGACCCGGACATCTATTTCTTTGGATTTGATCTGACCATCGCCGAAGCGCAGGGCGGAACGGGCAAAAATCCGACCGACGATCCTGGATGGTTCTTCGTCATCAAGCAACGCCCGGGTGAGCCGCGCTTTGGGCTGGAGCTCACGCGCGTTGATGTGAACCCAGAGGTGTTCGTCGAGTTGACCTGGACTGACGTCATGTTCGGCGGCTCCGTGGGCCAGTTCCTGCCGAGTAATGCGATCGGCATGTTTGCGTTAACCAAACCTACCTTGCCGGACCCCGACGACAAGACGTCGCAATACACCGACGACGAAGAGGTGGACACAGCGGCCATAAGTTCGGCTCGCTGGGCCTATATCCTCTTCCGCTCTCCGGTGATGATTGCCGTTCACGCGGACCAAATGTTGGGAAGCGGGTCCTGACATGCCAGACTTCAACACCAACCAGGCTCAACTGAATGAGGCGCGGGCCGCCCGCGCGGCGGCGGAGACGGCCGCCGCGCAGGCTTCGGAACAACAGCGACAACTGACTCAACAGCTCGCGCAGCTTTCGCGCACATTGAATCCGAACGATCGTGCAGCACTGGAGCAGCAGGCGAGTCTTGAAAATCAGTTGAAGCAGGCCACGGTAGACACTCAGGCAAAACAGACTGCTGTTCAGAATGCCATGCAGGCGGCAACCGCGGCACTGGAAGGGTTTGCGACGTTTACCGACCCGCGATCAAATCTTGGCGTTCTGAATGACTCCTTACCGTTTCTTCTTTTCCCTGTGAGGGTAGAAACCCGCTTCAAGAGTGCGGGTGATCCTCCGCAGCCTCAGCTCTGGGTACGGATTTATCCCGACGATTGCTCCATCGACACGTTCGAAAACACGTTCTCCGCGACGGAGCTGGCCAACGCGAAACTTTATTGGCAAGCAATCTGGCGAGCCGGCGGAATTGAAGCGGATCAACGCGCAGCGTGGAGCAATCTCGTCGCGGCCCATGGTTCCGGGCGCGCCACCTGGATTGTGGACAACTATCAGCCCTCGAATCTCGCTGCGGCACCCGTCAAGGTGGCCGCCAGCGACGAAATTCTGGTCATTCCGACGCAGACTCCGCTGGTGGCCGCACAAGCTGCAGCGATTTCGACGTACTGGCAGGCCATCTGGCTCGCGGATGGTGATAACACAAAGTCGCAGGCAGCGCTGACAACTTTGCAAGGCGCCGTTGGAGCTGCGAGTGCGGCTCAATTAATTCAGAATTACCCGCCGTACAACACAGTGGATGAACCGGCAGCTCCAACGAAGAAGTCGGACGTAGCGTTGTCGACATCGCTTGTCATCTTCCCCGCAGACCCGCCAACGAAACAGGATTCCTGGTCGCAGGCTCCCGTGGTGAATCATCTGGCGGACCGCTTCGTGGTGATCGGATACAAGGGCGGTGTTCAGACGCTCCAGGCAATCGGCGGTGTCGTTTCCCTTCCGCTCATTGTGGGCCCTAACCCGCAGGCCGATCCTTCAGAAACCATTCATCCCGATGGCGGAGATCTTTTTGTTCCGGATGAATTGCAGTGGCTTGTTGATTTCGACCGCGCCGTTGCAGCTGGAATGGGTTTGAGAATCGATCTCACCGCTGACCAGGCTCAGAACGGCTTTGACCGTCTGATCGTCATTGGGGTGGAGTTCAGCAGCAAAGACAGCGATGCCAAGTCCGCGGTGGAGCAGCTTTTACAACATCATAACTGGGGGCGAAGCGGACTCTCGCTTGTCCCGCAGGGTACGCCGACGCACAACACCATGGGGACTGGTACCGGCTATACGCAGCTCGACGACGCTGACGAGAGTTTCGACGATCGAAAGAATGCCCCGTTGTTCGCGCTCTCGGCCGATCCGCTCGCCAAACGCGACGGCGAATGGTTGGCCGAGCTGTTGGGCATCGATCCAGCGATACTGCAGACTGTGCACGCCAGCGATGACACGGACCAGATGCTTGCACGCGCGACGCAGTGCGCGCTTTGGCCGGCAACTCTCGGCTACTGGATGGACAAGCTACTTACGCCGGTCTTCGGCGACGCGACGGTGAAAAACACGCGCTGGTTTTTTACTTCTTTCGTCAGCGGACGCGGCGCGGTTCCCCCCATCCGCATCGGCGATCAGCCCTATGGAATATTGCCGACGACCGCATTCTCTAGAATGCGCTGGGATGCCCGCAACCCGATCGGTGGCACCGTTGCCTCGCCGTCGCAAGTGCTTTTTCTCGGGGACCTCTGGCAAATACTCCGCAAGTTCGACGTTGATTGGACAGCACTGAGCGCGCAAGCTTCTTTTGTTGGGAAGGCAGGCGACGCTCACCAACTTTTACTCGACATTGTCGGACTACATCCTGCATCGATTGAATTTTATTCACGCTATTCAGAAGGTCTGTCGGAGATCTTCAATATTGTTCAGCTCGCGGGAAGCGGGCCGGATTTCTGGAATGCTTTAACGGCTCGCAACATGGGAGCGGCAGCAACTCAGTTGCTCGCGAAACTTGGTTACACAGGCGCTCCGCCAGACATCCTCCAGCACGTTTTTTTTAGTGACTCGGCCCAGATCAATACAGTAATCGATGACGTTCCGCTCTCCGAGAGCAGCCAGATCCGCGTTTACACCGACGACAAGCGGAACTACATCCAGTGGTTGATCGATGCCGCGAAAACTTCTCTAGATGCCCTGTACCAGGAGCAGGGTTTCAGCTCAAATAAAACTCCCGAGGCGCTTCTTTATCTGTATTTGCGCCAGGCTCTGATGCTGGGTTATTACGATTCGAGCTACAATCTCCACCGCACCGCGGGATTTCTTACTCCCGCGCAACTTCAAGCGATGAAGCCCGAACCGGACTTTATTCACGTCGCGGCCGGCGCCACCCCCAGTGAAAGCCGTTTTGCGGCCCTTTACAAAACCGAGCAGCGCATTACATCCAGTAACACCATGCTCGTATCCGATTATATCACCCGCAACCTGGCAACGCTTGTTGAAGCTGGTGAGCTCAGCCAGCAGCTTGCTTGTCTGGGGATACTCGCGGGGGCGTCCACTGCAGCGCTGGAGCGCGTCTTTGCCGAGCACATCGATTGTTGTAGCTACCGGTACGACGCCTGGCTTCTGGGTTTGGTGAATTACAAGTTGCAGTCCATGCGTTATGTGCAGGACACCCAAAATCAATCGCAGACCACGCGGCCGGGCTTCTACTTGGGCGCTTACGCATGGCTGGAAGACCTGCTTCCGTCTACCGCGAAATTGACACCGGTCCGGATCCCTCCCGACGTCGCCAAGAACTTTCCAGGGACTTCTCCGCCGCTCGTTGACGCTACGAATGGCGGTTACATTCATGCGCCTTCGCTTCCGCACGCTGAAACTGCAGCAGTGCTGCGCAGCGGTTATCTTGCCAACGCGACCCCCTCCAACCCCAGTACCATGTCTGTCAATCTCTCTTCAGATCGTGTTCGCCTCGCACTTTCCACTCTCGAAGGCATACGCAATGGCCAGAGTCTGGGCGAGCTACTCGGCTATCAGTTTGAGAGCGGACTGCATGACGACTTCGGACTCGTCGAGGTAGACAAGTTCATTTATCCGATGCGCAAGGCATTTCCGTTAGTGGCAGATGCCATCGCCTCCACTAAAACTGATCCGAGTGTGCCCATCGAAGCAGTTGAAGCAAGCAACGTGCTCGATGGCCTCAAGTTGGTTACACAGATTCGGACCAGTGGAAATTCCAATTATCCGTTCGGTGCAACGCTGCCTTCCGCTACGACCGCAGAGGCCTCGGCTATCACTACTCAAGCAGCGGGTCTGCTGGACATCTACGACGCCATAGCAGATCTTGCTCTGGCCGAGGGCGTGCATCAAGCGGTGCAAGGCAATTTCGAACGGATCGCGGCCACTCTAGACGCGTATACCACCGGCAATTTTCCACCAGACCCCGAAGTCGTACAAACTCCGCCAAGCGGCATTGGATTGACCCATCGTGTTGGCATCCATTTCGCGGCAGGACTCGCTCCGAGCGCGAGTGCCACGCCTCGCGCCATGGCCGAGCCGGCGTTGGACGCCTGGCTCGCTTCTCTTCTCCCAGCACTCGGCGACATCCAGTGTCAGGTGGTTTGGAAAGATCCGGTGAACGGTGCTAACCAGAGCGAGACGGTCAGTCTGCAAAACCTTGCGATTTCACCCATTGACGCACTCGATCTCCTCAAACCTGACAACCTGCAGAGCATGACCGAACTTGACGACCGCGTCTTGACTTACGTTATTTCCAAAGACTCTCCCAGGCCCGACGCCGTTCTGTCCATTCAATATATGTCCAACGCTCCGGGCAAATTCAGCATGTTCCAGACGCTGGCTCTTCTCCGCAACATCAAAGCACTCGTGGTGCGCTCGCGACCTCTTCAAGCGACCGACGCCATGCTAAGCAACTCCGCAACCTCGCAGGCCAACAATTCCGTCTTCGTCGACAGCACCCGGATTACCATGCCGAAGGCCGCCCTGGACCAACTTGCCACCGACATCGGAACTTTCCTTGGCACGCTGGAACCTCTCATGGCAGATACCGTCACGAATCGAGCGGCCATTGTTGCCGGCATCGACGGATTTCTGGATTCCGCAGTGGCCTTGCTGGATCGCTCGGCGCGTTTTAGTCTCAACCTTTCCGGTTGGGGATTCGCCTTCGCCTGGAAACAGTCAGTCTTCGTGGATCTGTTTGCAGCTGTCTCTGTGTTGGTCACCCGGTGGACCCAGAAACTGGCTGACTACGACTTGAAGATTACCGCCTACGACGCTTTGCCGGCTGCCACCACCGATAGCACCAGATTCCAACTGCTCAGCGCTGCCGAGCTTGATTTGGTATCGACGTTGGATGCACTGCCTGCTGCGCCTGCAACGATGCGCACCACGCTAGATACAAGCCGGGCCACATTTTCGGCGCGACTTGCGCAGTTCCAGGCGGTGCTCACTACTAGCGTCACTTCTTTTGCGACCGTGCTGGCCAACGCCCAAGCGATTCCCACTTCGGATCTTGATCCTCAGGTTTTTGATCTTTCTCCTTTTCAGGATCGGGCTACCGTCTTCGCGCAAGACCTGATCACCAATCTCACCGGTCACCAGACCGATATCGCGAACCGAATTGCTGCCGTTCAAAATCAGTTGGACGCCTACGCGGCTGCCGCTGCGCCCACCGAGCAGGTGCAAGCACTCCAAGCGGCCGCGAAAGCACTCCTCGGTCCGGATTTCCGCATCTATCCGGAGTTCTCTCTTTCCGCCGCCCAGGGTGACGAGTGGGCCAACGCTATTTCTGCTTCCACCGGTGGTGCATTGCTTCAATACCTTACCGCCGCTGCAAACATCGATTTCCCCGTGGACGAATGGCTCTACGGTGTTGCGCGCATTCGGCCCAACATGCGTTCCTGGGAACAACTTCTGATGCTCGCCGGTGCTTTCGGCGTGACCGCACCTGCATTGCTCCCCACGCAATTTCCCTTCGAAGCTGCGGCTCCCTGGCTTGCACTTCAATATCCTGAGTCTTACGTACTCGACAGCGATCGGTTGCTTTACACCGCGCAATACGTAACGCCGTTTGACAAGGCCTCGCGTCAATGCGGCATGCTCATCGACGAATGGACCGAGGTCATCCCCTCCACCACTCGCAATACCGGCATTGCCTTCAACTACAATCGCCCCAACAACGAGGCGCCACAATCTCTCCTTTTGGTTACACCCGCTACGGGCGGCGGCAAATGGCTCTGGGACGATTTGCTCGGTGCCCTCAATGAAACGCTCGATCTGGCAAAGAAGCGAGCCGTCGAACCAGTTCAGTTGGACGCCACGACCTATTCGCGTTTCTTACCCGCGACGGTAATGGCTGTCACCTATTACGGTATTTCCATCACAACCAGTCTGGCCACTGCCAACGGAGTGTTCCGCTACTTGGAGCCAAAGACCAATGCCTAGTTCCGCTAAAATCGCCAACGTTCGGGAAGCTCTGCAGCGCAGGCTCTATCCGTCGGTGACCATGTGGAATCGTTTGGAGGGCCGTCCGCGCACCATCGGCTTTGACCGCGCGTTGCGTGCAGAAGTTCGCGACGCTCTTTGGATGCTCACCAAGCAATGGCAAATGGGAGAAATTCGCGGGAGCGATGCGGGCTCGCCAGTCTTCGCAAAGCTGCAGGTTGATACAACCCGGCTGACCAAGTATCAGCCCGATGCTCTGCCTCCCCAGCTTTTTGAATACGATATACCTCTTGAGGCCAAGGTCGAACGCCGCTCCTTGCCACTCATCCTTGGCGGCCGTGCAATCGCGCTCGACATCCGCTTGCTCATGGGCCGTTACTGGATGAAGCTCCTTGCAGCAGCAGGAATGGGCAGCTATGCAAACGCATTTATCACCGCACCTGCTTATGCGATACCCGCGCCGGATCCCACGCAGAAATCTGACGCGGACCGCTGCGCGCATCCGGAGGTCTGGCAAGTCTTTTCCGCGCTGGCCGGACGCGCCATGGATGGCGGCGCACTCTATCTCTATTTAAAGGCCGATCCGACGCACCACGCCTACGATGGCATTGCAATCGCCGCCGCGGATCAGGCCGTGATCGATAATTGTGCCACCAAGTTCCTCGTTTGGTTTGACCGTCAGTTCTACCAGCCACCACCCGCTGGAGACGACGCGTGGATTCCTCCCAATCTGGAATACGAATTCTCTGCCTCAGCCCCCGTGCCTTCAGGAGAAAAAGTCTATGTTGCCAACGACTATTACCAGGGCCGGCTGGATTGGTACAGCCTTAATGTCGACGGCACCAACACGGCTCTCGGTGCTGTTCCGGGATCCGATGCGACAGGTTTGCCACCGACCACCGTGCAATCCATGATCCCGAAACCTGCATCGTTTTCCGGAATGCCCAACACGCGGTGGTGGTCTTTCGAAGACCAAAAAACCAATTTTGGCGATATCAGCGCCAGTACCACCGACCTGGCGAAACTTCTTTTCATCGAGTTTGCGCTCGTCTACGCCAACGACTGGTTTGTAATTCCTTATACATTGCCCGCGGGTTCCGTCGCCTCCATTCGCGGCCTCGTCGTTACCAACGTTTTCGGCGACCGCCAATGGATTCAACCGGCCGATCAGGGCTCCGATGCAAACTGGCAGCGTTGGAGCATGTTCACTATAAACGTCACAGGAAATCAGGGAGCGCCAGCGGATACCAGTCTGCTCTTGTTGCCAACGGTTCCCAAAATCCACGAGAGCCCGGACACGGAAACAATTCTGCTCGTGCGGGACGAAGTCGCCGACATGGTCTGGGGAATTGAAAGGAGCATCTCTATTCCAACGGGCGAAACCAAACCCGGCCTCGAAGCAGCTCGCCAGACTTTGGCCTTCTTGCAAAATCAGCTTACGGCCAGCCTTGGCGGGGGGCCTCCGCCGGCCCCTGCTGCTCCTGCCGCTCCGATACGCTACGAAGTCATGAGCTCCGTGCCAGAGAACTGGATACCGTTCATCCCAGTGCACGTCCCAGGAAGTAACCGCGAGATCCAGTTGCAGCGCGCCGCATTGCCTCGCATTTTGGAGGGAGACCCGAACCCGCCCGTCAAAGTTCAACCGCGTACGGTGCTTCTGCGTGAAGGCCTCGACGATGCGCCGCCACAAACCTATTTCATACATCAGGAAGAAGTTTCCCGCGCTGGAGCATGCTTGAGCCAGGCGTTTCAGCGTACCCGTTGGACCGACGGCAGCGTTTTCACCTGGTTGCGCGTGCGCAGACGAACGGGTCGTGGCGAAGGCTCAAGCGGCCTGGCGTTTGATGAACTCGTCGATGTCCCTTTCAACAGCACTTCGTAGGTTCGCACGCTCTAGTTTTCGTCTAGTTGATTTTGGACGCAACCTGGCACGCACTAAGGTGAAGACATCATTCTGGCCCGCGACAATGAACAATTGTCCGGTCCCAGTACGGCCCTCACCGCACAGGTCGACAGGCAATCAATAAGTACTTCTTCTTATAGTCTTCGAGAGAGTGTGCCGCTTGGCCAGAGTATTGCTTCCACAACAGTGCCCGCTCAGAGGTGGGAATCCAGCCATGAATGCTGGCCGAGGAGGACCTTTATGGGTTTAAACCATGCTACTGCTGCGAATCCGCAGACCGAACTGACAGACCAACAAAATCCCTACAGATAGATGAATCTGAACTAGAAAATGAGCTAGAGAATCGCATGGAGAACTTGGATAAGCTTTTGCATAGCGTGCGTGCAACTATCGAACAACAATCATTCTCGGGCAAAACTCACGCCCTTGACCTCGTGATTGACATTGGCATGAAAATCAAAGCTAGTCACAAGATGCTCCAACTTGCAAAGCTTCTCAGTGAACCGGCGCGTGAAAGCATGCTTCTGAGAGTACGGAACTGCCTGAATAGCCTTGAGGAGGAGTCTGCGTCCCACTTGGGTGTCAGAATGACGTAGCGTGGGGTACCCGCCTCTCAAAACGACCCCGCCCGACCCCGCCCTCCCTTGCTTGCCTTCGAGTCGCCTGAGTGCAATAATCCCGCCACCATGGTCATCGGCGACAGACTCCGCGAACTTCGCGAACAAAAGAATCTTTCACAGGGGCACATAGAAAAGCGCACCGGACTTCTGCGGTGCTACATCTCGCGCGTCGAGAACGGGCACACGGTCCCCGCTGTAGCAACGTTGGAAAAGATGGCGCGTGCGCTAGAGGTTCCGTTGTACAAGCTCTTCTACGACGGCGATAAACCAGCAAAAGCGCCTGATGTCTTCAAGCAGGAATCTTCTGGTGACGGTATGTGGGGCGGTTCAGGCAAGGACGCTCGATATCTCAACAAACTACGCCGCTTGATGGGCAAGGCAACTGAGGAAGACCGCAAGCTAATTCTGTACACCCTTCAGAAGATGGCTCGGCAATAGCAAAACGAGAGTCCTACACCCGCCGCGAATTCACCTTCCACTTGTCGGGCACGACGGATAATCGCACATGTGGCCCTCACGGTCCCGAAACAACGTTCTTGGAAATGAAGCAATGCGTTGATGCGCTGTTCAGCGACCGACTTTGGTGCAACACCGCTGAGATTCATTCATTCGAGCCATGGGTGCCACTGTGCCTCTCGAAAATCTCGAAAACTCTGAGCGAATGGGGATTATGTTTCTTTTATAATTCTCGCCGATGCTCATTTCCCTCACGACACTCCTCGCAACTCTCTCTTCGATCTTCCGTTCGCGTGCTGCACTCGGGCTCGAAAACCTGGCTCTGCGCCAGCAAATTGGTGTGCTTCAGCGATCCGCGAGAAAACGCCCGAAATTGACCGTCGGGGACCGCCTCTTGGGATCTGTCTGTTCCGATTCTGGCGTGATTGGCGCTCGGCGCTGGCCATCGTCAAGCCAGAAACGGTGGTCGCCTGGCATCGTGCCGGCTTTCGTTTGTTCTGGACCTGGAAAGTGCGGCACGGCCAACCCGGACGACCGGTCATTTCGCGCGAGGCCCGAGATCTGATCCGCAAGATGTGCGGGGAGAATCCCGGTTGGGGTGCACCCCGCATCACGCCAAGCAGCTTGTATCTATTGACTTCTTTACGGTGCCCACCATCCGTTTCCAGGTCCTTTACGTGTTCCTGGTTTTGGCCCATGACCGGCGTCGTATTCTGCACTTCAATGTGACCGCCCACCCAACCGCGGAGTGGACAGGACAGCAACTACGGGAGGCATTTCCCTTTGACCAACTCCCGCTCTACCTGCTGCGCGACCGCGATGCTATTTTTGGCAATGACTTCCGAAAACAAGTGCGAGACATGGGCATCTGCGAAGTCCTGTCTGCACCACGCTCGCCTTGGCAGCGGGCCTATGTAGAGCGAGTGATAGGATCCATTCGCCGCGAGTGCCTCGATCATGTGATCGTGTTCCAGGAGCGCTCGCTACGACGAACCCTTAATTCGTATTTCGATTACTATCACCGATCGAGGACACATCTTTCGTTGGCGAAGGACTCACCGAAGCCACGACCGATTCAGCCGCCGGAAATGGGGTCCGTCGTTGCGGTGCCGCAGGTGAGTGGACTGCACCACCGCTATGAACGACGAGCCGCCTGAAAGAGCTCGAATCTAGCGCGGTACGCGTTGCCTCTGCTTTCGGCCCCTTGGGATCTGTCTCCGAACTGTGCTTCCTTGCACACGCGTGCCCCCGCGAATTTCGTTCACCAGACTCGAGCACGTCCACGAATTGCTTTGAGCTTCGCGGTTCGCCTCGGGGAATGGCATCTGCCGTAGGCTGCACGGGATTTTCGTTAGCCACACTCTCGACAACTTGGGATCTACATGGATTCCTGGTCAGCGCTCCGAGTACCAGAGCCGGAGAATCATGAAGCCGAGCAACGCTGTAACGATACGCGTCAGCTTCTGGTTTTTGTGCTCAGAACCGAATGTTCTAGGACTCTTAACTGACTAACAAATCTCTCGCCCGCGTGACATTGTCGTGACAGCTCTGCGCCAAACGATTCAGTTTGACCAAGTAAGACTGCGTCGCCCTTTCGGCTTTCAACCGAATGCTTGGCACGAACCAGCTGGATCCACGAGTTTCAGAATGGTGGTTGTCAGAATGGTGGTTCGCCTCTTTGATGCATCTGTGTTAGGATAAATCTCGCATGAGCGCACAGATATTTGTAGGCGGTTCGGGGGCGGTTGCGCCGGAAACAGCCGCATTCTTTGACAAGGAATGCAAATCGTGCGCTATATGCAAATCTTGCAAAGCCCTTATTTGCAAGGTTTTACGCTAAGTTGTTGATTCCACGGCTGGGGACGTAGTTCAGTTGGTTAGAACGCTGCCCTGTCGTTGGTTAGAATCCTACACTGTCACGGCCAATTCCCTTCCCCCCGCTCGTCATTTCGCTAAAGAAGTGAGCCGTGGTTTGTACGAATCCACTGCTCAACGTCTTGCTGCAAACTCTGCGCAATCCCGATCATCTCTTCGACTTCGCGATGGGAGATTCCGCCGCCAATGTCGTAGCTGCTCACGTTTCTCTTTTTCCGGAACGCATCGAAGGCGCGGATGAACTTCGCATCTTTCCCTAAGGTAAGTTCCAGTGACTGAATGACCCGGTAGTGATGATTCTCGCGGGACGCGCGATACCCAGCGGCCGCAAGGGCCGCCGTCGCGGCCTGCAATGCCGCGTTGTAAGCTATCGCGAACCGCCAATCGTCCGACACGTCCTTCGCTTGGCTGTCTTTCAGGTCCCGCGCCACAATGCCGAGCAGGTTGCCGATCTCCTGCTTGCTGCTGTTGTGCGCGACGAGCCAGCCGTTATTGACCCAGTCGGCGAAACTCACGCTCGTCTCCAATCACAAAAAGTTTCTTTTCCTTCGCCACGGTGGAAAGAAAGTGATTCTTGGCCGCCAGCTTTTCGCGAAACTCGCGTGGACCGAACACGGTTGGATTCACCTCCCGGCCCAGCTTCCGCTCGATCTCGCTGAGCGCGGCCACCACGTCCTTGAAACTCACGTTGCCCACGACCATCAGATCCACGTCGCTCGATGCCTTTTCGTCGCCTCTCGCAATCGAACCGTACACAAAGGCAAGTTTAACTCGGTCCGCCAATCGAGCGAGTCCTTCCTGCAGAATGTCTCGTATTCCGGACGTCTTCGCGAGAATGCTTTTCAATTCTTCGAAAATCGGATTCTCACGATTCGCCCGGTAATAAACCTGGTTCCCGCGGCGAAGCCTGTGGAGAAGGCCCACCTCCGTCAATTGTCCGAGTTCTCGCTGCGTGGCACCAATCCCTGTTCCGGCGCGACGTGCGATTTCACGGAGATAGAACTGTTCGTCAGCGTGCCCGTAGAGAAGCGCAAGGATGGACCTTCGGCTTTGTCCGAAAAGGACTCTCGATAGGGATAGGATTGGCGTACCCATTCCAGGTACAATTGTACCTATAGTGGGTACGATTGCAACATCTTTGGATTGAATGGAACAATCCGCGGCGGCCGCTTTCTCAGGTTTCGTAGTAACGGCCGTTGACTTCTTCTCCCATAATCGCAACATCAGCCTTCGACGTGTTGAGCGGATCGGACTTCCACGAGAAACCGATCGAAGGCACCTCGACTTGAGCCTCCAAATGGCATGTTGCGCGATTCCCTGAGAGCCGGAAACGCTTGGAAGGGTCATCATACTTCACGGGCTCTCCCGCCGATTTCCAGACCATCTTGAAGCCCATTCGTGCGGGAGTGGCGATCGAATCGAGTGCTGGCCACCGTGGTTGATCGACGATCGGGACGTTCTGCATCTCCAGCGTAAACGTGTTTCCGTCCGGGCTGATTGTCAGGCCGTGCTCAGGAACAGGAACGACCCAGTAGAGTCCCGATGACGCAATCGGAGGATGAAAATCGTGGATCTGGTTTGCGGGAACCGCCGGTCCCCGAAACAACGTGAGTCATATGTGTGTAAACGTACCTTGCTGCGCTGCGCGACCGGCCCAATATTCTCCCTGCATGACGCCGTAATCGGTTGTAGGGCTGCCGAAAGCGATGCGATTTCCCTGATTGTCGGTGCCCATGCCGGTAATAGTACTGCACCGGGCAACGCGACCTTTGAAATGGTAGATATGAGACGGTTCGAGGTTTGGCCCAGCGGGCTGGTTGTGGCTGCCGTTCTTATCCAGCCAGGGAATTGGATACGGATCGGTGCCACCGTTCGCAGTCATCGCTTCTTGATCACGCAACCAAGAAATCTCAGGCCGCCCTGCGAGCGGGAGTAAGGCCAAGGCGGCACTCGATTTCAGCATGCCTCTGCGACTGTGGCGCCTGAGCGAATCGATAAGGTAGTCCATGGATTACCTCCAATAAGCGAGATAGTTTCACGAGCGAAAAGACGCTGAAGTTGCTGGAGCTACTCTGCTGCTTTGGCTGCCAACGTTTCAACTCCCTCGATATTTCGCAGCAGGTCTCGCGGCAGGCCGTACCGATCCATTCTAACCACGTCGCCCAGCGCGGCGTACCCGTATATATTAAGGATGGAAAGGCCGGGTGGCCCGATCAATTGCGCTTGATGATGAACACGGTCTTGTCATCAATACGGTCCTGCTCGCCGATCTGACGCAGATGAGCGTCTCTCTTAACTGCGTGATCCATTACCGCATTGCAGATTTCTTTTGCAGATTGGCGATACTGCTCACGCATCACGTCTTCAAGCTTCTGCCGCTCTTCTTTGTCGCTGCCGTCGTACACCCCGTCGGTATAGAGTAAGAAAATGTCCCCGGGACTCAGCAACGTGAGCTCGGTCTCATTGGAGGAGCTCACATCGGCCTCGCGGGAGTCCAGTGAGCGATACCTGTTCCGATCGGGATCATCTTCCGGAATGTGCAAACCGAGCGGCAGAAATTGCACCATACGCTTCTCATGAACCTCCATGAACTTCCGGTATTCCGCGGAGAAGACCAAGGGGGGCGGATGCCCGAAATTCACGAATCGAAAGTGGCCATAAGGGCGGACCTCGCCGTAAAGCATGGTCGCGATCTCCTGGGCATTCTCTTTCTCGCTTCTGCCGAGAGCATTTCGTGCAGTGACCGATTGCGCCAATCTCAGATTGATCCTCTCGAATAACTCCGGTGTCGTCTTCCCGCGATAATCGAGTTCGGCAAGCATGAGAGCATGGAACGTGTCATGGACTGTCGACGCAATTTTCGCGGCAATGATTCCGTGTCCTTGAGCGTCCACTAGTAGCACGCCTGCCGTGGTGTACAACTCACGAAGGTCTTCAGAGACGCGAACCTGTTCCGAGCTTCGCGCCTCTCTGTACGCGGATTCCATTTCGGGCTTGTAGCCCGGCCTTGATTTCAGCCATTGCACCTGATCGTCCACCGAATTGCGCGACCCCGCCCCTGCTGGGAGCGGCTCGAGATACTCCTTTGACAGCTTCAGCGTTCGCTGAATGCGAGCATCTAAGTCGTAACGCTGCTGAAAGTTTATGTACTCAAACAGGTCGCCGCCGACCGTTCCGGCGGGAATCGAATTGCCGTACATCTCGATTCCTTGCACACGCGGAATCACTCCTTCCACCGGCATCAGCCGTTCTCGGAGATATTCGTCAATTGTCAGAGGTATGTAGGTGTTTGCCATAAGAGAATTCCCGGCGAAGTGATTCACTCGTTTGATGCTTGTCCTGACTCGGTCGACCACACAAAAACGACCCAGTTGATTCAGCCATCGGGGTCATTCACCTGCGAGCCCTGCCGAACGTTTGGGAAAAACGGAGGTTCGGCCGCGTTCCTTGTCTGCCGGCGAGGACGAAGGTTTCCAAGACCGTTGTAACCGATTTGCGAAGAGCTAGTCCAGATCCTTTCAGTGGGTATAGCACTCATCCGCGTGACATTGTTGTGACCGCACCACACGAAACGACCCAGGTTTCGCCGAGTAACACTAAGCGCTTTCGGCTTTCAACCGAATGCTTGGCACGAATCGGCCGCCTCCACGAGCTTCAGAATGGTGGTTCGCCTCTTTGATGCATCTGTGTTAGGATAAATCTCGCATGAGCGCACAGAGATTTGTAGGCGGTTTGGGGGCGGTTGCGCCGGAAACAGCCGCATTCTTTGACAAGGAATGCAAATCGTGCGCTATATGCGAATCTTGCAAAGGCTTTATTTGCAAGGTTTTACGCTAAGTTGTTGATTCCACGGTTGGGGACGTAGTTCAGTTGGTTAGAACGCTGCCCCGTCATTGGTTAGAATCCTACACTGTCACGGCCAATTCCCTCCCTATTCGACAGAACGCGCGGGAAATCGGCATACATACATATATATGAGGATGCTTTTCGCGAGTCCTGTTAATGCGAGGGCGGCCGATTGAACTGAAGCTTGGGAAGCTCGAAATAAAACTCTGAAAACGATTGATCTGGCGGCACTTAGCTTTCCGAATCACATCCTTAGTTGGAAACTAGATGGAAACTAAAACAGGTACCACGCAAGAAATCAATCGGTTCCCTTTTGCCCGTGATATCCACGAAATACAGCCTGTCTTCCCGGAAGCGGACTTCAGGCTCGGCATAACTAATGGATTGCCCGTCGTCAACTTTTCCGCCACGCCGCCGTCCGCCGGTACCATGTAGATCTCTCGCACGCTGGAAAATGCGATCGACTTGCTATCCGGGGACCATTGCGGCATCCACGAATAAAAATCGGGCTTTATCCCGAGGAGCCTAGGCTGGTTGTTGCCTAGCTATGGCGGGAACACTCGCCAATAGAAAAACTAGGCCTTCCGCAGTGGTGGGATGGGTGAAAATCGCGTCGCGGAGCACTGTGTAGGGCAATCCGCCCACCATCGCCGTCTGAACCGCCGCCATCATCTCGCTCCCCTCAACGCCCAGCACGGTGAATCCCAGAATGCGGTCGCTTTGAGCGTCGATGAGCATTTTCACAAAACCACGGGTTTCGCCAAGAGCGACGGCTCGCAGTACCGCGGCCATTGGCATCTTCGTTAGGCGGTATGCGATGCCCCGTCGCTTCGCTTCAGATTCGTTCAAGCCGACCCGTGCTAGTTCGGGATCGGTGAACATACAGAACGGTATGAGGCGGTCTCGCGTAGTGCGGCTGCCCCCATTCAGGTTGTCGCGGACCACCCGGAAGTCGTCGAAGGCGACGTGCGTGAACTGCGGGCTGCCCGCACAATCGCCCATCGCCCAAACGCCCGCCGCGCTGGTCTCCAAGCGGTCGTTCACTTTGATATACCCACGCGCATCAAGTTCGACCCCTGCTGTTTCCAACCCGATCCCCTGGGTGTTGGGCGTCCGTCCGGTAGCGATCAGCAAGTCGGTTCCCTCGATCTTTTGTTGCCCGTGGCCGTCTTCGGCAACGACTCGCACCTTCTGACTCGAGAGTCCGCCCACTTCGTGCACTCGCGTGTCGAGCAGCACTTCGATTCCTTCACTCGTGAAATTCTCCAAAAGGGCTTGCGCAATGTCTTGATCTTCAGCGGCGGCGATTTGTTGGCCTCGCTCAATGACGGTCACCTCAGACCCGAAGCGGCGCAGGGCCTGCGCGAGTTCGAGGCCAACGTATCCTCCACCGAGCACGATGACGTGCTCCGGCAAACGGTCGAGATCGAGAGCTTCGACGTGAGTCATGGGTTTTGCAGCCGCTAGGCCCGGAATGTTCGGGATAACAGAGCGCGATCCAAGATCAAGAAAGACACGATCACCTGTGATCGTCCGGCGGCCCCCCTCGTTAAGATGCACCTCGACCGTCTTGGGAGCCACGAACCGGGCTTCTCCTCTGATCAGTTCCGCTCCGGTCGCCTTGAAGAGATCGAGATGAACCTGAACTCCGGCCTCGACCATCTTGCGCTTGCGATTCAGGACGCCCTTCATGTCGGTAGACACGGGTCCAGTTTGAATGCCGTATTCTGTGCCGTGACGAGCGAACCAATTCGCTTTCGCACTGCGAATGACGTTCTTGCTGGGCAAGCAGGCAATGTTCGGGCACGAGCCGCCGATGTATTTTCGTTCCACCACAGCCGTGCGGTGGCCGGCCTGTGCCATATTCCATGTCAGGTGCTTGCCCGCCTCGCCACTGCCGATAACAAGGATCTCGTAATGCTCTATCTCAGACATTATTCTTCGTCTCCTTAGACAGGGCTCATTGCTCGACGAGCTGTTGCCCGCCGTCGATGTCGTAAGTGCCGCCTGTAAGGCTTGTGTTAGTCATAATGTGCACGGCGAGCGCGGCTATGTCGGCCGGGCCAACGACGCGCCTGATCGGCAGCGTATTGCGGAGCTGTTCGCGGCGGGCATCAAGCTGATTGCCGAGCAGAGATGCCGACAATGGTGTGTCGACAAACCCAGCGGCGATGAGGTTGACGCGAACCGGCGCGATCTCGAGTGCCAGGTTTCTCACTAACGCTGGCATTGCGGCCGTCAGAGCCCCAACCAGCGCCATTCCTGGCGCGGTCTGGCGGCCGCCAGTGCCGCCCATGAAGAGCAGCGTTCCTCCGGCACGAACCTTTTTCCTCGCCATGCGAGCCACCTGCATGGGCAGGAAAAGATGGGCCTCCACGTCTCGGCGCGCCTTGTCAAAGTCGAACTCGGCCAACTTCGCATAGTAAGGGCCGGGACCGGTGAGAAGAACGTGATCAATCCGAGCCGGCAGCTCGTTGAAGAAACGCTCGAGTTGAGCGAAGTCGGTAGCGTCAAAGGCCGCGGTGTGCTGTGCGCCAAGCTCGCTCGCTGCGCGCCGTAGGCCCTCAGGATTACGGGCGGCGAGGACGAGCTTCGCTCCCCCATCACGGGCCAGTCGAGCGGTTTCGAGGCCGATGCCTGCGCTACCGCCGATGACAACGACGGTTTTGCCGAGAAGTTGCCCTTCGCGCGGCAGGAGAGAGGACCCGGTGGCGATGCTCATAATTCCTCCGATTCGGCTTTCAAAGTGCGTCCGTTTGTCCAACCCCAGACTCGGGCCGGGATCGACCCGACCACTCGTCTCCCGAGCGATCGTTCAGGACCTTACGGTGGGTGTGAGTGAAAAGGCAAGCAGCTCCACGTCACACTCTAAAGGTTCAGCACGTTCTTCGCTTTCGCTTCCCGAGTCCTTGAGAAAAAAAGACCCTGGTTTCACCGTCCCGCCGCAGCCGCGTAACCGCCAAACAATTCAAGACGGCCACGCACCACCGCCTTCACATCCTTCACAACATCCGGCAACAGCTTGTAAGGTGCAACAGCGTCGGAATTCCTCTTAAGGGCTTCAGCGAGTCCGGTACGCCATGCCACACGCAATTCGGTGTTGATATGAATCATGGTGATTCCTGCCTTGATCGCTTTCCGAATGTCTTCCGCATCGGTTCCGGATCCACCATGCAATGTCAGCGGGATTTGGACCGCATCTTTTATCGCCGCAATCCGCGGGATATCCAATCGCTTGTGCTCAGCGCCCCGGACCATACTCGGAATCATCCCGTGCGTCGTACCCACAGAGGGCGACAACAAGTCGACGCGCGTCTCCACGACAAAACCTCGCGCATCCGCCGGCTCTGTCATATGGATGTTCTCCGGCCGCTTATCATGCACCTCTGAACCTGAACCGATGTAGCCAACTTCACCTTCAACGAGGATTGCGGCGTTGATGGACTTCATTGTTTCGACTGCACGCCGAGTCAAGGCGATGTTTTCTTCGATCGGCTTCTCAGATGCGTCAAACACAACCATGTCAAATCCAGCCCGCGCAGCCTCCTCGGCCTTTTCAAGGGAATGGGTGTGATCCGCGTTGAGGAATACGCGCAAGCCTTCATCGCGCATCGCTTTAACCAAAGCGACCGCTTCCCGAACTCCCACAAACTCACGTTCGCTCTCCGACACACCCACCACAACGGCGGTATCCAGCTCGCGTGCGGCTTCTCCTACAGCCTTCAATACCGTTAGTTCAGAGAAATTGAAGTGCCCCACCGCCACTCGCCGCTTCTCTGCATCTTGGAGAACTTCTCGTAGTGTCTTCATCGTAGTTCCACGTCCGTCGACCTTGATTGCCCTCTATGAGGATGGACGAGGTGTGAGTTCGCTCGTCCTAGCTACCTCGCTACCTGCGTATCTTACATTTCAATCCTGGAGCCATTGCTTGCCGGCTTGAGTTTTCGTTCTAGGCGCCGCCGAAGCCAGCGTCTTGCATGGAAAATCCGTGCTTTGACGGCGGCCACGGTCAGACCGAGACGTTGAGCGGTCTCCTCGTTCGTGAGTCCTTGAAATTCGCGGAGTAGAACGACGGTTCGCAAGTTGTTCCGGAGATCTGAAATCGCTTGGATAAGGGCGGCACTAAGTTCGTTTGCGGCCGAAGTTTGTTCCGGTGTTGGTGCCCCATCAGCGAGATTCAGGACGATAGGACTCTCAGTGTCCGCGTGGCTGGTCTCTGACAATGGTGTGTGCGCACGCCTTTGACGGAGGAGCATCAGCGCTTCATTGATGGCTATGCGAGTCACCCAGGTTGAAAACTTCGAGTCTCCGCGAAACCTAGCTAGATTTGTGAAGGCTCGCTGAAAGCATCGTTGAACCGCGTCTTCGGCATCTTCCCTCTGGCGAACTACGCGCCAGACAGTGCGATAGACCTTTACTCGATGGCGCTCGTACAATTGCCCGAAAGCAGCGGAGCATCCAGATTTCGCCTCGGCGACAAGCCCCCAATCGTCACTGGCTTCGCTCGCTTGAGACTGCGCGTGCATCCGAGGCTCTGCGACCAATAGGACTTCTTCGACATTCATAAACTTCGCGTGTCAGGCATGGCGCATTTCCTCCTCTCTGGTGAAGAACACTACCGCAGGGATCTGAAGCCCGCGCGAACCTCTTCTGAAAAGAGCTTCGGCTGTTCCCAGGCCGCATAGTGCCCGCCTTTGTCGACCTTGTTGTAATAAATGAGTTTGTCGTACGCCCGCTCCGTCCAACTTCGCGGGGCTTGATAGTTCTCGCCGGGAAAGACGCTCACAGCAGCTGGGATAGAGACATTGGCCGCGTTATAAAGATTGAGGTGAAGTTCCCAATAGAAACGAGCTGCAGAAATCGCCGTGTTCGTCAACCAGTAGAGTGTGAAGTCATCGAGTACATCGTCTCGTGTCAGGTCACCTGCGGAGTGTCCATTAATCGTGCGCCCGAGTACTGCCGAGGTGATCGGCGCCGCCGGCTGGCCATAACCGTCACCGTGGTCAAAGAGCCAAGCTGCCAGGCAGACGGGCGAATCCGCCAATCCGTACAGCGTTTGCGGGCGAGTCGCCATAAATTGTGCGTAGGCACGTTTCTTCGCAAATAGATTGGTCAGCTGCTCGTAAGCCTGTCTTTCGTCGGGGGATAGGCCAGATGGCGGGGGATCGCCGCACTGGAGGGCCCTCGCAATGTCAGATGGAATAGTCCCAGGGAAGTTGGTGTGAATTCCCAGTAATTCTGGAGGTGCGTGTTTGGCCATCACGGTGCAAACGCCCGCGCCCAAATCGCCGCCTTGCGCCACAAATTTTGCGTATCCAAGGCGCTTCATCAGCACTAGCCAAGCACTTGCGGTGCGCTCCGGACCCCAGCCGGAAGTGGCGGGCCTTGCTGAAAAACCGAACCCCGGCAGCGACGGAATCACCAGATGGAAGGCGTCCGCCGCGCTCGCGCCATGTGCCGTAGGATTGGTGAGTGGATCGATAATCTTCAGTTGCTCGATGACTGAGCCGGGCCATCCGTGCGTGACGATCAGCGGCAACGCATTTTCATGTTTCGAACGAACGTGAATGAAATGAATGTCCAGCCCATCGATCTCGGTGATGAACTGCGGCAGGGCGTTCAGCTTCGCTTCGATCTTGCGCCAATCGTAGCCTGTCGCCCAATAGCGCGCGAGTTCCCGAATTGTCGCAAGCGGCAGGCCTTGCGATTCATCCGTGACCGTTTCCCGATCAGGCCACCTTGTCGCGTTGATGCGCCTGCGCAATTCGGCAAATTCCGCTTCCGGAACATTCACCTGAAACGGACGAATAGTCGTCTTGTCGGTTGCCTGAGTAGCACTGGTTCGGGTCATGGTGTCCTCCTTTCCAGCAATTCTGGAATCTGCGAACGCCTCGCCGATTGTTGGCGGCATGAACGCGGCTCCCAGGCCCAACATCGAGCTCGCCTTGAGAAAGCGACGGCGCGATCTGCCGTCTGGTTCTCTCATCGGGTGCTCCTTTGGAGTATCAGCCCTTCAGAAATGCGCTGGATCGGCCTGATTCTTGGGGTCCCACCCCTTCATGTCATTGAGTTCGTCGGGCGTGATCTGAGGCAAGTGCCGGATGAACAAAACCAGGCGCCAGGTTTGCGGCACAGTGTGCGTTCCGTGGAAGGCGGGCATGCCGCTCAAACGAACGCCATTTTCAATGGTGTAGTAGAGCTCACCATCGCTCTTGTTCTGGGTCTCGGCGGCGCGCAAGTCGGGCGGTTTCGGATAGAGGCCCTTGCCGAATACCGTCTGGCCCGCTCCGTCATTCGCATGGCACTCGGAGCAATGATAGGAGAAATGTTCCATGCCTCCCCGAATGTTCTCCGTGGAAGCCACGATGGGATTGCGAAGTTGGCGATACGAAGATGGCACGGCCATTTTGCGTGCCGTTGTGGCCGCGAACACCTCAATGGCTGATGGTGTCGCAAGTGCGCTGAAGCCTCGTCGCACGAGAATCACCCCGTATCCCGCGGCTGCAACCACAAGAGCAAACAGAATCAGCAAAACTACTTTCCAGGGTTTCATGTTTATCTCTCCTGTCCCGTGTCATCGTCGTCCGCGCTCCCGAGCGCAGGCAGGTACCTGCCGAAGTTCAATTCCGCCTGAGCTTTTGCCAACTTCGCCTCGCTACCGAGCGGCCTAAATACGTCCTGAAAAATGGGAGCTCCAAACGGGGCACCCGTGAATCCGCCATCCACTATCAGCTCGACCGCGTTGACGTAGGAGGAATCGTCCGACGCAAGGAAGAGCACGGCTTTGGCAATTTCTTCCGGCTCGCCCCAGCGGCCCTGCGGAACCGCAGAAGAAAAGAACTTCGCCAACTTAGCGGAATCCTCTGCGGAAGCAGAGGCGCGGGGCCCGCGCTTCCAAATGGGAGTTTTGATCGCGCCTGGTGCGACGACGTTCACGCGAATGTTGCGCGGTGCAAGGTCGGCGGCGATGCAACGCGCCATCGAGACGAGACCACCCTTGGTGGCTGCATATGCGGCGACGCCAGGTTGGCCGAGATAGTTCTGTACCGACCCACTAAAGATGATGCTGCCGTTGTCGTTCAGCAGAGGCGCCGCTGAATTCACCGTAAAGAAAGCGGCATTAAGGTTGGTGTGGATCACGTTCTCAAAAATGGCCTCGTCGGTTGAGCCGGTAGGAGTCCGGCCGGAGATGCCGGCATTGGCGAAGACAATGTCGAGCTTCCCGAAATCTTTGGCCAGGGCTGCGAACAGCCGCTTGCGATCTTCCGCAATGGTGACGTCAACGCGGTAGCCACGCGCGCTCGATCCAAGTTCGGCGATCGCTTCATCGAGCGTCTTCTGGTCGCGACCGGTAATGGCGACCTGCGCGCCCTCCGCAATGAAAAGTCGGGCTGTGGCAAGACCGATGCCACTGTTGCCGCCGGTGATAAGAGCCTTTTTCCCTGTGAGTTTCATAACGCCTCCTTTTTTAAGAACCCTACCGAAGTGATCGGAAGCCCGCGCGAACTTCTTCTGCGAACAGTGGGGCTGTTCCCAGGCCGCAAAATGGCGGGTGGCCCGCCCCGGTGAACTGGGAGCGGGCAACGCCATCAGCTTCCTCTCCAAGGAAGCTCTATCGGAGCGATCTGAACCCCGCGCGAACCTCTTCAGAAAAGAGCTTCGGCTGTTCCCAGGCCGCAAAGTGCCCGCCTTTGTTGAGCTTGTTGTAATGGATCAGCTTGGGAAACGCCCGCTCCGCCCAGCTTCGTGGAGCAGGATAGAGTTCGTCTGGAAAGACGCTCACGGCGGTCGGGACAACGACGCCTCTGACGCCGAAGAACGAATAACCCTTGTTTTCCCAATAGAGACGAGCCCCCGAGAGCGCCGTATTCGTCAACCAAGTGAGCGTGATGTTGTCGAGGACGTCGTCTCGTGTGAGGCCTTCGCTGCCTCCGGCAAAGACACGCGCGATCATCTCGTAGCTGCGCGCGTCGTGATCAAGGAAATAAGCCGCCAGGCCGACAGGGGAATCAGCGATTCCGTAAAGCGTCTGAGGGCGCAGCCCCATCTGGTACCCGTAGGCGATTCCCTTTTGATAGACGAACTGTACACGGTCGTAAGCGACCTTTTCGTCGGCGGAGAGACCCGATGGCGCCGGCGCTCCTGAAAAAGCAGCCTTGTCGATCTCGGGCGGGAAGACGCCGGGCATGTTGGTGTGAATACCGAGCAACTCCGGAGGCGCTTGCACACCCATCAACTCGGTGATGGCTGCACCCCAATCGCCGCCTTGCGCTACGAATTTGTTGTAGCCGAGGCGCTTCATCAGCACGGTCCAGGCACGCGCAATGTGCGCGGGGTCCCACCCGGTCGTGGCCGGCTTGCCGGAAAAACCGTAGCCCGGCATGGACGGAATCACGACATCGAAGGCGTCGGATGCGCTTCCGCCATGCGCGGTGGGGTTGGTAAGCGGATCGATGATCTTCAACTGTTCGGTGATCGAGCCGGGCCAGCCGTGCGTAACGATGAGGGGCAACGCATTTTCGTGTTTGGAGCGGACGTGAATGAAATGAATGTCCAGCCCATCGATCTCAGTGAGGAAGTTCGGCAGGGACTGCAGTTTTGCCTCGCACTTGCGCCAGTCATAATCTGTCGCCCAATAGCGTGCCAGCGCCTGAGTCGTCGCGAGCTGTACTCCTTGGGTTGCATCGGTCACAGTTTCCCGCTCAGGCCACCTGGTCGCGTTGATACGCTTACGCAAATCTGCAAGCTCTGCTTCCGGAACACTCGCCACAAGAAACGGACGAATGGCCGTTGCCTGCAACACATCTTTTGCAGTCGTCATCTTTGTCATCACTGCCTCCTGAGCGGCCGGTAAGCCGCTGAATTTCAAATCATGGTCCCCACCAATACGGGCGCTAGCTGCTGTCTCGCTCGCTCCTGATCCATTCGCGGATGTAGGGCGGACAGTGTCTGAGCTCGATGCCGTTTGCTTCGTTGATCGCCAGGAGCTTCATGACATCACGGTCGATCAACTCGAGTTCGGCGAGCTCGACGGCGACGACACTGCCATCCTCGAGCGCGGTGCGAAGTACGTCCAGGTCTTCTCCTGTAATCCGCCCACTGATGTGCAGCACCAAACCCTGGTCAGTTGGAAATCGGTCGATTCTGCACGTCACGTCAGCCTCGCAAGGCCCGTGGTTCAGCAAATTGAATAGCAAACGGCGCGCCACTCGTAAGTCGCTGAAAGTGCCCGCGATTTAATCGTCAGCGGAGAATTAGATGTGGGGATTGTGGTGATTGTGGTGAATCTGGCGGATATGGTGGCACATCAGCGAAATTTGAATTGCGCCTTATCGATACGCAGCGCCTTGATGCGATGGTCGAGCGTGGATGGTGGAACTCCGAGCTTCGCGGCGGCGCCTGACCGCCCGGCGATTCGACCCCGACACTCGGCGAGCGCAGCTTCGATGATCTCAAGCTCGCTTCGGGGTTCGCTTTTTTGTAACGGTGCACCTGAAGCGACCCGAGGTCGCGCTTGAACGGGCTGTCTTGACAGCCAGGACTCGTCGACGGCGAAGACCTCACCGGAGCTCAGAATCACGGACCGTTCGACCACGTTCTGCAACTCACGGATATTGCCTGGCCAATCGTAGTTGTACAACAAACCCAACGTCTTCTTGTCGATCGAGCGAAAGTTCTTACCCGCGCGCCTGGCGTAGCGTTGCACGAAGTATTCGACGAGCATCAAGATGTCCTCAGCCCGGTCTCTGAGCGGTGGCACATCGATGGGAAATACGTTGAGGCGGTAAAAGAGGTCTTGGCGAAAGCTTCCACTGGCCACAGCGGCTGTCAGGTCACGGTTGGTCGCCGTGATGACTCGAACGTCGACTCGAATCGTCTGTGCTCCGCCGACTCGCTCGAACTCCCGCTCTTGCAAGACTCTCAAGAGCGCGATCTGCGTGTCGGCTGGAAGTTCCCCAACCTCATCGAGAAAGATCGTGCCTCCTTCGGCCAACTCAAAGCGTCCCAGACGCCGCTGAGTTGCCCCGGTAAAGGCGCCTTTCTCGTGGCCGAAAAGTTCTGAGGCGATCAAGTCGCGTGGTACTGCGGCGCAGTTCATGCTGACGAAAGCCCGTTGAGCGCGCCGGGACAGCCTATGGATGGCGCGGGCAACGAGTTCTTTGCCAGTCCCTGTTTCGCCGGTGACGAGAACCGTAGTTTCAGTGGGAGCAACCTTCGCCACGCGAGAAAGTACGGTTTGCAAGGGAGGAGAATTTCCCACTATCTCCTCGAACATCGACGCTTTGTCGATTTCTTCGCGCAGAGCAACGTTTTCGGTCTGGAGTCTTTCTTCAGCCTGCTTGCGATCCTCAATATCCGTCGCCGCGACATACCACCGTAGGAGGTCGCCCCGTCCATCGAGCAGGGCATTGCGGCGGATAAGAAACCACCGATACGTTCCATCCTTCCTTAATAAACGCACTTCGGCGGACGCGTTTGATAATTCAGTGTGTTGGGCTACACTCGCCATGCGTTCTAAGTCATCAGGATGCAGGAATCTGCCGGGGTCGCAGCCCCGCCAACTCTCCAGAGTGAGGCCGTAATAGTCGAGGGAGGCTTGGTTAGCAAACAGCCGACTCCCCTCGGGCCCCAATACGGCCATGTGCTGAGGCGCGAGATCCAGTACCTGTCGCAACTCACTTTCCCGTTCTCGGAGCTTCTCCTCTGCATGTTTGCGTCCAGTAATCCGAGTTAGGGCGAGCGTCTCCCTCAGCGCCCTCTCTAATTCCTCGCAGGTCACGGTCTGCTCTGTGGCGCGCCCGCGAATTGCAGATTCCAAGTTCGTCCGCAGGCGGTGCAGGGAAATATGGGTCTCGACACGCCACAAAACTTCCTGCGCATCGAAGGGACTGGCGATGTAATCGACTGAGCCGCTAAGCATCGCTTTTGGCTGATTTATCGAATGGTAGATCGGAACGATGAGCATCAAAGGGATGTTGCGGGTGGCTGGATCGTTCTTCAAACTCGCGCAAACTTGGTAGCCGTTCATGCCCGGCATGCTAACGTCCACCAACACCAAATCCGGCAATCTGCTTTTTACGAGTTGCAATCCCGATTCCCCATCATTTGCTGGGTATACTGCGTAGCCCTGTTCCGTCAGGATCGTCGTTAGCAAATCGAGATTGGCAGGCTCGTCATCAATGACGAGAATGTTGCCTTTTTGCTTTCTGTCCTGGGGAGTCACAAGACTCTCCTATAAGTCCTGAGACCATGGATGACGGAGGAAATTCGCAGCATCGTTGGCCTCTAACCGCCTGCAATTGCTGCTACGACAATAAGGGGCTCCGCCCCGGAGGCGACCGCTTGGGGCAGCGGGGCATCTGGGGGCTCGTGCGAGAGATCCTCCTGGCATGCGAAGAACCGCAAGAGCGGACGCCGACGTTGTGAGACGTAGTCGCGGAGCAGGCCGCGCAGTGCGGGATACTCCGCCTCGAGTGCGTCGAGCACGGAGCGTTGCGTGGCTTGGCCTTCGATACGAAGTTCGACCTCGCTGCCGACGCGCGCCAGGGCGCGCAATTGTGCCGGGAGTATGAGTCGGATCATGGTAGCGTCTGGACCTCCACGGATCGGATGGGCGGAAGGCGTTGTGCTATCAGCATCCAGGAGTCTCCGCTGTCGGCCGAGGCGTAGACTTCCCCGCCGGTGGTTCCGAAATAGATGCCGCATGGATCGAGCGAGTCGACTCCCATCGCTTCACGCAATACGTTCGCGTAACAATCGTTTTGCGGCAAGCCTTTGGTAAGCGGCTCCCACTCGTATCCGCCGGTGCGGCTACGGTAAACTCGGAGTTTCGCCTCGGGCGGAAAGTGCTCCGACTCGCTCTTAATAGGAACGACATAGACCGTCTCTGGCTCGTGGGCGTGAACGTCTATAGCGAACCCGAAGTCTGACGGCAAATTTCCACTTACTTCCTGCCAAGAGTCTCCCGCGTTGTCGCTCCGCATGACGTCCCAGTGCTTCTGCATGAACAGCACATGCGGGCGCGTGCGGTGCATCTTGATGCTATGAACGCAATGGCCAACCTCGGCGTTCGGGTCAGCGATGTATTGGGACTTAAGTCCGCGGTTGATGGCGCACCACGTCTCGCCGGCATCGTCGGTCCGGAACACCCCCGCAGCCATGACTGCGATGAAGAACCTACGAGCGTTGGTCGGATCCAGAAGGATCGTGTGCAGGCACATCGCAGTCCGACCCGGTTGCCAGCGCCGAGTCGAGTGGTGGGCGCGCAATCCGCGGAATTCCTCCCAGTTCTGTCCACCATCGGTCGAGCGGAATAAAGCCGCGTCTTCGGCCCCTGCGTAGATGGTATCTGGATCAGTGAGTGAGGGTTCGAGATGCCAAATCCGCTTGAACTCCCAAGCTTGGGGCGTTCCGTCATAGCCTTCGTAATTACCGATGCCGCCCTCGAATACGAATCTGTTGCCTACCGGTTCCCAAGTCTCGCCGCCGTCATTGGAGCGCTGGATCAGCTGACCAAACCAGCTGTTGTATTGCGAGGCATAAAGTCGATTCGGATCAGCAATCGAACCCGTTAGATGGTAAATCTCCCAGCCGACAAAATGAGGGCTGCTGAGCTCCCAACGTTGTCGCTTGCCATCCGACGTTAGAACGAAGGCGCACTTTTGTGTGCCTACGAGTAGCCGTACGCCGCTCATGTTCTCCTATCCTTGTGAATCAGCCCCAGTCCGTGTAGCTGACCAATTGCTCCAGGCAGCGCCACAAAGAGTCGAAGGAGCTGTCCGATTTCCATCCGCTGCCGGAGGTGACGAGTAATGGCCAGAGGCTTGGCCGCCCACGCGGGATCAAGTTCGGCTGCGAACGAGTATTCGTGTTCGAGCCGCCTGATACTCTGAGGCGACGGCTGTTCTGTAGAGAGTGCGATCGCCAGGACTGGCGAGCGGTCGTCGTGCTTTCGGCCGCGGTAAAGGGTAAACTCCGCGCCTTCCCGCAGGGGCACCAGTACGTACCCCGAGGGCCCCGAGATGGGTGAGTTTCTTGTCGCCACCGCAGCACGACCTCGGAGCATTTATATTTAGACCGGACGCTAGGAGAATGTCAACAGGAACGAAACATCAATGGCCGCGCCGGCAGTAGACCTGATTCAATCTTACTGACGAACTGAAAAGAGTCTCTTCATCAACAGCATTCTTCCGCCGTGGCACTCCTGCTCACGAGGCAGGCGTTCTGATCCCAACGTATAGTCGCTGATCGACATTGAATCCACGACTGAAGCTCGGCGAGCTTCTGACGTTGGTAAACAAGAGAAAACAAGTGAGTCCTTTAGAATCTATAGCGCGTGACGGGAATCGAACGCGTTTCCGAAGCTTGGGAAGCTCGGAATCCAAAAAAGATTCATCGGACCCGGCTTCGACTGTTGCGGGCATCTGTGTTAGGATAAATCTCGCATGAGCGCACGAATTCTTGTTAGCGGTTTATTGGCGGTTTTGGCAGGGACAGATGCTACCGTATGCACCGCAAGCGAACAGTGCGCTGTATGCGAATCTTGCAAAGGCCTTATTTGCAAGCTTTTACGGTAAGTCGTTGATTCCACGGTTGGGGACGTAGTTCAGTTGGTTAGAACGCTGCCCCGTCATTGGTTAGAATCCTACACTGTCACGGCGGTCCGGTCATTCGGCGTTATCCTTAATACACATAGCCCCACCCTAGGGCGCGCAGTTCTCCAACCAGAAGCCCATTCGACTTGCCTGAAGTCATTTTTTCCCCTACCCTGAAGATGACGAACCCACGGAGCAGCAACACATGACGATTCATCTCACGCCAGAACAAGAGCGCCGGATTCGAGCTGTCCTCGACCGAGGTGCCTACAAATCCCTTGAGGAGATTGTCGAGGCTGCTTTGACCGCCGTGGAGCAACGCGCCGTGCCTGGTTTTGCGGGAACACCGGAAGAACTCGACACCTTGCTCGCTGAAGGGGTCGCCTCAAAGCAACTCACGGAAGATGAGTTTTGGAGTTCCGTCGGCAAGCAAACGGATGCGCTCCTTGCCGAGCATAAGACCGGCCCGCGTTCGTGAAGGTTCTGTATCGGCAGACCGCCAGCGACGACATCCTACGTCAATTCCGCTATTACCTCCTGACTGCAGAAGCACCCGAGATCGCCCTTCGCTTCCGCGAGGGTGTCAGGCGCACCATTCAGTCATTAAGCCAAAATCCTAATGTAGGTCCGCGATATTCTTCTGGCAATCCGAGTCTCCACAATCTTCGCTCATGGCCGGTCGCTGGATTTGAAGCGATTCGGATTTATTACTCTCTAGAAGCAGACGCCATGCACATTATTCGTATCCTGCACGGCAAACGAGACGTGAGGCGCATCCTTAAGAATGAATGAGTTCGTAAGAGGGCCATCCGAACGTGGCGGACAAAGTGGATTCAAACCTACGGTGCACATTTTAGGGCGTACACCGGTTTAGCAAATTCCCCGTTTCACAGCCTGATGTTCGGGAATCAGTGGGTTATGTTCGGATGAGATGCCCTGCTTTGGTGCAAAACACCCCTGTTCGAGCTCATGGCCTTTGAGGCGGTTTTCCAAACGGTGCCGCAGGTTGGCCGCTCAAAGGTGACGGTTCCGTAGAATAGTTCGTCGGGAGTTCGTATGAAAAGAACGGTTCTCGTTACGGGTGCCAATCGCGGCATAGGCCTTGCGATCGCTCGCCAGCTCGCCGAGCTTGGGAATTCGGTCTTGCTTGGGTGTCGTGACCTGAAGGCCGGCGAAGACGCCGCTAAGTCTCTTCGCCGCCCCGAACTCGACGTCAAACCAGTCCATATTGATCTGGCTCATGCGGCGGCAATCGATGCCGCGCTCAACGCCATCGACAAGTCTGGCCGCCAGGTGGACACACTGGTGAATAACGCTGGAGTTTTGCACGAAAAGTCGATCCTCGAACTAACGGATGCAGAGATCGGCGACTCCATTGCCGTTCACCTAGCCGGTCCACTTCGCCTCATCCGCTCGCTGACGCCGAAGATGATCGCGCGTGGATACGGCCGAATCGTCAACGTGTCGTCCGGCTGGGGCTCATTCGCCGAAGGCATGGGTGGACCCAGTCTCTATGGGGTCACGAAAGCTGCGCTAAACGCGCTCACCATACGGCTCGCGAAAGAACTCCCGTCCGCCGTCAAGGTGAATGCGATGTGCCCCGGTTGGGTGCGGACGCGCATGGGCGGAAAAGGCGCTACGCGAAGCCCGGACGAGGCAGCCGATACTGCCGTCTGGCTTGCCACGTTACCGGACGACGGTCCGACCGGTGGCTTTTTCCGAGACCGAAAGCCAATCGATTGGTGAGTCGAACGTCGGAGGTAATCGCTCGACCCGCCGGAACAGACCGCCTCGATCCCATCAAGCTGAACGCCATGACTCTACTGAATCACTGGGGAAGGGCTGTTCCACTTAGCCAAGTCGCCCATATCGAGATTCGTCCGATGGTGTTCGTGTAGCGGAAGGGTCCTTGACAACCATCAATAAAAGATGTATACACATCTTATATGGTAGAGGTACCAAAACATAGCCGATTGACACTGCCGGCGCTACCGTGTGCGTGCGCTAATCTGCGGCGTGCGACTCGGGCCGTGACCAGACTCTATAACCGGGAATTGCTATCAGACGGGATTGAGATCACGCAATTTACCTTGATGATGACGCTGAACCACGTTGGCGAAGTCCCCCAGGGAGAACTCGGTGAAATTCTAGCTCTCGATTCCACTAGCTTGACCCGAATGTTGAAGCTCCTCAAACACCACGGATGGGTCCAGGTCAAGCAAGGCGATGACCGGCGATTCCGGCTCATTCGCCTGACCAAGGCTGGTCGTGAAAAGTTTCAAGAGTGCCTTCCGCATTGGAAGCACGCCGAGAAGCAACTGCGTGCCGCTCTGGGCGAAGAGACAATGAGTGAACTGGGCACAGTGCTGGCGGAAGTCACCCGGGTTTCGGTATAGAAGCGAATTTTTTTGAACCATATAGATGTATATACATGCAGAGGAGCACAACGATGGGGCACCTGGCAGAGCATCCGACGGTAAAACAATTTCAGGCCACGAAAACGACAGGCAGCGGGAGCGTCCGTCCCCCAACCCTGGATCGTGAGTGGCTCCGTCAGGTGTGCCTCGAAGCAGGGGCCGACGATGCGGGTTTCGTCGCGATTGAGCGGCCCGAAATCGCGGATCAAAAGGCTGACATTTTCTGGCTTCTGCCTAAGACGAAAACGCTCGTTAGCTTCGTGGTTCGCATGAATCGCGAAAATATTCGTACCCCCGCCCGTTCCATCGCCAATCTCGAATTCCATCACACGACCGATGAGGCCAATGAAGTCGCGCGCAAGGTCGTCGCAGTGCTGGAACGCATTGGCGTGCGCGCTCTGAATGGCGGAGCGGCCGGGTTCCCCATGGAAGCCGATCGCTGGGGATCGAAAATGTGGCTCATTTCTCACAAGCCAGTAGCCGTGGCAGCCGGTCTCGGACACATGGGGATTCACCGTAACGTGATACATCCCAAATTTGGAAACTTTATCCTGCTCGGAACGGTTCTCATCGACGCGGAAGTCTCTGAATACTCCCAGCCAATCGATTACAACCCGTGCTTGGAATGCAAGCTGTGCGTGGCGGCTTGCCCGACGGGAGCTATAGGCAGCGATGGAAGCTTCAATTTTTCCGCTTGCTACACGCATAACTATCGCGAGTTCATGGGCGGATTCAATGACTGGGTAGAGAAGATCGCTGATAGCACAAGCGCGCTCGATTACCGCAAGAAGGTCTCCGGCGCTGAAACCGTGTCGATGTGGCAGAGTCTGTCGTTCGGCGCGAACTATAAGGCTGCGTACTGCCTGTCTGTCTGTCCCGCTGGCGAGGATGTGATCGGTCCGTTTCTGACCGACCGCAAGCAATTTCTCAAGGATGTAGTGAAGCCGCTCCAAGACAAGCCCGAGACTATCTATGTCGTTCCGGGTTCCGACGCCGAGGGCTTTGTGGCGCGCCACTTCCCTAACAAGAAAGCAAAGCAGGTGTCAAACGGCCTGGCTGGACAGGGGACAATTCGCGCTTTCCTCCGCGGACTGAATTTTGTGTTTCAACGCGGCAAATCGGAAGGGTTGAGCGCGATCTACCACTTCACTTTTACCGGGAACGAAGAAGTCAAGGCGACGGTAGTGATTCGCGATAAAAAGCTCGAAGTATCCGATGGGCACAACGGCACGCCAGACTTTCAAGTCACCGCGGACAGTAATACCTGGCTGCGTTTTCTGCGCAAAGAAGCCAGTCTCGTTTGGGCTTTGGTAACGCGAAAAATTCGGATTCACGGCTCGCCTCGGCTTTTGCTGGCCTTTGCCCGGTGCTTCCCCTCGTGACTGACGCGCGGCAAGGGAGCCCAAAGGTAGGAATGGCGGGCAAGGAGACGTTAGTAACACGAGTTTCTTCCGAGAAGACCAGCATTAAGATTCTCCGGCCCGCCCAAATGACAAGCATGCTGCGGGGAATATTCACGAAAGGATTCCTATGAAACTCACCGATCGCACCATCCTGATCACTGGAGGCTCAGCAGGCATTGGCCTTGCTTTTGCTCTCAAGTTTCTCGAACTCGGCAACCGGGTCATCGTGACTGGTCGCCGCCAGTCGGTGCTCGAGGAGCTGAAGGCAAACCATCCGAAGCTCCACACCATCCAGAGCGACGTCGCAGATCCTGCGCAGATCGCCTCCCTTGCAAGGCGCGTGAAGGCTTCATATCCAAAGCTCGACGTCCTGATGAATAACGCGGGCATCATGCTCCACAAAAACCTCAAGGTCCCGGCGGCTGATCTCGATGGATTGATGGCTGAGGTCAACATCAACTTGGGCGGCGTGATCCGAATGAGCTCTGCATTCATCGACGTTCTCACGGCCAACAAAGGCACCCTAATCAACGTATCCTCGGCACTTGCCTTCGTGCCTTTGCCGTCTGCACCAATCTACTGTGCGACTAAGGCGGCGGTTCACACCTACACCCAGTCGCTGCGGTTCCAGTTGGAAGAAAGCGGCGTTGAGGTGATCGAGCTTATGCCGCCGGCCGTGAAGACCGACCTGTCGGCAGACATTGCGGAGGGCGACGGCATCACTTTAATGACGACAGACGAATTGGTGAAGCAATCCTTTGCGTCCCTCAAGAAGGGCGCACTCGAGGTTCGACCGGGGCAGGCCAAACAACTCGCCTTGATGCGCCGCCTCGCACCCGATTTCATCAACCGGCAACTCTGGAAGGCCTCTAAGAAGCTGGTGCCGGTCGAAGTAGCATAGATCACGAAGCATTCATCATCAATCCCTACACCAGCTCATTTACCCGGAGCCCGCGTGGCGACGCGATCCGTCCAACTCCGTGCAGGGGTTTACAAGCCCGTTGTAGAAACAACCAATCGGCACCGAACAAAAGGGCCAAGAGAACTCTGCAGAGCTCATGGCCTTGGGCGGTTTTCCAATTCACCCTGACCTGTTCGTCCTGATCGATTTTCGTTTGTTTTGTTAGCGTTACGGGCTCCTCAGTTGCACCGACATACCCCCATTTGCAGTCTAAAGTTCAGCAAGTGTTCAGCAGAAAAATGCGACTTTTCCTCACTCTGATCGGGGCCGTCAGCACTAATTCCGCATTGCCAACCATCTGGTAAATTCGCCCCACACTCAATCAACACAAGCGCGATCGGTACTAATCCGACGGTCGCCTCGGGGAGGAGCAAGGTTCTGTCCGACCGCGGGTCGACCGATGCGTGTGACCGCACCGTAGCGACGACCCTATTGAAATACTTCTCGCAAGAACTCGACCGTCGTTTGCCACGATCTGGCTTCCGTTTGTGGATGTAGTCCAGCCTCGGGTGTCCTGTTGCCGACAACTCCTTCACCAGTAAAACTGTGCTTCGCATCGCTGTAGATATTGATCTGCCAGTTCGCTTGGGCCAGCCGCATTTCTTTTTGAAAATCGATCACACTCTCCGCTGGCGCCACAGGATCGCCGTCGCCGTGCAGCGCGATGACCTTGGATATGACCGCGTTCCGTTGCGCGGGTATCGGCGCGCTCAAAATCCCGTGCAGAGAAACTACGCCGCGGAGTGCGACGCCGGCACGCGCCAACTCGAGAACGCCACAACCTCCGATACAGTATCCAATGGCCGCGATGCGATCCGCATTGCATTCCGGCCGCTGTTGAAATGTACTTAAACCGGCAGAAAGCCTACGGCGAAATCGCAAGCGATCATCGAGGAATGGCCGAACAACTGTCATCGGTGACTGTGGTGGACCTGGTCGAACACCGGCTCCGAACAGATCGGCGACGAAAGCGGCATATCCCAGTTCAGCCAATCGATCAGCGCGTCTACAAATCGATTCGTTGACGTTCAGCCAGCTGGGCATAACCAGGACGCCCGGCAGGTCGCGCGCTGAATCAGGTGCGGCTAGGTAGCCCTCAAGAGCCTGCTGCTCGTCAAGGTAAGAAACCCGCGTTCCCATCATGAGCTAAGTTCTCCGTTCTTTGGTTCAGGACGCGTACCATCGAGGAACTTGTGCACCGACGTTACGGCCGTCGCGCCGTCGCCGATCGCAAAGGCGACGCGCTTCGGACTGCCGCTGCGACAGTCGCCGGCGGCGAACACGCCGGGCAGGCTGGTCTCCACAGTGCATGGCGGCCTGGGTTCTTTCCAAACGGGGAGAACTGCAACCTCTTGGCCAGTCAGCACGAAGCCCTGGTCATTTCGCACGATGGACGAGGGGAGGAAGTCGGTTCTCGGCTTTGCTCCGATGAAAACGAACAGACCGGAAGTAAATTCCTCCTTTATTTCACCGTTCGGTTCACGTATGCGTACACCGCAAATATGATCGATGCCCTCGATTCCGACGACTTCGGTGTTGTAGCGGATTCTCACTCTCCTGTTCGCCAAAACTCTTTCCGACAAATAGGAAGACATCTTTCGCAAATCCGGTCCACGCACCAGCAGAGAGACTTCGTCGGCGGCTTGGGAGAGAAACATGGCCGCCTGGCCTGCGGAGTTGCCGCCGCCAACTATATGGGCTGCGGAACTTCGACAGAGTCGAGCCTCTATATTGGTCGCGCTGTAATACACGCCAGCGCCCTGCAAGCTATTGAGGCCCTCGACGTCCAGGAGTCCGTAGGACACACCCGCAGCGACGATCACCGATTTGCCCAGCACATAATCGCCTTCGATGGTTCTCACTCGGTAGAGCCCATTGCTACGTCGGTCCAAGTTGGACACCGTGCTCGGGACGTGGAAGTCTGCTCCGAACTTCAAGGCCTGAAGATAGATCAGATGAGCGAGATCGCGGCCTGTGATGCCATTCGGAAAACCGGCGTAATTCTCAATCCGTGATGTGGAGCTCGCCTGGCCTCCTGGCCCAAGGCCATCCAGTACGAGACAGGAAAGACCTTCCGACGCTGCGTAAACTGCTGCTCCCAGACCCGCCGGGCCAGCGCCTAGAATCAGAACGTCACAAACTGAATTCGGTAGCCGGCCGCGCAGACGAAGGTGGTCCGCCAGCTGGGCGCGGGTTGGCGCTTCAAAAAGGACTCGAATGCCGTGAGCCACCACCGGATAAGACTGAACATCTTCGCGGATCTGCTCGAGTTTGATCCTGTTGTCGTCGACGGACGTATCCAACCATTCGTGCGGCACACTGTTGCGGAAGAGCAGCTCCACGGCTTCGAGCGTTGTCTTATCGCCTCTCCGTCCGTAGATGCTCAAGCCGCGAAATTTGGAGTTGAGGAGTAACTCCCGCCGACGCTGGTACGATTTCCAGAACTTTTCACCCAACTGAGGTTTTCTGATGAACAAATTCCGAAGCTGTTTCGGCGTAAGTCGAACTGCCTCGACAGAGGTTTCGGCTTCTACCGAGACGATTGAGGGTCGGCGTGTGAACAGATCGATATCGCCGGTGAAATATCCCGCACCGTAGCGAACGAACACCACGCGTTCGCCGGTCGAGATGTCGACGGCTCGCACCGTTCCCGAAAGAATTATGTAGCTGTTGAACGGATAATCCCCGGCGGAGACAAGTGGATCATTTTCGGCAACGGTGCATCGTTCCCCGAAAGGTGCGACCTCCGCAAGTTCGGTCGCATTGAGATGCGGATAGGCAACCGGGTCCGAGAGTGGGTCAAAACCAAGTCCAAAGAAATCCTGCGCCTGATCTGCCCGTGGGAACTGTGAGTGAGAACTCGGCATTTGTCATCTGAACCTGATACGCGGTTGAAGTTTCTGGATACTCACAGTACGACCACAACCCGCCCGCGGCGCACCGGGTGTTCCGCAAGCTCGTGCGCGAGAGCGATATCTGCGAGCGGGATTCGTTCGCCAATCTCGAAGCCTGGCCACCCCGCCGCCAGCGCAGCATTTAGATCTCGCGCTGCTTGCGATTTCGCTTCCTTCGGGAAATCGTCGCTCCCCAGAAAGTATGCACGAATGTTCTTGAATACCATTTGCCAGAAAGGAATCTTCGGAGTGGCGTTATCGGTCGCATAGCTTGCAATCGAACCGCCCTGCTTCAGGAGTTCGATGTTCGCTTCGATGTTGGCTCCAAACGCGACTTCGACGATGTGATCGATGCCATCGGGAGCGAGGGCTCGCACACGCGAACTCAGCTCCTTATCACTGATAACCACTTCGTGGGCGCCGGCGCTCTTTGCGGCGGCTTCGTCCGATGACGACCTCACCGTTCCGATCACTCGTGCTCCCGCGAGTCTCGCGAGCTGAACTGCACAAACGCCCACAGAACCTGCCGCCCCTTGCACCAAGACCGTCCACCCATTCACAGAACCTGCAACATGAACCGCTCGGTGCGCCGTGATACCGGGTATGCCAAGACAGGCGCCTTGCTCCATCGCGACGCCTTCCGGCAGACGAGCAATCTGATCCACGGGCACTACGGTAAACTCCGCAGCCGTACCAAACGGACGATACGACTGGGCTCCGTAACACCACACGGAGCGGCCCATCCAATCAGAGGGAACACCTGCGCCAAGTTGATCCACGCGCCCAGCGCCATCGCTATGCGGAATCACCCGAGGATACGGCATGCCGTATCCAAACGCGTCCTCGCGCTTCTTGGTATCGCCGGGATTGATGCCAGAGGCAGCAATGCGAATACGAACTTCTCCGGGCGCTGGAATCGGGTCCGGCATTTCGCCCACCACGAGGACATCCCGAGGGGGTCCCTGCTTCTCGTACCATGCTGCTTTCATTTGAGCTTCCTCAGAACTTCAGAACATGTCTCAAGAAGTCAAACGTACAAGTCCAGGGGACCCGCGGTCATGGTCGTTTGTCCGACCTCAATGAAGTACCCATCCGGGTCGCGCATGTAGCACCGCAATTCCGTTGCGTGGACCTTAGGTTCTGTGATGAATTTCGCGCCCCGCGAGGACCAAAGCTCGTAGTAGCGTCTGATATCCGTTACGCGCAGGTTTAGAAAGATGCTGAGAACGTTTTGATCGCGCGGCGGCGAAGCGAAGACTTCCGGCTTGTCGTCAGTCGGGCCGCCACCGCCGTTGATAGTAAGCCAAATGTTTCCAAGCCGCAGAAACGTCGGCTGACCCTCGCGCAGCACCGTAGCGCCGAGGACGTCGCGATAGAATGCGACTGAGCGCTGTATGTCTCCAACGATGAGGGTATTCGTCACCACAAGCTTCAGTTCAGCACTCTGATTCGATCGGGACATCACAACCACCAGTTCTTCGAGCGGAGACGCTCGATGTGTCTTCGATGGCGCGTCGCAGTTCGCGCTTTACGGCCTAAGGTTGGTACCCGTCCGCCATCCATTTGGAAAATAGATCAATCCGAGATTGAGGCCAAGGACCCCCTCCTCGCGGCGGTGGAGGCGGCATGACGGCGCCGCCGATTCCCCGAATCCGGTCATAGATGATCGCCGCGTGTGTCTTCACGTCATCATAACTAGCTAAATTGAAGGCTTTACTCATCGCGTGAACGTCTCGTTCCGTGAAGAGCGGGCGAATATCCGCTTGAAAGCTCGTCGGTTTTGTCATTGCGCCTCACAGCTGTTGGATTACAGGAATGTCTGGACGCGTCCGGGTACGCCTAAGTCAGCACCACGATTTTCCCACCCGCTTTATTCTCCTCCATGCACCGATGCGCCTCAACGATTTCGTCGAGGTGGAACGTTTTGCCAACCTGGACGCGTAGTGTGCCCCGCGCAATCTGCTCAACCAGATCCTCAAAAGGCATCCGCATGAAGTCTTCCGAATCGCCTGCATATGTTGTCAAGCTGACCGCAGTGGGTATTGCCTCCATCGGAGCGAAGTTCTCGAAGGACCATTTATTCCCGACGATCCCGGTCATACATACGATGCCGCGCTGTTTGGCGCAGCGAAGCGAGTCCTTCAGCGTCGTCGTACCAACAAGTTCAAGCACTTTGTCGACACCGTTCGGACAGACTTCCATGACCTGTTCGGCGATTGTGCCGGTGTCGATGAACACCTGATCGACACCACTGGTGCGCAGCAGGTTTTCGCGTTCGGGGTTTCGGGTGGTCGCGGCGACGAAGGCACCATGCTTCTTGCCGATGGCCGCAGCCGCCAACCCAACGGAAGTTGTGCCGCCTCGGATCAACAGACGCTCGCCTTTTTCGAGGCGCAGCGACTTGAACAACGAGCCCCACGCCGTCTGCAGCATCTCGGGGATAGCTCCAAGCGTTTCCCATGGGAGCTCCGTTTTGATGACTTGCACCTGTCTTGCGGAAACGCAGGTATATTCGGCGTAACCGCCGTCGAATTGCCGCCCCATGCCACCCATCGCCGTCGCAACGATATCGCCCTTGCGAAACTCGCCTCCTGGCGCTGCCTCGACGACACCGACTGCCTCGATACCCAAGACGCGTGGAAACTTCACACCGGGCGAGTGGCCCTGCCGGGTAAACAACTCGGACCGGTTGAGCCCGAATGCCTTTACGCGAATCAAAAGTTCGCCGCTCTTCGGTGTGGGGATCGGAAGGCTCTCAATCTTGAGAACCTCCGGCCCGCCGGCTTCGTGAATCACAGCGGCTTTCATCGTGGCCATCGTTCGCTCTCTCAGTCCTTATGCGCGTGCTGGGTTGGTTGTGGAGAAGCAGTAGCGCGCGATCTTCCAAGCTCCATCGATTTTCTGAAACAGGAAAAGCTCCTGATTGGCCTCCGGACCGCCAGCGCCCGTCGCATGAACCTTCACAGTCCCGGCCGAATTGGTGCGCGCAAAGACCCAGTTCGGAGCCGCCTCTACAACCTCGGCTACATTGAATTTGACGGTCAGCTTGATGGTTTTGAACACCGCGTCATAGGCCCTTGCGAACCTCGTCGGCACCCACACTTGAAGGGCTGTTCTGCGGCATAAATACTCCGTCGGGAGCATAGAGTTTCATCACTGCATCGGTATCCGATTGATTCAATGCGTCTTGATACTTGGCAAGCACTTCGGCAACGGCCTTCTCGTTCGCATTCATGAATCCTGTCCTTTTGAACGCAGTCTTCTACGCGGAATCTAGTCGGGGCACGTCCGTTCGTCTAGCGGGTGAAACAGCAAATCTATTTTCCGAATTTGGGATAATCTTTGCGGAACCGCGCATCCAAGTGGTCGTACTATGTTCGGTGAAATCTTTCGGGTCTTTAGCGGGCGGTAGGTGACTATCGGAGGTCTGCCGGAGCGGGAGCATCGTGATGACGGACCTGAATTCCCTCATGATCTTCGCCAAAGTAGTCGAAGCGAAAAGCTTTTCGGAGGCAGCTCGCCTCTTGAAAATGCCCACCTCAACCGTCAGCCGTCGCGTTGCCGACCTTGAGGACGAGCTTGGCGTGCGCTTGCTCGAACGTTCGACGCGCAGCCTGAGGCTGACTGATGTTGGGTCCGAACTTCTGGAACACGCTCGCCACACCGTCGAACTCAACGAAGCGGTCGACAACATCGCTTCAAACCACCTGTCGAACGTCTCAGGCGAACTACGGCTTTCTGCGCCACCCAGCATCTCCGACTCGTTGCTTGCGCCGCTGATCGGCGCGTTCCAGGCATCGTATCCGAAGGTCCGGGTACAGGTCTTCATCACGGACCGGATTGTCGATCAAATCGCCGAGGGCGTGGACCTGGCGTTCAAGGTCGGCGAACAACTCAAAGATTCGTCGCTCGTCGCGCGCAGAGTCCTCACCTACCGTCACCAACTCGTAGCGAGCCCGAGTTATCTGTCCAAATGCAAGCGGCCTCAAAAACCGCAAGACTTACTGGAACATCGGCTACTGGCGTTCTCGTTTTGGACTCCGACAAAGACATGGAACTTCGCTCACACGAACGGGAGGAAAAAGGAAACGCTCGTGTTCCAGCCTTTCCTTGCGATGAACGACTACGCTGGCCTTGCGACTGCCTTGCTTGCGGGCACTGGAATTGGTGACCTTCCGCCGTTGGTCCAGCCTGAATTGTTGCGCGAGGGGCGGCTCGTTGAGGTGATGCAGAAATGGCACTTCACCGTCTTTAATCTCTGGGTGGTCCATGTGGGCAATCGTTACCTCACACGGCCTGTTCGCGTGTTCAAGGAATTCGCGGCCCAAATGGCGCCCACGCTCTTCCCCTCACTTCCGGCCTGAGGGCCGATCCCTCATTCCTTATCGTCCCACCGGACGTAGATTAGAGCAGCACGCACATGGCTCGGCAGCCAAACATCGACGCCAGCCAGGCGATTGATCCAGCGAGGTTCAAGTTCAGCAACAGAATCTCTCGTCACCTTATCCAGCAAAGCCTTGAATATCAGGAACTCGTTGTCGGGACCGATCGTCTTGGCAACCTCAATATCGAAAGCCCTTTCATTCAAGCCGTTGTGAATTCGCTTCACGGTCTGGTACACGTCGTTTGTGTATTCCTTGGTGATCTCAACATCCTTCCGGGTTCCGGTATCCGTGAGGTGGCCGCCGATAAAGTGGTTGAATTTGTAGGCGAGGATTTCATCGAACATCTTCAAATATTCGTGGAAGTTGGTCGACAGATCGAAGTCCTGAAACGGCACGTATCCCGACGTCACCGAATCGACAGCCATCAAGAATTTCGCCTCGGGGACGTAGATAAAAAGATCGCCTTCGTTGGAGTGGTAGTTATGCCGTGTGAGTTCCACGGTCTTGCCGCCGAGTTTGATCGTCTTCGAGGTCTTGAACGTCTCCGTTGGAATCAGGCGATTCGGATCGTTCATTTCCTTCAGAAAGTCGCTGACGGTATCGAGAGCGATAATCTGCAATCCCGGCGTATTCTTGAACGCGATGGAGCCGCCAATGTGATCCTTGTGAATGTGGGAATAGACCAGCATCTTGATCGGCTTGTTCGTGACTTTAGCGACGGCTTCCGGAATGTGTTTGCCATAACTCGCCGGCGCATCGAAAACGATGACGCCCGCGTCGGTCACAAGGAAGGCGGATTGCCAACCGTTGTCAGAAAGTGCGTAAACACCGTTTCCGAAATCCTTCATCCCGTATCCGACTGCAGGATCGATGTTCCAGTATTTCGCCCTCACCGCAGGCAGAACAGGAACGTGTTCGCGCAACGCTTCCGGTGAATCGGTTCCAGCGAATGACGAAGGTTGTTTGGGGACACGCTGCGTCTCCTGGGCGAATAAGACTTGACTATTCAGCGCGACAGCGAGCATGAACGGAAGTGCCAACTTTCTCATCTCTGGTTCTCCTTGTGTGACGCCGAGGGCACACTATAGGAACAGCCGGACTCGCACTAGATGGCAAAGCCGGAAATTAGATTTCCATTTTTGGAATAATTTCAATGACAGAGCCGAAGCGAGGGTCAGCGGATGCAGAACTATAAATTCCTGAACCACATCGTTCTTTGGAACGTCTTCTTCGCCATCATTTGCATTCCAACGGCTGGCAAGCTGATCGACGTCATGGGCATTCCCCTCTCCATTTCCATCTACTACTTTCCGTTTGTCTATATTTTTGCCGATATTCTGACCGAAGTTTATGGATATGCAACCGCGCGGCGGGTCTTGTGGTACTGCATTTTCGCGCAGCTTTTGGTGATCGCAATTTTCGAGTTTGTGATTTTCTATCCGCCCTCCGTGGTTATGACCAACAATCAATCCTACGTTGATGTGCTATCCGCAGCCCCTCGCTTGGTGCTATTTGGCACTCTTGCGATGTTCGCTGGCGACATCGCCAACAATTATGTCCTGGCAAAAATGAAGGTCTGGACTAACGGACGTCATATATCGGCGCGTTTCGTGACCTCGACCGTCTCTGGCCAAATGGTGAATACCGCCGTCTTCTACATGTTCGGTCTGTGGAGGATGATACCGGCACACGTATTAACAAAAAGCATTGTCGTTGCAAGCCTCACAAAAGTCAGTGTGGAGCTTCTCTTGCTCCCGGTAACACTCAAAGTATCCTTGTGGCTCAAAAGAATCGAAAATGTCGATTACTTCGACAGAGCAACGAATTTCAATCCGTTGAAATTCTGAAGAGAAGCGCGTTTCTCGGGACTTGGAAAATAATCTGCTACGGCCCGCGAAGTTGCTATCATCCACCAGACCCTTCAATGCTGTAAGGAGAAGGAATGGGGGCTGGAGCATATCCAATTTTGAAACTAAATTAAAAACAGCGAATTTATGTCAAATGTCTTACAAATAACACCTCGCCTTTGGCAATTGAAGATGGGCATGGTCAACAGCTTTCTCTTGAAGACGGATGATGCGTTGCTCATGATTGATGCGGGATGGCCTAATAAAACTGAAGAAATATTCGCGGCTGTGCGAGAGAGTGCTCACAACCCGGCCGATATCCGGCATCTGGTTCTCACCCACGGTCACATCGACCATGCAGGTAGCGCTGCCGAAGTGCGGCGGCGCACGGGTGCACGCACTTATGCCCATGACATTGATCTTGAATTAATCAATAAAGGAGAAGCTGAGCGCCCCGGAACTGCCGTTACGCCTGGATTCATTCCTGCCATCGCTTACCTGCTTTTTATTAAATACAGGGGCAAGACATACGAATCTTTTCCCGTTGATCAGGTGTTGAAAGACGGCGAAGTACTGCCTATGGTAGATGACATAGAAGTCATTCACTCACCCGGACACTGCGCAGGCCATGTGGCGCTGCTGTTGCGACAAGATGGCGTCCTGGTAGCGGGTGACATTTGTTCCAACATTATGGGCTTAAGCTATTGTGTCCTTAATGAAGACATATCTTTAGCGCGGCGGACTATTCTGCGGGTAGCAAATTATCCATTTGAGCGGGCCGTGTTTGGCCATGGTAAACCGCTGGACAAGCTGGCGAATCAACAATTGAAAGAAAGATTCTCGGATACAAAGCTGAGATAGCAACAATGATTACAGACATTGGTTCTGTTTTGACGCCGTGCAACCCATCCAGACTCGCGTATCGCAGTTTCATTTTGCCCGGCCCAATTCTACATCCGACTCCTTCCAAGTCCCGTGAAGTCGGCTTGTGGGAAGTGATCTGTTTCTCCTGTATTACGTCCTAACCGGAATTCATTCCAGGCCAGAAGTCGGATTCTAGAAAGCTACAATGATCAAGGCATTTTGGCGCGTAGACGCCGGTTTTCCAATTCACCCTGACCTGTTCGCACAGACCGATTTTCATTTGTTTTGTTGGCATTACGACCTTCCGCTAAACACCCTCATTTGCAGTCTATTGTTCAGCAAGTGTTGAGCAGAACCCTCGCTTCGGATGCCATTGTTCAACACCTTTCACAAATCGATGACGACATCGCGGACCGGTTGCGAGCAGCAAATGAGAAGGTTGCCGGTGGCCGGCTTTTCGAGCGGCTCGGGTCCGTAGATGACTGTCCCGGAAACCAAACCGCTCTCACAGTTGTGACAAACGCCGGTGCGGCAGGACCAAAGGGTGGGGACGTCGCAAACTTCGGCCAACTCCAAAATGCTTTGATATTTTGAGGCGTTCCAATGTGCGGCGATGCCGCTGCGGGCGAACGACACGAGAGGGCCGGTGTTGTCTTCGTCCGCGGGCGGATGGGGAGCCTTGTGCGTGGCGCGGATACCTCCAGGGGTCTTGGAATTGTCGCCGCTGAAAATTTCGGCGTGAATCCGCTCCGGTGCGACACCGAACGCCGCGAGGGCTTCTTTCATGTCCGCCATGAACTGGGATGGGCCGCAGAGATAAACGTCGGCGTCTCGCGGGATGCCGATTTCGTCGAAGTCGGAGCGAGACAGGTGACCGGCACGGTCGAAATGCTCTCCCAGTTTGTCGTCCGCGCCTGGTCTGCTGTAGCAGACATGCGCGCGAGCATTCGGGAGCTTGCCTATCAGACTGCGGGCTTCGCTGGCGAACGGATGATGCTGGCGATCGCGAGCCGAATGGAGCCAGAAGATTTGTCGTGTTGAGCGATTGGCCGCCAGCGCGTGCAACATGGCCAAGACCGGAGTCGCGCCGATTCCCGCACTGAGCAGCACTGCGGGTTGATCTCCTGGTTGCAGAATGAAGGTCCCGCGGGGCGAACTGACGTCGAGAACATCGCCCACGCGGACTTGCTCTTTCAGATAGGTTCCGGCTGCCCCATGCGGTTCGATCTTTACGCTGATGCGGCAGCGCTCTGTTGAAGCGGGACCGGAAAGTGAGTAGCTGCGAAAAAGTGGAGGGCGATTCGTGCCAGGCTGGAGACGCAGGACCACGTATTGGCCTGGCAAAGCCATCGGCAACGGTTGGCCATCATTACTCACCATGGAAAACGAGAGAACATCTGCGGACTCGTGATCGATTGCCGAAATTTGGAGCGGGCGAAATCCCGGCGCAACCGGATGCGCCGCGGTGGCGGGCGCGAGGCCTGCGTTTCCGCTCGCTGATCCCGTTGCTTGGCTCTTCAGCAGGGCTTCAAAGGACCAGCGCCATCCGGACGAGAGCGCCTCGATTCGCAGAGCGCGCTCAAGCAGTTCGCGGGGGTGACTTGAAGAATAGAGAAGCGCGTTGATTTCAGCGACGGTCATGCGCTCACTCGCCTCTCCGACTTTGGTGATTTCGTCACCGGCGCCGACGTCGCCTTCCTTCAAAACACGAAAGTAGAACCCAGGCCGGCCGCTACCGGTTAGCAGTGCCGGCATGCGAGGCTCATTCGTCCGGATGCCAACGCGATAACAGGTAACGCGGGGCTGAGAAACCTCGAAGATCGCGCCGCCAATCTGGAAACGGTCCCCGATGCAGACAGCGTCATCGGGTAAGCCGGTGATGGTGAAGTTTTCGCCGAACTGTCCGTGGATGAAGTCGCTCCGATTCAGCTGTTCTTGCCAATAGCGGTACGATTCGATCTGATAGACAAAGACGGCACGGTTCTCGCCTCCGTGCCCGGCCAAGTCCGCTTGACCGTCTCCATCGAGATTGAGTCTGCGGACGCGACAGCGACCCTCGACTGGATTTTTCCAGATCGCGCTGCGCACGATGCGGCCTTTCCACTCGACTTCGCGAGGTAAACCGACGTTCACTGATAGAACCTGACCCATCATGCGTGGCAATCACTCGTTCGCAAGAAACGCTAACAATTTTTCACGGGTTGCGGTAGCCGCGTTCCTGCAGCACCCAGCGATTACCGTCAGGATCGGCAAAGCTGGCGAAGCTCGCATAGTCGCCGCGCGCGGGATCAAGCCCGGGCGCGAAACCTCCGTCCCAAGCGCCGATGGGCATCTTGTGGCGAATCGAACTGACCGCGGTGCCGCGCTCAAGCAGTTGGCTGCGCGTGGCCTCCAGATCTGGGACCACTAGATAGACGTTGGAGACAGACCCGGCGCGTGCGTCGGTGAGTCCTTTGCCGATCTGGATGGAGCAACCGGAGCCAGGCGGAGTAAGCTGAACGACGCGAAACCCGTCCTTCGGTGAATAGTCTACGTCGAGGTGGAAGCCCAACTGATCTTTGTAGAACCGCAGCGCGCGATCGACGTCGCTCACAGGTATGGTAATCACTTCGACGGAAAAGGTTAGTGCTGTCACGGCTGAGTTCCTCCGGCATAGCTCTCTATTGTCGAGGTGTCACCTCGGTAACGCTGAGTTCGCGGTCGGGGCCATGCGGAACGACGGCTTGGCCAGGCTCAACGCGGAGTTGAGTGCCATCCAGAGAGACCGAAACAACGTCCGGTTCGAACGAAATGAAGCCGGAAATGCGACCAACTTCAGGATAGGCTTCGCGATACGACCATGCCGCAAGGTGTGTATCGCCGATGTCGTAATAGCTGCACAGACCTTTGTAGGGACAAAACGTTTGATGTTCCACGAAGGTAAGAGCGGACTCATCGATGTTGGCACGCGGAACGTACCAGCGCGGAGCAAAACCCGACTCGTATAGGACCAGTGGCCGCTTACTGTCCGCGACGACGCGGTCGCGATCACGCACCACCAGATGGCGCCAAGTTTGGCGGATGTCAATTCGATGGTAACTGTCGGCGGCGTGGCCCAAAATCCGTTCTTCTTCTTCGTAGAAGGCGTCCATGGCCCGCCAAGCAAACGCGATTCGCGCACTAAGATCGCCCGCAAAGGCGGGCAGTTCCACGTGCTGCCACGCTCCTCGTGGCGCACGCTGACCACCGGCTTTAACGAGGTACCAGGAGGTTTGCCCCAGATCAGGATGTTTTGTGATGTGCTCGCTTCGCTCTAGAACTTCTGGAGATACATCGGCTTGTGGAAAATAAGCAACGGGATAACGGCCAGGTTCAAAAAATAGAAGAACGTTCTCACTGTCGGCGATCCAAGTTCCGCCGAACCGCACCCGCATGCGCCGGCGCAACGGCTCGACGTACAGCAGTCGTTCAGGTAGCGGCTCGGGCACCAGGAACCGGCCGATAGCTCCCGGTGCGAGCGGACCTTGTTGCCAAGACAGTCCCATGATTTTGCTCCTCTTGGGAATCCCTGACCTGTGAACCGACGTCACGCGCGCTTTGCTTGGCTCTGGTCAGCCCAACGCCCCATCCAGTCGGCGATGGCGCGGCCGATTTCGTCCGGCGAATCTTCCTGAACGAAATGGACTCCCGCGACTGTGACCTCGGTCTGAGTTGGCCACGCGCGGACGGTTTCAAGATTCGCACCACTCCCTAGGAGCGCACCGGGCTCGGCCTTTATGAACAGCTTGGGCACATCACTCGTCGCCAGCCATTCCGCGTACGCATTCACGATGGCATTCACGTCTGCGGGCTCTCCCTCGATAGGGATCTCCCGGGGAAACGTTAGCGTTGGCCGCCGCCCTTCGCCGGGTTCTGCGAACGGCCGCCGGTACTGCGCCATCTCTTCCGCGGTAAACGTGCGTAGGATCGCACCAGGAAGGATCTTCTCGATGAAGAAGTTTTCTTCGAGAACCATTTTCTCGCCGGCGTCGGAACGCAGGGCCTCCAGGAAGGGACGCATGTTCATCACGTCCCAGTGATCCCAACCTTGCGGCCGAACGATTGCCTCCATGAATGCAATACCCTTCACAGCGTCACGGTGGCGGTTGGCCCAGTCGAAGCCGAGGGCCGAACCCCAGTCGTGGATGACTAGGGTGACCCGCTCGCGCACATCCAGCGCTTCGAGCAGCGCGTCGAGGTGGCGGCGATGCTCAACGAAGCGGTATGAGCCGGGGCCGCTATTAGGCAGCTTGTCGGAGTCGCCCATACCGATCAGGTCGGGAGCAATGCAGCGCCCAAGTGGCTGCAAATGCGGCAACACGTTGCGCCAGAGGTACGACGAGGTGGGATTGCCGTGCAGCAGCACGATGGGATCGCCATGTCCGACTTCCACGTACCCCATCTCGTTGCCGAGGACTCGCTGCCGCTGCTTCTGATACGGAAATGCCGCAGAAATCATGATCTCTCCTCCTGAAGTACGCTCAACGTGCTGAAGGTTGCAGTGCTAGTTGTGGTTTTACTCACGCATCCTCTCACGATTTTTTCTGGCGGCGCGACTAGAGCAGTCTCAGCCTCTCGCGGATGCGTTAGCGGTGACCAACGTCGGGCGCGCGGCCTCAATAATTACTTCAACGACCAGATCGGTTTCGGTGTACATCGGGCTATGGTCGACGCGGCCCGAACGCACTCTCGCACCCATGCGAGCCGCCATGAATTCCTGTGTTTTTGGGTTAATCATGCGGTCCTCTTCCGCAAGCAGGAACCAGGATGGTTTCGCCTTCCATCCCGGAACGGGCGCAGGTTCTTGAATGCATTGAACCGAAATCGGTCGCTGGACTGCGGCCATGATTCTGGTGTCGTCATTCGGAGCCTTGTGGGCCACCGCCCGGCCAAATCCGTCGCTCGGCATCCAGATGAAACCGTGTTTGTCCGGGACCAACTTCGGCGCTTCGGCATGAGGCTCATCGCGGTAAAACACCTGTGCGACCGTCTCGCCCTCGTCAGGCGCTAGCGCGGCCACATAGACGAACGACTTAACGCGCTCATCGCGGATCGCTCCAATAACTGCGCCCCCGTACGCATGGCCAACGAGCACGACAGGGCCGCTTGTTCGTTCGAGCACCCGAGTCAACGCGGCAACGTCGTCGCTCAACGACGTGAGTGGAATCGGAGCGCAAGTAACTTCATAACCCTTGCGTTCTAACGGGAGTATCACGTCCTTCCAACAGGAACCATCGGCCCACGCGCCATGAACTAAAACGATTGCGGAGTTCTGAGGAAAGGAATTCATCGCGTAGCCACACCTTTTCCAATCTGGCCCGCGATGCCGTTCTTCTCGAAGAAGTCCTTCATCGCCGCTGCAATTTCGACAACGTGTGTTTCCAAAGCGAAGTGTCCCGTATCAAGCAACTGAATCTTCGCGCCGGGTATGTCTTTGCGAAACGCTTCGGCTCCGGCGGGAAGGAAGAACGGATCGTTCTTGCCCCAGACTGCAAGCAAAGGCGGTTTCGCCTTGCGGAAATATTCCTGGAATTTCGGATAGAGTCTTACGTTCGAGGCATAGTCCAGAAACAAATCAAGCTGAATTTCTTTATTTCCGGGGCGCTCAAGCAACGCCGTATCTAGTGTGTAAGATTCAGGGGCAACACTCTCAGGATTTCTGACGCCCTCTGTGTACTGCCACCGCGTTCCTCCCTCCGTGAGAATATTTTTGCGGAGTATGTCCCTATTCTTTTCGGACGGTGTCGACCAATACTTTCGGATCGGACCCCATGCGTCACCCAACCCTTCTTCGTATGCGTTGCCGTTTTGCGACACGATTGCGGTGACTCGGTCGGGGTGAGCCATGGCCAGTCGGAAACCGGTCGGCGCGCCGTAATCAAACACGTAGATCGCATAGTGGTCGAGTTTGAGTGCGCGCGTGAATGCGTCGATCGTGACAGCCAATTGATCGAAGGAATAAACATACTTTCGCTCCGCATCGACCTGGGTGAAACCAAAACCCGGGAGGTCCGGCGCGACCACTCGGCAATCGCTCGCCAGACGCGGAATAAGCTCGCGGAACATAAATGATGAAGTTGGGAATCCGTGCAGCAAGAGAACTACCGGTGCCTTCGGGTCGCCAGCCGCTCGATAAAAGACTCGCACTCCATCTGCTTCGATTCTGTGGATGGTAGTAATCGGCGCAGTTTCTCGGCAAGGTGTTAAGACCTGTACTCCTGCTCGTGACGTCGGTTGGGTCATCCAGCCTTCTCCGTTGCTTAGCGCCTCTTTTCAGGTGAATCTAAAAGCCGCAGGGGCGTATTCTCGGAGAGAGGCACTGAGAAGTCCTGCACAAACTCTGAAGAAACGATGAAAATCGATGAATCCAGGTGATTTAAGCGCCTTTTTATGAGCGAATCATACCGCTTCGGGGAGTTTGTACTAGATTCGCGTAGACACACGCTGTCTCGCGCTGACTCACCCGTTTTCCTCACCCCTAGGGCTTTCGACGTCTTGCTCTTCCTGGTTCAAAACTCCAATCGCTTGGTCACGAAGGAGGAATTGCTGCAAGCGGTCTGGGGCGACACGTTCGTTGAAGAGGGAAACGTGGCACAACACGTCTCGCAACTACGCAAGGCACTCGGGGACAACCCGGAAGACGCACGCTTGATCGCTACCATTGCGCGAAAAGGCTATCGGTTCGAAGCCAACGTGAGCGTCGACAAAGCAAAAAACGCCGCAAATAAAGCTGCCGCTCAAGTCTCGACCGCCGAAGGTTTGCAACCCGATGCGCAAACGATTCACGAACTTCCCGCAAATGTCGAGGTTGCGAAGGCATCCTGGCACTGGTGGAAAGCTCCGTTCGTATTTTCACTTGTTGCCCTTTTGACGGGTGCGGGCTATATGTCTTGGCGACACTTTCGGGCTGCGGGACCGCCAAAATCGCAGAAAATCATGCTCGCCGTACTGCCCTTTGAGAATCTTACTGGCGATCCCAATAAGGAATACCTCGCGGACGGCTTGACCGAGGAAACGATTTCACAGTTAGGCCGGCTTAACCCGGAACAATTGGGTGTGATCGCGCGAACCTCCGTCATGGGATACAAGCACAAGGACACCACTCTAAACCAGATCGGGCACGACCTGTCCGTGCAGTATGTCTTGGAAAACAGCCTTCGCGAAAGCGGAAATCAGCTTCGCCTTACTGTTCAACTGATTCAGGTGAAAGACCAAACTCACCTGTGGTCAGAGGATTACGACTATCCGGCAAAAGATATTTTTAATGTCGAGGAAGACCTAGCCAAGGCGGTCGCCCGTGAGATCCAGCTGCGTCTAACTTCGCACCAACAAGCAGAGTTGGCGCAGCCACACCGTGTGAATCCGGAAGCCTTCGATGCCTACTTGCAGGGGTACCAGTTCTTTGGGAGGAACAAGGAAAACGATACGAACATCGCGGTAAAGTATTACGAACGTGCGACGCAAATTGATCCTTCCTATGCGTTGGCGTGGGCTGGATTGTCTCGGATACACAAATGGCAAGCAGTCAGAGGTTTTATTCCCAGAGAGGAGGGGTACCGCCTCGCGCGGGAAGAAGTTGAGCGCGCTTTAGCGCTGAACCCGAACTTGCCAGAAGCGCATATCCAAATGGGACGGATTCAGCAAGAGGTCGACCTCGATTGGGCGGCGGCTAATGCGTCCTTCCAGAGGGCAGTGGAACTCGCCCCCGGGAATGCTCAAGGCGTAAGAATGGCGGCTCGGTCGGAAACCTTCCTCGGGCACTTTGACAAAGCTCTTCCATTGTGCCGCGAAGCCGTTGACTTGGACCCGCTCAATGCAGTCAGTTGGCTGTTCCTTGGAATTACCGAGTCTTTGACAGGCCAGCTAGATAAAGCTGCAGAGGATCTCAAGAAGGCCTTGGAACTGGACCCCGATCTTGAGGACGTTCATTACTTCTTGAGTGAGGTATATATCATGAAGGGAAAGCCTCTAGATGCTTTGCCTGAGATCGAGCGAGGACAAGAGGACGACTTGCGTTTGCATCAATATGCGCTCGCCTACTACGCGCTTGGTCGGAAACGAGAAGCGGACACCGCATTGAACGAGCTAACTGCCAAATATCAAGCAGTCGAAGCGTATAACATCGCGACAATTTATGCTTTTCGGAACGAGTCCGACAAAGCGTTCGAGTGGCTAGGCCGTGCTTATGCCCAACATGATACTGGTTTGGTGGAAACGAAAGTGGACCCGCTATTGAAGAGCCTGCATAACGATCCGCGATATGCCGCTCTCTTGAAGAAGCTCAACCTGCCGAATTGACACTCTTTGCACCCACTCGCTGTGGAGGTTTTCCAAACCGCCGCCGAGCAGAACGGTTCTCACTATCGAAATCTCAGTCCGACAAACCGGTGTACTAAGGAGCAGCGCCGCACACCGACTCTCGGCGTGGGGGCGAAACAATAGCGAGTTCAACTTGCGTTCTTTTTGCGTTGCAAGCCGGCCGATCATGGGCGGTGAATCCGCTGCATCCACGAGCATCAGCCACGATGGTTCGCCTCTTTGGGGCATCTGTGCTAGTATGAATCTCGCATGAGCGCACCGATTTTTATGGGCGGTTTATGGGCGGTTTTGGCAGGGACAGCTGCTACCGTATGCACCGCAAGCGCACCGTGCGCTGTATGCAAATCTTGCAAAGGCTTTATTTGCAGGGTTTTAGGCTAAGTCGTTGATTCCACGGTTGGGGACGTAGTTCAGTTGGTTAGAACGCTGCCCTGTCACGGCAGAGGTCGCGAGTTCGAGTCTCGTCGTCCCCGCCATTCTTTCCAAAAGACTTAGCTCGCTTTTGGAAAATCGGCGCAATACACAAGAAAATACACATTAAGCGACACCCACCGACACTGGTGTCGCTCTTTCCGCTGGCAGAATCATTTCCACCACTTTGCTCTGCGCCCGCCGCTTCTTACTGCTGACAGCGTGGGTGTAGATGTTCATGGTGATGTTGCTGTTGGCGTGGCGCATCAGCGATTGCACTGTCTTCACATCCTCATCATTCTCGGGAAGAAGCGTAGAAAATGTGTGCCGACTATTCGTCATGCGGAATAGTGACGAAAAGTATGCCAGCCGATTCGCTTTGTGATGCCCAGTTTTCGCGCAACCGGAATGATACGGTGCCGCATGATCTCCTGAGGCAAGAAAGGCCAGCGACCCTGGTTGACCGGACTCGCGAATACCCAGCTCTCTGACGATTGATACGGCGTTTGGCGATGCCATTCGCGCAGAGCTTTGACCAGATCATCGTGAGCTGGAACAGGTTTCTGCGAGGTTTCGGTCTTGCAAGCGCCAATAACGTTCTGCACGATCGAGCGCGTTACATTAATCTGTTTGGCTTTAAAGTCCACGTCTTTCCACTTCAACGCGAACAACTCGCTCCTCCGCAAGCCGGTGGTCACGGCCAACAGGACCAGAGTCCGTTCTCTAAAGCGCAAATTTGCGAGCAATCCCTGGACTTCATCGCGGGTCAGGATATCTGGTGCGGTGCGGCCTGGACCACTCGATCACGGATTGCGGGAATCGAAAGCACGCGGACTTTCTTGCCCCCATCCTTTGGAATCTCCTTCTTCCCGTGCACTCATGGGCCGATACGTGTTGGTGACTAGTTCCTCCCGAATCTGTCCGAGAAAACTTTCCGCTCCGCTTTCCTCGATGGTTTCGAACGTGACCCCGTCAATCCCTGGTGCCCCGCCGTTACTTCTCGCCATCTGGTAGGCTTCCCGCAAAGTCTCCATCTTGCAGACGTGGACGTATCGTCCCCAGAAACGCCAAAGCGGTTCTGCCTTCGCCTTGACATATAGACTCCTTCGCAGGTCCTGCAAACTAATGGGCGCTTTTGTCATCTCACCCTTGCCTCCCGTTTTGTTAGAGTCACTACAAACAGCAGGGCCTCTTCGCTCCACGGACATTACTCCGCTTCGTCGCTACTACAGACCCAGCCGAATCCCTCTCGCCGTCCACCGCCTTCCCGGTGTTGCCGGTTATACGGTTTCCCTGTTCCGTCGATTTCTCGGCGGGACGAGGAGGGTTTCTCCAGTTGCTTAGCATGACCTTGCCACCGTGCTGTCCCTGCAACCCCGCCGAAGTGTTTCGCCGCATCAGTCCTTGCGACGCTCCATGCTGCCTTCGCCCGAGAAGTGAGGGCTCGGCCTTCGGGTTTCAGTACTTTCGAGGCCCTATGGGTTTACTTGCGTTACGGCCCGGTGACTCGCTCGCCATCCTTATTAGATGGCTTCGTCAATAGGCTTCAGGATTCTCAGTCTCCTTCCTTCCTGCTATTCAAGCTACGGGGCTTGAACTCTTACCCCGATGGGACTTTCACCCACTGTTCATGCCAGCCTTCGCTGGACGCACACTTCCCGGTACTAATCTCCTCAATGAGTGGATCGCGGAGGTCGTAGCAAGCCATTTGGCAAAGTTCACTCCAACGGGCCGGCAATGCATCGAGAACTGGTTCCACGGCAATCCGCATCACCCGGTCCCTGATGCCAGGGCCTCCGCCGTGACGGCTCGCGCTCCTGCACAGGTTGCGGTAGCACTCTAATCGTCCCAAGGATGCCTATTTGTTAAACCATGCACCCAGCTGCGATACGAGGCGCATGGGCAAGCATAAATAGCGGAGGTGTCAGGGTTCAGAGATCAGGAAACAAAAATCGGGAACTCCAAAATCCACACTTGACATCGACGGATAATTCACTACCATATGGTTGTGGATAGGTTAGATACAACATTTGCGGCTCTGTCTGATCCAACCCGCCGGGCGATGATCGAACGACTCTCCCATGGGCCTGCCTCTGTGCATGGATTGACGGAACCGTTTGCACTCTCGCAGCAGATGATTTCAAAACATATTGCCTACTTGGTGCGGGCGCGGATTGTGATCAAGACGAAGCGTGGAAGAGAGAGCGTGTGCACGCTTAGGCCAGAGGCGATAAAGACAGTCAGCGACTGGGCGATTAGCTATCGCCAATTCTGGGAAGAGAGTTTCGACAAGTTGGATGTGGTTGTGAATCAAATGAAAAAAGTGGAGGTCAGAAATGACAAAAAACAAGGTTAACGAGAAAGAGCGGATGGTGGTCACCAGAGTTTTTGACGCTCCACGCGCATTGGTTTGGAAGGCGTGGACAGACCCGCAATATGTGATGCAGTGGTGGGGGCCGAAGGGTTTTACTGCGCCTTTTTGCAAGATTGATTTTCGCGTGGGAGGAAAATTTCTCTGCTGCATGAGATCGCCTGACGGCCAAGAGGGCTGGAATGGCGGGGAATACCACGAGATTGTTCTGCACGAGAAGATCGTTTACTCCATGTACTTTGCCGACTCGAAGGGAAACAAGATCGATCCTGCGCAGTATGGAATAGAACATGAGGCCATAGACGATGCGCACGACGTGGTTATTTTTGAGGATTTTGGAAACGGCCAGACGAAAGTCACCTTGATTGGAAATGAAACCATGGAGAACGCAAAGAACAGCGGGCAACTCGAGGGCTGGGTTGAGATACTCGATAAATTTGCCGCAGTTGTTGCGGGGCTAGCGCAGGCGAAATAAGAAGTTGAAGTTTTGATTATCGTCGTGCGCGAGATAACGCTAAGGCTGGCGGCGGAGGCTTAGTTAGCTCAAACAGTATCTGACGCTGCTTTTCAGCCGCCAGTTCGGCGCGACGTGAGGACGATATGCTCAGACGCGATTTCCTGAAGACTGTCACAGCGACCGCAGTGCTGACTGCGACCCTTCCCGTTCAAGCCAAGGAGACCCCCACCATGTCGAATGCGAATTTTGCCGAAGTCAATGGCCAGCATATCTTTTACAGCGTGCATGGCGCCGGCAAGCCGCTCATTCTTCTTCACGGGGGCATCAACCCAGACAGCTTCGGGAGCAATCTGGCCGAACTGGCCAAGGGCCGGCAGGTGATCGCCGTCCATCTTCAGGCGCATGGGCGCACGCCAGACACCGACAGACCACTGCGCTGTGAAACGCTGGGCGACGACGTTGCCGCTCTGATCGGCCATCTGAACCTCGGCAAGGCCGACGTAATGGGCTACTCGCTGGGCGCCTTCGTCGCGCTGCAGACCGCCATCCGCCATCCGGACGTGGTCGACCGGCTCGTGCTCGTGTCCGGGACGATGAGGCGGGACGGCTCTTATCCGGAGGTGGTGGCGGCCTTCAATCAGTTGGAGGCCAACGCTGCCATGCTCGGCGGTAGCGTCAAGGCATCGCCGTTAGGGCGGGCCTATCCCGATGTCGATTGGACGAACCTCTTCAGCAAGGTCGGTGACCTGACCAAACGCCCCTTCGACTGGAGCGCCGACGTCGCCAAGGTTCAGGCTCGCACACAGCTGGTCTTTGCCGACGCTGACTCCATCCGGCCCGAACACATGGTCGAGTTCTGGAAGGCGTTGGGAGGGGGCCAGCGCGATGCCGGGATCGATGGCTCACTGCGGCCCGCAAACCAGTTCGCAATCGTGCCGAACACCACCCACTACACGCTCGCCGTCGAGCCGATGCTGCCGGAGATCGTCGAGCGCTTCCTCGGAACCAAATAGAAAGCAGTCGGTCGCGGCGAGGCCCGCAAAGCGCTCACGGAGCGATCAGAGTGCGGGAGGGTTGCGTGTGTCCTTCGATATTCGCCAGCTTCGCTACGCCTGGTGGCGGCGGATCACGGCAGCTTCTACCGCGCCGCGCGTGCTCTCGAAATTGAGCAATCGACTTGAGAAGCGCGAAAACCACGATGACAATGTACGTTCACAGGCGTCCAGGGAGTCCTAACGCTGGACGAAACTGATTCGACCGATGCCCGCGTCGAGGCCTCGATTGAGGCGTCCTCAGTTAACACCCGCGACCCTCAGCGGGATGCACATCTGAAGAGTGCCGATTTAAGTAGGATTGTACGTGAATTGACCATTGACGAAGCCTGTCGCCTTTTCGGGCTTTTTGGTCCAATTCTGGTCCAGGAATTAAGCAGCTGCCGACTTCTTGTCCAGCACCATCCTCACAACCTTGCTCTGCGCCAGTCGTTTCTCCGGCATCCCCGCCTGAGCGTACAAATCTAGCGTGATCCGGGGTATTCGCCGCCGAAAGGATCGAAGTCGGCGTCGTAGCAGACTGTGCCGTTGTTCTGGGTGACGATGCGGGAGGTGCCTAGCATGTCTTCGACATAATAGATGGGATTGTCGCCGGCGGGAAGCATAGCGACGCGTTTGCCACCGAAGAAAACGTATTCATTGAGTGTGTTTCCCGAGCCATCTGTTTCAGCCAAGATGTCGCCACCCGCGCCATACCAGTAGAGCTTGCCATTTGATTTGTAGACGCGGCGGCCGTCACCGTCGTAGGCATAGGTCACTCCGTTGGCGGTTTTCATCTGACTTTCGGCGTTGTACGAGTAGGCGATGGTGCCATCGTTTTGGGTGTTGCCCGAGGCGTCGTATGTAAAGCCGGAGATTTGATTGTTGCCGTTCGCCGTTACGGATCCCATGGTGGCTTCGCTGCAGCCATTGTAATTCGGTGACCAACCCGCTTGCGAGAGAAGATTTGCCCAAGCATCGAACGTGTATTGGTAGCCCCAGCAGTAGGTTCCGGAGGTGGCGCTCGTGCCCGCGGAGGTAATGCGATTGAGTTGATCGTAGGTAAAGGTCTGGGTGCGGCTGGAATTCAGATTGCTGGCGATTTGCATGACATCGCCATTGTTTGCCGTGCCTGCATTGTAGTTGTAGCTGAAGTCCAGCACGTTCCCGAGGTTCGCCGTATCGCTGCATTGCGACGGGAAGTTGCTCGCGGTGGTCCCCGAGATGCGGCAAGGCTCTAAGCGATTGTTGTAATAAAGCGTCGAAGTAAGGCTCGCACCATTCTTGAGCGAAAGCAGGGCCCCCGCCGCCGAATAAGAAGCCGCGGTTGCATAGTTGATGCCATTGGCGACATCCACGGCCGACACCGCACGACCCGCGCCGTATATCAGGATTTCCTGACGGTCTGGAAAGACGCCGACCCAGACATTCCCATCCTCATCGCTGCCAAGTCTGAGTACTCGAAGCTTAATTAGTTCCGAGTTAGCATAGAGAGGTGTGCTCGATGGAAAAAACCAAAGACTCATACAGGTTAGAAAAAAATGAAAGCACTCTTTACAACGGCCGGCCACGTTAGAGATACGGCGTTTATCAGACAAAACCGAGAACCTGACCTGGCAAGACAGTGTTTCCTACTGGTAGAAATGACAGGTTCTAACTGAGGGCTGTGTGTTCTATACACATTCCGTTGGGAGCACAACAATGGCATCAGACAAGGCTGGAATTAGTCTGTTCGGCGTATTTTGCATTTTGATAGCGAATGCGCGGCTCGATAACGTGTAGGTCTTCCGTGAAGGTAGGCGCCAGAACGAACAACCCGTAGAGACATAGGCCCGATGGAAAAATCTCTCGCCAATACCGCGCAAAATCGATTTCTGGCTCGCCCGAGGTCGATGCTCGAGCGTTTCGTCCACAGCGCAACTTCCGGTTCGGTCCTTCTTTTCGGGGCCACCGTTGTCGCCCTCGTTTGGGCAAATTCGCCGTGGAGCGTATCCTACTTCGCACTCTGGAAGCTGCCCTTGAGTCTGGGGCGCCGTCAACTTTTCTCGATGGATCTGCATCACTGGATCGATGACGGATTGATGGTGCTGTTCTTTCTGGTAGTCGGGCTCGAGATCAAGCGTGAAATCGTGAAGGGTGAGCTGTCCTCGTTCAAGCAAGCGGCCCTTCCTATCATGGCGGCGCTTGGAGGGATGATCCTCCCGGCGCTTATCTACTTCGCGTTAAATCGATCGGGCCTCGGGGCGGCCGGCTGGGGCATCCCCATGGCGACGGATATCGGTTTCGCGTTGGGTGTTCTTGCGTTGCTCGGCAAGCGGATCCCTTCGAACCTGCGCGTGTTTATGCTTGCGCTGGCCATTGTGGACGATGTGGGAGCTATACTTGTTATTGCGTTTTTTTATACGCCCCAAATTTCCCTTTCCGCTTTGGCAGTGGCGGGTGTCTTGTTGGCGGTCCTTGTTGTCGTCGCGATGCGCCAGGCTCCTATCTCGGTGTACGTGGTTGTGGGCTTTTTTTTCTGGGCGGCTGTGCTGAGCTCCGGGGTGCACGCAACGATTGCTGGCGTGATTCTTGGACTTCTCGCGCCCATCAAACCAAAATTCCGTCCCGAGGAGTTGGCTGACATTGCGGAGCCTCTTCTGCGAAATTTCCGAAGCCAAATCCTGAGCCGGGATAAATCGTCAGCGGAGGCCACGCTCACCGAATTAGATGGACTTCTGAGCGGCACTGATTCCATTGCCGAGCGTCTAGAAAGAAGCGTTCATCCCTGGGTCAGTTTCTTCGTGCTTCCCCTCTTTGCCTTGGCGAGTGCAGGAGTTGCTCTGTCCACCGAACAGTTGAAGCTGGCATCTTCGAGCCACATTGCGCTGGGGATTTTTCTGGGATTGCTAATCGGGAAGTCAGTGGGTATCGTTGCGTTTTCTTATTTGGCCGTGCGCACAAAAATTGCCGTGATGGCTGAAGGTTTGACGTGGGCAGGGATTGTGGGAGTCGGAATTCTTGCCGGCTTGGGATTTACCGTCGCATTGTTTATCAGCGGGCTATCGTTTGAAGAAGAGGCGATGGTCGCTACTGCAAAGGTCGCGGTACTCGCTGCCTCATTGGCGGCCGGATCGATTGGTTACATCTTTCTTCGTTTCATGCTCAAAGATAATTCGTTGCGATCCTGAGCGTGAAGCATCGAATTGTTTCGAAAATCAAGATCACACTGGTTCTCCAGAAGTCCCGCTTCGGAACCTCACAGCGCCGTTCTAAGCAATAATCCTGCGTAGGCCGAGTGGACGTTGTTTCTGACCAGGCGCGCCCTGGGGCGAGAGAAGCCGCACAGTAATGAAGACTGCTGGGAGAGTGTACACAAACGTTCCGAACACCCACATCAGAGCCCCAGCTATCACTTGATCTTCCAGAGGCGAAATACCGAAGAGCCGAGGCGCTGCGGCATACGAGGGGTAAAGGACCCGGTCACAAAATGTAAGAAATGCTCCTAGCGCACCGCCGGGCAGGGTTGCAAGGAAAAGGTAGACAGGAATCGACCAGCGAGACCAGGTAGCGTCACTCGGAAACGGCAGGACGGCAGGCCACCAGAATAAGATGGAAGTCGAAAGAAAGCAGATGTGCTCGACGTCGTGCCAGGCTTCAGAACGTAACGCCAGCTCAAAGGCGGCAGGAATGTGCCAGACGAGTAGGGCGACTGTAGCGACGATCCAGCAAACTGCGGGGTGAGTGAGAAAGTGTCCGAGCCCTTTTACGGGCTGCGAACGGAGAAATGGGCCGACCGCGCCCGTGACGATCCACTGCGGTAGTCCTCGAAGAAACGGAATCGACGGCGCACCAAGCAGCAGGAGAGGAGGGGCAACGGCCATGAGCAGAAGGTGTTGCACCATGTGGGCCGAGAGAGAAAGGTCGTCAAAAGCGGAAAGAGGAGAGCCGATGGCGACCCAGAGTGAGAACAATCCAGAGAAAAATGCGGCGAGCCGCCAGGCTGGGATCAGTGCAGGGAGAAGACTTCGAATGCTCAGCCAGCCTCGCAGATATACAACGGCGGTGAGAACGAGCGCAACGTTTATCCAGGTTGGGCTCGACCAAGTTTGCAGAACAGCTTGAGCTTCGGAGGACATGGCAAAGCTAGGGTTGAGTAGAAGCGGGCTTGTCGGTCTGCGGTTGCAGGACCACAACGCGAGAAGAGTCTCGAGCAGCCGGTTGACCTTCGGGACGCAACGTTTCCAGAAAGGAAACGAGGGCAGTCGTTTCGGCGGGGCTTAGGTTTTTGCCGTAGGCAGGCATATTGCCACCGCCCTGAATCACCTGACGAATGAGTTGATCTTGTGTACGGCGTGAAGCGACGGTATCGAGTTCAGGTCCGCGCTTTCCACCGATGTGGTCCAAAGCGTGGCAATTGTGGCACTGCTTCTCCTGAAAGACGAGTGCGCCCTGGCGTTCGAGCGCTGAGCGGTTGTGCAAGAACTGAGGGGGAATGGAGTCGCTGCTCCAGGCATCCATTACGGGACTCCATGGAGTGAATGTCCCAAGATGAGTAAAATCACCTAAAGCTACCGCAATCAGTAGAATCGAGAGCACGGCGATGGGCCTTCGGCGCCAACTTTTCTCACCCTCGCCGAACACGAACGGCAGCAATAAGAGTACACCAAGAGCGATCACCGGGCCGATCAGCAGAACGGGAGTCTCCATCGATGGAGGCAAGAGCGAAAGCACGGCGTAAAGCCACAAGAAAAAGAAGTCCGGCCGCGGAGCCGTCTGAATAATCGTGGGATCGGGACGGCCTGAAGGACCAAAAGGGCCAAAGTAAAGGGCGCAGGCGGCTACAGCGAGCAAGATCAAAGCGCTGAAACAAAGGTCTTTCCAAACGGCACCGGGGACGAAGGGTACACCCTCTTTTTTCGTCAATGCATGGTATTCCTGAACGTAGGTCGCCTTGCGAACCACGCGACCCGGCATCGGCCAATCGTTAATTCCTAGCTTTACGACCATTAAGAGATGCACGGCGACGAATGCAATCAACAACCCCGGGATTACGAAAACGTGCATTGCGAAGAACCGAGATAGGGTCGCTCCAGCAATGATTGGGCCGCCTAACATTAAGTGAACGATGGCAGGTCCAACCAACGGGATGCGGCTCGCGATCGAAGCGCCAAGACCCAAGCCCCAATAGGCATCCTGGTCGAACCTCAACACTTGACCAGTGAAGGCCATTCCAAGCGTCATCAGCAGGAGGAAAACACCGACAATCCAGGTTAGCTCTCGCGGAAACTTGTACGCGCCAAACAGAAATACCTGAACCATGTGGAGCAGAACGATCGCGACCATGAAGTTGGAGCCCCAGCCGTGAAGAGCTCGAACAAACCATCCGAGCTGAATCCCATGGTTAAGAACCTGAAGGCTGTTCCAGGCTTCACCAGCGGAGGGAACATAGATCAGGGCGAGGAGAATTCCGGTGAAGATTTGAAGGATAAACACGACAAAGGCAGCGCTTCCGAAAACATAAAACCAGCTCGCCGTATCGCGTGGGACGGGGTGCTCTGCGGTTTCACGGAGGGTTTGACCAACCTGGAGGCGCGCATCCAGCCAATCACCGACCTGTCCGATCAGACGCATCGGCGTGTCTCCAAAGTGACGAGCGATGACTGTGTTTTCTGACCGGGCGTCGGCATCTCCCCCGCTTTGATGAAGAGTTTTCCCTCTTCAATCTTGTAGTGATACTCGAATAATCCGCGCTCCGGAGGTCCGGACGCCCGAGAACCATCCTGGTAATAGGCCCCACCGTGACAAGGACACATGAACAAATTGGATTGCGGAAACCATCGAACTGGACAACCCAAATGAGCGCAGTTGATGGCAAAGACCTGAAAAGTCTTGCCGTCCACGTTTCGTACCCAGCAGGCAATATCTGCCGTCTTTCCGTCCCAGGGATTCACGACCGGATTTCGGTAGCTTGCGAATCGCGTTTGACCTGCGGGAAATTGGTTAAGTTCGCCTAGCGAGAGCCAAGATTGAAAGCCTTGCCCACGCTCTTGAGCCACAGGAGAAAGGATGTAACGGAAGATGGGCACGGCCAACACAGCCGCAATGATGCCGTTGAATAAAACACCCATCTTCATGAGTAGCTTGCGCCTGGAAAGATCGTCCGGATTAGTCATTGAGGTTCTCCCGCGGGTTTGTCGGAAAGGAGATAGGGCTGGCCCGGGAATGCCGTGCGTTGAGAAGCAAGCCATGCCACTACATCGGAGATGTCTTGCGAGGACATCGGTTTCCCTGGAACGTTGCCTCGCCAATCCGGGGCACCCAAATCCGGAATTCCAACGATGACGGTTGTTCGAAGGGCTTGATCACTGACTAAGGCAAGATAGGTTGGATCCACAATTGAGCTTGCTTTGGGACCGCCGCGTCCCTGGGGGCCATGGCACGAAGAACAATAGGCACCAAAGACTTGCAATCCGCGCGATGCATCGCCCGCATCAGACGCGGAATAAGGTGGCGCAGCCTGGCCATGCAAAACATCCGGCTTAGACCATTGCTCGCGAATTCCTCGTACAATGACATCAATTTGTTTGTCCGTCAGCATACCGCCAGCACTCTTAGCAAAGGCCGGCATCAGAGTTCCCGCAACACCGATTGTCGTTACATGCCGCATGGTCGAATCATCAGCGATGGCAAGGTAAAGCGGATTTGCGAGCGCAATAGAAGCTCCGCCCTTCCCATCGGGGCCATGGCAACCGGCGCAGTTGTGGGCATACAGAATGCCAAAGTCCGCAATATCCTCCGGATCTACCGGGATCGCATCAGCCGCCGGCCGACCTGGCGAGCTGCTGCATCCAGAGCACAGAAGCACAAGGAGAGACAGTGCACCGAAGAGGCCTCGGCGGAGGTTCATGGCCGGTTGTCCTCCGGATGATTCTTCGCTATTACTGCGGGAGTCTCAACTCCCGCACGCATCGCAAAGGGCATGAACTGGCGGACGCGAACACGTTCCTGGCGAACAACAACCAGCCCCGCGACGATGCCGAAGGCAAATTGCGAAGCAATAAACCACCGCCAATCAATGCGTTCGTCGAGCAGTGGATTGATGAGTCCAAGGATGCTGTGCAGCAACCCCGTCCACAAAACAGGACCGATGACACCACCGAGAACGATTGGACGACGCGGAAACATTGGCAGCATTGCCCCGTAGAGTAGCCCCACCAAGAGAGACGTGACCAGGTGGAGTAGGGCTGCGAAGAGAAAGCTGCCGAGATGGAATCCATTCAGGGACGCTGAATCCAACCGCGTGGATTGAGAGTAGATAGTTGCCCCGAGAAGGTTTATGGGGTACCAGATGCTTCCCTGCTTGAGAATTCCATAGAGGCATGCGAGGACAGCCATTGCAACACTGCCGGCTAGCCCGCCCTTTATGCCTGCAGAGACCGGATAGGTCTCGAGGGGAAGCAACGCTCGAGGTAGGTCCGGCGCTATGGGCAGCCGCGCCACTTGCGGGCGCGCAGTTGTGACGGGAACGTATTCCTTAACGATGGGTACTTCAACATGTTTTTCGTGCGGCAGAATATCGCGGAACCATCCAACGCATCCGGCGATGACCAAGATCGTCCCGAGCAAGCTGACGGACGCACTAGTGACAAGGCCAGCAAACAGCAAGGCGACGCCAAAAGCGAGAACGATCGGCCAAGACGTTGGCGCAGGCAGCCTCACAGTTCCCGGTGGTGACGCTTGCGCGGGCAAATCGGCACGGGACATTTGAATCTTCCTTCCTCAGCGTCCGATGATGTAAACGACCGTAAACACAACTATCCAGACCGCATCGACAAAGTGCCAATACAATGAAAAGACTTCGGCGCGTTCACTGTGTTCCTGTTTAACTTTACCTAGCAACGTTAAGACCATAGCGATTGAGATACAAATGAGACCCACCGTAACGTGGAAAGCGTGGAGGCCAACGAGCGAGTAATAGGTGGTACCGAAAAGATTGGTGCTGATGGTTAAGCCCTTTTCAAAAATTAGGTGATACCACTCGCGGGCAGTTTCTCCCAGAAAGATGAGGCCGAGGACCATCGTGCCAAACCACCACATGGAGAAGGTTTGGACCCGGCCATTGCGCAGTGCGCTAACCGCGGTATGGATCGTTAGGCTACTTGAGAGAAGGCAGATGCTGGCGAAGATCGGGAGCTCAAGCACATCCTTTGGCAGCGGACCAGTCAAACTTTTCCCGATATAGAAAAGGTAGGCGACGACAAAAATGGTAAAGATTGCGAGTTCGGCTGCAATCAGGGAAAACATTCCCACGCGTCCACGCGAAGGGAGTACCCACGGCTGTTCCATGGAAACTGGCGTTGATGAAGTGGTGCTCAAGAGGCTCTCCTCATCACTCATACTTCCAGTCAGGATCTTCCGGGTGCTTGATGTCCCACAGCGGGCGCCGGCTTTTCACGACAGGAATCTCCGGAAAGTTGTACTCCACTGGAGGAGAACTCGTGGACCACTCGAGCGTCCACGCGTCCCAGGGATCGTTTCCAGCAACCTTGCCTTTGAAATAAGACCAAAGCAGGTTTCCTATGAATACAAATGTCCCAGCAATCTGAAAAAACACTCCGATGGTGCAAATCAGGTTCCAGATTTCCCACCCACGCCCAGGCTCATAGGTGTAAATCCTCCGCGGCATTCCGAGCAAACCCGGGACATGCATGAAATCAAAGGTCAAGTGGAAGCCAATAAAGAAAAGGAAGAAGTGCCACTTGCCGAGGGTTTCGTTGTACATCCTTCCGCTCATTTTTGGGAACCAATAATAGAAAGCGCCAAAGAGTGTAAAGAGAATTCCTCCCACGATCACGTAGTGAAAATGTGCGACCACAAAGTAGGAGTTGCCCAGTTGCCAATCGAAAGGCGCGGCGGAGAGCATGATTCCTGTGAGGCCCGCAATCAGAAACTGGAACAGGAACGCAATACAGAAAAGCATGGGAGTTTTGAAAATGATCTTGCCTCCCCACATGGTCCCAATCCAATTAAAGATCTTGATACCGGTCGGAACGCCGATGGCCATTGTGGTTATGGTGAAAAAACTGTTTGCATAGGAGTTCATTCCGACTGTGAACATGTGGTGGGCCCAAACACTAAAGCCCACAAATCCTATACAGATCGTCGCTGCCACCATTACTGGATAGCCGAAGATGGGCTTGCGCGAGAACACCGGAATGATCTCGGAAGCAAACGCGAAGGCCGGGATGACTAGGACATAGACTTCCGGATGGCCGAAAATCCAAAAGAAGTGCATCCACATCACAGCGGAACCACCAGCCAAAGTGTCAAAGAAATGAGCGCCTAGAAAACGATCGAGCGAAAGCATCATCTGCGCCGCTGTAAGAGGGGATATGGCTAGGAGCACCATCGCGGCCATAACCAAGTTCAACCAGGCAAACAAGGGCATCTTGCCTAGCGTCATCCCGGGACAGCGCAAGCAAACAATGGTCGCCAGGATGTTTATGGCGGTTCCGATGCTGCCAAATCCGGAGACCAGCAGGCCGAGAGTCCAGAAATCGGTGCTGTGTCCTACTGAGAAAGCTGTGGCAGTGAGTGGAGCGTACGCGAACCAACCGACATCGGGAGCAGTCCCCGCTCCATAAAGCCCGTTGCCGCCAATGAAGCTAAAATAGAGCAGCAATCCTCCGAAAGCGGTAAGCCAAAAGCTCCAGGCATTCAGCCGTGGAAAAGCCATATCGCGCGCGCCAATCATCAGCGGAATCAGATAATTTCCGAAGCCAAATAAGATCGGCATGGTCACAAAAAAAATCATCGTCGTGCCATGCATGGTGAACATGCGATTGAAAACCTGCGGAGAAACGAAATGGTTATGCGGAACAATAAGCTGTATCCGCATGATGGTTGCTTCGATGCCCCCAATAGCAAGAAATACGAGGGCGTAGAGAATATAAAGAATTCCAAGCTTCTTATGGTCCACCGTGCTAACCCAATCGTGGAGAATAGTGCCAATCGGTTGCGGCACATCGTGAGCGGCGCTCAGCGCGATTGTTTCTGACGCCATGCGGTCTATACCCTTTCCATCATCGAAGCGTCTCGAGATAAGCAGTCACGGCGTCCAAATCCTGTTGGTTCAAATTCATCGCGGGCATCAGCGAGCCCGGTTTGATGGCTTCGGGATTGTGAATCCACAAACGAAGATTCTCGGAAGTGTTTGTTGCAGCGCCTGAAGCGATGGTGTCGCGACTCATCAAATGAGTCAGATCTGGACCGAAGCGTCCGTCCGCCACTGTTCCAGAAACGGCATGGCAATTGATGCAAGCCGTGGTTTCAAAAATCCGCCGACCTTCTTTGGCGCTTTCACCCATTTGTGCGGGTTTCGATTGTTCCTGAACCCATTTTTTAAACTGATCTGGCGAATCAACGTAAACCCGAAGGAGCATTTTGGCGTGTTGGGTGCCGCAATACTGGGCGCATTGGCCGATAAAAATGCCTGGTTCATCTGGATCAATCCACATGTGGTTTTCACGGTTTGGAATCAAGTCGGTCTTTCCGGCCAGACGTGGCACCCAAAAGCTGTGGTCTGTATCGGCGGAAAGCAACGTGATAAAGGTGGGCGTCGGGTGGGACGTGTCGCTAACCGGCACGTGGAGTTCGTTTGCGGTGACCACGCCAAGAGCGGGATAACGAAATTCCCACCAGAATTGATGACCAATCGCAATGACTTCGATGGCCTCTGCCGGTTTTTTGGCCTGCTGGATGCCATGGATTACACGAGCGGTGGCAAGGAAGAGTACCAGCACGATGAGCACGGGAATCACCGTCCAGGCGAGTTCTATCTGGTTGCTGCCGTAGATTGGTGGAGGTTCACGGCCGTCATCGTTGGCGCGCCTGCGGAACTTTATAACGGAATATGTGAGTAGGGAGAAGACGATTACAAAAATCACCGCGCAAATGGCAAGTACAAAGAGCGAGAGATGGAAAATCGCGTGAGCTGGGCTCGACTGCGGTTTGAACATGTTGGGCATCTGTGAAGGATCTTCGGGATTGCCAAAGACAGGCAACGCTGTTAGCAAACTACCAGCCATGGTGCTAAAAACCCACTGGATTCTGCTCTTATGATTTGGCTCTTGCGAATTCTGATGAATTTCTCGGACCATCGTCTGCCCTTTAGCTACACCCGCGCCGATCCTTGATTTTTAGGATGACCCCGCTGTTCGGCGTTGCATTTTTTCATCGTCACTCAGCGCCGCCGCCTGCGCCCCGCTAAGAGTTTCTTTCCCCAGCTTCTGCAATTGCCAAAAGGTGATCTTTTCCGCTTGAACATAGCCTTGTACGTGGTGATCGTTCTTGCCGATAACAACAGGAAGACAGCTCAACCCGTGTTCGAGCATTGTCGTAGCGGCAAGCAGAGACGAATCGTCCGACGAAATCGTCACCGGATCGGCAGAGATCAACTCGCGCACTTGCACTTTCGAGGCATCCCGACGGCTGTCCACCGGAGTCGCGACGATCAAAACAAGAGCGTTAGCGATATCAGTAGCGCTCAAGACTCCGAATAAGCGCTGCTGATCATCGAGGATGAATAAGAAACCGAGGTCGTTTGCATTTAACATGGCAAGCGCCTGGTCGAGAGTACTGTCCGGCTTAAGAGTGCGAGACGGAAGAGGCTCGAGAAACGAAGAAAGAGGTTCCTTGCTCAATGCTTCCTTTGAAGCAGGAAGGTGCTGCCACAGAGCTTGAGACCGCCGCCTCACAAGCTCCGCAAGGATGCCCCGCGATGGTGCCATGGAGCCGGCTAGTCCCGAGAATACGCTGCGACTCATGGCCTTGACGCGCACAACAGAACGCGCCCGAGTACTCACTTGGTATGAAGGATCTTGGAGCAGCGCGGCTTCGCCGCAGAAATCTCCCGGGCCCAGGAAAGCAAAAGCTGCACTGGCTTGGTTGCCTTCAGTACTCCGCAGAACTTCAACTTCGCCTTCTTCGATGGCGTAGAAGAAATTTGCCGGCTCTCCTTGACGATAGATGAAATCGCCTGGGCGGTAATAGGCTCCTGCTAGTTGCTGAGCTTGTCCCGCTCGCAACGTTCCTAGATCGCGTGGAAAGATGAGATCCGAGCCCCAGTCGAGGCCCACTTTAATCCGGCGCGACCAGGATGGTAATTTGAGGAGGTAAACTCCCCGCCAGAGAAACCACGCCAAAAATCCAGAAATACGAAGCCCAAACATCTCCGCCACAGCCCGGCGCCCACCGATAGAGCAGAGCTGACCGAGTTGTTTGAAATAGAACGGACGAGTTGGCTCGCCTCGGAGAACTCGTACAACATTGGCTGCCGCTTGGCGACCCTGCCTTTCGGCAAATTGGGCCGTGGGGGGGCATGGCTCATTGTTAAAAGCGTTCGGGATGTAAGCACAATCGCCCACCGCCCAAACGTTTTGCAGACCGACGACACGCATGTCCGCGTCCGTGACAATTCGGCCGCGCTCCTTTCGAACATCCAATCGTTCGACGATGCGTTCTGGCGTCGTGCCGATCGTACACACAACCGTGGCGGCGCGAATCAGACTGCCATCGGGAAGTCCGACGCCTTCAAGGGTGGCAGCCGCGGCCTTCGTGTTCAACAGAACCTCAACGCCAACCTTTTTCATTTTCTTCAACGCGAAATCACGAAGGGAGGGGCTAACTTCCGGGAGGATCTGGTTTCCACTATGGACCAGGGTGATTTTGATATCGTCTTCGGAGAAATTTCGGTAGAAGCGCGTGCTTTCTCTAATCAGATCGTTGATTTCACCGGCTAATTCGACGCCACTGAACCCGCCCCCGATGATGACGAACGACAAGTAACACTTGCGCCGCTCAGGACTGCCGGAAGCTTCCGCCTTCTCCAGCTGTTGAATAATATGCATGCGCAGGCGCACCGCATCGCTCATCGTTTTGAATGGGAATGCATGGTCACTCATTCCGGGAATCACACCCAGATTGCTGTCGGCGCCACAAGCCAGCACTAGATGATCATAGTTTGTCCGTTCGGTTAGTCCCTGATCGTTGTGATATTCAATCTGGGCTGCCGAAGTATCCACAAGGTGTATGCTCTCGGTTCTGCATTCGACACCGGGTAACATTTGCCGAAGCGTTGCCGCAGCAGAATCCGGGTGAATAGAGGCTCCTGCAACATCAGCCAGGAGCGGGTGAAACACCATGTGATTTTCTTTACTGAAGAGGAGAATGTGACAATCGTTTAGCGAGAGTTTAGTTCTCAGGGTTTTTGCGCATTTGGCTGCGGCAAAACCGCCACCAATAATTACAATCTTTGTTTGATTCATCGCCATCTCGTGCCTACAATCGTTTTCTCAGAGGTAACCGTGGTTTGTATTCGCACCATGCTCGATCTACGGTTTAGCTCTTCGCAAGAAAACCGTTGCTGAAAACATCGCCGGAGACGGCCTTCGCCCTTGTACATTGCAGCTAGAAGCTGGCGAAACAAAAGTCCACTCCTCGGCTCTAACTCGATATCCCCATCCTCCTGCTGCGAAAGCCAAGTACGAGAAGCTGAAGTGAGCCGTAGCATGGCTGACTCAGGAAATGGCTGCACGTTTCCGCAAAGGCATTACGTCAGGGACTGTGTGCTCAGACGTGTCCATCTGAAGCGATTCGGTTAATTCCTTCTCCGCAGCAAGCCAGTCATTGAGCTCTTTGCCATCCTCGCCGCCTCTTTGCAAATAGATTTCGTACGCTCGCAGTTCTATCTTTTTTTGAGTAGGTGTTTTTTTATCGGTGCGAGACATGATGGCTCCTTCTGATCTTCGTTTTGACCACACTGATTCCGCAGCCCGAGGTCCCAGGACGAGCCGAGCCTCGTCGATATGTGCGGTCATTTTACGATGGGTTTACATTTAGCTAGCCCTCATGGCGCAAAATCCCTAAGCGATAATGGTTCTAACTATCGCCGTGTGGGTCACAACTTCTAACCTAGGCAAGAAAAGTAGGAAACTGTCAAAACTGACAGTCTAGACTTAGGTTGCACACGAATGAAACTCCCAGCTTCTTGCGAACGCATTGCGAGCAACTTTGAGGACGTTGCCTTCGGAGGGCGTTGCGTCTCGGTTGGCTTGGACGAATTCGTGAGGTGCGGATCATTTCCCATCCAGCACTGCCTTTGCCGCTGTCACTACCTGGTCGGGCTCGAAGCCAAACTTCTTTTGCAATTCTTTAAGGGGCGCTGAAGCCCCAAATGTTTTCATGCAATTGAGTCGGCCTGGCCTGCCTGCGTAACGCTCCCATCCAAAGCTTGAGGCCTGTTCCACTGCCACGCGCGCCTTGATGTCAGGTGGCAGGACGGTATCTTGGTATTCCTGCGATTGATGCTCGAAAATTTCCCAGGAAGGGATAGAGACCACTCGTGAACGAATGCCTTCAGCAAGCAACTTTTCATGGGCTTCCACGGCGACACTGACTTCACTTCCAGAGGCAATCAAGATCACTTCAGGATTTTTGCTCGGCGAGTCCGCGAGAACGTAAGCACCGCGTGCAAGGCCGGACGCGGAAGCATATTTTGTCCGATCAAGAGTTGGCAACGGCTGCCGGGACAGTGCCAGGATGGCTGGTTCGTGGCGGAGTTCCATGATGTAACGATAAGCTTCGACAACTTCATTGGCGTCCGCCGGTCGAAGGGTGATCAACCCAGGGATTGCACGGAAAGAAGCAAGGTGCTCCACGGGCTGGTGGGTCGGACCGTCCTCGCCATCACTCATTGCTTCATGAGTGAAAACAAAAATAGTAGGCAGTTCCATGAGGGCCGAGAGTCGAATCGCCGGCCGGGCATAATCGCTAAAGATAAAGAACGTCGCGCCGAAGGCTCTGAGCTTTGAAAGAGAAAGGCCGTTTACGATGGCTGCCATGGCATGCTCGCGAATGCCAAAATGCAAGTTCTTGCCGCCCGGGGTATCCGCCTGAAGACTCCCCGCGCCCTCATAGGTCAGGGTGGTTTTGTTCGATGGCCCAAGATCCGCGGATCCTCCGAGAAACCAGGGGATGCTTTGCGCTAGCACGTTCAGAACTTTGCTTGAGGCATCTCGCCCCGCAATGCCCTTGGGGTCTGCCGGAAAAACGGGGAGGTTGCGGTCCCACCCATCTGGGAGCTCCCGCCGTTGCATGAGTTCAACCTCATTGGCAAGTTCGGGAAAATTGGTGCGATATTGATTGAAAAGTTCGGTCCACTCACGGTGAGCTTGTGCGCCGCGAGTGCCGACGCCAGCCGAAAAATGATCATAGACGCCATCGGGGACGAGGAACTTAGCGTCCTCCGGCCAGCCGTATCTGCGTTTGGTGAGGCGGATCTCCTCTTCGCCAAGCGGTTCACCGTGGGCCGACGCAGTGTCCTGCTTGTTGGGAGAACCGTACCCAATGTGACTATCCAAGACGATGAAAGTGGGACGGCCCTTGGTCTTTCGGAAAACATCAAAGGCGTGCTCGATCCGATCGATGTCGTTTGCGTCCCCCACGCTCAAAACGTTCCACCCGTACGCCAGGAATCTGGCTGCGACATCCTCTGTGAAAGTGATGTTCGTGTTCCCCTCGATGGTGATGCGGTTGTTGTCGTAGATCCAACAGAGATTGTCGAGACCCTGGTGGCCGGCCAGGGACGCTGCCTCGGAAGAAATGCCCTCCATCATGCAGCCATCGCCGCAAACGGCATAAATGTTGTAGTCGAAAATCTCGAAACCGGGCCGATTGTAGTGGCTGGCGAGCCATTTCTGGGCAATGGCCATACCGACGCTTGTGGCGACACCTTGCCCGAGAGGACCAGTAGTGGTTTCAACTCCTGAGACCCAGCGGTACTCCGGGTGCCCAGGCGCTTTGCTGTCCAGCTGGCGAAAATGCCGGATGTCATCGAGAGTAACGGAAGGCTGTCCCAGTTTTTCATAGTCAGAGTTCACTGCTTGGGTCTGCGTGAGGTGGAGAATGGACCAGAGCAACATCGAAGCGTGGCCATTGGAGAGCACGAAGCGATCACGATTAGGCCAGATGGGATCCTGCGGATCGAAACGCATAACCCGGTTCCATAGGGTGTACACCAGGGGCGCGAGCGCCATAGGAGTGCCGGGGTGTCCTGATTTGGCCTGCTGGACCGCGTCCATTGAAAGAGTCCGAATAGTGTTGATGGCCAATTGGGCGGCGTTTACATCGGTGGTCGCTTTGGCGGCTGTTACAGAGCTCATGATTACCTCCTTTGTATACGGTGATCCGCTCACCGGCCAATCGACGGAAGCACTACTTCTGCGCTTGGCATTGGACTCCCGGAACTCAAGGTCTCGGGCCGATAGCGCGAACGCTCGGGAGTCGAGCTGACCGAAACACTTACGTTGACGCACTCGATTCTTGCGTCGTGCACGAAGCTTGCTCTTGCAGTGAAGCCACTTTTGCCAAGCGCCGCAGGTGCCGCTCGGCTTGACTGTACTCGGCCGCAAGAAACGTTTGGACAAGGTCCCAAGCGACGGACGGTCCGACCGTTCTTCCACCCATGCAGATAATATTCATGTGGTCGTCCTCGACCCCTTGTTTAGCTGAGAAATGGTCATGCACGAGACCCGCGCGAGCGCCTACAATTTTGTTGGCACAAACGGAAGCGCCGACGCCGCTGCCGCAGATGGCAACGCCGCGCTCGACATTGCCTGCCACTACTGCCCTGGCAAGAGGGATAACGAAGTCCGGATAGTCGTCATTCGGGTTCAGGCTGTGCGCACCGAAATCGACGACTTCGTGCCCCGCACCTCGAAGCTGTGTAACAAATTCCTCTTTCAAACCGAATCCCCCGTGATCCGTGGCGATCCCAACCCGCATGCTTTCTCCTCTTACCAGACTCAACAGAAGATCTCGTTGTATGCAGTCATTCTTCCAACTGTGGGCTTGCCAGCCTGTGCCTCGATGACTTCATGGCGTCTCCCAACTCTTCTCCGGAAGCGATTGTCTGCGATCAAAAAGCGCCGAAATCAGGTCCCGCGCCCGCGAAGATTCTTACGTTGCTTGCCTTGCCGCGCTACTTTTGTCTTTCGTTGCACCCTGTACTCCTGCCGCCGCGCTGTCGGCCAACACCATGGCGTCTTGCGAACTAACTCGCCCTGCCGGAATCGAGGCATCGGCATTTCTAAGCCGAGTAAGCATCTCTGCCTTTTCAGCTCCAGTCACTACCCAAAGGATATGTCGAGCACGATTGATGACGGGAAACGTCAATGTCATGCGGCGTCTTCCTTGGTAGATCCCGGTCAACGCGACATCTGAGTTAGTTATCTCGAGGACTGGATCCCCGGGAACCAGCGACGCGGTGTGACCATCGGGGCCAAGTCCTAAATGAACGAGATCAAGGACCGCGGGCGAGCCAGCGATCTCGTTAAGAGTCTGTGCGTACTGCTTGGCGGCGCCCTCCAGATCCGAAGATTCCACGAGCATGGCGTGGATCTGCTGAGGCCGGAGAGGGACGGCATCAAGCAGGCTGGCTTGCAAATGGGTGAGATTTCTATCCGGGTCGCCCGCGGGAGCCACCCGCTCGTCCACTTGAACTATGTGCACAGCCTGCCAGGGAACTGTTTCGTTTGCCAGCGCACGCAACATGATCCACGGAGTGCGCCCGCCACTTACGGCCATGACGAAGCGGCCCCGCAGTTCGGTCGCCGAACGCGCATCCGCAGCGATGAGAGCCGCAGCCCTTCGCGCAACAGATTCGGCATCAGCTAGTACTTCAATTTTCAAGGCAGGTCTCCCATTCCGATCTCGCGTTTAAATTCATTCCCACCGCTCGTAATGCGAGTCTTAGAAATCAGCTGACGGCGGCAGGCCCGCTGATCACGCAGCGCGCACCGCGGTAGCGACCGGCGCCTCCGTGGCAATTGTCGGATTGCTCCAACCGGCCTCTGGCGCAACTTTTTGGTCGACCTCAATTGGTCCCCAGGTGGCCGGCTCATATTCGTAGACAGGCGTGACCTTTTTCAAAATCGGATCGACAATTCGCCACGCCTCTTCCACGTAATCCTGACGGGCAAACAATGTGGCATCGCCGGCCATCGCGTCTCCCAATACTCGTTCGTATGCATCCATCTCATCCGGCTGAGGATGACGACTTGCCAGCATCTCTACTGATTGGCCTATCATCTCTTCTCCAGGAGCCATAACTGTCATGCCTAGGGCGATGACCACTTCCGGGCTGATACGGAATCGCAAGTGGTTTTGCGTTAAAGCGCTCTCACGTATCACCGTAGGAGGCAAACGCAAACGGGCGACTACCTCTGTGCAGGTCACTGGAAGGGACTTCCCTGCTCGAATGAAGAAAGGGACGCCCTTCCAACGCCACGAATTAACGTAGAGCCGAAGAGCGGCAAACGTCTCAACTTTTGAGTCCTGCGCCACTCCCCTCTCCTTCCGATAGCCCCGGAACTGACCGCGGACAAGGTCTTTATCTTCCAGTGGAGGGATGGCTTTTAGGACCTTAACCTTCTCGTCGCGAATGGATTCGCTGTCTGTCCTGACGGGAGGCTCCATGGCCAGGTTGCAGAGGACCTGAAAAAGATGATTCTGGATCACATCGCGGATGGTACCGGTCTGATCATAAAAGGCACCACGACCCTGGACGCCGAAATCTTCCGCCATGGTGATCTGGACGCTCTCAATGTGATTGCGGTTCCAGAACGACTCCATGAAGGCGTTGGCGAAGCGGAAGATGACCATGTTATGCACAGGCCGCTTCCCAAGATAATGGTCGATGCGAAAGACGTCCTTCTCATCGAAGGTGCCAAGAAGGATTTGGTTCAGGCCCCCTGCCGACTCAAGATCACTCCCAAAAGGTTTTTCGACGATGACGCGGGCACCCTTTGCGCTGCCTGACGTTTCGAGATGCTCCACAACCGGGCCGAAAAGCGACGGAGGGATTGCTAGATAGTGCGCAGGGTGCTGAGATTCTTTCAGTTCTTTGCGCAGCGCCTGGAAGGTCACCGGATCCGCGTAGTCGCCGTCAACATACCGCAGCAGACGGCTCAGTTTTTCGAAAGCTGCGGCGTCGAGTCCCCCGTGTTTCTCGAGGCTATCCTTTGCCCGAGCCCGAAGCTGATCCACGTTCCAACCAGCCTTTGCTATGCCAATGACGGGTATATTGAGGTGGCCACGTTTAATCATGGCTTGTAGCGCCGGAAAGATTTTCTTGTACGCCAGATCGCCGGTAGCACCAAAGAAGACAAGAGCGTCCGAATTGAGATTTCCCATAGTCATCTCCTTCAAGCCGCGTGGCCTTTGGTGGTAGCTTTCTCGAGATGACCGCCGAATTCATAACGCATCGCCGACAGGAGCTTATTCGCGAAGTCGGCTTCGCCTCGAGAACTGAAGCGCTCGTAGAGCGCCGCAGTCAGCACATGCGCAGGCACAGCTTCGTCGATGGCTGCATTGATTGTCCACCGACCTTCGCCTGAGTCGGAGACGCGTCCGGCGAACTTAGCGAGGGCAGGGTCCTCAATGAGCGCGGAGGCCGTCAAATCGAGCAGCCAGGACGCAATGACACTGCCGCGACGCCACACTTCGGCGATGTCTGCCAAATGGAGGTCGTACTGGTAGTGTTCTGGGTTACGCAAGGGCGTCGTCTCGGCGTCGATTTCGTGGGTATGCTTCCCGACGTTGGCCGAACGGAGGATGCCCAATCCCTCGGCATAAGAAGCCATGATTCCATATTCAATACCGTTGTGAACCATCTTCACAAAATGGCCAGCGCCATTTGGTCCGCAATGCAGGTAACCCTGCTCTGAAGTGCCGTCGGCTTTTCCCCGTCCCGGAGTGCGCGAAATGTCACCAATACCTGGCGCGAGGGTAGCGAAGATGGGATCCAGGTGTTTGACGACCTGAGTTTCGCCGCCAATCATCATGCAATACCCGCGCTCCAAGCCCCACACACCACCGCTCGTACCAACATCCACGTAGTGGATCTTCTTGGTTGCGAGTTCTTTGGCGCGGCGAATGTCATCCACATAACAGGAATTCCCACCGTCGATCAAAATATCATCTGCCTCTAAATGAGGAAGGATGCCCGCAATGGTTTTGTCCACGACAGCCGCTGGCACCATCAACCAAATGCCACGCGGCTTTTCGAGTTTCTTGACGAACTCCGGGAGTGACGAAGCGCCCACCGCCTTTTCCGCAACAAGCTCGTCCACTGCCTTCGGCGACATGTCGAAGACCACGCAGTTGTGGCCGGCTTTGAGTAGCCGCCGAACCATGTTTGCTCCCATTCTTCCAAGTCCAATCATTCCGAGTTGCATAAATGCTCCCTTCGCTGTTCTCGATTTCTAAATTCGCTGGCTTTGTATTTCTTAGGTAATGTTGGCTCGTAACCAGTTCACTTCGACAGTCACTCCTTTGCCTGCACCGAAGATTGCAGACTCAGCCGACAATACGGTGGCGCCTGCTCTAACGCGCGATCGAGCGGCAGAGCCATTCCCTCACGCCGCGTGAGCCTTGGTGGCGTGCGCCCTTTCGAAAATGTCCACAAACTCGCGGTAGCGACGAGCCACTTCAGCGACGGCTTCTTCCCGCGTAATTTTCTTGGCCAGCCAACCCACAAGCGGCTCCCAAAAATCGGTCCTGCCCACGGCAAAACCCACAAATCCCGGAACTGACGCCGCCGTCGCCAACCATTCGCGCACTTTCTTGTCATCCTCGCCGCGGCCGAGGATGATGCAGCCGACATCGTCTCGCCCGTCCCGGCGCGCCACCGACACAACTTTTGCGCAATCTTCGCGTCGATCGAGTCCCTCAATCTTCCAAACGTCAGGCTCAACCTGGGCTCCCTGAAGGTCCTGGATTGCCTGGACCATCAGCGAAGGACGAAGATCGAGGTCGTACGCCTTCTTGTCGCCTTTGAATTCGTCGAGCTGAGATTTTTCCGGCGGCACCAGCAACTCGAACATAAACAAGCTCTGACTACTTCCGTGGAGGTAATCCGATAGGCGTTTGAGACGCGCGGACTGGCGGCGATTCAGCGCTTGGTCACCTTCCGGGTTGTAGCGCACCAAAACCTTGCAGAAGGTCGGTCGGAATGATTCGATATGGGCGGCAAAGTCATCTCCGTATTCGAAATCGAACTCTTCTTGACCGCTCTTCTCGGCCGGGCATGCCGTAGCATAGCCACGCGCTGATGCATCGTGGAGGATTGCGGCACCGAATTGCTCGTCCACGAGAATGCCGGCTTTTTCCTTAGCAACGCCGTTGGCAACGGCGGCGATGAAGCCGTCGTAGATCACCCGCTTAGCGGCAGCGATTTGGGCTGTCTGATCCGGGGTGAGTTCGCCTTCCCAACCGAACATTTTGGTCTCAAACGAGCCGCGATGGTCGAAGGGCAGGATGTACAGAGGCTTGTTATAACCGCGAGTCATGGGAAGACTCCTTCATTTTGCCGTAGCGCCGGATCACGTTGTTGGTGGAACTGTCATGTGCCAGCTTAGGTTCCGGTTTGCTTTCGATCTCTGGGATGATTCGCTGGGCCAAGACCTTCCCGAGCTCGACTCCCCATTGATCGAACGAGTCGATGTCCCAGATGGTCCCCTGGGTAAAGACGGAGTGCTCATACAACGCAACAAGCTTTCCGAGCATTGCAGGCGTAAGTTTTTCGGCAAGGATTGTGTTCGACGGACGGTTACCCTCGAAGACCCGATGAGGGACGAGCCAATCGGGAGTCCCCTCGGCCTTCACCTGGTCCGGTGTCTTGCCAAATGCCAGCGCTTCTGTCTGCGCGCAGACATTTGCGAGGAGCATATCGTGGTGCCTGCCGAGCGGATTTAGCGATTGTGCGAATGCAATAAAATCACAAGGGATTAACCTAGTTCCTTGATGGATCAATTGGTAGAAGGAGTGCTGCCCGTTGGTTCCTGGCTCACCCCAATAAATCGGACCCGTCTGGTAGTCGACCTCAGTCCCATTCAGCGAGACATGTTTACCGTTGCTCTCCATAGTCAGCTGTTGCAAGTAAGCGGGGAATCGCTTGAGGTACTGTTCGTAGGGAAATACAGCAACGGTCTGCGCGCCAAAGAAATCGTTGTACCAAATGGCGAGCGCGCCCATGAGCACGGGCAGATTTTGTTCGAACGGAGCGGTGCGGAAGTGCTCATCCATCTCGTGAAAACCGTCCAACATGGAGCGGAAGTTTTCCGGGCCGATGGCTAGCATCGTTGAGAGCCCGATCGCCGAGTCCATGGAGTAGCGCCCGCCGACCCAATCCCAGAAACCAAACATGTTCGCTGTATCGATCCCGAACTTCGAGACTTCCGGAGCGTTTGTTGAGACGGCAACGAAATGTTTGGCGACTGATTTTTCGTCACCATTGAGCCCCGCCAGTGACCAAGCACGTGCCGTATGGGCGTTGGTCATCGTCTCGAGAGTGGTGAAAGTCTTCGAAGAAACAATGAAAAGGGTCTCCGATGGATTCAGGTCGTGAACGGCTTCGGCGAAGTCTGTGCCATCGATGTTGGAGACAAAACGAAACGTCAACGCGCGCTCGCTGAAATGCTTGAGCGCCTCGTAGGCCATCACGGGTCCAAGATCGGAGCCGCCGATGCCGATGTTGATGATGTTGCGAATCCGCTTACCCGTGTGGCCAAGCCACGTACCGCTTCGGACGCGATTGGAGAAGTTCGCCATTTTGTCGAGTACGGCGTGCACTTCCGGGACGACGTTTGTCCCGTCAACGACGATAGATGCTCCCTTGGGGGCACGGAGAGCTACGTGAAGGACGGCTCGATCCTCTGTGATATTGATCTTGTCCCCGCGGAACATGGCTTCGATCCGGTCTCGAAGGCCGGATTCCTCTGCCAGTTGGATGAGGAGCTTGAGCGTCTCGTCCGTGATCCGATTCTTCGAATAATCCAAGAACAGCCCTGTGGCTTCCGCTGTCATGCGCTCGCCGCGCTTGGGGTCTTCTCCAAAGAGTTGACGGAGATGCAACTCTTTGACCTTAGTATGGTGAGCTTGGAGAGCTTTCCATGCTTTACGTTGCGTCAGCGGTTCAATACCTACTCGTTTGGTGACTGGTGTTGAGCCTGTTGCCATACTCGTACTCCTTCTGTTTCCCTTGACTTATTTAGTTCGGCCATTACCGCGCATCGAGTGCCGGCCATCTTTTGCGTCTTCCCAGAGGCGAAACCCTCCGAGGAATGCGTTCGCGTTGTCCCCTCTGCGGCAACCGGGAGGGAGGTCTGTCAGTCTCTTTACATTGCCACCTCCAAGAACCACATCGTCAGGATGGAATGCTTCGAACAGTCTGGCCACCCCGTAAGTCACAGTGCGCTTCCATTTTTTCTCGCCCAAACGCTTCAATCCACGGATGCCGAGGTAATCCTCGTAAGTTCCATTCTTGTAGGAAAGGTGGCCAATTTCCATCGGCACCACAATACCTTGGTCGACAAGAGCGGCGCCCAGGCCGGTTCCAAAACCCAGGAACAGCATCAATCCCTTCTTGTAACTCCCAAGGGCCTGCATGGCGGCATCATTCATGATCTTCACCGGAAGCCCGAATGCAGCTTTGAAATCAAAACCGACCCAAGCGCGTCCCAGGTTGTGCGGTTCAGTGGCCGGCTTGCCATTCTGAACCAACCCCGGATAGCCGATGGCCACGACGTCATACTTCCAATCACTGGTGATTTGCCTCACCCCAACAACCATCTGCTTGGGAGTCATTTTCGGTCCCGACGGAAACTTTCGGGGCTCCTTTTGCCCGGTGGCGAGAACCTTGACGTTGGTCCCTCCAACATCAACGACGAGAACCTTCACGGGATGACCTCTCGATTCAGGTAGAACTCCGCAGTTTCGTACTTCACTTCTGTTGCGAGAAGCCTCACAACGATCAATGGCTTGCGGCCTTCTTGAGCACGTCGGTCTTGGACGAAGTCACAGCCATTAACTCATTCCAGGAATTGACGAATGACTTCGCACCTTCGTCTTGAAGGCGAGCAGCCAAGGCATCGACGTCTATGCCCTCCTTGGCGAACTGCGCTAAGACTGCTTCGCAGTCCCCGCCGTCTGCCGCCAAGATCGATCCGAGTTCCGTGTGATTCGCTAGTGCTTTCAAAGTAGCCTCGGGCATTGTGTTCACTGTGAAGGGTGCAGCGAGGGCCTTTACATACAGAATGTCGGACGCCGAAGGGTCTTTGGTACCTGTGCTGGCCCACAATAGTCTCTGTGGGTAGGCTCCGGCGTTGTAGACACGCTGCCAGCGCGCGGATCCCAACAGTTCACGGCAAGCCTTGTATGTGCGTTCAGCGATAGCAATGCCGAGGCGATTGTTGAGTTCGGCGGGTACTTTACCTTTCACTGCGCCGTCCCATCGGCTGACAAACACGGATGCAACGGAGCCGACATTGGGCTTAAGTCCCGCGTCAATGCGCCGCTCTATTCCGCGCAGGAACGCCTCAGCAGCCGCCAGGTAATGCTCACGTGAGAACAAGAGCGTCACATTAATAGGTACACCTGCAAAGATCGCCTCCTCAATGGCTGGTAGGCCTTCTTTGGTGCCCGGTATCTTGATAAACAGATTTGGCCTCGCAGCCCTGGCGTGCAGAGCTTTGGCGGCAGCAAGTGTGCTGGCTGTGTCATAAGCCAGAAGGGGCGAGACTTCGAGCGACACCCAGCCATCCACACCGTTTGTCCGATCGTAAATTGGCCGAAACAAATCGGCAGCTGCGGTGAGATCTTCCATCGCCAATTCGAAGAACAATTTCTCGCCTGACAGGCCTTTCGCAAGCTTTTCGCGAATCGAATTGTCGTAGGCCGCGCTGTTCTTGATGGCGTTGTCGAAGATCGTAGGGTTGGAAGTAAGCCCTGTCACCGACAGCTCGGCGACATAGCGATCGAGCGTTCCGCTGCGAAGCAAATCGCGAGTGATATTGTCGAGCCAAATGCTCTGGCCTAAGTTGTGAAGCAGTTGTGTGGCTTTCATCGCATCTCCTCGATCCTACGTTCGAAGCAAGGTAAGGCCTGCTTGGAGATCCGAGGCGCTCGAACTACCTTTGCCCTAAATCTTGCTGCGATCTGAAAGAGCATCAGACCGCGCGTTGTTCCATCGCTGGAAATTCCAGCGGGTACGGGCAGTACTGGTTACTGGGCAACCCAGCACTCCGTTTTTCAAGATCTTACCGCCGAGAATCAGATGCCGCAGCAATCCAGCCAGAAAAGTCAAGAAAGGATACGTCCATCTTCCAGCGAGCGAATCCTAAAGATGTTCTTTTTTCTTGGCTACTGTCAAAAATGACAGCAATGAGAAGGCGATGAGCTGCTGAACAAAGCGGTCCAGATTGTTATGCCGGGACTTTCAATCGGCATGGCTCGTGTACGCGATCTTGCTCACAGTCTTACCCGTTGCCTGCTAATTCATCACCGAGACTCGCCGTCGGAATTCTTTCGGCAGGGGTTTCGGCGTGACTTCCGCCAAGTCTTTCGTCAGTCTCGGCCGTCGCCGAACTTAGAATCGTCAACCGGTCCTGGGCGCGAACCACGCAAGTGGATGCAATCAAGCTGCTCGTCTGCATCATGATGTTGTTGGGATCATTACCACAGATCATGAGGATCTTTACCATGAGGTCTTGGGCAACCTGTTTCAGCGCGCTGGCTTGCCCTAAAATCATCCGCAGGACTTCCGTAGCCTTGAATGAAACAGACAATATCGACTCTCGCCTGCGAGCCGCGGGTCGCTATGGTGGATTTCATCAAACATTCTCAAGATGCGATCGGTAACACTTCCGTGCCGTGTTTTCTTCCTATCAACGATGCACTCTGGCATCAAAATGTAGCGCAGCCGGTTGCTCGTATTCCCTCGTTCCAATCGAAATTGTAGACTTCGTCACACCAACACGGTCATTGTCAGAAATGACAGAAACGCCACAAATACCAGCGCCCAGCACCTGGCAGTTTTGACAGTATTCGCCGTTTGATTAAATTCGTAGCATCCTCGCGGTTCAAGCGTTTCGATCAAATGACGTGCGCGTTTGTGCGGTGCCAGATTTCGGGTTCTTCGAAATTTGGAAGCAACAGAACTTCTGGGTTGAGCGCCTCACGCCTCTCGGGAGCAGGTGTTATGCAAAATAAGCAAAAGAAAATTGTCACATTCCTGCTCGCCATTGGCACGTTGCATTCAACTGGGTGTGGAAAGATGGGGCTGCCTCCGGCGGGCCCTCCGGACGTTGAAGTCGTAGAAGTAGTCCAGAAAGATGTGCCAATCACCAAAGACTGGGTTGCCACGTTGGATGGACTTGTCAACGCCCAGATTCGTGCTCAGGTGACCGGACTTCTGCTCAAACAAAACTACTCTAACGGTGCCTATGTTCGGACCGGCGCACCAATGTTCCAGATAGATCCAAGGCCCTTTCAGGCTGCTCTCGACGGAGCCAAAGGGGATCTAGAGCAGGCAAAAGCGACTCTTGCAGCGGCCAAAGCGAGGTTGGGCAAGACAGAGATAGACGTGAAGCGCTACACGCCACTTGCCAAGGAGAGCGCCATTAGCCAACAGGAGCTGGATGACGCTGTGCAAGCCGATCTGGCGGCGAAGGCGCAAGTACAGGGAGCCCAAGCTGCGATCGATGCAGCTCAAGCAGCGGTAGAAAAAGCCCAATTAAATCTTGGTTTCACGAGCATCATCTCGCCGATCGACGGCGTGGCAGCCATCTCCAACGCACAGGTCGGAGATTTAGTTGGTCCCCAGGGCGCGCCGTTGACATCCGTTTCTACGCTAAACCCCATCCTCGCGAATTTGACAATCAGCGAGCAGGAATATCTCAACGCAATGAAACTGATTGGGAAAGCGGACATCAGCGAGGACGCGCAACTCCGAAGGCTCGAATGGCAGCTGCGGCTGACGGATGGATCTATCTACCCACTCAAAGGAGAGTTCCACGCCCTTGATCGTCAGATAGATGTGCGGACGGGAGCTATTCTCGTTCAAATCCAGTTCTCAAATCCGAATCGTGTTCTTCGACCTGGAGGCTTCGGCAGAATCAGCACGGTGGTAAGAATTCAAAAAAATGCATTGCTCGTTCCGCAACGCTCCGTGAGCGAACTACAAGGTGGCTATCTCGTGGCTGTGGTGGGTAGCGACAATAAGGTAAGAATCCAGCCCGTCAAGATGGGACAGAAGAGCGGCGAGATGTGGATCGTCGATGAAGGTCTCAAGCAGGGCGAACGAGTTGTGGCAGAGGGCGTGCAAAAAGTGCAGGAAGGCACCGAAGTGAAACCCAAACCTTACCAATCTAGTTCTCTACCTCCGGAGACGTCTGGTAGCGCCAAGCTGTAACTGACATTCATATGGCTAAATTCTTTATCAACCATCCCGTGATGTCCATGGTGATCTCGATCGTCATGGTCATTGTTGGCGCGGTCGCCATCCTGAGCTTACCGACGGCGCAGTTTCCAAACATTGCCGACCCACAAATCCAAATAACAGCTACCTACCCCGGTGCGGACGCGACCACCCTCGATCAATCCGTTGCCACACCCATCGAGCAGCAAATGAGCGGCGTGGACAACATGGAATACATGTACTCGCTGAATGCCAACAACGGCCAAATGAAGCTCACGGTGGATTTCGACATAAAAACCGATCCGAACACCGACCTGATTCTCGCTCAGATGCGCCAGTCCCAGGCGGCTTCCCAGCTTCCGTCCGAAGTGAACACGCAGGGTGTCACCGTACAGAAGTCCACTTCCGCCCCGCTGATGCTGTTCGACCTCTACTCGCCGACAGGCCAGTATGACTCTCAGTTTCTGGCGAACTACGCTTACATAAATCTTCTCAGCCCTCTCACGCGCTCTTATGGACTCGCCAGCGTCACGATTTTTGGCGCCGGCCAATACGCCATGCGTTTCTGGGTGAACCCCAACCAACTGGCCAAACTACAAATCACTGTTCCGGAGATTATCAACGCCGTCAAAGTACAAAACAACGTGAATCCCGCCGGACAGATCGGTGGCGAGCCGGTGCCTCCTGGGCAAGACTTCACCTACGCGGTCATTGCGCAAAGCCGCTTGGTTTCGACGGAAGAGTTCGGCCAGATCGTCGTCCGCGCCAACCCGGACGGCTCCTTCGTGCGGCTGCAAGACGTGGCTAGAATTGACCTGGGGACTCAGGTCTACAATCTACAGGGCCGGTTGGATGGCAAGCCAGCTGCAGTCGTGGCCATTTACCAACTTCCTGGATCCAACGCCATCCAAGCTGCCCAAGGCGCCAAAGACCTCATGGCGGCGGCTAAGAAACAATTCCCTCCCGGCCTCGACTATGCGATTGCTCTGGACACAACGCTTCCTGTCACCGAGGGTATAACTGAAATCGTTCATACCCTCATCGAGGCCCTCGTCCTCGTTATCATCGTTGTGTTCCTCTTCCTTCAGGGCTGGCGGGCTACGCTGATTCCTCTGCTGGCCGTGCCAGTATCTCTGGTAGGTACTTTCTTAATCTTTCCGCTGCTCGGCTTCTCAATCAACACCCTCTCGCTGTTCGGCCTTGTCCTGGCAATCGGTTTGGTTGTGGACGACGCGATCGTGGTGGTTGAGGCCATTGAACAACACATTGAGCATGGGCTGTCTGCGAAAGATGCGGCCTTCAAAGCCATGGAGGAAGTCTCAGGCCCCGTCATTGGAATCGCTATTGTGCTGTCGGCGGTATTCATTCCAACGGCCTTCATCCCTGGCATCACGGGACGTCTCTATCAACAGTTCGCCGTGACGATTGCAGTGTCTGTCATCATCTCGGCCTTCAATGCCCTGACGCTGAGTCCCGCGCTTGGTGCCCTGTTGCTGCGGCCGAAGAAAGAATCCCGGGGTCCATTGGGTAAATTCTTCGGATGGTTCAACCGGGTTTTTGGCCGCGCAACCGAAGGCTATGTCAACGTGTGCTCGGTATTGATTCGCAGGCTGGGCTTAGTTTGCGTTTTGCTTCTCATTTTTGTTGTTCTGGCTGGCTTCTTCGGCAAAAAGCTCCCGTCCAGTTTCTTGCCCGAAGAAGATCAGGGCTACCTATTTGTCGCTTTACAACTGCCTGATGCTTCTTCGCTCCAGCGTACCAGCATAGCTGCAGCAAAGGTCGAAGACATCTTAATGAAAACGCCAGGAGTCGACCATGTGACGACCGTAGTTGGCTACAACATGTTGAGCGGCGTGCAAAATACCTATAGCACTTTCTTTTGGGTAACTCTCAAGGAGTGGAAGGAACGCAAGGCCCCCGATGAGCAATACTGGGCCATCAAGATCCACTTGAATGTTGCACTTCGTGAAATCTCTCAGGGCACCACAGTTGCCTTTCCGCCTCCGGCCATCCCCGGCGTGGGCGCCGCCGGCGGCGCCACCTTCATCCTGGAAGACCGATCCGCAAGAGGCCCCGTTTTCCTAAGAGAGAACCAGCTGAAGTTCATGGCCGCGGCTCAGAAACGTCCTGAGTTTTCCTCATTATTTACCACCGCTCTTCCTCTGGTTCCCCAGCTCGCCGCCAAGGTGGATCGCGACAAGGTGCTGAAGCAGGGCGTGCCTCTCAGCGATGTATATCAGACTTTACAGGCCTTTATGGGAGGCGCATTTATCAATTTCTTCAACCGCTTTGGACGGGTTTGGCAGGTTTACGTTCAGGCCGAAGGCGACTTTAGGACGCAGGCCGACAATGTGGGCCGCTTCTACGTCCGCAACACCTCCGGTCAGATGGTCCCGCTTTCCACGATCACTTCGATCGAGCCTCGACTAGGTCCTGAGTTCACCATGCATTACAACATGTACCCCTGCGTGCAAATCAACGGCATCACAAAGGCTGGCTTTAGTTCCGAGCAGGGCATGAGGGCGCTCGAGGAAGTCTTCGCGCAAACCATGCCGCAGGGGATGGGCTATGACTATATGGGCATGTCCTTTCAGGAGCAGAAGGCGCAGCAAGGCGTGCCGCCGGCTGTGATTTTTGGATTTTCCATCCTGTTCGTATTCCTCATCCTTGCAGCTCTGTATGAAAGCTGGACTCTCCCCTTCAGCGTGCTGCTGAGCACGCCCATCGCGGTGGCTGGCGCATTTGGAATCCTTTTCGGGCGTCGGATCATTGGCCTTCTGATCTTTCAGGATTACACCGCCCTAGCACTCGAGGACAACGTCTACGCACAAATTGGGCTGATCATGCTGATCGGCCTTGCAGCCAAAAACGCGATTCTGATCGTGGAATTTGCGAAGTTGGAATACGAAAACGGCAGACCACTGGCGGAAGCAGCGCTGGTAGGCGCAAAACTCCGTCTGCGGCCCATTCTAATGACTTCCTTCGCCTTTATTCTTGGCTGCGTGCCTCTTTGGAGAGCAACGGGCGCTGGCGCGGCATCAAGACAGGTAATGGGCACGGCTGTTATCGGCGGCATGTTAGCGTCCAGTTTTCTAGCAATCTTTGTTATTCCGGCATTGTTTTACATGATTGAGCGACTCGGCGGCGCCGGGGAAAAGCATGTGAAAGCGCCGCTCGCGACGCCAACTCCAGAACCGGGAGACTAGCAGGTTCAATGCCAGGAAACGAATATTCCCAGATGCCAACTGGAAACACGATTTTGACAAACACCAATTCCTGCAAAGGGAATGGGTCCCCAACTCTCCCAACCAGGCACAGCGTGTACGGGTGCGGGGAGACCAGCTTCACGTCTCAGCTACTTGCCCTGACGCTTGTCATGGCCCTGGTCGTTTCCGGCTGCGCGGTTGGGCCCAACTACAAGCGACCTGCAGTGAATGCTCCAACCGATTACCGAGGTGCTCAAGTTGCTGCGCAGCAGGCATCGTTTGCCGACATGCCGTGGTGGGAAGTTTTTAAGGACGAACGGCTCAAGGAGCTCGTGCAGACTGCACTTGCCAACAATTACGACTTGCGCGTGGCCATCACTCGAATTGAGCAGTCCCGGCAGGTCGCTGCGCAGGCCCGGGCGCAATACTTCCCCTTCGTCAATTACTCCGTGAGCAGCAGCGATGGAAAAAATGAGTTCGTGGGGACTGTCGCTCCGAACGGAGGCAACACGCGAGGCGCTTTTTTGGCGGCGGCGAGCGTTGCCTGGGAAGCAGACGTCTGGGGTAGGCTCCGCCGCCTGAATGAGTCTGCCCGTGCCCAATATCTAGCAACGGAGGAAGCTCGGCGCGGAGTCATGCTCACTCTGGTGAGTGATGTCGCGCAAGCTTACTTCCTGATCCTTGGATTGGAGCTTCAACTCGACATCGCCAAGCAAACGACGATTTCGTACACTCAGACTCTCAATCTCTTCACGCAGCGTCTCGAAGGTGGGGTTTCTTCAAAGCTGGACACGTCTCGTGCAGCGGCAACTCTGGCCACTGCTGCCGCAACCATTCCTGAAATAGAGCGGGAAATCGCGCTGGCGGAAGACCAGCTCAGCGTGCTCATGGGCAGCAACCCTGGCGAGATCGCGCACACCGCAAAGCTGCTCGATGAGATCGTTCCACCTGAGGTCCCTGCGGGACTGCCCTCCGCTCTCTTGGAGCGCCGCCCCGATGTGCTTCAGGCCGAGCAGTTGCTGCGATCTGCCAATGCGCAAGTTGGGCTGGCCCAGGCGAATTTTTTCCCCCAAATTGGTCTTACCGCCCTGCTTGGACGGGCTAGTTCCCCACTCTCTGCCCTCTCTTCCGGACAGACAAACGTCTGGAGCATTGCGGGCAACGTTGCTGGTCCCATCTTCCAAGGCGGTGCTCTCAAAGCTCAAAAGCGCCAGGCTGTGGCATTCTGGGAACAATCCAAATTGCAGTACGAGCAGACAGCTCTGATTGCTTTCCAGGATGTATCGGACGCGCTCATTTCACGCCAGAAATATGATGCCATTCGAGAAAAGCAGGACGAGGCTGTCCAAGCCTCCCAGGAGTCCGTCAAAATATCCCTTCAACGATACGTTGCTGGTAAATCCAGCTATTACGAAGTTCTCGAGGCACAGCAACAGCTCTTTCCCGCTCAGATCGCATTGGCCCAGACGGAACTCAATCGCCGCACGGTCATCGTTCAGCTTTACAAAGCGCTTGGCGGCGGCTGGAATTTGAAAGACCCCGACTGGGTGGGACCTAAGTCGCAGGCTTCATCGGGCACACCATGAGCGCACGAATGCACGCCAGAAATGCACTCATTTTTCTTCTTGAACCGGGATCGTTGCTGCAAGCCTAGGGAACATCTACAGGGTCAGCTAGCTTGTCCCTTGCCTTTAACCTCAGATTGGCGACACTCCAAGACTTTGGAATTGTAATTCTTCCCGGGGTGTCGAGAGAGCTACAAGTACTCGGGGCCAGCTTATCCTCAAATAAAAATTCCGAAGTGGAAATTAGAACACAATTCTGAAAGTAGCGGTTGCTGAGTCATTGAAGCGGCGCTGAACCGCGGGCGAAGCGTCTTCGGGGGACAAAGTCCTTGGTTCATTTCGCCAAGGGCTTGCCTTCTTCCGTCTCAGGCCCTGTTGATCGGGGCGTTTCGACTCCGGCTTTAGTCCTTCGTCCATAAATAAGAGCACGCAGCTTCTCTTCCCCGATCATCCGCCCTAACTCTCTAAATGCAAAAAACGGTATCAACATGACAAACGTCAGCGCACCAATGGAGAGGATAGCCTCCAGACGTCCGCCGCCGATCGCAGAAAAGCTCTCAGCAAACGTTTTGCCACGTATCATACCGACAATCATTCTCTCTGCGACGTGAAAGCCGGTCAGGAAAATGGAAAAGATGAAAGATTTATACAAAACTGGGTAGACCAGGGGCTTTTCTTTGAACCCGGCTCCCAAATGCAGGTGCTCACCGACCAATAGAACCTTTGCAAGGACGAATGCATTGATAATTGCAAGACTGTGAGCTGTGAAATCCAAATTGTGCTGTGCCCGGATGATGCTCTCATGGATAGAAAGCAACGCAAAGACAACCCAAAGGTATAGGAAGATCCCCAGAAACGTCTTAAATTCAAGAAGAGCTTTTTCTTTCAGATTGCGCATGTGCTCACCCCGACTCTTGATTTGATCCATCCGGGGAACTTCGGTTGCACTTTGTGGCTCTCGCTCACCAACGGTTGGCCCCGCACGGTAATGTCCTCGCTTCAAGAGAAAGCGCTCCACACTAGGTCCGGTTAAATGCTAAATACTAGTTCCATACTAGAACAGCTCCCTTGGTTGAGCCTGATCCCAGGCGGAAGTGGCCTCATCTAAACCCGTTTGGCCGAAAGCGAGCCTCCGATGAAGCACGGACGTCAATCGGAACTTGAGAGGCGAGTTGCAACCGCCAAGCACTTTAAGACAGTCCTTCCTAAGAGGTGCCAAACCACTTGTTATAGATTGGCTGATAGGTGCCGTTCTCACGAAGCGCCATCAAGGCACCGTCAATCCTCTTACGCAGCGGACTATCCAACTGCAACTCGATGGCGACCGGCGCACTGTTAAACACGGGACCGACCATCTTCACCCGTCCCTTCCCCTCATGCGCCGCGTAGTAAGCGAGGAGCGGCGAGGCCGCGACCACGGCATCTACCTTCTTGTCCAGGAGAGCTTTAAACAGTTCATTAGGTGCGAACTCTTGCACCTGTGCTTTCTGCTCCCGAAGGTAATCAGCGGCAATAGAGGTAGCTAAAGTACCGACTTGTTTGCCGGGCAAATCGCTCGGCCCTTCGATAGACCCAAGAATTCGCTCGACGGTCAAGCTTGTCGTTAGCTGGGCGGTGTAGGACGCAACGAAAACGACTCCAGCGAACATCCAGAAAATTGAGAGAGAGCGTGCTACCCATTGGCGCGGCATCCCCTCCGCCTGCGACGTGAGAGTCGATAGCCCCCAGAAACCTGCCTCAAAGATGCCCGGGAAGTAGTTCCGATTCGAAATGATGCCGTCTTGGCGCCGACGTTCAAGCAACCAGACCAAGTGAGCCGGAAGTAGGACTAGCAGCAGGGCTACGGCGAACCATTCAACGGTAGTTCGCGAAAATAGCAGACGGAGCATGTCCTTTAGGGGAGTTGCGGTCTTCACCGTTGGGCCAGTCTCTCTCACCATGATTTGAAGGCCTGCTTCGAATGTTGGATACGAAAAATCGAATGCCGCATCACGTGCCGACGTTATGGAGACCATGGGGGTGAGGTCGGCGCTTTTGGAACGCATTGCCTCCTCTAGAGCGTTTCCGTCAGGCATGATCTGATAGCTCGTCTCTACTTTGAGCCGTTTGGCAATCGCATTCCAGAGGTCGATACTGAATCCCGTCAGTGAGCCGTTTTGTTCCATAACCAGGGGTGGGAGGACGACAACGGCTACGCGGACGTCCGGCGCTTCGCCTTTTGTCGAGGTGGGCGCCCCCATCAAGGAAATCGTCGCTGCACTTTTGGCTGTAGCTTCGCTTTCGGGCGCGTGCGCAATCTGGATTCTCTTGGCGAAATAGCCGCGGGCCTCCTGCCCTTCACCCCTGAACCCGGATACGTTTCCCTCTATGACCCCAGCATTAAGCGAATCCTGCGAAGTCTCAAGAATCTGGCGACGCCCTCCCATCATACCTGGGGGTTTTCCTTCACGGATTAGTTGCTGGCGGTCTTTGACGAGCTCAGGTTGTTGCTTCTGGGAAGGCGCTCGTGCGGATAAAGGAGCGAGAGAACCGAGAATGACGGAGAACGCCGACGCAATGGTAAGAATCGACGATTTCATGCGGGTAATCTTAGCATCGCAAACCACGGATTTACTGCTATGGATAAAAGCTTCGGGTGCGAGTGCAACCTTCGACCTTGGCTCTCGCACTCCCGCGTACACGACAGACCCTCATCCAACTGCACCTTCCTAATCAAATGTCCCATCCAATTGCATTCTGCTTAGCCTAAACTGCGGGAGCCATTCTGCGAAACTTAGACGACTTTCAGACGGACTGTCAGTTTTGCCAGTTTTAAGTACGCGACGGTGTGTATAGATTTGTGCCGTTGGCACGGACTCGTCAGGATAATCGTTCGAACTACGTCGACAGCCGAAAAAACAGTGCGTCTACACCTCAGCAGGGATGTCAGCGCAAGGTATTTATGACCCGCAAGCCAAAATCCAGAGCTTTGCCACATCCGGTCACACGGCAAACTGGGGACTCGAACTCTCCAGTCGACTTGGAGGACCTATGACAAAGCGACTCGATGGAAAAGTGGCCGCAATTACCGGAGGCAACCAAGGAATCGGGCTGGGGATCGCCCAGCGCTTCGCGATGGAAGGGGCGGCGGTAGCGATCTGCTATCTTTCGGACAAAACTGGCACTGAACGGGTCGTCGAAGGATTGCGCTCTACCGGATCCAAAGTGGTCGCCGTTCAAGCTGACGTTTCAAAGCTCTCTGACGGCCAGCGATTCGTCGAGGAAACCGCCGCGCAACTCGGCAAAATCGACGTACTGGTAAACAACGCGGGCGTCGAGAAGCGCGCGAGTTTCTGGGAGGTGACCGAGGCCGCATACGATTTCGTGATGAACGTCAACTTGAAAGGCATGTTCTTCATCACTCAGGCGTTCGTCAAGCACCAGATGAAGGCAAACGCCGGTGGAAAAATCATCAACATCAGTTCGGTACACGAGGAACTTCCCTTCCCTCATTTTACTTCATACTGCGCGAGCAAAGGAGGGGTGAAAATGGTAACGCGCAATCTTTCGATAGAATTGGCACCGCTCGGAATTACAATCAACTCGATCGCGCCCGGAGCCATCGAAACGCCGATCAACAAAAACCTGCTCAACGATCCGGTAGAATTGGAAGCACTCCTCAAAAATATTCCTCTCAGACGGCTGGGTAAGCCTGAAGATGTCGCATCCTTGGCGGTGTTCCTGGCGTCCGAAGAATCGAATTACGTGACAGGCACAACGATGTTCGTGGACGGCGGATTGCTCTGGAATTACCAGGAACAGTAACGCTCGGCACGCAGCGGATTTCAGGAGGCAAGCATGACGGCAGCAGAAGTAAGACGCGCGGCGGTGCCCATTCGGCTGGTGATCGCCGACGTGGACGGCACCCTTGTAACAAAGGAAAAAGTGCTGACTCCGCGCGCGATCGACATGGTTTTTCGTCTGCGGGAGGCGAACGTACAGTTTGTTGTTACGAGCGGGCGGCCACCGCGCGGCATGGCGATGTTGGTGGACCCGCTGAAACTCGACGAGCCGTTGGCGGCGTTCAATGGCGGCGTGGTAACTCAGCCGGATTTGACGACAGTAATCCGCCAAAATTTCTTGTCGGCAGACGTCGTTTCTCAAGCCATCAAGTTGATTCAGCACCGCAATCTTGATGCCTGGGTGTACACCGACAAAGACTGGTACGTGCGCGACGTAAATGCGCCCCACGTGGCACGCGAACAGTGGACGGTCAAATTTGCGCCAACGATTGTTTCGAGCATCGATGGTCTGACGGATCGCGTTGCGAAGGTTGTCGGCGTCAGTGACGACCTAGAAGCCGTGGAGGTCTGCGAGAAAGAAGTTCAGGAGGCCTGCGGCACGAACGCGTCGGCGGCTCGGTCGCAGCCTTACTATCTGGATGTGACCCACCCCCAAGCAAACAAAGGCGAGGTCGTGCTGGCGATGTCCAGCCTGCTGAAAATTCCCCTGGAAGCGATTGCCACAATTGGGGACATGCCTAACGACGTCCTGATGTTCAAAAAGAGCGGAATCAGCATTGCCATGGGAAATGCCAGCGACGAGGTGCAGAAATCCGCTACGTATGTAACGACTTCCAGCGAGAACGAAGGGTTCGCGAACGCGATGGAGAAATTCGTCTTGCAGAGCAACGCTGCGTCGCGCTAGCCCGAGTTTCCCGGTTATTCTTGGTCGACACAAGCATTCTCGACGCACTATTGAGTTGCCATACAAGCCTCACTGCTGCCTAATGGTGCTGAAAGCGAACCAGGTTGAGAGCTTCAAACAACGCGCCTGCTCGGTATTCATTTTTGTGAGGATATAAACGGAGCGCGGCCTAGTCTTTCCACGAACTGCCGGACACGGCGCATAAGCTAACCCCGTCTCTTAGATCTCCGTCAGACGACGGATCTGAGCTGGTGGTTAGTTTGCCGCAGCATTCGGGGCGCTCGGGCAGCGCGGATCGATCCCAGCCGCCGCCGAGGGCTTGGACGAGCGTCACGGCGTCCACCATGCGACGGCCCAGAATATTTACCGCAGTGACTTCGTCGGAGAGAGCGGCTGTCTGAGCGGTCGTGACTTCCAGATAGCTGGTTACGCCGCCCTTGTAGCGAGTGTTGGCGAGTTCAAGATATTTTTGAGCTGCGGTGACGGCTTTGTCCTGAACCTGAGCTTCGTGCTCGAGGATACGCAATGCCGCTACGTTGTCTTCGACCTGTTGGAAGCCCGTCAATACTGTTTGGCGATAATTGGCAACCGCTTGATTGTAACCAGCGACGGCTTGGTCTGAAGCAGCACGCCGCCTACCTACGTCGAAGACAGTAAACAGAGCGGAAGGCCCGGCTGACCACAAAATGCTAGGGCCTGAGAGTAATGTTGTGATGGCACTGCTCTCAAATCCCCCAGTCGCCCCCAAGCTGATATTGGGATAGTAGGCGGCCTTGGCAACTCCAATCTGCGCGTTGGCGGAGGCCATGAGGCGCTCAGCAGATGCGATGTCGGGTCGCCGTTCGAGCAATTCGGAAGGCAGGCCCACGGGAATCGCCGGAGGGGGCATCGTTAAAGGAAGAGGAGCGAGACTGAAAGAAGCCGGAGGCTTGCCGATTAAGACCGCCACGGCGTGCTCGTACTGTGCGCGGGCAACTCCAACGTCAATGGCCTGCGCGCGAGTTGTCTCCAGTTGAGTCTCGGCTTGTTGCACTTCCACATCGGAAGCAATGCCTCCGGCAAACCGGCTTTGGATCAACTCCAAGGCTTGCTCGTACTGCGTTACCGTCGAACTGAGAAGCTGCTCTTCGGCATCAAGCATACGGGCCTGAAAATAGTACAAGGCCAGTTGGGCGTGCATGGACAAGTTCACGGTGGCCAGGTCGGCTGCACTGGCTTGTGCCTGGTCGCGATAGGCCTCAACGGTACGACGCACGCGTCCCCAGACATCGATTTGATAGGACAATTCGAAGGGAATTTGAAAATCGTTGTAGGTGATGCCGTTGAAGATCGAGCTGGGAGGCGGACGGTTTTTGGAAGTCCTGGTGCGGGTTGCCGATGGATCTGCGGTGACCGTTGGAAAGTAATCGGCGCGATAGTAGCGGAGCACAGCACGAGCCTGGGTATATTGGGCTGCGGCCGCCTTCAAGTTCTGATTGGAGACGTTGACCTGCGCTTCGAAGGCATTGAGTTGGGGATCTTGAAAAATTTCCCACCAGTTAGTACCGAGGTTCTGGTCGTTCGGTTGGGCAGGTTTCCAATCGCCTACCTCTTTATAAGCTGGCGGAACTTCTGCCGTCGGGCGCTGATATTTTGGCCCAACTGTGCATCCACTCAACTGGAGTGCAGTGATCGCGAGCAGAACAATACCGCGAGATGTTCGGCGCCGGCGCACGACCCAAATCGCATTTAGAGAGCGTGTCACTTGATATCTCCCGGCAACGTTGCCTGGACAATTTGGACTTGCTGGCCTGTAACGAGCGAGTCGGGGGGATTGATGATGACCTGATCGTCTGGCTTAAGACCGGAGACGATCTCAATCTGGTTTCCGAAATCGTGCCCGGGAGTTACGGCCGAGAGCACTACTTTGCCGTCTCTTACGACGCCGACCTGTAAACCCTCCGAGCGGAATAGCAGCGTATTGACTGGAAGCAGGAAGGTAGTCGCCTGCGTCGGAACCGCCAAGTGGACCTCTGCATAAGAACCGGTGAGGAGGGTGCCGGTCGGATTGGCTACATCGATTTCAATCAGCAACGTGCGAGTCGTCACATTGATCGCATCAGCAGTACGCACCAACTTCCCCTGAAATTTGCGTCCCGGAAACTCGGCGAGACTGAGATCCGCGGTCATGCCGACTTTGATCCCTCGCGAATATTCCTCTGGGACGTTCACGTAAACGCGCAAGGTTCCCGGTTGGGCGATGTGGAAGAGATCGGTTTTTGCGTTGGCATTGCTGCCGGAATTGATTAGGTCACCGATGTCAGTGTTTCGTGCAGTGATAACGCCGTCGAATGGAGCGTAAACCTTCTCAAAGGACACCAGTGCCCCATATTGGTCTACAGCCGCCTGGTCAGCTTCGACGATTGCTTTATTGGCATTGTAGGTACCAACGGCATTGTCAACATCCTGCTGCGATACCGCATTGCTTTTCAAGAGTCCCTGATATCGTGCTTTCGTGATGGCGGCGAGTTCAAGATTTGCCTGTGCGGTTGCCAGGTTGCTACGAGCTTGCTGGAGTTGTTGATCAACTTCTGGCGTTTCGATGACAGCAAGCAATTGCCCCTCCTTGACATGCGCTCCTATATCGAAATACCACTTCTTCAGATAGCCGTTGGTTCGCGCATAGATCGGTGAAGTGATGAACGGTTGCACATTTCCTGGAAGGATGATCTCCTCGGCGGGCGCGGTTTGTTTTGGCGAAACGACCGACACCGCGGTGAGAGCGACTTGCGCCGTTTCCGCCTTGAGCGTTGTGCGGGCTCTGACACGGGACAAGATGCCCGAGACCAACAGGGCGGCGACGACGATCAACGCAATCGCCAGACCCAACCATTGCCTGTGCGGACGCTGCGGTCTTCCAACTTCGTTCGATCGGGGCGTTTGCCCGCCCATTTGTTTTTCCTCTTCAGTTTGTTGCGACATAATGACTCCACACAGATTTTGCTTAGTGCTGCTTTACCGGTTGAGCCGAATGCCGGCGCGAACCCTGCAGAACGCTGAAAAATGCCGGGACAAAGAACAGCGTCGAAACCGTAGCGAAAATCAAGCCACCTATGACCGCCCGGCCAAGAGGGGCATTTTGTTCGCCTCCGTCTCCCAGTCCGAGGGCCATGGGCACCATGCCGATGATCATGGCCAGCGCAGTCATCAGCACAGGTCGAAAGCGCGTAAAGCCCGCCTCCAACGCGGCGCTGATGGAATCACTTCCTTCCTGCATTTTCTCCGTAGCAAAGCTCACGACCAAGATGCTGTTGGAGGTGGCCACGCCCATGCACATGATGGCCCCCATAAGCGCGGGCACGCTGAGAGTCGTCTGCGTTATGAACAAAAACCAGGCAATGCCTGCGAGAGCTGCAGGCAGCGCGGAAATCATGATGAAAGGATCCAACCAGGACTGAAAGTTGACGACGATCAGCAGGTATACGAGCACGATCGAGAACGCCAGTCCGCTCAGAAGACCGATGTAGGACGCTCGCATCGTTTGAACCTGCCCACGGACAACGACGCGAGAACCGCGCGGTAGTTGCTGGCGTGTATCGTCAATGATCTTATTGATGTCGCCCGCCACGCCGCCCAGATCGCGTCCGGTGGCCGCGCCAAAGATGTCAATCACCGGCGCTACGTTGTAATGAGAAACCACTGCCATTCCCGCGCCGCGTTGCGTTGATACCAGACTGGCCATGAGCGACGGAGGAGCTGTTGGGTCTGTGCCGGTGATCGGGATGTTCTCAACATCCTGCAATGTGTCGGTCGCGATATTGCGGCGTCTGCGTGGCGATTTGATAGCTGACACGATTCTTGGGGTCAACCCAGAATGTTGGTGAGGTTTGGAAGCTGCCGCTCAGTGACACAAGAAGATTTTGCGCAATATCGTGAGCAGTGAAACCAAGCTCCTCTGCCTTCGTCCGCTCGACCCGCAGGTTCAGATAAGGCTCATCGAAGGGCTGCTGGATCCGCAGATCCGCCGTTCCTGTAACGTATTTCAACTTGCTGAGCAGCGCATTTGCATAGCGCCGGTTTCCCTCCAGGTCGTTTCCCACCACCTGAACATCGATCGGGGCCGGCAAGCCAAAATTCAGGATTTGGCTGACCATGTCCGCAGGCAAGAACGCGAAGGTCACACCGGGAAACTGTTTTGGGAGCGTCAGACGAAGGTGGTGAATGTAGTCGTCCGTGGGATGGTGATTGGCGGAAAGCGTCACAAGAATGTCGGCGTCCGATGTGCCAACGGGCGCCGAATTGCTGTAGGAAAGATTGATGCCGCTGTAGGGCAGACCTATGTTGTCAATCACGTTGTGGACTTCGCCTGCCGGAATCTGCTGCCGAATCGACTGTTCGACCTGATCGCAAAGGTTGGCGGTTTCCTCGATGCGCATTCCAGTGGGCGCACGCAAATGAAGCTTGAAAGAGCCGCTGTCAACGCTGGGGAAGAAGTCCCGGCCCAACCAGGGAATCAGAATTGCCAGAGAGCCAAGGCAGGTCGCGAAGAAGGCAATCAGGAAAGCAGCGCCGGTGATGGAGGCAAATCTCCAGCAGACCGCGATAGCTGTGACGAAATCTCTCGAAGGCCGCCTCAAAACCCTTCTGGAGCCGTACAAAAGGATTGCGGCTCGAGGCCATCTCGCCTCGCTCTTCTCTCCCCGCAACAGGTACTTGGCCATTGTCGGAACGATGGTCCGCGACAGAAAATAGGAGGCCAACATGGCGAAAACGACTGCTTCCGCGAGCGGCACAAATAGATACCGCGCCACGCCGGACAGCAGAAACATCGGGAGCAAACACAATGCAGATCGACAGGGTGGACACGAAGGCAGGTGTGGCGATTTGCGACGCGCTGTCGAGGACAACTTCGTCCATGTCCTTCTCGGGTTCCGCCTCGCGGTTGCGATTGATGTTCTCGACCTCGACGGTGGCGTCGTCCACCAGGATGCCGACCGCCAGAGCGAGTCCACCGAGGGTCATGATATTGATCGTTTCTCCGATCGCGCTGAAGCACAATGATGGAGGTCAGGATCGCCAGAGGGATGGAGGTGGCGATGATGACGGTGCTTCGCCAACTGCCCAGAAAAATGAGAATCATGAAAGCGGTCAGGCACGCGGCAATCAGCGTTTCCCTGACCACTCCACTGATCGCACCACGAACGAAAATCGATTGATCAGCCAGGGGTGCTATCTCGAGCTGGGGTGGAACCGTGGTCTTGATTTGAGGCAGAAGCGCCTTGATACCGGCGATCACGTTCAGGGTTGACGCATTGCCCGCCTTTTGGATGGTCAGCAATACGGAGCGCTGTCCGTTAACGCGTACGATATTCGTCTGCGGTGGAAAGCCATCGCGCACCCAGGCGACATCTTTGATGTAGATGGTCGTGCCGCCAATCGTCTTGATCGGGATTCGGTTTAGGTCGGCAATCGTCTGCGGCGCTGCATTGGGAATGGAAACATCGTATTCCCTGGAGCCGATCTTGGACGTTCCCGTGGGCAGGATCAGATTTTGCACGCTGATCGCATTGACGACATCCAGCGCGGACAGGCCCTTCGACTGCAACGCTGTCGTGTTCAGGTCTACCTGCACCTGGCGTTGTTTACCGCCATAGGGATAGGGCACAGATGCGCCAGGCACGGTGATGAGCTGCGTGCGAATGAAATTCAGGCCATAGTCGTTGAGTTCTTGCTCCGACAGGTTTTGTCCCGAGAGGGCCAACTGGAGAACCGGCACGCTCGATGCGCTGTAGGCAAGTAATGAGAGGCGGCGTCGTTCCCGGCGGGCAACTGCCTGAGTTGGGTCTGAGAAACCGCCGTAATCTGCGCAATACCCTGTTGAATGTTCGCACTCGGCTGCAGGAACACTTTGACGACAGCAATTCCATACAGGGACTGCGATTCGATGTGCTCGATGTTGTCGACGGTAGTGGTCAGCGCTCGCTCGGTGACGCTAACGATGCGATCGCTCATGTCTTCAGGTACGAGGCCGTTGTAATTCCAGATGATGCTGACAACGGGAATGTCGATGTTCGGGAAGATGTCGGTGGGCGTGCGAACAATCGAAAGCCCACCCATTATGACGATGAGTATCGACAACACGACGAACGTATAAGGTCGCCGCAACGCTAGTCTGACTATCCACATGATTTACGGCTCTAATCTTTCCGCCCGGCAGAGCCGGACTACATCCGCTGAATTGGCGTTACGACCTGTGCCTCGGCGTCCTTGCATCTAGAGTCGAGATCAGTAGCTCCGCTCCCGCGGGCACCGGGACCTTTCCGGACAGAACGATGTCTCTCGCAGGAATCTTCCTGCCGTACACGCGGGTGTTATCGCCATTGTCTGGACGGATTGTGGAGCCCTCGAGAGAGACGCCGGCGAACAAGCCGCGCGCCCTGGAGTAGCTCAAGATTTCGGCACGCAGGGTCGCGTCCGATTCGGCTGACGAATCGCGGCCGACGGGACCTGCAGCCACGGCAGCGTCGCCTCCCAGCTTGACCTTGCTGGCGAGAATGCCGCGCGCGCCACGTTCATTCATTACAAGCAAGACAAAATCCGTGGCTTCTCCACCGATTTGAAGGCCAAAGCTGCCGCCCTCCAGCGCCATCATCGTGGGGGCGCCCCATGATCCCCGGAAGTCTTCGCCCTTGCGGCACGACATGGCGCCCCGCCCGTAGCTTCCGCCTACGATAAATGCGGCTTTTAAGACAGACGGAAAGACAACGACGCAATCTGCCTTGTCGAGCAAGTCCCGCGGAATGTCATCTGGAACGTCAAGAATCTCCTTCAAGACCGTTCCGCAATTTCTCAATCGGTCGTCGTCTTTGGATTGGTCCGCTGCACTCGCCACCTGGGCGAAGAGTGGTGCAAATACAAATAAGATGGAGCTAAGAAAGGTCAGTAATTTTCGCATGTGATTTCCCTCAAGTAGTTTTTCTTGCTTCGGATACTAGGAATGCAGCCCTGTTGCCACAGTGAGGAGTGAACGGGAGTTTCGGGAAGTGGTTGAAACAATGACGCTTAATAAAAATGAGTCGAGAATTAGGCACAGGAGACGAAGACCGAGGAGTCCAGCGCATTGGATGATTGTCAGCACACTGACAACTTGTCTTTCAGGACGGAGGGCGACTACCGAACGAGGGAGAACACATGTGAACGAAGGGTATCCCCGGGTCTAGGTCCCGCGGGGACTTAACGTGCTCACTCAAGGAGAGTCTTACGAGCTAGTATTCGAGGAGCGATCGAAGTTGCATTTGACGACGAGAATGGTCATATCGTCGTTGAAGTCATGGCCACAAAAATCTGCTGCAGCGTTATAGATATTGGTCATGAGATCCTCGGCGGACAGCGAAGAACCGCGGAGTACTGTCGCGGAAAGACGCTCCATGCCGAATTCTTCGCCAGGCCGGTCCTCTGCCTCAGTGACCCCATCGGTATAGAAAACCAATACATCGCCAGCCATAAGGTCTTCTGCGGCCTGTTCACAAATTTCTTCTGCAGATAATCCGATGGGTGGGCAAGACGAATCCAAGCGTGTGAGCGTGCCCGTCTTTGCTCGAAACAGAAGCCCGGGATTGTGGCCACAATTGACATAGCGAAGCGTTCGCCTTTGGGCGTCGATCTCTGCGACCAGCAATGTCACGAAGCGGTCGGAGTCCGACACGGAGTGGATTCCCGTGTTCAATCGTTCCACTTGCTCGAGCATGTTTCGATCATGGTTCGCCTCAAGCCGCAGGGCTGCGGCCGTGGCAGACATTAGGAGGGCTGCGGGAACACCTTTCCCGGCTACGTCGGCAACGATGACTTGGGTGGTGTACGCATCGAGGGGAAAATAGTCGTAGTAATCGCCACCTATGCCCCGCGCGGGGTGCATCATCCCGGCTATTTCGAGTCCAGCGATGGCTGGTTTGCCCGAGGGAAGAAATAGACGCTGGACCTGCGCAGCTAACTCTACGTCCTTGAGGAGGTCATCACGCTGCTGCTGAACGGTCTTGGCAAGCGCTTCCCTTTGTTCCATGTACCGCTGGATGAGATAAACAACAAAAGCGAAGCACAATATCGCGGAGAGATTATGGAAGATGCGGAGTGCCGGAACTATAGTTCTCGGAGAGTCATAATCATGAAACAAAACACAAATGATGACAAGGCTGTAGCTGACCTTCCTGCGCAGAAAAATCGCGCCGACGGCGATGGGAAGGATGTACAAGTAGACGAGCGAAATCGAAACGACGAGGTGGTCTGCGTACGCGACCGCGCCAAGGGCTCCCAAGACCACTGCGAGTGGCACCCAGGCCGGTCCATTTAAAGCCACATCCTTCCGGAGAAGAGAGCGCAACAGTGCACTCTCGTGGAAATCGCGCAACTTGGTCGGCGTCAAAGATTGAGTGGTGGTAGTCATTTGGAATCGGTGTCAAGAATACTGGTATATGTGCCGGCGAGTTCGGCGATCGGTTGTCAAGCCTATTTCGCCGTTTGTGGATTTGGCATCTTGTAGCCATCCGTAAGAGTTTTAAGGAAAGCAACGAGGGCATCTTCTTCCAGGTCTGTGAGCTTAAGGTTGCCGAGTTGCCGTTTATTGAGATTGGTTGAGTCCTCGGGTGCTGGCCAGCAAGTGACCTTTTCGCCGGAATCGCCTGGCCTGCACTTGGGCAAAACGTCGCGTGTGTTGTAGAAATGCACGACTTCTTTCAGGCTCTTGAAGTAGCCGTTGTGCATATACGCTTTTACGAAACTCGGCGTGGGACGCATGTCGACATTGCGCAAAGTGGGTACTTGGATTTTCGCTTCGAACTTCGGAGCGAGTTTGATCCACTCAGAATCGGGATTTAGTTGACCGCTATCGCTTTGCAGTGTACGCAGGAAGGCTCCGACCCCCGTGTCGACGTACGCCGCTCCGGCTCGATTGGGACTGTAGCTGCGTTGGTCAGGCTGGCCCTCGTAGAAGTATTGCAATCCCGGATTTCTGGGGACGCCCAGGTTACTGGCGGTAAAGTCCGTAAACAGAGGCTCTTCTCCAGGCCCGCCATCGCGGTGACACTCGTTACATCGCGCCGTGCTACGGAATAGCGCATAGCCCAATTCTTCCTGCTGCGTGAATTTGTCTTTTCCTGCTTGCACGTAGTCATACTTCGACGTGAAAGGACTCACCTCTGGCGAGAACTCGTACGCGGAAACGGCCAGCCCGAATCCGTCGTAGACATGATCAGCGCGACCTCGGTCCGCAGTACTCAAGTGCACCGGTAACGGATCATTTGCCGGCGGCGGCCCTGGAGTCGCGCAGACCTTTTCCGCGTCGCCAGGCCAGTGAATGGCGAACAAGTCCGCACCCCACACCGTCTCAAAAAGCTTGCGATAGGGAGCCTGTGAAAGCCGGTACGCAACACAAGCCGAATCCGGCAAACCCATTTCTACTGGATTCGTTGGCGGTCCTTGCGCTTGTTCTGCGCTGGGATTCTGCAGGCGATAGCCGCTCGCGCGCATATCCCAGAAATTGCCGCCGACAAAGTCACCCTGGAGATCATTGTAATGGAGCACGGGAGCGAAGGGCGCGTACATGTAGCTCTGCGGCTTTCGATTGCTGAACCGCGTTCTCACGGATCCCGGATATGACACGGTCGTTTCATTCAACGATTGAATGGGTCCGGTGAATCCCGTCTCCGGCGTATGGCAGAAACTGCAAGCTTCGTTCTGATTGACCGAGAGATGCTTGTCGAAGAGCAGTAACTTTCCCAGGGAACGAACCTGTCCCTGCCGATCGAGCTTAGTGTGTTCCATCTGGCTCTGGGCATCGGCCTCAATCCGATCAAGTTCGGCGACGACCCTCGCCACATCCTGATCGAACGAGGTAGGCATCTGACCACCGAGATTGCTCGGAGACTTTGCTTGGCTGGAAACGGGCGCACCAACATGCGGTTTGCTCGCCGCTGAGATCAAGAGCGCGCCGAATGTAAGAAGACCGAAAAGCGACACGGCCACATTTCGATTACCCATGGTTTGGGTTCCCCTTCCGTCAACGTTCATTCTGTCTTGTGCCAAGTAGAATCCGGGTCAAAGTTGGTCATCGCTTGGGCAAGCTTTGTCGTGTCGGGGCCGAGGTCCTTTTCGTAAATGGTTCCGGATGCGTCGACAATAAAAGTCATCACACCTGAAGAGCGGTACTCCACAGGGTAAGCGACGAAAGCAAAACCTCTGCTCATCATGCCATCGACGATGTAGTTCTTGGCTCCGCCAGGCGCATGCGGTCCTTGGCTCGTGAGTATCCGAAACATATAGCCATTGAAAGGAACATGCTCGCCAACTTGGTCCGTTGGGAGATTTTGGTGTGCGTAAGCGATGAGGGGGTTGATTGGGCTATCGAACTCATCGCTAGCACCGTGCCAGTAAAGACCATTATGCCGGCCTTCATCGCTGACCAGTTTCTGGGCGAATTGATTGGGAAGATTAGCCGGCGGGTGCGCAAAATATTGGTTTTGCGCCGCGCCTAACTCGCGGCATGCATCCATGGCGGCTAGTTCATTTTTGCCTATGCGACGGAAGAGGATTTCGTCTTTGCCCGCAGGCGTGTCGAAATACCACGAGCCGCGATTATTCACCAGCGGAATCGGAAACGGCCAGTTTTCGGCGCCCACGATCAGGTTTACAGTTCCGTTCGCCTCTGTGACGAGGCGATGCATCTCCTGGTATTTGACGACGAAGCCGACGCGAGCGTTCGAATCTTCCTCTGGGTCACCGGACGAGAGAATATCCTTTCCAGCCTGCCCGAGGATGCTCAAGGGAGCTTGCTCGTTCTGTGCCTGCATGGCGTCAAAGAGAGCGTGACTGGCATCTTCAGCGGAGGTAAACGTCTGCTGCCCCGCCTCCTGGGCGAAGCTTGGGGCTGACGAGCACCCCAAGGTGCCTGCAAACAGGGCGGCCACCACAAGTCGAACAAAGCGCGTGCATTCACGTTGAAACAAAATCGAAATATTGTGCAGCATTGTATTCCTCACTATACTTGAAGTTTCGACAACTTCCCGTCGCTGGTTCATGCCATCACCTGTGGTGTCCCCCACCGCCGCCATGGAAACCACCTCCGTGGGAGCCGCCTCCAAAACTCGACTGCCCGCGAGAAGAGAAGCCTCGGGCATCGCCGCCGTGATCAAAGCCGCTGAACGCACCGGAGCGCGTTCCTGACTGCGCGTGAAAGCTGGAACCTCCGTGAAAACTCGAAGACCCATGGAATCCCCCGCTGTGAGCGAACCCGCCGTGGCCGAAGTTTCCGTGGGCGAAATCACCGTGATGGAAATCCTCGTGACCGAAGTCTCGGCTACGGGAGACGAAGGCGTGATGGTCAAAAAATGCACGATGGCCATACCAGTCATAGCCCCAGTGGCCCCAGCCCCATCCAAACCCTCCTAAGAAGCCGATACCAAAACCAATTCCAAAGCTAAGGCCGATGCCTCCCCAATAAATCCCAGGCACGGGATACCAGCCTGGGTAGGCGACGATAGGTGCCCCGTACACCAACCAAGGTTCATAGGCAGGTACGTAGACCACCTCGGGGTTGGCTGGTTCGATGACGATGGTCTTGCCTTGCGTGGTCACATTCTCCTGTTCGTTGCTGTTCAGATGCCCTGCGTTGCGGGCCTGCTGACGTAGAGTTTGCACAGCATCCGTGACATCCTGCGGCTGATTGATATATGCATCGCCGAGCGACGAGGTCCAAGAGAGGTTCTTGTCCATGTTTTCGAGAACCGAAGGAAACTGCGCCACGGCCTTTACGCTCGGATCCCAGTCCTGCTTGTCGACTTCTTTGGCTAGCTCTTCGCCCTTGAGGTTGGAATGCCCTTGCATCCAGCGGTCTGCCTCAACGATCTGAGTCGGATACGTCGAAGCGGCCAAAATCTGAGCCACCAAAGCGTCCGGGTATAAAGCGATCGGAGCAACAAGTTGCTGCAACGCCTTGGGAGACTGTTTCGCGGGCGAAGCGGCCGGTTGGTCATTCGATTGGGCTATGGCTCCGTATGCGTCCACCTGCGCCGTGAATTCCGCAAGTACCCCGCACAGAAGTACGACTAAAACCTGCTTAAAAATCTTCTCAATGCTCATGGCAAATTCTCCAGGCTTTTTCCCGCATTTCTATCGCCGCCAAAGTTTCGGTGCGTCGAGCGACAGAACTGGAGAATGCAATAGCGCTACCAAATATCTTCATTGCGTAAGTGACTGAAAGTAGAGGCCGACACGGACGCTGGTGCGTTAGAGGATGCCAGCCCGCTAGACGTGACTCCGCATGCTGACAGGCCAGTGTGGTTATTTATCTGATCGTGGGTTAGACAGCTCCGGATTCAGGTCGACTGGAGATGTGATCGCGAGTGCGTTGTGGCTGCTGCAGAGACGGGGCCAGTCGATTGGATGACCAATTCCCAGCTGAAAGCGAGTTTGCTACGAGGAAAGGAGATTCCTGTTGGTACGTGAGATGCCAAGCTTTTGCATCCGAAAGTAAAGGGTGGATCTTTTGATTCCCAATCGGGAGGCCGCCCCGTTGGGGCCGGAGACCACCCACCGGGTTTGCTCGAGAGTCTTGAGAATGTGGTCGCGCTCCGCGTCCTCCAGGGTAATTGCCCCGATCGAATCCACCGCTGCGGCGCTCTTCAAACTCGTGAGAGGGGGGTGCAGGACATTGCCTGAAGTAACGATTACGCTCCGCTCGATAAAATTTTGGAGCTCACGAATGTTTCCCGGCCACACATACGAGCTGAGCGCGGACATCGTGTCTGAAGGGATATGTTCGATGTGCTTACCCATACGGCGGCCATAAAGCTCCACAAAATGCGAAACCAGCGCAGGAATGTCTTCGCGGCGATCCCGCAGCGGTGGCAACGGGATCGGAAACACATTCAATCGGTAGTAGAGGTCGCTGCGGAATTCGTTGCGTTTGACCATCTCCGCCAAATTTCGGTTGGTTGCCGCCACGAGCCGAACGTCCACCTGGTGAGTCCGAGTCCCGCCCAAACGTTCGAACTCCTGCTCCTGCAGGACCCGCAGCAGTTTCGGCTGCAGTCCCAACGGAATGTCACCTACTTCGTCCAGGAAGAGCGTTCCTTTGTCGGCCAATTCGAAGCGACCAACCTTTTGTGCAATGGCCCCTGTAAAGGCGCCTTTCTCATGGCCAAATAGCTCGCTTTCCAGTAGATCGAACGGAATGGCAGCGCAGTTCAGCTTGATGAACGGTCGTGCGAATCGGGAACTAGAGTCGTGAACAGCCCGCGCGATCAGCTCCTTGCCGGTACCTGTTTCTCCCTGGATAAGAACGGTGGAATCCGTGGACGCGACCTGTTCGACTTGTTCGAGTACGGACTCCAGGGCAGAACTCTTGCCTATGATCTGCTCGAACCTGCGGGGATTGCCGTCCTGGTCGGCGGATCCGAATCTTACAACAGCAGCCACGTAAGACCTCCTAGCGCAACCTGATTCGCGCCTCTACCTGCGGGCTTAGCTTTCCAGAGCGGCTCGAACTCCATCGAGCAAGACTTCGTTGTCGAACGGTTTTGACAGAAACTCTACCGCGCCTTCTCTCCGCGCCTGCAACCGCATTTTTTCGTCGCCATGTGCGGTAATGAAGATAATCGGAATCCTGCAACGTTCGGCGTTCAACTGCGCCTGCAGATCGAGACCGGACATTCCCGGCATGCGGATATCCGTGATCAGGCATGCAGTCTCGTACTGTTTGCCAGACCTGAGGAATTCCTCGGCGGACGCAAAGCCTCTTGCTGGCAACCCAACTGCTTCAAGCAAGTCCTGCACTGCGCTGCGCATCGAATCGTCGTCGTCGACAACCACGACCAACTTGGTTTTGTTCTGATTGACCATGACAGAAACCTACCAGTTTCGCGGAAAGCAGCGCAATCACACGTTGGTATTATGCAATTTCTGGCCGGGCGGAACCCCCAATAGCCCCCCCATTTTCACCAATTCCGCCAGAGATCCAGCTTTCATCTTCTTCATCACGCGGCCGCGTTGGATCTTCACCGTAACTTCGCTGTTCCCGAGTTCACCAGCGATCTGCTTATTGAGCATGCCCGAAACCACCAGGCCCATGACCTCGCGCTCGCGTGCGGTCAGCGTCTCGTAGCGTTCTCGCAATTCGGCAAGCTCAGCACGCTCTCGGCGTGTCGCTTGGTCGCGATCCAAAGCCTGGCGGATCGCATCCAGCAGGTCACGGTCCAGAAAGGGTTTGGTCAGGAATTCCATCGCGCCAGATTTCATGGCCTTCACCGTCATCGGAATATCTCCGTGACCGGTAACGAAGATGATGGGAATTTGGAAACCTGCGTCAGCCAACCGGCGCTGAAAGTCCAAACCGCTGATTCCGGGAAGGCTCACGTCCAGGACTAGACAGCGTGGCTCCCCCTTCAGTTCGCTTCGCAGGAACTCTTCCGCTGTCCCGAAGGATACGGAACGCAACCCGCACGACTCCAGCAGATCTTGGATGGACGCGCGCACCGCGGCATCGTCATCAATGATAAACACCGTGGGAGTACCCGCTGACGTCATTCACGTGTCTCGACTCTGGTGGGTAGGCTGACGTAGAAGCTCGCGCCGCGGGGAGCGTTGTCGCCAGCCCACAAGCGGCCGCCATGCGACTCCACGATGGAGCGGCAGATCCGCAGTCCCATGCCGGTACCGTGAGGTTTTGTGGTGAAGAACGCATTGAAGATCTGGTCCACTTGCTCGGGGGGCAACCCCACGCCGGTATCGCTGACGGACACCAATAGTTGCTCGTTGTCCGCTCGCTGTGACCTGATAGCCAGCTCCCGCTTCCCGTCCACGCTCTTCATTGCATCGACGCTGTTCGTTATGAGGTTCATCATGACCTGCTGCAATTGCACGCGATCCCCCATAACCGGAGGAATATCTGCCGTGAGTTCCGTCTGGACGGAGATCGAGTATCGCGTTGCTTCGCCGCGTAACAGGGCGATCATCTCTTCAATGATTTCGTTTACGTCGACCAAATCCAATTGCTGTGTACCCTTTTGGAAGAGGAGACGAATTCGGCTGATGATTTCCGCCGCCCGCGTTCCGTCTTTCACGATCCTCATGGCGGCCGCTCGGGCCTTGTCGAGATTTGGGACGTCGGCCGCCAGCCACCGGTAACAACTATTGGCGTTGGTGACCGCAGCGGCAATCGGCTGATTCACTTCATGCGCCAGTGAAGCGGTCAGCTCTCCCATGGTGGTCACCCGATTGACGCGTGCGAGATCCGCCTGTGCTTGGCGCAATCTCTCGCGCTCTTCCTCTGCCCGCTTACGCTCGGTGACGTCCATCATGGTTCCCACGAATTGCACCACATCCCCGTATGCGTTCAGAACAGGATGACCAACGGTGTGGGTGTATTTAACAGTACCGTCCGGAAGAAGAATTCGGAGTTCCACTTCGTAATCCGACTTTTCACGGATTGCTCGATCGGTTGTCTCTTTCCACTTAGCGCGATCCTCAGGATGCATGCGCTGCCGACGTTTTTCCCAAGCCGACAAGCCATCTTCCGGATCGAAACCATAAATGCGATACCATTCCTCGGAGAGATGCAAAGCATCTCTTCCCGGCACCCGCCAGGCCCAACTCCCAGTGTGGGCCAGCCTCTGCGCTTCTGCCAGATAACCCTCGGTCCGCCGCAACGTTTCTTCCGCGGATTTGCGCTCACGGCTCTCTGCCTGCAAAGCCTCGTTGGCATTCTGGAGGTCTTGAACTGTTACTTTCAGGTCGTCGCGCGCGCGCCTGAGCGATTCGGTGTTTCTCCTTTGCGAGGCACTCAGCGATTCGACAAAAATGGCTGCCACTATAAAGATCGCAAGACGGGGAATTCCCTCGGGTTTAGCAGCCAGCGAATGGATCGGAGTTAGGAAATAATAATAGAAAGCGAGTGCGGAAAGAGCCGTAGCAAGCAACCCTGGCCCGCTTCCACCAAACCAAGCGCTGACCAGAACAGCGCAAAGAAACAGCGACGCGGGAGCGCTCTGCAAATGAAACGGCGGCCACAATGAAATGATCGCTGCTGCGAGGACCGATGAAACAGCAATCCCGTAACTCCAAATCGCGGCCGGTTTGAGCCACACAAAAGGATTTGACGTGGGCATGGTTCTATTCCGCCGAATGCTCCCTACAATCCGAATCTTAACATCAGAAAGTGTCCTGCTCGGGCCAGGTCGGCCATGTGACGCGTGTCAGCCTTCTCTCGCGGTTAGGTGATCTCCTCGGTTCGTCCAACCGAATAGGCGGAGTGCCAACACTCTGACAGTTTAGGCATCGAGTGACGCCGCCATGGCACGCATGAAACGGTGCTATCTCTCATTCTGCCAGTCAGTTCCAGGCTGCCTTCGCAACCTGCAATTTCCGGCACTCCAATTGCCTTTCTAATTGGGGGGCTGGCATGTTCCCGGTAAATAGAATTCGCAGCCAGCGCGTGACAGTTTCGCAGGACCACGAGCCGGGACGCAGACAGGAGTGCACTATGAAAGCTCTATCCCTTCTCGACTGGTATCGCATTCTGCGGGCGCATCACGAGTGGACCATATTCCAGTCCATTCGATATGCGCTGTGGCTGGCGAGCTAACTAGTTTTTCTTACTTTGTGCCGCATTGGCGGAGGAGGATCGGATTCATGAAAACGTTCCGCACAACTGATACAAACAAAGACTCCGACGAGGTCTTGGTAGCTGCCGCAAAGCGCGGAGATACGCGGGCGTTCGAGACTTTGGTTCTACGTCACGAGCGGACAGTGCTGGCCGTGGCACAACGGATTACCAACAACCGGGAGGATGCAGAGGACGTGGCGCAGGAGAGTTTTCACAAGGCCTTTCTTCACCTCGATGGTTTTCAAGAAAAGTCGCGCTTCTCTACGTGGCTAACGCGCATCGCGATGAATCAAGCCTTCATGTTACTTCGTGGAAGACGAAGAGTCATCGAAGTCTTGCCTGAGAACCCTGAAGATGTCGATAGGGCGAGCGCGGAGGCATTTGTTGAGCGGAGTCCTAATCCTGAAGAGTCCTGTTGGCACCGCGAACGCACGGACCTCTTAACCAAAGCGATCAATCGATTGGGTCCTAAGATTCGAAAGACGATCCTGCTCCGCGACCTCGAAGAAAGATCCGTCGAGGAAACGGCTAGAATTCTAGGCACGTCAACTACCGCCGTGAAAGCACGTCTCTTCCAAGGGCGCCGGAAGTTACGTGGCCGAGTAAATGCTGGACTCCTCTGGGGAGTCTATACGACCGTTCCGGGGCAGGCGCAGCGCTGTTAACATGTGCGAACTGGCGGTTCGCGAGACAAAGCGTCGAATGAGCTCTTCCGATTTAGGTTTAATGAGGAGATACCCACCTGCAATCTACCGACGGTCCGTGAAGAGGCGCCAACCCCTTCACCGCGATGCGGCCAGCGCGGAGACTCCAGAAAGCTTTCGGTAGTCTTCGTCAGATAAACGCAGGGATGCCGCTGCAACGTTTTGCTCGAGGTGTTCAATGGAGGAAGTCCCTGGTATGGGCAGCATAATGGGAGATCGCCGCAGGAGCCAAGCCAGCGCTACCTGTGTAGGGCTCGCATGTTGTACCTCGGCGATTTGGTTAAGCACTTCGCCGGCAACTTTGCCAGCTCCCAGTGGATACCAAGGAATAAACGCAATTCCATTGCGCTCACAATAATCCACCACGTAGTCCCATTCGCGATCCGCAAAGCTATAGCGGTTCTGTACCGAAACGATGGGGACGATTTTGCGCGCTCGCTCGATATGCTCTTGCGTGACGTTGGACAACGCGACCAGGCGAATCTTGCCTTCGTTTCGCAACTGAGCCAACGTTTCCACAGACGTCTCAAACGATACGGCAGGATCCGGAATATGCAATTGATAGACGTCAATGCGGTCCAGACGCAGTCTCTTTAGACTCCCCTCGATCGCCTTTCGGAGATGCACGGGGGTAGCATCGTGCGTCCACTGATTCGGGCCTGGACGATTCCAGCCTCCCTTGGTGGCGATTACAAGGCCCGCCGGGTATGGGAACAATGCTTCGGAAATCAGTTCCTCGCTAACGTGCGGGCCGTAGGAATCCGCGGTGTCAATGAAGTTGATATCCAGCTCCACGGCCCGGCGCAGAACCGCTAACGCCGTGTTGCGATCTTTCGGCGGTCCCCAAATGCCCTCGCCGGTAAGGCGCATCGCACCGAAGCCGAGACGATGCACGGAAATTTCCCCACCCAACGAAATATCTCCTGCTAAACTTACAGAATGTTCTTTATTGTTCATGATTGACCTCCAGAATCCTTCCTTTAACCTGATCCAACGCTGACTTTCCGCATCTCCGTGCTTATTTGGAATTCGTTGTGTTTCTAGCCAAGCCACTGTGGGTTGGCGTAGGTGCCGTCGAACTGGTGGCTCGTTTTATAAAGCTCAAACTGGCCTGCTTGCGCGGCTCTCATCGTTTTCGCTAGAAGCGCCGCAACCTGGGAAGAGTCAAGCGGTTGGAAACTACGAGCCGCGTCGAGAGCTTGCTGAAGAATGGGAAGCGAATCGCAGCCGGTGATGACCACACTGGTTGGAAGATTCATAGCGTAGTGAAGGCACTCCACGGCAGTGGCTGTCTTGCTTTCGAGAATAAAGTGGTCACCCATCGGTTTCATACCGAGCACGCCGATGTCATTCTTGAGCAAAACAGGCAAAACTTTCTTTTCGAAACTGTTGAAGTGCGCGTCCATTACATTGAGGGGCATCTGAACGGCGTCGAACGTAAAGCTGCGTTTTGAAGCGGTGGCCAGCATTTTCAGATGTATGTCCGGACTCTTGTGGCCTGTGAAGCCGATGAAGCGGATCTTGCCCCCCTTTTGCGCTGCCAGGACTGCCTCCATCCCTCCGTCTTCGGCAAAAATGCGGTCCGGATCCGTGTCGCGAATCACTTCGTGGAACTGGAGGAGATCGATTCGGTCAGTCTGAAGACGGCGCAGAGACTCGTTAATTTGACTCGCGGCGGCGGCTTTGGTGCGTCCATCGATCTTGGACATGAGAAACGCTTTTTGACGGTAACCGTCGCGTAGCGCGTTGCCCATGCGGATTTCACTCTCGCCGCCATTGTAGTCCCAGCAGTTGTCGAGGAAATTGACGCCCTCATCGAGGCCAGCTCGAATGATGCGAATGCTGTCCTGGGGATCCGTCTGCTTGCCAAGATGATAGCCACCGAGGCCAACGAGCGAGACTTTTTCCCCGGTGCGGCCTAGCTTTCGATAGGGAATGCCATTCCTGGATTCCGATCGCGGGGACTGTTGCTCCGCGTGCGCCATGAAAATGGACGCTGCCGCGAAGCTCAGGAATCCGCGCCGGGAAATCTCAGAGTCCGCGGCATCATTGGTCACCGAATCCGGCGCACGGTCCGGATCTTGTCGACCCTCGCGTTTATGTCGATTTTTCTTGCTATTCATAATGTACCCTCTCGCCCTCTCAGCATCACAACCGGACGATGCAGCGAGTGAATGTACGTAACCAGCCCGTGAATCTGATCCTCACTGAGCGAACTCTTGAAGGAAGGCATTCCGCCCTTACCGTCGGAAATGAATTGGGCAAGTTGAGCATCGGGCAGCTTCTGGACTTCCGGTGAGCGAAGATCCGGAACGTTCATGCTCCTTCCGACCGCTGAGCCCCTCCCATCCGGGCCGTGGCACAGGGCGCATTTCGTCCGGAACGTCGCAATGCTGGCGGCGCTGTCTGGACCGAGATTGGCTCGCGCAATCGAGAAGACAAAGAGCGTGAGGCCAGCAAAAATCATGATCAAAAATGGATAAGCAAACATTGCATGTCGTTCAGGCTTGTCTTGTGTCATAGGGATAAATCACCCTTTCAACGCATCCGTTGCTAAGCCCGGGGGGATTCGACTCTTGTAACCTGCGAACTTCACGCTGCTGCCGCGCCTGTCAGAATCCTCCCGAGGATATTTACCTCTAACGGTTCCTCTACTAGTTCCCCGACTGCCTGCTCCAAGTGCTTAAAGTGAGGGCTGGCTGCGTGTTGATCGAGTGCAGCTTGACTTTCCCATGTTTCGTAGAAATAGAAGCGCCCCTGCGAGTCTGACTCATAGAGTTCATACAATTTGCATCCCGATTCGGCGCGGGTAGGAGCTAACATGCCCCGCAGGAGTTCTCTGAGTTGGGTTTCCCTTCCTCTGCGCGCCACAGATCTTGCGATCACATGCACATCAGCCATGGTTGCTGACCCTCCTCCATACATAGTTGCTTTGCATTTGCCTCACACTGGGCTGCTATTTCGCACCTGGATCAATCAGCGTCAGATCTGTTTCGGGATCGAAGCGCTTTTGCATCGTTACTGGATCGACTGTAACCATTACTTCTAGCGTCGGCGACACATGCGCCTCGAGAACGTGACCACCGTGCGCCGTTCCGTCTGAACTCCCCACCGCCATGTGCGTATGGACTATGGGCTTTCCTTGATAGAGGGCGATATCGCCGCTCATCCCAATCGCTTCTTGTTGCCCGTTGATGGGAATCTTTTTGTACATTTTGCGCCCGGGATCGAACCAGCCTAATACTGCTCCATTCAGCGCTCCAATAGCAGTGAAATGCGCACTCGTAACGTGGTATTTCTCCGCAAACTCCACCAGTCCGGAAAAAGCCTCGTCTCCCTGGTAGAAAATGACCTCGTACTGTTTCGTCGTCTCCCCAGGATTCAGCAATCGAACCTGCATCTTGGGCGCCTTGCCCCTTGGAATGGCTTCAGACGGGGCAACGTATTCGCTTTCCTTCTCCTGCGAATACGCCGTCAGGCCCGCGATCCCAACCAGTACCAATGCACAACACAGTCGTTTTGTCTTGCTCATAGCTTTGCTCTCCGATGCACAAGAATTTTTGCAAATGGCCCTTCTCGCTCAGCCTCGTCGCCAAGCGGCTGTTCAATTCCGTTAACCCTCAGTGGAAGAGTTCGCACGTCTCCGCGCGGACGGCTGCACAAGCGATAAACTTCTTACAAGTAGACCTACTTTTACGCCGAAGCGACGCCGACTCCAGTCTGCCCTCTGTCTGTGGAACCCAAATGAGCTTGCTTTTCCATTTGTAGAATCACCGCCGAAAAATCTTGTTCCGGTCCTTCGTCCGTCTGCCTCGCATTGATCTCGAAAGCAGCACCAGCAGCGGGCATTCGCGCGCCAACGGCAGCCGCAAGATTGAAAATCAACCCGAAATCCTTGTTCATTAGCCGAATCGGAAATTGCGGGCTGTAGTCGCTCTTCTTCGCTCTTTGCAGTTTGCCCGCATGCGCCGGAGCGACTACTGCAGTCTGGGACAACACATCCAGCAAACGATTGCGATCAAGACCAGCCTTCTCACCGAGTGCAACAGCTTCGGCAATCGCCTGCATTCCGATTCCCAGCAAAGCGTTCACCACAAGTTTCATCGTCGCTCCAGAGCCGCTCGGCCCGAGATAAAAATAGTTTTTGGCGATAACGCGAAAGATCGACTCGGCAGAGTCGAAGCGTTCCTTGTTCCCGCCCCCAAACAGGGTCAGCAACCCATTTTCCGCGGTAGGCGTACTCCCTGACATGGTCACATCAAGGACTTCAACTCCACGCTCTGACCCCCGTTTCGAGAGTTCCTGCGAGGTTTCCGGATAGACCGTGCTCATGTCGATGATCACCGAGCCGGGACGCGCGTGGGCGAAAACCCCGCCAGATCCTCTATAAATGTCCAACACAGCTTGATCGCTAGGCAGGCACGACAACACGACGTTGCAACTTGAGGAAAGTCCCGAAACGCCCTGCGCGACGGTTCCGCCGTATCGAACTAGCTCGTCCGCCTTATTCGGGTCTCGGTCATACGCTGTCAGCTTGAAGCCGGCTTCGAGCAACCTCCGCGCGATCGGCCGGCCCATGTAGCCGATCCCGATAAATCCAAGCCTGTCGGTTTCCTGCGTGATTGGTTTCATGATGAATCGCCTTTTGACTAAGCTACGATTTCAACTTCCACCTGCTTCAAAAGCACGTGTTGCACCGTTTCGCGAAAGGCGCCAAATATTCATGGAAGGTGTTGGTAGCATGGAGAATACGAGTGGCAAGCGGAGGGAGCCAAGCCACCGATGGTAAGAGTCGTCTGTCGAATCCCTTGGACACTGTCAGTCCGCTGGAAATTGGATTGCATTCGCGTATAACCCTCCAACGTTGTCGGAGCCTCGCAGGGCAGTCTAGATTCCTATTCTTTTTGCAGGAAAATATCCTTTAAACTCGCTGAAAACCATTCAATTCGCTGGACTCTTAGCGTTTAATCCCTCGCACTGAATTTCCGTCTCTCTGTGTAGGCTACCCGTTTCCCATAGCTTCCTGAGAATCTCGCTCATGCCCCACTTTGGCATTCAGGGTGCATCGTCTGTTGCAAAGGCGGGATCGCGAAAACAGTTTTTGGTACGGACGACAATTAGATTGGAAAGGACATACACGATGCGGAATAACGTAAAAAATAAGGCTCTGTTGTCTGCCCTATTCGCTCTCACCGCACTGTGCTTGGGTAGTTCACTGGCACCGGCGCACAATCAATCTAATCCGGCTGCAGAAGCCAAGAGCCAAGCGTGCCCGAACGATGACAGCGGGTTGAAGTTACCTGCCGGTTTTTGCGCAACTGTCTTCGCTGACGGCATTGGTCACGCCCGCCACATGATGGTTGCGTCGAACGGCGTTCTTTACGTCAACACCTGGTCGGGCAGGTACTACGGCAACGACACGCCACATGCCGGTGGCTTCCTCGTCGCTCTGCAGGACAAGAGCGGTGCCGGAAAGGCCGATGTCATTGAGCGCTTTGGCGAAACTGTCCAAACCGGCGGAGCAGGCGGAACCGGCATTGGCCTATATAAAGGATGGGTCTACGCCGAGATCAACGATCGCATCGTGCGATATTCTCTGCCCGGGGATTCCATTGTGCCGAGTGGCCCGGCCGATACCATCGTTTCCGGTTTGCCGCTGGGCGGCGACCATCCGATGCATCCGTTCATCATCAATGCCGAAGGATCGATGTACGTTGACCTGGGAACCGCGACCAATTCCTGCCAGATGAAGAATCGGACACTTAAGTCGCCCGGCGTGCAACCGTGCACGGAACTTGAGACCCGCGGTGGCGTCTGGCTCTATGACGCGAATAAGACGAACCAAACTTTTTCAACGGCTGAACGCTTCGCTACAGGAATTCGCAACACGGAAGGTTTCGCAATCGACTCTAGCGGCCGAATATTTGTGACCCAACACGGACGCGACCAATTGCACGCGAATTGGCCCGATCTGTATAAGCCCGAACAGGAGGCAACGCAACCAGCTGAAGAATTGTTGCTTTTGAAGGCAAACGGGGACTACGGCTGGCCTGAGTGCTACTACGATGCGTTCGTGCAAAAGTTGGTTCTGGCGCCGGAATACGGCGGCGACGGCGGCAAGATGATCGGCGTATGCGCCAACAAGATTGCTCCCATCGCCGCATTTCCTGCTCATTGGGCGCCTAATGCCATGGTGCTGTACGACAAGACGCAATTCCCGGCGCGCTACCGTGGCGGCGTGTTCATTGCCTTCCACGGGTCATGGGATCGGGCGCCGTATGCGCAAGCTGGTTACAACGTGGTTTTTCAGACTCTCGACGGGAACCGCGCATCCGGCCAGTGCGAGATATTTGCGGATGGTTTCGCGGGAGCGGTGAAATCGCCAGCCCGAGCCGAACATCGTCCTAGTGGCTTGGCGGTGGGACCCGACGGCTCACTCTATGTTTCCGACGATATACGGGGACGGATCTACCGGATTGTCTATCAAGGTGGCTCTGAAGGCGGTGCCGCCAACATAACTGCGTGTCCGAGCTTAACAGCTTCGGCCGGCAGTCCCGTTGAAGTGGCCGCGCAACCGCCAGAGGGCACGCATCCAGACGCAGGTGCAGCCGCATCCAGCAATCTTCCAGTTCCTGAAGGCGCGACACGAGAAATGGTTGCGCTTGGAGAACGCGTCTACCGCGGCCAAGTGGGCGGTGCGGCGTGCACTGGCTGCCATGGGGATAGCGGTCAGGGCACGCCTCTAGGTCCAGATCTCACGGGTAAGAAATGGCTGTGGAGCGATGGCAGCTACGCCGGAATCGCGAAGACGATCACCGATGGTGTTTCACAACCAAAAGAATATCGCAGCCCTATGCCGCCGATGGGTGGAGCGCAACTTACACCGGCCCAGGTTTCTGCGCTCGCAGCCTATGTGTGGGCCGCGAGCCATCGCACATCGCCCAATCGGAATTAATCGGCTGATTCCTGGAGAGCGCGCTTCTCGGCGATTAACCATAGGTAATCGCATAGGTACTAACGCAATCTCGCGAAGCGAGTTGATTTCGCAGCGTTCGATGGTAAGGCTGCCGGCTTGCCCTGGAGCAAGGAGGCGACACGACTGCTTGTGTTAAAATTAGGTTGAGAGAAAACAAATGCACAAATCTAGAAATATTCTGTGGTGTCTTTGGGTTGCGGGCGCGACACTTTTCCTGATCGCACCAATCTATACGCCTGCGCAATCGCGCGAGGTATCCTCACACCAGTCGTCCCCCCAGGATAGCCAGGAACATCTCTTACGGCTTTACAACACCCACACCGCTGAGCGGATAGACATTATTTATCGTCGCGGCGACGAGTACCTTCCGGACGCGCTCGCCAAGCTAGATAATTTCCTGCGCGATCATCGGACCGGCGACGTTCGACATTTTGATCCTCGCCTGTACGATATCCTATCTGATCTCACTACGTCGGTCGGCCATACCGGCGGCGAACTCGACATTGTCTGTGGCTACCGCACTTCGTCGACGAACGAATCTCTCCGCGAACACACCACGGGAGTCGCCAAGAACAGCCTGCACATTCAGGCGGAAGCCATCGATCTGCGTATGCCCGGTATCGACACACTCAAACTGCGCAGAGCGGCCCTCGCTCTGGGCCGCGGCGGCGTGGGCTACTATCCTCACTCAGACTTCATTCATGTGGACGTCGGCCGTGTTCGACAGTGGTGTTTCCAGTGCTCTGCCAGCCTCATCGCCGGCGATTAACCCGGATAGGGATAACCCTTCGCAAGAACCTTTTCGAGCGCGGCGTCGTGTCCGTAGATGTCGTCGTAAAAATGGACGATTCCATCTTCCGTCACGATTACCGTGGCATACAGGATTAATACGGGAATCGGATGTGCGAGATTCACTTGCTGATTCGGAGTTCCATTCATGGCCGCGCGGACTCGAGCCATGTCCCAGCTCGGATTATCGCGCAGGACCCACACAGCCAGATCGTCAGGCTTTTCCAATCGGATGCACCCATGGCTGAAATCCCTCCTGGACTTCGCGAAGAATTCCTGAGCCGGTGTATCGTGCATGTAAACGTTGTAGCTATTGGGAAAAATAAACTTCACGAGACCGAGTGAGTTTTTGGGACCTGTCAATTGTCGGATGAACAGCTTGCCCGCCCGGAGCTGCGCGAGCATGTCACTCGTCACAGTTCCCGACGTGACGACCTCCTGGCGGCTGTTCACCACCTCAAATCCCTTCTTCGCTAAATAGTCGGGATCGCGAGCGATGCGCGGGAGGAATTCGGCTTTGGCGATGGAGTAGGGAACACTCCAGTAGGGCCGAAATACCACATACTGCATGGTGTCGCCAAACACCGGCGTATTGTGGTCATAGGCTTTGCCTACAACCACATTCATCTGCAAAGCAATTTTGAACTTATCGTCGTAGGCGCGGAGGTGAAACTCCGGAATATTCGCGACGATGGGCGTCTGTTGATAGGAAACAGGCAGCCACCGCCATCGCTCCAGCGTCAGTTGCATCTGCCTCACTCGGCTTGTGAGAGGTACGTTCAGGTCGGCCAATGTTTGCGCAGTGATTCGCCCATCCGGGGCTCTGCCATGCCGCCTTTGAAAATTCTTGACCGCATCCACCAGTGGGCCTTGATACACGGTTCCATCGGACGGAACATTTGCGTCGGCAGGAAGGTCGCCGACAAGGCGGAGCAATCGGATCAGTTGAGGAACTCCGGGATAGGAGTCGCCGGGCCCAACCGTTTTTTGTATGGCGGGAAACGGTTTTCCGTCATATTCCTTGGCAAACTCTAAATAAGAATGCAGGGCCTGGATTGTACGCTGGTATCCGGGGTAAGGAGGTTCAACTTTTGCCAGGACGCTGGGGACGTCCGGGGCGTCCACAACATTCTCTTTCGTAAATTCCGGTAAATCGTATTTCTTGGTATCAACATCGAGGCCAAAGTCGAAATGCTTAGGATTCACCTTGCCAATATGAAGGTCCGAGATATATCGCATTACGCAAACGGTGAGCGCAGCATCGAATCGCACCGCGTCTGCTTCGGATGGTTGCGCCGCAGAGGGTTTCAGCTTCGCCAGCCGGCCGCTCCAGCGCGGCCCGTCGTAATCCTCAGCGGCTAATCCCCTTTGCTCGGCTTGTAAGAGAAGCGAAATGACCTGCTCCGCCTGCGCAGTCGGTTGCATTCCCCTGACCCACGGCAGGGAATATCCATACGACTCGTAGAATTTCTGCACGTGCTTGTCATAATCGCTGAAATCCGGCCAGCGCAGGTCCGAGAGATTTCCCGATTGGATGATAGCGCGCAACGAAGCCTGGCCATCAGGGCTAAGTTGCTGCGGCGGCGCGTCGGGCTTTGCGGAAGCTTCAGTTCGTGCGCCTGCGTTTCTTGCGGAGCCGACCCTGTAGCTCCACAACAGGGTGATAGCGACAAGCGGCAGCACTAACACCAGACCTATCGATATCCGCGATCGCTTCACGGGATCCCTCCCCTCCCCACGCCCATCCTCGATGACTGTGGATCACAAGATATAGATGGGAAAAGTTATCAGCCGGAATTTTCGTTTTGACTTCCTGACCAAAAGATACTGTACTTCCGACCGCCTCGGCATGCAATACACCGCCCAGGTCTTTGATTGCAGAGATTGGTCCTCAAGTGAACCTAGCGCCCGATAAAGCGGCTACCGCAATTTGCAACCGAAAGCTGTTGGCAAATATGCGGTGACGCGACCGAACGCAGGCGCTAGTTAGATTCAATGCTGTTGCGGCGCCGGCTGATTCATCTGTTTCAATTTTTGCTCCAGCAAGGCCTTCTCCTGCTCCTTGCTTAGCTTGGGAAACAGCAGCACAAATTGTAACCGCAAACCCCACGGCGAAGCTCCCGGCGGATGGACGGCGTTGCCATAGAACTGCGCGGTGATGTTCACCGGTTGGAACCCGAGCTTCATAATCCTTCCTACTCCTCCGCCAAACGGTACCGTCCACACGTTGCTGTCGCTTCCCCTCCAGTTGGCCGTGACGATCGGCGAGGTGGTGAGATACCAGCCTTTCTTCATGTTGTAGTTGACGAACCACTGGAGGAGGAACTGGTTCACGGCAGGTTTATCGCGGTTGGAATGACCGGCCACAGACCAGACGTTGTTTGCAAGAGCCCCGATCGTCCAATGTGGCGGCTGCACCAGCACCACCACCGACGGCCCCATGCTGAGTTTCCCCTGCCCCAAATAAGTCGTATTGGTTGCCGTTGGCAATACCATCGTCGGACCGATGCCCCAGATTATCTTGCTCTTTTTCGGGACCAGAAAAAACGAAGGATTCATGTCTCCTAATCCATAGACTCCGGTGGTTTGGGCCGGAGGTCCGGATACCTGCGCCACGGGAATTGGTTGATAGGCGACCGGCATAATCCAGCGGACGACCAGGTTCCAGTCTTTCGACACGCTGAACGGCACTACCGGCTGGATGTTCAGAACATTCTGGGTGCGGTCGGACGGCCCGATGTTGAAGTTGAAGTTTTCCTGCAAAGGAACGCTGATGAGGCTGGCCACCGGATTTTGCGCCGCGTTTCTCAAGGCATCGGTATTCGCCGCGGCCGCTGGCGTTGCCTGCGTGGCCACCTGAGTTCCCTCCGGGCCGATGGGTGTATCTTGCGCAAGCAGCGGCATAGCTGATAGCAGAAATACCGCCATTGCCAGGAACCCTTTATTAGTGGGCAAGGATTACTCTCCCGCTCTACGCCTTTCCGAGCTGTCCATTGTGGAAGGAGGAATGGTAGGCCGTAAGGTACGGAGGGGTAACTGTCAGAAATGACAGGCTGCGCAAAAGTTCTCTCTTCATCGGTTGATTCTTCTTAAACATTCGACTTGTCCCTTTGGCGAATCGTCTCGGTCTTCAAAATATTTGGCCGTCTATGTCACTTCACCAGTTCAATTTCGCCGGGCTTCCAAGCCTTGTCGAACCACGGCTGTAGCGGACCGTAAAGGCGCAGGATGGTGTTCCAGCCTTTGCCGGGCACGGTCTGAACCCAGTTCGATTCGTGACCTGCTGGCGCGGTCGGTCCGAAATAAACATCCGCGGATGTGTCGGGATTCATGAAGAAACCCTTACTTTGGCTGCCAACGCTCGGGAACTGTGCGTCGGTTTGGAGTTCGGAGCGTGTCTGATTGTCATAAACGACAAACGACCAAAATGTCTTGGCGGGAATGTTGGGCGGCAGGTGAACCTTATAGGTCTTGCTGCCGTCGAGTGCCTTTCCTGTGGAATCCACGAAAGCGACGGCATACGGTCACTGACGGCTACTGGTAGAAATGACAGACTGTGGGCACCAAAAGCCTTACGGGCCGATTCGGCATGAGCGGGCAAATCGCAATAACTGCCGGCGGTAGAGTGAAACCCCAGCCGCTTTAAGTTTCGAGTGGGCGACGATATGCCAGAAATGATGTGGAGGCGAGGGGCACTTCTACGAGTAGCGGGTCGTACAGAGAAGCGGGTTGATTCCGAATGCGATCTTCCTTGATTGGTATTTTTGACAGTTTCATGATGACCGGCGCCCGCCTAGCATCTGGTCGGGAAGCGGTTTGTGGTCCATCCGGCGACCGCAGTGATTACCAGCCGGAGCGTTTCAAACAACTGAATTCGGGCCTTATTGGTTCTGCAATTTGACCCCAATATTTCAAGATGGAAAAGGATCGGAGAAAGACATGACTCGAAAATATGGAAAGATTGCCGGGTATCTCGTGCTGGTGTGCTGTCTGGCTGCCGGGTCGGTGTACGGCAGAGGTGACGGGGACAAGGTCAAGATCAAAGGGTTGATCACCACACGAACCGGAGAGACTCTGACCGTGAAGACCCAAGCAGGAAACACCGTCACCGTCACTCTAACCGATGACACCAAGGTGCAACAGCCAAAAGGTCTCGGCCTTCGCAAGAAGCAGATGTCAGCTGCTGTGCTCATCCCGGGCCTCCAAATTTCAGTTGATGGCGTCGGTGATGCGCAAAGCCAGGTGACAGCCTCGACGATTAACTTCAACCAGGACGACCTGCAACTGGCAGAAACGATTCAAGCTGGGTTGACGCCGACCCAGCAGCAGGTCCAGGCCAGCCAGCAGAAGATTAAAGCGAACCAGAAGGACATCCAGGCTAATCAACAGGGTATTCAGTCCAACCAACAGGCCGTTCAAAAGAACGCGCAACAAATTGGCGCCAATCAAGAGAAGATTGCAGCCAACGAGAAGGACATCGAGGATACCTCCAAGCGATTCTCCGAGCTGACCGAGTATGAGGTTAAGGCCGACACTAACGTCAACTTCGCAGTCGCAAGCTCCGTAATTTCAGCTACCGACAAGGAGGCCCTCACGAAGCTGGCGCACGATGCGGTGAACCTCACAGGCTACATCATCGAGGTGAAGGGCTATGCTGACTCGTCAGGCAATGCCGCTATGAACCAAACGCTGAGCATGGATCGGGCCCAGGCGGTCATTGCGTATTTGATGCAGAACTGCAACGTGCCCGTACGGCACATCGTAGCGCCTGGAGCAATGGGCACGAGCGATCCGACAGCCACAAACGAAACAGCACAAGGACGTGCCGAGAACCGGCGTGTCGAAGTCAAGGTCTTGGTGAACCGCGCCCTAGCTGGAAAGTAAGCCTTTCCGTTCTAGCGGGAGTTTACTGCGGACTCGGTCGGCAGATTTCTAAGAGCTTCTTTTTGTGAAGTTTATATCGTCCAGTTGGTATTACCCACGGTGGGTAATCTGCAGTTCATCCAGTTTCAGCGCCTTGGTCAAAGCCTGCTGCGCAAGAGTTTGCTTCGAGAGCACATAGGCCGCGCGATCAGGGCCTTTCTCGCCTTGCTGTGGATAGAGCAGGATGAACTGCTGAATCTGCTGCAACTCTTCGATGAGTTGTTCCATGGAAAGATCGCTCCAGGCAGCTTTGGCCTGGCGATGCACATACTGCAGCAGAGAAATGCCCAGCATGCAGTAAAACGCATGGATGCGAATCTTGCGGTCGGTCCAGTGATGCATCGGTCCCCAAGCGAGCCACTCTCCGTCTTTCAGGCCGCGGAAGACGCGCTCGACCTGTTGCTGGCCGGCATAACCGGCCACCACTTGTTCCGCCGTCCAGTCCATACGGTTGGTGAGCAGCACCGTTCGGCCTAAACGACGCCCAAGAAGGCGCTCGAACGCGGCCTGATCGAAATCAAACTGTAGTCGCCATTGCCCGTCGCGAGATTCCAGCTGATAGCGAATTACCTCGGAGAGGAACTGCCCGGACAACCACTTCTGAATCTTGCGCGTGATACCTTCCTCGGTCCAACGCGCTCGAGGTTTATTCAATTCCTTGGAGAAGCGTCGCAGGGACTGCAGCGCGCGGCTGATGCTGGTGGTCAAGCTGTGCAGTTGCTCGGCGGCAAAAGGCGCCGAATACTTCAGCACCGCGAGGTATTCCTGGCCATGCACCAACAGCTTCTCGGCCACGGCCCGCACACCCGGTTGTTCCGCGCTGCAGAGCGGCAGCTGTTCCGTGGAGCGCTCGCGCAACTCCGCCGGCGCTTGATTCCACGGCAGAGCGGAAATCCATCCCACCCTGGCCTGTTCCAGTTGCACGGTGTTGTCCAGTGCGGCTGTGCCCTTGTCGAAGACCAGCGTAACGGTGTCGCGAGCAATTTGGTTTTGATCCAGCAAGCGCACGATGCGTGTTAACGCCACGGGGAACTCTTCGACATCGGCCACGTTACCCGGATAGACGTGGTGGCATAGGCTCAACCCATTCTCTCCGTCCAGAACATAGCTCAGACCCACTTGGCGCAGATTGTGGCGGCCCTGTTTGTTGTGGCCGCGCTGGGCCAGCTGGTTCCGCGTGTTGGTGCTGGCAATGTAGGTGTAAAAGTTGGTGGTATCGTAGGCCAGCAGTCGACGACCGACCAGTTGCTGCTCCTTCCACAGACCGAGTAAACGCAACTGTGCACGATCGAGAGGATCTTCCGCGGGAGCGCAGGGCTCGCTGGTCTCTGGCAGCATCTGTTCGAAGGCGTCCCAGAAGGCTTGCGAAGTAAAGCGTTCGGCAGGAAAACCCCACTGGGAAGCGAGGATGGTTCGGTCGTACCAATGGCTGACTTCGGTCTTCGGACCGGGATCACAGATGCGGTGAATGGCCGCGAGCAGGAGATAGTGGGCAGGACCGGGTCCGGAACGCGGAGAAGGCCACAGGGATTCCAGTAGTGGCCATACGCCGGACTGTTTGGCAGCCAGCCACAAGGCGCCGGGGAGACCGAAATCTCGCAAGGTGGCGGAGAGCGGGACAGGGGCCGTCTTTTGCTGAACGAGTTCAGCGAGTTTTTCGGCGGTGCCCAGATAGGCCTGATGAACGATACGAGGTTGGCCGTCGACGCGGGCGCTTTCGACGAGGTAGTAGTAGAGGCGGTTGCCTTTTTTCTTTTTGACGAGGCTAGCCATTAAGGGTAATACATAAACGCAACGCTATTGTTTGTCAAGCATAAAATGCGGAAATAATCGCAGTACAGTCAAACAATGTAGGGTAATACACATTCCAAGAAGGAGAAACCCGATTAAATCCTACGCATGGAATGAGTTAGTGGGAATGCGCAGCGTTTCGGGAGAGCACTCGCAGTAAACTCCCGCTAGGTCTCAGCTAACTTCAAGTATTCGTAGTAGATGTCCCTAAATAACTGGTTGGCGGGTGGGACACCGTTCGCCCTGCGAAACGGCTTTGAATTTGTCTTTTCCTGTCGGGGTGCCCCACCCTTTCGGGTTTGGTTCTTGAAAAGGGTGGGTCTGCCTCTTCCATTCCTGGACTTTCCCTTTCGATTTGGGGGCGGGTGGCCGGGAGATAGCTTCCCGTCATTTTCTGCTCGCATTAGAAAAAGGCGGAGGGTCCCCAGGTTCGGTTTTTGAACCTGGGTCTTGGGTTGGCTGTTGCTGCCCTGTCTTGCCAAACTTGCAAATTCCCGCCAACTCCTTGCATCCTCTTGACTTCCACGCGTCTCATTCGAATGATACTCTTTCAATAATAGTTATTGACAGTAATCAGAAACCATGCTACCCTATCCCATGCTTTCGTCGCATTCCGTCCAATCACCCTCCCCTTCGCCTGGCCTCTCCTTTCTCCGCGGCTCTTTTTCTCGTCGTTGTAGGTGTGGGGCTTCAGCCCCGCGGGTTCTTGCCCGCTTTGTTTTTTCCTCTAAACTCTTTAGAATCCGCATTTCCAAAAAACACGCCTCTAACTCCCGTAGAATCCGCAGTTACGAGAAAACGCCCAGGGGGAGGGGGCTCTGGCTGGGCGGCTCAATACCGCGCTCGTTGGAATGCGCGCCTATCCCTGAGGATATTTTTCCACGGCTTAGATTTGGCTGTTCGTGGAGGCAGCGATATTGGGATCACAGAAGGTCTCGTGGCGGCCGACTCTTTCCAGCGCCGCGAAAAGGTTTTTCGAGTCCGACGACTTTACAACATATCCCAGAGCACCTGCACGGAACGCCTGCGTGGCCATTTGAGGCGTTTCGTGCTGGCTCAGGATGACTACCTCGGTTTGCGGAAGTATGCGGCGAATTTCCTGGGTGGCCTCAAAGCCATTCAAATTCGGCATGCTGAAATCCATGAGCACGAGATCTGGCAACAGCATTTTTGCCTTCTCTATCGCATCGCGGCCGTCTACGGCCTCGCCACAGACGTCGAGGTCTCGTTGCGTCAGCAGGAGCGACCGCACCCCTCTTCGTACTACTTCGTGGTCATCCACTATGAGAACTCGCACTCAGACCCCCGGTCTGCCGTTGAAAACCCGAGCATAGCCCTCCACTTCCCGGCCAGATGGCGCGCTGCTTGGGCAATTTACGCAGCATGCAAAAACGCGACGCCAAGACGCACCGAAGACCCAAAGTTAACATTCGTCGCGGCGACAACATATACAGCATTTATGGTATGCCGGAGCCGAAACGCCATTGGCCCTCCCCTTGCGCACACCCCTGTTCGCGTTCTTTTTCTACGGTTTCACTGGTATTCCCGGCCTTTTGTCAGGGTTGTAGAGTGGTGGCGAACTTGGCTGCCATGGACCTCCGAATCCTTATCGTGGATGACTCCCTAAGCATGAGGCGAATTATCGCAACTATTTTGCGTTCGCATTCCGGCTGGGCAATATGCGGCGAAGCGGAGAATGGCTTGTCTGGAATTCAAATGTTTCAGGAACTGAATCCGGATCTGGTACTGCTGGATTTTGGAATGCCCGACATCAATGGGATCGAAGCAGCTTCGCGGATGTCCACGGCTAATCCGACTGTACCGCTTATCTTATTCACGATATGGGATATAGAGGGCGTTGAACGAGAGGCAGCCAAGGCGGGTATCTGCGCGGTAGTGCGCAAGAGCGAGGCTTGGAAGCTAATAGCCAAGATTGAGACTGTTTTTGCGCAGAAATCGAAACAGACGATCCAATAGAAGCCATTTTCATTTGCCGTGAGTGAACGCGATTGGTATCCCGTCAGTCTGGCACCGTGGGCCGCGTCGCGCTATCTACGGTAAAAACCCTATGGTTCTGCGCTGCTTTCCTAACGTATAAAAATAGACGGAGTGTCAAACATTGGATTTGCGAATATTGATTGTGGACGATTCTGAAGCCACGCGGCGGCTCCTGCGCGCCATCATAGGTAGCCGTGAGTGGAGCGTTTGCGGAGAAGCCGAGAATGGCCTCTTGGGCGTTGAACAGTATGAGGCCCTAAAACCAGACCTGGTTATCATTGACCTGGCATTGCCGGATATGAATGGCATCGAAGTCGCCAAACGAATGTCTTCCTTGGACGGTAGCATCCCTCTCGTCCTATTCACGATCCTGGATTTGGAGGGGCTCGAGGGCCCTGCTCGTCAGGCGGGGATCTGCCAGGTGGTTTCGAAAGCCCAAGTGTGGGATCTAATCAGGACGATCGACACAGCAGTGACTCAGCATCGGCTACCGAAGGTGCAAGGACCCGAAATCAACGGTTGACGTCCCACGAAGCGGTTAAATGTTCAGCGAGACGGGATGCCCCAGATTTAATCGGAATGACCGCCTCAAGAAGTGTCCCTGGGTTGCCATTTCGCAGACGCAGCTCTCCACCTAATTCCTTGACGCGTTGCCGCATTCCTGCAATGCCAACCCCAATCTTGTCACCGTCAAAATCCGCGACGGAGTCCGGAATGCCCTTCCCGTCGTCACGCACCTTTATAATTATTTGACCATCTCTTATCGCCAGATCAAGACCGACTCTTCTAGCCTCAGCGTGGCGAAACACATTGGTGAGGGCTTCCTGGACGACGCGGAATATGGTGGTTTCCAACTCTGATCCGAAGCGGGGAAAATCCTCCGGTTGCACTTCCAATGAAGTTTCAAGGCCGCTCCGTTTCGTCAAGCCATCCAAATACCACCGGAGTGAAGATTGCAGGCCGATTTCGTCGAGCATAGGAGGATGCAGGAGATGCGAAATACTGCGAACTTGCTGGATAGCCTGATCGATTAGGGCGCTGGCCTCGGCGGCAGCCTTCTCCTTCCACTCCATGGACTGATTTTGCATCTGCATGCAATCGACCATCATCTTTGCGCCGCTGAGCTCTTGTCCCAGACCATCGTGCAGGTCCCGGGCGATCCTACGCCGCTCCTGATCCTGCGCTGCGATGAGACTGCTAGAAAGGCGCCGCAACTCGAGGTTCAACATTTCCAATTGCCGCGTCTTGCGATGCAAATCTACAAAAACACTCACCTTGGCTCGCAATAATTCCGGCACAACGGGGACGGAAATATAGTCCACGGCACCGCGTTCGTAACCCTTGAGACGATCGACGTCCGTCAGAAGCACAGCGGAGATGAAAATGATCGGTATTCTGTGAAAACGCGGATGCTGGCGGATCATTTCCGCGAGGTCAAAACCATCAAGTTCCGGCATGCTGACGTCCAGAAGGATTACGGCGATGTCCGACTTCAAAAGGTGATCGAGTGCCTCTTTGCCCGAGTAGGCTTTGATTAGATTCTCACCGAGACCAGCAAGAATGACTTCATAGCTGAGCAGCTTGCCAACCTGGTCGTCCACCATGAGAATGTTCACTTTTTCGTGCCCGGCCATAGACTAGCCCTCGCAGACGATGAGCTTACCGTTCGCCGCGCTCATTCGACACATTGCAACCGATCCATTCTTACCGATGGAGCCACATTCGTAGTGCCGACAGCAATTGTTCCGTATTGACCGGCTTCGCAAGATATTCAGATGCACCTGCTTCCAGACACTTCTCTCGATCCCCCTTCATTGCTTTTGCCGTGAGGGCAATGATCGGAAGACGCCGGAATGCCGGATTCTGCCTGATGACCTGCATGGTCTCATAACCATCCATCTCCGGCATCATGATATCCATGAGTACGATCGCCACATCAGGAGTTGAACTAAGGATATCAATGGTTTCGCGGCCCGTACCGGCAGTCAAGACTGTCATTCCACGACGCTCGAGCACGCTGCTCAGAGCAAAGATATTGCGGACATCATCATCCACAACGAGAACCTTCTTTCCTACCAGTGCGTCATCCGAGCGGTGCAAGCGGTCCAGCATTTGCTGCTTCTCGACAGGAAGGTGGGCAACGACGCGATGCAAGAAAAGGGCGGTCTCGTCCAAAAGCCGTTCCGGCGATTCCACGCCTTTCACAACTACACTTCGGGCCAGAGTGCGCAGGCGGGCATCTTCTTCTGGGGACAAATCCTTCCCCGTGAATACAACTACCGGTAAATCAATTCGTGATGGTGTATCGCGCAAGCGCTCCAAAACATCGAAGCCGGACACATCGGGCAGACGGAGGTCAAGAACCATGCAATCGAATGTCTCTTTAGCAATGGCGGCCAACGCCTCTTCACCAGTCGCGGCGATAGAAACGTGGATATCGTGATGGCCGAGCAGCTCGCGAATACTCAGCTGCTCACCGGGGTTATCTTCTACAACCAGTAGACGCTTGAGATGAGGCGCTGCGTATTCTTTGATGCGTGAAAACGCATTGTTGAGTTCATCGGGCGTCGTAGGTTTTTGAACAAATGCAAATGCCCCACGAGAGAGGCCGTGCTGTCGGTCTTCATCCAGGGTCAGGATTTGTACCGGAATGTGGCGCATGGAGGGATCTTGCTTCAGGTGATTGAGCACGGTCCAACCCAGCATGTCCGGCAGGAAGATATCAAGGGAAACGGCCATGGGATGGAACTCGCGTGCCAAGGCGAGCCCTTCGGCGCCCCGAGTGGCAACCAGAACCTTGAATCCCTTGTCTCGCGCCAAATCGCGGAGCAAACGGGCATAGTGGGGGTCATCCTCGACAACCAATAAAACGGCGTCGGTCTCCTGGAGGTTTGCACGATCATCTTCAATCGGTTCGATACGGTGTTCGGGTGCGATTGCAGGAACCAATTGCGGAGCCTGAATGGGAGCGGTTCTCATTTCCAAAACATTGACGCCCGTCGATGGCCCCACGTAGGTTTGCGGGAGATAGAGGGTAAACGTGCTGCCCTTTCCAGCTTCGCTACGTAGTTGGATTTCGCCGCCGAGGAGATTAGCCAGCTCACGGCTAATGGCCAGTCCTAGTCCCGTGCCGCCATACTTACGGCTAGTCCCTGCGTCGGCCTGCTGGAAGGCTTCGAAGATAATGCGCTGTTTTTCCGGTGGAATGCCGATGCCAGTGTCCTCGACCTGGAAAGCAATGACGGCTGGCGCTGCTCGAAGAACGGCATGGTCATCACTCCAGCCGCGCTCGGCCAGGAACACGGACAGCCGCACACTGCCTTGTTCGGTGAATTTAAATGCGTTGGAGAGCAGATTCTTGAGGACCTGCTGCAATCGCTTCGAATCTGTGACCAAACTGCGGCTCAACCGCGGATCCGTGGTCAACTCGAATGTAAAGCGACGGTTCTCCGCCTCATGCCGGAATGGACGAGCCATCATGTCGAGCAAACTTGCAAAGAAAACTTCTTCAGCCTGAACGGAAACCGTTCCTGATTCAATCTTGGAGAGATCGAGAATGTCGGTAATGAGATTCAGCAGGTCCGTGCCGGCCCCGTGAATGGTGCGGGCAAACTCGACTTGTTTGACGGTCAAGTTGCCGTCGGGATTATCAGTAAGCTGCTGGCCTAGGACGAGAATACTGTTGAGCGGAGTTCGCAGCTCATGGGACATGTTGGCAAGAAACTCTGATTTGTACTTGGAGGTGAGAGCCAGTTCTTTTGCCTTTTCTTCCACGGCGCGGCGGGCCTGGTCGATTTCCTGGTTCTTACGTTCCACTTCGACGTTTTGTTCAGCAAGTTGCTGGGCTTTTTGAGCAAGCTGCTCGTTGGTCTGCTGCAACTCTTTCTGCTGCGTTTGGAGTTCGGTAGCCAATTGCTGAGATTGTTTTAGCAGGCCTTCGGTCTGCATCGTGGCCTCGATGCTGTTGAGCACAATGCCGATGCTGGCGGTCAATTGTTCTAGGAACGCGAGATGGGAGGCCGTAAAAGTGCTCAATGAGGCCAGCTCAATGACCGCTTTAACGCGATCTTCGAAAAGCACGGGAAGCACGATCACGTTCAGAGGCACAGCCTTGAATAATCCGGAACGAATGGGAACAGCATGCGGCGGGACTTCGGTGATGAGCATGCGGCGCTTCTCCGCCGCGCACTGGCCAACGAGACCCTCGCCCACTCGCAACTGACGCGCATGTCCGTTCGGTGCGTCATCGGCGTAGGCCGAGAGAAGCATCATCTCAGACGATTCATCTGTCTCCATTTGATAGATCACGCCTTGCTGGGCGTTGACGAGGGGTGCGAGCTCGGACAGGAGCATGCGCCCTACGGTGGAGAGATCGCGCTGGCCCTGGAGCATACCGGTAAAGCGCGCGAGATTGGTTTTCAGCCAGTCTTGTTCCTTGTTCCGGTCCGTCGTTAGCCGCAAGTTGTCGATCATGGTGTTGATGTAATCTTTGAGCTCGGCTACTTCTCCGCTTGCCTCCACCTGAATGGAACGTGTGAGATCGCCTTTGGTGACCGCGGTTGTTACTTCCGCGATGGCGCGAACCTGGTTGGTCAGGTTATCTGCAAGAAGGTTTACGTTGCCCGTAAGATCTTTCCATGTGCCGGCAGCTCCGGGGACGTTGGCCTGTCCGCCAAGGCGCCCCTCGACGCCCACTTCGCGGGCGACCGTCGTTACCTGATCGGCAAAAGTGGCAAGCGTATCGGTCATGTTGTTGATGGTTTCGGCCAAGGCCGCAACCTCGCCTTTGGCGTTGACGGTGAGTTTCTTGGTCAGCTCGCCGTTTGCGACAGCGGTGACGACTTTGACGATACCTCTCACCTGTTCGGTGAGGTTGGCAGCCATGACGTTGACGTTGTCGGTCAAATCTTTCCATGTGCCGGCCACGCCAGAGACTTGGGCTTGACCGCCGAGTTTACCGTCCGTGCCGACTTCGCGGGCCACGCGGGTGACTTCGCCGGCGAAGGCGTTCAGCTGGTCCACCATCGTGTTGATGGTGTCTTTTAGTTCGAGGATTTCGCCTTTTACGTCCACGGTGATCTTGCGGGATAGGTCGCCGCGCGCGACCGCAGTCGTGACTTCGGCGATGTTGCGCACTTGCCCGGTCAAGTTTCCTGCCATCGAGTTGACCGAGTCCGTCAAGTCCTTCCAAGTTCCGGCAACCCCAGGCACGTTGGCCTGGCCACCAAGGCGGCCTTCGCTGCCTACTTCGCGCGCGACGCGCGTGACTTCGCCGGCGAAAGCGTTTAGCTGGTCCACCATCGTGTTGATGGTTTCTTTGAGTAGCAGGATTTCGCCGCTCACGTTGACTGTGATTTTCTTTGAGAGGTCGCCGCTGGCGATGGCCGTTGCGACTTCCGCGATATTGCGTACCTGGCCAGTCAGGTTGCTGGCCATGGAATTGACGGAGTCCGTAAGGTCTTTCCATGTGCCTGCGACACCGGGAACTTGCGCTTGGCCGCCGAGTTTTCCGTCGGTACCAACTTCGCGAGCGACGCGCGTCACTTCAGACGCAAAAGCGCGCAACTGGTCCACCATCGTATTGAGCGTGTCTTTCAGCTCGAGAATCTCGCCCCTGACGTCCACAGTAATTTTGCGGGAGAGGTCGCCGCGTGCAACTGCGGTGGCAACTTCGGCGATGTTACGGACTTGGCCGGTGAGGTTGCTGGCCATGAAGTTTACGTTGTCGGTGAGGTCCTTCCAGGTGCCGCCGACGCCAGGAACTTGTGCCTGGCCTCCCAACTTCCCTTCGGTGCCGACTTCGCGAGCGACGCGAGTGACTTCCGCGGCGAAGGCGTTGAGCTGGTCCACCATCGTGTTAATGGTGTTCTTCAGTTCGAGAATTTCGCCTTTCACGTCTACGGTGATTTTGCGAGACAAGTCGCCGCGTGCGACTGCCGTCGTGACCTCAGCGATGTTGCGCACCTGGCCGGTCAGGTTTCCTGCCATCGAATTAACAGAATCCGTTAGGTCTTTCCAAGTACCGGCGACTCCGGGCACGTTCGCTTGTCCACCCAGCCGGCCCTCGCTACCTACTTCGCGAGCTACGCGCGTCACTTCGCCCGCGAACCGGTTTAGCTGGTCCACCATGGTATTGAGAGTTTCTTTCAGTTGCAGGATTTCTCCGCGCACGTCGACCGTAATCTTTCGGGAGAGGTCGCCGCTGGCGATGGCCGTGGCGACTTCGGCGATGTTGCGAACCTGGCCGGTCAAGTTGCTGGCCATAAAGTTCACGTTGTCGGTGAGGTCTTTCCACGTACCACCGACGCCTGGGACCTGCGCCTGGCCTCCCAGTTTGCCTTCGGTGCCGACCTCGCGAGCGACACGCGTGACTTCGCCCGCGAAAGCGTTCAGCTGGTCCACCATCGTATTGATGGTGTCTTTCAATTCGAGGATCTCGCCCTTCACGTCCACGGTGATTTTGCGCGACAAGTCGCCTCGCGCCACTGCGGTCGTCACCTCGGCAATGTTGCGTACCTGCGCCGTGAGGTTGCCGGCCATCGCGTTGACGGAGTCCGTAAGGTCTTTCCAGGTTCCCGCCACGCCGGGCACAACCGCCTGGCCACCGAGCTTGCCGTCCGTGCCAACCTCGCGGGCAACACGCGTGACTTCGGAAGCGAAGGAGCGCAACTGATCGACCATCGTGTTGATGGCTTCCTTGAGCTGTAAAATTTCTCCGCGGACATCTACCGTGATCTTGCGTGAGAGGTCGCCGCTGGCAACCGCCGTGGCCACTTCGGCGATGTTACGAACTTGCCCGGTCAAGTTGCTGGCCATCGAATTCACGGAGTCCGTCAGGTCTTTCCAAGTACCAGCGACACCTGGCACCTGTGCCTGGCCGCCGAGCTTTCCATCCGTACCAACTTCACGAGCGACGCGAGTCACCTCGGCGGTAAAAACGCCGAGCTGCTGAATCATGGTGTTAACGATTGTGGCGGAACGGAGAAATTCGCCTTCGAGCGGTCGTCCATCCACGTCCAGGCGAACGGTTTGCGTCAGGTTGCCTTGCGCTACGGCAGCGATCGCGCGCGTGACTTCTGTGTTCGGCTGGAGCAGGTCGTCAACGAGCGTGTTGATCGATACCTCCATCTCGCCCCAAGCGCCCCGCGGCTGGTGAAATTGTGTTCGCTCGCGCGTTTTGCCTTCCTTCCCTACTACCTGGCCCACGCGCCTCAGCTCATGAGCGATTTGCTGATTCGAAGAGACAATCTCATTGAATGTATCCGCGAGTTTTCCAGGCAAGCCTGTCCAAGTTCCGGGGAGGCGAACGGAGAAGTCACCGTCACGCATGGTCTGCAGGCTCGAAAGTAAGAGGCTGAGATCGGGTGCCGATATTTCGGCAACATGGTCTTTCCCATTGTTTCTCGATTCCGCACCGGGAACTGGCCTTAGACTTGCGCCCGGTGGATCGCGGTCAACTCTCTTCATGGTCATCTCCAAGCCGGCATTGAGATAGATTGGCTAAGTAGTTGAATCTTTTGGCTTTCCACGCTGCCGAGATCTCCTTGCCCCTCTTAGCAGATGGGCTTATCCAGCGTCGAGCTTGCCGCTACGGATCATCACTTCTTAGAATTTCGGAGTGTAAGTCAAGAAGAATTAATTAGCACAAGAACTGTAGGTATGCTCTACAGTTTTTCCTGTATAGCGCTCCGAAGGGAAATTCGCTGGCCATAGGTGAAATGCTGTATTGACCGGGAAATGCGAATCTTCTATGAGTGTTCTCCCGAGATTCTGGTTTCGGCCAAGAGGGTTAGAGACGTGAGGTGAATGTCAAAATGAACCCCTCGATGCGAGAGAATGCAGCCCATCGTTTTGAGATATCAACAACTTACGAGTCTGGGTTGCAGGACGAACTTACCATTTTGGTCGTCTCGGCCAATTTAGAGAGCCGGCGAACAGTTAGCAATATTCTGGAAGCCCTTTCCGTTAACGTAATCCCCTGCTCCACGTTGGCCCAAACCGAACAAGTACTTTTGCTTCAAAGCCCAAGTCTCATCTTCTGCGATGAGCGCCTGCCCGACGGCGGTTATGCGGACCTTTTAGAATTGAAACTTCCGGGCGGAATTACACCACCGATTGTCGTACTTACGCGAAACGGAGAATGGGAACTCTACATGGATGCGACGCGCCGCGGAGCATTTGATGTGATTCGGAGCCCGTGGTGTCCTACCGATATCGAGCTGAGCTTTATACGTGCTGTCCGCGAGGAAAGGCACAAGATCTCCCATGCTGGCGACATTGGTAGATGCTCCATTCGCAAGGCCAAACTGGATATTTGAAGAGAAATAAGATGGCGTGGCGACCCGCCATGCAGATTGGCGTTACATCCAACTCTGGGTCCGCAGGACATTCACCTAGTAGCTGCAGAACACACACCCCGTATGTCAAAAGCGCCCGGTCCTTCCGAACCAGGCTCCTTTTCTCATGTTTATCACCAGTTGACCGGGTGGATTGTTAGATCACGGCTGCGATGGTGGTTTTGTCTTTGCAGCTTCGATCTTGCTCTTCAACTCGGTCTGTTGATCAGGTGTCAGCACGGCGTTCAGCTTGGCCATCGTGCCTTCGTGAAGCTCCTTCAACTTCGCCTTTTTCTGGTCATCGCTAAGCGAAGTGTCGTTGGATACTGCTTGGCGCTTGGTCTTCGCATCAGTAAAGATATCCTTTACCTTTGCTTTCTGGTCGTCAGTAAGATTCAAGCTCTCTACTGCGGCCTGCAGTCCACCGCGCATTCCCATTTCTTTACCTGAGGCTTGGGGTGCGGATGGGTCTTGTGGTTTCGCTAACGCCAAGGGTACGGCCATCGCCGCAACCATACCCAAGGACACCAATCCGCCCAATATTCTTTCGATTTTCATTACGATTCTCCTTAGATTCATTTCTGGGCTGAGTGGAGGGCGGGGGCTCACTTCATTAATACCACAGATTTGACTCGGTAACAAAAATGCTCAGCTCCCATAGGCCGAGGCGTCCGCGGTTTCTGACTGTGGGGCGGGCTCCGTGACGGGCGCGAGATTCCTCACGGATTCAGAGCATGATGGTTTCGTTCGAGGTACGTGAAACCGATCTCGGCGATTTCGGAAGAGTCTTCTAACAAGAAACCGCTTGAAATGGCGTCCGCGGTCATGGCCGCGATAATCTGCTGTACATGCGAGTCATTCTGGATGTCCATCGTTTTTAATTGAAAATCCCATGTTTCTTACAGAGAAGACCTGATGATTCCCGCGCACTTATGGAAACACGGAAGAAAATCCGGGCCCGTTTGGCTCCAGCAGGCTTTCAAAGCAAACTTTAGCGAACCGTGAAACGCACCGGCGCGACGGTGGCGTTTGCCTCAGGGTTGTAGTAGTCGTAGACAACAGCGGGCGCGGTCATTGCTGCGATGCGATATCGCATGCGGAAGTCGAAAGCGAAAGTTGTTCCCCCAGCGGTGGGCCACAAATAGAAAACCACTCTGTCGGGCTGAATTTCATAGCCAAAGACTCCAGGAGAGGATTCGGCGTTCTCCAGCGAGGAGCGATCTACCTCGGCACCGGGGGGAAGTCCCACCTCCGCCTGCATCATGCCGTAGCCGCGAAATCCGACGCGCTCGGCTTCGACGGTGCAACGGACTGTGTCTCCCAATCGAAGTTCGTTGCGATCGTAGAGGACTTTGAATCGCAGGGCGCGATTCTCGCCCGTCTTGAAAGCCTCCTTGGCGATGGCTTCGGACTCGGTCCACGGGATGTAATAGCTTGTGACTACCGAGGCATTCATCGCCCCTGCACTGCCAGATCGAGCGAATTCGATTTTGTTCGTGCCTTTCGTCAAATCGTTGGCCAGTGGAATTGTCACCGGGCCGACGACATCTTGTGGGTTTGGCAGGGCCACAGAACGCAGCACGCGGTCATCGATTTTTAGCACGGCCTCGGACGCTGCGGCGCCCTCGGCGGCTGGAGGAAGTGCCGCGATCATGGCCTCCAACACGTTTTGTGTGGCTTGCGTTGAGTACCACATCGCGTATCGATCTTTGTGGGTCAGGAGATATTGGAGTCCGCGGCTGATCATATCTGGAACATCTTGCTCAGGACGCTTGGTCTGCAATTCGGAAAGAGCCTTCACCGCGAGTGCGGTGGTCTCCAGTCGGCCGGCAAGTCCCCAACCGTAGAATGGTGATGTATTGGCCTCGAGGTTCCAGTAAGTCGCATCGCCTTCGCGATGGGCGAGGCGGCGCAGAACTGATTCGGCGTTTTCGATATGCTCCGGGCGTGCACTTTCGACTGCGGCAATTGCATAGTTTCCGGCGAGATACGGGTCGCTCCAGGAATCGATGCGCGCTTCAAGGAAGTCCAGGGCGGATTTCAACGAGGTCTGAGCTTGCTTTTGCTTTTCAGGATCTTTGGCGGCCGGATCAATTTTCATGCCGGCCAAGGCACGCGCGACATAGGCGGTCAGGTTGGGATCGTCCTCTTCTTTTTCTTTTTGAAGATCCCAGCGATAAGAAGTCCAGGCGCCTGACTTGGCCTGGCGTGCGACCAAATAATCGCGCGCCCTTCGGCGGATCGCTCCATCGACTTCGATGAAGTCTCCTGCCAAATTCAAGAAGCGCAAAACATAGGCGGTCAGAGCGACATTGGATGGCATGCCTTTCCAGTAGATAAAACCGCCGTCCGAATTCTGCAATCCTGCCAGTTGGTCGTAACCTTCCTGGACTGCGGCCCGGGCTTCTGCTGCAAGCGCGGCACGCGGATTCAAAGTGTCCTGTTTATCTGGTGCGCTTTTCTGGAGGAGTTGGAGCGCCATCAGACTTACATAGGACGTGGAGGTGATTTGCTCGGCGCAACCGGTGGGAAGCTTGCCAATTCCGTGCATGGCGTCCAAAACGTGAGCTAGCAAGTTCGGATAGATGCGGAGTTCGGCGTCTATCGAGCCGGAGATGGCGGTATCGGGTACTTGCACATCGATAGAATTATGATCGCCCGCAAGAATGCGGCTCGAGGTGAATGAAATTTCCTGCCCGTCTGGATGAACAACCAGTTCGCGTTCGACGGCGTCGCCAGCCGCGCTATTTCTTGCGGTCACGCGCTGCTTGGCGTTTCTCTCGCTGCGATCCGCGCGGAAGGTGAATACGGATGTGGCGTCGCCGTTCGGAGGGACGGTGAGGCTTAGCTTTGGCGCCGACAGAATCGTGAACCACTGCGCCGGCTGCATTTCCGTGAAGACCGTTTGCGGAACGGCGGTGTAGTTGCGCAGGACGATTGGCAAACTGATTTGGTCACCTTCGGTCAGAACCTTTGGCGGATCGTTTTCCAGGAAAAAAGGCTGAAAACTGCGCAGCTCTTTTTCCGCGATGCCGACCTGACCAGCTTCGGTGGAGGCAAGCACAGACATTTTCCAGGCGGTGATATTGTCGGCCATGGGGAAGTCGATGTGGGCATGGCCGCGTTCATCGGTGATGACTTCGGGCCGCCAGAGCAACGTTTCCGGAAAATATTTGCGCAGGCGCGGAGTGAAGAGCGGCTTTTTCTGTGCGGTGGAAGCTATTTGGTTGGAAACGGCAGTCACTTGGGCGGACTGGGTTTGAACTGTAGCTGCGTTTGCGGTGACTTCTACGCTCTCCGATACAGCGCCTACATTGAGTGTGAGATCGACCTTTGTCGAAAAACCCATTTCAACCGGCACGCGCTGCACGATGCTGCGGTTAAATCCCTTCGAAGTGCACTCGACTTGGTAGAAGCCTGCGGGCAGATTCAGCAAGGCGTAGGCTCCCGCCTAGTCGGCTTGAGTTGTAAAGACTTGTCCTGTGTCAACGGAAACTGCGGTGACCTCCGCATTGGTAATGGCTGCGCCGGACGGGTCGGTGATCACACCGTAGATGCCGCCGGTGTTGCCTGCGAGCGGTTTTTGATTTCCGGTGGCAACAGGCGCCTTGTCCTTGCTCGTTTGTTCAGCAACTACGCGGCTGAATTCGGTGACGGAAAAGGCCTGATTCGGATCGTTCTGCGGACCATTGCTAAGCACGCTGAGGTAGGCGACCTGTTGGGTTACCGGAATGTCTTCTGTCACTTTCTTGCTTTGTGCGGGATCGGAATAAGCGCGGACGTCGCGAACAGTGAGCCGGTCGGCGTAACGGCTTTGGGCGCTAAATGTAAAGTGATAGGGATGGCCCCAAGGATCGAGAAGGCGCTCGGGGTCCAACTTCGCCATGGCGAGAATCGGTTTGAGCTGCTCTTCGTTCTGGGGAAAAGATCCAGTGGCTTTGAAGTTTTCAGCGATGGCAGTATTCAGTGCGGCGTTCTCGGCCATAAAATAGTGGATGCTGGACATCCAGACTTCGACGTCGTCCCACGATGCTTTGGCTTTGCTGTTGAAGATGCCGTCCGGACCAGCGCTATCAGCCGAGATTCGGAAATATGGACCCGAAATATCGAAAGTGAAGGAATACGCGTGGCCCCACGGATCGCGGAGAGTATCCAGATCGATTCCCTGCTCTCTCATTTCCTCTTTCAGAGTGTCATAGTCGCGGATATATTTCCCGGTCGCTGAGAAATATTGGGCGGACGCGTGGTCGATTTGCATTCCAATTTTACGAAAGTAGGGCCAGTGAAAAGTGGCGACGACGAAGTCATCGCTGGTGCCGGGCTTCTTATCCACACCGCTGCTGAGGAGGTTCACGACATGGTCCGCGCCCTTAAAAAAAGATTTAACGAGAAAAGGATTGCCCCAGGGATCGCGGATCTGATCGGTATCAATACCTTTCGACTGTAGCGCCGCGCGCACGCCGGTTTCATCGCTTGGGTATTCACCGTTCGCGGAGTACCAGTCATTCAAAGCTTTTCTGACCGGTTGGAGCATGATCTGCATCCATTTCGAAAAAGTGCCGGACGCGCCGAGCGCGTCCCATCCCCCGCCCTCCAGTGATTCGACGGCCATCCATGGACCAGAACCCGTGCGCATCATGCCCTCGGCAACGAGGTCCAGCCCTTCGGGAAATGGCTTGGTCGCGTCCAAATCAAGCAAGTCGCGATGACTGATGCCACCAATACTGCGTTGATATTCCCAGCCAAAGTAATCAAAGATGGAGTAGCCATAATCGCGTCCGAAATCCTCGTCGGTTCGAACGCGTTCCGCCACAGCACGATCGAAGACCAGAAGTCCCAGGGCGCTTTCCGTCGAATGGCCTTCCGGAGTCAGAACGCGGACGTCGGCGGAAACTTGCTCACCGGGTTTGAAAGTGGTTTGCGGCATCTTTACCTTTACTTCTAGCTCTTTGCGGGCCGGGTAGAGGACTTGCGTCCATCCGTAGAGCGCCGTTTGCTGATCGCCGGAAGGAACCAGGCTGGAGGCCGTCAGAAAAACACTTCCGAGGAAGCGCGGATCGAATTCAACCGTTGCGGTGGCGTGGCCGCGGACCAAAGGCACGAGCTGGGAGGACAGGAGTCCTTTCTCGCCCCAAACACTCAACACTGCATCTCTATTTTTCGAGTTGGAATTCAGCGTGACAAGGATCGAATCTCCGGGGTGATATAGAGTTTGATCAGTCTGGACGCGGAGGAATTCATCATTGGTTGCGACGGAAAGTTGCTGATCGTACTCACCGCTTAATCCTTTGGAATCGAGAGCTTCTAGTACGAGCCATGCAGTACGCTCGGTGGGTTCATTAGTGGACGCTTCATCGTAGCCATATTGATAATTGTGCCGATGGGGGTACCACGTTGGGATGCGAAGATCCTCTTCCAGAAAGGGAGAAACTTCCACGCGGCCGACGCCAAAGCGATTCGTACGGAAACTGCCAATTTGCCTGCGGCGGCTGAGGTCAAAGCCGTTCTGAGAATTCTCGTCATTGGTGGGTTGCGCAGCGAATATCTTCCCCTTTGCCGAGACAGGGGTTCCATCGGCGTACGAACTGGTGACATAGAAAACAGAAGGCTGATTGCGGTGCGCGGTGGCCGACTCGAGAACGTACAGGTGAATGGGCTGGGCGGTTATGCGGATTTTGAACCTTCGCTGCTCGGTGCGGCCGGTTGAGGAGTCCGTCAAATACGCCGCCAGAGTAAGATCTTCGAATCGATCGGAATCGCCTTCCTTGAAACTTTTGAATTCGTCGGCAAGGTTGATCGTGCCTTTGAAATGGCCATCGCTCCCGAGTTCACCTTCGACGGGCGCCGATTCGTCGACTTCCCATTTCTGCGTTGCATAATCCCAGTGCCGGTTCTCCTGCTGTACGATTCTTACTTTGCCGTGTTGCACAGGCCTGTCAAAAAGATAATCCGCATGCACATCCACGACAGCATTGCTGCCGGGGAGATAATACGTATGGTCGGGGTCGACGCTGACGGTGAAAGTTGGCAACTCATAGCGGCTAATGCGGATTTCGGTGCGGCGTTGACTCCAGTAGTCGGCTTCCGAACGGTCAAATTGGGCGACTATAGTGGAATTGCCAAGTTGCAGCTTTTTTGGGATTTCCCAATCCGCCGAAGCAATGCCAAAGCGAGAAGTGGTCAGTTTTTCATGGAACTGTTCGCCGCCAGCTTCATCGTCAATTTCCACGTCTAACTTCGCGCCGGCCATGGCGTGCCTGTCCGAATCGATGGCAAAAAGACGTACATGAACGGTTTGGCCAGGCTGGTAGAGCGGCTTATCAGTTGTGACGGTTAGTGCCGGAGCGGGCTTATCCGGGAATTCAAACTCGAGCTTGGCTTCTTCGCTGTATGGACCGCGGGCCACTGTGGCAGTGACCTCTCCGCGTTGATCCGAAGGATTCTGCGGCAGGTCAAAGGCAGCGGTAGCATTGCCTGCCGCATCGGTTTTGATCTTGCGCTTAACGTCAGTATCTTCGTTGTCGCCGAACTCTAGCACGAGCTCGATGGGACTATTCGCATAGGGCTGGTGCGTCGATGGGTTTTCTACATGGAGGCGTACAGGATACTTGCTGCCGGGCGCGACTTTCGTTGCCGCAGCGATGGTTATTCCGAACCCGTCGGTAATGATTTTACCAAGCTGGACGATTCCGCTGGCCGCTGGTACGCCAGACTCGGTTTCTGGCTCAAAGCTGTATTGCAGGCGATACCAGCCGAGTTCGGTTGGCGTGTCGCTCGGCAAATGTGCGACTGGCCAATCGATCTTCTCTACGGTTTCGCCCGGTGACTCGACAAACGTTCCTGACATCGCGGCGGCAACCGAGTCGTCCTCGTAGTTGAGCAACGACAGCTTGAACTTTCCAGAGACGGGTTTATTGGTGGAATTAACGACAGGCAATTCGAGAACAGTATGAGGAAGCAAGCGGAAGCGCATCTTGTCTTCTTCCACTATCAACGGACTGGGAGCGTCTTGCGCGGCAGCAATGGCTCCGCTGCCGCTGTAAAAGAGAGAGACCGCCAGGACAGACCACACCCCGAGTGAGCGCATCACTCCTCCACTTTTAATACTTTTATCAATGATACTTGGCAGTGATTCAACTAGAAGGATTCAAAAGAGTGTTCGTGACTGATGAGGGACTGCTGAAGAGTGTGGTTTATGGATGCGCCTGCCTCGTGAACCGTTCCGCTCTCTGAGTACCAGTGGCAAGCGACGCCAATTCGAGTGGTGAGACGTTAAAACGGCTAAAGCCGCAATCCAAGCAGACTAAAAGCTTGGGGAATAGCTCGACACGTGGAATATCCAAGGTTTGGAGCGCCGCGAAATGGAGGATTATCTCAGCAGAGAATTCAACCTGATTAGCCGACTCGCATGCCAGACAAGACATAAACCCTCCCACACTTCCTGATGGTCCGTGCCAGTGGACACAAACCTGGAGACTCTAGGAGGCGAGTGTAGATAATCAGAATCTGGTCTGACTGTCCAACATTGCACATTTTAGTGCGGGCTTTTCTCCCCAAGGCGCAGATTGACGCAGCAACCGGATTGTAAGTGGCGACGCCCGGGGCGCGCGCTCCTGGGTGGCGGTAGTCCGACTCTAGCTTCTGGCGCAAGGGTAGCGCTAAAGCGACGCGGTAGTTTTGCCAGTGTACTGAGCTAAGTAGGCAGTCATAAGCTGCCAACGCTCGGGGAGAGCTGCGCGAACCGACAGGGTAAACCTGTGGCCAAGCGCTCAGAAGATCGAGCGGCTCTCGAATCGGGCGACCCAGGAAAAGGAGCGTGTCGAATGCCTGAAGTCGGCTTTCATCGCGTTCGGTTTGCCAAGAGGCTCGGCTGCCGCGCCATTTTGGTACAGTGTGTGCTGTTCGGATTCGCGTTCCAAGCCCTCGCCCAAGCACCTTCCACGGCAAAATCCGCCAGCCAATTTGACTCGATGGTGGATGCGCTGATCAAAAAGGTTTCGCCGAGCGTCGTCCAGATCATCGTGACGGCCTATGCGCCCCTCGAGGATAGCAGCCGGGGGAATGCGGGGGCCGTGATTGGACGGCAACGCGCCAGCGGTTCGGGGTTCGTCATCGATGCGGAAGGCTACATCATAACGAACGCGCATGTGGTGAACGGAGCGCAGCGCATCGAGGTCGTCCTTCCACCCCCAAACACGGACGGTTCGCTGGCGACTGCCCTTTCGGGAAGGATCGATACCGTCCCGGCTCGACTCATCGGAGTGGCGCGTGAGAAGGACCTCGCGCTGCTAAAAATTGAAAACACAAAACTTCCGGCACTGCCGCTAGCGTCCTACCGGGAGGTGAGGCAAGGCCATACTGTTTTTGCTTTTGGCAGCCCCGAAGGGCTAAGAAATTCCATCACTCATGGGTTGATCTCGGCGGTGGCAAGGCAACTCGACCCTGATTCGCCGCTGATCTACATCCAAACCGACGCACCGATCAACCCGGGGAACTCGGGCGGTCCGCTTGTAAACTTAAATGGAGAGGTCGTTGGCGTAAACACATTCATCCTTTCGCAATCGGGTGGGAACGAGGGGTTGGGTTTTGCCATCCCTTCGGCAACGGTCAGAACGGTGTACCGGCAGCTGAAGCAGTTCGGACACCTGCGCAGGCAAGAGATTGGTATTGGAATCCAAACCATCACGCCGTCCATTGCTGTGGGACTTGGATTGAAACAGGAATATGGGGTCATCATTTCGGACGTGCTTCCTGGGGGTCCTGCGGAAGCAGCGGGCTTGATGGTTGGCGATATACTGGTGTCGATCGATGGGCAGCCTGCCGACAACCTGCCGAGTGTGAACTATTTTTTCCTCCTGCGGGATTCAGCAGACAAGGTGCAAGTCACCGTTCTCAGAGGAACAGCGAAACAAGTTTTCAGCGTGGGGACGGTTGAGGAAGGCCAAGATGTGGATCAGCTCATCTCGCTTGCGGACCCTCAAAAGAATCTGATTTCACCGCTAGGCATAGTGGGTGTGGAAATCGACAAGAAGACCGCTGCTATGTTGCGGGGATTGAGAGATCCGTTTGGCATTGTTGTGACCGCGCGGGTGACGGGATCCCTAGGGGACGTCCCTCTTGCGCCGGGGGATGTGATCCGCAGTTTGAACACCCAGCCTATGACTACCTTAGAGCGCTTGCGCTCAGCATTGAAAGCTTGCCCACCGGGAGTCCCTTTTGTGCTGCAAATCCAGCGGGAGGGCAGATTGATCTACGTGCCGATCAGCTTGGAGTGAGGCTAGCACGTAAGAATCTGCTTGAATGCTTTGAAACGAATTAACAGAAAACGAATGAGTTGCGCTTGAGGAAGAAGTTCGACTAGTATTGTCGCGTCCCCCACAGTTCGTGATGTGACCTCTTCAGAAATGGGGCCCCCTGACAACATCGCGCATACGAGTCCTGGTAGTAGAGGATTTTGAACCTTTTCGGTCTTTCGTTTGCACGGCGCTCAAGCAAAAGCCGGAGCTGGAAGTAGTGTGCGAACTTTCAGACGGGTTAGCCGCCGTCCAGAAGGCCAAAGAACTTAACCCCGATCTGATTCTGCTCGACATCGGTCTCCCCGGTTTGAATGGAATTGAGGCTGGCCGGCAAATCCGCAAGATCGTTCCAAGCGCCAAAATAATTTTTCTGACCCAAGAATCCTCCGAGGATGTAGTGCAAGAGGCGCTCAGCTTGGGGGCACTGGGTTATGTTGTGAAAACTCGAGCTGGCACCGACCTGCTCGCGGCTGTGGAAGCTGTCCTTACGGGCGAACAGTATGTTAGTCGCACTTGAGTAGTTCGCACGGCGACGAGGAGAGCTACATTTTATATCGTGTTTTTGAAGAGCACTCAGTTAGCTATGCAGTTGAAAAGCCGACCTAAGCCAGCTGAAGCTCATTGCTCTGCGCGCTTTGAAAGGAGGGGCAAATCGCGCTCCGAGATGGTAAACTCCGTAAAACCGCACTTTAGGCAGACCAAGAGTTTCGGGAACAGCAAGACAGCTTGCTTGTCCAGGTCGCTGGTTCCGAGAGAGTGCACATTAATCTCTGAGCCATACTCCGTCAGGTGATCCGACCCGCATTTCTTGCAGGGCATAAGGTCTCAACCAGAATATCCCGTACACAATCAGGTATGACCCTGTTCTCTCGACAGACGATAGCCGAGCGGTCTTGTGAAGTAAAGCGGCAAAAGTGACAGTCAAACCAGAGGCGGCCGCGGAAAAGAGCGGGCTGGCGAGAGAGAGACAGGACTCCGTTTGGGGGCGGACTGCGCTATTACGCCGACGCGCTTGCGGCTTTGCTGAGGGGCACTTTGGCGTGGATTGTCGTGCCACGATGGGGCTGCGAGTCAATCAAAAGCCGCCCTCCCACGAGCTTCACACGCTCCGCCATGCTGACGAGACCAAGCCCTTGCGTTTTGCTCGCCCCTTCGGGGTCGAATCCGGATCCCGAATCGCGCACGGTAAGTTGGATGGCATCAGAGGCGCAACGGAGCTCCACATCGAAGTGCCGGACACCGCTATGCTTGAAGGCATTTTGCAGAGCTTCCTGCGAGACGCGGAAGAGGCAAAGTGAAATATCCTGCGGGAGCGTGCGCGGGATTTCATCATGAGCAAAAACGACTTCGACATTCTGCTGGTCAGAGAACTCATGACAGAAGGCTCGCATGGCCGTGGTAATGCCGAGGTATTCCAGTTTTGAGGAGTGCAACTCGTGCGACAAGGATTGAACGTCGGTGGCGATGTCAGCGCTTTGGTTTCGTAATCGAGCAACTCGGTGGAGCAAGTCGGGAGGCGAATCGAAGAACTTCTGCCCGAGCTGCTCTAACTCGATGGTCAACATCGCGAGACGCTGACTGATGTCGTCGTGAAGCTCTCTGGAGATGCGGGCGCGTTCACGCTCTTGGGCCTCAATGAGCTTGCTGTTCACGCCAGAAAGGGCTTCTTCGGCGAGCTTGCGGTCGGTAACATCTACACACGAGCCAATGTAGCCTGCAAAAGAACCATCCTGGTTGAACCTGGGCACCCCAAGATCCAGAACCCAGCGATATTCGCCGTCGTAGCGCTGGAGGCGATACTCTATCGTGAACTTCTCGTGCGCATCAAAAGCCTGAACATAAGTATCAAAACACTTTTGCAAATCCTCGGGGTGAACGCCCTCCGTCCAGCCATTTCCGAGCTCCTGCTCCATAGAACGACCAGTGAACGCGAGCCAGGAGTGATTGAAATAGGTGCACAACCTTGAGGTATCCGACATCCAAATTAGCATGGGGGCGGTGTTGGCCACCAAGCGAAAGCGTGATTCGCTCTCGCGAAGAGCAATTTCTGCTAGCCTCTGGCTGGAAATGTCAGCCACGATCGCCATAGAGCCGCCAAAATCTCCATTGTCCTTGGAGATCGGAATGGCTGTCATTCGTACCCATAATTCAGCGCCGTCCTTTCGACGGAGCCGATCATCCAATTGTTCGCTGTGCATTTCCCGACGGCGCGCCAAACCTCGCCGCTTGCGCCCAACATCCTCGGGAAAGAAAAAATCGAAAACGCTGCGCCCGAGCATTTCTGCCGGTTGGTATCCGAGCATCTCCGCCATCTGACGATTCACAAAGGAGGTGTCAAAGTTTGAATCAAGAAGCCAAATTCCCTCATTTGTAGTCTCCACGATCCTGCGATACTTTTCTTCGCTTTGCCGGACTGCATCTTCCGCGCGTTTGCGCTCCGTGATGTCCGTTACAATGCCGATTATCCGCAGCAACCTGCCTTGTGGGTCAAACTGCGCGCGACTATTCCTTTCCAACCAGATCACGGTGCCGTCCGAGCGCATCATGCGGTAGCTGATCCTAATGTCGGGCTTTTCGGGGGTGAGGCTAGCAGCCGCGGCCGTAAATACCTCTCGATCTTCTGTATGTACGCTGTCCAAGATTTGTTCGCCGGTGCTAGAGCTAGCCTGATCCTCCCCGAGAATCTGGACGCTTTCTGGCGAGTGGGTGAATACATTTGTGGTCGCGTCCCAGTCGCAGGTAAACATTTTTCCGGCCTGGATTGCGAGACGCAGCCGCTCCTCGCTCTTGCGAAGTTCCTCCTGCGCTCGTTTGCGAACGGTAATGTCATCAACCGTACCGCGAAGCTTGACGATGTTCCCGGCGCCATCGCGACGTACTTCACCCTTGGCGATGATCCATTTTCTAGTGCCGTCGGAGTGATTCATCTCAAGATCGAGTTCGTAGGGGGCTCCCGAACGCAACGCTTCCTCGACCGCGCTCCGAAGGCGGAGCCAGCTTTCGTGGGTGTAGAGGGTTGCGTGCCCCTGGTAACTGACGGCGGGCAGAGAGGGATCAATACCTGCGATCCGATAGAGTTGTTCTGACCAGGTGACCGTATCGGTTTGCACATCCCATTGCCAGCTGCCCACGTTTGCAAGCCGCTGCGCTTCCGTGAGGGCTGCCTCACTCTCGCGCAAGGCCTGTTCCGCGAGTTTGCGCTCCGTAACATCTAGGGCCATGCCTAGCATGCGCTCGGGTAGGCCAGTCTCCGAATAGTAAAAATTCCCCTTCGCCGCGACCCAGCGGACGTTCCCGTTGGGCCAAACAACGCGGAACTCCGCATCGTAAGGCAGATGGCTTAGCCTTGCTTCGGCTACGGCCTGGGAGACGTAATGTCGATCCTCCGGGTGAACGTAACGATGGAAGTCTTCTGGACGTCCGACAAAATGCTCGGCTGGGATTCCGAACATAGATTTGAGGTCACCGAACCAGGAGTCTCTTCCGGTCTTAAGGTCCCACTCCCAGCCTACTGCTTTACCGGATTCCATAGACAGACGTAAGCGCTCTTCGCTTTCGCTGAGCTCGACCTGTGCGATCTTGCGCTCTTCGACGAGGACAGCGAGAACCATAAAAGGGATGGAAGTGCACAATAAGAAGAGCTGCAACGATAGCACGCGGTTGATGGGGTCAGATTCCGTGAAGGGGCCGCGTCCGTGAACGGCACCCCAAATGGACATCAGGGCAACAATGGTAGCCGAGGAGCCGACGCCTTCGGACCCAAACCGCAGAGCGGACCAGATAAGAAATGGGACGAGAGAATAGAGAAGTGCCGGCGGAGCGCTCCTCCCAGGAGCCATGAACACGAGGTAGCACAAGGAAGCCAGTACAGAAAACAGGATGGCTGCTTCCAGGTAATGAACTCGCGAGACGCGGATAAACGGTCGGCGCAATCCGAACAGACCGATTATGGCCGGTGTTATAGTGAGAAAGCCCAACGCCTCCGAAAGAAAGCTAAACCGCCAGCTGAGCCAGAAGTCCCCGGTTAAGCGGAGGCTTCCGAGTGATGCAACGACGAGCGAAGCAAGAAACACAGTACAGAGTGAGTACTTTGCAAGGGCTCCCAAGCTGTCCAAACGGGGCTTGCCATGCAGGAAAAAGTTCACCCCCCAGGTAGCGACGAGAATTTCAAGAGTGTCGACGAGAATGAGCCAGACGATCGAAGGAAGGGGGACACCCGCTTGCAAGTCATAGAGAACAAAACCGGCCAGGCCCGCAGGAAGAAGAATAGGCCAGGTTTTCCGCGGCACTAGAAGGAGAACAGCGACCAAGATCGCGCACCCGGGCCACATTGGCCAAACCGTTTGGGGGATAGTAATGACTAGTGCCCCAGCCAGCTTCGCAGCCAGATAGGATACTGTGGCCACCAGGAGTGCGAGTGCGGCTATGGAGATCCGGGAATCCAGATTCGGCGTGCCCCACAACAGGCGACTCTGGGTGGGGCTCATTCGGACCTCGACTGTGCGAAAGCGTCTAGCCACGAATACGCTGCCAAGCAGAGAAGTAACGCGCTGGCGTTGACCCTTATGGCAAGGCAGAGCGATGACAGGACAAACCGCAGGGCTGGGGAGAACAATCCCACGGGGGATGATGCTGGACTGCAAGTGCAATCGGGGCTGAGGTTTTTGTGCATTTTGACGTTCTTCTTCAGGATGCAAGCGCCACCTGAACCCGGAGACGCGTTAACCACAGCGGATGTTGCAAATCATATACGCTTCGGGACTTCACCGCCACGATATAAATCGCCGCCGGCAGCCGTGGCGGGCTTTCCGCGACTGAGGGTACGCCCCCAAAAGATGCCGGTTAAGAGTCTGTAAGTTTTGACAGTGTGCGTCGACGCGTAACAGAGGTAGGCTACAGTAACTTCAACGACTCTCGCGCGTTGATCCATGATTCAAAAGGGCTTAGCCCGGGAAGTTGCGCAGATAATGGGGACAGGCTGAGCCCACGCTCCCAAACAGCGAGCTAAACTCGGTCGTTACCAGTAAACGGGGGACGCTCTGGCCGCAAGGAATTAAACAAAGCTAGTGGGAGGAATGACTTTGAGACGACGATCACTTTTAATCGCGGCCGCACTCGCCATCCCCGCGATCTTGGCGGCTAGTTCCCCGAAATTGCTGCTGAGCTGGAAGAATCCGGACTATTCGGGGACGACTCACTTTAGCAACATTCTCGTGCTGGCCCTGAACGGCAAGGCAGAGAACCGCGCGGAATTCGAGGATGAGCTGGTCGCGGCGATCGCCAGGCCGGGAGTTCAGGCCACACAGAGTTATGTGTTTCTGCCACGTCCCAACGCGACGCCCATCGACATGAAAGATTTGAAAGAGCTGATACAGGAACAGAAGTTTGATGCAATCGTCGTGGCGCGATTGACCAAAGCACAGGTGAAGACCACCTACGTGCCCGGCGAGGTTTACAATCCGTATCCTCTTTATGGGAATTTTTACGGGTATTACAGCGCCGTGTCTCCCCTGGTCTATTCCCCTGGATATATGGAGAAAGAGAAACTTGCGCAGGTGGAGACAAATTTTTACGCCACGGCAAAGCCAGACGGAGAACTCGTTTGGACGGGAACCACGAATACTTTTGATGGCAATTCGCCGATGAAGGCGATTAAGGGGCTGGTTAAGGTCGTAATCGATGCGCTGGAAAAAGAAAACGTCATCAGCCGGAAGCCTTGAAAGACAGCCGACGTGATTTTCTACGTTGTTCGCTGAGAAGCATTCTCACATCGGCCGCATTGAGGCTTCGATATTTTCTGCGTTGATTAGCTTTCCAACTTTAGCTCGGTTCATCCCGTCTGCAACGCCAAGTAAATTCTCCAATCTTGCAATAGAAAACCATCCAGTTCGTGGCCGAAATCAGAAATTCTTGCCGCGGACGTCGTGCGGCGCGACTGTGCTCCCACTTAGCGGGGATTCTGAAGGCAACGAAAGGCCTCTAGCGGACTGGCAGGGTATCTAAAAGGACCAGCCAACCCCCGTACTCGTGCCGAGCTCGTTTTTTCTGGCCGTCGCGGGCGGCCGACTATCGAAGTTATCCCAGAACGTGAAAAGGAGGTAAAAATTGTTTCTTAGTTTGATCGAGAGTGAATTATTTGTGGTTAGACGCACGCGACCGGAATCCGTCAGTCCCGGATATATTCGCAACTGAGAGTCGAGTTCGCCCAGGTTGAAACGAATATAGCTGTACTGCAATCCCAACACGCCCTCCATACTCTGGCCCGATGGTTGACCGGCAGTGGTGTCGAAGGACTCATGAATGTAAACGACGCCGCCCAGCCAGGCGAGGTTGCTGCTGGTCGTACGCTTCAGAAATCGTCCATAACCGCCACCAAGGGTGGTGCGCAGATTCAAGTCTTGCCGGCTGCTGTGAAGAAAATCGGATATACCAGCAACGAAAGAATCTCTATTCAAGAACTTGGTGAGCGTTGCCTGGAGATCTTCGCGATTAGTGCTGGAGGCTCCCGACTGGCCGCTAAACGTCGAATCGAAAGAAGTCGTGGCCTGCCATGCCTTGGTTTTGTAGGCTGCGCTAGTATCCGAGTTCAATGTGGACTGACTATTTCCACTCGCAAAGCTGTAGCCGAAATCGATGTTGCCCTGCAACTGTCGCCAGAATGTGGGTTTTTTCTGGTCGATATTCGCGATGGAAGTGGAGGGGACCTCAACTTCCTCGGTGGCTTCGTGAATCAGAAAATCCTCATTCTTCGCTTTTTCACCCGAGATTTTTTCAATGGTACCCTCAAGCCTTTGCCCGTTGTTTAAGATGATTTGGAAGGTTGCAGTGCTTTGGACAGAGTCCACTTGATCCCAATCCAGGCCGATATTACCCGACGCGTATGGCATCTCGACGAACAACAAGCCGTTTTGCAGGCGTTTTACCTTCCCGGTTAGACGGTCGCCATTTTTCATGACGACCACGTCTTTTCGTTCTCCCTGAGCCGGAGATGAGAGGCAAGCCAAGAGAAGCGCGAGGGAGCAAAGACTGCCCGCGCGAAGAAATGTAGAAATGGGAGCGGTCATTGTTTGACTCCTACGATTGCCACGGTTTTTGAAGCGCCGATCACCGTGGAGAAACCTGGAAATCAAGTGATTGCCGGAGTCGAGCGGCACCCGGGATCCCCTTGGGTGAAAAACTAAAAGACCTCCATCCGGCACTGATCTGGAGCCGGTATCACTCTTCAGATTGCAACCCGAGGGCTCTCGCGATGTAAACTGCGCCGGGCTTCCGGAACAGGGGACATTAAATTCCAGTCGTCCGAAGCAAAGGCGGAACCTGTTAGAAGTTTGCCGTCGGGTGACGGACGTAAGGAGCGCTTTAGTTATTTGACTGGACACCCTCACGCAGTTTCTGCATCACCTGGTCCAGACTGAAGCTCGCAGGTGACTGGCGCGGGGGGAATTCCTTGAACGTCATCAGGAACTTCCCGACGAACGCCTGCGCCGGAACGAGGAGGTAAATGCGGTCAATCATCCAATGGTCGTAGTCAGAAGCTTCATAAGTGGCCCGTTCATAGGGATCGGCACGGAGGTCTTCAATCAAAGGAACGCGCAGAACAACTAAGGGCTCACTCCACACGCCAAATCCATGCACACGCTGATCCAGGAAAACGAGTTTCCATTTGTCGTACCTAAGACCCGCGAAATCGCCGTCATCGGTCCAGTAGAAGAACTCCTTGCGCGGCCCGGGCGCCTTGCCGGCTAGCATATCCATAAGGTTGTAGCCATCCAGATGGACTTTGAAGGTTTTCCCGTTTGACTGGTAGCCCGTCAGAAGCTTTTGGGTAACATCGGGTTCGCCTGCCGCCGCCAGGAGCGTGGCAGCCCAATCCTCGTGAGCGCAAATATCGTTGATTATAGTCCCAGGTTTGATCAGGCCTGGCCAGCGAACGACCATAGGCACGCGGTAGCCACCTTCCCAGTTGGTGTTTTTCTCGCCGCGGAATGGGGTTGTACCACCGTCGGGCCAGGAAAACGTCTCGGCGCCGTTATCGGTAGTGATGATGACGATGGTGTTGTCGGCTATACCTAAATCGTCCAGCTTTTTTAACAACACACCGATGTTGTCATCGAATTCCGTCATGCCCGCGCCGTAGAGACCCTTCTCCGGAATCATAGCCTGGTACTTTGGCTGGAGATGGGTCCAGATATGCATGCGAGTAGTGTTATGCCAGATGAAGAATGGCTTGCCCGCTTTTACAGAGCGATCCATATCGTCCAATGTTACCGCGAGAAACTCTTCATCCGCCGTTTCCATGCGCAGCTTGGTCAGAGGGCCAGTGTCTTCACAGGTCTGCTTGCCCCAAGGACCAAAACGGGGATCGGGCGGTGCTGGATTCTCTGTTGCGGTGGCCTTGCACTTGTAGACACCTCGCGGCCCAAATTTGGCCATAAACGCAGGGTTCTTCGGGTAGTCCACGTTCTCCGGCTCTTCTTCGGCATTCAGGTGATAGAAATTGCCGAAGAATTCATCAAAACCGTGCACCGTGGGGAAAAATTCATTCCGGTCGCCCAAATGATTTTTACCGTTCTGGAAGGTCATGTAACCACGGCCCTTCAGCAAATCAGCAATCGTAGGATCCTGGGGCTGCAACCCGAGCTCAGCGCCGGGGAGCCCGACTTTCAACAGCCCGGTACGGAACGGACTCTGTCCAGTAATGAAGGCAGCTCGGCCCGCAGTGCAGCTCTGTTGTGCGTAATAGTCAGTAAAGAGGGCGCCCTGTTGCGCTACACGGTCGATATTCGGCGTTCGGTAGCCCATCAGGCCCAGGTTGTAGGCGCTGATGTTGGAATAACCGATATCGTCACCAAAGATGACGAGGATATTGGGTTTCTTGGCCTGCGCCGAGGCGGAGGGCGGCGCTACTAACCCTATAACTGTGAAGAATACTGCAACAACAAGAGCTTGCTTTCCGATGCACTTCATCAAACTCCTCCTTGTCCTTTGTTCCCGGGAACAAAAACAATGCGGCGGAATCCTGCACGGAAGAGTGCGACGAACTCCTTACATATATGCTGATACTGTGCCAAGGAGACGGGAGACGAACCTGTCAAAAATGACAGCCTCTTGCAGTCGGTCACAGTGTTGCGTCCATGAAACTCCACTTGGAGGATGCGGTGATCTTGCCCAAGGCGGAACTTGCTAGAACCGGTTGCGGGAGACAAACGGACTACAGCCGAGTAGTTCAACTATCGTGTGAAGCAGCTCGCCGTGCATGAACAGTTTCAAACGATTCTGTGCTTAACGGCATAGCGTACAAGTTCGGCGCTGGTCTTGATCTGCAGGATTTCCATTACGCGATATTTGTGCGAGGCGACAGTCCGCATGGTAATGTGCAGCAAGTCCGCTATCTCCTTCATCGAGCGCCCTTCTGCCAATAGCTGAATGACCTGGCGCTGCCGGGCCGTCGGTTGGGGGGCTTGCTCACGAGCTTCGGGGTCGAGCAATGAGATGTTGGCCAGCCCCCCCGCAATACACGGCGTTACGTAGGTCAAACCTTTCAGGACATCGGAGATTGCCTTGGTAAGCTCCAATGCTGCTCCCTGCTTGAGCAAGTACGCGGAAGCTCCGGCGCGAAAAGCCTCACCTACCAGGTATGGATCTTCATTCATTGTCAGGAAAACGAGTTTTACGGAGGGAAAATTGTGTCGCAGCTGTCGACCAGCGTCGAGGCCGTTCAAGAGGGGCATGGCAATGTCGAGTACGACGACGTCGGGCCGTAGCTTTTCGGCAGCATTCAAAAGTGCAAGCCCATCACCGACCGAACCTACAACGTCATATTCAACTTCCAATACTTTCTTGAGCGCTTCGACCAGCATGAGATGGTCATCAGCGAGCAGTACACGAGGGCGACCCAAATTCTACCTCCCCACAAACACGGTAATTGCCTGCGCCCCTTGGGGTGAGACTGTCAGGGGTAGTTGAGCGAAGGTTCTCGTTCTCTTCCAGGCTGCGGATTGGCCCTTGAAGCTCCTGGCCACTCGTGGACGAAGTTTGTAGAAGCCTCTGAACCTGATCCCCGCCAGGGCACCTAGTATGCAAGCGATAAAACTCAAGCTAGCGTCCGCGATCTGAAGACGAGTCTCACACCAGACTCGAATCAAATTCATGGGGGGCTCTTCTCTTCGTCCGTGCATGTGAAGCTCACAATTGGCTGTTCTTGCTCGAAGCAAGAAAATCCGCGCGGATTCCGACCGAAACGGTTGAACGTTTCCCAGGAAGGCGAAACGAATCCGCACCAAAGTGCCCCAAGTTAGCGATCCACCACCTAACGCGATACTGTCATTAGTGACAGGATGTCGGACCCGGCGAGGATGGACTCCAGCAAAATCGATTGCGCGTGCGCGGCCCGGTGGTTGACTCGTTGTGATTTCTGTTTGGCCTAAATTCGGAGGGGGACCCGGCAACATGTGAGAGAAAGCCGAGGCAACATACGCCCCGCTATCGGAGGGAGGTTGGTCTCTCAAGCCGGATCCCCTCGCGGTTCAAGTGAATCGACATTAGTGCATGTGCCGATTCCTTGTGAATTGTCAAAAGTACCAGTGAGACCCTCCAACTGGGAAAACAAGGATGCCCCCGAAATTCCGGGTGCGAGGAAAAACAACCAATCAGCCACGACCGGTGCGGAAGGCTCCCGCCTTTTTTGTGTGATTACGCGGCTCGCCGCCAACCTTGAAAGAGCCAGAGTTGGCGGCGCACCGGCGGAGCCTTTCGCCGTACCACGTTCCTGTACGGATTCTAGTGCGCACGCCCAAACAAACTTTGGGTGGACGCTTCGACTTTACCAAGCAACCACGAGCCCACTCTTCAACCGAAAGCTGTTCTGATTGTTGTTGTTGCTGCAGAGTACTAACTGGCAGTTATTGCCGAAGCGGGTGTATAGATATTCGGCCTGGATGAGTCGTATGGCGAATTTTTTGTTCAGCTTGATGTCAAATCCGCCTCCCGCCGTCAAGGCGAAGGCATTCTTGGAATAAGAGGTGCCGTTGCACGCAGTGTTGTTGTTGCAACTGAGTTTGAGGCGATTCCCGCCGAAATTCACCTCGAAAAATGGCTGGAACTTGCTGCTGTTTCGATAGGTAAACCGCGGCCCGAACATATAGGTAAAATCACTCCCGCTAAGTTTTGCACTCAAGGCGGGGATGTTATTCCCAAAATATTTGCAACCACCCAAGTCAGCAGCTATGCCGACCACACTGCTCACGTTGTAGGCGATCGTGCCCCCACCGCCAGCACAGTTAAAGCTTTCGCTAAAGCTCGTGCCCGCAACCCCCACCGGACTTCCCACCGGGATCGTGAAGGAAGTAGGGGTGCGGATGTACATGAATGCCGGTGAAGTTTCAAGCTTCGGGAAATCCTGAGCAAATGCCGCACTTCCGAACAACAGAACCATTCCCAGAACAAATGCACTCCTGATCTTCATTTCTTTTCTCCTCATTTTCTAGATTTTTATTCGAGAACCCAATTTACAGCCACGCTCCCACTCCCGCAGCGACCTGAAAAGCCAGCCAGGGAGTCCCATCTACTGATCAGGCGCATTGCACCTACGGAGGTCGCGAATACTCGCCCGCCGGCGCTTCGAAACTTGCCGCTCCAATCTTTCTCATAAGCCCTGCCTGGTCCGAGGACCCAGAAAAGAGACCCAGAAGGGGCGAACTGCAGTTCCCTTCACGAGTGAGCCCCGCTTCTTTGCGGGTTCTCGGTTTTCCGTCACTCGCTAACATAGGGGCTGCTCACATGCGGGGGAACTGGCAAAAGTGACAGACCCCTCTCCCCATGGTGAAGTTCAGATCAGTAAGCGCGGAGAATTCAGTTTTTTCAGTCTTTTTGCGGATTTACGAAAAGGCGACGGAAGTTCCGATGGTTTTCGTGAGCCTTGTATTGGCGGTGCTCTGTTAGTTTTGCCAGTGTCAGCAATCGCTCGCTGAAGCTATAAAAGCGTGGTTCGCGCAATTGGACAAATTTGTTCGGTGGCCATATGGAATGCAGGTGTACGGGCCGAACAATATAATATATATACACAAACAATTGCTCCCGACGGTGTAGCGAGAAAAGAAGAAGGCCATGCTGGAGCTGACTCGGCTGGTTACCGTCAGGCTTTGAATTGCGGCAGGGGAACTTGGATCGGTTAGCTCTTCCATCGGAACAGAACGATCAAAAAGGTGTTAAAAACTATGACCACAAAACCGCTTCGAAAAAAATTCCGCATGAGAATAGGTCAGAGTCTTGTGGCAATTCTCTGCGTGATAGCGCTCGCCCCAGGAGATACCGCGGTCTTCGCTCAGCCTATGCCACTGCAAAATGCGCCAGGAGATCAAGCAGCTCCGGCAATTCCCGCTGACCAACTGGATTCTCTGGTCGCGCCCATCGCGCTCTATCCGGACCCGCTGCTGACCCAAGTCCTGGTGGCTTCCACTTATCCACTGGAACTCATCCAACTGCAGCAATGGATCCAGAAAAATCCCGGCCTCACCGGCGATGCCTTGACAACCGCTGTTCAGAAACAGGATTGGGACCCCAGTATTCAGGCCATGTCTGTTTTTCCGGACCTGGTCAAGCGTCTGTCCGATGACATTAAGTGGACCACGGACCTTGGAAACGCTTTCCTAGCGCAACAGTCCGATGTCATGGACGCGGTGCAACGCATGCGCACGAAGGCAATGGATGCCGGGAAGCTGAAGACCAATGAGCAGATGAAAGTAGAAACGCAAACGGTCGAAAGCAAAACAGTGGTAGTGATTCAGCCGGCAAACCCCCAGATTGTTTATGTGCCCACATACAACCCCGTCGTTGTTTACGGGCCGCCGATATATCCGTATCCACCCATTTATTACCCTCCACCTTCGTATTACGCAGCGGGGATGTTTTTTGCGTTTGGCGTGGGCATTGCGGTGGGATCGTATTACCGCGGCGGATGGGGCTACAACTGCGGATGGGGACGGCACACGACCATTATCGTCAACCGCAACAACAATTACGTCAGACACTATAATTCCGTGAACATCAATCGGGTCAACGTAAACAACCGGCCAACAACGCTTCCTGCCAACGCCGGGAATAACTGGCAGCACAATGCCCAGCACCGTGGCGGCACTCCCTATTCAAATCAGAATGTGGCCAAACAGTATGGCGGCACAGCGCGCGGCGACTCCATGTCCACACGGCAGGCGAATGCGCGGCAGCAGCAGGGAGCGGGCAATCGGCCGCAGACTGGCGCGGTTAACCAGGGCGGTGCTGCGGGAAATCGAAGCGGTGCGAACCCAGGCGCGAGTACAACAAACCGACCTGGTTCGAATGCCGGTGCGGGTGCGAGCAATACGGGCGCGAATCGTAGCAGCTCTGGAAATAATATTGGTAACCGGCAGGTTCCAAAAACCGACGCATCGAGGAACACCAGTGCTTTCGGAGGAGCATCGAACAAGGCCAGCGCTCAAGCCACTAGTGCGAGGGGTGCCTCCAGCATGGGAGCTTCCCGTCCGAGTGGCGGAGCAGCACGGTCGGGTGGCGGCGGACGCCCGCGGTGATTGAGCTATGAACAAAAAGGAAAAAAATATGAACTCCACAAAAATGAACACTTTCTCCGCGAAGATTGTCCTTGCGTTCGGTGGCACTGCAGCATGTTGCGTTTTGGCGATGGTACTGAGCGCTGCACCGCGGACGACGCCAACTACTGAGACCGCCGCCATTCAGCAGAAAACATTTGACACCCCCCAGCAGGCCGCGGATGCCATGATTCTGGCGGTCAAAAACGACGACGTGACCGCTCTGCTGGAAATTTTCGGGCCCGCTGGCAAGGACTTTGTCTCCACCGGAGACGACGTCCAGGACAAAAACTCACGCGCTGAGTTTGCCGCGCTGGCGCAAGAGAAAATGAGCGTGGAGATCGATCCCCATCACCCGAACCGCGCGATCCTCTCAGTCGGCAACGAGCAATGGCCCACACCGGTGCCGATCGTGAAGCAAGGCGGAAAATGGCATTTTGATTCGCAGGCAGGCCGGGCTGAGATTTTGGATCGGCGCATCGGGGCGAACGAACTGGATGCGATAACTATCTGCCGCGGTTACGCGGAAGCGCAGGAAGCGTATGCGTCGGAGATACACGACGACAGCGGTGTAAATCAGTACGCGCAGCGCATTATCAGCACGCCAGGCAAACACGATGGGCTTTCCTGGCAGAATGCTGATGGGACAGAGGGGGGCCCGATCGCGGCGGCGGTAGCCAAGGCCATCGAGGAAGGCTATACGAGCAAGTCTGGACCCTACCACGGATACTATTTCAAGACTCTGATGGGTCAGGGACCCGCAGCGCCGCTGGGACAACTCGACTATGTTGTGGGAGGGGCAATGATCGGCGGCTTTGCGCTGGTTGCGTGGCCTGCGGATTATCAGGTGACCGGCGTGGAAACCTTTATCGTTAGTTACGACGGCGTCGTTTATCAAAAGGACCTAGGACCGGATACCGCCAAGATCGCTTCGACGATGGAGCGCTACAACCCGGACAAAACGTGGCATCGCACAAACGATGCGGAGTAGTGGCTCGTCACAGCTGAACTTCCTGAAGAACTTGCTTGCAATTCAACCGAACAGATTGTCTTGAAGTTGTCCGTGATTAGGGGCAGGCTCGTTCGATGACTGCACTCGCCAGCTATCTCTTCTTCGCAGCGTCTCCCGTGTCAGGGTCTCACGACGATCCAGTTGCTCCGATTCTGATCGCGCTTGTCTTGATGTCATTTGCAGCGGTTATCGGCGGACGTCTGATGCAGCGATTCGGACAGGCTGCGGTTCTTGGCGAACTCTTGATTGGAGTCTTCGTAGGCAATCTTGGCTATTTCTATCATCAGCCCGCAATTACGATCATTCGCGAAGGCGACTCAATTTCTACTATTGAACAAACAGCGCTCCTTCAAGAGGTGACTATTGGCCAAGCGGCCAGACAGACCCTTCCTGCCGGACCTCACACGGAAGAAATTGCCGAAATCCTGGAAGGGCCCCGTGGACTGAAAGTTCTTACCGTTTATTCTTTCGTGGATCAAATGTCCCGTATCGCGATCATCATCCTGCTCTTTTTAGTTGGACTTGAAACCAGTCTAAAGGAAATGCGCGCAGTGGGATGGACTGCGTCGCTGGTTGGGCTTCTTGGCGTCGTCTTGCCTCTCGGGCTGGGGCTATTGGTCACGACAATTCTGCTGCCCGCGTCAAGCTTTGCCGCGCATCTATTTATTGGGGGAGTCTTGACAGCTACGAGCGTTGGCATCACGGCTCGCGTACTTCGCGATCTGGGCCAGATGGATCGCCCGGAATCAAAAATTATCCTGGGCGCGGCCGTAATCGATGATGTTCTCGGGCTTCTCGTGCTGGCGGTCGTCACTGCCCTAATTGTCCAGGGTACGGTCAGCCTGGGAAATATTTTCGGCATCACTCTTAAAGCAGTTTTGTTTCTGGCAGGCTCCATAGGAATTGGAATGTGGGTGACTCCGAGAATCGTAAGACGGCTTGCACGGCTTCAGATTGAAAATGTAAAACTATTGTTTGGTGTTGGTTTCGCATTCTTGCTGTCCTGGCTGGCTAACCTTGCCGGTCTTGCAACCATAATTGGTGCGTTTGCTGCCGGATTGATCCTTGAACGATTCTTTGACAAAGCGATCGAGGGATTTTCGTTACGAGATATGCTCTCGCCAGTCGAATCTCTGATCGTCCCCATTTTCTTCGTTTTGATGGGACTGCAAGTAAAACTCGAAGCATTCAATAATTTATCTGTGGTCATTCTCGCAGCGGCGCTGACGGCCGTCGCGATTGCGGGGAAAATATTCTCAGGATATGCGGCTGGGCGTGGCCTCAAGCGGCTGGCCATCGGCATCGGAATGATGCCCCGCGGAGAAGTGGGGCTGATCTTTGCAGGGATTGGCAGGGGCCTGGGCGTCGTGAGCGATTCCATCTTCGCGTCGATCGTAATCATGGTGATCATCACCACCATGCTCACCCCCCCGCTCCTGAAGTTGACCCTCGCGCGGGGGGCACCGAAAGCAATTAGCGATCCTGCCTAGACGCCGGGCCGGAAAGTGTCTGCCTGTTAGTTTTGACAGTATTGGCGTGCGCACGGCCGAATTAATCTTTTTGGACTCGGAATCTTCAGTTCTTCCGTCCGCAACGGACAGCCCAGGCGATCAGATGGAGCGCATGTCTAAGCCGTGCGCGATGGACGCAAGTGGGTGGTCAGTCGATACGGAGGCATAAGAGCGAGCGTCACTTGCGATAGAGCAATCTTGGAGCAGAGCGAGGGGATCCACATGATCTCAGGGCGGACAAAACAATGAAACCAATTTATCCAGTTGCGGCGTGGATGGTTCTCGGAGCCATAGGCGTCCTTGCGCACGCGCAGACACCTCAAGATATACCGGCATCCAGCCTCATTAGCAAGTCCACCGTCGCGATCGGCTTCACCGTTGGAGGCGGGAGCACGAAGGTTGATCTGACGGGGACATCGCTGATGCCTCAAGCGAATGGCGAAGCAAAGGTGCAGGCCCGGGCTAACGCGGGCCTAACGAATATCGAAGTATCGGTTAAGGGTATGACGCCGCCGTCCAAGCTTGGAGCGGAGTATCTTACTTTTGTACTTTGGGTAGTTACGCCAGACGGGCGCACCGGCAATTCCGGAGAGCTTCTCATCAATAAAAACGGCGAGGGGAAACTGGTCGCCACCACTCCGGCCCAAACGTTTTCCATAATTATTACTGCGGAACCGTATTTTGCGGTCCGCGTACCCAGCGAAATGGTGGTCCTCGAAATGGAGACGAGGAAAAACACGAAGGGGAAGCTATTCCCTATCACAGAATACAAACTGATGAAGCGCGACCAATACGCGAAACTGGGGAATCCGCTGGCGCTAACGCCGGATCTTTCGCGCGTGCCCCTCGAAATGTTCGAAGCGCGCAATGCAGTGGATATCGCGAAGGCGCGAGGTGCCGCCCAGTACGCGCCAGATATTTTTTCCAAGGCTCAAGCGAGCCTGGCAATGGCGGAAAACTATCTCACAAGCAATGCTGACAGGAAGCAAATCGTGTCGACGGCCAAACAAGCCGTGCAATTCGCGGAGGATGCGCGCGCATTCGCCGCAGAACGCCAAGACCAAGAACGCATAGCGGCAGAGCAGCAGGCGGCGGCTAACAAGGCCAGGTCAGAAGCGGAAGCCAAGGCCGATGCAGAGGCCAAGCGCCAGGCTGAAATTGCTGCCGCGAAACAGGCCCAGCTCAAATCGGAGGCTGACGCGGAAGCCAAACGGCAGGCCGAGCTCGCTGCCGCAAAACAAGCCCAGATGCAAGCGGAGGCCGATGCTGCCGCGCTTAAGGCGAAAATGGAAGCGGATGCTCTAAAGGCAAGAGAAGACGCCGCGAAAGCCGAAGCCGAACGTGCGCGTCAAGCCGCAGCTGACCTGCGCGCACAATTGCTCGAACAGTTCAACAAGGTGCTGCCAACGACGGACACGCCGCGCGGCCTGCAGGTGAACATGGGCGACGTGCTTTTCGATACTGGAAAGTACAACCTGAGAATGCCGGCGCAGTTGGGATTGGCGAAACTTTCAGGCATCGTGTTGTCGCATCCTGGCCTCAAACTCGCTGTCGAGGGATACACAGATACCACGGGAACTGCGGCGTTCAATCAAACTCTGTCGGAGCAACGCGCCAATGCGGTGCGGGATTATCTCATCCAGCAAGGTCTCGACGCGGGTTCCGTCACGGCGCAAGGCTTTGGACCGGCGAATCCAGTGGCCAGCAATGACACTCGGGAAGGCCGTCAGCAAAACCGGCGCGTGGAGATCATCGTCTCCGGCGAGGTCATCGGCACAAAGATTGGCAGCCCTGCTTCGTCGCAGTGAGAGTAATTTCCGAAGATCCGGATTCCGAGTAACAACTGCGTGACTCGGCTGATACGCATTCGGCATTATTGCTGCCTGCGCATTCTCCGCCTCTCAACGGGTATTACACCTATCGCTCGGCATACCTAATAGATCACAGTCTGGCCACGATCTGACATCCCTGCGTGACAGTCCTTCGTGCATGTCGACAGCCAGAAGAACGCGGCTTGTGGTTGCTGAGAGAGCTTTCGCCGTGAAGGGTGAATCAATTCCCTGCCTGAAGCCGATTTGGTGAGGAGAATTGAACGCGATCGGCCCTATTGAATTCGTCCGTAGTGCTTTTCGGGGAGATGTGGAAGTTTGGCCGCGAGGACCTTGCGGGTCTGCCCGTGTATGGGTGGAATAAACAAACAGACCCGAAGGTTCCGTCGGTGAGTTTACGTGATCGCTTTCCTGGCCCGCGTGTAGCAGTTGCTGCGCAAGTTGCGCTTTAGTTCTTTGGCCACTGCTTGAACATCTTCGTTACCGCGTTCCCTACCGCCTTCTGGTTCTTGTCGCCATTGTTACTCAACGTATCCTGCGCGATTCCACGCCAGATTAATGACTGGGTCTTTACCGCATGCAAGTCGACGATTAGGGTGCCTTCCACGTTCTGCTCGGGAGTGATTCCACCCATTCCCCCGCCAATGCCACGCATGCCCCAGGCGCTCCAAGAGGTCTGCTGCTTCAACCCGCCACTGACGACAAGCAGCAAATCGGGGTTCTGATTCTCCTGCACCAATTGGAAGCCCTTCGCCTGCATGGCAGCGTTGATGTCCTGTTGCGCTACTTGCGCCAGGATCGAGTTTTGAATCTGGTTGGCGTTGTTGGACGCCCATGCGTAAGTATGATATTGAGAAAAACTCGCATTATGATCGTAATTGACTGAAACTTGTTGCCCGACCGCAATGGTGGATGTAATGCACAACAACATCGCACACAACGCAAATCTCATCTTCATGACTGTTTTCCCTTTCGTATTTTTAATACGCTGCCAGCTTTGGGCCTGTCAGCGGTATCGCTTGCTTCACTGCGGTTCAGCTAGCCCCGCCGCGTCGCTCCTTGCGGCAACCCCTTTCTGAGCCTTCATTTGTTCCTCTTCCGACAACTTCATCGGTCCGAGGTTAAAGGTCAACTTGTTGATGGTGCTGTTGAACACGAACGGCACCTGATAGTCCTGTTCACTCGCCGATGTTCGAGCACCAATGCCGGCGTCGAACGTCCCGCGACGTTTGCGATACTTTATCCAGCGGCGGCGATTGGGAATTGTCAAAACTGACAAGCTACCGAAATCGGTCGCGGGCCAACGTATCCCAGAGCCGACGTTGACTGCCGGATTTTTTTCAGCGTATGCGCAAATCATGCAAGTGCCCGGCGCTAAGATGCCCCGTAGCGTCGGGCCCTTGGGAGTCCGTCACTTGGCGACCGGCTCGAATTCTGGCCGCATCAGTGCGAGCCGATCTCGGACTGCCTCGGCAGTCTGAGGGAGATCAAAGCTCACGCCGGGACGCGAGGTTCGACGGGTACGCTTGTTGGTGACCAGCTTTTGCACTTCCGCGCGAGGTAGCAGATGAGGTCCGCCAAGCAATTCCGCGGTAAGCATCACCTTGGCGAATTGCTCCACGGTTTCCATGCGCTGAAAGGCTGTTTCCAGATCCGGCCCGCAAGTCACAACCCCGTGATTCTCAAGCAAGATCGCATCGTAGTCGTGAACCAGCGGTTCGAGCCCCGCGCAGACTTCCCAGGTGCCGGGCGTTCCATACGAAGCCAGGGGGATTTTGCCAAGTCCGACGATTACTTCCGGGAGTACTGGTGCTTCAAGCGCCCGCCCGGCTGCGGCGAACCCGGTCGCCGTTGGAGGGTGGGCATGGCAAATGGCACGTACATCGGGCCTGGAACGGTAAATGAGGAGATGCATAAGCATCTCCGAAGAGGGGCACCCCATCCCACGGACAACTTCGCCGTTCAGGTCCGTCACCAGCAGGTCTTCCATGGCCAGCCGCCCTTTACACTTGCCAGAAGGCGTCACAAGAAGTCGGTGCTCATCGAGCCGCGCTGAAAGATTCCCTTCGTTCGCAACCACGAGGCCTCTGGAATACATCCAGCGCCCGACTCTGCAGATCTGCCTGCGATGATCCTTCTCGGTTCTGGGTGTGGTTGATTGCCAAGCCACCGGAAACTCGCGCGTCATCAGAGCCCACCTTGCGCAGGAGACGATTGAATTCATTGCTGAAAGTAGCGGACCCGGTTGGGACTCGTAACTGTCAGTTCTTACAGAGCGAATGGCGAATATGGAGGCCTCGGCTGGGTGCCGATTGGGGCTGCCGTGAAGGCTTGAGACTTGGCTCTAAGCAAGCTCGCTGCGCAAGACCGCCCAATCTTAAGCGGAAGTTGCTATGCACATGACAAAACTGACAGTTCCCTTCCCTTTTTGCGAGGCCTAATATGCGGGTGTTCGGACGATTGACCGGCCGTACATTGTCCGCCTTAAGCACGGCTCCGGACTGCAGCGCTGCGAGACGAGCAGCCGATTGGCGCGATGAGATGACAAGCAGAAGCTATCGAACGACGGTTGGACGCTTGATTTGGCAGCTGGGGATGGCAGCCGTGCTCGCGTTGTCACTTCTCGCCACGTTAGCGCTCGTGAAGAGGGTTTATATGGTCCAAGAAGCTCTTGTCGGGATGCTCCTGATTGCTATCTCTGTGGCAGTCGTGCTGTTTCTTCTCGTTGGCTTCGTTCTGTTTCAAGCCGGGATTCGCCAAGCCATTTTATGGATAACAACGGGCACAGCACGGCTTGCTAAGTTAAGCCACCGCCATGTCGCTCCTACGAACCCGATCGTCCCTCCGCCCTTTCAACGCTGAACCCCCCGGACGAAAACAGGCCGGGGCGACAGCAGGTGAGAGATACCACCCGGTTGAAGACAACATCTTCGTATTCCGTCATTTCTGCCAGCAACGGGTCGGATAATCTTGTAACTGCTCCGCATCAAGCGGCTCAGGAAACCAACGCTGGAACACGGAGAACCGGGTGCGCAGCCCGGGGGCAACACGTTTGCCTGTTATTTATTATCCGGAAACAGTAGTGTCCCAACGTTAGGTGAACAGAATCAATTGGTTATCGGAAACGCGTTGAATTTCGTCGGTCATCGTTTGTGCAAGTAGTTGATCCAACGGGATTTTCTCGAACATGGTCAGGCTGAGGATCTGTAGGATTTCATACAGGCTGGCCGAAAGATGTAGTCGCTTTTTGACGATGGCGACCAGAACGTAGGCGGAAACGGCTATCCAGATTTGTGACCTGACTGCGTTTTCCGAAGTTCCAAAGAACGCTTTGATTCGCAGATGCTGCTTGATCCATTTGAAGAACAGCTCCACTTGCCAACGACAGCGGTATAGCTCGGTGATCGTAAATGCTGGCAAGACAAAATTGTTGGTTAGAAAAATGAGGGGCTTGGCGGTTTCAGGATCCTTGAAGCGGATGCGCCGCAGCGGTGCCTCGAAACCTTGATGCGAGTAGAAGCCAGTGAGGACGACACTCTGGTCGCAGATCAACCCGGTCTCGCGATCGACCGGATGCGAGTAGCGCCGTTGAACCTTGAGGTTCGACTTGCCACGGGTCACGAAGAAGCTGCCGGCCTCGTGGAAGCGATAGAGGCGTTCGAAGTCCAGGAAGCCACGATCCATGATGTAGAAAGCGCCCGGCTCGGGCAGCAGTTGGTCGAGGATGTTGACCTCGTGCACCTTACCATCACTAATGTGAATGAAAGTGGGGATGTTGCCGCGCAGATCGAGCAGCGTATGCAGCTTGATAGCTGCCTTGGCCGTGCGGAACACCGCCCACGGAAATACCGACAGACACAGATCGATAGTCGTGGTGTCGAGCGCGTAGACGGTTTCTCGCAGATCGACGCCGAAGGACTCCTGCGCATACAACGGCCGGGCGATGCCGATCAAGCTCTGGGCAAAATCGGCGTAGATGCGCCAGTCGCGCACAGCGTTGGCATTGGCCAGCGTGTTGCGAGCCACCATCGAACGAATCCCGAGATGATAGAGCTTGGAACTCTGTGCACGCAGGCATACTTCAATGTCTCGAAGACTCTCCCGAAAGGTCAACTGAGCGAACGCCATGCACAGGAATTGATCCAGACACGAGAAGGACTTCACTTTGAACGTGCCCCGATAGCGGGTGACGCAACGGCGGAAGGTGGTCAACGGAAGATGCTGCATCAGTTGCGCGAACACCAGCTTGCCTCGGTTCATCGATGCCCCCCACGGAGTTATGCTTCGCAGGGTGGCAGGATCGGCATTCGCAGATCAAATCGAGACCAAGAGAATTTGCCGGTTATGCTTTTCTCATCAATAATTTACGGGAACCGAGAGTCACGACGTTGGGACACTACTGATCCGGAAATATTATTCACTTAGCTTACGTTTTCGCTCAGGCCTCTGGCTTATGTGGCGCACGGCGAAGAGTTGGGCCACTGACTGCCCTGCTGCCTGCTTCCATTTGACGGCTGCGATGCTCATGTGCCTCATGTCCAGATTAGTTGGGGTTCCGCTCAGGTGAACTCCAGCCACGAAGCCTGGTATCCGAACTTTTTCTGCAATGGACTGTTACTTTTGCCAGTTAAAACCGCGCTGCACCTTGTGCGAGTGTAGATGCAACGAGGTAAGAATTCGATGACTAGGAAACGGTTTCCGCTGGTTTTGAGCTTATCGGGAACAATTGTATTTATCTGCTGCTCGCTCCTGCTGACGACTCTTAAGGTTGGAGCGCAGGACCAACCAAAACGAGAAATAATTCAAGCAACAGCCCGAGGTCAGCAAAGAGCCTCAGGAAAAATGTTCAGTGTGACCATAAACATCGAATCGTACTCCACGCCCGAAGACCAGAAAACTCTGATCGATGCGTTCAGTGCCGGTGGCCACGATCTTTTGGTCAAGACACTGAGCAAAATGCCCGCCAAGGGAAGAGTCGCGATCACCGGGACGCTCGGTTACCAGATCGCCTATATACGTTCGTTTCCGGCCGAGAACGGCCGGAAGATTCGGCTGGTCACGGATCGTCCCATCCAATTCACCGAGGCTTACATAAGTGGCCGCTCCACGGACTATGACCTGTCGGCCATCGAAATCGATCTAAATGCAGACCCGAAGAAAAGTTATGGAAGCCTGATCGTCGCCGGCAAGTTCAAGGTCGATAAGAACCAGCAGGTGACCTTCGAAAGCTTCGGCTCGGGGCCCTGGAGTCTAGTGAACATCATGGAGCGGAATTGAACTGATTTAATGGAGCAACGGGAAAACCGTGAAAAGCAACGCAAATTACGCGCAGTTGGAAGAACCGCTGATCAACCGGGCCCGCCGCGGCAACTCCGAAGCATTTTCCGAATTGGTGCGGATGCACTCACGGCGCATTTACAGCGTATCGCTCAGAATCCTAAAGAATCATGCGGACGCCGAAGACAACCTGCAAGATGTGCTTTGCAAAGTGTACAAGAACATTGGCCGGTTCCAAGGGCGCTCCCGCTTCTCCACCTGGCTCGTTCGCATCACCATCAACGAGGCGTTAATGAAGATCCGCAAGGAAAACTTCGCGCGCGACGCAGGTCAGACAGATTTGCCCGCGGAAGTCAGTGAAAACAACTTTGTTCTGGAAATTAAGGATGGTTCCCCCGATCCGGAGCGCCGATACATTGCCGGCGACCTTACGGAGAAGGCGTTTCACGGGCTGCACCCCTCGCTTAGACAGACGTTCATCCTACACAAAGGCGAGGGATGGACGCACAGCGAGTTGGCTGCGGCCATGGGAGTTGCCGTTGCGACCGTTAAGTCACGTATTTTCCGCACGCGTGCGCGGATGCAACACCAGCTTCAGTCCCTTTGCTAAAGCCAATCTCACAAGCTTCTTCGGGCTGAAATTACTTGTTATCTTCCTTCTGATAGGCGGAGACTAGACGCGCCACGGTGATCGCGATGTAGAGGACCCCTGTCACCGCTTCAAATGCGGCTACCATTCGCGCCGGAGGCGTGACCGGCACGATATCTCCGTACCCCAAAGTGGTTAGAGTGATGAGACTCAGGTACAAGAGCGAATGGCGGGAAACCTCGGTTGAAGCGGGCATTCCTGTCTCCAGGAAGGAATGGCGATGCATCGTTTCAATCAAATTAAATATGGCGTAATAAAACACTCCCAGCAGGAGATAAAGACTCACCAACCCGTATAAGCGTCCACTTGTGACGGAACCCGCCAGTCCGAGGTAAGAAAAGAGCGCGACGGAAACAAAGCCCAAGAAGGCAGCCAAGCAAAACCAGTTTGCGACCATCAGGATGCGAACGGGATGGAGAAAGTGGACCAGCATGACCAACATGGAAATGCCCGCGAACAGAGCCCCGGGCCATCGCCAGTTTCTTTTTTGGGCCAACTCGAGCGTCCCCGCAACCAGCGCTACATACATGGAAACCAAGAGTAAGCCTTCTCCTAGAACGTGATGTTCCCTCACGAACCCGCTGAGCATGAGAAACACAATGAGGGAAATCAACAACATCAAGGAATAACGATCGTGACGGGTCGTGTTCATCTGCTAGTGCCCGCCATGAGTTGAATTATCTGGCGAAGGTCCTCAGCGGTCCGCTCAAATCCCATTCAGTTTCCTGATGAGGCGACGTTTCCTTAGATTCAGATCGGATTGAGAATCGTTCTCCATCGCACGGGGTGACGCCTATATTTCCAGCGAACCTTGGTCTAGTGAACTGTCACTTTTGCCAGTGTGGAGCGAAACAAGGCCTTCTCGTCTCAAGGCAGTCGTCCTTGAAGGGAAGAGTTTATTCTGAAGATTGGGGGATTCTGTCGAACCCACTCCAAGAATACGACTCTAGGGGAAAGACTGACACCCTGCAGGTCAATTCTTGCAAACGCTTTCCCGCTAACAGTAAGGGAGGGTGCGGGGTGCTCCGCCATCGACGGAGTGTCTACTAAAGACCCTACTAGCTGGTCGCGGCAGTTCGCTTTTTTAGCCGCTCTAATTCAGGTGCCGGGATGACAAGCTCTGCAAAACCGCAGTCCAAACAGACCACGACATCCTGACAAACGTAGACAGGCGGGAGGGTTGCCCTCTGTAATTCAGGGAAACTGGCCGACAATTCTCCCTTCAATCTTTGAAGGTTTGCCGAGGCACATATTTTACAAACCATGGATTACTCCGAACTGAGCGCGCACTACCGACCGCAGGGGTCTCTAGGCCCTCGGCACCCTGCCCCCGTGCGTACTATACCGAGGGCATCACTTTAACACACACTCCCGTTTTGGGTCATTCGCCACGAGCGTATATGCATTTGGAATAAGCCAGTTACCGGTGCCAGTGATCAACGCCATGAAATCCTCGAAAATATGACTTTTTCAACGAGGATCGGTCGTTCCCCCACTGGTATTGTTGACACTATCCAAGCATTCTTCGACCGAATAGGCTCGAATGATGCCCGGATCAGCCGCGGGAGAGAAGCGAATGTCCCTTGCGCCTCCTTCGGAAAAGCGCAAAAGGCCTATTCTGGCGCCGCGCACTCGATAGGCGGACCAATTGCGGAAGTTACGAGTTCTGCTGGCGGATGACCATCGACCGTTCCTAAACATGGTGGAAAGTCTGTTGAAACCAACATGCGAAGTTGTTGGGAGCGTGTCTGATGGCCAATCCCTGTTCGACGCCGCGAAACACCTTGAGCCAGATGTCATCGTTACGGATATTTCCATGCCGATTCTTAGTGGCATCGAAGCCGGCAAGCAATTGGGCGAATCAGGCTGCGCGGCGAGGATCATTTTCTTGACCGTTCATTCCGACTCCGATTTTGTCCAGGCGTGCTTGGCTACCGGTGCTAGGGGGTACGTCCTGAAGCCCCGAATTATGAGTGACCTCCTATTTGCCATTCAAGAGGCTCTTGCAGGACGCATCTTCATCTCTCCACCACTAACCGCCCAGGCCACACCGTAGGCGGACTCCGATACAGCCGCTTAGATGATCTGAAACTTTATGTGTCCTGATCTGCCATACGAGGAAGGCCACCGCTGGGAGTGTGCAATTTTGAACAGACAGACGCTCTGATCCCGCGTACACTCAGTGCCCCGGTGGGGACCTAGCAGACTATGGGGCAATTCTCATAGGACATCAGAGGGGATGGCTATGTCTTGTCTATCATGCGCGTCAAACTACCAGGAAGAATTTGCTGCCGAGATGATCATTCATTTCTCTGGCCTCAAGAACCTGGACGAGCCCGGCGTTTGGGCATTCCCAAAGCTATATGTATGCATGAATTGCGGATTTTCGCATTTTACCATTCAGGAGCCGAGCTGGCGCCCTTTGCAAACTGCGCTCCGCCATGCAAATGCGCAACACTGAGGGGCAGGTTTGAACATCCGCGCTTCAAGGCAGGCTTACGCCTCCTCAACTGGAAGAGCAAAACCGTAATCTGTCCTTGTGTTTCCAACATCGTTTTTGCTCAAACTGACTTCCCTCACAGCCACGAGTCATTCACTCTCGGCGCTTGCTTGGTCGGCCGGGCCCCATTGAGAGCGCCATGTCGCAGAGCCGTGCCCCTCAAACGACCGCTAGGTAACATAATACCGCCGCTCGTTGACAGGACAGGAACGTGAGCATATACCTCCCAACAATTGGTGTCGGTTCGGGGGACAAATGGCTTCAAACCGAGGAATATTCTTATTTCTCGCTGTTGGCTCATTGGTGTGGCCAGCTGGCGGTTCATTTGCACAATCGGGACCCGACGTGCGCATCGTTACCAGCGTCGAGCTGGTGCAGATTCCGGTTACGATCTTTGATGATAAAGGTTCAGTGGCTACAGACCTCAACAAAAATGACTTTCTCATCCTTGAAGATGGTGTAGAACAGCGAATAGTGTCCTGTGAGAGGGAGCGCCAGCCCGTTTCGTTCGTGATTCTTGCTGACCTAAGCTCCAGCATGACCAATAAAATTCCGTTCGTCCAGGAAGCTACCCTTTCCATTCTCGACCCCGATCAGCCGCCAGTTCAGTTCCATGATGAATTTTCCGTGTTCGGTGTGGAAACCCGAGTCACACGTCTTGCACCTTTCACGGGCGATCAGGAGGACCTCGAGCGAAGACTCCCCTCGCTTCTTACCCCTACCAATGGCAGCACTGCGCTTTTTGATGGGATCTACGTGGGTGTAACTGCTCTTAAACGCGAGGCGGTAAACAAACGCCGCGCTGTGGTCATTATTTCGGACGGTGGCGACAACCACAGCCGATACAGTTTGCGCGACATCAAAGGATTCTTACAAGAAGCTGACGTACCGGTCTTCGCAGTGATGGCAGGACCGTCATTCGAACTTTCCGATCTTTTCTCCGCTCCGCAAAACAAACCGAAACCATCTGCTCGGCCGGGAGAGAATACAAAACAACAGTTTCCCAATCTCCCCATTGCCAGTTCGCCGCATGATTACATCGGTCCTGCAGAACAGCACGGACCTCATAACCTGAAAGCACTAACGGAAGCCACTGGGGGCAGTGTCTTTACCGCCCGCAATTTGGAGGATCTTCCGCGTATCGTTCGGACCCTCGGCCTCGCGGTACGATATCAGTATGTTCTCACTTACAAGCCGGCTCCCAAACCGAATGCTGGCGTTGTTGCCGAAGGCGAAGCCAAATGGCACAAGCTCCACATCGAACTACGCCCTAGGGATAAATTCACAGGTTATGGGATTCCGTACTACAAGCGCGGATACTCGAGAGTCGAATGAGGATTAGCGCCGCCGACCGCCTTGCCGTCGCGTGACCGAACAGCGAAACCTGCAATTCGCCCAAAACAAGCACTGGTCGCTTACGAGGACCTTATAACCAGTACTAGACCACTTATTCTTCCATAGGAGGCTTAACCATCTCAGGAGTGTATTTGTTTGCCATTTCAGTCAACCCAACTGTTAATTTATTAATTTTGTCAATTCCCATAGTCTTCTTTAAGCGATAACTTTTGGTTGGGGGAGACGCCTCCGACCTGAGTGGATCAGAATGCTGATTCCTCTCTGAAAAATGTCTCCCTCCCCAAATTGCAGGGAGCCGCGCGAATGGGATTCATCTTGGTTGTGGCTGTACCGAGTCTCGCCATCTTCGTGTGCATCTCGAACATGGTGTTCAGTTTGGTAGCACGTGGGCGAACCACTTCTCGATCTTCGGCACGTCAGACAAAAAGCAAACAGGACCGTCCCTCCCTTGCATGAATTCGGACTTCCTCGGGCCATCCAACGTGATTCCAAAGTTCCAACTAACGACGCTGGAATTGTCCCTCGGCCACAGACTTAGGTTCGACAATTGCCACTCACAGCGCGCAAGCGCCTCACGCAGGTTGACCACGGGCCTGGTTTCAGAAGGGCCCCCCCCCCGCCTGTTAGAAATGACAGTATCAAGTCTTAGGTTCAGTCTTCTATACGTATATACGTATCGTTGTTGGAGGGAGTGTAATGAAAGTCTACAAGATCTTAGTGGGCCTCTCTTGCACGCTATGTCTGCTGGCCTTGAGTGTACGGATTGCACATTCGCAAGCTACCGCCAGCTCAAGTACGTCTCAGGTTCACATGGTTATCACCGACCAGGCCCTGAATGACAGCAGCGAGGTTCCTGCGCTGCGCCCGGATAACATAAAGGTTAAACAGGGCAAGGACCTCCTCAAAGTGACTCAGTTGATCCCAGCTCAAGGTGATAATGCCGCCCTTCAGTTGTTTATTCTGATCGACGACACGTGTGACCCGGCGATTGGAAACAACCTCAGCGAACTCCGGGATTTCATCAATGCTCAGCCTGCGTCAACCCAGGTCGGCGTTGCATACATGTCCAACGCAACGATCCAGATCACCCAAAATTTTACGCCAGACCACGCCCTGGCTGCCAAGGCAGTGCGTCTTCCCAGGGGAACTCTGTCATCCATGGATAGTCCTTATTTGTCGCTCATGAGCCTGGTCAAGGGCTGGCCGCAGCAAAAAGTGCGCCGTGAGGTTCTAATGATCACTGACGGAATTGACCGGCTCCGCGGCGAAAGGTCTTCATTTGGGCCAACCCCTCCGCGCGGCATTGGGGGACCTAGTGTGGCGACGGGACCCACCACGATGCCCACCATTAGCCCGGATGCGGATTCAGCAAGCAGAAATAGCCAGCGCTACGGCGTCATCGTGCATTCTATTTATGCCACGGGCGCCGGTCGGCGTGGCCGGAATGCCTGGGAAGCGCAGCTCGGACAATCCGGTATCGCGAAAATCGCTGACGAAACCGGTGGCGAATATTACGCGCTGGGAACCCAAAATGTAGTCAGTTTTAAGCCCTACCTGGATCGATTGCAAAGATTCTTAGACAACCAATACTACTTGGTGTTTCAGGCAGTTCCCCGCAAAAAAGAGGGCCTGCAGCGCGTAGATATCTCAACCGATGTCGCGAACGCCGATATCGCAGCAGCCGACAATGTGTGGGTCCCTGCAGCAAAATAATACGTCAACGCAGCAGTGCTTGGGGCAAACCCGCCGAGCTGTTCGCTACTGATTTGATGAACTCAAAGGAGACTAGGATGACTGCTCCTCTTAATTCAAGAAAAACTGCCCAGAGAGACACCCAGGGAATGCCGCCGAAACGGTTTTGCTCTGGGGCAGACTCGGAAACACGCATACCGGACCATGAATCATCCCGGCGGCGCTTTCTTCAGATGACTATGGCGGGGACAGTGGCCGGGATTGTTACTGCAGTGGGTATGGAGTTCACGGAACCGCGTCCGGTTATGGCGCAAAGCAAGCTCAGCCCGGATGCCGCGCTAAAAGAACTCATGGATGGCAATGGACGATTCTCTGCCCACCGTGTTACTGCGCACGAGCAAGACCTTGCGATTCTCAAGCAAAACACGATGGAAAAGCAGGAACCGTTCGCGGCAGTGCTCTCTTGTGCTGATTCTCGTGTCCCTGTCGAGATGGTTTTTGACCAAAGCATCGGTCATCTCTTTGTGACGCGGGTCGCCGGCAATGTCGTCACGCCGGAGATCATCGCGAGTCTAGAATATGGGGCTGTGGCTTTAGGCACTAAGGTGATCCTTGTGATGGGCCATGGCAATTGCGGCGCGGTTAAGGCGACGATTCAAGCGAAGGAAGCTCCAGGGCAGATCAGCGCGCTTTTTCCACATATTCAGCCTGCGGTAGATCAGGCGGGAAGCAATCTCGAGGCAGCAACCAGGGCAAACGTCAAGATCCAGGCTGCTCTTTTGCGAGAAGCCTCTACGGCCATCTCCCCTTTGGTGAAAGAAGGGAAACTTAAGGTCGTCGCCGGGTATTACGACATCGCAAGCGGTGTTGTCAGCTTGCTGGAATAGCTAGACGTCGATCCATTCGCGCCCGCAGAGCGTACTCACTCCTCCAGCGGGCCTCAAAACGACATTTGTCAACACTAGAAATCCTGCCGCAGAATGCCTTCTCCCCTGCCGCTCAAATCTACATGCTCCCTCCCATCTGTTACTTTTGACAGTTCCGGCACCCCGAAAAACCCCCTACCTTAACCCCACGGTCGCTGGACCCTGTCCCGATAGCGTTGGGTGCCAGACGCGGAGTGTGTTTTGAACCCGACGAGATTAGCAGCAGACCACGTGCCCGGAAGGCGCTTTATCCGGCACTAGTTGGCTTCGATCCGGCGAAAAGCCACCGCACTGGCAACGGCATGGTAGAAAGTGGAACTAGAACGGCAGGACCAAGAGCAGCATGAGAGAGATGGTTTCAAGCGGTCTCATGAGAATTCGAAAAGGCGAGCGTATTTTCCTGGCCATCGGTTTAACGCTCGTAGCTATATGGGCAGGAGTACGGATCTACGGGAGCATTGCGTCACGCGCAGCAATAAACCTATTCCGAGCTAACACAGCGGCAGTGCAAGTCACCGATGCCAGTGCCCGCCTGAAGGACAGTTCCTTGGCAGACTCCGCGGTAGATTTCACGCTGTGGAACCCCAAACGCGTCGTCGCCTACAAAGAGAGCCTCTCCGCTAAGACAGATCTTCCCCTTGCCATCCTTCGCATTCCCAAGATCAACCTCGAAGTGCCCGTGTTCAACGACACGGATGACCTAACATTGAATCGCGGCGTGGGCCGCATCATTGGCACTGCCCAAATCGGTCAGCCCGGTAACCTTGGAATCGCGGGACACAGGGACGGGTTTTTCCGAGGCCTCAAGGACGTAGGCACGGACGATGTCATCGAAGTCATTCGGCCCGGGCAAACGGACCTGTACGTCATCACTCAGATCCAGATTGTCGAGCCAGAGAATGTCTCCGTTCTGGCTCCGACCCCCTCACCCACACTGACCCTTGTCACTTGTTATCCCTTCTACTACGTAGGGAACGCACCCCAACGATACATCGTGACAGCGTCTTACCAGATTTCTGACCGAGCGGACGAGAGTGCAAGCAACAACTCAATTTCTACGGGCAAGAAAACTAACAAAAAGGAGAAACAAGATGAAGTCAAGTAGGTTCTCGAGAACTATGTTGCGTGGCCTGTTAGCTGGAGGAAGCTTTTGTTTCGCTTTCTGCATGACAGCGTCAGGGCAAGTAGAGACTACAACGAAGACGACGCAAGACGGGGCCGCAACAAAGACTGTCAAGGTCGAAAAGGGCACAGTGGTCTACGTTTCCGGCAACAGTTGCGTTATCAAAGCAGAGGATGGAACACTGCGCCATTTCGACAATGTTCCGGACAGCACGACCGTGACTGTTGATGGAAAACAGCTCAACATCCACCAAATCCAGCCGGGCATGGTCATTGAAAGACAGACCATTACAACGACCACTCCAAAGGTGATTACGACCGTGAAAACGGTCAGTGGCACGGTATGGTTCATCAATCCGCCAAACTCAGTTATCTTGACGATGGATAATGGCAAGAATCAAGAGTTCAAGATTCCCAACGGCCAGAAATTCACGGTAAACGGCCAAGTGACGGACGCATTCGGCCTCAGGAAAGGGATGAAAGTAGATGCTCAGCAGGTGATCGAGCAGCCCGCCACTGTGGTCGCCCAGATAGTGAAGCGAACGGGAACCATGCCGCCGCCACCCCCCGCGCCAAAGCCGGATGTCGCAATTCTGGTTTTTGTGCCAGCTCCAGCACCGGCGCCTGCTCCGGTCGAAACAGCTGCTGCAGCACCTGAGCCGGCTCCCACGAAGCTTCCCAAGACAGCGAGCGAGCTACCACTCATCGGCTTGCTTGGAATGCTTTTCTGTGGCCTCTCCCTGGCAACAATGGCGATTCGTGGCACTATGTCACGGCTTGCCACGCCGAGAGCCTGATTGGCAAACGGAGTTCTATCCCTGAAGTATTAGAGAGTAGTACCGTAAGCGCACAGACCGATTGGAGGTTGCTCTCTCCCCTCCAATCGGCTCGTGCCCTAGCCGGCGGTAATTTCAGTCCCAGACTGGCGCCACTCTCTGCATGTCCCTAGGGTATGCTGGAAAAGTCCGGCGACCCGGATAGGAGTCCAACATGCGAAATAGAAGATCTTTGGCGCCCCTTGTACTGACCATGATCTTAGTTGTGCCACTGCTTGCCCTATGCCAGGCAGCGCAGCAGAATCGCATCCTTGTTGTAAACGGCCAGCTGGGACAGGTGACCGTTGTTCAGATGAACGGACGGTCTTATGTTGACCTCGAAACCTTGGCACGAGTTGCGAACGGCTCTCTGAGCTTTAGTGGGAACCAGATCACGCTGACGTTGCCGAGTTCTGCAAATGCGCCTCCCGCAGCACCAGCTTCGACAAGTGCAACAAGTCCGCCCGCGCCGGCAAATCCAGGATTCTCCAAAGCCTTCCTGAAGGCAGGCATTGAAGCAATGTCCCTTGTCAGGGAATGGCACAGCGCCCTCGCTAACGCCATTCAAAATGGATTCCCGTTGGCTGAGAGTTGGTTGTCTGGATACCGCATCCAGGCCCAGGCGGGCCTTAGATTGGCATCAGTGGCAGCTTCTACAGATTCCGATCAGAGCGCCGCCCAGTTGCTAAACAACGAGTTCGAAAACATGAAGACGCTGAGCAGCAATTACGTCGCCGCACGCCAATCCCTCGATTACATCGCCCCCGACGCCCTCGCCAATGATGCTTTGAACCAGAAAATCGTCAACTGTGGACACTCTCTGGCCGCAATGGCTGCCAGCGGCCAGTTTGCTGACGATGGATCCTGCCAGTGAAGCGCACTAACCCGGAGGGTTCCGGTGGCCGGAATGACCACTAGCAGATCGATCTCGCGTTCAAGCTCGTGCTGATATCCACAAACATCTGGTAATTCTGACAATAGTTTTCAAAAATGGATTCCTCTAGAGTTTGCGTGTTTACAATGCATGCCGCGCCACATCTCGAGAATCGACCGTTCCCTGTTAGAACCGCACTTGTGGTTGACGCGAACCCCGAAGTCGACGAGGTGATCACCAACACGCTGGTGCCCAATGCGTGGTCTATCCGGCACGTTTCCAACAATCTCGCTGCACTGGCATGGGCGGAGACGACTCCTTGTGACCTTATCCTTACGAGTGAAAAAACGTCGGGTAAGCAAGATGTTGAACTCCTGCGCATGATCCGGCGCGTTCGGCCGCATACCAAGCTGATCATTCTCACGGACGAAGCAACGCCAGCTGATGTCATCGCCTCCATGCGTGAACGCGCTTTCAGCTTCTTCTCCCGCCCCTTCTCACCGGAATCGCTCGCCAGTATGATACGCTCTGCCGCCGAAGGCCCATGCTGGGATGAAGGTATCGAGATTCTCTCAGCAACTCCCAACTGGATTCGTCTCGCGGCGAGCTGCGATATGAGAACCGCAGAACGCTTGGTCCAGTTCATCAATGAGATCGCGGATCTTCCAGACGCCGAGCGAGAAGATGTCGCATCCGCCTTTCGCGAAATACTCATGAACGCGATCGAGCACGGCGCGAATTTCGATCCCGACAAATTCGTTGAGATTTCTTACATTCGCTCGCGGCACATGGTTATGTGCCGCGTCAAAGATCCGGGAGAAGGCTTTTCGCTAGATGAAATTCGCCACAGTGCCTTGTCCAACCCTCCGGAGGATCCGATACGGCACGCTAACTACCGTGAAGAACACGGCATGCGCGCTGGCGGTTATGGAGTGCTGGTTGCCAGAGAGCTTGTCGATGAACTTATTTACGACGAGAAGGGCAACGATGTCCTCCTGATCAAATACCTCGATCAATCGCATGGCAGGAGCCTGCCTCTGGATAAAGCCGAGGGAGCCTGATCGAGAATCTTGGTGCGTAGTTGAATAGGCTGCGTCCACATGTTGTAGCGCGGGGCAGTCGCCAGTATGGGATGTCGTGGTTCGTTTCGACCACCATCGCTCCCTTCGTTGAGGAATGCAAACGCGATGAACATAAACCTGTGTTTCTCGTTTCCAGCACGAGCGATTCTCCTAGTAAGCCTGGTAACGATACCTGTGGGCTCCGGCGCTGACAAGATTCCAGAATATGTCCCTCCCGATGTTTTGAGCGCCAGCAACATCCCCTACCCCGTGAATACACAAGCTGCGGGGGCTGTATCTCTCCTCCTCAGTCTAGACAACAACGCTCAGATCCAAAACATGCAGGCTTTACGCGACCTTCCACCGTTAACCAGCGCCGTACAGGATTCCGTCCAGCTCTGGACCTTCAGGCCTGCCATATTGAAAGGCAATCCAGTCTCTTCCGAAATTTCCCTAACGGTCATCTTTAATGTCTTCAACCCAGCGGGAGGCGCGGCCTTCCAGAGCCTAGTTCTTGCCCCTGCTCAGCCAACTTATCCGGACGCGTCGCAATTCGCACCACCGCAAATCAATCTGGCATCTTTCGCAAAGTACCCTGCCGCTAGTGTGGCCCAAGGGACCGTGGTGCTTGACGTAACCATAGGCAGGTCAGGCCAACCCAAGCAAATTCGCGTAATTAACGACGTCCCAACCCTCACCCAACAGGCAATCAGCGCCATCAAGACCTGGAGATTCAACCCAGCCACATTTAAGGGACAGCCCACACCCGCGCAAATCATCATCGCCTTCGTTTTCCAACGCAACATGAGCTAAGCGCTGTAAGTTTTGACACAGTCGCTGTTCCGCTCTACTCCCTGAATACGGCTTCGGGGTGAGGACCGCTGGAGGCATTCCCACCGCGGAGGGCAGGCCGAGAACCGGCGAGTCGTCGTTGGGATCCTGCAAAATGAGAGTCGCTGGCGATTACAGAACATCGCCTGCATCTAGTAAGACTATTCGATGTTTATTGCGTGTAACTCCGGCTGAACGGATTTCTAATTCGGTCTGCCCAACCAGGAGTACTGCCACGCCACGGAAACGTTTTGGTAGTTTCCGCCGAAGCTAATATATGTGCCATTGCTGTAGCTGGCTTTGATGGATTGGTGCTTGCTGATGGGGAAGGAAACCGTACCTCCGATGCGCGAACCGGTTTGTTTGGTCGCCAGGTTCTGTATGCCGCTCAAGCTGGTAACGCCGCCCCACCAGAAGTTCCCGTCCAGCGACACCCACAAGCGCGGCTTCACGTCGTGACTCAAATGCCCTTCCAGGGAAAGGATCGGCGATTCGTTCTGTGGTTTGGTGACCGCGCCGGCGAAAAAGGAAGAGTTTGTGGTGTAGAACCACCCTCCGGCATAGCCGTCGAGCGCCCAGTGGCCCCATCGTTCGGAATACCCAAGTTCCAGTTTGAAAGCCCACCGATTGCCGCCCCAGTTGATCAGTTTCGTGCCGCTGTATTGTCCGGCGGGCGCGACCATTCTCAGACTCAGTCCCAACACCCTCTTCTGCTTCCACTTGGCCATTTCTCTCGCTTGCATCGCCGGGCCGCCGATTAGGTTTACGGAAAACCGAAAGCCGGAATCCGCGAGGCCTGAACGGTATACCGACCTGGATTGCCCCGACAGGACCCCCTGAAAATTTCCCACCGCATACGGTAGCGAGGCCGTGAAGTTTGCCGAGCGTCCAAAGAAACTGAGAGAGTGGTAGTAGCTCAGGATTGATAGGTAGTAGGTGCCGGTTGCGTTGGTGACCGGGATAGTCCCGTTGAAGTTCACGCCTCCGTCGTAGAACGACCAAGTGACCAAAATTGCATTGGAATGCACTGGCGTTATTACATAGGCTCGTGGTGCCAGGTCCTGCGCGTGCAGCGAAGAAAAGGGCCACGCGGCGAGCACTATCGCAAAGACGAGTTTGAAAACGAACCGCATCCATTGAATGGTCAGATGCCTACCACACTCTCTTTATCGCGGAGACGTTCCTCTCCGGTCGAGATATTGAGCCTTCGGCGCATGGAAAAGCAGGACTCCACCAGGCTCGTTTAGTGTTAGTTTGGACGCTCTCCGATTTGGGCTTGTCCGAGGAAAAGCCAAGAATGGCTCCTCGGATGAGCGCACCTGAAACCAATGGACCGAAATGAGATCTCTTTTGAAACCTTCAAGTCGGATACTTTATAAGCAGCATCTGAATGCGCTTTCTTGCTAGATCAGTGGGACGCAGAATGAGTATAGGAGGGCGCAGAATCGGCGGTTAACTGTCAAAAGTACTAGTAAATCCCCATACAAAGACCTAGTCCTGCGAGTCGGCCAAGTCTTCGATCCCCACAAGGCTGCTGCTCACATATTGTTTGCCGAGAAGAACAGCTTCCATGGCGGACAACAGTGCTCCCCCAGCATCCATCTTAAGAACGTAACCCGCTCCACCCGCGCAGAAGGCAGCCCGCACAACATCTGGATCAGCATTTGAACTCAAGAAAAGGATTTTCGCTTTGGGAACAAGCTTCCGGACTTTTCGAGCCAGCTCAATGCCATTCAACTTTGGAAGGCTGATATCCAGCAAAATCAGGTCGGGTTGAAGTTCTTCCGCTTTCTGCATGCCATCCAACCCGTCTGCTGCACATCCAAGAACGCGCACATGGGGCTGGTCGTTTAAGTGTTGAACTACAAATAGCCGCCATGGGTCGAAGTCATCCACTATAAGTACCCGAACTACCGACATATAGGTTAGGCCCAATTTCTGTGGCTCCGTCCTTTGTATAACCCGAAGCCCGCTTGAAAGTCGCTGATCTTGCCCAGTTTGACAGAATTAGCTTCTTCGGCAAATGTCGTCGTTGCCAGCCGGCAACCGAACGCACCGCAATCCCTTCAAGTAGCGCTCTCCTCGTCTTCCAGGGCTGAATTCCGCGCTTCGGTCACATGCTCCGAATCCGCTAATCCAGGGCTGACAAACTTCTCTCCTCGAAGCACAGCATCGATTCCATCCAGTAGCCCCGCTGCGGCTTCCATCTTCGAGACATAACCGGATCCGCCAGCCTGAAACGCTGTTTGGACCGATTCCGAATCAGATTCCGAGCTCACGAACAGTATCTTAGCCAGCGGCGCCACTCCCCGAATTTGTCGAGCAGATTCAATGCCATTCAGCTTTGGCAACATCATATCCAGCAAAACCAAATCCGGCTGCAGTTCTTCCGCTTTTTGCACGGCCTGCAAGCCATCCGATGCGAACCCTACGATGGTTAGGTCCGGGCGTTCCCGCAAGCGCGCGATGACAAAACCCTTCCAAAGATCAAAATCATCCACAATGAGAATGCGGACTAAAGACATTTGCAATTCCCTGGCACCTTCAACATTCGTCTTTCTCGACATATCTGTACCTATTCCGAACTAATTGCACAGCTCGGAAGATTCGCATGTACGCTTGGGTTCGTCGTTGCTCAGAGGCAACTATGAAATTGCTCAAGGACAATTAGGAAATGCAATGCCGGGAGAAAAATTGGTAACAGGAATTAAACTACGCTCAGAGACAGCCGCTCGGCAGATCGAAGGAGGATCTTGCCGCGGCGCTTCACAACGGCACGGCTCATTTGCCACTCGCTGATGAGGCGGCTTGCGGTGAAGGGCGTGATGTTCGCCGCGCTGGCCAACTCTTCATTTGTAGCGTCAAACTCGACACCGCCTGGAACTTTTTGGCCAATGACTCCGGCTAGACGAACCAGGACCTGGGCAAGTCTTTGGCGAGCCGTATGGCAACTCAGCGCTACGTGATCGGCAAAATACCAAGCCAGATAGTCAGACGCCATCAATAATGCATTCTCCAAAAGCCTTGGGTACCGCATACAGAGACTTCGAAGTGTGGCTCGGCTCCATACCAAGACCGAGCTATCCTTCACCGTTTCCGCGCTGAGTAGATACTTAGACGCCTTAGTTAGGAACGCAGCACCGCCAACGATCTCCCCTTGTGTGAGCCAAAGAAGTAGTGTTTTCTGGCCTTCTTCCGTGATGAAAAAATATCTGGCGCGGCCACTGGTCAACAGGAACAAATGCTCTGCAGGATTACCTTGGTTTGTGATCACAGAATTGGCGAGGTATCGCCGCTCAGTTGCGGCGGCGCGGATGATCGCGAGATCGTGCTGCGCGATTCCTTCAAACAGCCGAGACTTTAAGCCCGCTGGTAGAGCAGCAATTCCCGTGGCGGGCATAGACGGATCTCCCAGAAAGGAAGCAGAATCTCGGAACTCCTGGATGTTTTGAAATCACGGGGTACGCTCCTAAGGCTTCTCCGCCATTCAACGACTTTAGGACCGTCCTCCCATAATAGGTACCGGTTTCGTCCACACTTGCATACTGGCAGAAATACTAGTCGCGAGACCCTATTTGTTGGATCCCCAGGCATAGTCGAGCGACCTCGGGCTTGGCGGAACGTGTTCAGAACACGCTAGTTAGAGATGGCTTAGCCATCTTAGCCTTCGATCCCATCGCGCTGGAGTAGGAATCCGTCTCGAGTCCGTGCCACTGGTAAAACTGACAGTTGTATCTTTTGAGCCAATCCGACAACCTCCGCATCAAGCTTAGACTGAGGCAATCTCGTCTCAGAAGACTCGGGGGGCTCGTTCAAGGTCGTTTACGGGGATCGACCTCAGCTTTGCCACATTCGCTGAACATGCCTTCTTCGGGTACTCGATGTTGCCGAAGCAATCCTTTGGTCTGACTTAAGGACAAGGGCCATTCGATCGGAGCGAATTTGTGGATGCCGGCACTATTAAGCGGACGAATGGTACCATCTCGAACTCACATTGTAACCGGGGCAGAGTCTTGCAACGGCAGTTTCACATCGTATCGAATGCCATGATACATGTCACACGGCATTAACCTAAAGTAGGCTAGCCTTCGCAGGTCCAGGCTGGGAGGGCCAAGAGCACGTTGGAGCTGTTTGCACGAATTCGGGCGCCTGCGTGTGCGCGGTTTTCAGCTCGGGCCGGAGGGCACAATGAAACTTCCAAGAGTAATTTTAGCAGATGATCACAAAATTCTAGTCGAGGCCTTCCGCAAACTTCTGGAGCCGCATTATGAGGTCGTGGCAACTGTATCTGACGGTCGAGCTCTCTTGGACGCCGCCGGGGCTCTCAAGCCGGATGTGATATTGCTCGATATCGGCATGCCCCTTTTGAACGGCCTCGAAGCCGCGCGGCAGCTCAAGACAAAACTGCCTGCAGTTAAACTGATTTTCCTGACCATGCACGAAGATCCCGATCTAGCCGTCGAGGCCATGCGCGCGGGGGCGTCAGGATTCTTGCTAAAGACATCGGCTTCCTCAGAATTACTGCATGCGATTCAAGAAGCGCTCAAGGGAAGGACCTATGTCACGCCAAATATTTCCAAGGGAATGGAAAACAGTTTCATTCGTGACCCACGTGGCAGGCAGCGGCCTAAATCACTGACGCCGCGGCAGTGCGAGGTTGTCCAACTCTTGGCCGAAGGAAAATCCATGAAAGAGATAGCCGACGTTCTTCACGTCACTCCCAGGACGGTTGCTTTCCACAAATACAGGACAATGGAAGAACTAGCACTCAAATCGACGGCTGAACTGATCCAATTTGCCATCAAGAACCATATCGTCGTGGTGTGATCACGCCGCAGGAATCATCTCTCTCGCGGTCGGAGCTAAAACAGTTTCTAAGTTTATTTCTTCTCCACAGAAAAGAAAAAATAGACAGCTAGCCCCGCCGAATTCACTTGTTTGTTCGGGTGTTTGCCAGTGTTATTGTCATGCTCGTAGTACGGGTTGAATTCGACGTGTTTGCCCACCGGGAACAAGCTACCCGCATAGATAGACGTCGTGCTGATTTTACTGTACTGACTCTCATAAAACAGTTCGGCAGAGACATACGGAATAAGGTGATAGGAGTGGATTGCAAAAGTTCTTTCCAGAGTCAGTCTATTCCGATAGCGCCAGGTGAAACTGCCATTTTTCCAATCGAGATCTGCACGGTTCCGGTCCGTGATCAGGAAATCTGCCTTCATGGGGAAATTCGAAGTGACAGCTAGGATCATACGATTTTCGGTAGGAGAATTCGGCTCATCGATATAGCGGTATCCCACTTCCACAACCAGAGCTCTTGACTTCGAATCGTCGAGATCAAAAACCGTCACATGTTTAAGCTTGAGCAGCGGTTTCAGATAGAACTGAATGCTTGGACCTATTGCGAATTGCGTCGAATCGCCGCCTTCCCGATCGTCCTTGGCCTGAAGATACGTCCGAACAAAGGAATTCAATTTGAGATACGCGTCAGCTTCCGGTATGAATTGCGTATCTTGCGCGCGAGCAGGCAGGCACGCGAAACAGGCGAGAAACGCCCATCGCCAAGTCATCTTGTATATGCGCATCATTTTGGGCGAGTGCGGCCGGCGGTTTGCATTTTGGGCTTACCTTGGTCAACCCTGCCTTTCCTCGGAGTACAAGCAACGCCTGCGAGAGGCATCAACCTTTTCCGTCATCCTAAAGGCTTGCCCGGAACACCATTTTCTATTTTCTTTTCGACGCCAGAACCTTCCCGCCGAACTGCCTGATAGGCTGGACGCGCTAGCAGGAACGCCAACACAGCATGGAGAACACACGCCGGCCACAGCAGGTACCCGGCGAAACCTCCGACAAGCCCGAGAGAGCCGATGTAAAGTGCTGCGAGCAGGTTGTAGGTAAACAGGGCTGAAATGGCCTGTACGTTTACGACCCGCCCGCTCGGCCAACACGCCAGACCAAGTGATAGAAGCCCAAATCCTCCAACCCGGCCTATCGCAATGCCGCCATCAGAAAGCCCGGTGCCTATGAGCAAATGAACGACAATGCTAGGACTGGCGATGAGGGCAAAACCGGCAGTCATCTCAACCACAGCAGCGACCACCGCTACCGTTCTGGTTGCCATCCCATTTCTCCATCCCCGGATTCGTAGGTTGCGGGCTATCCAATACCCGTTAACTCAAACTCATGACCATCTTCCTAAACCCTGTCACCTGAGGATTGCCCGCGCGGTTGTTCGCTTCGCTTGTCGCAACCTTGGTAGGCGCGTGCGTACTTGCCGCTTAGTCTTTGGCTGCCGCGAGTTTTTTAGCAGCGTCCTGTTTGTCCTCCGCCGACAACTGCTCCGGTCCGAGGTTGTAAGTCAACTTGTCGATCTTGCCGCCAAACCGGAACGGCACTCGGTACTCGAAATCGTCAACCCCCGTACGGGTATCGACCCCTATGTCAAAGGTTTCGTCGATGGACATGAGCAATGGGATCGTGTGCGGGATCGTCTTGCGGTCTACCTCTTTGCCATCAACCGATAGGATGCCGGTGCCGCCCTTGGCCGGGCCGGGGCCGTCGTACTTGAAATTGAAAACGATGGTGTGCTGGCCGGGCGAGAGAGCCGGGCCTTCCCACTTGAAGCGCTCCATATCTAGGAAGTTGTAAAGAAATACTGGCTTGCCTCTGCCTACTCCCAGCCAGCCGACGGCATATACCACGACCACCCAGAGCACCGCGAAGACCAGCAAAGAATGCCCCAGCCGCGACCATCTGCTTTTTTTACTGAGCCACGCAAAAAGTAATCCAACCACAAACAGCCACACACCTATCCTTCTAAAAAACTGAGCGTGGAACCACCAATTGAAGCTGCGGCTCAGGTACAGGCCGTAACCTCCAAAGCGGCCACCCAATGTCGCGATCATTCCTTCCGCGCCGCCATCTGGAATCGTCACGTTGGCGGTAATGGTGTAATCGCGATCCAGAATGCTGGGAGCGTTGCCAACGGGGATCCCGGAATTTTCACCGGTGTAAGTGAAGACCGTTCGTCCAGCGATAGCGCTTGGTTTAGGCGAGAGCAAACGCACGAAGCCCGAGTTATCCAATGGAAAAACTTGGTACTTTGCCACCTCCATCAGGAACAGCGCCTGCAATTCCTTCAACTTGGCTGGCTGTTGCGCCGCGAGGTCGTTGTACTGCGAATAGTCCTCGACGATGTTGTAGAGCTCCCACTTATATTCGTCCAGGGGCGTGAGCTTCCCCGTTCCAAGTTGCCACGGTGGTGCGGGCGGCGTAGTGGAGGCAATCCATCCGTCGTGATAGATAGCTCGGTTGCCGACCATTTCGAAATACTGCGTGCCGCGCTTCGACGGCGCGTTCGCATTGGCCTGATCAAATGTATAGGCCATGCTCACGCCTTCGATCGGCTTCTGCTTGATGCCGTTGACTTCTTCTGGCGCTCTGACGCCGGCGGCTTCGAGGATTGTTGGAACGATATCGATAACGTGATGAAACTGAGTGCGAATACCGCCTACGTCCTTAATATGGCCAGGCCAAGATACGGCCAAGCCCTGACGCGTTCCGCCGAAATGTGATGCCACCTGCTTGGTCCACTTAAACGGCGTATCGAAAGCCCACGCCCATCCCACAGCCATGTGCGGATAAGTTTTGTCCGTGCCCCAATCGTTCAAGTGCAAGAGCTGCAGGGGCATCGGCGTATCGAGAATCCCGTTGTAGGCAATCAACTGGTTATACGTGCCGCCAAGAGTGCCTTCTGGGCTGGTGCCGTTATCGCCGACGATGTAGATGATCAGCGTGTTGTCGAGCTTCCCCATGTCCTGGACGGCTTGAATCACGCGGCCAATCTCATCGTCGGTGTATGCCGTGTACCCGGCGTACACTTCCGCCTGTCGCGCGTAAAGTTTCTTTTGCAATACGGAAAGCGAATCCCACTTGGGAATGTCATCCGGCCACGGAGTGAGTTGCGCGCTAGCGGGAATCACGCCGAGCTTCTTTTGGTTGGCAAAAATCTCCTCGCGCATTTTTTCATAACCCGTATCGAACTTGCCTTTGAATTTTTCGACCCACGCCTCCTTTGGCTGGTGCGGTGAGTGACTCCCTCCAGGAACGTAATAGAGGAAGAACGGCTTCTCCGGCGCGGCTGCGTTTAAGTCGTTCATATACCGGATAGCGTCGTCAGCCATGTCGGTAATGAGGTTGTAATCTTTTTTTCCGACCCATGGGAAAACTTGCGTATGGTCACGGAATAGGTAGGGCTGCCATTGATCGGTTTCACCGCCCAGGAACCCGTAGAAATACTGGAATCCCATACCCGAGGGCCATTGCTCGAAGGGGCCTGCCGCACTGCTGTACTGGAAGCCGGGAGTGTTGTGGTTTTTGCCGAACCAGGACGTAGCGTATCCGTTCTCCTTGAGGATCTCGCCGATAGTGGCGCTCTCCTGACCGATGACAGAGTCATAGCCTGGGTAGCCCGTCGACAATTCACCGATGACGCCAAATCCGACGGAATGATGGTTGCGGCCAGTGATTAAAGCCGCCCGCGTTGGCGAGCAAAGAGCCGTGGAGTGGAACTGTGTGTACCGCAACCCGTTCTTGGCGATGCGGTCCAGCGCGGGTGTCGGAATTACTCCACCAAAAGTACCTGACACGCCATATCCCTGATCGTCAGTCATGATGAGCAGAACGTTGGGCGCGCCCTTGGGCGGCACGATGCGCGGAGGCCACCATGGCGTGGAATCTTTTGCGCTTTCCTTGATCACTCCGCCAAATTTTGGAGGCGGTGGCGGGATTTGTTTCCCGTCGATCGAAGTCGTGGCGCTTGGCGAACCCGGCGTACCCGTAACCTGCTGCGCGTTCGCGCTTGCAGCCACGAGCCCGAGGACCGTGAGAAACGCTGCAAAGCTGAGACTGGTTTTTCCAGCGCCCTTCATAAACGCACTCCTTTCGGATTCTTGGCAAGAGATACGATTCGACCGGTCTCTTCGCTTAAGCGTCGGCGAAAACGTCAAGGACATTCGCGATACTGCCTCCTGTCCTCGGAGGTTGTAACTGTCAAAAGTGACACTGAATTACCCGCCCCTTCTGATAGGGCAGGTTTTCTGCGATGGGAGGCATAAATCTACTCACAGTTGCAAAGCGCATTTAAGGATGGTTGCCACGAGGTTGCGGTGTTTTGATTTCAGAAGTACACAGCGGCGCTTTTTGGGCTTCCTTCTGCTAGAGCCGCTGTCACCTTGGCCGACCATTCATTACTTGCAGAAATTACTTGCAAAAGAGGAAGGCGGCCCTTTCGAGCCGCCCGCCGTGACGTTGGTTTCTGTTAATTGCTGGGGCCTTTGGAAGCCGCTGCCGCCTGCGCCATCTTGGCGGCCATTTCGGCTTTCAGGGCATCGAGATTGAAGCTTGCGCCCCGTTGCATCGGCGGGAATTCAAGGAAGGTCTGGATTTCCTCGCCCATCTTTTGCTGAACGAAAATAAAACGCCAGAATTGATACATGTACCAATCACCGAAAGACATCAGCGACCCATTCCTCGTCAGGTCTTCTGGAAAGCTCATTCTCTCGTACGGATCGAGCCGCAGATTGATAATCGACGGCACGTCCGGATGATTTTTGACCCCCAGCCAGCCTTGGGGCTGATCGATGAAGCGATACTTGTAGTCGTCAATGCGCACCGCGCCAATCGTACTTTCACCAAGGTAGAAGATTTCGTGGCGATTGGACGGGCCTTTGCCGGTGAGCATGGCGGTCTGGTCATAGCCGTCGAGATGGTTCTTGTAAGTTCGGTCGCCGATTTTCACCCCTTTGAGCAATTCCGCGGTGATGTTCGGGTTTCCGGCGAGAGAGACGAACGTAGGTAACCAGTCTAAGCCGGAAATGATGCCGTTTTGCACGGAACCCGCCGGGACGTGGCCAGGCCAACGCACGATGCACGGCACGCGGAAACCACCTTCCATGACCGTTCCTTTCGCCTGTGAGAACGGCGTGGTGCCGCCATCGGGCCAGGTGAACGTTTCGGTGCCGTTGTCGGTGGTGAAAACGACGATGGTATTATCGTCTAGCCCCGCGTCCTTCAGGTGCTGCATTACGAGGCCGATGTCGTCATCCAACTGCGCCATGCCGGCTTCTTCTATGCTCCAGCCATTCTCCGAATTCATCATCGCCGTGTATTTCGGAGAGAGGTGGGTGACCACGTGCATGCGCGTCGGGTTCAGCCACACAAAGAACGGCTTGCCATCGGCCTTGGCCTTGTCAATAAACGCGAGGGAGAGGTCGCGGATCGTATCGTCCACTGTCTCCATGTTGTATTTGATCCCATTAGTCGGGTGTGGAGGCAACGGCCCCTCATCTTGGATCTTCTGCTTGCCGATCTTGCCCCAGCGCGGCATATCGGTGGGATCATCCGTAGCCGTGGCCCAGGAATGAACCAGGTTGCGCGGCCCAACGACATTCAAGAGGTTCTGCGGATAGTTCGGGTGGAACGGGTCTTCCATGGCGTCCAGGTGATAGAGATAGCCGAAGAATTCATCGAAGCCGTGGACGGTGGGCAGGAATTCATTCTTGTCACCAAGATGGTTCTTGCCGAACTGGCCGGTCGCATAGCCCATCGCTTTCAGGATGGTGGCGGTCGTGACGGCTTCCGCGGGGATGCCAATCGGCGCGCCAGCCTGGCCGACCGTGGTCATACCCGTTCGGATGGGCAGTTCACCCATGATGAAGTTCGCGCGACCCGCCGTACAGCTCGCCTCAGCGTAATAATCCGTGAAAAGCATGCCTTCCTTGGCAAGTTTGTCGAGGTTCGGCGTCTTGCCGGCCATCATGCCGAGGCTGTAGGCGCCGATGTTCGTTATTCCTATGTCATCGCCCATGATGACCAAAATGTTGGGTTTTTTAGCCTGTGCGGAGACGGGCGGCGACACAACCAGCCCCAGGACCATGAAACACATTGCAAATGCCGGACCAACTTTTCCGATGCACTTCATCAACGTCCTCCTCTTCCTTCTTCTCACTCGACCATTAAATCCGCAGGCGATTCTTCGCTGAATTGCGCAACAAACCGCGAGACCGCGTGATACTGCCTCTTGTCTTCAAACGCAGTAACTGTCAAAAGTGACACTCAATTGCGTGCCCTTTCTAAGAGAGAGCCGTCGCTCATGCAAACGCTGCCTCGCAAAACAACCTGCAGCGGTTGATCAGAGCTCTTCTGATCAAGTCAATTGGAACTCGCAACTAGGCTTTCTTTAGAAAACCCTTCCGCAAGGGAACGACTTGTTGGGGATGGAAGGGGCAACCTCCCTCCCATTCCATTTTCCTAAGCCGGGAATGCAATGCTGGCCGATTGCCTTGCCGAACAACACGACGCCTGTTGAGGCCGGGGCCATATTCCGTTTAGCGCACGCGCCTCCACAACTGGCAGAAGTAACAGGGCCTCGCGCTTTTCCAATCGCGGCATTGTCAGAAATGCGGAGAGGACAACCCGCAGGGGGGGCGTGTTCAATTTTGCACAGTCAGACTCCATTCGGTGGTTTACACCACACTCACGGAGCGGTTAAACTGTGTCTTGGCGTCCTTATAAGAGCGGGGGAGGGTTATGTCCTGTGCGATATGCGCCTCAGTTAAACAAGTAGAATTTTCCTTTGAGATGATGGTCCACCGCAGCGGTCTCAAAAATCTAGACAATCCCAGCGTGTTGGTATTCCAAAAAGCTTTAGTCTGCTTGGACTGTGGTTTTTCGCAGTTTACCGTTCCTAAATCCGAACTAGCATTGCTCGCACCAGATCCTCCGAATAGTGAACGACTGACGATGGCGGCAGTTCGTTGACTTGCCTTCCGGGCCGGTGGACTATGCGGCAGATGGGGTGCAGCAGCCTTCGGTTTTAAGGCTTTTTAAGGCTGCGGGTTTTGACGCTTCTCTCTTTTGGCCCGAACTTTTTAACTTGATCCGTATTATATCTGCGGTATAATAGTTTCGTTCAGTACTGCGCCTCGCGATCCCGCGAGGCGTTTCGTTTTCAGGCCCATGTTTGGTGGCACAGCCAAACGCTTCTCCATCGCGCCTTGTGCGATGAATCTTGGCTGTGCTCTTGTTTTTTCCGTCAGTCAAATCTCAAAAACTAAACCAAGGAGAAATCTATGCCTTCGCTCACCGCCAAGGACCGTGTATCCCTCTGTCTATTCAGTTTCGCCGATGGCCGCCGCTGCCGGACGCCCCGCACCGGTAACCATCCCCATTTCTGTTTCTACCACGCCCAAAAGGAGATCCGCGCACGCGCCGCCGAAACACTTGGCAAAGACCTCGCCTATTTCTTCTCCGGCGATTACCTCTCCGCCTGCGATCTCAACACCGCACTCTCGCGCCTAATCCCCGCCGTAATCCGCGGCGATATAAAACCCAGACTCGCTCGCACCGTTGCCTACATGTTCCAAACTCAATTGCAGGCCATCCGCCTCTCTCAACACGAATACATCAACGCCTTTGGCACCGACGGCTGGCGTAAAGCCGTCCGCACCTCCGTCTACGTCAACTTTGACTACCGCTTCCCACCCGCCCCCGGCAACGCCGAGGCCAAACCGCAACAACCCGAGCCACCTCAATCCCAGCCCACCCACCCAAAACCCCAGCGACCCACTGCCTCTTCTCCGCAGCCCCCTTCGCGACCGCAACAACCTGCAGCAGCGACGCCCCAACCGCCAAGTGCAGCTGGCCCCACGCCTGCGCAGGCCGAAGCTGCCCTTTCCGTGGCACGTTCACTGTTTCCCCGCCGCCCCGACTCAGCCCCGTCACAACCCGCCGCCGGAGCCCTGTCATCCTGAGCGCAGCGAAGGACCCTGCCTCAATCCCGCCTCGTCAACCATCGATGAGACCCGACTCGCTTCAGCCCCTGCCCAATCCGCCCAACCCAACGCAGCTCCTGCGGCGCCGCCACGTCCGCAAACCCGACCGACCACATCAAACCGCGACCCTTACGCCGTCCACTTCGACCACAACTACCGCCTACGCGAGTCCCCGAAACTCCTTTAGAATCCACGTTTACAAAGAATCTCGTAACTGTTGATTTTAGGAAACTTACAGGAGAGCTAAACCGTTTATCAGCAACGCTTACAAAAATCCTGGGGAGAGAGGTGGCGACGGTTAACTAGAAATCGGTACGGCACGTCTGGGTCGAGAAAAGGTCAACTCCAAATCGGTGGAGAGCATCAACTCCCGGTCATCAGCGCTACTTCCCTGCCCGCCGAAGCAGCTTCGGCGGTGCCAGCCAAACCAATTGCCCGTTCGGCGGCGAAACGCGCTTCAATTCAATCAACGCAACACCTGCTTTTTTCAATGAAGTAATATGATGTTTGGAACCCAGCGCCGCGGCGATGATGTCATCCAGCTGGGGGGCGTGTCCGAATACAAACAGTGTCGAAGTTTGCTTGTCTTTGGCAAGCTCGCGGAAAAACAACGAAGGCTCCGCGCCCGGCAGCAGCAAATCCGTCCGGCGAATCTTCTGTTTGGAGTAGTCCAGGGCGGACGCGAAAATCTCCGCCGTCTGCATCGCTCGCACGTACGGACTGGACAGCAACAGGTCCGGCGACGCGCCGAGCGCCGCAACTGCCGCAGCGACCCGCTTCGTTTTCTCGATGCCTTCCTCGGTCAGATATCTTTCCGGATCGGGCGGGCACTTGGGATCTTCCCGATCGATCGCGATGCCGTGGCGCACGACGTATATTTCCATGGGATCTTTTCCCCCTCCACGAACCTAAAGAATATCACTTGGACACCCGAGAGAAACTCCGCGTCACTTTTGTTGCAAAGCCAACTGCCGAAAATAAAGCCGCACGTGAAATTCTTTCTCGAAAAGTTCCGCGCTGCGGTTTGCGTCCAGCAAGTCTTCCGTTGCATCTCCGCGTGCAAAAATCTGGAGCCCCACGGCATCACGTTGAAAGGCTGCGCGGAGCTGCGTGACTCTTTGCCGATGAGAATGATCCAGCGCCTCGGCAATCCTCAGAATCGCGGAGAGACGCCGCGCGATCCGCTTGTCGCTGTTGTTCAGCGAAGAATATGCCACGTGATGGCCAGCCGGCTCCGACTTTCGATTGTGATAGCGCACCAGCCCGGCAACGATGGCGCGGTCCCGCCCTTCCAGGCCGGGAATATCGCCATTTAATACCAGATATTCGCCATGCTTGTGGTGCCCGCGATGGCTGATCATGTGTCCCGTGTCGTGCAGGAGCGCCCCAGCCTCGAGCAGCACGCGAGACTGCGCCGGAAGATGGTGCACGGGCTGAAGCTGGTCGAACAGGAGAACACTCAACTCCCGCACGTGCTCGGCGTGCGTTTGGTCCTTTTGAAAGCGCCGTGCAAGGCTGCGTGTGCCTACGAGCAATTGCCGTGCTGCCGCGTTGTAGCGATGCGGTTCCGTCCTGGAAAACGCCTCGCGCGCAATCTCCTGCAGCAGTCCTTCGCGCAACCCCACGCTGGGGATGGAAAAATTTCGAATATTCAGGTAGCGCCCGAGCGTGACAAACGTGATCGCCGATATGCCAAGCACATCCGCGCGGTCCCGCCTTATCCCATAGCTCTTCATGCGCTCGCGAACATCGCGCTCCAAAAGATCCGGCAGCCGCTCTCGCAGCAAGGAAAGCTGGATCGTCGGAAGCCCATGAAGCCTTGGACCAGGCGCAATATTTGCCAGTGTTTCCGCGTTCCCGCCCAGAGCTACTGCGGTTTGTTCACCGAGATTCGGGCGCGAAGGGCAGACGCGATTCCAAAAGCGCGCGCACGTACCTGCGGACTTGTTCCGCCTGCGCTGGCCGAATCACGCCGGGAATTTTCAGCGTGGTCATCAGCCGTACCGCGCCCAAGGGCAACTGCGCGCTCTGTTCCACGGTATGATCGCGGAGAATACTTATCTCCAGGCTCCCACCGCCCAAATCCGCGATGCACCGCGGCGGAGATTCCGGTCCAAGCGCTGCAAGGACCGCTACACGGCCGAGACGCGACTCCTCCGTGGAGTTGATTACCTCGAGCGCCACCCCGGTCTTTTGCTTGATGCGCCGCACAAACGCATCGCGATTGCGGGCTTCGCGAGATGCGCTCGTGGCCACCGCGCGGTAGCGCGTGACTCCAAACTCCTCCATGACTTCATGGAAGTGCCGGAACGCCTTGATGCCCTTCTTGAAAAGCTTTTCGCTGAAGCGGTGCCGTAGAAAAACGCCTTCGCCCAATCGCAATGAATATCTCTCGTTGACCAGCGGCTCTATATCCAGTGCGGAATAGGCGCGCGCGACCGCGAGGCGCACGGCATTGGAGCCCGCGTCGATGGCGGCAATGTGAACGGGCTCGGACATTTCAGAATTTACCGCCAGAGATGCGCGAGCGCGGCGGAAGGTGTGTATTTCGTCGCGCGAATTCCCAATTGCTCGCCAATGCGCTGGCGAAGCTGTTTGTTGACGGCGGAAACGCTCGCTTCGCCGTCCAGTTCGATGAACGCGTGCCGTTTGGCCATTACTTCGAATTCTCGCTTAATCATCGTTTGGTAGCGGATGAACGACCAATAGAGGTCATGTGAAAGCGACATGTCGCGGCCCGCTTCCCAGTAGCTGATGGCCTGCGCTTTTTTGAATTCGCGAGCAAACGCGGTTTCCGGGCGCACGTTCAGCCAAAACGTCAGATGCGGCCGCAGCGCCATGGCGTAGAGACCGTTCAAGTAATCGCGGTTGATTCCGCGCACCACGCCGCGCGCTACGAGAGTAAAGATAAAACGATCCGCGAGAACCACCGTTCCGGAGCGGAGAGCCGGCAAAACGCGGTGCTCCACTTGGTCAAAGAAATCCGTGGCGTACATGAGCGACAGCGTCAGGCGCGTCACCGCGTTCTTCGCGAGCAGCTCGTCGATGTCGCGTCCCACGAGGTACGACCTTCGCAATCCGCTCGTCTGGACGGCGAACCCTTCCGATTCCAGCCATTCCTGCAGCAGCGCGATCTGTGTAGATCGTCCGGACCCGTCCATGCCTTCGATGACGATGAGGTTTCCGGTAATTTCGCTGGGGTCGAAGCCGACCAGCGCTTCGCCGTAGAAATATTGGGCAGCGCCATCCTCGCCGGGAGCCGCGGGTTTCGCCCCTGGAAGCGGCGCACCCGTTGCCTGTGTCAGCTCCACTGGAACTACCGGCGCGACGGATTTTTCTTTCTCTTTTTCCTGATCGGACATGCTTACTCCGGAGCCTGAACGCCTGGCGCAAAGCGCTTCAAATCGATTTTGGACGCCACAATCTCTCTCATCTGCTTTTGCAGCTTGTTGACCGGCAGCGTGCCATCCAGGACGACGAAATTATCCGAATCCACCATTTTGTCGTACTCCTCGAGGATGCGCGCCTGGAACAGTCGGAAACTCTCGGAGCGGTCATACGAAAGCGCCATATCCATTCCCGCTTCGTAGTATTTCAGTTTGGGACGCCCGCTCAGAATGCGATGCACGGCTACGTCGAGTGGCGCGCGAAAATAAAATGTAATGTCCGGCACCGGTGCAAAGCGGTAAAGATTTCTCAGCCAACGCGCAGGGCACCCACGAGCCGCATCGCGTGCAAACGCCGTGTAAATATAGCGGTCGGCCAGCACCAGATAGTCTCCTTGCAGCAGTGGCATGATCTGGCGTTCGCAGCGGTCGGCGAAATCCGCCGCATGCAGGAGCGAAAAGGTTGTTGGTGTGAGCAGCCGCCGCTGTTTTCCGCGGCGCGTAGCCGACTTCACCAGCGGTGATGAGTTCCACTCCGTAAAATGCAGCCGGTAGCCGCCGATTTCCAGCCAGCGCTTCAAAAGATAAAGCTGCGTACTCTTGCCCGATCCGTCCGTGCCTTCTACGACGATGAGCGCGCCTGGATACGCGCGGCTCGGCACCGGTTTTCCAGGTTGCGGAAGTGTGGATTTGCCCGCTTCCGTACGCGGCTGTTTTTGAGCGATGTCCTGATTTTCCATTAATCTTTAGCGAGAACCGATCCGGCAACCCAGCGTATGCCTACATTGTTACAAATGCATTACAACACACCCCGCAATAACTGGCAAAGCGCGCTGCTTGCCAACTCGGGGGTCCGGCGCGTCAGAAAACCGCGACTTTGATGTGCAGGAATTTCTTCGGATTCTGCCGGAACTCTCCGATAAGCAATCGCATATCTCCCGTGAGACCGCTCAAGTTGTCGTAGAGTCTCGGATCGGAGAACAGTTTTCCCATGGTGGTCGTGTTGTCATTCAGTTTGGCGGTGGCGTTCGCCGCGTTCTCACTGGTTTCCTTCAGCTTGGTGTACAGCGTATCGTCGGTTACGAATTTGCCAAGCGTGCCTTTGCCTGCGCGCACGTCTCCGATCATGGCGTTGCCATTTGTGGCCGCTTGTTTGAATTCATCATAAAGCGACGGATCGTTAAGCAGTTTCCCAATCGTCCCTTTCTGCGAACGGACATCGGTCAATATTACGTTCACGTTGTCCAAACCCTTGTCCACTTTGTTGTACATCTCGTCCGACGCCACCAACTTTCCGAGCGTTCCTTGTCCAGCTTGAATATTCGCAAGCATGCCCTCACCCCGGGAAAGGATGCTGTTCAGATGGTTGTAAGCCTGTTCATCGACGAGCAGTTTCCCCAGCGAACCTTTCCCTGCCTTTACTCCATTGACTAGTTGCTGGATGTCTTCTGAGAGCGTTTGAAGATTCCCCAACACGTCCGCGCTTCGCTCCATCACTTCCTTCATCGCCCTTTCTTCTACACCGGGCACTTCTTGCCCGTCCTTCAACGGCACACCTGTGACTCCCAGGCTGATGTTAACGTAGCGGTTGCCGAGCAATCCTTCCGTCACAAGACTCGCCGCGGAATCCGTCAGAATGTCGCTCTCGTACTGCCTGCTGACACGCATCACGACTTCGATGTTTCTGTTTTTTGGCCGCACCTTGCCTGGGGTGTGAGGCGCCAGCTTAATGGATTCGACGTTCCCGATTTCCACGCCGTTCAATCGCACCGGAGCTCCGTGCACGAGACCCGAAACGTCAGGCAGATAAGTGATGAGCCGGTATTTCGGTCCGATCGTTCCCGCCCCCGTCACATAGAAAATGCCGGCGGCCAGGACCGACAGGCCAACCAGCACGAACAACCCCACGCGCAGTTCCGTCCACGTCACTTGTTTGCGCTGCGCCATTTTTTCTGCCCTCCCTTTCGATCTTCCAGCCGACTAGCGGCAATCACACGAGAAACCGCTTTAGATATTCGTCTTTCGTATTCACAAGCTCTTCCTGGCCGCCCTCGAAATAAACTCCGCCATCCCGCAAAACCAAAAAGCGCGTTGCCGCCATGCCGGCTGCGCCTGTCGCATTTCCGTTGGACACGCGGCGAACGACCCGCTTGGATGCGGCGTCGAAGCGAAAGTTCGCAAGCGCGAAACCGTCCTGAAGCCGTTGCGTCGCGAGCAGCGCCGTCACGCCGAATACATCGCGCAGGCGCAGGATGAGCGTGATGATCGTTTGCGAAGTCACTGGATCCAGTCCGGCTGTCGGCGAATCGTAGAGCACGATGGGCGGCTGGTTGATCAGGGCTCGGGCGATGGACACGCGCCGCCGCATTCCACCGGAGAGCTCAGATGGAAACAGGTCCATGGTGTGCTCCAACTCAACAAAGCGCAGCACCTCGCGCACGCGCAGCTCGACCTCATCACCCTTCACTCTGTCTTCGTGCAGCCGGTAGGCCACGTTTTCCCCGACCGTCATCGAATCAAATAGCGCGCCTTCTTGAAAGACAAAGCCAATCTGGCGCCGGAAGGCCAGCAAGTCCCGCTCCGCCATGCCGGATACATCCCTGCCGAGCACTTGAATGTTACCTCTGGAAGGCCGCAGGAGTCCTGCCGCTAGTTTGAGCGAAAGGGTCTTGCCCATCCCTGTTTCGCCTAACAGCACCAATGTCTCCCGCTCCTGCACCTGAAAGGAAACTGCGCGCAGAATGTCTCTTCCGTCGAAGGCGATGCGCACGCCCTCGAATGTGATGGTTGGACTGGAGTCGGAACTCGATGTGAGCGCACTGGTCATCGGGTGTGTGGCCGCCATTATAGCGGCAATTCTGTTGTTCCGAGGGCACGAAACAATCTACGCGTACTGAAGTTCGTTGGGTCCCCACAGGTTCTAGAAAAGTTTGTCGGCGAAGTACAAAGCCACTTTGGTGAGAAACGCGTCGGCCACAATGATCATGACGGAAGACAGCACCGCGGCTTGCGTCGTGGCCCGGCCTACACCCTGCGTGCCGCCGCGCACGGTGAGCCCTTTGTAACAGCCAATGGTTGCGAGAATGAACGCGAAAAAGAACGGCTTGGTGAAGCCCTGCATCAAGTCTGCAAAATCCAGGGCATCGATCGCGCGGCGCCAGAACTCGACTGCGGTGAGGCGCAGCGAAAAAACCGACGCCACACAACCACCGAGCAAGCCCATGAAATCCGTCATCGCCGTCAGCAGCGGCAGGGTGAGCAGCGTGGCAATCACTCTTGGCGCTACGAGCTTGCGTACGGGATTCGTGCCCATCGCGCGCATGGCGTCCACTTGTTCGGTGACCAGCATTGAGCCAAGCTCCGAGGCTATTCCCGTCGCACAACGGCCGGTCACCAGCAACCCTGTAAGCGAAGGCCCCAACTCTCGGACAAGTGCGATGGCCACCACGTCGCCGGTCAGCGAGGTCTGGCCGAAGCGAGTGAACTGCGCCCCCGTTTGCAGCACCATCACCGCGCCGATAAAAAATCCCGACAACAATATGATCGGCAGCGAGCCAGCACCGATGCTGTCCATTTGCTGCAGAACGTCTTGAAGATAAAACGGCGGGGTGACCAGAGTGACCAGCGTGCGGCCACAGAGCATGGCGTAATCCTGCACATCCGCCACTGCGCTTTTCAGCGCATTGACCAGCACTCCTGCGACGGTGATTTGCGGCTCCGTCTCGTCTTCGCGACCTGCGACCTGCAGAGGTGTGTCTGCCACGAGTACCTGTTCGTCAGCCGTCTCGCTGAACTCCTGCGGCACAAAACCTGAGTCGGAAGCGTAACCGCGAGTCAGGAACACGTCAAGCAAGCAGTGAGACAGGCTCGCCTGGTGAACAATCTGCCGAGCACACGCGGTTTTATCGCTGAACATCCCTCGGGAAAGCGCCCCGAATTCCTTGAATTCAACGCCGAATAGTTGGTAGATTTACTATTATTAACTTATTCTTTCCAATATAATAGGAGTTGAGATTTTGGAATGTTCAATGACCGTCGATGGGTGCTCAATCCGGCGGATATAGTTTTGAACGGAATGCCTCAGGTGAGCCGGCAGACCTCACGTCATCGCGGGGCGATGGCCATTAAGCCGATACTCGCCGAGGAGATCAGCGAGAATCCATGCGGTTCCGGCAATCGCGAAGGTCTCGGCGGTTTCGCTCCAATTCGTATGACTGTGGGGATCCGAAAGAAGCAACGGTACCCACACGACTAGCCCAAAGCTCAGGAGCATTATCGTCAGAAGGCGAGCGGCGAGAAGCGCCATTCGATTGGTAAGAAGAGCCACGGCCGCGAGTCCGAAGAAAACAGTCGTCGCTACCGCCCAAAACATCTGACTTGGCGGAAGCCACTTCGGAACAAGACTGGCGGTAGGGTGAAGATAAAAGGCCTGCTCGAGGGTAAAAGAAGCGGTACAGAGGCCCACAAGAATGCGGCTGATCCGATTCGGCGTTTCCGGTGACCATGCCGATGACAAGCCTGCATAAACGATCGCCGCTCCGGTCACGAGAGAGAACTGCTCGAAGAAGTTGCCCCAGCTATTGTAGATCCGCGGTGCGGCGACGATTCCTGGCACGCACTGTAGGGCGAAGACAAGATAAACCGCACCGAGGACGGCTGCGCCCGCTTTCGCGGTCCGAGGGAACTGAATCGCAGCGCCGCCGAAGATCAGGGCAGCGGCGGCGGCGTACACAAGATAACGCGGTTGATGCCAGCCGTTGTAGTCGTGCCAGGCCAGCGTGATGAACCCAAAGGCCAAAGCCGCCACTCCAAACACATGACGGCCGAGGTTCGAACTAAGCGTTGATACGGTCATTTGTTTTCAACCCGTTCACGCAGCTGTGTCACGATGCGGGAGAGCCGATCGTCGGTAACGTTCATTGAGCAGCCGGGGAATCGCAAAGGATGCACCGAGCTTTATACAACGGGATGGAATTAGGGCAAAGTGCGCCCGCGAAAGACTCTAGCCTGGAAAATTCATGATTTCATAAGCACGAAAGGCCTCGCTATGGTACAAATCCGTTGTCTAGGCAGATTTGAGACCAAAAGTGAGGCCTTCGCTTGTCCGAACATACCACAACAGACTGTCTCCTTTTTCCAGATATTTTTGATCGACCGGTGGTCGCGAGATTTGATCAACGACAGGGCAGTTCCGATGGTGGAGCAATTCTTCTCCAGGCTGCCGAGCGGCGCCTTGGCCTGACTTCGGCATTGGCGGCTTGTCTGAGAGATGACCGGCAACCAGGTAAGGTGGAGCATGAGTTGCGTGAGTTGATTACTCAACGAGTCATGGCCATCGCATTGGGATATGAGGACGCCAACGATGCGGCACGGCTGGCTGGCGATCCGATCCACAAGCTGCTGGTTGGTCGGGATCCTGTCGCCGGCGAGGACCTGGCTTCGCAACCTACTCTGTCGCGTTTTGAAAATACTCCGAATCGTAAGGAACTGTTGCGCATGACAGAATCTCTTGCGGACCGCGTCATTGAACGCCATCGCCAGCGTCTACGTGGTCGCGCCCCGCGGATCACCATCGATATGGATCCCACCGACGACCCCACGCACGGCCAGCAACAGTTCACCTTTTTCAATCGCCATTACGATAGCTACTGTTACTTGCCGATGGTTTGTTTTCTCACCTTTAATGAGGAGGCGGAGCAGTACTTGGTAGCGGCGGTGTTGCGGCGGGGCAATGCCACTGGGTCGCTGGGTGCGCTGGGAATTCTGCGCCGTCTGATCGAACGAGTAGGTAACGCCTTTCCCAAGGCGAAACTCCGGGTGCGACTCGACGGCGGCTTCGCATCCCCGGAAGTTTTGGATTTTCTGGATTGCGAACCGAAAGTGGAATACCTCGTGAACCTGGCCGCCAATGCAGTGTTGAAGCGTAAAGTGAAATCGGCCATGAAGCGGTCTCGTCGTGCGTCGGAGCTCTCCGGCCAAACCGAACACGTCTATGGCGAATGCCGGTACGCTACCAAAAAGACTTGGCCGTGGAAACGACGGGTCATCTACAAAGCCGAGGTGGTGCGCGCCACGAACAAGGAACCGAAGGACAACCCGCGCTTCGTAGTCACCAACCTAAAACAGAGTCCGCAGTGGATTTACGAGAAGACCTACTGTCAGCGGGGCGATGTCGAAAACCGGATTAAAGAATTGCACGACGGCATGCAGATCGGCCGGACCAGTTGCTCGAACTTTTTGGCGAACACGTTCCGCGTGCTGCTGACAGCGGCAGCATATGCGCTGATGCAGGAGATGCGCCTTCGCCTGGCAGGGACCCGCCACGCCCGGGCGCAAGTCGCGACCTTACGAGAGCATTTTCTGAAACTCGGAGCGCAAGTTATCGTCACGGTGCGTCGCATCGTGCTGCATTTGCCTCAAGCGTTCCCCTATCGTGAAAGCTTCCATCGTCTCGCCTTAAGCTTGGGCGCGCAAAGCGGATAATCCAGGTTCTCCACGACAGGAACTTCTTACACGTCAACCTTCTGGTTGGGGTGTCTCGTTTCGCTTCAAAACCTGAACTTGAACTCCACTAACAACTTTAGAATCAGTCTTGCAGTTCAACTTATCTCTGCCATTCCTCGCGGATTGTCGCGCGCTCAAAACAATCATCGCCGAATCACTCTTCACGAATAATGCAGGCTAGGCCCCCAGACTCCTCCGAGCGGACTTCGGGCTATTGTTGCGCTGACTAGTTGAGCCCGCAGCCGTAACCGGACATTGAAGGTTCAGTGCGGCGTTTGCGCGGCAATGCGATTGTTGGGGCGCTGGAACGGCTTCCATTTCCTCTATGTGTGGAATCTTTATTCACTGCAGCCGTGTGGCTGTGCGAGGGAGCTTCGCGAGAGGCGCATATCGTAGATATGCCGAGATTAGCGTAAGCGCACGAAATGCTACGTCGTGACAGGCGGCGAGAAAAGTCAGGTATCGCCTCGCCTGATTCGGACCGCTCACCTTATAATGCCGCGGGTCATACCTACGACCGAATCCGCGACGCAGAAAGGCAGTGAGGATGAATGAAAAGCAGAGTACAGAAGTCCGCCTAACTCCCGCGGAGCAGTCACTCACCGAGCTTTGGGAGAAGCACCTCGGCGAGGAATTCATGACCCGAGACACGGATGCCACACTTGAGACCATGGTGCCCGACGCCTACGTGAACCACATCCCGGTGTTGACCGGCGGTGTGGGCCTCGAACAGTTACGAGTGTTCTACTCGCAGCACTTCATCCCCAAGATGCCTCCCGATACAGAGATCGTTCCTGTCTCCCGAACGATCGGCACGGAGCGGCTGGTGGACGAAATGATTTTTAAGTTTACCCACACCATCATAATGGACTGGATGCTGCCTGGGATTGCTCCCACAGGCAAGCGGGTGGAGTGCCCGCTGGTCGTGATTGTCCATTTTCGCGATGGAAAGCTGGCCAATGAGCATATCTACTGGGATCAAGCTACGGTGCTGGTGCAGATTGGGCTTCTCGATCCGGCTAAGCTGCCCGTCGTCGGCGTGGAAACCGCGAGAAAGGTGGCTAACCCGCGATTGCCCGCCAACCACTTGATTGAGCGGGCTAAAGTTAGCGGCAGATCGTAGGCATTCTGTTGGATTTGGTCAAACTGCTCTTCCCAACCCCTGACTTGCTGGACGCACGGCGCATCCACGGTTAAACTCCTTGGTTCCATTGCTGCAAGTTTGCTAGTAAGTGAGGGCGTTCGCGCAGATGCTGAAGTTCTACACGGCCGGTGAGTCGCACGGGCAGGCGCTTTTGGCGTTTGTTTCTGGCCTTCCGGCGTCTTTGCCTGTCGATCTGAACTTCGTCAATCACGAACTGCACCGGCGGCAGCTCGGCTACGGGCGCGGCGGGCGGCAAAAAATCGAGAAAGATCGTGCGGATATTTTTGCTGGAGTGCGGCATGGGCAGACGATTGGCGCGCCTATCGCGCTTCGCATTGAGAACCGCGACTGGGCCAACTGGGAGAACGTTCTCCCTGTCGAGGCAACGGCTGAATCCGCGGGTAAGGAGAGGAAGCTGCTCGCGCCTCGGCCGGGACACGCGGATCTCGCTGGATCCCAGAAATTTAATTTTCACGATGCGCGCTATGTGCTGGAGCGTGCTTCCGCCCGCGAAACCGCGGCGCGTGTCGCTGCGGGCGCGTTCGCAAAGCTGCTGCTGCGCGAATTTGGGACGGAGATTGCCAGCCACACCGTTCAAGTCGGGCACGTTCGCCTTGAACGTGCCGCGACCTGGAAGGAAATTCAAGCGGTCAGCGCCGATCTCGATTCCCCGCTGCGTTGCATTGATGCCACCACACAAGAAAAGATGAAAGCGGAGGTCGACGCCGCACTTAAAGCTGGCAACACCGTCGGCGGCATTTTTGAAATCGTCGCTCACAACGTTCCTGTTGGGCTCGGCAGCCACGCGCAGTGGGATGAGAAACTCGACGGCCGGCTGGCTCAGGCGCTCATGAGCGTTCAGGCCGTAAAAGCGGTCGAAATCGGGGCGGGTGTTGCGGCCGCAGGCTCCTACGGCAGCGAAGTTCAGGACGAGATTTCCTACGACAAGCAGGCCCGGCGCTTTCGCCGCTCTACAAATCGCGCGGGTGGCCTCGAGGGCGGCATCACCAATGGAGAGGACGTCGTCATCCGCGGCTATCTGAAACCCATTTCCACACTGCGCCAGGCGCTGCACACCGCGGACATGGTTACCAAGGAGCCTGTTGAGGCGGCGTACGAACGTTCCGACTGGTGCGTCGTCCCCGCTGGCGCGGTCGCCGGCGAAGCCATGATCGCACTTGTGCTGGCGGATGCTTTTCTGCAAAAATTTGGAGGAGACTCCCTTTCCGAGATGCGGCGGAATTTCGACAACTATGCCAGACAAATCGAAGACTTCTGAAGCGGCCCCCAGCCCGGCCCCGGCGCCTATCGAAGCCGCAGTCCCCGTGCGCAAAATTTATCCGATCGTAAAGTACGGCGATCCCATTCTCGAAAAACCCACTGCGCCGGTGAAAAAGTTTGATACGGAACTTGAGGCGCTCACCGAGGACATGTTTGCTTCGATGTACGCCGCGTCAGGAGTGGGCTTGGCCGCGCCGCAGATCGGGAAGAGCATGCGGCTCACTGTGGTGGACGTGACGGGTGGAAAAAATCCCGAAGCGAAAATCGTGCTTGCTAACCCGGAAATAATTCATGCCGAGGGGGAAGTTCGCGAAGAAGAAGGCTGCCTTTCCATTCCCGGATTTCGCGGCTACGTGATGCGGCCTCAATTCGTCACCATCCGCGCACAGAATGCCAAGGGTGAATCCTTTGAGATTCGAGGCGAAAATTTGCTGGCGCGCGCTTTCTGCCACGAAATCGATCATCTGAACGGCATTTTGTTTCTACAACACCTCAGCATGCTCAAGCGCGACCTCATCAGGCGCAAAATCAAGAAACTCAAAAAACAAGGCGAGTGGTAGGCTCTGAAGCCGGCTGCTTCGCCGCCTCAAAGATTGCTGAGGGTATGCATGCGAGTTGTTTTCTGTGGTACGCCACTGTTCTCCGTCCCCACGCTCAAGCACCTCCTTGCGCAACCTGATTTTCAGATCGTCGCCACAATTACGCAGCCGGATCGTCCGCGCGGGCGCGGGCGGGAAGTATCCTTTTCTTCGGTGAAGGAAACCGCGCTTGCCGCAGGAATTCCAGTGCACCAGCCGGAAAAGATTCGCGCTCCGGAAGTTCAGGAGTTGCTGCAAAAGCTCGCGCTCGACGTCATCGTCATCATCGCTTACGGACAAATCATACCCGCGCGTCTTCTCCCCATTCCGAAACTTGGGTGGATTAACCTCCACGCTTCCCTGCTTCCAAAATATCGCGGCGCAGCACCCATCAACTGGGCCATCGTCAACGGCGAAACAAGAACGGGAGCTACGTCCATGCGCATCGATGCGGGCATGGATACCGGCGAAATCTTGCTGCAAGAAGAAATGGAAATCGGGCCTGCGGAAACCGCTCCAGAGCTGGCCGCTCGCATGTCGGAGCTCGGTGCCCCGCTTATGGCGGAAACGCTTCGCGGCTTGGCCGCCGGCACGATCCTTCCGCGGCCGCAAGCTCACGAGCTTGCTTCAAGCGCTCCTATGCTCAAAAAGGCGGACGGCCGCATCGATTGGTCCCTCCCCGCGCAGGAAATCTTCCATCGCATCCGGGGGTTTGCACCCTGGCCGGGCGCCTACACGGCCTTCCGTGGCCAGACTTGCCACATTTGGGGCGAACCGGCGGCTAATGCTAATGAGTTGGGCGAACAGGGTCCGGCGGCAGGCGAAACTGCCGTTCCCGGATCATTGGTTGTTCAGAAGAATAGACAGAAAAATGAAGTGCTTGTTCATTGCGGTAGCGCAACCTATTTGCGCCTCCTAAGCGTCAAACTGGAAGGGCGCAAGCAGGTTTCTGCAGCTGAGTTTGTCAATGGCGCCCACTTGCTTACCAGCGAACACTTCGGCGAAAGCTAGTTTGCGCGCCGCCTAACGCTCAGGCATACTCAAAAATTGACCTACTCGTGCAATACATATCTGCCTGGGTCTTCGGCAGAGCAGGCATCAGAAACACCAGCATCGGGAGCTCACATCTCATGAACAGTTTCAAGTCAGTTCTAACGCGCGAGAGCTTCAAAATCCGCGCGAAACAATTCTTGCGCTTTGCCGCATGCTGGGCGCTCGCCGGGCAACTCGCTACACTGCCCCTGGCCTCCGCAGCCAACGAAGCTTCCTCGGCAGGGGCCGTCGATAAACCCACCGCGAAGACCGTAAGCGATCCGGTTATGAAAGTGATGCAGACGGAACTCGCGCGCGCGTCCACGGAACTGGGGAAAACAGACTCCGCGCCCTACTACATGAGCTATACGGTCTATGACCAGAACCTCGTGGTGCTGGTTGGCGCTTATGGCAGCCTGCTCACCAACGCGTCTTTGCAGCGGCGCCAGGCGGACGTGGTCATGCGCGTCGGCGCACCCGGTCTCGACAACACGCATGGCCAGAGCCGCTCCACGGGAATGACATCAGGCACACTGCCGGTCGGCGACGACCAGGACGCCATCGCCCGCGTGCTGTGGGAGTTGACGGACCGAGAGTATAAGCGCGCCGCTCCCGCGTTTCTAAACGTGCGAACCAACACCGCGGTGCGCGCGGAAGAAGAGGACAAGTCGCCCGACTTCTCGAAACAGACACCCGAAACGCACTTGGGCAACGTCACTCCCCCGCCCACCTTCGATCGCTCCGCGTGGGGAAGCGAAGTCAGCCGCTTGTCCGGAGCTTTCCGCAAATATCCCGATGTTTATTTTGCGACGGTCGTTTTGCAAGTGACGGATTCCAACTCCCGCATGGTCTCGAGCGAAGGGAGCGCCATCGAATCTCCGAGCAACAGCACGCGCCTCATCATGGAAGCGCAAACCCGCGCCGATGATGGAATGGAGCTGCTTCGGGTCGAGACTTTCCAGGCGCCTTCGGCTGGCGGCCTTCCGAGCGAAGCGGATCTTACCGTCAAGATCGCCAAGATGGCGGACGACTTGAAGGCTCTCAAGAATGCTCCGGTCGCGGAGCCGTACGATGGTCCAGCTCTGCTGAGCGGGCGCGCCGCAGCCGTGTTTTTCCATGAAGTGCTTGGCCACCGCCTTGAGGGGCACCGCCAGCGCGATGAAGAAGAAGGCCAGACCTTTACGAAGAAAGTTGGCCAGGAAGTTCTACCGAAATTCTTGAGCGTGACTGACGATCCCACAGTCCATGAACTTGCGGGCATGAAGCTGGCAGGTTCCTATGCCTTCGATGACGAAGGTGTACCCGCGCGGCGCGTCGAAGTGATTCAAAACGGTGTTCTTAAGAATTTTCTGATGTCGCGCATGCCGATCAAGGATTTTGCGGAATCCAACGGCCATGGCCGCAATCAACCCGGCCTGATGCCCACGGGACGACAGGGCAACTTGATTGTCACTTCCACGCAAAGCGTTCCGGAAGCTGAGATGCGTCAAAAGCTGATCGACGAAGTGAAAAAGCAGAACAAGCCCTACGGATTGTATTTCGACGATATTCAGGGAGGATTCACGCTTACCACACGCTCTCTGCCGCAAGCGTTTCAGGTTCTTCCGGTGATCGTCTACAAAGTTTATGCAGATGGCCGCCCCGATGAACTGGTGCGCGGCGTGGACATTGTGGGCACGCCGCTCGCAGCTCTCACGCGGATCATGTTGACCGGCGACCAGCAGCACGTATTCAACGGCGTTTGCGGCGCAGAAAGCGGGCAAGTGCCTGTCTCCGCCGTTGCTCCGGCCATGCTCTTTTCGGAAATGGAAGTCCAAAAGCGGCAGCATTCTCACGATCGGCCGCCCATCTTACCCGCACCGGGTTTTGAAAACAGCCCCGGTACAAAAACCGCTGCAAAAGATGATCAAGCCAAGCCGGCGGTGAAGCCATGAAAATTATTCGCCTAGTGACAAATGCTCTTCTAACTGCTTCGTTGCTCTTTGGCGTTGCACAGCTCCGCGCCGCCACGCACAATTCCGCTTCGAATAACGCGCTGGGAAAACCCGGACTGTCGGACGGCTTGGCGGTGGAATCGTCTGCCACGGACACTTCGGCGGCGCACCCTTCCGCCGGTGGCGATGCCCTGCTCGAGGCGCTGCTCACCGAACTGGACCGCTCCAAAGCGCAACTCAAGATCGAACAAGTCCAGGCTCCCTATTACATTGAATACCGCGTCAACGACGTCGACGACTATGACGCTGAAGCCGCTTTTGGCGCGCTCCGAGAAAGCCAGCGCGTTCGTCTGCGCATTCTCCGCGTGGTTGTGCGCGTTGGTGATTACAAGCAGGACAGCTATTTTGGCCAGGGCATGGGCGAAACCAATATTTTGCCGCTGGACAACGATCCCATCGCTCTTCGCCACCAAATCTGGCTAACGACCGACGAAGCCTACAAGGCCGCTGGCCAGGCGCTCGCAGACAAACAAGCGGAAATGAAGCGCTTTAGCGTGGACCCCAACCCCGTCGACGACTTTTCCAAGGAGCCCGTTGTTAACGTCCTGGAGCCTATTGTTTCTCTCAAGGTCGATGAAGCCGCTTGGGGCAAAACTCTCGAGGAGATCACCAATCTTTATCGCCAGTATCCGGAGATTCAATCGGTCAGCGCCTCGGCGCGCTTTTCGGCGATCAACGAATACTTTGTCGATTCCGAAGGCACAGTTACGCGAAATGGCAAGACCACTTATAACCTTCAATTGAATAGCTCTGCGCAGGCCGAGGACGGCATGCGCGTGAGCCGCAATCCGTACTGGATGGTTGGCCGGCCTGAAGAACTTCCTGCGCGCGAGAAATTGATGAGCGACGTGAAACAGGCGCTGGAAACCGTGATTGCTCTTCGCAAGGCGCCGATCGTCGAGGAAGAATATCGCGGGCCCGTTCTTTTCGCGCCGGATGCAGCGAATGACGTGATCGCCTCGCTGGTGGGTTCAAATGTCGTGGGCCGCAAGCCGCAGCCGGGCAGACCCAACCGGACCACAGGCGCGTTCGCCACCAGCTACAAAACCCGGGTGCTGCCCAGCTTTCTCACCTTGATTGACGATCCGACGTTGAAAGATTTTCAAGGGCACAGCCTGGTCGGCAGCTATGAAATCGACAACGAAGGCGTGAAGGCCAAAACCGTCAACGTCATTGAAAACGGAATGCTCAACAATTATTTGCTGGGCCGCCAGCCAGTGCGCGACTTCCCTGCTTCGAATGGCCACGGGCGAGCCGCTCCGGGGTCCTTCCCTTCCGCGAGTCTCGGCGTGCTGCTGTTAAAGAGCGCCGAAGCGCAGTCCCCGGACAAGCTGAAGAAAAAAATACTTCAGATGGTCACCGAGCAGGGCAAGCCCTACGCGTATCGCGTGGACACGCTCGGCCCAGGCAATTCTCCGCGGCTTTTGTATCGCGTCTATGCGGATGGCCATGAGGAATTGGTCCGCGGTGCGGTCTTTAGCGAGCTCGATGTCCGGGCTCTGAGGAGCAATCTAATCGCCGTTGGCAACGACCCGCTGGTGAGCAACCGCAGCGGCGGCGTGCCCACGACAATCATTTGCCCCTCGCTGCTCTTCGACGAACTCGAAGTGAAGCGCGCCGACACCAGCAAGGACAAGTTGCCAGACTATCCGGCTCCGCCACTCAAAAAGTGAAGCTAGAAGGTAAAAAGATTTCCGTCTCCCCGCTAGGGGTCTTACACTTACATCAGCTATTTAAAACCTGAGATCGGCCAACTTCTATGACTCTCAGAGAACGACTGGAATGGGTAAGCCGGATGGCGCTGCTCGTGTTCATCCTGGCGGCGGCCGCTTTTCTCAGCGCTATCACCGCGATGCGCATCGCCATTCACGGCCGCGAAGTGAACATGCCCAATCTCGTCGGCAAAAACGTTTCGGAAGCCAATGGCCTGCTGCACTCCCGCGGGCTTGTGCTTCGCGTCGCCGACCGCATCTACAGCGAGCTTCCCATTAATATCGTGGTCCGGCAGAGCCCGCCGCCCGGCATGCTCATGAAAGTTTCGCAGCAAGCGCACGTCGTTCTTAGTCTCGGCCAGCGGCAATTGCAAATTCCCCTCCTTGAAGGAAACTCCCTTCGCGCCTCGCGCATTGAGTTGCTCCGCGCCGGCCTGCAAGTCGGAGAGGTTTCCGGCATCACCACTCCAGATGAGCCCGCGGACACCGTTATGATCCAAACGCCGCGGCCTGGTGCCGGCGCTGCCACTCCGCGTGTCGACGTGCTTGTCTCCGCCGGCCCCCGCGATGCCGCCTATGTGATGCCGCATCTCGTTGGCCTGAATGAGGTTGACGCACAACACCGCTTGGATGTTGCGGGCCTCCGGCGCAAAGTCAATTATGTATCAGCCCCGCAGTGGCCTCACGGCGCCGTCATCGATCAAACTCCGCTGTCCGGCCAACGCATTCCCGGCTCGATCACCATCGAACTCACCGTCGCCAACTAAGTCGTCGCATAAAGCAAGATTGCAGCGAGCGTGATGGTCCGCTCCCCGATGCACTTCTGATTGATCCGGTTCGCCGCAAGAGGCGGTGCACTGTCAGTTTGATATTGATGCTTGCGGCAAGGGAAATTCCTGCTGGCTGGTTCTCTTGTACGCTGTGCAAATGGGATTCTTCGTGCTCCGAAAAAGTTGCGCCATTTGTTTGCCACTTTTGACGATTGGATTGGGAATTGCGGTTCCGGCCCAGGCGCAGCAGTCCGCCGCTCTTGTCGGGATCGCGAATTCTCCCAGGTTGCGCGCGCCATTCAATTCCGAACAAGCTCAACTGGGCATTGAATACAGTTCGGTCTTGCTGGTCCGCGATGGGCAAAAGGTCACCATCGCGGCTATCCTGCCAGACATTGTTGTGCCACGAAATGACGGATTCTGGAGAGTGGGGGTGCACAGCGACTGTCAGATCCAGAGCATGCCCGAGGTGGCGGGAGATGGGGAGAGGAAAGTCGAAGAATGGGATGAACAACTCTATGTGAGCCGCATTGGAGAAGCGCCGCAGATAGCCGCGTCGCGGTTCGGCGAGCCGCAGGATCGATGTCCTGCGCAGATGATGGAAGACTTCAAGAAAGGCCAGGACAACCGAGCAGGCAGCCCACCTCCACAGTATGCGGATTTTGAGCCATTCGATCCCTGCATATACACCAGCGAGGTCATCAGCGCGGTTACACCGAATTTCACATCGACTCGCGAACACGCCGGCAATTCCGCAGGTTGCGAGACACGTGGGTTCAGTTGGAACGATGCGGCTTCCGTGACACGAATTGAAGATGGGACTCGGGAACGATACAGCGTGCTCGTCGGCGATGAGGGCTGGGCGGAGTACAACCGCGTTTTGATGGAATCGGCAAAGGGCCTCGAGAATGCGGGCTTCAATTGCGGCCTCTCTGAAGAGTCCTTGGACATGATCGATCGGCTGCAGGAGCGGGAGACGGGCTGGTATCTGGCACACGAGAAAGGCAAATGGACGGCGGCGGCCGTCTACCAGCCAGGAAACGCCGCGTGCCAGTTCGGCGGCGATCTTTCTCTGCCGCTTCCTCGAGACGTGGTTGGCTCCGGAACTCTGCGTCCCGCATGGGGGACGCTGGCGCATCAGCTCCCGGAATTGAAAGACGCTTTCAGTTCGCCGGCGGGTGACCTGGTCGTGGCACTCACGGGAACGCAAGTAGAAGTTTATCTGGTGCAAGGACAGCGGGCGGGCAAAAGATTGCTCACCGTCCCCGCCGATCGCTTAGTGATGGTGCAGTGGGCGACAGGGAAATATGTGGACGCATGGAAGAGCACTCTGCAGGAGTGGCAACGGAAGGGACTCCCACCGTCGGTGCTTCGAAAGCAGAAAGACAGCAATTAGGGCGTTGGAGTCGATAATTGTATACGCGCTATGGCGCCACGCTCTCAAACGTGACGCGGAACGCGTAGGCGTACTTTCCTGGAGACTGCGAAGGGAGCTGAATTCGCAAGCCATCGGGCTGTTGTTGGAAAGCAAGCTTTGCGTTCGAACCAAGCAACACAACCGACGCAATTTTCTGGCCGTTCAATGCACTGCTTCCGAGGGAATGGATGACCGCCTCGCCTTCCGATGGCCAGCCAAGTTCAATGGCGTAAAGCGTCTCGCCTTTGCTGGTGAAACGAAAATCTTCTGCCGTGTAACCCGCCGTGTCTGTATCGTGGAACGAACCTGCTGCCACTTTCGTTGGCCCTTCGCCGTAAATCTTCCACGGACGCGTCCCGTAAATCGCATCTCCATTTACCTTGAGCCATGAGCCCACATCGCGCAACACTGCCTGCACTTCCTCGGGTATCGTGCCGTCTGACCGCGGACCGATGTTCAAAAGCAAATTTCCATTTTTGCTCACGATATCGATCAGTTGCTGGACGACGAACCGCGGAGTTTTGAAGGTGTCATCCTTAATGTAGCCCCAAGACTTGTTGCTTACCGAAGTGTCGGTCTGCCAGTAGAGAGGGCGGATGTCGCCTAACTGCCCGCGCTCTAGATCGAGCACAGCGCTGTGTTCCTGAATGGCGTAGTCCTTGTAATTGATGACCCCGACGTGATCGCCGTACTTCAGCGAAGTGTTGTAGTAAAAGGCTGCGAAGCGCGTCAGATCTGCGCGCACCGAAGCCTGCCCGATCCACCAATCAAAATACATAATGTCCGGGTGGTATTTCTCCACGATCTCCGAGGAGCGAGCCAGCCAATCCGCCGTCCACGCCGGCGAGACGAACGTAAAATCATTCGCCAAAGGCGTCCCCTGCTTGGCTTCCAACCAGTTATGCGCTGGCCCGTAAAACGCGGCGTACTTCGGATCATTGATGTCGGACGCAATGCTTCGGCCGACGCCCAGAAAGAAATTATGTTCCACGCGGTGTGACGAAGCGCCAAAATGCAACCCCTCCGCCCTGACGGCCTTTGCCAATTCCCCAATCACATCGCGGTGCGGGCCCATTTTCGCCGCCGTCCAATCGCTCAAACCGCTGTCGTACATCGCGAAGCCATCATGATGTTCCGCCACCGGCACCACGTATTTGGCGCCAGCTTCTTTGAAAAGCTTCGCCCATGCCGCTGGGTCAAAGTGCTCGGCCTTGAACATCGGCACAAAATCCTTATACCCCAATTTATCTACGGGGCCATACGTGGCGATGTGATGTTTGTATTCGTCCGATTCCGGCCGGTACATATTTCGCGGGTACCATTCGTTGCCAAAGGCGGGGACCGAATACACTCCCCAATGTATGAAGATCCCGAACTTTGCATCCTTATACCACTCGGGCACCTCGTACTTCTGCAGCGATTCCCAATCCGGACGGAACGGGCCTTCGTGGCCCTGGCGATCCACTTCTTTCAAGAGAGCTGCGCGCGGCTCATCGTATTTTGCGCTGCCGCGCTGCCAAGCCTGATCGATCTCTCTTGGATCTTGAGCCGCCGTCGGAGCACTTGGAGAACTCGCCGCCTGAGCGGCCACCGGCGAGGGAGCAGCAGCTAAAACTGCGCACGAGCACAGCACCGCAAGAACCGAACGCATCCTGTAAAGAGCCATGAGCGAGACCATATGCCTCCGTGCTTTAACGAACAGGTCCATCCAGTTTTCGAGCTCTCCCTAACTTCCCGCACGCTGCCGAACTACTTACTTAGAATTTCCATCGCCGTCAATGCATAAATCTGTGCACGAAACGCGTTTGCCGTGGTTCAATCGCTGTGGCCGGAGCATTTGGCCGCTTTTATAGAGGACAAAAATGGAAAACATGATTGCCAAACTGCTAGACGACTTTGATCACGGCTGGATGACCCGTCGGCAACTGATCAAGAGCCTTGCAGTCGTCGGAGCCGTGGCGGCGGATATAAAAGCCGCTTCAGCAGAAAACTCGAAAGGGTTCAAGGCGGTTGCCGTCAACCACATCTCGTACCAGGTCAACGACTATGCAAAAACGCGCGAATTCTATGCGGATTTGCTAGGAATGAAAGTTGTCGGAGATACCGGGACCCAGTGCAACCTGATCCTCGGCGATACAAATACGTTTATGATCCCCCGCAACGCTCCTCCAGGGAGCGCGCCCCCGCGCATCGACCACATTGCCTACACGATCGAGCCCTGGGACAAGAATGATGTGAAGGCTGAATTGGAGCGTCGCGGCCTCGACCCGCGCCCCGACACCGACAACAGCTTCCATATCAAGGATCCGAACGGCTTCGATCTCCAAATCAGCGGCAAAGACATGAAGCCTATTTAAGCAAAATATTTTCGGTTCTTATCGCGTGCCGAGAGCTTTGCGCAATGAAGGATGAACCTCTATCCCCTGGTCGCAGCTGATAAATCCCTGCTTCCTGAACCGATTCATGAACTCATTGATTCTCGAGCGTGTGGTCCCCACCATTTCCGACAGGACTGTGTCAGTTACATGGGGAATCTCAATGCCTGTCCGGCCGTTCTTACCCAAGTGCGCAAGCCGCAAAAGCACGTGGGCCAGCCGCTGTTCCGCAGAGGAGGTCAGCAAGTCTGCCACGTGATCCCGATAGTTCTTGATGTTGGACAGCAGATGGGCCAGCAGGGAACGTGAGGTCTTATTCTTTCCGCGAATCATTTGGAGCATCTTCTTTTTCTTGATGATGCGTATGGAGCTAGCCGTCAGCGCGACAGCCGTGCACATACGAAGGGGGTAGTCTACGAGGCAAAGCTCGCCAAAAAGATCACCCACTCCCAAGATTGCAGTCACAGCCGATGGCCGCTTTTCCCTTCGGGTCGAGAGCCGTACCCCTCCTTTTTGAATATAAAAAAGCGTTTCGGCGGGCTCACCTTGCGTATAGATGTTCTGTTTCTGCCGGTAGCGCGAGACCTCGCCACCGAGGGCAGCCCCGGAAGAAAAGTCTCGAAGGCGCGAAGCCTCCTGGTGCGCGCGTTTCAAATGCTCCTCCACTCCTGGGCAAGGCAATTTGAGATTGAACGGCTAAACCCTGTTGGGGCTTTAGTGTAGGGAGCAAAAAAATACTTGTCTGTTCAAAAGGGCACAAGTGGTAGCACAGAATCGCCCTCGTTTGAGCGGAGGGTGTGATTTCAGGCGAAACGTACCAACCGATAGGGACGCAAGCCATTGAAAAGAAACCGTTCAACGAGGTGAACCTCGCGAATTCAAGGGCGCAGATAGGCCAGATTGTCGAATCGGAGCGCTTGTCCGTTGGTGATGTCGAAGGACACATGCGAACTTACGTCGCGCCAATCGGTCCTCAGACGGCGAAGCTCTTTGGGCTTGATGGTAAAAGACACTTCACGATTTTCCGGCGAACGAATGGTGACCGCCGCATCGCTGTCTCCATCATTGTAAATATCGACGCCTGCAAAAATTCGTGGCTCGTAGAAATGAAACTCCGCGTGCGGCGCTCTTGGATCGGCTAGCGCAAGCGTGAAAGTTCCGAACTTTCCGTAGGGCGTACCAATCAGCCATTCACCCTTGCCCCAATCAATGAGGCCGGAAGGATACTGGCCCAGCAAAGGCGTTCCCGCGGGAAGATGAGGATCATCGAAGGTGATGTAGGACGGCGGGACGCGATCGCTTCTGCCATGAATGTCCACGTCTCTGGAACTTGTGTGGCGAACGGAAAGCGAGAGGGTCGCGTCGTCGAAGGTGTATCCCTCCTGATCGAGGTCCTTTCGCCGGCTGATGGTTTTCCCGCCAACCGTTACGAAGTCAGGAACAAAATCGACGCGCAATACGTCGGTGGAATCAGCATCGAAAGTTGAATAAGTGACTGAGCCGGCGCCATAGGCGATTTTTGTAACGGCGGAGAGCGAGCCCAACAAGTGCGATTCATCCGCAGGAGCCCACTCGGGAACTGCCCAAAATGCATCCATCATCCTGCGCGGCCCATCGGCAAATTGGTCCGTAAACCACCACTGATTGCTGAAGGGAGCGTGAGCGGCTCCGGGAAGCCCTTGAAAATAAGTGACCCAATTGTAAGTGCGGTAGGCTGATTCCTTGTACGCAACATCTCCCGTTTGCGCGTAGTAAAACGCCTCAACCGCCGCCAGCCTTGCACTATGGCTATCGCAGCACTGATTCGGAAGATTGCAGCAGAATTCCTTGCCGTTCCCCTGTTCGGTGGTAACTAGCGCGCCGTGAACGATGTACTTCGGCCACTTGGGCGTGGTCTTCACCCACTCGATCAGCTTTCGCGAATGCTCGCGCCACTCCGGATCCTTTTCCGGATGTAGCAAGATGTACCGCGCGAACTCCAGCGGAATCACCTGGTTCATGTTTCCCATACTGGCCTGCACGTCCTCGAAATACCCGACCCAGACGTTATTCTGCATCGGATATTTCATCAGCCAGGTCCACGCGCCTTCGCGAATCCTCTTGTAAGAATCGGTGTCGCCCTGATTGAGCCGGATCAACTCGTCAAGGAGCATGATCGGCTCTACGACATTCGCTGAATAAGGGAACATTCCCTTTCCACCCACGAGGCTGCCGTCGCGTCCGTAACACCGGTAGGGCCACGGCGAATGGAGTTCGTCGCCGGGCTTGAAATTTTTGGCGAGCGCTTCAGCGCAGCGAATCGCCGCACGCAAGTATTTCGTGTTTCCGGTCATCTCATAGAGCCGAAGATAGGCGTAGCCATCTTCCCCGACCACGTGAGGCTCGACGAAATCTTCTCCGTGCTCGCTCCAGCCGGTGTAGCGGCGGCTTCCGGGATTGGCGGAAGGGTATGGCACCTGCGCCCAGGCGTAGCCTTCCGGCGTCAAACCGTTTTCCAATTCGTAGTCCACAAAATTCTGGAGGAATTCCAGGGTGTGTGGATCTCCTGTGTAGGGATAGAGACGCTCGACAAAGCCCTGCATCATCGCGCGTAAATAGCCTGTTGAATTCACCCAATGCCACTCCGGCATTAATTCGAAGGTTGTACGGTCAAAATCGAAGCAGCAAAAAAAATAAGGGAGGCGCTGGCGATTGTACTGGTCCCAGACTATAGTCCATTGCGACACGAAATAGGCTGAGTAGGAGTATCCAGTGTTGTTGGGCATCGGCCAGGGCAAGAGCTTGCCCTGGCTATCCAGTTCGACGGGCCGTCCGGCGATGGAAGGTTCATTCACCGTGGAGGTTACTGGGAAAGATTGCTGTCCGGCAACTCCGGTGACAATGGTCGCGCTTAAAATGAATGCAAGCAGGATTTTTGGCAATTCAGTGGCTCGCGGCATATCGCTCCAACAGAAGCATAGAAAACAGCAGGATGGCAGCACTCTTTAGAGCATGCTGTGGACATGCGCCCTGGAGGCACCGTCTCAGAATGTAGTCGAAGATCTTAAACTTGGCTACTTTAGCGGCGGCCAGGACTTGCATTCCGAAGCAGTGACCGGAACGGTAGGAGATGAGCCGGTTTTGTAGCGAATGATGCCATCGGAGGTCGAACAGAAGCTTCTCACTCCGGTGTTGTCATTCGCCGGAGTAGCGACAGTTAGATATGCGTCGCACTTGTGCAGCTTGCAGATCGCTTTAATACGGAAGTGATATCCAGACTTCGTGCACCAGGAGTCGCCCGTACAACTTGCATTGCCCAAAGTCTCGTCAAGGAGACCCGCGTGTTCGGGCGATTTGGCCTTAGGGTTATGGGGATCGAGCCCAAGCGAGGCCAGATCAGGCGCATAGCCTCTCTGGGGATAAGTTTCCGAGTAAATAACCTCCGAAACGTTCAGTGTGCGCACGCTGCCCACCGCACTCGCTTCATTGGCGGCCATTCTGGAACGCAACAGGTTGGGGATCGCGATGGCCGCCACAACCATAACCGCACCGAGGTCATAAGCGCCGCTGCCACTCGTCTCGCGAATGGCGCTGTCCTCGCCATAAACGCAGACGACCGCGGGTGTAATTTCTTTCGAACTCTGCGCCAGCGAATGCGCCACCTCTGGGGCAAATCGTTGCAACTGTAGAGCTGCGATGGCAGCGGGGTCCTGATAGAGCAATGCGGAAGCTTCCAGCGAGTGGCCCGGTGGGAGGGACGCCAGGAAGGTTTTGGACTTCGCCAACGACTCACCTGTCTTATGGAGGCGGACCGCCTCGGCAACGGTTTCCCTATTGGAGGCGAGGATCAAATGGCCATCCACAAAAGCGTAGCCGATTTCGAGAGGGGGAGTGGAGGAAGGAATGTGGACGGTAGAGTAAGCGACTCCGCCTTCGTCGAATTTCGCCGCTTCAATATGTGCCGCAGCGAGTAATGTATTCAATGTTTGCTCTAAATGGCTGGCGTCTCGAACGCTGAGTATGGCCTTCCAGACGGGCTTTGGAGGAGTGACGCTGTCCAACTCCAGTGTGACCTCGCCTCCCAGAGTGTTGAGCAGATCGTCCTTCAAACTGAGTTTCAACATCTGTTCAAACGCCGGTAGCGACGCGAATGGACTCGAACTCGAATTGCTATACATGCCCTTCACATCCTCAAATATCTGTACGGGATTTGCGAGTAGCACGGTGCCCGCCACCATCGCCTTCGGAGAAACAAAATCCAGGCCACTCAACGGCCCCGTCTTCGCAAGCCAGGCTGCTGATCCGTGCCGTGGAGCGTTGAAGCTCAATTCGGTTTGACTGACTGTCTGTGCGCCCACGGTCTTGCGTTCCCAGATTAAATACTTCACGTCGGCAAATCCGCTGCGCTGGAAGCTTGTGTTCTGCTTCACGTCAGGCGGAGTTTGCTCCACGATTTTGTGCAGATCAGCGGCGGCCAAAAGAGTGATTCCGCCTGCATACTCCTTTGCGACCCGCTCGCCAAAGGGCGTGGAGGCGAACTCCCGGTTTTGGCTGGCCAGCCGGGCATTAAACTTGCGCAGCGTGGCAAGATCCGTCGCTGCAACGACGTAGTCAGGACGGACCAACAGGAGGAGGGGCTTCGGCAAGCCCTCGTCTTTTGCAGTGGCAAGATCTTGCTGATCCAGAACGTATACGCGCTGCTTCGACTCCCCGCCGAGTTGCGTTATCGTTTCCTGAAGAAACTTTTTCAGACCAGGCTTTCGTATCTCCGCAATAACAAGCAGCTTCGGATCTTGACCTTCGAGCGGACCCGATACCACAATTTCTTCGCCAAGGAATTGCTGGAATTGAGCGAACTGCTCCAGAGAATCTTCGATCTTGGGACCCGCCGTGGCCATATCGCCGTGTTGCCACCAATCGCGAAGTACCGCACTCTCCTGCAGCTCCTGCCGGAAAAGTTTCAGCGCCTGCTGCGTGACGTCGCCATAGTTGGCGAACGCGGCATAGGACATTGTGGAAGGAGGCAGCAGAGGCAAGAGACGGCTTTCCGTGCGAGGCGCCGGAAACTGGATGTTCTGTTTCAGCTTTTCGAACAACCGGCCGAATTCAGAGAGTAATTCAGGATGGCTTTTCAGCTCCTGAGCCCAGGGCGTTTGGGGTTGTTGGCTTGCCGCCTTAGATTGGGCAGAGCTTGGCAAGACAGCTAAAAAGACCGCGGCGATGGTGGCCGCAAACTTGAGGTAATAACACGCTTTTTGCTGGGGAATTTGCGCGAATCCCATCCGTTTTTCCCTCCGTCGGGTGAGATTCAGGATAGATTGCCCGCCTCGCCATTGCCACGAGAACAGCCAGCAAAATCTGTTATGGTGCTGCTTGAGTAACGGCTATCCGGGAAGCATTCCATCCGCGGCCGCCCAATGTGTCCGGTAAGACACCCGCCCGGCACGTTCGCGCGCGATGTCCCCTTTGCAATGTAGGCTTGCAATTCAAAGCGGTTGGTGCGAGTTTACAGCCATGCAGACACAACTGAACCGTCGTCATTTTCTGCTTGGGGCAGAGGCGATCGTGGTGGCTGGATTCCTGAACCGCGCGTACGCGCATGTTTCGCCCGGAGATGTAGCCAGCGACGAGAACTACTGGAAGAGCATCCGCGATGCCTACGGACACGATCCGACCATCCTGAATCTCAACAATGGCGGCGTGGCGCCGGCACCGAGCTCGGTCCTGGATGCGGAGATTGAAGCGATTCGTTACAGCAATCAGCTGCCTAGCTATCGCATGTGGCACGACTTGGAACCGAAGATCGAAGACGTGCGGACGCGGCTGGCGCGCATGTGGGGCGCCGATCCGGAATGCATTGCGATTACGCGAAACGCCAGTGAATCGCTGCAGATTGCGCAATTTGGCATTGACCTTGCACCAGGCGACGAAGTGTTGACGACGAGCCAGGATTATCCCCGCATGATTACCGCTTGGCAGCAGCGCGGGCGCCGCGAAAAGATTGTGCTCAAGCAACTGGATTTCGCGGTACCGGTGACTAATTCCGCGGATTTGGTGCACCTGTTCGAACAGGGCATCACGCCGCGCACGCGCGTCATCCACGTGTCGCAAGTGGGGTTCATGACGGGCCAGAGATTTCCTGTGAAGGAGATCTGCGCAGTGGCGCGCGAGCGAGGCATCATCAGCATCGTGGACGGTGCGCACGCCTTTGCGCACGTGCCGTTCCAGTTCTCCGATATAGACTGTGACTTCTACGGCGCCAGCCTGCATAAGTGGCTATCCGCGCCCATCGGAACCGGCATGTTGTATGTGCGAAAAGACCGCATCGAAAAACACTGGGCGCTGATGGCTGCGCCGCCATCGATGGACAAGAATATCCGCAAGTACGAGGAAATCGGAACGCACCCCGCGGCCATGCACAACGCGACGCTGCAAGCGTTGGAGTTCCACGAGCAGATTGGCGCGGAGCGAAAGTTTGCGCGCCTCTGCTACTTGAAGAATCGCTGGGCCGAACGATTGGCCAAAGTTCCTGGCGCGAAAGTGCTGGTCAGCCTGGACCCAGCGCAGTCCGGCGCATTTGGCACGATCCACTTCGATACGATCGAACCGGGAAAACTCGGCGATGCGTTGCTGAGCAAGTACAACATTTTTGTTACGCCCATCACGGCGCCATTCCTGAACGGAATCCGGGTCAGCGCTAACGTTTACACTTCCACGGCGGAGATCGATCGGTTCTGCGGTGCCGTGGAGGCCACCGTCCCTCGCGCGTAGAGTCGGGCGACGGCTTGCGATGAACAGAGAAGGAACTTCGCTGCTGGCGCTTTTAAGCACTCCCAACCAACCTACCGGATTTCGACCTCGTGGAAACCGAAGCCCTTTAGCATTCCCGCGATCGTGTTTCGCGCGTTGTCGGCGGCGATCTTGAGGATCCCATCTTGCAGTGCAGCTTGTAAGAGTTGCCGCTCAGCTTCTTCGCGTACTTCGCTCTCCAGGTTGGGATCGGGGGATGAGAATAGGCCGGTGTCTCGTGAATATACTTTCGTCCTTGCATTGTCGATTCGTGTGCTCAAGACTTCCGCTGCGGGCAGGTGAATGGATACTTTCTGCCCTTGTATCTGGACGTCGCCCGGCTGCAAACCCGCGAGGTTGATGCCCCCAACCACTTCTCCGTGCACCACTAGGAGCAGGCGGTCTCCCGCTAGAAATTTCGGAAGGTAGGCATTGCCGTGCTCGCCGGAGATAATCTTATCCATGGTGTAGCTCACTGTTTCCAGCCGCTGCAGTTGCTGAATCTGATGAACCACGGTGGGTTGATCGACATTAATTTGCGTTTTGCCTTCGCGCAGCATGCCCATGAGGTGCAATAGCCCAAGCCCGGTCGACAACCAAACCAGCGCTCCTATCAAGATGACGGTAAGAGTTGCGCCCAGGAGCGTTCCCAGAACCCATGCGTACACGCGCCTTGAGTTTCCGCGCGTTCCTTGAGGCGCTAGCTCGTTCGCGAGTGGAGTGATGTCGTTCGTCATCGGCAGGCCCAACAACTTTAGTGTAGAACAAGCTGTATCTTATTGCCCCCATTCCTTCGAATGAGTACGCTCCGTCAGTCACGTCTTGCGGTTCGCCCGCACCCATGACAGGATCATTTGGAGAGAACTTGCGGACCGCAAGCGAGGTCATGACAACTCCCACCGATCAGCCGATCGTTTTGACACCAGCGGAAGTGCTGACTCCCATCCAGCGGCCCTCGCGCAAACGGCAGGCCGTTGCTTTTCTGGTTGCTGCAGTCTCGGACTTCCTATCCTTCTGGACGGTGCTTGCCCCACCGATGCAATGGGTGATCGACGTGGCGACGGCATTACTCCTGTTTCTAATTCTCGGCAGGCGATGGGCGATTTTGCCGGGCTTGGTTGCGGAAGCCATTCCTGGAATGGGCGTCTTCCCCGTGTGGATCCTTGTAGTCCTTTCATTGATTGTTTACGACGACATCAAAGCCCGCAAAAAGTAGGCCTGGAACAGGAACCGTCAGTCCCTTTCTCCGGGCGATTGCTCGCGCCGTCCATTTCCCTACCCTCGCGGACAGGCCCTTTAAACCCCGCGCCACATGGCCTCTTTTGCGTCTCACGTCCAGTTACGTGGGTAGACTGCGCTCCATAAAGTGGAACCCTCACCAGCCTAAGAACCGTCAACACGGGGGTGCGCCCATGAAAAAAATAACGTCCGCTTTCTTGCTTGCGGCAATGCTCTTAGGTCTTGAAATAGCACACGCGAAAGACAAACGCGGCACCGTTCCCTCGAAAGTGCTTTCCGCAAAAACGATCTTCGTGGACAACCAAACCAATGACGCCGAGATTCAGCATGACGCGTACATGGGACTGAACAAGTGGGGCCGGTATGACATCGTGGACTCTCCCCAGAAAGCGGACCTCGTGCTGAGGCTTTCCGGAAGCAGCGTGGTGAAGTTTGTTCCCGGCGGCGACGCGGCCACCACCTACAATCCGAAGCCGGTGAGCGAAAAGTCCGCCGGAGGAGAAGAACTGGCTCCCCCGGGCTGCACGAAGATCGCGCTTATCGAACCGAAGAGCGGAACTACCTTGTGGTCGGACGTAAGAAAGACGTCCAACGCGCAGGAAAAGAGCAGGCTCCTCGAAGGGCTACACGACGCTGTGGATCAGCAGGAAAAAACGCGAAACAAGTAAGCTGTAGAGGTCGTACCGGAAGCCAGTTTGGAAAAAAGGGCCGGCGAGCGGAATCACCCGACGCGAGTTTGATTGCCCTTTGAAGCTTCATCCAGCCAGCGCTCCAGAACAGGCTGGTATTCCGCCTCTGTCTCGAGGAAAACGACGCCGGCGCCCATATTTGGCTGCGCGTAGACGATTTTTGACTTGGCCTGGAAGAAGGCGTCCCCCGCCGAAATCTTGACCAGCACGAGCGTTCCCACAGGAAAAGGATTCATCATATCCAGGTAGCAGCCGTAGAGGCTCAACTCGCTGACGCGCGTGGCGATGCGCACATCCGTCGTCTCCTCGATGAGCTCGGCACTGGCGATAAACGTGTATCTAGGTGTGCGACGGCGTTCAGATCCCAATGAGTTGCCTCCGAAAGGATGCCCCAATGCCCTTTCCTACGATGGTACGACGGTTTGCGAGAATGTTGTTCGCCAGTCGCCCAAATCATAACTAGTGAAGCCCAGATTACGCATTGATTTTCGTGTGAAGGTTTCTCGGGTTCAGGATGGAGAGGATTTGCGTGTGGTTCAGTGAGATCCCTCTTCCAAACCGGTCGGCGACCGATGAGCGTGCTCAAACTGTTGGAATTTTGCGAGGGTGATAGGATGTCTGCCTCCAGAAACGAAGGGATGCCCAGCGGAGATTTTGCCGAGTGCGATATCTGGGAGTGCGAGATCGAAGACTTCTGAGCCACAAGGAAAATTAAAAAGGAAAGCGGCTGGTGCACAAGATGAAGAAACTGGTTTTACTGCTTCTGATTTCACAAACGGTTTTTACTCGCCAGCTGTTTGCGCAAGAAGCAGTGGAGAGCAAGGCGGAGAAAGGCGAACGTCATGAGTTTGTGATTGCGAATTTTAAGACGGAGAGCGGCGTTGTTCTGCCACAGGCCCGCGTTGTGTATGGTACGTACGGGAAGTTGAACGCGGCGAAGGACAACGTGGTGTTGCTGCCATCGCACTATATGGCGAATTTTCACGGCTATGAGTGGCTGATCGGGGCGGACAACGCGCTCGATCCCTCAAAGCTGTTTCTTGTGGCGACGGAATTGTTTGGAAATGGAAATTCGTCTTCGCCGAGCAATACGCCAGAGCCATTTCACGGGCCGCGCTTCCCGGTGACGACCATCCGCGACAACGTCGAGGCGGTACATCGGCTGCTCACGGAAGAGTTGAAGGTTACCCACTTGCGAGCGATTGTCGGATTCTCGATGGGCGCGCAGCAGGCGTTTCAATGGGCCATCAGCTACCCGGCTTTCGCGGATCGTATTGTGGCGACTTCGGGAACGGCAAAAACCTACGGACACGGGATTGTAAGGCTGGAGAGCGAGATAACTGCGCTGACAACGGATCCAGTATTCGCGAAAGGCGATTACAAGGAGCAGCCAAAGAAAGGAATCGAGGCGTTTGCGATTGTATGGACGGCCTGGCTTTTCTCGCAGGAGTGGTGGAGAAAGGAGATGTGGCGGGAGGGAGCTAAGCCCGGCACCACCTTCGAGAGTTTCGTGAACGATTTGAAAACAAATTTTATTCCGGGGGCGGATGCAAACAATTTGATCTTGCAGATGAAAACTTGGGAGAAGCACGACGTGGGGACCACTCCGGGATTTGGCGGAGATGTGGAGAAGGCGCTGGGGTCGATCAAGGCGCCGTTTTTGTACATGCCATCGGAAACCGATTTGTATTTTCCGGTAACCGACGCGAAGTATGAGGCGGGCTTTATGAAGACTGTGACGCTGATGCCGATTCCGTCCCTGTGGGGACACCCGGCGGGAGCGGCAGCTGATCCGGCCGACGCGAAGTTCCTGAACGAAAACATTGGCAAATTCCTCGCGACGAAAAACTAGCGGTCCGGCCTCGCGCAAGAAAGGATTCGCCCATGACGGAAACGAACTCTAATTCGAGCGCGTTCGCAAGGCCATGGTTTGCGCTGTGCGTGGCGTTTGCGCTGCACGTTGTCGATGAGGCGAGCACCGGGTTTCTCGCCGTTTACAATCCGACCGTGACCGCCATGCGCGAACGCTGGGGATGGTTTCCCATGCCTACGTTTGACTTTCGAACTTGGTTGACAGGCTTGATCGTGGCGCTTGTGTTTTGTTTTGCGCTGACTCCGCTGGCCGCACGAGGATCGCGCCGATTGCGGCCGTTCGCGTGGTTCTTTGCCGGTGTGCATTTGCTGAACGCTACCGGGCATACGCTTGGGACAATTTTCGGGCAGACAGTATCGACGGTGACATTTCCGCGGCCTGCGCCGGGATTCTATTCTTCGCCGTTGTTGTTCATCGGATCCATCTGGCTGATGGTGCGGTTGCGGCAAACGTCGCCAAAAAATCGTTCGGTTCGTGTGCCGTCGTAAATTCGCATGTTCCCTGCTCTAGGAGTTGGAACGCGGCGCTAACAGCGCTCACTCGTCGCGAAGAGCCACAATGGGGTCGAGGCTGGACGCGCGCAAAGCAGGCAGCCAGGACGCCGTGGCAGCGATTAGGAAGAACACCACCGCCATCGTGACAAAAGTTGCCGGATCGGTGGTCTTAATGCCTACCACCATTGTCGTCATCCAGCGCGTGAAAGCGAAAGCCGCGATGAGGCCGACGGCAATGCCGATGCCTGCAAGGCGAAGCCCCTGCCCCACAACAAGCTGGAAAATGTTGCCGGACTGCGCGCCCAGGGCCATGCGAATGCCAATTTCCGCGGTGCGCTGCCGGACTACTGTCGCGAGCACACCGTAAAGTCCGACCCCCGCGAGCAGCGCCGCGATTACTGCGAACGAGCCGATGAGTAGCAAAGAAAAGCGCGTGCCCGCTTGCGCCTTCTCGATCACAGCATCCATTGGTTGCATGTCGGTGATCAAGAGGTGAGAGTCGAAGGTCTTGAGCGCAGCGCGAACATCGTTCGCATATTTCGACGGATCAGTTCCGGTTCGGAGGGCCCAGTGATCGGTCGCGCCGGAGCCGATGTACGCGTCGGTAAAATAAACTTGCTCGCGTCCGGGCTCGGTCAACGAGACACCGTGCTCGTGGGCGACGACGCCAATGATCTCCACCCACACGGGCTCGGGCGTTTGAATGCGGATAAGAATGCGCTTGCCAACCGACGACTGACCAGGATAGGCGCGATCCGCCAGTATTTTATCAACCACGACTTGAGTGTGGCCCGGCTGGTTGTCTTCGTCGGTGAATGTGCGGCCCTCGAGCAGAGGTGTGCCCATGGTTTCGAAGTAGCCCGGAAGCACGATTAAGGGATCGACTGCTTTATATCTGCTTGCGTCGGTGAGCGCTTCCTCGGTGCCCCAGCGAATCGGACTGTAGCCACCAGTCAGCGGAAATGGAGTTGCAGCGGTTACGCTTTGCACCCCGGGGATGGCGCGCAGGCGATCTTCAAGCTGGCGAGCAGCGACGGCACGTTCTTCCGGCTTCTGCAAAAATCGATCGGACTGAACTTGAAACGTGAGCAGGCCATGAGGATTGAACCCGGGGTCGACACGCTGCAATTCGAGAAAGCTGCGGACCATGAGTCCCGAGCCGATGAGAAGTACATAAGCGAGAGCGACTTCGAGGCCGACCACGATCTTACGCGAGAGGCCGCCGCTGGCGAGGCCCTCGCTGCGGCTGGTGCCACGCAGAACGATCATCACGTCAGGCCGAGCAGCGCGCCAGGCCGGCGCCAGACCAAAGATGGCGGCCGCGACGAGGCTCGAGATTACGGTGAAGATCAGTACGGTCGAATCAATTCGAATCGTATCGAGGCGCGGGAGATGCGACGGAGCGATGGCGAGCAGTTCGTGAATGCCGGCCCATGCGATGCCGAGGCCACCCAATGCGCCAATCGTCGCGAGCAGTAAGGACTCGGATAGGATCTGGCGGGCGAGATCCCACCTGCTGGCGCCAATAGCGGAGCGAATGGCAAGTTCGCGTTCGCGCAAAGAAGCTCGCACAAGCAAAAGATTGGCGACGTTGGCGCAAGCAATCAGCAAAAGAAAAATCACGGAACCCATCAGCGCCAGAATTACTGGGCGGACTTCGGAGACGAGATGCTGCCGCATCGGCTCGATGCGGATAGCGTAGCCCGCGGTGTTTTCGATCTTGAAATTCTTGCGCGCCTCCGCGGCGACCTGGTCGGCGGCAGCTTGTGCTTGTCCGATAGTTACGCCCGGCTGCAATCTGCCGATCACGCGCATCGAAACGGAATTTCTTTGCTCGGCGTCGTAGCCAAGGCGATTGGCAAGCCAGATATCGGGCGAGGCCTCCAAATCCGAGGACGGCGGAAAGTAGATCTGAAAATGAGGCGCGAGGACTCCCACGATTCGCGGACTGAAGGGTTTCCCCTTGTTTAAAGATTGTCCGATGACAGAGGGATTCGAACCGAACTGGTGCTGAAAGTACTCGTAGCTGATGATCGCCATAACTGGCAGGCGGGCCGGTGGCGTCGACGATTGGGTGCCTGGCGCAGGCGGGGGCGGTTGCGGTTGCCCGTCGTCATTGGAGAAGTCACGACCAAGCGCGATTCCCGCCCCTACAAGCTGAAAGTAGTTCGTCGTTACCACGCCCGCGCGGACTTGTTCTGGCATGCCGTCCTCGCCGGTCAAGGTTAAAGGAAAAGTGAAGACGCCGGCGAGGCCTTGGAACTCGCTCTTCGTCGCTTCGCGAAAATCGATAAAATTTGCGTTGGAAAAGGGAAAATCCTTGACGCCGCGATTGCGCATGTCGGTGGGAATAATGACGAGCTGATCGGGGTCTTTGTACGGAAGTGGGCGCAACAACACAGCATTGGTGACACTGAAGATGGCGGTGCTCGCCCCTACGCCGAGGGCAATAGTGATAGCGGCCGTGAGTGCGAAGACGGGGCTCTTGCGCAGTGTTCGGCCGGCAAAGGCCAGATCGCGTAGCGACATCGTTCCACCTCACTCGCGGGATGTTGCGGCGCTAAGAATACTACCTCCCTCGCTTCTTCGGGGTAGAATCGCGAGCTATGAGAGATCGAACAAGAGCGCGGGAATTGGCAGCGGAGTTTCTTCGAAAAGGTGATCCGACAGGATGGTTCGAAGCGCTCTACAAAGAGGCGGAAGCCGGCCAAAGCGTTGTGCCGTGGGCGGACCGCGGGGCCAATCCCGCTCTCGTGGAATTTTGTAGTGCGCATCCGCAGCCGACGGACGCAAAGAAGGCCCTGGTGATCGCCTGTGGACTGGGGGACGATGCGGAGCAATTATCGGCATGGGGATTCGAAACGACCGCTTTTGATATTGCAGAGACGGCTATTCGAACGGCGCGCGCGCGATTTCCGGAGACCAGAGTTCAGTACAGCGTGGCGGATTTATTTCAGCCGCTGGCTGAATGGCAGCGGAAGTTTGACTTCGTCTTCGAGGCAAATACGGTGCAAGCACTTCCTGCCGGGATTCGATCGCAGGCGATCCACAAAATGGCCGATTTTGTCCGGCCGGGAGGCAAGCTGCTGGCCATCGTGAGGGGCCGGGAGGCGAATGAACCTGAGGGACAGATGCCATGGCCGTTGACGCGGAACGAATTAAACGAGTTTGTGCGCGCCGGACTCATTCAGGAAAGCATTGAAGAATATTTTGACAATGAGGAGCCACCCGCGCGAAGATTCCGGGGGCTCTACACGAGACCTTGAGGAACGAAACGTTTGTTGAAGGATATTAGGGGGAGTCTTGCACCATAAAATAGGCCGAACAATTGATAAACAGGATAGTCCGAGACCGTTGAGCAATTTTCCCGCCTGGCGTTTTGCAACATTTGTTGCGTTTGCCATCGCGATTGCGTTGAGCGCAATGGTTCCTAACCGCGCGGCCGGACAGGCCGGACAGACTGCCGATACGCTCGCAGGAACTTGGAAAGGCGAGCTGGGTGGAGGCGACGCGAAGCTGCATATTGTCTTGACGATTACGAAGCTGGCCGGCGGTGAGTTTAGCGGGCAATTGCAGAGCGTGGATCAGGGCGCGACGATCCCCATGGAAAACGTGACGCTGAAGGGCGACGCGGTGCGTTTTGAGGTGAAGGCCATTGGCGGAGTGTATGAGGGGACCTTGAATGCGGCGCGAACAGAGTTCGCGGGGACGTGGACGCAAGCGAACGTGCCGGCGCAACCATTGAAGTTTGCGCGGAGCACGGAAGATTCGGCGGCGAAGGATAGTGCGGCGCAAAAACCGGTGGAAGGGCCGAAGACAAAACCGATTTCTGCTTTTGTGGATGTGGTCGTGCCGATCGGACCGACGGCGTTTAAGGCGGATGGAAAATGGCACATCGTCTATGAACTGCACTTGAACAACATGGACCGGTGGGACTATCAATTGACGAAAGTGGAGGCGCTGTCGGGAGATGCGACGGGGCGTTCGCTGGTGGCTTATGCGGGAGCGGACTTGGAAGGTGCGATGGCGCGGCCGGGACAGCCGGGAGCTTCGGAAAAAGCGAAGATAACGCCAGGCTCGATGGCCATTGTGTACGTATGGGCGACGGTGGACACGGAGGATGCGGTACCCTCGGCAATCCGGCAGCGTTTGACGGTGAATGTTGGAACTTAATCCGGAGGAGATGACGATAGATACAGCGGCTATTCCGGTCGGTCGAAGGGCAGTCGCCATTAGTTCACCGCTTCGCGGAGATCACTGGCTGGCTGCAAACGGGCCATCGAACATCTCAGGTCACCGACGCGCGCTGATTCCAATTGATGGTCACGCAGCCATTGCTCAGCGGTTTGCGATCGACTGGGTAAGATTGCGCGATGACGGAAAGACTTTTCAGGGAGATGAAAAGGACAACAAGAATTATTACGCGTATGGGAGCGATGCGCTGGCGGTGGCGGACGGAGTTGTCACTGAGATAAAGGACGGAATACCGCAGAATATTCCCGGCGAGAACTCGCGGGCAGTGCCGATCACACTGGAGACCGTGGGCGGGAACCACGTGATTTTGGATATTGGCGGAGGACATTACGCGTTTTACGCGCACTTGCAGCCGGGATCGCTTCGGGTGAAGCTTGGAGATAAGGTTAGGCGTGGGCAAGTCGTTGGACTAGTCGGAAATTCCGGAAATTCAACGGAGCCGCACTTGCATTTTCATATTGAGAATGCAAGCTCGCCGTTGGGAGCTGAGGGATTGCCCTATGCATTGCCGTCGTATGAAGTGGTCGGGCGCGGCGAGGAATGGAAGCCGGCGGACGCGAAGGGGCCTGCGGAAGTGCACAAGAATGAGATTCCGCTGGAGAATGAGGTCGTGAATTTCGCGGCGGAGCCGAAGTAAGTTCAAAACAGAGCAGAAGCGAGAGGACCTGAGCCACTTAAAAGCCGGATGAAGTTGAACCTCGAAGCACAGGACACATCAGCCTGTGCTTCGAGGCCCGCCCAAGAGATTTATTTTGCTGTCTCCTTTTTGTGCAGCGTGGAGCAGGCGGTTAGCGCAGTGTTGGGGTCGACGGCGCTGTCGCCTTCTTCGATGAGGCGGATGACGCCCTCTTTGTCGATCACGATGTTGGCCCGAAGCGCCCACTTGTAAGTTTCGTTCTGGACGTCGTAGCCCTTCAGAATGCCGTAGGTCGCGAGCATCTTGTGGTTCATGTCGCTGAGAAGCGGGAAACTGATGTTAATTTCCTTGGCGAAAGCTTTGTTGGCAGCGGGACTATCCATGCTAATGCCGAAAACTGCCGTATCCGAAGTGTCGATCTTACCCGAGGCGATTCCAGCCTGGACCGCCTGAAGTTGTTTCGTTCAACCGCCGGTAAAGGCCAGGACGTAGACGGCCAAGAAAACGTTCTTCTTACCGCGGAAATCACTGAGCTTTACATTCTTCCATTCGTCGCTGAGCAGGGTGAAGTCTGGCGCGGTGTCGCCCACTTTCAGCGTCATCTTTGCCATTTCCGGTTTTTGCACCTCTTGCGCCAGGGGCGAAGCGATTGGCGTAGCGGCTAGCAAAACCATTAGAGCTAAGGCACGGTTCATTCGCACTCTCCTGTGATAGGTGTCGCTTGAGGAACGAACAGCGAATACACCCTATCAAGATGTAAGACCGGGGAACACTCAAAAATATTCCCAGGGCGTCTGCTTGCGGTTTAGGGAGAGCTGGCTTTTGCGGGCGAAGAGTGGGAACTTCGAGGGTGCGCTTGCCGTATGTACGGGTGACGGGCGAGATCGCGGTGAAAGAATCGCCGTGGTGTGCCGTCCTAGAAGTAAGATAGTCGGCTGTAGAGGAGGGTGGTATGAGGAAACGAGAACTTGGCAGCGTGCGAGCGGTGGTGCTTGGCGCGGCTTTGTGCGGCGTGATGAGTTTCGCGGGGCTTTCTGCTGCCGGGCAAGAGAAGGACAAGACCGGCGTTAATGTAACGGTGACGAGCAAGGATGGAAGCGAGGCGGGATTGGTGATCAGCGCGCAAGCGACGGCGAAGGAAGCGGGGTTGCCGTTATATCCGGGCGCGACACCGCACAAAGACGAGAAGAACGATTCTTCGGCAGCGAACTTGGGGCTGTGGGGAAGCACGTTTGGTTTCAAGCTGGTGGTTTTGAAAATGGAGTCCAGCGATTCGCCGGAAAAAGTGGCGGCATATTATCAGAAGGCGCTCGCGAAATACGGGACGGTGCTGAATTGCAGCGGAGTGACGAAGGCGCAAGGGGACAAGGATAAGAGCGACAGTTCAAAGAAGCTTACCTGCGACGATGACCATGCGGATGCCGGCGAGATGGTGTTCAAGGCTGGAACGAAAGAGAAACAGCACCTCGTAAGCGTGAAGCCGAACGGGACGGGTTGCATTTTTAACCTGCTCTACATCGAGGCACGCAGCGACGACAAGACCCCCGCTTGATGCTTCGCGGAATGCAAATGGGATTGCGCTTTCGCAGAGGATTGCTCGCTGGGCTGGGAGCTGCGCTGCTGGCGCTTGCAGTTGGTGTGGGGCGCGGCCAGGAGCCGATACGAGTCAAAGTGAATCTGGTGAGTGTGGCGTTCGTGGCGCGGGATGCCAACGGCGCCTTGGTGAACAATCTCACGCAGGATGATGTGGACGTAGTAGAGGATGCGATACCGCAGAAAATAGCCTTCTTTTCGCGGAGCGCCGATGTGCCTTTGACGCTGGGGTTGGTGGTGGACGCCAGCGGAAGCCAGGATCATTTTTCCAAACAGCATAAGAACGATTTGGAGGTTTTCTTCAAGGATGTTTTGGGTCCGAAGGATCGCGTGTTTTTAGTGGGGTTTGGGAACCATATCCGGCTGGTGAGCGATTTTTCGCAGTCGGGCGGAGATCTGCTGGAACAATGGAAGCAATACCAGAAGTCGACGGGGAGATTTCCAGAGCTGGGACCGCGCGAGGATCGCGATCTGGGGACTGCGTTTTATGATTCCATTTTTTATTCTGTGACGGAAAAACTGGCGCAGGAAAATGGACGGCGGGCGATTTTGCTTTTTAGCGATGGCGAGGATAATTCGAGTTCGCACAACATGATGACTGCTATCGAAACCGCGCAACGCGAGAACGTGGTGGTATACGCGATACGGTACACGGATAAAGAACACGGAAAGCTGACGGCGCGAAACAAGTATGGAATTAGCGTGATGGACCGCATCGCGCGCGAGACGGGCGGAGCGCATATTGATGCAGAGACGACGGATGCACATGTCTATTTCCGGCAAATTGCGGAGGAGTTGAGAACGTCGTATGAATTGGGCTACTACCCTACGGATCCATTGAAAGATGACAGCTTTCGTAAAATTGTGATCAGGCCGAAGCGCGAAGGCGTAAAGGTGCGCGCCAAGACTGGTTACTTTTCCAGATAGCCACCGCGTCCGTTTTCAAACGCAAACCCTCTTCGGCACTCGCAAATCACTGGAGCGCATCTCGCAAATGCTTTGGAAACCGGAGATTTGTGTCGCACCTACGGTGCTCGAGCTGTAGTCGGCGTTAACCCAGCCCGTACGGGCTGGGTTAAGGTTGTGACGCGCCTACGGCGCTGACGGGGGAAAAAAAACCGCGCAGGATGGCAAGTTCGAGCAAGGCGGCGCGGCAAGCTCGATGCGCGGTACTTTTCGTGGTGTCGGAGCATTTATGAGACGACTTCTACGGACGCACCGTGCCGCCATCACAGGGAAATGGAATTGCGTCAATTTCAGAATCCTAAGGAAACGATTGACGTTTCAGGATGACAAGCCGATTGCGCGCCTATTGAATGGACCGGGCGGCAGCGAGCATTTGCTCGGCGCGGGGCCGGACGCGTATGTCCTCGGTGAAATTTTCCCAGCGCACAGTGCCGGTCCGATCAATTAAAAATTCGGCAGGGCGCGATATGTCGCTCGCTTCAGGCCCCGCGGCTTTATGCAATAAATCGTAACGGCGAATCACTTCCGTTTTTGGATCGCTCAGAAAAGTGAACGTGTACCCTTGTTTGCCGCGAAGATGCTCGGAGACATCGGGCTGGTCAACGCTGATCGCTACCGGACGGATGCCCTGAGCTGCAAACTCCGAAAGATTTTTTTGAATGCCTCGTAACTCGAGGTTGCAGAACGGTCACCAGTATCCGCGGTAGAAAACAAGCAGCACGGCTTTGGGCTGAGGCATTCCCGGTGATGCGGCAAATAATTGAGCCAGAGCGACGGGCTGCCCGTTGCTGTCTGGCAATGTGAAATCCGGCACGCGCTGGCCCACTTGCGGCGCGCCCATGGAGCGAGGAACGTTTCTGACCTGAACAAAAAGCCAAGCGGAGCTAGCGAGAAACAAAGCCGCCAGCCCAGCGGCAATCGATCCCCAGATCTTGCCGCGATAAATCTGCGATTGTCCGAAGGCGCGGACGAGACCTATCAGCAGAAATATCAAGCCGATCGCCGGCAGCGTCAGGTTCAGCCACGGAAGCGCCGCCGCTGGAACCTTGAGGAAGTACAGCAGGTTGCTCAAGACGGCGAGCACCGTGATCAGCAGGCCCAGCCAGAGAGCGAAATTGGTTTGTTTTTTGTTTTCGTCTGACATGAAGGCAAGAGCGTAGCACGCGAGAAAACTAAGCGGCAAGGCAGTAGTGGCTCAGCCAACGATTCCGCAACGGGTGTTGGCTGAGGTGGGAAGTAAGTAGGTTTAGAGCATTGTTGAAGCGTTTCTGGCAAAGAGACGGATGGGCATAGTAATTCGCATAGCTTTTCGAGGGTGAATAGCAGGTTTGCGGGGCCATTTCGAGGAGTCCACCGGCAGGAAGACCGCGATGCGGATTCCGGGGGCGAGCCGAAGTTCGGACGCGATGGTGCGGAAAACCTCAGGGCGACATGCCGGCGGGGGCTACCTCACTGTAGAGTTCAGCAGCGATGAGCCTGGCCCAGAAGATTTGCGTCTTACCCTGGCGTGCGGAGGGCTTCACATTGCGCGCCAGGAAGACATGAAAAATGTTGTAAGCCAGGAAGGCCACGAGCAAAAAGCATTCGATGGCGCCGGGATCATGCTTGAACACATGATCGGAGTGCCATTCGTTGGCCAACTCGTTGAAGCCATAATTCTCGATATCCCATCGTTGGTGCCCTAGATGGACGATGCGATCGACGGGAACTTGGGCCAGCGATAGCGTGGTCACCCAGATCCAGTCACTTTGTTGGGGATGGTCCTGCTTGTCGAGTTGTCGACGAACCGCATAAGTCTCCAAGGAACGCACCACGCGCACCGAGGCCCGCACTTGGGGCCAGGTGAGTAAGTCTGGAAAATCCCACCAGCGGCACGGGCGGGAGCGATAGCTACCCGGCTGAGGCGCCACATGCTCAAATAATCCAGCTGCGTCCTGATAGAGGTTGCGCCGTTCATCCTTGAGCACCACCAGAGCGTGTTTGCCGTGAGCGAGCAAGAAATTGAAAAAGGGGGCCTCCGCGTAAAGCGCGTCCGCAAGCACCAAATCGAAGGCCCGCGGGTAGGCGGAGATCACCCGCGCCAATAAGCGCAGGGCGGTTTCCACTTCCTGCTCTCCGGACCGTTGCGGCTCATGATCGAGGAGCAAGCGCACGGCCTCCCGTCCTGGCAGCGCACCAGTCAGCAACATCAACGTAACCTGCCGATGATAAAACTGAATGCGATCCCCTCCCGCCGTGTGGATGGTTCGCTGCAAACAGCCAGAGCAATGACGCAGGTAACTGGCATGGCTTTCGTGACCGTCGAGAACGACTACTCCCAGGCCGTAAATATCCGGCAAGGCCTTATTGCGTTTCAGGCGCTCGTAAACATCATGAATCCCTTGCCGCAACCCGTTGGCATCGAACACCGCATGGACTCGTCCCAGGGTATCTGCACTGAAGGTCGGCTCTTCGAGCCAACGCTGCCAGAAGCGGGCCCGGCCGAGTTGTTCCCAAGAGTTGATGCTGCCCAACCTGGCCCAGAAAAGTACCAGCGACGATTTCACCACCGCCGCTGCAGAAATGCGCGGCTTCTCTCTGCGGTCGGAAACCTGAGTGACGATATCTTTGGAAAGCTGAAAGATTTTTTCCGAATAGGCGATCAGGCGGCGAAGAACGATTATCGTTTCTTTTCCTGAAGTCGTTTCCATTCCAGCTCGGAAACTTCCTCAATCAGTTCCTGCATTAGGCGATAGTCGTTGACGGCTTGGCGCACGCGTTGCTGCCAGGCCTTTGGGACACAAATCTGGCGAAGCTTCCCCGCTTGGCTCTGCACCAGGTACAAAGACTTATGCAGTTGCCCTCGGGCGCAACGGCAATTCGCCTTGCCACAGGTGCCCGAACGCTCAGAGAGAGTGCCACGAAGAAACCATTGAGCGGAGGAAAGCTGCGCAATGCGGGAACGGAAGTTGCGCTCAACGGCGGAGAGTTTGGTGCGGTTCAGAGGGTCATTCATACCTTATACATAGTACATATACAAGACCAAGAGAAAAGTCAAGCGCAAAAATACAATGCGAATTTGCTCTCTGAGCGTACCTCGGCTAAAACATGAATGGAATCAAACAGTTTGGTCGGTTAACAATCTTCGTTGCGGAACCGCTGTGGCTCAGCATGCTGCGCCCCTGCAATCGCGGGGCTAGCCGAGATTGCTCCTGGGGATAGACACACTTGGCAGGGCCGCGCCTACACCGACGGGATGCCGCCCTGAAGGGCGGCTCTACGGGCCGGGAGCTGACGCGTAGGGCGTAGGCAATGCGTTAGCGGAGGTAGCCCCAGTTGTGGAGTTTGTCGGAGTCTTCGACCCAGCGGTCGCCGATGTCGGTGCGGTAGTACATGTTGGCGATCATTATATTTTTGATGCGGGAATAGACCTGGGCTTGGGCTTGCAGCATGGTTTGGCCCGTGCCGATGACGACGAGGACGACGCCGCTTGTGCCGGCGATGAGCCACTGGCCTTTGACTTCTTTTACATCTTCGATGTGGATGCCATCGAAGTTGGGTTTTTTTAGGACAATGGCGCCGTTTTTGGAAAAAGACTCGAAGGTGGGCTCATCGTCAAAGGGAAAGGGCGGGACGACGATGCGAACTCCGATTTGGAAGCCGCTGCGAGTACGCCACTTGGGCTCGACGCCGGTGGCGAGTTCCCAGAATAGATCGCTGATGGGCGTGAGCATGCCTTCTTGCTGGATGCTGATGGTTGGATAGCCAAAGCGGCTAGTGAATTCGAGCGGATAGATACCGTTGTTGTTGACGATGCAATTGAGATCGATGTAGCCGACGTAGCCTTCTTCGGCGAGCTTGGGCTCCATTTTCACGAGCGTTTGATTGAAGAGACGGTTTGGGTCGCTCCAAAACATGGAGGTGCCCATTTCTCCGGTAGGCGGGCCGATATTGCCGGGGAAGAGTTTTTTGTGCTCGAAGTTGATATTGACCGGGGTGATGAATTTTTTGCCGTTGAAGAAGGCGCCTACGGCAACTTCGACGCCGGTGACGCGGCGCTGCAACTGGAAGATTTTAATTTCGTCGGAAAAGGCGCGCTTGTAGGCTTCGAGCATGCGGACAACGTCGTCGCCGTCTTCTTCCTCTCCGACAAATAGGCGGCGCTTGACGTTTTGGGCTTCGCCGCTAGGCTTGATGACATAACGGTCCGGATTTTTCATTACGAATTCGATGGCGGGATCGAAGGAATCGAAATCCTGATAGGGGATGATGTTGACGCCGGCTTTTTTCAGCTCTTCCTGGCCAAAGGAACGATCGTCTTCAAGACGATCGGTGTACTCGGTGCCGCCGATAACAGGTTTTCCCGCCGCGCGGAGAGCGTGGGCTTTAGCCCCCTGACCGAGGGTGTCGTCGAAGACGATGATGTCGGCCCACTTGGCGTCACGTTCCCAATCTTTGGACTTGGGGACGAAGCCGTCGGCAATGTCTCGTTCTTTTTCGGCTTCGATGTAGTAGCGGACGTCGTGGCCTTCCTTTAGGACTTGCCATGCAATGTCGCCGATGAGACCAGACAGCGAGACAAAGAGAAATTTGCGTTTTTCCATTTAGATGAGTAGGCGGCTGGCCGCAGCTCCTCGGAAGCGTGAACGCCGTGCCGTATGGTAGCGATGGCGGGCGGGAACATTGTTACATTTCGTTGAAAATAATTGAAGTGGGAGAGTGCAGCGAGGCAACCCCCAGGGACCAAAGTGTGCATCACAGGGGGTGGGATGCCCGGACGGGACCTGTCCGTAGGTGCAAATTCTTGCTCCACCTGGCCTTTCGTTCAGGTTATACTTGATTGTTCCCGCCGGTCGAACTGCTGAGATCTATAGGTCTGAGCTGGCCAGTTTCGAGCGGGCTTAGCCGGAGATTGCGGCGAGGAACCCGACATTCGCGAGAGAGGTGAAGTTTGGGCCGAACTGTAGGTTTTGCAACCTCAAAGCTACAAGTTACCGGGAAAGTTTTTGCGCTCTGTGTTCTGGGAGCGCTATTTTTTCTGGGAGCGACATCGTCTGACGCCCAGATCCTCCACAAGAAGAAAAAGGTCGATAAGTCGACGAGCGTAGACAACAACGCGCAGCCAGATAAGATTCTGTATGACAAGGCGGTGGACGACATCAAGCACGGCCGGCAAGAGGTTGGCCGGCTGAACATGCAGACGCTCATCAACACGTATCCGGACAGCGAGTATTTGGCCAAAGCGAAGCTGGCGATCGCGGATTCGTATTACAAAGAGGGCGGAACGTCAAACCTGGCGCTAGCCGTTTCTGGCTACAAAGACTTTGAAGTGTTCTTCCCTTTCCTGCCGGAAGCGACCTATGCGCAGATGCAAGTGGCGATGGTCCACTACAAACAGATGGATAAGCCGGATCGGGACAGGACGCATGCGCTAGCGGCTGAGGAGGAGTTCCAGGTATTTCTTCAGAAATATCCGAATGACCCGCTGGCACCCCAGGCTCAGCAGCACCTGAGAGAAGTGCAAGAAGTGCTGGCAGAGGGCGAGTATCGCATCGGCTACTACTACTACGTGAAGGGCGATAAGCGGGCAGCGGCGGCGAGGCTGCTGACGGTCACGGCCAGATATCCGCTCTACAGCAAGTCTGACGAAGCGCTCTGGATGATGGGGGACATATTTGCATCGAGCGAGCACAAAGAGGTTGCTTCGCTGTATTACGCGAGAATTGTGAAGGATTATCCGTTGTCCAATCTTGCGCCGCAGGCCAAGGACAAGTTGAAAGCGTCTGGAGTTCCTGTGCCGCAGGCCGACCCCAATGCCCTTGCATGGATGACGGCGGAACAGAATACTCCGAAACCACATACTCCCCTGTATAAGAAACCACTCGATTTGATGAAGAGCGGGCCGACTGGGGAATTGCAGGCGTCGGCAACGCACGGAGCACCGAACATGCAGCCGCAGTCCGACACGTTGTCCGGGGGTGACCTGCTCACGCCTGGAGGAAAGCAGACAACTGGGGCCGGGGCACCTGGCACGGGAATCGTTGCGACGGTTGTCCCCGGAACCGCTGGAACGACCGGGACCGCTGAAACAGTAGGCGGATCGGAGAGTACAGCGCCGACGGCTAATGATGGCACGGCAAGTGTACCCGCGACGAGTGAACCGCCAAAGGATGCTGGTACAGAATTGACACCCGCAGCAGTCGCGCCGACGGCCGCCGCGCCAGCAACAGCAACACCTAGCACGGCTACAAACGACGAGGCTGCCAAGAATCCTCCGGCTGCGGGCGCAACAGAAACCGAAACAAAGAGTGACACGACAGCACCAGGCACGGCCCCTGCAGCTGATGCGGCGAAAGCTGGAGACTCGCAAAACAGCGATGATTCCAAGAAAGAGTCCAGCAGCAAGAAGAAGAAGGGATTGCGCAAGCTAGTGCCCTGGTAGTTCGCACCAAGAGATAACGGGGATGGGAATGGGGGGTGCGGTCGCGACCGCACCCCTTGTTTTTTGGCCAAATGTGCCTCCCTGAGAGCCAAGGAGGGCATATTCATTTCCGACACACCGGTACTGCGAGGAGATTGACGGCCAATACGGCGGGTGCTCCAATACTGTGGAGTCTTAATGAGCAGGCGGCCGCGAGCTTGTCAATTTTTAAGCGACCGCAGAGCGATTGATTTTAAAAGCGACCGCAGAGCGGTCGACGTGCAAGACACGGGTGATGTATATCCGGAGGAAACTTAGTGGCCAGGATCCTCGTAGCCGACGATAACAGCAACATCCAGAAGATGGTGGGGCTCGCCCTGAAAGATCAGGGCATCGATGTCGTTGCCGTCGGCAATGGCGAAGCGGCGGTGCGCAAGATTTCTGATATACGCCCGGATCTGGTGCTTGCCGATGTGTTCATGCCCGTCCGCAATGGATACGAAGTTTGCCAATACGTAAAGTCGGACAGCACGCTTGCGCATATTCCCGTGATATTGCTGGTCGGAGCTTTCGATCCCCTTGACGAACAAGAAGCACAACGAGTTGGCGCGGACGGAGTATTGAAGAAACCCTTTGTCCCACCCGATCCGTTGATATCTATGGTGAAGTCCGCGCTGGCCCGGGCCGGCGTTTCGATTGGCGGAGTGCCCCCTGCGCCGCCAGCGAAAGAAGAGCCGATACGCGTGGCGGAAATGCTGGCGCCGAAAGCGGTACCATCTTCCCGAGAGATCCCGAAAATGGGTACGCTCGGGTCGGTTCCAGAATTCCCATCGGTCGAGAGCGAGCCGGTACACGAAGAGATGTCCGGAGTTCCGGAACCTGTGAAGTTTGCCGCCGGATCGCAGCCGTTAGCGTTCGGAAACCTCCTGGAATCACCGGTGACGGAACAAGAAGAAGAACTTGAGGATGCAACAACGGCACGGCCACAACTGGAGCGCGATTGGAATTCAGGCGACAAGGAAGACGAAGTTGAAGAGGAAGAAGAGGAAAGCCAGTCCAGCTCGTGGAGGCGCGATGCAGGCGACTCGATGGGAGAGGAGGAAGCAGCCAGCGGCCCTGTGAAGGATTGGCGCGAGACGGCGTTCTCGGAAGCGCCAGCGCGGAAAATGAGAAACGAGTCCTGGGCGCCGCAAAAAGAGATTTCCACGTTTGAGGAAGCCGCGGAAACAGAGCAGAGCGTGGGCGCGATGGTAACAGACGCGCCGGCAACAGAGACCAAGTTGGCGCCCGCACCAGTCTCGCCATTCGTGGAAGACGCTTGGGCGGCCGCGCTGAGTCACAAGAATGCAGTGGAAGCTGCAACGATGGAAGCGCCTGCGCTTCTAACAGAGGAAGTGCAGGAGAAGACACATCCTCAGGCCGAGACTTATGCGGTGGTCGAGGCGGAGGCTCCAGCTAGCACACCGGTGATTGTGGAGCCGACCCTGGAACCCGAAAAACCTGCGGCGACGAGCTCTTGGTTTTCTTCTGTGCCCAGTCCATGGGACGCGGAAGCTCAGAAAGCAAGCCGCCTGGCATCGACCTGGGATGCTCCCGCAACGAGCGCACCTGCAATAGGCACGATTCCCGAGACGGTTACGTCTCAAGTCCATGAAGAGGTTGCGAAGGAAGATCCAGCTGCGACGGTTGATGCGCTCACCCCAGCCCTAAGCGAGGAAGTGAAGACGAAGGTGCAGGCAGCACTGCCAGCGGCAACTGTAGAAGCGATTCGCGAAGAGGCCCAGCACGTTGCAGAAACTGCAGTGCAGGAGGCGCCCACCGTGGATACGAGCTCAAAGGCCCCTGAACCCAGCATGGAAGACATGGTAGCCAAGGTTCTCTCCAAGATGAGTCCGGATATGTTGCAGGCCGTCACTCGAGATATCCTTAAAAACGTCGTGGAATCAATGGTTCGCGACGAAATGAACGCGAAGAAGAAGTAGTTCCCTACCCCAAGAAAACCCTCGTTTGGCGTCGAATTGACGGCGCTGGATTTCCCCCCGTATAGTCAAAGTTTGTTTTGTTCTTGAATTGGGATACGTGTAGGCGCATGTATGCGTGCGACCGTGAATAGCGTTGGGAGATGATTGTCGAATGGCTCGCGAGATAGCCAAAGGGTACGAACCGCGGCAGATAGAGCCGCGCTGGGCGGAATACTGGGTCAAAGAAGAGCTGTTTAAGGCGGACCCGAACGCTCCTGGACCTGTATTTTCGATCGTGATTCCACCGCCGAACGTGACAGGTTCGCTGCATATCGGGCACATGCTGGAACACACCGAGATCGATATTCTCACGCGCTGGCGCCGGATGCTCGGGTACAACACTTTGTTTCTACCGGGGACGGACCACGCTGGCATTTCGACGCAGCGCGTCGTTGTAAAACAACTGATGGATCAGGGGATTGAGTACCAGAAGCTCGGGCGCGAGGAGTTTGAGAAGAGAGTTTGGGGGTGGAAGGCGGAGGCAGGCGGCCAAATCACAGAGCAGATGAAGAGCATCGGGGAAAGCTGCGACTGGTCGAGGGAGAGATTTACGCTTTCGCCGGAAATGTCGCGTGTCGTACGCAAGGTATTCGTGCAGCTTTACAAAGAGGGATTTATTTATCGCGAGACGCGGCTGGTGAACTGGTGCCCGGTTTGCTTGACGGTGCTGAGTGATCTGGAAGTGAACCATGAGGAGCGGCAGGGACATCTATGGCATATCCGCTATCCGGTAGCAGGGACTACGCAATACGTGGTAGTGGCAACGACGCGGCCTGAAACGATGCTGGGCGATACGGCGGTGGCCGTGCATCCAGAAGATGAACGGTACAAACACCTCGTGGGGAAGAATGTGTTGTTGCCGCTGATGAACCGCGAGGTTCCGATCATCGCGGACGCAATGGTGGACCGGGAATTCGGGACGGGCGCGGTGAAGATTACGCCGGCACACGATCCGAACGATTTTGAAGTGGGCAAGCGCCATGGCCTGGCGGAAATTGATGTGATGACGGATGACGGGCGCATGAGTAAAGCGGCGGGAGCCTATGCGGGGCTGGACCGGTTCGAAGCGCGCAAGAAGATCGTAGAGGATTTGAAGGCGCAAGGATTGATCGAGAAGGTGACGGACCACACGCACGCGATTGGAATTTGCGAACGCAGCAAAACGATCGTGGAACCGCGGATATCGACGCAGTGGTTCTGCAGGATGAAGGAGCTGGCGGAGCCTGCGATCAAAGCGGTGCGGGAATACGAGCCGGGAAAAGAAAACACCATCCAGATCGTTCCAGACAACCGGCGGCAGGAATTTCTGAACTGGCTCGACAATATACGCGACTGGACGATTTCGCGGCAGTTGTGGTGGGGACATCGGATTCCGGCGTGGTACTGCGGGGATTGTGAGCAGATCGTAGTGGCAGAAGAGGTGCCGGCGAAGTGTACGAAATGCGGTTCCGGAAGATTGCGGCAGGATCCGGACGTGCTCGATACGTGGTTTAGTTCTGGACTGTGGCCGTTTTCGACCTTGGGCTGGCCTGAGAAGACTCCGGATTTTGAAAAATACTATCCAACGAGTTTGATGATCACGGGGTACGACATTTTGTTTTTCTGGGTGGCACGGATGGCCATGCTGGGAATTCACTTCACGGGGAAGGTGCCGTTTCGCTCCGTGTATTTGCATTCGCTGGTGCGGACGGGCAGCGGCGAGAAGATGTCCAAGTCGAAAGGGACGGGGCTCGATCCGGTGGTGCTGAATCAGCAGTACGGAACAGATGCGATGCGGTTTTGTCTGGCGTCCATGGCGGCTCCGGGAACGGATATTGTGCTGTCCGATGACCGGTTGGGCGGCGCGCGGAATTTCGCCAACAAAATTTGGAATGCGGCGCGATTTTTGTTTGTGAATTTGGATAAGTTCGAGCAGGGCGGCGCGTCGCTTGAGGAGTTGGCTTCGCCTGAGGTGCGCGCGGGCGCGCCATATAAGTTCGGTGGAAGTGTGCCACTGGTGGATGCCTGGTTGTTTTCGCACCTGGCGAGCATAACTGCGCAAGTGAATGAGGCGTTGGCGAATTATCGGTTTCATGAGGCGGCGCAGGGTGTGTACCAATTTTTCTGGGGAGATTTTTGCGATTGGTACATCGAATGGGTGAAGCCAGAGCTGCAGAATGCGGACCGCGAGCGGGCCGTTGTTGCATGGAAGAATTTGTTTGCAGGATTTGACGCGGCGCTGAGGCTTTTGCACCCATTTATGCCGTTTTTGACGGAGGAGTTGTGGCACCAGCTGCCGCAGAGGGCTAATGTACGCTCGATCGCAGTAGATCGATTTCCAGAGACAGTACCGCAGCAGATCAATACCTTCGCCGAGAAACAGTTTGGCCGGCTGCAGTACCTAATCACTACTCTGAGAACGATGCGAACGGAAGCCGGGATAGACCTTAAGAAACGTGTCACCGCAGAGTTTTCCAGCCAAGAGGTCTCGATCCTCGAACTTGTCAAAGAGAATTTGGATGCCATAAAACGTCTGGGGATCCTGTCGGACTTAAGAATCAGTTCCGAGCGGCTTCAGGGAGAAGGAATTTTCCGCAGTACATTAGAATTTGATTTGCGCATACTATATGACGACATCGTCGACCGGGAGGCTGAGAAAGCCCGGTTGACCAAGGAAGTCGAAGGGTTGGTCAAAGCGATTTCGTCGAAACAGGCTCAATTAGCGAATGTCACTTTCCGCAGTAAGGCGCCAGAAAAGATCGTTCGTGGAATGGAAGCAACTTTGGCCGAGCAAGAAACGGAATTGAAAAAGTTGGTTGAGAGATTGGATCAGTTGCAGAAGAACGGTTAGGGGCGTTTTTCTGCAGACGGCGCGACGTAATTAGGCTCACAAGAAAGCGGCTTGCACGCGTTTCGTGCCATTTGTAGTTGCACAGCATGCTGCGCAACTACAAGACGCAGAGTAACACAGTAAAATTCGATGGCTCAAGAAACTCTTCCAGGAACAACTGACAAGCGTCTGGCGGCGTTGCTGACGCTGCTGGCGGAAAACGCCACGATCGTTATCAGCGGGGCGCGGATCGCGCGGGAAATTGGTGTGTCGCGCTCAATGGTCTGGCAGTGGGTGCGGCAATTGCGCGGACTTGGCGTGCGTGTGAAGGGAAAAGCCGGCTCGGGATATTTTCTCGAGAAAGTGCCGGATATTTTGACTCCGGACATGTTGCGGCAGCGGTTGAAGGGGAGCCTTTTCGGGAAGCACATTTATCATTTTTTTAGAGTGGATTCGACTAATCGCGTGGCGCTGGAATTGGGGCACGCGGGTGGGCCAGAAGGCGCCGTCGTACTGGCGGAAGAGCAAACGGCGGGCAAGGGACGCGCGGGGCGCACTTGGCAATCGGATCGTGCGGTGGGGATTTATGTGACATTACTCTTGCGGCCCCGGCTCGCGCCGGTGCAGGCGCCGCTTTTGACGATGATGGCCGGCCTATCGGCGCGCACAGCCATCGAAGCGCAGACGGGGCTCAAGCCAGACCTCAAGTGGCCAAATGATCTGCTTCTGGGCGGAAAGAAAGTTGGCGGGATTCTGACGGAGATGCACGCGGAGCCCTCGCAAGTACGATTTGTGATTGTGGGGATCGGCCTGAACGTGAACCAGGAGAAATTTACGGGGGACTTGGGGACAACGGCAAGTTCGCTACGGCTGGAAACCGGCAAGCACGTGTCGCGGCTGGAATTGCTGGTGCGGTTGCTGAGGGAATTCGAGAACGACTACAATCGTTTTCTGCGTGAAGGCCCGAGCGCAGTGACACGGAAATTCGAGGCGGTTTCGAGCTACGCAAACGGGAAGCGCGTGAGAGTGACAAACGGATCGGAGAGTTTTGCGGGTACGACGGCGGGACTTGGCCCGGAGGGTTTACTGCAGGTGACGCGCGACGATGGAAAAATGGTGACGGTGATTTCGGGCGACGTGTCGGAGGCGCAGTAGATGCTGCTCACAATCGATGTTGGGAACACGAACACGGTGCTGGGCGTGTTCCGCGGCGAAGAGTTGATTGCAAACTGGCGGCTGACAACGGCGAGGCAGCAGACGATCGACGAATACGGCGTGCTCACGCGAAATCTGTTTACGCTGGCGGGGTTGGACCGCGACTCGATCGGCGGCGTGATTATCAGTTCCGTTGTGCCACCCGTGAATTGGACGCTCGCGGAGATGTCTAGGATTTATTTTGGGCAGAAGGCGCTGTTCGTCGAACTCGGCGTGAAAACGGGGATGGCGGTGCTGGTGGATAACCCGCTCGAAGTTGGGGCGGACCGAATCGTGAACGGTGTAGCGGCGTTTCACAAATACGGCGGGCCATGCATCGTGGTGGATTTTGGAACGGCGATCACGTTTGATGCGATCTCGGCGCGGGGCGAGTATCTCGGCGGCGTGATTGCGCCGGGGCTGGGGATTGCTTCGGAAGCGCTGTTCGCACGGGCCGCGAGATTGCCGCGGGTGGAGATCAAGGATCCCGGAAAAGTGATCGGGACCAACACTGTCACGCACATGCAGGCGGGGCTTTATTATGGTGCAGTGGACATGGTGGACGGGATGCTTACGCGCATGAAGGCAGAGCTGGGCGGAGATGTGAAAGTGGTTGCCACGGGCGGGCAGGCGAGATTGGTGGCAAAGGGTTCGAAGCAGATTCAGGATACAGATGAATTCCTGACTTTGACCGGACTCCGGCTGATCTGGGAGAAGAATCAGCCTGCGGAAGCTGGAAAAGGAGCTGCAGCAAATCGCGGGATGCGAACTGCTACGCCGGAGCCAGCCCAGCCGAAGAAAGCGCATAGCTAGGCAGCCGTCGAGGCGTACCTCGGCTTTGCACGGCGCTTGTCTTCTATGCTCCGCTTCGCGATGGCAAATCAAATGGAAAGTTGGAACTACTTCAACTACTTCACGGAAATCGAAAACTATTTCTGGAAGAAGCGCGGGGCACATTTGCTGGTGTCGCCGTTGGACTGGGCGATCATGGAAACGTGGCAGAAGGCGGGCGTGCCGCTGGACGCCGTGTTGAAGGGGATCGATCACGCATTCGAGAGCTATCAACGGTCCCGGCGCGGCAGTGGTAAGCCGCTGAAAAGTTTGGCGTACTGCACGGACGCGGTGCTGGAAGCCGCGGAAGAACAACTGGAAGCTGCGGCAGGCAGTACGCCAAAGAATGGAAACGCCGCAGCTAAGGAGCCGTTTTCGCGAGAGGAATTGCAGGAGTACTTCGCGAAGAACGCCGCGCAGATAGAAAGCGTCGCGAATGGTGCAGCATCTTCAACGGTGGAGCTAGCGGGCCGTTTACGCGAGATCGCGCATTCGCTGAACGGCATGCTGACGCTACTCGACGTACCGGGTGCGCTCGATTTGGAGGATCTGGAGAGGCGGCTGACGATTTTGGACGACAAGTTGCAGACCACGTTAGTGAGCCGCGCGAGCGAAGACATGATGTTGAAGATTCGGCGCGAGATGGATGGTCAGCTTGCGGCATACCGGCGAAAGATGAAAGCGGAACAGATTGCGCTTGTCGAGAAACAATATTTGCAGAAGCGGCTGCTTGAGGAATTTCGGTTGCCGCGACTGAGTTTGTACTACTTTTCCTGAAGCACGCTTTCCGGAAGCAATTAACTTTTCTTTCTACGCGAAGAAACGCAGAATGGGGCCTACGGATATGTCTGACGAGTTACGATTATCGATTGAGAAGCTAGTGTATGGCGGCGATGGCCTTTCGCACACCGACGGGAACACGGTTTTTGTGCCGTACGTGCTGCCCGGGGAAGAGGTGCGCGCGGCGGAGAAGTCGAAGAAGAAAAAAGTTGTATGGGCAAAATTGCTGGAGGTGACATCGGCCTCGAAGGAACGCATCAAAGCGCCGTGCCCGCACTTCCAGACATGCGGCGGCTGCCATTACCAGCACATCGCTACCGGAGAGCAAGTGCGGCTAAAGAAAGACATTTTGCGAGAGACGTTGTCACGGCTGGGCGGAATTTCCTGGGACGGCACCATTCAGGAACACACCGCGGAGCCTTATGGCTATAGAAACAGAGCGCAGTGGGCCGTGCGCAGCGGGATGCCGCGAGCGCTGGGATATTTCCTCCCGGAGAGCTCGTTCATCGTGCCCATCGATGAATGTCCGGTGCTTTCGCCGCGGCTAGCGCAAACTTTTGGCCGATTGCAGGAAATGGCGAGGGCCGGGACGCTGCCCGAAGGAATTCTTGAGATTGAAGCGTTTGCGGACTCCGTGGACGAGAAAATTGCTTTGAACGTCGCGTTCGAAAGATTTCCAAAACCTGCGGCGGAACTTGCTGCGGTGTTGCGCGAGGCGATACCGGAGGTAGATAGTCTGCTGCTGCTGGATCAGAAGAAGGACAAATTCGAGCTCACTGGTCCCGGGTATTTGGTGCACGAAGCGGGGGGATTCAAGTACAGGGTGAGCCACCTGTCGTTTTTCCAAGTGAACCGGTTCCTAATTGAGGAATTGCTGAAGACGGTGACGGCCCGCGCAAAGGGCAAGCTGGCCCTGGATATGTATTCTGGCGTTGGCTTTTTTACGCTGCCACTTGCGCGGGCATTTGAAAAAGTCGTTTGCGTGGACGCAAACCTTGCGGCGACGCGAGATCTCTATGCCAACGCAGAAGCCGCGGGAGTGTCGGTAACTACACACAACGAACACGCAGAAGATTTTTTAAAGAAAACACAGGAGCGGCCGGAGTTCATCGTGCTGGATCCCCCGCGCGCGGGACTGGGAGCCGAGACCTCAGCGAAACTTGCCGATCTCGGAGCCGCGGAAATCGTGTACCTTTCCTGCGATCCATCCACCTTGGCAAGGGATTTGGCCGTTCTGACAAGCTCGCCACGGAAACCAAAAGAACTTACTGGACCGAATGTCCGCTATGAAATAAGCGAAATGCACCTGTTCGATCTTTTTCCGCAGACGTATCACATCGAAGCGCTTGTGAGGTTGCGAAGAGTCCCATGAGATTGCCGGCCGTCGCTATCGCCGCGTTATTAGCTTGCGGCGTTGTGCTCGGCCAGGCGCCGTGGTTCGCGGAACGAGTTTCCTCCCACCTTTACCTGGCAATTGGTTTTGCTTTCGCCGGATTCCTGATTTTCGCGGGCGTAGTCTTGGTCAAACTCGGGCGCCTCTTCCCTGCTGCCGCTATTTCCCTGTTGTGTTGGGTCATTTTGGGCGTGTTGGGCGCGGGCATCGCAGATCAGCCCCGGTCTGCGGACTATGTGTTGTCGCTCGTAGACACGGGAAGGGTGGATTTGAAGACGCCGTTGCGGTGGCACGGGCGTCTGCGGGACGAACCTGCGCGATTGCCGTGGGGCTATGGCTACGAAATCGAATTGAATGGAGCTGAGTACGAGGGCTCGCTAGTGCCTGCGCGAGGAGGATTGCGACTTACCTTTTCGGAAGGCCCTGAGCAGACAGTTGCGCCGGACGTTCATGCGGGAGACGAAGTCGTGGTTGCGACACAGGCTAAACTACCTCAGGTTTTCAGGGATGACGGCGCATTTGACAGGCGCGCCTATTTAGCTCAACAGAATGTCGATCTGATTGCATCATTGCGGGCCCCGGAACTGATGGAACGAACCGCCGCATCTCGAGCGACTGCCGCGACACTTTTGGCTCGCGTCAGGCGCAGATTGCGGGATGAAATCGACGAACTTTTTGCGAAGACACCTCAAGTTGATGGCGTCTTGCGCGCAATGCTGCTAGGTGATCGTAGTTTCATAGAGCGTTCGGAGTCCACTGATTTTCAGAAGACGGGAGTTTTTCATGTACTGGTTGTAGCGGGGCTGCACGTGGGAGCGCTGGCAGTATTTCTGTTTTGGATGGGACGTTTTCTGAGGCTCACGCCTTTGTGGACGGCACTCGCGACGCTTACCCTGCTGTTCGCGTATGTGGCCGTGGTGGAACAGCGGCCGCCGGTGATTCGCGCGGCCTTGATGACAGCGATCGTTGTGATTGGCGGATTGTTTTTTCGGCGGCTGGAGCTATTGAATTCCGCTGCCATCGCGGCGCTCATTTTGTTGGTTGCAAAGCCGCTGGCCGTTCGTGATTCGAGTTTTCAACTGACATTTCTTGCTATCGGGTGCATCGCAGGGCTTGCCGTGCCGTGGCTTGCGAGGAGCGTTCAACATTATGTCGCAGCGCTGCGCGGCCGGCGGGACGTCACGCGCGATGCGGCGAATGAGCCGCGAGCGGCTCAATTTCGGATCGACTTGCGGGCGACGGCGCGCTGGCTTTCCACGCATGTGCCCACGCGCTTGGGGAACCCGTCGGGAGAAGCTCTCGCGCGCGGCATCGGAGTTTCCCTTCGTGTATGGGAATTGCTGGTGATTACGCTGGCACTGCAAGTCGGGATGCTGCCCTTAATGGCGCGCGACTTCCACCGCGTTACGCTGAGCGCGCCGCTTGTCAATCTCCGAGCGGTTCCGCTGACCGGGATTGTCGTCCCGCTGGGATTTCTGACGCTGGGCTGCGGACTCATTCACACGCTGTGGGAAAAGTGCTGGCGGTCCCGCTGACGTGGGTGACCACGCTGCTCGTGCACATCGTGCAATGGTTCGCGCGATTTCCGCGATGGAGTTATCGCATTCCGGGACCGCCTGAATGGCTAGTTGTGGTGTTTCTCCTGGCTGGGGTGAGTTTGGCAGTGATTTTCCGTTATTCGAGCAATTGGAACGGATGGGCCTCTCGGTGTGTGGTTACAGTTTTGGCGCTGAGTGCTCTCACCATTGCCATATTTCCATTTGTGCCGCGCTGGTCGGCGGGAAACCTGGAATTGACGGTCTTGGATGTGGGGCAAGGAGATTCGTTGCTTGTCGTATCGCCGCATGGAAAGACGATTTTGATCGATGGAGGAGGTGCGTTCCGCGGGTTCCCTGGGCGAGAGGAGCACAATGGGATTGATCCTGGAGAAGAAGCCGTGTCGCCGTATTTGTGGTCACGCGGTTTTCAGAAATTGGATTTTGTGGCGCTGACCCATGCTCATCAAGATCACATCGGTGGGTTGACGGCGATCCTCGAGAATTTTCGCGTTGGGACGCTGTGGATTGGGCGGGAAGTTACCTCGGCTGCGCTGGCGAATCTGGAAAACCTGGCCCGCGAAAAGAAAATCACTATCGTGTACGAAAAGAGTGGAAGCGCGTTTTCGTGGGACAGCGTCGAAACACAGTTCCTGTGGCCAGAGATTTCGCCCCAAGAGGTTGGGCCTGCGCCGAAGAACAACGATTCGCTAGTGTTGCGGCGGAAGTACGGAGAGCGCAGCATCATGCTGCCGGGAGATGCGGAAAAGCAGACTGAGAACTCCATACTTTCGGATAATAGCGAGGCGGCGCTACGCGCCGATGTTCTGAAGGTCGGTCATCATGGCAGCAAGAATTCGACGATGCCGGGATTTCTGGCCGGTGTACATCCGCGTGTCGCGGTAATAAGCGCCGGAGAAGACAATCCTTACGGCCATCCTAATCCCGAGTTGCTTGAACGGCTCGAAACGGCGGGAGTTCTGATTTTGCGAACCGACACAGACGGCGCAGTGCATGTGCTGACTGACGGGAAGGAACTGGAAGTCAGCTGCTTCGTGCCGTGCTCCGATAGGCTCGAAAATAAGGCTCCAAAGCCGGCACAAACCGCCAGATCAGGAGAAGCAGAACGAGCAATAGCAAGAAACCGATAGCCGCTTGAAATTCGTGATTTTTCTTGTACTGCGCAAAAGAAAAAGATCCGGTCCCCGAGAACGAGAGCTTTGCCGGAGTCAGCCGTGGAAAAAACAAGGGCACGGCACGGGCGTATTCCTCGAAAGCGGTGCCATGATGCTGGTGAAGCTCTGCTTCTTCACGGCGCATGACGATCGAATAGAAAAGCGCAAAATAAAGACCCAGAATCGCCGCGGAGATCCAGGAACGTGTGGCAACAGCGGCTGCTAGCGCAAGGATCGCGCTGCCAAAATAGAGTGGATTGCGCGTGTATGCGTAGGGCCCAGTGACCGTGAGAACTTCCTGCTTGTGAAGATGCCCAGCGGCGCGCGCGCGAACGAAAAGGCCGAGCAGCCCGATGGGCGCTCCCCAAAGAATGCTATGGGGAGTTGGCCGCGCAAACCACAAAACGAGAATGGCACACGGGTAGCTGAGCCGTACGCGCCAGCGGGCAAAGAAAGCGCCAGCAGAGCTCATGCGGGGATTCCAAGTCGGCGGCGAACCGCGTCGAAGACTTCGTTCACTTGAATTTGCAACATGGAAGGATGTGTTTGATCATTGCGGCTGTGCGTCCTGACGGCGCCGGGCGCGCGCAAAACAATGTCCTCTGTGCGATATGGACCATTGCGCGCAGGGTCCGTGGGACCAAAGAGAGCCACAGCCGGAGTGCCGAGTGCAATCGCGAGATGAAGCGGGCCGGTATCGCCACCGACGATGCACGCCGCGTTGCGTAAGAGAGCCATCAATGGACCAAGCGGACCATTGTAAGGTACAGGGTCGGCGTCACTGCTGCATTCCCTAACGGCCAGGGCGAGGTCGTCTTCCCCGGGACCGTAATTCACCACGCAACGCAGGCCCAGAGAGTCTCGAATCATGTTACTGAGATGGCCAAAGCGCTCGGGTGGCCAGCACTTCGAACGCCAGCCGCCGCCGGGACTTAGTACGATGTAGCGATCCAGGCCAAGGTTTTGTAAGTAGTCGCGAGTTCCGCAGTCATCCTGTTGGGGAACGTGCAATGCAAAGGGCGCAAGGATGTTGCGCGCTCCTGCGCGGAGGGACAATTCTCCGTTTTGATCGGCGATGTGCGTCGTGGAGCAGCGGACACGATCGGTGTAGAGGATGGGAACGCCAAATTCTCGAATCGTCTCTGAAGAAAAGCCAATTCTGCGTTTGATGCCACCGAAAAAAGCCAGCGCGGCAGATTTCCAAAGGCCCTGATAATCGATCGCCGCATCCCAGCGAGTGGCTCGCAGATCTTCGATGATCTTGCGCAGCGATGGAATGGAGCGAGTTTCGGTTGCCCAGACTTGCGTGGCCAGGGTGCTGCTTTCGACCAAAAGCTTCCAGCGCGGGTGCGTGAGCCAAACGATCTCAGCATTTGGGAAAGTCTCACGCAACGCAGCAACAGCAGGAAAAGTGTGCACGATGTCGCCCAGCGAGCCGAGGCGCAGAACCAGGAAACGAGGATCAGGCATGCGGAGCCTTGCGGACGGATTCAAGAAGATCGCGCGTGGAATGATCTTTGGGGTCGCCGACGATGGCAACCCTCACACCGAGACGAGCTGCGGTGGCGCGCTCGGGCACGGTTTCCGCGGTGTAGTCTGTTCCCTTGGCATGAACGTCGGGCCGGAGCTCATCGAGCAGAGACTCGACGCTCGGTTCGCTGAAGAGAATCACGTAATCGACGGAGCGAAGCGCGGCGACAAGGAGCGCGCGGGCACGCTCATCAAGAATCGGACGGCCAGGTCCTTTTAGCTTACAGACACTGGAGTCCGCGTTGACGCCGACGACGAGAACGTCACCTTCGTGGCGCGCGCCTTCAAGATAACGGACGTGTCCCACGTGAAGGGTATCAAAGCACCCGTTGGCAAGAACGATGCGCTGGCCGCGCTTCTTATGCACCGCTAATTTATTGCGGAGCGATTCGCGCGTGACGATTTTGGATGCGGCGTGGCGCATGAGTCAGGAAGCAGCCCCGCCCGCCTGATGTCGCAGGGCAGCAAGAAGTTCATCGCGCGTGACGGTCGCGGTGCCGCGCTTCATCACCACAAGACCGCCCGCAATGTTTGCAATGTGAGCGGCTTCGAGAGGAGAAGCGCCACAGGCGAGCGCGACCGTGTAGGCTGCAAGGACCGTGTCGCCCGCGCCGGTGACGTCGACAGCCTGGTCGCTTCCATAGACGGATATTTGCGTCAGACGGTCTCCAGGTTCGAAGAGCGCCATGCCGTCGCGCCCCCTGGTAACGAGAAGCGACTGCAGTTTCAGTTCGGCGAGTGTTGCCGCGCCGAGCCGCTCCAACTCTGAAAGATTTTGGCCAATGGAGACATGATGAAGCGCCTCCAGCTCCGCTTCATTGGGAGTAGCCGACGTTATGCCGGCCTTGGCGTAGGCGAGGAGGTTGTGCCGCGCATCGAGCGTGACGAGTTGCGCGCGTTTTCGCTCCGAAAGCGCCTGGCGCACGAGCGCGGGCGAGGCAACGCCAAAGCTGTAGTCGGAAACGGCTAGCGCATGCGCTGAACGAAGCTTCGCTTGCAACTTTGCTTGAAGCTTTTTGTGCACTGCCTCCGGGAGGGTGGATTGCGGTTCGCGATCGACACGGAGAACCTGCTGGCCGACGGTGTGAGCCCAACCGGCGAGGAAGCGGGTCTTGGTGGGGGTCGTCCAACCCTTGACGCGGAGGATGCCGGAGACATCGACACGCTTGCTTCGGAAATATGTGATGAGCGCTTCTCCGGCGGGGTCGTCTCCGACAGCACTAATGGGGAAGATGCGCGTGCCGAGGGCTGCAAGGTTGTTGGCGGCGTTGGCGCCGCCGCCAGGAGCGAAATGCGTTTCCCGATGCCGCAGGATCAAGACTGGCGCTTCGCGCGAAACGCGAGAAATCTCACCAAACTGATATTCATCAGCGACAAAATCGCCAAAGAGAACGACCGTCTTCGAAGAGAACTGCTCAACGTAGTCCGCAAGGGCCAAGAGATCGACGGACGATGACGGCACATTCCTTTTTGGAGAGCGCTTCATTTCGTTGGCCTCAAGATCCAGTGAACGGCATCCGCTAGGTCGGCGGCTACAAAATCAGGCTGAATTGACCACTTTGCGGCATTCCAAAGATACTCTCCCTCTCCATAACCGGTGCGCACCAGAATACTGTACGCGCCCGCACGGCGCGCAAGTTCAATGTCGCCGTGCCGATCGCCGACGACAAAAGATCGCTGAAGATCGATGGTGTGTTCGCGAGCTGCCACTTCGAGCATTCCCGTGTTCGGCTTGCGGCAATCGCAAAGGTCAGCGGACGTGTGTGCACAATAGTATATGGCGTCAAGCCGGGCGCCAGCGGCTTCGAGCTGCTGAGCCATGATTTCGTGGATGGAGTGAACAAGTGATTCCGGAAAGTAGCCGCGGCCCACGCCAGACTGATTTGTCACGACAATCACAGGCAGACCGGCCTCATTTAGTCGGCGAATGGACTCCGCGACACGAGGCAAGATACGAAATCGGCTGACGTGATTCAAGTAGCCGACCTCTTCGGAAATAGTACCGTCGCGGTCGAGAAAAACGGCGGGGCGGAGTGCGCTGGTTTCAGACAGGATGCGCCTCCATCGACGAAATCCACTGTCGCGCGGCCGCTTCCACGGCGTCGGGCGTAACAAGGGTCATGCAGCGGTGGTCCGTTGGGCACCGGCGCAGAAAGCACGGGCTGCAATAGGGTTTTTCCTGGACGATGCTGCACCGCGGCGTAACGGGGGATGTGCCGAACGGATCGGTTGGCCCAAAGACGGCGACCACCGGGAGACCTACTGCGGCAGCGACGTGCATCGCGCCGGAGTCATTCCCAATGAACAGATGGCACTGCGAAAGAAGCGCCGGTAAATCGTTGATGGCCGTTTTTCCAGTAAGGTCGATCGGTGGCCGGTGCATGCCAGCCGCAATAGCCGACGAGACAGCAGCTTCAGCGGGAGTGCCGAACAGAATTACATCAGCCGGCGCTTGCGCCTGAAGACGATTCGCCAGCTCCGCAAAACGATCCGGCGGCCAGCATTTCGCTGAGCCGTACGAGGCGCCGGCACCGATGGCGATCCGAAAGCCATCGGGTCTCACACCGGAGGAAAGAAGAAACTCCGCTGCGCGCTCTCGATTCTCCTCGGGCACGTTGAGTTTGATAAAGGATTCGGTCGGCAAAGAATCCAGCCAGCCGGCGCGGCGAAGCAATTCCAGGTAGTAGTACTGCTCATGAAGAGGAATTTCTCCAGGCTTTGGGACCGGCACTGCTTTTGTGAGCAGTAAGCTGCGGCCATCGCGCGCATAGCCGATGCGCTGTGCTATTCCCGCGCGCCAGGCGAGCCAAGCGGCCCCGAAAGCGTTCTGAAACAACAGAGCCACATCGAATTTTTGCGCGCGGAGTTCGCTCACGATGTCTCCCGTTTCTTCCACGAACATCGTGTTGTCGCAAACCTGTTGATTCTTGTAGATGGCCGCAACGTAAGGCCGCGCAAGTATCGTTATCTCGGCTTCCGGGAATTGCGACCGCACAGCGCGCAGCGCAGGGAGCGCCATGATGGCGTCGCCAACCCAATTCGTGGCGCGAATGAGGATCTTCACGCGGATGCTCCTCGCGGCGAAAGCAACTTTCGGTCCAGAGCGGCAATGAATTCACTTTCAGCACTGAGGACAAAATCTATCACCGCAACAAAAATGGGGAACACAGGGGGATCTATCCCCACCAGGTTCTCCACATCTTTCTCTGTAGTCACGAACGCGATAGCCCCCGCGTTTTGAGCTTCCTTCTCCAATCGTCGTAGATCGGCTGCCTTGTATCGATGATGATCACGAAAAATACTCTCCCCCGCGACAGGAACATGCCAGCGGCTGAGATCGTTAAAGAATGCCTGGGGATTGCCAATGCCACAAAAAGCAAAAAACGGTCCGTGACCAATCTCGCTCACATAAAGCAACTCGGAGCCGCTGCCGTGACGTCGAAAGCCGAGCAACCGTGTTTGTGCGTAGAAAATAGAATATTTGTGAGCGTCGCCAGCCTCGATGTCGGGGCGTTCCGTCTTGCGTGTGACGACCAGAACGTCAGCGCGACGGCAAGCAGAGATTGGTTCGCGGAGCATTCCTGAAGGAAGGAGCCTCTGGTCTTTCAGTTTGTGCGAACCGTCGAGCATCACGATGTCTAAATCACGCGCGAGAGGGAGATGCTGAAACCCGTCGTCGAGGAGAAAAACATCGACGGGCTGCTGCTGTTCTATGCGCTGGCCTTCGGCAAAGCGATCTTTGCCGACGCCAAACGTAACCCGATTATGCAGGCGATGCTTCATCAGCTCGATTTCGTCGCTCGTGCCGCCCGAACCGCGATAGCCCCGGCTCAGAATCGCGACGCGCTTCCCTTCCGCAAGAAATTTTTCCGCGAGCCACAAAACCATGGGCGTCTTCCCAGTGCCGCCGACAGTCAAATTGCCGACGCTGATCACGTTGCCCCGTAAGCGCCGCTGCTTCAGCCAGCCATTCTCATACAGCCAAGCACGAACCCGAACATACCCGCCATAGATGACAGAAAGCGGCCAGAGCAGAATGCGCGCCAGCAGCGGAAGATTCATCCATTCTCTCGCGTAGCGCCATCAAGGTGCCGGGCGATCTCTGCGATGGCACGATCGGTAGCGCCGCGGCTGCTTTCGACAAGCTTGCGAGCGGTCTCACCCATCCGCGCCGCCCGTTCGGGATCGCGCAGGAACTCGATCCAGGCAACACCCGCGTCCTCAGGACTCTCGACTTGAACTGCCGCTCCTGCCGCAGTGAATCGCGCCGCGATTTCCGCGAAATTTTCCATGGACGGACCAAACACAGGAATTTTTCCAAACGCCGCGGGTTCTAGAATGTTGTGTCCGCCGCTGGGCACGAGCGAGCCGCCAACGAATGCACCATCAGCCACACGGTAAAGTGAGGCGAGCTCACCGATGCTATCGAGCAGAATGACCGTTACATCATCGGCGATAGAGAATTCACCAGATGGTGCACCATTCTGAGAAGGCCCGGGAACGGGCAACTGCGACCGGCGAATAAATTTTCGGTGAGAATCATCAATGAATTGGGCGGCAGAATCAAAGCACTCTGGCTTGCGCGGCGCCAGTACCAAAAGCGCCTTGCGGTGTTCTCCTTGCAGTGTTCCGAAAGCGATCAACGCAAGAGGTTCCTCAGTCGCAACAACACTACCAGCCACAATGATGGGCGAGCGTCCACCGCGCATCGCTTCCGTTGCGAGCCAATTAGAGATCGGCGTGGGCGCAGGAAGCTCCAAATCATATTTCAAGTTTCCGCTGACTTGCACGCGCTCAAGCGGCGAGCCCAGGCTGCGAATACGCTCGGCGTCCCTCTCACTCTGCATGAGAAATGCGGTGGCGTTCGCGAGAGCATCCCGTAGAAAAGGACGGAGAAAGAATCCGAAAACGCCGAAGAACCGTTGATAGCGGGCAAACGAACGGTCTGAAATGCGGCCGCTTACAAACACGACGGGAACCTCGCGCCGGCGCGCTTCCCGGAGAAAGTTGGGCCAGATCTCCGTCTCCAAAACAACGATGATCGAAGGCCGCACCGCGCGCATAGCCCGGCGAACGCAAAACGCCCAATCCAACGGGAAATAAAAAATCGCGTCGGCAAAGGGCATGCGTTCACGAGCCAGCGCCTGGCCGGTCAAAGTAGTTGTAGACATGACCAGCGGCCGCTCAGGATGGGCCTGCTTCAAGCGCTTCGCAAGAGTAATACCAGACAGCGCTTCGCCAACCGAAACAGCATGAATCCATATAGCGCCAGGGCGATTTTCAGACAGTTTGCTGAGCGTAGGAAACGAAAAACCGAGGCGCTGGCCAAGATTCGAAAAATATTTTCCGTGGCGCAGCCCCTGCACAATCCAGTAGGGTGTGAGCAGCAGGGCAACAAGGCCCATCAGCAGGCTATAGATAAAATACACTCAGCGTGGCTCCGGTCTCTCTTCCGCACCCCCGCGAGCAGGCGGTGCGCCGTGCGGGCAACCTTGCACTTCCCCCAGGAATCGAAGGCGTCGAGATGAGAAAGGACTATTATAACCCGATGCGAAACCTAGCCATTATAGTTCCCTTTCTTGCCGCCACACTTTTTTCTGACGGATCGATCGCCCAGCAGCCGCAAACCACGCTGAAGGCGGCAGCACTCGAATCGCACGAGGGCGTGACCATCTCTGCTCAACCCTGGACAGACGCAGCCAATTACAAGGCGAAGTTTCCAAAGAAGTCTCCGTTTACCGCCGGTGTCGTGGCCATCGACACAATTATTCGCAATGATTCGGACGAAAGCATGAAGGTCGACCTCGAACAAATCCGCTTGAATGTCACGGTGTCGGAGGACAACCGCCAAGCGCTTGACTCTCTTACGGCGGACGACGTTGCCGACGTTGTGACGGGCGCAAAAATAAAAGATCCCACGGCAACGCGTCGGTCCCCCATTCCTATCCCCACCGGCCCAAAAGTGGGCCGCGACAAGCATTGGACGGAAATGCAAAAGGCTGCAGCCGATGCCGGGATTACCAGCAGCATCGTTGCGCCCCACCATTCCGTGCAAGGATTGCTTTACTTCGACATGCAGGGACAGTTCGATCTGCTCAAAACGGCCCACCTCTATATTCCGGATGTCCGCTCGCTCGAGAAGAATCACCCGTTGCTGTACTTCGAAATTGACCTCAGCCGGTAGACCGATTTCTGAACGCCGACTGCACCTGCTTACGGTCAATTTCATCCCGAATGCTGGAGAAAAATCCGCTAATTTGCGCGCGTTCGCTCAGTCGGCTACCATCACAAGGCAGAATATCTTCGACCACTGCAGGTAAATGTTGAATCTCCTCGACGAACTGAATCCGGAACAGCGCCTCGCTGCAGAAACAAGAGAAGGGCCCGTGCTCATCCTTGCCGGGGCAGGAACGGGCAAGACGCGGGCCATCACGTTCCGCATGGCCAACTTGATTTCCAAAGGCGTGCCGGCCGAAGCGATCCTCGCCGTCACGTTTACAAACAAGGCCGCGGAAGAGATGCGCACGCGTGTGTCCGATCTGCTTCTTCGCTCGGGAGTCCCGCCCGCGCAGCCCTGGCTCTCGACGTTTCATTCCCTGTGCGCACGCCTTCTGCGGCGGGAAGCGCCCAGCGCCGGTTTGCCACGAGATTTCGCAATTTATGATGATGACGACCAGCTCGCCGCCGTGAAGCTCGCCATGAACAAACTGGCGATTGATGACGACAGCCTCACGCCAAGGAATATCCTCAGCCGCATCAGCTATGCGAAAAACCATGGTCAGACGCCGGAGATGATACGCGCCGAGGCCATCGGCCAGGATGGCCGGCGCGTCGCTGATATTTTTGCGGCCTACGAGAAGCTCCTGCATCAGAGCAGTGCCCTCGACTTTGACGATCTCCTTCTTCGTTCGGTTCGCTTGCTTCGAGAAGTGCCAGCAGCGCGGGAAAAGTGGCAGGCCCGCTTTCAATACATCCACGTGGATGAATATCAGGACACCAACCGCGTGCAGTACGACCTGCTGCGGCTGTTGACGGGGCCGAAACACAATTTGTGCGTCGTTGGCGATGAAGACCAGTCGATCTACCGCTGGCGCGGTGCAGACGTCTCGATCTTGCTGAGCTTTTCGCGCGACTTTCCCGGCGCACGCGTTGTTAAGCTAGAGCGAAACTATCGCTCCACTCAGAATATCTTGGATGCGGCCGGCGCAGTCGTCGCGAACAATCCGGAAAGATTAGGCAAGTCTCTTAGCGCGACGAAAGGCGCGGGCGCAAACCTCCGCTATTTCGAAGCGCGCGATGCTCAAGCCGAAGCGGAATTTGTCGCAGGAGAACTCGAACGTGTTTTGAATGATGACTCCGCACAGACCTGCGCCGTCGAATACCGGACAAACTTCCAGTCGCGCGCTTTCGAAGAGGTCTTCCGCCGCCGCGGACTTCGCTACAAACTTGTCGGAGGATTCAGTTTTTACAATCGCGCCGAAGTCAAAGATGCACTGGCGTATGTGCGGCTGGCGATGCATCCCGAAGATGATATTTCGCTGTTGCGAGTACTAAATGTGCCGCCGCGCGGCATCGGGAAGACCACAGTCGATTCTTTGCGCGAAACGGCGAGCGTGGATGGATCTCCACTTTGGGCCGCCATTGAAAAATTCGTGTCCGTCGCAGCCGGAGGCCGGGCGGTGACACCCCTGCGCTCGTTTCAAGAGTTGATTGGCAAGCTGCAAGAAGCCCTGGCCAACGAGGAACCCGCCGAGTTTCTGCGCACTGTCCTCGAGGAAAGCGGTTACATGGACATGCTGAAAGACCGCAACACTCCCGAGGATGTCGCACGCCTTGAGAATCTGGAAGAACTAACGCGGGCGGTAGCGGAAAGTATGGATGCGGGCGAATCGTTCACGGATTTTCTGGATGCCGCGGCTCTGGTGAGCGATGCGGATTCGTTCGAAGGCAAGCCGGGTGTGACGCTCATCACGCTGCACAGCACCAAGGGGCTGGAGTTTGATCATGTTTTCCTGACGGGCATGGAAGAAGGCATCTGCCCGCATGGCCGCTCGTTGAATGAAGAAAAAGGGATTGAAGAGGAACGGCGCCTGGTTTACGTCGGCATGACGCGGGCTCGCACCTCGCTGACACTCACGCGGGCCGTCTACCGCCGCATTTTTGGCAACGAGCAACAGTTGCGCGCTTCCCTGCCTTCGCGCTTCCTCGCCGAGATTCCGAGCGAACTTGTGGAAACGGTTCGCGGCTCGATGGCGGAAATCGGCGAAAAGCGCCGTTACGAACCCGATCCAGAGTATTCCTACTCGGCAGACGAGTTTCTGCGGCGGGTGCGCGGCAAACCGGAACCGGCGATAGCAGCGCCCAAATCAATACGTACTACAAGCTCGTTTGGCAGGCCAGCCGTAAAACGCGGTGCCAATGCAGACCCCATGCTTGGCCGTAAGGTTCGCCACCCGAGCTACGGCGTGGGCACCGTCGTCGGCGTGGAAGGCGATGAAGAAGACCGCCGTGTCTCCGTAAGTTTTCCGGGCCGAGGAACAAAAAAATTCATCGAGCGCTACGCTCAACTTGAGCCGGCCTAAACTCTTGGAAAGCTCGCCGTAAACTACGCATCACACTTGGTTGCGAAACGCAGCATCTCAGGGTAAATTGAGCCAGACAATCTTCCCTGAACGGCGTACCCGGTAATTCCAGGCCTCCGGCTTGCCCGGACGCGATCGGAGAGCATGGGTGGGATCACATCTCCTGCGCTGCAAGAGTATCGACCAACTTCTGTCGGACTCAGAAAACCAGGAAGTTCGATTAAAGAAATCCCTCGGATGGCTGAGCCTGACCTCGCTCGGCATTGGCGCGGTGATCGGCTCAGGAATTTTTACGGTCATCGGCACGGCGATTGCCGGCCAGAAGATGCAAGCCAGTTCCATCCTGAATGCTCCGTTGCTGGAGTACCTCATCTACCACTCGCCTTCGTTTGGCCGGCCCGGTGCCGGGCCCGCGATCGCGCTTTCCTTTGTTTTGGTCGCCATAGTCTGCGGGTTCGCCTCCGTCTGTTACGCAGAACTCGCGGCGATGATTCCCATTGCTGGCAGCGCCTACACCTACACATACGCGACGATGGGCGAACTCGTCGCATGGATTATCGGCTGGGACCTCATTCTGGAATATGCCGTCAGCAACATGGCCGTCAGCGTCGGTTTTTCCGCGCACATGGTGGACTTGCTCGATTGGTTTGGCATCCATCCGAACCCGCGCTGGATCGTCCCGGCGTATCTTCCAAGCGGCCTGTCCGATTTGCAAGGGAACACACTCTACGGACCGGGCTGGCATTTCGGCTTCAATTGGCCTGCATTCATCATCGTTATGCTGCTCACCGTACTGCTTGTGCGCGGAATTCGCGAGTCCGCAAAAGCCAACAACATAATGGTGTTTTTGAAAATCGTGGCAATTCTGGTTTTCATCACTTTTGCGATGCGATTCATTCATCCCGCAAATTGGCATCCCTTCGCGCCAAACGGCTGGCCGGGAATCTTGACCGGCGGCTCCATCGTTTTCTTCACGTACATTGGATTCGATTCCGTCTCCACCGCGGCTGAGGAATGCAAAAATCCGCAACGCGATTTGCCCATTGGAATCATCGCTACTCTCATCATTTGTACGCTCCTCTACATTGGCGTAGTGGTTGTGCTGACAGGTCTTGTTCCCTACCAAACTCTCCTCGATGACGCCGCTCCTGTCGTCAACACCATGAAGAAGTTGCACTTTGGTGGCGTACGTCTGGTGGTCTTAATCGGCGCTCTGATGGGCATGATCTCATCGCTCTTGGTCTTCCAGCTCGGCCAAGCCCGCGTGTGGTTTGCCATGTCGCGCGACGGCCTCCTTCCTCGAATCTTCTCACGCGTGCATCCGAAGTTCTGCACGCCCGACTTTTCCACATGGATGGCCGGATTCGTCGTTGGTATCCCAGCTGGATTGCTGGATATCGGCACGCTCGCCGATCTCTCCAACATCGGCACGCTCTTTGCCTTCGCGTTGGTCGCAGCCGGCGTGCTAATCCTCCGTTATCGGGAGCCGGACCGCCACCGCGCCTTCCGTGCGCCTGGCGGCCCGCTGGCGCCTATCGTCACCATTCTCACGTGTATTCTGCTCATGGCCGGGCTGCCGATTACGAACTGGATTCGCTTTTTTGTCTGGATGGCCATCGGCCTGGTGATTTACTACAACTTCGGCCGGAAGCGCAGTACGCTCCGGGCCGCAAACGCGGGGTAAGGGTAAAGGAATCGAAGATGCGTCCAGGATTCCTTAGAAAAACCGAGATTCAAGCAGGTCTTCTGATTGCTTGCGCGGCTATTTCCGCGCTGTTTCCGCGGCCCGCCGGAGCTTGGGGACGTAACGCCCACAAACTGGTCGTCAACCAAGCCATCGACACTTTGCCTCAAGACATTCGTGGCTTCTTCGAATCCTACCGCGGTGTTCTTCTCCAACACGTCATTGATCCGCTCGATGCTGTCGCAAAAACTCCCACCGAGAAGCGCAACAACCATCTTTACCTCGACAAGTACGGACGCTTCCCATTCGATGCCCTCCCGCACAGCTACAAAGCAGCGGTGGCCAAATACGGAAAATCAAAGCTGGAGGCCAATGGTGTCCTGCCCTGGCAGATCGGCGTCTATAGCCAGAAGCTTACGGAGGACATGAAAACCGGCCGCTGGGACGACGCCAAACTCGACGCCGCGATACTTGCGAACTATGTTGCCGAAGCTCACGACCCCTTCAGCACTACGGAAGATTTTGACGGCAAGCTGACCGCGCAGGCGGGTGTCAACGAACGATTTGGGACGGTCCTTATCGATCGTTATTCTTCCTTCTTCCCTATGCGGCCAAGCGACGCCTCCTTCATCAACGATCCGACGGATCACGCCTTTGAAGTCTGCCTCGCCTCGCACAGTTGGCTCGAAACGATTCTCCTCGCGGATCGCAATGCCTATATCGCGGGAAAGTCGTATGCTTACAACGACGAATACTACGATCGCTTCTACAACCAGGCCGCTGCCATGTTGATTCGCCAACTTTCCGAAGCGTCCACCGATGTTGGATCTTATTGGCTGACTGCGTGGATCAACGCTGGCCGGCCGCAGCTACCTCACTGACATCCCAAGGATGAATTCGTCACTCCTTCCGGCGCGCATCGCTTCCCTACCCAAGGCAGAATTGCATCTTCATCTTGAAGGTTCGATTCAACCGGCAACGGTGTGCGCGCTGACAGCCCAGCACAACATCCTCCTGACAGAAGATGAAGTTCGCCGCCGCTACACCTATCGCGATTTCATCGGTTTTATAGACGCCTTCAAGTGGGTTACGTCTTTCCTACGCGAGCCTCGCGACTATGGGCTCATTGCGCGTGATTTAAGCGAGCATCTGCTGACCCAAGGCGTGGTCTACGCCGAAGTCACTCTTTCGATCGGGGTGATGCTGCTCCGCAAACAACAGCCGGAGGCCAATTTCGAAGCTATCTTGCGGGCCACCGAACCGTTTGAGAAAAAGGGGCTCCGTATAAACTGGGTTTTCGATGCCGCGCGGCAGTTCGGCGCCGATGCGGCCATGAACGTCGTAAACACGGCCAAACTCTGCCAGTCCAAATCGATTGTGGCGTTTGGCATCGGAGGCGACGAAACGAGCGTCGCCACGCAGGAATTTCGTCCCGTCTATGAACAAGCGGCGAACTGTGACCTTCATCTGCTGATGCACGCCGGAGAGGTCGGTGGCCCTGAAAAAATCCGCGAAGCCGTCGAATTGTTGCACGTCGAGCGCATCGGCCATGGCATCGCCGCCGCGCAAGATTTCGCGCTCATGGACTTGCTCGTCGACCGCCGCATTCCGCTCGAGATTTGCCCGCAGAGCAATCTCCGCACCGGCGCGCTAGCCAAGCAGTTGCGTCTCTCCGAAGCACGCATCACTGACCATCCGTTGCCGCAACTTTGGCGCCACGGCATCCCCATCGTCCTCTCAACCGATGACCCCGCAATGTTTCATACCACGCTGCAAGCCGAATACGAAAACGCCGCTCAAATGGGTATGAACGAAACCGAACTCGCGCAGTTAGTGGATATGAGTTTCGAACACGCCTTCCTCTCAGAGGCCGACAAGCTCTCCCTCAGAAAAGCCCACAATTCTTGACCGCGCGATACTCCGCGCCCATAGCCCGGCCGTGCGCTTCCGTCGAACGCTCTCCCAGGCCGCGCGCAATGTTATACTTACCCCATGAAAGCACACGTTTGGGTGATGCCGAAGCGCACGGTACTCGATCCTCAGGGACAAACCATCCAGCATGCCCTCACCGGGCTGGGCTACGCCTCGGTCAAAGACGTTCGCCAAGGCAAATTTTTCGTCCTCAATGTCGAAGGCTTGACCCGGGACGAAGCCCTGAAGCAGGTTGAGCACATCTCGAAAGAAGTGCTCACCAACCCGGTGATTGAAGAATCCCGCTTTGAAATCGTTGAGTAAGCGCGCCGCGCCATGATTCGTGCTCACAATCCCGCGTCGCCGTCGTCCGTTCTTCGGCCGTTCCTGCTGCTTGCCTGTGCTGTCCTTTTCTCGTCGCTACTCGGCTACGGATGCCGGAAGAATGCTCACACTTCCGATTCCCGCCTGCAAAAGATCGACGAGATGCTCAACACCCAGCTGCCTCCGGGCACGCCGAAATCGCGCGTCGAATTCTTCCTCGGTTCGCGCGGCTATGGCATCGAGCATTCTTCCGACAAAAGCACTCTGGTGGCCATAGTGCGCCATGTGGACACCGACACTCTTCAGCCCGCCACTGCGCGCGTCACCTTTCACTTCGATCCTAATGAAAAGCTGCTCTCCTACGAACTGCAGCCGGCGCCGGATGCCCCGCTGCGGCCCTGATGCAACTTGACGTGTTTCGCCACATCCTCGCGAGGAACCCTCTGGCCCATCGCAACTCCGTGCTAGTCTAACCAAATAGCATTCCCAGGAGATCCCGCGCATGTGCGGAATTGTCGGTTACATCGGGCCGAAAAAGGTCGTCCCCGTCATCATCGAGGGTCTGCGAAAACTGGAGTACCGCGGCTACGATTCCGCGGGCATCGCAGTCGTCACCAAAGAAGGAAAACTCGAAATCCGCCGCGCCCCGGGCAAACTCCGCAATCTCGAGGAAGTCATTCAGAAATCGCCCATTGAGGGCACCTACGGTATCGGCCACACCCGCTGGGCCACGCACGGCCGCCCCACGGAAGAGAATGCCCACCCGCACCGCGACTGCACCGGCCAAATTGTCGTCGTCCACAACGGAATCATCGAAAACTATCTCGAGCTGAAAGAACAGCTCCAGCGCGAAGGCCACAAATTCGTCACCGAGACGGACACGGAAGTCGTCGCTCATCTCGTCGAAAAAAACTCGCAAGGCGGCGCGCCGCTGGAAGACGCTGTTCGCAAGTCTCTCAAAGAGTTACGCGGCATCTACTCCTTGGTTTTTCTGTCGGCCCGCGATCCGCACAAAATCGTCGCGGCGCGCATTGGTCCCCCTTCGGTAATCGGGCTGGGTGACGGTGAATATTTTGTCGCGAGCGATATCCCCGCGCTTCTCGAACACACCCGCCAAATCTTTTTTCTCGCGGATGGCGATATCGCCGTCCTCACGCAAAAAGGCGTACGAGTGATGGACCACGACGGGCGTCCGGTCGAGCGCCCCGCTCACCACGTCGCATGGGATCCCATCATGGCCGAAAAGGGCGGCTACAAGCATTTCATGCAAAAGGAGATTTTCGAGCAGCCCCGCGCCGTGCGCGATACGCTCCTCGGCCGCATTTCGCAAGACACGGGAAAAGTTTTCCTCGACGAGATGCAAATCTCCGAGCAACAATTCCGCGAATTCCAACAAGTGCGCATCGTCGCCTGCGGAACGAGCTGGCACTCCGCCCTTGCCGGAAAATTCATGATCGAGCGGCTAGCCCGCCTGCAAGTCGAAGTCGACTACGGCAGCGAATTCCGCTACCGCGATCCCATCGTGGATTCGAAAACTCTGACCGTGTGCATCAGCCAATCCGGCGAAACCGCGGACACTTTGGCAGCGCAGCGCGAGGCGAAACTCAAAGGCTCGCCCACCCTCGCCATCTGCAACGTCATGGGCTCGATGATCACCCGCGAAGCCGCGGGAACGGTTATCACGCACGCCGGTCCCGAAATCGGTGTGGCCTCAACTAAGGCTTTCAGCGCTCAACTGGCCGCGCTCCTGCTGCTCGCTTCTTACCTCGGACAAATTCGCGGGAAGCTCGCCCCGGCTGCTGCCGTAAAGCTCATGCAGGAATTCACGCGCATCCCTCACAAGATGGAGACGATTTTACAAGCCGACGAATCCGGCTTTTACGAAAACCTGGCCCGGCAGTTTTTTCGCTACACGGATTTCCTCTATCTCGGCCGAGGTATTCACTATCCAATTGCCCTCGAAGGCGCGCTCAAGCTTAAGGAAATCTCCTACATCCACGCCGAAGGCTATCCCGCCGGCGAAATGAAACACGGCCCCAACGCGCTCATCGATGAAAATCTTCCCGTCGTCGTCCTTGCCACACGCGACGACACTGACCCCGAATCCGTTACGCGCTACGAAAAAAGCGTCTCTAATATCAAGGAAGTGAAAGCCCGAGACGGCATCGTCATTTCCATCGCAACAGAAAAAGACCATCTTGCCCGCGAAGCCTCCGACCACATCATCGAGCTTCCCCCAGCGCCCGAAATTCTCTCGCCCCTACTCGAGATCATTCCGCTGCAGCTTCTCGCTTACCACATCGCGGTGCGGCGTGGTTGCGATGTCGACCAGCCGCGAAACCTGGCGAAATCCGTGACGGTCGAATAACCGAAAACTGGCCGCTGGCCGCTCTTCACGGTAAAATCATTGCTTCAACATCTCCCGTAGATAGGCCCACGTCCCTTTTTCCGCTAAAATGAATATATGCTTCGCTTCTTCCGGTTCTTCTTGGGAGGTTCCGTTTTTGCGACGCTCCTTCTCTTGCATTCGGCACAAGCGCAAACACCCGCACCAGCAACTGCGAATCTCCACGAGATTCGCACAGAAGGCCTGAAAACTCTTTCCGACACCCAAATCATCGCTCTCTCTCAACTCGAAAAAGGCTCCCAGGTCGGTAAATCGGAATTGCAGGCTGCGGCGGACCGCTTATTGCAAACTGGTATGTTTGCCAAAGTGAACTACAGCTTCCACACACGCGCCGACGGCCTGACCGTAACGTTCCAATTGGAAGAGGCCCCACGCGTTCCCGTTTACTTCGACAATGTACCTTGGTTTTCCGACGGCGAGCTCGCTGACGCCATCCGCAAAAAAGCCCCCTTCTTCGACGGCACTCTTCCTGAAGCCGGCGCTGTCCTGGATCAGGCGACGGATGCCGTCAAAGATTTGCTGGCCTCACACCAGCTAAATGTAACGGTTGAACACGAGTTGCTGGCCAATCCTCTGGCGGAAGGCAACGTCCAGGTATTTCACGTCGAGGGTGCCGCGTTCTTCATCGCCAGCGTGGAATTCGGCGATCCCTCCATTGCTTCTTCCCATGTCGTGCAGCAGCAACTTGCCGACGTACAAGGAAAGCCCTTTTCGCGAATGATGATCGACCTCTTTCTTTCCGAACAATTGCGTCCGTTCTATCTCAAGCAAGGCTACTTGCGCGTAAAGCTCGGCCCGCCCGAGGTCCGCTTGACAGGCAATCCCAATCAAAAACTGCCGGACCAAATCCCCGTTTTCGTCCCGGTCGCCACCGGCGCCATCTATCACTGGAAGGGATCCCAATGGTCCGGAAACTCCGCTCTCTCGTCCATCACACTTTCCAATGAAATCGGATTAAAACTGGGAGACATAGCCGACGGCCTGCAAATCGAAGCAGGCTGGGACCGTGCCCGGGAAGAGTACGGACATCAGGGCTATCTCGATGTAAAGATTGATCCGGTCGCTTCCTACGACGATCAGACGCACACCGTTTCCTATGCTGTATCTGTAGCGGATGGCGCGCAGTACCACTACAACGCGATGGTTCTCACAGGACTATCGCTCGCGGCCGAAGGCCGTATTCATCAAATGTGGCCCACCGCGCCGGGCACCGTCTTTGACAAATCTCTTTTCGAAAAGTTTCTTACTAAGTTGCAGACCCATCCGGCAGAGATCTTCGGCGAGCTGCCCGTTCATTATGAAACCGTCGGGCACTGGTTGCGCACGGACGCCGACAAACGTACGGTCGACGTCTTGCTCGATTTCAAATAACCGTTCATCCGGCCGAAGCTGGCCAACAAAATTAGCTGTCTGGTGGGGTATACTCTCGATGGAAATGAATACCCTCGTGCGTATCCACATCGCGGAACAGACGCAACTCTCGGCCGAAGAAAGAGAGTTGTCGCTGTTGAAGCAATTGGCTGCGTTCCCTTCCGTAATCGTCGCTCTATCCGGAGGCGTCGACTCCGCCTATCTTGCGTGGGCCGCCCATCGCGCCATCGGTGAGCGTGCTTTGTCGGTGACTGCGCTCTCGCCTAGCTATTCCGCGCATGACCGCGCCGTGGTCGAGGAATTTGTCCGGCAGCTAGGCGCGCGCCATGCATTTATCGAAACGCACGAAATGGAAAATCCCAAGTACCGCCGAAACGCGTCCGATCGCTGCTATTTCTGCAAAGACGAATTGTTCACCGTGCTGGATGTGATGGCGCAAGAACGCGGCTTCGCAGTCGTGGCTTACGGCGTCAACGCCGATGACACACTGGATTTCCGGCCCGGCCACCGCGCCGCTTCCGAACATCGCGTCCTGGCGCCCCTTCTCGACGCCGGACTGCATAAAACTGAAATTCGCTTGCTCTCCCAGCGCGCAGGGCTACCCACTTGGGACCGCCCCGCCTCCGCGTGCCTTGCCTCACGCCTTCCCTACGGGACAGAAGTGACTCCAGAACGGCTTGCCCTTGTGGAGTGCGCCGAAGCGGCCCTCCGCGAACTAGGCTTCCGGCAATTTCGCGTCCGCCTCCACGACAAACTTGCGCGTATAGAAATAGCCCCGGACGAAATGCCTCGCGCCATGTCGCCAGAGATGGCTGCTTCCATCTCATCCCGGCTCAAAACAGCAGGCTTTACCTATGTCGCGCTCGATCTCGAAGGCTATCGGCAGGGTTCGCTGAACGAGAGCCTTACTCGGTAAGGCAAGCTCCGGGCCGCTGGGCAACAGGAACATTTTCGCTGGACTTTGCGTATCTTCTACCAGGGAAGGGCTAGAAAGCGCTACAGCAGGCGCTGGAGGAAGAATGACGCGACACTACAGGCTAGCAGCACCCATCGCGTTGCTTACCATCGTCGTGGCGCTGGCTGGCTGCCAAATGGGCCCATCCGTCTCCGGCAGCTTCGACCGCTCCCTGGATGTTTCAGGGCCCGTCCGTCTGGAGCTGAGCAATGTCGCGGGCGACGTGGCCATCGTCGGCAGCGCTGACGGCAAAGTCCACGTGCACGGAGATGTGCGCGTCTCCGGATTTGGATTGGGGAACCCGCAGAAACGCCTGGACGACCTCATTGCCAGCCCGCCCATCGAACTCAAAGGAGACACCCTCCGTATCGGCAAGGAATCCTCTCGTTTGCGAAACGTCGCCATCACCTATTCCATCGAAGTCCCTCGGGAGACCACGGTCAATTCCGCGAGTGTTTCTGGCGGGCAGTCCGTTCGCGGCGTGCGCGGCCCCGTGCAAGCCGAGTCCGTCTCCGGAAGCGTAAGCGGCCAGGATGTTGGAGGGGAGGTCAGGCTATCCTCGGTTAGTGGAGCAGTCACCGCCGAGAATTGCGGAGATGACGTTCGCGTCACGAGCGTCTCTGGGAGCGTGACCGTCTCCAACGCCAAGGGAGACGTGGTGGCTCATTCCGTTTCAGGAAATGTTGAAGTAAAAAATCCAGGTGGCCGCGTGGAGGCAAATAGTTCCAGCGGCTCGGTAAATGTGCGAGACGCAAATGGTGACGTGAAAGCCCACGCCTCAGCAGGTCGCGTGACTGTCCAGGGCAATCCTAGCGGAAACAGCTATTGGGATTTGAAGACCGCCTCTGGTCCCGTGGATATCGCGGTGCCTTCCACTGCTAGCTTTCATCTTTCCGCCAGCGCCGTATCAGGTCAAATTAGCGCACAAGTTCCCATCATGATTGAAGAGCAAGGCAAGCATTCGCTTCGCGCCCACATGGGTGACGGCGGCGGTCGCGTCGAAATTCACACCGTTTCCGGCGCGATTGAGGTGCTTGGACCGCAATAAGCATCTCGCTATCGGGCCTGCGGGGTCTGCGGCTCGATAGCAACGCCTTCGGCAATTTTCCGTCAAACAGACTAGAATTCTAGTTAATGAACAACACGCGAAAACTCCTCGCGCTTGTGCTCGTGCCTCTTGCGATCCTTCTCATGAGTCTCGCGAGTTGTCCTGTCTCCGCGCAGCAAAACGAAAGTCAGGCCCCACCCGCCCCGGTGATGAAGCCCATCGCACCCAGGCAGCCTCCTGCCGCAAAACCGCCATCTGAAACCGAAGAGTTGCAACAGGCGATCGATCACGCCGGCAACGATCGCGCCTCGCTCGTCCGCAACCTCGAAGCATTCCTCAAGGACTATCCGGAGTCGCGGCAGCGAGCACAGATCTATCGCGCGCTCGTCGAGGCCAGCCTGCAATTGCGAGACTCCTCGCGTGCTACCGATTATGCCGAGCGCCTCGTCGCCATTTCTCCGGAAGATATGTCCATGACGCTGCTCGCGATCCAACTGCTCGAGCGCAATGGCGACGAAGCGGCCCTCCGCCGCGCCCTCAACTATTCCACGCGTGTGCTCGACTTTATCGACCGCAGTTCCGCCGGAGAAAAATCCCCTAAAGTTTCCAAGGAACAATGGGAAGCCGAGCAGAAACGCGACAGGGTGAACATTCTAGTGCTTCGCGGAAGGCTCGCTTTCAAGCTCCACGAAAACATCGCTGCCGAAAAAGACTTTCGCGCGAGCATGGCGTTGTCCCCGAGTGCCGCGGCGGGTGAGAAACTCGGTGAAATCGCGGAGCTAAACAAAGACTTGTCCGGCGCCATCCGCGAATACGCCAGAGCCTTTGCGCTCGCGGACGCTTCATCCGCGGCCGCCAATCGGCGCGAGATACGCAATAAACTTGGCAACGACTGGCGCCTCGCCCATGGCTCCGACCGGGGCCTCGGCGACTACATCTTGCACGCCTACGATGAAGTTGTCGCGTCCTCGGAAAGCCCGAAACCAAGAAGAAACGCCAATGCCAAAGAGCCCTACGATTTCACATTGCGCAAGGCTCAGGACGGCTCTCCCTATGCGCTCGCCGATCAGAAGGGAAAAATCGTTGTCGTGAATTTTTGGGCTACCTGGTGCGGGCCGTGCCGCGAGATGGAACCCCACTTCGAGCGAGTGGCCGCGCAGTTCCAGGGAGTCGCTGACATCGTTTTTCTTGCTGCGGATTGCGATGAAGACGAAACTCTCGTGCCGCCCTACCTGCAGGAAGAAAAACCACGCACTACGGTAGTTTTTGCGGATGGGCTGGATACGCTCCTCTCTGTCAACTCTTTCCCCACCGTTGTCATTCTGGATCGTCAGGGAAAGATTGCCTATCGCGCGGAAGGATTCGATCCGGATGATGTGGAAGCAGAATTAAGCAACGCGGTGCACAATGCGCTGGCGGCGCAAAAAGAACACGCGCAGAACTCCGCTCACGGTGCCAAATCGGCGTTATAGTTCCCCACGAATTCCTCGAAATCGTCGACTTCATCCATGTCCTTGCCCACGAACCGGATGGTATGCGAATCCACGCGCTGCACCGACCTCAAATAACTCAGCAGCTCCGCCGGCGTGTAGTTCTTGAACGTAATTTCCAGCGTTACCGGAGTCTTAATCACATAAGGCTTGAAGTCGCGTAGCCGGTTCAACGCAGTTTTTACACCAGCATATATTTTGTCGCAAGAAGCCGCCGGCGTCAGCGTCTCCGCGGAATGGAAACCAAGCGACTTCTTCGTCTCGACGCTTTCTATGTTTCCAAGTCGTGATTTAATCTCTTCCACCGCAGCGTCATCGCCAGATACAAAAATAACCGGAACTCCCTTCGCGCCAGCGTAAGCGGCGTTGTACTCCCCCTCGGTCACTGCAGTGCCATTCAAGGCCACGCGCGCATAATGCGCGCTGGAAAACGTGTGTGCGCGAACGCCTTTCGGATTTGTCGTGGACGCGTGATAACCGATAAGAATGGCCGCGTTGAAGCTGGAATCCACTCCAGCCATCATTCCGCCGTGCCGTGGCCACGCGCGCACAATGCGAACATTCTTCGGAAACTCCTCGATCAGCAAATTTTCGCCATTCCCATGCGAATCGCTTACGACGATCTCGCCGGCGCCCGCTTCATTCGCTGCCCTCACCGCCGCAAGCGTCTCGTTAGTCATAAAATGCCGGAACCGATCGTATTCGAATCCGCTAGGCCCCAGCTGGTCTGCGGTCACAACGCCCGCCACGCCTTCCATATCGACCGAAATGTACACCTTCAACTTCTTCGCCGAGTCCGACGTACCCTGCGCCAGGGTCTGTCGCGACGCGACGTGGCCAATCACGAGGCTAGCTCCGAGAAATCCAAAGGTGAACACAGTCTGCAGTCCAAGACGCATCATGAAATACCTCACAATTCCTTGAATGAAATGAACTCTGATTGCGGGCGCAATTCTAATCTTGCCCCGCCGCCGAAGCTGAAGGAAAAGCGAGTGCCACTTCGCCCGCCGCGACAATCGTGTTCACATGAATTCGAATCGTGTCTTCCACACGCCGCGCATATCCCCCGGCCAAAGTTGTCGCGACGGGGATCCCCCGCCGCCGCGCTTCTTCAAACACCCTACGGTCGCGAGTTTTCAACCCGTTTTTGGTTAGCATCAATCCGCCAAGCTGGTCCTCGCAAAACGGATCAGCCCCGCCAATATAAAAAACTATCTCCGGCTGAAACTCGTCCAGTGCGGCCCGCACCGCCGGAATCAATGCGCCAAGGTATTCGTCATCCTCCACGCGGTCCGCCATCTCCAAATCCACATCCGATGGAGGCTTGTAAGCCGGATAATTGTTCTCCTGATGGATCGAAAGCGTGAAAACGGACTCGTCGTCCGCAAAAATCGCCGCCGTCCCATTTCCCTGATGCACATCCGTATCGACAACCATAGCCTTTCGAATCGCGTCGTCGCATTGCATCCTTCGAACCGCCACCGCAACATCATGAATCGCACAGAATCCCTCGCCATGCCCCGGATAAGCATGATGAAAGCCACCACCCAAATTGCACCCAAACCCGTCACGCAAAGCCGATTGCCCAGCCAGAATCGACCCGCCAGCCGCCAGCCAGCAAGCCTCCACTGCCTCCCGTGAATAAGGAATCTCCAATTTCATAATCTCGCTCGCAGTCAAAGTACCTGTCTTGAGCTTGTGCACCCACTCGGAGGTATGCACCCGCAGAATATCCTCGTCCGGCGCGAAATCTGGCGTAAGGAAATCCTCACTCCCCGCGATTCCTTCGCGCAAAAGCGTCTGAGCAATCAAATGAAATTTCTGTGAAGGAAAAACGTGCTCGCCCAGATTGAGATCGTAACCTTTGTGGTAGACCAGCTTGAAAGGCAGCATTTCCGTTGTAGGGGCACGGCATGCCGTGCCTGTCTTCGCAAGCCCTATCCGCTAAAGTGTTGTCCGCTAGTTCTCGCGCTCAAGAATAAAATCCGGCAACGTCATCAACGCCCGCGCATACTCCGAATCCACGCGCCCCTCCAAACAAGCCTTCGCTCGCCGCGCATACTCATGCGCAAGATTACGTGCTCGATCCAGCGCCCCAGAATCCTGTACCAAAGAAACAATCGTCTCCGCTCGAACCGAATTAAACTCTTTTTCCTCGAGCACCCGCGCCACCAACCCGCGTGCATCCCGGTGCCCGTTATCCATAGCGTAGATCAAGGGCAAGGTAACTTTTCCCTCTTTCAAATCGCTCAGCACCGGCTTTCCAAGCTGCTGCGCCGAAGCCGTAAAATCCAAAAGGTCGTCCACCAACTGAAACGCCAACCCCGCATACCGCCCATAATCCGCCAGCGCCTCTTCCTCTGCGCCTTCCAACCCGCCAAGCACCGCGCCCAATCGCGCGCATCCGCTAAACAAACACGCCGTCTTATATGTCGCCAGCCGCAGCGCATCCTCTTCCGTCACATCAATCCGCCCAATCTTCGCCAGCTGAATTAACTCCCCTTCCACCATCTTCTGAGTGAGATCGATCAGCACATCAAGTATGCGAAAATTCCTTTCCTCCAGCGCCATCTGAAACGACTGCATGTACAGCCAATCCCCCGCAAGCACGCTGCGATGATTCCCCCAACGCGAATTCGCCGAAGGACGCCCCCGCCGCGTATCGGCGCTGTCAATCACGTCGTCGTGAATCAAAGTAGCGCTGTGAAGCAACTCCACGACCGCAGCCAGCCGAATTGCCCCCGGACTCCGCCGCCCAGTAGAGGCATTGCAAAGCAGCAACAGCGCCGGTCGCAACCGTTTCCCTCCGCCGCCGAGAAGATAACTCGTAATCTCCGAAACCGGTTCGAAGGCGCCCGCGCTCTGTCGCGCGAGTTCTTCCTCAACCAAAACCAAATCATCTCGCACGAGATCAAAAATCTCTTTTGCAGTAAGAAGCGCGATAGCCTTCCTCCCCTGGCCTGCAATCATCTTTGGGACTCCGCAGCCGCGGACATGGACGGCTGGGAAAGGTGGAAAAATCGCCGAAAATTCCCTGCTGTCCTTTCGGCGAACTCTTCCGCGGGTAAGTCTCTCACACTCGCGAGTATACGCGCTACTTCCGCCACGTACGCAGGTTCGTTGCGCTTCCCCCGGTAAGGCTGCGGCGCAAGGTACGGCGCGTCCGTCTCAATCAAAATATTCTCAATCGGCAAAACTTTCGCAACGTCCCGCAAATTCTGCGTTTTCGGATACGTCGAATTTCCCGCAAAAGAAATCAGGAATCCCATCTCGATCCCGCGCCGAGCATCTTCCAGCGTGCTGGTAAAACAATGCAAAATCCCGCCAAGCCCGGTAGGCCGCCAAACTTCCTCAATCAATCGCAAACAATCCGCCCAAGCATCTCGGCAATGAATAATGATCGGCAACTTCGCGGCAGCAGCCAACTCCATCTGCTCGCGAAACACGCGCTCCTGCACATCCCGAGGCGAGTGATCGTAAAAATAATCCAACCCAATCTCGCCCCAGGCAATCACCTTAGGATGTTTCGCCAACAGTGCCAGTTCATCGAGATGGGTCTGCGTAACGTCCTTCGCCTCGTGCGGGTGAATCCCAACTGTTGTGTAAATCCATTCATGCGCTTCCGCAAACGGCAAAGCCGCATCCAGTTTGTGAGGCCCAGGCCCGGTCCCAATCGCCAACAGCGTCGTCACCCCCGCCGCTCGCGCCCGCCCAAACATCTCCTCTCGATCCTTATCAAATCGAGGATCATCAATATGCGCATGTGAATCGATCAGCTCCATAGTTTTTGTGGCACAGCCAATCCTGGCTGTGCCCTTCTGCTCTCATGCCCTGTCGCCACTCCACAAATATCCCAGCCCAGGTGCAACGGCATCTGCTTTTTCCTTACTCCCTTACGTCATTACTTCTTTATTTCAACCGTGCCCCAATCTCCACGTCCTCATCCGGAAACCCCGCCAACACCGGTCGCCCCTCAGGACCAACCGACGCCGCAACAATCATGCCGTTGGACTCCACGCCACGCAGCTTCCGCGGCGCAAGATTCACCACCACAGCCACTTTCCGCCCAATCAATTTCTCCGGCTCATAAAACTGCGCAATCCCCGCGCAAATTTGCCGAATCTCCGTCCCAATATCCACGGTCAGCTTCAACAATTTATCCGCGCCCACAATCCGCTCCGCCGTCTTGATCTGCCCCACGCGCATCTCAACTTTCGCAAAATCCTCGATCCCGATTTTCTCCGCCACTGCAGGTGCAGTAGCGGGAGCAGCGGCCGCCCCCGCAGTAGCGGGCGCAGCTGCAGGTGTAGTCGCCGCAACAAGTGAAGGTGCGTTCTGTGCTTCCTTTTCCATGGCTTCCATCCTCTCAATCGCTTCTGATTTTTCAATCCGCGGAAATAACGCCTGCAATTTGCCAAGCGCCGTACCAGGCGCGAGGTGCCCCCACGCCAATCCATCCAAATCCACAGCGCCTAGCGCTCCCGGTTGTCCGAGCAGCGCCCAAACCCTTGCCGTGCTCTCTGGCAAAACGGGATGCGTAAGCACAGTAACCACACGCAAGACCTCAGCCGTCGTCCAAAGCACGTTAGCCCGCCGCTGCTGCTCGTCACGCGATTCTCCGAGCGACCACGGTTTCTCCACCGTCAAATACTTGTCCGCCGCCGAAATTAGTGCCCAAAGGACTTCCAGCCCTCGGGAAAACTCCAGCTTCTCGTAGTGCTCCATCACCTCGTCGATAGCAGTCTGCGCCTCCTTAGCGAGCGCCGTGTCTTGCGGCTGGAGCACGTCAGGCTTTGGAACCCTGCCGCCACAGTTTTTTTCAATCATCGCCGCCGTTCGGCTAGCCAAATTCCCCAACCCATTCGCCAAATCACTGTTGTAGCGCTGCACCAGCGCGTCATAACTAAAATTCCCATCCTGTCCAAACACCGTCTCGCGCAGCAAATAATACCGAAGCGCATCCATCCCCAAAACATGCACAATCGGCCGCGGCCGCACCACATTCCCCAGCGACTTGCTCATTTTTGCGCTGTCCATCAAAAGCCAACCGTGCGCCCAAACCTGCTTCGGGATCGGCAAGCCCGCGGCCATCAAGAACGCAGGCCAATAGACCGCGTGAAAGCGAATAATTTCCTTCCCTACCAAATGCAAATCCGCCGGCCAATATCCAGACTTCTCATATTGCGGCCCGCCCACCGCGCTCAAATAAGCCGTCAGCGCATCGAACCACACATAAAAAACGTGCGACTCCTCGCCCGGCACAGGAATTCCCCACCGAAGGGTCGTCCGCGTAATACTCAAATCCCGCAGCCCGCCCTCGACAAAACTCAAAACTTCATTCCGCCGCGCCTCAGGCTGAATAAAGTTCGGATGCTTCGTGTAAAAATCGAGCAGCGGTTTCTGAAACGCCGAAAGCTTAAAAAAGTAATTTTCTTCGGTAACGGTTTCCGTAGGCCGCCCGCAGTCCGGACAATTCTCCCCCGGCTTCACGTCCACATACGCGTTGTCGTATATGCAGTACTGTCCCGTGTAATGCCCCGGATAAACAAACCCATTCTCCCGGAACAATTTGAAAAGCCACTGCACCGTATGAGCATGCTTCAAATCCGTCGTGCGTATGAACTCGTCACCCTGCACGCCAAGCTCATCCCAAAGCGCCTTCCACTGCGCTGCCATCTTCGCTACAAACTCCGACTCCGGAATCCCCGCCTTCTTCGCGGACCGCTCCACGTTCACGCCGTGCTCGTCGGTTCCCGTGGTCATCACCACGTCGTACCCACGCATCCGCTTGTACCGCCGAATGGTGTCGCACACGATCGTCGAATACGTGTGCCCAATATGCGGCAACCCGTTCGTGTAATAAATCGGCGTCGTCAAATAATATTTTGGTTTTCCCGCAGCCATTCTGCTCCGTTCTTCTCCGTGCTCTCTGTGTCCTCTGCGAACTCTGTGTAAATGTTTTGTCTTATTCTTTTCCTTTGTAACTCCGCAAAGCCTCCGCAATCACCCGCTGCAAAGGCACATTCTTCTCCACCGCCAATTTCCGGCAATCCTCAAATTCCGGCGCAACATGCAGTATCCGCCCATTCACCCGCGACAGCTTGATCCGTACCTCTCCAAACTCCGTCCCCACGTTCACCCATTCCCTAGGCAAAACCCGCCGCTGCGCCCGATAAGTCCTAACCCCAAACGTAGTCGTCTCCGCAAAAATCAATGACATCAGCGCATTCGTATCCTGCGGCTTGCACAATACCGTCAACAAAGTCCCCGGCCGGTTCTTTTTCATCTGCACCGGCGTAGTGTAAACATCCAGCGCCCCCGCCTCCAACGCCTTCTCCAAAAAGTACCCATAAATCTGCGGATTCATATCATCCAGATTGGCTTCGACAACGGCAATCTCTTCATCGAACCCAGCAACGCTTTTCTCAGCCGTCTCGCCAACCATAATCCGCACCACATTCGGCTGCCCCTCGAGATCCGCTGTCCCCGCCCCATATCCGATCGCCCACACGCTCATCGCCGGCTGCGGCCCAAACGAATCGCAAAGCGTGGCCACAATCGCCGCCCCGGTAGGAGTCACCAACTCCTTCTGCACTCCATTAGAATAAGTCGGTTTACCCTGCAACAAATTCGCCGTAGCCGGCGCCGGCGCCGGCAAAACCCCGTGTGCCATCTTCGCCGTCCCTCCACCCACATTCAGAGGCGAACAAGCAAACTTCTCGATTCCCAACGCTTGAAACCCAACACAAGCCCCAACAATGTCCACGATCGCGTCCACCGCCCCAACTTCATGAAAATGAATCTTTTCCACTGGCACATCGTGCACTCGAGCTTCCGCTTCCCCAAGCTTCTGAAAAATGGCGCCGGCGCGGTCACGCACCACCGGCGCCAGCTGCGATTTCTCCAAAATCTCCAAAATCGCGCCGAGCGATCGGTGCTTCGACTGATCCTCCGTCACAACCTTTACGTAGGTCGCAGCCATCCCATTCTTCCAAACCTTCTCCGCCGTCAATTCCCATCCTGGGACCTGCAACCCACGCAACTCCGCCCGCAGTTGTTCCACTGCGCAGCCCGCATCCACGAGCGCGCCAAGCGTCATATCCCCGCTAATCCCGCTAAAGCAATCAAAATAGGCAAGTTTCATGAATTGCCGTCAATGGTTGCGATAGATTTTCTGCCAAAATAATCGCACCCCAATCGCTGATTGATACTATCGGCGCAAACAAAGTGTGTCAAACTCGTCTGACGCAAAGATTTGGGGGCGAGACCACGACCCATCGTCGGGCTTACTCCTCTGTCACCAAACTTGGACACCCCGTTTCTCAAGCTGAAAGCTTCTCCGGCGCAGCTATCTCAATATAAAATAAAGACTTACCATTAATCACTTGACGAATAGTACGCATTTGCTATAATGTTGTTTTACTTGGCACGGTCGGCCATGCCACTCTAAAATGTCCTGGCGCGACGTGGTCCTCAAGAGTCCCGCCGCACCAATCCAAGTCGATTCCTTCCTCCGTAAGTCCTTTGTTTGCGATTCTTACGAGGCCCCCACTAACATCAACAAAACACGCCACTTTAACGGCGATTATGTATTTGACACAGATTTGAGTTTAGCGTAGGATTCCAACCATGAAGTCAGGCGATATCAGAGGCTACGCAGTCACGGTTGGCGCAATCTTGGGGCTGCTGTTCCTGATCGTTCTATGGAGCTATCGCGCAAAAGAGATTATTGGGTGGTTCCGATGAAACTCATAGACGTAATCCGTCAATTCAATACCGAAGATAAGTGCCTCGACTACATTGAGAAAATGCGCTGGCCAAATGGCGAGCTAGGCTGCGTCCATTGCGGCGAAGTAGGTCGCGTGTCCAAGATTACCCGCGAGGCTGGTAAGAACAAGCGCACGCGGATTTACCAGTGCTTGGCCTGTGGGAAGCAATTCAGCGCGACTAGCGGTACGATCTTCAACGATACGCACCTACCCCTCACCAAATGGTTTATGGCTCTGGCGCTGATCTGCGAAGCCAAGAAGGGCATCTCTGCGAAACAGATAGAGCGGCATCTGGGGGTGAATTACCGTACTGCTTGGCATCTGTGCCACAGAATCAGAGCTGCCATGCAAGACGGCGGGTTGCTCACGGGCGAAGTGGAGGCCGATGAAACTTACTTCGGTGCACGCAAGCCCCGCAAGGGCCGTCCCTACGTCAAGAAAGATAAGAAAGACGTGGTTTTGGGGATGATCGAGCGTGGCGGCAAACTACGCCTGGTTCCTGTGAAAGATGCCAAAATGGAGATACTCGGCCCCGCGCTCGAAGAGCACATTAGCCCCGGAGCGCACACGATTTACACCGATGAGTCTGCTGCCTATGCGATCTATCTCCAGCGGCACTTCGATGCCGAACACAAGACCATCAACCACAGCCGGACCTACGGCATGGGTGACACGCACACGAATACGATTGAGAACGCTTTCAGCTTGCTCAAACGTGGCGTCTACGGCACATTCCACCGGGTTTCGGTAAAGCACCTGGGCCGCTACTGCAATGAGTTTTCCTATCGATTCAATCGCCGCGGGGAGCAGTTGCAGATGTTCGATGCGACGCTCAAGAGCATCCTGAACGAAAAAGCCCTGACTTTCAAAAAGCTCACGGCTTCGCTAGGATCGGAGTCTTAGGGCCACGCCGGCCCTGAGTTTTTATCTTCTTGCGAGGCTCCGGCTTGGCCCTCAGCATCTTTTTCAGGGCCTGGTCGAACTTTCGTTTTTCCACTTTCATCTCACACGAATGATAACAGGGTTGGCCCGTCCGGAGGATTCCGACGAGATACTCCCCGGCCACGGTTTCCCTACCGTAACACGCTTCTGTGTCAAATACATAATCGCCCTTTAACCCTATCATTTGTCACTCTTGCGGGAACTACCCTTGTAAACCGTTTGTTTGCCACTCTTACAAAAAAACACCGGGGTGGGGTACATCTCGCTTTTCCCAGGCTTTTCTCTCCGTTACCTTTTGACCCGGCTCCTCACTGCCACTTATACTCACCCATCTCTGCTGTCGAGGACACGTGTATCTAACTCTCAGGAATCGCCTACGCGAGGCCCTTACTCGTTACATCCAGGAGCACTATGCCGTTTCCATGGATGTCGTTCTCGATCTCCCGCCCAAGATCGAAATGGGCGAAGCCGCATCTCCGGTTTGCTTCGAGTTGGCGAAGAGGCTGAAGCGCGCGCCTCGGCAGATCGCACAAGAAATTGCGAATGGTCTCGGCAAAGTCGACGGCATTGCACGAGTCGAAGTTGCCGGTGCGGGGTATCTAAATGCGTACTTCGATCGCGCTGCTTTCTGGGGACAGGCCTGGAAAGAGCAGGGCCGCGAAGATCAGAAAAAGCAAGAGCAGGAAACGCGTGGAAAGATTATTGTCGAGCACACAAGTATCAACCCCAATAAGGCCGCGCACATCGGCCATGTAAGAAACGCCGTGCTGGGCGACACCATGGCGCGAGTGTTGCGACATGCGGGGCATGCCGTGCAGGTCCAGAACTACATCGACAATACGGGCGTGCAAGTGGCGGACGTCGTGATCGGTTTCCTGGATATGGAGCGCCGCACTCCCGTGAGTGTCAAGATGTTCGCCATGGAGCCGCGCTTCGACTATTACTGCTGGGATCTCTATGCAAAGGCCACGCACTTTTTTGAAGAGGACAAGGCGCGGGCGGCAACTCTGCGCACGCGAACTCTAAGAGCGATTGAAGAAGACCGCGGTGAAGAAGCCGAAGTCGCTCAGGTGGTCGCGGACGCAATTGTCAGCCGGCATCTGCGGACCATGGCGCGGCTGGGCATTGCGTACGAATTGCTGGCGCGCGAAAGTGAAATCCTGCATTTGAAGTTTTGGGATGCCGCGTTTGAGAAACTGAAGGCCTCCGGCGCGATTCAACTGGCAACCAGCGGAAAAATGGCAGGCTGCTGGATCATGCCGTGGAAAGAGGAAAAATTCGGAAATAACACTGAGGACGCCGGGGCTGCGGAGGGCACAGAGAAAAATGAGGAAGACGAAAACGCACAGGACAAGATTATTGTGCGGTCGAATGGCACAGTGACGTACGTCGGGAAAGATATTGCGTATCAGCTCTGGAAATTTGGATTGCTCGGAAAGGATTTTCACTACCGGAAATGGCCGAATGTTCCCGAAGGCGAAACGGTGTGGGCTACGACGAGTGGAAAGGACGACCCCGAGGCCCCGCATTTTGGCGAGCCGGCGTCGATCGTTTACAACGTGATTGATGCGCGGCAATCGTATTTGCAGGATGTGGTTGCGGAGGGATTGCGCCGTCTCGGCCACGCGCAAGCCGCCGCGAGGTCAATTCATCTGTCGTATGAGATTGTTGCGCTGACCCCGCGCTGCGCCGCAGAGATGGGATATGAGCTGACGCCAGAAGAGGCGAAGAAGCCCTATGTCGAGGTCAGCGGTCGCAAAGGATTTGGCGTCAAGGCCGATGACCTGCTCGACAAACTGGAAGCGGCAACGCTCGCAGAAGTGCAACAGCGCCATCCGCAGATGAGCGAGGCGGAGCAGAATCAGACGTCACAAGCAATTGCCGTGGGGGCGCTGCGGTTTTTCCTGCTGAAATTTACGCGCAACGCGATCATCGCGTTCGATTTCAAGGATGCGCTGAGTTTTGAAGGCGAGACGGGGCCGTACTGTCAGTATGCGGTCGTGCGAATTCGTGGAATACGCCGCAAAGGCGTAGAAGCCGGCGCGACAAACGTTGCAGTCACACAGGAGACTGTGGCCGCGTTACTCGGAGGGCCGGAAGGAAACGGGTTGTGGGAATTGTTGTTAAGTGTGGGCTCACTGGACCGGGCAGTGGAAGCGGCCATCGCCGCGCAAGAGCCTGCTTTTGTCGCTAAGTACGCGTTTCAATTAGCCCAGGAGTTCAACAATTTCTACCACAAGCACCACATCTTGACGGAAGCCGACGAGCAGAAGCGCGCGTTCCTGTTGCGTCTGACCGAGCTGGTCGAGGCCCGTCTGGTCGAAACGCTGTCACTCCTAGGAATCGAAACGCCGGAGAAAATGTAGGGGCACGATACATCGTGCCCGCTTTGCAGGGGCGCAGGATGCTGCGCCCCTGCAAAGAAGGGAAAACGAATCGGCCAAAGCTCAGTAGGACATAACGAGGTGCACGAGGGTGCGGAGTGCGACTCCTGTCGGACCTTTTGCTAGCCAAGACTTGGCGTCGTCGTTCCAGGCGGTTCCGGCGATATCGAGGTGGATCCACGGCGAGTCGCCAGTGAATTCCTTGATGAACATCGCGCCGGTAATGGCGCCGCCACCTTTGCCGCTGCCGATATTTTGAATGTCGGCTACGGTGCCCTTGATGAATTCGCGATAATCGTCGTCGACGGGCATCTGCCACATTTTCTCGCCGGCGGCTTTGGAGCTCGCGAGCAGTTTGTCCGTGAAAGGCTGGTCCGAGCCGAAGACGCCGACGTTGACGTTGGCAAGGGCGACGACGATTGCGCCTGTCAGTGTCGCGGCATCTATGAGGTGCGTAGCGCCGAGCTGCTTCGCGTAGTGAATGCCGTCGGCGAGAATCAGTCGGCCTTCGGCGTCCGTGTTCAAGACTTCGATGGTTTTGCCGGACATTGCCGTTTGAATATCGCCGGGCTTTTGCGCGGTGCCGCCAGGCATGTTTTCCGTGGACGGTACGACGCAAATAACTTTGACATTCGGCTTGAGCGCCGCGAGAGCGCGCATGACGCCAAGCATGGTGGCGCCGCCGGCCATGTCGTACTTCATTTTTTCCATGCCGTCGGCAGGCTTGATGGAAATGCCGCCGGTGTCAAACGTAACGGCTTTGCCGACCAGGCCGATGACGGGAGCTCCGGGCTTGAGACTCGCGGGCGTGTAGGTCACGACCATGACGCGCGGCGGCTCGGGTCCTCCCTGGGAAACGCTGAGCAGCGCGCCCATTTTTAGCTCCGTGATTTTCTTCTCGTCGAGGATTTCGACGGCGAGGCCCGCTTGCTTGGCCATGGCTTCGGCTTTTTCCGCGAGTATCTTCGGCGTGAGCTTGTTTGAGGGCTCGTTGATGAGGTCACGCGCAAAATTTTGCGACTCGGCAATGACGCGGCCGCGCGCCAGACCTTTTTCAGCGGCCGCGCGTTCCGCATCGGAGTAGCCCGTGAGCAAGACCGTGTCGATGGACTTGTCATTCTTCTTTTCAGTCTTGTACTTGTCGGACTCGAAGTTGGCTGCCAGCGCACCTTCGGCGATAGATTGTGCTGAATCTTCGGCCGCAGCATTTTCGCGAACCAGGAACGCGAATTGCTTAACCGAACGTACTTTAAGATAACGCAGCGCAGCACCAGCAATCTTTCGGAGCGTGGCGCTGCTGAATTGCTCGCGCTTCCCTGCACCGACAAGCAGTAATCGGGCCGCTTTGAGCCCCGCCGGAGCATGGATTAGCGTCATTTCCAGGGTCTTGCCCGTGAGTTCCCCACTCTTGGCGAGATTGCGCAGTAAGCCGTTGGTGGCCTGATCGAGCTCTGAGATACGACCTTGAACGGGGTCCGTCTCTTCGAAAACGTAGGAAACGAGAGCTTCGGTTTCGAGCGCTGCATACGGCTTTGCTTCGAGTGAAATTTGCATGGTTCTTTAACGCCTCCGGTTGTTGTACATTGCTTTTTCAGTTTCCCTGCGAGCTTCCTTGTCACGTTCATCTTGGCGCCGATCCCACGACTTTTTGCCTTGCGCCAGAGCGATTTCGACCTTTGCGAGGCCATTGCGAAAATAAATGCGCAGAGGAATGACGGTCAAGCCCTTCGATTGGGTACGCCCCGAGAGCTTATGAATCTCGTTCTGATGCAGGAGTAGCTTACGCGAGCCAAGGGGCTCGTGATTCCAGGGGCCGCCAGGCATGTACTGTGCAATGTGTGCGTTAACAAGCCAGGCGCCGCTCGGCTTGAAATCGACGTAGGCGTCCCGAATGTTCGCTTTTCCTTCGCGCAAGGCTTTCACTTCCGTGCCGTGCAGGACGATGCCCGCCTCAAAGCGGTCGAGTAGATGGAAATTATAGGAGGCGGCGCGGTTCTGCGCCACGATTTGCTCGCCAGCTTTGCTGTCCTTCTCGGGTTTTTTCGCGGGCTTCGGCACAATCTTCCATCATAGCTGGAGTGTTAAATCTTGGCTACGGGCATAAAAAAAACCCATATTATCGGAAGTAGTACAGCCAACCTTCCGCGTGTTGCCCGCGCTCTAAACCGAGTGTTAGACTGCCTTAGACTGCATTGGCTTCGTGTCGGGGCCTCGGAGAGTCCATGCGACGTTGTAGCAGCGTCATTCTATGTGTGGGAATGGGTCTGTTCGCAGTGGGCTGCCCAAAAGGCCAGACGGATTATAGCAAGGGACGGAAGGCTGAGACGATCGAGGACTACGACGCCGCACTGGAGTATTACCAGAAGGCGCTGAAGTCCGAACCCAACAACGCGGCATACAAAATCAGGCTCAATCAGACGCGCTTCCAGGCCGCTGAACAACACATAAAGCAGGGAGTGAAGCAGAGGGAAAACGGCGATCTGCAGGGCGCAGCAGCCCAGTTTCAGCGGGCACAAATGGATGATCCATCCAGCGCGATTGCGGGTCAGGAACTGAAAAAAACGCTGGCGATGATCGTAGAGCAACAGCATGCAGCGGATAGCGCCAGGCCGCCTGCGGAGGACAATGCACAGAAATACATGTCGGAGCCGCCGCAGCTCAAGCCGCTCTCAAACGTAGCGATCACGTATAAGGCTTCCGCCGACTCGAGGGTCGTGTTCGACACGATCGGGAAGCTGGCGGGACTAACAGTGATCTACGACGCGGACTTCCCCGCCCGGCGAATCACCGTGGATTTGAATAACTTGACCTTGGAGCAGGCGCTAGAGGTTGTTTCCCTGGAGAGCAAGGCGTTCACGAAAGCGATCACGGAAAACATCATCATGGTCATTCCGGACCAGGCAGCAAAGCGGAAGGATTATGAAGAAGAGGTTTTGAAGACGTTTTATCTGTCAAACACGGTGACACCGCAGGACTTGACGGAAATCCTGACCGGGCTCCGGCAGTTGTTTGATTTGAAGCGCGTCCAGCAACTCAACTCACAAAACGCGATTATTATCCGGGCGACGCCGGACGTGCTGAAACTCGTCGGCAAAGTGCTCGATGACATTGATAAAGCCAAACCAGAAGTGGTGGTTCAGGTGGAAGTGCTGGAGGCGCGTTCGGATCGTCTGCGGGTTCTGGGAGTCCAGCCGGGGCAAACCGCGTCGATTGCCATAAATCCGAATGCAACAACAACAACCCCAGGCACGGTCACTGGCGGAGCCGGAGGCACCGCGACAACATCCACAACGACGAACAACATCACGCTAAACACGCTCGCCCATCTGAATAGCAACGATTACGTGGTGACGCTCCCGAATTTTACGGCCAACGCCGTGCTGACCGACACGTTTACAAAGATTATTCAGAACCCCGAGCTTCGTTCGGTGGACGGACAGCAGGCAAAACTCAAAATCGGCGACCGCATCCCGATTGCAACGGGAAGCTTTCAAGCTGGCGTGGGCGTGGGCGCCGTAGGCACCGCAGGTCTGGTGAACCCGCTGGTTAACACGCAGTTCCAATATCAGGACGTTGGCGTGAATATTGACATGACGCCGCGCGTGCACCCGAATCACGACGTCAGCCTGAAAATAAAGATCGAAGTGTCTTCCGTTACAGGCACATCCACAATCGGCGGAATCAGCCAGCCGATTATCAGCCAGCGCGTCGTTGAGCACGATATTCGATTGGGAGATGGCGAGGCTTATATTCTCGGCGGCCTCATTCAGCGGACAGATTCGAAACAATTGAACGGGTGGCCCGGGCTGGCGAAGATTCCCGTCATACGCTACTTATTCTCCAGCGACAATGTGGAGCACCAGGAAGACGAAGTTTTGATCATGCTGATTCCGCACATCGTGCGGCTGCCGGATTGGACGAAGGAAAATCTGCGGGGGATCTACTCGGGTTCCGATCAAGACATTAAGGTAAAACTGGAAAGTGCAGTACGGACGCCGACGCCGGAAACTCCGAAGCCGGCTGCGCAAGCTCCGGCTGGGGTTACGCCTGGAGCGACACAGGCAGCCCCTGGAGCAATCGCGCCTGCCGGTGCCACAAACCCAGCAGTTGTGAGTCCGCCGCAAGGTCAACCCGGCAAGCTGCGATTTGAGCCGCAAGCGCTGTCGGTGAAGGTGGGCGAGACCAAAACGGTTGCGGTGGTCGTGGAGAATGTAAACGATTTGTTCTCGATACCGATGTTGCTGCAATTCAATCCGGCGGTGATCAGCATAGAAGATGTGCAGCATGCCGTGAGCGAAGGGCAGCATGGCGGATTCCTCTCCGGGGGTACGCAGGAGATCGCCATCGTGAAGAGCCTCAACGCGGAGAAGGGCCAGGCCATCATTTCCGCCACCCGTCAGCCAAATACCCAAGGGGTGAGCGGAAGCGGCACGCTGCTCGGCATTGTAATCAAGGGAATCGCGCCGGGATCCTCGAATCTGACGATTACGCAGCAGAACGCTAAAGATTCACAGCAGCGGCCCATTCCATTGGTCACCAACGAGGCCACGGTGCAGGTTCAGCCTTAGTCCAAGCAAGAGGAAATGAATGATGTGGCGGCGCGACTTTTGTTTCCATAGAAGTTTTCGACCTCGGCGCCTTTCTCCCGCAGCAGGAATGACGCTTCTCGAATTGATTATTGCCTGCTCCATCTTGATGATTCTGTCTTCCATGGCGCTGCCGGTTTTTCGGTATACGGTGATCCGGCAGAAGGAAGCGGAACTTCATTATGATTTGAGGACAATGAAGGACGCCATCGACCGTTACAAAGACCTTGCCGATCAGCACAAATTCCGGACGGAGGTAGGGAGTGAGAATTATCCGCCGGATTTGGAAACGCTGGTGAAGGGCGTGCAGCTGGGAGCCGGAGACGACAAAAGACTGCGGTTTCTGCGGAAGATTCCCGTAGACCCGATGACGGGCCGGGCAGACTGGGGATTGCGTTCGATAAGCGACGATCCGGATTCGACAAGCTGGGGCGGGAAAAATGTTTTCGATGTGTACTCGAAGTCGTCGGGCACGGCGCTGGATGGGACGAAGTATAGCGACTGGTAGATCGGCCGAGGTATTGAGATGAATAAAGTCAGAAGGAACATGGAGAGCAGAGTGACCCGCGGGAAGCGCGCGGGGCGGTCCTCCAACGGTGGGTTTACGCTGATCGAATTGATGATCGTAATCGCGATCATCTTCATCCTGTTGGGATTAGCCGCTGGACGATATGACATGACAATCCAGCGTTCGCGAGAAGCCGTGCTGAAACACGATTTGCAGGTATTGCGCGAGGCGATTGACAACTACACGCTGGACAAGCAGGCGGCGCCGCAATCGCTTGACGACCTTCAGCAAGCAGGTTATTTGCGGGAAGTTCCGGTGGATCCCATGGAGCAAGCCAAAAACTGGGACCCGGTCTTCGACAATGTGGTAATGAGTCCGGATCAAGTAACCACGGGGATGGTCGATGTGCATTCGCATTCCCCGCTGACTTCGCGGTTCGATGGGACTGCTTACAATACTTGGTAGTTTTCTTTGCGGCACCGCTAGCGGCTACAACGCCGCTGGGAAAGCTGTCGTCAAAGCCCATGCCAACCGATAATTCGCACGAGAGCCAGACTGCGCAGCATCATCCCGGCATCGTGTTTTGCTGTGTGGGTTAGGACCAGGGGCACTCCTAATTTGAATTCGTCCGCAGAGATTGAAGTGCCGAAATCGCGTCTGGATCGCCAGGGCTGAGTTGAAGAACTCGCTCGTACAGCTTGACAGCGAGGTCCGGCCTGCCGCTTTTTTCATAAATCGCGGCCAGATTGAACAGAGGCGTCGGATCGCTGGGATTAACCTTCGCTGCCTGAACGAATTGCAGAACGGCGGCGTCCGCATCTCCAGTCTGGAAAAGCAGGACACCTAAATCGCAGTATGCGTCGTCGTTGTCGGGAGCAAGAGAAATGGCACGTTGAAATTGCGCTTTGGCCGCGTCGAACTCGCCAAGCGACTGAAGCGCAGTGCCATAGTTCGTGACAGCTTTCACGTCATCGGGCTTGAGTTGAAGCGCCTTTTGAAACATTTGGGAAGCCTCTTTCATTCTTCCCAGATTCAGGTCTACATTTCCAAGACCGGCGAGCGCTGGCTCGTAGTTCGGCTCTAGATCGACTGCCTTGTTATATTCACCGTTCGCTTGAGCAAAATCTTTGCGCTCTTCCAAAACGGCGCCCAGATTGTAATGCAGCTTCGCACTGCGAGGAGTAGCCTGCAAAGAATGCTCGTAGAGACGCACCGCATCCGACCAGTCCGAGATTCGTGTCTCCAGTCGATAGACACCCCACAACGCCCACACGACGATTAATCCGAGAACGAACGGCCGCAAGCGCACTTGCGATTCCACTCCGATGACCACAACCATCAAGGCCATGCCCGCCGATGCTACATAGGTATAGCGCTCGGCCATACCCTGATAGATGAACACGATGCCGCAGAACGGCAACAGCCCGATTACCATCCATGCAAATCCAATTAGCGATTTCGAGATCTTCAGACGTAAAACAATGAATACAGTAAAGGTGAGAGCCAGACATAGCCACGCTGCAAGCGCATGTCCGGACCATCCTGGCGCCGGCGTGTCCGTCGATCGTTCCACGCTCATGTGGATTGGGAGAACTATCCAGCCGAGATACTTCCAGAAAAACAGTCCAAAAGAGGCCATCGTCCCTTTGGTTGCGGCTCCGGGGGCGCCCGCAACATGTCTCAACCGAAAGTAAAGCAGCTCCGTAATGACGGACACGCCGAAGAGGATCATGGCTGCTCTACTTTTGGCTTCACGCTTTGCGATTATGAGGAGCAGCGTAAAAGCAACAACCAGCACGCCCTCTTCATGGGAAAGCAGTGCACAAAAGGCGGCTAGACAATAGCCAGCAAGATATTTCACCGCAGGCCGAGCCAGATACAGTTCTGCAAGCAACATCCCGGGCAACAGGAAACAGGCGGCCAGGCAGTAGGGACGACCGGAGATCCAGGCGACCGCTTCCGAGTTAATAGGAAGACCTATCCAAAGTAGCGATGTAAGTGCCGAAGAGAGGGAGGAAACATCTAGCCGCCGCAAGAGCAGAAAGAGAAACAGGCCGCTCAACCAGTGCAACAGCACGTTCGTCAGATGAAATCTGGCGGGGTTCAGTCCCCAAAGTTTTTCGTCGATGGCCAAGCTCAGCCAGAAGAGAGGACGGTAGAAGGATCCTCCGCTCCCGCGAAGGTCCGAGGCAAATGCTACAGGGGATTGAAAGTATTTCAGGCTCGCGGCTAGGGATGATAGAGACGGGTTCTGTACGATCTGCGGTGCATCGTCATAGGATGCAAAACCCGCCGTAACGGCATGAGCATAAAGCACGGTTGTCCAGAGAATACTGGCCAAGACATACGTCGCGATCGGATGAGAGCCGCACCATTTGGCCGCTCGCACATAGAAGCTCGTATTCATCATCTTGTTCCATCGTAGGCCAGGGCTGATGCAAGCAGAAAGGCGATGGGGCAAAGAAGATTGCAGACGCGAATTTCGTCGGACCGCGCCATGGAGCGATGCTGCGCAGAAACGCCTGCTGGCGAGACCTCGCTTGATCCCATCGCCAGAGACCACCGGCACGTCGGCCAAGAGACCGAACGCGATATGGCACTTACCGGCGCCCGATGTGAGTGCAGTTGCAGAGAAGCAGCAAGTCGCGTACTATCAATGACGCGGGGTGGAGCAGCCTGGTAGCTCGTCGGGCTCATAACCCGAAGGTCGTCAGTTCAAATCTGACCCCCGCAACCATTTTTAAAACCTGTCTCAGCACAGGTTTACGCGACGAGTAACGGGCGAATTGGTGCCAGACTTTTATAGCCCAATTCGCCCAACTCAAATCCCAAACCAGCTCTATCGCACCATTCGCGACGATCAATCGTCACTTCACCTCCGGTAAACACTAGCCGACTTGTCGGTACCGATCCCCATGTCGCAATCTGGATTACTACAGATTCTCGCCGTCTCCAGCCCGAAGAAAACATAATTGAGAATGACCGTCGCGACGAAAGCGATGGATGCGGCTTGCAGATGAATGCGCTTGCCCATCTGATCCAGGGTGCGAATGTTGCGAACGACAGCGATGACACAGAGAAGCCACATCATAGCCGCTAAGAACCCGACGGCACATACTTGACACATGCGCAGGCATACGACGCTCATGATCGCGCACACTTCGGAACTACTGTGGTAAGCTCCCGTCGGAATCGGGAAAGCAGCAGACCGCATGGAAGAGTCCTCTCCGAACGGAATTCGCATTGTCCTCCCCGGCTCGTCTGCTGCTACGCCATTGCCTTCTGGATGGTCGCTCGGACAAGAGGCGCGACCTCTTTTGACGGTTGTCAGCCCCGAGGGAGACCTCCACGTTGCATTCGCTACAGGTCCAATCGCGGGGACGCCGGAAGAGACCGCAAGCCCGGCATGGCGGCTCTTCGACAGCAGCTTTGATTTCCCCGTGCTCCAGAGAGTTCAAATGCCGGGGAGCAGCGGGTGGGACGCGATCTTTCAGATCGTATACAACGTCCCCGCCGCCGAATCGCGCAGTGCGGTAGCCATTCTGCGCACACTGCAAGACAGAGCCTACATCACACTGATTCTCGGGGGGAAGGGTTCCCTGAGCCGCAGACTTGCGCAAATCAGTGAACTACTAGTGAACTGGAAGCCCGAGGGCCTGAACGCCCAGAGCCTTGCCAATTCCTCACGGCGGACGTGGGAAGAAAAGCATAGTTCGGAAATGGGGGGCTTCCTTCGCAGTGCGATGGCAGAGATGCACGTTCCCGGCGCGGCGATTGCCGTGGTGCAGCACGGAAGCATCGTTTTCGCAGAGGGTTTCGGCATCCGCAGAATCGGTTCAAGTGAACAGGTGCGACCGGAAACGCAGTTCATGATCGGGTCGTCAACGAAGCCTCTTACGACACTGATGATGGCGCGACTGGTAGCTACGGGGAATTTCGACTGGGCCACGCCGGTCACGAGACTTCTGCCCGATTTCGCGTTGGCGGATGCCGAACTGACGCGCAAGCTGGAGATGCGGCATACCGTGTCAGCCTCCACCGGGATGCCGCGACGCGATCTTGATCTGGTCTTCAAGTTTAGAGGAGTCACGCCCGAGCAGCGGCTGGCCGAGATGAAGGAGATGAAGCCGACGACGGGGTTCGGGGAGACCTTTCAATACTCCAATTATCTGGTTGCTGTGGGCGGCTACGCAGCGGCTCGTAGCTTTCGGCAAGGTTCGCTGAAGAACGCCTACGAAGAAGCCATGCGGGAATTGGTATTTAACCCGCTCGACATGAAGATGACGACTTTCGCAGAAGGAGGGGGAGAGGGAGCGGCATCTCCTCATTCCACCGACTTCGACGGTAAAACTGTTTTGCTAGACCCGGTGATGGAAGGATTCGCGAACGCGATCGCCCCGTCCGGTGCTGCATGGTCAACCGTCATCGACATGGCGCAATATCTCCTGCTTGAACTAGGCGGGGGCAAGCTGCCTAACGGAGACGAGTTACTTCCCGAAGAAGCAATAAAAGCTCGATGGAGCGGCGGGATCAAGATCAACGACAAGATGAGCTACGGGCTGGGCTTGCTACGGAGCGAAAAGGACGGGCTGGATGTGCTCAACCATGGTGGCAACACGCTCGGATTCTCCGCCGATCTATATTTTCTTCCCAAGGAAGGAATTGGCGCAGTCGTGCTCACGAATCTTCGTGCCGCCAATTTGTTCCTCGCAGCGGTTGCTCAGAAGGTATTCGAGTTGCTTTTCGACGCGCAACCGAAGGCCGAGAAAATGATCGCAGCGGCCTCGCAATCCGAGAGAGAGGCAGTGGCGGGAAGGCTGGCTCGCGTGAAGACAGATGCCACCTCGCTTGCGCGACTGGAAAAAGTCGTGGGAGAGTACGAAAGCCGCGAACTAGGACCGCTGGTCGTGCGGCGGAAAGACGGTCAATATCGGGGTGAGTTTGAAAGCTGGGGCAGCGCGTTGGGGGTCGAGGAGCAGCCCAATGGGGGCTTCCTTGTGGTGCTGACTGGCCCGCCCTGGGTGGGCGGGGTTCGCTTGCAAGTAGTGGATGACGGACAGGCACTCGTGCTCGATGGCGGTCAGAACATGTACACGTTCGACAGGCGCTAGCGATCTGCCAATGCGCCACATCTCATCTGCAATGACTATGCTATTCGGCGAATTGCGCTAACGCCCAAGTCGTGGACGCTGGCGTGGCCCCACAGCGGGCCTGCATTTCAACGACTCTCCAATACTCAACGGCGCGACGGACAATGACCAAAACTTATGGAAGGTGGAGCGTTCACCTCGGTCTTGATTGGCAACCGCTCCTACAGAGCCGCGCGCGGTGCTCGCTCCTGGATCACGAGCAACCCGGAAGTTATCGGGTCGTCCGTCGGATTAGTACCGAGAAACGCGCTTGTATTAATTAATGGGGTCGCGGTAGGGTCTTGACGTGATGATTTCGAAATGCGAGATCGCCGGAATTGAAAGCGAGCTGAGTGCGGGACATCCAATTCCGGCGAGTTTCGTTCGAGGGTCCAACAAGGGTCCAAAACTTGGCTTTTTTGGAAGGTTTTCGGGGGTCTCATTGAAATAAGGGCAACCGAATCAATGGGACTTAGAGTCTGATCGTCGAGCTCATAACCCGCTGACCGGGATCGGTAGTTCAAATCCCGCTTCGGCAAAAATGGGCGTCCGCACAGCAATGTGCGGGAAGATCACTCGTCAAAGTCGGTGGAACCTAAAGCCTGCTGTTGGGCTATGGCAATACCGAACCAAGCCTCGGAAGAACGAGGAAGGCGTAGAGACTGGATGGCGAGCATCCCGTTACGTTACGCGGGATGAAGGTACAGTCCGACTCTCAGCGAAAGCTGAGTCAGATCGCATAACCCGAAGGTCGTCAGTTCAAATCTGACCCCCGCAACCATTTCGTGATCCACAAGGCCGGAATCCAGGATTCCGGCCTTTTTCTTGCAAAATCATCTTCAGAACACTCTTGCCAATCACTCTTGGTCAGCTTTTCGCTAAAGACATGCCAACTACCTTCCGGAGTTGAATCCGTTTCGCAACGCTTCGGTCGGACCTCGATTCCGTCGGTCCTGGTGATTCTGCTCTCGGGCGCAATACGCGTACCGTCCCTTCAAAGACGATCTGCAGGTTAATCCCTCGGGATACTGAGGGAACCTCAAATGCTTTCGCGACTAATCCCTCAGTCAGAAGCTCACTCAACGCGCGATCGGTCGCGAAGCCGCCGCCCTCCTGATTGTCGCGGCGCCGAAATGCAGGCACGTAACTACCGGGGCGATAGTAAATAAAGACCGAGTCGTTTCTTCCCGCTGAATCGTAGTATTCCTTTAACTTGTTGCGGAGCCTACGAGCCTCGCTGCGAACAATGGAGTCCACACTGGGATGGTAGGGCGGTTTACGTTGGTATACCTCCGTGCCGATCAGATACTCCTTCAATGTCTCCGCATCGCCTGCCAAGGTCGTTTCAACCGTGTAGCGAAGAAATCGGCCTAACCGATCTGATTGAACAAAGATGGAGCTCTCCAGAATGCGCGAGAGTTCTTCACGAATCGCTTCTTGAGCAATCTCGCCTTCGCTTGTAGGTTTACTGATAACAGCGTATTCCCTCATAACCACCCCATCCCATTCGTTAGTTTAATTCCCACTTTCCATTTACCCGATCCTACCGACCCTGCTCGGCGGCCCTAGTACTGATGCGCATTCGATTATTTGCGTCGCCGATTTCTTCGACCTTTTCCTCTGTCAATCCATCCCCGAATATAGGCGGGACAATTTTCCAGTTTTATGCTATCTGCCTCGCAACTACCGAGAAATTTGATCGCGTCCTGGTTGACGAGCGTCACGTCCCTCAAGTCCAAAACTAGCTGCTTGCCCGTTGTTTCCAAAGCGAGCACTTCTTGCAGTTCCTTGATATTTTCAGCTTCAATTCGGCCGCTCAGCCTGAATACGACTTGGCCATTTGCTGATCGCTGAATTTTGAGCATGCTATCTGCCTCCGTTTGAATCGAGCTTGATAAATGGCATGGCGTCAAAATCTAGCTTCCGAATAGGGAACGCGACTCGAATTGGAAGCAGCGAGCAGCGTCTCTGCAAGCTTCGGGGCTGGTTGCGTTTCGCGCAAGAAAGACAACCCTTTGTCGCCGGGATGGCGATCGACCAAAAGCATGTCTCCTGTGTTCACTTGATCGGTCGCTACCAATCGCGCCAATGGATTTACAACGTAACGCTCGATTGCCCTTTTCAAATGCCGAGCTCCGTATTTCAGATCCGTTCCTTCGCCAAGCAAAAACTTTTCCGCCGCCCGAGTCACGCGGAACTGAAAGCGCCGCGATGCCGCATCCATCACCCGCTGCTGCACCATTGCCAATTCAATCTCAAGGATCTGTTCCAACTGCTCTTGCCGCAACGGATGAAAAACCACCACCCTGTCCAAGCGATTCATGAACTCCGGTGAGAACTTCCGCCTCGCCGCCTCTACAGCGGTCCTCTGCACCTTCTCCTGCAATCCCTTTGTCGTCTTGTCCTTCGGCTGGATGAACCCCATCCCTCCGTGCATCAAATCTGCGATCTGGCTGCCTCCTAAGTTCGAGGTCAGAAAGATCACTGTCTGCGACAAATCCACTTTCCGGTTATCGCCCAGCGTCAGCGTCGCTTTATCCAGCATTCCGAGCAGCAACTGCCACAGCGCGTCACTCGCTTTTTCAATCTCGTCAAATAGCAAAAAGCTCAGTTTGAGACCATCGCGATGACTCGCTGCCAAAGCCTCCTGCGTGATGAGCGGGTGCGTTTCGCGGTGTCCCAGATACCCTGGGGGCGAACCAATCAACTTGGAGATTTCGTGCGAGTGCTGAAATTCGGCGCAATCCACCTTGATTACAGCCCGGCTGTCTCCGAACAGAATTTCTGCGGCGGCCTCGACTGTGCGGGTTTTTCCTGAACCGGTGGGTCCTAGAAATAGAAGGTTTCCCACTGGGCGGCCGGCAGAATGCAGGCCCGCGCAGAAAACCTGATAATGATCGACGAGCGCTTGTACGGCCTCGTTCTGCCCAACTACTCGCTGCCGCAATTCCTCCTCGAAATGACGCGACGTCGAGCTCCGCTGTTTCGTGTCCAATTCCTTGCTGTGCGCCGATTGCGTTGCAGTTGCCATAACGTCTCCTTCACTGTTGTGACTCGAAAATCCCGTACCGCGATCAAACTCTTCAGCCGAGCTTGCTGACGGAGCACAGGAAGCTCCGCCAGCACTGCCGCTCCGGTATCCACGCAATTTCATACGTGAAAGCGTGAGCTACTTCGGCCGATGCTCCTCGATCCCAAAGCGACAAAACCTTGGTTTCGTAACGCACACTTTCGCGGCTCTCGGAACACTGTGGCATCGGTCTCGATTGCTCAATTGCCATTCTTGTTTCTATGCTCATCGCTGTTCTTCCGTGATCCACTCGCGGATGCATTTGCTGACCTCGTGAGCCTCAGCACCCATCCTCTCCAAGATTCCGATCACCGTGATGTCCTTCACACACACCTGTAATGGCAATCACAGCGCCAATGTTAAGTGAATGAAAACAGGCGGCTTAGCAGAAGCTAAAATCGTTAACGTTCACAAATTTGCGAATCTTCGCAAAAATGTGTTTGTACACTCATCGCGGAAAGTATTTAGGTGCGATCTTCTGATGGATTTGTTCTGAAGCGATTCTTGTTGATCTTCAGTGACCTGATCTTCGACTCCAGAGTGGATCCTGGGATGCCCAGTTTGACTGCCGCGCCTGACGGTCCGGACACCCGTCCTCGACTTTCACGCAGGGCGGCCTCAATCATCTCTTTCTCCTGGGCAGCAAGCTTTCGAGATAGCTCCAGCTGGTTTTTCGCCTCCGTTGCAACAGGCTGCCGCGAAAGCCAACTCTCATCCACCGAGAAATTCTCCGTTTCGCACACGATTACAGATCGTTCGATAACATTCTGTAATTCGCGTATGTTTCCGGGCCAAGGGTAGGACTGAAGTACTTGCAGGGTCCTCTTCTCGACAGTCGTTATGGGCTTGCCTGCTTTTCGCGCATAGCGATCGATGAAGTATTCGACCAGCAAGGGAATGTCCTCTTTTCGTTCTCGAAGAGGAGGAATCTCAATCGGGAAAACATTCAGGCGGTAAAACAAATCGCTGCGGAACGACCCCGCGCTGATAGCGGCCTGCAAGTCACGGTTCGTGGCTGCGATCACCCGGACGTCAGCGCGTATTGGACGTGTCCCGCCGACACGTTCAAACTCATGCTCCTGCAAAACACGCAGGAGGGCAATTTGGGTCTCGGCTGGAAGTTCTCCGACTTCATCCAGGAAGAGCGTACCGCCATTTGCTAATTCAAACCGACCCAAGCGCTGCTGAGTCGCGCCCGTGAACGCACCCTTCTCATGGCCGAACAACTCAGAGGCGATAAGATCACGAGGGATTGCCGCACAGTTCACACTAACGAATGCGCGCGAAGCACGATCTGATCGTCGGTGGATGGCCCGCGCAACAAGCTCTTTGCCTGTTCCTGTTTCGCCAGTGATGAGAACGGTAGAGTCACTTCGGCGCGACCTTGGAGATGCGCGATAGCACAGCTCTTCAAAGCGGGAGAGGTTCCAACGATCTCTTCGAACATCGAGGCCTTATCGATTTCTTCGCGTAGGGCAACGTTTTCGCGGCGAAGAATGTCCTCAGCCTGCTTGCGATCTTCGATGTCGATACCTGTGCCGTACCATCGGGTTATTTGCCCCCGTTCATCTTTAAGCGGACTTAGACGGAACAGAAACCAGCGAAATATCCCATCATGCCTCAGCATCCGAGCTTCGAACTCATGTGGCGCGCCTTCGAGAAACTGGCTCTGTCTCTGGCTGAAAAGCTTTTCGCGATCCTCTGGATGAAGGAGACCATATCGGGAGGTTTCGGTTCGCCATCGGTCCATGTCGACACCCAAATACTCAAGCGCCACGCGATTGGCATAGAGTGGGGTTCCATCAGGCGCAAGCACAGCGAGGTGCTGCGGCATGAGGTCCAGCATCTGCCGGAGCTCCATTTCACTTCTGCGTAGTTCCTCCTCTGCTTGTTTACGCTCAGTGACGTCGATCACCGTACCGGTGTACTCAATGAGATCGCCGCACGGGCTGAATACAGGATGACCAATGCTATGAATGTCCCTGACGGCGCCCCCTGGATGCACAATGCGATAATCCACTTCTTCGTCTACGTCTAACTTGTTATGCAAAATCCTCTTGGCAGATTCCCGGAACGCCGGTTGATCGTCGGGATGAACTCGCTGGATGAGTTGTTCGCTTCGGGGCAAACCATCCCGTGGATCAAAACCCAGAACTCGGTAGCATTCCGCCGACCAATACCTGTTGTCAGTGTCGGGTCTCCAGGCCCAACTGCCTGTGTGGCTGAGTCTCTGCGCCTCCGCCAGGTCGGCTTCGCGGCGCCGGAGTTCCTGAGTTAGAACCTCGTGCTCTGTAACGTCTAACGCGCTACCAACGTACTTCTTCAGGTTTTGGTTGTCCACAGGAGCACCGACGCAGCGGATGAAGCGGACCTCGCCATCGGGTCGCACGATGCGCTTTGTAGCATCGAAGCTCGAAGCTTTCACCAGGAGTCCTTTGATCAAGTCAGCCATGGACTCGCGATCGTGCGGGTGGACACGATCCAGGTATTCCTGAACACCAGGCGGCTTGCTGTCCGGATCTAGTCCGTGCAGCCTAAATAATTCGGGAGACCAATAGTGGAAGCCGTCGGAATCGAAGGCCCAGCTACCCATATGGGCAAGGCGCTGCCCCTCTGAAAGGTAGAACTGTGCTTGTTTGAGTTCGTCAATCTCGAGATTCACCCCTATCCAATACAGGAGAGTTCCATCGCTTGCGCGGAGAGGTTCGGCACGAGTGATGAACCAGCGGTAGATTCCTTCAGCGTTACGAACTCTGAAAGTAAATTCACCGGCGTTGCCGGTGCGCAGACATGTTGACCAGACTTCGCGTGCCTCTTCTTGGTCGTCCGGATGCACAAGCGCAATATGTGAATCCCACGCTGCGCCCGTGGCAATGCCGATTCGGAGAGGATGGTCTTTCGGCAGACCGAGATAATCCGCTTGTCGTTTATTTACAAAAGTGAGCGCGCCAGACGGATCAGCGTACCAGGTGCACGCCGGTATTACATCCAGAGTCGCTCGCAACTGCGCCTCAAGGACTTGTTTCGATTCGGACTCGTGTCCTGGAGAGGCCATGGCAGGCATCTTACACCCAGAGAAATCCACACGGGTAACGATCGGGCCCTGTTCGTTGGCAAAACACTCTTGCCAGTCAGTCTTCGTCAGCTTTTCGCTAAAGACATGCCAACTACCTTCCGGAGTTGAATCCGTTTCGCAACGCTTCGGCCAGACCTCGATTCCGTCGGTCCTGGTGATTCTGCTCTTGCGCGCAATATGCGTACCGTCCCTTCAAAGACGATCTGCAGGTTGATCCCTCGGGATACCGAGGGAACCTCAAGAGCTTCCGCGACTAATCCCTCAGTCAGAAGCTCTCTCAACGCGCGATCCATCGCCAAACCGCCGCCTTCTTGATTGTCGTGGCGCCGAAATGCAGGCACGTAACTACCGGGACGATAATAGATAAAGACCGAATCGTTTCTTCCCACTGACTCGTAGTATTCCTTTAATTTGGTGCGGAGCCTCCGGGCCTCGCTGCGAACAATGGAGTCCACACTCGGATGGTAGGGAGGCTTCCGGTCGTATACCTCCGTGCCGATCAAATATTCCTTCAAGGTCTCCGCATCGCCGGCCAAGGTCGTTTCAACTGTGTAGCGAAGAAACCGGCCTAGCCGATCTGATTGAACAAAGATGGAGCTCTCCAGAATGCGCGAGAGTTCTTTACGAATCGCTTCTTGAGCAATCTCGCCCTCGCTTACCGGTCCACTGATAACAGCGTGCTCCCTCATAACCACCCCCAGCCTACTTGATTATTTTCGTCGCCGATTTCTGGTCTTTCCCAGACGCATTTAAGGCCCCGGAGCACATTCTCAAGGAGACGCCTTGGGAAGTCCTTCAGAAGACCCTGAAAAAAGATGAAAAACTGCGAATCGCCATATAAGCTCCTTCCCATGAACAACCTGTACCGTTTCGGCCAATTTGCGCTGGATTCTCGGAAGCGCACGGTATCTCGCGCCGATTCACCTATCTCTCTCACCCCTAAGGCCTTCGACGTTCTTCTCTTCTTGGTGCAGAACCCCAACCGTCTGGTCACCAAAGAAGAATTGCTGCAAGCCGTGTGGGGCGACACCTTCGTGGAAGAGGGGAACCTGACGCAATACATCTCGCATTTACGCAAAGCGCTGGGTGACAACCCTGAAGATACCCGCTTAATCGTCACCATTGCTCGAAAGGGGTACCAGTTTACGGCGGATGTCACCGTTGCCGAAACGGCAGACACCGCAATACAAGCTGCGGTTCAAGTATCGACCGCCGAAAGTTCGCTGGCCGATACGCAACCTGCCCTCCGAAGTCCCGCAGATGAGCCGGTTCCAAGAGCGCCCAAGAACTGGCGGAAAGCTGCGTTTGTTGGTGCGTCTGCCTTCATTTTGGTGGTCGTCGTCGGTTACATGTCCTGGCGACAGTTTCGGGCTATCACCCCACCAAAATCAGAAAAAATCATGCTCGCCGTTCTACCATTTGAGAATCTCACTGGCGATCCCAACAAGGAATATCTTGCGGACGGCCTTACCGAGGAAACGATTTCACAGTTAGGCCGGCTCAACCCGGAACAGTTGGGCGTCATCGCGCGAACGTCCGTCATGGGATACAAGCACAAGGACGAACGCCTGGACCAGGTTGGACGCGATCTTTCTGTGCAATACGTATTGGAAAACAGCCTTCGCGAAAGCGGAGACCACATGCGCCTTACCGCTCAGCTGATTCAGGTGAAAGACCAAACTCACCTGTGGTCACACGATTACGACTACCCGGCGAAAGACGTTCTTACTGTCGAAGACGACGTAGCCAAGGCTGTGGCGCACGAAATCCGGGTACTTTTGACTTCGAAACAGCAAGCAGAGTTGGCTCAGTCGCACCCAGTTAATCCGGAAGCCTTTGATGCCTACTTGCAGGGGCACTACCACTTTGAACGGGACACTGACAAAGATGCGGACATGGCCGCGAAGTATTTCGAGCGGGCGACTCAGATTGATCCCTCCTATGCTTTGGCTTGGGTCGGATTGTCTCGGGCACGCAACTGGCAGGTCAACATAGGTCTTATTCCCAGTGAAGAAGGTCACCGACGTGCGCGTGAAGCAGTTGAGCGAGCCTTAGCGCTGAACCCGGACCTGGCACAGGCCCACACTCAAATGGGACGGATTAAGCAACAAGTCGACTTCGATTGGGCTGGAGCGGCCGCTTCCTCCCAGCGAGCGGTCGCTCTCGATCCCGGAAATCCCGAGGTTGTAAGGGCGGCCGCTTTGTCGGCAACCATCCTCGGCCGCCTTGACGAAGCTCTTCCATTGTATCGCCGAGCCGTTGACTTGGATCCGCTCAATGCAGATAGTTGGGAGCAGCTTGCAGAGTCCGAGCTTTTCATGGGGCGGCTAGACGAAGCTATAGCGGATTTCAAGAAGGCGCTCGAACTCAACCCCGATGTTGTGGCCGCCCATAAGAACTTGAGCGAAATCTATGTGATACAGGGGCGGCTTCAGCAAGTTTTGCCCGAAATCGAGCTCGTACGCGATGACTCACTACGTGCGTATCTGTATCCGATTGTGTACTACGCGCTTGGTCGAGAAAAGGAGTCGGTTGCCGCACTGAGTGAGTACGTTGCGAAATACCATGCAAATGGTGCGTACCAAATCGCCCAGGTTTTTGCTTTCCGAAACCAGTCCGACGAAGCGTTCGAGTGGCTAGAACGAGCATATGCCCAACATGACGGCGGTTTGATCTTCACGAAAGTGGACCCCTTGCTGAAGAACTTGCACAACGACCCGCGATTCGCCGCGTTCTTGAAGAAACTCAATCTGCCGAATTGACACTCTATTCCAGAGAAGTTCGCGTACTCGCCAGTCCGGCCTACCTTCGAGCGTTATTGACCGATATTTCTTCGATCATCCACTGAAAGTAATTACAGTGAGCTAGCGGTTGCTCACATTCCGCAATCTGCAGCAACGTGCGAATTTCCGTACTGCGATTGGGGATGCGATTGTGACTAGAGCAGCGACAGAATTTCGAATACTCGCCGTTGTTCCAACTTACAGACGCGCGGAAATAGCGCGTCAACTTGCCCCTCTGAACGCCAACCTCTTATTTGTAAGGCATTCCGCCGAGGCCTCCGCAGCCATTCGTGAAAACGATGTCTTTCAGGTAGCCCTTCTTCCGGCGAGTCTCACAGATACGGATTGGTGGGAACTATGGGGCGTGTTGGCACTCCTGAACGCGCGTCCGGCGATCTTGGTCTACGCGCGAGAGGCAACTTTCCAATTGTGGTCAGGTGTTCTTGAGCTGGGAGGCTACGACGTAATTGTCGAACCCTTCTCAGACAGTGACTTCCAAGATGCCGTGCTGGGTGCGGCCAAGAGTTTTGAGGAACGAACGACCGGCGGCCCAGGACAGAAATGATTCAGCAACTAAAAAATCGGAGGAAAAACAATGTGTCAATCTTATGATGCAATCTCTCTGACGGTACTGCCGAGACGCTCGAACCAGAGCGGTCTTGCACGTCCCAGGCGCCTTGCGCGTGAATCGGCAAGGCTCTGGCGTTCCCTGGCAATTTCCACAATCCATTGCGTCGTACTCGCCCTGGCGATGCTGAGCATGAATCTTCAGCGTGCGTGCGCGCAGGAATCTTCAGACATAGCCAAACAGGCGCAAAATCCTATCGCTAGCCTAGTTTCCGTCCCTCTCGAAAACGACTTCAATCCTCACACCGGGGTCGACAAAGAAAACAGCTATGTGTTCGAGTTGAAGCCTGTCGTTCCCCTCCGTTTGTCGGATAACTGGACTCTGATTACACGGACAATCATTCCCGTAATCCAAGTTCCCGATCTGGCCCCGGGCGTGCGCGGAACGAGCGGTTTGGGCGACGTACAGGAGTCGCTATTTCTATCGCCGGCTAAAGCTGGTCCCGTGATCTGGGGTGCCGGGCCGGTTATTTCTTTTCCTACGGCCACAGAAAAGATCCTCGGGACAAAAAAACTTAGTCTCGGCCCAACAGTCGTCGTCCTTAGGAGCCAAGGACACTGGCTGTTCGGATCCTTAGTGCAAAACTTATTCTCGGTGGCTGGACCGTCGGGGCGACCCGACGTGAACCAAATGCTGCTCCAGCCATTCGTGAACTACAACTTGCCTCATAAGTGGTATCTGACATCCTCGCCAATTATCACTGCGAATTGGGAAGCAAGATCCGGCGAACGCTGGGTGGTGCCTGTTGGCGGAGGCGTAGGAAAGATCGTGCATTTCGGGAAGCAGCCTGTGAACGTCTATACCCAATTCTTTCGCAACGTACAGCGCCCGGATGGCACCAGCAGTTGGTCGGCAAGGTTCAATATGACGTTTCTTTTTCCAAAGAAGCGATGAGAGAAGCACTCCAGGTTGAGTGAGACTGCGAAATGAACTGCCCTACGACCATTACCCATCCAGGTCTTCCTGCGAGCGTCATATCAGATCTTGCCTGGACGAAAGAAAAAGTCCGGACTCGCGCGTCTTCCAATCTGCCCCGAGTAAGAAGAAGACGGACATCGAAGCAATCGCCAAGTCTGAAAGGCAGAGTGGAACCGACTCGGTCCGACGGGCTACAACAGAACATCCTTCAAGAGATCTTTCTGGCGTCGCGTAAAAAGTTCGTCCGAATTGCATATCGCATCCTCGGGAACAACGAAGACGCCGAGGACGCCGTGCAAGACGCGTTTGTTTCCGCGTGCCGTCACTTTGGCAAATTCGAGGGCCGCTCTGCTCTTACAACCTGGTTGACTCGGATCGTCATGAACGCCGCCCTGATGGCTCGGCGCAAACGGAAGAATGCGCGCTACTCTTTCCACGAAATGGACGCGGCGATGTCGACGTTCGCAGAAACAGCTCCGGATACCCAGCCGAATCCCGAACTGGCCTACTCGCGAGCGGAATCTTATGAAATTCTCGAAGTTCACTTGAAGGAACTTAATCCGCTGCTTCGGGAAGCAGTCGTCACGACGTACTACGACGAACTCTCGATCGCTGAGGCAAGTTCGGCCGTTGGTGTTCCTCGAGGAACCTACAAAACGCGACTGTTTCGCGGGAGACGCTTGTTGCAGGAGCGTGCGATCTCTGGAGCGAGAGTTAAATTCTCAACAAATGGAAAACATCTCGATATAGCCCGAAGAACTTAATATGAGCGTTTGCGTTAACATTCACGGGCGGCCAGCTGATGGTCGCGAAGATTACGGGGACAGTCGCATGGAGACCGGCATGGTCTTCGTCAACTATCCGGATGTGAGTGCTCCGGATCTGCCTTTTGGCGGAATAAAGTGCTCTGGATATGGAAAAGAACTCTCGAGTCTTGACATCGAGGAGTTTGTGAACAAGAAACTGATTCTTGTTCCAAACGTTTCTTCCTAAGCGACCACCAGCGCCAATGTTGCCGCACGGAGAAAGTCTCATGGCGTCAAGTCATCAGGCGAGGATTCGCTGGAAAACGAGAAGACAATGAAGCTGAGGATCCAATCTGCCGCTCTCCTGCTCCTCACGTTACTGCTCTGTCTCGCGGCTATGTCCCAAGAACCTGAGCAAACGCCGGAACCACTTCGCTTTTTTCGAGAGTACGTTGGCTTAAATTACGATCAGATCGCCACGATCCGAAGCGGAAAAGTGCTTGCCCGCGTCTTAGAATCACGGACTCCCGACGAAGTGTTCGTATTCGGCGCTGTCCATGTGGGATCGACTCCAGAGAAGTACGTCAAGCTCGCGTCAAACATAGACTCGCTGCGGAAACTTCCGAACTATCTCGCGATCCAAGAGTTCAGTGACCCGCCTCAACTCTCGGACCTGGATGGCTTCACGCTCGAAGAGCAAGACATTCGGGAACTCAAGAAGTGCAAACCAGGCCACTGCGAGGTCCAATTGCCCAGCGAGGCCATGGAGGCTTTCCAACAATCCGTGGATTGGTCGTCTGTGGACGCGGCAGAGCAGGTGAACCGCTTGGCAAAAAAGATGACTCTCGAAGCGATTACGCGATACCAGCAGGGCGGTAACGCTGCCCTTGGCACATACCGGGATAAGGCCCACCCAACCGTTGTAGCGGACACGTTTCGATCGCTGTTGAGCCGCTCGAAGGCCCTTCCCGTGTACTTGCCCGAGCTTGATCACTATCTCCTCGGCTACCCGAACGCCCCATCGGAACATATCCAGTCGAAATTCTACTGGGAGAAGGTCAACTTCGGCCTCAAGCCCACCATTCGGGTAGTCCAAGCGATCGTTTACCGGGACGCTGGCACTGCAGGCCCTGCATACGCCATAGCAGTCAAACAGATCTATGCAAGCCACTACTTTGAGACATCTCTGGATTTAACCTTTTGCGTCCCAGACTCTGAGAATCGCGAACGGCCCGGCTTCTATCTCATCACCGTTAAGGGCTCTCAACAAGCTGGCCTGACCGGCTTGAAGGGCGGTTTCGTGCGGAAGGTGGCCGTCGATAAAACGCGTTCTTCGCTCGAACGAGCACTCGCGACAATCAAACAGAGACTCGAAGCCCAGACCGATTGACTCGCAAAAGGATAGACCACCACAAATGCTGGATCGCCGCACGATAAATGTCCTGTTGACCACGCTCGTCTTTGTCTTAGCGGTCGCACTCGTCTACGTCGTGCGGACCATTCTCGTATTGTTTGCTTTCTCCATTCTCTTCGCGTATCTGATCAATCCTGCTGTGAGAGTACTGCAGCGGTACTCTCTGTTCTTCAAAGATTTGAAAGGCCCTCACATCTTTCAGGCTTACCTGGGGTTTCTCATTCTGCTTGCCTTACTCGTGCATGCATTCGCTCCCGACTTCCGTAGCCGTTCAGGTGCGTTAGGCAATCTTCCGGCCTTTGCTGACAGCGTGGCCAGCGGGGAAATCGCGAACAACTTTGGGAAAAACCTGGGCTGGACGGACGCTCAGATGCTGAGACTGAAGACTTTTCTTCAGGGACACAGATCCGACATCGAGAGGGCAAGACAAGCGATCCAGCGATCCGCAGTCACCATCATGGGCGCTGTTCTTGTCATACCCATTCTCGCCATTTTCTTCCTGAGCGACGGCGAGAAGCTGGTAAATCAGGTCATCCTACTGGTTCCCTCGACCTCCGATCAAGATGCCGTACACTCGCTCGTCGCCGACCTCAACCTCATGCTCCAGCGCTATATCCGCGCAAAGGTCATTCTAGGTCTGCTCTCGTTTCTCTTTTCTTCCGTAGCGTTGCTGTCGCTCGGTTTTCCCCATTGGCTAGCGCTCGGGGTGCTCGCGGGGATGCTGGAATTTATTCCCATTGCCGGATGGATGATTGCCGCAACAACCATAACCGGTTTCGGAGTCATTACGCACTCGCATTGGATCTGGATGCTGGCTTTGCTCGGAATCTGGCGAGTCGTCATGGACTACGCGATTTCACCGCGAGTGATGGGACATCAACTGGAGATTCATCCGCTGCTCGCCATATTCACTGTCATGGCGGGGGGAGCGGTGGGCGGAATCGCCGGTATCTATCTTTCGATTCCTCTGGTTGCGACGTTGCGAGTCGTGTGGCGCCGGCTCCCCACCCTGAGAAACACCGCAGTCTCGTAGTGTTCGGTTTAGCTGCTCCTCCCTCGAATTAGTTATTCCGTCTATGTGGATTAGTTGACTTAGTTATTTTCCGCTCTCCGTTGAAACGACGTTGTGAGGTCCATCACCGTGAGCTAGCGGTTGCTCACGTTTTCAGAATTGCCTGAATTTGCCATTCTGCGTTCGTGATTGGACACCCATACGGTGACGATCCAACGGCGAAGAGCCGGACATCGCATAAGGAGATTTGGAAATGAGCACCGACGGTCTCGAAATGAAAGGAGTTATCCGATGAGAGAAACGAAAAAGGAAAACGCAGAGTCTTCGACTAAGAAACCAATCAGTGTGATTGATTATATCGTCCAGCGACTTGCTGATGAGGGCATCACGGACTGTTTCGGCGTACCGGGAGACTATGCGTTCCCGGTCTGCGACGCAGTCGATCGCAACCCCAAAATCAGATGGGTCGGCTGCTCGAACGAGTTGAATGCTTCCTACGCTGCCGATGGCTATGCACGTGTTCGCGGCGCGGCAATGCTGTCGACGACCTATGCTGTGGGCGAGTTATCGGCGATCAACGGAGTGATGGGTGCAAAAGCCGAGCGCTCACTCGTCTACCATGTCGTCGGCATGCCGTCCCACCAGAACGAGCTCCTGCGCAAGAAAATGCATCACACATTTGGCGACGGAGTCTTTGGGAACTTCGTCGACATTTCCGCTCAAGCAGCCTGTTGCCACGCGGTGATTAACCCCGACAACTGCGTGATTGAAATGGAGCGTGTGATCCTGGAAGCGCGTCGCAATAACCAACCCGCTTACATCGTCGTTCCCGGAGACTACGCGCTAGCACCGTTCACGCCGACTGAGGTGAGTCCTGTCGCGCTGAAGTCGGGCGAGGCCTCCCTCAAGAAAGCGGTCGCCGCCCTAGCGGAAAAGATAAGAAGCGCCAAATCCATTGTCGCCTTTCCGGCATTCATATTGTCGCGTGTCGGCTTGCAGAAGGAGGCCAAGCAAGCGATTGAGGCGCTGGGCTGCCCGTTTGCTACCACGACGATGGAAAAGTGCGTTATCGACGAAAGCCACCCGCAATTTGCGGGCGTGTATGCGGGAGCGGCATCCACAGAGAAGACGCGGCAGATCGTCGAGGACGCAGAATTGGTGCTTGATCTTGGCGGGATCAGTCTCAACGATGAAACGACCGCGGGCTTTTCTGAGCGACTTGATCCCGCACGGTTCGTCTCGGTCGGGTTGAATGACGTTCGTATTGGACAACAGGTGATCGCGAATGTCCGAATCGTCGACGTGCTCGGTGCGATCGCAAAACTCAAATCGCCTCTGCCGTCGTTCAAAAGAACGTCGGAGCAAGCTCAACCCGTAACTGGAAAGCCATCGGACAAAATCACGATGGAGCAACTCTATCCTCGTTACGCCGCGTTTATCCGGCCGGGCGACAACGTCGTTCTGGAAAGCGGGAGTTCCACCTTGGGACTCGCGCCAGAAACGCTCGCCAACGATGTGCAGGTGCACATTCAAATGTTATGGGGATCGATTGGATGGGCTACGGGGGCCACCTTCGGGATAGCGCTCGCTAACGCGAACCGGAGAACGGTCCTCATCACCGGCGAAGGCTCTCATCAACTAACCGCCAACGAGATCGGGAATATGGGGCGCTACGACGCCAAGCCGATCATCTTTGTCCTCAACAACGACGGCTATATGGTGGAGCGCGCTTTAGAACCCTACCCAGACTGGTCCTACAACGATCTCGCAAAGTGGCGTTATGCCGATTTGCCCCGGGCATTGGGATGCGCTGACTGGGTAACAGCGCGAGTCGAGACGCTCGGCGAGCTCGACGCCGCGATGAAAGCGGCCCGCGAAAGTAAGTCGGGCGCGTACATCGAGATCATTGGCGGGCGAATGGACATGCCTAAAACTCTCGCCTACGCGCATACCCGCATTAAGGAATTGTATGGAGATGCGGCTGTATAACGTTCCAGTTACTCCCTTGATAGCCGACTAGCAGCTTTTCCGCCACTGGGCCGGGCCGGAGTCGGCGGGCCGGCCCAGTGAATTCAGACAAGGATAAGAAAGTGACAATTAAGCGAAGCATTGCGAAGTCTGTTTCATTCATCCTGCCAATCCTCGCGGCATTATTTCTCGTGCCGCGAGGGAATGCGCAATCGTTGACCATGGACGGCGAGTCCGGAATCTTCCTGCAGCCTTTGGCCGATGTCGTTCCGTCGCCCGAACACAAATTCGGCGGCCCAACGGTCAGCTTTCACGCTGTCGACGCTGGCCCCGTTGCCGGAAACTACATCAACATTGGAATCGAAGAGGGATTTGGTAACTGGCTGGAATTCGGGTACACCCGCAGCAACCACACGGACGGCGGAGATCCTACGATCAGTCCCCTTTTCAACTTCAGTGGGATGAATATCCTTAACTTCAAGGCGAAGGTCCTGCCGGCGAACTATCACGGCCACAAATATTTGCCGGCCGTTTCTGTGGGCGGAGTGCTCCGAACGAACGATCCGTTCGTCGTACAGGCCGTCAAGCACAAGAATGCAACGAATGGCGATGTCTACCTAGTTGGAACAAAACTCTTCATGATCGGGAAAAAGTTCGGCATCGTAGGAAGCGCCGGCGTTCGCGGCACCAACGCACAAAAGTACGGCTATGGTGGAAACACCGTGGACTGGGAAGCTCGGGCATTTGGCGGCGTCGCTTTCCCAATTCCGATAAAGAACATTCTTGTAATTACCCCTGCTTTCGAAATCGATCAAGAGCCCAGCAGAATCAAGTACGTCCCTACGGCGAGATTACCCACCGACTTGATCTACGCACTAAGGATTTCGCGTTTCCCTGATTCGAAATGGAGCATCGACATTGGGACCGGTCACCTCGGCGCGAACATCGGACCGGGGCTCAACATTAAGGTCAACAATGCGCTCGCCATTGCGGCCAACTACAGGTTCTGAGCGATAGAAGAACGGCGCAGGCCCGCGCGAGCGTGGCCCGCGCACTGCGGAAGACGGATTTTCGGACAGAAGAGAGGATCAGATGCTGAAGGAATCTACAACCTTTTCAACAATTTGCACGCCCTCGTCGTATCCCGGGTCGCAGAAACGCTACCTTCCTGGCGCCCCCGCGGACATGCGGGTCCCGTATCGGGAGATCGCTCTGTCTGCGACACGCCGCGGCGAGCGCGTCGAAGGAAATCCTCCTCTACCGGTTTATGACACTTCCGGCCCATACACAGCCCCCGAAGTGCGGATCGCACTGGATCGGGGTCTCCCGGCAGTCCGCACGAGCTGGATCAAAGAACGCAACGACACGGAAATTCTTTCTGGCCCAAGTTCCGACTTTGCCCGTATGTCCGACAACAACCTTCTCAACTACAACGTGCGTTTTCCGTCTCCGTTCATTTCTCGACGCGCCCATTCGAACAAAAACGTCAGCCAGATGCACTACGCCCGCAAAGGTGTCGTCACAGCAGAAATGGAATTCATTGCACTGCGGGAATCCATGCAGCTCGAGCGCAAATCGCAGGATCCTTACTACGCATCCCTTGCCCGCCAGCACCGCGGACAACCTTGGGGTGCGAGCCTTCCCGAACAGATAACCCCTGAATTCGTTCGGGCGGAAGTAGCGGCCGGCCGCGCGATAATTCCGGCTAACATCAACCATCCCGAGCTTGAACCGATGATCATTGGCCGCAATTTCAAAGTCAAAATCAACGCGAATATTGGCAACTCCGCGGTTACATCCTCTCCGACGGAAGAAGTCGACAAGATGATCTGGGCCGCCTATTGGGGCGCGGACACCATCATGGATCTTTCCACCGGCACGAACATCCACGAAATCCGTGAATGGATTCTTCGCAACTCCCCCGTGCCGATTGGAACGGTGCCCATTTATCAAGCACTTGAGAAAGTGGGAGGCCGCGCGGAAGAACTCTCTTGGGACCTTATGCGCGACACTTTGATCGAACAGGCCGAGCAGGGAGTCGACTACTTCACACTCCATGCCGGTGTTCGTCTGCCGTGGATTCCGCTGACCGTGAACCGCCTGACGGGCATTGTCTCCCGGGGAGGTTCGATCATGGCGAAGTGGTGCCTGGCCCACCATGAGGAGAACTTCCTTTACACACATTTCGAAGAGATCTGCGAAATCATGAAGGCGTACGACGTTTCGTTCAGCCTGGGTGACGGCCTCCGTCCCGGCTGCATTTATGACGCCAATGACGAAGCGCAATTTGCGGAGTTGCGGACGCTTGGAGAGTTGACGGAGTTGGCTTGGAAGCACGATATCCAAGTGATGATCGAAGGTCCTGGGCACGTCCCCATGCAGTTGATCCACGAAAACATGGACCAAGAGTTGCGGCACTGTTTCGAGGCTCCCTTCTATACCTTGGGGCCGCTCACGACCGACATTGCTCCAGGCTACGATCACATCACAAGCGCAATCGGTGCGGCTCAGATCGGATGGTACGGGACGGCGATGCTCTGCTATGTAACGCCCAAGGAACACCTTGGTCTTCCCAACAAAGAGGATGTCCGTACGGGAATCGTCAGCTACAAGATCGCCGCACATGCGGCAGACCTCGCGAAAGGATGGCCCGGCGCACAGCTTCGCGATAATGCACTCTCCAAAGCGCGCTTCGAATTCCGCTGGGAAGATCAGTTCAATCTGAGCCTTGATCCCGACCGGGCTCGTGAGTTCCACGATGCCACCTTGCCTCACGAAGGCGCCAAGACAGCTCACTTCTGCTCGATGTGTGGGCCGAAATTTTGCTCGATGAAAATCACCGAAGAGATCCGCGAAACTTATCAGAGAGTTCCACAGGCGGAGATGGCAGAGAAGGCTCGCGAGTTTATTGAGCGCGGTGGCGAGGTCTATTCGTGACGCTCCCTGATATAGCCGTCGTGGGCGGTGGCCTGCTTGGCCGCTCCCTGGCATGGCGTGCGGCGCGGACAGGCGCCCGTATTGCCCTCTACGATGCGGCGGGCAGCAAAGGAGAAGACTCCGCAGCTTGGGCCGCAGCCGGAATGATTGCTCCAACCGCGGAAACCATCGATGCCGACGTTCAAATTGCTTCCATGGGGAGGCATAGCCTGATCCTATGGCCGCAATGGCTCGCGGAGCTGCCCATCCCGGTCTTCTATCGTGACAGCGGAACCATCTTGCTATGGCATCGTGAGGATTCCGCCGAAGCAGTTCGGGCCCAGCAAAGGCTCGCTTCGCGACTTCCACAGGCTGGCTGGAAGCACCTTGAGAATTCGCAACTCCGCGAGTTCGAACCCGCCCTCAATTCACGACTGTCTCACGCCGCATACATTTCCGGAGAAGCCCAAGTCGATAATCGGGAATTCCTCGATGCCATTGCCTTAGCTCTCGAAGAAACCCGTGTCGAATGCCACTGGAACACGTTCGTCTCGGACCACGCACTTCCCGACGCCGGAATCGTCGTGGATTGCCGCGGCGTGGGTGCTAAGCACGACTGGCACAACCTCCGCGGCGTTCGCGGCGAGATAGTGCGCCTCCATGCGCCCGATATCGAGCTCCAGTACATGCTGCGGCTCTTACATCCGCGGTACCCTGTATACATTGTCCCCCGCGCCGAAGGACGCCTTGTCGTCGGCGCCACCAGCGTCGAGAGCGATGATCGATCCCCTGTTTCCGTTCGTGGGGCCCTGGAACTCCTCGCTTCCGCGCAGTCGGTGCTGCCTGCCCTCGCCGAAGCGCGCATTCTCGAATTCAACACGCAAGTGCGGCCAGCGTTCCCGGACAATCTGCCCGCCATCCGCTTTGATCGTGAACGAAGAGTCCTTCGGATCAACGGACTTTATCGGCACGGATTCTTGCTGACGCCAACCGTCGTCGAAGACGTCTTGGTTCTATTATCGCTACAGGCGCCGACGCGCGTTGAAAGCTGGCCCTCCCTGCGATACCACGATGAGGTGCACGAGTGTTTGTTCTTGTGAACGGCCAAGCATACCCATTGCCGGAATCTGCTACGCTCGCCGCGGTGTTGCGTTCCGTCTCGCCCCCGGCCCCGTTTGCCGTTGCTCTCAATGAGGAATTTATTCCCCGAGGAACGTACGAGGACTGTCTCGTCCACCCGAATGACAGGATCGACATCGTTCATCCAACTGCGGGAGGTTGATATGGAAAAGCAAGCGATCAAAGACGAACTCATCTTGTATGGCAGAAGGTTCAGCAGCCGCCTGCTGCTCGGGACGGCACGCTACGATTCTCCTTCTCTCCTGGCTGACGCGATCGGCGTTGCGGACCCCGCGCTGTTGACCGTCTCGTTGCGACGTCAGCTGTCGGGCTCGAAAGAGTCCGGCGAAGCCTTTTGGAACATACTGCGCAAAACCAAACGGACGCTTCTCCCGAACACCGCCGGGTGTCTCAGCGCCCATGAGGCTGTAAAGACGGCATGTATGGGGCGCGAGCTCTTTCAAACAAACCTCGTAAAACTCGAGGTCATCGGAGATGAGGTTAGCTTACAGCCGGACCCCTTCGGTCTTGTTGAAGCTGCGATGGAACTCGTGAAACTTGGTTTCCACGTACTGCCCTATTGCACGGAAGACTGGGTTCTTTGCAGGCGTCTTATGGACGTTGGTTGCGAGGTCCTTATGCCCCTGGCCGCTCCCATTGGGACCGGCCAAGGGGCACGCAACCCTCGCGCTTTACGGGAACTGCGTCAACGCGCGCCTCAGATTCCGTTGATTATCGACGCAGGCATAGGGCTTCCTTCACAAGCATGTCAGGTGATGGAGTGGGGTTTTGACGGCGTCCTATTGAACACAGCCGTTTCCCGTTCGCTCGACCCAATTCGAATGGCGCGCGCTTTTGCCAACGCCGTCAGCGCCGGTCGCGGCGCTTTTCTGGCGGGGCCGATGGCCGTTCAAGAGCTGGCCGTATCGAGCACTCCTGAAATTGGACGCCCTTTCGCGACAGACTATTCGACCCGTTTGGCTACAGCCACCTGAAGGAGCCCTTGCAAAGTCAGCGCGCTATGTTTTGTTCAACCGGCGATGGAGCTACAACGGTTCCCTAGACCGTTGCAGTTGATGGGGAGCTTAGAACAGTCCTCCGGTTCGGGGTCCAACTGGGGTCCAAAACTCAGGTGTTTTGTGCGGGTTTCGGGCGTCTCATTGGTATAAGGGCAACCGAATCAATGGGACTTAGAGTCTGATCGTCGACTCATAACCCGAAGGTCGTCAGTTCAAATCTGACCCCCGCAACCATTTTTAAAACCTGTCTCAGCACAGGTTTACGCGACGAGTAACGGGCGAATTGGTGCCAGACTTTTATAGCCCAATTCGCCCAATTCAAATCCCAAACCAGCTCTATCGCACCATTCGCGACGATCAATCGTCACTTCACCTCCGGTAAACACTAGCCGACATATCAATACCAATCCGGGCTCCATGAGTGACATAGTGATCTCCAAATGCTTGCGTGCTCACTATCTATATGAAGCCTTCAGAGCGGGGCTCGCCGAAGTTCAACATCCCCAGACTATGTTGAGAGCAGATTTCTTAGAGGATTGGCCCTGAAGTGCTTTGAACTTCGCGTAGGCGGCCATTACCCAGGCCCAGGACCCGGCTCAAGCGCCGGCGAGAGAAAGTTATAGCTTCTGCTTGCCGATGGCCTTCAGGCGCGGCAGGAGCACCAAGTCGGCCGCTTCCTCGGCATCCCTGAGAAGCGTCTTGCGCGCCGTGCCTATAAGCGCGCGCATGGTAAGGCCACGAGCAAAATCCGTGACTTGGATCGCGCGCACGGCTACCGGAAAATCTGGCGGGATGTCTCCCGCGCTGATCCCGTCCCGGAAACGGCGCTCCACGAGCGCCGCGCCGCCCGCGACCGCGCTCTGCAGGAACCGCTGAACCTCAGCGTCGTTCACAAGCGGCGCGACGCACACCATAAGGCAGCCCCGGGCGGACCCTCTCTCGGTCGCACTTTCGACGGCGTACCTCAGAAAGCCCGCGATCGAGTCGCGAAGACTCTGTGGCGAGAGGAGTGCCTTCGCGGCTGATGCGCCCTTCCGTTCTGCGTACGCCTTAAGGACGCGCAAGAAAATCGCCCGCTTGTCCCCAAAGACGGCATACAGGCTCGGCCGTCCCACACCCATCCCGGCGACGAGATCGTCAATCGTCACTCCGTCGTAGCCCTTCGACCAGAACACCTGAGTCGCCTTTTCCAGCGCCCCCGTCTCGTCGAAGCTGCGCGGTCGACCCCGCGGTCTAGCGGTATTTTGAATCATTTGGTTCAAAACTCATTGACAATTTCCATCGAACCAATATATAACCGAATAGTTCGAAATTAGCAAGCCGGCTCTGGCCTCGCGGGGCCTCACGACTCGGCCTTCACCCTTCACCACGGAGATGCCCATGGAACATTCGATCGCGCTCGTCACCGGGACTATATTAATCACCGGAGCAAATATTGGGCTTGGGAAAGAGACTGCCCGACAGTTAGCCTTGAAAAAAGAAACAAAAAAGGTAATTCTTTTTTGCAGAAATCGAGCGAGAGCAGAGGCAGCAAAAAAAGACCTTGAGGAGAAAACGGGGAAAAAGATTTTTGAAATTATTATTGGGGATGTTACGGATGCAAATTCTGTAAGAAAAGCAGCAGAAGAAATAAAGGAACCTATTGATGCAATAGTTTTAAATGCAGGTGGAGTAGTTGGGAAAACGGCTGCGAAATCTACGCCTTCCGGTATGAATCAATTAGCTGCTACGAATATTTTAGGTAATGTAATTCTAGTGGAGGAATTAATTAAACGGGACAAGATAAGGAAAACAGTTCTATCAGTCAGTGCGGAAGCTGTTCCAGGAGTAAAGATGCTCGGAGTAAAACCAGTTTCAATGAGGACTTCTTCTGTAGATGAGTTTGCTGCTGTTCTTGATGGATCATATTTTGGTAATAAGTTCAATGCATTGCAAGCATACGCATATGTCAAGTATGCAGGAACCATGTGGACGTTATCAATGGCAAGAAAATATCCTAAGCTCAAGTTTATTGTTGTGAGCCCAGGGAATACAAAAGGAACTCAGGCGCCAGATAGTCTTCCCCCGGCAATGCAGTTCATGTTGAAGTATTTGATGATGCCTATTGTATTCCCATTGATGGGCGGAATGGTGCATAAGCTGGAAGTAGGTGCAAAACGCTTTGTAGATGCCATTTCGGATGAGCGGTATAAAAGCGGCGTTTTTTATGCCAGTAAAGAGGGTAAGTTATCAGGGGACATGGTGGACCAGAGCACTTTTTTTACTGATTTGAAAAATACTTCATTTCAAGATAACGCCAACGAGGCAATTCACCATTTCATAAATTAGGCCTGAAAAGTAGTAGTTCTTCATATATGAGTCTGAACAAGAATTTGACAAACAGAATCTTTAGGATTGCTATACAGGCTGAATCTGCTGTGATAATTCTCATTAACCAGCAAGCATCGGCGTTCGGAACCGACGTCTCGGGCCAGTTCTTCGCCTCGCCGCCCAAGAAGTTCACCGGCCCAATCGAGGCGATGCGCCACCCACATTTTCACGATCGCGCCAGCCAAGAAGCCGCGTGGCAGGCCGTCGTCAAAGTCTCCGGCGTCGATTTCTCGACTGTCAGACCCGCGTCGCAGTCGAGCCCGCCGATAACAAAACGGTCCGTCGGATTGACATAGAAAAATTCGTCGTCTTCCGCAGCAACTTGAGAGCGGGGTCCTGAAGGAAAGCCCGATCGCGGCTGAACTGATCCCCAGTAACCCGAATCAGCAGGCGATTGCGGAGCTACATGATCGTCCACGGCTCTCACGGCATTTTGAAATAAATAGTTCAAATATCCCTTGACCGCAGCCTCCGCGCCTGATTATCATACCAAACAGTTCAAAATCAGCAAAGCAACCCTAACCTCGCGAGGAGAATACATATGGAACGGTACCAAGGTAAAAAAGTGGTGATCATCGGCGGCACCAGCGGCATGGGGCTCGCAACGGCGAAGATGCTCCTCGATGGGGGTGCGCGTGTTCTGGTGACGGGTCGCTCGGAAGCCGGCCTGGAATCGGCGCAGAAAGAGCTTGGAAAGGACGCCCTCGTGGTTTCGAGCGACGCGCGTTCGTTGACGGAAATCGACGCTCTCGGCTCTCGAGTGAAGGCAGAGTTCGACACCTTCGACCTTCTCTTCGTCAATGCCGGGTTCAGCATCCGAGCGCCTCTTGAGAGCATGACCGAGGCTGTCTACGACGAGATGTTCAACCTGAACGCCAAGGGGCCGCTTTTCGTGATGCAGAAGCTCACGCCGTTAATAAATCGTGGAGGCTCTATCGTCCTCACGACCTCGATCGCCAACGTCAAGGGAATGCCCGGCAACGCCACATACGGAGCGGCCAAGGCTGCGCTGCGATCATTCGCTCGGACGCTGGCCGCCGAGTTGATTCCTCGCGAGATTCGCGTCAACGCGGTGACGCCCGGCCCCATCGACACGCCGATCCTTGGCAAAGCGTTTCCCGATAAAGACGCGGCCGCCCAGATGAGGGAGAAGATGATCGGTATGGTTCCGATGAAGCGCTGGGGAATGCCGGAGGAAATCGCCAAGGCCGTCCTCTTCCTCGCGTTCGATGCGACCTTCACGACCGGCGCCGAGCTTCCGGTAGACGGAGGATGGTCTCAACTCTAAGGTGGTGGACCGTCCGGGAGGGCAAGCCGGCATCGAGAACGGTCTTCAATGACTCGCATACCACTGCGCGCTCCGCCCAAGAGGAAACATCGTGTTCGGCGCGACCTTCACGACCGGCGCGGAACTCCCACGGTAAAAGGAGGAGCAACAAGATGCATAACTTGGTAGTGAGCTGTTTGGCGGTTGCTTATCTCTCAGCGAACGTATACGCCATCGTGAAGATGCGGGTGTTTGAGTTAGCCCGTTCGCGCAAGCATCTCCTACTCTATGGCGTTCCCTTCATATTGTGGGGCTCTCTCATCCTGTTGGGATGCAAGCTCATGGAGATCATGCGCCGATTCGATGAATGGGCTGCCTGATGGCCCATTGAGAGCAATGCACTCATTGAGCTTGGGTTGTGCTTCGTTTTCAGGATTGGTCCCCATAAACGCGCTTGTATTAATTAATGTGGTTGCGGTAGGGTTTGACGTGATGATTTCGAAATGCGAGATCGCCGGAATTGAAAGCGAGCTGAGTGCGGGACATCCAATTCCGGCGAGTTTCGTTCGAGGGTCCAACAAGGGTCCAAAACTTGGCTTTTTTGGAAGGTTTTCGGGGGTCTCATTGAAATAAGGGCAACCGAATCAATGGGACTTACAGTCTGATCGTCGACTCATAACCCGAAGGTCGTCAGTTCAAATCTGACCCCCGCAACCATTTCTAAGTCCTGTTTAAGGAAAGTCTTACGCAACGAGCGCCGGGCGAATTGGTGCTTTCGATTTATAGCCCAATTCGCCCAATTCAAATCCCAGCCCAGCTTTCTCGCACCATTCCCTCCGATAAGAAACGTCGTACCGCAGTTGCGCCGCGTAGAGGTCGATTAAGTTTTGCGAATGGCCTAGCCACAATTTGATGAGGTCGTCCGGCACTCCCGCCTTGCGGAGTACCGCAAAACGAAAGCGGCGGAACGCGTGGTATCCGCCTTTTCTCCCCGCTCGCTGCAACACATCCAGGACATTGCGCGAGTCCAGAAGACGTCCCGCTCTCGTCGTGAATAGGTGCCCATTTCTTCCTTTTATGTAGCGGCATAGAACCTGTGCTAGTGACTCCGGGATATCCACGAGTCGAATCGCGTTTGAAGTTTTCGGCGCCTGCTCACATGGGTGCCAAACGCTTCGCTTTACGTGCAGCACGTGGCAATCCGGGGCAACGTCCTCGGTGCGCAAGGCGAGGGCCTCTCCGATACGTAGCCCTGTCCCCGCCACGAGCGCCACCAAAACGGCGTAGCGCTCGTTCACGTTTTTCAATAACGCGGATATTTCCGTTTCCGTGATCGTCGGACGATTTTGCTTTTCTTTGATGACCAAGGGAAGTTGGATGAATTCGTGGTTCCAAACACGAGGGTGGAGTTGGTCGCCTTCCTCGTCGACCGCGGACGCCACGACCAGCTTCACCACCGTCACCACATTGACGATCGTTTTCGGTGCGAGCCCTCCTGCGGACAGGATCTGCACGAATTGGCGCAAAACACTGTTTCTAACCTCCGAAAGCAGCTTTTTGCCAAGGTTTGGGAGAATCCATTTGTCGAGGCAATGCTGCCACCCGTAGACCGTTGCGGGTTTTACTGGCTTCCTTTTCCGAATGGAGACTGAATCTATCCACCGTTCAGCTTGTTGCCGAAATGTTGTACCAGGAACAGGAACTTGACCAAAAGGGCTCCTAGCATTGATTCCTGCTCGCTCGATGTAGTCACGTAATCGCAGACGCGCTACCGATTGCGTTGCGCACCGGCCGAGAGAAACTGTTTTACGTCTCCTCTCTCCACTTTGAACGTCAATCCAAAATCGACCGTACGCCGGCGCTTGTGGATTCCACTTTTCGAGATAATGAGGTTGGTACACATTGCCCCGCTGTCCTTTTCTATTTAGCAAAGCTTCCTCTCAATAGTTGATCGTTCTGGTCGGGACTCCAGACACATCACACTGTATCCGTCGCGGAGCATAAGTGCTCGTTTGAAGCACTGATTTGTACAACGGTTAAGCAAATTCCCGATTCCACACGCTGTTGTTCGGAATCAAGAAGTTATGTTCGAGTGCGATGCCCTATTTTGGTGCGACGGACCACTGGTCGGCAGGATTTGTGCAACTTAATTTTGCAACCAATAATGCGACGGTTTTCAGACCGTTTCTGGAACCATGACAAAAGCCACGATGCATACGAGAAGGCGGTTTGCTAATTCACTCTGCCCCTTTCGCACTGATCGATTTTCGTTTGTTTTGTTAGCGACGGCGATTTTTCGGACCTTCAAACCCCGCAGGGCCGCCGCTTGAGTCTTGACCGAGTAATTATGCAACGCCTCGATGGCCGATTTGTGGGTTGAAAAGCCCTCAAGAAGAAGACACCACACCCGGGCGGACTCGTGTCTAAATCACACTTCAACGCAAAGCCGACTATTGGGCAAAGTGACCATGGGCGATACTTGCGGCCCATTGAAGGGGTGTACGGGTCGACCGATTTGCCTTAGCTTCCGTACGGACCACACGACTAGCAGGGATTTCGAACGCATGTCGATCTGCCCTCGCTTTCTAGTGGCAAGATTTTCAGCGCGCTGTAGGTCAAGGATCGTACTGATGGACGACTACTGCACCGGAAAGGAATAGATGCTGATGCTGAAGGGCGGAAGGGACACGGTATCCGGTACGGAGGTCAGTCCCTGCTCCTGCACTTGCACTTCGGGCTCTTGGCCCACGATGTTCACGGCGGTCACTTTGGTCGGCGCCATTCTCCACATATGGCCCTGGCTGGCGAGCCTCGCGCCGTTAATCGCGAGCTTCAGGCTCTGCTCGGAGTCCGAAGGATTCAACACGGCAAATGTGAGTGTTTTGCGATCGCCGTTGAGGGCTGCGCTCACATCCAGAGGATAGGTATCGCTGCCGGGATTGAGCGTGGGCTGGTCTCCGCCCGCCGGATAAATCGGCTTGGGCTGAGGGGAATCACCGGAGACTTCGATTGGAATGGTGCCGAAGTGGTCGCGATACATCTTGAACAGAACTCCTGTGGCGCTGAGTACGGCTCGGGTGCGGTCTTCGTTGATCATTGCGGTGGCAAACGTAAACGCGCCCATCTGGAAAAGATCGGAATGGCGGAACATCTCGTGAAACGCCCAGGCATAAGCCGGAGCCGTTTTGTAGGAGCCGAAAGGCGATTCGCGATCCATGTAAGCCCACTCGTCAATGGCGATCGGCACGGGCTTGGCTTTGAGCGAGGGAATCAGCTTTAGGTATTCCTGATAGTGCTCGTATTTGACGCGAACCTGTGTGGCGGGCGCGCGCTCCCATTCGATGAGCGGCTGCGGGCCGATATCGACTTTCTTCTCCAACTTCAAATCGGTGTACATGTTGCTGGAAGAGTAGAAATGCTCGCTGAGCATATCGATGTTGTCGAGGCAGTGAGCGAGCATGTGCCCGCTCCAGTCTGCCGAAGAGAGATAATCCGGAACGAACTTGCCGCCGATGCGTTTGGACTGGTTCGCTCCGGTCATGACGTCGGGCATGGCCCCGCCGGCAATTAGTTTGATGGAGGGATCCACCTTGCGCATGGCTTTGGCGAACATGTCATGCTTCAGTTCAAATTGCTCAATGGCCATGGAGCCCATCTGATAATCGCCCCATGGCTCGTTGCCGATACCCCAGAACTTGACATTGTAGGGCTCGGGATGGCCGTTAGCGGCGCGCCATTTGCCCATCGGTGTTGTCACTGCGCCATTGGTGTATTCCACCAATTCTTTTGCCGACCAAGCGTCACCGAAACCGGCATTGACGGTGATGTAGGGGTCCACGTCGAGCAGACGACAAAGCGTTAGAAACTCATCTGTTCCTACGTCGTTTGGCTGTACGGCATGCCATACCGGATCATAGATCGGGGGACGCATGTCGATATCGCCTACAGCATTGCGCCATTCGTGCGCGGAGACGAAGTTGCCGCCGGGGAAACGATAAACTCCGGAATGGAGTTGCTTCAACGCTTCGATCACTTCCTTGCGGAAACCGTTGATGTTGTCTGCGGGCATCAGAGAAACAGCTCCAACGTGAAACGCGCCTGCGCCAGTGCCAGTGATTTCGAGCCGCGCGTCGTCGCTATCGCCTTTGGCAACGAAGTGGAGCGGAAATTTACGGTAAGTGGAGCCGATCGCAGGAATATTGATTGTTTGCCGGTCGCCCGGTTCCTTGCCCCAGCGGAGCGTTACTTGCACCAACGCCGTCGGGTTACCCTCCAGAACAACCCTGCCTGCGTACGCTTTCCCGTTGCGGACGGCCAAGCCGGACTGCAGGAATCCATGCGGCTCTATTTTGTCCAGTTTGATCAACGGCGAGTGGTCGCCGCTGTATGGCTTGTCGCTGTCCATGGTCACGAACTCATCGGCGCCGATGGGCGTCCAGTGGCGCGAGGGACCGCGGCGACGCCATGCGGGAGCGGGGGGTTCTTCCGGCGCTTTCGAGGAGACCGCATGGTAGAACTTGCGGTCCGCTAACATCTCGGCCCAAACGCCTTCATTGACAATGTCGCCGCCGTGCTCGAGGAATTGCCCATAGACGTATTTCGAAATAGGAGGGCCAGTCTTGGAAGCGTCGATGGTGGCGCTCACCGGCTGAGTTTGTGGAAAAGCAGGCGCGGAGAACAGAAGCGTGGCGAGTAGGATGAGTTGCTTCGTGCAAGTGAGATTCTCAGGTTTCGAACGCACGCTACCGTACCTCCTGTTCCTACTCCGGCAAAGTTCTCGTTCCCTTGACCAGAAACGTTCCCAGCAAAGTGGGAGCGCTCGTATTCGGTTGGCCGCCCCCGATCGACAGCGAATATTTGCCTTCCGCGATGATCGGTTCGCCAGTTTCAGTGACCATGCTCAGATCGCGATCCTTCAGTTCAAAGCGCACACTCTTCGACTCACCAGATTTTAGGTGCACGCGCTTGATTCCGCGCAGAGCACGCAGCGGCGCGCCCGGCACGTTCGGGAAGGTGAGATACAATTGAACGACCTCGTCGCCCTCGCGCTTGCCGGTGTTGGCCACGGTGACCTCTGCGATGACAGGATCGCCCGCGTTGATTGTCTTTTTCGGAAGACGAAGCTCACGATAAGCGAATGTGGTGTAGCTCATGCCATAGCCAAAGGGGTACAGCGGCTTTCCCTCGAAGTAGCGGTAGGTGCGCCCCTTCATGGCGTAGTCTTCGAATGGCGGTAACTGTTCGACGCCTGTGTAGAAGGTGACCGGGAGCCGGCCTGCCGGATTATTCGCCCCTGAGAGTGTCTGTGCGATGGCGGTGCCGCCCTCTTCGCCCGGGTACCAAGATTCGAGAATCGCGTTCACGTGCTGATTCGCCCAGTTCACGCCGAGCGCGCTGCCGTTGCTCAACACCAGCACCACGGGTTTGCCAACTGCAGCCACCGCTTCGAGCAGTTGCTCTTCCGGCTGGGGAAGATCGATGCTGGTGCGATCGCCGCCTTTGAAACCTTCCTCGCTCACGGGCATCTCTTCGCCTTCCAAGTCACTGGTGATACCCAGAACCGCAACGACGACATCGGCGTTCTTGGCGGCCTGCACGGCCTCAGGACTCGGCCGCGGATCATATTTGGACCAGATCAACTGTGCCTTTACGGGCCCAGCACTGCCCTGCCCGTAACCTATCTTGATGTAGACCTTCCTCCCCTGCTCTAGGTGAACGTGCCCGCCCCGCACCTGGGGCGCCTCATCGCCACCGACCCAGCCGTGGGCCAACGGTCTGCCATCCACCTCGATTCGCGCGTACCCGCCTTGCAGACGCACGCCGACGATATAGTCTCCCGTTTCGGTCGGCGTGAGGAAGCCGGTCCACTCAATTCGTAACGGATATTGGCCTGAGGCTTCCTTAGGGATGTCCTCCGCCTTCAAATCGAGGTTATTCACCTTTCGTTCCGCGAGGACCGTTCGCTGCGGCCCCCACATTTCTCCCATGGAGAATTCCGCAGTCAGTCCTGGGCGGCTTTCCAAGGTGGTCAAGAAGGATGCGGGTACAACATCGCCTTCATAACGCAGGAACTGCGTTCCCGGCACAAAGGTAACTTGCGCATCTGGAAATTCCGCCTTGATTCCGTCCAGTACGGAAACGGTGTGCGTGGGCCTGCCATTGTAATTGCCCAGCAGGTATCTAGTCTGATTGGCGAGTGGACTCACCACTGCGATCTTGATGCCCGTCTTCTTTAGCGGCAGAGTGCCGTCGTTTTTGAGCAGCACCATGGACTCGTTGGCGAGCTCACGAGCCAGTTCGCGATGCGGGGTACTGTCGAGTTCCTTTTCTTCAATCTTTGTGTACGGAACCATTTCCGGAGGATCGAACATGCCCAACTTCATACGCGCTGTGTAAAGGCGGATCAGGGCTGTATCGATTTCGGACTCTTTCAAGAATCCTTGCTTGTAAGCGTCGAGGTAGGGCCGATAGTCACTATCATCCTTGATGTCTGAGTAATTCAGGCATTCATTATCTATGCCGCGCTGAACGGCTAGGGCTGAGGCTTCGGGCTGCGTCGCGGTGAAGTGGTGATCGCGAAAGATGTTGACGATGGCGGCGCAGTCCGAGACCACATAGCCCTGAAAGTTCCATTTACCGCGCAACTGATCCCGCAACAGAAACTCGCTGGCGCACGCCGGCTGCCCGTTGACGCTGTTGTAGGCGCACATGATCGAGCCCGCTTTTCCCTCGGTAACCGTAGCGCGAAACGCTGGCAGGTAGGTGTCTAGCTCGTCGTGCTTACTCACTTTTACGTCGGCGGTGTGTCGCGTAGGCTCCGGCCCGCTATGCACTGCGTAATGTTTCGGCGTCGAAATTACGCGATAGTATTTCGGATCGTCGCCTTGCATTCCGGTGACAAACGCCACTCCCAGGCGCGCGCTCAGGAACGGATCTTCACCGTAAGTTTCCTGGCCGCGTCCCCACCGAGGATCTCGAAATATATTGATGTTCGGCGCCCAGAAGTCCAGACCTTCCTGGGCGCGGCTGTGGCCGGCGCGCTCAAACTGTGCGCGCTTGATGCGTGCTTCGATGCTGATGGCGATAGCCATGCGGTGGATGGCGTCGGTGTCAAACGTGGACGCCAAACCGACCGGCTCCGGAAACTCCGTGGTACCGCTGGAGGCTACGCCGTGCAGCGCTTCACTCCACCAATTGTAGGCGGGTATACGCAAGCGCTCGATGGCTCGCGATTGGTTGGTCAATTGGCTGACCTTTTCTTCCACCGTCATGCGGTGCACCAGGTCCGCGGCGCGTTGTTCCGCTGGCAGGGAAGGATTGAGATAGGCAGGCGAATCGGAATTCTGCGCGTAGGCGCAACTCGCCACGAAGAAAAGAGCAATTGCGGTCAGGATCTTGCTGTTCACTTTTCGCATGTTCGCATGGACCTCGATATTTGTGTTCCGTAAAGCTTTCTTCACGGCACCCTGCCTTTCGCTGTCACTCGACCCGAAGTCGAAAAAAATGCTCCCTCTCCGCCGGCGTTCGTGAGGAGAATCTTTTCTTATTCGTTTAACGCCCTGCATGCTGAAACTTCACGCGAAGCGCGTAAGCATACTTTGCCGGAGACGAACCGGGTAAATACACGTGCAAACCATCCGCCTTCTGCTCGAACCGCAAACTTGGGTCGCCGCCCAGCAAAGCCAACGACGCCACTGGTTCACTTCCCACCGTTGCGGCCAGCGAGCGCACAACGGCCTGACCATTTGCTGGCCACGCAAGGCCGATCACATAAAGCGTGTCGCCCTTGGTGGTGAAGCGAAAATCTTCGGCAGTGTAGTTAGCCGTATCGGTGTCGTGGAAGGAGCCACCGGCCACTTTGGTCGGACCTTCGCCGTACGTCCGCCACGGTCGTGTGCCGTAGATCGCTTCACCGTTGACATTGAGCCAGGCCCCCACATCTAGCAGGACCTGCCGCACCTGTTCCGGAATCGTGCCGTCCGACCGCGGCCCGATGTTCATCAGTAAATTCCCGTTCTTACTCACGATGTCGATGAGTTGATCCACCACGAACTGCGGCGATTTAAACGTGTCGTTCTCAATGTAGCCCCAGGATTTGTTGCTGACCGACGTGTCCGTCTGCCAATAAAGCGGACGAATGTCTCCCAATTGGCCGCGCTCCAGATCGAGAACACCGGAATGTTCTTGCATCGCGTAGTCTTTGTAATTAATCACGCCAACGTGGTCGGCATATTTCAGAGAGCTGTTGTAATAGAACGCAGCGAACCGCGCGAGATTCGCCTGAATCGACGCCTGCCCGATCCACCAATCGAAATACACGATATCGGGATGGTATTTCTCGACCAGTTCAGCAGACCGCGCTAGCCAATCGTTGGCCCACGCGGAGGAAACATAAGTGAAATCATTATTGAGAGGTGTGCCCCACGGGTTCATGAGCCAGTTATGAGCAGGGCCGTACAGCATGGCATATTGCGGGTCGTTCACATCCGAAGAAATTGCCCGGCCCGGCCCAAGGAAGAAATTATGTTCCACGCGATGCGACGACACGCCAAAATGCAGCCCGGCGGCCCGTACCGCCTTCGCCAATTCTCCGGTAGTATCGCGATGCGGCCCCATTTTGGCCACCGTCCAATCGCTCAACCCGCTATCGTACATCGCGAATCCGTCGTGATGCTCGGCCACGGGAACCACGTATTTCGCGCCGGCTTTTTTGAATAACTCCGCCCAGGCCGCCGGATCGAAATGCTCGGCCTTGAACATGGGAATTAAGTCCTTGTAGCCAAATTTGTCCGGCTTACCGTAAGTCTCGATGTGATGCCGGTATTCTGGAGATCCCTCGACGTACATCATTCGCGGATACCATTCGCTGCCGAAAGCGGCAACTGAATACGCTCCCCAGTGGATAAAAATTCCGAACTTGGCGTCCTTGTACCACTCCGGCGCTTCATAAGTTTTCAGCGACTCCCAGTCTCCGCGATAGGGACCCTCGCGATCCGCGTTTTCGACGTCCTTCAGCAGTTCCGCTCGCTGCGCGTCATACTTGCTGCTGGCCTTCTGCCAGACCTCATCGATCCTTTCCGGCGTCTCCGAAGACGTTGGCGCCGTCGCGCTCTGTGCGTAGGAATTGCTGTGCGCACATAACGCCAGCGCTAACGCCGTGGCGAGTCTTGATATTGAGCGCAACCAAACCTGACCGGCTATAAACATGAAGCGATCCTTTCCATTCAGGTGAACTTGAATTCTCCGAACCGCAACGGATTCTCGCTCGATGTTCGGAATAGGTCTCTCGAATTGACCCTCTTCCATTGCCCAACCGGCATGATCGATTGTTCATTGGCTGATTTGCGGAAAGAGCCTCGATGCAAAGTCCTTGAGATCGCGTCGCCAGGTTTGCCATTCGTGGTCGGTTCCGGGCGATTCGTAGAAGATGTGCTGGATGTTCGCGTCGAGCAGCGAGGTGTGCAATCTTTGCAGGCCCGCGCGCATACGCTCGGGTTCAACTGTGCCGACGCCGACCCAGAGCAAATGCACTTTTTTGGCAAAGGCGCCGGGGTCCGCAAATACGCCGTTGTAATCGGTTTTGCGATCGAGTTTGCGGTCTCCAAGCACGAGCATACCGCCAGCCCCACTGAACCCTCCGATGTAGGAGAAGAGATCCAGATGATCGAGCGTGATCTGGAAAGTCTGCATCCCACCCATGGAGAGGCCCGCCATAGCGCGATGATCACGATCCGAAAGTGTCCTAAAGCTGGAATCGATATATGGGATTAGAGCTTGGGTCACATCATCCTCAAACGCCGCGGCCATGTCCTGCATGGCCTTCAGCATTTCGGGTGAACCAAACGGTTTGCCCGTGAGATCGGGAGCAGGCTGACCCGCGCGCCTGCCGTAGCCATAGGCCATGACGACGATCATCGGCTTGCAACTGCCGGCGGCAATCAAGTTGTCGAGTATAAAATTCGCGTGCCCCTGCCTGACCCAACCGGTCTCGTCCTCGCCGGCACCGTGTTGCAGGTAGAGCACGGGATAGCGTGCGCCGTTCTGCGTATCGTACTTCGGAGGCAGATACACCAGTGCGTGCCGCCAGGAGCCGGTGACCTTGGAGTTGTACCAAACCTCACGAACCTCACCGTGCGGCACGTCCTGTGCCGAATAATAGGTGGAACCCGGCTCAGGCACCTCGACGGCACTAGCAGGCCGACCTCCTCCGAAGAAGGCATGCGTGCCGGGATCGCTGACCTCGGCGCCATCGATGTTCAAGTTGTAGTAGTGGAAACCAGGCACCAGTGGATCGGTGGTGACGGTCCAAAATCCGTCGGGCTGTTTGACCATGTCGACTTTCGGTCCGCTCCAGAAATTCACTTTGACTTTTGTGGCGTCGGGAGCTTTGATACGGATCTGCACTCTTCCCGTGCTGTCAACGCGGGGATATTCCGATCCCCAAACATTTGTCTCCGAAGGGTGAAAACTCCCAGTCTCCTGCGCATAACAGAAACCCACAAATAGGAACAGCAAAATGCCGAGCCGTCTCATTTTGTCTCCTTTTCTTATCCCCTTTGCAGGATGCAACCGCTAGCTGTACGGGCGAACTCGTGCCCTTGCTGGAGTATCTGCGTCCGATTCGAACATTACTTGCGCAAGACCGATTGCAATTCCAACTGTGGCGTCTCCCGGCCTCCGGACTGCTGACAATTCCATTCACCGATTCTCTTGAGGCGATCGGGCGCAATTCCAGTGGAACGTCGAAGCACGAGCTCTGTTTTAATGGTGCCGAAATCGCGCGAAGCTCGACTGCGTTGAGTTTCGACCGTGTGAAGCAGTGCTCGAAACGCCGTTCGTGCGATTTCGCCCTGGGACATCCGTACGGTGGTCAGGGGCGGAGTCGTGAACTGGGCGAAGTGCGTGTCATCGAACCCGACCACTGACAGGTCGCGGGGAATCTCGAGAGAGAGTTCAAACGCCTCGCGCATTACGCCGACTGCGGTCATATCATTGGAACAGATCACCGCAGAGGGGCGAACCGGGCCAGCCGCAAGCGCTGCCATGGCTTTCGTTCCCGCTTCCATCGTGTGATCGCCTTCAATCAGAAATTCCGGTGAGACTTTCAAACCAATTTCGTCCATGCATTCCTGAAAGGCGATTCTTCGCGCCAGGGCCGTCTTCAAGTGAGAGGGTCCGCTGATAAAGGCGATTCCGGTATGCCCAAGGGCTGCCAAGTGTTGCACGGCCTGCCGAATGCCGTGACGATAGTCAATGCGCAGGGTCTTAAGCAGTGGTTCTGAGGGCTCGACATCAATTGCAACCGCCGGCACCTTGCGCAGCCGGAAGGCCTCGATTAATGCATCCTCTCCGCCGAAAGTCAGAATGGCCACTCCGTCCACCCGCAGTTCGATCATTCGCCGGGCGGCCATCTCGAGCCGACCGGGATTGCTCGTGACCGAACTTAGAAGGACCTCGTATTTGTGCTCCACACCTAGGTCCTCGAAGGTCTGTGCAATCTCGGGGAAAAAAGGATTGGTCATCTCGGAGATCACCAGGCCGAAGATGTGGCTGCGCCCGGAAACTAGTGCCCGTGCATGAATGTTTGGGTAATAGCCCACTTCGTCGATTACTTTCTGTACTATCCTGGCGATGGCGGGTCGCACCGTAGGTACGCGATTGATGGTTCGCGAAACGGTCGCGATCGAAACCTTGGCGCGGCTGGCTATCTCCCGAAGATTCATGGTCATGTGCTTCGGCTATGGTTTCCGTTAACGTTAACGGAGGCTGAATCTTACGGTGGACGAATACTGAACGAAAAGTCTTAATTTTCAGTGAAACACATCGATTTTCTCGATATATTTAGCCGATGAATAGCACCGTGGATGAGTGGGAGATTCTGCAGGCTATAGTTCAGTTGGGCGGCTTTGCACCAGCGGCGCAGCATCTCAACCGCTCGCAATCCACGATCAGCTATGCAATCGCTCGGCTTCAGGATCGGCTGGGGATTAAGCTGTTAGAAGTAAAGGGCAGAAAAGCGCATTTGACGGAAGCCGGGCGGGTTTTGCTTGGCGACGCGGAACCGCACTTGGCCGGATTTCAACAACTGGAGCACCGGGCACGCTCTCTCAGCTCCGGAGGAGAATCGGAGATTCGATTATCCGTGGACAGCATTTACCCGAATGAGCGGCTGTTTGCGGCTTTGTTCGAATTTACTCGGCGATTCCCATATGTCCACCCCAAGCTCCGGCAGGCAACATTCCTCTCATCAGAAGCGGAGTTTTCGGCGCATGGGGCGCACCTTTGCATCACAGCACTGATGTCGCGCGACTACTACGCGAAGTCGGTTCTGGAAATCAAGCTCCTCGCCGTGGCGCGGCGGGATCATCCGCTCCATTCCCTCCGGCGGCCGGCGTCTCGGGGCGATCTAATTCATCACACGATTGTGACTATCGAAGGAGCAGCGTCTGGTGGCGGCAAGCGCCAGCCGCGCAGCCCTGCCCAACGCTTTTTGTCGGTGCCTACGATCGAGGCGGCAATTGATGCGGTGCGCAGCGGGCTCTGCTTCGGCTGGCTGCCCGTTTACCGCATTCAGCCTCACTTGGATAGTGGAGAACTGCTGCCAGTACGCATCCCCGCCGGCGGCACTCGGGAGGTTCGTCTCAATATTATCTGTAAGGATCTAAACCCCAGCAGCCGGGAACTTAGTGCTCTCACGGAACTGCTCGGCATTAGCCGCGATTTGGAATTGATTTAGTCGCACTCGATCAAAGCCAAAACTCTGGTGCTGCCGGACCTGTCGAGTTTCCGGATCGACAGAAGCGGTCGGAGCCGTTGAACTCTGGGCCTGCGCTCCTGGAAGTAAGAAGGACTCGAGCAAAAATCCACTAAGTGCAATCAACAGGGAACGATGGGGTAGCATGTTTCCTCGCTCCGCCAACTGGAATAAAGTCCTGCTGCCGTCAATCGACGGAGACCATGATCTTCTTGAAGCTTGCCGGATTCTCGCTCCACGACCGCAGGGCATTCGCCGCCTCTTCGAGCGGCACCACCAAACTCACAGCCTGATCTACAGGGAACTTTTTCCCCTCGAGAAGATGGATTACCGCACGAAAATCTTCCGGCAGCGCGTTTCGCGAACCGAGAATGTCCAACTCTTTTTGCACAAAGAGCCTCGTCTCGTAGCTTACCGGTTCTTTTGCATAGCCGATGTACACCACTCTGCCCGTGAAGGCGACTTCTTCGACAGCGGCTCGAAAGGTTTGCGGTGTTCCGATCGCTTCGATCACCACATCCGGGCCGCGACCTTCCGTCAGTTCTTGCAGGCGATCGTGCAGTGATTCCTTTGCAGTGTTGACCGCATCAGAACCACCCACCGCTCGGGCCACGACGAGCTTCTCATCATCCATATCAACACAAATCGTGCGAGCGCCACGTGCGTTCGAAGCAGCGATTGCTCCGAGTCCCACGCCGCCGCATCCCAGGATGGCGACAGTGTCATCTGCTTTCACCAAGCCGCGCGCCACAGCATGAAATCCCACCGTCAGCGGTTCGACCAGGCACAACTCTTTCGTCGTGAGTTTTGCCGGATACAACTTATCTCGTGGCATTGCGACGAATTCTGCTAGCGCACCGTCCCGTTGCACGCCAAGAGTCTGGTTGAACTGGCACGCATTCGAACGTCCCCTCCGGCACGAAGCGCACCGACCGCAGTTCGTGTATGAAGAAAGAGCTACATCTGTTCCAGCAGGCAGCGCGCCGTCCCCCTCGATGACCGTGGCTGACACTTCATGTCCGGGTATGCGTGGAAAGGTGACCAGCGGATTTCGTCCGCGAAATGAGTTCAGATCGCTTCCGCAGAACCCAACCATTCGGACTCTCAGTAATAATTCTCCAGGTGCGGCCACCGGATTGGGAACCATTTCGACGGATGCCTCGCCCGGCCTCTTGAGTACAAGTGCTTTCACGCTGGAAGTAGCCTCTGGAAGGGTTTGCGACAGCGCCCACACTGGAGTTGAGTGTCCATTGTCCGGTCCATCTCAAGAATGCGTTATAGATTGTCCGTCGCCACGCTGAATGTATACTACGCGTTTCATAAACTGAACTCTGAAAGATAATTGCAAAAACTGTTGGATATCAATCCGGTGCAACCTAGCCGAACCTCAGAGAGAACAATAGATGGCCCAAAAACTTGGTTTCAGACATCTCCGAGCAATTCAGTACCGAATCCTGCGCCGATCTCAGTTCCGTCGGACATTCGTGTTTGCGCTTCAAGCGGGATCTCCGCTCGTGCGCTCACTTCTTGCCAGCTTGACTCTGCTCGCTTTGGCTATGGCTGCGCCGGTGGCGGCTGCACAGAAAGTTGCATTGTTCATTGACGCTTCCAAGGCCGGCCCGAAGATTGACCGCAATCTCTTCGGCCAATTTGCCGAGCACCTCGGCCACGGTGTTTACGAAGGAATCTGGGTCGGCCCGGACTCCAAAATTCCGAACACGCGCGGGATTCGCAATGATGTCGTCGCTGCGCTCAAAGCGATAAAAGTGCCGAACGTGCGCTGGCCCGGCGGGTGCTTCGCAGACGAATACCACTGGCGCAAAGGCATCGGCCCTCAGCGAACCGTAACGCTCAACCCAAATTGGGGCGGCGTAATCGAGCCGAACACCTTCGGAACGAACGAATTCATGGATTTCCTCGACCAGATTGGAGCGGAGGCCTATCTCTCCGTCAACGTCGGATCTGGTACTCCACAGGAAGCAGCGGAATGGCTGGAATATCTAACTACCGCTCAGCCGACGACTCTCGCCAAAGAGCGCTCGGCCAACGGCCATCCTGCTCCTTACAAGATCGCCTTCCTTGGAATTGGCAACGAAAGTTGGGACTGCGGCGGCAATATGACGCCGGAGTACTATCTGAGCCAGATGAAAATCTACAGCCGCTTCGTCCGCAACTTCAATCCATCTCAGCAGGACAAGCAGCAGATGCTCAAGATCGCTGTGGGACCCGGCGGCGGCGAATCCCGCTGGACTGAGTGGACCGACTCTATCATGAAGGCGTATCAGAACCACACCTGGAGTTGGGACATGAATGGGATTTCGATGCACTCCTACACTGTTGTGAAATGGCCGCCTTCCTATGCATCGGTGGGTTTCGCAGAGACCGAGTACGCGCAGATTCTCAAGTCCACGCTGGAGATGAACGATCTTGTTGAGAAACACTCGGCAATCATGGACAAATATGATCCGGAAAAAAAGGTGGCGCTTGTTGTGGATGAGTGGGGCGGCTGGTACGCGCCGCTTCCCGGCAGCAATCCCGGCTTCCTGGCACAGCAAAATAGTTTGCGCGATGCAGTGCTAGCGGCACTGAATCTCAACATTTTTGCGCGGCATGCCGACCGCGTTCGCATGGCCAATATCGCGCAGATGATCAACGTGCTCCAGGCCATGATCCTGACCGACAAAGAAAAAATGGTTCTCACGCCTACATACTACGTATACAAAATGTACGTACCGTTCCAGGACGCCACCTTCGTGCCCGTCTCATTCGACGCTGGCACGTACACGCACGGCGATATCACTTTGCCGCGTGTGGATGCCATAGCAGCGAAAGATAAAGCTGGAAAATTATGGCTCGCAATGACTAACGCCGATCCAAATCAGTCCGCTGAAATCGAAGTTACTCTGGTCGATATAAATGTTAAATCCGCGGCAGGAGAAACGCTGACCGCATCCAAGGTCGACAGCGTAAATACCTTCGACGCGCCCAATTCGGTTGTTCCGAAGCCGTTTTCCGCAAAAGCGCAAGACGGCAAGCTGACCCTCAAATTGGCTCCCAAATCGGTAACGGTGGTTGCAGTCGGACAGTAAAGCTAGATGATTCTCCCAGACCGATGCTGTTTCAAGAAAGGGTCACAATGACAAGTGCAAGAGTGTTCGGCGGAATTTTACTCACGATAGCGGCTGGACTAGCTCCTCAGCTCGACGCGCAAGTGCAAACGGATGTGCCTCCGGCGGTTGCCGGTGCGAAGACAGTGACGGTCGAGCATATCAAGGTTCACGGTACGGCTCTGGAAGGCAATTTGGAAGGAGACGCGGTTGATCGCGACGTGTTTGTGTTCCTTCCTCCTAGCTATGCGCAAGATAAGTCTCGACGCTATCCAGTCGTTTACGCCCTGCACGGTTATTCCATCGGCGCCGAGCAATGGACGCATGAAATCCATGTCCCCGAGACCATCGAAGGCGCCTTCGCTCTAGGCGCGAAAGAAATGATCGTAGTCCTGCCCGATTCGAAGACGTTGCACAACGGCTCGATGTATTCGAGTTCCGTGACCACCGGTGATTTCGAGCTGTTCATCGCTCGAGACCTGGTCGCTTACATTGATGCTCATTACCGTACGATTCCTGAGCGCCAAAGCCGGGGACTCGTCGGCCACTCAATGGGAGGTTACGGCGCTACCCGCATTGGCATGAAGCATTCCGACGTGTTCGGGAGTTTGTACATCATGAGTCCGTGTTGCTTATCTCCCCGGCCCGCCGGTTCCATGAACCCTGAAATCGCGAAGAGCCCTGAGGCTCTTAAAGCACCTGCAGACTCTGCGGGGCTGCCGTTTTTTGCGCGCGCCACGTTGGCCTCGGCCGCCGCTTGGTCACCCAACCCGAAGAATCCTCCGCTTTATCTCGACCTGCCCACGAAGGATGGAACGCCCCAGCCCGACGTTTTTGCAAAATGGACTGCAAATGCTCCACTCGCTTTCGTTGATCAGTACATCGTAAGTCTCCGGCGGTATCGTGCGATCTCCATCGATATAGGTGACCAGGACGGTCTTCGAGTCGATACCGTAAAGCTCCACGAAGTTCTTGATAAGTATGGAATCGCGAATAGCTTCGAAGTGTATTCTGGCACTCACACGAGCAAGGTGGCAGACCGTTTTCAAAATCATGTGCTCCCGTTTTTTGGTCAAACACTCTGCTTTCAGGCGAGCTGCCCATGACTTCAGCCATGAACAAATGTCTTTCCGTCCGACACAAGCAACATCTGTCGTCGAGCAGTCCAAAAGAAGGCGCCATGCACTGTTGCCATGTACAAGATCCGCCTCGCCACATCCTCGCGGCCTTTTGCCGCTTGCGGTCTGTGTACTCTCCAGGTTCTCTGTGAGAGACTTCCTGTGGATTTACAGTGACTCACTCCCTACTCTCCGCCGCCTCGCTCCTCCTTCTCGCAGGACTCTGTCTCCCTCAATCCCGCGAGCAAGAACCGCCCGTTCCCGCGCCGACTCAAGGCCCTTCCATCAAAGTCGAAAGTCGCATCGTTGTGGTGGACGTGGTTGTCACAGACAGACAAGGGCAATCCGTTCCCGGCCTTCGCAAGGATGACTTTCACCTCTCCGAGGACGGCGGCCCGCAGATTGTCAGCTCTTTCGAGGAACACAAAGGCGCCACTCCTAACGAAACGAAGTTGCCGCCGATGCCGCCCAACGTCTTCACCAATTTTCCTACCGCCCGTGGGGCCGATTCCGTCAACGTTCTGTTGCTCGATCTTCTCAATACGCAGCCGCAAAATCAGGCGTTCGTGCGGCAGCAGGTCATCAAATATCTCGGCGAAGTTCCGCCCGGCACGCGCCTCGCCGTTTTCGCGCTCGGTTCCCACCTCCGCATCGTCCGCGGGTTTACGACCGATTTTTCCGGCATTTCGGCCACACTGGAAGACAAGAAAGTCGGCATAGCCCCCGAGGTCTCTCGAAACCTGGAGACTGACGCTAACCAATACAGCGACGCGGAAATCCTCCGGCAAATGCGCAAGAGTCAGGCTGCGCCATCGGCCATTGATGCCGTGGAGTCTTTCCAGCGCGACGAATCTGCCGAGCGCGCCAACTCCCGCAGTGAGCTGACCCTACAAGCCTTCCAGCAAATCGCCCGCTACCTTTCCCCCATTCCTACCCGCAAAAATCTTATCTGGTTCTCAGACAACTTCCCGGTCAGCTTCTTTCCGGACACTGGCGGCAGAGTTCCCAAGAATCAGGATCACATTCAGAAAACCTCGGACATGCTCACTGCGGCAAAGGTCGCCATCTATCCTGTGTCTGCGCTTGGAGTTCTCGGAGACCCCACCTTCGATGCCAGCAAACTGCCCGGTTCGCGCCGGGAACTCGAGGCTCGCCTCAGCGTTAATCAAATCGCTATGGAAACCATTGCCCAGGAGACCGGAGGTCGCGCTTTTTACAGCACGAACGCGTTGAGCGACGCCGTCAGAGACGCTGTGAGCAACGGCTCGCACTATTACACGCTGGCCTATTCACCTGCCAACAATAAGAATGACGGCAAGTTCCGGCGCATTCAGGTCGGCCTCGCCGACAATAACTACACACTTTCCTATCGTCGCGGCTACTTCGCCGACCAACCCAGCCACGAATTCATCTCTGAAGACGGCGCCGACGATCCCTTCGTGCCACTTATCGGTTTAGATATGCCGGATTTCGACCAGATCCTATTCAAGCTGCAGGTAGTGCCGAAGAGTCCGCAGCCTCCCGCGAATGCCCCGCGTGCGGGAAATAACACGAAATTGAAGGCGCCGTTTACCCGTTACGATGTCAACTTCGCCGTGGCTTTGCCCGACATCGCGATGGGCTTGGACGCCAACGGCACGCGTCATGGCCGTATTGAAATCATGATCATCTCATTCGGTCCGGGCGGCAACATCCTGAACATCGTCAGGAAGCGTAGCAATCTAACGATGGATTCCAAGGTGTATGAAGCGACCCAGCAGGTGGGAATGCAAATTCACGAGGAAATCGACGCGCCTCCGGGTGAAATCCATCTGCGGGCTGGCATCTATGACATGAATTCCGGCAACTGCGGGACCGTCGGTGCAGCGCTGAATGGTTCATCCGCGAAACAATCCCAGAAGTAGTTTGAAGCCGCGGGCTTCGGTTTTACTCGCCACATAGATGCTTGAGTGTTCTTGCAACGTGGGCCGTGTTTGCGCGGTGTGGTGCTGCGCTGCACAAAAGACCCTCTGAACTGTCTGACAAGAGTCCATGGCGCACGGTCAGTCCGAAGCAGCTGCCGTTTGTGGGGTTGCGCAACGGAATGAATCAGTCACGGCGTTTTCAAACCGCCGATCTTGTGAGTTGCATGCGGCTGTTTTCAATTGCTTTCAGGTGTTGTGAACTGATTTGAGGCCACGTCAGTTGCAGTTGCGGCGGTTTGTCCAAACCGCAGCCGAGCAATACTCGGGACAATGGTTCCCTAGACCGTTGTTGCTGAATCGGGCCTGAAAGAGCCCATGGTGGTTGGCGTCCAACTAGCGTCCAAAACCCCGTGTTTTGGGGCTGGTTTTAGGGGGTCGGCGAACTGTAAGGGCAATTGAATCATCAAGACTTCGGGTTTGCTCGATAAGGAGGGCTGACATATGAGGTTGCAGCCTGCCACCATCGGCCTGGTTTCTGGATTGCTCGCAGGCACATTTGCGTGCGCAGCGGCGCAAGAATCCCTCTCGCAGCCTGAGTCAAATAGCGGTTCTACGCCCCAATTCACAACTCCACAGTTACCTCTTCCGACTGGGCAGTTCGGCGTAGGGCGGGTTGGCTACCACTGGACGGACGGATCACGCCCAGACGGCCATGCAGCCGACCCCAACGCGCATCGTGATTTGATGGTCTACCTCTGGTACCCTGCGCCGAAGGCGTCGGGTGGTGAGCCCGCAGAATATATCCCTGGCGCCAAACGGATGGACCGAGACACCGCCGCCGCCCCGGCAATGCGAGATGAGTTCGAAGGTATTTGGCCACTTATTATTTCGGGGACAATTTCATCGCTTGCATTCGAGAGTGCGCCAGTCGCACGATCTGGCAAGAAGTTTCCCGTCGTCATTTTGGCTCACGGCGCTGGCGGAACAACCTTCGAGTACGCATCGCTGATCGCAAGCCTTGTTAGCCGCGGATATGTTGTCGCTGCCATCGAAAACACCTATGGCGCACCTGCAGTGTCCTTTCCTGACGGAAGAATTGTCGCGGCCTACCACGAGGCTGACCCGCCCAACCTCTCGCCCGATCAGCGATTCCAGCGCATGATGAAGAGTGCTGGGCAAGCGATTGACACGGGCGCACGGGATATCGTGTTTGTGCTGAACCAACTCATCAAGCTCGACGCTGGGAATGAAAAAACATTTGTCCTCAGAAATAGGCTCGATCTAAATCGTGTTGCGTCGATGGGGCATTCGGCAGGCGGTGCGAATGCCACCCTCGCTTGCCAGATGGATGCTCGATTCAAAGCCTGCGTGAGCCTTGACGGTCAGATGCCACCCGTTGCAGCGTTTCCAGAGAGTCCCGATGGGAAGTGGTTCACTCAGCCAGTTCTCCTCCTCGAAGTGGATCACACAGGAGGTCGAATGGGATTCAACGCTACGCAGAACGATGTCTTCCTGAAGAAAAAGGAAGATCAGTTGAGACGCTGTCCAGCTGGAAGCTACGATGTTGTACTGAAGTCGCCGGGCCTAGTTCATGGAAGCTTCAGCGACTATCCACTTCTCGCCGCCATGGGCCGACCGACTGAAACGAAAGATGCTCTCCACAATCTGAAACTGACCGCGTCGTACATCGAAGCTTTCCTCGATCAGACCCTGAATCAAGTAAATTCGCAACTGCTAGAAACTGAGGGAAATCATCCCGAAGCGATCGTGAAGCAGTACGGTCAATCTTCACGTTGACGTATTCTTTTGATTCTTGGTGGATGACCGGCTATCCGGACATTGGGCCGTGGATCGGTGAGAACCGCGGACAGTACCTACTGAACGTCAGTTGCACCAATTCTCAGGATTGCTCCACGAAAACGCGCTACTGGTTAGGAGATCTAGGGCGGGATCACGCTTTTCGCCGCGGCAGTGGAGGCCGCTTCCAATGGCGAAGAGCAAACGCAAACGAGTTCCGAAGACGGTCCTCAAATTACCCGATCTAGAACAATCGAAATCTGCGGTCTTGAACAGCCTAACGTCGACGAGTTCAAAGCGCTCGTACGACCATGCCATTCGCGAATTCATCGACCGGTACTGTTCGGAGCCCAGGCTAGCCTTCAACAGGACCGTGGTCACACGCTACCGAATCGCACTCGAACAGCACCCGTACGCTCCGTCGACGATTAACCTGAGATTGGCGGCGATACGCCGGCTGGCGTATGAAGCGTCCGATTGCGGACTACTCAGCCCGGATCTTGCGGCAGGCATTCGGCGTGTGAAGGGCGTCCGGCGGCTGGGAGTGCGTGTCGGGAATTGGCTGACGGCCGAGGAGGGCAAGAAGTTACTCGGCGCTGAAACAGGCGACACCCTTCGCAGCCGACGAAATCGTGCTTTGCTCTCGCTTCTCATCGGCTGCGGCCTTCGGAGAGCTGAGGTTACAAACCTCCGGTTAGAGGATCTCCAGCTTCGCGAGGGCCATTGGGTCATCGCTGACCTGAGGGGAAAAGGTGGCCACATCCGGACGATCCCAGTTCCGCAGTAGGTGAAGAACGCGGTCGACAACTGGACTGTCGGTGCCGGCATCACCGCAGGTCCGTTGCTACGGTCAATCAACAAAGCCGGCAGAATCTGGGGCCACGGCTTTACTCCAAAGGTGATCTGGGCAATCGTGAAAGCAAACGCGAAATGCTGTGGTCTGCTATCGGTGGCACCGCACGATTTGAGAAGGACCTGTGCGCGACTGTGCCACCAAGCAGGAGGTGAACTAGATCAGATTCAGTTCCTGCTCGGCCACGTTTCAATTCAGATGACGGAGCGATACTTGGGCTGCAAGCAGCGGTTTCGCGATGCGGTTAACGATCACATCGGCCTGGAGCCGGATGCGCCCTCGTGAGGAGCAGGCGTAGAAATTGGTGTCCGCTAGCCGACTTGCCGGTACTGATTGCCCCGCGCGCAACTGATTAATTCCTAGTCGCGGACAAGCCAGTCGTAACGTATCTGTGTGGGCCATCCGGTCGCAGCATGACCTCCATGTGGACTAAAGCCCTTGCCAACGGACCGCGAGTTGTCGCGTCTAAGTTAGCGACACGAACGGAACTTGACGGAGCATAGAAGAAGACGAAGAGGAATCAATAACACGAGGATTCAAATGAGCGACAAGTTGCAGCACACAACTATCACGCTTCAACACTCATACTCAGCACCGCTGGAACTGGTTTTCTCCGAATTCGCCGATCCAGTAGCGCGTGCGCGTTGGAGTGCGCCTTCCAATGATGAGCTGGTGTATGATGAGGCCGATTTCCAAATCGGCGGGAAGGATGTGTTCCGTTGTGGCCCAAAAGGGGACCTAAAGTTTCGGGGAGAAACCCACTACCTCGACATTGTTCCCAATGCGCGTGTCGTTTCAAGCGAAACGGTCGCCTTGGACGGGGAGCGGCTTGCTGCTGCGCTCACGACGCTCGATTTCGAGCCGACTAAAGACGGCACGCTTTTGACAGTTACTCTGCAAATCGTCTCGTTTGTTGGACCAGACATGATGAGTTCGTATGAATCTGGCAACCGGAGTGCGCTGAAAAACCTTGCCCTCCATCTCAGCAATATCCATTCAGCATCGCCCAAGAATTTATCATCCCGTTAAATAGGACGCTCGGTTTGTTCTTGAGTAGAGACGAGACCGGCAAACCGGAAGGAATACTTCCAGGTTGGCAGATTGCTCCCCATAAACGCGCATCTCGTCAGTGCTTGAGTTCCTGACGAGATGCGACCAGGACTTTAAGGAACCGAATTCGTTCGCTTGACAGAAGACACGCATGGAGGTACACAGAAAATAGAGGTGGAAATTATGAAAATCGTTGTGATCGGCGGCAGTGGACTGATCGGGTCAAAGCTCGTTACCAAGTTGCGCGAGGACGGGCACGAGGCGGTAGCGGCATCACCGAATTCCGGCGTCAACACTCTCACGGGCGAGGGACTGGCTGAAGCGCTGAAGGGTGCGTCGGTGGTCGTTGACGTATCGAACTCTCCCTCGTGGGAAGACTCGGCGGTGATGAAGTTCTTCGAAACATCAACTCGTAACCTCCTCAGCTATGAAGCGGCCGCAGGGATAGGACATCACGTTGCGTTATCGGTTGTGGGAACCAACCAGCTGACCGAAAGCGGTTACTTCCGCGCTAAGGTCGCTCAGGAGAAACTGATCAAAGAATCGGCAATCCCCTACACCATCGTGCGCGCGACGCAGTTCTTCGAGTTCGTCAAGGGGATTGCCGACATTTCCATGGACGGCGACAAGGTGCATTTGCCACCGGTACTTTTCCAGCCGATGGCTGCCGACGATGTCGCGAGCGGAGTAGGTCGGATCGCTGTCGACCCGCCGGTAAATGGCATCATCGAAATAGGCGGGCCGCAACAGTTTCGCTTGGATGAACTAGTCCGGCTGCACTTGGCCACGCTCAAAGATCCCCGCGAAGTCATCGCCGACCCACACGCACGATACTCCGGCGCGGAGGTCAGCGAACGAACGCTAGTCCCCGGCTATAACGCACGACTCGGCGAGACCCGTTTCGAAACCTGGCTCACGCAGTCCGCTGCGAAAGCCGCGGCGGCCGGGCACTAGTGGCTGTGCCCTTTCCGAGGATCGGTAACGATAAACGCGCTTGTATTAATTAATGGGGTCGCGGTAGGGTCTTGACGTGATGATTTCGAAATGCGAGATCGCCGGAATTGAAAGCGAGCTGAGTGCGGGACATCCAATTCCGGCGAGTTTCGTTCGAGGGTCCAACAAGGGTCCAAAACTTGGCTTTTTTGGAAGGTTTTCGGGGGTCTCATTGAAATAAGGGCAACCGAATCAATGGGACTTAGAGTCTGATCGTCGAGTCATAACCCCGAAGGTCGTCAGTTCAAATCTGACCCCCGCAACCATTTCTAAAGCCTGTCTCAGGATGGGTTTACGCGACGAGTAACGGGCGAATTGGAACTCCCAATTTGTAGCCCAATTCGCCCAACGGGTATCCCCGACCGGCTCAAGTATCCTCAACTCTCACCTGCTTGTTCTTTGCCCACGGTGCGTGCCTCCTTGTCCTCGCACAGACCAGCGAATTTCGAGTGTCGGAGCAATTTTCCTGTTTGCCCGTAATCCGACCACAATCGCGGATTGGACCTTGCCAGATTTCCGGTAATCACAAGCCGACTCGGTACTGATCTGTCCGGCAATGTCAGTCGTTTTTGAGCAGTTACACAAGTAGTAACTGACGGAATGCCGATAACTCGGGAGCAAACCGGACGAACACGCATACGAGTCTGCGACAAACGAGCTAGTGGACACCAGCGGGCCGAAACGAGGCTCAGCTTTTCGAACAGGGCTTTAGCATTGGTGCCAGAGGCGATCCGGACGCAGACAGTTACGCTCGTGCCATTTTTCGGGACAGAGTTTCGAGACTCTCGAGGGCCTGATTTTAGGGCCTTCCGAATTCGTCCCGAAACTTACCGGTTGTGAAACGACCCATAGAAAACCCGATTAGCGATCCGTCAGCCGGATGTTCAGCGCAATGCGGTCTTCGGTTCCGAAGGTACGAGAGATATGACCCTTCCCGGTTGAGTCTTCAACCAGAACGATGCTTCCCGGCACCAGCGAAACTTTGTGACCGCCGGAGATCTCGAATTCTCCCTGCCCACTCAACGTGATGAGGTACTGACGATATGTTTCTTGGTGCCAGTCCCGGACCCAACCTGGAGAAGTCCGCGCGAATACCAAACTAGTGACTTTGATCGGGTCCGAAAATTCAATGCCGTTTCGCGAAGGATCAGATTTCAGATTTCCAGTTATCTCTTCGGCGTGTGTTTCACCGTCAGAACCGGTATAGATCCTCGTAATCGTAACCGGCTTGCGGTGCTGAGCCGTCAATAGGTGCGCGCACCAACCGAACGCGAAGCAGCCTACAAGTGCGGACGAAAGAAGCCATTTTGATTGCATTGATTCCTCCTGGTTGGTGGGCCAAGTCTACCAAAATGCTTCTATTTCGGGGCCAAGCACGAGAAGTTCGCGTCGTCGTCAGTGCTTCCAGTTCCTTTGTACGTCGCAACTTGTGGATAAGGGCAGAGCGGCCGGGTCCGTTCCGTCTTTCCGTCCCGAATGCGCATCGCCACAATCTGTTCCGGCGCTTTTCCCGCTTCGACCCATTCTTTGATTGCTGGGATCGAATCAAAGGTGTTCGGGCCATCGCCTCCGCCGCAATGGTCCATCCCGGGAGCCATAAAGAGGCGGTAGGAGGCCCGTACGCTAACCGTGCCTCCCATAAAATCGAGAATGCTGTTGTAGTAGTTGATGCTGCTAAGCGGAGAAATCGAAGGGTCACTCCAACCGTGGTACTGCAGCAGTTTTCCGCCACGGCGAAAGAAATCTTGCAGGTTAGGATCTGTGGCCCTGGTTACGCCGTCATCGATACGGTCCGCCAATGCCACCCCGGAATCGAAATCAAACGTCATGTAATCCCACTTAGGATCCTGGAACACCGCATATCTGAGGTACGCGGTGGCGAGAGTCTTAGTGATGTCCGGCGGGTCCGCATACATCCGACCCACGTCGGAACTCCAGCCCACTTCACTGCCTGGAACCATCCCCGGAAAGATCTGCTCCCTGGTTCGCGGATTCACACTGGGGCCGTAGAATGCCCGGACGACAGTTATTTGCGCAGCGGTCAGGCAGTCTGGACCGTCTTCACCCTTGCACTCAAGGATCTTCGGGTCGAAGTCACAAAGCAGCGGATTCTCCAAGAGCCCGTCCCGGACGCCGTCTCGAGCGTCGCAAGCTGCGAGTACCGCTTTGTGGATCAGCACGAGCTTCGAAGGTGGCACCAACCCGCCGGGATTCTTTCGGATTGCCTGAGCTTTCCAGACACTCGCGGCCTGCATGTGTGTCAGAAAGATAGCAGGTGCTCCAGCGACAATTCCGTTGTAGTCGGCTGGAAACCGCTGGGCTTCCGCTAACGCCTGTCTGCCTCCGGTCGAGCAGCCGTACCAATAGGAGAACTTTGGCGACCGGCCGTAGTAGGCCGCGATAATCAGCTTTGCGTTGACAGTCATTTCGTGGGCCGCGCGGTAGCCGAAGTCGATTACTTTCTCCCGATGGCCGAGCGCGTAGCTTCCGTCCTGTCCCGTACCCTCATGCCCGGTATCGGTTGCGGCGGCCGCGTAGCCACGGGAAAGAGGTGCCGACATGCTTCCGTAGCTGATCGATCCTCCCATACCTCCGTTGCCGAGCCCCATAAAGTTGCCGTTCCAATTGGAGGTGGGCATCCAAACTTCGATCTTGATTTCGGAGTCCTTGGAGGGCTTCGCAACTCCAACGACCCGGCAAAACTCTGGAAGATCCTTCGCTGCGACAAAGATGATCCCCCCGTGGGGACCGGCGTCTGGGAAAGCCGTCGGCAACTTAAGCGTACCGGCAGCTACAGTCTGCGCCATTGTGATGGTGGTGTCCGGCAGGGTGAGTGAGGCGAGGCTTTCGCAGCTCGCTCCGGCGGAGGCCTGCGAGCTCAGCATGTTCATCAAAATGGCAGCAAAAGCTACATCGGCCAGTTTCATAGGTCCCCCTTTCAAGGTCTTGGGGAATCGCGACGAGGACAAGGACGAAGTTTATTACAAACAAGGTATGAAAGGAGACACTCAAAAAGGTTGGGGTCGGAATTGCACTGCGATTCGACAAGGCCCAATCCGCGATCATGGATGGATGACGGACAATACGCCCAGACCCTCGTATTTCGATTCGCGCCGCCCAACTTGCTGCGCCGTTGCGGGAGATTCAAGATAAGTCATTTTCACAACTGCTGCGAACGGGCGAAATGAGCGTACACTAGCCACTGTTTTTGAAGTCAAAAAGGAGATTCGATTTACTTGACCATTTGCTTGACCTCGATAGTCTGGAGACGAAGAGTGTGCTCGGTGCGGACACTCGCCGGTCGGTTGGCCACGCCAATTCTCGTGGTCGTTGCTGCCGGACTGACGTTTGGCGCCGGACAAAGCGCGAATCGTGTCGCCGCAATCCACCAGCACGTGGTGTTCGCGGACATGCACGCACATCCGAGCCGATTCCATCGCGCTAACGTTCCGAGCATCGAGCCCGACGAGCTCGCACGCTATCGCCGGGGGCTCATAGACATCGTGGTCTGCAACATCAGCACCGACGCTGTGTTCAGCGGCGACTACGTCAAGCGCGACGGCACGGACGTGAAACGCGGCGAGCTTCCGCGGCCGAAACCGGGCGAGCCGTTCGCGTTCACGCTTGACCGATTCGCCCGCATTACTAAGACGATCGACGACGGCGACGCCGTGCTCGCGACGAGCCCGGAGGCGGTGCTCGATGCGAAACGGCAAGGCAAGCTGGCGCTTTTGGCAGCGCTCGAAGGCGGCGATGGCCTTGAGGCTCGGGTAGAGAACCTGCGAGATCTCTATCGTCGCGGTCTGCGCTTGCTGCAGCTCGTGCACTTCCGCGCGAATGAGCTGGGACACATCCAGACGTATCCCTATTCACCAGGGGGCCTAACGCCATTCGGGCGCGAAGCGGTGCATGAAGCCAATCGCCTCGGCATCATCATTGATCTGGCGCACGCCAATACTGAGACGATCATGGATGCACTCAAGGAGTCGTCACAGCCTGTGCTCTTTAGCCACACGGGCGTGAAGGCGCTGCACGACGGTGAACGGTACCTAGCGGACGATGAGATCGCGGCCATCGCTTCGAAGGGCGGCGTCATCGGAATCTGGCCGAACGGCGATTCGAATCCCACTATGGACGACCTGGTCCGAAACATCGACTACGTCAAGAAGCTCGTCGGAATCGATCACGTCGGCATCGGCAGCGATCTGCGCGGGATGGCTAGCTACACCTCAGGGTTCGGGGAGGACGCGAACTTCCAAGCGATTGCGGAAGCGCTACTCGCGCACGGTTACAGCGACGCTGAGACCGGCAAGGTCATGGGCGGCAACTTCTTCAGGGTCTGGCAGCAAGTCAGCGCCGCAGCGCAGCACTAACGAGAGATCCCAGACGCGCGTCAGAAATCCTCGAATCTGTCTGAGAAGGACTCCAGGGGCGTGGATGTATCTCGTATAAACGTCCGCTTCGTAAGGTGTTTCCTGGCCTGCTGTTAACGTGAAGCCAATCGCTAACGCGGGCTGCTGCTCTCACTGCGATCCCCGGCAATCAGTCCATCACTGACAGAACTTTTCTCAGGTGAGGGATCGATGGGTGGACCAAGATCGACACTCGGAAGGGTTTACTGGCGCTCCGAAAACTGCTCGCCCAACTTGTAGCCTCGATTGGCACTTTCCGCCGGTTCCGAACGGATCACGGGCAAGCCGGAAGTAACCGAATTACTTCCTGTTTGCCGACTAAAACCGCCCGGAACCTTCGATCGTCACTTTCTTGAAGCCTGATGGTCGGCGATCAACGGGCACGAGGTTTATAGGCAACTAGAATCTCAATGCCATAGGATGATTCTTCTCATCCACGCGAGAAATCGACTCTCATTGCTCTGGTTCGCCGCTAGCACTATTGGGGATCGGGTACGGGCACTCCCGACTTCACATCCGTGTTGTGATAGGCGGTGATCTTCCATTCGTTTCCTTCCTTCACCAAGACCTGCAACAATCGTGTGCGGAGGCGTCCCTTGTCATCGGTATTCGTGCCGGGAAACAGCTTTTGAATTCCGGTCACGGACGTGAGCACTTCCACGACGACAACATCCGGCCGGACGAACTTTAGGGAAACAATATCCTGCTTGAGGGTACTTCCGTGGAAAGGTCCCTTGAAGAGGTTGTCATGCTTTTCGATAAACGGTTGGCGTCCAGTGAAGAACTCCCCTCGGATGTTCGTGAAGGTGCCGTCGGCAGCGAAATGACGCGAGTATGCGGCTGCATCGCCGGAATTCCAGGCAGTAATCTCTTCTTGAACGATGTTCCGAACGGCGGTCTCGTCAGGCAAGGTTTGGGGCGTGGCAGCAACGATTACAACTAATTCCATAATAATAACTAATCAGTAGTGTCCCAACGTTAGGTGAACAGAATCAATTGGTTATCGGAAACGCGTTGAATTTCGTCGGTCATCGTTTGTGCAAGTAGTTGATCCAACGGGATTTTCTCGAACATGGTCAGGCTGAGGATCTGTAGGATTTCATACAGGCTGGCCGAAAGATGTAGTCGCTTTTTGACGATGGCGACCAGAACGTAGGCGGAAACGGCTATCCAGATTTGTGACCTGACTGCGTTTTCCGAAGTTCCAAAGAACGCTTTGATTCGCAGATGCTGCTTGATCCATTTGAAGAACAGCTCCACTTGCCAACGACAGCGGTATAGCTCGGTGATCGTAAATGCTGGCAAGACAAAATTGTTGGTTAGAAAAATGAGGGGCTTGGCGGTTTCAGGATCCTTGAAGCGGATGCGCCGCAGCGGTGCCTCGAAACCTTGATGCGAGTAGAAGCCAGTGAGGACGACACTCTGGTCGCAGATCAACCCGGTCTCGCGATCGACCGGATGCGAGTAGCGCCGTTGAACCTTGAGGTTCGACTTGCCACGGGTCACGAAGAAGCTGCCGGCCTCGTGGAAGCGATAGAGGCGTTCGAAGTCCAGGAAGCCACGATCCATGATGTAGAAAGCGCCCGGCTCGGGCAGCAGTTGGTCGAGGATGTTGACCTCGTGCACCTTACCATCACTAATGTGAATGAAAGTGGGGATGTTGCCGCGCAGATCGAGCAGCGTATGCAGCTTGATAGCTGCCTTGGCCGTGCGGAACACCGCCCACGGAAATACCGACAGACACAGATCGATAGTCGTGGTGTCGAGCGCGTAGACGGTTTCTCGCAGATCGACGCCGAAGGACTCCTGCGCATACAACGGCCGGGCGATGCCGATCAAGCTCTGGGCAAAATCGGCGTAGATGCGCCAGTCGCGCACAGCGTTGGCATTGGCCAGCGTGTTGCGAGCCACCATCGAACGAATCCCGAGATGATAGAGCTTGGAACTCTGTGCACGCAGGCATACTTCAATGTCTCGAAGACTCTCCCGAAAGGTCAACTGAGCGAACGCCATGCACAGGAATTGATCCAGACACGAGAAGGACTTCACTTTGAACGTGCCCCGATAGCGGGTGACGCAACGGCGGAAGGTGGTCAACGGAAGATGCTGCATCAGTTGCGCGAACACCAGCTTGCCTCGGTTCATCGATGCCCCCCACGGAGTTATGCTTCGCAGGGTGGCAGGATCGGCATTCGCAGATCAAATCGAGACCAAGAGAATTTGCCGGTTATGCTTTTCTCATCAATAATTTACGGGAACCGAGAGTCACGACGTTGGGACACTACTGATAACTAATATACATTTCATGCCAACCTCCGGACAATGCTGGTCGCGATTGTAACAAAACATTCAGGGAGACGGGATGAACCAGACAACTGTGCAGTACACAAAGGAATGAGGGTCGGGCATCCCTAGAAATCCATGAAGGGTACTACAACCTCGGTCCGGCTGGCAGTCGTTGTGGAGTCGGCAAACCGAAGACGTGACAGGCTCTTTCAGCTTGAGGATTGTGCCCGGATCACGGGCAAACAGGAAGGAACCCGATCACTTCTTGTTTGCTGACAAGTCCCTCAGAATCACCCTTTCGGATGACGCGACCTCGTGGGGTGTCTGGCGACCGCTTTCCTCAAGGTGTCCCATCCTAAAGGGGCTTGGTAATCTCGAGTCGTAGCAAGATGCCCGGTTCACTCCGCCTCGAACTGGCGCACAATCAAGCTATGCCTGAAAGAAATGTTGTCGATGCTTGGGCGCAACCGGTTCTTGGCCGCACGCGTACGGACCTTCCCGAGGTGGTTCGTTTGCTCGAGAAATCTGGAACAGCGCATCTCCTCGACCACAAACTGGCGCCTGCGCAACTCGTTGCGCTTATGGACGCCGCCGGTATCCAAACGCTGATGTTATCGGCCTGGTGCCGCCCGAGCCGGTGGCTGATTACAAACGACGAAGTCGCCAGTCACTGCATCGAGTTTCCTGACCGCTTCGCTGGCATCGCTGCTGTCGACCTATCGAATCCCCTGGCCGCGGTGCGCGAATTGCGTAGGGCGGTTCGCGAACTCGGGTTCAAAGCGCTTCGCGTAGTCCCCTGGTTGTGGAATCTCCCGCCAAACGATCGCCTGTATTATCCGCTTTACGTGGAATGCATCGAACTGAATATCCCGTTCTGCACGCAAGTGGGCCACACCGGCCCTTTGATGCCGTCTGAAACCGGCCGACCTGTGCCGTACCTGGATGAAGTCGCCCTCACGTTTCCCGAACTCCGGATCGTTGGTGGACATATTGGGCATCCGTGGACCGAGGAGATGATCGGCTTGGCATGGAAGCATGACAACGTGTTCATCGACACCTCCGCTTACCTTCCCTCCTACTACCCTCAAGCACTGCTACAGTTCCTGAAAACCTATGGCAAGGACAAAGTGCTGTTTGGCAGCAACTTCCCTCAACTGCCGCTGGATCGATGCCTGCAGCAAGTTGCTGCGCTTGGGCTGCCTCCGGAAGTCGAGCACAAGTTCCTGTCTCAGAATGCTCGACGGGTATTTAATCTCGCTACGTCGGCAGCGACAGTAACGTGATACGGCTTTACCGGCCAAAGCTTCCCCTTATCGCTTCTCAAGTGGCACATCTTTTCCTGCGTTGCTCGCTCGGGCCGAATGACTTAGCGAATCATCCAACTGCGAATTCTCCTTTGCGGTTAGAAGGGGGTTGGAACTGCTTTCGCGTCAACAGCCTTCCGCTCGCTCGGTTCAAAGTCGCGAGCGGATGACGGGCAACTCTGACATAACGCGATTAGGTAAGGGTTGCCAACCATCCAAGCTCTTTCGGCTTATCGACTTCGATGAAAGCTTGTGAAAATCAATGTAGACTCACTGAGGTTAGCGAATGACGAAAGGCGACGCCTGTGAAACATTTTCAGCCAGACGGCAGGCACACAGTGACTCCGCGGATTATCACGCCAAAGCCAGAAGAGATGGTTCATTTCGTTAAGGAGGTCTTCCGTGGGCAGGGTGAGTTCCACGTCAACCGCCCGGCGGAGATCCGAATTGGCGATTCGCTTATCATGATCAGCGACGGGGGTGGTCTTCGGGAGCCCGTGTTGGCCTTTCTTTACGTCTACGTTGAAAATGTGGATGAGACTTACCAGCGAGCGGTCGAAGCGGGAGCAGAAACACTTGAGATTCCATCAGATCAACTGTATGGCGATAGAAGGGCGATGGTCAAGGACCCATGGGGCAACTTGTGGCAGATTGCTTCGCGCAAGCACGGCAAGTAGGCATCGGTTTGTTTCCGTACGAATCACGGACGATGCCGAAGTAACCGAATTACTTCCGGCTTGCCGACCACCCGCCCAGAATCGTCGGCATCCTCTGCAATGGGCTGCGTCGGCTATAATTTGCGCACACGCATGTCCCTTGCGGTGCTGGTTGGTCATGCCATCGTCAAGCATTTATACGAGCGATCATGGATCAAGATAGTTTTATTCCGGTTGCAACCAATGCCAGGTCGCTAAGCGACCTCGTCGAGCGCGGGTTCAGTCGTCAGCCGCTCAGGGTTGATGTAGACATAGCGCGCTCGCTGGAAGCGTTATCCCATGCCGCCTGGTCCGTTCCAAAGGACAAATACTACGACGGGGGCGACAGGTATCGTTCCTTAAATCGGGTCAGGGCCGAGATTGTTGAAGGAGGTGTAGAGGTTTGGTTGAGCGAAGAGAGCACACCCTATGTGCAGCTGAAAAAATACAACACGACAATCGGGGGCCAGCCGCGAGAGTACGCTCCGCTTCCCCCGGCGATCGCCGGTTCTATAGGCGTTCGCAAGATGATTGCTCACCACCTTTATTACCTACCGCTGTCGACCGTGGGTACGAAGTATTTGGTCAACGTTCATCTAATACGATTCACGGCTACTCCTGGCCGGCCGTGCGACACGAGTCCACCGGGCTTACATAAAGACGGGGAAAAGTACATCGCCACCCATTTAGTGGGCCGCTGCGGCGCTCAGGGAGGCGAAGTCATCATAACCGACAATGACAAGCAGGAAATGGATCGCTTCACGATGCGCGAATCGGGTGAGTGTTACGTCTTCGACGATGATCGCATCTGGCATATGTTGACGCCAGTGGCCGTACTGGAAGGCAATCAGTACGCCTACCGTGACACGCTGGCATTCGATATGCTGCCAGAGGGCTGGGAACCCGTGAAGTGATCGGAGACGGAGGGACTCGAACCCCGGCACAGGTGTTAGCCCGTACAACGGTCTAGCAAATTCAGCTTGTCCCCTGCCGGCATCGGATCACTTCCGGTTAGCCGACAATCCGGGTGTGATCGCGTTGCAGTTCGAATCGAAGTGCCGAGCGCGTCCACTTCTGCGAATAGCGGGTTGCGCGGACAAGTTGGAGCAGAACCCGCCGTTGGGATCTGTCAACACAACGCGACTCTTGGCGGGTGATTTGCGATATATCCTCTGCACGCACGGCTTAGGAAATCCGACCATTATTGTCAGTACCGACGGGCAGGGTTTTTCTCCAATAAGTTTGGATACATGTGACTTACCAAGACCGTTGAATCAAAGAAAGGCCATGCTACAGGCAAAGCCATCCGGTCGTTCGGTCGCGGTTCGAAGTGGAACCCAGGGATGTTTGGAAGATCATCGGACTGATCGATCAAAGTGAGTTGAGGACTCTCCGAGGCATTTAAGGTGAGATCCAGCTCAATCCCCCCAGCGGGCATCGCCACGTACACAATTCCCCAAACTTTGTTCCTCTTATCCACCTCGTTGGCCTGCACCTTCCGGCCTTCGATGGTCGCCGCGAGAACGGTGGCCTTCTCCACCTGAAGCCAGATGATGCGGGCCTGTCTGGGCGAAACGAGGCGCAAACGAAGCCTGCGCTCAGCACCCGTGGTGGAATCTTCCAGCGTGTCGATGCTGGGCGGAGAAAGCTGGACGCGTGGAGCTTCCGCTTTGAGGATACGGTCGCCATCGACAGGGTTGAAGAGGCGTAGCGTGCTGGCTTCAACGTGCCCGTTCAGAAACTGAGAAGTCCAATTGTCCGGTTTCTCGTCGAAGCTGATCCACGAGGCTTTCCCATTGTCCGTATCCAGCCAATAAGAAATCGTGTCGGGTTTTGGATGCTTGGAGTCATAACCGCTGCTCAGCGCGCCGTAGAGGATGAAACCGAACGCCAAAAGCGCACACGTTCCCGGAACTAACATTATGCTGCGCGCAGTTAGCACATCGAGCTGCGGCGCTAGCAGCGCGAGCAAGACGATCATGAGAATCACCAAAATGATCATGTCTCCCATTTTTCCGTCCAGAACGGTCAATGAGTAGCCGATGAACAGTGGAAATAGAAAGAGCGCGGGGACCGCACAGAGCAGTCGCGCGAATTTCAGCAACCACGAATCGGGTCGTTTAAGAGCGAGGTCAAGTCCCATGGAGAGCAAGGCCGCCGCGAAGGCCCAAGTGAATTGAAAGCTGGCGTTTGGTGCGAAGAAGCAAGTGAGAATCATTGGTACGATGCACAGCAGAAAAGCACCAGTGGCGAGATTCGCCGCACCGAACTTCTCACGGAACCAGACGAAAAGCCCGGAGGCAATGGCAGTTGTGAGCGCCACAAATCCTACTCCGTAGACTGTGGCGTTGTAGGCGGACAGAAAAGACTTGTTCACAAGGTGCAGGCCCTGGAGAGCCCACCAGACAAGAGCTACGAGTCCACCGCTAACCAACAAGGCAGCGAGCCACAGCAGAAAGCTGAAGCTCAGGCCCCGCGCGGTGAACTGTCCACGACGGAATCCAAGGAACAGGATACCGGCAAGAACTGCAAGGATGACCAGAGTCAGCGGCAGAACCCAGATTGCAGGATAGAAAAAAAGCCGACCAAAGAAAGTAAAATAGACCACCTTGCCTTCCGACGCATGCTTCAAGTCCAGGCTGCCTAAGTGACGCGCCAGAGTGAGAGAGGAATTACCCAAATCTTGAACGCTACGAGCATCAAGACTTTCCAAGTCGTCCTTCATTGTGTGATACGTGGTCGGACAGCCGTTGATGCCAGAGTTGATCGCCTCAACCCCTTGGGGTACAGGTTCAAATCATCGCCATAGCTCATGGCACCTCGAAAATCATCGGAAATGGATGCGGCTAAGGGACGTCGAAGTGTTTCGGCCATTTTCCGAACGAGCCAGCCGTTCTGCTGATGCTGGCTCTCCACAACAAGTGGCTCCCGCCCGCAACTGCCGCCCGAATCGATGACCAAGGCTACCGACACGAGCTTTGCGAGCGAATGCTCATCCACAAAGGCTTGCGACCCAAGCCCTCCATCTTCTTCCCCATCTGTGAATGCAAGAATCACATCGTTTCTAAGTGACGGCCCGCTGCGGAGGGCACGCAGAGTTTCCAGAAGTGTTGCTACGCCCGAGCCGTTATCGCTAGCCCCGGGCCCGGTCGCCACTGAGTCGTAGTGCGCCATAAGAAGAAGCGCACCCGTGGTGTTTGTCCCGGGCAATCTCGCAATGACATTTTCTACGGTTCCTGCGCTGTAAGGCGCTCCTCCGATGTCCCATGGCGTCGTGCTGACAGATTTCTGCACCTCTGGTTTGAGGCCCAAGAACCTGAGCTGCTCTACGATGTAATCGCGTGTGCGCCTGTTTGCAGTCGAGCCGGTCGGGTGAGGCGCGCGCGCGATGACTTTCAGGTGTTCCATGGCGCGTTCGGCAGAGAAGTCCGTCACTGGAGCAGACGTAGGAACGGCGGCGGGAGGTACGAGATTGCTGAGAGCAACAATTGCGATGAACAAAATAAAAAGGAATGTCAGCAAGGCTTCCTTGAAGGAGACCGACGAAGCAGACGGACTCATTGGCGAGTCAAATCTTCCCCTCCCTACGAGCCGTGGAGACATCGTCTTCGCACCCTTCAATCGGGCAGTTGCCCACCTTCAGGCTCACGCAGCCAGAAACTCCCGATCAACGACATCGTATAGGCAAGGACGGCGACACTGCCAGCCGAATAGGCAAGGCGGGCAGCAGCACCGGGACCGGGCATGATGTTGGTAAGCTGGGTGGTGAGAAGCACGCCCGATGCGCCGATCACTCTGGCTCCGATGTTGATCGCGAAACCCTCGCCGGTGCCGCGCAAGTGTGTCGGATACACACGCGGCAAATAATTCCCCCAAAGACTAAACGGCCCATTCAGCAAGAGACCAGCGAGAAAAATCCCGTACATTAGCAGTACCAGACTGTGCGTTGCTGCGAAAAAATAGACCCAAGAAAACACAACCAAGCCCGGAACGACAAAGATAAGCAACAGACGACGTTGGGTCGCGATTCGAACGACCAGAAATGCAAAAAGCAAGCGTCCGGCAATCGTGCCTAGCTCTTGAAACAGTTGAACGCGGCTCACCGTTTGTTCCACAAGGCGGGGCGCGAGGCTATGCAACTCCGGGAGCCCCGGCACCATGCGAGGTGTCTGTAGGATGACCCCTGAAGCCAAAGCATAACTGCACGCCACCAATAGTGTTGTGACTAGCGTGGTCCTTCTCAATGCGGGTCGGAAGAGTTCAACGAGACTCGGTCGCTTCAATGTCCCTTTAGATTTTTTCTCTCGCCAGATTGGTGACTCGGGCAAAAAAGGCCGGGCAAGGATGAGCGCAATTGCGGGGATTAGCCCGGAGAGCATTGTATAACGCCAAGCCTCGTGGCTCATGCGGATCGCCGGAAGGTGTTCAGCGTAGGTGACGGCCACATAATATGCTCCCGTCGCCATGAGTCCTCCGAAACCAAATGCAGCTTGCGTGTAGCCCAGGGCGGACTCACGTTGCTTAGGATTGGAGAAAAGTTCCGCAACCCAGGCAACTCCAGCCACGTATTCGACGCACACGCCAATTACGGTTGTACAGCGGAAAATCAAAAATTGGGGAAGTGTTGCAGCATAGGCAGTAGCACATGCCGAAAAGGCGTACAACAGAATGCTCCAAACAAGGACTCGGCGCCGGCCAAGAAGATCAGTCAGGTAGCCTCCAAGGAGCCCAAACACGCCGCCACAGGCCAGTGGGACATAAAACATCACGCCCACCCAAAGATTAAACTCAGGACTGCTTGGCTTAAGGTTTCCGAGTGCGACGAGGGCGGGCCGCGCGATCAGCGAGAGAACTATGATTTCGTACAGGTCGAAGGCGAAGCCGAGGGCAGCGACACCGCAGATGATCCATTGGAGTAGCGTCAATCGTGCGATGGCGGGAGGCCATTCCGGAAACTTGACCTCACCAATCACCTCACGCTGTTTTCCGGTCAACTCTTGCAAGCACTTCCCTCCATCGTCCGGGACGCAGGCCCGCTGAACCTGCTGCGGTGTATTTCAATTCATGCCATCTTGTGATACAAGTTCAAATATTTCAATAATTGTTGAGGATAATTCAGCAATGGATTTTACTTCCCGCCAGTTCCGGGCCTTCTTGCTGGTCGCGCAGTATCGAAGCTTTTCGCGCGCCGCGGAAGCCCTCTACATCACCCCATCTGGCTTGAGCGTTTTGATTCGAGAGCTGGAAACCCAGCTTGGATTCCGCCTGTTTGTTCGGACCACTCGCCACGTCGGGCTGACAACGTACGGCAATGAATTGCTTGGCGTTGTCCGGGAGAGTCTGGAAAAGGTTGATGGTACCGTCTCGCGCATCGGGCGGTCGGCAGCCGAAGCTAGCCACACCCTGTCCGTTGGTGCGCCGCCACTGGTCGCGGCCAACATATTGCCGGAAGCCATTAAGGAATTCCGCTCCCACCGGCGCGACCTCCGAATCCAAGTGTTCGATGTGGGTGGACCTGCCCTCTCGCAGATGGTCGTCGAGGGCAAACTGGATATGAGCGTGGGTGCGTTTTTTGAGCCCGCGCCTGGAATCCGCCGGACTCCATTGTTTCGCTTTTCCTTGATGGTGATTCGTCCCGATGACGATCCGGCACTGCGCCGCACCTCGACCACCTGGTCCGCTCTGAAGGGACAGCCGCTGGTCTCGCTTGTGCCGAGCAGTGTCGTCCAGAAGTTCATCGACAAGCATTTGGCCCGCGCCGGGGTTTTCGTTCCTCGCCGCGCCGTCTTCAATTATCTCGATACCATGATCGCCATGGTGGACGCGGGCGAGGGCATGGCCGTCATCCCGTCGTTCGTATTGCCCGCCTGCCGAAATCGCAAGGTTGCCATGAGCAAGCTGACAAATCCGGTTGTAAACGTGGACTTTTCGCGAATCAGCCTTCGTGGGAAAAAGCTGCCACCTGGCGCGGACGACTTCACCTCTTTCCTTCAGAGCTATATCGCCCGATGGGCCGGTCGCGCCGGCATTCTCTAACCATCGAAGAGCCGACGCTCATCATGGTCTCTGCAATCACCCCATTTGCAGGGTCCAACTGGGGTCCAAAACTTGGCCATTTTGCGGGTCTTTCGGGGGTCTCATTGTTGTAAGGGCAACCGAATCAATGGGACTTAGAGTCTGCTCGTCGAGCTCATAACCCGCTGAGCGGGATCGGTGGTTCAAATCTTGCTCGGCAAAATGGGCGTCCGCACAGCAATGTGCGGGAAGATCACTCGTCAAAGTCGGTGGAACCTAAAGCCCGCTGTACGGCTATGGCAATACCGAACCAAGCCTCGGAAGATCGAGGAAGGCGTAGAGACTGGATGGCGAGCATCCCCTTACACGGGATGAAGGTACAGTCCGACTCTCAGCGAAAGTTGAGTCAGATCGCATAACCCGAAGGTCGTCAGTTCAAATCTGACCCCCGCAACCAATTCAAGAAGTTGAAACGCAAAGGGTTGATCGCTCCAGAGCAACCCTTCTTTTTTTCCCGAAGTCTCAGAATGTAGTGAAAACTGTAGAGGGAAATCCTTTGAATTCAAAATCGCTACCGGAAGGCGTCTTTTCACTTCACCGTTATTCCAATTGGGCGAATTGTATGCGCGAGCACTTCTACGCATTTGTTCCGAATGTGGCACAAGCCCCGGAGAAAGACCGATTCAGTTCGGACGCCATCATGGCCAACCTGTACATGAGCTTTTGGTACGGCGAACATCGGGCAGTTTCTTGCGGAAGGCTTCGAGGACACGCACCCGCGACAGCTTCTCGACGCGTTCGGCAATCGCTTCCTTCTTGCGTTGGACCTGCTCCTGCGGCGTTGGCTGGTAGCGCGTGACGCGATTGTGAACGTCGCATTTCTCAGTCAGGCAGAGATAAAAGATGCTACCAGCACCCTTGCCGTCAATGAGAACGGCGGCTTTCGTGTTGGGGCACTCCCCTTTTGCTTTAGCCTTCCGGTAGCATACAAGAGACCGAGGATGGTCGCGGCGTAGTAGTAGGTAAGTTTCTACCGGAGGGTCATAATGCCACAGGAGCACCCACATGGTTGACGTATCCATTTCCGATGGCAATCTCGCGTTGCACGTGAAGGGGATCGACAAGCTATGGACACTTAAGAGTTCGCTCGAAATCCCGCTGGCGCACATAATGGAAATTAAGGCAGATCCAACCGTAGCGCACGGATGGTGGCACGGGCTAAGAATGCCAGGAACCAACATTCCCGGAGTCCTCACCGCTGGCACTTTTTATCAAGATGGCCAAAGGGTTTTCTGGGATGTTCACAATCCGGATAACACAGTCGTGATCCAACTGAAGGACGAGCGATACAGTGAGCTGATCGTCGAGGTCGCTGATCCGAAAGCTGCTGTGGAACTCATCAAAGCCGCATTGCCGAGCTAAAAGAGTAATTATTAGTGATTATTCGCTTTTATAGACTTCGTTTCTTATTAAGCATGCATTAGCTGATCTGGGTCGCTGATAAATCCCTGTCGCACTCGCGCCTCAGCGAACCAAAGGGTACATAGCTCGGCCTTCGAAACGAAAATCGATCTGTTTTAGTTTGCTCTTGGAAGTTTGACGGACGGGGTAGCTTTCCGCGTCGAGATCGACGGTTTTCTTTTTGTCGATGACACTCTGTTGCCCATCAGATGATATGTTTCCATCGTTCCGGAAAGGTTCTAATGCTAGCAATGTTGCACGCATATCGTATTCCGATATACTGCATCCGTGGTAAAACCAATCCACGAAAGCGAATACTCTGCGCTGGCTGAGTTGCGATATCGGATCCGCCAGTTCCTTCGGGGCAGCGATGATGCTGCCCGCGCGGCCGGGATTGAACCGCAACATTACCAACTCCTTCTTGCGGTACGCGCGACTAGCGGTCCATCGCAAACCACTATTAGACGCCTTGCTGAACGCCTCCAGCTAAAACACCACAGCGTAGTAGGCTTAGTGGATCGTCTCGAAGCCCACGGCTACGCTCGCCGTACTCGTAGCGCTGGCGATCAGCGACAAGTTGTTGTGAGTTTGCTACCACGCGGCCGGAAAGCCTTGGAACTTATTGTCGGGCAGCGCCTACACGAACTGCGAGAGACCGGTCCTGCTCTGGTTTCAGCGCTCACGGCCATTCTGGAAAACACAAGGGCTCGACAACAGAGTCCTAAATCCAGACGGATTCGCGCGCCCCAGAAGCGGGCAAAACGACGACGCCATATAGACGCACACGCGCCATAGTGAGGTCGGCACGCGCCAGTCGCACCACACCTTTCCTGTGTTCTGCGTGATATCTGACATCTACGGTATGTCGTATTAAGATATATTCCCTTGCACGAATTCCGCTCGGGCACGCGATGCTGGCAGCCCAACAGGTCCCAGGGGTCTGCGAGAGGCACCGTATACTAACCAGACGAAGCTTGCCCACAGGAATTAACAACTGGCGAATTTTAGCCAGCCGGTCGCCCAACTCCCATTTATTCCCGGTGCAAGAGCATCGCGCATTTGCAACCGCGCACCAAATAGTCTGATCTTCTGACCCTGAATGATGCTCGAGACCTTGGCCGTTTCTTTTCTGCTCAAGTACTGGATATCTCTAAGCAAAAGCACGTCACCATACCCATGTGATGGCATTCTCGAAAGCAGAGCTCAACTTGATGTGGCGACGTCTTTAGCCACTCCCACAACGGAGACTGCGCCGCGGTGCAGTACAAACATAGTCCAGAGTAGAAGGGGCGGCCAGGGGCGAGGATTGGACGAAGGCTCGAACACGAGGGGAGCGTCGCTTCATCGCATCCCAGTTACTAACCGGCACGCCAGGCGTCGCACGTAGCATTCATTATGTTTTTCGGCCAGTGGTCCTCAGAATGATTTAACGGGCAGAATGTGGATGGAGCAAAGATGAGTCCGTCCTTTTCAACGGCGTTCACCGCAAAGAACCGGTTTTCGGAACAGCAGCTGTCTCCTTCTTGTCTAGGGTTCGCACATAGTTCACGAGTTCCCAAACTATTTCGGTCGTGTACCGATCCCCTTCACCTACCATTCTGCCTTTCCCTTTTACGATCAGGTCGAACATTTCTACATCGGACACCGCCGTGAGCTTGGACGAATCGCGCCAATCGTTCATCTTCAGGTCCATAGACTTCGCCAGATCACCCTTGCCATCGCCAGTTGTCCCGTGGCACATTGCGCAGTCGTAGCCAAAGAATTTCTTGGCTTCTGCCAAATTCTCAGGTGTCGCCTTAACCGGATTCTTTCCTTTCATATTCGCGGTCGCTAGCTTCGCAGCGACGGATGTTTCCGTCGGTTTTCCTTGTGGCTTTGCCTGAGACGAGTCTTGCGGACAGGTGGCATACAGAAGCACCACCACCAGAAGTGCGCTGCAATTTTGGATTGATATCTTCATGAAAACCTCCTTGCCCGAGCAGTTTGGCCCTCCGGGGTTGGCCCCTTCGAGGTAGTGATAAGCGATTTACTACCCATGGGTGCTTGTCCTGTTCAGCGATGGTTCGGAACACACAAAGCAGACTTCCGATCAGGCGGCAAACTGAAGCAGTCTCGGTCGCCCTCCGCGGTGTGAGCATGCTTGACAGGCAGCGTAGCTTCCACGATAGTTCCTTTCACGCTTGAGTGAATCTGAAGGACACCGCCTAACTGACTTATTCTTTCTCGCATGCCTCTTAATCCCACACCTACCGAGCCTGCAGAATTTAGGGCAACTTGCTTCTCGAGAGGTATTCCTTTGCCATCATCGCTAATCTCACAATGGACACACCCGTCTCTCTGATCCAAGTGAATCCTGGCCGTTTTGCTATCTGAATGCCGATGAATATTGGTCAGGCACTCCTGCAAGATGCGGAAAATTGCGAGCTCCAGATCAGAGGCGAGCCGTTCAAGACCAAGCGCTACGGCGAGGCTGACGTCGATATTGCTGCGTTGTTCAAATCCCTTTATGAACCATCTAACTGCAGACTCCAGCCCAATTTCGTCCAACAAAGGAGGATGAAGGAGGTGCGATATTGTGCGAACCTCTGTCAGTGCCTGCCTTAGGAGCTCTGCGTTCTCCTCGACGGACTTCGCCACCTCAATGCTCAGTTTGCCCTTTTCGTTCATCACCTTTGCACTGTTCATGCTCATCGCAGCTAGCAACTGCCCAACGCTATCATGGAGCTCACGAGCGATACGCCGCCGTTCCTCGTCGCGGAGCACAAGCAAACGCGCTGACAGTTCGCGAATATTGTTATTGCTCTCGTCAAGCTTGGCTGTTCGTTCACGAACCAGATGCTCGAGAAGCTCGTTTGTTGCCTTTAGCTCCGCTTCCGCCCGTTTGCGCGAAAGGGCTGTGCGTCGATTCGATTCACCGAGCGCAATGATCAGCGCCGCGAAAATCAAAAAGCAGAATATGCCATAGAATTCCGAGCGAGCTTCGATCGCGAAAGAATGGACGGGCGACAAGAAAAAATAGTCGATGCCCAACACGCACACTACGCCTCCCGCGATAGCGGGCCCCAAGCCGAAGTACCAAGAACAGAACACAACGGCGAGCCAAGCGGTAAGATATGGATTACTTTCCCCAAGCAACGGCGTAAGTAAGCTGCGCAAATACAGAGAGACCATCGCAATAATGACTGCGAGAACGTAACGGACTGCTTTGTGCTTGAAACGACCCATAACTGTTCTCCTCCCCGAGTCAGCAGCCACATGGGCAATGCGATCCACACGGCTCAATTCATCAAGGTGGTTCCTACTAGATCCTCACCGCGGATTTTGGAGCGCCGACGCCGCGCTCCTTCTTCCTGAGCACATGTTATTCGGAACACATGCGACTTCTGCTGCGGGCCTATGCACCGTTTTGGACTTATCGTAGCCGTCCGAGGGATTTTGTAGACTCCGGTCGTGCGAAGCACGGATACTTTCAAGTTTCTACCTCTGATTCAGTCAACTGGCATCGCACTCTGGCGATCCGATGAAGCCGTCCCCCAGACTGCGATCCTCAATCGATTGTTTGACTGCGTGTTGCTCCTGAGGAGTCAATTGATTCCAGTTGCACTCGGAGAGGCCCCCCAAGCACATCTGAAGGTTCTCTCCTTGCGATATCTGACTGCTTCGTGGAGCGGTTCGAAACGGCATCACCTAGCAGGACAACGAACACGACCAAATGTCGTTCTCCCATGTGGTACCTCCAACGTGAGGTTTGACTCGGGCAGATCGTGCTGCAGGCAGTCTCTTGGGAATCGGTGGTGCTGCAGAGCTAGAGAGCCAACAATATCGCTGGCCCATGCCCTGGTTTGGCGTCACCGAGAACCTATATATCGCATTACGATATACAAAAGCAAGAGCAAAACGTCTTGAAACTGTATCGCATAACGATACATTTAGAATGCGTGCACAGGTAGCCGGGCGAGGAGCGCCCGCCTTTTGCACGCATGCGCACCAGATGATTCGACATTTTACGGGAAACCAAAGCGACTCGACCTCTCAGCAATAGGTGTTCTCATAAACTTCGCGAGTCCCAAAGGCTCGGACCTGTATCTGAGCGAATCATAGGGCAAATTGCTACGCTCGGCCGAAAACACACGCTTGAGGTTGTGCCTGCATGTTGGACGGAAACAATTCCTCTGGCTCGGTCTAAGCTACACGTTAGCGCAAATTGACCTTCTGGGCATCACTTTGGATTCGCGCCCGCTCAATGCTCGGCGAGCCGGCCGGTCAGTCGTTCGCGACGGCGCACCCGCGCCGCATCCACCAGCATGCGTCCGGCCCACCGGTAGACATTGAACTCGGCAAGAAATGCACGCATCGAACGAATCCGTTCCTGCTGCTCGTTCTGAGACATACTTAGGGCCGTCGCCATCGCCGCACTGGCTTCGTCTATGTCGTAAGGGTTGACGATCAACGCTTCCGTCAATTCCCGTGCAGCCCCAGTGAATTGGCTCAGAACCAGAACGCCTCGTTCATCCTCTCGAGCCGCGATGAATTCCTTGGCAACAAGATTCATCCCGTCGTGAAGACTGGAGACATAGCATAGATTGGCTGCCCGGTAGTACCGGAACACGGTCGAGGGTTCATGGTGAGCCCGGAGCAGGATGATTGGTGGATGGGAGATTTGACCGAACCGCGCATTAATGCGCGCTGCCAACCACTCTACGCTTTCGTTGAGTTGGCGGTATCGCTCGATTAACGTCCGGCTCGGAGCCGCGAGTTGCACAAACGTAAATCGCCCCTGGTACTCAGGATGCTGCTCGAGCATGCGCTCTACCGCAAGGAAGCGTTCCTCCACGCCCTTGGTGTAATCGAGACGATCCACTCCGACCCCCAACAATGCATTACCGTCCAAGCCATGTTCTGCAAGGACACTCGCTCGACATTCCTCTGGGGGCGGGACCGCTTTGAGCCAATGTACAGGCCAGTCCAGGGAGATGGGATAAGAGCGAACAAGGGCGGCGCGCCTGTTCTGGACAACTGCGTTTTGTTCGCGATCGATACGACATTCAAGATATCGATCAACGCATTCCATGAAATTGTTGCAATGCAATTGAGTGTGAAAACCGATGATACTGTTTCCCAGCATCCCTTCTAGGATTTCTTTGCGCCAAGGACAGATCCCGAAACGTTCCGAGTTGGGCCACGGGATGTGCCAAAACATGAGCACCGTAGCGCGAGGTAAGCGTTCGCGGATCAGGCGGGGCGCGAGTGCGAAGTGGTAGTCCTGCACGAGGATGATGGGGTCTTCGGAATCAACCTCTTCGCATGCTGCATCGGCGAATCTCTGGTTCACCTTCTGGTACTGACGCCAGTCGTCTGTCCGAAACTTGGGACGAGCATGGACTACATGGCACAGAGGCCATAAGCCTTCATTTGCAAACCCATAGTAATACCCCTCTTCCTCTTCCTTCGACAGCCAGAGCCGACGCAAGGAATAGGACTCTTTTCCAGGGGGGACGCGTACATGGCCTGACCGGTCGGCAGCATCGCGATCGGCAGACCCGCTACCATGGGCAACCCAGACACCCGAACACGCCTGCATCACCGGTTCCAGCGCGGTGACCAGCCCGCTCGCAGGGTGCCGAACCTTGATGCTGCCATCACTCTGCCGTTCGTGAATGTACGGCTCGCGGTTCGCAACAATAACAACCCTCTCGCCATGCAGGTGGCGGCTAAGGGTCAACTTCAGCCTGTGCGCCGTCCAGGCGCCACCTTCAAGTTCTGTTTCTCTCTCTACCATGATGCGATCGACCAACTCGTGGACATCTCTTAGGATTGGCTGAAACTCAGGGGACCCCGGCGCCTCGCCACGCGCCAACCGCCGGATTTCCGTGCTCCATCCACGCCACGAAAAGCGCGCAACAGTAATCGTCAAGGCAGCCGCGGCCAGAGCAAGAAACCCAAATGTGAAAAAAATGAATCGCTGTGTAGCCGCTTCGCGCCGTTCTGCGTAACTCAAATCCTGTATGAGGATCAAGAACCCCAACGTTCTATCGCTGTCCTGGACGGGAATTGCGCTGACTAAGACCGGTCCTCCCGGCAGAGAAGTGGACTCGTGCCACGGCTCCCATCTTTGATCCGTCGTACTATCGCCTTGCCTCACGCGGATGCCAACAACTTCGCATGAGAACTCTCGGGGAAACCCAGGTGTACTCGTAAGCAAGGCTGACTCCGCAGTACAGGCAGCCGCCGCCATGATGCGCTCGTCGCGTGCGATCTCAGCGAGCGTCTTCTCCAACTCTCGCCGGTTTTCCTTGCTCCAATGCGCACTCAAAGTGTCGTGTGCTCCACTCACAACCAGTTGGGCCCGCAGGCGCACGTCATTTTCAAACCATCGGCGCGTTGTGCGCTGCACAATGACAGAAGTGACCGAGGTGAGAATTGCGAGACTCACTAGCAGACCAACGAAGAATTTTAGTATTTGTCGCACTGGCCGAGCCTGGCTTAGTATATCGTATTACGATATATTATAGAAAGGTTGTCGCCTCTCGACCTCCAGCATCAGTTGTACACAGAAAGACGCAACGATGTCTGAATTCCAGGACTCTTCTAACAACTTGTGGATCGTCAAGGGTCCAGATGTCCGCGACTTCGGCGTCATGTTTACCACTCGCAAGACCGTCGTGAAGCTCTCGGACGGTTCATTATGTGTGGACTCAACGGTGTCACTGGCGTCCGATGCGCTCAAACGCATCGATGAATTGGGACGTGTTAAGTATCTTGTTGCAGCGCTCTCCAGGCACGTCTGGCGGCTGGAAGAGTGGCATAACTTATTTCCCACGGCACAGCCCTCGATCGATCGCAAACCACCAATCTCATAGAGCGCGGTCAACCCGCAAAATTGTCGATTGCAAGACTGTTAACCCCGGTTTACGTAGACTGCCCAAGAAGAGGCTACTCAGTATATTATTGTGGCTCCGCAGTTCTGATCGATCAGCCTGCTATGGATCCTTGCCTTGAGATGCGTGACTATTAGCCATTCCGCTCTGCGAACTCTTTGCCTCCCACAGTGATGAATGAAGAAGTCCAGCCATAACGTCCTCTTCGAACCGCAAGAAGTATCCCTTCCTTGTGAGCGCCGCCTTGTATTCGGGTAGTCGCGTAAGCTTGAGCCCCGTGGTGAACCGGAAAGCGGAATAAAGCCCGCCAATCACGCTTCGCGTCCATAAGCGGCCGATTGGCCCATTTGCTTCACTGAAGTCAGAAACGATCCACCTCGCTTGCGGCATCCCCCAGCTCGCGAGTCGGCCGACGACATCTTCAAGTTCTTGATTTGAGAAGCAATCGAGAAAATAGTGTGTAACGATCAAATCATAGTAGTCTGCGGGTGCGGCAAAACTCCGCACATCGCCGGTGTGGAATCTGACTCGTTTTCGAAAAGTTCGGCCCATGCCTGTGACCCGTCGCTCCGCAAGCTCGACCATCGCAGAGCTGAGGTCAACGAAATCCACCTCTACCCGCGCGTTGACTCGAAGTAGTTGGGCAAGAAAGCGGCCGTCCCCTCCACCGCACACGAGCGCTTTTCGAGACGTTCTAATCTCGCCCAAGAATGCGAATCGCCGATGCTCAAGCATCGTTCCAAACAAGAAATGCTCAAGAATCTCGTAGTAAGGAGCGATATGGTCGCAATTCATCATAGTCATCTGAACTGATTTAACTCTTCCTTAAATTCTTCCTCATATTAGGTCACTAGTGCGAGCCCTCCGGCCAAGACCAAAATCGCGTCGGCTAGAACTCGAAGCGCTCTACCTGAGAGTCGATTTCTTTGACGGTTTAGGAGAAGAATTAGAAGCGCGGCTAAAGAAATAGCCAGCAATCCAGAGCCAAACGGTCCGGGGTGTGGCCGCACCAGGATTACAGCGAATGCGGACGCGGCCAGAACTGCTGCAAGCAGGGTGATGCGCGTCTCTGCCCACCGGATGACCCGACTACGGCTCTGGAGCCAATCCGGATAACGAGCTTGTCTCTCCCAACACTCAATCGCCAGGCAATTCAAGGAGCAGAGAGCCGCGAACAGCCCGAATAGTATCCACTCATCCCATGAGAAAACTGAGAGGCGCGACCACGCGGGAAGCGTTGTACCGACCGCAAAAATAATGCCAACCGCTACTTCTTTAGGTACAAAACGTGCCATCGAACCATCGCCAGCATGGATCGTAGCCATGTACGCTCCTATTATTGCTGCGAGTTTCATTCCTGCGCTTATTTCCGTAGGCACCAAAAAGTCGGCTGTCACCCAGAGCACTGCGACGGCCGCGAGCACCAAGAGCCACGTCAGAGCCCGTCGGTGCTTTGAGCAGAAGAGATGTCGCTCGCGCAATGCCCGCTGATTCGTCGGTTTCAAGCCGTCAAACAAGCGATCGCTTACATAGATGCACCACACAACAAGGCACAAAACGATTTCATCGGCGGCTCTCAATCGCATATGACTCGGGCGTGCGAGAAGCAGTGCCCAAACCACAGCGACTGTCGGTGCATCGAGGCTGAGAATATTCCACCACAACCACCACGGTGTCGTGCGAGACCTCGTTCGCGCTGCCCGAACGTCGTCTTTAAGAATGCCGCAAAGGAAAGTGCCTTCTGTAACCGTTGCCTGCGAACCATGCATGGGTGCAGCGCCCTCAATCATCGGTGCAGAATTAGTCAAACTCATATGTAACTTTCGCGTTGCCTTCCTAATCCTGTCTTGCCGTGCCGCAGGCTTGCTCCACGTTCCACCCCTTGCCAGTCGTGGTGTCCTCAAGTCACCGTCGCCAAGGAAGCCTGTAGTCGGGGGCAGTTTTAATGTTTCGCCCGAACACCATAGCAATCCAGGACATCTTCCAGAAGTACCACACCTTCCAGCTTGTGCACGTCAGCCCGGCTCACCACGGGCAAGAGTTCAAATCCGGATTTCCCCAGACGCTCCAGGGCAAGCTGAAGTGACTGATCGGCATAAAGATGGGGAAACACCTGCGGATTGACTAAATCAGAGAGTGCCTTCGATCCGCCGTACTCGGCGGCAGCCCGTTCGAGCGTTCGCTTGTTCAGCACTCCGATGACGCCTTGGTCGCCGCAAATCGGCCAGCAGCGGGGCTGACTCGTCAAAGCCAACTGCAGTGCTTGACCGATACTCATCGCAGCAGGCAGTGGTTCCCCTGGACGACGCATGACTTGGCCCACTTGTCGCCCTCCTCGCTGTTGACGCGTGGCGGCGCTCGGCAGGTGAATTCCGTCCTGATATGCCAACGCGTCATAAATCGGCTCACGCTGCAAACGCGCGGAAATGAAGAAACTGACAAGATTCGAAATCATGAGAGGGACAATGACGGCATAGTCTTGGGTCGTTTCGAAGATCATCAGAACCGAAGTCATCGGGGCCCGAACTATGCCAGCAAAAAGAGTTCCCATGCCTACCAAAGCTCCTGCCGAGGCTGTGTAATGCGGCAAGAAGTGGTGTGCGATGCCCCCGACTGTTCCTCCCAACATTGCTCCCATAAAGAGGCTTGGGCCGAAAATTCCGCCCGCATTGCCAGATCCGTAACTGGTCGTGACCGCGAAGAGTTTCAAGACTACCAAGAGGGCCATGATGCCGAGGGTCATTCGTCCATTCAGCGCGTCTCCCACATAGCCATAGCCGACTCCCAAGACTTGTGGGACAAACAGAGCTATCAGGCCAACAACGATGCCACCTGCGGCGGGCTGGAACCAAACCGTTTTCTTAGGCAGAGTCATGAACCATTCCCGTGTTCTCAAGAGAAGCTTCGTGAATGCCACGGAGACCAGGCCCCCAGCAATTCCTAACATGGCATATATTCCGAATTCCCACGAATTAACGAGCTGATATTGAGGGACTTGGAACAGAGGGTGGTCGCCGAGCAGAACCCGCAAGACCATCCAAGACGTTGCGGACGCGAGCACCACGGAGCCCAATATCGGCGCATGAAGATCGCCAGTAATCTCTTCGAGCGAGAACACGACTGCGGCCAGAGGCGTATTGAACGCGGCGGCGATCGCGGCAGAAGCTCCTACCGGGATGAGTGCCTTGACTCGTTCCGAGCTCAGTCCGAGATACTGACCGAGAACTGAAGCGATCCCGCCTCCAACCTGGACGGAAGGACCTTCGCGCCCCAGAGGGATACCACTGGCAAGAGTCGCTGCGGTGCAAGAGAACTTACCCAAAACGGTGCTGAGCGTGATGCGCCCTTCCCGCGCAAACAGGGCCGCCTTGGTTTGGGGAACGCCACTGCCACGAGCGTCGGGGAAATACCGATAGAGCAGATATCCCATACCGAGAGAACCGAGAACTGGAATCAGCACGCGACGCCATGCCGCACTACCAATTGGATAGAGGTGCATCCCAAGGCGCTCGGTGATCAGAATGAATGCGACAACCGCCAGGCCGGTGAGGACTCCAATCACCAGAGCCAACAACAGAAAGACTTGCTCCTCGCGCTGGCGAATACGTGGGGACCAATTGACCAAAGGCTTCCGCCACCATCGCGGTTTGACATTGGTCCCTACCTCTGTCATGTCCTCACCTTCCCTCTTAGCTGGACAGAACACTGCACGGCCGCAAGAGTCTGATATGCGAAGACGCTGGAAAAGCATGATTCCACACGTGCGAAAGGGCTAGTCTATGGTTGATTTGATCTCGCCCAGCCACTTTGTTGCAACTAGCCTCCCAGATTGAAACTCACCACGACATGCATTTCGACGGATACGGGCGTTCCATTCAGCAGGGTTGGCTGGTACTTCCACTGCCGGACGGCGTCAAACGCGGCGGTCACCAAGAGCGGATTCCCGGACACGAGCTTCATTTCGGTCACATTACCCTTTGTGTCGATCACACTATCAATCACGACGGCGCCTTGGACACGAACCGCCTTCGCGAGAATCGGGTACACCGGCTGAACTTCCTGAATGATCCTTGGCTGCTGGACCCTGCCGCCAACGCGGTATGGACCGCGATGCGAAATGGGTTTCGGAGGCGGAGGAGAGGGCAGCGGACGCCCCATGTCCCCCAGGATTCCTCCCATCACTCCACCAAGCTGACCACCGGCCACGCCACCGACAACGCCTCCTGGCACTCCTGCGATCGTTTGAGGCGCGTTCGGAAGATCCTTCAATTCCGCGACGTGCCTGGGAATCACGCGTGGTGCAAAGAGCTTCTTGTCCGAAAAAAAACTCTTCGGACGGCGGATCGAGTGAACAGCTTCTGCTGGTGCAGGAGGAGGCGGAGGCAGGGGAGGGGCCACCAAATACGTTGTTTCCATCTGGTGAAAATCAATCGCGTTGTTGAAATATAGAGGGAGCAGGATCGCAAGAGCAAGCAGCAGGCCGTGTCCGCTGACGGCAACGAGGAAGTCGATTCCTCGTTTCGCCCGCTTCATCCGGTTGTTTTCCAGCATTGCAGCCGAAAAATTTGCGGTAAATATTGGCTCTTTGCAACTTTGCTCAAATTCAGCGGTTTGCCTTTTCGCTGGACGCGGCCGCCCTGGGGGGCCGGTCTGGTCTAAAACGAGAGTGTCATTCCTTTCATACATCCCAAACCCTCTCGATTAATTAGATGTAAATATATCGGACCAGGATGCCTCAAAGCGGAGCCGGTTTGTATTTATATCGCAATACGATATAATGGAAGTATGCGAAGGAGAATCCGCGATTCCGAATATGCCGCATTGGCTGAGCTGCGCTTCCGCATCCGTCGGTTTCTTCGGGGTAGCGACGACGCTGCAGAGGCCGCTGGCCTTGAACCGCAACAGTACCAAATGCTTCTCGCTCTCCGCGGACTCCCTGACGGGGAGGAGGCCAGCATCAGGCAGCTCGCCGAACGTCTTTTTATTCGGCATCATAGCGCAGTGGGCTTAATCGATCGACTTGAGGCACACGGCTATGTACGCCGTGACCGCAGCCTGGGCGACCAGAGGCAAGTTTCCGTAATCCTGCTTTCCCGAGGCAAGCGCGCTTTGGAGAAGGTAGTGCCCCACCGGCTGCACGAACTGCGAGCGAGCGGCGATGCACTCGTAGCAGCTATTTCGACTATTCTGAAAGATAATAGGTCGCCCCGACCTCGGTCTAAAGTCGAGAACCTCAGTACGCAAAACCTAAGGCACCTTCGAGGCAAACCGCTTCTCAGGAAACGAAGCCGCTAACCGAACATCCGAATGCATCGTCATTTGAAGCTCCGCCCGCCGCTGGCTTCGAATCCGGTCGGCGGGCGGGGGTAACTAGCCTTCTCCCCTGCGTTCCCTCAGGCGACGTTGTTATTCGAAACTGCAGTCCTCGTACCTGTTTTCCCTGGCATTGCTTTTTTCAGTTTGAGTTCGATCACTCCACCTCTGAATCGCGCTGTTGCGTGAGCTGAATCGATCTCTACTGGCAGTTGCACGCTCCGGAGCAATCGAACCGAGCGTTTGTGCGAGTGTACGCTCGTGCCTGCATCTTGTTTCACCTGGGCGCGGCCCCTGCCAATGATGGTCACTCGTTTCGGCTCTAGATCGATCTCCAATTCTTTAGGAGTGAAGTCGTGGACTTCAGCCAGTACCGTCACGCTATCTTGAGATTCACCAATATTAAGAGGTGTCCGCTCGAACAGCTCCGCCTCTGCCTGCAACCAGTTATCTAGGTCGCGCCCTTTGATTCTGCCTTTCGCTTCAAATATGTCGTAGGCCCGCCTAGCAATCGCGTCAAGCATATCTCTCGCCTCGACACTCAGGCCTGTAGTCCTGATCATGATCGGTGGCTCCGTCGTTTGGTGTCTTACTACGTTTTGTTCGTGCACACCTGTCTCCTTTTCCCCTGAAACCGGCGGGGCACCATAGAATTAATTTACCAACTACTCGTGAAGATCTCCTCATCGCTCCAAGCTTGAGATTGGGTCGGGAACGGTTGTGTGCCGGGAGAACCCGCAGGTCATTGCAAAAAGCAACGGGACGATAAGTCAACGCGGGTCCCCCGGCACAATTGTTGCAGCATCCATCAACCGTGAAACGGACTTGCGCTGGCACGCTCGGCGTGCGTTGGAATGCTGGTAACTGCGTTATAAAGCAAAGCAAAAATTAGCCCAGCGATCGCACCATCGATTAATCCATCGACCGTTCCGAGAAGGACATTTGCCATGGTCCGTGATGCATGGAACCACGGATAGACCGAACTGGTCAGCTGAATGAAGTTGATGCCGTAGTTAGGGTCAACTAGATTTATCAATCCTACGCAAAGCATCGCCCCGCCCCATAAGAGCGCTGCCGCTATTGCCGTGGCTTTCAAAGAGAGTCTCATCATCTAATCCTCCTTAGTCTCCGGGATGAACAAGCGAATGAATTTCCCACCTCCGTCTCGGGAGCCAGCGTTCCTTCGGCGGTCCAGCTTTTGACGACCGGACCGACGGTCCCGGTGAACGCCAGGCCACCCGAGGGGTAGGTAGGAAAAACCGCTTCAGTTGCCTGAATTGCCGGCGCTTGCCTGCCGCACGGTGGCCGTTGGCGCTTTTGACAGCATCTCGACTTTCTTCAGCGACGGTTCACGGCGTTGCCACGCGATCCGCGTATCAGGAGCGTCAGCCGGATAAACCTTTGCCGAATGCTGCCCGGTGGGTTCCAGGACAAGGTCCGCGCGGCGATTGAAGGCAAGCCAAGTTATTTTCTTGTCTTTGACCATCCACTTGGCCGGCTTTTGATCGCCTTTGACTAGGAGCGTTTCGGCCATCTTCTGGTCGAGTTGCTTATCTTTTCCTTCGGCGCGGATCTTGATCTCGTCGGCCGGAATTCCCTTGGAGACCAAATAGTCGCGAATGAGGGCGGCGCGGCGTTCGCTGAGGGCGGTGTTGTATTTGCGCGAACCGCGCACATCTGCGTATCCGACGACAACCAGGCTGGCGTTATGTTCGTACAATCCAAAATTCTTGAATTGTGTCGCTATATTATCGAGAGTCATTTTCTCTTCGGTCAGAAGACCAACCTTCGGATGGTGCTTCGTCGGATAGGCCGTGGGGTAGAAAACGCTAAGTAAGGTTGCTGATGGCGCTGGATCAATGGAGCCAACGATATGCAGCGTGGCGGTCTTGGTGGTCTGTCCGCCGCAAGCATTCGTGGCCGTAAATGTGTAGGTCTGGTTTTCATTGACTGGCCCAGTGCTTGTTTGCACTGGATCGGCGCTCACCGTTCGGGTCCCGCTTATCGAATTGCTGTCGAAAGGCTCGATTCTGGCCGAATCCGCGTTGGAAGCCGACCAGTTCACAGTAGCAGTATCTTGCTCCACTACTTTGTCCCCAATCTTGTGGTAGCGGATTTCCGGTTGACTGACCGCCAGCGCCGCCGTAGGCATGGCGTCAACATGTACCGTTACACTCTGAGTCGCTTCCCCTCCCGGGCCTTTCGCCGTCAACACATACGTCGTGTCATGCGTGGGTGTCACACTCCGGTCCCCACGCTCGGGCACTGGTCCTATACCGGCGATAGTAGCGTCCGCTGCGTCGCTGGATTTCCATGCAATGTCAGTCGCCTGTCCGCAACTCAAGTCAGTGGACTGCGCCTGCAGTTGCGCAGTGACCGGAGCGACTGGCACGGTCGCACTCGCGATTCCAGCGTGGAATCGAGGCTGCGGCGGCAAGGTCAAGCCTTCCTTCCATTCCTTGGTTTTCGTCGCACCATTGCGGTCAAGATAAACAGTCACCTGTTGGCCGGCCTTGGCAGTCACCGGCCCCGACCAGACAGTGTTTCCTTCGCGAGTTACGGTGACTTGGTAAGTTCCGGGCTTCACAAGCAGCCGCTGGTGCCAAATCCAATTCCAATTGAATTCGTCGACATGGCCGACGAAATAGGCCGGAGTCTGGCCGTTCAACAAAACCGCAGCACGGGGATCGCCCTTGAATTCGATGTCAGCGAACGGTCCCGCTACGATGTCTCCCGAGGATTGCAGGTTGACTCGGAGGTCGGTGGTTTCACCGGCACCCACGTGAACGTCTTGCGTCTTAGACAAATAGCCGTAGTTGTAGACGCCCACTTTGTGGTCTCCAGCAGTTAATTCAATCGTTTGACTCCCATCGCGGATGGCCTTGCCATCCACAAAAACGTAGGCTTGTTTGGGATCAACGTGTATTTTCAATTTGCCCGTCTCCTGCGACGACTGCGCGAAGGCGGGGACCGCACATAGATAACTGATGGCCGAGAACAAGGTCGCGATTACGAAACATTTCGTTCTCATCTAAGAATCTCCTTCCTGGGATTGATTCTGGCTTGGGTACGAATCGCTGATCTGGGTATTCAGTCGCGGGGCCAGGGAGAGCAAGTCTTATCTGGCCCCGCTTCGGCTCACCTCCCATGGCCGTTGTCGGCCATCCCAGCCGGAAGGCGCGTTTGCAGCCTACAACATATCGTGATGCGATATATTTTTAAAGAGTTGCCTTTCTTTTGTATCGCATTACGATATATATTCATGGCACAAGCTAACCAATGCGCGCGCCCATGCGTCTATTCGTTAGTAGGGGCCGAAGGTGCTGCCTGAAAACCTAAACGGTCTTCCAAGAGACCTTCTTCCAGGCGATCCGCCTTTACTGAAAGCCGCATGAAACCGCGGCTTCCTTGGAGGCCACTTAATGAAATCTACATTTTGGATCTTCATAGCATTGCTGGCGTTCGGCGCCGTACCTCTGCAGACGGCAGCACAGAGCCGACAGGGCCCGCATTCACAGCAGCTATCGAACTGTCTGGACGAGTTCTCTACCTGTCATCGGTCGGCGTTGACGGCGCAAGAACTTCAGGTGGTGCGACGCGTTACTCAGGACCGCAATTTTTTGGAATGCTTCAAAGGATTCCCTGACTGCAACAAAACCCAGCTAAATCCCGAACAGCAACTCGAGGTTGCGCGCGAAAACCGCGATCAGAACTTGCAGAGTTGTATGGATGGCTTCGGTGAATGCAACTTGGCCCGGCTTGACGACCACGAGCGCCAAGACGTTTCGCTGTCAGCGCGTGTCCGAAATCTGCACGCTTGTGTGGACGGAATGGGCGAGTGCGACGCAACGCAACTTACCACCGATCAAAAACGGCAGCTAGCGGACGCCAACCACGACCGCAATCTGCAGAGTTGTCTGGAAGGGCTGGGCGAGTGCGATCACACACAGTTGAACGGCCAGGAAAAACAGGACGTTGCGCGAGCCGCTAGCGACCGGAATCTTCAGGAGTGCCTCGATGGATCGGAGGAGTGCGACCACACTCTCTTGACAGCCACGGAGCAGCGTGATGTGACCAATCTCAACGCCCGAAAAAAGTTACAAAACTGACCCGCACTCCGCAGAGGTACTACGACGCCATTCGCTGTAGTTCCCTTCCATTGAAGATCTATGCTGAGAGTGTTTGGAGAGTGTGGCGGATCGAGTGCAACCGTAACCGATAATCTTGTTGCGCGAACCCTGCCAATGGTTTGCAGAGGTCCCTAGAGTGTTCTGGTCTTATTATATCGTAGTGCGATATATTCAGCGATGTCTTAGACATCCATATCGTACTACGATACATCCTAGTAAGTAGATGCGTGAAGCATCAGGTTTACACGGCGCTGCAAATGGCCACAATCTTCACACAAATCGAGAAAGCCTATTCCTGTTACGTTCCGCCTGAGGTTCTGAGTGTGCGTGGCCTTCTTTCAGTCGTGAGTGTTCCCTCGCTCACCGACCTGGGAAAATTGCAAACATTCAGTGGTACCAGACCGGACGTCCCAATGAGCCGTCCCGCATGGAATTCCATTGCAATGCATTTCCGACTTCAGGCTACAGAAAAGGAGAAGTAACATGTATAGTAACAATACAAGCCCCCCGCCATATCATCTCATACCACTCAAACCGGGCACCAAACTAGGGTTTGGAGCCTTCGGTATCGGGGTGATCTCATTCTTGACGATGCTCGTCTTGGGACTCCTTCTTGTGGCCTTCGTGGCACAGACGGGGAACAGTACTTCGGCTGCCAGCAAAGTGCCACTTAAGATTGACAAGGATCCTGCGGCGGTAAACCTCGCCGAGTTCAAAAACGGATACGCCCCTGTCATTGATCCGGCTTTACCGGCCGTGGTCAATATTTCCTCCACGAAAATGGTCAAGCAACAAAACGACAACTTCCCCAGCTCCTCCTTTGATGATCCGTTTTTCCGCCAATTCTTCGGGAACCAATCCAACCAGCAGCCTGATAAGCCGCAGACGGAGCGGGAGTACAGCTTAGGGTCCGGCGTAATCGTGAATCCCGAAGGCTATATTCTTACCAACAATCACGTCGTATCGGGAGCGTCCGATATCGAAGTCTTCACGCAAGACAAGAAGAAATTCCGCGCAAAACTCATCGGGGCGGATTCGCGAACCGATGTGGCTGTCATCAAGATCGACGCGACGCGCCTGCCTTCACTGACGCTAGGTGATTCCTCGAACTTAAAGGTAGGTGACGTTGTGTTTGCGATCGGCGATCCCTTCGGCGTTGGAGAAACGGCCACCATGGGAATCGTCAGTGCCACTGGGCGTGGTCTTGGCGGCGCTATCGAACACTACGAAGATTTTATTCAGACGGACGCAGCAATCAATCCAGGCAATTCCGGTGGCGCACTCCTCGATCTCCACGGCGACCTGGTTGGGATCAACACCGCTATCGTCACCGGCGGAAGCGGCGGCAACCAGGGGGTTGGCCTTGCCATTCCGATAGACATGGCCCGCAACGTGATGGAACAAATTGTGGACCACGGAAAAGTCGTCCGCGGCCATCTGGGTATCTCCATCCAGAGTGTGGACGCCGACATGGCCAAAGCCTTTGGTCTTAATCAGGGCGGCGGTGCATTGGTTGGTGATGTAACTCCGGGTAGCCCAGCTGCGAAGGCTGGCATCGAACGGGGCGATATCATTCTCGAGCTGAACGGCAAGACAGTAAGTGAACCAGACGATCTGAGCCTGCACATCGCAGAGACGGCCCCGGGCACGACAGTACATTTGAAAATCTCGCGCAACGGCCAGACCCATGACATCAACGTCGTGCTCGATGAGCTCTCCGAGGCAGATGCGGCAGCAGCAGCAGGCGGAGGCAGCGGCGCCACTACGCTACGGGGCGTCCAGGTACAAAATCTCACTCCCACTGTTGCCCGCGAGCTCGGGATCTCCGCGAATACTGCCGGAGTATTGATTACTGGTGTGAATCCCTCGAGCGCGGCAGCAGCGGCTGGCCTGCAACGGGGCGATGTGATTCAGGAAGTGAATCGCAAACCAGTCCGCAATGTGGAGGAATATAATCGGGCTCTCGCGGGAGCGCATGATCAATCGATCTTGCTTTTGGTCAGCAGAGGCCAAGCAACCCGATTCGTTGTCGTTCCGCCAAACTGAGGTTCGAGAATTGTAATCTCCTCTTCACGAAGACGTTACGAGGATTCAGGAGGGCCTTAAGGCCCTTCTGACCGCCCGGTAATTGTGTCAAGGATTCGGAGCGGATGACTCGGTGGCTGAGCTTCAACACCGAACAATGCGAACAAGGCTTTTTCGACAATGGCATCGAGTTTGCAGCTGATAGGAAAAAGGTGTGCAATGTCCTCACGTCCCGCGTAACCCCACGTCATTCCATCCGGAGATAGTCGCACTTGGACCAAGTAATAAAATCTGATTGGCTTTGTGCCATTTATTTCTACGCTCCGCTCTTTGGATTTGCACTCCCCTCTCAGTTTGGATTCAGGCTCTGGGCGAGGGTCATCAAATTTTGCGGATATGTGCGAATCATACCTCTGCGCGGGCTATCGATGTCTGCAATCAAAAAGAATGAGATAGACACAATAGTCGGCAAAACGAAAAACAGAATTTCTTTTCCTTCGGTGCGGCGTGCTCCGTATCCAACTAACACATTTGAAAAGATGGCGATTGCCGCCATGAGCTCACACGCTCATTCGGAGGCCCAAGCGTCTCATGCGAACGCCGCTCTAACTTGCGGTCTCAGAAGATAGAAAAGTAGAGCGCCAGAAATGATGGCGCCGACCAGTCCCTTCGTGACGCCGCCCATCAACGCAGTCACGAAATTCGCCAAGACCTGCGTGACGATAATCACGATAGCCATTCGCCATCCCCATACGCGACGTTTAAGCCAACCAGCTCCAGAAATAGCCAAAGTGATTCCGAGCAGCAGAAATGGAATCCCGACAGCTTTTCCGTAAGGTGAGAGATGATTGTAGGCACGCGGATTTACTGCCCACATGCGATCAAGAACCGTTCCTCGCCACAGCAAGGTCGTGCCTGCTAGCGACGCCAACCCGGCCCCAAATAGTAGAAAAACACCGAATGCGATCATACTGCGTGGTAACCGGGTGATTGTGGCGGTCGACGAGGAGAGACTCATACCTCCACCATCCCCATGAACGCGTGACAGTTCATTACCCGATAAGCGCGGAGACCGGATAAATGGATTCCGCGTACGAAATCTCGAGGGCGTGCAGGTTCTTCGGCATCGATCATTGCTCCGCTTATCGTTTTGACTTCCGATTGTATGGCTGCGGCTGCCAATGCTGCGAACGTATCCAAATGTGGAACGGAAATGGCTTGTTGCCGACACTTCATTCCAACGCTCCAATTTTCTGGTCAACGAGAGGCAGCACATATGCATGCCGGAATTGGGTGGAAGTTCGATCCAGTAAGCGCCGCGAAAATAGAAGTCAACGCGGGTCCTGACCTGCTGACCGGTGACCTGTCGTCAATCCACAAAGGCTTGCCGGTGTTGTCCCGTAATTCGAGAAAGCTCTGACCCCTCTTGAGCTCTTTAGCGATAATGAGGACAGGCAAGTGTTCGGCAAACTTGGAACCAGTGACTTCGATCTGATCATCCTTCGCGAGAGAAAAATGATGCTGATTGAGAAACGCAGGCGGGCCGAGATGGACATCCAGGATTCCGTATTCGGTTCTTAAAATGGCATGAATTCCGACCCAGGTACCTGAGTGAATGACCTTCGATCCCTTCCCCCTCCATCCCAGTGAGCACTGGTGTTGCTCGACAGCCTGTACGGTTCCTGTAATGGTCACAACCGTTGCGGAATCGTAGATGGGCACTGTGAGTTGATTCTCGGAAATCCCGCTAGTCAAGAATATGAGTCCAACGAGGCCGAGGGCCAGTAGGGCCAGTCCCCACCAATTGATGTATCCTGTCAATCGCATTTGCTTACATCTCCCTTCGCCAGATAACGCGACTCGTCGGAGCCCCCGAAAGCAAAAGCGGCAAATAGAAGAGTTCTGCAAACCGTGGGACCACGCGCCTCTTCGGGATATTTATGCATCGCATATAAAGTCTGAGAAGCCACTTGAAATGGTGTTCCATAGATATATCGTGATACGATATATAAAAGAATGCAAGAATAAAAGGGCGCAGCTAGGGCCATTGCACCGGGCACTATTGCGCCAGCGATTTTTTTTTGGTTATAGTTAGCCGGTGACTTCAAATCCTAAACAGCCTAAACGTATGACACCGCCCTGGAGGGCGATAATTGAGATTGGCTTTATAATCTTTCTGTTCTATTCCAATCTTCTGATGGGGGAGTTTACTCGTGCAAACGGCCAAGGAAAGACATTGGCATTCGCTTTTGAAGACATTTTCTCGGTGACTAATTTAGTGATTGCCACCATTTCCGGTCTGCTCGGCTATTTAGGTTTTGACTATCTCCGAAAACGCCTCTAATTTGACGAATGATTTTTCGCATTACGAACTGCAAGGTCGCTCGAAAAAATTCATCTTTTTCGAGATTCAAAATCATGAGAAAGCAGGTGTGGGCTTGCTAATAAATTAATTATCCGCCGAAGCCTGCCACGTTTGGAGGTGACATGAGGAGCCACGAATCCAATCACGTTCGAATGCAGATTGAATGCCCTAAGTGCCATAAGAAAATGCTTCTGCACATCACCTTAACGCCAAACACAACTAACTGGGGATTCCGATGAAGTCGATCAGCATTCCGCTGTGATGCCGATCGATGTTCCGGGATGATCCGATCAGTCCTCGGAGCGAAGCGACGCTGGTTTTCGCATTTTGTTGAAAGTGATCGCGATCGTCAAGCTTGTTGTTGGAGCTGTGGGAAAGTGGAAATCGCTCCTGCGATTTCCAAGGGCGCTTGTTGCCCGTCTTTTCCACAGCTTTTGGCCCGCCGATTCATTCACTTTTCCTCTTTCACTCCTTTCTGTTTACGTATCGAATCCCCGCGCATCTCGATGCGATGCGCGTTGTGCACCAGCCGGTCGAGGATGCCATCGGCCAGCGTGGGATCTCCGATCTGTTCGTGCCAGCGGGCTACCGGCAACTGCGAAGTCAGGACCATCGAGCGCGTCTGGTAGCGATCCTCGGCGATTTCCCAGAAGTCTCTTCTCTCCGGTTCCGACATCGGGGCCATGACCCAGTCATCGACGACCAGCACATCGATCCGATTCAGCCGCCTCAGCAGTTGCCGCAGACTGCCATCGGCCCGCGCCAGGTTCAGATCCCGGAACAGCGCCGCCGCCCGCGTGTAGTAGACCCGATAGCCATCCCGGCAAGCTTTCTGTGCCAGTGCCGAAGCCACATAACTCTTGCCCACACCGGTCGGACCCAGCACGAAGATGTGTTCGTGGTTGGCCACCCAGCTAGACTCTTGGGCCAACGCACGGATCACGCTCCGGTTCAGTCCTCGCTCGGCACGATAATCGATGTTCTCGACGCAGGCAGATCCTCGCAAGCGAGCGGCAAGGACCCGCCGAGTGAGGGCCTGGTTCTGACGCCAGTTCCACTGCTGATCGACGAGTAGTGCCAGACGGTCGAGGAAGCTCAACTCCCGAGCGGTTTCATCTTGTTCCTGATGCTCCAGTGCTTCGACCATTCCCTGAAGCTTGAGAGCATAGAGTTGTTCTTTCATTGGTTGTTGCAACATGATCGTCTCTCCTTTTTACTCGAAGTACTCAGCGCCACGAATGTTGTCATGCGATGGCGGAAGAAGTAGCGGTGGCGGTTCTGGGAGTGGTTGTTGGTCAAGTGAGTTCTTTAGGATCGATTTCACGCTCTGGTAGCGGCAAGCACCCGTCCGTATGGCTCGATCAGCAGCTGCTTCCATCCTGGCTGAGGAGTACTCCTCGGCCAGTCGGATGATCCCGAGGCAGGAGCGATAGCCCATCTCTGGATGCGGTTTCTCGGCGAGGATCTGTTCAAACAACTTTGCCGTGTTTGGTCCGATCTGTGCGGCCCAGTTCACCATGCGTGAGGGGGTCCACTCGAGATGTGCTTGGTGGCTCTTCGGCCGGTGCTCTGTCTGCGTGATGGCCTTTTCTCGTCCATGACTACGGACGTGCGAGGCCACTCGCTGTCCCTTGTGAAAGATTTCGACGGTGGTCGGTGTCGCTCGGACTTCCACGCGTTCTTGCACCAGCGTGTAGGGCACGCTGTAGAAGTTGGCGTCGCAGGCGATGTGGTAGTCGATGTTGACTCGGGCGTAGGACCACTGGCTCATGTCGAACGGTTCGGCGGGCAACGGTCGCAGAGCGCTGCGTTCGACCGCTGCGAACACACTGGCACGCGATCCTTCGCGCTTCCGGAACGGTCGCTGGTTCAGCCGCTCCAGCAGTTCGCGAATCGCATGGTTCAGATCCGCCAGCCGAAAAAACTTCTGGTGGCGTAGGGCGGCAATGATCCAGCGTTCGGCAACTTGCACGCCAACTTCAACCTTGGCCTTGTCCCGCGCTCGATAGGGACGCGCCGGCACGACTCCCATGGCGTAGTGCATGGCCATCTCTTGGTAGGTGGGGTTGAGATCCGGATCGTAGCGGCACGCGCGGCTCACTCCCGTTCGCAGGTTATCGGGGACCAGGAGTCTGGGCACTCCAGAAAAATATTCAAAGGCATGCATGTGAGCGCTGATCCAGGCCGTCAACTGCTGGTCCCGGGTGGCTTCGGCATAAGTGTAGGAGCTGGCGCCCAGCACCATCACGAACAGCGACGCTGGCCAGACTTCGCCGGTAACCGGATCGTGTACCGGAATCGTTGCACCGGCCCAGTCCACGAAACCCTTCTCGCCGGGCTGGTGGACCTGGCGCAGAACCACATCCTGCTTTCCGCGCCACCGTTGGTAGAGCTCGCAGAAGCGACTGTAGCCGTATCCTTCCGGACGCACCTGCCGGTACTCTTCCCAAGCCAACTGCAACGTCAGATGAGGATGCTGCTGCAACTGAGAATGCAAGGTGGGAAAATCCGGGAGGACTTGCTCGGGGAGTCGTTTTACAACCTGCCGCTCTCCGAATACTGCCTGCTCGACGCGCTGCTCGTCCCACTCCTCTCCGAGCGGCCACACCAAACCAGCTGCGGCGGCCCGCTTGAGGTAGTCATGAACGGTGCTCTGGCTAATCGAACAAGCACGGGCAATGGCCCGCTGCTCCAGCCCTAGCTCGAAGCGAAGGCGGAAGACTTCTCTGATCTTACGCATGGACAATCTCCTGGTTGGCAAGCTTTCTCTCCCTAACTCAAATAGGAGAAATAGCTTGCCTACTGTGATGTCCAGCGTCACCTCGCCCTGTGGAAAACATTCCGGGGCATCGCGATCACCGTTCCGACGATCATGATTAACTGATCGGGATCATCCCGGAACGAGTGATCGGCATCATCCCGGAATCATGATCGCCATCATCCCGGAACCGCTGATCGGCATCCCCGGAACACTGATCGGCATCGTCCGGAATCCCCACTAACAATGTACTCATATCCTAAATGCCAGAACATCTTCGTCCCTTTAGTGCCGAGACCAATTGTTGGCGGACCATTTTTGGTGGATGCTTGATTAAAACTCAAGCTTGATACAAAAGACTTGAACGCTGATAGGTCGCCTTAGACTTACACTTCGGGCACTCAAGCTCGCTCCCCTGACGTGGGAATTCCGGCTTGACTGGAAGATAGTAGTCGGCGAGACCCGTGTTGCCTATCTTCGAATGCGGGAATCTAAAACCGCAATTGCTGCACTTCAAGACCCAATTGGGCATGTGCACACCTGTTGTCAAACTACTCTGATGCGCCGCTGAAAGATATACACAGAAATACCTGTGCTAAATACGACTGTTCTAAAGCGCGGGTCGCTGCATGCTTATCGCCGAGAATGACAAACCTAACCCCGCAGCTATTTCTTGCCATTCCTTGTCCTGCGTGTGGAGTCGATGCTGGTGAAGATTGCATCTGGCCAGAAGGTGGTCTTCGTTCTGACTTCCACATAGACCGGAAACTTGATGCGGCTGAAGCGATTGAGGAGAAAAGCAAGCCGAACCTTGGTTAGTTTCAGTACAAGCTCAATTCCGTTCGTACCAAAGTTCTTTTTGTTGATAAACACATTTAGTCTTGCATTTAGGACATTCCAGCTCTAGCCCTTCGGTAGGAACTTCAGGCTTCTCAGGAAAAGTAGTCCGTCAAAGTGTTCCCTATTTTGGCATGCGGAACGATCTTGAAGCAGTTTTTTGAACCCCAAGGTTCACACCGGGTTCTAAGTTCTCGGAATCTCAGCAGAAATAGTCGCTGCCTCTCCATCGCTTCGTCTTCGCACATGAACTTTCTCGGGCAGTATGTGAAGCGTCTTTGTCCCCTTAATCACGACCAGCTCTACATCTCCTAATGGACAGGCACGGGTGTAGCCGTAGTTCGTTTCATCGAGCACCACGGGGTCTTTTGCTACGGATATGCACGGTGTCAGGCTTATAGTGCCTGCGAATGTATCGGGCACCTTCACCGTGATTTGAGTAGTCGGCTTCTTGGCACAAGAAACGACGGCAAGGAGAGTGAAAAGAGGAATAGCGAGGGAAAATTTCATCGGTGCCTCCGTGACACCAACTTCTTGTTCCAACGGTACATCATAACCTCCCCGGGTATTCCCGCTCGGTTTGTCGCTACTCCCCTGTGATTGTTTTGTGATTGTTAAGTGTCGATTCCACATAGAGCAAGCAGCGCTTCTTCAACAACGGTATCTAGTTTGCAGTTGATGGGTGAAAGTTCTGTACTCTTTTCGCCACCCGCACAACACCACTTCGTTTTATCCTTGGCAAGTGTGACCTGAATGAAATAATAGAAATTGATTGGTTCCTTGCCTTTTATTTCTGCGGTCCGTTCACTTGGATTGAAATCAATCGTTAGTCCGCCATCTTCTTCACCGATTTTGAATACACGCGACTTCTTGTCGGAAAATGCGCAGCCGAAGGTTCCAACGCAGCCAGGCTCGTGATTAACATCGTTAATTTGGTCATGAAATTCACGCTCAAGATCAATTTTCAAGAACGCAAAGCCTTTGTCGAGTAATTCGTCGTGGTTGTCTTGGCTTGCCGCTGACTGACGTTCTTTCGCCCTGCGGATGTAGTGTGCTAACTTTTTGGACCGCTCTGACATTTAGACCGCCCCGCGAACCATGTCATTGGGCCGAGACATGAATTCCCAAAAACCAACAAAAAGGAAGGCCGATGAACGAACACTGCCCCCAGCGTGCTCACCGGCCTAATCGAGAGATGCTGATCAATTATCCGATATATCGTAGTACGATGCAATTGAGTTATGCGCCGTCAGAGGCACGAGAAATTTGTCCCTTAAATTGATTGAGCCGTCCCACCAAGCCGCTGGTGACTGGAAGTACGGTCGCCTTACCAGCTGCACGTTTTTGTCTAGGTGAGTTAGCCCGAAGCCAACAGAACTACGTTTGGACACGGGCTTGGAAGTTCCATCAGTTCAGTTTCTATTTTCTCGTGCTGTTTAATTCTTGACTGAATGGCCTGCGCATAATCAGGGTAGAACAAGGTAGCTCGCTTTACGTCGCTGGTCCACTCGATGGCGTCACGAGGTTCAGCGGCAAACTCTTCGACAAGCTCTCCGCCCGGAATATTCCTCAAGCGCAAATACTTGTTTGGCATCTCATGACTTCCGAGCTTATCTACCAATTCGGTGCTCACGCGAGGATTCTGCGTGGTCAGAAATGTCTTTGGAATACGGTGAAAGCTTCATTTTTACTGCCATGGCGGCAGTTTGCTTGCCTTCGGTCCATGCTTTTAGAATAATCCCGACATGGTTATCGGCGACAGACTCCGCGAACTTCGTGAAGAAAAGAATCTTTCACAAGGGCACATAGAACAGCGCACCGGGCTCCTACGATCCTACATTTCCCGCGTCGAGAACGGGCACATGGTTCCCTCCGTTGAGACGTTGGAAAAGATGGCACGTGCTTTTGAGATTCCGCTGTACAAGTTGTTCTACGATGGCGACCAGCCAGCAAAAGCGCCTGCTGTTTTCAAAAATAAATCTGATGACAATCTTTGGGGCAGTTCGGGCAAGGACGCCAAGTTTCTAAACCAACTCCGCCGTCTTCTAGGTAAGGCCAAAGAGGAAGACCGCAAGCTTATCTTGTATACGCTTCAGAAAATGGCGCGTTAGTAGCAAGCCTAAGCCTCACATACCGTGCCAGGACTTAGCTCCCCATATTCCGCTGCGAATTCAAATTTTCAGCGGCACGGTTCCTGTTGAAGCGGTACATATACATCGATCCTCGTCCCCTTACCGGGCTCCGAATGAATCTCGAATAGCCCACCCACCAGGCGTGCACGTTCTCCCATACTTCGGATGCCCAAAGTCGCGCGATCCGTCATATCCTTCGCATCGAATCCTGCACCTTGGTCACACACGGAGAGAAGCAATCTATCCCCATCCTTGCTTAATCTCACTTGGGCCTGTGCCGCGCCACTATGCTTCTTTAAGTTCTGAAGGCCTTCCTGGACGATACGGAATAAACATAAAGCTAAGTTGGGAGGTACGCGAGACGGAATATCCTCTGCGAAAAAAACAACCTGAATACCCTGCCGGGCGGAAAATTCTTCACACAAGGCTCTCACGCCCGGCTCCAAGCCCAGGGTCTCCAGCAGGGATGAATGCAGACGATGAGATACGGTGTGTAGATCGGCGCCAATCTCGCTGGCTAAATTAATGAACCCATGCAGTTGTCGCTTCGCGTCTTGCTGTGAGTCCGGTAATGTTTCCGAAACATTCTCCAATCCTAGGGTGAGCAGAGCCAGGCGTTGGCTAAAATCGTCGTGGAGTTCCGACGCCAGTCGTGTTCGCTCCACTTCCTGGGCGTTGATCAACAGACCACTATTGAATCCCGCATAATATAGCGAACTATTTTCGGGTATCCTGCGTCTAATTGGATATGGGAAACCCTGCTGGAGTACCTCGCGATTTTGAAGCCTTAGAGAAACGACGCTTTCAAGCTATTCAGATGTTCGAGCGTGGACTGCGTCAGGCTGAGATTGCTCGTCAGCTCCGCGTTGTCCCGCAGACAGTGTCTCGCTGGATGCACGACTATCGCACCCACGGCAAGTCCGCGCTGCGGAAAGCGGGACGTGCCGGGCGCAAGCCGCGCTTGAGTGAGAAGCAGCGACAACAACTAGAGAAGCTACTGGTCGCAGGTCCCGAGCGGCTCGGCTATGAGACCCCGCTGTGGACTTGTCCCCGAGTGGCTCATTTGATCGAGCAGGAGTTTGACGTTGGCTATCACGAAGGCCATGTCTGGAAGATTCTGGTTGGCCTAGGCTGGAGTCCGCAGCGACCCGAGGGGCGAGCACGAGAACGCAATGAAGAACAGATCCTCAATTGGAAGAAGAAGGTGTGGCCAACACTAAAAAAAAAGCGCGCCAGGAGGGGCGAATCCTGGTCTTCATCGACGAAAGCGGACTGAGCCAGCGGCCGCATCGTTGTCGTACCTGGGCGCCTCGCGGACAAACACCCATACTGCAATACAACTTCAATTGGAAGAGTCTCTCGGTCGCTGCCGGGCTCACCCTGTGGAACTTCTACTTTCGAATCTATGCGGGGGCCATCAAGAAGGAACAGGTCGTGGACTTTCTTAAGGCCTTAGTGCGGCACTTGGACCAGCCGTTGCTGATCGTGTGGGATCGCCTGCCGGGGCACCGCAGCCGGCTGGTGCAGGACTACATTGCCAGTTTGCGAGGCTGGATTTCCACCGCCTATCTGCCGCCCTACGCCCCGGAACTGAACCCCGTCGAGTACATCTGGGGTTACTGGAAACAGCACGAGTTGCCGAATGTCTGTCCGAAGGACTACTGGCAACTGAGCGAAGCCACGCGACGAACTCTACGTCGCATGCGCCGCCGTCCGCGACTGATCACTGCCTTCTGGAAGCAATCTTCTTTATGGTCAGAATAGCTCTATATTATGCGAGAGTCAGTAAGCTGCCACTGAGCGTCTCTCGCCTGCCTGAGTTGTCTTCGACTGAACAGAAGGTAAGCGGCAAGGGCGGACAGACTGAGGATAACTAGCAGCCCACTGATCCAGATCCATTTGGTGCGTTCCCATAATGACAATTCGCGAAAGAGCACAATGCTGCCAGGTGGAAGGTCGGTTTCCCTGAAGCCCCACCGACGTAGAGCGCGCCAATCGAATTGATAGACGTTGCTATTCTTGACGACTGGGATTTCCTGCGGTTTTGCTCCGTCGAGAATTCTCACGGCCATCTCAGCGGCAACCTGGTCGTCCGCGGCCCAGCTCACCACATTGCCGCCCACTGCTCCTTTACCGATATCTACGTCATCCACCACAAATACAGGTGCATTCGCAGCGCTAACAACCATAGGAACAGACTGGGCCGCGTCAATGAAGTGTGCACCAGAAGCATCCTCCATGATGGATGTGTGATACACGATCGTCTTGCTCGGCAAGCGCCTCAGTTGTTCAAGGAGCGTAGGCATATCCAGGTTCGTAAGATATGTGAACTCGAACTGCGACTCGTACTTGCGGAAACTTTCCTTCGTGACGGCCTCAAGGCTCCGGTCAAACGCTCCGACACCGCCCACGACAACCACGTGTTTGGTTTCCGGTTGCAAATGCAGCGCCGCGATCAGGGTCTTCTCTGGCTGTGCCACTCCCCAAACGCCCGTAAAGTGAGAGTCCGGCTTCAGTTGGTCTATCATTTCCGCGGTAGTGCCACAGAAGATGACCGGAACGTTCGGAAATGATCTTTCATGCGATTCGATCATGTACTTGAGAGACGCAGGTCCGACAGTAATAATCACATCTGGTTTGCGGTCTGCATACTTGCGATCGTACCATTCACGAAAACGGTGCTGGGACACCTCATCGGGAAACAAACTTGCTTCCAAATTCTCACTGTAGAGTTCGATTCGGTATGAAGAACTCGTTATACCAGCGGCGATCGCTTGATCCAGAGCCACAATCCCGGGCGACGAAATAGAACCAAAGTCATTGAAAATGAGGACGCGCCGGACTATTTTCGTCGGCTGCGCTGTGAGCGATTGCAGAAAGAGAAAAGGGGCAACTATAACCAGAATCAAAGCAATGGTTGTCCCTGCTTGAGTATTATTTCCATAACCCCACCGACTGCGAAGCCTAATTTCGCAAGCCAAGCAATCCTCCACCGAAGCCAACAAAACGAACCTTTTAGGCGACTCTTAACGGTGCAAGCCTAACATTAGAGACGCAGAGCTCGCGAACGCAACTCCGCGACAATCTCTTTCTGACGCGCAGGGCGAGCTCATACTCCAATCTTCACTAAGTCCCGATTAACGCCGTGACCGTCCAAGTGAAATCAAGCCTAAACCGCATTTCCGGTAACGCAACTACACACCAAGTGGACTGAGACAGTCCCGATTTCGCAGAATGGGCCTTCTGCCCTGATCACTTCCGGTTTACCCGTCATTCATGGAGACCGCCGGAAGCCTCTGACCTCTTTCAATTTCACCGGCGGATGCGGTAGCGAGCCGAAATACCTCAGCCCCACTGAGCATGGTCGAATACTGGGATTACCCGATGTTTTTCTCCCATGCCCCGGCTTAGAAGCTCAGAGGACGGTAATATGTGTCCAGTGTGTATCGCAAGTGCGGCAGCCATGGCCTCTGGCGTGGGGTCCACGGGAGGAATTCTGGCCCTGTGCATTGGCAAGATTAGAAAATTCTTTAGGCCGCATTGTCCCGGTCTTCAGAAAACGAAGGAGAAATAAAATGGCAAGAGCCACCAAGAGAGAAATGGAGAATCCGAAAGGACAACTCCCAAAGAACGCGCCCCCGATTGTATCGGCGCAGGAGTGGGAGGCTGCGCGCCAGCAGCTCCTCGTGAAGGAGAGGGCCTTGACCCGCTCCCGTGATGCGCTGGCCGCCGAGCGTCGACGGATGCCGTGGATGGCAGTCGAGAAGAAGTACGAGTTCGACGGGCCCAAGGGCAAGGTGAGTCTGCTCGATTTGTTCGAGGGTCGCCGGCAGCTTGTCGTCTATCGCGCCTTCTTCGAGCCTAGTGTCTTCGGCTGGCCCGATCATGCTTGCCGCGGCTGCTCCCTGGGCGCCGATCAGGTTGCCCACCTGGCCCATCTGAACGCCCGCGACACAACGCTCGCGTACGCCTCGCACGCGTCACAGAAGGACATTGAGCGCTTGAAGGTACGAATGGGCTGGAAGATGCCTTGGTACACCATCACAGATAGCTTCGACACCGACTTCGGCGTGGACCAGTGGCACGGCCACAATGCATTCATCCACGACGGCGACAAGGTGTTCCGCACGTACTTCATCAACAGCCGCGGAGACGAGGCGATGGGATCCACCTGGAGCTACCTCGATATGACGGCGCTCGGCCGTCAGGAGTCTTGGGAGGACTCCCCCGAGGGTTACCCCCAAACCCCGCCGTACAAGTGGTGGAACTGGCACGACAACTACGAGGCTGAGGCCTCACCTGACCCGAAGTGGGTCGATATAATCACCGACCCTCAAGGAGCCGCCTTGCGAAGGCGCGACGCAGAGGCGACGTAAACTTTCGCTAAACGTGAGGTGTTAATGTGTACGACGCCGTTCGCGTCGAGACGGCGATCGTACTCGATGAATCCACGCTTTCTGAACACTTATTCATAAAAAAGTTCACGCGCCCGCGAGTAGGGCAAGCTTCTGCAAATCCATCTTGATTACCACCTAAAGCAATTTGCGGCATGAGCGTGTCGCGCTGCCGATTGCTGGAAGACCGTCCATGAGCACAGGGGTCTAAGCTGGTGGCGTGGAAAACGTCACTGCGGCCATTTGGCCGGAAAGTTGGCTTTTCGTTGAAGTGACCACGCCCCAATTTCGACGTCCAACTAGCGTCCAAAACCCTGTGTTTTGGGGGTGGTTTTAGGGGGTCGACGAACTGTAAGGGCAATTGAATCATCAAGACTTAGGGTCTGCTCGTCGAGCTCATAACCCGAAGGTCGTCAGTTCAAATCTGACCCCCGCAACCAATCTGAGATGTGCGAGGCCGGAACCCAGGATTCCGGCCTTTTTTCATGCGACCGCTGGCCGGGTCATTCGTTGGGTCGCACACTGTCTCAAGAAGACTGTACTCCGCTTCCGCTTCCCACGGTTAACAGCAACGCTCCTTTGAGCACGTATCACCAGGCGCGATAGCTCTTGCGGGCTGGACCGAATACAGAAGCGCATGCGCACCTATTTCCTGTTGATTAGGCCAGAGTGGGGCCCGCCAAATCAGCTCTATACCAAAATACAATAGACGCGATGCGAAGGAGTTGCGCATCCTCGTGTCCTCGACAAACATCAAAGGGGGAGTTTGCCTCAGCCTGGAATTCTATTATGGCAACAAATTACAAGGCTCCGAGTATCGATGAATATCTGCTCAAGCGGCTGATGCCGGTCGAAGGGGCGATTCCTCATGTGCAAGGAATCGAGATGTACGGAAATTCTATCCCCGCGGGAACGGTCGGCGGCGACCTCTTTGAATACATAAACTTTCAGCAACGTTACGACATCGATGCACGCGTTCAGCGGGCACTGAAGCGATCGAAGGAGTACCTCGAGCCGCCTCCGACAGGTGCGCCGCCACGCAATTCGGTGGACGACCATGTGGAATGGCTGAAATCGAGACCAGGCTATAAACCTGAAATGGAAACGGAATATAGAGGCGGACGAAGTTCGGAGCAGGTGCGGGTCGCCGAAGATCTGCATGAGCTTTACAGTACGGCGGGTGTCCTCGTGGTGGACGCTCAAGGACACGGAATCATTTCCGCGAAAATCGCATCCACGGTTCACGATACGTTTCATGCCCTCATGCTTTCCGAACTCGATCACCGGGGAAAAACGACCGCGGAGTTGTTCGAGAGGATCAACTTGCGATTGGCACTGTCAGTCACCGCTCGTAATGCTCTCGGCAGAAGCGAGAAAGAGAACGCTCAGGAAATTGCGACCATGCTTTACGGTGAAGTACACCCTTATGGATACTTCCGATTCGTTAATTTTGGACATCCCCCACCGCTGGTTTTCTCCGCCGAATACCGCAGGTTCATGGAGATTGATAAAAGTCGGATGGTGCAATTTCTGCCACTTGGCTTGCAGATTCCCGAAGATGATCCAGACCGTAACAGGTACTTCTCCTTGGAATCACGGCAGAAGCGGGCGAACACCTCGGATGTGGCAGAGCTAACGCTGATGAGTCCAGGGGACATCCTGTTTCTTTACTCCGATGGGGTTTATGACGGAAGCGGCCAGAAGGAACGACAGCAGCTTGAAATCGTCATGCGCGAGCACAATCTGCAGCCCGCAAAAGACATATGCGACGCACTGCTCGAGTACGCCCTCAAACGAGATGATCGTCTCCGACAGATTGGCGAGGAAGATCGTATCGACGATAAGACAGTTTTTATCATCAAGCGGAATTGACGAATGCTGTGACAAACACATGGCCGTCATAGCCAAGGTAAATCGCCGAGACCTGCTGCTCCTGAGCCAAAGCTTTCTGCGGCTGAGGCTGGCTGTAACTTAGTTATCCGCGCGCATCCATCTGGCACAGGCGGGTCCAATCGTTTAAGATTGCGGCCTTAGTCGCGGGTGGAATCAATTGCGCGGAGGTTTAGAATGACGACAAACGCAACTCAAGCTCAAAATGCGACAGTCAGCTTCGCCGGCCAGTCCGATGCGGCAAAGGGCTTAGCATTGGTTCGCGTGACCGTCGGTGCCATGCTCGTGTGGGTCTTCTTTGAGAATCTGGGGAAAGGCACGTACACCACTGCGGGCTACGCCGGAGTGATCAATTACTACATTAAGAACAGCCACTCACCGGCCGTATGGAAGTGGGTGATGGGAATCATGGCCAGCCATGCAGCTATGGCAGCTCCCCTTCAAGCAGTGGCGGAGATTTCGCTGGGGATCCTGCTAGTCATCGGCCTGCTCACGCGTCCCGTGGCCCTTCTCGCATTCCTGTACCTGGGCAGCCTTTGGGTCTCGGAATTGGGTACGTCATGGATTTGGGAACTGCTGGTTCCGGTGCTCGCATCGCTCGGACTCGCGGTGGGACGCGCAGGCCGTGCCTGGGGCATCGACGCGTTGCTGGCAAGGCGGCGCCCCACGTCCCTGTGGTGGTAATGAGGGAACCTGCGTGCGAGTGTCGGTCATCATTCCTACCCACAACGAAGCGCAGGCCATTGGCCGTGTGCTTGCCGATCTGCCTTCCGATCTCGTCGCCGAGGTCATCGTTGTCGACAGCAATTCGACTGACGGAACGCCCGATCTCGCCCGAAAGATGGGGGCACAAGTCATCCAGGAGCCTCGTCGAGGATACGGGCGCGCGTGTTTGACAGGGCTTGCGAATACGCAAAATCCTGATGTGGTTGTTTTCCTCGATGGAGACTACAGCGACCGCCCTTCGGAGTTGCCGATTATCTTGGCTCCCATCATCGAGGGACGCGCTGATATTACGCTCGGTTCGCGCCTCGGCCGCAAAAGCAGCGCCGGTGCGCTACCGTGGCACCAATCGTTCGGCAATCGCCTCGCCGCAGGACTGATCAGGCTTTTGTACGGCGTGAAGGTCACTGACCTCGGTCCGTTTCGCGCAGGCCGCGCAGAGGTACTGCGCGCCCTTGCCCTTGAAGAGGCTACCTACGGCTGGGCAGTGGAAATGATCGTGAAAGGGGCCATCGCGGGATTTCGCATCGTGGAAGTCTCCGTGAGCTACCACCCGCGTATTGGAAAGTCCAAAATTAGCGGTACGGTGAAGGGCACGGTAGGGGCAGCATGGTTCATCCTAACCCGGATAGTGGGCTATTCTTTTCGACGTCGAAGGGCGCGAACGCCGCGACCAGTGTAAGTCCCGATGGGCCAATCTCTCATGGAATCCTCTAGCCAGACCCCTGTGGACTTTTCTCCTCCAAACCGAACGTTAGTCATTATGGCGAAAGCCCCAAAGCCCGGCATGGTCAAGACCCGTCTCACAGAGAGCCTTCCTTCTCCCGCAGTGACCGCGCTGTATCGCTGCCTTCTGCAGGATACCCTCGCGCTGGCAACGTCACTGACGAGCGTGGAGGTCGCAGTAATGTGCCCCGAGCCGGATCAGGAAGAATTGGCGCACCTAGTAAGTAATACAGTGCAGGTCGTGGCGCAAAAAGGCGAAGGCCTTGCAGCAGGACTGACCTCTGTTTTTCGACATTTCACTGCCGCCGGCCGGCAGCACGTCATCGCATTCAATAGTGACAGTCCACACCTCGCGCCGTCAGTTCTGGACAGCGCGTTCGAAATACTCGCCACGCATGATGTGGTTGTCGGGCCAACCCACGATGGAGGCTACTATCTGGTTGGCGCCAAGGCCGCTCACCCGGCGCTCTTCGAAAGCGATGGCATGGGAACAGGGAGTGCGCTCGACAGACTGCTGACACGCACGAAGGCTCTTGAACTCTCAACCGGCTTCACAGAACCCTTCTATGACATCGACGTCGCAAAGGATTTGATTCTGTTGGCTTGGGAATTACGGCTCGCTCCCGCGAAGGCCCCAAGGACTGCAGGCTGGTTCGGCGAATGGCAGCAAGCAGTCGCGCAACTTCCTCATTGAATGGGAGGCCTGTGAAACTCACACCCTCGCGCAGGCTGTACGGACTTGGTGCCATCTTGCTTGTGGCGCTGACGATCTGCTCACGCAACTTCAGCCGCACAGGTGAACCGTCATTTCTGATTCCTCTGGGTGTTGCTGGCGTCGCGTACCTCCTAGCCATCCGCGAGCTCTTCTCCACACCAGAATTTCCGAAGCGCGTCATCGTCTTCGGTCTCGCCCTGTCTGCTCTGTGGCATATTCAATTCCTACGAATGCCGCCAGGTGTTGACGATGACATCCATCGCTATATTTGGGACGGCCGCGTGCAGCGGCTCGGCTATAACCCTTATATCGTGGTTCCGAGCGACCCTGCATTTGCCAGCTTGCACACATCTGAGACGCGTACGCTCAATAATCCAGAGGTGCCGAGCCCCTATCCAGCGGGGGCGCAGTTGTTCTTCCGCGCCGTAACATCGATTCACGAGTCTACATTCGCGCTGAAAGTAGCATTTGTACTTTGCGATTTCGCGATTGTGCTTGTGTTGCTCGATGTGTTGCGTCGTAGCCGGCAGGGAGAGCACTGGGTTCTGGCTTACGCTTGGCACCCACTGCTAGCGATTGAGGTGGCGGGCAGCGGTCACGTTGACATTGTCGGCGTGCTGCTGCTGTTGGTATCCGCCGCTGCGCTTCTGAGACGTTGGCGTGCCGTTGCAGCCGTGTCATTTGGGCTTGCGGTTGCCGTGAAATTCCTTCCGATCGTGCTGCTTCCGCTCTACTGGAAGCGCGTCCGGATGCGCGAGGCCGCGCTGGCAGCAATTGTGGTCGGACTCCTATACATACCATTTCTCAACCACGGCCGGATTCCTATCGGTTCGCTCGGCTCCTACGTGCAGAGGTTCCGCTTTAATGATCCGGTTTTTGCAACGCTCGAGCGAGTGGTGGCTCCGCGGTTCGTCGCCGGACTGGCAGCGCTCGTCGGCTTTCTTACCGCAATCTGGATGAGAAAAAAGCCCTCGGAAGGGTCCGCGGAGGCGTTCGCCTGGCCAATGGCGGCATCGCTTTTCTGCGCTCCGGTTGTCTATCCGTGGTACCTGCTATGGATGCTACCGTTCCTAAGGTCGACCTCAACACTTCCCATCCTGGTCTGGACTTTGAGCATCCTTCCTACTTATTATGTGTGGCATCTGCGGACCGTTGGGCGCCCGTGGTTAGTTCCTGATTGGATTATGATTCTGGAATACGGATCCGTGGCAGTCGCTGCTGCCATTATCGCTTTGCGTAGGACCACGCGATCGGCCGCACTCCAATGCTCAGCGGACCCGGTAGAGTGAGGGCAGCTGCACGACAGCCGATTTATTGCATCTAGGGCCCATTGCACGCCATCCAAGAAGATGTTCGTCTTACTGAGGAGAACCTTCATGAAAAAGTTGTGCTATTGCATGACGATCTACAGCCTGCTCTCAGGGGCACTGCTACTTGCGAGCACTTCCCAGGCGCAGACGCGCCCGCCCGAGGTCGAACAACTTGCCAAGACCTACGGTCTTGATTCGTGGGGGAAAATTGAAGCAGTACGCTATACGTTCAACTTGGACCTTGCCGCTTTAAAGGTGAAGCTCTCTCGCACCTGGACTTGGGAGCCCAAGACTGGCAACGTCACCTACGAAACAACCGACAAGGACGGCAAGCCCGTTAAAGTTTCTTATAACCGTTCTCAGCTCAGCAGCGCACCTGCCGACGTGAAGGATCAAATTGAGCCGGGCTTCGTCAACGATAACTATTGGTTTCTCTTCCCTTTCCATGCGAACTGGGACAGCAGCGCCAATGTATCCGTTAAAGAAAACCAAAAATTGCCGATTGGAAATGGCACGGCGAAACTGGTTTCGGTGAAATATCCTGCCGAAGTTGGCGGCTATACGCCAGGCGATACATGGGATCTTTATGTGGGGAAGGATGGACGAATTGTGCAGTTCATCTATCATCGCGGCGGACCCAAACCACCGAGCAACGTCACAACCACCTGGGCGGGCTACAAGATGGCTGGGCCTCTCCTGGTCTCAACGGAACATCGGGGCACGGCGGACGGCAAACCGTTTCACCTTGCATTCCTGAATGTGGCCTACAAGCTGACGGGGTCAGACACCTGGGTGGACGCGCAATAGGAAACGGGCGGATTCGTTTCGTCAATCGACGTCGATCCTCACGACCCAGACTCTCGGGCAATCACTACGGTGGTGCAGGAGCTACCGAGTTTGGGCAGATCGCGATTTGCGGCCATCAGAATGTCGAGCCGTGGGCGCTCGCCCCGCATGATCGGACAATAAAAATCCGGCTGCCGTAGCTCTCCTTGGAGGCGCCGCCGTCCTGCGCATCCTCCATGACATGTATCTCGAAACTCGCAAGGCTGGCACGCTTCTGGAAGGGTACGGGCCTGCTCAAAAGGTGCAGAGTTCAGAATCTCGGACCCTGACAAAATCAACTCCGAGAGTGGCTCTCCGGAGCCGGGCCAATAGACGCATGGCTGTGTTGTGGCGCGGGGCGTGACTCGCACCGTGCTGACGCCACATCCTCCTTTAAGTGGCGGTAGGCCGGCCATCGCCCGCACCAGAGGCTCGCCGATGGCGATTACATCGGTGCTCTCGAAAAGCTTACGGAACCCTTGCCAGTATTCTTCGTACGTGAGTGCGTAAAGATCGGACCGCACTGCCTGATAGACGTTCACACGCAAGGGACCGCCAAACCGTTTCGCGACTCGTGCGACATCCGCCAGCCGCAAGAAGTTTGACTTCATCATCACCGCGATAATCGTCACGGGTACACCCAGACGCACACAACGCTCGGCCTGTTGATGAATCAGTTCCCAGTTACCTAGGCCGCGTTGCGCGTCCTGTTCCGCTTGGGTTGGGTAATCGAGAGAAAACTCGATGTCATGGAAGGCACGCAAGTCATGGTCTTCCAGAACGGCAACACTGTGACCATTGGAAGTGATGGTGAGCTTCACCGGTCGAGTTCGCAGGTAAGCCAATATAGTCTTGTAGTCAGGATGCATTCCGTTCTCGCCAGTGCCCAGATTCACGGAGCGAACCGGAAGGCGCTCCATGACGGACTTCACTTGATCCAAAGAGAGCCGATCCGCGCGCGTCGGATCGCGGTAGCAGAAGGCGCACTTGAGGTTGCACTCGTTGGTGAGCCCGAGTCCAAGCGCAATCGCGGCATCAGGCGCCCTCGCGCCGGACGGGATCCCCGAAACTTGGACAGGGACGTTGGTCACGCGTAGTCCTCCGCCACCGAACTTACGCAACGTGCCAGGCAGTGTGTATAGCGGGAGACTGCGGCATACTCTGGCCGGTTCCCCAGCTTCCGCTCCAGTTCAAAAATCCGTTCGTAGTCTGCGCTGCGAGAAACCCGTGGCGGCAAATAGTCTGCAAGGACGCGTACACCCCGCTCGGCAATCACTGCCAGCGACGCCGCTTTCAGCATGGCTTGCAGGCTATTTGACGGAAATAGTCGTACCCGGCCTCCGTACAAAGACTCTTGTGTCCACTCAGCGGTGAGGTTTCTTTCCGCAATTGCCAAATCGCCCGCTTGGATAGCGGCCTTGAATACTTCACCTGCCTGGTTACGTACGAGAACAGACAAAATCGCCGATGAATCCCGCAAGGCGCGAGCCGCACCGCGCACCACAGCACCCGGCTCGTCGAGATATTCCAGTACGTTGTGGCAAAGAATTACATCGAACGATCGAGTGTGGAACAAGTTCGCCAATTGGGTAACGTCGCCTTGTTGCAGTACGACCTTGTCCGTAACACCTGCTTCCTGTGCCGTACGCTTCGCGATGTCCAGCATCGCGGGAGAGGAATCCAACAGCGTAACGTGAATGCCGAGTCGCGCCAGGCGAACAGCAGTCACCCCCGTGCCGCATCCGAGATCAAGTGCACACAACGAAGGTTTGGCCTGCTGAGGAAGAAAATGCTGCAGGTTGGCAAAAGCCAAGTCGGAGCGCAACCGGCCCTCGGGCGTCTCGAGGTAGTCGGCGTACTTGTTCGCGCCGCTTTGGAAGCCTTCACTGTCGGCCTTGGCAGTCATCTGCATGCGACCCTCAAGCGAAGTCGTTCCCCGATCCAGTCACTGGTAAAAACCGGAATCAAAAGAATAAGTGTAGCCAGGCGAACGTGCGAGGCTACCCGCATTCTCTGGCCACATCATCCCTCTGAGAACACTAGCACTTTCGTTGCCCTATCCGAAACACTCAACGCCCGATGTCCAGAACCATCCCAAAACGCCAGACTGGCAAAGCGAAAGTGTCCGACCAAGGGATTCGAAGCGGCGCTAGTTTTCGACATTGGGATTTTATTGTGCATGAAGGCCGGCTGTGTTCCAAAACCCTGCCTCCAGTATTGTATGCGGACAGAGTCGGGTGTACGTTATCTGTCAGCAGAGAAATTAAAAGAATTCTCGGGCAGAGGTATTGGCCATGAAACGTCGCAATTTTCTGCAATCAGCGGGCATTGTGTCAGTAAGCCTCGCATTCGCGAGGGCGGGGCGGTTGCTTTCACAGGTCACAACGGCCGACCGTTGGCGCACATTTCAAGTAACGACTCGGATCGAAGTCCTGAAACCTTCCGGGACGACACGCATATGGTTGCCGGCGGCACTCATTAGTGAAACGCCCTTCCAGAAGACGCTCGCGAATACCTTCAACGCCGAGGGGGGTACCGCGAGGATGGTCGAGAGCAAGACCGACGCGCTCGGAATCATCGCCGTGGAATTTCCGGCCGGGGCAAGGCCGGTCCTCACAGTCACCAGCCGGATCGCCACTAAGGATTGCGTGGTCGACCTCAACGCGCGGGGTATCGCACCCAAAGAGAGCCGGGCGGAATTGGAACATTTCTTGCTGCCCACCAAGCTGCTGCCGACCGACGGCATCGTGAAAGAGACAGCGAGCGAAATCACAAAGGGCTCGAAGACGGATGTTGAGAAGGCGCGTGCGATCTACGAGTGGATTGTTGACAATACCTTTCGGAATCCGAAAACCCGCGGCTGCGGCGTCGGCGACATTCGCTTCATGCTGGAGTCCAGAGATCTGGGCGGCAAGTGCGCCGATCTTAACGCGCTCTACGTTGGCCTCGCCCGCGCGGCAGGCCTTCCAGCGCGCGACGTCTATGGCATCCGTGTCGCCAAGTCCGAACTGGGATACAAGAGCCTTGGGGCTTCGTCAGAGAATGTGACGAAAGCGCAGCATTGCCGCGCTGAAGTTTACCTTGGTCGGTACGGCTGGGTACCAGTTGATCCCGCAGACGTCCGGAAGGTCGTGCTCGAGGAACCACCTGGAAATCGCTCCCCGGACGACAACATGGTGAAGAATGCGCGCGCACGGCTATTCGGGTCCTGGGAGATGAACTGGATGGCCTACAACTTCGCGCACGACGTCGCTCTGCCCGGGTCGAACGGCGCTCCAGTCGGCTTCTTCATGTATCCGCAGGCGGAAACAACCGACGGCCGACTCGACAGCCTCGATCCCGATAACTTCAAGTATGAAATTACTTCAAAAGAGATAACAGCTACCAACGTGTGACGGAAACGGACCTAACCAAGGCGTGTAGGCTGGCAGCGTAATCAATGGGACTCAGAGTATGACCTTCAACTCATAACCCCACCAACGCCAGGACTGCATCTCAGATCCCCCAGGCGGGACTCCTCGGTAAACGAGTCTTGCGTTTCCAGTTGCATGGGGCGGCACGGTTGCACTCACACCCAATTTGCTGCTCAATGAGGTTGCACTTCGACCGGGTCGAGCAGCTCCACGGTTCCGCGCATCAGCTCACTTATCGTAAGATTCTGTCCATGCTGCACATATCGCGCGAGGACGTTCGGGTGTAACCATTCCAATCCCCAGGCATCTTCCACGGCTACAATGGTGTAGGAGCCAGGAATCACGCCCCTCAAAGCGAACGTCCCGTCGGAGTCACTCTGGTCTCGCCGGAACAATTCGATGTGCGCTACAGGATCGTTCGGCACCAGCGCAACCATGACGCCGGCCACAGGTTTGTCTTTCTTGTGCACCACTCCTTCAATGCTGACTTTTCCTGCCACGACCGAAGCTGTCACTTCCACGGCGGCACCGGCGGTAACGTTCACGTCGTGGCCAGGAGAATCGCCCCCCGGTGAAGAAGTTTTCACCACAGAAAATGGCAATGTCGCAGAGACAACTAGAATCGCGTATTTACCCGGAGCGAGGTCCGCAAAAGTGAACTGCCCCGTCGGATCGCCCAGTTCGAATGCCACGAACCGCCGCCGCGAATCTTGCAGGCCAACGTTGTATTGTTTGGGTAGCGGCTCTTCCCCCGCCATTTTCACCATCACTTTAAGACTGCCAAGTGGTTCACCCTTGGATTCATTCAGATCCTGTCCATCGCGAACAAGATCGACTTCCGCGGATTGCTCAAGCTGGCCGGAGTCCGCGCTCCTGATCCTCACCGCGTAGCGGCCGGCCGCAACTCCCGTTATTTCGTACACCCCCGGCGCCACCGGCCGCATGCCATCAGACCGCACGTATTCCTCCGATTCAAAAACATGTTTTTGTAACTCCGGCATTCTGAATCCATTCATCTGGCCCGCCCCATTCTCTGGGACTCGAAAAATGAGGTGCAAAGCAGGCACGGGGTTCAGATGCACATCCACTTCCAGGCGGTCGCCACCCTTCACTTCGATCGGCGTGGCGCTATCCGCTTCCGTCGCCTCGCTGAAGTACGTCGTAGGGTAAGCGACATCCAGCGATGGCGAGACTTGCCCCGCAGCACTCCTCGCTTCGCCCTCCGCCGTCGACGGATGAATTGCGTACCAGGGCTTCGCGCTAACCGAAATGTAGTATTTGCCCGGGCGCAACAGCGAAAAGTCGAAAAATCCTCGATCATCACTGATCGAATTCGCGTAGCGGGTGATCCGGCTCATCCCTCCTGCGTGGTTCTCGAAGTAAAGAGTTACTTGCGCGCTTCGCGCTGGATCGCCGGACTCATCAAACACATGGCCCGTAATAAGCGCCATCGGCGTCAATCGAAGTACTAGGTTTTCGGTTGAGTACTCCGGTCCCGTCACGATTCCGGTCGTGTATTGTTCATGTTGCTCGTACCCCGCCGAAATGTATCCGCGCTTCGCTCCCTGCAACGAATACTTCGCAGCTCTCAATGGTGAAAATTCAAAATGCCCGTCCTCCGCGGTGATCATCGAAATCACTTTTCCGCGTGCTCGCGTCTCTGCGACGGAGATGCGCGCTTGCGAAAGCGGCGCACCCGTCGTGGTGCTCACCACCGTTCCAGCAATCCTGAAAACCTGGCCGGTCGGCGCTCCCTCCGGCGTTGCAGGAATTTGATTCGGCCCTGCCACCGCACTCCCGGCCTGCAACAGCGCCCAACCGCACATCGCAACTACGCAGCGCAAATGGCGCGCGCTAAAAATCATTGCGGCTCGCCTCCCGGAATCACTTTCAATCGTAAATGCTCCTTCTGCCCAGCCTCAACATGAATGACTTCTCCCTTCGATTCCAGTTTTCGCATCGCTTCCACATCGTTGTATGCGAAATCCTCCTGCTGGCGATCGAAGGCAAGCACGCGATACGTGCCCGGCGGCAATTGATTTACACCAAATGCTCCATCCGGGGTGCTGCCCACTTCGCGAAATTGTCCCGAACCTTCGCCGACGGGCAAAAAATAAACACAGCAAGGGGTTCCCTCCTCCACCTTGCCATCCACCTCGGCTCCATCGTCGCGCAGCGTGACTTCAATCGGCGCGCTCGATCCGCCCAACCCCACCACCAGCGGTTGTCGCGATAGATCCGTCCCGCCGTATACGATCGACGCCGCATATCCCACACCTGATTGCACACGCACGCGGTAGCGCCCCGGCGCAACATCCTGAAGGAGCAGCGTATGTTCCTGAGTGCCGCTGACCGGCTGTGACACCGCGGTTCCTTGCGAGCCAAACGCCTCGACCGACGTCAGCAGCACCTGCACGTTAACTCGCCGCTGTGGCGCACCGTTTGGCTGCCCGTCGTCACTTGCCGGAATATCTTCCCCGAAGACGCTTGCTCCGCTCTTGAATTCTTCCCTCACCGTCACACTGAGCGACGTGTTGGGTATCAGGTTGACCCCGGGCCCAACATATGGGCCTCCGCGCACCGAAAAATTCAGAAACCCTGTCGAACCACCCTGCCCTCGAGTGGTGGCTTGCAGTGTGAAGTTACCCTCCGGGAGTGACCCTTGAATCATCTGTTCGGCGGAATTGAATCCGAGAGAATATCCCGGCCCGGGATGTCCCACCGGATAGATTTGCAGACCCAACCCCCGCTCGTCGCCTCCATTTACTACTGGAATTCTGATGGGGTAATACTCGCGACGGACTGGCGAGAGATTTGCCTGAAACGTCGCTCCCGTTGCGAGCGCAATCGCGCTTGCCGTCGACATATCGCTGGCCCCGGGATAAAAAATGGGTGGGAAACCGTAAAGCTGTCCCCCTGGCGTCGAGGCAAGTGGATCCCGGTCGAGCTCCTCGCTGGTACCCAGCTTGTACGTCCCCGCCGCAAGCTCGCTAAAACGAAACTCTCCATCCGCCCACGTCCTCGCCGTTCGCACCGACTCCCAATGCCCCTCACCTTCCCGGATCTGGCGGCGATATAGGTTTACGTTGATGCGCATGTCGCCCTCCGATCCCGGAAGGCTAACGTGCCCCACGATCAAAGCTTCCGGATCGAGATAGATCACTATCTCGGATTGGTTGGGAGTTACGCGCCCTGGGGTCGGGTCGTTCGAACTGTCCAGAAACCCGGGCTTGCGCGCAAACAACTGCTGCGGTCCGAGGTTCAGGAGCATTTCAATCTGGCGGCTGCTCGGCGGACGGTTGTCGGTCGTTGCCGTCAAACCGTCCTTTGCCTGCGTCGCCGGTTGTGAAATCTTAAACTCGAATCGCCCACGATCGTCCGTCAACATGGCATACCGCTGGTCCGGCGAATAAACCAGCGCTCGGCTGATGGGCTCGAGTGTGACTCGGTTGAGAACCCTGCCTTGAACGGACGCGGGGCTATCGGCTTGGCTTCCAGTCCCTTGCGTGATCTGTGCCTTTGCGGAATTGGACAGCAGAACCCATATCAGAAAAATGACTGGCGGGACCGAGCGCAACCACAGACCTGCGCTCACACGCGCTTGTAAGAATGAGAGCTTGGCAGGGGTGGTTTTTACCATGGGTTAATTCCTTACAAATCATTACACAAACAAATTCGTCCTCCTCAAACAATTAGTTGCGGCATTCGCCCCACACGCTGCCTTGTAGCAACTGCCACTTCGTCTTCGCCACGCATTTCCAGAATCTCATCTCGATCCCCACCGCCCCTACCAAACACTGCATGACGCATTGGAAAACCCAAGACCCACTCTCGAAAAACGAGAATGTGGCACCCTCCGCGTCTCTCTATGCTTTTTCTGTAATCGTTGAAGCGATATCCTCTTTTCGCGGCTCATGTCAACAGATTACAAGTTCAGCTTGTTCAGCCAGGGCCACCAACCGTTTGCTAGGCCGCCACGCGGCTTGCCAGTTGTCGTGCTGCAAGACCAAACATGAGCCGCGAAATCCCGGTCATCAGCAGGTTCACCCCTACGAGTGTCCCAATTGCCCACGCCGAACTCGACGGCCAGTGGAACCAGATCAGACCGCCCAGCAAGAGCGTGATTAGCGCGTTCACCAGTAACCAGCCCGAGCCCCCTTCGCCGCGCATCCGAAAATACGAAATGACTTCGAACACCGCTTCCATCAGGATGATCAGCGCCAGGAGCAGCGTCAGCGTTCCCAGTCCCAGCAACGGGTGCGTCAAAAAGTAGAATCCACCCACGATATACACAATTCCGATCAGCACTAGCCAGATTACACGTCCTGTTGCGCCTCCGCTGAACGCCGCGACCAAATGCGCTCCGCCGCCAAATATCAGTAGCCATCCCACCAGGATCGTTACCGCCAAGCCCACAACCCCCGGCTCAATAATCGACATTATCCCTAGAAGGATGAACACCACTGCCATGGTAATAAACCAGCCACTAGCTTTCTTGACGATCGTAGGCGTTCCATGCAATCCCTCGGTTGGACCTGCTGTCGCCATCAGACACCTCCACTCACGCTTAGTTAAATATTCCCCGAAACAGGGAAATGCTAGTCTGGCACCACACACCGCACCAATGTCAAGAATGACGGATCTCGAAATCATATTGATCCGGCCCCTCGGTATACCCACTGGTGCTTTGCTCAGGATTCTCGCCCAAAAGAGCCGCGCTCACTTGGACTAATAACGTGGCTATCGGCTCACGGTGGTCGTTCCCTGGAACGTGGCCGTATTGTCCAAGCGTGGTAGAAGTGTCAGGTGGCTACGCTTCGGCTTTTGTGACTCCGGTGCTGCACATTAGAGAAGCCAGTTTGACGACTATTCGATTCACGCGGACAGAAGGACTTATTCTGGGGCGGATGATTTCACTACTAAGTAGCCGTGATGTAGACTGTGCCTCGCATTCGAGGTACCAAAAGCACCCAGCATGAGTTCCGACCTCAAAGAGAAGAAGGCACTGGGGTAGGTGCCTTCGAACTTAAATTCGTCTCTCACCGACAACGGGCTTGAAGCGGAAAGAACCCAGTTGCAGTGGATTCTGCAAGAATTCTGCGCTGAATCGAGTCTCAATGGCCGCCTTCGCTCATTTTCCAGACTGGCGGCTTGGAGCAGGTTTGATGGCAAGTCGGCTCCGGTGGCTGAGCGAATTGGGCGTTTGAATGAACTTTTGTCTTTGCTTGAGGGGGACGTCGACCTGCGCATCCCGTTTCAAAAAGCATTTCATGCAATGCTGGGAGAAACCCAAGCTGTAGGGCTATTTGCGGAGGCAGGGCTGCACCCGCGTGAGAGTCTCTGGTCCGAACTAGCGCGAAGAGTTGTAGAACGAATCTTACCTTCTGCTCAAGCTGATGCGGATCTCTCAAAACTCGTTTTCCAGCTACATCCTGACGATCGCTACATCTCGGGATTTCTGGATTGGCCGAAGGAACTCTTTGAACGGGTGGTGCGGGCACTCTTGCCCGACAATGACCCCTATGTATGGAATCGGCAAAGGGAAGATCTTCGACAAGCAGTCGTTCTTCTAGGAACTCACATAGCAGGAGTGGGCTTGTCGCCAGAATTCCGAGAGCGGTGTCATCCTTACGCTGTGGAAGTCTCCCCATTTTATAGAGTCCAGCGCCTGACCGGTGAACTCGTACGTAGCGGTTCAACTTCAGACGCGCAAGGCCTGCTAAAGACATTGCTTGAAGAGACGATCCGTTGCCGCGCGGAACTCGAATACATGCACGAACGGATGGAAGAAGCAGGGGTGAGCACCGCACTCGAATTCGACATGTTTACGATCGAAAGAGCGTTGAGGAGATTAACGTGCATAACGGACGTCTTGTTTTCCGAGGATGAAGATAATTATCTGGCTGTCAAAAAACTACTCGACGATGTGCTGCGCGCCCGATTCGAAGATCTCAGCCTCTCGGCTTTGATTCGCGAAAATGCGGGACTGCTGGCTCGAAAGATTGTGGAGAGGACTGGGAAGACCGGCGAACACTATATTGCCAACACACGAAAAGAATACTGGGGTATGTGGAAGGCGGCGCTAGGGGGCGGTTTGCTGACAGTTGCAACGGCAGCCATAAAAATAAAAATCAACATGGTGGGCTTGCCGCCTTTTTTCGAAGGCTTGATGGTGGGCACGGATTATGCAATTAGCTTTCTCGTACTGCAAACTCTCGGCTTGGCACTGGCAACAAAACAACCATCGATGACCGCTGCCACGTACGCCAAAATTGTCCGCACGACGCAAGGATCGGAACGCTGGGAAAAACTAACGGAGTTCATTAGCCGGATTACCCGCACGCAGCTCGCTGTGGCGTTAGGAAATCTTCTAACGGTTACCCTCGGAGGTATAGTCTTCGCCAGCCTATGGTTGTCCTGGTTCTCTGCACCATTCGTCTCCTTGTCAACCTCTCAGTACGTATACCGGACGCTCAATCCTCTTATCTCGGGAACCGGTTTCTACGCGGCGTTGACAGGAGTGATTCTCTGGATGTCGGCGTTGGCGGGCGGATGGGTCGAAAATTTTGCGACATATAACCGGTTGGCTGAAGCTATTGCCGACCATCCGTTGGGCCTGCGCGTCGGATTCGATAGAGTGCGGCGCATTGCCGATATTTTTGAAGAAAATATTTCTGGATGGAGTGCCAGCATCGTACTTGGCTATTCATTGGGGTTTATTCCGACATTGGGGCACCTCTTTGGCGTCCCGCTTGAAGTGAGGCACGTCACACTATCTACTGGAACTCTAGCGCTGGCAGCGACAAGTCTGGGAAAAGATTGGCTTTACAGGAATTGGTTTTTTCACACACTCTTTGGAATCGCTGTTATCTTCGTGTTGAATCTCGGAGTTAGTTTCGGGATTGCTTCTTGGGTGGCTTTGCGAGCCTACGACGTTCCCTATGGCGATCAACTGCGATTGTTAAAATATGTTATGAAAAGTTTCCTGCGCTCACCTTGGCGCTTCTTATACCCCATGCGGTGAGGTCTCTAATCCTGTAGCGTGATCATGTTCCGCTAGGTGAACCCTACCCGCCAAACGAGGCTAAAACCGAAGTCCCAGAAGGGCAGGAGAATCATGGGGGTAGAAAACAAGCCGGTCCAGCCACTCTTTCTGATCTGGCGCCTCGCGATCGCCTGGCTGACGGTAGCCCTGTTTTTGCTTTTCGGGGTCAGATGGTTTGCCGATCTAAGCTCGCCCCTGCGCGCGGCTGGGCTCTTTCTCTGGCTTTTCGCCATTATTCTGTGGTGTGCATTTGGGGTCGTCGAGGAAGCAGATCACCTCGCCCAGCTGATGGGCGAGCCGCTCGGCACGCTCGTTCTCACGCTCTCGATCATCATTATCGAGGTCGCGCTGAGTGGCGAGGCCGTGCCTACGCTTGGACGCGATACAATGTTTGCCGTCCTGATGATCGTGCTGAACGGCGTCGTCGGCCTTGAGCTGATCTCAGGGGGCTGCGCCATCACGAACAAACTTACAATCTCCAGGGAGCCGTCGCCTATCTCGCAGTCATCATCCCCTTGTCGGTGATCGCGCTTATTTTGCCCAGCTTCACAAAGGCATTCCCGGCCGGTAGCCTAACGACCACGCAAGCTGTTTTCTTCTCCATATTTACCGTTCTGCTCTATGAAATCTTCTTGGCAATCCAAACCGGGCGTCACCGCGGCTTCTTTGTCGAGCCGCCCAACAACGCGGAGACGGTTGGACCTGTAAGCACGCCGCACGAGAGGCGTGGCGCATCCTTCGGCGAGCTCGGGTGGCACACGCTCTTACTCGTGATCACTATATTGCCGATCGTGCTTTTGGCGAAGCAGCTCGCCAGGCTAATCGATTATGGTATCGACGCGCTTGGGGCTCCTCCGGCATTGGGCGGGGTGCTCATCGCCCTTATTGTCTTCACGCCCGAAGCGATCGCCACCCTACGCGCGGCGCTCAATAATCAGCTGCAGCGTTCGATCAACCTGTCTCTCTGGGCCTCGGCGTCTACCATAGGCCTCACCGTGCCGGCGATTCTCTGCATCGGCCTCGCGACAGGCAAAACCATGGTCCTGGGTCTCGATCGACCGGCATCGCACTTCTTGCACTGACGCTGATGCTGAGCACACTCACTTTTTCCGGATCGCGCACGACTGTTCTCGAAGGAACCGTGCATCTTGTCGTCTTCCTCGTTTATATCGTCTTGATCTTCAGCCCATGAGTGCGCTTCGGAAAACGGAATACGGCTCTTAATGCGCGAGTCTTTCTGCAACTCGGCAGAATATTACGGGGATTGTGGGAGCGCCTCGGCCCCTGCATTTGCATTCTTGAGCGCCTGTGGGTTCGAACGGCCTTCCCGTGCCGTAACCGCCCCAGATCGACATGCGGATTCGTATTCCAGACTCTCTATCTAAGGTGTGATTTGTTCCTGCAAGACCTGCGGCTCGAATTGTTATTGTTGATAGCGCTGTTTCTACTCGGAGGCGAATTCTGGACAAGGTGCGCGCTTTGTTTATGCATGGCGCGAAGGTCGAGATTGTCCCCGAAACGTCAGCGGCGCCCGCTTGAGTTCGCCGTCGTCAAGATACTTATGGCACTATCGCGGAGTTTGTCTATGGGCGGTCGTTCCTAATCTAGCGGTCGGCTTCCGTCCGACCTAAACATCTCTTCGATCACAACTTCGACCATGATTACTTCTTCAAACTCACATTTCAGGGAGCGGGATGCCCAATCAAGTGGACGCGTTCTGCTTCGCGCCTTGTCCGATAAACGAGCTGTCCCACGTACTTACCGAACTCTAATGACGGCGAATATTCGTAAGGGTCCTACCACATCCAGTACATGCGTTAAGGAACAGCAACAAAGTCCGGTTTAGCCTTGAGCACACCTGTACCTTCGGGCTATTCAAGGTTCGGAGAAAGAACCTCAGACTTAAGAACATTGAGCAATCGACCATACGAAGAACAATCTGTAAGGAGACAACAATGAAGAAGGTCTTTTTATTGGTGTCCACGGGCGTCCTGTTCACCATTTTAGGTTGCTCAGAAAATTCCCAAAAAGTCGTCTCAAAGAGCGCACCGACAGTAGTGCAGGCATCCGCTGCGCCAGCTGGTACATCTCCCGTTGTTGAGCCAGCGGCTGCGCTTCCCATACCGTCGGTCGAACACATGAATCAGCAAGGCTGGCAAACTGAAAATGTCAAAGACCGCCTCGGCAACGCCGTTGCGTTGAGCAGAACTTCGTCAGACGGCAAGTTCGATTTAGTCATCCTCCAGAAGGGAACGAATTCTTTCTTGTCTTTCGTCAGGCACGCGCACTGGGGGTCTGTCCATCACCAGCCGGCCAAAGGCAAGTTAATGTATCTCCGCGTGAAATTTGAGGATGGACAAGAGAAACGCATCGAGTGGGACGAACTGGGGTTCGGCACGGAGAACCTATACAGCGTCTTATGGTCATACCCTGCCAAGACAGACGCTTCCATCGGTCCAGTGCTGGAAGGTGCCACAGGTGATTCTGTTGGCGGTGACCAACTCCTTGTTCAAGACATGATAACGCACAAGACGATGCTTTTAGAAGTCGCACCGGGGGTCACGACACAGTTCGACATTACCGGGCTAGCGCACGAAATAGAGAAAATGCGTACGCCCAAAACGCAGCCAGTCCTTGAGGCTGGGCAAATTGCCGAGTAGGTCAACTCAATCAGAGGTAAGACGTTCGTTCTTTGGAATTAGCTCTAGTTAGCATTTTCAAGATTTTGGAATTCCGAAAAGCCGGTTAAGTTGTTTAGAATCTGGTGGACGAGATGGGATTCGAACCCACGACCTCCTCATTGCGAACGGGGAAAAATCTAAGCTAAGGCGCGGCACCACAATCACTTAGATTTTATGAGAGGTTCTCAATTGCCCCACCCGCCCCACCGACCAGTCACGTAGCTTTTATCGGTTTTGGAGATTTGATGGTGCCGGGGCACCAGATCGCTCTGCAGCATAGTTGAACCTGAATCCTGCGCGAAAAAGCAGGATATCGAGGCTTGGGTTAAATCCAATTTAATTTCTTGAGGATTAGGGCTTACCGGGACTTGACCCGACACTCTGCGGTGCAGGAACGATCTCGCAAGTCTATTGCGTGCTGTCGGCCGGCGATGCGGTGCGAGAAACGACGTTGAAGACGGGGACGAGGCGGACCGCAGTGTTTGATGCGAAGAAGACGGATGAAGCGGGACTGAATTCGATGGAAAGATGGATGACCTGTTCTGGAAGAACACGGAAAACGCTGTCAGTGTCGCGTTCCTGAGTGATGTGAAACTCCGCCACAGCACTGTCGAATTCCAAAGGCCGCACAGAGCGATCGGCAAAGACGATACAGTTCCAGCCAAAATTGCCGCAAGCGTTGTTTTCAGGGATGACATCATCCGTGGATAGATGGAGAGGCATGAGCCGGAGTCGCAGCTGACGGTATTCACCTGCGGGAACCGTGGCTGGGACACTTGCCCTGGCAGGTAAACCCAGCGATCGAGAATCGCCGTTCACCGCCAAAAGGTCCAACTGCAGCGGATGCGCCGCCAGGTCAGGAGCAAGTTCCTCCCAGCCAGAAGAATCCTCGTCTGCCGTCATGCTTGGATGGGCCTCAATGCCGCGGAGCGTGACAAAAATGTGCTGTACATCGTGCGGTGATACGAGCGCCGATGGAAAAGCTGTGGAGGCTGCCGGAAGCGCCGAAGCCGTACTCATCTGTGCGAAAACAGCACCAGTAGCTTTGGTGAAAGGACAGGACGTGTTGCTGACCGCGACGCCGCTTCCATTCCCGTTCCAGAAGCCGGAATAGCAGGAGTTGCAACCAGAGTTGGCCAGGCAGAGGAGAAGCACAGCGAGAAAAGCTTTTCCAAGAACGTTCGCCGCGGATTCCATGGCGCCCGTGCACTGCATACTGGGCCTCACTTCTGAGAACGAAATAAGGATACCACTTCAGGAATTCCTCAGCCAATTGGCCCATTGACCTGTAAACTTGGTAACCGGAAAAGTGGAATCGCCCCCCGGCAGCTAGGTAATTTACCGCAGCGTGCGTTCACCCTTGTAAATGCTGCGTACATTGTTTTCTTGCAAATTCCCTAGGACCAGTTCCAGATCCCATCCCCGATCGGGATGAAACGAAGTGCGCTCGCTAGGCACTATCTACCTAAGTACGACGGCCCCAGTGAGTGGGCCAATTATGAAATCGCCATCCCTCTTCGATTGGTACTGCATCCTGCGAGCCCGACATCAGTGGCCAGTGTTTCAGGCGATTCGCTATGCGCTGTGGCTTGCTCGTTGAGAAGCCAAAGCACTTGATTATCTGACTTATCAGAAGTTGACTAGGAAGGTTCAGGCCAATGAAGTGTTTTCGCGCTCCTTATGCGCCTTTTCCTTTCCGAGCCACAGGTTCACTCTTGGCTTGCATCGATTTCACGAGCGCGGCCGACGATGCTCCTTCGAGCGACAATCCATAGCCGACTTCACGCACAATGCGCTCCTTCAATGGTTGAATAAAGTGGATACGCGTGTTGCGGCGCGTAACTTCCGGCGCTTTCAGGTACAACTCGGCGAGTTCGCGCACCCGACTGAGCGCCTTACCGCTCGGCACAACTTCGGCCACCACTCCCCATTCGTAAGCGGTACGCGCCGGGAGCGGCTGTGGGTTCAGCAGGAACGCCTCTGCTCGTCCCGCTCCAGCGCGATAACTCCAGGTGGTAAAGATTCCGTCGCCGGGAGCAACGCCCGCGGAGAAGTGGGCCACATCCTGGAAGGTCGCACCATCCGCCGCCACAATTACACTGGCAAGTAGCGCGTAGTCTGAATGCACATGGGCACGTCCCTCGATCGCCGCGATGACCGGCACTCGTATGTTGGCAATGTTTTCCAAAACCTGAACGCCTTCGTCGTGAACCTGACTCCAGACGCCGGGATCGGTGACATCGCCGAAAGAAGACCAATCGACATCAGTAATGAACTCCCCACCAGCGCCCGTCAGGATTACGATCTTGTTCGCCCTATCTTGCGCAATCCGGTAGAAGGCATCGACAAATTCTGTGTGAGATTGCGCGGTCATGATGAACGGTCCGCCGTTGGTGTGGAATTCAGCAACCAGCACGCCTTTGTCATCTCGTGTCAGCTTTAGGTTGTGATAAGCAGTGAAGTAGCTACTCTGAAGTTGCATCGCATTCTCCTCTCCAAAAACGATGTGGTACTCTCAACTGTCAACGAAAATCATCAGGCCGGTTTTCCTTTGATGCTCAGCGCGTCGCTCGGATGTAGTATTTTTTTAGGCTAGTCCTGATCAACGCGGTAACCGGACCAGGCGGCCGCAAAACTGACCGCTGAGTTCAGCTTTATTACACCAAGCGCTCCTCCTTTGACCTATACATTCAAACTTACCAGGAACTAGCCTAGAGGTTGATATCAATAGGCGCGGCCAACGCTCGCTCGCTTACTTAGTCGGCTTGTCTCTGCCGACGGCAAGAACGTGCTCCCCTAGCGGATCCCGACGATTCCACGCACCGAGTCCAGCAACTTCGCCGGATCGTAGCCCACGCCATCCTTGAATACGATCTCCACCTTCTCGATGTCGTTGATGTTCGCGGAAGGATCCCCGTGAATCACCACAATGTCCGCCGTCTTGCCAACGGCCAGCGAGCCAATCGAATCGGCCTTGCCCTCGAATTCGGCGCCATTCAACGTAGAAATGCGAATCGCTTCAACTGGCGTGAATCCCGCTTCCACCAGCAACTCCACGCCGCGCTGATCGCCGAACCCCGGCAACGTCCCGCCGATTCCCGACGGGTCCGGTCCATTCAGCAGCAACCCACCCGCTTGCGCAAACGCATGTTCCAACTCCATCTCCTTCTTAAAAATCGCCGCAAAACCGTTTTGTGGATTCGAGTGCACCTGCACTCGAGCCGTTAAGTAGTTCGACCGCGCTTCCGGCAGCATCGCATCCAGCACGCGCTGCTGCAGTGGTGGTCGGCCCGACACAAACTGCTCGAAAACAGGCAAAGTCGACGTGATCGCAACGTGATGCTCCACAAGCGTCCGGAACAGCTCTTTCATTTGCGAGCTGTTGCCGTCTAGGTTCGCAAACGTCGCACCCACCGCCGCCAGGCCGCCCGGCGGACACTGATCCGGTTTCTTGACCGGTATGAATTCCGTGTCCACGATGAACCCGTGCTCGAGGTTGTCAATCCCCGCTTCGGCAGCTTCGCGGAAACCCACGCTGCACAAGTGCCCGGTGACTTTCAGGTGCCGCTTGTGCGCCTCCTCGGCCGCGGCGCGCAACTCCTCTCGCGTGATGTTCATGTACGCCTTGAACGAAGTCGCTCCGCTGTCCGCCCAGAAGTTCACCATCCGCCGCGCGTCGTCGGGCCCGCTCAGTTCGTGCATCTGCGTCAAGAAACTGTTCGGCCCTTCGAGATAAGGCGCGGTGACGTCGATCTTGGGGCCGGGTGACTGCCCCGCATCGATCTTCCGCTTTAGGTTCAGATCCGCATAGGGCTCGATACTGCCCGCAGTCCGCATCGTCGTCACGCCCGCGGCCAGATACAGTCGTGGCGCGCTGAACGTGATCTGGTTGATCAACGGGCCCGGAGGGTCCGGCGATTGGTCCGCCGTGTAGTGCAGGTGGTTGTGCATCCCGACCAATCCGGGAATCACGCTGTAACCGGAGAGATCGACCACCTTAGCTTGATCGGGTATTTTCACCGCCGCCGAGTCGCCGATCGTAGCGATTTTTCCATCCTCGATCACGATAGCTTGATCCGTGCGGGGCGCAGTTCCGGTTCCATCGATTACGCGCACGTGATTGAGCACAACGGTAGGAGCATCGATCTTCACGAATTCCCGCACGACGGAGGAGAGCTGCGAGCGGGACTGTCCTAGGGCCAAGCTGGCCAGAAGCACGAGCGAAACGAATACCAAAACGGAGCGCCGCATAAGTCCACCTCGAATGCAAAATAGGCCCGCTTGCCCGGAACAAAGGACTTAGACGGCCAAGCGAAGGAAATAGCGCGTTCCACCGACGTTCCTCGGCCCTCGCCGCCGCTGCGCTGCTTTCTCTGCCATCGACCGTACTCTCGCCTCCGGCGGACGAATTTCGAGGGCTGGTAGGCTCGCCCCGCGCTTCCAGTCTATTCTTCGCATTTTCCGGGTTAGGCTTGCGGATGGGGTTTTCTTCGCCCATAGGTACCTCCTGGGCAGCATTTCCCTAAGTGGTTGTGAGCTTACCACGACGTGCGTTTCCTGCCGCACCTCTGACCACGTGCCTAGCAAGAACCAAACAGGTCGGGAATCCGGAGATGGGTGTCCGGATTCCCGGGGAGCCGCGGCGTTGAGTACGGGGAGTGAGTTAGCGGGTTCGGAGGAGGCTGGCGACCAGGGTGACTTGGCCCCGGGTTTCATTTTTCGCAACCTGAGCCATTTCCTTCTCTCGCGCCGTTTTCAGGAGTTGCCGTCCGGTGGAGTATCCGGCGGTCCAGACCTGCGAGAGAAAATAGCGGTCGCCGTAACGGTTGAAGATCAGTTTTGATTCGGATTGGGGTCCGGCCGAGACAGCGGCGTTCGTGTTGATGAACGCTGACGAAATTGCGTCTTTGCGGTCGATTAAAAGAAGCGTGTGTGTTGGGCCCGAAGTCTCGACCAAGTACTCACCGGCCGGAAGGCTCGTATTACCGGCCACGAAGTCAAAGGGGACATTCACCCTCATGGTTTCCTGCGCTTGTGCGACTCGCGTCGATGCCAGAATTGCTAGGGCCATCATGCCTGCCATAACCAAAGCTCTCGTTTTCATGGGGACCTCCTCTTTCATATTCGCTGGCGGCGTCCAAGCTGACTTGTCTTTTGCTTGGTTCGCTTATTTGCTCAGCGCTTCATCATGCTGCCCACTTTGACGCATCCCTCCAGGCAGCACAATGCACTGGCGGTGAACTGGGAAGCGACTGTGGGTGAACAAGTGAGTCGAGGGAAATAGAAGGGTTAGCGGGGATTTTACCCGTTTGCGCGGTCTGACTCCATTACTTCCGCTTCGATGCAGAAAAAGAGCTGGACGAGTCTAAAGTTTAGACTCGCTTCGGCCCTCGTGAACCGAGCAAAGAAATCCTCGAAACAACCACTACGCAGGCCACGGTCCCGCCACGGTAAAGCTATTCGTTCCTTGGGGTTCCGAAGCGCGACTTTGGTGGCCATCCGTGTCGCGTAGTTTCAAGCAGTTACCAAATGATGGTGCACTGTCACGGCGGCGTCCGAGACATGGGCTACCGCAAACTAGGAACAAATCGGGAACAAACCATCGAAGAACAGCAGTGAATCAGGTAGAGCAACACTTACGTAAGTCGTTGAGGAGCAAAGACGGGCTAGTATTTTATCCGGCTCATAACCCGAAGGTCGTCAGTTCAAATCTGCCCCCCGCAACCATGGGCGCTTAAGAGGAAAACCCTCTAAGCGCCCTTCCTATTTACAGTTACAAGTTTTTGACGAATCTCTCGTGTTCGACGTCTTCTCTCGCGGCAGCTAGAGAGAAAGTGGCAAGCCAATCAATGAGGCACCCAAGTGGGATTGCGTGTGAAGAGCCCGCTCACGAAACCCATTTGGTAAACGATGAAAAGGCCGAAGGCAAGACTTACGAGTCCTGAGACCAAGCCTAGTCCACGATTGAGGCGAGCAAAGCGGTTTTCGGAAAATGTGAACGGGACGGCAATCGCTGCGGTGATCAGCATCATGCCTGCGACGGTACCAATCCCGAAGACCAGAAGATATAAAATTGCCCAGGAGGGGACACGGATAGTCGTGAGCACCAACAAAGCAACGGCCGCCGACCCCGCAAGACCGTGAACGATGCCAACAGCTAATGGCCGGATAACTTGATAGAGACCGATCCTGCCAAAAATGCGATCCATCCAACCCACAGGTGTCGCGTCCTCGGCATGGCCGTGTTTCTCGGGATTGTGTCCGTGGGAATGACTGTGAACGTAGTCACCGTGCCCATGTGGGTGCGAGTGATGTGCCAACTGCGAGGGCGTGAGCGTTTCCGTGACCCAGCGCATGATTCCTGAAAGATTCAAAATTCCCAAGAGAATTAGCATGAGTCCGACCGATAGTTCCATCGTGAGTCCAACTCTTGCCGGAATCACAATGCCGAACAGGATGATTGCGGAACCGACAACGAGAATCGTGAAGGTATGACCGAGACCCCAGAGGACGCCAATCAAAGCCGCGTGGCGAATACTTCGCTGGCGGCTCACAATCGTCGTTACCGCGATGACGTGGTCCGGATCGGTAGCGTGCCTCATGCCCAAAAAGAAACCGAGAACAATGATGGAGAGCAGAGTGATCATTTATTTTCCGACTGCGGCGGCACGTCGAGATTGTATCGAATCTAGCGTTGTGTGTCCGGTTTCTTCTCTGTCGGTCAGGCCCGCCAAGTGCGTTCCTCAAACGGATTCCTCTCTTCTGATTCGCCGGATGGAGCAGCTGACCCTGAAAGCGCCTGCTTCAAACTCTGTCGCGAGATGGTGAATTTGACCACAAGTCCCTGAACTATGGCGCCTGCTCCCTCTGCAAGTCTTGATAGAACTTCTGCAATACAAAAAAAGCTTTCTTTTTCTCACCGTGATCCGATACAAGACCCTTTCGATTGAAGTAGTCCTCAATGCCAGGAAGCGTTCTTCGCGGACTGCGAAAATCCTTGAGAATCCAGGGCGACGTACCGCGAAGAAAGGGTATGCGCTTCAGCATGGCGACTTGGTGCTGGTACAGACTTTCTTGATACTCCTCCGTCCAACGTGTTTGTGCGTCGCCATGGTTGCCAAAGAGCGCGTCAGCTCCGAATTCGCTCAGGATCATCGGCTTATCGTATTTCGAAGACCAATCCGTAATGTCGAGGTCCGCTATGGAGTGGGCGTACCAGCCGATATACTCATTGCCGCCCATCACGTCGAGCTCGCCAGCAATCGGATCATTGAGGCGAATCGAGAGACGGCCACCCTCTTGTACTTCGTCCTCTTGAAGAGCCGCAGAGACCAGGCGCGTAGGATCACTGGAATGCGCTTGCTGAATGAGCTGGGTCAGGAATCGATTACGCGCCTCGCTGATGGGCGTTTCGTTGGCGACCGAATAGATGATAAGACTTGCGCGATTATGATCTCGTGTAATCAGTTCGTTCAGCTGATTTTCCGCGTTGCTTAGCGTGGCGGGGTTCTCCCATTGAATTGTCCAGTAGACGGGCACTTCTTCCCAGACCAAGACCCCCATTTGATCGGCCAGGCGCAACATGGCTTCGTTGTGAGGATAGTGCGCCAGACGAACGAAATTGCATCCGAGTTCTTTCGCCCAACTCAAGAGAATCCGCGCATCGTCTTCGCTCCACGCCCGGCCGGAACGGAGAGGAGCTTCTTCATGGATGCTGATCCCGCGCATAAAAAGAGGTTTTCCGTTGAGAAGGATATCCGCGCCTCGAACACCGAGCGAACGGAACCCAATGCGGTCCGCGACTTTGTCCGTTTCGCTCGAAATCTCAACGGTATAGAGCTTGGGATTCTCCGGAGACCAAAGTGTTAAGTCAGCACTAAAAGAGAGTTCTAGGCGTCCGGCGGCGTCAGTCTGGAAATTCTTGGTGAGCCCCGCTTCGGGAATTCGGATTGTCACACTTTGTCGGAGCTGCGGCCCATTGAGCTGCAGCCAGCCTTTTATCTGGCGTGACGAGCCTTTTTCAAGTTGAATGGAATAATCCTGAATGAACGTCTCCGGCACTTCCACGAGCGTCACTGGCCGCGTGATTCCGCCATAGTTCCACCAATCCGTATTCACAGTGGGGACCTGTTCTTTAGCGCGGGTGTCGTTAACCCTGAGAATCAGGAAATTATCCTGCGCTCGGATGCGGTCCGTTATTTCGAAATCGAAGGGCGTGAAGCCGCCTTCGTGTTGGCCAAGTTCCTCGCCATTCAAGTAGACCGAGGCCTGGTAGTTCGCGGCGCCAAAATGGACGAAGAGTCTTTTCTTCGTCGATTTGGCGAAGTCGAAAGAGCGCTTGTACCAGACGGTTCCCTCGTAGAAGAGGAGCGATTCGCGCTGCGTGTTCCAGTCGCCTGGCACGTTGAGGTACCCGGCAGTATCAAAGTCATATTCGACCAATTCGGACTTGGATTTCGGCTTGTAGTTTTTGAAAAACGCGTTGTTATTTTTCAGGGGCTGTGCTCGATAGTCGATAAACCCTACATCGTATGGATCGACGATAGCCTGCCATTGGCCGTTCAAGCTGGTTGTCGAACGGCCACTGATGTTCGCTATTAGCGGGGCAACTTGAGCCCGGCTTTCGCAGGTGGCAATGAGCATGGCCACGGCTATTGTCAGACACTTAAGCGGAGTGGCCATCGAGGGCACCTATTCTTATTCGCTTTACCTTGAAGCAAGCGTGCAAAACAAGCGAGTGCTGAGCAAAGCTCAGCACTCGCAGTTGGGGGTGCTTACAACAAACGCTCAGAAGTTGAACTTGCCGCCGAACTGAAGAACGCGCCCCGGGAGAGAACCGGTGATCTGTCCAAAAGTAGAGGAGCCCGCGTTGCTAACGTTGGGATTGTTCCAGTTGACCCGGTTGAAGGCGTTAAACGCATCTGCCTGGAACTGCAGGCGCATGCCCTCCCTCCACGGCAAATTGAATGTCTTTCGCAACGACAAATCCCACTGGTAGAAGTTCGGCCCGATGATATCGGCTATGGGGGCGTCACCCGCCCCGAGTGCGCTCTCAAGTGCAAAAGCGTTCGGATTGACCCAGCAAAGCGCTGCCGCCGGCAGTCCCTTAGAGTTCAGGCATGGGCCGCTGAATCCAAGGGATTGGCCCGCAACAATACTTCCCCGCCGAGCGATACTCGAGCCATTCAAGCCGGCGGTTTGCGAAGCTGTTGCAGTGAGGGGCGCTCCGGATTGGTAGTGCATGAGCGCGCTCAACGACCATCCTTTTACCAGGCCGCCTTCCAAGCCCGTCATGTTCTTGCCCCAGGGTGATTCGACGGTGAAGCTCGAGGCCACGATGTGTGTCGCGTCGAAGCTCAATCTGCCATAGTCAAATTGCTTCCAAGTTTCCAACACGCCGCCCGTTTGCGTTCCGCCTGCCACAGCAGCAGTTCCGCCGTTAACCAAAACTGGGTTAGCGGCCGTGCTGACGAGGCAAGTAAATGGGCATTCTGGTTCGGGATTTTCGTTATAAGCATCCCCCGCACCGCCGCCATCACCCATTGCCTTCGAATAGGTGTACGCAAACGTGGCAGTGAGGATCCCCGCGCGCTTCGTCAGGCTGAGTTGCAACGCATTGTAGTTGGAATTGACGTCGCTAAGCGCCAAGTTGAGACTTGAGTACCCCAGGTATGGGCGAATCTGGTCCTTCGACAGTTTGGCAGGTGCGAAGCCTCCCACGCACTGGAATGCAGCAGCGTTTATCCCAGAAGGGCAGGCCATCGTGTTCGGGTTAGGCGAGACGGGTATGAATCCCTGCTGTGTCCAAGCGGCATTGTTGATGCTAGGCGTGCGCAGGATGTGCCGTCCCAGATTGCCGACGTAAGACACCTGCAGCAGCATGCTATGAGGCAGTTCGCGCTGCACTCCCAAGCTAAACTGGTAGCTGCGAGCGACTACCAAGTTGGGATCGATCCCACTCAGGCTAAGAGTGGTTGGAGCTGGCACCGTACCCGCGCCTGGAGCGGAATCGAACTCCGATAATGCCGCGTTAGTCCCAGAGATCGAGGCCGACTGGGCCCACGGTACATAGCCTTGGGAGTTGATGCCATTGCCCAAGACGTTGCCTTCCGGCTTATCGTAAAAAATGCCAAACCCACCGCGGATCACCGTCTTATCGCCAAATGGCGTATAGGCGAAGCCAAAGCGTGGTGCAAACAGGCTCTCCGCTTGGAAGAACCCGCGAGCAGCGGTGTCAGGTATGGCAGCCAAGAGCGTCGGATTAGACGCAGTAACAGGAACCGCGTGGGCTTGGTCCGCGGGCACTTGTCCAGGTCGCTGCAAACCGTTGCATTCGATCGTTAATACCGGAGTACCGGAAACGTTAACTTGAGGGCCGCTGCAAAGACCTGGTGAAGCGGGATTAATATTGCTCGTCGCCAGGCCGCCAGTAAACGTCGGATCGAGAGCGGGATTGAATGTAAACGGGTTGAAGTTCGTCATGTTGTTGCCCTGAGCATACGTGGGCGTTGTGTAAATGAATCGCAAGCCCAGGACCAAACTTAGTTTGCGCGTCACCTTCCAAGTATCTTGAACGTAGGCCTCAACGTCGTTGAAGCGGAATTGGCCCACTGTTACCGCTGAACTCTGTCCAAGGGTGTTAAAGTTCCCAAGGAGAGCGTCCGCGAAGGGGTCGCCCGTCGAGTTTGCGCCAGTGGTTGCGCCCGCGGTTGGGCTGAAATTGATAGTGCCGTCATAATTCGTTCGCGAGTTCTGAGTCTTACGGTTCCTCGCGAACTCCGCTCCGAACTTTATCGAGTGACTGCCCTTCTGCCACGTAACGTTATCCGCCGGATTTATATCCGTAGTGGGAGACTCAAGGAAGTTCGGCGCTGGACCATTCACGCCGGCTGGAGCGGCCGTCGGGAAATTCGTGACCGCCGTGAAGCTTATCGTCGGAAGCCCATCGGGGAACTGTGACGGGTTTCCTAGTGGCGGGATGAACTTGAAACCATACGGGGTTTTCTCCCAGGCGGTGCCTTGGAGCGGAGTCCTCTGCCTATGCCAGTCGGCGTTGAATTTGACTTCGTTGATCAGGGTCGGCCTGATCATATAGACCCAGCCGATTTGATAGTTGTATCCGGGACGATCGCGCAGGTCCGGATCCACCGGAAGAGCCCCGCCAGCGCCGAAAGTCGAATAAGGATTGTAGATGTCAACGTTGTCGTGGATATACCGGAAATAAATACTGTGCTTCTCATTGACGTGCTCGTCGACGCGAATGATATCCTCGCGAAGGTTTAGCGGGTTCGCGAGGTTAAAGGTGGTGTTGTTGGAGCCTGTCGAGGTGGGCAGGCCCCCCGCCACAGACAATTTCGCCGCCGACGTGTAGAGTGCCGCAATAGCCGCGCCGTCGCCAGTGATACAAGTGGGGTTGATGACATTCGGAGCAGTATAGAGAACCCCTCCACTGCAACTCGCGGGTATCACAGCAGGCGTTTTTAGTGGGAGTCCGCCCGCCGCTCCCCCATTGTAAATGTCGGTGAAGTTTCCCGCCGCCTCCGCCGCCGTGGGAAAAGTCTCCTGAACCGACGCAGCCGTCAATCCCGGGTAGACCCCGCGAAACTTCTTCCACTCTTGCCCGGCAAAGAAAAACAGCTTGGTTTTCCGCTGGATATACGGGACCGGGCCGCCGAGCTCCCATCCAAAGTCGTTGTAATGAAATGGGGGCACGGCCGCGTAGCCCTTTGCGGTCGGATTCGTCAGTTTGGTACCTGGGTTTTCCGCATTGAATATATTGTTCTGGACAAACTCAAATCCTCCGCCGTGATATTGATTTCCACCACTTCTGGTGATCACGTTGATCGTGGATGAAGCAGAGCGCCCAAACTCGGCGTCATAGTTCGAAGTCTGCACGTCCACTTCCTGAACGAAATCAATACCCACCTGATTGAACGTGCTTGCGTTTGAGCCGGAGTCCAAGTTAAACCCGCCGTCCACGCTCCAGTTCTGCCCGTCCGCCCGCTGTCCGTTGGTAACAGCGACAGCGTTGTTATAGTTTGACGTCAAGGCCGCAGGGTTGGTCCCCGAACCTTGCAGGGCCGCCCCGGGTACCAGCGTGACGAGCGACTCGTAGTGACGCTGGTTCAACGCCATATCCAATACTTGCTTCTGCGTGATGGTTGTCGAGATTTCGCCGGAAGTGGTGTTCACGGTGTCGCCGTTTGCAGTTACCGTTACCGTCTCTGTGACCACTCCGACTACGAGACTTACGTCCACCGTCAGCCGACCGCCAGCCGTCAAGACATTGCCCTTCTTTGTCGTGGTCTTGAAACCAGTTCGCTCACCGGTTACGGAATACGTTCCGGCGGGCAACTCATCAGCGGCGAAGTAGCCGTTCTTGTCGGCTGTGACGTTGCGGCTTATGAGTGTCGCCTCATTGGTGATGGTGACTTTGGCGTTTGCAACAGTAGCCCCGGATGAGTCGGTGATAGTCCCGGCAATGCGGCCAAAGATATCTTGTGCGGCAGCAAATTCCGCGGCGCCCACAAGGAGCAAGACAGCCGCGCAGAGGACTACCGGAACGCGAAATGGCAGGAGTCGAAATCGTTTAATCATTCCGCAAAATGTTTGAAAGGGATTGTTTTTCCATTTACTCAGGATCATCGTGGCTCTCCTCGGAATGCGAAATTCCCAGCGTCCTGGAGGCCGCCCCTCGGCTAGGCGGCCTTCGGAACCGATCAATGAATGCACCTGATAAATGAAATGAATCTAAAGAATCGATACCTGAGTAATGCACCTGCGGGCGCCCAGTTGCAAGTTAGCTCACAGTGAATTCACTGTGAATTCACTGTGATTTTACCGAAGGCCGCCGACTCTAGGACTCTCGACAACCTCTTGCTAGTGATCCCGGATTCGAACACGGTTCGCCTTCGAGTCCTTCCGGGAAGAGAGTGCTATTCCTGAATTCCGCTCTAACTTCATCAGTATTAAGGTTTTCTGCGAGGCAGCCCTTTCCCGGAAATTGCGGTATACTCTCCAGAAAGAACCCAGGTTGTGAAACGCACGGGCTATTTTTCCGGGGAAGGCCTCTTGCATTCATCCATCAGCAAGTTTGAAGCGGAACGCGCTGAACTGGACGCCATTCTGAACTCTGGAATGTTCGGCCGAGCGAACAATCTTGTCCGCCTTCTAACCTTTGTTTGCGAAAAGCACTTCGAGGGAGCCACCGCGGAGATCAAGGAATACAACATTGCGGTCCAGGCCCTTGGCCGACCACAAGATTTTGATCCGCAGGTGGATACGATTGTTCGTGTCACCGCGCACGCGCTGCGAAAGCGCCTGGACGACTACTATCGCACCGCCGGAGCAGAGCACACCGTTCGGATCTGCTTACCGCCGGGCGGATACGTGCCCAAGTTCACCCACAAGAGCGACCTGGAATCAGAACACCCACAATTGAAGCTGGATGACGGTGATGCAACTCCGCTTTCGAATGGGGGTCTATACCACGAGGACAGCTTGCAAGAGTTTCACCCAGGTCAATCCGTACGGCCGCTCCCTTTCTCACCGCCGAACGCTGGCAATGGAAAAAATGCCGCCTCCGCGAACGTGAAAATCGGAAGGTCGCGTATCCGGGTTTTCAGTACAGTCACAATTCTGGCTGTTGCAGCCTGCGCGCTTTTCGGATTTGCATGGTATTGGTGGGGCCGCACAGCCAGGGATAGGGATCTTGGCCGTACCCGGGCGGCCGCTGTTCCGATAAATCCTACCGGAAGCTCTGTCCGCGCCCTGGTTGGGAATAGTTCGAGCTCCTATATTGATCGCGCTGGTTCGACTTGGGGCAGCGACCGGTTCTGCTCGGGAGGAGACAGGTTTTCCATACCCGGCCACGTGATCCGGGGTACGGAAGACTCGGAGCTCTTCTCCGCGGGACGGCGCGGCGTCTTTCAATGCAATTATCCAGTGCCTCCGGGAATTTACGAAGTTCACCTCTTATTCGCTGAAACGTCGGGATTCCAGGAAGGCAGCCGCAACGGGCAATTCTCCATCAATGGCGGCCCAACCATCAGCTTCGACGTTGCTGACGACGCGGCCGGGGATGATGTAGCAACCACAAAAGTGTTTACCGACGTCTCGCCTGGGGCCGACGGGATGATTCACGTGAACTTCATCACGCCGGAATCGTTCCTGAATGCCGTTGAAATTATGCCTGGCACCCCTCACCGTATGCTTCCGGTGAGGATCGTCGTCGGGCACTCTTCTTACCATGACTCCAAAGGTAACGATTGGACGCGGGATCGTTACTTCTTTGGAGGCCGTCTCAGCAGTTTCGCGGGCGACTTGGCAAATGTCCCGGATGGCCGCCTCTACGAATGGCATCGCTTTGGCCACATTCACTACATCATTCCGGTCGCAACCGGAGAAAAGTACACTCTCCGACTTTACTTTCTGGAACGGTGGTTCGGTCTTCGAAATGGCGGTTTTGGCGGCGTGGGTAGCCGAGTGTTTGACATATCTTGCAACGGATCGATGCTTCTTAAGAACTTTGATATTTTCCGCGAGGCCGGCAACGGCCCGTTAGTGAAATCGTTCGCCCACATTGAACCCACCGGGCAGGGCAAGATCGAGCTCTACTTTATTCCCGGCGTTAACTATCCCTCGATTAGCGCTATCGAAGTCATTCCGGAATGACAGGACATCTCGGTCGGTTGTGGTTCCTATCCGGAATCCACATAACTAGTTTTGGGTTCCCTCGAATAGCCCGATTTTCGAGGCAGAACCTGGTCTGCAAGCTCGAGATGGACGTTTATTAACATCAGTTAACGTAGACCTAACCTCGAATAAACTTGTATGCTTTTTTCTGACTGAATAGGATGTCCGCGCAAATGAACTTTCGAGGACGCGTTTCGCTGAAACGCCAAGCTCGCAGAGCTGCAAGTCTAGCTTGGCAATCGTAACGACAATCAGCGGATATTCTCAAGCAATTGGCAGCTACATCTACCCGGCCATTGCTACACCAAGGAAGGCCGAGGTCTGATTAAGAGATTATACTTTCACATTCGTTAGTGTTCTGAGGTAGAGAATGAGTCTGTATTGTGCGCATGGCGGCCAAGACGTCGAGCTATCTTCTGGCGAGCTTAGAGACTTGTTGTTTGCAGCCCTCGAAAAGCTTGGAAGACGGGCGAAGGTTTTGGTAGTTCCTCCCGACCAGACGCGCGCCGCCTCTCGAGCGGGCGAACTCACCAATTTTTCGTGGAACTATTACGGGGATGCTCTGCGCGGCGTACTGCCGGCGCTGGGGACCCACAAGGCCATGTCCACGGAGCGAATTACCGGGATGTTCGGCGACATTCCACTAAGCCTATTTCATTCGCACAACTGGCGCGAGGACGTGGAAACGGTCGGGGTAGTTCCAAGCGAATTCATTTACGCGCAGTCGGAGGGAAAGTTGGACTACGTGTGGCCCGCACAAGTGAACCGGCTGATTTCGCGTGGTGACTTCGATCTTATTCTTTCGATCGGCCAGGTCGTGCCCCACGAAGTAATCGGGATGGCAAACTACAACAAAAACATCCTGGTGGGAACCGGAGGACCGGACAGCATCAATCGCAGCCACTATCTCGGCGCTGTGTACGGCATGGAACGGATTATGGGACGGACAGATAATCCCGTGCGGCGCGTGCTGAACTATGCGGCCTTTCACTTTCTGGGCGGCCTCCCGATCGTTTACGTGTTAACGGTCGTCGGCAGAAATGATTCTGGAGCGACTGTAGTGCGGGGCCTGTTTGTGGGTGACGACTCGGAGTGTTTTCACCAGGCGGCGGATTTAAGTTTTCGCGTGAACTTTACGCTGATGCGCGAGCCGATGCGCAAAGCTGTCGTTTACCTTGACCCGCACGAATTTCATAGCACATGGCTGGGAAACAAAGCGATCTACCGGACGCGCATGGCCATGGCCGATGGCGGCGAATTAATCATTTTGGCTCCGGGTGTGCGCGAGTTCGGCGAAGACCTCAGAATCGATAAGCTGATCCGCAAGTACGGCTATCACGGCACCGAGGCCACTCTCACGATGGTCCAAGAAAACGAAGACCTGAGGGCGGACCTGGGAGCCGCGGCGCACTTGATTCATGGCTCATCCGAAGGACGGTTCCACATCACCTGGTGTCCGGGAAATTTGACTCGCGAGGAGGTGGAAGGTGCGGGCTTCGGATACGGGGAATTCAGCCGCATGATGCAACTCTACGATCCAGCAAAGCTGCAGCAAGGCTGGAATCGAGTGGCGGGAGAGGAGGTTTATTTCATCGAGAACCCTGGTTTGGGTTTGTGGGCCTGTGCGGATCGATTCCAGTAGAATGCAGTTTCGAGCGGGGCGCTGCGCGCAAGTCACGGAGCCCCCACCCCTACCCTGTTTTTTGTAAAGATGTGATTCGATGGGAGTTAAGAGGTGGGGGTCTGCAAAAGATGTGATTCTAAAGGGGATAGTGGCGAGTGACGAGTGGTGAGGGGCGAGAACGGCTTGGCGTGTGGGCCGTGGCTGCTGCGTTGGTCGCGAATTGTGGGTAACGAGTTGCAAAACTTTGGGGCTGGATGGGCGTATGCCCTCCGCTGTTTTTTTATAAATATTGATTCTGGAGAAGTTGAAGTGGAGTGGAATCAACAGTTGTGGAAGTGTTGATTCTGGACGGGTTCGGAAAGGGCGGCTTTTATAAAATGGTAACTCTGGCAGGACGGAAAATATTGGGCGAGTTTGAAGGACTATGCGGCGGGAGGCCATTGCTTGCGGGAGCACAGATAGGGCCTGTGCTCCAATAAACGAGACAAGTATAACACATTGGTACTTATTGTCAAGTATAAAACATAAGTTTTTTGTTTGGTGGGTTTGACGGACGTTGGGAGGCTAAGGGCATTGGTCGATCAAGGAAACGGCAGAAGGCGCAGGCTTAAGACCGAAGAGGAAGCCCCACCTTTTCAAAACCAAAACGGAAAAGGTAGGGCACCCCAGAAAAAGACAAAGTCGAAGGCGTTCTATGGCGCGAAAGGCCGTGCCACCCGCATTCACTGCTTGTCGTAGACAGAGTCAGTACTGTAGTCCTTGCCGTCCGGTGTCTTTCCCTTTGACTTGACCGTTGAGACTGTTCCGTCCTTCGAAACCTCTGCAACGGATTTCCCAACTTCTTTCCCGTCCTTTTTCAATACTGCTTCGGCTTTGTTGGTGCCGACACGCTTAATCGAGATGGAGTCTGCACCACCGGGCGCTCCAGACCCTGTGATGGGATAATCCTTGCCATCGTATTTCACAGTAAAGCTGTATGAGATTGCCGTTCCGTCGGCTCGGACTCCTTCAAAGCTATATTTTGCGCCATCACCGTCCGCAACAATTGTCCTCGTCTGACTCTTCGGGGCTGGTCCAGGTTCGAACTTAGATTTTGCAACATTGAGTTTCCAGGTACCTATAAAAGGATTGGTTTGGGCCATCAGTGGGCCAGCAGCAAGAGCGGTGATAACAACGAAAGAGAGCAGGAACAGGAATCGTTTCATTTTAGATTCTCCTCAGTCTCGCCCAGGCTCCGATTTCTGTTTGCCACAGCGGTGGCGAATTATGGTGCTCAGAGTTGTTTGAAATCAAGCTGTTTATGCATCAAGTCAGGCAGCGCATTTCCCCTGTCCCAGAGCAAGCCCGAGGTTGTTTTCAAGCAACGACAGAAACAGTCTGAATTCGTACCCTCGGAGGCTTAGTTCAGTTCCGCTAGTTAGTAGTTCAACTGAAGTATGAACAGGAGGAGACTCTGCAACCTTCGTTAATCCGTATTCTCGTAGTGGATGATTTCGAACCCTGGCGTCGTTTTGCTTCTTCAACGCTCCGCAAGAAAGCGGGATGGCAGGTCGTCGGAGAGGCTTCAGACGGGTTAGAAGCGTTTCAGAAAGCGGTGGAACTGGAGCCTGATTTGATTCTACTGGACATTGGACTCCCATCGGTAAATGGAATCGAAGCCGCTCGACGAATTCGTGAGATGGTCCCGGAAGCTAAAATAATCTTCTTGAGTGAGGAATCTTCGGTTGAGATAGTGCAAGAAGCTATGAGCTTTGGTGCGTGTGGCTACGTTTTCAAAACAATGGCTGCAAGCGATCTGCTCACTGCTGTGGAAACGGTCCTCTCTGGATTGAAGTTTGTTAGTATCTGACAAGGTCCACATAACGCGGTAACGGGACAAGTGCTTTTAAGTGATTGCAACCCCCAGTTCGCTAACCACCCTTTCCATCCATCCGACGATTTGGGCGGATCGCCCGGATGACGTGGGCCAGCCGCCGAAAAAGGCTAACGAGGATTACCCTGCTGCTTTCGCCCTATTGAAAGATGCGACCGCGTCTTCTGTCTTCTCGAATATGTCGAACACTGTCGCGAGCCGTGTAATCCGCAGTGCCTCTTTTATGTGATTGCCGAGGTTGGCGAGCTTGATGTCGCCGCCGACCTTCCGGGCCGATACGTAGAGAGCCACAAGAGTGCCCAAGCCGCTGCTATCGATGCGAGTGACATTCCCCAGGTCCAAGACGATTTGGCGGGATTTGTCCAAGAGGTCTTTCACATGAACGCGCAGAGATCTTGAGTCCTCGTTAAAGAAAATAGCGCCGCTGAGATGGACAACGGAAACGCCATCTATAGTGTCGTGGGTGATGTTAAGTGCCATGATGCCCTCCGCCAGCCCGCAGCCAAACTAGAGGTCCTGCTTAACCTTTGGCTTGTAAGGATAGCCCCAAGCCTTTGGTGCGTGAGAGGTTCGGTAGTCATCCAGGTCTGTTTCGCTGATATGGTAATGAGCCTGCGGAGGATGATTTCCGAAAACAGCCAGCTCACGGTGGAGCCTGAGCGAACAGATCTCGGGAGCGTCTTGAAAGCGCACCCGCCGGGAACCAAATGCCTCGTTCCCAATTGTCAGGGTAAATTCGCTCGTCTCCTTTAAGGCGCGCCGCACGATGAAGCTATACTCACGCACGAGCGTTTTTGCCTCGAAACCAACGTACTGGACGCTTACGTTCTCAGTCATCAGGGCCTCGTTGTTCCAACGTGCGGAACCTCTTATGGGATAAGCGACACTTGTATTCTCGCACCGGCCAACTTTTGATTTAGATTTCTTGAGCTCACAATCGAATTTCGCTAATGGACTCAGGCAAACTATGAATCAGCAGGTTCCTGTCCGACTTAACTGAGAGCAACTCTTTCTAGGAGACGGGGACTCAGACAGACTAAACAGCGCAATTCGAAACCGAGATGCTCATACCGTCCTTGAGGTGTAGTTACCCAGTGCCGATTAGTCCAAGGCGGATTGTGCCGAACATGCTGCTGATGCCCACACTCAAGATCAGCAATCCAGTCGAAGCGCTCATCTAAATGATAATCCACGATCCTGCTAGGTGTACCTGCTTGCATTCGAGTGTTCATATATGACCTACATCCATCCTACGCTCATTGCCCTCGCAGATGTGGAATCCCTTGGGCAACTCGCCTCAGATCGGCCGGGGGCGGATTGCCGATCATGTGCCGTTAGTGACAGACGGCTGGAGACAAAAGAAGGAAGATAGATCGGTACTGAACAACGAGGTAGCCAATGCTAGATTTATGGTGGGCGGCACCGCTTACCGACGATCAGGCAAGAAATGTTCTTCTTTCCCTGAACCCGAACGCGGATGCAGTCAACATTCATTCGACACTCGAACGGTGTAAGAAGGACGCTTGGAAATTCGGCGTGTGCCTTAACGAGTTCTTTCTTCGAAATGGCGCACAAGCTGCGAATGATGCTCGCGCCGCTTGGTCGGAGATCGTGACGCACGATTCCGGGGCTAATCCGAATGTGAACTACGAACTTGATAGGAAGTCGTTTGATTTGCTCGCGCTCGATGTCCGTGTTGCTTGCTTAAAGCAATTGTTTTCGTATGCTCGTATGATGCACGGAAACGGGCGGGTTTTGAGAATGGCGGTTGTAGCAACATCTTAACCACAGTGGAATGACTCACCAATTCTTGCAGACTGAGTTTCAAGCAAGGGGCCGCCACCCGCTTGGCGCAGTTTCCGCAACTCTCAGCCGTTGCAAAAGGCGGGGTCAGATTTGCAGTCCGGCTCGTAGTTGAACTCATTGCGGCAGTTGCCCTCGCTGGTGATAGTTAGTTTCATGCCATACCACGGAGGCCTAAAACAAGCATCCCTCATGTTCCAGACCTCGCGGACGAGGTCTTCGATCAGCGCGGAAGGGGGCACAGAGATGAGGGCACCGGAAACGGGAACCACACGGAACTTTGTGTGGCGCGCCTTGCCGTCGGGAGCGGTACGGATGTCCAGATATAGCTCTTTCCATGGTGCATGCACGGAGCTATGGACTGCCTGCATGACGGCTTGCGCCAGGGTGCGCACCAAATCGCCAAACAATTCGAGTGCTGGGGGGGCAGCCTCCATTGTATGTACCTCCAGATAAAATGTGTTCCGAGGAAAACACAGGACTGAACCAGATTACGCGGTAGTGCTTACGCAAAGAGGTTAAAGTCGAGCGGTTGTGCTCAGACGGACAATTGAATTTAGGGGAGTGTGGTACCAGAGGCGGAAGAAAAGGAGACTGTGGGCCGCGCGAGGGCATGTCCGTTGTTTATGATCCGTTAATTCGAGGAGGGCTCACAGCTGACAGTCGACAGCTCACAGTTGCGACGCAAGTCAGTTAGTGTGACGCGTCTACGACGCTCACGAACAGATGAGCAGTCGCTGGACCTCCGGCATGCTTTCGTGGATCGAGAAGGGGAAACGTTCCGTCTGTCCCCAGCGCCATACTCGAATGGATCGGTTGGGCTGCGCTATGAACGGATTCGGACGAAGAGGAGACGATAATCGGGCCCTGGTGGGTGTGGAATTGGGGACAGGGACCGTCTGCCCCCCGCCCGGTTTCCAACTCAGATTACGCCCCCGCTGGGTTGTTGGACTCGAACCATTCATGTGCATCGGCGAGCAGGTGTGCGACCCAATCTTTGTACTTGGCGATATCCACGCGCTGGGAGCGCCATCTATGATAGAGAACTTCAACGCTCAAGCCGCTCATGCGGGTTTCTAGCTTGGCACCGCCTGAAGGAAGTAGAGGAGTTTCGCCTCCGGTACCCGGCTGCATGTGCGACAGAATAGCGGGCGTGTCCTCAAGGCGCCAGGTGACGGAACAAACCGGGTTTTGAATGACAATAGACTTTCGCGCGATTTCGATAGTGCTGTTCGGCGGCAGACGTAACTTGCCTGACGCTAAGTGCAGTGGAGCCCCTGCGAACATATTGCCGGACTTGTTGAGCGCGGTCCTCAAATCCTTTTCGTCAAAACCGCGGTGCTCCCCTTCTTTTGAAACGGGACTGACCATTGTGCCGATGCCAAATCACTTGGATCGATAGGTCAACTCCCGGAGCTGCCAGTCAAACTCTTGTACGGTCAGAAAGCACAATAGGCTAAATAATGCGAAATGTGACGTGAGTAGATCACGGTCGCCCGTGAAGGCCGCCGCGTTGTTAGCGGCTAGCCACTTGCTCGCCCCTGTTTCAATTCCAATCCGAAAGCTGGGTGTTCCGGTGTAGTTCCATTGCCGGATAGACGGACCTGACAGAATTGCGAGCAGACTCGAAACGACATACGCGATTGCCGCCATCTTGAAAAAATCCCACCGATCGCTCATTTCTCAAACCAGTCCCGCACTCCGTTGACAAGCGCGCTCGACCATTGTCGATATTTGTCCACGTCCGTCTCTCCTGCCCGTATCCCGAAGAATTGGATTTTGACGTCTAACCCCGTTGTCCTGGTCTCGAAGCGGGACTCTCCATTCGTAAGTTTCGAGATTTCCCCGCCCTTGACTGGACTTAAATACCCCACACCACCGGAAGGTTCGATTGTGGATACAATTTGGCAAACGTGATTGCGAATGGAGAGCGAATTGGCCGTGATCGATAGCACGCTAGAGGGAGGGAGACCCACACTTTGGTCGAACATCGGCGCTCCGGCAAACACGTTGCCCGCTCGTGAAAGCTCGGAGCGCATCTCGTCGGATGTCAGAACGGCGCATTTGCGGTCGGGAGATGCCGGAAGAAACCTGATGACGCCACCCGTGTGTTTTCCGACAAGCGAATGTTTTTGCACGTCCCAATATTGAGCATCTGGAGTTTGCAAGGAGTTAGCCAGGCTAAAGAGGACTAGGTCGTGAGTGATTTTTTCGCGATCTCCGGAGAAGGACTTGGGATTGTGGGATGCCAGCCAGTTGCTGGCATAGACTTCGCCCGTGGGTCTCCAAGTAGATCCATCGCCATAGACCCACTGCCGAATTTCTGGTTTCGCGCGGTCAATCCCGAACTCCGTGAGGATGAATTCGCTCGTCGTCGTTGGCTTCAATTCAGAATAGAGCTGAGTAATGAAAAGAAACGTGGTCCCGCCGAGTACACTCGCCGCCAACGCCAGATTTTTTGATGCGCGATTTTCCCAAACTAAGCCACCCGCAGCCACGAGAGAAACGAACAGTGTAAATAAGCATGCAATCAGAGTTACTAAAAGTGGGTCCATGATCCCATTCTGGAGGCGATAGTGCGGAATTTAGCCGGGGTAAGACTCGGTGTCAAGCACGCTCAGCTCCGGGAAGCTTGCACTTAAAGCCGTTGGAAACAGGGGATCGGACAACAATTGGTCTGCCGTGAAGTTTGCGGGGTAGCGAACGGCTACGGTTTTGGCGGTGGAGGATCGTCGGTGCGCAAACCCTTTGCGAAGAGCGCGACTTGGGCGGAGCGGGGGGCGGCACCGACGGGGTCGTAGAAGTAGGCTTGGGTGGTTTCGGTTTCGCGTTCTACTTTCCAGATGCGGGTGTTGGTTAGGTAGTCGGGCTTTTCGGTGAACGGAGTGATGAAGGCCGGGCAGAGCCACTGGATGCGGTTGTTGGGCTGAGCGGCAAAGTTGCCGTTATCTAGCGCGATGATGTGGGCGCACTTGTGGCCGCCGTCGCCGGCTTCCTCGGCGTCTGGGCTAGCGAACCAATCGATGGTGAACATGTATTGGCCGCCTTCCCAGGAACGATCCTTCAATTGGACGCGGACGCGAGAGTCTTGCAGACGGTCGAACGTGGTGCAAGTGACTTCGTAGCTGAAACAATCCCAGAATTGGAGCCAGTCGAGCGGGACATTGGGCGCGTCGCTCTTGTGGCAGAGCGCGTGAATGGGAAGGCGCCAGATGACGGCGCCGCTGTCGGTGAGTACGTGGAAGCCGAGAGCGCGGCCTTGGATGGAAGAGACTGCGAAAACGCAGACATTGACGAATTCATTGTGGTGAGCGAGACCGTCGTAGAGGAACTCTTTGCGGAGAAGACAGTAAAAGCGCGGGATGTTGACGTTGAGCGTGGCCAATTGTGGCCCTCCTTTTTGAACTGCTGATGCGAGAGTAACGCGAATCTGTGAGACTGCAAGAATAATTTTGGGAATTTTTTGTGCGCGGAAAAAAGTTGATTGGAGCGAGTGCGTTTGCGACAGGGGAGTTGAACAGAAAGATGAAGAGAGATTCCTCGCTGCGTGGGCCGACATCATCGCAGGAGCGATGATGAAGGAAAAAGCGTCGGACCACTTCGCTCGGAATGACCGTGGGGCGGGGTGCGCATGGGAAGGGTTGGCGCGGACCTGGGGACCTAGCTATTGACATTCGCAGCGGGGCTGAACATTCTCTGTGTGGGATTTAGGCAGGCATGCGCCCGGATTGGTCGAATGGCTTGAAGGGTAGTATGAAGGCAGGCAGAGGAGAGATCATGTCCGTCTCGCGGCGTGAATTGTGCTCGATGCTTCCCGCGGCGCTGATTCCCGCAATTCTTTCTTCCGAGGCTTCCGCCCAGGAAGACAAAGCGATGCCGTCGGCGATATTTCCCTTCGAGAAGCTGGCAGTTCGCACCGCGGACAGCGCGCAATATCGCGAAGCGATGAAGGGCAAGCTGGCGACGGGAGAGTCTCTGGAAGTGCATGAGACAACGCTGGCGCCCGGCGGCGCGCCGCATCCGCCGCACCATCACGCGCACTCCGAAATGTGGATGATTCGCGAAGGAACCGTGGAAATCACGGTGAATGGGAAGAGCTATCAGCTGGGGCCTGGTTCGGTGGGATTTGTGCGTTCCAACGACGAGCACGGAATCAAGAATGCCGGCACGGCCACGGCAACATATTTCGTAGTGGAAATCGGGCCGGGCGTTGATGCCTAGTTTTAAATTCCGCTGGCGAACGATGACCGTGGCGCTCGTCAGTAGCCTTCACCTTGACAAACAAATCCGTAAACTCGCGAGCGATATCGAGCAGGAACTGGTGTGCCACGCCAGCAAAATGCATCCCTGCCTATGCACAGTTTAGGTAAACGGGGACGAAGGCAATGCGCCGGCCTGCTTTCTGACCGGCGTCCGCAAATGTGAGACGTGATATCACCTGTTCTTCAAAGACCTATCCGCGCTAGAGTAGGATTTGGTGCGGCGAGCAATATTCGTTGGCCTCGCCAGTGTTTTCAAAATTCATTGTTGAGATTTCGCAGGAGGCATGATGGCAACCTCAAAAGTGGCAATAGCGCCCATGAAGGCGGCGCAGATTTCCAAAGCGGGAGGCGATTTCGCGATTGTCGCGCGCGAGATTCCTAAGCCGGGTGCGGGGCACGTGCTCATCAAGGTGCTGGCTTGCGGTGTGTGCCACAGTGATGTGCTCACGAAGGAAGGCTTGTGGCCCGGCATCCAGTTTCCTCGCGTTCCAGGGCATGAAGTTGCTGGCGTCATCGAGGAACTCGGCGATGGTGTTTCTGGTTGGACGAAGGGCCAGCGCGCTGGTGTCGGTTGGCACGGCGGCCACGACGGCACTTGTCTCCAGTGCCGTCGAGGGGATTTTCGCAATTGCCAGAACATGAAAATCGCAGGCATCAGCTATGACGGCGGATACCAGCAATACATGGTGGCTCCGGTGGAGGCACTGACGGCCATACCTGAAAGTCTGAGCGACATCGATGCGGCGCCGCTGCTCTGCGCCGGAATAACGACCTACAACGCGTTGCGGCACAGTGGTGCGATGCCAGGCGACCTGGTTGCGGTGCAGGGGATCGGCGGCTTGGGGCACCTCGGCATTCAATTCGCCAGCAAGTTTGGGTACAAGGTCGCGGCCATAGGCCGGGGGCCGGAAAACTCGACGCTCGCAAAAAAACTGGGAGCGAACGTTTACATCGACAGCAAAACGACAAACGCAGCCGAGTCATTGCTAAAGATGGGTGGAGCGCAGGTGATTCTGGCCACAGCCCCAAGCTCCAAAGCCATGTCGGAGCTGTTTAACGGGCTTGGGCCAAACGGGAAGCTCATGGTGATCGGCGCAGCTTTTGAGCCCATTGAAGTCGCGCCGGTACAGCTGATCAATGGAAGCCGAGCGATTCAAGGATGGGCGTCGGGAACTCCAGCTGATGCGGAGGACACGTTGCGCTTCGCCGAGCTGAGCGGCGTGCGTCCCATGATTGAAACATATCCGCTCGAAAAAGCGGCCGAGGCATACGCGCGCATGATGAGCGGCAACGCGCAGTTTCGCGTCGTTCTCACGATGTAAGCTGGCGACATAGCGCTGTCCCTCAATAACTCGCTGTAGGGAGCCAAACGATGCGTCTGTTCAGCTCATCCCGTTGGGCCCGATGCTTAGGTGTCTCCGGCGTGACATTAGCGGTCTGTGGGATGCTTGCATCAGTTCAATGCTCAGCCCAAGCCCAGGGAAAGGAGCGCGCCGTGGAGCACCCGACTTCTTATCGCACGACGCAGATAGATGGTCTCTCCATTTTTTACCGAGAGGCCGGCCCGAAAGACGCTCCGACGCTTCTTCTGTTGCACGGACTTCCCTCTTCATCGCGGATGTTCGAGCCGCTCTTCGCCCGGCTTTCCGATCGCTATCACCTTGTCGCGCCCGATTACCCGGGTTTCGGACACAGTGAGTGGCCTGACCCGAAGAAATTCGCATACACGTTCGATCACATCGCCGAGATCATGAATCACTTCACAGAAGCGCTCGGGCTCTCGCGCTACACGCTTTACATGCAGGACTACGGCGGCCCCGTGGGTTTTCGCATGGCCCTCGCCCATCCGGAACGGATCGAGTCTCTCATCGTGCAGGACGCTGTGGCGCACAACGAAGGCCTGGGGGCGAATTGGAAAACCCGACGGGCCTTTTGGGCCGATCGCGCTGCTAACGAGAGTGCGCTTCGCACAAATCTCCTGTCGCTCGCGACCACGCGTTCGCGCCACGTGGGGGACGATCCGAACTTAGAACGCCATGACCCGGATCTGTGGACCGATGAATTTTATTTTCTCAACCAGCCCGGCCAGGCCGAAATTCAAAGCGACCTCTTCTACGACTACCGCACCAACGTCGACGCCTACCCCAAGTGGCAAGCTTGGATGCGCCAGAAGCAGCCGCGCCTGCTGGTGATTTGGGGAAAGTATGAGTCGTCGTTCGATCCATCGGAGCCGGAAGCCTATCGCCGCGACGTGCCGAAGGCCGAAGTGCATATCGTCGACGGGGGACATTTCGCGCTGGATACTGCTGCAGATGAGATCGCCACGTTGGTCCGAGGCTTCATCGGTTCTTCACGTTGAGAGTTCCTGGCGCCAGGTTGGCTGAGGAAGCCCCTATGAGAACGCCCGCTACAAATCGTTGAAACGCGGCCCGTCGACGTGCATCCAACTCCCTGAGGTTTTCACATGCGATCTGACATTGTTGCAGGGGCGGTCTTCCCCGACTATGAACTTTCCGATCACACCGCGAAACGCCGGAAGCTCTCCGAACTGCAGGCACAACATCCCATGGTTCTCGTCCTCAGCCGCGGAGGTTTCTGCCCCAAGGACCGCCGGCAGGCGGAACTGCTTGTTCAACTGCATCGCGAACTCGAGGTGGCCTATTGCCGGCTTGTCACCATTAGCACCGACAATATCACCGAGACGAATGAATATCGCACCGGCGTCGGCGCCCACTGGCCCTTCCTATCCGACGTGGGGCGGGTCGTCCAAAAAGACCTCGACATCGCCGAATACACCGATCCTGCCCACAATCCTATGATTCCCCACGTGATTGTGCTCGAGCCCGGTCTTGTCGTTTATAAGGTCTACAACGGGTACTGGTTCCTCGGCCGGCCCACTCTGGAAGATCTCCGCCAGGACCTGCGTGCCGTTACCAAAAAATGCCGGCCGGACTGGGACATCACAACGCCCGAACTTAAGGCGGCGTGGCAGCAAGGCCGGAAGGAACTCTTCTACCCATACGGCAAAACGTACGTGCAAACTCTCGGTGAACAAGATTAGGCCACCATGGCTCAGGCCGAGCGAGTCCGGCTTCAGCCACAGCAGTCACATCAGCTTCAGGTTTCCGGTCTGAAGAAGCGGGAGCTACGCTCGGCGTTGCGGCGGGAACTTTCGAGTCAAGAGTGTTCCGGCGCAGGCAAGATCTCGTTGAGTATAGTTGGGCCATAGGATGCCGGGCATTCCGCAGGGGCATCGGCTGTCCCAAGCCTCTGGTTCGCAGCTGCTAGTTGGCAACACCCCTGGGACGCGCGAGACGATAGCGCAGACTTCCTCTTTACGCAGGATCTGACGCAAAGCCGGCGTCTCTACAACTGGCTTCACCAATTACCTTTGAATCGTCTGGCCCGCCCAATTTCTTCCCAAGATCGGGCGGGGTTGGACGATTTGGGTCGTGGAGACTAAGCAGCCCTAGCATTGGCAGCGGGCTTGTGGCCGCAGCAGACAGAGTGCGGTAGTCCGCCGACTAACTTCACAGCCAGGGACTGGGCGCATGAAGGGCAAGTAGACGACCAATCGCCGCCGCATGCTGGGCATTTCTTCAGGATTAGCTGAGCGCCATCCAGTGATTTGCCGTTCACGCGACGGTCGAGGGCAAAGCGGCATCTGGGGTTGTTACAGATTAAGAAGCGTTCCATAGGGCTGTCCTCCTTGAGGGCACGGTAGGGATACGTCCGAGCCGAGAAATCGTCAATATAGTAGATATACCTACAGTCTCGTCGCTACCTAGCTATTGATTACTCATACGTAATTTCTTGCTAAGCCGACGAGAAATCTTCTGGCTTTCGTCAAGCATGATGACGAGTCATGTGGAGCGTTCGCAATGGCCCGCCGAACAACCAACCACTGCTCAGCGCGGAATTTATATAAAATAGCGCGCATCGAGACGAAACTGGAAATGAGTCGGCGCCAAGCTACGTTAGAATTCAGTTTTCGTCAGTTTGGATATAAGGGCAGCGTGAAGGGGCGAGACATTTGGGCCTCCAAGTATCTCGGCACGCTGCCGAACAGCTACAAAGCGCACGTGCCGCCGCATGGTGTGGTGCTGCTGCGCATCTCGGAATAGAGCTCGCGTCTCTGCGACTCGCTTGCTTGTTTATAGGAAGAATGCGGTGATTAAACGCCAACGCCGTTGCGCGGCCTTTGGACGCGAACAAATCTGGTATCTTGAATTGGCTCTGATTCGCATTCAATCGCAAGGGTCGTCAGTGGATGATCGGGCGCATCGGTCGGCAAGTCCGTAAATCTCACACGAAAGCGATCCTGTTCGAACTTAACATCATTGCCGGATGCGAAAAGCCGCGCGGATTTTACTTTTGTCATCAGACCTGCCAATGCAACGGTTTCGCCTGGCCAGAAATAAACATGCATGTAAAGTGTGTTGCCCTGCCGCGTGAAGCCGGCAAACTCGGAAGCGTGCACCTGACAACGATCCTTGGTATGAACGGATGCTCCATTGCGCGACATCCACTGTCCTACATCCGTGAGAACACGCACCGACTCCTCGGGAATCGAACCATCCGGTTTCGGACCGATATTCAATAGATAGTTGCCACCATCACGCGAACAAGAAATGAGATTCCGCACAATCGTTTTCGAGCTCTTCCAATTGTCATCAGCGCGGTGGTAGCCCCAGCTATCGTTCAGCGTCATGCAGCTTTCCCACGAACGGCTTCCCTTCTCTGCGACGATTTCCTGCTCCGGCGTTGAGAAATCTCCAGGCAAACCGTTGCGGTTGTCCACGATGATGTCCGGCTGCAGGCCGAAAACCATCTTGTTCATCCGATCGGATTCCCATTGCTCGGCGGTAAGCGGCCAATCCACGTCGTACCACAACACATCGATTTTTCCGTAGTTGGTCATTAGCTCGCGGATCAGACCGTGGGTATACTCGACGAAGCGTTTGCGAGCTTCCGGGTCGGTCGCGCAGCGCGCGCCGTCCGGATGATGCCAATCCATCAGCGAATAATAGAAACCGACACGCATGCCTTCGGCTCGCGCTGCTTCCACATATTCCTGCACGAGATCGCGCCCGGGACCTTGCTTCGCCGCGCAGTAGTTGGTGAGCTTTGTATCGAAGTTGCAAAAGCCTTCGTGATGCTTGGTGGTCATCACCATGTATTTCTGGCCTGCAGTTTTCGCGAGCTTGGCCCAGGCGCGAGCGGCGTTCGGCTGGGGCTGAAAGCGCTTCGCCAGCAGTTCGTACTCACTCACGGGAATGCCTTCCTCTTCCATGACCCACTCGTGGCGTCCGAGCACGCTGTAGAGACCCCAATGAACGAACATGCCAAAGCGTGCTTCGTGCCACCACTTCATGCGGCGAACGCGATCGGCGTCCTCCGCCTCCGAACCGGCTTGTAGGTTTGGCGTCGATGTCCCAGGGTGAGCAAGCGCGGCCGCGCTGCCGGAAGCAGCGGCGAGCGCGACGAGTGAGGCGCTCGTGCCCAACAGCCAATCGCGCCGCGGAATATGATTTGGTCCCATGGCATCAGCCTCCAAACACAGTTGTTTCTGTTTCCAACACTTCGTGCCCAGGCGAGCCTCGGCACCAACTAAGTCGACGCATATTCGGCCACTGCAACTTATTTTTCAAGCTCGAAAATCTTTTCCAACAGCAGCCACTTCTCGCCGGGCTTGGCCTCCGCAAGCGGCTCTTGAAATTTCCACATCAACTCTTCCCACTCGCGCACCATTGGATTTTCGCGATCGGCCGTCGCTTTAGCCTCGAAAGAAAACTTCTCGTTCACTTCCATCACCATGAACATGCGCGTGCCAAGCAGATAGATCTCCATGTCTTCTATCCCGGAGTCTCTTATGCTTTGCGTGATCTCTGGCCAGACTTTTTCGTGGTAACGTTTGTATTCGGCGATCAGCTTGGGGTCGTCCTTCAAATCCAGCGTTAGACAATATCGTCTCTTCATTCTGCCTCGATTTTGCATCAACAAGGATGGCTGCAGATTCCACGTCAGCTGAAGCGCCTCCTGCTGTTCCCCTTTAGCTCAATTAAGTCAAAGCGCGATCGAGATGAGTATAACCGCCGTCCACGAACACATGCTGCCCAGTGATATGCGACGCCTGCGATGAAATAAGAAACAACACCATGGCTGCGATTTCGCTGGGCTGCGTCATGCGCTTGCCCAATGGTATTTTCGAGACGATATGCGCAAGCTTCTCTTCGGGATTCGGAAACGTGCTGACCCACTGTTTGTAAAGAGGCGTGATCACTTCCGCAGGGACCAGAGCGTTGACGCGAATGCCGCAAGAGAGCAATTCGGCCGCCCAATCTCGCGTAAGCGAAAGAATCGCACCCTTCGCCGACGTATATCCGGAAGTGCCTCCCTGCCCGGTGACGGCAACCTTCGACGCAATATTCAGAATGCACCCCTGCGATTTCTTCAGCGCCGGCAGAGCGAAGTGCGCCATGTTGTAGTAATGGAAAAGGTTGAGCCGGAGGGAACTCACAAATTTGTCGGGCGTACCGTTCTCGAGTCCAACGTTGTCATTTGCCCCAACATTGTTGACGAGAACATTCAGCCGCCCGTACTCCTTCAGCGTTTGTTCGACCGCCCCACGGCAACTTTCGACCGATAAGACGTCCGCGGAGATCATGCTGCAGGTTGCCCCTGCGACCACCAAGTCCATCTGGAGCCGCTTCCCCGCCTCGGCGTCCTTGTCCACAAATACGGGTATCGCTCCCTCGCGGGCGCAGCCGCGCGTGATGGCCTCTCCGATTCCTTTGGCACCGCCAGTAATCAGAACAACCTTGTCTTTGAGCTGTAAGTCCATCAGCTGCCGCCTTTAAACCGGATCAATTCTCAATGATCTTCATTCTGGACTAGCTGCGCATCTGGCCCACTCAGTGGCCATCAAGATAGTGCGTTTCTGCCAGGTTTCTCAACCTCGCGGCGGCGCCTTCCGCCGTGATGTCGCGTTGCGGGCCAGCAAGCAGTTCATAGCCAACCATAAACTTCTGTACCGTGGCGGATCTCAGGAGAGGCGGGAAATAGTGTGCGTGGAAATGAAACTCCGAATGATTCTCGCCGTCCGTGGGCGCTTGATGGAACCCCATCGAATAGGGAAAAGCCGTCTCGAATAGATTATCGTAGCGAATCGTCAATCTTCGAAGGATGTCCGCGAGATATCCCTGCTCCGTGTCGTCCAACTCGGCGAGGCTCGCAGTGTGGCGGCGGCCCAAGATCATCGTTTCAAAAGGCCATACCGCCCAGTACGGCACGAGCACCACAAATCCCTCGTTCTCGCAAACAATGCGCTCACCATCCTCGATTTCCAGCCGCAAATACTCGCACAACAAACATTTCTGATTCCCTTGAAAAAACGCGCGTATCGCCGCTTGCTCTCTCACGGGAATGTTCGGCACTTCTCCGTTCGCCCAAATCTGACCGTGCGGATGCGGATTGCTTGCACCCATTAACGCGCCGCGATTTTCGAAGATTTGCACGTGCTTCACCCACGGAACACCACCCAGCTCCCGGTATTGCTGTGTCCACACCTCAACAACCCGCTTCACTTCTTCTTGCTTCATGCGAGGTATGGTCAGGTCGTGGCGAGGCGAAAAGCACGCCACGCGGCAAATCCCTCTCTCCACACTCGCAACGATCAAACCGTCCTGGTCCGTCTCGCAGGGCGAAACATTGGGCAGCATGGCGGGATAATCGTTGGTGAAGACAAACGTTTCGTTGTAGGCGGGATTCCGCAATCCTTCCGCCCGCACATTTCCAGGACACAGATAGCACTCTGGATCGTACTTAAGGAACGGCGCAGGCGCGACTTTGTCGACTTTCCCCAGCCAGGGCCTCTGCGTGCGATGAGGCGAAACCAGCACCCATTCTCGCAGAAGCGGATTCCAGCGGCGGTGCGGCGTAGAGCGAAGATCTATTCCGTTCATATCCTGCTTAGCCCAACCTGCCATTCATATTCAACTTGTGGAGTGTACTTCGATTTGCGCTAGAGGAGAACAAACACAGAGGAAATGGCGCGCCCGGAGAGACTCGAACTCCCGACCTTCTGGTTCGTAGCCAGACGCTCTGATCCAACTGAGCTACGGGCGCGCGGTTTAGAAATATTAACATAGCGGTGCTCCGCTCATCCACCCGGGCCGAAAATCACTGAGAAGTAGCTGCGCGCGCCGCGCGTCCCGGAAACATGCCTTCCACAAGCTGGCCGTCTTTCAAAACCGCGACACCATTGACCAGCACGAACTGTATCCCCTCGGAATACTGGAGCGGTTCCTCATACGTGGCTTTATCAATGATGTGCGCGGGGTCGAACACCGTGATATCCGCATCAGCGCCAACGCGAATCCGCCCTTTGTCTTTGAATACAGGGGCCCTCTTTTCTAAGCGTTGCGCCGGCATCAGCGTCATTTTGCGAAGTGCCAACATCAAATCGAGCGCCTTTTCCTCACGCACGTAATGCCCGAGCACTCTCGAAAATGTTGCCTGTCCGCGCGGATGCACCTTCGAGCCCGTGATCGGCATGCCGTCGCTGGCGATCATCACGATGGGGTTCGCCACGGCCGTTCGCGCCGCTTCTTCCGGAATGGAATGGATGACCACTATTCCTCCCTGCCTCCGGTACTTCTCGAAAGTCTCCGCGGTCAATCGCTCACCGGTCGCCGCCCACTGTACGTCCTTATACGTGATTCCCATATTTTCTTGCCAACCTGGATCGAAAATCGCCGACTCCAGCGCCGTGCTTCCCGCCGTATACGGATAGCATTCCGTCGTCACATCTAGTCCATGCTTCTGCGCGCCTTCCACCATCGCGATCAATTCCGGCGTGAACATCAATCCCATGCTGGTGATGTGTACGACATGAAGCGGCGCGCCAGTCGCAACAGCCGCCGCGAGAACTTCTTCGAGCCCTGCAACTCCCGTCGTGGGCTCTTTCAATCCCGCGTATCGCAGATGCACGTGCACGGACGCGCCATATTTTGACGCGATTCTAAACATCTCCACAATTTCCAGGCGTGTGGCTCCCGGGGTGTAGTTCACTCCCATCCCTTCCGCCAAAGCGCCTTGACGAAAACCCTGCTCCATATCGGCTTTCATATCGGCGAGTTCCGCAGCAGTTGCTTCCCGGTGAGCTGCATCGCCCGTGGCCAACAAGCCTCCCGACGTATCGTGCAGAACTTTCATGCGCACCGGTATGTGACCAATACTCACACCAAAATTGATCAGCGACTTCCCTTCCCGCTGCGCATACCAACCGGCTACGTCAGCGGTGCCCGCCTCGAGTTCGAGCGAAGTCGTAACCCCATCGTGCGCCTGGAACTGATAATTCCTAGGCTGTTGTCCGTGTTCGTGCAAATCAATAAATCCCGGCGCAACGACGAGTCCCCTCGCATCCATTGTCGTCTTCCCTTGCAGCGGACTCGACGAAATCGCGCGAATTTTTCCACCACTAATACCCACGTTGCGCACCGCATCTAATCCAGATTCCGGATCCATTACGTGACCGTTCGCGATAACCACGTCGTATCTTTCGCCGTCCGCCGCGCGTCCTGCTCCCACCGCATAGGTCAGCGCGATCGCCGCAAAAACAATTGTGATTGCGAGCTTCCACATTTTTCCAGATGGCCCTTGCCACATTTTTCCGCACCCTTTCCGCACGCACGTAACTTTGCGGCGCTAAGTCTCTTTCCCCAGGCCTCTGGTGTCAAAGGAAATCTCAGCCGTTCTCAACGGAGTTCGCCGCAGCCCGCAGAAGGCGCAAGCGCCGAGCAAAAATCCTTGTCAATATCTTCAGGAAAAATAAAAACCCGGGTCGCTGGGGGGAGCGACCCGGGTGGGGGTTACTGCTGAGGGGGGCCGGAGGAAACTCGAAAACTCTTAATTCACCTGGTGCACGGTCAGCATGCAAATCTTTCTCAGCTCTTCGTACGTGAAAAACGTCTCTTCTTGTTCTCCCGCGCATTCTCTGTGTCCCAATCCAGACTCATGGGAGAGCCGCGAGAGCTCGTCTTCAGAGATTCCAAGCAGCAGAGCCGCCCGTCCTTGCGTCACATACTTTGGCACTTGGCTATTCATCATTCCTCCTCACGCGGGAAGCAATGCCATAGCATCTTGTTCAACGGCCAGGATCATCGCCTTATAGATGTCCACATCCCAGCCTTCGCCAATTCTCATCCGAACCGTTTCACCGCCATCTTTCAACAGCGTGCCCCGAAGCGGCACCTTGATGTCTCCTAACGCCACTTGCAGCACCACAGGCTGCCCAACCCATGCTGCGTACGCGCTGTCCATTCCCCCTCCTGCAGACGTTCAGGCCTCGTTGACGGGAACAGAATCGCTGAGCGCACCGACGGCCACAATGGTACAGAGAGGGTACTAGCCTAGTAAGGTGGTACTGCCTGTTTCCGCAGCGAGAATTTGTGCCGATTTGATACAGAAGTACGCACGTACTGTTTTTTCAGGACGCAGGGTCCATTGGGTAATAAGGATATAGCTGGCATTCTTCTGGCATGACGAGTCCCCTCCATCCCTCCCTGAGCGGCCGGCCAGTGGACGCGTCTAAAAGTGCAGGTCTGGGCCTCGCTTTGGGCGGCGGGTTCTCTCGTGGTTTTGCCCACCTCGGCGTACTGAAGGTCCTCGAACAGAATCACATACCAATTTCCTATATCGCTGGCACCAGCGTTGGCAGCATCCTTGGCGCGGCTTATGCCAGCGGTGCGCCATTAGCTCGCATCATAGCCACTTGCCGCACGATTCGTTTTCGTGACATCGGCCGATGGCGAGTTTCACGTTTGGGCCTCGCCTGCAATCACCGGCTTGGTGACCTCATCGAGCAGGTATTCGAATCGCGGCGCTTCGAGGATCTCCAAATTCCCATGGCCGTTGTCGCCACGGATCTGGCAAGTGGAGAACCCGTGGTTTTCACTCACGGAAATCTCTCCGAAGCCATCCGTGCGAGTTGCGCTTTCCCGGGTTTATTCGAACCCGTTAAAATCGGCACGCGCTGCCTCGCTGATGGTGGCCTGGTCGCGCAAGTTCCCACACGCGCCGCGCGCGATCTTGGCGCACAGCACGTCATCGCAGTTTCGGTTGGCGTCGAAGATGGGCAGCGCGGCGCTCCATCCAATATCTTTCAAGTGGTCTGCCGCGCCGTCAGCGCCGCTCAGAAGCATCAGCTCGAAATATGGGAGCGCCACGCAGACTTGGTTCTTCGCCCTGATGTCCAAGCTCTCGCGTGGGATGATTTCGACCGTGCCGACGAAGCCATAGAGGCCGGTGCTGCAGCGGCCCGCCGCGCACTCCCACGTATCCAGAAGCTGCTCAACCCTCCTCAAGACGCCCATGCCGAATTCCAGGCTCGGCTCGAAGCTGAAGCCCAAAGTTATCTGTGGCTCGCGGAGGCATCCCGATGATTCGCCTGGCTTCGCTACTCGCGGCCGTTATCGCTTCATTGCTTCTCTGGCATGAATGCGGAGAAGATGTGGGCGTTTTCTGCTACCGTATTGGATTGGGTGCTTTTACGACGCTGCGTTCTCGCACGCTCGTCCCAGTGCCCGCTTCTCAAATACTCATATCGAGGAACCGTTCCACTTGCTCCAATCCATCCTCCACTTTCTCCACTCGCTCTACAGTACAGACGGACTTCGAGAGCTAATACGCTCCGGCGGCGCTCCCCTCGTTTGCACCATCGTGTTCATAGAAACAGGCTTCTTTGTTGGCTTTTTTCTTCCCGGCGACTCGCTTCTTATCACCGCTGGCATCTTTTCCTACGCGGGCGTTATTCCCCTCAAGTGGCTTTTGCTTCCAGTCATGCTTTGCGCTATTGCCGGTGACCAGGTTGGCTACTGGATCGGCCGTTCCGCCGGCTCTGCCCTCTACCGCCGCGAAGAATCCTTTTTTTTCCGCCGCAGCCATTTACAGCGCGCACACGATTTCTACGAGAAATACGGCGGCCGGGCCGTAATTCTCGCGCGTTTCGTCCCCGTCGTTCGAACATTCTGTCCGCCGGTTGCAGGCGCCGCAAAAATGCCGTACTCGCGCTATCTTCTCTTCGACACTATTGGGGGCATCTTTTGGATTGGCGCGACGATCCTTGGCGGGTACTCCCTTGGCCATTTCATCCCCAACATCGGCCAATACATTCACTATGTCATTGCGGTAGTTGCCGTCATCTCTATTCTTCCCGCCATCATCGGCGTGCTCCGTTCTAGGAGCAACGCCGCTACTCCGCCTAAGCCGGCCGTATTCAACCACAGGGTTGAATAAACCATGCCAGCGCCGAAGCTCCGGGCAATTATCTTTGATATTGGCCGCGTCCTCGTCCGGATTGACGTTGCCCGGGCGATGCAAGGTCTCGCATCCGGGACAGCTCTCTCTCCCGCCGAACTTTGGTCTGCCATCGAGAAAGATCCCCGCTGGCCTGACTGGCAGGAAGGCCGAATGGCACCCCGCGACTGGTATCTGCATTTAGGCAGACGACTTGGCGGCGATTTTACGTTCGAGCAATTCACGGAAATCTGGAATCGCGTTCTCGATCCCGCCCCAATCCACGAAGATTCTCTTTTCCAAAGGCTCTCTAGGACCTACCGTCTCGCTCTTCTCTCCAATACGGACCCCCTCCACGTCCAGCATCTAGAAGCTAACTTCACCTTTTACAGATTCTTCCCAACGCGCATCTATTCCTGTTCGGTGGGCGCCAGCAAACCCAATCCTTTGATCTACCGCGAGGCACTTCGCGCTCTCAAAGTCCAGGCGCAGGAAGCCGTTTACGTCGATGACATTGCAGTCTATGTCGAGGCCGCTCAACGTCTTGGGATGGGGGGCATACAGTTTCAATCCTCAGCGCAGCTGGTTTCCGACCTCAAATCCCTGGGCGTCGAGTTGCCTTGAGCCGTCCAGAAGCGTAAGAAAGTCCAAAACAGGTCTTTCCAGCGTAAAGATTGCTAGGACTAGTACTGGCCTGTTCCGGTGGCCTCATAGGCCCTCTCAGAGCAACCCCCATTTATTCATCCATTTACGGGTATCTTCGCCCCTTGTTCCCTGTACTTCATTTGGCTTCCTACTTGCTCCCTGTGTGTTACGGGCCGATTAAGAATCAAAATCGTTCGCCCACATCAGGGTGAGGAGAAAACACTTTTTATGGTAGAGGAACACATCATCGAAACGAGAAACGGTTCATCTTGGCAGCTGCCCGCGATCATCGTACTAGGCTTGGTCGCGATTGCCGGGTTGGGATTCGGCTGGAACGCATCGTCAAAGCTTGACTCCACGCAGCAGGCAGTCACAACGGAGCTAAAGACTACACAGCAGTCTGTACAGCAGGACATGTCCTCTTTGAAAGACCGGATTGCGCAGGACGAGAAAGCCAATTCGGATCTCCAGGGCGATCTGAAGGTTGTCACGGACAAGCTCAAGATTACCCAAGGCCAGCTCAAGAAGGCGCGTCTAGCTGCCGAAGCAGCTGCGAAGCAGAACGACGAGACGACTCAAAAGCTCAGCGCTCTTGACACTTCCGTCCACACCGAACTGGCAACCAAGGCCGGCACGGATGACGTGAAAAATGTTGACACGAAGGTCACCGCCGTTGGCGCCGATCTCAACACCACCAAGGAAGACCTGAAAATGGCCAAGAGCGAGATGGGAACCCTCATCGCGCGCAACCATGATGAAATCGACCAACTCCGCCGCCTCGGCGAGCGCGATTACGTCGAATTCACCATCGCTGGCAAAAACAAGCCACAAAAGGTCGGAAACATTACCGTCGAGCTCAAGGGCGTAAACCAGAAGAAGAACCAAGTCAATCTGGCCATGACCGTCGAAGACAAGCGCTTTGAAAAGAAGAACCGCGCTCTTAACGAGCCAATCTTTTTCTACATCTCCGGCACACATATTCCTGAAGAGATCGTTGTGAACAAAGTTGGCAAGGATCAGGTCAGCGGCTATGTCAGCATTCCGAAGGCGAATGCACAGCCGGCCAGCACCTCCACCACTTCCGGAAAGTAAACGAGGAAAGCAGTCGTCGGCCATTTCGGCCGGCGAGGTAGGAAAGCGGGCAGGGATTCCTGCCCGCTTTGCTTTTGTGGCCCCTTGTCGCAATTCTTTTACCCAGGTTTTTTGGAGCCATTCCCCGGTTTCCCCTCAAACTCCGCTAAGATGGGAGCTCGCATAGCGGAGAATGGCTTGCATCAAACTTCTTTCATCCTATACATCGCGATCGACGACCTAATCCCCGCACGCGGGAAAAGCGTACCTGGACTAGATGAATTCACAGCCGCCCTCGATCATCGCGGCATTCCCGCGGTCTGGCTTACCGGCCGCACCCGCTTACAACTGGATGATCCACGCCGCAAGCTGGCTCACACCCACCCATTCATCGCCGAAGATGGCTGCGGTGTTTTCCTTCCTGAAGACTATTTCCACCTGCGGCCGCATGCGACCACTTCGCAGCCGAGTGGTATACCCACTGTACGTCTGGGCCGCTTTACCTGCCTGCCAGTAGCCGAGCAGCAGCCGGCAGCTTCGGATGCTTTGGAGAGTCTCGCCGCGGAAACGGGCGTCTCGGTGGTTTCTCTGCGCTCTCTCCCCCCGCGCGAGCTGGCCCAAAACGCGAATTTGCCGCCCCGTGAAGCGGAGCTGGCGCGGCAGCGCGACTTTGATGAACTGTTTTTCTTTGCAGGAGCTTCTCAGCAGGACATTCAGAACTTCCAGTCTGTTGGGCGCAGCCGAAATATTCAGCTGCGGCAGCGGGGCGTGCTGTGGTCCCTGGCCATCGGTGCGAACGTTCGCCGTTGCGTTGGCGAGCTTTCCAAACTTTACGACCGCGCCCTTCGGTCCCACGCGCGAAGCATCGGAATCGCTACGCGGGGCCAGGACGCAGCCCTGTTTGCGGCCTGCGACCGCGCGATTCTGTTAACAGACAGCAATGAGGAACAGGCTGATAGTTCTCCCAGCCAAGTCCCGACACGCTCTAATCGAGTAATGGAACTACCACTCCGGGCGCCTGACACATGGGAGCAAGTGCTCGCCGCTCTCTCGTCGAGACGATAGATGGCCAACGAAGCCAACATAACCTTTTGGAAACAAAGTGTCGGGAATGCGACTGCTTTTTCACACGCCTGACCTCTCACACACATCTGCGGTTTCTTGCAACACACCCAAATCTCATGTTTTCGGGATGATAGCGATTCTTTCCGGCTCCACCGCCATGGCCCTCCGATTGCCTTTAGTAGACTGAATGTTAGGCACTGGTATAAGCATTTAGCCTCTAAGCTTGGCGCGGGCGACTGAGAAATTCAGCGGGCCGAGTACTAGGAGAACCCCTACTATGGCATGGCTTATTCGCAAGCTTCGCATCCCGGCCTCTGAATCTTCCATGGGAATCATTTTGACGTTTTGCATCATCACCATGGGGCTCATGTCGGTGGCTCTGCTATGGCAGGCTCAGATCATCGCCAATCAGCGTGAGGCGATTCAGTGGCTCGAGACTCTTAAGTTTGGTGGATAGCTTCCTTGCCCAGCCCCTGCTAAAGCCAGGCACGCACCCCTCCGCGTGTCTGGCTTCCCCTCTCTGCCCTGTTGCGACACTCTCGGTTATTGATACGCTCCTCTAAAGAATCCATCGCGACTTTCTAGCCTTCTTGTGTTTCAATATCCCCACGGGGGATTTCTGATCCTTGGGAGATATACCGTGAAACGCATCTTGAGTCTTCTCGTACTTGCTACTGCACCGGTTTTTGTTGCCTCTGCGAATGAAACCACCCAGCAAGCGCAATCGGCTCATTCTTCAGCGGCCGGCAATGGCCAGGCACAATCATCCAATGCAGCTTCTTCGCATGATCGGCACCATCGCCGGCACAGCAGGCACCATCACCGTCATCGTCCGAGTTCGCCGCAGCAATAGCTCAAGGGTCCGCAAAATCAAAAGGGGGAGCCGGGCGGCTCCCCCTTTTTGTCATTTTGCTGTGTCGTCTACGAAGCGCGCAAATTGCACGTATGTTTCGTGAGCGACTCGCACCGCGAGAGCGGTGTGCTCAGCTTTGGTTCAGCTCTAAGCCCGGTGGAGTCATGTCCCCTCCGGAGCTCATTGAGCTCTCATGTCTCGTTTACGCCCCTGCGACGTCATTTGCAAGCGAAGAAAGGGAGAACACACGAATTCCACAGTCCAGCACTTCCAGGACGAATTTTGTTTTTTACTTAATGAAAAGGGTTTCCCGAAGTTGATCCCTGCTCACAAAAGACTTCATCGTGCGGAATCGGCTGAACAAGTCCTGTATTTCGCGGTTCTGGTAAACCTTCTGCGCGGGACACAATACGGTCGCCGAAATGATCTGGAGAGAGTTGGAATCCGCGATGCGGTAGCGTTGAAATCCTTCCGGCTTCTTGCTATGGAAAAGCGCGAAGACCACTCCGCCTGGACGCAGCAACTCCGTCAAATTCGCGATGGCCTGCTTCGCCAGCGCAGGCTCCAGATAGTCCAGCAAATCCCAGACCAAAACTGCGTCAAAAGATGCGCGAGGATATTTCAGATTCAATTCGAGGAATCGCGCTGCGCGCCCAGTCGGAGTCATATCTACAGTTTCAGAAACGACGCCCGGCTGGTGCAATCGCACTTCCTCTTCGCCCAGAAAATCCTTCCACTCCCGCAAAATATCTTCCGAGGACACGCGAAAACCACGCTCGATGAAGAAGCTCAGAGTTGTTTGCCACGCTGGCCCAAGATCCAGGAGCGTTCCGCGCCCAAGCCCATCCAGGTTCCACAAAAACTCTTTCAACCCATTCGAAATGCGCGTGGATCCTGGCGCTTCAGGCGGACGAGGCGACCCTGCGGCCGGAACCGGGGCCACGTTCCGCGTCCTTCCATTTTGAGGTATCGGGCGGGAAACCTCGCGACTTGTTCCCGTTCCGATGCCAATGCCGAGTTTATGCAGGAAGCTCATGAATCAATCCGCCGCCGTTCCGGAACTCATCGAAATCGGGCCCGACGGCTTCCCTGCTGAAGGCGAAGCGCCCGCTGCGGCCGCCTGAGCCTCTCCGGTTTTGCTAGGATGTTTTCCGGCTTCGACCTTGCCGCGCAGCATCGCGCCATCTTCGATGGCCAGCCGATCTGTTTGTACTTCGCCGATCACTTGCCCGGTGCTCCAGAGCTGCACTTTGTCGCGTCCCGAAACTTTTCCCTCCACTGTTCCGCGAACAATCACTTCGCGAGCGGTCACATCTGCTTTCACGCGCCCGTTTGGCCCGATGGTCAAACTCCCATTGGTAAGACTCAGCTTTCCGTCCACTTGGCCATCAACGAAAAGATCTTCGCTGCCCGTGACCTCGCCTTTTATCTTAATTCCTTGGCTGATGCAGGCTGCGGCTTTCGACGAGACTGGCACTTCTTTCGGCGTCTCACGGATTGGGGACGAAATTGGAACTGGCGTGCTTGAAGCGCCCGCAGGTGCTGTGGAAATCTCGGGCACTGCTTGGGGTTTACCGTCTTCTTTTTTCCACATCTGACACCTCGACCACGAAAATTGGATTTTCGAAGCCGCCGATCGAGTGCTGGGAGGAACCGCGACTCAGAACCGTGAAGATAGTACAGCACTTAGCGGCTGTAAACAAGTATGCGGGGTAGCAAATCTAGGGTGTTTCCTGAATCGCTACACTATATTTTGTGGTTTCGGTTCGCCTATATCCACAATGGATAGCGATGTTTTCCCTTTTTTGGCTCTCTCCGTCTCGCTAACAAAATCCTACGATCATTGCGGTGATTCTCTGTGTTAACTACGTGATTTAATTATTATCTTGTGACGTCCCGCTCCACACCGCCGCTACGCGGGCGACGATGACTCTCGCCAGGAAATCTCCGGAAAGATCATCCGGAAAATTGTTTTGCTCACCCCTGATTTCTTGTTTAGGAAAATTGCAACTGCATTGCACGGCGCTTGTCGTGCCAAAAAACGAAGACTCACGAATTCGGATCCAAGCCTCGCAAATGCGCGGCAGCCTGCTCCGGCAACTCCGCATTGAAGTAAACCTCTTTGATGCTATAGGACTTGCTGCGTTTTTCCACGATCGGCATGATTTCGATGTGCCAGTGATAGTCTTCCGCCAGCGTTTTCCAATAGCCCGCCAATTCTCCCTTTTTGCTCTTGGTATTTGGCGCTGTATGTACCACTAAATGATAGGCCGGCGCCACCTTTTCTAACCTGCGCAGCACGCGTCCCAGCAGCGCAGCTAACTGCTTGCGGTTGGAACCCGGCCGCGGCTGTTCAAAAAGCTGATTGTGTCTCCGGTGCATGACCCACACTTCGTATGGCACGCGGGATGCATACGGGCAGAGCGCGTAATAGTCCCCCTGCACATCAACGATCCGCTTCCCCTGCTTTTCCTCCTGCTTCACGAAATCGCAAAAAATGCACCGCTCTTTGTCTTTGAACCAGTCATGCGCGGCGTGCAGTTCGTATTTGATTCGCCGCGGCACGAAGATCGTCGCGGTTACTTCGGAGTGGGCGTGTGGCCACTCTTCCCCTGCCATCACGCCCTGATTTTTGAACACGCTTACATACTTGAATCGCGCGTCCTTTTTCAAGTCGGCAATCCGCGCCCCCCACACCCACAACACGCGCTCGATCTCTTCATCGCTGAACTGGGGCAGTCGTTTTTCGTGGCTCGGCGTCTCCACCACAACTTCGTGCGCTCCGAGCGGACCCATCTTGTCGTACATGCCCTCGGCCAACCGGCCCGGATCGCCTTCAACCCGGTACAACGGCTCAGGATGAGGCACCACGCGCACTTGCCACGGTCCTTCCGCGGGCCAATTCAAAATGGGCTTCGATTTTTCCATTCTTTCTGGTTCAAACGGACACTCAGCGAGGGATTCGCCGCCGACTTCCCGCTGGCCTAATATGATCCAACTTTGGGTGATAGGGTCTTTTCGGAGTTCCATTCAGGTTCTTCAGCGGATCTCGCGTTTGCCATGCTGCACGGAGCAAAGCCGCGCGCACCTTCCAAGAAAATCGATTTGCGACACTTGCACCGCGCGCTCTCTCACTCGCGTAGTTTGTTTCTCCCCTCTACAATTGTCAAGCGAAGGAGACAGCCTCGGGCTTCACGACGACTTCTTGCCCTCCTCGCGTGCTATTCTCACGCTAAACATGGGCACTGACGTTTCTTTCATGCAATCCGCTCTCGAGGAAGCCCGCGCCGCGGCCGCCGAAGGCGAAGTCCCTATTGGCGCCCTGGTCGTTCACGACGGCAAAATTCTCGCCCGCTCCGGCAACCGCACGATTCGAGACTGCGACCCCACCGCGCACGCGGAAATCATCGTGATGCGTGAAGCGGCTCGCCTCCTCCGCAACTACCGAATGTCTGACACCACTCTCTACGTCACGCTAGAACCGTGCAGCATGTGCGCCGGAGCCATCATCCAGGCCCGCATCCCTCGCCTCGTCTACGGTGCGGACGACCCAAAGGGCGGCGCCGTCCGCTCCTGTTTCGAAATTCTCACAAACGCCACTCTCAATCATCAGGTGGACGTTGTTCCCGGCGTTCTTGCTCCAGATAGCGCCTCGATCCTTCAGAACTTTTTCGCCGCCCGCCGCTAAATTGCCGCCCCGAAATACAGGCCTTCCTAGATCTCGCCGGCACAGGATGCGTGCCTCTCGAGTGTCCGCTCGCTCTTCGTCCTGCCTAGACAGTTTGCCAAAATCGTCGTTCAAAAGGCACGTCGTTGTCTAAGCAACCGTGGATTGCCGGAAGCCAGAACCCTTGCTACGATGGAATTGCCACGACTGCGGAGAGGTGACTGAGCGGTTGAAAGTACTCGCCTCGAAAGCGAGCGTACGGGAAACCGTACCGTGGGTTCGAATCCCACCCTCTCCGCCACTCCTTTTGCTTTCTCGTATCTGCAAAGCACCATATCTAACCAAGGATGCCCCATCTCCCATCTTGCAGGGATCAAACCACCTCGGAACGTGGTGCTTGCCACCATATAAATGACGCGGAAGCTCGCGTGACAATTATTGGGCGTTTTTCTGTGCGTGGCGGGCGCGTAGCCGCAGGGCTGGTTGTGTGCCCTTTGGGACAGACAGCTAAATTCTCGACGTGGTATCTCTAAGTCCTAGGACCTTGGTCCCTCTCTGGCCGATTGCTACAGCCGTCCTCGATCGAAAACGGAAACATCAGGTAAGGAGAGTCTCACATGAAGAGGATGCGAGTTGTCCCGTTCTCGATTGCTAGCACGTATCTGGGGGCGCTAGCCCCGATAGGAAAAGCGCAATCCGCCGCTGGCGAAGGATCGTCCTCCAGCAATGTTGCCTCGCACTTCTCCAGCCCAACACACGCACGTCTAGATTTGACCTACAACCGTCCTACCGAGAAAACAAAGCTTCGGAACTATTTATTCGATGCGTTCGGACCCTATCCCATCGCAGGTGCGGCCGTATTAGGGGCTATAAATCAAGCACACAATACGCCTCCGGAGTGGGGCCAGGGCTTCAAAGCCTACGGTGAGCGAGCGGGGTCGGATTTCGGCATCGCGCTGGCCACAACAACGACGCGTTACGCTTTGGCGGAAGCGTTTCGGGAAGACACGCTGTATTACCGTTGCGAGTGCAAGGGCGTATTTCGCCGGATGAAGCATGCTCTTGTTTCGACCGTGACAGCACGCCGCGGTGCAGACGGCCATCGCCGTTTGCCCTTCCCCGCCATCGTCGCGCCCTACGCGGGCACGATGACCGCAGTCTATGGATGGTATCCCGGCCGCTACGATGCCAAAGATGGGCCGCGCATGGGCAACTACGCCCTCCTGGCGTTCGCGGTCGGAAATATCGCGCGCGAATTCATCTACGGAGGACCGCACACATTATTTAGCAACGTGGATCGCCCCGGATCTCCGGGAACGGCCTCGGCAGAGACCACCTCGAACCGTTGAGGAGACCGAACAAAACTGTGAGCCACAACGCTAGTATTCCCCACCGCTTGATCAGCCAGGACGTGCCGCAAGGTCCGTCGCTGATGAGAGCCACACTCACCTCTCTGTGGTGTCCGTTCAACGGCTTCCTCGAGTGGTTCGGGGAACTCGGTATTTTTGCATGGCAGGTCATGCGCACCGCGGTACGACGGCCCTTTGAAGGTCGCGAGTTGATGCGGCAGTTGGACGAGATAGGTTCCAAATCATTGCCGCTGGTAGCCTTGGCAGGGGCGGCCATCGGCGCTGTTCTCTCCCTGCAAAGCCGCAGCAGCCTCGTGCGCTTCGGTGCCAAGTCCATGCTTCCCGCAGCCCTCGTGTTCTCCATCATTCACGAAACTGGACCTATCGTGACCGGCTTGGTTGTCAGCGGCAGAGTAGGCGCCGGCATCGGCGCTGAATTGGGGTCGATGAAGGTAACGGAACAGATTGATGCCATCGAAGCGTCGGGAGTCAATCCCTACAAGTATTTGGCGTTCACGCGCATCGTGGCTTGCATCCTCATGCTCCCCCTGCTGACCCTTGCGGCTGATCTCTTCGGTGTCCTATTCGGCTGGCTCGCGGATACGTTGGTCGATCCCATTTCCTTTACCAAATTCATCCATCGCGGTTTCGCCGGCACAACCTTCAGCGACTTTCTTGCGCCAACTTTCAGAACTGCCATCTTCGGGTTGATCATCGGGATGATCGGCTGCTTCCAGGGAATGCGCACTCAGGGTGGCACGGCGGGTGTCGGGATTTCAGCGACAAGTTCGGTCGTCATGTCTTCGCTATTTGTGATTCTGGCCGACGTCGTTTTGGTGAAATTGATTCTGGTGTTCTTTCCATGACGCTCCCCGAACAAGCGGTCTTAGCCGACCCCGAGGAAAGCACAGCAACGTCTGCGCCGGAAAGTTCCGGCGGTGAGCTCGCGGGACCAGCTGTGGTGCTTCGAGGTTTGCACAAGTCCTTTAGCAGCCAAATCGTTTTGGACGGAATTAATCTGACCGTGAAGAGTGGCGAAACTTTGGCGATGCTCGGACGCAGCGGCACCGGCAAGAGCGTGCTGCTCAAGCTCATCATCGGCCTGCAAAAACCGGATTCGGGATCCATTCTCGTACAGGGGGAGGAGATCACCAGCCTCGATCTTCGTGCAATGAATGCGATCAGAAAAAAAATGGGTTTCTTATTTCAGGGCGCAGCCTTGTACGACTCTCTCAGCGTTGAGCAAAACATTGCTTTCCCGTTGAAGCGCCATACAAAAATGACGAAATCAGAACGGCGGGATCGCGTGAAGGAACTGCTCGCCAGCGTTGGCATGGAGAGCGCTTTCAAAAAAATGCCGAGCGATATTTCCGGCGGCATGCAGAAGCGGGTCGGTTTAGCGCGCGCGCTAGCACTGAAGCCCGAGATTCTGTTGCTCGATGAACCCACTGCGGGGCTCGATCCCATCACCTCCGCGGAGATCGACGAATTGATTCTCAAGTTACAAGAGGAACATCACATGGCATCGGTCGTAGTCACTCACGACTTGCAAAGCGCGAAGACCATCGCGGATCGCATCGCTCTTCTGTACGAAGGAAACGTGCTGATCGAAGGCAGCTTCTCGGATCTTGAGAAAAGCGACAACAGATTTGTCATGGAATTCATGAAGCGGGATTCATAGGGAGCGCATATGTCAAGGGCGGCGAGGCTTGGAGCATTTATCATCGCAACGCTGGCAATTCTGGCGACGGGAGTTTTCCTCATTGGCAGTAAACAGTATCTGTTCAGCCCCACTTATCGGTTGAAGGCTCAGTTCGCCACGGTCGTGGGCCTCGATGCAGGGGCGGAAGTGCGCATCGGGGGAGTGCACACCGGCACAGTTCGTGAAATCGATCTGCCCTCCAAGCCGACGGACAAAATCACCGTGCTGATGGATCTGCAGCGATCGACGCACACCATCGTCAAGCAAGACTCCGTAGCTTCGATTGAAACCGAAGGCCTCCTGGGGAACGAATATGTGGCGATCTCCTTTGGCTCTGAGCAGGCGCTGAACGTGAAGGACAACGATACGATTGGCAGTGAGGCTCCGCTCGTCATCGCCGACCTCATGAAGAAGGCCGACGGCATTCTGGACACCAGCCAGGAAGCCCTGAATAACGTCACGGTGGTCACTGCCAATCTGAGCTCTATCAGCTCCAAGATCAACCAGGGCCAGGGAACGATCGGCTCCCTGGTGAACGATAAGAAGATCTATACCCAGTTGGACCAGACAACCGCAGGATTGCGCGACACCGTCAACCATGCGCAAGCAGGCGTCACCGCCTTCCAAGAAAACATGGAAGCGATGAAGCAGAATTTCCTGGTGCGTGGCTTTTATAAGAAACGCGGCTACGAAAGCTCTGCCGACCTGGAGAAAAACGAAATTGCGAAGCTTCCCGATTCAGCGCCACTGAAATCTTTCGCTTTCGACTCCAAGCAGCTGTTTGATAAACAGGACACCGCAAAACCAAAAAATCAGAAAGTATTGCGCGCCGCGGGACAGTTTCTTGCAGACACGGAGTTTGGCGTCGCTGTCGTGATCGTTTCCGCAGGCACGACGGGAGATGAGCAAAAGGACTTGGTGCTCACACAGGCGCGCGCCATGGTGGTGCGAGACTACCTCGTCGGCAATTTCTCCTTTGACGATACGCAACTCAAAACTCTGGGACGCGGCAAAGGAAAAAGCGACACTCCGGACTCCGGCTGGGGCAGCGTCGAGATCATTATCTATCCAGCGGATGCCGAAGTTCCTGCACAAGCCAGTGCAGCCAATCCGAAGTAGTTTGCAAGAAGGAGTGTATTCACCGGCCATCGGGTCCAGTGCGCGAACGGCACTCTCTCAATAGTCGAAGCTCATGAAAAAAACCGATATCTGATCAGATTGCGGAAAATCCCACGCAATTCAATATTGCTGCCATCGCCAAGCTGGAAGAGGAGGCTCTGGATCGGCGTACGCGCACGGAACGCCAAAGTGATGCCGTCGTAAGATTCATCGGCAGCCCTAAATTTCTTCTTCTGCACGTAATTTTGGTGGCCGCGTGGAGCACGGTGAATCTCAGCTTGATTCCTGGCGTAAGAGCGTTCGATCCGTTCCCCTTCGGGATTCTGGCACTTTTTGTCTCTTTAGAGAGTGTGTTCCTGACTATCTTCGTGCTGATCAGTCAGAATCGCATGTCGCGCCAGGCCGAGAGGCGCGCCCATCTCGATCTTCAGGTTGGGATGCTAGCCGAACAGGAACTCACCATGATGCTCCAGATGCTGCAGAAGCTCTGTCAACACTCGGGCGTCGACGTGAAATCCGCAAACCAGCAAGTGCAGGGCTTCAGCGAAACCACCGACGTCCACAAGCTGGCCACCGAGCTGGAAGAAAAACTTCCCGAGCGGTAGCTGGAACGCGCGCCTCTAGACTACGACTGCACAACTAGAAGATCAGGAGTAGCCGGCGCTCGAACGCCGCTCTTGAACGACCGCCTCCAGAAGATTTTCTGCGTAAAGCAATTCGCCGGGCGGCACGGAAAGCTTCGGCCGAATCTGGCGAGCGATCTGATCTGCCATGGTAAAGCGCACGTCCGCGGGCAGCGAACTCCGCCGGTTCAAGAAGGCCTCGACGAGCGCAAATTCCTCGTGAGTAAGCCGCTCCGATCCAAAGGAAGTCGCTGGCCCCATTTGCCCGGCGGGCGGTAGCTCCCAAACCGGTTTGGCGTCCAACAACGACTTTTCGTGAACGACGATCGTCCCGGTAACGAAATCGCCTAGGCGTTTGTTTTGCCTGCTTAGCAGAACGCTGCAAATTCCGACGGCATAAAAGGCGGGCAACTGGTCCACGATGCGCATCAAGTTGCGGCCGACAGCCTCCGCCGGAGTAATCGGTCGGCCGGAATCCTTAATGACGCGAAGCCCTTCCTTCTTCTTTCCCGGCGTCTGGCCGTTCCACAGGACCTCAAAGATGGCGAAGTATCCAAAATAAAGCACGAAGTAGGCGAGGATTATGACTGCCGCGAACCAGATTCCAGATTGCGCTGCTCCGGGCAGCGCCACGCCCGCAATCAGAAAAATAATCAGCAAGCCGATGCCAACCAAAATTTGAAGCAAAGTATCGTAAGCCAGCGCCAGAAATCGGCTGCCGACTCCGGCAACTTCGAACTCGAGGACAGTTTGTTCCGGCGTTTCGATGGTAAGCTTGTCTCGGAAATCGCCTGCATCGCGTATTTGTGATGGCTCTGCCATGATCTCCACGCGCTGGCTGGAAAAACGGAAAACGTACTGGGCCAGGCTCGAACAGCTCGTCGACCGGTCGAACAAGGGCGGCATTTCCGCCCTCGATCATCGTGAATTGCAGGAACTTGGCCTATTGTACCGCCAGACGGCCTCCGACCTCGCCACCGTCCGCGAGGATGTGACCAGCAACCAATTAACCTTTTACCTAAATCAACTTTTGGGACGCGCCCACAACCTTATCTACATGGGCCATAAGCAAAAAATCAGCGGGCTGGTCCGTTTCTACACGGAAACCTTTCCGCAGGTTTTTCGCAAAACTTTCCCACAAACGTTTCTCGCGTTTCTCATTTTCACCGTAACGGGGGTCGCGACCTGGGCTGTGACGATTCATGATCCGGCTTTCGCGCACCGCATGCTTGGTCCCGAGATGATGGCTACCATTGAGAAACGCGAGATGTGGACGAAATCCATCGTGACCATCAAGCCGCTCGCCGCTTCCGGCATTATGACCAACAACCTTGCCGTGTGCTTCACGACATTTGCGATGGGCATCACGGCGGGGATTGGGACGATTTACATGATGTTCACCAATGGCATGCTTATCGGCGTGATCGGCGCCGCCACCTGGCAAGCGGGGATGGCGCTCCAGCTTTGGAGTTTCGTTGCGGCGCATGGCGCGCTCGAGCTTCCGGCGATCTTTATCTCTGGCGGCGCTGGCCTGGAAATTGCTCGAGGCATGCTCTTTCCCGGGCTGCTGCCGAGGCGCGAATCTCTGGCGCTGGCCGGCGGGCGCGCAGCGCGCTTGATGATTGGAATTGTGCCTATGTTGGTCGTTGCGGGAATCATCGAAGGATTCTTGTCTCCTTCCGGACTTGCCACTCCGCTCAAATTTCTTCTTTCGAGCGTTTTGTTGGTTGCGCTCACAACTTATTTGACTCGCGTCGGTTTGCCGCAGCCGAAATCAGTCTGAGCAACGCTAAATCAGGCTGCGCTCCTTAATATTCAAGTATTGCGTCACAAGCGAACTCGCCAGCATTCCCGGCATCAGTTCGAGAGCCAGTACGCCACGTTGCCGCAGGCCGCGGAGCAGAATGTCTCGTCGTTGCGAGATCTCCAGAGCAGCTCCGTGGCGATAGAGATCCGCGGTGACTGCGGGAATCGTTTCTGCGAGAGCCTTCAGGTCCGGCTGGCCCATCGCGGCAAAGACAACGAGGTGCCGTGGAGTTAATTGCATCGCATATTCGATCACTTCTGGAATGGTTGCCGTTTCGGCGAAATCCGTAATCCACACCACCAGGCTTCGCCGCTTCTGCGCATTCAACAAAGCACGTACGGCGCGCCCATGATCCGATTCGTAAGCTTCGGCACGAACTTGCGCCAGCGATTCGACAATCGCTCGCACGTGATGAGCACCGCGGCCGGCATATAAATTTTGCTGAACCTTTCGGCCATACGCTAATAGACCTACGCGATCCCCACAATAAAGAGCGACCTGAGCCAGAGAAAGCGCGGCATTCACGGCGTAGTCCAGTTTCGAAAATCGCGGAGCGTCGCCCGGCTCACGCACTTGCGCGCGGAGCAAGCGGCCGGCATCGAGTACCAGCCAAACATTTTGGCTGCGCTCCATTTGGAAAACGCGCGTGATCAGGTGCCGGCGCCGCGCTGTCGCCGTCCACGAGATGTCTCGAAGCTCATCGCCCTCACGATATTCTCGCAAGCTGTCAAACTCGCGTCCCATGCCACGCTGGCGCCGCCGCCGCTTTTCCAACTCCACTTGGCGGCTGCGGATCAAATACATCGATTCGCGCTTGGCTTGTTCGAGATTTGGCAGCACACGAACGGTTTGCTGTGTTTCCGCCACGGCCCATCGTTCGGCCAATCCCAGCGGCGATTGGTAGCGAACAAAAATGCGGCCCAGCTTTGTATCGCCTCGCTCGGCGGGCGTCACTGGATAGCTGGCCTTGGCTGAGGAGCGCTCCTTTACGTTCAATACCAACTCGGGCGGTGTGCTGCGAAATTGTGCAGGGGTTTCGTCGACGACCCGCGCACGAATGGATATATTTCCGTCATTTTGAATTTCCACCGCGACGCTGGCGGCCACTCCAAGACACGGCCTTTTCTCCCAGGTTCGTCGAACTTCCAATTGCGCCGGCCGCGGGAGTTGCAGCAAATCCCAGAGCCATGCGGCAACCACCACGCAATCCCACAAAAGCATCGCCGCGATCGCCTGAGGAATCCACCATGCGGGACCGAGCGCCACGAATCCGAGCAGCAACGCCACGAAAAATCTTGGACCGAACGCAAACGAGAGTTTTCCCTTCTTCCGTGGACGCGCCGTCACGGAAGTAGGCCCGAGGGGCTCGGTGTAGATCACTTGGGAACCTCGACGGTGGAAAGGAGTTCCGCGATGACCCGGTCGGAATTCAATCCTTCCAGTTCCGCTTCTGGCTTGAGAAGAACACGGTGCCGGAGAACCGGCAATGCAGCCGCCTTGATGTCGTCGGGGATCAGAAAATCGCGTCCTTCGACGCCTGCCAAGGCCCGCGCAACAAATAGGAGTCCGATTGCGGCACGCGGGCTGGCACCTAGCGAAAGGGCTGGCCAATCACGCGTGCGCCGTACCAGCGTCACGATATAAGGACGCAAGGTCGGCTCGATGCGCACCGCGCTGATATCTTGCCGCGCAGCCACAAGCAATGCCGGCTCGACAGGAACAATCGAAACAAGATCCAGCCGCCGGGGATCGAATCCTTGTTCATACCGCCCGAGGATATCCGTCTCCTCCGCAGCAGAAGGATAGTCGAGGCGAATTTTCAGTAGGAAACGGTCGAGCTGCGCTTCGGGAAGCGGGTAAGTGCCCTCAAATTCGATGGGGTTTTGCGTCGCAAAGACCGTAAAGTTCTCTCCAAGCGGATAACGCGTCCCATCAATCGTGACTTGACGCTCCTCCATCGCCTCGAGCAGCGCCGCCTGCGTCCGCGGAGAAGTCCGGTTAATTTCGTCCACCAGCAGCAGATCCGTAAAAACAGGTCCGCGGTGAAGCGAAAACGAGCTCGTCGCCATATTGAAAATATTTGTGCCCATCACGTCAGCGGGCATCAGGTCGGCCGTGCATTGCACGCGCTGGAAGCCAAGCCCGCAGATGCGCGCCAAGGTTTTTACCGCCAGCGTCTTGGCAAGCCCGGGTACGCCTTCTATCAGCGCGTGGCCGCCGCAGATCAGCACCAGCAGAAGTTGGTCGATCACTTCCTGTTGCCCAACTATAACCTTCGACATCTCCGTGCGGACGTGCGCGGCGAGACGTGTGATATTTTCCACGTTCAGGATTTCTCCTTTGCAATTTTCTTTTTCAAGCCAAGCTGCTCTTCGAAGCGTTCTAGTTCCTGGACCAATCCTAGCGCTTCCTCTGGCTCGACCTTCCGCGCCCGACTGGCCACCAACGCGCGCGCCAAAGTCTGCTTCAACCTGGTTTCTTTCCAGCCCAGGCGGTTTTGCACCGCATCCGCGAGTTCCGTGTCACCCGCGGTCGAGGAAATTCGCAACTGCCTCGAAAGAGTCGCACGGAATCGCTGGTAAACAAAGCCCACCACCGCCGGCTCAGCTCCCGCACGCTCGTAAAGCCCTCCGAGCGTATCCACGAATTCCAGCGGAGCGAGCCGCGAGACTACGGGTGGCAACACAGTCGGACCACTTCGCCGGCTAAACGTAAACATTACGATTAGACCGAGGACTGAAATCTGCACTAGTCCCCATGTTACCGGAGTCTTTCGCACGTAGCTCCACAGCGATGTTCGTTCTCCATGAAAATATTCATCCCAGTAGATTTGCACCGTCGATTTTTCGTCCGCCCACGGAAAGCTCATCGCGTTGAGAAAGAGATTCAAATTGCCTTCGCTGGAGATTCCGGAATTCGTCAATGGCGTCGCCGCCGCCCACCACAGAACCCTGCCATCTCCGATTCGCCAGCTTACGACCACCGGAGACTGTGTATCCCCGTACAGCGCGAGTTGACTGGCATCCGGCGCCTGCCAGACTGCATCTGTCTGTAGAACGATTTTCGGAGCGCCCGCGCAGTAATTGCTAGGAACATCCGCCGAAAATGTTTTCCGTTCCTCTGACGGAAACTCCTCGTCAACTCTCGCTTCGGGAAAGAAGGATTTGATGCGCGCGCCCGTGAAAACCACCTGGCCGCCTTCCTCGACAAACGCTCGAAGAGCGGCGATCTCCTCCTTAGTCGGCATTTCCAACGGGTCCGCCAGGATCAAGACGGCATCCCCCTCATCGATTGGAAGTTCGGTGGGAGACCGCTCCCAGCGCGATACCTTGTAATGCAGCTCTTGAAGCAGCAAGTAGGCCGCGCGCGCGCCGCCTGGATTTGCGGAATACGTCGACGGAATCGGCCTCCCCTGTTCCGTTGGATCTCCTCCTAGAAATGCGAGCCCTGCGGTGAGCACAACCAGGACCGCTGCCGCAATAAGCAGCATCTTGCGATCTCCCGCAGTTATTGGAGCTGACATCCCAGCGTCTCAACGCTCTGCAGAGCTTGTGCAAAATCCTGATTGCTGGCTGGCCGCCTGCCATACCAGACCTGCTCGAGAACAACTGTCAGTGCGGAAAGCGCCTCACGGGTTTTGCGGCCTGTTGCCACAAGTTGTGTGGAGTTCGAAACCAAGCGCATGTACTCGCGCGGCGTGCGCGTGCGATCTTTCCGGACCAACTCGCTGTCCTCGAGGTAGCTGATGCCTGCCCAGTACGCAGAATGAACCGCCTCTCGATAATCTCCGCGAGCGGCAGCCTCGCGCGCTGCCCGAATCCACTCCTGCCACGTTCGAACGTAAGCGACTGAATCTGGCGCTTGCAATTCGTCCAGCGTCGCGCGCCGCGTCCAATAGCGGAAGAGGACTACCGCCAGCCATACAACCACCGCCACAAGGAGCAACCAGAACAAGACCTTGGCGCCCATGGGGTACCGGCCGATTTGGCCAAGGATGCGTATGAGGAGATTCTCAATCCATCGGATCACTCGTTGACGAAACAGATCCCACGAGGAAGGCCCCTTCACGCCGCCGAATTCGCGCCTGCTGAGGATTCGCTCTAGCACAGGGCGGGCGCTCGAATCTCCGCCGGTTTGTGCTGCTGCGAATGCTTTCGCTTGATTGGCGAGATCGAAAGCCCACTCGGCCGCTTCGCCGGCTTTGCCCGCGATACTCTTTGGATTTTTTCCCTTTTCGGCCTCACGGAGAAGGCCGGCCAGAGGTTCCGCGGAAAGTTCGTAGTGTTGTTCGACTGAGTTTATTTCCCAGTGAGAAGGCAAGTTCTTGCGCAAGACGCCTAACCCAACAAGATTATCCTTTTCCTTTTCAATCGCGATCCCAATTCGCTGCAGCTCGGCCGCAAATGACGGGGCATCCGGATAAACATTGCTGCCCGCAGCCGCACGCGAAACAGCGCCTTGACGCACTGCCCCGGGTGCGCCATACACGGCCAAAGCAAAAGACAGAAAAAGGATTACACAAAAACAGCACTTAGATTTTATCAGCATGCTCGGCCCTAGGACACACGATCGACGCGCTTTTCGGCAACATTTAGGACAGCAGGCTAGTGGCGCTCCGCGGCGCTGGCACTCCTCCTGCGAGTGGGTTCATCATCAACTGCAAATCGAAGGCTTCCTTCCGCACGCGCAAATCGAAGTAAAAGATCGAAGAAGCGATCGTGAGAATCGGCGTAATCAAGACGCCCGCAATGAAGTTCCCAACCTGCATTAGGGCGCTCAATAAACGAACCATCGACGGATCGTGCGCTTCGAACTGAATGCCGATCGCAAACGGAATATCGAATAAGAATAACGCCGCGTATAGAATCACAAAATAGAGCAGAAGGATCAAGAACGCCCGGCCGACATTGTCTCTGGTGAGCCCGAAGCTGCGCTCGAGCGATTCGCGCGGACCGAGATTCTCCAGGAGCGCCGCCGGAATACAAACGCACAAGCGGCAGACCATGTAGATACCCGGGATGATCAGGAGCAGGAATGAGACGCCGGTCACCAAACCATTGAGAAAAACTACGCCGAACAGTGATCCTAACTCCCCGCGAACTCTCCCCAGAGATTGGCCGATCGTGGTCGGCCTCCCAAGATAAAGCTCGGAAACGGCGAACACCGTGCCGCCCTGAGAGAACAAGTAGGCAATCAGATAAATAACAATTCCAACGAGGGCAAGCACGAGGACCCCTATTACGCCCCCCGTGGAGAAACCAGGGAGGCTTGACTGGAAGTCCGTCGTCACGGGCGGCCGAGCTGGAACGCTGGGGGTCACGAAAGCCAGCTGCGCAAGCTGAAACGCCAGAACCAGAAGGTGGGGAATGGCTGATATTCCAATGAATAACAAGAAATTCCGGCGGTACAAGCTAAAAGTTCGGTCGAGAAGCTCACCAATGGAAAGCGGCCGCAAATCGAGAGTGCTCATTAAGCCCTCCGAGGCAGTGGACCTGTGTGGGTAGCCGACGCGGCACTTTACCAAAGTTTTAGCGCCGAGCACAGTTTTTCTACAGTCGGCTGTGCAAAAGCATAACCAGCCCTCCTCGCTTCTGCTTAACGGTCTCTTGTTACGAGCGAATTCGGGCCTCCTGACGCACTGTCAAATTTAGGATTTCGGTGTGCAGATTGCTCTCGGTTTCAGCGCACTCCGCCGCCGTAGGTCCATGCTCTCCCCGTCCGGCACACTTTCAGGTTTTTCCAATATTCTCCGAGATGGACACACGTGAATTCCGGCGCCCTTGCGCCGCGCCGGGCGAAAGTCCAAAATTAGAGCGGAAGAAATCGGTGACCATTCCTCATTTTCCTCTAGAGGACTCCTTCCAGAAAGTCTCATGATCCTAAGTACCGTCGAGCAAGTCCGCCGCTTTTCTCGCATCATAGGCGGCTTCACGCTGTTGTTGATTGGCATCGTGATGCTGGTAACTCCGGGCCCGGGGTGGCTGGTCATCTTTCTCGGATTGGGCTTGCTGGCGGCAGAATTCGTCTGGGCCAAGCGTCTCATGGATCGCATCAAGCACGAGGGCGGACGCGTTCGCGACGCCGTCTGGCGCACCACAAAGAATGCACCCACCAAGGACTCTCCCGAATCGAATGAAACAGCGGGGACGTAAATAACGAGCTGTGAATGCAGAGGCGTGAGTGCTGCGGTTTGTGAATGCGGCAACGCGCATACTCGATTTGTGTAACAAGATCTGGAGGCGTTGGCCATGGAAGCTGGATTGATTGGTCTCGGGAAAATGGGTTCGGGAATCGCCAAGAGTTTGTTACGAGCCGGTCATCGCGTCACGGTATATAACCGCACGCGGTCGCGCGCGGAAGCGCTGCGCCCGAATGGCGCGATCGTCGCGGCTTCCGTGGCCGAAGCGTGCCGCGGCGAAGTAGTGTTCACAATGGTTGCTGATGACGCCGCGCTGGAAGGTTTTGTCTTTGGCGACGGCGGAATTCTGGCGTCGTTGCCGGGCGCTGCCGTGCATGTCTCGCTCAGTACCATCAGTGTGGGCTTGAGCGACAGGCTGGCCGCGGAACATGCCAAAGCCGAGCAAGGCTATCTCGCGGCGCCGGTGTTCGGACGCCCCGATGCGGCGGAAGCGGGACGACTTGCCATAGTTGTTGGCGGAGCGGAAGCGCTCGTTCAAAAGTGCAAACCGCTTTTTGAAGCGATGGGGCCGAAGTTGTTCGTGGTTGGCGAGCGGCCGTCCATGGCCAATGTTGTAAAGCTATCAGGAAATTTCCTGATCGCCACGGTGCTGGAATCGCTCGCTGAAACTCTCGCGTTTGCGCGAAAGTCTGGCGTGGATGCGGGCGCGCTCATGGAATTTCTAACCGCCACACTGTTTAACGCGCCGGTATATAAGACCTACGGCGAATTGATCGTTCAGGGCAAGCACGAGCCTGCAGGCTTTGCCCTGCCCCTCGGATTGAAGGATGTGCGCCTCGTACTCCAGGCCGCGGAAGCTGCAAGTGTGCCAATGCCCATCGCAAGCGTGGTTCGCGACCGCTTTATTACCGCGATGGCGCGCGGCAATCAGGACAAAGATTGGTCCGTCATCGGCCGCGTTGCCGCAGAAGATGCCGGATTGCCGCAAACCGCACGCGCCGCTGGATAAAAGTTGTTGCAGCTAGTCTGGCCGGGATTTCCCCGCGAAAGCAATTCGTCAACAACTCCGTGATACGCTGAACGTCTCCGCCTACGAGGAATGCGATGACACTATGGTCCGGGAAATGGGCGCTTGTGACGGGAGCTAGTGCGGGAATTGGCACGGCGCTGGCCGAGGAGCTGGCGCGCGGCGGGACGAATCTCGTTTTGACGGCCAGGCGGCGCGAGCGGCTGGAAGAATTGGCACAGAAGCTTGTAGCTGCTCACAAAATCCAAACCAAAATTTTCGTGGCAGACCTGGCGGAAGCCGACGCTCCGGAAAAAATCTTTCAATTTACGAAGGAACAAGGAATTGAAGTCGAGCTGCTGATCAACAATGCGGGCTTTGGCGCGTACGGAGAATTCCGCACGGTCGAGACGCGCAGGCTCCTTGAGATGGTGCAGGTGAATTGCGCAGCCGTCGTTCACTTGACGCGGCTCTATCTGCCGGAAATGGTGGCCCAGCGCCATGGCGACGTGCTGATTCTTGCATCGACAGCATCGTTCCAGAGCGTGCCGTACATTTCGACCTACGCCGCAACTAAAGCCTTCGATCTACTTTTTGCCGAGGGACTCGCCGAAGAAATGAAGCCCCACGGCGTTCGAGTCTGCGCCCTGTGCCCCGGATCGACGGAGTCGGAATTCGCAGATGTCGCCGGACAAACGCACATTGCTGCCACAAGAGCGAATCGAGAAACCGCGGAGAAAGTGGCGCGAACGGGATTGCGCGCGCTCGCAGCCGGCAAGAGTTATGTCATTTCGGGACTCGGAAATTATCTCGGGGTTCTCGGCCAGAGACTTGTCTCCCGTCGCTTTGTAGCGCGCATCGCGGCACGCATGTTCAGGCCGCAAAAGAATTCCTAGTCCCCCACGAATTTTCTCCAGAATTGTCAATCTTTCCGCCAGCCGCCCCCTGGATCCAATCCTTTCCCATTGAGCCAGACGCCTCTTCGGAGTTAACCTTGGCCGACACTCGGCGGGCCCCCAGCACGTCTAAACTACTGTGAAACCAAAACTTACCAATGCAGCGGATCTGCCTCTTGACCACCATGGGAACTTTTTACGGTCCGGCGGGGAAATAAGGGAGAACGCAGAACGCGCACCTCGAGCAGGCCAAGACGCCGTAACAGGGGAGACGAGGATAGCTCCGCAAGATAGAGACGACCTGCTTTTGCGGCGTGCCGCGAGGGGAGACGAGGAAGCCTTTGCGCTCCTCTACCGCCGGCATCAGGGTGCGTTGTATCGGTTTGCGCTGCGGATGACCGGAAGCGCCTGGGGCGCGGAAGAGATTGTGCAAGATGTTTTCATGACTTTGATCCGCGCGCCGAAAAAGTACGACCCGGAGCGGGGATCGGTCGGCGCGCTACTCTTCGGAATCGCCCGCAACCGGGTGATGAAACATCTGGAGCGAAGACCTCGAGAGGTTCCGCTGGAAGAGAAGAACGAGGACGGCACCGGAGCGGGAATCGTTTTGCAGGACAGTTTCACTCCCGCAATGTGGGTGGAAAAACGGGAACGCATGCATCACGTGAGAGCGGCCGTGTCGGATTTGCCGGCAGAGTTTCGCGAAGCTGTTGTGATGTGCGAACTGGAAGAGATGAGTTATGAGGAAGCGGCACAAATGACCGGCTGCCCGATTGGAACGATCCGTTCGCGGCTGCACCGCGGTCGCGCCCTACTGCTGGCGAAATTGGAGATGTTACGGGATGTGCCTCGGCGCATGAAAGTGGCAAGGTGATGGAATCTGGGAATCGTTTGGGAAAAATGCAATGAACTGCGAACAAGTGGAAGCGATTGTACTGGACCTGGGCCGTGATACCGACGCGGAACCGCTCGAAAGAGCGGCTGCCGTGGCGCACTTAAGCCATTGCTCGCGCTGCGCGGCGTTGCAGGAGTCTTGGGAAGCGGCCAGAGAAGAGCTGCGTGCGCTGGGTGAAGAGACTTTGGAAGCGCGTGCACCCGCGCGTGTTGAGATGCGGCTCCTGCAGGAGTTTCGCACGCGACACCGCACCATGGTTGTACGGCGTACCGCGGTCGTGGTGGCCTGGGCTTTGGCTGCTGCGGCAATTCTTGTGGGCGCTGTGGGTACGTGGAATTGGCAGCAGGCCCGACGCCTGGAAACTGAAAAACAGAAATCGGCGGCGCAGAATACGCTGGGGACAAACGGAGCGGCCGCGCAAAACCAGGGATCGGCCAATCTCTCCGAGGGGTTTTCCCCTGCGGATGATTCGGGAGAATTTACGCCCCTGCCGGGTACCACGCTGGACGAAACAGACGAAGCAGCCGTTTTGCGCGTGCGCATGCAGCGCGGGGCGCTTGGCGCGCTGGGATTGCCGGTAAATGAAGAGCGCGCTGGCGAGTGGATCCAGGTGGATCTGTTGGTTGGAAACGACGGCCTGCCCCAAGCCGTGCGTCTGGCGCAGGAAGAAGACTAAAACGAGATTGCCGCGGTAAGCAAGCCTTCGCGGCGCAGGAGAGAAGAGGAGAAGGTAAAGATGAACTCGAAGATGAAAATGTGTTTGGTTTTGAGCGGCGTGCTGGTAATGAGCGCCGCGGTGGTGCAAGCGCAGAGGCATGGTCCGGATGGTCCCCCGCCCTTCGGAGGCCCGATGGAGTTGATGGGCTTTGAAGGAATGCACGGTGGGAAGACGGTGAAAGGCGCGCCTTTCTCTGCCACGGCTACGTCGGAAACGACCTCGACGTTGCAAGACGGGTCCGTGATTCACCGGACGTCGCAGGTATCGATGTATCGCGACAGCCAGGGAAGGTCGCGGCACGAAGCCACATTTACTGGATTCGGGCCGCTGACGGCGTCGGGAACTCCGAAAAAGATGGTGATGATTTCCGATCCGGTCGCCGGCGTACACATCATGCTGGACGATGAGCAAAAGGTAGCACACCAGTCGGCATTGCGCGTCCACGGCGGAAACAGCGCGAATGCGCAATCGGCTCCGGCGTTCGAAGGGAAAATGCAAGAGCGGATGCAGAAAGAAGAAGCCGCCGGCTTGCTGAAGACTGAATCGCTGGGGACGCAGACGATCAATGGCATAGTCGCGGAAGGTACGCGGACTACGCATATTATTCCTGCCGGGCAGATCGGAAATGAAAAGGCCCTCCAGGTGGTTTCCGAGCGGTGGTATTCGGTGGATCTTCAGATTGTATTGAAGAGCACGCGCACCGACCCGCGAACTGGAACCACGACGTACACGGTGACTAGCATTCAGCGGACTGAGCCAGCGGCAACCTTGTTTGCGGTTCCAGCCGGCTACTCGGTGCAGGCAGGCGGGCGCGGCCCAGGCGGTCCCGGAGGCCGCGGGCCGGGTGGCGCTCCACCGACTGTCGACTAATTACCGCAACCAGGCGCCGGCAGGTGTATGCCGGGCTGGCGCCCATAAAACAACGATCTTCTCTCCTGAAGACGGCACGCCCTTTCCGCATCTGCCCCCATCAATGCGGAAGGGGCGTAGCCGTCTTTGACGAGAAAAATGCAGGCCATGAGGAAAGTGGACGAATCGTGAGCATGGTATTATGCCGGCACAATGAGCAAGCAACACTTTTTTGTGAGACTGATCCCGCCGCGGGCTACGTTTCCGATGGACATAACCTCGGAAGAGAAGTTGTTAATGCAGGAGCATGCTCGCTATACGCGGCGGAGCTTTGACGCCGGGAAAATCTTGATTTACGGGCCGGTCATGGCGCCGGGCGGCGCTTTCGGCATGGCGGTGTTTGAGGTTGCCGACGAGGCCGAGGTACGGCAGTTTTTAGAGAATGATCCCACCGTGCTCGCCGGCTTAAATCGCTTTGAGATACATCCCATGCGGCTTGCTGCGGCGCAAGGGTCTGGCGCGGAAGCCCTGAAATAAGTGACAAGCTTTGGGTTGTGCGTAGAGGCTACGCGTCCTTTTCGTCCTCTGCGCGTCTCTGCGTTAGGTCCTTTTCAGTTTTTTCTCTTCAGCGTCCGCCAACAAAATCCTCAAATCCCGCAAATTATTTCCCGTAGGCCCGGTAAGAATCGTGTCCCCCAACCTCGCAAAATAAGAGTACGAGTCGCTCTCCCGAAACATATACCGCGCATTCAACCCGATCGCCCGGCCCCGTTCCAGTGTCTCTCCATCCGCCACCGCCCCCGCTGCCGGACTATTTCCATCCACTCCATCCGTCCCCGCGCTAAGCACCGCGATCTTCTTCCCGGCAATTTTCTTCACGCACGATAAAACAAACGCCGCGTTTCTTCCGCCAATTCCTTTACCCCGCACTGGTGAACTTACCTCTCCGTCCGCAATCACCGCCACGCGCTGTCCTGGATTTGCCCGCCGCACCTCCTCAAGCTGCGCCAGCAAGTATTCGGCCGCCTTCTCCACCGGCCAATCATCGGTAGTGTTGTCGCAGCACGCTACAAATCCCTTCGCCTCCGTGGCGTGATGTGCCGGATGGAACAAATCATCGAGCCCCAACAGAAGTGAAAAATGCGCGTTGGAGAACACCGGCTCGCCCTCTTTCGGCGTCTCCGGCATTTGTCCTTCATCTATCCAGCGCAAAAGCGCCGCAGGCAACTGGTCCCTCAACGCAAACTCCTCAATGACGCAGCGCACGTCCGCGATGGTCGTCGGGTCCGGCAAAGTCGGCCCGGAAGCCAGCGCAGACTCTTTTCCCACCGGCACATCGCTCACAGCCAAAGTAATTTTCGTCGAGCGCCCCGAAGTCAACGCCAGCCTTCCGCCTTTCACCGCCGAGACATGCTTTCGCACCGTATTCATGGCCTCTATCGGCGCCCCGCACGTCACCAATGCGCGATGCAGTTGCCGCACATCTTCGAGTGTCTGCCTCCCATCCAGCGGCAACTCCGCCAACGCCGATCCTCCGCCCGACAACAGAAAAAACACTACTGTCTTCTCGTCGCACTCACTGAGCAGCGCCAGAATCGACTCAGCCGCCTTCCAGCTCTGATCATCTGGCGTCGGGTGCCCGCCAACGAAGTATTTCATCCCAGCTATGGCGACCAGAGGGGGCGTGGGCGCTGCAACGATCCCTTCCAGTGGATATTCCCGACCCAGCAAGCTCGCCAGCCCCTCCACCATCGCGTGCGCCGCTTTACCAATCCCAATCACGCGCACTTTCGTGAACGCGCTCAGATTCACTTCCGCAATATCGAGACACAAGACCGCTTCCGAGCGCCGCAGTTTCCTCTGCATGGCCTCGGGAATGTCGATCGCCGAAATGGTTTCCTGGAAAATTCGGCGGGCAAGCTGCTTGAGTTCCGCCATAGGAGAGTCGCCGCGTTCCTTCAACCCGCTTTCAAAACTTCCGGATTCAGCATATTCGGCGGCCGCTGTCCCTTGAACATGGCCACCACATTCTCCGCCGCCATGCACGCCATTTTTGTGCGCGTTTCAATTGACGCGGACGCGATATGCGGCGCCAGCACCACGTTTGGCCTCTTCAATCCCGGATGAATGAACGGTTCATTCTCAAACACATCCAGCGCCGCACCTGCGATTTTCCCGCTTTCCAGCGCGTGCACCAGAGCTGCTTCATCCACCACCGCTCCACGCGACGTATTAATCAAGTATGCGGTCGGCTTCATCTTGAAGAATCGTGGCGCATCAAACAAGCCACGCGTTTCCGGTAAGAGCGGCACGTGCACGCTCACAAAGTCCGACTCCGCCAATAAACTCGCCATCCCTCGATACTCCGCCTTCAGTTCCTTCTCCACCGATTCTGGCGCGCGCACCGCGTCCGCATAGATCACTTTCATCTGAAAGCCGAGCGCCCGCCGCGCCATCGCCCTGCCAATCCGCCCAAATCCTACAATCCCCAGCGTCTTGCCCCATACATCCGTTCCTACGAGCTGATCCAAGTCCCAGCCTTTCCAATTCCCGGACCTCGCTAGCGTGTCGCCTTCCACCAGCCGCCGCCCTACCGCCATCATCAGCGTCCACGCAAAATCCGCTGTGGTCTCGTCCAGCACACCCGGCGTGTTCGTTGCTACGACTCCACGCTTCGTGCAAGCCACCACGTCAATATTGTCGAATCCAACTGCCACGTTCGCTGCAATTCGCAATTTCGGCGCCGCGCTAAGCAGTTCGAGGTTCACTTTTTCCGTTAGCAGGCACACCAGACCTTCTTTATCCCTAATTCGCTTGAACAGCTCCTCTTTCGAAATCCGTTCCGGCTTGGTCCAATACTCCGCTTCGCAACCCGCGTTCAAAATCTCCTGCGCCGCAGGAAAGAGCGGCCGTGTCGCCAGCACTTTCGGTTTCGCCATCGTTCTCCTCGTCTCGCTCGCGCAAACTTTGGAAAATCACACTAACACACTCCGCCGCCATCGTCCCACAGAGGGTCACCACAATTCCTTGGCGTCTCCGTAAGCGGGGAGCCTCTGCCTTGAGGCTTCCCGGAGGACCACGGCCGAATTTGTAGCACAGTATTCGTCCCCACGCGGCACGGCGACTGAATGAATTCGGCCCCAACTTTATTTTTAGAGGAGAGTCTTACTGCTTTACGAGTGGGAGGCGCGTCTCGATCGTTTTGAGGCGGTCGCTCATTTCTTGCATGAGATGTTCGAGGTGGTCGAGCCGCTTCGCTACCGTGCCTTGATCGCTTCCAGTCGTGGAGGAAGCGGCGTCCGCGACTTCATCTTCGCTTGAAGCTTCGCCGCCTTGGTGGTGTTTTTCGCCGGACGGGGCCCTCAGCGTCGCGATTTGGCCTTTGATCATGGGGACCATTTCGATGCTGAGGTCGTCGCTCTTGAGAAGGGCTTCGAGAGCGGGAATGGCGCTTGCGTCGCCGCGCGCACCCAGAGCGAAGATGCTGGCCATGCGAACGGGAAAATGAGACTCGCTGAGGTAAGATGCGATCTGCTTGGTGATGTCCTTGTTGCCCTTTTGAAGGCGAGCCAGGCTGGCGATGGCAGCGTTGCGCGAATCGATGGGCTTGCCTGGGGCCGACCATTCGAGAAGGAGCGGCACGGCTTTGTCGTCACCGAGAGGACCCATGGAACGGAGCGCGGCGTTGCGCAGGAAACCGTCGGGAGAATCGGCGGCGACCGCGGCATCGAGCGTGGCGAGGGCGCCGGGGGCTTTGAGGCGGCCTAGCGCTTGAAGGGCTGCGGCGCGTGCGCGATAGGAGCTGTCATCGCCGGCGATAGCATTCAGCTTGACGACGATGGCGGAATCATCTTTGAAATTTGCGAGAGCGGAGACGATGCGATTCCGCACCCAGGGTTCTTTCGCGGTGTTTAGCGCGTCAAGGAGTTGCTTTGAGGCGGCTGGACCGCCGAGTTGGCCGAGAGCATCGGCGGCGTTGGCGCGAATGCCCCATGCTTTGTCATTGCGGAGCGCGTCGGCGAGTGCGGCGACGACATCATCATCGCCCTTGAGTTTGGCAAGTGCCGCGACCGCATCGGCGCGGTCGGCGAGCTCGGTGGCGTTCTTCAACTGATAGAGCCACTCCTTCTTTTCTTTGTGGAAATCTGCGGATTTGAGGACGTGGCAACCCTTGTCGAAAAGAACCAAGAGCGGCGCGGAGTCAGCGCGAAAGGTGAAAATCTCGGTGTCCTTCTCGTTTGATATCGTGACGGGAAAAAGCTTTGGTCCGGACGCGGTGGTGATTTCTACTTCCGTTGGAATCCGGAAGAGGCCGACGTGGCCTTCGACTTTTTGCATTTGCTTAACAGTTACCGCGACTTCGTGTTTCGCCTCGTCATACTTGTAGCTCAAGTCAAACTTGGGAGCGCCTGCGCCGTAGAGCCATTGGCTGAAGAATTGGTCGACGTTGGTGTGAGTGGCTTCTTCCATGGCTTTTGCGAGATCGGCGGTGACCACGTTTTTGCCCCGATTCACTTCGAGGTAGTGCTTGAGACCACGATAGAAAGCATCCTCGCCAATCTGATGGCGAAGCATGTAAAGAACCCAGCCCCCTTTGGTGTAAGCATTGCCGTCGAATTCGCCGGAATCGTTGAAGTCGTGCCGGACAATGGGCTTGTCATAGAGATTGGCCTGCTCGAACCAGCCGCGGGCGTTCGCCCACCTTTCGTAGTCGGCTTGATCTTTGCCGAAATGAGATTCGGTCCAAATCGTTTCCATGAAAGTGGCGAAGCCTTCATTGAGCCAGATGTCGCCCCAATCTTTGCAGGTGACTAGATCGCCGAACCACTGGTGGCCAAGCTCGTGAGAGATTAGGTCGTCCTGACCGGTGAGGTATTCGGGAGCGAGCTTCGGATGCTGCAGCGAAGTGCTGGTATTCGTGGTGGCGCTGGAATTTTCCATGCCGCCGGCGACGAAATCATCGACCATGGATTGCGCGTATTTTTCCCAGGGATAGTCGACGCCAAGTTTTTTGCTGAAAAGCTCGATCATCTGCGGAGTGCGGCTGTAGTTGATGGAGAGGCGGTCGCCACGGCCTTTGGGCGCGTAGTAGGTGACGGGAATGCCGCGCCACGTGTCTTTTACTTCGTCGAGTTCGCCGGCGACGATAGTGATGAGATATGTCGAGCTGGGCACAGATTCCTTCCACGTCCAGATCTTCATGCCGTTCGCCGCGTCGGTAATGCTGATGAGTTTGCCGTTGGCAACGCTGAGCCACGAAGCGGGAACGGTGAGAATGGTTTCGGTGGTGAGGCGATCATTCGGGTAGTCGTATGTTGGGAGGTAGTAGCGTGTGTCCTCGGATTCGCCCTGCGTCCAGACTTGTTTGGGACGATCGGGGTAATCCTTGTCGGGCAGGATGAAATAGAGGCCCTTGGTGGGCTTTGCTTCGTAACGAATGTTGACGTCGAACTTTTCGCCAGCGCGGGCAGCGGTGGCGAGCGGGATGATGAGCTTGTCGTCCCTGGTGTCGAACTTGGCGGGGGATTTGTTGACGGTGACGCTTTGGATGGTCAAACCGGCGGAATCAAAAACAATTCTCGAGGTGGCGTCGCGGAGGATGGTCAGCGTGTGAGTGACGTCTCCGATCACTTTTTTCTGATCGAGATCGAAGCGCAAAGCGATGCGCGAGTGTTGCAAATCGTAGTCGCGAGTACGGGCGTAGGGCTCGTCGGCGCAAAGGCGCAATGTGACGGAGAGAATCGCGAGCAAGCCAGCAACGGCGAGATACACCGTCCGGCGGCTCGGACGACTACAATTAATCACAAAAAATGAAATGGTCATTCAGATGGGCCCTTCTGGAAGGTGTGTCCTGCCCGCTCGAGTGTCGAGACGGCGGGGGCCAGATTTTCATTGGCCACCAGAACGTAGTCTGTATCAAAGGTAGAGACGACAAACGCACTGATCTTTGCGGCGGCGAGAGGCCCGGCCAGCGAAGCCAACACGCCAACCTCCGCGAGCACAAAAGGCCCGTGCACTTTCATGACGCGCCAGCCACCCTGCGATTGAACTCCGGGAGCTACGAGGGCTTCATCGACGACAATGGAGAGCTCGTCAGGAGTACGCGTGACAGAGAAAAACGAGCCTTGCGTGGCCCAAGCTGGAACACTTGCGGTTGGCGCGAGCCCTACAATGGCAAAAGTTTCAGGCAGAATCGATAGTTGAAAGTGGCGCTGGGAAAGATTCATCATCTTTTATTATAGGAGACTTCTTACCATGCCGCCATCGACCGCGGTGGATGTGCCGTTCACGTAGCTGGCGCGCTCCGAAGCGAGGAAGGCCACGACGGCGGCGAACTCCTGCGGCGTGCCGATTCGGCCAGCGGGAATCTGGCGGGTCCAATCGGCGAAGACAGCTTCCGGCTGAGCGCCAGTACGCTCGGAAATGGTAGCGGCGAGACCATCGAGACGCGCCGTTCGTGTGTAGCCGGGGCAAACGTTATTGACGGTGATGCCGTGCTGGGCGTACTCATTCGCGAGTGCACGCGCCAGGCCAGCGACGGCGGCGCGAATGGAGTTAGAAAGCAGAAGGCCGTCAACAGGTTGCTTCACTGCGGAAGATGTAATGGTTATGAAGCGGCCCCACTTGTTTTTTTGCATGCGCGGCAGCGTTTCCTTGGCGAAGAAGACGGTGCTCATCAGCAAAAGATCGACGGCAGCCCGCCAGTCTTCTGGTTTTGTGTCCACAAATGGTTTAGATGGCGGACCGCCGGAATTGGTAACGCAAATGTCGAGACGGCCGAAGCGGTCTTCGACGGCCGCGACGAAATGAGAGACGGCGGCGGGATTTGTGACGTCCACGGCTTGATGGAAAACTTCACGCCCAGTGGATCTATGAATGTGGCCCGCGGCTTGTTCAAGCTCGGACGCAGTGCGAGCGCAAATGGCGACACTGGCGCCTTCGCGCGCGAACTCTTCGGCGACGGCACGGCCAAGTCCCTTGCTGGCTGCCGCGACGATGCCTACTCGGCCTTGTAACCCCAGATCCAAATTTGCACCTCGTCCAAAGTTTGCATCGTCTCGCGAAATGTGCGGCGGGTCAAATCAGCCAGATTGTTCGTGGCTGTTCAGTTTGCCCCGAGGATGAGATCGGCTAGACTTCCGTTCATGTTGTTCATGGTCATTGAGAGGTTCAGGAATGGCGACACTAAGGCAATAGGTGAACGCTTCGCGCGCGAAGGGCGCATGCTCCCGCCGGGTGTTACCTATCACGTGAGCTGGGTGGATGGGGCGGGCGGTCGCTGTTACCAGATTATGGAAGCGGATCGTGCAGAATCGCTGGCGGAGTGGGCCAGCCGTTGGGATGATTTGGTCGATTTTGAAATTGTCCCCGTACAAACTTCCGCGGACTTTTGGGCCAAACGCCGCTCGTAATGGATATTCATCAAACTAACTGGCTATTTTCCGGTTGCGAGCGTGCCGTGAGAGGCAATGTACGCGCGCGCGTGGGCTAGTTGCGGAAGATCCGAGTCGGCGGATTTCCATGCCGCCAAAAACTCGGCGTACTCGGAGGTGGCTGCAGTGGAGTTGCCGGCTTGCTCGCTGGCCTTGGCGATGCCGTAGAGTGGAAAACCTGAACGAGGCCGCTCGACGAGCGCCTCTTCGTAAGCGGCTTTTGCGGCCGCCCAGTCCGAGGCGGCCATGTAGGCCGCTGCTTCGGTTTCTCCGACGGGCCGTACGTATGCCGGAGGCTCGTGATAGCCGAGCGCTTTTTCTTCTTGCGTAGCTCGCACGTAAAGCTTTTTCGCCTCGGCGTTCTGCTTCTTGGCTATCAGAAGCCCCGCGCGCAGCTCCAAAGACATAATAGATAAGTTGCTGACGAGCGGCTTCGGCATAGCATCCGGCATTAGCTCTAGTTTTGGCGGCGCTGCGTCTGACTTTTTCGCATCCTTGTTTTTTTCTTTGGGCTCGGCGTCCGCTTCGTCTTTCAAGCGATTGGAAATTCGCCAGAGTTCCGCATCGAACTGCGCCGAAGCAGCTTCAGCTCGAGGCAGATCGTGCGCATCAAGGGCCTGCATGCCGAGAGCGAATTGCGTTAGCTGGCGCGCCAGAAACTGGAGATTTGGGAGCGACGCAGGCGCATCGACCGACTTGAGCAGATCGAGAGCTGTAGCCCAATCCGCGGCTCGCAGCGCGACGGGGAGGCGCGGGTCGAGGCGCGAAATCGCATCGCGCGTCGACCAGGGGTATAGCGAATTGGCAAGCTGGCCGCGTGCGGTCCGCGCCTTGCCGGAGAGCGCGGTCGCTTCGCTCAACTGGCCGGCTTCCATCAAATTGGCAATGGCGTACATTATGTTGTGAACGTAATTCCAGTCGTCATCAACATCCACGTGTTGCGCCTGCATGTACTTCTCATCGGCTTGCATGGAAGCGGCAAAGGATTCCTTCGCGTGGGCGTAGTCGCCGGTACGATAGAAGATATGGCCGGGCATGTGGACCATATGTCCTGAGGTTGGGGCAAGGCGTCCGAGGATTTCGGCGCTGCGAAGAGCTTGCTCCGGCTGCGGACTGGCTTCAACAGCGTGAATCCAGTAATGGTTCGCGGCTGAATTTTCCGGATCCTCTTTCAACACGGTCTGAAAAATCGTCAGAGCCTCTTTTTGGCCAGCGCGGGGCTGATCGTTATCGTCGTAGCCATCGGAGAGCGCGTTCGCCAGGAAAATATGAGCCTGCATGTCCTTGGGGCTGCCCTTGACGAGTTTGCGATAAAGTTGCACTTCTTTCGAGTCCACTGTCTTCTTTTCATCCTTTTCGGATTTTTCAGCGGCGTCGGCAGCGGCGCTCGCTTCGATGTAGAGTCGTTCCGATTTGCTGGCACGGGCCTTAAGACTGACCGCTTTGGCCAAAGCCGAGTCGGCGAAGTATGAGGAGTTGCTATGGCGAAATTTCTCGGCCTGGTAGACTCCCCAATAGCACATCGCGCATTGGGGATCGACGCGAACACTCTGCTCGAACGCTCGAACTGATTCGTAATCCCAAAAGTCATGCAGTAAATTCAAACCCTGGTCAAACCACATCTGCGCCTCGGGAGTTGCAGTAATGCGGATGTGGGCGTTGCCGATGCCGGAGAGCTTCTGGGGAGGCGGGAGCTGCTCCGGAGCGACCTCCACGCGTATGTCCATGGAGTGGCACGGCATTCCGGTCTGCGCATTTATCCGCTGGGCGTAGCCCGTCAGCAGACAGGATGCCGTCAGCGCAAAGGCCGCGGTCTTCCGCAATGACAAAATGGGACGCGACTCAAACATCGTCACGAAATCCTCCCCGCAATAATCTTCCAAAGCCCTTCTATTCTAGACGAAAACGCTGGAGCGAGACGCGTAGTTGGAGGACAGCGCCAGTTTGAGGAGGAATTCGTGAGGAATTCGTTTGCGCACAGAGCCAAGCGGCACTAAGATGCAGACAATTTCCTTCCTGTGGAGGCGTCCATGAAGCGAATTATTGGGATCATTGGGGTTTTCACACTACTGGTTTTTGCAGCCGGGGCGGCAAGCGGACAAACGATCGGCAAGTTCGTGCCGATCCCCGCAGGCTCCGATACGGACCATGCGCTGACGGAAATCAACGCCACGGCCGATCCAGCGCAGAAGCTGGCCTTGATCGATAAATTTTCATCGAGCCTCGGCCAGGGTGACATGGCAATTGTGGCCGACGATCTCTATGTGAATTATTACATTGTGCAGAAAAACTACGACAAGGCCTTTGAGTACGGCGACAAACTGTTTGCGCTCGATCCCGACAATCTTGCCAACGCCGTGAATATGGTGCGAGCGGCCAGCGAAAAGGGCGACTTAGATAAACTGATGGCTTACGGAGAGAAAGTGCCTGGCATTCTGCAACGATATAAGGCGTTACCCGCGCCGGAGGGAGTCGAGGCTAGCACCTGGGAACGACAGCAGAAAGAAGCGTTGGACAACAACAAAGACAACATCACTTATATCGAGCAAGCCATGTTCCTGGGATTTTATCGATCCACGAACGCCGCGAAACGGGCCGCACTATTGACGCACTTCGCCCAACTTTTCCCTGACTCGCAATTCGCGAACCAGGCCCTGGGCGTGGCGGCGACTTCGTATCAACAGGCACAAAACGTGCCCAAGATGCTGGAGGTGGCGAACGGGCTGTTGGTTAAGGATCCCAACAATATCGGAATGCTGCTCTTGCTGTCGGACTATTACAGCGAGAAGGGGGAGCAGCTGGATAAGGCGGAAGCGTCCGCGAAGAAAGCGATCGCCCTGCTGGGGACGGCTACAAAACCGGAAGGAGTTACCGACCAACAGTGGCAGCAGCAGATTTCGCTGCAGAAAGGCCTGGCTCTCAGTGCTTTGGGACAGGTGAACATCCAAAAAAAGGACAACGCGCAAGCCGTGGAGAATTTCAAGGCCGCCGCCCCGTTGCTGAAGCCAGATGATGGAAGCTATGGACGGAATCAATACCGGCTGGGGTTCGCACTGTTAAACTTGAAAAAGAATGCCGAAGCAAAAGATGCGTTTGTCCAATCCGCGTCGGTAAATAGTGCTTACAAAGCGCTGGCGCAGGCCAAGCTGAAGACTTTTGATGCCGCGGCTAAGAAGAAGACGTGAGGCGGAAGCGCATTAACGCAAACTGATCGACCAAAGAGGAAACGCTGCGCAAGCGGAGTGCGAGAATCAGCTTCAAGAACTCGCAGAAACTTGTGAGGGATAGCTCGCATCCAATAGCTGGGCGCACGAGAGACTGACCATAGTAGCGAAAGAAAACGAGTTCGCTAAGGAGATGGCGATGGCAGAGATTGCAACGTTTGGAGCAGGTTGCTTCTGGGGAATTGAAGCAGCGTTTCAGCAGGTGCCTGGAGTGATCGATACGGCTGTGGGGTATAGCGGCGGCGAGCTGCTGAATCCCACGTACAAAGATGTTTGCACCGATGAGACCGGGCACGCGGAAGTCGTGCAAGTAACGTTTGATCCGGCCAAAGTGAGCTACGAGCAATTGCTCGATGTCTTCTGGAAAGTGCATGACCCCACGCAAGTGAACAGGCAAGGGCCGGACTTCGGCTCACAATACCGCACGGCCATTTTCTTTCATTCGCCGGAGCAGGAAGCCATTGCGAAGAAATCGCGGGAAGCGCTGGAGGCAAGCGGAAAGTTAAAAAGGCCCATCGCAACAGAAATCACTCCGGCCGGCATTTTCTATCGTGCCGAAGAATACCACCAGAAGTATCTGCAAAAACGCGGAGTGGCCTCCTGCCACTTCTAATTTAACTTTGCCGTTCAGGGATGGAGAAGGCCGAGCCATGCTGCCCGGCTTTTTTGTTCTGAATCACGCTCGCTAAGGAATGAACAGTGGCGGAGAGGGTGGGATTCGAACCCACGGTAGGGGTTAACCTACACACGCTTTCCAAGCGTGCGCCTTAAACCGCTCGGCCACCTCTCCCGCGATGTACGCAACCCCACCAATTTAGCAGAAACTCTCGCCTTGCGCACACTTCTGCGGCTTCGCACATTCTTTTTCCTCTGCTAAACTGTCGTCTGCGGTTCCGGGATCGTCTAATCGGTAGGACATCAGCCTTTGAAGCTGAGTATCGTGGTTCGAGTCCACGTCCCGGAACCAATCTCTTCCCTTCCTCGGCGCGACCCTGCGCCAAACTGTCGTCAACAGGAGAACAACCGCATCGAATGTATCTATTGCACGCAGCTAGTTGGCGTAGTTGGTTTGCGCAATCAGTTGGCGGCAACGGGAGTGTTGATGATCGCTCGGATGAAATCGACTTCTTCCTGGCTATACGGCTGGCCGTTGGTGCGGAAAATTTCGTGGAACCATATCGTTGGTTCGCGATCTGTATATGGACGCTTCCATGAATCCCAGGGCAGGTAAGTCTGCGTTTTGCCCGCGACAAGCCCCCAGTTGATGGCAGCGACGCGGTATTTCTTTGCGATGGGCAGCGTGCCTTGAAACGTGCTGCCATTTCCCCGCGCCATGTATTCGGTGCACAGAATGGGGCGGTGGTACTGCCGCAGCGACAGCACGCGCTTTTCAAACACATCCGGCGCATCATAATTATGGAAGGAAATGACATCGGAAAGTTCCAGCTGAGTTTCTTCCATCGCTCCAAGCTTTTCAGGAGACGACCAGTCCCCTTTCCAAACCCCGCTCGTGAGCGGCTGAGACGCGCCTGCGACACGAGCCCATTCGAACACCTTCGGCAAGAGTGCCAGCACTAGTTGGACTTTATCGGGCGGCTCCCCGCTCGCGTAACTGCCATCGTTGGTGTTGTCTGGTTCGTTCCAGACGTCCCAGCCAAGAATCCTTTTGTCCTTGGCGAAGGCTCCGACTACTCCTTTGACATACGCCTCAAGCCGCGGATATTGACTCGGATCCTTAAGCGCGGCGGCTCCGGGGCTTTGCACCCATCCCGAATTGTGCACGCCGGGTGTCGGCGCGTGTTGTATGCCGAGCTTGGGATCTGGATCCCAGCAGGAATCAAAAAGCACAAACAGGGGCTTGATTTTATGTTTCTGCGCGATGTTTAGGAAAATGTCGATTCGCTTCTTGAATCCAGCAGAATCCTGCTGCCAGAGCAAGTCATCGAGGAACACCCGCATGGTGTTCAATCCCAGCGACTCGGCCCAGCCGAGTTCTGTGTCGATGCGCTTCGGATCGAAAGTATCCGCCTGCCACATCTCGAGTTCATTGATTGCCGTGGATGGAATGTAGTTGCTTCCCACGAGCCAGGGCTGCTGCGCGTACCAGTCATTCGCGGTCTTTTCTGTCCAACGGGCCGTCTGCGCTTGTGAACAACACGCAAAACCTAGAGTGAGCACGATGCCGACGAAAAGGCGTTTCATGCTGGTTGTCTCCATTTCGCATTGCAACTCACAAGGCCCCCGCCTTTTGCAACTCGTCCTTCATACCGGCCCAGCTTTGCCGAGTGGACTCCTCGGGCGTGCCTGCACCGCGCCAGTGCGTTTCCAGGCTGACGGCAAGGTGATAGCCGTTACGCTTCAGGGCCGCAAATTGGCCAGTCCAATCAATAGTGCCGCGCCCCATCGCGGCCCAGTCGTAATCTTTGCCGTCTGGCTTCTTCGAGACATCTTTGCAATGGCAGTGGCCGATGCGTTCTTTTGGCAGCAGGGCGTATCCGTCCGGATATGCATTTTCTCCGCGAGAGGCGGCATTCCCCGGATCCCAATTCAGCATGAGCGAAGGGGACTTCACCGCCGCAAGAACCTTGGCGGCTTCCGCCGCCGTGCCGGTATTGCATGCACCTTCGTTTTCGAGCAACAACGTCACGCCTTTTTCCCCTGCCATACCCGCGGCGGCAAGGAGTTTTTCATTCATGGCCGCACGATATGGTGCATGATCTTCAAGTCGCCAAAAATCGAAGCACCGCACTCGATCGGTCTGGAAGGCTTTTGCCAGCTCGATGCTGCGCTCCAGCACTTCGTCCTGCTGCTCGTAAGTAAAATCGGCGCTGAACTGCGCGCCCTTTGGACTGTACTGGGATTTCGGCGCGCCGGGCCAGTCCACCTTGAAGAGCGGGCTGGCGATGTCCGTCACGCGCAATTTATATTTTTCGAGGATGCGGCGCGCTTCGCCAACTTCCTTGGCATCGAGGTTGAGAATGTTTTTGTTCCACATGGCGCGCAGCTCAATCCACTCCAGGCCAAACTCGCGCGAGATGACTTCGCAGGAGCGGCCGAAGTCTTGGCTCACTTCATCGTTGATGACGGCAATACGAAACGGCGAACTCATACCTTCAACCCAAGCTTTTCTTCCACGTAATTCTTGTTGATGACCGCCGATTCTTTTGGCGTTCGCGCCTTGTCCGGCACGGCGTCCAGTTCGACGATGCCCCATCCACGGAAATTGATTTTGCGAAGCGCATCAATCACGGCCGGAAGATTTACCGATCCCCGCCCAAGCTCCACGAAGCGATAAGACTGCTTCGCATCCGCCCCACCGGGCAGCCGCTCCACATCCTTCAGGTGCAGAAAAAGCAGCCGGTCGCTGTATTTCTCAACGGCCTTCGCCGGGTCACCGCCGCCCTGAAAATAATGCGCCACATCCAGCTCCAGCTTCGCGTAACGCGGATCGCCAGCCTCCATGATTTGCTCCACACCCTCGGGAGTTTCTCCCATGCTTCCCATGTGGTTGTGATAGCCAACCTGCACGCCCAGATCGGCGGTTCGTTTTCCAAGCTCCGTCAGCAACATACCAAGGCGTTTATAATCGGCCGCCACGATCGCGCGACCTTTAGGCCGCTCATCAATGATTTGAAGATAGAGCCCACCCGCATCGCGAAGAAACTTCGCGTTCGCCACGTGCTTCGCAATTTCAGATGCTTCGATAGCAGGATCAATGCTGAGATTTCCGCTCGACAAGGCGATCATCTTGATATGGTTTTTGTCGAGCAATTCCCGCAGCGCCGCTCCGCTGCCGAATTCCTGAACGCTGTTGGAACGAATCTGAATTCCCGGGAATCCCACGGAGGCAATGTCCTCGATGGCTTGGCGATCATTCCCGCCCCAGGTGATGGCTGCATATCCAATGTGCAGCTCAAATCCCGCCGGAGAAATCGGCACGTCGAAGTAAGACAAATCCGCAGGTGGATACAGCCTCTCACGTGCAGCAAGCCAACCAGCGGGAACGGCCGCCGCCGCAGTCAAGACTCCCATGCCAGCAATAAACTCACGCCGTGATTTGCAGGTGTTCATTTGTGCTCCCTTCCGCGTTTTGTATGCAGACAAGATACAGCAATCAGCGGATTGTGGACATTTTTCTCAATGCGGAAATTGAGTGTTCAAAGTGACGGTTGAACACGCGCCTCATTACGAACGTTTGCCAGCACTCCGATCAGCCCGTATGATTTCATCGAAGCACGTCTGAGCGTTCGTCAAGGAGCAGTTCGAGGTCTTGATGCCCCAGGAAACGGCACCAGCTCATCCTCATATCAACCCCTGGATCATCGCCATCTCCGTGATGCTCAGCACCTTCATGGAAGTGCTGGACACCACAGTCGTAAACGTATCGCTCCCCCACATTGCCGGCAGCCTCTCCGTGACGGTCGACGAAGCTACCTGGACCCTGACTTCCTATCTCGTGGCCAACGCCATTATTTTACCGCTGACCGGATGGCTCTCGAATTTTTTCGGCCGCAAGCGCATGCTGATGCTATCAGTAACCGGCTTCACAATCGCCTCATTCCTATGCGGCCTTGCCCCCAGCCTTCCCTTCCTGGTTGTTTGCCGCATCATCCAGGGCGCGTGCGGAGGCGGTTTGCAGCCCATCTCGCAAGCCATTCTGCTGGAATCCTTCCCACCCGAAGATCGCGGCAAGGCTATGGGCTTCTGGGGACTCGGCATCGTCGTCGCCCCCATGCTCGGCCCCGTCCTCGGAGGCTGGCTCACCGACAGCCACTCCTGGCGCTGGGTCTTTTACATCAACGTCCCTATCGGCATCGCGTCCATCGTGATGACCTCGCTTTTCATCTTCGACCCCCACTACATTCGCCGCGCTTCGCAAAAAATCGACTACTGGGGCATCGGCCTCCTCGCGGTGGGAATTGCCACGCTGCAAATCGTCCTCGACAAAGGCCAGGAGAAAGATTGGTTCGGCACGGATTGGATTACAGCGGTCGCCATCGTCGCCGTCGTCTCGCTTATCGCGTTTCTCATCTATGAACTCCATATCAAAGATCCCGTCGTCAACCTTCGAGTTTTCAAAGACCGCACCTATTCCACTGGTGTGTTTCTCATGTCTTTGCTCGGCGTCGGCCTCTATGGCACCACCGTGCTGATCCCGCTGATCCTCCAGACGCTCCTCGGCTACCCGGCCTTGCGCGCTGGATTTGCCATGGCGCCCCGCGGTCTCGGTTCTTTCATCGCCATGCCGCTTGCCGGCATCGTCATGTCCAGGTTCGATCCGCGCAAAATGCTGACGGTAGGTATGATCGTCTGCGGCTTCACGCTTTTCCAGTTTTCACGCTTGAGTCTCAGCGCCGGCTACTGGGACTTCTTCTGGCCGCAACTCATCATGGGCTTGTCGCTCGGTCTCATCTTCGTCCCGCTCACCACCATCAGCATGGCGCCTATCAAAAAAGAAAACATGGGAAACGCCACCAGCCTCTTCAATCTTGTGCGCAACTTGGGAGGTAGCATCGGCATTGCCGCCGTCAGCACCATGCAGATTCGTTTTCAACAGAGAAACATCAATCAGCTTGGCGCGCATGTCACTCCATACAACGCAAGCGCGCGCAATATGATGAATTCGCTTCGAGGAATGTTCATGTCCGGAGGATCGGACATCGCTACCGCCGCTCATCAGGCGCGTGCAGCAATGTTTGGAATGGTCGAGCAGCAGGCTAGCATGCTCGCTTACAACAGCATCTTTCTAATTCTGGCGGGATTGTTTGTTCTGATGCTTCCGTTTATTTTTCTGATGCGCCGCCCGCAAGCGAAGGGTGGCGCCATGTCCGTGCATTGAGTCATTCGCGCACAGCGATTCGCCCGCCGCGCAGAAATTTCCCGCGCGTTTCTCTTGAAGTGTTAGCCGATTTAGTTTTTAGTGAAACTTAACTTTGGTGAAGACCGGACTTAGGCTTTCCCCGGCTACTGCTCGTCATCGTAAGGAACGGGACCGGTTAGTGGTACGAGAATTTCCTCCGTCGAAACTCCCGATTCTTTCTCCGCCGTCTTATCCAATTTCCGCTGGACGCGCTTTTCTTCCTTCATTTTGCGCTTTTCCATTCTCTTCATTTCTTTTTGGCGCTTCTGGAATGTCGTTGTCATCGCGTCTCCTCGCAGGCGCTGTCCGGCGCGGCATAAGCCGTCGCCGCCAAGCTACATACATCCAGTTCCGTTACCAGCGCGGTTCGCGGGGCTGCCGCGCAGACTCGCGGTAGTCCTCATTCGAAAATCGCTCGCGTCCACCGCCGCCGCCCTTGCCACGGCCTCCGCCACCACCGCTGCCCCTGTCCGGCCCGCCAAAATTCCGCGGTCCGCGTGGCGGTCCACCTTCACCCTTCGGCCGCGCTTCATTCACCTTCAAATTGCGCCCGCCCAGTTCTTTGCCATCGAGACCGGCCATCGCTTTCGCCGCTTCCTCGTCGTTCGGCATTTCCACAAACGCAAACCCCCGCGCACGCCCGGTTTCCCGATCCATGGCCATGTGCACACGCGTCACTTGTCCAAAAGGCGTGAACAGATCTCGCAGTTCGCCTTCCGTGGTCTGAAAACTCATGTTGCCGACAAACAAACTCTTCATCTTGATTCTCCCTGAACTCTTCGAAGCACCATGAGTGCAGGATCGCGGCAAGCTCTCGCTTTCCGGACGCTACGATACACTGGCCTAAAATTGGCTGAATTCATCGGAGGGAGGGCCAAAAAGCGCGCCCTTCAAGGAGTTCAGGCAACCCTACTTCGGGAGTCTACAGCAAGGACAATATCACATTTGGCTGTGAAAACCCTCAAGCTCCTTTTGCCGGTGGCCGCGACTATCCTCTGTATGGGCCGGGCTGGCCCCGCCCGTTCCTCCCAACACAACCGAGCCATCCAAGAATCGCCAGCCTAGCTCTTCAAAATCTCCCCCACAGCCCGCCAGGCCTGATCGATAGCGACATCCGAATATGCACTGGCCCCGGCATCCGAATTCGCGATGGCGATTCTGCCGAACGGCTTTCGTCCGATCACCCATGGCTTTTCTTCTTCCTTCCAATCCGGATCGAAAAGCGAATTCGGCGTGTATGCGTACCCATGCGCCCAGCGATTCACCGTGATGCCCTCGATGTCCTGCGCGGGATCGAATCCCGCATCGCCAAGCATTCTCCCCAGCTGATCTCGAATGTTGCGTTCGAATTTTGAGAAGGGCGTGTCCATCAATTCCATGCGCCCCGCGCGGAATTGATCGCGGATCGGCAGCCCGGGCCTGCAAGGCGTGCGCAGCATAAATAGCACCATCGGCTCCTCGGGCTTGCTCGGAAACGCATATTCCCCAATGCTCACCGGAAAATCGAGCGCCGTGTATGTGTGATATCCGCCCGGAGCCACAATCTGATGCACGCCCAGTTTCGCAAACGATGTCCAATTCCGCAGCGCCACATGCGTATACACCAGCGGCGTTTTCACGAGATAAGAGAGAGCTTCCTTTTGTTTCTGAGGCAGCGTGGGGCAAATGTACGGAATCATTCCGTTGTAGCAAGCCAGCACACAATTCTTCGCCTGCACCGATTGCAGCTTCTTCCCGCGCATGTAGGCGATATCCACAATTTTCGACGCGTCGCCTACTTCCCTCTGTTTCACATGCACCACGGTGCTGTTGAGCCGTATGCGCATGGGCGCCCCGTCCACATCCAGCTTGCTGTAATCCGCTCGCGCCGTCACCACGTCATCCATCGAGTGCCCGGGCATCGCTCCTGGAATCAGCGCTCGCACCAACAGCCTCGCGACCGAGGCATTTCCATCCGGAAAATGAAAAATGTACGGCTCTTCTTTTTCGTGTTCGCCGATCCCCAAGCCATCGAAGCCCGGATACGTAAACGAGCCGTAGTCGTCTCCCGATTGGAAGCAACCAAGCGCGGGGACCGCGTCAATCCCGACACCGTACAAATCATGTGGGAACGTCTGAAAAAACGGCAGCGCCTCCGGATGGACTTTGCAGAACTTCGTCAAATAGTCCGCGTAACTGATTTTCGCAAGCTTCGCGCGCTTCTCTTCCTTCGATAGCCCTGCAAGATAGTCAATTTTTCCCGCATACACTCTCGCGATGTCTTGCTTAGCCACCTCAGAAAGCGGAGCCTTAGCCAAAAACTCCGGCCACGGCGTCGCATTCATTCCCGTGATCAACCGGTCTTCGCCAAATGTCTCCTTATCAAAGAAGGCCGCCGTCCCCAGCTTCGAATAGAGCTTCTGGTCGTAATCCTTGTAAAAACGCTCCGTCTCAATCCCAATCTCTTGGATCAATCCTTTCGCAACCGCGCTGTAGTTTCCCGGACTCTCGATCGACTGCGTCCCTCCATAACTCAACACCATCCGGTTTCCCGCGCGAAATTCGTTGCGTTTCGCATGTCCGCCAAAATCGTCATGATTATCGAGAATCAAAATCCGCGCGCTTGGTCCCGCGCTCTTCCTATAAAAATAAGCCGCCGCAAGCCCGCTGATCCCGCCGCCTACAACCACCACATCGTAAGTCTCGCCCGTCTTCGCCGCCCCACCATCGGTGTCCCAGCTCTCGCCATCGCGTAGTCGATGGGCAAACGTAAACGTCCCATCATGATTCCCGCGCATCCCCATCAACGCCGGCGGATAGTAACCAGCCGCTTTCTCCGGCGCGAAGTCATCCAGCCCCGCCGCTGCCGGCAAGGTACCCGCTCCGATCACGCCGCTTGCCAGCGCTCCGCCCGCGCCCACAGCCACGCCATTCAAAAAATCACGCCGCGAAATCGCGCGCCCCATCCCCAATTCGCAATCCCTCTTTTCTTCACTCATGCGTTGGATTGTAGCGTACAACCGCGCCGCCACAAGACACACCTCTCCGCGCCCTCCGCCTCTCTGCGCACCTTTGCGTTAATCTTTCTGTTGGTTTTTCTTAAATACGAGGAACTACAATTCCCGCAAAGCCGTCGCCACAGGCCGCTGCGCCGCCCGCACCGCCGGCGGAAGCCCGCCAAGCACGCCCATCACCAGCGCAAATATCAACCCGCTCAAGAGCAATATCGGCGTGATTTGAAACGCAAACTCCATATGCGAAAACGTCTGCCAATTCATCGCCCCGGTAGTTAGCCCGTTCAAAGGCAACACCGCCACAGCCCCCAGTGCCCCGCCTACAAAAGAAATCAGCAGCGCCTCAATCAAAAATGAAAACACCACCGCAGCAGCGCCGAATCCCAGCGCGCGCATGGTTGCGATTTCCCGCCCGCGTTCCGCTACCGCCGAGTACATCGTATTCAGCGCGCCAAAAATCGCTCCAATCGCCATCACCGCCGCAACCAGCCCCCCAAGAATCGTAATGAGCTGTGTCATACGCGTCGATTGCTTCGAGTAATAATCAATCTCGCGCGTCACATCCACATTCAAACGCGGATCGGCCGTAACGAAATCCTTGAACTGTTCAAAAGAATTCGCCGAAGCGAGGTGTACCGTCACCGACTGATAGCTATCCTCCGGCCGCTTGAACGCGCCATTCAAAAGGTGCGCGTCGCACCACACTTCCGAATCAAACGCGCTCCCGCCCGCATCGAACACGCCCACCACTTTCCATTGCGTGTCTCCCATGCTGAGCGTATCTCCGAGCCCCAGGTTCTTGTAGCTCTTCGTGGCGTTCTTGCCGACGATCACCTCAGAAAGTCCGGGCTGAAACATGCGCCCCTCGGCGATCTTGACGTTGTTTCGAATCGCAAGAACATTTGGCGACACGCCACGAACCTGCACATTAGCGTCCGTACCCGTAGCAACCATCGGAATCGGCGCCACCAACACCGCCTCGGTTGTGATCAGTGGACCGCCAACCATGCGAGCAACGCCTGGCGCGTCCTGCAGAATCTTCGAACTCTCCAGCGGCACTGCTCCCGTCATCTCCGAAGTAGACCCCGCACGCAGAACGAGTGCGTTGTCATAGGAGCCTGAGGAAACCAGCGTAGCCCGGAATCCCCTCGCCAGCGAAAGCATGGCAATAAAAACCCCCACGGTTCCGGCAATTCCGAGCACCGCGACAATGGCCGAAGTCCATCGCGCCTTCACACTCCGAAAGTTGTAAACGACCGGAATAGCCATGTCACACCCTCCGCAGCGCGTTCACAACGCGCATGCGCATCGCGCCGATTCCCGGCAAGAGTCCGCTGACGGCTCCAACAAGAAGCGCTACTCCCAACCCCAGCGAAAGTATCGCTGGCGACAAAACCAGCGACGGCAGCAAGCCGTTCAGTTTGGCGCCGAGAACTGGGACCGCGAGAAGAGCAAGCCCAAGCCCTGCAAGCCCTCCAATGAGCGCTATGACGAGAGATTCCGCGAGCACAAAAAAGAGAACCGAGCGATCGCTATAACCTATAGCTTTCAGCACGCCAAGTTCGCTAATTCGCTCGCGCACGGAAATGGCCATGGTGTTGCCCGTAACCAGCAACAACGTAAAAAACACCACGACGCCAATGCTTTCGATCAAAAACTCAATGTTGCCGAACTGCTTGATAAATCCGATAGCAAAAGCCGACTCCGTTTCTGTCTTTGTTTCCGCGGAGGAGTTAGCGAACATCGTGTCGATGGCCTTGCCGACCCGCGCCGCGTCATCGGGATTGTCCAGTTTGAGGACGTACCACCCCGCCGTACTCTTCGCAAAGGCCGGCACGTTTTCGTCAAAATATTTCCACTGAATCCAAAACTGATTCTCGTCGCCGCCCGGACGCTCGTTGTGATAAATCCCGTCAAGATTGAACTCCCAAGTCTTCGTAGGACCGTAGAGCGAATTTTTAATGGGGATGCGATCTCCGATTTTCCATCCGAATCGATTTGCGGTTTTAACTCCGACCACGGCCCCCTGACGATCCTTCAAAAAATTCGCCCACTGATCATCCGGCACAACGAATTCATTCATCACCTTGCGCATGTTGTCCGGATCAATCACGAACTGCACGAAAAAATTCTTCTCGTCCTGATAGACGCCTCCGAACCAGTGGTTTTGCGTCACCGCCTTTACGCCGGGGATCGCCGCGATCCTGTCCTGGTAGGAAATCGGCAGGGTTTGAATCAGTCCAATCCTGTTAGTGGTAATAAGACGGTCCGCGCCAGCGACTTCCGCCCCGCGGCTAAATGCGCTCCTCACCACCGCCAAAAACGCAAACAAGAACAACGCTACGGCAAAGGATCCAATGGTCAACACCAGCCGCACTTTCTTTCGAAAAAGATTGGCGAAAATCAGGCTGCGGAATCTCACGCCACACCTCCCGCAACAACTTCCTGCCGTTGTCCCCCTTCAACAAGGAGTCCCTTCTCCAAATGCAGCGTTAAGTCCGCCTGCTTGGCCACCACCGGATCGTGCGTCACCATTAACACGGTTTTCCCGTACTCTTTCACTAGCCGTTTGATCAGGTCCATGATTTCATCCGCGCTCTTCCGGTCCAGGTCACCGGTAGGCTCGTCGCAGAGCAAAAATGTCGGGTCCGCCACGATCGCACGCGCAATGGCCACGCGCTGCTCTTGTCCGCCAGAGAGTTGCCTTGGATAGTGATTCATCCGGTCAGGCAGTCCCACAACACTCAGCGCGGTCTCCACATGCTTGCGCCGCTCCGACTTCGAAAGCTTCGTCAGCAGGAGAGGCAGCTCCACATTCTGAAACGCCGTCAGCACCGGAATCAGGTTATACATCTGGAAGATGAATCCGACGTGCCGCGCTCGCCACTGCGTCAGCTTGCTCCCGGACATGTGCGTGATCTCGTCGCCAGCAACTGTAATGCTCCCTTGCGTCGGCACATCCAAGCCGCCAAGCAGATTCAGCAGCGTGGTTTTCCCGGAGCCGCTCGGCCCCATGAATCCCACGAAATCGCCCTTATCCACATCCAGATTCAGCCTCTGCAGCACCTGAATCTGTTCGCCGCCGCGGCTGTAAGCCTTCGAAAGCCCGCGCACCTGAATCAAGCTGTTTCCGTTTCCCCGTCCATCCACTCGAATCATCTTCGCAGCTCCTATTTTGGAGTGCGGCAGCCCCGCTGCCGCCTTTCCGAATCACTCGCAGGACTCTATATTGGGCGCGAGACTTACTATTTCTTAATTTGCACTGCCAGCCCGTCTTGCATATTGGCAGGCCCTTTCACCACCACCGCATCGCCAGCCACAATCCCAGACAAAACCTCCGTCTGCGCTCCCTGGGCATTTCCAACGGCCACCGCCCGCCGTTCCAGCTTGTCGTTCTTCACCAGAAACACAATCTTTTTACCACCGTCGTCGTGCAACGCCTCGTTCGGCAGCAAAGCTGCCACAACCGGCGCCGAAGTATCCACCTTCTTCGCCGGCTCGTCGCTCAAGAACGTCACCTTAATCCCCATATCCGGCAAAATACGCGGATCGAGTTTGTCAAAGGATATGCGCACCTTAACGGTTGCCTTCTGCCGGTCTGCCGTCGGGATCACCGTCCGTACATGGCTAGGAATCTCCCAGTCCGGGTACGCGTCCAGAATCGCCGTCACCTTCTGCCGATCCTTCACACGCGCGATGTAGGACTCATTCACGTCCACTTCAATCTCGTTCGAATTCATGTCCACGATCGTCGCAATACCGGTGCGCGTAAATCCACCGCCCGCCGAGATCGGAGACACCATCTCTCCCACCTGCGCATCCTTCGAAACCACAATCCCGTCGTACGGCGCGGTGATCACACAATTGTCCACCGCCTGCTGCGCCTCGCGAATCCGCATTTCGGATCCTTGCACTTGCTGCTTCGCTAGATTAATTTTGGCCTTCAGGCTATCCACGTTCGTGCTCGCAGTATCCAGTTGCTCCTGCGTCTGCACACCGGCCTGCTGCAATTGTTCAGCGCGCCGCAATTCGATCTGCGAAAACTTAAGTTGTACTTGAAAATCCGCGATCGCCGCTTGCGAGGAATCCCGGTCCGCCTTCGCCGAATCCAGCGCCTTCTTCACGTCGGAATCGTCTAGCGTAGCCAGCAATTGACCCGCTTTCACATGCGTCCCTTCGTCGAAGAACACGCCCGTAACCCGCCCCGTAATTTTTGCCGCAATGGTAGCTCTTCGCCGCGGCGTGACGTAGCCGCTCGCGTTCAAAATCGCAGAGCGCCCTCCGATCTCCGGCTTCTGTGCCGTCACCACTTCCACAACGGGCGTCTGATTTCGCAGCGCATACGCCAACCCGGCGATAATAACGATCAGTCCGAGCACCGCCGACGCATAGCTCAACAGCTTCCCAGTCTTTCCGCCCGATCGGTGACTGTCATGGATCCGCAGCGAACCCAAATCCGCTTTTGGATGAATTTCTGTTGTTGCCATCAATGCCCTGCTCTCCCTGCCAGACCCTTCACCTGCATCTACGCAATGTCTTTTCGAAAAATTACGGGCCAAACCTGGTTTTCTGCTCATCATTGTACCCCGCTTTGTTGCCACCTGTCCGGTTCCAGCCGGGCCGCCTAAGTTTTCCGTACGTTTATGCTCTGGTGGCCGAATGTGTCGCCCGGCGCTTTGTGGGGCGCCGGTCATCGAGTATACTTTTTCTGCTACTAATTATCTTAGTCCGTGAGATAATTAGCTGTCAAGATAAAATGCGCCAGATCAACTGCACCGTGGAAATATCCAAGCCCGCTTCGTCGCGTAAAAAACGCAACGCCTTGATCCTCCGCGTTGGTATGGAACTTGGCCGCGAGCTCAGCACCGTCTCCATCTTCTTCCATCAGTCCATCGCCAATAAACTGGGCATCAATGTTACTGATACCAGATGCTTCGAATTAATGTCCCGTTATGCTCAGGGCCCCATCACCGCCGGCGACCTCGCGCGCGCCACCGGTCTGACCACCGGCGCCGTCACCGGTATCCTTGACCGCCTCGAAAAAGCCGGCCTCGTGGAACGCTTCCGCGACGCCAGCGACCGCCGCAAAGTCTTCGTCCGCCCCTGCCTGGAGGCTCTCCAGCGCGTCGGCCGTCTTTACCAAGGACTTGCTGCCGCCTCCCTCAAGCACGCCTCCAGTTATTCGACCAAAGAACTTGAGCTGATCCAGCGGTTCTTCGAGGGCAGCCTCAAAATCCTTCGCGACCAAACCGCCAAGTCGAGTTAGCCCCACCCAATCCTCATAAACGAAAGCTCCGTCAGTCTGAACATTTCGTTTGACTGATCCTGACTTTTGGGTGTATTCTCACAGCTAGGAAATTGTATGCACATGGCAGCCATGCGCTGCCTTTTTTGTTTTAAGCCTCTCGTTGGGACAAGGGTTTAGCCCTTTCTTCACTTCCATCGGCTTGGAACATCAAGCCAGGCTAGATTCTGCACAATTGTGGTGCAATTTCTAAGCTCTTTAGAATCAATACTTGCAGAAGTGTCTCAAAACACGCGACTTTAATTTCCTTTAGAATCAACGTTTATGAAAAACACGGGGGGGAAGGGCTGGGGGAAGGGCCCATTATTCCTAACTTAGAAATTCCCCAAACCTACCTTGTTCACAACTGAGATGGAGAATCCCATAATCGAACAGTTGCTCGGCAGAGTGTCTCCCTGAGCTCGCCTTAAACGTCATTACTGCAATGACTTAAAGGCATCTGCTTTCAGGCACCTGGGTTGCGTATCATTTTCCGCATCCCGGAATGGAGTCCGCCATAATGCTCAGCTTTTGGAAAGACATCCAGTACGCCTTCCGCACGCTATTAAAGAACCCCGGCTTCGCCATCATCGGCATCGTCACACTCGCCCTCGGCATGGCCGTCAACACCACGCTCTTTAGTGTCGTCAACGGTTTCCTGCTCCGCCCCCTTCCCGTCCCTCATCCTGAACAAATCACTGTTCTCGCCTTGCAGCAATCCTCGCTTCCCGGAAATCGTCACTTCTCCTACCCCGACTTCGAAGACCTGCGCGACCACGCCGACTCTTTCAGCGATATTTTCGCTTTCCGCGTATCACTCGCAGAACTCGCCGTGGACCAAAAAGCCGACCACTGCGTCATGAGCCGCGTCTCCAGTAACTACTTTTCTTCCCTTGGAGTTAAGCCAGCCTACGGACGTCTCATCCTTCCGACCGAAGGCCGCGCTCCCGGCAGCGACCCCGTCATGGTTCTGGGATATTCCTACTGGCGCAAGAGATTCGCGGGCGATCCGGACGTGGTCGGCAAAAGAGTCGAGCTCAATCAACACCCATTCACAATCATCGGCGTGGCACCCAAAGAGTTTAAGGGAACCTACTCAGCCCTCGACATGGACGCTTTTATTCCTTTCAGCGCGGAAATGGCCGAAGATCCGGACAATCCTGTTGAAAAGAGTTGGACAAGCAGGGTCTCTCGCAGCCTCACGCTGATGGCAAGGTTGAAGCCTGGCGTAACGATCAAGCAAGCCCAGGCGTCGCTCAACGTTTTGGCCCTGCGCATTTCCGATCAGCATCCAGACACGGAGAAAGGCATCACCGTACAGCTTTACCCGGAAAAACTCGCCAGGCCAGAACCCGACCCAGAAAACTCTATTCCTGTTGCCGCCATGGCTTTCATGGGTTTAGCCGGGCTTGTCCTGCTCGTCGCGTGTTTCAATATCGCTAATGTTCTCTTGGTGCGAGCTACCGTGCGCCAGCGTGAAATGGCGATTCGCGCGGCCCTTGGCGCTGGACAGGGCCGCCTGGTCCGCCAATATCTGACCGAAAGCCTTCTGCTCGCCTTTCTTGGTGGTGGCGCAGGTCTGTTTCTAGGGTCTTGGGCGGCGGGAATCCTCGGCTCGCTCCGTCTAGGCTCCGAACTCCCTATCGAATTTGATTTTCATCCCGACACCACTGTCTATCTGTTTGCTCTTGCAGCCGTGCTGCTGACCGGTCTGATCGTCGGCATCATGCCGGCCTTGCGCGCCGGTCGTACCAATGTGATCACAGTTCTCCATGAAGGAGGCCGCGGCTCCTCGTCTGGTCCGCGCCGTCAACTTGCAAGAAATACTTTGGTGGTGGCACAAGTGGCGGGTTCTCTGGTGCTACTCATAGTCGCCGGTCTGTTCGTCCGCAGCTTAAATAAGGCTCAAAAGATTAATCTCGGCTTCAATCCCGATCATGTTCTCAATCTCTCCGTGGATGTCGCCCAGATTGGTTACAAGGAACCCCGCGGCCGAATCGTGTACCGGGACTTGGACAGCCGGATTCGCGCTCTGCCCGGCGTTGAATCCGTGGCTCAGGCGTTTACCACTCCTATGAGCCTAATCAGCACGGGCGACCGGCTAACCATTGAAAATCAACCTCTCGAACCGGGCCAACAACCGCCCGACATTAACTACAACATGGTGACTACGGGATATTTCGACACTGTCCAGATTCCCTTGTTGCGCGGCCGGAAGTTCACGGACGCCGACAGCGAAAAGGCCCCTCTGGTTGCCGTCATTAATCAAAATATGGCAAAGAAGTTCTGGCCCAGCGAGGACGCCCTCGGCCGGCGCTTCAGCATCAAGGGCCCGAAAGGCCCCTTCATTGAAGTCGTCGGCATCGTCCAAGACGGCAAATACCAGGACGTTACCGAAGATCCGCAGCCCTACTTCTATTTGCCTTTCGAGCAAAGCTACATGTCCATCCGCACTATCCACGTCCGCACTTCCGTGCCTCCGGAAACGCTGGCCTTGCAACTTGAGTCGCAAATTCACGAACTCGCCCCGGACGTTCCGATCACGCAAGTGCAAACGATGACGCAATCCCTGCAAGGCGCGAACGGCTTTTTCTTCTTCCGTTTCGGCGCGCAAATAACGGCGGTCATGGGTTTCCTTGGCCTGATTCTCGCCGTCGTTGGAATTTATAGCGTGGTCTCTTATGCCGCCGCTCAGCGCACGCAGGAGATCGGCATTCGCATCGCCATGGGCGCATCTCCTCGCGACATTTTGAAAATGGTCTTGCGGCAAGGGCTTGGCGTGGTCGGCATCGGCCTGGCCCTCGGCCTGGTTATTGCGCTGGCTGGCACGCGCTTGATGAGCGGCCTCATTGTGGGCATCAAACCCAGCGACCCGGTCACGTTTACGGTCGTGGTCCTACTGCTCACGGGGATTGCTCTCTTCGCTTGCTGGATTCCCGCGCGCCGCGCCACGCGCATCGATCCTCTCGTTGCTCTGCGCCACGAATAACTGGCTTTCGCGGCCTGGGCCGTCCCCGTCTGCTGGCGGATCGTGACTGACCGCACTCTAGGAGTGCCATTTCTGCATTTGGAATTTGAGGAAATCTAGCCCAGTGTGCGGTGTATTGCCGCAGCAATTTCTTCGCTTGCCGCGGTGGCACACGCGAAGCCGAGCGCGCGATAGCTTTCAAAGTGGTCTTCGTCGAACCACTGATTCGCTGTCGTGTCATGCGGAAAAGACTTGTCCTTCTTAGCGTAAGCCAGAACGTCGTCCGGGTCGCCCTCGACCAGCGCCGGCTTTAAATAGATAATCGTTCCATCATCTTCAGGAGCATCCGGGTTGTATCGAATCTTTCCAACTGCAAAGTGCGCTTCGGACCTGCATGTCGCGGGATCATCGGAGCACGGTTTGGGCTTGATTTCATCCAGACCATCCAAAACGATCTCGACGCCGAAGTCGGTTCGGCATCGTTCGATCGCGTTGTGCAGATCGCCGAAAGCGTACTCCGAATCGCAGGAAGCATCGCTGGCGATGATTAATTTGCACTTCCGCCTCACCAGTTCGTAGACCGCTAGATTTTCAAAGTGTCCGCCGTCCGAAAGATAGACGTACTTGCTATCGTCGTTCGTGGACCCCAGGAGTTCCTGCAGCAGGCAAGCGAATCCAATCCGCGGGCTCCCGTTCTTCCAGCCCTCGCCGCGCGGATTTCCAATCCACCAGCCAAGCCGGACATCGAACAGCGTCATCAGGAACCCCAACCCGGGATCGGAATACGAACCCATATTCGGGCTTGCTGCGGCGCCCGAAATCGCCACGGCCGTTCCCATGGTCACACCGTGTTTGAATCCCGGCAGCTTGCAGGCGAGTTTCTCGGTGGGCGCGTAAGCGGCGTCCCAATCTCGCGTGTCTTGAAGTGGCCGGGTGAATCCTCCATGAATCGGCGTCAGAGCAAACGCACGCGCTTTGCGCGTCTGCAGCGCCAGTTCCTTGCCACGGACTACATTCAAGCTGGTATTCAAAATCGGCAGCGGCCGTCCGTCTTTCGGGTCGATCGAACCGATAGGGATTTTTAGTTCGCCAAGAGGGAAATTGTCCGCTTCGGAAAATCCAGTGAACGGCTGCGCATTCCGTTTTGGCACCGTCGCGCCCAGATAGCACCGCACCAAGCGGTTGCGGTAGAGGTAATGGATGGAGAATTCGTTGATGTCCACCCGCCACGAAACGAACAAAGCCGCGACAAAAAATAGCAGGCCTAGCAGAGGAACGCGGATATCGAAATCCAGATCGCTGGGCATTGCAAGCGTTGGCCAAACCAGACCTTTGGCCCAGTTCGCCGCGAACGAAGCGAAGATCGAGAGCCCCAGCAAGAGTCCCAGGATGAAAACATACGGAGTCAGTTTTGCAGCCACGGCCAGAATCTTTTTCGTCAGCGAGGCGTCGGGATTCCATTTGCCTGTTTTCTCGCTCTTGCCAAAAAACACGCCGTAGGCCGTAGACAGGATCCACATCAGCACGGCGCTAAACGTCGTGTGATGGCCGCCGCTTTGTTCCCAAGCAAACAGCCTCCCTAACTCTCGCGGAAAGTAAATCGAAATCAGGAAAAGACTGAGCCACAAAAATGCAAAGAGGAGCAGCCAGCCGCCCAACCTCCCCCACCACTCGCGGTGCGCGTCGCTCATGCCGCGTCCCATCAGCCCGATATGAATAATGCCCGCGATCAACATGATGCCGATGGAGACGGGCGCTCCAAAGGTCAGGTTATGCCAGTTGCTGTAGGTGAGTTGACGCGTCGTGTCAGGAGGAATCAAGAGATAGCCAAAAGGAACAAAGAGATACCCAATGAAGATACCGGTTACCGCCGCGGTAACCATGACCAGCCCGCTGACCGGCCCAGTGTGGCCCCTGCGACTCTTTTTGAAGTGCACTATTCGCCTCACGAAGCAGGCTCCCGTCCACATGCTGAAATAGAGGCCCAGTCCCATCAGCGGGGCACGATATCTCGGGTGGGCGAGGATTCCCCAATCCGTCAGGAACAGGCCGCAGCCATAGGTGAACAGAGCGGAAGACACCAACAATGGAGCGATGATGAATGCATGGACCGCCCAGGGATTTGCGTACCACGGATCTCTTTTTCCTTCGTGAGGGTCCACCGTTTCGAGATTCAAACCCATGAAAATCACAGCCACAAGTCCCATAGAGAGTCCCACCGCAAGCGCGAAATACTCCGATCTCATATACGGTTGCAGCGGGTAGTAAGGCCCTGTTTGTGCCCATTGCTCGAGGTCTTCGAGAATGTGCAGTAGAAATACAATGGATCTGGGCACGAGCAGCAACGCGAGAAGAGCCAGGACCAGGATGATTTGATTCAAAAGCGTATTTCGCAAATAGCTCGCCGCAAAAGCCAAGAAATCCGCTCTCAGCAATCCCTTCCGCGGGGTGAGATAGTTGCTGTAATCGCGCAAGAAATGAACTTCGGGTGGGTCGCTGGCTTCTTGGGGCATCTTCGGAGGCGTTGACAACCGATTCTCGATCTCCTGGATGCCGATGCCTTGGTGGTGCATCCATCCCATTAGCCAGCCGCCGATGTAGCCGCCGCCCGAGACCGTGGAAACGTAATCTATCGATCGCAGCAACCTCTTTCGCGCCAGCGCTTGCAGCACACCCAGGTTGAATGTCGCGCTGCGGATCCCCCCGCCTGAAAACGCCAGACCAATCAGACTCTTTTGAGCTACGGGGCGTTGCAGGTTTTCACCAAGCCGCAGGTTGCGGGATGTTTCCAGCTGCTGGAATTCCTGATCGAGCACTTCTTGGATGGATGGTAGTGTCATCTCTCCGCGCACCTGAGCCACGCACAACTCCTTTCATGGGGGGTTGGGGCCCCAAGAGTAGTGAAGCGCTCGCTTGTAACGTTTCATCCCACGTCAACGTTCGTTCCGCTCATTTCCATGGATACTTAACCCGATTGGCGGAGAATTCCCCCCGTCTCCCGTTGCACCGGAGGAACCATAGCCCCAATTTCTGCGCCGGACTGGCGCACTTCCGGTTAACCTTTTCCTTAAGGATTGCTTCCCTCATTGAGTGCATAACGTGTCCTTCGAACACCTGCGCCGCAGCAGTCGCATTCCGAAAGAGGTCGCTATTCTTCTGACTGGAAGCGATATGGATGGCAAGGGCTTCTCGGAAATGACCAAGACGGTGCTCCTCAGCCGCCACGGCGCCGGGATCATTTCCACCTATAAACTCTCGGCCGAGCAAGAGATTATCATTCGCTATCTCGATACCAACAAAGAAGCTCTCGTTCGCGTTGTCGGCCGTATCGGTTCCGAGGGCGAGATTTACACCTACGGCGTGGCTTTTGTGGACCCTTCCAACATCGACTTTTGGGGCATCGACTTTGCCCCCGTTTCCGAAAGGGAAAAGGAAGCCCGTCGCATGCTCCTTGAATGCGGCAATTGCAAAGAACGCGAGGCCGTGGAACAGAGCGACGTCGAATCCGACGTCTTTCTCATCAATGAGGGCATCGTCCGCTATTGCAAACAGTGCGGAGATTCGACGCTTTGGAAGCGTGCTTCGCAAGCCCCCGAAGAGCAGCCAAGTCTTGTAGCGGCTGGGCCATTCGCCAAGGTTTCCTCGTCTACGGAAGCGCCGCGCATTGTCCCCGCGCAAGCTTCCTGGAGCCCCCAGGCTTCCCCAAGCACGCAAACTCCCTCAACCCTGCAACCATCCCCAAGCGCGCAGAGCTCCTCGGCGTATGCGTCGCCTGGAGATCGGAAACCAGCCGCGGCCCTCGACAACCGTCGCAAACACCCTCGCACCAAGGTCAGTTACAAAGCGTCCATTCGCCGTTCTGGCTTTGCCGACGATCTGGTGACCTGCGAAGACATGTCCAAGGGCGGCCTGTGCTTCAAGAGCCGTAAGCAGTATTTCAAAGGCACTGACATCGAAGTTGCAGTTCCCTATTCGCCAGGCGGCAATGCCATCTACGTCCCTGCCCAAATCGCCTGGGTCGTAGAGATCACCAAAGACAAGCTCTATAAGTGCGGCGCCTCCTACCGACGCACCTCCAGAGCTTCATAGAGCCTCCCAAAACCCTCAGAAAACGAGATTCTCGAAGAAGAGCGAAAAAACACTTGACACACTATACTGTGTATCATACAGTGTGTATCGCACACTGTATGTCGCCTGGTAACAACCAACACGACCTTTTCGAAAACCTCCGTCTCGAGCTGCGCCGCGGCTCTCTGATCCTCGCCGTTATGGCGTCCCTCCAGGCGGAGCAATACGGCTACACCCTCCGCAAGGCTCTGACTGACCACGGCATGCCCATCGATGAAGGGACTTTGTACCCTCTGCTGCGGCGCCTAGAGACCCAGGGACTGCTGGTCAGCGAATGGCGCGAAGAAGACAAGCGCAACAAGCGCTTTTACCGGCTTTCCGAGGTTGGCAAAGACGTTTTCAAACAATTGCTCGCCGAATGGCAGAGTATGAATTCCTCTTTAAACGGGATTCTCTAGGAGCGCGTGATGGACATTCTCGAAAGCTATCTGCGGGCGGTGAAGCGCTGCTTGCCGCGAGCGCAAAGCGACGACATCATTAAAGAGCTCTCCGACGATCTTCGTTCACAAATAGAAGAGCAACAATCCGCTCTGGGCCACCCATTCAGCGACGAAGAGATGATGGCCTTTTTCAAACAGCATGGCGACCCCATGACCGTAGCGCGGCGTTACCGGCAGGATCATCGCAGCCTGTCTCTTGGATGGGAGCTGATCGGTCCCGAACTTTTCCCGATGTATTTGATGCTTCTGTCTTTCAATTTAACGCTCACCATAGCGGCGGTTGTCGTCGTCTCGCTGATCATTCACGTACCAATCACACTGGAAGCGTTCATCATTCCAGTTTTGGCGCAAATTATTTGTTTGACTGTGGTTTTCACCGTTCTGAATCTTATCCGGCGCAAGTTTCCGCAGCCCTGGTATTACCCGCCAGCGGAACTTGCTCCGATGTTGCCCATCAGTCGGTGGTATTCACTGGCTGGCCTGATCATGTGGGGTATGGCGGCGATTTGGTGGATCGCATTGCCGCATTTTCCGCGGTTGATTTTGGGGTCGGGGGCGGCAGTTCTAAAGCTTGCTTCTACTTGGCACAGATTTTACGTGCCAATGCTTCTTCTTGTGCTTGCCTCCATCTCTCAGAGAATTCTGAGCCTCTTCCACCCAACTTGGACTTGGGTGGTCCCCGTGATGAGGATGCTGATCAACGCCGCGGCGGTGCCGATCTTGTGGGTGCTGATGTTCAAGAGCCCAACCCTGGTGGTTCTTGCAGACGGAATTCAAAGTACTCCGCACTACGAGCAACTCGTTGAAAACTTCAATGGGATGATCCGCTGGGGAATTCTTGGCCCATGGTTGTGGATGTACGCCGGCATCAGCGCGATTGTTTACGCGTGGTACAGCGTTCCGCACCTGCGGCGGTTAATTCGCCGCACGCGCGGGGAGTCGTCATCGGCTGCCGTCTAGCGCGATTGTACTTTCGAAAGGATAGAAATTTATGAAAACTCTTTTCTTGCTTCTGGAGTTGCTGACGGACAGCGACGCCATTCGAAACGTCCTGCATTCCTGCTTCACAGCGGGCGCGGTCAGTGTCGTTGTTCTCTTTTTGTTGGGCGTTTACCAGGTGCTTCGCCGTTCTTGCGCGCCTCGCTATAGTACCTCGCAATCACGCGCTTGAAACACCTTAGAAAATTGGGAGAAAAAATCATGGCCAACGAATTCTGGGCCGAGCTTTCGAGCGTGAAAAAACAATTCGGAAAGACCGTGGCTCTCGACGGCCTCGATTTGCAGGTACGGCCGGGCGAACTCTTCTCCGTACTCGGGCCGAACGGAGCCGGCAAGTCCACTGCTATTTCGTTGCTGCTCGGCCTTCTCAAGCCCGACGCAGGCGCTGCGCGGCTGTTTGGCCTGTCCCCATTCCGTGTCGAGCCGCGGCGCAAGGTCGGGGTCATGATGCAGGAAGTCACGCTCGCGCCTGAGCTTCGCGTTCGCGAACATATCGCTCTTGTGGCCAGCTACTATCCCCAACCGTTTACTCCCGCCGAAGCTATGGAGCTGACGAATATTTCGTCACTAGCCGCCCGCCCCTACGGAAAGCTGTCCGCTGGCCAAAAGCGGCAGGTGCAGTTCACCATGGCGGTTTGCGGACGACCAAAGCTTCTCTTTCTTGATGAGCCTAGCGTGGGACTTGACGTTCGCGCGCGCGAAACGATGTGGGCCACGCTTCGTCAATTGGTTCGCAACGGATCTTCCATCGTGCTCACCACTCACTATCTCGAAGAAGCCGAATCGCTCTCCAACCGCGTAGCCGTACTGAACCAAGGCCGTCTCATGGCCTCGGGTACCGTCAACGAAATTCGCGCCCTCGTGGTTCGCAAGCACATCACTTGTTCGACCGCGCTCGCCGCCGATCAGATCGCGGCGTGGCCGGAGGTCGAGAGCGTGACGCGCGATCAGCAGCGCTTGCAAATCAGCACGAGCAATTCGGAAGCGGTCGTGCGGCGACTGCTTGCTGCTGATTCGAATCTGCAGGAGCTGGAAGTCCGCCGCGCAGGGCTCGCCGAAGCTTTCACAGAACTCACACAGGAGGCCGCATGATGAATGCCACACCGATCGAAAACTCCAAGCCGTTTGACAGCTTTGACGGCTCGTCGCTCGCTACGGTGATGACTACTGACCGGCTGTTGGGCGCCTATCTCGCGGAAGCCCGATTCGAATCCTTGCGCATGTTTCGTGTGCTTGGCTTCTCGATTCCCTTTTTGGTTCTTCCCGCGGCCTTGTATTTGCTGTTCGGAGTTGTGCTTTTCGGGGACGCCGTTCGAAACGATCCCGCCACGGGAAAGTTCCTCTTTGCGGCGTTCGCAGTTTTCGGCGTGATGGGTCCGGGAATGTTTGGCTTCGGTGCCACTATCGCCACGGAACGCGAACAAGGTCTACTCACGCTCAAACGCGCACTGCCGGCGCCAACCGGGTCTTACCTGCTGGCAAAATTGCTCATGACCATGCTCTTCGCATTCATTGTTATGGCGACGATGATTCCGGCAGCTCTGCTGCTAGGCCATTTGCCGCTGACCTTCGCGCAGTGCGCCAGCGTCACGGCAATCAATATCCTCGGCTCGCTTCCCTTCTGCGCCATCGGCTTGTTTATCGGAACGCGCGCCTCGGGCAAGGCAGCCATCGCGTTCGTGAATCTCATCTACGTGCCGATGATGCACGTCTCCGGTCTGTTCTACCCGCTGCCGAAATTTCTTCGCGCCATCTCGCCGGTGTGGCCGACCTACCACTTGCAGCAATTGGTCTTCGCTGCGCTTGGTATGCCGGCTTACGGCAAATCCGCAATCCATGTTGCGGTCCTAGTTGGCGTGACGCTCCTGCTGACTGCTCTATCGATCCGCAGGCTCGCCCGCGTCGGCTGAACTCGAACGGGCCTGTGGCAATTGAGCGTAGTAGTGTAGCCGGACTCAGACGGTCACTCGCTCGCGGGCTGTGGCTGACGGTATTAATGTGCGCGGTGCACTTGCGCAGGAACTAACCCTCCGTTCCGATTAGGACAAGCGCTTCGTTGTTCCGACGAAAAACATAGTAAGGTCAGATGAGAGTCGCGCGACTAGGCTCGTCCTCCAAGGAGCGCCTGAATGGTGCAGATCAAGGGATCCGCAATCAAGGAAACCATCGAGCAGATCAAATCGCGCGCCGGTGAAGCTGCCTTCCAGAAAATCCTCGGCCTTCTCGACGACGAAACTCGAAAAGTGTTAGCGGGCGAAATCTTCTCCTCCACCTGGTACTCCCTCGATCTCTTTACGCGCTTCCTCGAAATAGAAATCAAGGTTCTCGCGGATGGAAACGAAGAGATGGTCACGCGCGGCTCAGAAGCGGTGATCGAAAGGCAGCTTCGGGGAATCTACAAAGCCTTCGTAAAACTAGGTTCGCCAGAATTCGTCATCAAGCGCATCGCGGCGGTTCACGCCACGTATTTTCAGGGCGTTCCTATCGAAGTACAAGTCCAGGGGCACGGCAGAGCCGTCGTAAAATATACTGGTTTTGAAAAACAGCACCGCATCATGGGATTTGCGATCGTCGGATTCTTCAAAAAAGCCCTAGAGATTTCCGGCGCCAAGGACGTGGCCATCTATTTCTCCGTGCCGATCGAAGAAGGCAAAGGTTATTCCGAACTCTCCATCGCCTGGAGTTAAGCGGTAGCCGCTCTCGCGTACAATAGAGCAATGGCAATGTCCAAACTCTGGCGGAACACAGGCCGCACATGCGCGCTGCTCGTTTCCCTTGCAACGGTCTTCCGAATGCCCGCTCGAGCCCAGGAGCAGCCGCAAGGCATCATTCGGGTGGGCGTGAACCTGGTATTGCTCGACGCGACGGTGAAGAACAAGTCCGGCCAGATCATGGCAGACCTGAAAAAAGAGGACTTTGAAGTTCGCGAAGATGGTGTAGTCCAAAAACTGGATGTCTTCAGCCGGGACGAATTACCTCTGGAGGTCGCGCTAGTCCTGGATTTAAGCGATTCCATTGGGCCATTTCTCGGTCCGCTGCGTGACGCCGCCACAACAGCGCTCGCCGCGCTCAAACCCGATGACGAGGTCGCGCTCTTTACCTTCTCCACCGAAGCCCAACTGCGCGTCCCCTTCACGAAGGACAAAAGCAAAATCGCCGAGGAGATCAATACTTTTCACGCCGGTGGCGCCACCAATATCAATGACGGCATCTTCATCGCCTCTCAGAATCTGCTTAAATTGCCGCCCAAGGGCCGACGCGTGATCATTCTGATCAGCGATGACGTTGGCACGGACGCCGGCGGACAGGGCACACACGACATCGTCACCGAAGCCATCGCCGCGGATGCGGCCCTCTACAACCTCAAAATCCCCGGCTACAATCCGCCGCAGACTCTCCTCTACGCCAGCATGGTTCCCGGTCTGGTCAACATTCGCAAAGTGATGGACCAAACGGGCGGCGAACTCTTCGACGTGCAAGACATCCCACATCTGGATCCCGTCTTTCGCGCCTTGATTCAGCGCATCAAGACCCGCTACACGCTGGGCTACTACACGAACGCCAGCGCGGCTCTTGGCAAACCACATAAGCTCGATGTTCGGCTGACTTCCTCGTTCGGAAAAAAAAGCCGCGACTACGTGATTCTCTCCAAAACCGGCTTTTACGTTCACTGAAGAGTGCCTAATTAGATCACGCCATAGAATTGGGAGTTCCGGGGGAACACGATAAGTAAGAATGGCGCGGTCTACGGCACATCATGCCAAGCGATGAATTCGTCGGGACCCCATTCAGCGCCCATATTGTCGTCCGTGATTGTGGAGTAGCGTTTCAGGCGAGGCCGCAGAGTCGCGGAAGTTTCCAGCCCAATGTAGGTGGCGGGGGCCTTGAGGGAATCCGCCAGCGAGAGGAATTTTGCGAACGCTTTTTGAGCGCCTGCCTCATCCTGAGGAAATAAGGGCCGGCCATCGATTCGGAATTCCCGCAAATCACTCTCCCAGCGTGCTCTGTCCACCACAATCGGCGAATCACTGACCATCAGTAAGTTGACAACCCGCAGCCCGTAGGGGAACTCACGAAGAGCAGTGGCCATCGATTCGAACGAGCCAGTCGAATTGAAATAGTAAATGCCGCCTGGATTCAAGTGCTGGCGAATCATCTGGAGGAATTCCGCCGAGAGTAAGTTAGTACTGTGATCGCGCCAGTGATAGGTGGTGTTCGCGACGATGAAATCGTAGCGCGCCTCCGGATGAGCAATGAGCCAGCGGCGGCCATCGTCGATGTGCAAGTGCAGCTTGGGGTTCTCCAGGAGCGACCGCACAATCGGATATTGGGAGATCAGTTGCAGGTATCCTGGATTGATTTCGACGGCCTCCACTGATTCCACATTCGGACTATTTACGAAAATCTGCCCCCACGAGCCCGAAGCGAGTCCGATCATAAGCATGCGTTTGGGGGCAGGATGAACGGCGCTCACAAAAAATGCACGAACGGTACCGTTGGCATCGTTCTGTGGATCAATGCGGAAGTAGCCGTCGTAGACGGAACCGCCAAAGAGGGCGCCCAGGGAAGTAGTGCAGATGACGCCGTTGCGGTTTTCCACGATGTGAGCGAACTCGCCCATTTCTTGATACCTTCCGCCAAACGCGAGTTTTTCATACAAAAGGGCATACTGGCGCGGGGCAACGACGACCAAGGCCAAAGCGGCGAGGCCCAGAGACGCAGCCCAGAGAGGCGGCCAGCGGAAGCGCAATTCTTGCTGGCTCAATATGAGCATGCCGGTCGCAATGGCGGAAACTCCCAGCAGCAATGCAATCTGGCGCAAGCTGAAATATTGCATCAGCACGAAGCCGATCCCGAGGCTGCCGACGACGGCTCCCGCGATGTTGGACACGTAGATCAGGCTCACGCCCCGCCCAGCTTGCTCGCCGGGGTTTACAGACAATTGGCACAGCAGGGGCATGACCGCGCCTACGAGCGCGGCAGTCAGGAAGAACAGAGGGACGCTCGAAAGATAAGGGATTTTACGGCCCATCAGAGAGGCAACCAGTGGGGGCAGGTAACAGGAAATCGCCCCTGCAACTATCATCATCACGCCAATTACATGAAGTACATGCTTTGAACTCACATCGTGAGTAAAATGCTCGGCGAGATACGCTCCAGCGGCAACGCCCGCAAGAAAGGTTGCCAGTAATAGAGAAAACGCGGGCGCTCTATCCATCGATGCAATCGAGAAAACGCGGAACCAGGCAATTTCAAAACCAAGCGAGATGCTGCCGGAGAGTGCGGCAAGGAACATGGCCATGGGCAGAGAAATGGCGGGCGCGAACTGGGCGATTGCCTGCCCGCTAGTGGCGTGCCGCAGCGTTGTCGCCCGGCGGCTTCGGCCGTAAACAAATGCCGTTAGCCCAACGATCACGTTGAGAAGCGCCGCGATTCTGACAGAGCCTGAGAGGCCAAAGTCTCGTAGAAGAAACTGCGCACAGAAGTAACACGCCACCGCCGAACCGAGGGTATTCACAAAATAGAGTCGCGAGACCGAGAGGCCGACTCGCCCGGAACGTCCGACGAGATGTTCCACCAGAAGCGGAAGGGTTGCGCCCATGAGCATGGTGGGCAGCAGTAGGAGAAGCAGGCTGAACAGGATCACGTGAAGCAGGCCGGAGCCAGCGGTGAAGGAAGCGGCCCAATGAAAAATCCGCAGGGAGAGAATACCGAAAACGGCCACGCCCATTTCGCAGGCGCCAAATAGCAGAATCCCGTGGCGCGGAAACCGCGCCGACAAACGGCCGCCGAGAAGGCTGCCAAGCCCCAGGCCCAGCATGAACGCGCTCACGACCACGGCGACGGATTCGACATTGACCCCGTAGATAGCGAAGAGCACCCTTTGCCAAACGACCTGATAAATCAGCGCAGGCATGCCGGACGCGAAAAAGAGAGCACTCAACAAGAGCGATTCCCACCGATGGGTGGATTTGTCAAACACGAAGACCGCTGCCAGGAAGAGCAGCAGGTCTATCAGCAAGAGACCGAGAACTGGATGAATGATCATGGTCGTTGAGAGGCCTCTCCGAAATGGCCCCAAGACGGCTGGGTCTGCACGTTGTTTAGATTATGCGGGGGGCCGAATGAATCGCGAGAGGGGATGAGAACTTACGTTGCGTAAGGTCTAATATCCAGCGCGTGGCAGCGGGTAGCAAGACGATTATCACGGCTTTCAACTCTTAGCGCTCGACCGCCGACTGCGAGATGACGCGCATATTACCCTGGAGTGGTGTCCGGTGTGGCCGCTCTGCGATCTGAAAAAACCTCAAGCGGGAAGGCCAAAGCGAGTCCGCATTTCGCGCCAGCCCGCTTTGGTGACGGCCAAAGCGCGGCTGTCGAGTTCCTGGATCACCCATTTTCGTTTCATCGCGATTTTCAGCAAGGCCGCGCCGACGGCCCCGCCAATGTGCGGCCGCCGCTCGCTCCAGTCCACACACGCATACGCGAAACGACGCCGCAACTTCCGCATTGTCTCGAGATCCATACCAAGAGCTTCGAATCCCTTGGTTCCGCGTCGTGTCAATTCGTAAGCGTTGTCGGTGCTTGACCCACCTGACAGCCAGCCCATCGCTTTGAAGCGGTCGTGCAGAGCGACGCCCAGCGTGCCCGCGATGTGATCGTAGCAAGTCCGAGCTACGCGCAAACCGTTCGGCGTGCTCGGCTCGAAAGTGTCGTGCGTTCCACCGGCAAGCACGCTCAAGGCTTCCAGCGCCGCAGCCACATTGGCCCCTGCGAGACTGTAATAGCGATGTTTCCCTTGAGCGAGCACCGCGACCAATCGCTGGGTATTCAGCCGCTGCAGGTGCACGCTGGCCGTCGACGGCGTTACTTCGGCGACCATCGCAAGCTCCGTGCTCGTTCGCGCGCGGCCGTCGAGCAGGCAATAGAGCATGCGCGCTCGGGCCGGTTCACCGATGGCAGAGGCAATTCGGGAGACCGAGCGGTCCGCGTGTTCTTCGACATTCACACTTTGATGCTAAGCGAAGTGTTCCTGTTTGACAAGCTCCATACTACCCAATATGCGGCCACCCAAGCTTCCCACCGACCACATGAGCCGCCGCGAAGCTATCGGCGGCATGGTCGCCACGGTGGCCGCGCTCACTGTTGGCTGCGAGGCACTTCCCAGCCCGCCCATGAAAGGACTACCTGTGAAGATCCTATGCGTGATCCGCTACCAGATCGATCCCTTCCAGCGAGACGGCTTCAAAAAGTATGCAGAGAATTGGGGCCGCATCATTCCCCGATGCGGCGGGCACCTTGTCGGCTATTTTCTGCCGCATGAAGGAACGAATGACATCGCGTGGGGCCTGATTGCTTTCGACAGCTTGGCTTCCTACGAGGCCTACCGCGCACGCCTGAAAGCGGATCCAGAAGGCCGCGAAAACTTCGCCACATCGCAAACAAAACGATTCATCCTGCGCGAAGAACGAAACTTTGTCGAATTGGTCGACGGCACCTTCAACATCCCCGCCGCTCCCCAGGCGATTCCCTGAGACCAATCGTCTGAAATATTACGTTGTGGTCCTGCGTCTTCTTAACAGTAGACAGGAGACGCCGCATGATCGCATCCGAGTTTGAATACCGTCATCGTTTCTGGATGATTCTGCTTGTCTATGTCCTGGCCTACTCGTTTTACAACGTTTATAGCCTCAATGTCCTCTACGCCGTGGTTCCCTGGAATCAGGGAGTTGCGCAGAGGGACACGCTTGCGCGCTTATTGTACGCCGCTGCCGCGCTCGTGGAGGCAGGCGGCGCGATCCTCCTGACATGGTCCACCGCTTACCGGCCACCGTCCGCCAACCGGGACCGCACAGCCTTCTCTATCGCTGGCCCATTTCGTTATGTCCGCAACCCTCATTACCTTTCCTATTTTTTTCTACTGCTGGCGTTGGGCACTTTTCAGAGCGTTCTCGGATTTCCGGTTATGCTTCTGGGTGAAACCATCTTGCTTCTTCGGCTAGTCAGGCGCGAAGAACTCCAGCTCGGACAGGAATACGGCGAGCTCTTCAGAAATTACGCGCAACACGTCCCACGCTTTTTGCCCTCGCTTCGTGCACGTTTCGAAAACGACGGCCAGTCACCGCGATGGCGCCAGGCTTTCTGGGAGCAGGCGTTTCAATGGGGCTTCGTCGCCACTTTGCTTGCCTTCGCGTTCACCTTAAGCGATCCGATTGGGTACGCGTTCGGCGGCGCCACCATTGCGTTTTTGCTGCTGCAAAGGCTTGTTTGGTGGTTCTGGATTCGCTTGCACCGCTCCCCATCGCCCTCCTCATGACGCAGAGAAGGGCACGCGACAAAAAACATTTTCCTGTTGACATCCCACAGGGCCTTGGCGATACTCATGTGGATACACCACAGGAGGCCGCATGGCCGGTGAAAAATCAGAGATCCTCCAGGGCACCCTCGATTTGATGGTTTTGAAGACCCTCGAAACCATGGGGCCATTGCATGGTTACGGAGTCGCTCGACGCATCGAACAGATCAGCGAAGATGCCCTGCAAATCAATCAGGGCACAATCTACGCGTCTCTCGTGAGGCTGACTCAGAGGGGCTGGATTTCGGGAGCCTGGGGCACATCGGACAACAACAGAAAAGCCAAATTCTATTCCATCACCAGAGCCGGACGTAAGCAGCTCAATACAGAAGCGCAGAATTGGGAGCGCATCTCCAACGTGATTGGCCGCGTGCTGGGCACGGCGGAGCGAGGCTAATCCGATGTTTGCCTGGATAAAAGCGCTCAGCTCCCGAGCTCTCGCGTGGCTTTCGCCCCGTCACGTTGATCAGGAATTCGAGCATGAACTTGATAGCCATCTCGACATGCTCACGGACGAAAATGTCCGGAGAGGCATGGCGCCAGAAGAAGCCAGGCGCGCCGCTCGCGTTCGCCTGGGAGGCCACACACAACTCAGAGAAACCAACCGGGAACTGCAGGGCTTACCCATGCTTGAAACTTTTTTCCAGGACACGCGCTACGCATTACGCATGCTACGCAAGAATCCGGGCTTTACCGCCGTTGCGGTCCTCACGCTTGCTCTCGGCATCGGCGCGAACACGGCCATTTTCAGCGTCGTCTACGCCGTGCTATTGAAACCGCTACCTTTTACGAATCCCGATCAGTTGTTCACCGCGTTTCAGGCAAACACGCAACTGGGTATAGCGGAGACGGGCTGCTCGTATCCGAATTTCGAAGAATGGCGGTCGCAGAATCATGTTTTTAGCGAGCTTGCGGGAATCGTAGCGCACCAGCTCACCCTTACCGGCCGCGGCGAGCCTTCCGTTGTAAACACATCCGTAGTAACTCCGGAGCTCTTTGCACTTCTGGATGTTAAGCCACTGGCGGGACGCATCTTTTTCCCCCAGGATGGCAAACAGGGTGCTGCGCCCGTAGTTCTCGTGAGTGAAGATCTGTGGCAGGGCCGGTTCGGTGCGGATCCCAGGATCATAGGAACTTCGATTGACCTGGACAAACGTCCGTTCACCGTGATTGGAATCATACCCGCCGCCTTTCGCACTCCTTTTTTCAACACCAAGCAGGAAATCTGGATCCCGCTCGTTCAGGATCCTGTCTTTAGCACCTTCATGCCTAAGCGAGGGGTGCACCTTCTCCCAGTCCTGGGGCGGCTGAAGGCTGGTGTTTCGATGGCGCAGGCTCAGGCAGAAATGGACGCCATCAGCGGGAGGCTGGCCGTGGAATTTCCGGCGGAGAACCGTGGTTGGACAGTCCGCCTTGTACCGCTGCAGAAAGAAATTGTGGGGGACGTAAGAACCGAGCTGCTGGTGCTCCTGGGCGCCGTAGGCCTGGTGCTGCTGATCGCTTGCGCCAACATCGCCAATTTACTTCTCGCTCGAGCAACCTCCCGCTCGAAAGAGATTGCTGTTCGGACTGCCCTGGGCGCCGGGCGAGTCCGAATCATTCGCCAGTTGCTCAGTGAGACCGCGGTGCTCGGTCTGCTTGGAGGGACCGTTGGAATAGCTCTCGCTTACTGGGGCGTTAAAGCCTTGAGCTCGCTCCTTCCGTCGAATTGGCCGCAGATGAACCCTATTGGCGTCGACTATTTTGTCTTAGGTTTTGCGCTTCTCCTTTCCGCCATCGCAGGCGTGGCTTTTGGTTTGGTTCCCGCCATGTTCGCGGCCAATGCGGATATACAGAACACCCTTCGCGAAGGCGCCCGCTCCGGCGAAAGCCGCAACCGCCGCCGCGCGCGCAGTTTCCTGGCCGTCGCGGAAATTTCGCTCGCCATGGTTTTGCTGGTGACAGCGGGTTTGCTGTTGCGCAGCTTTGCGAGGCTCACCTCGGTCAGTCCGGGGTTTGACGCCCAGCACATCGTAAAGGCGGATATCTCGCTTCCACAATTTCAGTATTCCACGCCGCAGCAGTGGGCCGCGTTCTCCGAAGGTTTGCTCGCGCGAATCCAATCGGACCCTAGATTGCAGGATTCGGCAGTGGTTGTTCCCCGGCCGATCGCTGACCAAAACGTCAATCTGCCCTTCGATATCGTCGGTAACCCGCCTTCGTCTGAGGGAGCATCCAGGACTGCGAGCTATGTTTCGGTTAGTCCCGATTATTTTCGCGTCATGGGGATTCCGCTGCTGGCCGGACGAGTCTTCAATCAGCACGATGTCTCATCCGCGCCCCGCGTTTCGATTATCAGCGAAGCAATGGCGCGGCTTTATTTCCCAAATCAAAACCCCCTCGGAAAGCAAATTACGTTTGGTTATCCGCGGGAGAGTGGCGGAGCCACGCGGGAAATCATCGGAATCGTCGGTGATGTGCGCGACGTTGCGTTAGGTCAGGATCCCGGGGCGATAATGTACGTTCCATTTGCCCAGGCTCCTTTTTGGGGCGCGAATCTGGTGGTAAAGAGCGCTTTGAGCACCTCGAGTGTAGCAGCCGCCATTCGCCAAGAAGTACAGAAAATAGACAAAGATCTTCCCGTAACCGATGTCGCTATGATGCCGGATGCTATCCAGGCTTCGGTCGCGGCACCCAGATTCCGCATGTTCTTGCTCGGCCTCTTCGCAGTTATGGCGCTGGTGCTTGCGGCTACCGGAATTTTTGGCGTGATTTCCTACTCAGTGTCGCGCCGCACGAACGAGATCGGCATCCGCGTAGCTCTCGGCGCTTCGCGCAAAACAATTCTTCGCATGGTCTTGCGCGAAACTTTGCTTCTGACGTTCGCCGGCGTTGGCGTGGGACTTCCCTCCGCACTCGCGGCCTCGCACCTGCTGGGAAACATGCTCTTCAACGTCTCGGCCGATGATCCTGCTACGCTCGCCGCCGTTGCGTTCGTTCTGGCGGCGGTGGCTGCTCTTGCCGGATACATCCCCGCGCGCCGCGCCATGCGCGTCGATCCTATGGTCGCGCTGCGTTATGAATAGATTGTGCGGTCAGGGGCAAGGTTCGCAGTTCGCAGGGATAGGATCACTTCTCTTGCTGTCTGTTAGGGACGTCTTTCCCGCTTGTGCTGAGGCGACCCAATGTAGCGCAAAGGCGCGCGGGGAAGATTCCTATGAAGTAAGTCGGCCGCTCACTGGTACTGCGCGACCACTTCTCCGTTCTCAATCTTCAGATTCGAGATGTCCGACGGCAGCTTCAGCTTTTCACGGTTTTCTGGCGACTCCATCATTTTCCGCACTGCCGCTTCCAGCGTGGCCTGGGGGATCGGTAACGAGCCGATCTGGCCGCTAACCGGCTCAAACTTCAGAAAACCGTTGTCCGCGCCGAGCTTGCCCACCAGTTGCAGCGTTACGTCCTTGCCGTGGACATCGAAAACTACGTAGGCCCGCACATGGTCGTCGACCAACTGTACCTTTACGTCCTTGACGTTCGAGCGCATTTGCTCGACATCGTCCATGGTGGGCTGGTCGCCGTTTGGCGCCCCTAGACCCGGCTCGCTGGGAGTAGCATTCGGCGTTCCGTTCGGCACGTTGGCGTTTGCTGCTGGAAGAACCAGATGCGACGCCAAATACGAGTTCAGCTCGGTTTCGCTCATGCGTAGGGTAGCTGGCTGGCCTTGGGACACAGCTTGCTGAACATCCTGGAACTTCTGCTCCGCCCTGGCGGCGGCTTCCGGGGTGGTCGAGACCGCCGGCGGCGCAGGCTTATGTAGCAATAGAATCAATACGATAAGGGCACCGGCGTAGACCGTCCAGCGAACGATTCGGAAGATCAGGACTAGCGTACTTGTTTTTGAGGAGTGGGCATCAGACACCGGGTGCCCCCCAGGAGGGTTGGCGATACTTGGCATGACTTGCTCCTTACTCTTCTGCCCCAATCGTTGGATGTTCGTTCTCGCGTCTAAGTTTCGTGCTTTCAGCGGCCCAGCAATTGATAGTGAGCGTTGCTGGCCGCGCAGGAAGGTAGTCCCCCTCTACCCACCAACCCTATAGTCCGCTTATGGTTGCGCCAAGAGAACCAAAGTACTCGGGGCGCAAACTCGCCACCTGACCGCTTGTCCCTGTCCGGGAACGGCTTTACCCTCTTCCCGAAAGGGACCAAAAGAAAAAAAAGCGAGAAACAGAGGGAGCATAAGCACGTCTAGCTACTATATCGTCTGGCGGCATAGTATGCCGATCATCGATAGAGAGCACGATTGGCAGTTTCGTCGAGGAGCCCATGCGGCTCGGAGTTTCTTGCGAGGACATAAGATGCGAAAGATTTTGGTTCTCGTATTCGCGGGCTTGTTCGCAGGAACAGTAGCGATACGCGCGAGTCATGCGCCGCTCACTCTTGCGGCAATTCCGGCGCCGCCGACCGGCGCGCAGTTCAATTCGGACGGCAAGCTCGTTCGGCCGGAGGGCTATCGTCGCTGGGTGTATGTCTCCTCCGGTTTCGGGATGAGCTATAACCCGGACGCGGGAGGAAACGGCGCGCCGGCCTTTACCAACGTATTCGTCACTCCCGAGGCTTATGACTTTTTCCGAGCCAAGGGAACGTGGCCAGACAAAACCATGTTCGTGCTGGAAATCTACGGCTCAACCTCGCACGGCTCGATCAATCAGAAAGGGAGTTACCAGGAATCGTTGGTGGGCTTGGATGTCGAGGTAAAGGATGAGTCCCGGTTTGCGGATAAGTGGGCCTATTTCGATTTTAACAACTCCGCGAAGACGGCCAGCGCGCTGACACCAGGCAAAAATAATTGTTGGAACTGCCACGACCAAAACGCCGCCGTCGAACATTCCTTCGTGCAGTTCTATCCCGAATTGCTGAAGATCGCGCGGGAAAAAGGAACCATTAAATCTACGGTCCACCTAGAAGAAAAGAGTAGGTGAACAGATTGAAGAAATAGAAGATCGCCGCTTGCTCGAATCTGCGCGCTCATACAAACTCGGAATCGTTTCCAGCGTCATTTCTGCCGGAAACGATTCCGAGGAGGCGATCATGGCGCGCGCTCTTTCCTATCTCCTACTTTTGCTGATTCCCTGCTTCGCCGCCGCGCAAGAAACGCAGCCGCCGAATGCTGCGCCGGCGCCCGGTGCACAGGAACGGCCGAAAGGGCGGCCGCGCATTGGTGTAGCGCTGGAAGGCGGCGGGGCGCTGGGACTGGCGCACATCGGCGTGCTCAAGTGGTTCGAGGAGCACCATATTCCGGTGGACGAAGTTGCGGGGACGAGCATGGGCGGTTTGGTCGGCGGCTTTTACGCGACCGGAATGAGTCCAGCGGAACTGAAGAGATTGATCGAGGGAGTCGATTGGAATGAAATGATCAGCGACGCAACACCCTACGAGGACCTTTCCTTTCGACGCAAGGAAGACCAGCGGGCGTTTCCGAATGCTTTCATTCTTGGACTGCGAAATGGCTTGTCACTTCCCCCCGGATTGAATTCGGGGCACCAGATCGGATTGTTGATCGACCGAGTTACGCTGCCCTACTACAAATTGGGATCGTTTGAAACGCTGCCAACGCCGTTCCGCTGTGTGGCTACGGATCTGGTGAGCGGGAAACAAGTGGTATTTGAGCAAGGCTCGATCGCGCTAGCGTTGCGCTCGACGATGTCGATTCCGGGGGCGTTCGCGCCGGTGGTCGACAAGGACCGCGTGCTGGTGGATGGCGGGCTGGTGAACAACTTGCCGACCGACGTCGTGAAGCAGATGGGCGCGGACATTGTGATTGCCGTGCATTTAGATACGAAACCGGTGGAAGCCGCGGACATCAGGTCTCTCTTCACCGTACTGCAACAATCTGTCCGAGTGGTGGTTGCGGAAAGCGAAGTGCGTGGCCTGGCGCGCGCGGACGCCGTGGTCAGCGTGCCTCTCGCAGGATACAGCTCGACGGATTACAAAAAGAACGAAGCGATCATGCAAAAGGGCTACGAGACTGCCGACGGAAAGTCGCAATTGCTGGAAAAATTTGCGCTCGGCGATGCGGAATGGCAGGAGTACGTGCGCGATCGCGAGGCACGGAAAAAAACGCTAGCGCCCGTGCCGCAATTTATCAGAGTGCAAGGAGCGGACACCCCGCAACAGACGGAGAACATCGAGCATTACCTGCAACCGCTGGCGGGCAAGCCGCTGGACACAGGCAAGCTCGATCGCGCGCTGACACGGCTTACGGGTGTAGGCCGGTATGACACGGTGGGTTACCGGATTATGGAACGCGACGGGCTGCAAGGGCTGCTCATTCAGGTCAGCGAAAAAAACTACGCGCCACCCACGATTCAACCGGCATTTGAAGTGGATGGTTCGGAAAGCGAGGAAGTGGGCTTCACCATGGGTGCGCGGCTGACGTACTTGGATGTTGCGGGATTCCGCTCCGAGTGGCGCACGGACTTTCTGTTCGGGAATACCTACGGTGTGGGAAGCGAGCTCTACAGGCCTTTCACGCCGGTGAGCAAATGGTTTTTTGCGCCGCTCGGCACGGCAAGTACTCGGGTATTTCAGATTTACGAGAAGGGCAATCCACTGTCGGACTACAAATGGGGCCAGGCCGACGTTGGGATGGACGTGGGCTACGGATTCAACCGCTTTAGTGAATTGCGTGTCGGCTACGAGGTGGGTTATCTCGACACAAATCTGCGGCTGGGCACGCCAGTATTCAATTCGGTGAGCGGGCGCACGGGCGCGTCGAAACTGCATTACATCTTCGATCACACCGACAGCCCGGTGATTCCGCGTAGTGGCGTGCGCTCTGAAACAACCTTTCGGTGGTTTGATACGAGTCCCGGTGCAACCAGCGCTTTTCCTTCTCTCCAGGCAAATATTGAATATTTTCAGCCTGTCTCGGCTCTGGGATCAGTGTTCGTGGAGGGCCAGGGAGGGACGACGTTTGGATTTAATAGCACGGGAATTCCACAATTCTTCCTGGGCGGGCCGTTGACTCTCAGCGCTTACGGATTGAATGAATTGCAAGGCAATCAATACTACTTATTCCGGGCAGGTTATTTGCACGACTTGTGGATCTTGCCGCCGCTCGTGGGGAAAAGAGTGTTTGTCATTGGATCGTACGAATTCGCAAAAATGTACGGCGCTACAAACGAAAGCAAATTCCCGAATGATGTTGCCGCAGGCATCCTCGCGGAAACGGTGATTGGTCCGCTGTTTGTAGGTGGAAGCGTGGGCGACACCGGCCATCACAAATGGTTCTTCCAACTTGGTCGGGTGTTCTGAGCGGTGTTCTTGTTATTTGGGGGCACTGAGTTGCACCACATGCTCCTGACATGTATCCCCTGGGCCACTCGCTCCCATCGCCTGTCAGGGCTCGGCTATTTTTTCACGGAATAGGGGCCGTCGGCAGACGGGTGATAGTCCGAATAGGTGAGGATCCTGTCGAGTTCGAGGCTCTTTAGGAAAAGGATTCTGGCGCTGGCTCGCACTTCGAGGCGTTTTGGTACCCAGACTGCGTCACCTAGAGAGATCTGCTCGAGGAGGATGTGGGAGCCACGCTGCACGCGGGCCACGAATAATCCCATGGAGAACGACTGCGTTACTTCGCCGTCGACTTTGACCCAGCCGAAGTCCTGCTTGTCGACCCAAAGCTTGCCTTGCACCCTGGCGAGCAGCTTGCCGTACTTGCCGCTGGCGTGATAGCCCGGATGCGGCGTGGCCTCCAGCACGTAGGCAGGCCTGCCATCTACGGTTTCTTCGCCGACGAGACGGAAGTCGAAGGCCTCGAGGAGGACGTGGAGAAAAGATCTGTTTTCCTGGTCCTTGCGGAGCCGCTCAGTCTGCTCGGTAGTCGTTTCGTGCTTCAGTTTCTCGATATCCGCGTCGCGTTTTCTCTGATCGTCCGCTGAGGGCAGCTGACCGTTGTGTTCCACTAGCTCCTCAAAACGGATGCCGTTGACGAGAGTCATTTTGGTGACGTCGACATTTTGCGATTGCACCTGCCCCGCCGAGTCCAGTCGCCGATCCTCATCACGCTCCATGTAGATGTACGCGTTACGCGCCTGCCAACTGAGTTCAGCCGCCACAAGCGATTGACCCACGATCTGACGGGCGTCCAGAGCAATTGGAGAATTCTGAGGTTTGTCCGACCCCTTATTTTGAGCGAAGAGCGTGGACGACGCCACGAGCACGATCAAGAGCGCTCCGATTCGGGATTTGGTCAGGATTTCCATCTTTGACTCGAGGACAGCTGGAGCTGAAGACCCCAGAGAATCAGGATCCAGAAATAGATTAGCGCGTTGGGAGTTGTGCGTCTGTGCGAATAGGGACAGGATACACGCTGAATGCAACTGTCGATCTTGCTCACCGGAATCTGGCGCTACGGACAAGAATCGACAACATATATTGGCAACTGTGCGAAATGGGGCTGTATGGATCCTCTCCACGCGCCAGCATGAGGGTATGCGGAATAAGCGACCCAAAAAAGAACTTCTGGACGCGACACGCGCCAGCGTTAAAAGAGAAATGGCGAGACCGCGGATGGCCAAATCCGCAAGAATAATGGAACGGGACCTTGCTAAAGTCCGAATTCCAGAACGGACAAGTACCACCCTGCCAGGAAAGGTCGCCAAAATCATCCCACCTCAAGGCCTGAAACGGCCGGAAAAGGCGCAGATTGCTGTTGACGGAGCCGCCCGCCGGTATCGAAATCTCCGCATCGAAAATACGCTGACGGACCAAAATGGCGATGAAGTGAAGCTCAAAAAAGGTGCTCACGTTGAGGTCACCGTCGCAGCCGCAGGCAAGACACCGACCGCGAAAATCATAGCCAACCCGGCGTGAGGGAAACCGCGCCGCGCTTCATCCGCTGGAATTCATGGCGTTTTCATTGGCGCGCCACTAAGCGGTCAGAGTTCTGATCCCCCACGCGCGATTTGTGATGCCTAACCGCGTATACTTGCGACACACTGACCGCGCCCGAAGAGGTGCGAAAATGCCAGACGAAGAGTGGATCAAAACACTTGCCGACAGCAGAAAAGTGAAATTCATCTACCAGGAATTGCCGGAAGATGGGGCGTTTATCACCGCGCAGATTGCCGGCAATGAGGTGGTCTATTCGATCGTATTGACCAAAGCGGGCAACCCGCTAAGTCATGAAGATGTTGAAAGTCGTTTTCGGGGCGAGCTTTCGAAGAAGTAGCAACGCTCGACTGGCGATACGCTTGGGGAAGCAAATGACTCAAGCCTGAGCGGTGGCAATTAAGTAAGAACAAGACTTGACTAGAATTAAATGATTGCGCTATATGTAAGCTGGTGCTGTCTTTATGCGGGCATCTACAGCTTCCCGGAAGAGCAAAACCAAAACAAAACCAGGGGCGAAGCATGCTTTCGACGCTCAAGCTTTTCTCGATTCCGCCGGTGTGGCGAGAAAAGTTAAGGAGTTTAAGCGAGCAGAGGTCGTGTACGCTCAAGGCGCTGCCGCCGAGAGCGTAATGTATTTGCAAAGCGGTGGCGTGAAGCTCACCGTCGTCAATGAAGTCGGCAAAGAAGCGGTCGTGGCGATTCTAGGACCGGGCGACTTTTTTGGTGAAGGCTGCCTGGCAGGCCAGTCCGTTCGCATTGGAACGGCTACCGCGATTACGCCCACCACTGTGCTCGTCATCGAGAAGAGTGAGATGTTCAAGGTGCTTCACGAGGAGCATGATCTCTCCGACCGGTTCATCAGGTTCATGCTGGCGCGGAACATTCGAATCGAGGAGGACCTTGTCGATCAGCTCTTTAACTCCAGCGAGAAGCGGCTGGCCCGCACACTCCTACTGCTCGCGCGTTACGGCAGAGAGGACCAGCCCCACGGGTTGCTCCCCAAAGTATCGCAGGAAATGCTGGCGGAAATGGTCGGTACAACCCGCTCGCGTGTCAATTTCTTCATGAACAAGTTTAGAAAATTGGGCTTCATCAAGTACAACGGCGGTCTGCAGATCAACACCTCTCTCCTGAGCGTCGTGCTTCACGAGTAAGCCAACTTTGGGCGGTAGGTTGGTTCCGAATACGCGACTTATTCATTCAAACATACCCGGAGTTGACCGTTTGGCGTCGGACAGTTGCTTACATGCCGAGTCGGCAAGATACTGACTAAGTCCAAACAGCCAGGCGCGGCGGCGTGATGGCGCCGCGTTGTTCTCGTCGCAAGCCGGTACAAGCAAGGTCGGCGTTGCTCGATTCTTTGCAGAACACAACATCCTGTCAAGCATCGTTGAACTTTGGCAGGCAACGCCATGGTCGGCATAAATAGGGAGGAAGATATCTTGAAAAATGCGCTACGCAGGCTGACGGTTCTGTCCACCCTGTTGGTTGTCGTCCTTAGCGGACGACTTGTGCAGGCGCAAGACGGGAACAAATTAAAAATAGGTTTTTCCATAGAAGACATGAAGGGCGAGCGCTGGCAGACGGACCTGAATTCCTTTGAGGCGCGAGCTAAGCAGTTAGGGGCCGAGGTGATCTCTCGCGACGCCGGCGGAGACGATGATCGTCAGTTCCAGCAAATACAGGACATGATCAAGGCCGGCATCAAAGTGCTGGTTTTAATGCCCCGCGATACCACAAAAGCCAGCCGGATGGTGGACGCCGCAAAGTCCGCCAAGGTCAAGGTCATCAGTTACGATCGACTGGTCCTGAACAGCGATGTCGATCTATACGTGAGCTTTGACCGCCTTGAGACCGGCTGGATGCAAGCGGAATTCCTCGTAAAACATGCGCCTAAAGGGAATTATGTGCTAATCGCGGGTTCTCCACGCGATGAAGGTGCGAAAACTTTGCACGACGCACAGATGAAGGTTCTACAGCCATATATCGATCGCGGCGATATCAAGGTTATCGCTGATGCGTATACCAAAGACTGGCTGCCTTCGGAGGCGTACCTTTTTATGCTGAAGGGCATTGATTCCTCTCAGGGCAACATCGCTGCTGTTGTCGCTTCCAATGACGGATTGGCGGGAGGCGCGATTCAGGCCCTCCGCGAACATAATCTCGCTGGCAAAGTGTTGGTTTCCGGACAAGACGCGGACTTGGCGGCTGTTATATGCATCGCCCAGGGCGTGCAAAGCATGACCGTCTACAAGCCCATAACAAATGAAGCAGCAGTCGCCGCCGAGGAAGCGGTTCGCCTGGCGAAGGGCGAAAAGACACGCGCGAACAGGACAATAAACAACGGCAAGGCAGATGTACCCGCCATCCTGCTGAAACCCATTGTCGTGACAAAGGACAATATCAAGACAACGGTCGTCCAAGACGGATTCCAGACACTCAAGAGCATTAACCAGGCATTGTCTGCAGACCAGCAGATCAAGTAGCGCAGTTCCCTCTGGTCAACAGAGCAACGGCAAACCGAACCTTATCCACGCTCGCGATTCCTTGTGGCGCACGCGGGTATTCTCTTACAATTAGTACGCGTGGGCTGCAGGTATAAGTGCGCACCATGCCATCACGCCCTAGGAAGGTTATGCTGAAATATATGACTGCTTTTATTGCATCCGGTGCCATGGCGCTGGGCGTCATCTACATACCTGCCACGGCCGCCGATGGGAAGTTTGGGCCGTCGAACCCGTTTTATGCGCCAAGTACGCTGCCGTTCCACGCACCTCCCTTCGACAAGATCAAGGATGAAGATTATCAGCCTGCTATCGAGGCGGGCATGGCCGATGAGCTCGCGGAGATACAGGCGATTGCAGACAATCCGGCAGCCCCAACCTACGAGAATACGCTCGTGGCCATGGAGAAAACCGGGCAGCTTTTGCAACGGGTGCTGGCCGCCTTCGGCGCGGTCACCGCTGCGAATACCAATCCCGTGCTGCAAAAGGTGCAAGCCGAGGAGGCACCGAAGCTGGCGGCGCACCAGGATGCCATCAGCCTGAACGCAAAGCTTTTTGCGCGCGTGGCTGCCGTCTATAAGCAGCGCGAATCGCTCAATCTCGATGCGGAGTCGCTACGGCAGTTGCACGTCACGTATGACGGATTCGTACGCTCTGGCGCAAACCTTTCGGACGCGGACAAGACCGAGTTGAAGAAGCTGAACGAGGAAATCGCGACGCTTGCGAACGACTTCTCGACAAAGCTCTTGGAAGCGACGAAAAACGGAGCGTTTGTGACAACGGACAAAAATGCGCTTGCCGGCATGAGCGACTCGCAACTCGCCGCTGCCGCGCAGGCCGCCCAAAGCCGCAAGCAAGAAGGCTATGTGCTTCCGCTCCAGAACACGACGCAGCAGCCAGCGCTTGGCTCGCTCAGTGTCCGCGCGACTCGCGAAGCCATTTTCGAGAAATCCTGGAACCGTGCTGAGCGCGGCGATGCCAACGATACGCGCGACCTCATCTCGCATCTGGCGCAGCTGCGCGCGCGGCGTGCACAACTGCTCGGTTATCCCAATCATGCGGCGTGGAAGCTGGGCGATCAGATGGCCAAAAATCCGGAAGCCGCGTTGAAGTTCATGGATGCTCTGGTGCCGGGTGCAACGGCTCGGGCAGCGCGTGAGGGCAAGGATATTCAGGATGTCATCGACGCACAGAAGGGCGGCTTCAAACTCCAGCCCTGGGACTGGGACTTCTACGCCGAACAGGTCCGCAAGGCGAAGTACGATTTGAATGACGCAGACGTCAAGCCGTATTTCGAGCTGAACAGTGTGCTCGAAAACGGCGTCTTCTACGCCGCTCATCAGCTCTACGGAATCACTTTCAAGGAGCGCAAGGACATCCCGGTCTATCAAGCGGATGTTCGCGTCTTTGAAGTCTCGGATGCGGACGGCAAACCGCTGGCTCTTTTCTATTGCGACTATTTCAAGCGCGACAACAAGAACGGCGGCGCCTGGATGGACGTCTTCATGAATCAGTCCAAGCTACTGGGCACGCTACCGGTGGTCTACAATGTTGCGAATCTGCCGAAGCCCGCACCGGGCGAGCCCGCGCTAATCAGCTTCACCGACGTGACCACCATGTTCCACGAGTTTGGCCATGCACTGCACGGCATGTTCGCAAACACCGAGTATCCGAGCCTGTCTGGCGCTGCAACGGCGCGAGACTTCGTCGAGTTCCCTTCCCAATTTAACGAACATTGGGCCCTCTATCCTGCGGTCTTCAACCATTTCGCGAAGCACTACAAAACGAATGAGCCGATGCCCGCCGAGTTGGTCGCCAAGATCCGAAAAGCGGCGACCTTCAATCAGGGATATATGCTGACGGAATTGGTCGCCGCCGCCGAGCTCGACATGCAGTGGCACATGCTTCCCGCCAATGCACCTCTCCAGCAGCCGGACGTGTTCGAGAAACAGGCGCTGGAAAAGATGCATTTGCTGATCACAGCCGTGCCTCCCCGTTACCGCTCCAGCTATTTCAGCCATATCTGGGCGCTGGATTATTCCGCGGGATACTACGCCTATCTCTGGGCGGAGATGCTTGATGATGATGCGTTCCAATGGTTTGAGGATAATGGCGGGCTGACGCGCGCCAACGGCGACCGCTTCCGGCAGATGGTGCTCTCACGCGGCAACACGGAAGACTTGGCAAAGATGTATGCAGCCTGGCGCGGCAAAGATCCGAGCGTCGAGCCGATGTTGAAATACCGCGGCCTGCTGGAGTCCGAACACTAAGACGTTTCACAGTGTCGCGAACGGGACCGGCGGGTGTAAACTGGTGCTGTTTTTGGGGGCGAGAAAGAAGTTCAACATGAAGCGAGTCGCTGTTTTCATACTGCTGGCCGCGTTGGGCGTTGCGTGGTCGATACCGGCTAAAGCGCAGAGTCCCGGTGTCGCTGAGTATGCGAGCAATTCCCGAGAATTCGACAAGAAATCAGCCAAGCAGCAGAACAAGAGGCTAAAGAAGGCCTCCAGGAAGCAGCAAAAAGCAATGAGGAAATACTCGAAGGCGCAACGGAAGGCGGCCAAGAAAGCGAATCGCCACGCGAAGTAGCAATTAGAGTTTGCGCTGGCTTTAATCTTTGGTTTGATGCGGTTTGCCGGAAGAATCCCGCTGAAGTGTCGTGGCCCCATCCGACCGTAGTGTTAGATTTTCCCGCCCAGACTCCTCCCCGAAGTGATGATCGGGCTCTCTTGTAATCTGTCCGTTTGCGGAACGGAGCATCCCGCGGACGGACAGCCGGCCCACATATCCCTTTTTGACAATCGCAATAAGCCACGCAAGATCAGCGAACTAGAGAGAGACCAAGCTGGACCTGCGCATGCTCCCCAAAAGGCACGGCTCATCTTGAGAATTTTGCCCACTGGATTCGAGGCGCCATGAACACGCTCATTCAAGACATGCGGATTGCCATTCGGATGATGCTCAAAAATCCAGGGTTCAGCCTGGTTGTTGTGCTCACGCTGGCACTCGGCATCGGGGCGAACACGGCCATTTTTTCTGTTGTCAACGCGGTGCTTCTTCGACCGCTGGCTTACAAGGATTCCGCCGCTCTCGTCAATGTATGGGGAAAGCTCGAGAATCAGGGCATCCCGCGCCTCGAGGCTTCGGAGCCTGAATATTGGGACTTGCGTGCCCGCAAGCAATCTTTCTCGGAGATTGGTGCGTATTCCCTGGGTAACGGCGCCAATTTGACCAGCAGCGACTCGCCTCCCACGCAAGTCTCCGCTCCAGCTGCCACGGCAACTCTCTTCCATATTCTTGGCGTCCAAACGGAGCTCGGCAGGACCTTCACCGAGGATGAAGACCAGCCGGGCCACGAGCACGAAGCGCTCTTGAGTTTCGCGCTCTGGAAGAGCTTGTTTGGCGGCGACCCTCAGATTGTGGGAAAGATCATGCAGCTCGACGGCCAGGCGTATGCCATTGTCGGTGTGCTCCGCAAAGATTTCTCCCTAGGCGGCAAACAAGACTTGTGGGTTCCGCTCGGCCTTGACCGGATGAAGCCGCAGGATCGCGGCTCACATTACTTGACAGTTATGGCGCGATTGAAGCCGGGCGTCACCTTGGCGCAAGTGTCCGCGGAAATGGACCGCTTCGCCACGCAGCTCGAGCGCGAAAATCCCAATAACTACGGCGCGAGCAGCGGCTGGGGGATGTTCGTCGTACCCCTTAAAGAGCAGATGGTTGGGAGGATCCGGCCCGCACTTCTGGTTCTCTTGGGTGCGGTGGCTTTCGTTCTGCTGATTGCTTGCGTCAACGTCGCGAATCTGCTGCTCACGCGCGCTTCCGCACGCGAAAAAGAACTCTCCATCCGTGCCGCAATGGGAGCCGGACGTGCGCGGATCATGCGCCAGTTTTTGACCGAGAGTCTGGTACTTGCGGCAGTGGGAGGCGCGCTTGGTCTGTTCCTCGCCTACTGGGGTGTGTATGCCCTGCGCCTGCTCGTCCCCCAGAATTTCCCACGAATGGACGAGGTCAGCGTGGATCCGCTGGTTCTCTTATTTGCGCTCGGAATTTCCTTGCTGACGGGCCTCCTCTTTGGACTTGCGCCCGCTTGGCAGGTAGGCCGCACTAATCTGCACGGTACATTGAAGGAAACGGGACAAAGCACTTCGGCGGCAAGCGGTACCCGCCGCTTGCGCCGAATCCTCGTTGTCTCGGAGATGGCACTGGCCGTTCTTCTTCTGGTTGGCGCGGGTTTGCTGATTCGTAGTTTCCAGCATCTCCTTGAAGTCAATCCCGGTTTTCAGCCGCAGCACCTCCTCTCGATGAGGCTTTCTCCCCCGACAAAGGCATACCCGGACGGCGCCCCCCTCCAGGCTTTCTATCAGCAGGTTCTGAATCGAGTGAGAACGATTCCAGGGGTGCAATCCGCCGGGGCGGTTTCTGAGTTGCCGCTGAGCGACTCCTATTCTTCCGGATCGACTTTCTTCGAACAGACTTCCGTCGCGGACCTCCCCCGCTACGCTCCAATGAATAATTTGCCTTACAGCGAAATTGATTACCGCACGGTGGTGCCGGGATATTTCCAGGCCATGCAGATTCCTTTGGTGCGCGGCCGGTTGCTCACTGATGCGGACACGAGTGACGCCCTGAGGATCGCGGTTGTGGACCGGGATTTTGCGAACCGCTTCTGGCCTAACGAAGACCCCATCGGCAAGCGCATCGCGGTTCAGGCCGTCCCCAAGTCAAATCCCCTCATCCCTCAATGGTGCACCGTGGTGGGAGTAGTTGGCCACGTGAAACATTATGGGCCGGACGTCGAAGGGCGTGAGCAAGCTTATTTCCCGCTTGCTCAGCTCTCTTTTGCGCGAACCATGTATCTTGCCGTGCGGACGAAGCTCGAGCCGGCTGGGGTGACCAACGCCATCCGCCAACAGGTATCTGCTGTTGACAAGGACATGCCCATCTACGAGGTCAGCACCATGGACCAGTTGCTCTCGAATTCCGTGGTTCAGCCGCGCATTAACTTGACACTGTTTGTCGCGTTCGCCTCCATCGCGCTTGTGCTCGCGGCAGTCGGGATTTACGGCGTGATGGCTTACACCGTCTCGCAGCGCACCCATGAGATCGGCATTCGAATGGCCCTCGGCGCGCAACGCGAAGACGTGCTGAAGCAAGTACTCAGGGAAGGCGCACAATTGGCTGCCCTTGGGCTCGCGCTGGGTCTTGTGGGATCGCTCGCGGCCGCGCGATTGATTGCCACGCTGCTCTTCGGCATAAAACCAACCGATCCGCTGACCTTTGCCGCGGTCGCGGTGGTACTGGCAAGCGTCGCGCTCGCGGCATGCTACATACCGGCTGTGCGCGCTACGCGCGTGGACCCGCTGTCGGCATTGAGATACGAATAGACTCTCAAATAGCCCTGCCGTGCGTCGAAATGTGAACGTTCTGGAGTGAGATGTTCATTCCGGCGTAACAAATCTTCCATATAAAGCTGGCTGACACGCCAGCACAAATACCCCACAGGCTGGCTCTCGAGTCGAGAATCTAGAGGAGAGTTATGGCCGCAACTGCAACCCAAGTTCCGCACGCACTGACCGAAAAGCTGAATAGAAAGCCCGGCAGGGTCGGAATGATAGCGTTCGGGGTGGTGTTGATCTTCGGTGTGATCTTCATCGGCTATAGCCTTTCGCGCGACCTGGCAGGGTTGGAGTTGGGTTCAGCGCTTCCGTACATTCTTTTGGGCACGGCGCTGTTGGTGGCGCTGGGATTTGAGTTCGTAAACGGATTCCACGACACGGCAAATGCCGTGGCAACCGTGATTTATACGCATTCGATGGAGCCGCACATTGCCGTGGTATGGAGCGGATTCTGGAATTTCGCGGGCGTGGTGACGTCGTCAGGCGTGGTGGCGTTCACGATCATTTCACTCTTGCCGGTGGAATTGATTTTGCAGGTGGGGAGCAGTGCGGGGTTCGCGATGGTTTTTGCACTGCTCGTTGCGGCGATTCTCTGGAATTTGGGAACGTGGGCGCTGGGGCTGCCGGCTTCGAGTTCGCATACCCTGATTGGGTCAGTCATAGGCGTGGGCATTGCGAACCAGCTGATGCAAGGGCGAACTGGGACAAGCGGCGTGGACTGGGCGCAGGCGGTGACGATCGGAAAGTCGCTGCTTCTCTCGCCCATATTTGGGTTCGTTCTGGCATCCGGACTGTTTCTGTTCATGAAAGCGATCATCAAGGATAAGCGTCTGTACGAAGCGCCTAAGGGTGCGGAGCCGCCTCCGTTTTGGATTCGCGCCATGCTCGTGTTTACTTGCACAGGCGTGAGTTTTTTCCACGGTTCGAATGACGGGCAAAAGGGCATGGGCTTGATCATGTTAATCTTGATCGGCACGGTGCCCACGACGTATGCGTTGAACCATGCCGTGACGGCGCAGCAATCGCAGGATTTCATTGCCGTCTCGGCGCAAACCGCGGACACGTTGAACAAATACGTGCGAAATAGCGCGGCCATCGGAGATCCGCGCGAGGACGTCACGGAGTACATTCGGACCAAAGAGTTCAAGCCGAACACGATGCTGGCGTTGCGCGAGCTCGTGAACGGCGTCGGGACAGAAATGGCGATCTTCAAGGAGCTGTCGAAGGTGCCGCACACGCAGGTGCGCAACTTCCGGAATGACATGTACCTGGTGAGCGAGGCCATACGGCTGATGCTAAAATCCGGGAAACCGGAAATTGCCGCAGCCGATGCGGCGGTGCTGAAGAATTACAAAACTCACATCGACAAGGCCACGCGGTTTATTCCGCTGTGGGTCAAGGTAGCGGTGGCGCTGGCGTTGGGCCTGGGCACGATGGTTGGTTGGAAGCGGATCGTGGTGACGGTGGGCGAAAAGATCGGGAAAAACCATCTGACGTACGCGCAGGGGGCGGCGGCCGAAATTACCGCGATGGCGACGATTGGCGCGGCAGACGGATTGGGCTTGCCGGTCAGCACAACGCATGTGTTGTCGTCCGGAGTGGCAGGAACGATGATGGCGAATCATTCGGGGCTGCAATGGGCAACGGTGCGAAATCTGCTGTTGGCCTGGGTTCTGACGCTGCCCGCGGCGATGACGCTGTCGGGATTTTTGTTCTTTGCATTCCGCAAACTGTTCTAGTCGGAACAAGGAAACCTCCCGAGAGCGGAACAACCATCACCAAAAACTGAGGCGGCCGGAATTGGCTGCCCACAACTGCTAGATTTTTCCTACGTATATCCAAGAGAGACGATTCGAGGCATATAATCTCCATTGTTGGGGATAGGCCTGAATTGTGGTGGCTTGACTTTCAGCCCTTAGGTCGCCGAGGAGGGACTATGAACGCAAGTGCGGCACGCACTGAGCGAGATCTGTGGCCCGAACTTCCTCTTGAAGCTTGGCAAGACACCTACGCCACACTCCACATGTGGACGCAGATTGTAGGCAAAGTGCGGCTGGCGCTGAGCCCCAATATCAACCACTGGTGGGGAGTGCCGCTGTACGTGAATGCTTCCGGGTTAACCACGTCGGCCATCCCCTACAGCGGTGGAAACTTCGACGTTCAGTTCGATTTCATCCATCATAAGCTCGTCATTCGTACCAGCAACGACGCGATCCTCGCGCTGGCCCTGGCGCATCGCTCCGTCGCCGATTTTTATCGCGAGTTCATGGGAGCTTTGGCCTCGCTCGGGATTGCGGTGAAAATTTGGAAGATGCCAGTCGAAATTCCCGATCCGATCCCATTTGATGAGGACACGATGCACGCCTCGTACGATCCCGAATACGCGAATCGTTTCTGGCGGATTCTTGTCTGCTGCGATGAAGTGTTCAAAGAGTTTCGCGCTAAGTTCATCGGGAAGGCTAGCCCGGTGCATTTTTTCTGGGGCAGCTTCGATCTGGCGGCGACGCGCTTCTCGGGCCGCCGCGCTCCAGAACGCGTGGGGGCGGACTCCATCACGCGGGAAGCGTATTCGCATGAAGTGATCAGCGCGGGATTTTGGCCGGGAGGCGGCGACGTCAAAGGAGCCGCATTTTACGCCTATGCCGCGCCCGAGCCGGCTGGATATGCGCAGCATCCCGTTCGTCCGGCAGAAGCGTTCTATCATCCCCAGTTGAAGGAATTTATTCTGATGTACGACGACGTGCGGCGGGCCGCTTCGCCGAGAGAAACGTTGCTGGCGTTTTTGCAAAGCACGTATGAGGCAGGAGCGGACCTTGGCAAGTGGAATCGCGAGGAACTGGAAGCAGGGACCAGCTAGGAACGTGCCAGCCCTGGATCGGCCAGGCCGTGCTCGCTGCGGGTTTGCGTGGCGTCAAGAAACGAAATTAGATTCGATAAAAAGATTGTTGAGGGCTTCGGAAAGATTGGGGTGAGCAAAAACCGCGTTGTGAAGCACGGTGTAAGGCAGCTTGCCCATCATCGCTAACTGAATCATCGACATCACTTCCCCTCCCTCAAGGCCAAGAACGACAGCTCCGAGGATTTGTCCGCTCTCGGCATCAACGACTGCTTTCATGAATCCGCGGGATTCGTCTACTTCGAGCGCCCGCGCGACGCGGTTCATAGGCATCTTGGCGACGCGAATTTTGCGATTCTGCGCCCGAGCATCCGCCTCGGTCAGGCCGACGTGGCCCAACTGGGGATCAATGAAAACCGTGTACGGAACAATGCGCCCCTCCCGGCTGGCGCTTCCCTTTTCGAGGAGATTTGTGCGGATAATGCGGAAGTCGTCGTAAGAAATATGCGTGAACGCCGGGCCGCCATTGATGTCGCCCAGCGCGTAAATTCCAACCACATTCGTTTCCAGCTTTGCATTGACCTGAATAAAGCCGCCCTTGTCCACGGCAATTCCTGCGGCGGCGAGGTTTAGAGTGTCTGAGTTGGGCACGCGTCCAGTGGCAACGAGCAAGTGAGAACCGCTAAGCGTCCGCATTTCGCCTGCGACGTCTTCGGCAGAGCTGACGGCAAGTTTGATTTGCGGGCCCTCTTTGGCGACGCGCTTAGCTTTAGCGTTGAGCAAAACCTCGATGCCGTCCTGTTGCATGATGGCGAGGACTTCCGCGGCGACATCGGCGTCTTCGCCGCGCAGCAATAGCCCGGCCCGTTGCACAATTGTGACGCGGCTGCCAAAACGGCGGAAGAGTTGGCCAAATTCGAGGCCGATGTAGCCGCCACCGATAACTAGAAGATGTTCGGGCACGGCGTCCAACTCCATAATGGAGGTGCTGTCGAGATACGGCACGCTTTGCAAACCTTCTAGCGAAGGCGCGGAAGGACGGCAGCCAGCGTTGATGAAGAATTTTTCGGCAGTAAGAGTGCGCTGCGAGCCATCCTTGAGGCCGACTTGAATCGAGCGAGGGCCGGTGAAGCTGGCTTCGCCGAAGAGAAGATCGAGATTGGGAGTTTTTTCGATGCGCGACTGGTTGCCGTTGCGGAAGTTGTTGACGATGTCGCGCTTGCGCTGCCGAACGCGGCTCATGTCAATGGTGATGCTGCCGGCGTGAACGCCGTAATCCGCGCCGCGTCGCGCGAGGTAGGCGACGCGCCCGCTCGCCACCATCGTCTTGGTGGGACTGCAACCCTCGTTCACGCAAGTGCCGCCGACGTGCGCGCGCTCCACAAGAGCGGTGCGTAGGCCTGCATTGGCAAAAGCCTGGCAAAGCGGCGTGCCCGCCTGACCGGACCCTATGAAAATCGCCTGATAGTGGTCGGATGCGCTCATGACTCAAACCTCGCTGGGAAACACTCTACCTTCGCAAACTATTGGATGCACCAACGCTGGTTAAAATTCCGATGAAACGAGACCGAAAGTGCCGGGCAGTAGGACAACGACGTAAGGGAGACTGCGTCTTACGAAGCGATCTCCTGTACGACGGGCTCGGTCGCCGCTGGGAGAGGCTCAGGGAAAAGCCGCCGAGCGCGAAGCGAGCCGACGAGCAGCGCGAGATTGGTGATCAGAATGACCGCAAACGCGAGCGATGGAAGGAACTCGAAGTCAGCGCCGCGAGCTTCGACAATTTCTATGCCGAGCACAGCGGTGATGAGTCCGCGAGGCAGAAACCAAATCATCAGCTCGCGTTCGTGAGACGTGAAGGCCCGTCAAGCGAAGCGTCCGGTCTGCACGGAGAGCCAGCGCGCGATCAAGAGCGCGCCAAAACAGCCGAGCGCCAGAACAGCGTGCTTGCGTAACCCATCGAATTCCACAAGCGCGCCGAGCAAGACAAAGAAAAATGTGCGAATCAAAAATGCCAGCTCGCCGTGAAACGTGAGCATCTGCCCGTGGTGCTGCGCGTGCAAGCGGCCATGCTCTTGCTTGACGGGCGTCTCGGAAAACCAGTCGCCACTCTCGGACGCATCACCAAGCTGGAAGCGCCGTTGTGCCGCCGGATAATTGGAAAGCGTCAGGCCGAAGACCAGCACGGCGACAAGTTCATTGCCATGTACGGCGTGAACGCCCGAATAGATCAGCAAAACAACGCCAAACGTCAGCACATGCCAGAAGCGCTCCTCGGAAAGAAGCGGCAGGAGGTAGGACCACAGGGCGCCGATAAGTACACCCGATGCCACGGCAAGAATAACGCTGGCAAAAAGACTCCAGGTGATGATTTTTGCGGAAGCGCTGCCGCCGGCCGCGATATCGAGGAGAGTGGTGACAGCCAGGACGGCGAGAGCGTCGCCGAACGTGGCTTCGACCAGCAAAGTGACTTTGACTTCGCGCCGGAGATTCACTTGCTGCAGAACTGGAAGAATGATCGAGCTGCTGATGCAACCGAGTGCCGCTCCCACAAGGAGCGAAGGAATCCATGCGAAATGAAGTGCGTGGCGGCAAACGAGCGCGACTCCCACCGCGCTGAGCGCGTAGCTGAATACGGCGAGAAACAGGCCTCCGGCGAAATGGCTGATAATTTCGCGGATCTTGAGTTCGAGGCCGCCTTCGAAAAGGATAAGAATCAGCGCGAGCGAACCAAAGCCTTGCGTGGCGCCGCGAAAAATTTCGGGATTGACCCAGTGGAGCACGGGCCCTATGAGCACGCCCGTGGCCATCAGAATAATGACGTCCGGCACGCCTGTAAAACGCACGAGGCGGTTAGCAACGAACGCGAGAACGAGCAAGCCGCCGAGCAGCGCGAAGAAGAGATTCAAGGCCATAGAGATATCCGGCGTGCCCGGAGTGGAGAAATAGTCACGGAAATGCGGAGTTGAAGCAAATGAAAAGTTGGACCAAAGATGCGTGACGCGATTAGACGCCCACGATTTTGCGAGTGGTCTTAGAGTTAGTACCGGGATTAGTACCGGGAAACGATAAAGAGACCCGCGCCGATCGCGATGGCGTCCTCAAGAAGCGCAATGACGAAGTCTGGAACTTTGAGCGCCTTCACAAGGCCGGTGCGCCACTGATAGCCGGCGAAAGCTCCCGCGATGCCACCCGCAGCGCCGAGCATGGCGCCGTACGCGGGAGTCTGTCCAGCAGAGACACCAACGCAAGCCCCGGAAAGAGCGCCGCAGACAAAGCGGGCGATCAGTCCCACAGGCGCGGTGCGGCTAGGCGTCGAGGGCAGCTTGTCTGTGATGAGCTCGACAATCGCGAGCACGGTGAAGATGGCAACAGCGGCGGTTGAGCCCATGAACGCGAGACGGGTGCCGGCAAGATTGAGCCAGCCGCGGTGCGCTGCCCAAGCCGTGACCGCAGGCGCGGTCAACGATCGCATCCCAGATACGATGCCAATAGCGAAGGCGAGGACGAAAACGAAAGTGGCGCTCATGCAGAGAGATGTATCCCCGATGCCAGTGAGTGTCAAGAAGCAAGAGCGAAAGGCTGTGGCCAGAGCTACTTTTTCCCGAGAGCAGAAAACAGCCATTTTATTTATTGAATGAAAAGAAAAAAGACAAGAAGCTATTGACTTTCGCTTTTTGTTCGCCTATAGTGCGGGCGGTAGAGGAAACGGGAAACGAGTGGCGTTCAGCTCCATTGCCTTTTTGGCTCTCACGAACTGGGCGCCACCCGTTTGAAAATTCCGAGCCCTAAGCGGGGTGAGGGGTCCGCTCGAAAGAGGGATCCCTCGTTCCCGAAGAGATTGTACTCGGTCCGTTTCCTTGTGTTCACCGCTGTGCGGTCACAGTCAACAGGAGCCGTTATGGACGTCTGTATCGAAAACGTTTTCCCTGCAGTAGCAATGCCCTTCAATCCTTTTCACGAAGACGCGCGTGAAGAAAAAGGCCGCGGAGCTGACGCCTCACGCTCTCGGGCGATTCCGAACATCGTGCACGTGGACGTAGACGCGTTTTTTGCATCGGTCGAGCAAGTGCTCAACCCTAAGCTGCGCGGCAAGCCGGTACTGGTGGGCCGCGGCGTGGTGGCGTCGGCGAGCTACGAAGCAAAAATATGCGGCGTGAAAACCGCGATGACGTTTCGCGACGCGCTGCGCATTTGCCCCAAGGCGTTGATTGTGCCAGGGCAGTACGAGCATTACGCTGATTTCGCTGAGCGCGTGCGGCGCATTCTCGAAACATATACGCCCGCAGTCGAGACGGCGGCGCTGGACGATTTTTATCTCGATTTTGCGGGCACGGAGCGGCTGTACCCGAATTATGAAGCGGCGTTGCGCCGCGTGCAGTCAGACGTGCTGGAGCAAACGGGACTGAGCGTGAGCGTAGGCGCGGCGCGGACGAAAGTAGTGGCCTCAATCGCGTCGCGGCTCGAGCGGCCACGCGGCTTCCGCATGATTGCGCCGGGAACGGAAGAAGACTTTTTGACGCCGCTGCCAGTCGAAAAGCTGCACGGAATCGGGCATGTCCACGCAGGCATGCTGGCGGAGCGCGGCATCGCAACAATCGGAGAGCTGCGGTTGGTGCCACGCGCCGCTCTGGAGGCCGCGTTTGGCGAAGTAATTGGAGGACAAATCTGGGAACGCGCACGAGGGCTCGACGGACGCGAAGTGATGCTGCCGTCGACGCCAAAGTCAGTCTCGCGCGAAACAACCATTGAAGGCGGAACGATCGACACGGAGTTTCTCGGCGGCCTTATCGAATATTTGAGCGAGCGCATCGGCTCGACGCTGCGCGAATACGGCCGCCAAGCACGAACGATTGGCCTGCGCATCCGCTACGTGGATCACTTTTCCGCGCACCAAACAGTGCGATTGACGCGGCCATCCAATGACGAGCGCGAACTGCTCGTGGAAGCCAAAGAACTTTTTGCAAAACTATTCACGCGCCGCGTAGCCGTGCGCCTGATCGGCGTAAACGTAACCAATCTCGAAGCCGACCGCCGCCAGCACGAACTCTTCGACACCGACGCCAACCGCCGCTGGTATCTGAACCGCGGCCTAGATTCCGTCCGCGGCCGCTACGGCTGGAACGCCGTCTTCTACGGCAACGGCCTCGAGTTGCGCGAGCATTACGCAACAAAGCCGGGTGGCCTTGTCCTCTCAACGCCATGTTTATCGCGATGAGGAAAACCCTCAGACTTGAAGGCCTGAGCTATAGAATTCTGACGTTGCGCTTGTAGGGGCGCAGCATGCTGCGCCCCTACATAGAACCAATGTTCAAATGTTGCTGAATTTCCCTTCCTGTTCCCTACCCTGATTTGACGATACAAAACGTCCGTCTTGCGGCGGGCATCGGTTTCTTGCCTCTCGGATCGGGGCTCTCGTGTTCGTACATTTGCATTGTCATAGCCATTATTCGTTTCTGCGGGGCGTGGCGCCGCCGGAAGAAATCATTGCGGCGGCGGTCGCGCAGAAGATGCCTGCCGTGGCGCTGACGGATACGAACGGGCTGCATGCGGCGGTGCCATTTTATCAGGCGGCGATTGCAGCAGGAATCAAGCCGATTGTGGGAGTGGTGATTGACGTCGAATTCCGTGTTTCGCGTTTCGAAGTTCGCAACTCGAAAAACGACAATCGGAATTCGCAGAGTGTGGCAATGGTGCTGCTGGCGACAGATATGGAGGGGTACAGCAATTTGTGCCAGTTGACGACGCTGCGGCATTTGGGAACGACCGAATTGGCGAAGAGCAAAAGCTCCGGCGAGGATGAAGAACGGCCCGTAACGCTAGAGGAGTTGGCGAAGCATTCGAGAGGCGTGATTGCGCTGTGTCCATTGCCAACGCGAATGCACGACGCGAACACCAGTCACTTCACGCAGCTGAAGGATATTTTCAGCGACCGGTTGTGGATCGAGGTGCAGCATTTGTCTCCCGGCGACGGGCGCGTTTTGCGCGAGGCGGAGCGAATCGGGCGCGAACTGGGCGTGCCACTGGTGGCGACGAACAATGTTTATTTTGGGGGGCCAGAGGGGCATTTGCATCACCGCGCAGTAAACGCCATTCGCACCGGAGGATTGCTGACAACCGTAGCTCCGCCAGACATCACCACTGGCGAAGCCTGGTTCAAGCCTGCAGACGCAATGCAGCAGTTATTCCCCGATCACCCAGATCTGCTGCAAGCAACGCAGGAAATTGCCGATCGTTGCGATCTGAAATTGGAATTGGGAAAGCCGATTCTGCCGGAATTTACGGTCCCTAAAAACAGCACTCCTGATTCCTATTTGGAAGAACTGAGCCTGCAAGGATTGGTCAAGCGCTACGGCTGGCTGAAACCTAAAGCGAAATCGCGGCTGGTCCATGAACTGAGAGTCATCAGCAAAAAGAAGCTCGCGCCGTATTTTTTGCTCGTGCGCGACATCGTGGAAGAGGCCAAGCGGCGCGGGATTCCGGCGGTGGCGCGGGGCTCGGCGGCGAGCTCGATGGTGACGTATTGCCTGGGAATTTCCTGCGTGTGCCCACTGCGCTGGGGATTGTACTTCGAGCGATTTTTGAACGAGCAGCGCGGCGATTGCCCGGACATCGACATCGACATTTGCGGCGCGCGGCGCGACGAATTGCTCGACTACGTATACGAGCGCTGGGGCGAAGAGCACGTGGCCATGATCGGAAGTTTTGTGACCATGCACGCGCGGCTGGCCATCCGCGAAATCGCGAAAGTGTTTGGCGTGCCGCCGAGCGATGTGGATCGCTTCACAAAGCGATTGCCGCATCGGCCCGTGCGCGAGATTTTACAGGCGATTCGCGATTTGCCGGAATGCCGCGACCTTCCTGTCGACGAAGAACCCTGGAAAACCATTCTGCAAGTGGCATTGCGGCTCGACGATGCGCCGCGCCACATGGGGATTCATCCATGCGGGACAGTGATTTCCGCGCGCCCGTTGACACGGTTGACACCGCTGGAGCGCGCGACGAAAGGGATTGTCGTGACGCAGTACGACATGAATGCAATCGAAGCACTTGGTTTGATCAAGATGGATCTGCTTGGACAGCGCGGATTCACGACGATGTCGCTGGCGCTGGACAACATTGAAAAGGAAGCAGAGGAGACAGAGGAAGCAAAGGAAAAGAAAGACACGAGCACAGCCAGGAGTGGCTGTGCTACCACAGTGAGCGTTGCGCCGGACGGAGTAACGCCAAGACCGAAAGCGCGAGAGATTGATTTTGACGCGATACCGGAAAATGACCCGGCGACGTGCGACGTAATTGCAGCGGGAAAAACGATGGGCGTGTTTCAGATTGAGTCGCCGGCCATGCGCGGACTTTTGCGCATGATGAAGGCGCGGACGCTAGAAGATGTTGCGCAAGCTTTGGCGCTGATCCGGCCCGGAGCAGCAGAGTATGGCTCGAAAGATCTATTTATAAAACGGTTGCGCAGGGAAGAAAAAGTCGAATACCCGCATCCAGCGCTCGAACCAATTCTGGAAGACACACTTGGCGTATGCATTTTTCAGGAACAGGTGATGCAGATTGCGCAGGTGGCGGGAGAAATGTCGTTGGCTGAAGCTGACATCATGCGGCGGTCGTCCGCAAAATTCTCCGGACGCCGTGACATCGATCGGTTGCGCGGAAAGTTCGGGCTGGCCTCGGGGATGATGGGACTGACTGAGAAACAGCGCGAAGAAACCTGGATGATGGTGGAGAAATTTGCAGGGTTCGGTTTTTGCAAAGCGCATGCGGCGACGTACGCGGACATTTCGTACCGCATGGCGTATTTGAAGACGCATCATCCGGCGGAGTTTCTGGCGGCGATGTGCAGCGCGGGGGCAGGGTTTTATCACGTGTCGGCGTATGTGGAAGAGGCGAAGCGCTGGGGGATCGAGGTGCGGCTGCCTTCGGTGAATCATTCGCGCATGGAGTACACGGCGGAGGCGCTTGCCGATGGAAAGCGCGCGCTGCGCGTCGGGTTGATGCAGGTGAAGGGTTTGCGCGTGGAGACGATAACGGCAATTGTGCGGGCTCGGGAAGAAGGCGGGACGTTTCGGTCGCTCGAGGACTTTTTGCGGCGCGTGCCCCGATGGAACCGGGATAAACCTGTGGAGAAGGATGAGATCGAGGAGCTGATCAAGTGCGGGGCGTTTGATGAGGTGGGCGATGAGCCGGGTGATCGAATGAATGGTGATGCACGCGGGATTTCGCGGCCCGCGATGTTGTGGCGATGTAATTTTTTGCAAGTCGGAAGCAAAAACGCACAACCTCTTCAAAGCAAAAGCGCACAGCCAGGATTGGCTGTGCCACTCGAAGGGCCGGAAACATTGTTTGGTGATGCGAAAGCCGGTGATGCGATTGGGGCGGCGCTGGCGGGGATGCCAGCGGTGGAGTACACGCAGGAACAGAGGCTGCGGTATGAGCGGGAGATTCTGGAGGTGTGCGTTAGCGGGCATCCCTTGGATTTTTTGCCGCGGAATGGCGAGGTGTGGAGCGATGAGCTGGATGGGTTGCGCGGGAAGCGGGTGACGTTGTGCGGGTGGGTGGTGACTTACCGGCACGTGGGGACGAAGAATTACCGGAACATGATGTTCGTGACATTGGAGGATCAGCGCGGGCTGTATGAGGTAGTGCTTTTTCCGGATGCGTATGACCGTTATGGCGGATTGGTGTTTGAAACGCGGGCGATGCGCGTTACGGGGCGCGTGGAAGTGGGCGGGCAGATCAACGGGGAAAAAATGGAAGCATTGAAGAAAAAGAATTAACACAGAGGTCTCAGAGAACCCAGAGTGCGCAGAGAAAAGAAAGAAACGACCAAAATATGACAGTGCGGAGCTGCACGGAATGCTATTTCGGATAAGAAAACCAAATACGACGGCGACCACCTCGGAAGAGCCGGAGGCAGGGCGGCCGGCAGGGACGGGCGAGGAGTGGCTGGGGCGGAACCGGAGTGCGAAGCGGCGGCTTTGGGAACGGCTGAATCCGCGGCATCGAAAAGAGCTGCGTGTGATCGCGGAGGCTTTGGCGATGCAGCAAACGCATGCGAACCTGCCGGAGCCGTTGCGGGCGCGGTTGAGCCAGTCCATCGAGCAAGTGGAGCGCCTGGCGCGGCGAATCGGGGTGCTGCTGGCGGAGGTAACACGGCGGACACCACCCCGCTCGTGACGGTTGCGAGGGCGTGGCGGGCGACCCCATACTGAAAATATGGCTGTCCCCAAAATGCGCGGCTCCCTCTCCGTTGCGGCATCGGCTGTGGCGTTGCCTATGGCTTTGGTTGTGGTTGTGGTCCTGTGCGGCGTAGCGAGTTCCGCGCGGGCCGATGAAATTCGGTTGAAAGACGGCAAAAAGCTCTACGGCGTGATCGTGTCGTACGAAGACAACATGTTCAAAGTTAAAACGGATTTTGGATATGTGCTGGTGGAGAAAGACAAGATTGCGTCGATTGTGCCGTCGACACCGGCCGACGAGACGCCGAAAGCGGATAAGACGCCCGTCGCAAAGAAAGATCCGGCCAAAGAAGCAGAACCGAAAGCAGAACCGGCCGTGGCGTCGTCAGCAGACGGAACAACAGCGGCGACGAATGCGAGCGTGAAATCCGCGGACCCGGCAACGGGAAAGCGCGAGAAGACAGCTCCAAAAATTACGAACGCCGCCGTGAAACCAGAAGTTCCGACGAGTACGAAGTCGAATGCGGTGGCACCGGCAATCGGAGCGCCCGCGGCGGCGGCGGCTCCGTCGCTGGCGTCATCCGCAGCGCAGCCCGTGGCGCCGGAACCGCCGGCGATCCGTGAAGATATTCAGGGCAATCTCTATACGAACTACACGCACGGCTTCAAAATGTATAAAGCGCCGAGCTGGGCGTTGATGGAAGATGCGCGGAAGGCGCTGCCAAATGCCGTCGTGGCACTGGGTACGCTCAACCAGTCGACTCTTCTGGTGATCGGCGACGAAGAGAGCAAAGCTGCACTGGATCCGGCGGCGGCTACGGTTGAAAAACGGCTGAGCGAAATCTACGAAAACTACAAGAGAATTTCACAGCGAAAGACGGTGGTGGGCGGGTTGCCAGCAGTCGAGTATCACTACCGCGGTATGGCGGACGGCCATGATTGGTCCGGAACGCTGGTGGTGATTTCCCGCGGGGCCGATGTGTTCACGGTGCTCGGAATGACCTACGCCGATAATGACCTCATTCAGATACAGGAAAATGTGATTTCGAGATCGATTGCGAGTTTGGATTTCAGCGTTCACTGAGAAAACTGAATAGTGGGTAGTGAATAGTCCAAGAGCCGATTGGCTCGGGCTTACGGCCGTACATGGAAGGCCCTCACGTCTGGCTAACAATAACATCCCTCCCCTGGGTTTTTTCGTAAGTACTGATTCTAAAGATAGATCAAATCACGTGTTTTGATACACCTTTGCAGGTGTTGATTCTAATCAACTTAAAATTGCACTAGAATTGTAGAAAATCTGGCGGTTGTTGCCGTCCTAAACCGAGCCGGAACTCAGTCTGGAGTGAAGCACCCAGCAAAAGAAAACGGCAGCCCCCGCCGCCGTCGAATGAGATTTCCACTACCAAGCATGATACATCTGAAACAGAACGCATCGCTATATCATACGCTACGAGGATGAATGGCAAGTGCGGGCACGGCCCTGCGAAGCTCTGGGTAAACGTGCTGTGCCCCTGCAAGTCGAAACGGAGGGGGTTAGTCGGAGGCGGCGGCTGCGGTGTCGGGGAATTTTTTGTGTTCGCGGATTACGGCGATCAGGGCTTGGGCGGCGCGCGGGAGGCTGCGGTCGCGACGGTAGACCAGGCCTAGTTCGCGCCAGAGGTCGACACCTTCCACGTTGAGGAGCTTTACTTCGCCGGCCTTTACCTGATCGCGGGCGAAGCTTTCGCTGATGAACGAAACGCCAGCGTCGGCGGCGACGAAGCGTTTGATCATGCCGATGCTCGGGAGTTCCATGGCGACGCGGAGGCGGGCTCGATAGGGGCGGAAGAGTTTGTCCAACACCTGGCGGGTGAAGCCGGTGCGCGGGAAAATCAGCGGCTGCGCGGCGACTTCTTCAAGTGTGATCTTGGAACGATGGGCCAGCGGGTTGCGGCTGCTCACCATGAAACGCAAGCGGTCGCGCGAGATGTGATGAACTTTCAGAGTGGGTGACTTGATGGGCAGCGTCACGATGCCGACGTCGACCGAGCCGTCTTCAACGCGCTGCAGAATCTTGTGGCTGAAATTGCGATAAATGCTGATGTGGACTTGCGGATAGCGGCGCTGAAAGTCCGCGAACATGTCGGGAAGCAGATAGAGGCAGGTGGCTTCATTGGCGCCGAAAACCAGCGGGCCTTGGACCACGTCGCCCCGGTCGGCCACAACTTGAATGGATTCGTCGCGCAGGCGCAGAAGACGCTCGGCGTATTCGAAGAGGACCTCGCCGGCGGGAGTCAGCTCAACGGATTTGGCGGAGCGGTCAAGGAGACGCGCGCGATAGGCTTGCTCGAGCTGGCGAATTTGCGCGCTGACGGCAGATTGCGAGCGAAACACTTTTTGGCCTGCGCGCGAGAAGCTCTTTAGTTTGGCAACGTATACGAAAGTGGCGAGTTGATCGAAGTCCATAGGCAGGTGGCTCGGCAATGATTATAGCGGAATATAGCCGCTAAGTAAGCGCAGAATCAAGCTCCTTTCAAGCTGGCAGAGGAGCTCGCGTAAACGCGGCGCTCTGCGGGGGACTAAAAATCACTTCCCGGTGCTTCAATCGTGCGAGCAACGGCTCCCAAGTAGCTTCCAGAGTGCCTTGGAAATGAATGGGCTGTACCCGCAGGAACGGAAGTACGCCGCGGCGCGAAAGCAAACGCGAGGCGCGCGGGCTGGCGGTGAAACGCAGGTGCTCTTCAAGCACGCTGCGCAGCCAAGCTTCTTCCTGGGCGTCGATTTCCGAAAGCGCAACGAAATCGCGATGGATAACTTCGTCGGCTTCGCCCCGGAGGACGTAGGAGAGACCGCCGGTCATGCCGGAGCCGAAATTCAGGCCGAGAGGGCCGAGGACGAGGACGACACCGCCGGTCATATATTCACAGCCGTGCTGGCCGACGCCTTCGACTACCGCGAGAGCGCCGCTATTGCGGACGGCGAAGCGCTCACCGGCGCGGCCTGCGACGAAAAGCTGGCCAGAGGTGGCGCCGTAAAGAACGGTGTTTCCTGCGAGAACGTCACCGCGGCGAGAGGCAGCGGAGCTGGCGGAAATCGCAATGGTTCCACCGGAGAGACCCTTGCCGACGTAGTCGTTGGCTTCGCCCGAAAGCGATAATGTGATGCCTTCAGCTAGGAACGCGCCGAAGCTTTGTCCCGCGCAGCCGTGGAATTCCTTGGTGATTTCTTCGACAAGCGGACAGTGCTGGCTGCCCGGGCGACGGCGGCGCATCAGTTCCCCGCTCATGCCGGCGCCAACGCTGCGATCGGAATTCTGGATGGGCTGAGATTCCGTCTGAAGCTCGAACGCGGCGCTGAGATGTAACGCGTCCTCGCGCGCGCCTGCATGCAGGGCTGGGGACTGATGGGGAGCAACGCGGCCCGATTCAGACATGGGAACGATGAGCAGTGGATCCATGCCTGAACGGGCGCTGAGCCGATCGTACCAGCCGGTGAGATCGCTGAGAGAGTGGGCGCCGAGTTGGGCGAGGCGATTGCGGACTTCTTCGGCGAGAGAACGGAAATACGCGACGACCATTTCCGGCTTGCCGTTAAAGCGCGTGCGGAGTTTCTCGTCTTGGGTGGCGATGCCAACGGGGCAGGTATTGAGATGGCACTGGCGAGCCATGACGCAGCCGATGGCGAGGAGAGAGGCGGTGCCGAAACCGAACTCGTCGGCGCCAAAGAGCGCGGCGACGATGATATCGCGAGAGAATTTCAGGCCGCCGTCGACGCGAAGGGAAACGCGCGAGCGGAGGCCGGCACGAACGAGCGTGTCGTGAGTTTCGCGAAGGCCGATTTCCCAAGGCAGGCCGGTATTTTTGATGGAAGTGAGCGGAGAGGAGCCGGTGCCGCCGTTGTGGCCGCTGATGGTGATGACGTCGGCGCCGGCTTTGGCGACGCCTGCGGCGATAATTCCAACGCCCGCGCCGCTTACTAGCTTGACGCCGATGCGCGCGCTGGGATTCACCGCGCGCAAGTCGTGGATGAGCTGGGCGAGATCTTCGATGCTGTAAATATCGTGGTGCGGCGGCGGCGAAATTAAAGGAGTGCCGGGCGTCGCGTGACGGATGCGCGCGATATATTCGGTGACTTTGCGCGCTGGCAACTGGCCGCCTTCGCCAGGTTTGGAACCTTGCGCCATCTTGATTTCGAGCTCCTCGGCATGGACGAGGTAGTCCGCGGTGACGCCGAAGCGGCCGGAAGCTACTTGCTTAATTTTATTTGCGGCGGCGGGCTCGAAGCGATAGGTATTAGGGTCTTCGCCTCCTTCGCCGGTGTTGCTGCGCCCGCCAATCATATTCATCGCGAGGGCAAGAGTGCGATGCGCTTCAGGGCTTAGCGAGCCGAGAGACATCGCCTGCGTGCTGAAGCGGCGAAGAATCGTGTTGGTGGATTCGACCTCTTCGACCGGCACGGGTGTGCCGGGAACGGTTTCCAGCAAATCACGGAGAAAAACGGTGCCCTGATGCTCGGACAATTCCTCGAATGCGGCGAACTTTCCGGCTTCGGGAGCGCGGACGTGGGCATGCATCCGGCGAACGACCTCTGGCGAAGTGGCGTGAAGTTCAGCTCCTTTGCGGAAGCGATATAAGCCAGCGTCGGCGAGTTCCGTGGACGCGGGTGAAAAAGCCGTTGTGTGCATTCGGAGGTAGTCGGCGAAAAGATCGTCGAGGGTTTTTGAGCCGGGATAATCGGCGGCGTCTTCGAAAAAATCGGCGCAGAGATCTTCAGATAGGCCGACGATTTCGAAGAGATGGCTGTTGCGATAGCTCGCAAGAGTAGAAACGCCCATGCGGGCGAGAACTTTGCGGAGACCGGCAGTGATGGCGATACGCATGCGGTCTGCGCCGCCCGGCTCGAGCGCTTCAGCAAACTCGTCGGCAAGATAGGGCACGACGGCGCTGGCGCCAGCAGCGACGAGGAGCGCAACATGATGCGTGTCAAATACCTGTGCGGACTCGACGATCAGCGGTACATCCCACAAACTCTCGCGAACCATCGCTTTCCAAACGGCGGCGGTAGCCAGCAGCGCGGGAAGAGCGGCGTTCTCCGCGTTGAGGCCGCGATCGGAAAGGAGGAGGAGGCCCGGGCGACCGCTGCTACTCAGAGGGGTAGAAGATAGCTGAGCAACACTGCAGCGTGCGCCCGGGACTCCCAGGGCGGAAGAGAAAGTCATGTCGATGCGATGAACAGGGCCGAAAAATTCGGAAAGTTCGTCGAGTTGTCCGGCGTTGAGCAAAGGGCCGGGCAGAGTGACGCCGTCCTTGAGATGGACGTCTAGAGACATGACGTGAGTTTCGCGAAGCGGATCGATCGGCGGATTCGTAACTTGAGCGAAGCGCTGCTTGCAGTAATCCCAAAACGTGCGCGGAAGCGTTGAGAGAAAAGCGGGTGGGGCGTCGTCGCCCATGCTCCAGTCGGCTTCTTTGCCGTGGATTAAGGCGGAGAAGAGAGTTTTGAATTGGTCTTCCGTCCAGCCGGCGGCGGCGGCGATGCGTTTGGGTTCGCCAGTAGCGGCGGAGCGCTTCGCGGCAGAAAACGCTAGGTGGCGCGGCGGCGGCATGGCGTTGCGTGCTTGATGCATCGCCAGGCGCTTGAGGATCTCGCGCCAGCGTAGGAAAAGACCGGTGGCGGGGTTTGCAAGAATCATTTCGCCGGGTCCGAGGCGCTGCCGTTCGGCGATGCGGGATTCTTCGAGATCGATCAGGCCGGTTTCAGAGCCGGCGATCAGCAAGCCGTCGTGCGTGAGTGTGTAGCGCAGCGGGCGGAGGCCGTTGCGGTCGAGTTTTGCGCCGACGAATTGGCCGTCGGAAAAAATCAGAGCTGCGGGACCATCCCACGGCTCGTTTAGTTGGGAGAGCGAGGTGAGGGCAGCGCGGATGTCGCGTGAGAGAAGCGGATCGTTTTCAAACGCCGGTGGAACCAGGGTGAGCATGGCTTCATCGGGGCCGAAACCTTCGAGGAGCTTGAGCTCGAAGGCGTTGTCGAAGCTGGCGGAGTCGCTGACTTTTCCTTCCAGAGGAGTGAACCAGGAGCCGACAGTAAGACGAGCACGGAGTTCGCGCTGCTTGGCGCGCAGCCAGCGGCGATTCGAGACGATGGTGTTGATTTCGCCGTTGTGGGCGACGTAACGGAAAGGCTGCGCAAGATCCCAAGAGGGTTGCGTGTTGGTCGAATAGCGCTGGTGAAAGATGGCGAACGTCGTGGCAAACGAGGCGTCGCGAAGATCTTCGTAAAATTGCGGAAATTGCCAAGGCGTGAGGAGGCCTTTGTAGACGACCGTTTGCGATGAGAGCGAACAGAGATAGCAGCGCTCTGGCAAGAGCGATTCGGCACGTTTGCGAAGGAGAGCGAGCTTCCACTCGAATCGGGAAACGCCTCTCGACGCGTGGAATGGCGCGACGAAGAACTGCCATATTTCGGGCATCGTTTCGAGAGCTTTGCTGCCGAGAGAGTTGGTGTTGGTGGGGACGCGGCGCCAGCCCAGGATGCGGAGGCGCTCGGTGTCGGCAGCGGCGGTTACCGCTGCTTTAGCGTCGGCCGTTGCTGCCGCAGGAAAAAACGCGAAGCCTAGGCCGAATACTTCTGGCAGGTCGATATCCTGCTCTTGCGCACGGGCACGGAAAAACTCGTAAGGGAGGGAGGTCAGCAATCCGGCGCCGTCGCCACTGGCACCGTCGGCGTCGACACCACCGCGGTGGGTTAGGCGTTCGAGGGCTGTAAGTGCAATGCTGACAATCTCATGGCTGGCGGGACCGCCGAGGCGCGCGACGAAACCCGTGCCACAGGCATCGTGGTCAGGGTGGCCCCAGTTTGGGTGCCGATCGCTGCGGGATGGCACGCACCATTGCTGCATATCTGTTTATTGAACGGGAGGGGCTTGGATGTACAACGCAGAATTTGCATTTATCAAATCGGTTTTGTGGGGGAGGAGATTCTAAGCTGTGGATTATTAAAACTTTGTAACTTCCGAGAAGTGAAAATCACGGGCCTTCATCGCAGGTACCACCATTTCGAAGGCTTCTTCGCCAGTGGCGCGGACGGCGGGACCGAGTTGCTCGACGTTGCGGAGCATCTCCAGGATGGACTGGTTGAAGCGGAAGTTGCGGACGGCGGTAGTAACTCTGCCCTTTTCGACCAGGAAAAGGCCGTCGCGGGTCATGCCGGTCATAACTTTTTCGTAGGGATCGACTTCGCGGATATACCAGAGGCGAGTCACGAGCAGGCCCCGGTCTGTGGAGGCGACCATTTTTTCTACGGAGGAATCACCGCCAGCAAAGACCAGGTTCATGGGGGCTTCACCATATTCGTTGGGAAGCGCGAAACCGTGGCCGGTGGGCTTTTTGCCGGCGGATTTGGCAGTGCTGCGAGCATAGACGAGATTTTTCGGAACGCCGCGATCGACTAGAAGAACCTGCTGGCGCGGGATACCTTCGCCGTCGAAGGGTGCGCCGAGTTGCAGCGGATGGTAGGCGTCATCGGTTATGGAGATGTTTTTGCCGAAGAGCGGCTTGCCCATGCGGTCGTTGAGGCATGAGCGCTTGTCCTGAAGGGCGGTGGCGGCGAAATCGTAAAAGAGAAATCCGACGAGATCGAGAACCGCAGCAGGTTCCAGAATTACCGTGTAACGGCCCGGCGGGAGTTCGCGTGCGTCAACCGCCATGTGCGCTTTTTCGCTGGCGCGCTGGGCGAGTTTTTGCGGATCGAAAGCGCGGACGCTGGCGGCGTTGGCTTTGGCCCAGCTTGCGGCGGGATTTTCTTGCATGGTGATGGAGAATTCGGCGTGCGTTTCGCGGTAGGCCGCGAAGAGACCGCGCGAATTGCCCATTGCCGATTGCTGCAGGCCGCTGGCGAAAATGCCCGCGGCAACTTGGCCATTTTGGATGGCAAGATCGCAGGCGCGGCGGACGGCGCGGGCCCGCTCTTCGGGTGTTAGCGCTGCGGTGCCTTTTGCGAAGCGATTCACTTTGCGATAGCGCTGTTTGCCGGGAAGCGGAAGCAGATGCGGATCTTTCGGCTGGCTGTGCGCGAGGGACAAGGAGGCGTCGATTGCGGCGCGAAGGGAGTCTTCGTCGACGCGATTTGTGGTGGCACGAGCGGTGCGGCTGTCGACAACGGTGCGGATTGAAACGTTCAGACCACGCTCGGCTACGTTTTGGTGGATGGCGTTGTTGGCGAAGCGAGTGAGAGAGTCAGCGGTTTCGTCGACGTGAACTTCCGTTTCCTCGGCGCCTGTGGATTTGGCGAGGCGAAGAACTGTGTCGATGATTCGGCGCAATTCGCGTTCGGGGAACAATTGCACGGAGGGCGCCGCGCTCTTAGCTGACGGTGCATTCTTGGATCTGCGCGAGGGGCTCATTGGTTTGAAAATGCCGAGCCGATTTTGACATTGCGGAATCGCGACGGGGCAGCGCCGTGGCCTGTACCCATGGTTTGCATGGGCTGGCCCTTGCCGCAATTGGGCGTGCCCCAAAGCGTCCAATGATCGCGCGAACAAATCGCGTCGCAGGAATTCCAGAATTCGGTGGTGATGCCACTGTAGCTGGGATTTTTCAGCATGCGCGTCTTCTTGCCGCTCTTGATCTCCCAGCCGAGCTCTGTGGAAAACTGAAACTGGTAGCGGCGGTCGTCGATGGACCACGAGCGGTTTGTTTCCATGAGAATGCCGTCGTCCGTGTCGGCGATCAGGTCGTCAAAATTCCACGTGCCGGGGTTGAGGCTGATGTTTGTCATTCGAATGATGGGTAGACGGTTCCAGCTCTCCGTGCGCATCGTTCCGGAAGAGCGCTTCAAGCCGATTAGATGCGCCGTTTCGCGATTCGAAAGGTAGCCGCGGAACTGGCCATCTTTGATGATGTCCGTGCACTGGGCGGGGACGCCTTCATCATCGTAGGCAAAGGTTCCAAGGCCGGATCCGTGATCGAGGCGCGCATCGGCGACGACATTTACTATGTCTGAGCCGTAGCGCAACTTGTTGAGCTGATCGAGAGTCAGAAAACTTGTGCCGGCGAAATTCGCTTCCTGGCCGAGGACTCGATCGAGCTCGATGGGATGGCCGACGGATTCGTGAATCTGCAAGCCGAGCTGGCTTCCGCCGAGAATCAGCGTGCCGGTTTTCTCGGGACATTGTGCCGCGGAATGGAGCGCGGCGGATTCCTCGCCGACGCGCTCTGCGTGCTTCAGCAGTTCGAGAGACTCGACAAGCTCGTAGCCTTCGAGGGCATGCTGGCCGCCGAAACTGTTTGGATAGGAGCGCTTCTGGATTTCGTCACCTTGAAAGGAAGTGGCAGCTATGCCGCAGCCGGTGATCAGTTTGCGTTGGTGAATGCGTGAGCCGATGCTGGAGGCGAACCAGGAATCAATCTTGCGAAACTGCATGCCGGTTTCCGTTAGCGTGACGCCTTTAACGCGGCGCATTTCGGCATCCGCGGCGAGTAGCAGCGCGAGCTGGTTTTCCAGCGGGAGTTCGAACGGATCCTTGCGAAACGGGCTTTGCCAACTGTCGACGTAGGCGGCTTCCTCAACCATCACCACATCACCGCGCTTCGCGAGCGCGGAAGCTTTTGCGATCGAGACGGCTTGTGCGGCGCAAGCCGAAACGCCTTCGCGGGTCAGGCGATCGCTGGAAGCAAATCCCCACGCGCCATTTGCCAGGGCGCGGACGCCCATGCCGATGGATTCGGATTGGGCTAGCGTTCCGACCTGGCCGTTCTTCGTCGTCAGGTCGCGCTGCCGCAAGTGCATCATGCGGACGTCGGCGTACGTTGCGCCGCGGAGGCGGGCTGTGTCGAGCACGTTGGTGCAAAGATCCCACATTGGCTTGACCTGGAAGAGGCTGAATTAAGTTTACAAGAAAATGGGGCGCGGTTTATTGCGTCCCAAGAGGATACTGCATCAGGACAAACGGGCATGCCTCTGTCATCAAACCAAGAAAAGGCAGAGGACAGACTGGAGTTTCTGTCCTACAAATCTACGTGCCCTCTTGCCAGGAAGCCAGATAGTGCTCCTGCTCGGCGGTGAGCTTGTCGAGTTTGTGGCCCATGCTGTCGAGCTTGAGGCGCGCGATTTCCTTGTCGAGATTTTGGGGCACGACGTAGACCTGCGGCTTCAACTGCTTGTAATTCTGCAGCAGGTATTCGGCGGAGAGAGCTTGGTTGGCGAAGCTCATATCCATAACGGCCGCCGGGTGTCCTTCCGCGGTTGCCAGATTGACGAGACGGCCTTCGCCGAGAAGATAGACCTTGCGGCCATCTTTCAGCAGATACTCGTCCACGAGCGGGCGCACTTCGCGCTTGCCAGTCGACAGCTTTTCGAGCGCAGGAATGTCGATCTCGACATTGAAGTGGCCGGAGTTGCAAACGACGGCGCCGCTCTTCATGGCTTCAAAGTGTTCGGCGCGAATGACGCTCTTGTTGCCGGTCACGGTGATGAAAACATCGCCGTGCTTGGCGGCTTCGGCCATGGGCATCACGCGGAACCCATCCATGACGGCTTCGATGCCCTTCGTCGGATCGATTTCGGTGATGATGACGTCGGCGCCGTGCCCTTTGGCGCGCATTGCTACGCCGCGGCCGCACCAGCCGTAGCCGGCGACGACCACTTTGAGCCCCGCGAGCAACAAGTTGGTGGCGCGAATAACGCCGTCCAGAGTGGACTGACCTGTGCCGTAACGATTGTCGAAGAAATGCTTGGTCTCTGCATCGTTGACGGCGATGATCGGATACTTGAGCGTCCCGTCCTTGGCCATGGCGCGCAGGCGAATGACGCCGGTCGTGGTCTCTTCTGTTCCGGCGATGACGTTGGCGACCAAATCAGTGCGCTTGGTGAGAAGCATGGTGACGAGGTCGGCGCCGTCGTCCATCGTGAATTGCGGCTTGTGTTCGAGCGCCGCGCGCAAGTGAGAGTAATATGTCTCGTTATCCTCGCCCTTGATGGCGTACGTCGGAATGTTGTAGTCGCGATTCAGCGAAGCGGCGACTTCGTCTTGCGTTGAAAGCGGATTCGATGCACAAAGAACCGCATCAGCGCCGCCGTCGCGCAAAGCAATCATCAGGTTTGCCGTTTCGCTGGTCACATGCAGACAAGCGGAGACGCGCAATCCCTTTAGCGGCTGTTCCTTCACAAAGCGCTTACGGATGATTTCGAGAACGGGCATTTGCTGATGCGCCCACTCGATCTTGCGCTTGCCGGCGTCCGCCAGCCCGATATCCTTCACATCACCTTTTTTTAGTTCTGCTGTGGCCACACTCATTCTCCTTAGTGCGAAACTTGCGCGGCGAGGGGACTTCGCGCGGAAAAAACAAGATGCCAGCAAATAGCCGGCGCTTGTAGCGACTCCTAACGGTGTGCGCCTACTTCCACGGTGGCCGCCGCACCGAGGCCGGCAGCCTTGCGTAGAGCATCCGCGCGATCAGTACGCTCCCAGGTAAAGCCGGGGCCGCTGCGTCCGAAATGGCCGTAAGCGGCAGTTTCCTTATAGACCGGACGGCGAAGATCGAGCGCTTCGATGATGCCTTTTGGCGTCAGCGAGAAATATTCGCGTATGAGCGCGGTGATTTTATCTTCGGAGACAGCCGCCGTGCCGAAAGTCTCGGCCATTACGGAGACGGGCTCGGCCACTCCAATGGCATACGCAAGCTGAACTTCCGCTTTGCGCGCCAGGCCGGCCGCGACGATGTTTTTCGCGATATAGCGCGCCATATAGCAGGCGGAGCGGTCCACCTTCGAGGGATCCTTGCCGGAGAAAGCGCCCCCGCCGTGGCGGCTATAGCCTCCATAGGTATCCACAATAATTTTGCGTCCGGTCAGGCCCGCGTCGCCCATCGGCCCGCCAATCACGAAGCGGCCCGTAGGATTGATGTGATACTTGGTTTTGCTGTCGAGCATCGCTGGAGGAATGATGGGGCGAATCACATGCTCGGTGACGGCATCGCGCAGGTCGGCGTTGGAAACTTTTTCGCTATGCTGCGTGGAAATGACTACGCAATCGACGCGAACGGGTCGGCCGTCGCGATATTCGATTGTCACTTGGGACTTACCGTCGGGACGAAGAAAATCAACTTTCCCGGACTTGCGAACTTCAGCGAGACGCTGCGTGAGGCGGTGGGCGAGTTGGATGGGCATGGGCATCAGTTCAGCGGTTTCGTCGCACGCGAAACCGAACATCAGGCCCTGGTCACCCGCGCCGCCGGTATCGACTCCCATGGCAATGTCCGGCGATTGGCGCTTAACGGTGCACATTACGGCGCAAGTCTCGGCATCGAATCCGTATTTTGCGCGGTCATAGCCGACGCCCCGGATGGTGTTGCGGACCAGCGTGTCGTAGTCAACGATCGCGCTCGTGGTGATTTCGCCGGCAACTACGGCAAGGCCCGTGGTGACGAGCGTTTCGCAAGCCACGCGCCCTTTCGGGTCCTGCCTCAGGACTTCATCTAGAACTGCGTCGGAAATTTGGTCGGCAATCTTGTCGGGATGGCCTTCGGTGACAGACTCCGACGTAAACAGAAAATCGCGTAAGGCTTCGCTCAAGACAAACTCTCCTTCTTGGTTGGTGGGGCGGTAGTCTTTGCCGCAAACTTCCACTCAATTATGCTCTGCTTGTATCCTTCCAAAGCTAGCATCTGAAGAGATGAGAGTCAACGCATTGAATTCAAATGCATTAGGGACGCAGCGAATGGTCGAATTTGGGGGTTGAACGGAAGGAAATTGCCCTTTCTGGGGAACTCTCAGGCTGCATTTTCGTCGTCATCGGGTTCCACCTCCAGCTTGCCTTTGGTCTTTTTGGCCATGAGGTAGGAGCGGATGAAAGGGTCAATGTCGCCGTCCATGACGCGGTCCACGTCTCCGGCGCTGAACTTGGTGCGGTGGTCTTTGATCATGCGGTAGGGTTGCATGACGTAGGAACGAATCTGGCTACCGAAGGAAATGTCCAGCTTGGATTCGTCGAGCTTGTCGGTGTGCGCCTGGCGCTTTTGTACCTCGAGATCGTAAAGCCGGGAGCGCAACATTTTCATAGCCATTTCGCGGTTTTTGCCCTGGCTGCGCTGGGCTTGGCAGCCGACGACGATGTTGGTCGGCAGGTGCGTGATGCGGATGGCGGTTTCCACTTTGTTGACGTTCTGACCGCCTTTGCCACCAGACCGAAACGTATCGACGCGCAAATCTTCGGGACGAATGTTGATCTCGATTTTGTCGTCAATCTCCGGAATCACAAAGACGGAAGCGAACGAGGTGTGGCGTCGCGCAGCTTGATCGAAAGGCGAGATACGCACCAGGCGATGCACGCCAGTCTCTCCTGTAAGAAGACCGTATGCGTTTTCCCCTGTAAATTGGATCGTCGCGGACTTGATACCCGCTTCTTCGCCGGGAGTTTCGTCCATCACACTGGCGTTGATGCCTTTGCGTTCCGCCCAGCGCAGATACATGCGCAGGAGCATGGAGGCCCAATCCTGCGATTCGGTGCCGCCGGCTCCGGGCTTGATGGTCATGATGGCGTTGAGGTGATCGGTTTCGCCGGAGAGGAGCGTCTTCGTTTCCAGGTCGCCGACGTAAGTTTCCGCGGAATTCAGCTCGCGGTCGAGATCTTTCAGCAAATCGTTGCGCTGCTCGGGGTTGGTTTCTTCTTTGGCGAGGCTGACGTACGTCTCGATGTCCCCGGAGATAGCAGCCAGCTTATCTTCCGCGGCAATTTGTTCTTCGGCGCGTTTGCGGTCGCGCAGAACAGCTTGCGCTTCTTCCTGGTTGTTCCAGAAGTCGGGTTGAGCCACTCGGGCTTCGAGCGATTTCAAACGTTCGCGGTATTGCGGCGCGTCAAAGAAAACTCCGGACGAGCGCGATGCGGGGTTTGAGTCCTTCGTAGCGGTGTTGGAGGTCTTCGAGAATCATGTTGTGTCCGGGGAGCGTCCGGCAGCTTGGCCGGGAAGCTAAACAGCCTTTCTAAAAGTTAGTCCTAACAGGATAGCGGAAACCAGCACGCAGAGCCAAGCGAACCAATCACCGAAACGCGTGTAGAGAGTTTTGTCCGTACGAAAGTCGTACGGCAAATCGGCAGCGGCGCGCACGTCCGGCGGCATTGGGCGGAAAATCCGGCCATACGGATCGATCGAAACGGTGATGCCGCTGTTGGTTGTGCGCACGATCCAGCGGCGATTTTCGACTGCTCGAACACGCGCCATGCGGACGTGCTGCTCCGCGGCGGCGGAGTGCCCGAACCAGCCGTCATTCGAAATATTGACAAAGAGCTGGGCGCCGTTGGCGGCGAATCGTCGAATCTCGCCGGGATAGATCGCTTCGTAGCAGATGAACACGCCAAACGTGTTCCCGTTCGGAAAATGGCCGACGGAGTATTTGGAGCCTTTACGGAAGCCGCCGACTTCGCTGGAGACGTTGTTCACCACGCGATGGATGAGTGGAAACGGTTCGTACTCGCCGAACGGGACAAGATGGACTTTGTCGTAGGAAAAATCCCGGTGTCCCTGCTCGTCAAACATCAGTGCGCTGTTATAGGGCGCCATAATCTCGTGAGTCTTTCCTCCTGTGGAAACAGTCTCCGGTTTCCACTCCACCACGCCAACGAGGAAGGGATGCTGGAAGCGAACGGCCACGCTGGAAGCCAAATAAGCGAATTGCGAATCCTGAAACGAAAAAGGAGCGGGGGCTTCCGGCCATACCAGGAGATCAGGATGGTGTGGCGAAGGCGCGAGACTTAGGCGCTGTATCTCGGCCAGATCGGAAGCATGCTGCGTGAACCAATCGTTCGGGTACTCCTGCGCTTCGGGAAAGTTGACTTGCACAGCGCGCGCGGTGTGATTGGCGGCTGGCACCGGCACGAGCCGTGGCCCCGCGACCATCACGACAAGAACCAGCGCCGCAGCACCTCCCAGAATCCCGAGTCGCCGGATGGGCGAATACTTCGTGTCCGCGTCGCTCCACGCAAGAAGCGCATTGAACGCAGCAACGAGAAACGACAAGCCATAGATTCCTGTAATCGTCGTGAGCTGCACAAGTGCAATATTTGCGGAGGCTGGATAGCCAAGCAGGTTCCACGGGAAACTGATTTCAGGCAGCCAGGTGCGAAACATCTCGAGCGAAACCCAAAGGAAGGGCGCGCCGAAGCAAGCGAGCGCGATACTCCGCAGCGAAAGGCGGTTGATCAACCAAGTGACCGCGCCGTTCGCCGCCGCCCAAACCGACGCAATCAGCAGTAAAACGCCCCATCCGCCTGCGCGAGAGAGCCCGCCATGCACGGAGAGTGTTTCCGCGATCCATGGAACAGACGTCAGCACAAAACAGATGCCGTGCAGGAAGCCACAGGCGTACGCCACACGCGGACTCGCGCCGAAAAGGGCTATCAACAAAATGCCCACGCATACCCAGGAATAGATGCTGAGGTAAAAGCCAGTGTAGGAAAACGAGAGCGCCGCGCCGGAAACCGCGGCGATAAATAGCCTTAGCCAGGCAGGAGTTTCACTTCCGGGATGCGGACGAAAATAGCCGAGCCACGGACGCCCAGACATCAGTGCTTGACGATGGCCTTGAAGCCGGCCACCTCGAGGCCTTTCCTAGCGTTGTCGACCGCTTTCTGGTCGGCATACGGACCAACCAGCACGTGGTAATACTTATCGCCCTGCGGCGACTGCACGAAGGTTGGGAAATTTTTCTTGCGCAGGGTATTCGCCAGTGCCATCGCGTCCGATTCTTTAGTGAGCGCGGCAACTTGTAAGCTGGTGCCTCCGCCGGCGCTGAGAGATGCGACACCAATGGTCTTCGAAATCGCGCTGGACTGTTGCTTCGTTGGATTGCCGCTTTTTCCCACTGCGGACGTTGCGGAAGGGTTTATCGAAGGAGATGCGACCGGTTTCAGATGATCGTCGGTCTTGTTCGAATCGCCGGCATGGTAAAACTCCCAGTCGGAATTCGCAGGCGCCGGTGTTTCGGCTTGGGATTCGGGAGCTGGCTTTTTGTTCGTAGGCTTCGGCGCAACTTCGGGCTTCGGCAAAACGGTCGAGTCCCGGAAGTCATGCAGGTTCGTTGACGCTCGCACCTGGCCGTCACGTCCCATGACGTAACCCAACGTAAAGAACAAGCCTGAAAATAGCAGCATCAGCATGAACAAGCCGATGACGTGCCGTCCTTCGAGCACTCGCTCGCCGGCGCTCCCTCGTTTTCCCCCAGAAGCCATTCTTACTTTTTCGATCCCCCTAACGCTTGTACCCAGCTATTAATGATATCGATGGGCAGGGGGAAAACAATCGTTGTGTTCTTCTCGACACCTATCTCCGTCAAAGTCTGGAGGTAGCGCAGCTGGATTGCGGAAGACTGTGTCTCCAAAACTTTCGCGGCATCAGCAAGTTTTTGCGACGCTTCGAATTCGCCCTGGGCGTGAATGACCTTGGCGCGGCGTTCACGCTCTGCTTCGGCTTGCTTCGCGATAGCGCGCTGCATCTGTTCGGGAATGTCGACTTGCTTCACTTCCACCTTGGACACTTTGATGCCCCAAGGCTCTGTGTCCTGATCGAGGATCACCTGCAGCTTGGCATTCACCCTGTCGCGCTGCGAGAGAATTTCGTCGAGCTCGAATTGGCCGACGATGCTGCGAAGCGTGGTCTGTGCAAGTTGCGAAGTCGCGTATTGATAATTCTGTACTTGAGACATTGCGAGATTGGCGTCCACCACGCGAAAGTAACAAACGGCGTTTACTTTCACGGAAACGTTATCGCGCGTGATGATATCTTGCGGCGGAACGTCGAGCGTTTCGAGCCGCAGGTTGATGCGGTAGAGTGTTTCGATGGGCCAAAAAACCAGGTTTATGCCCGCGCCTTTGGCCTCAGGCAGCAATCGTCCCAAACGCAGGACCACGCCGCGTTCCCATTCCTTGATGATGTACAGCGAATTCCAAAACCAAATCAGAAAGATCCCGACGATCAACGCAGCCCCAAGAAGACCGAACTCTGGCATGTTTATCCTCCTAAACGTGAACGCATTCTACTTGTTTTCCGTGACCGCTGCTTCCTCCGGCTCAACGTGAAGCTTCAGGCCTTCCACGCTGCGGACTCGCACGGGCTTCCCTTCCGACACCGCACGAGGGGAGACGGCTTGCCAAAGCTCGCCATGGACGCGAATCATTCCTTCCGCGCCGGCGCCCAAACCGGAGATGGCAATTCCCTCCTCGCCAATCAATTCTTCCCTTCCCGTCGTCGATTTCCACGAGCGTGAACGAAGTACGAGTCGCATCAGAAATACTGTGATCAGCGCAAAGGGCAGCGTCGCGGCTAGTGCGACACCCAGACTCACGCCACCCGAAGTCAGCGGCGAACGGATCAGAAACATCGCGCCAAGCATCATCGAAATGATGCCGCCAATGGCGAGGACGCCGTGGCTTGTGAACTTCGCTTCCAAAATAAACAACGCGAGCGCCAGCACTATCAGCAGAACTCCCGCAAAATTCACCGGCAAAATGTGCATCGCATAGAGCGCCAGTACCGCGCAGATGCCTCCGATCACGCCGGGCGCAATCATCCCCGGGTGCGTAAACTCGGTATACAAACCGAGCACGCCAACCATCAGAAGCACAAAGAAAACATCGGGCTCCACGATGCGCGCGAGAAAGCTCTGACGAGCGGAAAGTTCGAAGGGAACAGTCGAGGCATTCTTCAGCGCCAGAACCGTCTTTGTGCCGTCGAATCGCGTGATCGTGCGGCCATCCAGTTGATGCAAAAGATCTTCGGGAGAAGACGCGATCAAGTCGATCAGCTTCCCATCGAGAGCTTCTTTCTCCGTGAACGCTTTCGCATCCGTCACCGCGGTTTCCGCGAGCGTTGGGTTGCGGCCGCGCTTCTCCGAGTAGCTCCGCAAGAATGCAGTAGTATCGTTGAACAATTTCCTGCGCATCGTCTCGTCAATTTGCAATTGGAATCCGCCGATCGCAACAACGGGAGACGCCGCACCGGTATGTGTCGCCGGAGCCATGGCCGCGATGTCTGCAGACAGAAGAATGAAGAAACCCGCCGAAGCGCCGCGCGCGCCCGTGGGCGACACGTAAACTGCCACCGGTACCGGCGACGCCAAAATATGCTGGATCATATCCTTCATCGACTCGCCCAGTCCTCCGGGCGTATCCATGGTAATCAGCACGAGCGCTGCATGTCTGTTCGCGGCGTCGGCAATCCCTTCATCGATGTAGGTGGCCAAAACTGGTTCGACTTCGCGATCGAGATTGAGCTGTAGCACAACCGGATTGGTGGAATGCTCGTCGGCCGTGGCTGATGGAAGCACAAGAAACGCCGTCGCGACGCAGACTCCACAAAGAATCGCCCACACCGGAGCACGGAAAACTCTAGAATCAAAAAATCCCTGAACCAGCCGATAAGCGCTCATTTTGCGCCTCCCGAAGGCTTCACTTTTTGCAGATGTTCGAGCAATTCTTTGGCATCGGAATAGTTGGGCGCAAGCTTCAGCGCCTTTTCCACTTCTGTGCGCGCAAGATCCAGTTTCTTCTGCTCCAGATAAACGCGCGCAAGCGTCGTGCGCACCGCCGCGGAATCGCGAATCTCCAGTGAAGCCTGCAACTCCTTGGCGGAGTCATCTAGCTTGCCCCGGCGCCGGTACACTTCGGCGAGCCCGTTGCGCGCGGATGCGCTCCCCGGATCGGCAGCCAGCGCCGCGCGAAATTCATTCTCCGCAGCATCCACGCGCCCCGCCGAGAGTTCCTGCCGCCCGCGCCGTATGTGCGCCGCAGGAGTGTCCGCGACCGCGGCGGCCGCCGCATTTGCGGAATCGCCAGCCGACACAATCTCTAGTCGCAACGCGGTGGTGTCCATCTCCGCGCGGACCCGCTCCAGATGCAGCAGCGTATCTTTCTTCGCGTCCAATCGCACCACAGGAAGCGCGTCGGGGCCAAAAGTCTCCGCTGCGGTGTCACGCTCTTGATCGGCTTCCGCTTTCTTGCCTGCCTTCTCGAGCGACAAAATCATCAGCGCGCGGTTTTCCGGTTTGTCCGGCTCGCGGCCGGAAGCTTCGCGAAAATAGTTCGCAGCGCCGGAAAAATCACTCGCGCCAAGCGCCAACAATCCCAGGTTGAAGGGGTAGTCATCCTCGTCAGGGTCAAGCTCCGCCGCCCGGCGCAGATCGGCTACGGCCGCCGCGGTGTTGTTCTGCCGCGCGCGCGCCAACGCGAGATTGTTCAGAATCTCCGGCAGGTCGGCACCGGAAACGAGATTATTCCGCAAAGCTCCTTGTAGCGACACAAAAACTTCTTCCGCTTTCTCCGGCTGGTTCATCAGCAGCCGGCAAACCCCCGTTGCGAACACCGCTTCGACGTAGCGGTCGTGCGTTTTCGGCACTTTCGCAAACCAAATCAGCGCCGAGTCGCAATCCCTACGCGCGTAATAGGCGTCGCCAATCGCGAAATCCGGATCGGGCCACTCGGGTTCGAGCCGCGCGGCTTCCCGAAGTTCGCGCAACCGTGGATCATCCTCGCTCGCCAGCAATCCGCGCACGTAGTGTTCGAACGCATCGAGCCGCAACGGCCGCTGCGCTTTCGAGAATTCTTCGAGAGTCCGCGGGTAGGCGTGATCGTTGGCCGAAAGCAAACGCCAAAGCAACCGCACATGCATGTCCATGAGCGAATCGAGCGGGCCCGTTTCCCGAATCGCAGGAAGCAGCCGGGTTGGGCTCACCCTTAAAATTTGAGCCTCGACCATGAGCGTCTGCCCGTCAGACGTAAACCTGCCAAAAATAACAAAATCCGCGTCCATGCTCTGGGCAATGCGTAGCATCGAGGCGCGGCTGAGTTTTGCTGTGGGCGGAAGCCCCGAGCGGTCCAGCTCGCCCGTGCGCCCCGTATGCGAATACACTTGCTCACCCGCCGCAGATAAACGCTGAATCGTCAGTTCCTCAAGCCCTTCGCCAAGCCAGTCCAATCGCGGCGATGCCCCGGCATTCTCGAACGGGAATACAAGATAGATCCCCTGTTGGGAAGCCTCAGACGCCGATCCGCGCGCACTTGCGGCCGTCCCAGCAGCTGAAGAAGGTTGTTGCGCAACAGCAGAAGGAGGGGCCGAGCAACAAAGGGCAAGTGTGCAAAATAGGACAAGTGAATGCGCGCTGAAAACAGACTGCTTCATGCTCATTTGATTGTAGCAGAGGAGCACGATAGCATCGCGCTAGAAGCGTTATGTTGGCGACAATTGGAATGCTGCGCAGATTCACAAACCGCGTGCTAAAGCATCTCCTGCTGCTTGCATGTTCCGCCAGTCCGAGCTATTTCTGCCGGCTGACCCTGACCTCCATAAGTCTCCGTGGAGGCTGAGAGCCCATCGTTATCTCATGGAGTTCTGTCCAGTCTCCCAGTTCGCTGATTCGCATCATGGAGCTGGTTTTGATTTCTCCCAAGGTGAAACCCCACGTCATTCCTATACCGTTCTCGGACAGCTTCAACTCGGTCTCGAGATAACGGCCGTCGTTGTAAGCCCTCATATGGTAGGTTCCAGACTCATCATCGAATGAGATCATGCCCAAGGCTTGAAGCGCGGCTTTTCCATCCGCCGTCTTGCGCCCTGTTCCCTCGATCACCAGGACCAATCCGTTCAGCTTGAATTCTGCCTCTTCGGACTGAACCAGTTCCAGTGACTCGCCAACTCCGCGAAAAATCCGCACCTCTCCGGTCCATTTTCCGACCAAGAAGCTGAGCTTCCCCATCGCGGTGCGCTGCGCCTCCGTGTCAGGCACTCGTGGCAGTTGAGTCATGAATCCAGAGAAGAGAACACAATTCGAGAGTCATCAGCGCTCAGCACAATGACCGTGCTAGTTGGCGGTTGGTCGCACGAGCTTAGCTTCAGGCCACGCCTTCCGAGGCGGGATGTTGTTCAGGCTATAGCTGCGTGGCGTCCAGGGGCTTCGGCACAAGCAACTCCTGCACCGCAGGATCCTTAAGGGCCGCCCCAAATGCCGGGTCTTTCTTTATATCCGTGAACTGTTTGTAGCCTTCGTCCTTGGCCTTGCGCAGGTAATGGATGCAACGTTCCAGGTCGCCGGCCTGCGCAAAGGACTTCGCCAGCATGTAATAGAACCGCCCGCGATCCTCAACGGAGCGGTCTTGCAGGATTGACCCGCTGCGCGATCCGTTATGCTCGAAAAGCTGTGGATCGAGTATCAATGCCCGCCGGAACGCGAAAATGGCTTCTTCGTATTTTTTGTCCCCAAAATACGCGTAACCCAGGTTGCTGTAGAGCACAGCCATGTCGCTCCGGATCGCAATCGCCTTTTGGTACGCCTTTACGGCCTTTTCGTACTTCTTGCGTTGATACCAAATCGTGCCCACATTGTTTTCCGCGTCTGCGTATCGCGGGTCGACTTTGACGGCTCGCTCGTAATATTTCAGCGCCAACCCCAGGGCGGCCTGCTGGTGCAGGGCGATGCCTAGCTTGTTCAAATAGACAGGATTGCGAGGATCTTCATCCGAGAGTTTTTTGAAAAGTCCCGCGGCCTCGCGATACTGCTTGCGGACCATATACAGATCGCCCATCTGCTCATCGGTAAGTTCCGGGCGCACCACGACTACGGGGTCCTGCGGCGAAGGCACTTGCGCCACTCCGGGCGCCATAACCATCGACCGCGTACCTTCAAGTGTTTGACTTGTTGCGGGAATCGCAAGACTTAAGAGGAGAATGCTGGCTGGAAACGCCACTCGTAGCTGAGTCATGGCGAGTCTCCCTTCTCCGGCGGAGGCGTAACTGGCTGAGGCTTAGCCTTGTCGGGGTCCTTCTTCTTGCCTCCAAAGATACCAAAAATCTTCTGTAAAGGGTTCTTTTTCTTTTCGCCAGGAGGGGCGTTCGGGTCACTGGTCCCTTGGCCAGTCGCATCGGGCGGGCGGTTCGGATCGTAGGGCGTTATCGGCTTGCCTTGCGCATCGGTTTGCGGCGGTTTGGGTTCGCCGCCGCCAAAAACTCGGGACAGCCAGGAACCCGAGGAAGCCGCCGCGGCGCTTCCTCCGTGCAATTCGCAAAACGCCGTCGGAGCTGACCCGGCAACATAAACTTCCTCGCGCGTCGTCGGACAGTTTGGCGTGGCCAACTCGAGCGATTCGGGGTCGATCAACACCGACTGCACCCCATCGGGCATGGTGAAGTCCTTAACGTCGCGGTAAGCCGGGAGCGCCGACGCCCGAATCATGAAGTCAGCCCAAACCGGCGCGTCCGCCGCGCCACCCGTCAAACCCAGGTCGCGATTGTCGTCAAACCCGATCCAGATCACCGTGAGCAGGTTTGAGGTGTATCCGGCGAACCAGCCGTCCCGCGATGTTCCCGTTTTTCCGGCTGCAGGCAGCGTGAAACCCCTCGCGCGAACTCCCGCGCCGGTGCCTTTGTTCAAGACATCTTTGAGCAGGCTGGTGACCAGAAAGGCCACGCGCGGATCGAGCACCTGGTGCGTCTGTGGCGTAAATTTTTCCAGCACGCTGCCATCGGCGCTCACCACGCTGTGCAGGAATTGAGGCTCTGCCCGAACGCCACCGTTGGCGAACGCCGTATATCCCCCGGCCACGTCCACCGCCGTCATTTCGTACGCGCCCAGAGCGACCGCTGGCGTTGGTTGAATGTTATTGCCAAGCCCCATCTGCCGCGCGATCTGAACGACACGCCCGTAGCCGATCAGCTCCGCCACCTTTACAGTCGCGACGTTCAGCGAATTCGTCAACGCCTCCCGGACCGTCACGTGACCCATGAATTTCTCGCCGTAATTGTTCGGCGTGTACTCTTTGTTGTCGAACTCGAACGTCGTGGGCTCATCATCGATCGTCGTCGCCGGCGTGATCACCGGCTGCACGCCGTCCACCGCGTTGTCGAAAGCGGCGGCGTACACGAACGGCTTGAACACCGATCCAGGCTGACGGTGCGCCAGCGCATGGTTTAGCTGGCTCTGCCCGTAGTCGCGACCTCCGATCACGGCTTTGATCTCCCCCGTTCGTGGATCAATCGCTACGAGCGCAATCTGCACCTGTGGGATCGCCTCCGTGCTTCCCTTCTTCGCCGCTTCCTTGCGCCACTTCTCATATTTCTTCGCCAGGAGCAAATCGACGTTCTTCACTCCCGCGTCCACTGCGGCGGCCGCGGCGCGCTGCAGCGCCGGATCGAGCGTCGTGTACACGCGGAAGTTCTGGCTCAGCAATTCGTTTTCGGAATACTTGTCGAGAAGATGGTCCTTGACCATATCCACGAAGTACGGCGCTTCGCTCGCCGAGCCTGCGCTGCGCACAATCTTCAGCGGTGCGTGCTTCGCTTCATCCAACTGTTCCTGCGTGATGTACTTGTTCTCCAGCATCTGCGTCAGCACGCGGTCTCGCGCCTGCGCCCCGCGCTCCGGATGGCGATCCGCGGAAGAATAATAATTAGGCGCGCGAATGATTCCCGCGAGGTACCCGCACTCCGCGATCGAAAGCTGCCGAAGATCCTTGCCAAAATAAGCTACGCTCGCCTCGGAGAACCCGCGAATCCCAAAACTCCCGCGGTTCCCGAGATAAACCTCGTTCGCATACAACTCGAAAATCTGCTGCTTGTTGAAGCGCTGCTCGAGCTCGATCGAAACCATTGCCTCGGCCACTTTACGCCGCATCGTCCGCTCATTCGAAAAGAAAAATGTGCGCGCCACCTGCATGGTGATAGTGCTCGCCCCCTGGTAGTGCGAAGAGCTGTGGCGAATATCCGCCCACGCCGCGCCCACGATTCTAATGAAGTCGAATCCGCCGTGATCGAAAAACCGCTTGTCCTCCGCGGAAAGAATCGCGTGCACTAGCTCCGGCGGCAAATCCTCATATCGCACCGGCCGCCGCTTCTCCCTGGCGCTATCAAAAAGATTGGTAATCAGCTCCGGCTCGATCTGCGCCGTGTCCAGGCTGCCGCCGCCGGAGAGCGGGCGAATCGATCGGATCGACTTCCCGTTGAACTGCACCGCCAGCGCGTTCGAACCGCCAAAATAGGAAAGCTTCGAAGGCCGGATGTCCACCGTGTTCCCCTGCACGGTGTACTGCCCCAGCGAGTTGTCGTCCGCCTCGGGACGGTATCCGATGCGCGTCAAATACGTCGTGAGATCTTCCGCGCTCCAGGCCTGCCCGGTGGAAATATATTCCGGAGCGGAAAAAATCTGCGTCGTATTTTGCAACACCTTGCCGGACAAACGCGCGTCAATCATCCGCGAATATTTGATGTAGTAATACGTGAAAATCCCGCCCGATGTGAGGAAGATGGCGAAGACGATCCCCAGGATCGTCAAGCCTAACTTAGAAGTGAAAAACCCTTTTCCAATTCGAATGCGCAAACGATGGCTCCCGGGGCTGAACTTCTATTGTCTCGCAACACCCAGCACTAAGAAAGACGGAGTTCGCAGGAGAAATGTTGCTTGATTAAATGCACGCAGAGCTGTCGCCCTCACGGGTATCGCCAGCGGTTTCGCCCGAACGGGTCCGGGCGGAGTCGCGGTCGCAAGCCCGATTCCGGCCATCCGAAGCGGCCGAGCAAAACCACTACATAATCGATTTGTTCTCACTGGAAGGTGAAAAGTGCAGGTCAGTGCTGTAGAAAAGCAGATCGGCCGGAACTGTGTACTCCAGCGATATCCTCACGACGGACTGCGTCACCGTGACCTTGATGTCTTCGCGTTTTACGCCCTGAATATCCAAATCCTGCACCACCTTAAAAACATTGTCGCGAATCTGCTCGTCGGTATAGCGGTTCACGATGCCGAAGCGCGCCAGTTCCTGCATTTTGTCCTGCAATTGATATTCGGAAACATACGGCGGCACAAGCTTAAAAGCGAGAAAGATCCCTAACACGGCTACGGCCACAAAAACGACGTTCTTCAGGGAGACTCCGCCGCGCTCGGAGCGGCGGTCGCTCTTCATCGAAATCCGTTCAGGGCTGCCAGCAAAGTGCACGAAAATCTTCTCCGGGTGCCGTGAACGCCGGCATTAAAGCGCGGCATTGCGTGGCAGAATTCAGCTGCTGTCTTTCAATTAACGCTAGCACCCTGTCCACAGGGTGTCGAGACGTTGGAGGGTCAGGTGTTCCCGGAAAGCTACGGGGGGCGTGTGGTAGTACAGGCTTTAGCCTGTAGCCTTTATGCTTCAATACGCCCGCGCAAAAATAGCCCGATCGGCAGCCGCTTTGTCGCAATAAACGCAAGCCCCAGGCCCGCCTGCACGCGCATTGTCGCCCAAGGTCTGATCGATGGGAATGCACCGCATCGTCGCCCGCGTTTCTTCCTTAATCTTGGCTTCGCACTCCGCGCTTCCGCACCAGTACGAATACGCGAAGCCCATCTCGACGGCCTTCTTCAAATCATCGTACGTCTTCGCGTCATGCGTGTTGGCTTTGCGGAAAGCCAAAGCCTTGTCGTGCAACGCCTGCTGAATTTCGACGAGCAGCCCTGCGATCGTCTGCGGCATTCCAGCCAGCGGCGAGCTAGTCTTCCCCTCTCGACCCGGACGATCCCGCCGCGCCAACACCGCCGCCGCCTTCGCTACATCCTTCGGTCCCAGCTCGACACGCAGCGGCACCCCGCGCATCTCCCAATCGTTGAATTTCCAACCAGGACTCGGCCCTTCGCGCTCGTCCAAAGTAACGCGCACGTTCGCCGCCACCATTTCTGCCTTCAACTTACGCGCCGCGTCCATCACCGAACTCTTTTCTTCGTCGGTCTTGTAAATTGGCACGATCACAACCTGGTGCGGCGCGAGCTTCGGCGGCAAAACCAGCCCCTGATCATCGCCGTGCACCATGATGATCGCGCCAACCACGCGCGTCGAAAGTCCCCACGACGTCGTCCAGCAATGCTGCAACTGCCCGCCCTGGTCCAGATACTTCACCTCGAAAGCCTGCGCAAAATTCTGTCCCAGAAAATGCGAAGTCCCGGACTGCAGCGCTTTGCCGTCGCCCATCATGCCTTCGATCGAATAGGTAACGTCCGCGCCGGCGAATTTCTCGGCATCTGATTTTTTTCCGGGAATCACGGGAATCGCCGCATCATTCACTGCAAAATCCGTGTAAATATCCAGCATCTGCCGCGTTTCGAATTCCGCTTCTTCGCGCGTAGCATGCGCCGTGTGACCCTCCTGCCAGTAAAACTCGAGGGTGCGCAGAAAAAGTTTCGTCCGCAATTCCCAACGCACCACACTGTTCCACTGATTCATCAAAACCGGCAAATCGCGGTACGACTGGATCCACTTCGACCACATGTGCCCAATGATCGTCTCTGAAGTCGGCCGGATCACCAAAGGCTCCGCCAGCTTTTCGCCGCCGCCAATCGTAACCACCGCCAGCTCCGGCGAGAATCCTTCCACGTGGTGCTTCTCTTTATCAATGAAGCTGCGTGGAATGAGCAATGGAAACGCCACATTCTGGTGCCCGGTAGCCTTGAAGCGCCGGTCCAGCGCCTGTTGCATGTTCTCCCACAGTGCCCACCCATACGGCCGCACAACCATGCAACCTCGAACAGGAGCATAGTCAGCAAGCTGCGCCTTCAAAACCAACTGGTTGTACCACTCGGAAAAGTCTTGTGCGCGTGTTGGGAGCTTTTCTTCAGCCATGCGGCGGTATGTTCCGTTCTCCTCAGAGCAATAAATTCGTCTGAGTAAACTCAAAAGCGTAACGGACGCGTTGCAGCGTGTCAACGAAGAGGGGATACGGTAGGGAGCAGACATTGATTTCAAACGTCTAGTGATTTAAGAACGACGAAGATTGCTTCGTTATCACCGAAGATTACTTGCACGATGCCAGGCCACGCGATGAAACTTTGGGCGGACTTGAAACATGATAAAACTTTTAGGATGGCCCAGCTGACCGAGATGCAGCCCAAAATCGAAGCGGAAAACGTTGCGAAGGAGCCGAGAGACGCGGTGGACAACGCCGCTCCCGGCTGGCGCACCTACGTAAACGCGTTTCTCGCCGCGGAAATCTCCGCGCTGACCAGGTACTACGATCGCGTAATCCAGTGGCTGCCGCGCGAAGACGACAAGGGCGGACTACTCGCCGCGATCGATGCACCGCGCAAAGAAACCGTTGGCAAGGACGAGCCCTTCCCTGACTTAACCCACGAGCGCGACAAGCGCACCGCGATTCTGATCAACGGAACCTTCAACCACGACTTCGACATTCAGGCTCTCTTGATGCAGTTGAAGGCGAAGCTGGCGCGTACCTCGCGCCTGGTGGTGGTTCTCTACAATCCGTACCTGCGCTGGGCCTACTACCTCACGAACCGCATGGGAATTCGCAAGGGCGACTTGCCCAGCACGTTTGTGACCCGCGTCGATCTCGAAAACATCGCGAAGGTGGCAGGCTTCGAGATCGTGCGTCAGCGGCAGGCGGTGTATTGCCCGTGGAAAATGCTGGGACTCGGCACGGTCATTAACCGGGTGATGCCGCTGGTGCCGCTTGCGCGTTGGCTGAGCTTAACGTCAGTCGTCGTGATGCGGCCGCTGGTCCCGTCGTCGCAGCAGGGCGTGTCTTGCGTCATTCCCGCGCGCAACGAACGCGGAAACATCGAGAATGCGTTGAAGCGCTTTCCGGACCTGGGCCGCGAGGCCGAAATTATTTTTGTCGAGGGCCACTCGACGGATGGAACTTGGGAAGAAATTCTGCGCGTCTCGACCGTGTACCGCGACCAGTTCCGCATCTTGGCCGTGCAACAACCGGGCAAAGGCAAGGCAGACGCGGTGCGTCTAGGTTTTTCGCACGCCAGGGAAGACTTGCTGATAATTTTGGACGCCGATCTGACCATGCCGCCGGAAATGCTTACGCGCTTCAGCTATGCCTACGACCAGGGCCACGGCGATTTCATCAATGGGTCGCGCCTCGTCTATCCCATGGAGGGCGCGGCGATGCGCTTCTTGAACCGCATGGGGAATATTTTTTTCGCGAAGATGTTGAGCGCGGTCCTGGATGTGCGTCTGGGCGATTCACTATGCGGCACGAAGCTGGTGACGCGGCACGACTATGAACGCATGGTGGCATGGCGCAAGGATTTCGGAGAGTTCGATCCGTTCGGAGATTTCGAGCTGCTCTTCCCTGCGGCTGAGCTGGGCCTGGAGATCGTGGATGTGCCCGTGCGCTATCTGGCGCGCACCTATGGTGAGACTAATATTCAGCGATTCCGGCACGGACTTCAGCTGCTGAAGATGACATGGGTAGGCCTCGTGCGCATCAAGATGGGATTCCGGAAAAAGCGGCCGGACAACACAAAGACCGAGGCACAACAGGCTTAGCCGAGGATTTTCTTGGAACAGAGCAAGTCGACGTAGCCTGAGTCTTCGACGGCGAGCTCGATCGCGCGATTATCTTGAACTGGACTGGTTCGGGCGCGAGTCAGAATGTGGAGCTGATAACCCGCGGATCGGAAAAAATCGAGCACCTTTGAGGGCTCGAATCCAAGTTCGCGCATGCTGTCGGGGGCGTATTCGAAAGCGATACACATCGTTGGAAACTTCTCCATAGTTTTGCGCATGCCTTCGCATACGGCAAGTTCGTAGCCCTGCACATCAATCTTGATGAAAGAAATGCTCTGCAGATTGCGGGCCGCGACAAAGCTGTCCACGCTGGTGACGGCAACCGTCGTGATTTTCTCGCTAAGTGGCCGTGAGGTTTTGAACTGCTCCGTGACCACGCGATGATCAGCCGAATGCGCTTCGTTGTGCCAAAACTCGAGTGAGCCATCGGCACTGCCAACGGCCATGTTGAATATTTCTACTGAATCGCCAAGCTCCTTACGGCGGATAATTTCTCCAAGCGTCGCAAAACTGGCTAAGTCGGGTTCGAAAGCATAGACCTTGCCTGGCTCCTTCGCATTCACCTCTAGGGCCGCCGCAAAGACCCACGCTGTGTAGCCAATGTTTGCCCCGATATCCAGAATATCGCCCCCGACAAAGAGTTCGGGGCTGCGGCGGGCGAGCGCCCAGAACGGATCTTCGTACCAGCGCTTGTAAAGAAAATACGAAAAAAGAAAAAATCTTTTGAACAACGCCATCTCGAAAAGACCCGCGGAGCGGGCCAAGTTGTAAACACGCGTGAAAATGTTTGAGGACGATTTATTGCTCATTCGCTGAGCCGTTTCCAGCCGAGATCATTTCGTACCATTGCCATTGCCCTCGCCCTGGGTCGAGATGCTTTTCTCCAACACGAGCAAAACTCGCAAAGCCGCAACGCGGCGCCACAGCGGAGACGTGGCTCGCTCGAATTTCGAGAGCGCCGGGTACAAGGATTCTGGCAAGAGATTCATGGGCTTGAAGCCGCCGCTGAGCAGATAGGCGAAGAGACAGAAAGGTTCGAGCGCAAGGAGCTTGAGTTCTGGCAAAGAACCGAGCGTACTCGAACGATGCCTGGGGCCGAAAAGCAGGTACGGAATCGCCTGGTTGCCGTCGAAGGCCAATTTTTCAAGTGCTTCTCCGGATGGATTCACAATCCAGGGTGTTTCAGAAAGATCGCAGCGCTCCTGATGAAGAAAACGAAAAATGAAATAAGAGAAAGGCGTGATCCACGGTTCTACGAGAATCAGGCGACCGCCGGGGACCAGAACGCGCGAGACCTCGCCTAGAAAAGTCATGGGCGTGGCGAGATGATGCAGCATGTCTAGCCCGAAAACGTTTGCGACGCTGTTCGATCGAAATGGAAGTTGCTGAGCGTCGGCGATGGCGTCGAGCCAAGGGCACCAGATAAGGTCCGTCGAGACGATGTCTGGCGCGAACTGTTTGAAAAAACCAGGACCGGCGCCGACTTCAACGGAAAGTCCATTTGGTTTTCGAAAGGCGAGCAGGCGCGCGAAGAATTCCTCGTTGTAGACGCGCCGCAGAATGGATTTCTGCTCCCAAATGCGGCGGTGCCGGAGAAGCTGCTCCTGAGCTTGCGTATCGATAGCCACTGTGCGTTTTTCGATTGTACTGAGTTCGGCGGCAGCTGGGCTGAGAAGCTCGCGGGATTGTTCGATTGTCGTTATCAGAAGAAGACTGGCGCGAGGGCCGGTAACTAATCCTATTGCTGCCTTTTCGCGGTGCAACTGAATCTCACACAGTTTTGATAGGCTGGTCTGGCTGTGAGTTCACTTTCAAAAACAAGCGTAGACCAGAGCGCTGGCCCGGATTTTCCAAGCTCAGCGCAGCCGATAGACTGGCGGCTCATCGCTTTTCTCGCAGTCTTTCTTGCACTGGGAACGGCAGCGGTGTACGCACCGGCGATGCGCAATGGATTTGTCAATCTGGACGATCCGGATTACGTCACGCGCAATCCGCATGTCTTGGCAGGATTGACGTGGGCAGACATTCGGTGGGCGCTCGGCTCCAGCTACCCCTCCTCGAATTGGCATCCTCTGACGTGGATTTCACACATGGTGGATGTCCAGTTGTACGGAAGAAATCCGGCTGGGCATCACTTCACCAGCGTGCTGCTTCATATCCTGGGTGTGGTGCTGCTGTTTCTTCTCATTGAACGCGCAACAGGGCGCCCACTGCGAAGCGCAGCGGTCGCGGCCCTGTTTGCGGTGCAGCCCTTGAATGTCGAGGCGGTTGCGTGGATCTCCGAACGGAAATCCGTGCTCTCCGTTTTGTTGTTTCTGCTCGCGATCGGAGCGTACGGCTGGTACGCGAAACGGCCAAGCCTGGGCGGCTATCTGTGGGTAGTTCTGTTTTTTGGTTTGGGAGTTACAGCCAAGGTCATGGTAATTCCCTTCCCGTTTGCGTTGCTCCTGCTGGATTACTGGCCGCTAGGGCGGCTTCCTGGAACGGACACAGATGGAAACCCACGCAAGTTCTATCCGGCACTCCGCGCGCTGGTGATCGAAAAGATTCCGCTATTCGTGATGGCGGCCGCAGGCGGGGCCGTGACCGTTTACGTGCATTCGCGCGAACATGCGCTGACGGCAACGATGCCGTTCAGCTGGCGCTTCAAGAACGCGATTTTTTCCTACGTGGCGTATTTGGGAAAGGCCATATGGCCAGTTGGACTGGCGCCATACTATCCGCATCCGGAAAATACTCTATCGTGGACGATCGTCGCCCTCTCGGGCCTAGCACTGGCCGCAATCACCTTGATAGTTTGGCGATTCCGGGAACGTAAATATTTGCTGATGGGCTGGCTGTGGTATCTGGGGACCATGTTGCCGATGATTGGGTTTATACAGACCGGGCGGCAAGGCATGGCGGACCGCTTCATGCATATTCCGATGATGGGTTTGCTCTTTGCCTTGGTCTGGCTGATCGGAGATTTGGCGGCGGAGAGGCATTGGCAGAAGGAAATCGCGGTAGCGATCTTTCTGTTAGCCCTGGCACCATTTGCTGCGCTGACGATCAAACAGATCGGCTACTGGCACGACAGCTACACGCTTTTCGCGCACACGCTCGACGTCACCAAAAACAACGGCTTCGCGGAAAATGATTTCGGAGTCGCGCTGATGGAGCGCGGAGAGCCACAGCTTGCCGCACAACACTTCGTGGCCGCCGTGCGGCTGAGCCCCGATCTGGCATCGCCGCATTACAACGTTGCCGTCTTGCTGCAAAAACAAAATCGCCTGGACGATGCGGAGCACGAATACCGCGCGGCACTGGCGCTCTCCAGCGACCAGGCGGAAATCGTACAGTCGCATAACAATCTGGGGATTCTCTACCTGGTTCAAGGCAAATATGCCGCCGCAACGGCGGAGTTGAGCGCGGCCATCGCGCTCGATCCGAACGAGCAGAACAGTTACATCGGGCGCGGAACGGCGGAGATGCAGATGATGAACACGGATGCGGCGATCGCGGATTTTACGAACGCAGCACAGATTGCTCCATCGCCGCTCGCGTTGTTCCGGCTTGGGCAAGCATTGGAAAACAAAGGCGACACACAACAAGCAGCGAAAGCCTATGCCGCAGCGCTGCAACTCGCACCAGCGATGTCCGAGGCCCGCATGCGGCTGGATGCTCTTCAGCCGAGAACCCCGTAATTAAACAGTGCGGTCGCCCAGCGCTAAGCGTAGTCGAACAAAGTCATAAACCCAAAATCCATATGTAGTTGCTGGTGGCAGTGAAAAAGCGTCATTCCTGGATTGTCCGCCACGCAATCCACCTCAGCTTCCTGATAACCACCTAGCATAAACACATCTTTGAAAATACCTGCCGTGGATTTTCCCGCGATGCTGGCAATTTCAAAACTGTGGCGGTGTAGATGGATGGGATGGATGTCGTCGCTAGCGTTGTGCATCCGGATGCGGTAACGCTTGCCTTGCTTGAGGTGAAATGAAGCGGGAACAATCTCGCTGGTCATCAGATATGAGACTCCGTTGATCGTCCAGCGATTAAATCCCTCTTCGGCGGCGTTTTCTTTCGCAAAGGTCATCTCAAATGTTTCATCTGGCGCTGAAGCTGTCGCCCCAGGTTTCGCGAAGCGCATGTAATTCCAACGAAACGCCGGCGGGGCGATCCATTGCGCTTTCCCAGTGCTGCCGGCGTACTCGACGACGACGCCCATTCCATGCGGTCGATCATCGTTATCCAGATCGCCCAAAATCCAGACGCCGGGATGATTCATTTCCACAATGGCGGAGATGCGTTCGGCAGTACCTAGCCAGAGCGCGGGAACCTTAGCGGGATTTGGAACAGGATTTCCATCGAGAGCAACGACCTCGAACGAGTGACCCGGCAAAGCGAAGCTGCGAATTTCCGTCGCGCTTCCATTCAGGATGTGAAACAGAACCCGCTCGCCTTGTTTCACGCGAACGGGCTCGCCGTGGCCGAGCATCCGTCCGTTGATGGTGAAGGAACGATAGCCGACTTCGTATCCGTGCGGCATGCCTTTTGCGAGCGAAGCTTTCATGGTGGCTTCGCCGGTTTCCTGGAGTGATTTGTTGGGAGCAGAAGGAGAGAGAAAATCCTGCGCCATGTCGCCGCCGCGGCTGAAGGTGGGCTCGAATTCCTTGAGCGTGAGAAAAACTTCGCGGTCGTATTTGCCGGGGTCCTGGCGCGGCTCGATATAGACCGGACCGACTTGGCCGCTGTATTGTCCAGCGGCTAGATCGGCGCCGGCGCGGTTGTGCGTGTGATAAAAGCGAAAACCCGCAGGCTTTGGTGTGAACACAATGCGGCGTTTGCCGTGCGCAGGGATGTACGGCGTACCCTCTTCGGCGGCGCCATCGACGTCGACCGGAACTTGTTGCCCGTGCCAGTGCAATTGCTCTGGAGTATCAGTGTCGTTGTAAATGTCGATGGTGACTTCTTGGCCTTCCTTGAAACGAAGCAGCGGCCCCGGAAACTGCCCGTTGTAAGTGGTCGCAGAGATGATTCGCTTGGGCGCTATCTCGATCGGAGAGTTCTTGATGTGCAGCGTGTACTCCGCGGCGCCCGAATCGGCTTGCGTTGCCTTCGATGCGTTGCCAGGCGCAGCCGATTCTGCCTGAACAAGATTGTCGCCCGAAGAAAGCAGGAGCGCTCCGGTTGCGAGGCCTGCGCTCTTTAGAAATTGGCGGCGCGATTCCGCAAGAGTCTTCATGGGTTGACTCCTATCTGACGCCGAAATCTCGCTGCGCGTTTCTCTGCCGAGACCAGCCCCCAAAGCCCGCGATAGGCGCGACTCACACCAAGTTACGGCAGAGCAAAAGTAAAAAGCGCGGAGCCGGCGGCTACAGCCACGTATTGTTTGCCTTCGATGGCGAAGGACATGGGCGAGGAATAAACGGATGCGCCGCACTGGAAGTGCCATAGAGCTTTTCCGGTGGCGGCGTCCAGTGCGATAAAGTTGCCTTCGGCGTCGCCTGTGAAGACCAGGCCGCCTGCGGTCGATAGAACTCCGGACCATGTGGGCGATGGATGCTTCCATTCCCATTTGATTTTGCCGGTGTCTGGATCGATGGCGCGGAGCGCACCCCAGAACGGCGAAGTGTCGTCGTTTGGAAAGTACGCGCTGCCGTAGTAGGCATGGCCCTCCTCATAGGGTTGTGGCGCGGTGCTAAAGATGTCGCACTGCTCGCGCGCGGTGACGTAGAAAAGTTTCGTTTGTGGGTCGTAAGTGGGCGACATCCAGTTCGTTGCGCCGGCGGCGCCGGGACAGACACGGCTTCCTTCCGGCGTGGGAGAAGCTTCTTTGAGCGAGATCGGGCGGCCTTCGGCGTCTTTGGAATTGCTCCAGCTGGTTTTAGCGTAAGGATTCGAGAACAGGAGTTTTCCTGTGGAGCGGTCGATCACATAAAAGTAGCCGTTGCGATTGGCTTGCGCGATGAGATGTTTTTCGCCTTGATCGATCATGACGGGAACTTGCGTGGCGTCCCAATCGTGTTCGTCGTGCTTGGTGAATTGGAAATACCATTTCAGCTGTCCGGAGTCGGGATCAAGAGCTAGCAGTGAGTTGCTGTAAAGATTGTCGCCGGCGCGGCCTTCGCCGCGATTGCTGGGCGAAGGATTGCCGGTGGTCCAGAAAGTGGTGTTGGTGGCAGGATCGTAAGAGCCGGTGACCCAGGCGGGCGCACCGCCAATTTTCCAGGAGTCGCCCTCCCAGGTATCGTGGCCTGCCTCGCCAGGGCCGGGAACGGTATAGAACCGCCATTTTCGTTCGCCGGTGCTGGCGTCGTAAGCGTCAATGAAACCGCGAATGCCATATTCGCCGCCCGATGCGCCGACGATAACGAGTTTTTTGATCGCGAGTGGCGCGAGCGTGATGCTGTAGCCCTTGCGATAGTCAAACGCGGTCACATCCCAAATGACATTGCCGGTTTTGGAATCGAGCGCGATAACGTGCGTGTCGAGCGTGCCCAGGAAAACTTTGTCGCCGAGAATGGCCAGGCCGCGATTGACGCGGCCGCAGCAGGGGCGAATGTCGGCAGGTAGCGCGCGCTGGTATTGCCAGATGGGGCGGCCCGTCTTGGCGTCGAGAGCGAATGCACGATCATCTTGGCCAGTTGCGTAGAGAACTCCGTCGACAACGAGAGGCGTCGTCTCAAACTTGCCGCCCGCCATCGTTTGGTAGGCCCACTTGGGAACAAGCAAGCCCGCGTTCGTAGTATTAATTTGATCCAGCATGGTGAAGCGATGGCCTGAGTAATCGCCCGAATACATGAGCCAATTCTGTGGTTCCTTCGCGGAATCGAGGAGACGCTGAGGTGTGACTTGTGAGTTTGCAGTTGAAGCGGAAAGCATCGATAGGGCTAGAAAAACGAGCGACGCATACCGAACTTTGTTCATTCGCATGGTCCTCATTGGGCACCTACGCTAAGCAGGAATGCGAGGATGTCCTGGAGGTCTTTGTCGCTTAACATTTTTTGGTCGTAGGCTGGCATGAGCGATTCGCGCGATTTTTCGTAGGAACGAAGTTTGTCTTTTTCGAAGAGATGAAGCTGTTCGCGGAGATCGAGCATCTGCAAAGTAAAATGATCTTCGTTCAAAACCACGCCGGTAAATTTCTGCCCGTCCGCGGTTTCAACTTTCACGGTTTCGTATTCTTGGGAAAATTCCTTCATCGCTTCAGAAATGCCCTGGGCCAGGCGTCGGCTGGGATAGCGCACGGACTCGACCAGATAATCGGTCGCACGGGCGGAGCCAGTGGTAGTGAGGTCCGGGCCGAGCCGGCCTCCCTTCCCCTCGATCATGTGACAAATGGAACAAGCGGCTGAACCGAAGAAAAGCTGTTTGCCGTGGGCTGCATCTCCGAGCGGTTGAGAGGGAGCCTTGACCTGGACACTCCGAATGTATGCAATGACTTGCCAAATTTCCGTGTCGGTCATGCCGACGCCCTGCTGCGTTGCGCCATTCGGCGGCATCGCCGTCCCGGGGACGCCCTCATTGATCGTGCGAAAAAGTTCGGCGTCGGAATTTCCATGACGTTTTTGCGCGCGGGTCAGGTCCGGGCCGCGGCCACCACCCCGCGCCCCCAGTCCGTGGCAAAAAGCGCAGTTTGAGCGGAATTGAAATTCGCCTAGTTTGGAAGCCTTCGGATCGTTGGCGAGTGGATTTTGGTCTTGGGCATAGAGTTTCGGGACGGTAAAGTTCGCAGCAAGCGCGGCAAAGAAAACAATCAGGAAACAGCGAAGAGCAGCGTCTTCAAGCATTTGGCAGGTTCGCCACATTCTCGTCGATTTGCTTTTTGATTTGTTCAGGGCAGGCATTCGAGGTGAGCCTCCTGCGATACCGATCGAATCGCGGCCACTATACCATTCCGGGGGAGTGCGTTGTGCGAACGGCGGGTAACACGGGGATCGGCAAGCCTGCGCGGTTGAGGAGTCCCGCAAAGCGGGCATCGGCGCGGAAGGGGTCCCACTTAGGATCGACGGGAAGAAAGATGAGGTGAACGTCGTGGAGGTCGAAGGCGCGGTCTAGCCACTCGAAGGAATCATCTGGCTCGCTGAGTCCAGCGTGGACGAGCGCCATCGCGTAGGGTGGAACATAACGCTCGCGCGCGATCGCTACGAGAGTACGAAGCACTTCTCGCGCTTCGACGGTGCGACCCAACTTAGCGAAGATGTAGCCGCGCAGCGCGACCACTTTGCTGTTGCCACCGGAAAAGCGACCGGCGCTAGTGAGGGCATCGAGAGCCTGATCGTTTTGGCCAAGCTGTTCCAGGGCTTGCGCTAGCTGCATGTATCCAACCCAGAATTCGGGATCGACGACGATGGATTGACGCGCGAATTGCACCGCTTCGGAATATTCGCGGCCGCTGAACGCTACTTGCGAGGAGAGCGCCTGGTGTACGGCGAGGAGCGGATCCAATTCTCGCGCGCGGCGAATTGCCGGACGAGCTTCTTCAGGACGGCCCATGTGCGACAGGAGTATGCCGATCATGCGGTGCGGTAGAGGATAGCTGGGGTCGAGCGAAACTGCTTTGCGGAAAGCGGCTTCTGCGCCCGGCCAGTCCCACTCGAGCCAGAACTTCAGGAAACCGAGACTCGTTTGCACTTCCGCGAGTTCGGGTTCGGCTTTGATGGCATTGGTGGCGGCTTCTTTGGCGCGGGGCCAGACAGCAAGGGGAGGTGCATCGCCATTGATGGGGCCGGCGGAGTAAGAGTCTGCCAGGCCGGACCAGGCAAGCGCGTAGTTTGGATCGAGTTCGGCGGCGCGCCCGAAATATTCGATGGCGCGTCGGGTGGCGGGGGGAGTTAGTTGGTTCCAGAAGTGGCGACCTCGGAGATAGAGGTCGTATGCTTCGGCGTTGCGGGAGTGGCGGCGGGCAAGGGCGCTGAGGCGGTCCGGAGAAAGGTGGAGGTGGACCTGCTCGGCAATGGCGGCGCTGAGTTCGCGTTGGAAAGCCAGCATGCTGTTGGGTTCGCTGTCGTAGGAAGCGGACCAGATCTGCACCTGGTCGCTGACGCGAATCAACTTGGAAGTGATGCGTAGGTGGCCACCTTCGGCGCGAATGGAGCTCTCGATGAGATAGGCAGCATCCAGTTCGTGGCCGATTTCGGCGAGGGATTTTGTGGTTCGTTTGTAGGACATGACGGAAGTGCGGCCGATGACGCTGAGATGATCGGGATCAATTTGACCGAGCGTGGCGATGGTTTCTTCGGTGAGACCATCGGCCAGGTATTCGCGCTCGGGATCGGCACTGAGATTCTCGAAGGGCAAGACGGCTAGCGTGACGCGCGTGGGAATTGCGGCTAGCGCGGCTGGAGCAAGCTCAACCGGCGCGATGAAACGATAGCCTTTGCCGGGAATGGTGGCGATGAAGCGATTCTCCCCGCGGCTTTCTCCGAGCACTCGGCGCAGCGTGGAGATGTTTTGGTTTAGATTGTTTTCTTCGACCACCGTGTCTGGCCAGACGGCGTGCATCAGATCGTCCTTCTCGACGACCTTTCCCCTGTTTTCAACGAGATAGAGCAACGTGTCGAAGACTTTCGGTGTGAGCGGGACGGAGTCGCCCTTGTGGAGGAGGCGGCGCGTGTGGGCTTCGACGCGGAAGTCGCCGAACTCGAAGATGTGAAGTTGCGGGGCGCTCATGCGTTCGCTTCGGGGACTTCAGAAGTTTTCAGAAAGCTTCAGGGGCATTCTAAAGACTTTCCTCTTGCGTGGGAATGAGTATATGCCCGGCCCGCTCCGTAGTGAAATCTCGAGAGCGGTGCTAAACGAGGAGAAAAAACATGAGATCGCAGCATTACAAAGCAATTGCAATTCTGGCAATGGGAATGATGCTTCTTTTTTGGGTTGGCCGGGGAGCAACAGCGAAAGCCCAAGACTGGGATCGGGACGGGCGGACGCTGGAGGGGACATGGGTGGTTACCGTGACCCAGCAAGTGTGTCCCAGTGGGCCGGCGATTGCACCTCCGTTTAAATCCTTGCTGACGTTCAACGCCGGTGGAACCATGACGGAGACGACCGACAATCCGATGTTTTTCCCAGCGCTCCGCGGTCCGGGGCATGGCGTGTGGAGTCACACGGGGCGACACACCTACAACGCGGACACGATGGCTTTTGTGACCGTGAACGGCGTGCTGGCGAAGATACAGAAGATCAGCCAAGCCATCGAAATCGGAGATAATCCGGACCAGTTCATGACTACCGCAGCCTCCGTCCAGTTCTTCGATCCGACTGGCACTCTCCTCGTGAGCGGCTGCGCAACAGCCACTGGCCAGCGATTCGAGTAATTGGCGGCAGGGCGTGAGTTCCTCCAGCGGCGATCAAGGCTAGAGAATGTTTACAATTCTCAGCTCGTAAACGGGCGGCCCTCCACCCCGCAGGTGGGACTCACGCCATTCTGCTTTTGCCGCAAGAGCACGCAGGCCACGATCATTTCGTTGACGGAGTCATGGTTTTTGCGAAAGCAATGTTTCGGACGCGGCCGGCGAAGAGATCGCAGCCAGTGACGTGGCCTGCGGCATCACGGCGGAACACGATGGCGGTGCCGAACGGGCCCTGGAATTGGTCGAGTATGGTTGGTTCAAGGACAGCAGGCTCTTGCCAGTTCGTGGCCAGAGTGAGTTTGCCGTCCTTGACGGCAAAGCGATAGGTGGCTTGTAGTTCGGCGCTTGTGTATTCGCCGGTGTACTGCGCGAAATTTTCCGCGGAAGCCTTGAGCGGTTCATATCTTTCAAAAACTTGCGGCGCTGTGTCTTTGAAATTCACCGTGAGACGCATACCGGAGTTTGGCTGGCGGTCGAACGCGATTTCAGGACCGGCTGTGGCGACGAAGTGGTTCGGGTCGCGAGGTTTGAAAAATATGCCGAACGCTCCAACGCCTTCCTTCGACGAGGTAATTTCAAGGACGGAGTGAGACTCCAAGTTGCGGTACCAACCGGCGAAAAGCTGGGTGTCAACGCTCGCAGCGGCGGAAGCCGGGGGTTCGGGTGAAAGCTGACCAGCAAGGTAGAGATCAGCGACCTCATACGACAAATGACTGGGATTGCTGGTGCCAACGTTGCACAACGTGATGACGGAAAATTTCTGCTGCGGGAAACGCAGCAACTCGGTTCGATAGCCGAAGAGCGCGCCGCCGTGTTCGACGATGGGCAGGCCGCGGTAGGTGCTGATTGTTAGGCCGAGTGCGTATTCGATTTGTTTGCCGTTATTGAGCACACCTGGCGTTTGTATCTCTTTCAGTAGCGTCCCTTTGCCAAGCTTGTTGGCGTAGAAATTGCGATCCCAGAGGAGGAGATCGTCGACGCTGCTCATTAGGCCGCCGTCGCCAATTTTGTCGAAATTGGTTGACCAGTCTACGCGGAATCCGCCGCTGGGGCGCGGCTCGTACGCGGGGACGCGGCCGGGAACGACGACGGAGTGGTCATCATAGAAGCGCGTGTGGGTCATTCCAAGAGGCTTGAAAATATTTTCTTCGGCGAATTGAGAGAGAGGCTTGCCTGTGGCGCGCTTGATAATCACGCTAAAGAGGAAAAAATTTGTGTTGCTGTAGAGATATTCGTCGCCCGGCATGTAGTTGAGAGCTTTTTGGCGAGAAAGCAGGTCGAGCAATTCGGGTGTGGGGTGGATGTCCTCAAAATTGCGTCCGGCGAGGAGGAGCAAGCCGAGGATGTCGCGAAAGCCGCTAGTATGATGCAGCATTTCGCGGAGCGTGATGGGCTTGCCATAAGAAGGAACCTCAGGAACGTATTTGCGGACATCATCATCGAGCGAGAGAAAGCCTTGCTCGGAAGCGAGCACCACGCTAGCGGCAGTGAATTGTTTCGAGACGCTGCCCATATAGAAGACAGACTGAGGAGTGAGCGGAACGCTAAGTTCGAGACTGCCTTCACCGTAGCCTCTTTTGTAGATGAACTCGCCGTCGCGCACGACGCCGAGCGCACAGCCCGGTGAATCGGGCTTGTCGTACGCCGCAAAAATTTGATCGACCTTGCGTTCCAGTTCTCGGGCGTCTTGCTGTGCGAAGCAAGCAGGTGCGGCGAACGAGCCCGCAGAAATCAGCAAGATTGCAGTATTTCGAAACAAGTTCATGGAAGCGGCCCCTTGGAATGTATTGAACCAGCGGAGGAGCCTATATCGGCGTTGCAGGCAAAGCAAAGCCTTTTGCCCGCAGTGGCTGTTCAAAGCCGCGCCCAAGGCGTTCCCGCATTTTCTAGTTATTTTCGAAGGTTATGATTACTTTTCCGCGGGCGTGCCCTGTTTCCAGATAGCGGATAGCCTCAGGGACTTCATTTAAGTTGTAACGCCTGTCGATGACCGGTTTTATCTCTCCAGATTCCATGCGCTCGCGCATCCAGGTCAGATCCTGTTTGTTCGGTTTCGCAAGAACCATGAGCAGCTTCCGGTTCCCGAACAGCGACAACACAAGAGAGGAAATTGCGCTCAGCAAGGGACGGATCATCCAGTTGTCGGTCGTTCCCCCCGCGCCGACGTATATTCCCTTGGGATTTAAAACGCCCCTGGAAGCTAACAACGAATGGTTTCCAACGCCGTCGAAAAACAAGTCGTAGCGTTGTGCACTTTTCGTGAAATCCTCCTGTGTGTAGTCGATAACGCGATTTGCACCGATGGACCGGACCATGTCGAGATTCCTGGTACTGCATACGCCGGTGACATCCGCGCCAAACGACTTGGCGATCTGCACGGCGAATGTACCCACACCTCCCGCAGCACCGTTAACCAAGACTTTCTGACCTGTTTGGATGTGTCCCTTGTCCCGAAGACCCTGCAATGCCGTATAGGCGGCCACGGGTACGGAAGCTGCTTGCTCAAAAGTGACGTTAGCCGGCTTCATGACCAATACTGATTCGGAAGCACAGACATACTCGGCAAAGGCACCTTTGCAGGAGCCGAAAACCTCGTCGCCGAGTTTGAATTGCGATACTTTGGCGCCTAGGGCTTCGACCTGGCCGGCAACGTCCACGCCTAGCCCCGGGGATTTTGGTTTGCGCAGCCCGGCGATGATGCGAACGGCGTACGGCGTGCCCCTCATGAAGTGCCAGTCAAGTGGATTGAGGCTCGCCGCGCGAACTTTTATCAAGACTTCGTTGTCCTTGGGAATGGGCTTCTCGACGTCCGCGGTCTGGACAACTTCCGGAGGTCCGTACCTGGTGTAGACCGCGGCTTTCATTGGCGTTCCTCCGCTGCTTCGGGGAAGGTTATGGCCCTTTATGTCTTCCAGCCCAAAAGCCACTGGCTCATTCTCCGGCTATGCAGCGAGTTAACTCTCTCTTGGCGAGCCGCGGCGTCCGGCAACTCAGCGCCAATGAGAGAGGGCGAGGCCTCTTGGGATGCATCGAACCAGCGGAGGAGAGTATATCCGGGTGAAATGCAAAGCAACGCCTTTTGGCAGCGGCTGACCGCTGGCAAGTCGCGGGTCACTTTCCGATTCGTGCGTTAATCTGCACCTGACTTGCTCTTACTCGCATCAGACACTAGACCTCCAGTCGTGCTCGTATGAGAATTCGTTGTCAAGGTCACGGGTAACTGAGATGAACTTACGGCTGCGCTTTTAGGAGCGTCAAAAAGGAAATATGGATAAAGCAAACTCGAAAAGAATAGGAATGATCGCCATGCGCGGCGAAGTTTTTGCGGCAAGTGTTCTCTCTCTCGGACTGATCTTTGGCGCTAGTACCGCTTGTGCCCAACGACAGCCGGAAACCTTCTTTAAGACTCAGGTCGGTTTGTCCGACAGCGATATTCAGAAGATGGATCAAGGTCAAGTAGTGACCAAGGTCCTTGAATCAGGCGACAAGAAGTACGGAATGCTTGTGTTTGGCGGGGTGTATATCAATAGCACTGTGGAGCGTTTCGCGGAATCTTACCGCGACGTGAAGAGCCTGCTCGAGGACAAGGTCTACCTCGACGTACAAGCGTTCAACGAACTCGGTTCGCCGCCCAAACTCTCCGACTTCGACCGTATCGCGTTCCCTCGCAAGGATATCGACGCGCTGCAGAAGTGCAAACCCAACGACTGCGATCTCCAGGTCTTTGACGTTGTGGCCCTGCAGAAGAGGATCGACTGGAACTCGGTGGACAAATACGATCAGGTCAACAAGTTCGCGCGCCAGCGTCTTTTCGAAGTGGTGACAACTTACATCTCCGGCGGCCTAAAGGCGTTCGGCAGCTACACCGACCGTGAGAAGCCCTTCAACTTGTATGAAAACATGAAGTCGATGCTGGACAGTTCCTACTACTTGCCGAAGGACAAATCCGGCGGCATCTATGAACACATTCTCGAGTATCCCGATGGAAAGCTCGCTGGCGCAATGGACTTCTTCTATTGGGAAAACATCGATTTTGGGCAAGGGCCGACCATCCGGGTGAATCGTGTGTCCATGTTTCCGAAAGGCATAGGCGTTATCAAATACGTTGTCGCGAACGAGCAGCTGTATGCCAGCCGCTACATCCGCATCGCCTTGCAAATGTTCTACTGCGTTCCCGATACCGCCAATCCGGGCAAGCCGGGATTTTACTTGATTGAGATGAATGATTCGCGGCTCCCAGATTATGGCGGCCTGAAGCTCAGTGTGGTCCGAAAAATTGCCACGGGAAAGGGCGTCCAATCCACCGATGATATTTTGACCCTTTACCACAAAAGACTCTCCGGGAAGTAAGGGTTCACGATTTCAAGTCCCAGGCCTCCATAAAATTAGCGGTCCATCGACCCTAAACGATCTGAGCTTTGGGGCGATCCAGTGGGTCCGAAGATAAATCACATTCTCGGAGCCCAAGCTCTAACGGGGCTGTTTTTTGGTTTTCAGCGACTTCCGCCATACCCCTCCCCCGTTTTTTTTGTAAACGTTGATTCTAAATGGTTTAGCGGCCATGTAAACCCCTTAGAATCAACACTTGTGCAAAATGCTGATTCTAAATAACTTGATGGTACACGTAATCGTGGCCGGGGATCTCTGCTCTTACGGATCCTTGGTCGGAGATTGCGGTGTTTTCGGTTATGGCTCTCGCACTGGGGGCGGAAAGACCGCAGGGTTCCGCCGTGCGCTACATTTGCTGCGCTGCGCGCGTTGCATCACTTTGCATAGGAACTGGAGAGGAGCAGGCCACCTCGAAGCTTGGCCCAAGTGTCTGCGCTACCGCGCCCTAAAATGAAAACGCGGCAGCTAGGCTGCCGCAGACCGAAATCGCAGAACTTCCCGGGGACATTATAGCATCTCCGGGACTTTTGACGAAGAGGGGCGCTTCGCAGAAATCGCGTGGCGGGGTAAGATGGTGCACCCTTAATATGAAGTGAGACGAACGACCTCAGCTGAATTGAATTTGGATCGATAGGACAACCGAGATGACTACTGAAGCTAACGAACGGATGCAGAGGCCGCTTGAGGCGGTCGACCCGACGATTGCAGAGTTGTTGCAGGAGGAGGCGCAGCGGCAGGCGACAGGGTTGGAGTTGATTCCATCGGAGAACCTTGTATCGGAGGCGGTACTGGAGGCAATGGGGTCGATTTTTACGAACAAGTATGCGGAGGGGTATCCGGGAAAGCGCTATTACGGCGGATGCGAGTACGCGGATAAAGTGGAGCAGTTGGCGATTGATCGCGCGAAAGAACTATTTGGCGCTGAGCATGCCAATGTGCAGGCGCATTCGGGGACATCGGCGAATGTGGCGGTGTACATGTCGACCTTGCAGAAGGATGAAGTGGTGCTGGGGATGAATCTTTCGCATGGCGGGCATTTGACGCATGGGCATCCTTTGAATTTTTCGGGCCGGATGTACAAATTTATCGCGTATGGAGTGAAGAAAGAGGACGAGCGGATTGATTACGACGAAATAGATAGGCTGGCACAGGAGCACAAGCCGAAGATGATTGTGGCGGGGGCCAGCGCTTATTCGAGGATTATCGATTTTGAGCGGATTGCGAAAGCGGCGAAATCGGTGGGGGCTTTGTTTTTTGTGGATATGGCGCATATTGCGGGACTTGTGGCGGCGGGAGTGCATCCTAGCCCCGTGCCGCATGCCGACATCGTTTCGACCACTACACACAAGACTTTGCGCGGCCCGCGTGGGGGATTGGTTTTGTGCAAAGCGGCGTTTGCGAAGGAATTGGACAAGCTAACTTTTCCTGGAACGCAGGGCGGGCCTTTGGTGCACACGATTGCGGCGAAGGCTGTGTGTTTGAAGGAAGCGATGGAGCCCAGCTTTAAGGAGTATCAGAAGCAAGTGGTGGCCAATGCGAATGCGCTGGCGGCGGCAATTGCGAAACGCGGGTTCCGTATTGTGACAGGCGGGACGGACAACCATGTCTTCTTGATTGAGGTGCATTCGCGCGGCATCACTGGAAACGATGCGGAGAAGGCGCTAGACCGCGCGGGGATTACGGTGAACAAGAACTCGATACCGTTCGATCCCCTGCCGCCGATGAAGGGCGGCGGGATCCGCCTGGGAAGCCCCTCGGTGACAACGCGCGGGATGCGCGAAGCGGAGATGGAGCAAATCGGGGGCTGGATTGGGGAGATTCTCTCGCACCTGGGCGACGCGGAGACGGAACAGAGAGTGAGGAAGCAGGTTGCGGAATTCGCTGCGCGCTTCCCGATTTACGAATCGCGTGTGCGCGGGACATCTCGCGCAGAACACGCGCGCGTGTGAATTGCGAATGATACCCGGCGTCATTAATGCAACGTTTGCGTTCGAGAAGTGGCTGGGCGCCCAACTCCCGATTATTAAGCAGGATCTGCGCCTAAAACATCGATTGATGGCCCAGGCGGCGTTCCCATTCTTTCGCGCGACTTTTTACAGGTGGCTGCAGCTTTGGCCGGAAGTCTGCGGCGAACTGGCGAAAGCTCCCAAAGTTCTTGCGGTGGGCGATTTGCACGTCGAGAATTTTGGGACGTGGCGGGACCTGGAAGGGCGGCTCATCTGGGGAGTGAACGATCTGGACGAGGTATACCCATCGTCATACGCGATAGATCTGGTGCGGCTCACGACCAGCGCTTATCTGGCGATTCTTGGGGAGCATCTAAGCTTGACGCGGCGCGAGGCTGCGGAAGCGGTCGAACAAGGTTACCGAGACTCACTCGCTGCTGGCGGTAAACCGTTTATTCTGGCGGAGGATAACCAGTGGCTGCGCTTGATGGCGCTGAGCAAGCTGCGCGACCCCGTTCATTTCTGGCAAAAGCTAACGCACTTGCCGTCTTTCACCGCAAAAGCTCCAGACGAAGTGCGGGAATTGCTTGAGGAGTCGCTGCCGCCCAAGAGCGTGTATCAGTTGAGAAAGCGAATTGCGGGGCTCGGCAGCCTGGGCCATCCGAGGATAGTGGCACTTTCTTCCTCGGGCGGGGCCTACATTGCGCGCGAGGCGAAAGCGATTAGACCTTCGGCATCCGCTTGGAACAGGGGGACCTCGACGGCGGTCGTGTATGGACCAAAGCTCATCGGGCGCTGTTTGCGCGTGCTGGACCCTTTCGTTCAGTTTCACAGCAGATGGGTGGTGCGGCGGCTGGCGCCGGACTGCTCGCGGATCGAGTTGGTTTCCCTGGCGGCAGAGCGGGATGAGGCGAGGCTGCTCTATTCGATGGGGTGGGAGACGGCCAACATGCACTTCGGCTCGCCGCAGGCCATTCCGGAAGTCAAACGCGATCTGGCGAAGAGAAAAGGCCGTTGGCTGCATAAGGCGGCAAAAGCAATGTGCAAGGCCACGCTTAAGGATTGGGAAGATTGGCGGAAGGGATGGAAGAAGCTGACGAAGTAGATCCCCGCTTAAGATTTCGCGCTTCCGCGTGCAAGCTTCCTGAGCCAGAAAGTTCCGAGAGCTAAAAACGGGCTGAATTGGCGGGTATTTCGCAGCCTGTACTTGCCCATGCCGCTCTTACCGCAGTGCGGCTGACCCAAGACTGTCCCACGGGTCAGTAGATTCTTGAGAAAAGTGCGCGTAGGTTCAAGAAGGACTGGGATGGGAACCGAAAACGCGACACTGCTCTCCGCTGTACCGAACACCAACTGGGTGAACGCAATATTTTCTTGGGTTACTTCGAAAAAGCTAATCCAGCCAAGCCCGGCGCCCGGGCGGTGAGTGTCCTTTTTTTGCAGCGCGCGGCAAGTTTCCAGCTTCCCGGGGGAGTCCTAATCCTAGCCCATCCTGAAAAGGACAGGGGCAACGAGGTGAAGCAATGATGGACACGGAAGCCTTCCGCGAATTCAAGACCGGGTTAACGCTGCTGCGAGACAACTATGCGGTAAAGGCGTTGCCGCATATGAAGCGCGCAGTAGACCTCGATAGAAACAATCCGTACTACATGTCTTATCTGGGAGTAGTGCTGGCGCGCTCCGAACAGAAGTGGGGCGAAGCCGAGCGGCTGTGCGATACGGCGGTGCGGATGAAGCGGAACCAGGCACAGCTTTATCTGAACCTGGCGGAAGTGTACGCGACAGCGGGGCGGCGCGAGGAAGCTGTGGAAGCGCTGCAGTCCGGCCTGAAATTTGCGCGGCGAGATGTGCGGTTGACGATCGCCATGAACCGGCTAGTCGAGCGGCGGCCTCCGGTACTGACATTTTTGACGCGGCAGCACCCGATCAATCGGCAGCTGGGAATCATCCGGCACAAGACTTTGCAGATGTTCGGACAAGATTAATTTCGAGTTCTCTCCAACCCCAAAAACAAGAAGGGGCGGGTGGCTTTTAGCCATCCGCCCTTTTTTGTTTTCATAAATCTGTTTTAGAAACTAAATTGAGTTGCGCCGAACGCGAGGCTACCTGCGCGACGCCCAGGAGTCGTTGAAAGTGGGCTGTTGCGTCCCCATTTCCATGAGGATTTTCAGGCCAACGCCGAACATGCCGGTGGAAAGAGGATCTCTGCGCACGACTTCCGCGAGGTACTCACGATTCATCGACATGGGATTTTGGGAATAAGGCAGAGTCAGAAAAAGGCGCATGCCGATTTCATAGGCAGGCTCGCTGGTTTGAAAATAAACACCGCTGCGAGAAACGCTGAGGGTTCCGCGCATGTCGTCGAAATGATCCTTCTCCGGATCAGAAGGGCGAATGCGCATGAGCTGGGTGATTTTGCAGCGGCGAGTGCCACGGCGTTCTTGAGTAGTGGGTTTCGGAGCGGCGGCGCCACTGGTGCTGGGTGTCTTGACCATAATGCTTTGCTGGGTCTCCATGAATGCCTTGCCTCTCGCAAAAGGGACGTTTCTAGAGAGAGTGTAAGGCTTGCGTAAAACAAAACCTATAGCTGAGGCGTACCTGCAAAAGGTAGGACGCTCTGGATGAATGATAGTACGGAAGTACTGCGAAGGAAAGAGAGCAAGGGGGAGTATTTTCGCTAAGGAGAAGAATAAGAAGGATTTAATGGGAGAAGTTCCGAAGTGAAGTGGCAGATGGGGATTGGTACCGATGTGGGACTCGATAGAACTACGGTCACCGCGAAGTCCGGCCCTAAGGGATAGGTACGATGGGACATATGTGGGACGACGGGAGGAAAGGAGAAAACGAGGTGCGGCTGTGAAATTGCAAACGTGAAATTGCAGAAGTTGGTTGCGGTCCGCAAATGCAAGTTCCCGAGAGGAAGGCATTCGCTGGGGAGCAACAGAGTCTGCAGGAGAAAATCCTCCATGAATAACGCGGCACGTCGAAACCCACTTTCGTCAGGCAATGGCCAGCGAAATGAAGTCTTACGTGGAGAGCGCCGTGGGAATCCCATGCCGGGAGAAGAAGCGCCGCGAATGCGAGCAAACGGCGAGGCGGAGGTAAGGTCTCGCGTGTACATCGCGGCGGAGAACCGGCTGTTGCGTGAGGCGCTGTCACGGATGTTGACGAGGCAAGGAGACATCGACGTGGTGGGATTTAGCTCCACCGGGCCTTTCCGAGTGGAAGAATTGATCGAGGAGAAAGCCGATATCTTGCTGCTGACCTCGCGGGGAAGCTTGGGAGAAGACGTTTTCGTGATTAGGCAAGTGCGATTGACCGCTCCGACCGTGCGAATCCTGCTGGTGGGAATGACGGAAGACGAGACGGAGTTTTTTCAATACGTGCGCGCGGGGATCCGAGGGTATCTGCCGCGAGACGCATCGGCGGAAGACGTCCTGGAAGCGACGCATGCGGTGCAAGCGGGCGAGGCGGTGTGCCCTGGGTCGCTGTGCGCGTTGCTCTTCCGCTTTTTTGAGAGAGAAGCAACGTCGGTGCACTCGGCAGCCATTCATCCGAGGCTGGGCTTGACGAGACGCGAGCAGCAGATCGTTCCGCTGATCGCGCAAGGACTGACGAACAAGGAAATTGCGAACCAATTCTGCCTGTCGGAGCAGACGGTGAAGAATCATCTTTACCGCATGAAGCATAAAGTCGGAGCAGGCGACCGATTTGGAATTGTGCATCTTTGCCGGACGCAGGGATTTTTGGTTTAGCGGCTCAGTTGGTAGTCATAGCCGCTTTTATGTGACAGGCGCCCTTTGTCTGTCATCTCTAGCATTTCTCTTAATAGAGAGCACAGCCAATCTTGGCTGTGCCACCGGCGAGCTTTCGAGTACGCCGGTTCCCACCTCTAGGTGACTTCTTTCCACCGTTTGTGCGATTCTCTTCCTCGACGAAACGCGAGGAAATGGCCATGCTCAAAAAATTCAAGGATTTATCCGAAAAGGAAATTCTGGCGCTGGCTATCTCGTCGGAAGAGGAAGACAGCCGCATCTTCGGCGAGTTTGCGGACGCCTTGCGGGAGACTTACCCGGCGACGGCGAAGATGTTTGAGGAGATGCGCGAGGAAGAAGTGGTGCACCGCGACCGCTTACTGGCGATGTTCCGGCAGCGCTTTGGAGATCACATTCCGTTGATCCGGCGGGAAAACGTGAAGGGATTCTTGCAACGGAGGCCGACGTGGCTGGTGCGACCGCTGGGCGTGAACGTGGCCAGGAAGCAAGCCAAGGTGATGGAGATGGAGGCGGCGCGTTTCTATTCGCGAGCCGTCGGCCGCGTTACAGATGCGCCGACACGAGAGTTGTTGAACAAGCTGGCGGATGAAGAGCGCAAACACGAGGCAACGGCGGAAGGCCTGCAAGAGAAACATTTAACGGAACCTGCGCGCGCGGAAGAAGCCGAATCGCACCGTAAGCTGATCCTGCTGCAAATCGTGCAGCCGGGGCTTGCCGGATTGATGGATGGATCGGTATCAACGCTGGCGCCACTTTTTGCGGCGGCATTCGCCACGCACCAGAGCTGGGATGCATTTCGGGTGGGACTTGCGGCTTCGATTGGCGCGGGAATCTCGATGGCCTTTTCGGAGGGACTTTCCGACGACGGATCGCTCACTGGGCGAGGTTCGCCGTGGCTGCGCGGGACGGTCACGGGAGCCATGACGACAGCGGGAGGGATCGGACATACGCTGCCGTTCTTGATCTCGAATTTTCACTACGCCACGATTGTTGCGGTGATCGTGGTGTGCATCGAGTTGGGGATCATCAGTTACATCCGGCACCGCTACATGGATACACCGTTCTTGCAGGCGGCGTTTCAAGTAATCGTCGGCGGGGTGCTGGTCTTTTTAACGGGATATCTGATTGGCAGCTCGTAGAAATGGGGCGAGTGCGGGAACGGTACGTTGCCGCCACTACAAAAACAAAGTCGGACAAAGTAGTAAGAGATCGCGTGGCGAATCAGTCCGCCTGAGCGCCCGCAGGGACGGGTACGTGCCCGTGTTTGCGCTTGCCTTGTAGCCAGGTTTGCAAGCGATCCATGTAGATGTAAACGATTGGTGTAGTGAAGAGAGTGAGCATCTGGCTGACGATGAGGCCGCCGATAATGGTGATGCCGAGCGGACGGCGAAGCTCAGAGCCGACGCCCGTGCCCAGAGCGAGAGGCAGGGCGCCGAAGAGCGCCGCCATAGTAGTCATCAGGATAGGCCGGAAACGCAGCAGACAAGCTTTGTAGATCGCCTCCAGCGGCGAGATTTTCTCTTCGCGCTCGACCTGCACTGCAAAATCAATCATCAGAATAGCGTTTTTCTTGACGATGCCGATGAGGAGAATGACGCCGATGAGGGCGATCATGTTTAGATCTGAGTTAGTAACTCGAATGGCGAGAATGGCTCCGATGCCGGCGGAGGGAATGGTGGAAAGAATGGTGATGGGATGGATGAAACTCTCATAGAGGATTCCCAGGACGATGTAAACGGCCACGAGAGCGGTGATGATAAGCAGGAGTTGCGAAGAGCGTGAATCTTGGAAGGCCTGCGCATTGCCTTGGAAAGCTGCGTGGACCGTCCGAGGGACACCGATTTCACGAGTGGCTGCTTCGATATCCAGAACGGCGGGGCCAAGAGAGGCGCCCGGGGCAAGATTAAAGGATATCGTGATCGCTGGAAAGACGCCCTGATGGTTGATGGAGAGCGCGGTGTTGGAGGGTTCGTAATGGGAAAAGGCGCTGAGCGGGACGAGATGCCCACCCGTGGCGGGTACATAAATGGACTTCAGAGCCGCGGGATCCTGCTGGGCGCTCGGCATGACTTCCAGGATGACGTAGTACTGATTTAGGCCCTTGTAGATGGTGGAGACCTGGCGCTGGCCGAAAGCGTCGCTGAGAGTGTTATCAATCGCCGCCATGGAGACGCCGAGGCGGCTGGCGGTGTCGCGATCGACTACGAGCGAGCTTTGCAGGCCATGTATCTGCTGGTCGGAGTTCACATCGCGAAGCTCGGGGATCTTGGCTAGTCTCGCCATGATCAACGGGGCCCAATGATTGAGGTCGTCGAGATTATCCGCCTGCAAAGTGTACTGATATTGCGCGGCGCCGAAGCGCGCGCCCACGCTGAGGTCCTGCACAGCCTGGAGAAAAAGAACGGCACCGGGAACATGAGAGGTAGCCTCGCGAATGCGGGCAATGACCTCGTCGGCGCTTATCTTGCGTTCGCTGAGGGGCTTTAGCTGAGCAAACACGCGTGCGGTGCTGCCACCACTGCCGCCGCCGGTAAAGGAAGTGACCGTATCGATGGCGGGATCCTTCATTACGATATCCGTGAACTCGCGCATCTTCTGCGACATGGCCGCAAAAGATAAATCCTGGTCGCCTTGAATGGCGCCGTTGATGCGGCCAGTATCCTGCTGCGGGAAAAAACCGGAATTAACATTCACAAGGAGATAAGCGCAAAGCACGGCGGTTAGAAAGGTCATGCCCAAGATCAGCAACTGGCGGCGGAGAACCCAGCGGAGAGAGACATCGTAGAGACGAAGAAGCCGGTCAAAGGCGGCTTCAAAGAAGTTGTAGATCCAATTGTGCTTGCCGCTCTCGTGCTTGAGAAAACGCGCGCACATCATGGGAGTAGTGGTGAGAGAAACGAAAAGCGAGACGACGATGGCCACGCTGAGGACTACCGCAAATTCGCGGAAGAGACGGCCGACAATGCCCGGCATCATCAAGATAGGGACGAAAACGGCAATCAGAGAGGTAGTCATGGAGAGCACGGTGAAACCAATTTCGCTGGCGCCCTTCATGGCGGCATCAAAAGGCTTCATTCCGTTCTCGATGTGACGAGTGATGTTCTCAATGACGACGATGGCATCGTCCACGACGAATCCGGTACAGATGGTGAGGGCCATGAGCGAGAGATTGTCCAGGCTGTAGCCGAAGAGGTACATCACACCGAAAGTGCCGACGAGCGACAGCGGAACAGCCACGCTCGGGATGATGGTCGCCCAGGTACTGCGGAGAAAAGCGAAGACCACGAGGATAACCAGAATGATCGAGATGATCAGAGTGATTTCGACGTCGTGAACGGAAGCGCGAATGGTGACGCTGCGATCGATGGAGACGGTTAGATGGAGCGAGGGAGAGATCGATGCGCGGAGAACGGGCAGGATGGCATTGATGCGATCGACCGTCTCGATCATATTGGCGGCTGGCTGGCGAAAGATGGCCAGGAGCACGGAACGTTTCCCGCCGAAGAGACCCAAGTTGCGGTTGTCCGCAACGGAATCTACGACTTCTCCGATATCCCGAAGCCGAACAGGAGCGCCAGTGTGGCCGGCGACGATAAGCGGCGTGTATTCGTAGGCTTTAAAGAGCTGGTCGGTGTCGCCGACATTCCAAGTCTTTTGCGAGTCGGAGAGAGAACCTTTGGCCAGATTGGCGTTGGCGGATTGCAGAGAACCACGAATGGTCTCAAGACTAATGCCGTAGCTGTTGAGCTGGTAGGGATTGGCTTCAATGCGAACGGCGGGGCTCGCGCTTCCCCAAACGAAGACCTGGCCGACGCCTTCGACCTGGGCGAGCTTTTGCGCCAGGATGGAATCGGCCGCGTCATAGATCTGCGCCGGCGGAAAATTGTCCGAGGTTAAGGCCAGAATCATGATGGGAGCGTCCGCGGGATTGACCTTGCGGTACGTGGGCTGGCCGGGAAGATCGGCCGGAAGCTGATTGCGCGCGGCGTTGATGGCGGCTTGCACGTCGCGAGCGGCCGCGTTGATATCGCGGTTGAGGTCAAACTGAAGCGTGATGCCAGTGGACCCGAGGCCGCTGGAGGAGGTCATTTGCGTGACGCCAGCGATGCGGCCGAACTGGCGTTCGAGCGGTGTGGCAACGGCTGAGGCCATCGTTTCCGGGCTGGCGCCGGGCAGGCTGGCACCAACAGAAATAGTCGGGAAATCGACTTGGGGTAGAGGCGCTACAGCCAGAAATCGAAAAGCCACCGCGCCGGAGAGAAAGATCGCAATGGTAATGAGAGCAGTGGCGACCGGCCGGCGAATAAAAGGTGCGGAGAAATTGGTCGAGGAAGTCATCTTCTAGTCGCCGTGGGCCGGCTCCTCGATGGAATTGCCAATCTGAAAAGCGAAGCGGTGGGCCAGCCAATCGAAAGCAAGGTAGACCACCGGCGTGGTGTAAAGCGTGAGCAGTTGGCTAAGGATCAGTCCGCCCACAATGGTGATGCCGAGAGGACGTCGCAATTCGGAGCCGACGCCGGTGCCGAGAGCCAGAGGCAGGGCACCGAGGAGAGCCGCCATGGTAGTCATCATGATGGGACGGAAACGCAGCAGGCAGGCTTCGTAGATGGCTTCGAGCGGCGTCTTCCCTTCCTTGCGCTCGGCCTCAAGCGCGAAGTCAATCATCATGATGGCGTTTTTTTGGACAATGCCAATGAGAAGAATGATGCCGATGAGCGAAATGACGCTGAACTCCATGTGAAAAAGGAGGAGAGCAAGGATAGCGCCGACACCTGCGGAAGGAAGCGTGGAGAGAATGGTGATGGGGTGAATATAGCTTTCATAGAGGACGCCGAGAACAATGTAGACGGTGATGAGAGCGGCAAGAATGAGTATGGGCTCGTTGGCGAGAGATTTAAGAAAGGCCGCCGCTGTGCCCTGAAAGGTGGCCTGGACACTGATAGGCATATTCAATTCGGACTTGGCCTTGTTGATGGCGTCGACCGCATCGCCGAGAGCGGCGCCGGGAGCGAGGTTGAATGAGACGGTGACGACCGGAAACTGCCCCTGATGGTTGATAGCCAGGGCGGTGGCTCCAGGCTCGAAACGCGTAAACGCGCTCAGCGGAACTTGCGGGCTCGGAGCGGAGGTAATGTTTGCCTGTCCATTCGTTGAAATATTGGCCGTCGACCCGGAGGAAGTTTGTGGAGCTCCAGAAGATCTCACGTAAATATTTTTTAGAGAGTCGGGATTCTGGTGGAACGAGGGATCAACTTCCATGACGACATGATACTGATTGAGCTGAGTATAAATGGTGGAGACTTGGCGCTGGCCAAAGGCGTCGTAGAGCGTGTTGTCGATATCAGCGGGGAGGACACCGAGGCGGGAAGCCGTGTCGCGGTCGATGATGAGCGTAGCGAGGAGGCCGTGGTTCAGTTCGTCGCTGGCGACGTCGCGCACGGATGGGATGGACTTCAGTTTGTCGATGAAGCGCGGCGTCCAATAGGCGAGCTCTTTAGGGTCAACATCTTCCAGGCTGTACTGGAATTCCGTACGACTGACGCGATCTTCGACGGTGAGGTCTTGCACCGGCTGCATGTAGAGCGAGATACCATCGACGCTCGCAAGCTGAGGCTGGAGGCGGCGAATCATGTCGGAGGCGCTGATTTTCCGCTCATCGAGAGGCTTGAGATTGATCTGAATTCGGCCGGTGTTCAGGGTGGTGTTGGTTCCGTCAATCCCGATGAAAGAGGAGAGGCTTTCGACCGCCGGGTCTTTCAAAATTACGTCGACGAGTGCTTGCTGGTGCTGCGACATCGCGGTGAAGGAAATGTTTTGCGGGGCTTCGGAGATGCCCAAAATGACGCCGGTGTCCTGAACGGGAAAGAAACCTTTGGGAATATAGATGTAGAGCAAGATGGTGCCAACAAGTGTGCCGACCGTGACGAGGAGCGTGATGGTGCGGAACCGAAGCACAAATTTCAGAGTGCGTCCGTAGAAGGCAATGATGGAATTAAAGGCGAGTTCGGACTTGTGATAGAACCAGGTCTTGATCTTCCTCCTTCGTATAGCGAAGGAATTTGGCCGCACATCATCGGAGTGAGGGTGAGAGAGACGAAGGCCGAGATAAGAATCGTGATCGCTAGGGTGACGGCAAACTCGCGGAAGAGCCGGCCGACAATGTCGCCCATGAAAAGCAGAGGAATCAGTACGGCGATCAGAGAAACGGTGAGCGAAATAATGGTAAAGCCGATTTGTTCGGAGCCCTTTAGCGCGGCTTTGAGTGGCGTATCGCCCTGTTCGATGTAACGGCTGATGTTCTCAATCATGACGATGGCGTCGTCGACGACGAAACCTGTGGAGATCGTGAGTGCCATAAGCGAGAGATTGTTGAGGCTGTAGCCGCAGCAGATACATCACGCCAAAAGTGCCGACGATGGAAAGCGGCACGGCCACGCGGGAATCACAGTGGCGCGCAAGCTGCGCAAAAAAAGAAAGATGACCATCACCACCAGGGCGATGGTGAGCATCATGTCAATTGCACGTCTTCGACGGAGGCGCGGATGGTGCTGGTACGGTCGGTGAGAATCTCGATCTTCACAGAGGCGGGGAGCGCGGCCGAGATCTGCGGGAGCAGCTCCTTGACGCGATCGACCACGGCGATGATGTTGGCGCCGGGCTGACGCTGAATGTTTAGAATGACGGCAGGATTCTTGCCGGCCCAGGCAGCTTGGTTCACATTTTCCGTGCCGTCGAAAACTGTGGCGACGTCGGACAGCCGCACCGGAGCGCCGTTGCGATAAGCCACGATGATGGGCTGATAACTGTCGCTGGAGATTAGTTGGTCGTTTGCGCCGATAGTGTAGGACTGATGAGGTCCATCAAAGTTGCCCTTGGCTTGATCGACGTTGGCAGCGCCCAGCACAGTACGCAAATCCTCAAACCCAGGCCGTAAGAAGCGAGCGCCGTGGGATTCGCTTGGACGCGCACGGCTGGACGCTGGCCGCCACTGATACTGACGAGTCCGACTCCGGTGAGCTGGGAAATTTTCTGCGCGAGCGTGGTGTCCGCAAGATCTTCGACTTTCGAAAGCGGCATCGAATCTTGAACTAAGGGCAAGGGTGAGAATCGGCGCGTCGGCGGGATTGATTTTGTTGTAGATCGGGGGATTCGGAAGCCCTTGAGGGAGAAGATTGGAGGCACCGTTAATGGCCGCCTGGACCTCTTGTTCGGCGACGTCAATGTTGAGATCGAGCATGAATTGCAGCGTGATGATGGAGCTACCGAAGGAACTGGTGGAAGTCATTTGGTTCAGGCCGGGGATCTGGCCGAACTGGCGCTCGAGCGGGGCGGTGACCGAAGAAACCATGACGTCGGGGCTGGCGCCAGGGTAGAAGGTCTGGACTTGAATTGTCGGGTAGTCCACCTGGGGAAGCGCGGCGTTC